>NZ_QNRE01000001.1:0-97131 GCF_003315035.1 Nocardia puris
GTCACGCGGTGACCACCTCGTTTCCGGCTACGACACGCTCGGAACAGGGGGCTGCTCGGGTGGTCGGGCCGTACACCACGCTATTGGACGCAACCAACCGAGTGTGAAACTCGGCGTCCACGGCCTCCCGCATCCGATGTAGAGATCCCCGGGTGCCGAACGCAAGCACCACGTGTCGGAAGCACTCCCTCATATCCCGTTATCACGTGGGGGCTTTCGGACGGATTCCATCGCTCGATTCCGGCGCGCCCGTCACCTTCGAGCGGGCACACGGCGAGGTGCGGCGGCAGCGCCTCGCCCGTCGTCAGCAGTGCGTAGACATAGAACCGTTCGGGATGTCAGGAACGCAACTCCGTGAGCGCCGCCCGCGTGGCCGCCGCGAGAACACCCCGCAGGCCGGATCGGGAACATACCGAGCCGGAACAACCGTTGTGCTTCACCGATCATGATGCGGCGCAGCATATCCGCGTCAACCCGAGCCCTCGACGCATCAAGAACGCTCGTGCGCGTCCGCACTGATCGCCGTCGCGATGCGGTCCACGTCGAAACGCTCCTGGTCGGGCAGGGGCGCACCCGCCGCGGCCCGCGCCTCCGTCGCGGCGGCGAGGAGGCGGCGGGCTTCGTCGAAGTTCCCGGCGAGGGCCGCCGCGCCGGCGAGACCTTCCTGCGCGAGGGCGACCGCGCGGGGGTCGCCGGTGCACCGGGCAACGGTCAGGCCTTCGTCGTGCAGGGCGCGGGCGCGCTCGGGATCGCCGCGCAGCTCGGCGATGAAGCCGAGTTCGGCGAGGCTGTGCGCGACGCCGGGCGCGTAGCCGACGGCCCGGTTCCAATCCAAGGAGGCGCGGGTGTGCTGCTCGGCGTCGTCGAGTCGTCCCTCACGGCGCGCGCCGATACCGAGGCCCACCTCGGCGAAAACCCGGCCGAGTTCGTGGCCCTGCCCCACCGAGAGCGCGAGCGCGCGTTCGTGGAGCAGCCGCGCCCGGGGCAGATCGCCGGCCAGCAACGCGAGCCGGCCGAGCCCCGACATCATGTCGGCGACCTGCGGCCACAGGCAGAGTTCCTCGGCCCGGCGCAGTCCGTCGCGGCGCAGACGCACGGCTTCGGTGTAATCGCCGACGATCTCGGCACGCCTGCCGAGGAGTTCGGCGGCCCGCAGCTGCCCCCACCGGTCGCCGAGAACCGTGAAGAGGCGGGCACTTTCGGTCGCGTCGCGATGCATGGCCGTGAGGTCGCCGCGCAGCAGGGCGTGGTGGCCGGCGCTGCTCAAAGCGGCCGCGAGACCCCATTCGTCCTCGGCCGCACGGAATCCCGCCACGGCACGCTGCGCGAGGGCTTCGCCGACCGAATGGTCGCCACCGCCGAGCAGCACCTCGCCGAGCAGCCACTCGGTGAACGCCAGGCCGGCCGGATCGTCCACCCCGTCGAATCCCGCGACCGCCGCGTCGACCAGTTCCGACCGGTCCGACGCGCCCGCGCTGAGCAGCGTGAGCGCCGACCACCACCCGTTGGCGCGCGCCCGCAGCGCCGGTGCGGCGCCTCGAGCAGCGCCGAGCGCCGCGTCGAGCAGCCGGACACCCTCCCTGATCCGCCCACGCAGGAACCAGTACCAGCCCAGGGCATCGACCAGGCGCAGCGCGACCTCGACGTCCCCACGCCGCACCGAATCCTCCACGGCAGACCGGAGATTCGCGTACTCGGTGTCCAGGACCGCCAGCCACCGCCGCTGATCGGCGCCGCGCAGCCACGCCCGCGCCCGCTCCGCCAGCGCCGCGTAGTACTCGTTGCGCGCACCGCGCACCGCGTCGGCCTCACCGGCTTCGGTGAGCCGCTGCGCGCAGTACAGCGCGACCGATTCCAGCAGCCGGTAGCGCGGCCCGGCATCGGTGTCCTTCATCGCGACGAGTGAGCGATCCACCAGGCGCGCGAGCAGGTCCGGCACCCGGGCTCCCGGCAGATCGGCGCTCGCGCAGACACTTTCGGCCGCCGCGAGCCCGAAGCCGTCCCCGTGCACCGAAAGCCTGCGCAACACCGCCTGTTCCGGCTCGGACAACTGCTCCCAGCTCCAGTCGATCACGGCGCGCAGCGTCTGCTGCCGGCCCGGACCGCCCCGCCGTCCGGTGACCAGCAGCTCGAACCGATCGTCCATGCGGGCGGCCAACTCTCGCACGCCCAGGGCCCGCACGCGGGCCGCGGCCAGCTCCAGCGCCAGGGGAATCCCGTCGAGGCGACGGCAGATGACCGCGACGGCCGCGGCGTTGCCCGCATCGATCGCGAAGCCGGGCGAGGCGGCCGCCGCCCGCGCGGCGAACAGCCGGACGGCGCTGAACTTCGGCAGCGCCTCCACACCGATATCCGCGGGCGCATAGGGCAATTCGAGCGCGGGCACCGGGTAGACGGCTTCACCGTCCACGCCCAGTGGCTCGCGGCTCGTGGCCAGCACACGCAATCCGGCGGCCGAACGCATCAGTCGCTCAGCCACTTCGGCGACCACGGCCACCAGATGTTCGCAGTTGTCCAGGACCAGCAGAACCCGCTTGCCGTCGAGCGCGGTGACCAGCTGGTCGAACGGATCGGCGGCGGACCGGATGTCGTTGCGGATGCCGAGCGCCGCGTGCACGGTGTCCACGACGGTCGTCCGCGCGGCGGCGCTCGCGTCGAGTCCGGCCAGCTCGACGAACCACACGCCATCGGGGTGGTCGGGGCGCAGCGAGCGCGCCACTTCGATCGAGAGCCGAGTCTTGCCGACGCCGCCCGGTCCGACGAGGGTGACCATCCGATACTCGCCGAGCATGCCGCGCACGTCGTGGGCCGCTTCGGCGCGACCGATCAGTTCGGTCAGCTCGCCGGGCAGGTTGGTCGGCGTGCTCGCCGGGCTGGGCGCGAGCAGCGGATCCTGCGCGAGGATCGCGCGGTGCACGGCGGCCACCTCGGGGCCGGGATCGACGCCGAGTTCGGTGCGCAGCCGTTCGCGCAACTCGGTGAACCCGGCCAGGGCTTCGCTCTGCCGTCCGGACCGGTAGAGGGCGCGCAGGTGCGCGGCGCGCAGTCGTTCGCGCAGGGGATGTTCGGCGACCAGCGGCGCCAATTCGCCCACCAGATCGCTGTCTTCGGCGAGTTCGAGCAGCGCCTCGGCCCGGGTCTCCACCGCGGACAGCCGCAGTTCTTCCAGCCGGGCGATCTCGACCGCCGCGAACTCCGCGTCGGCCACGTCGGCGAACGCCGGGCCGCGCCAGAGTCGCAATGCGGCCGTGAGAGCCTCGGCCCGGGACCGGGCGTCCGGTCCGGCATGGGCCAGCGCCTCCTCGAACCGGCCCGCGTCCACGGCGTCGGCCGCGACCTCCAGCCGGTAGCTCGTGGAGCCGGAGGCCACCAACGCGCGCGCGTCCGGTTCGGCGGCGGCGAGGGCGGCGCGCAGTTGCGAGACCTTGACCTGGAGCGCGCTCGCCGCGTCGCGGGGCGCCCGCCGCGGCCACAGCACATCGATCAGCCGATCGGTCGACACCGGACGCCCGCGATGGACGAGGAGAACGGCGAGCACCGTGCGCACCTGGCCGGGCGGGATCGCGACGGGCGCACCCTCCTCCGTCCACACCGCCAGTGCGCCGAGCACGCCGAACCTCATGCCCGTGACGATACGGCCCGCGTAACCGGGGGTGATCACCGTGTAGGGCGGCGGTAAGGGGCGTGTAGGCCGGGGCCGCGAAAGTCGTGCGGGTACGACGACTTCGGCTGGAAAGGCGGATCCTATGCACGCAACCGATGCCGTGCACGTGGCGATCATCATCGGCAGCACCCGCGCACACCGATTCGGGCCCACGGTCGCCACATGGTTTCACGAACACGCGGCAGCGCACGGCGGACTCGACCTCGACCTCATCGATCTGGCCGACGCCGGGCTCTCCGATGTCCTCGACGAATCCGACGCCGCCGTCGCCGCACTCGCGCCGCGCCTGGCGCGCGCCGACGCGTTCGTGATCGTCTCGCCCGAGTACAACCGGGGCTATCCCGCCCCGCTCAAGAACGCCATCGACTCCTATGTCGAGGAGTGGAAGGCGAAACCGGTCGCCATCGTCAGCTACGGCGGCGTCTCGGGCGGCTTGCGGGCCGCCGAACAACTGCGCCAAGTGTTCGGCGAACTGCACGCCGTGACGATTCGCGACACCGTGAGCTTCCACTCGTGCTGGAACAAATTCGACGACTCCGGCAAGCCGCTCGACCTCGCCGGCGCGGGCGCCGCCGCGACGGCCCTGCTCAACCAGCTCACCTGGTGGGCCCGCGCGCTCCACGACGCCCGCGTCGCGCGCCCCTACCCGCTCTGAGCACGAAGAAGGACCCCGATGAGAAAACACCCGGCCGCGGCTCTGGCCCTCCTGGCCTTCTCCAGTCTGATCACCTCGCTGGACTTCACCATCATCTACGTCGCCCTGCCCGACATCGCCCGCGATGTCGGGTTCACCGGACACACCATGCAATGGGTCGTCAGCGCCTACGCCATCTTCTTCGGCGGCCTGCTGCTCCTCGGCGGACGCTCCGCCGACCTCCTCGGCCGACGACGCATCTTCGTCCTCGGCATGGCGTTGTTCGGCGCCGCTTCCCTGCTCGGCGGCCTCGCCACCACCACGGCCGCGCTGATCGCCGCGCGCGCGATCCAAGGGGTCGGCGCGGCACTGCTGTTCCCCGCGACGCTCTCGCTGGTCAACACCATGTTCGAGGAGGGAAGGGAACGCATCCGAGCGCTCGCGGTCTGGGCGGGCGCCGGAGCCGGTGGGCTCAGCCTCGGCGCCTTGCTCGGCGGCGTGCTGACCAGTGTGTTCGGCTGGCAGGCCGTGTTCTTGATCAACATCCCCCTCGTGCTGGCCGGCGCGGGCGCGGCGTTCTTCGTGCTCCGGGCCGACGGTCCCCGCGATCGCACGCGGGGCTTCGACGTGCCCGGCGCGCTCACCGGCACCGTGGGCGTCACCTTGCTGGTGTTCACGGTGGCGCAGGCGCCCGAGTCCGGGTGGACGTCGAAACCCGTCCTGGCCGGGGGCGCGGCGGCGGTCGTGCTGCTGGGCGCGTTCCTGATGATCGAGGCGCGCAGTGCCGGCCCGCTCATGCCGTTGCGGTTGGCGCGGGCGCTGGGCCCGGCCCTCGCGGTCATCTTCGTGTTCGGCGCCAGCACACAGAATGTCGTCTACTTCCTCACGCTGTTCCTCCAAAACGTGTGGGAATACAGCGCACTCGTCACCGGGCTCGTGTTCCTGAGCCTGTCGGTGGTCATCGCGGTCGCGAACTTCGTCGCCGAAAGGCTCATCGTGCGGACCGGTATCCGCGCCACCCTGATCACCGGCCTGCTGCTGGGCGCGGCCGGCGGCGGGCTCCTCGCCGCCGGGATGGCCGTGGACGGCTCCTACTGGACGATCCTGCCCGGAATCCTGGTGTACGGCGCGGGGATGGGCACGATCTTCCCGACCATGTTCGCCGCCGCCGGAACCGGTGTCGCCGAACACGAACAAGGCACCGCGGGCGGGATGGCCAACACCGCGATGCAGGTCGGCATCGGCGCGGGCCTCGCGGTCCTCGTCGGCATCGCCAACGCGGGACTGGACGGTCTCGACGGCACGGCCCTGCGCCTAGCGACCGCCGACGGGCTGCGCACCACGGTCGTGGTCGCCGCCGCGGCCACCCTGCTCGGCCTGCTCGCGGCGGGGGTGATGCGCGGACGTCGAGGGGTCGACACGCGTGATCACACCGCGGCGCCCGTGCCCGCTTCGGCCGGATGAGCGTGGAGAACCTCGAAACCATCTATACGACAACGCCTTTCGGTATCCACGAAGAAGGAGAATCATGACAGTCGCAGTATTGGGCTTGGGCGAAATGGGCTCCGCTCTGGCTACCGCCGTGCTGGACGCCGGCCACCCGCTGATCGTCTGGAACAGGTCCGCGGCCAAGGCGGAAACGCTGGTGGCCAAGGGAGCACGCCTGGCCGCGTCACCGGAGGCGGCCGTCGCCGAGGCGGAACTGGTGATCGTCAATGTCCAAGGCGGCGAGATCGCCGTGGATCTGCTGCGGTCGGTCGGCGGGGCGCTGGCGGGCCGGACCGTGGTGAACCTGACCGACGGTCCGTCCGAACGGGCCGCGGCGGCAGCGGAATCGGTGGCCGCCCACTACGCCGACTACCTGCACGGCCAGATCATGACCATCGCCCCCGCGATCGGTTCCCCGGACGCGGTGATCTTCTACGGCGGTCCGCGCCCGGTGTTCGACCGCCACGAGCCCATCCTGCGGGCGCTCGGCGGCCGCGCGACCCACGTCTCCGAGGACCCGCGCGTGCCCCTGGTCTACGGGCTGGCGTTCCACGACATCATGTGGGGCCTGCTGAACGGATTCCTGCACGCCGCGGCGCTGCTCGGCGATGCGGGAATCCCGATCGTCCGCTACGCCGAACAGGCGGAGCCGGCGCTGGCGGGCCTGCCCGGCCTGTTCCCGATGCTCGCGGGCGAGATCGATCGCGCCGAATTCGCCACTCCCTTCGGCGCGTTGAAGCACCACCTGCCCTCGCTCGAGGATCTGATCGCCGAAAGCCGTGCGCGCGGCATCGATACCGAATTCCCCACCTACACCGGCCGGCTCGTCGCCGACACGCTCGCGGCGGGCCACGGTGACGACAGCTATTCGCGCCTCGTCGAGCACTTCGGCCGCCGGTGAGCGGCCCACGAACCAGCTCGCGCGGCGACTCCCCTGACGTGCGGCGGACGACCCGTCCCCGCATCACCGTCGGCATCGAATACCTTGCCGACGAAACCCACTCGAACACCGGAGGAGAATCCATGAAGAAAGCATTCGTCACGGCGGCGGCAGGACTCGCGGGCCTGGCCGGCACGGTGGTCCTCGGTTCCGGGGCCGCTCAGGCGGCGCCGCAGGACTGCGTCGTCGAAAAGGACCTGTTCGGCGCATCGGCGATCTGTCATCCCGACGGCGGCAGCAACTACGTGCTGCGCGTCGAGTGCGTCGGCCTCTACGCCAGCGGCCCGTTTCCGCTCTACGCCATCGGCCCGTACCACACGCTGAGCTACCCCTTCACCCCCTCCGGCGACCGCATCACCGCCGGCTGCACCGGCGCGGGCCCCGGCATCTTCGCCATCGCGACCGGCGCCCACGTCGAGGTCTTCCGAGGCTAGAACCACCCGGGGCGGTATCGAGGACTACCGTGCCGCCCCGGCGTGGGCCACCCTGCGCGATCTGGTCGCCGACGCCGCCGCCCGGTGGAGCGGCCCACCGCAAGGCCCACCCTCACACCGTCTTCTGTTCGGCGAACGCCCGCCGCGATTCCTCGTGCAGGATCTCCAGCAATTCCTGTTCCAGCGCCGCGAATTCGGGTGCGGTGATCGTGGACAGGTCGCGGGGCCGGGGCAGGTCGACGCGCACCTCGTGGCGCACGGTCGCGGGGCGGGCCGAGAGCACGATCACGCGATCGGACAGGTACACGGCCTCGCGGATGTCGTGGGTGATCATCAGCACCGTCCATCGGTAGCGCTGCCACACCTCTTGCAGCCAGGACTGCATCTCGGTGCGGGTCAGGGAGTCGAGCGCGCCGAAAGGTTCGTCCAGCAGCAGCACTTCGCGTTCCTGAACCACGGTGCGCAACAGCGCGGCCCGCTGTCGCATCCCGCCCGACAGCTGCGACGGTCGCGCGTTCTCGAACCCGGCCAGCCCGAACACCGGGAACAGTTCGAGGGCGCGGCGGCGGGCCTCCGATTTCGGCACGCCCCGCACCTGCAACCCGAGGATGGTGTTGTCGAGGATGGTCCGCCACGGGAACAGCAGATCCTTCTGCGGCATATAGGCGCAATGCGAGGCCGGATCCTCGCCCTCGGCCGCGCGGAAGCGCACGCCGCCCGAATCCGGGGTTTCCAGTCCGGCCAGCATGTTGAAGACGGTGCTCTTCCCGCACCCGCTGGGCCCGATGACGCTCACGAACTCCCCCGACCGCACGGTGAACGAAACCCCGCCCAGCACCGCGAGATCCGGGGCGCGCCGCCCGTGCCCGGGGAACGATTTCCGAAGCCCGTCCACGACGAGCCGGTCCTCAACCACGACCGCTCCTGTTCTCCGCGAGCGCCCACGGCGCGACCAGCCGTTCGATCAGGAACGTCGACAGGTACAGCGCGATGCTCAGCAGCGCCGTCACCAGCACCGCCGCCAGCACCAGGTCGGTGCGGAACGAGTTCTTCTGCAGGCTCATGTAGATGCCGAGACCTGCACTGGCACCGACGTATTCGGCGAACACCGCACCGACCACCGCGTAGGTGATGCCGATGCGCAGGGCCGTGAAGAACCGCGGCACCGCCGAAGGCAGCCGCACATACCGGAACACCTGCGCGCGCGAGGCGCCCATGCTCCGCAGCAGTGCCCCCGCCTCCCGGTCGGCCGCGGCGAACCCTTCGATGAGGCCGATCGCCATCGGGAAGAAGGTCACCAACGAGACCACGAGGATCTTCGGCAGCAGTCCGAACCCGAACCAGATGATCATCAGCGGCGCGATCGCCACGATCGGCAGCGTCTGCGACGCCACGAACAGCGGCACGAACGCACGCCGCAACCACGGCGAGAAATCCACCACGATCGCCAGCGCCCACGCCAGCGTCAGCGACACCGCGAACCCGAGGAGCGTCACCTGCAAGGTCGCGGCGGCGTGGGTGCCGATCTCCTCGCGATGCGCCCACCCCTGCCGCGCCACCCGCATCGGCGAGGGCAGCACCTGCGGGCGAATTCCACTGGCCGAAACGTAGATCTGCCAGACGGCGACCAGCACGGCCACCGTCACGACGGACGGGACGGCCCACCGGATTCCGCCCGAGCGCGCCGCACCGCCTACCGCGATGTCACGGGTTGCCGAGGTACTCATTGGTGAAATAGGTCGACCAGTCGGGCTCCGCCGTCAGCGGTGAGCCGTCGGGCCCGTTCAGCAGACCACCCCGGTACAGGAAGCCGGAATTGGCCGCCCACTGCGCCTGCGTCTGGGTGCCCACCCGGCCGTCGGCGTCCTTCATGAACTGCTCGGCCAGCATGCGCTGACTCTCGAAGACCAGCTTCTCGTCGTTGAACGCACCGGGATTGGCGTCGATGAGATCCTGAGCCGCCGCGTCGGGGTTGTCGGCGGCGAACTGGTAGCCGCGCTGCAACGCTTGCACGAACTGCCGCGCGCGCTCGGGATTCGCCGCGAGCCAGTCCTCGTTGGCGTCGATCACGATGGCGTAGGCGTCGGGGAAGCCGAAATCCGTGTAGCGGAAGTACTTCATGGGCGTGCCGTGGTGCTCGGCTTCGATGCCCTCCCACGCCAGGTAGGAGACGGTGAAGTCGGCCTTGCCGGAGTAGACCGCCTCGTAGGCCGACGATCCCAGCGTCACCGACGTGAAATCGCCGGTGCCGCCGTCGTTGCGGATGACCTGTTGCAGCGCTTCCTTCTCCCCCGGATCGCCGAAGCCCGCGTACGTCTTGCCGTCGAGGTCCTTCGGGCTCGCGATGTCGGCGCGGTCGGCCCGCACACCGATCCCGGTCGCCCAGTGCTGCAAGGGGGCGAGCACCGACTTCGTGCGCGCCCCCGCCGCGCGGGCGAACGTCGCCGAATTGTGCGTGCTGATACCGAATTCCGCGTTCCCGGCGTCGATCACGGTGCCGACCGAGGTGTTGTTGTACGGCAGGACCTGCACGTCCAGCCCCGCTTCGGCGAAGTAGCCGCGCTGCAGGGCGACGTAGAGCCCCGAGTGGTTGGTGTTCGGCGTCCAGTCGAGCGCGAAGCGGATGGTGTCGCCGGAATCCGATCCCGAACCGCAGGCGGTGAGCGCCGAGAGCAGCGCGACACCGGTGACGACGACCGCGAGCGCGCGGCGCAGGCGACCGGTCATGACGCGGGCCAGGGCTGCGGATGCAGGGCGGTGTCCCAGAACATCAGTTCGTAGCGGGTGGCGATCGTGAACGCCGTCGCCATCGCGTCCCGGTCCCGCTCGCTCGCCGACTCGGCGGCCTCGTCGACCAGTGCGCGGGCGGTGACCGCGGAGTTCTGGAACTCCTCGGCGCCGTAGGTGGTGACCCACCGCGCGTACGGGTGGTCCGGATCGGCGGCGATCACCTTCGCGGCGCTCTCGGCCAGGTCGCGGCCCACCTCGGCGTAGATCCAGAAGCACGGCAGCGCCGCCGCCGCGGCCACCGCGTACGACTCGGTCGCGGCGGTCGCGATCAGATACGACACGTAGGCCAGGCAGGTCTGCGAATGCTCCGGCTCACCCTCGCGCGGGGGCAGCGCTCCCCCGTTGAGCAGTTCGTCGTGCATCGTGGATTCGACGGCGGCCGCCGTGGCCGACGAGGTCGCCCAGAACGCGGCAGTCCGCGGATCGGGCGATTTCGAGGCCAGGATCGCCAGCGCCTTCGAATACGCGGTCAGGTACAGCGAATCCTGTTCGATGTAGGTGCGGAACACCTCGGGCGGCAGCGTGCCGTCGCCGAGGCGGCGCAGGAATTCGAGTTCCTCGATGGCGACCCGCAGGTCCTTCGTGCGGTCCCAGAGCTGGTCGGTGAACCGACCGGTGTTCGTCGTAGAGGCGTACAACGCCGTGACATCCCTTCGTCAGTATTACCTGAACAGGTTCGGCGGGTGTGTTCTCAGCCTCGCGGACGCGAAGCACCCCGTGTCCACTGCCGACCATAGCAGTGCCGATCCGGACGAAGGGGACCTACGTCCGGCCCTCCGCCGCCGCACACGGCCCGGAAAGTACCGCTGGTCACAGTCCGCTCCCAGGCATTAGGCAAGGCTTTCCTGCATCCGCGCGCACTGGATACACTGCGCGATGACTACCCACCCGAAACGATGCGTAGGGGTTCCTCTGTGCCCGAAGACAGCCTGACCGGCGACCGTCCCGAGACGGTCGCCGACCCGAAACAGGCCAAACAAGCCGAGAAGGCGGCGCGCGCCGCGATCCTCGCCCCCGTACGCGGGCGCCTGGCGATCGCCAGCGCGATCGTGTTCGCCTCCGCGGTGTGCGCGGTGCTGCCCTTCGTCCTCATCGTCGAGGCCGCCCGGCGGCTGCTCGACGGCGACACCACCGCCGTGTGGCAGCCGGTGCTGGTGGCGCTGATCCTGCTCGGCCTGCGCGGCATGCTCTACTCCGGCGCGCTGCTGTGGACCCACGTCATCGACGCCGACAACCAGCTGCACCTGCGCCAGTCGCTGGCCGACAAGCTGCGCCGGGTGCCGCTGGGCTGGTTCGGCGCGCGCACCTCGGGTGAGGTCAAGAAGCTCCTCCAGGACGACGTGGAGGCGATCCACTACCTGGTCGCCCACGCGCAGATGGAGTTCACCGCGGCCATCGTCACGCCGCTGCTCACCCTGGGCTACCTGTTCCTCGTCGATTGGCGGCTCGCGCTCGCGCTGCTGGCGCCGCTGGCCCTCTACGGCGTGGCGCTCGGGGCGATGATGGGCCGCAACTACGACGAGAAGATGCGCGAGTACACCGAGTGGGAGAAGCGCTCGGAATCGGCGACGGTCGAATTCGTCGACGGCATCCAGGTGGTGCGGGCGTTCGGTCAGGCCCGCCGCGCCCACACCCGCTACCGCGAGGCGGTCGAGGGTTTCACCGACTACTTCAAGGCGTGGGCGACGCCGATGACGCGGATCGAAGCGTCGGCGAGCCTGCTGCTCAACCCGGTGTTCCTCATGGTGGTCGTGCTGGCCGTCGGCCTGCCGCTGGTCTCGGGCGGCATGTCCGCGCTGGACCTGCTGCCGTTCCTGCTGCTGGGCCTGGGCCTGGGCACCACGGTGCTCACGGTCGGCTACTCGGCGCAGTCGCTGCGCCAGGCCGACGCGGCCTGCCTGCGGCTCCACGAGCAGATGCAGGTCGCCGAACTCGAGGAGATCGACCCGGTCGACGCGCAGGTCGTGGAGCCGGGGAAGGTCGTGTTCGAGGACGTGCAATTCGGCTACCACGAGGGCCACGACGTGCTGAAGGGCGTGTCGGCGACGCTGCGGCCGGGCACCATCACCGCGCTGGTGGGGCCGAGCGGGTCCGGCAAGTCCACGATGGCGAAGCTGCTGCCGCGCTTCCACGACGTCACGCGGGGCCGCATCACCATCGACGGCCAGGACATCCGTTCGATGCCGCAGGAGGACCTGTACCGGCTCGTGTCGTTCGTGTTCCAGGACGTGCGCCTGCTGCACGACACGGTGCGCGCGAACCTGGCGCTGGCGCGGCCCGACGCGAGCGCCGAGGAGATCGAACGCGTCGCCCGCGCGGCCCAGATCCACGACCGCATCCTGGAACTCCCGCGCGGCTACGACTCGGTGATCGGCGACGACGCGCGACTGTCCGGCGGTGAGGCGCAACGACTCTCGATCGCGCGGGCACTGCTGGCCGACGCGCCGATCCTGGTGCTGGACGAGGCCACCGCGTTCGCCGATCCGGAATCGGAGGCGGCGATCCAGGACGCCCTGGCCGAACTGGTGGCCCGGCGCACCGTGCTGGTGATCGCGCACCGCCTGCACACCATCACCGGTGTCGACGAACTGCTGGTCCTCGAGGACGGCAAGCTGGTCGAGCGGGGCACGCACGACGAACTGCTCGCGGCCGGCGGAACCTACCGCGGGCTGTGGGACGCGAACGAGGCCGCGGTCCGCGACCTCGGCGAAATCGAGGGAGCCGCACGATGATCCGCCAGATCACCCGCCTGGTGCCCGAAGAGCACCGGCCCCTGCTCCCCCGCTACGGCGCCGCACTGGTGGTGCTCTCGGTCGCGCAGGGCATCGCCTACGTGCTGCTCGCGCCGCTGCTCGAGGACGTCTTCGCCGACCGGCTCGACCGCGCGGGCTGGTGGCTCGCCGGCATCGTGGCGGCCTACCTGGTGGTGGCCGCCGCCAGCTTCCTGCAAGCCCAGATCGGCCTGCGCATCGGCGTCGCCCTGATGCGGCACCTGCAGATGCGCCTCGGCGACCACCTGGGCGCCATGCCGCTGGGCGCGTTCGGCCCGTCCACCTCGGGCCAGGCCTCGCGCCTGATCACCTCCAGCACCCGCGAGGTGATGGGCGTGTTCGCGCACCTGCTCACGCCGCTGGTCACCGCCGTGCTGGTGCCCGCCACGGTCGCCGTCGGCATGCTGTTCATCGACTGGCGGATCTCGCTGGCCATGGTGGCCAGCGCGCCCGTGCTCTACTTCGTGAACAAGTGGGGCGGCTCGCTCTACGCGCACGCCACCGTCGGCCAGCACCAGGCCGCCGCCGAGGCCAATTCGCGGGTCATCGAATTCGCCCAGGCGCAACCGGTGTTGCGGGCGTTCGGCGCCGACGACTCCGGCACGCGGCAGCTGCGCACGGCGCTGCGCGAACAGGGCGAGGCCACCCGGCGCTCCATCTGGGCGTCGGTGCCCGGCCTGGTGATCTTCTCGTTCGTGGTGCAGTTGACGTTCATTCCGCTGGTGTGGCTGGTGATCTCGCTGTCGACGTCCGGCGATATCTCGGTGCCGGTCGCGATCGCGCTGATCGCCGTGAGCTCCCGGTTCGTCGAGCCCCTGAACCAGGCGGCCGAGCTGTCGACCGCCATCCGGCGCGCGATGGTCGCGGTGAACAAGATCAACAAGTTCCTCGACACCCCGGTCGTCGCCGAGCCGGCCGAGCCCGCGGAACCCGCCGACGCCGGCGTGCGATTCGAGGACGTCAAGTTCGGCTACCGGCCGGAAGAGCCGGTGCTGCAAGGGGTCTCGTTCGAGGCGCCCGCCGGCACCACCACGGCGATCGTCGGGCCCAGCGGAGCGGGCAAGACCACCGTGTTGCGTCTGGCCGCGCGGTTCTACGACACGAACGCGGGGCGCATCCTGCTCGGCGACCGCGACGTGCGCGACCTGACCTCGGAAACGCTGCTGAACCAGGTCTCGCTGGTCTTCCAGGACGTGTACCTGTTCGACCAGACCGTGCTGGACAACATCCGCGTGGGACGGCCCGACGCCACCGACGAGGAGGTGCTCGAGGCCGCCCGCACCGCGCGGGTGGACGAGATCGCCGCGCGGCTCCCCGACGGCTGGGACACCCGGGTCGGCGAGGGCGGCACCGCGCTGTCGGGCGGTGAGCGCCAGCGCATCTCGATCGCGCGGGCCCTGCTCAAGAACGCGCCCGTCGTGCTCCTGGACGAGGCGACCAGCGCCCTGGACCCGCAGAACGAGGCCGCCGTCGTGCGCGGCATCCGCGAACTCACCCAGGGCAGAACCGTCCTCGTGGTCGCCCACCGCCTCCCCACCATCCGCCACGCCGACCAGATCCTCTTCCTCGACGAGGGCGGCATCGTGGAACGCGGTACCCACGACGAACTCCTCGAAGCCGGCGGGCGCTACGCGGCGTTCTGGTCCGAGCGCACCCGCGCGGCCGGATGGAGGCTCACCGCCGCCCGCGGCTGAGATCGGTTATCCCGGCGAGTCCCCCAGGGCTTCGAGCGCTGATGCGCTTGTCGCCCACGGGAATTCGTCGCATTGGGGTGCGGGCCGAGCGTCGCTCGGCCCGCACTCCCGGGAAACACCGGCGCTCAACGCATTCCGGACCGCGCTCGCCCTACCTGTCGGCCGATCGCCGATCCGTGCTCATCGTCCGGCTCGGCCGCAGAGCCGGAGCGCTCGGGCGAGCGCGGCCAGCGCGGCGACGCAGAACACTGTCCGCACGAAATTGCCGATCACCCACGGGGTTTCGAAATCGTCCCGGGCTCGCGCGAGGTCGGTGGGCTCCGCGCGATCGATCGCCTCGTTGAGCGGAAGATGCAGCCCGCCGGTGATCGCCAGCACCACCATGTAGAGCAGGAGCGCGGCGACCGTCCAGTACAGCGCGGGTCCCGGCGCCCGCCACGCCACCAGCGCGGCGGCTACGGCCGTGAGCACGAGGGCGGCGGTGAAGAACAGGGGGAACACCGGGTTCTCGTTGAACCGCTGCGTGATCAGGACGAACGTCTCGTCGTCCACGCCGGACAGGTTGGGCATCACCGCGGCCGAGAACGTGAAGTTCAGGCCCGCCACGAGCGCCATGACCACCAGCGCGGCACCGAGCCCGAACCCGGCTCCCCCGCCGGTCGCGGCACGTACCGGAGTGTGGACTTGCTGGCTGGTCATCGGACTTCCCTCTCGTTCGGATCGGCTTCCTACATCCACTTTCCGCCACGAAGGGCGAACAACCAATGTTCGTTCATCGCTGATCCATGCTTGTTCGTCCACCGCGTCTGGACGATCGAGCACCACGCGAGCAGACTGAGCCCATGCGCGGCGACGATCCCTGGACCACTTCCGACCCCCTGGGCGAGGCCCTGCATTTCCTGCGCATGTCGGGCACCTTCTACTGCCGGTCCGAGCTGACCGCGCCGTGGGGACTGCGTTTGTCTCCGGAGCCGGGGTCGATGTGGTTTCACGTCGTGAACACCGGGCGATGCTGGCTCGACGTCGACGGCCACGAGCCCCGCCAGTTGCAGCCCGGCGACTTCGCCCTCGTCCCCCACGGCGAGGGACACCTTTTGCTCAGCGAACCGGGATCACCCGCCGCACCAGTGGAACAGCTGCCCTACGACTACGCCAGCGACCGCTATGCGATCCTGCGCCACGGCGGCGGTGGCGCACCCACGGGTATCGTCTGCGGCACAGTGCGTTTCGGCCATCCGGCCGCGCGCGACCTGGTGGCGGCGCTGCCCCGCACCATCGTGGTGGACGGCGCGCCGGACTCCCCGACCCCGGAATCGGAGTGGATGTACAGCACGCTGCGGCTCATCGCCGCCGAGGGCAGGCACCTGCGCCCCGGCGGCGAAGCGGTGATCACCCGGCTGTCGGACATTCTCGTCATCCAGGCCATCCGCGCGTGGATCGCCCGCGAGGGCGACCGCTCCGGCTGGCTGGCCGCGCTGCGCGACCCCCGCATCGGACACGCCCTCGCCCTCGTGCACCGCGACCCCGCCCGCCCGTGGTCGGTGGCGTCCCTGGCCCGCGAGACCGCCATGTCGCGCTCGGCGTTCGCGGCGCGGTTCACCGAACTGGTCGGCGAACCGGTCATGCGGTACGTCACGCGCTGGCGCATGCAAGTGGCACTGGACCTGCTCCGCCACGAAGACGTCGCCGTCACCCAACTGGCCGGCCGCCTCGGCTACGAATCCGAAGCCGCCTTCAGCCGCGCCTTCAAACGCACCCTCGGCGTCGCCCCGGGCGCGATCCGCCGCTCCCCCGAGTTGCCGGTATACGCGGCAATTACCTGAATCCGCGGGCAGATTCGGTATCAACTCTTGACACCGGCAACACCCCAGGACGACCACGAGCACCGCCGCCGCGCGACAATGCCGTCCATTCGATTTCGGCTGCCAGGCAACAACTCTCAATCGTTGCTTGCCCGGTTTCTGGTGATGACAGACCGTCGGCACGGCATTGTTTCGGGACGAGGAGCGCACACGATGGCTGTTCGGTTCAAGCTCGGTTGGTACCCACCCGTGGTGGACGGCCCGCTGGGTAGAGAGTACGTCGGCTACATCCCACGTATGACCGAAGCGGCAGATTCTAACCGAAACCACTGGTCGGCGCGCCGGTGATCGCCGTTGTTCCCGTGATTGGTGCGGCCTGCGGGCCGATGTGAGACTCTGAGATTCGTTGCCCCGTGCCGGATTCGGCGCCCGCGCCGCTGCTCGCTCGACAGGATGACCGCGGATGGACGGACACCTCATCCGCTCAGCTCGCCACGCTCGCGGATGGTCTCAATCCCAGCTCTTGGCTGCCCTGCGGAGCCGGGCTGTGCTCGAGCACGTCACGCTGATGAGCCCGGCGTCGCTACGCGTGGCGTTGTCGCGGTGGGAGAACGGGCACACCGCGCCCGACCCGGTCCATACCCGGCTGTTGTGCAGCGTCCTGGAACTCTCGCCCACGAACCCGGCTGGGCCGATGGATGAGCAGGATGAGCTCCGCGACGATTCGCTGTTCGGGGTCCTGGCTCACCACACCAACAGCCTGCGGTTGCTGGACCGGCGCCTCGGCGCGCCGTTCGTGCGGGCACAGACCGCTGGTCACGTGGCGGCGCTGGAGGCGATGTGGGAGAGCCGATCGGGTGCCGATCGGCGCACCGTCGCGCTGGTGCAAGCTGACACTGCGGCGCTGGCGGCCTGGGAAGACCTCGATGTCGGCGACCACGCCGCAGCGAACCGGCATTTCGGGCTGGCCAGGCAGGCCGCGTCACGGTCGGGGGATTCGACGCTGCTGGCGCACGCGCTCGGCGAGCACGCGGTGATGCTGTCGGAAACCGGGCATGCCCGCCGGGCGTTGGCCCAGGTCCGGCGCGCGGAATCCCTGCCTGGCCTGCCGATGCTGTTGCGGGCCTGGCTCGCGGCGACCCGCGCGCAGGTCGCCACGTGGTGTCCTGGTGAAGCCTCGACCGTGCGTGAGGCGATGTCCGAGGCGGAAACAGTGCTCGCCCACGCCCGACCGGGCGACGAGGTTGCGCTGCCGTTCCTCGCCCTCAACGAGATCCATCTTCAGCGGTGGAACGGGCATCTGCTGGTGCGGCTCGGTGACCGTGCGGCCGGCCCGATCGCCGAGCAGGCGCTGGCGGGGTTGCCTGCTGAGTTCGTGCGGGCCCGCGCCGGGCAGGTGCTCGACTTGGCCGAGTACGCCGCGCGCACCGGCGATCTGGACCAGGCGACGGCGCGGCTGACGGCAGCGTCGCGGGCCATTACCGAGGTGGGGTCACGGCGTCTGCGTTACCGTCACGACCTGCTCGCGCGGCGCGTGCGGGAGCTGAGCGGCAGCCGGTAGCGCGGCGAGCATCCCGACAGCGGTCGCGGTGCCCAGCAGCTGGCCCGCCGCGAGCAGCTCGCAAGTTTCGGTCAACGGCACCCACACCAGGTCGGCGGCTTCCTCACCGTCGCTCGGGGCGGCGACTTGGCGCGGCGCGCGGCCGATGAAGATGTGATGGGGGGTTTGCACCAGACCCGGCATCGGCTCGAGAACAGCCACCAATTCGAGGGAGCCGACGTCGAACCCGGTCTCTTCCAGCAGTTCCCGGCGGGCGCACACCTCCGGCGCTTCACCCGGTTCGACGATGCCGCCCGGGGCTTCGAACCCGAGTGCGCCGACGATCCACCGGTGCCGGTGTAGCAGCAGTGCCCGGCCGTGGTCGTCGACGACCACGGTGCAGGCCACGGTGTTGAGCCGGACGGCGTGATGGGTGCGCGCCACACCGTCGGGGGTGGTGATGTCGTGCAGGCTCACCCGCAGCCAGGGGGACGCTTCGTAGACGGTGCGGTCGGAATGCACGTCCGTGCGGGGCGGGGAAGCCATGTCCTCACGGTACCGGCCAGACGACTGGTTCCGGGTCGTCGTGCTACGGGTTGCTACCTTCCGGGCGCCGTGCCGGGCGTCGATTCTTGGAGTTACGACGTTGTCCGGCAAGGGATTCGAGGTCAACCATGATGACTCCACCGACTCAGCAGGGACCGGCACCAGCGCGATCGGGGGTGGGGCGTCGGGTCGCGGTGATCGGTCAAGGACACATCGGGTTGGTGGTGTCGGTCCTGGCAACCGAAGCCGGCCACAAGGTCCTCGGCTACGACACCGACCCTCTGCGGATCGACCGGATCACCAGCGGCGGCGAAGATCTCGGCGACGTGCCCCGCGACCGGCTGGCCACGGCGCTGGCGACCGGCCGGTTCGCCGCGACCACCGACGCCGCCGCGCTGGACGGGTTCGAGGTCGCGGTCATCAGCGTCTCGACACCTCTTGCCGCGGGCCGACCGGACCTGCGGAGCCTCGAGGCCGCGGCCAAGACCGTCGCCTCGCACGCGCGCCCCGGATGCCTGGTGATCGTGGAATCCACGACGTGGCCGGGCGCCACCGACGAGATCGTGATCCCGGCCCTGGAGTCCTCGGGCCTGCGGGCCGGGGTGAACCTGCATGTCGGGTACACGCCGGAACGGATCAACCCCGGCGACGGGATCGATGCGATGGTCACGATCCCCAAGATCGTCTCCGGCTCGGACACGGCGTCGCTCGCGGCGGTCGCCGTGTTCTGGGAAACCATCGTCGACACCGTCGTCCTGGCCCCGGACATGCGAACAGCGGAACTGGCCAAACTCATCGAGAACACCTTCCGGCTGGTCAACGTCTCCCTGGTCAACGAGATCGCCCACCACGGGCGCGACCTCGGCGCCGATGTGTGGTCCGCGATCGAGTTGGCGGGCAGCAAACCCTACGGGTACATGCCGTTCACCCCGGGCGTCGGTGCGGGCGGACATTGCATCCCGGTCGCACCCCGCTACCTGGCCTGGCGGATCGGCGAAACCGGCGGCGCGGCGGCGGACCTGATCGAGACGGCGTTGTCGGTCAACGACGCTGCACCGGTGTGGGTGGCCGAACGGATCCTCACCGGCCTCGCGCAGCGCGGCATCGGCGCCGGGCAGGCGGTCGTGCTGGCGGCGGGGATCAGCTACAAACCCAACATCGGTGACGTGCGGGGCTCGGCGGCCGCCGCGGTGATCGCGCACCTGCGCGGCTGCGGGGCTCAGGTGCTCGTCTACGACCCGGTCGCCGAGTCCGCCGCCGAGGTCCTGCGGGTAGTGACACCGGAACTGATCGCGGCAGTGTCCGCGGTGGCGGTGCTCGTCGGCCACGACCAACTCGACACCGCAGCGCTGGCCGCCGCCGATTACGTCTTCGACGCCTGCGCCATCCTGCCCCGCAGCTCGAATGTCGAATTCCTCTGAGCAGCAGGTGATCTGAGGTGAACTCGGGGATGAACAGCCGGTTGGGTCGGCGGCGCACGTTGCGGTCGGCGATCCTGGCCCACGACAACGACTACGGGTTCGATCCACGAACGCCGCACTGGCCGGCGCCTCCGCTGCGGGTGTCGTGCGTGGTCCCGTACTACGAGACCGGTCCGCTGGCGATCGAGTGCGTGCACCGGCTCGCCGCGGCCGTCGCCGCCTACCGCGCTGGGATCGGCCTCGGCGCACCGGCCGCCCAGATCGTCGTGGTCGACGACGGATCGAGGACCCACCCGTTCCCCGCCGACGCCGCGCCGGGGCTGGTGCGGGTGATCCGGTTGCCCCACAACCAGGGCCGAGCCGCCGCACGCAACACCGGTTTGCGGGCCAGCCGCGAGTTCGACCTGGCGCTGTTCGTCGACTCCGATGTTCTGGTCCACCCCGACCTGGTCATCGAAACCTGTCGGCTGTGGCAGCCACCGACCACGCGACCGGGGCCGGCGCCGATCGTGGCTTCGCTGATGTCGACCTACCGGGCCGGCGCCGAGAAGTTCGCACCCGCGCGGGCGATCTCGGCGGCGTCGATCACCGCGGACTGGCGGTTCTCCTGCCGGTTTCAGCCGTCGTGGATCGCCGATCCCAGCGACTGGATGTATGTCGGGCACCGCTTCAACCTGGTCCCCGCCACCAACTACTTCCGCAGCTGGCACGGCGCGGTAGGTCCGTGGCTGCTGCCGAACATGGTGCTCGGTGGCTGCTTCGCTGTCCCGGTGGGCCCTGCGCTTGCCGTCGGCGGCTTCGACGAAGCCTTCGCCCGCTACGGGTTCACCGAAACCAGTCTCGCCGCCCGGCTGACCGCCTCCGGCGTCCCGGTGATCCCCCAGATCACCGTCGCCGCGGTGCACGTCGAACACAACCCGGCCCACCACAACCAGCGCGACCGCGACACCCACCTGGCCACAGCGCACCGCCGGTTCTTCACGGAGTTCCTCGCCCATGACCTCGACTGACCACCACCACACCGCCACCGCACTGGCCGACCGGCTCGCCCACACCGGCGCCCTGGTCAACCTCGTCTTCCACGACATCGCCACCGACTCCGACGGGTTGTGGAGCCGGTTCGACACCACCATCGACCGGTTGCACGCGATCGTGGCATGGTGCCGTGACCTCGCCCTGACCAGGCGGGTCCGGCTGTATTTCGACGACAACCACCGGTCGCTGTTCGACCTGGTGCTCCCCGCCCTGGACGTCACCGAGTTCGCCGAAGTCGTCGCGGCCGTCCCGGTCGCCTCGATCGGACGCACCGGCCACGGCACCACCACCGACTTGCGAGCGGCCACCGCCCGCGGTGTGCGAATCGCCGCACATGGGTTCTCCCATACCCGTCTGGCCAGTTACGACCCGCACGGGGCGCTGCTGGCGACACCGATCGGCGGCCGATACACCGACCGGCCCGGCGCCGGACAGCACGACCCGGCCACCGAGAACGAGGTGCTGTTCCAGCTGGTGGAAGCCAAAGAACACCTCGACGCACTGACCGGGGCGTGCCGGGAGTTCGTGTTGCCCTACGGCTGCCACAACCCGGCCACCCTCGCGCTGAACCAGCGGTTCGGCCTCTACCCGCACCTGACCACCACCGACCCGGGCATCGACACCGGGCAGCTGTTGCGGCCCCGGTTCCTGCTCACCTCGGACGACACCCCGATCACCCTGGCCCAGCGCATCACCGAGGAAGCGAGCACATCATGACCGACACCGCACCGCGCGTGATCGCCTTCGAAGGCATTCCGTTCGCCGGGAAATCCACCGCCGCCACCGAACTGGCCCGCCAGCACCCCGAGGTCAGGGTCGTACCCGACTACCACGAGATGCTGACTCCGACCGAGCGCGTGCGCATCGCGCAGCTGTCGGATTCGGCTGACGACCAGCATCACCGGGTCGCAATGTATCGGGACCTGGACGACCGCCGGTGGAAGCAGGCCGACGAATCCGGCAGCCCGACAGTGATTTTCGACCGCTGCTACCTGTCGATCGCCGCCTACCGGATCGCCCTGCACACCGCCTTCGGCCTGCCCGGCGACCCCGACACTGCCGGGCAGGCACCGGCCGCGGTGTGTGAGCGGACCATCCCGCCGGTCGTGGTGTTCTTCGCCGTCTCGGCTCAGGCGGCCGTCGAACGCCACCACCGGCTCGCGCGCACCATCGATACCCGACTACGTACACACGAGTTCCTGTCGACGCTCATCGACTCCTACCGCCAGGTCCTCACCGCCTGCGATGCCCGCGTCCTGGTCGTGAACTCCAACCAGCCCTTGGCCGAGGTCGTCGCCCACGCATGCGAGTGCGTCCGTGATGTCCTCTGACCGGGTCCGATGGGTGAGCGCCGCGGTGATGCTGGTCAACGGGGTGTGGAGCACCTGGTGCGCACACGCTGCCGTCCGCGGGTTGCGGCGGCTCGCCGACCAGCGCGAATCTGTCCGATCCGAGCCCGGGCGGGTCGCGGCGGGCAGCGATATCGTGGTCGTCGTGCCGATGCTCCACGAAGCCGACCGCGCCGCCGAGTGCGTGGACCACTGGTGCAAACTCCTCGCCGACCACCCCGAACTTCGGTTGTGCGTCCTCACCACCGACCGCGAACGCCACGAACGCCCCGAAGGACCGCACAGCTGGGACGCGGTCACAGCCGCCGCGAGCTTTCGCCGCGCCACTGTCGCCGGTCGCGCGGAACTGCTGCACTACCCGCGCGTGAACCGCACCTACGGTGAACAGCTCGGCTGGGCCCTGGACCTGCTGACCACCCGTCCCGCGCCGCCGGACCACCTCTACGTCGCCAACATCGATTCCCGGCTCTCGCCCCACGGCTGCGCCGAGATCGTCGAACTCGCCGCCACCGTTGCGGTGGCGCAGCAGTCCAGTGTGTTCTTCGGCAACCTCGACGACCTCGGGCCGGTCGCGACCGCCGAAGCATTCTACCAATCGCGGTGGAGCTTCGAGCACGAGATCTTCCGCTACCTCGCCGGGGCCGGGCACCTGCACTGTCTGCCGGGTTGGCTGCGGTCGATCTGGTACCAGCACACCGTCGGGCACGGCCTGCTCATCGCGACTGCCACCTATCGGCGCCTCGGCGGGCTGCCAAGCCCGCGCCACGGTCTCGAGGACGCCGCCCTCGGCGTCGCGATCCGCGAAGCCGGCCTGCACATCCACCCGTTCTCCACCCTGGAATGCGGTGACGCGCCCTCCTCGGTCCGGGAATTGCAGCGGCAGCGCTCGACCTGGATCCGCGGACCGCTGTGCAGCAGCGAATACCCGCGCACCCGCCGCGGCCACCTCATCGCCGCCCAAGGCACCTACGGCGGCGTCAAATGGGCGCTGGCCGTGCCCGCCCAGGTGATCACCTTGATCGTGGCCTCACCTCGCCAGCGGGTCATGGCCATCCTCGGATGGCTCCTCGCGCTCTACGGGCCGCTCATCGCGATGCTCCTCGGCCTGCGCCGGCTCGACTTCCCCAAGCGCCTACCGGCCCCGGCGCAGGCACATCACCCGGGCGATCCTCTACTACCCAGTCGCTGCGGTGAGCTGCTGGGCCGGTGGACTGCGCGGAGCAGCGCTGCTCGCCCGCGACGTCGCTCGCGGCCACGCACCGATCCAGCCTCGGACCCGGGAGACCGAATGACCAACCGTGTCGATGCCCCAGTGCAGTGCGTGCTGCCGATCTTCGGCACCTTCGTCTTCTTCGACTGGTACAACACCCTGTCCACGGCCCAGTTCTGGGACTCGATCCTCGGCAACCAACGCCACCCCCTCGCTGGCCCGCTCAACGCCGCGCTGGAAGACCTGTTCCGGGGCCGCAAGGAATTCGTCGGCTCCTGGATGCGCGGGCAGGTCACCGACGAACAAGTCATCGACACCCTGAACCTGACCCTGCCCCGCGGCTACAGCAACGACTACCTGCTGCGAGAGTTGCTGCGCGACTGCCGCAACGCCAAGATCAACCCCGACATGGCCGACATCGTCCGAGCCCTACGCGACCGGGCCTTCCTCGCAGTCGCCTCCGACAACATGGAATGCTTCGTCCACGCCGCACCCCGCGTCCTAACCGGTGAGCTGCGCATCGACGAGCTGATCGTTTCCTCCTCAGTCGGATCGCTGAAAAAGGAGTCCCCGGACCGGTTCTTCGGCCCGACTCTGGACCGCTACGGGCTGACCCCCGCCGACGCCGTCCTCATCGACGACTGCGCCGACACCTGCCAGATCTTCCGCGAATGGGGCGGATCGGCCTACCACTTCACCGAACCCGGCCAACTCCGCGCCGACATCGCCCACCTCCTGCCCGAACTGGCTGGCGTCTGACCTCGCGGATTCAGCGCCCCGAAGCCCTCTGGCCCCGTTGTGCAGGCTCTGCACGAAGACACGAAATTGTCAGTGCCGATTCGTCAACGCTGACATTCTCCAGCGAGGGACCATGCGACCGGCCAGATCGCTGCGCCGTCCCGGGCGAAGCCGGGCACGTTCACCCAGGCCCCCTCCAGGCGTCGGCGGTAGACCTCGCCCAAGAACCCGGGCGACGCCGGGTTTCCCTGACGGCAGTTGGCCGCCGGTGGACGGGATGAGGCTGGAACGAAACCTCGCCGACTTGCAGCGTCACGCGACCCACTTCGTCGAGCGCCGCGGATTCACCTATACCGTCCTCGAGATCGTCGGTGGGGACGTGATCGGGTGCGTCTACATCTATCCTTCCGCCAGCGATGAGTACGACGCCGAGGTGAGCTCCTGGGTCCGCGCGGACAGGACCGAACTCGATGGACCCGTGTACTCGGCGGTCGCGGACTGACTGTCCATCTCCTAGCCGTTCCACGCGATCGGTTACCGGCCTAGATGACCCGGTCCTGGACATCCGCCTCGGAAGGTGTCCCCGCCGAGGCGAATCCGCGCAGGAGATGGGTCAGCTGCCGACGCAACTCCGGACCGATCGCGGGCGGATCGTCGGCGTTCAGGACCAGCCGGTGGACGACGGCGACCACCGTGAACGCGAGCACGCCGGGGTCGGCGGTCGCGGCGAGGCGGCCCAGGTCCCGCTCGGCGGCCAGGTAGGCGGCGACCGCGTCTTCGAGGGCATCGAACCCCGCCGTCCGCTCCCCCAGAATTTCCTCGATGCGCCGGCCCACGTCGGGGCGCGCGGCGAGCAGGCGGGTCAGCGCGATCACAGCGACCGGTGGTTGTTCTTCGACTGCCGCACAGAGGTTTTCGACGACAGTCGCCGCTCCGACGCGCTCGCGCAGCGCGGCCGCCCCGGCCGAGAGCTGGAACTGCCGGTCGACGGCATAGCCGTACACGAAGTCGTCGAAATCGGCGAAGTGGGCGTACAGCAGGCCGGTCGCGACGCCCGCTTCGTCGGTGACCGCCCGGCCGCGCAGCCGCGCCACCCCGTCGCGCAGGATCACCGACTCGGCGGCGGCGAACAGCTGCTGCCTGACCTCTGGAATCGCGACACCTCTGGGCATCCCCCGAGTGTAGAGCCACGGGCCGTCCCGCTTACGACCGGTTTGAGCGTATGTTCATACTTGGTTTGAGCAAACGCTCAAACCAAGGGCGATGGGAGACCTCACGATGACGAACACACGGCCCGACAACTCGACCCGGCGCGTGATCATCGCCGGTGCCGGCATCGCGGGACTGGCCACCGCGCTGCGGCTGCATCGCAGCGGGTGGCACCCGCTCATCGTGGAGCGGGCACCGGCCCGGCGCAGCAGTGGATACATGGTGAACCTGCTCGGAGCCGGTTACGAGGCGGCCGAACAGCTGGGCATCGCCGAGGCGTTGCGCCGCCACGATCTGGGGCCGTTCACGTCGATCCTGGTCGACGCCGAGGGGACCCATAAGCTCACAGTTCCGACCGAACTCGCGCACGCCGCGCTCGGCGAACGCGCGCTCACCGTGTTCCGCGGCGATCTCGAGGCCACGCTGTTCGAGGCGGTGCGCGACGACGTCGAGGTCCGGTTCGCGACCACCGTCACGGGCGTGACGCAGGACGACGATCGCGTGCACGTCACGTTCAGCGACGGCTCCCACGAGGAAGCGGACCTCCTCGTCGGCGCCGACGGATTGCATTCGGGCGTAAGCGAACTCGTCTTCGGACCGGAAGCCGAACACCTGGTCGACCTCGGCTGCGTGGTGGCGGCCTTTCCGCTCAGCCGAGTCCCGGAGGATCTACCCGACTGCGCCGGAACGACTTTCATCGGGCCCGGCCGCACCGCCGCGGTGATCAACCTGGGGCCGGGGCGTTCGTGCGCGTTCTTCACCTACCGCACCGCCGACGCGGCCGCGCACCTGGCGCGGGGCCCGCACCGAGCGCTCACGGAGGCGTTCGGCGATCTCGGCGGAGCGATACCCGCAGTCCTGTCTCAGCTTTCGGCGAGTTCCGCCGAGGTCTACTTCGACTCGGTCAGCCAGATCAAGATGTCCGCGTGGCACGACGGACGCGTGACGCTGCTCGGGGATTCCGCCTGGTGCGTCTCCCTGTTCGCGGGTCACGGCGCCGCCCTCGCGCTCACCGGGGCCACCACACTCGGTGACGCCCTCGACAACCACCCCGGCGACATCCCGTCGGCCCTGTCCGAGTGGGAATCCCGGCGCAGGCCCGACGTTCGGACGCGACAAGCGCAGGCGCGCAAAGGCATGGTCCAGTACACACCGCCGACTCGCGCCCACGTGTGGGCCCAGCACGCCGCCATCCGCGCCATGACCCTGCCCGGACTGCGCCAGCTGGCCCGGCGGTCGATCGCCCGCGCCGCACGCGCCTGAGCCGGGTACGCACCCGGCCAGCCCTTCGACCAGCGCGTTCGAACACGGTGGCGAAACTGTGTAACGCGCGGTTCGCGATGATCGATTCAGTCGGTGGGTCACAGCGGTGACCGAAAACAACTCGAGAGAAACGGATTTCGGATGATTCGATCCGTCGCTGCCCCGGCGTGGGAGCCGTGCCGGGCGGTGCGATGATGATGTCCGCCGCTCCGAAAGCCGCGCACTTCCAGCCCGGCGCGGCGTAGGCGAAATTCTGATCACGACACAGTAGGTGTCGTCGCAATCCCATTTCGGCCATCCGCACCCATTTGCCGGTCGGATGACGCTCTTTCCCTTGCCTTTTCGAGAATACGACTCGGGGCGGAGCTGTGCCGTGACGGCCCTTCGGTCGGCATCAGCGGACCGAACTATCTGACAGCAGCCGCCCAGCGCGGCCTCACTCGGGAGACACAGTGAAACGACCTGCTCTACTCGCGGCCGCCGCCGCGATCGCGATGGCCCTGACGGCATGTGGTGGCGAAGACGCTGCCGATGCCGGAGCATCGGCGTCCAGTACCGTCTCCGCCTCGACCACCGCGCCCGCGAGCGCGACCCCCACGCCCGCCGAGCAAGCTCCCGCTCCCGCCGGTGACACCCCGGCCCCGGCGGGCAACCCGCCCGCGCCCGCCCCCGGAAACCCGGCACCCGCGCCCGCCCCCGGAAACCCGGCACCCGCACCGGCCCCCGAAAACCCGGCGCCCGCACCTTCGACCGCACCGCCGCAGTCCGCCCCGTGCGACGTGGTGACCAGGGAATACCTGATCACCACGTTGCGGATGACGGGATCGCCGGACGTGCACATGGCCGACCTCCAGGACGCGCGGTGCAGCGGCAACTTCGCCACCGCGATGACCTACCCCGAGGGCGTGCTGCACCCCGAGATGTACCTGTTCAAGTACACCGAGGAGGGCTGGCGCCTGCTAGAGATCGGCCTCGGCATGGACTGCGTGAACCGTCTCGGCGTCCCGCGCGCCGACGGCGTCGCGATCGGTTGCGCCAACTAGGATTACGCACACACGGTTCACGAGAACGTCCGCGGCCGTGGTCGAGCCGGGCCATCCCGGCTCGGCCATCGCCGCATCGAACGCGCCGCCCGTTCCTGATTCGGGAGCGCGACGCCACTGTCGCGCTCCCGGATCGTCTGCCGCCGCACCGAGTCGGCCGACACCGAGCAGCCGGCAGCGGTGGAGCACAGCTCGGCCCGGCGATATCGAGATACCGACCAATTAGGCCTGGCGCTGGTGTGTTCGGGTGCGCGCGGGCCGCCCGGCACGGCATCGACTCCACCCAGGGTGGGGATTCGTGCCACCTCGGAGCAGCACACTCAGCACTCGGGGGTCTGCTGCCGGAGCGGTCGAGGGCGGAGAGTGGGAGACCACACCACCAGCGACCGGAGAGACCGATGCCGACCACCACGCTCACCAGCCAGGAACGCCGTTCCGTGGTCACGGCCGTGGACGGCGCGGAGCTGGCGGTGCGGGAGTACGGGCCGCGCGACGCCGAGGTCACCGTCGTCCTGCTGCACGGGCACTGCCTGCGCTCGGAGTCGTGGACCTACGTGCGCGACCTGCTGGCGCGGCGGTGCGGTGACGCGCGGATCGTCTGCTACGACCACCGCGGGCACGGCGACTCCGCCACCGCCGCCCGCCGCACCTACCACCTCGACCAGCTCGCCGACGACCTGCGCACGGTGCTCGACGCCGTCGCCCCCACCGGGCGCGTCGTCCTGGCCGGTCACTCGATGGGCGGCATGACCGCCCTCACCTACGCCGCGCGCAACCCCCACGAGATCGGCGCCCGGATCGCCGGTGTCGCCCTCATCGCGACTGCGGCGAACGGCCTCGCCGAGGCCGGCTTCGGGCGGCTGCTCCGCAGCCCGGTGATCGCCGCCTTCCAGACCGCGGTCCGCTGGGCGCCCAAGACCATGCAGCGCGCGAAACTGCTGGCGGGCAAGGTGTTCGCGCCGATCATCCGCACCGCCGAATTCGGCAACCGCACCGTGAGCCCCCGCACCCTCGCGCTGGCCAAGGCGATGCACAACGCGACCCCGATCGTCACGATGGCGAGCTTCCTCAGCGGGTTCGCCGATTTCGATCGCACCGACGCCCTGCCCCTGCTCTCCCGCATCCCGACCGTGATCCTGTGCGGCACCGCCGATCTCATGACCCCGCTCTCGCACTCGGTCGCCATGGCGGCCACCGTCGAGTACGCCGACCTGGTCACCGTCCACGGCGCGGGCCACTCGGTGATCCTCGAACAACCGGCGCCCGTCGCCGACGCCCTGGCCCGCCTGCTCGGCCGCACCGGTGCGCGGCCCGCCCGCCGTCACCTGCGCCTGGCGGCCTGAATACCGACCACCACGGCAGCCCACGGGAGAGTTCCGCGATGCGCGGGGCGGCACCAAGGCGACTTCGGCCTACCTCAAAAGTTCGCCCTCGGACGTCTACGACTACCTCGCTTGTCTGCCACCGAGGGCACCCAAGCGTTGCATACATTCCGGAGATTCTCATCGCGCGCCTCCCAGCACCGTGCCGAATTCCCCCGAACCACGAGGTCGCGATCATGACCGGACCCGCTCCCGGCGCCACGGCCCGCCTCACCGCGCTGCTCGACCCGCGCCGCTGCACCCGCGTCGTGCTCACCCGGCACGGGTACACGGACACGCTCGGCGCGAGCGCGCCCCCGGTGCACAGCGTCGCCCAGCGGCTGATGCGCACCAGCGTCTACTCGGCCGGGTATCAGCTCGCGCGCCCGCTCGGCTACCGCCTGCTCGCCGGAGCGATCGGCTCCGGACGGGATTCGGAGCGGGCCAGGATCTCCGGCTTGCTGCGGCTGCGCCCCGGCGACACGCTGCTCGACATCGGTTGCGGCCCCGGCAATTTCACCGGCTGGTTCGGCACCGGCGTGGCCCCGGACGGGCTGGCCGTCGGCGGGGACGCCTCCCACCAGATGCTGCGCCGCGCCGTCCACGACAATTCCGGCCCCACCGTCGCCTACGTGCGCGGCGACGCCGAGCACCTGCCCTTCGCCGACGGCGTGGCCGACGCCGTGAGCTGCCTGGCCGCCCTGTATCTGATCAACGAGCCGGTCCGCGCGATCACCGAGATGGCCCGCGTGCTGCGGCCGGGCGGCCGCCTGGTCATCGTCACCAGCGCCGCCCGCGGCCCCCTCCTGCGCCACCCCGCGTGGGAGAAACTCAGCGGCGTCACCATGTTCGACCCGGACGAGATCACCGGCTACCTCGAGAACGCCGGATTCGGCGCGACCGACCGTACGCTCAGCGGACTCGCGCAGACGGTGGTCGCGACCAAACGCTGAGATCGCGCCTCGCGCACGAAATTCCTTCATCCACAACACATTCCGCAGGCAGGGAGCCAGGAGGACGCCGGCGCCCGCCCGACCTCACTCCGGTCGGTCCGCGTTCTCGGGAAAAGCGTTGCGCGGCAACAGGGGAACGGTCCAGCTCTGTCCCGCGCCGAGCACGCGCTCTTCGTCCTCCACGCACACCCGGATCGGCTCGGCGCTGCTGGGGTGCAGGTCGAGACGGACTTCGGTGTGGGTGACGCGCACGCCGAGCAGTTGGCCGCGGTAGGCGATCGTGAACTCCGCCTCGCGCAGTTCGACGGGCAGGACCGGGTGCAGGCGCAGCATATCGTGGCGGGTCTCGATGCCGCCGTAGCAGCGCAGCACCATGTCGGCGGTGCCCGCCATCGCGCCGATGTGCACGCCCTCCCGGGTGGTGCCGCCCTGGGTGTCGGCCAGGTCCGCGTCCAGCGCGCGGGTGAACAACGTCCACGACGCGGCGCGGTCGGTGCGCGCGAGCACCCAGGCGTGCGCCAGCCTGCTCAGGGTGGACCCGTGGCTGGTCCGGGCCAGGTAGTACCGCACGGTGCGCGGGATGAGCTCCGGCGGCAGCGCGTATCCGAGCCGCTCGAAGACGTGGCGCAGCTCCTCGGCGGAGAACAGGTAGAACAGCATGAGCACGTCGGCCTGTTTGGAGAGTTTGTAGCGGTTGGTGGTGTCGCCCTCGGCGTGCAGGATCAGGTCGAGGCGCTCGATATTGCCGTACCGGGATCGGTAAGCGTCCCACTCGAATTCGGCGAGATCCTCATAGCCCTCGAACTGGCTGACGATGCCGTCGCGGTGGAAGGGAACGCGCAGGCGCCTGCTGATGTGGTCCCAGCGCGCGGGTTCCTCGGGGCGCAACCGCAACCGCTCCCGCAGCGGCGCGCAATCCCAGCCGTCCAGCAGCCGCGCCACCTCCCCGGCGCGGGCGAGGACCCAGGCGGTGAGGACGTTGGTGTAGGTGTTATTGCGCAACCCCGGTTCGGACCGGTCCGGGTAGCCGTCGTGGTACTCGTCGGGACCCATCACCCCCGTGATGTCGAAGCGGTCCTCGGACGGATCGTGCACGGCGAGCCCGGCGAACAGCCGCGCCACCTCGATCATCAGCTCCGCCCCGTGCTCGAGCAGGAAGCGGTCGTCGGCGGTGCTCTGGTAGTACTGCCACACGCTGTAGGCGACGGCGAGCCCGATGTGGCGCTGGCGATGCGAGCGGTCGGGCATCCACCGCCCGGTGCGGGTGTTCAGCAGCTCCGTGGGGCATTCCTCGCGGCCGTCGCTGCCGCTCCGCCAAGGGAACAGCGCGCCGTCGAGCCCTTCGGCGCGCGCGGCGTCGCGGGCGCGGTCGAGCCGGCGAGCGCGATAGCGCAGGAACGCGCGGGTGAGTTCGGGCCTGCGCAGCGTGAGGATCGGGTAGACGAACAGTTCGTCCCAGAAGATGTGACCTCGGTACCCCTCGCCGTGCAGCCCGCGGGCGGGCATCCCCGCGTCGAGATCGGGCCCGGCGGCGGCGGTCGCTTGCAGCACGTGGAAGACGTGCAGGTTCAGCGCCAGCCGATGCCGCAGATCGCCGCCGAGCCGGATGCCGAAGCGCCCCCACAGCCCCGCCCAGGCCGAGACATGGGCCGCCAGGATCGCCGCCGCGCGCGGCGCGCGGGCGATCCGATCGGCGGCCGCGAGGGCGGCGGTAGCGACGGCACGGTCGCGCGAGGTCGCGACCGCGACCACGCGCTCCACCGAAACCGCCGCACCGGGGCGGATCTCGAATTCCAGCTCGGTGCCAGGGCACAGTGGGTCGTCCCGTGCCGTGCGCGCGAGCACGCGCGATTCGGTGCGCGTGCGCAGCGCGAACGCGAGCGCGACTCCGGAACGGAGAGTGGAGGTTTCGTAGAGCAGGGTGTCGCGATCGAGCGCGCGGTGGCGGCCCGGCGCGAGGTGGTCGCCGCCCAGCACGCGGTCGGCGGCGACATTGCGGTTGCGCACCCCGCCGTTCACTCCCACGCCGAAACACACGGTGCCCGACCAGTTGTCGGCCTCGACGGTGACCTCCATGACCGCCAGGTGCGGTTCGGCCACGGAGTGGAACCGGCGCGTGGTCACCGTGGTCGCGCGGTCGCGGTCGTCGCGGTAGCGGTCGACGGTGGTGAGGACGCCCGCGCGCAGGTTCAGGTCGCGGTGGTGGCCCACCAGGGCGGGCGAGTCCGGAGTCAGCGGCGCTCCGCCGTCGGGCCTGATCGTGGTGTGCGTCCAGTCGGGGGCGTTCACCAGGTGCTCGATCTCGACCACGCGGCCGTCGATGCGGGCGATCGCGCGGTTGTAGACCCCGGCCAGGTAGGTGCCGGGGTTGTGCACCGCGCCCGCGGTGCCACCGGTTGCCGAGCCGCGGCTGGCCCAGTAGCCGTTTCCCGTGGTGCACAACGCTTCCCGTGTGGTCTCCGCCGCGGGCACGAAGTCGTCGTAGATCAGATTCCACCCGCCGGGCACGTCGCCGGCCGCGCCACCGCCCCACCGGGTGCCCGGCCCGCCGGGGTGGCGCGGCGCCAAGGCGAGATCGGCGAGATCGGTGACCACGACGTCGGCTCCCGCCGCGGCCAGGCGCGCGCCCGCCCCCGCGCGGTCCACGCCCGCCACCAATCCGAAGCCGCCGGCCTCGCCGGCGCGCACCCCGGCCTCGGCGTCTTCGAGCACCACGGTGTCGGCGGGCTCGACGCCCAGCCTGCGCGCCGCCTCCAGGAACAGCGCCGGATCGGGTTTGCCCGGCAACCCCATGGCCTCGGCGTCCGTGCCGTCGACCCGCACCGTGAACAGGGTGGTCAGTCCGGCGGCGTCCAGCACGGCGGCGGCGTTGCGGCTGGCGGTCACCAGGGCGGTGGGCACGTGCGCGGCTCGCAGCGATTCCAGCAGCGCCGCCGCGTCGGGGAAGACGCGCACGCCGGTGCGCGCCAGTTCGGCCGCGAACAGCCGCTGTTTGCGTTTCGCCAAGCCGTGCACGGTGAGCGCGCCCGGATCGTCGTCCGGGTCGCCTTCCGGAAGGGGGAGCCCGCGCGCGGCGCAGAACGCGCGCACCCCGTCTTCGCGGGCGCGACCGTCCACGTACGGCCGGTAGTCGGCCCGGATGTCGAACGGGGGCGCGGCGGCGGCCAGGCGGGGCAGCGCCTCGTCGAACAGCGCCTTCCAGGCCGCGGCGTGCGTGGCGGCGGTGTCGGTGACCACGCCGTCCATGTCGAATACGACCGCACCGAAGCCGTCGGCGGTGCGTCCCGCCGGGCCGGGCAGGTGCTCGAGTCTCATCTCGGCCCGCGCGCGGTGTGGTGTCACGGCAATGCTGCCGCTCTCGCCGTCGGCGCCCGCGGGGGTCTCGCGTTCGGGTGCATCCGGTCCCTCACACGGTGAGCTGCTGACCGGCGGTCGCCCCGCCGTCCAGGACGAATTCCGACCCCGTCGAGAACGTCGCCTCGGTGACGACGAACCGGATCATGGCGGCCACTTCCTCGGGCTCCCCGAAACGCGGAAGTGGTTGCGCCGCGGCGATATCCGGGTCGAAGTCGGCCGTCATCGGCGTGTGGATGGGCCCGGGGTGCACCGAGCACACCCGGATGCCCGCCGCCCCGAGTTCCAGCGCGGCCGATTTGGTCAGTCCGCGCAGGCCCCACTTGGACGCGGCGTACGCGCCGATGCCGGGATATCCCTGCAATCCCGCGGTGGAGGAGACGTTGACGATGACGCCGCCGCCCGCGGCGCGCAGCCGGGGCGCCGCCAGGTGCATGCCGAGCCAGGCGCCGATGAGATTCACCTCCAGCACGTGCCGGAACAGGGCGGGCGCCTGCGTGTCGATCGCGCCGGAGGCCAGCACGCCCGCGTTATTGATCAGGACCGCGAGCGGACCGAACTCGGCCTCGGCGTCGTCGAGGGCGCGCCGCCACTGCTCCTCGTCGGTCACATCGAGGCGGTGATAGGCCGCGCCGGAACCGATATCGGCCGCGGTGGCGCGGCCGTCGGCGTCGAGGATGTCAGCCACCACCACGCCCACCCCGGTCTTGGCCAGGGCGCGCGCGGTGGCCGCGCCGATGCCGCGCGCCCCGCCGGTGACGACGGCGCTGCGTCCGCGCAGATCGAGAGAGTTGTTGTCGGACATCACATTCCCTTTCGTTTGTCGAGCGCCACCACCGCCGAGGCGACGGCCGCGAGCGCTCCGATGCGCAACCACGCGTCCGGGCCGATCGGCGCGGTGTCGAAGATGGTGTTCATGACCGGCAGATAGGTGAACGCCAGTTGGGCCGCCGCCTGCGCGGCGATGCCCGCCACCACCCACCGGTTGGTGAAAAGTCCGGTGCGCCAGGCGGATCGGCGCAGCGAACGACAGCTGAGCAGATAGCAGGTCTCCACCACGACGAACAGGTTCACCGCCGCGGTGCGGGCCTCGGGCAGGCTCGCGCCCCGGCTCAACTCCCATTCGAACAGCCACCACGCACCGGCCACGAGCAGCGTCGAGACCAGCGCGATGCGCACGACCACCGCCCGGGTGAGCAACGGCGCGTCCGGCGTGCGCGGTGGCCGGGCCATGATGCCGGGTTCTTTGGGTTCGAAGGCCAGCGCGAGCCCGAGGAAGACCGCGGTGGTGAGGTTGATCCAGAGGATCTGGGTGGGCAGGATCGGCAGGGTCAGGCCGAGCAGGATCGCGACCAGCACCACCAGGCCCTGGCCCACGTTGGTGGGCAACGTCCAGGTGATGAACTTGGTGAGGTTGTCGAAGACGCCGCGCCCCTCCTCGACGGCCGCCTCGATGGTGGCGAAATCGTCGTCGGTGAGCACCATGTCGGCCGCGTCCTTGGCGACCTCGGTGCCGCCGCGGCCCATGGCGACGCCGACGCCCGCCTGGCGCAGCGCGGGCGCGTCGTTGACGCCGTCGCCGGTCATCGCGACGACCTCGCCCGCGGCTTGCAACGCCTCGACCAGGCGCAGTTTCTGTTCGGGCGAGACCCTGGCGAACACGCTCGCCCGCCGCACCGCCGCCAGCAGATCGCCCGCAGGCAGCGCGGCGAGTTCGGCTCCGGTGAGCACGGCGCCCGGCCCCGGTGCGTCGAGCAGGCCGACGCGCTCGGCGACGGCCGCCGCGGTCACCGCGTGATCACCGGTGATCATCTTGACGGTGATGCCTGCCGAGCGGCACGCCTCGATCGCGGACCGCGCCGCCGCGCGCGGTGGATCGTGCATGGCCTGCAGGCCGGTCAGCACCAACGTGCCGGGCAGCGCATCCTCGGCGAACGCCCGGGTGGTCGCGTCGGATCGCACGGCCGTCGCCAGCACCCGCAGTCCCTCGCCCGCGAGGTCCGTCGCCGCGCGCAGCGTCGCCTCGCGGTCCAGCGGCTCGCGATGGCCCGCCGAATCCAACTGCGCGCCACACAGTTCCAGCATTCGCTCCACCGACCCCTTGGCCAGCACCACGTGGCCGCCCGCGCCGTCGGCGTGCAGTGTCGCCATGTACTGCCGTTCGGAGCTGAACGGGATCACCGCCGCGCGCGGCCACTGTCGCCGCACCTCGCCGGGGAACAGCCCCACCTTGGCCGCGACCATCAGCATCGCACCCTCGGTCGGATCGCCGACGAGCTGCCAGCGGCCGTCGCGCTCGGTGAGCGCGGCGTCGTTGCACGCCGCCCCGGCCAGCAGCGACCAGCGCAGGGCTCGATCGTCGTCGGCGCCGACGGGGGCGCCGTCCCCGGTCCGCAGACCGCCCAGCGGTGTGCCGCCGGATCCGGTGACCTCGTAGCGCCGCGTGGGCGTCCACACGGCGGTGACCGTCATCCGGTTCTCGGTGAGCGTGCCGGTCTTGTCCGAGCAGATCACCGTGGTGCTGCCCAGCGTCTCGACGGCGGGCAGCCTGCGGATCACCGCGTGCCGCCGCGCCATTCGCGCGACACCGATCGCGAGGGTGACGGTGACGACCGCGGGCAGCCCCTCGGGGATCACGGCGACCGCCAGCGCGATCGCGGCCACGAACGTCTCCTGTGTGTCCTGGCCGCGCAGCAGGCCCACCGCGAAAGTGGCCGCGGCCAGCGCGAGGATGCCCGCGGTGAGGATCCGGCTGAACTCGGCGAGCTTGCGGGTGAGCGGCGTGGCCAGGGTGTGTGCCGCACCGACCAGGCGGTGGATCTCGCCGAGTTCGGTGGTGGTGCCGGTCGCGACCACGATCCCCGCGCCCGTTCCGGTGGTGACCAGCGTGCCCGAATACACCATGTTGCGGCGATCGGCCACCGGCAGCGCCCCGGACAGCACACCGTCGTGTTTGCGGACCGGCGCGGATTCGCCGGTCAACGCGGACTCGTTCACCCGCAGCTCCGCCGATCGGGCGAGGCGCAGGTCGGCGGGCACCTTGTCGCCCGCCTCGAGCTGCACCAGATCGCCGGGGACCAGATCGGCGGAGTCGACGCGGTGGCGACGGCCCTCGCGGACCACGGTGACGCGGGTGCGCAACATCGACCGCAACCCTTCCAGCGCGGCCTCGGCCTTCGTCTCCTGGAGGTAGCCGACGACGGCGTTCACGACCACCACGCCCAGGATGACCGCGGCGTCGACGTACTCACCGAGGCCGACGGTCAGCGCGCCCGAGGCCAGCAGGACGTAGATCAGCGGGTGGTGGAATTGCCGCAGCATCCGCCGTACCGGGCCCGCGGTCTCGGTGCCCGGCAGCGCGTTCGGCCCGAACCGCAGCAGGCGTTGCGCCGCTTCGCCTTCGGAGAGCCCGCGGTGCGGATCGCTCTCCAGCAACAGCACCACTTCGTGGGCGGCCAGCTCGTGGTGGGCCGCCTCCGGTGCCGGCGTGATCATCGCTCCACCTCGCCCTTCGCCTCGTCGGAGCGGCTCGGCCCCGCTTCGTGACACCCGGTCGAGGACCGGACGCCGGTTCAGGAGGGCTCGCGGGCGACGATCACCGGCACGGTCGCGCCGTGCACCACGGCCTGCGCGACCGATCCGAGGGTCATCCCCGGGAAGCCGCCGCGCCCGTGGCTGCCGACCACGATCAGGCGCGCGCGTTCGCCCTCGCTCAGCAGCCGGCGGGCGGGCCGCTCCTCGACCACGACGCGCCGGACCTTCACCTCGGGATAGCGTTCGCCATACCCGGCGATGCTCTCCGACACCACGAGTTCGCCCTCGCGCTGGAGTTCGGTGCGGGGCGCGTAGCGGAAGACCTCCGACCAGCCGTGCACTACCACCAGTTCGGCGCCGTGCTGCTCCGCCTCGTCGAAGGCGATCTCGATCGCCAGCGCACTGTGCCGCGATCCGTCGACACCGACCACGACCGGACCCGAGTCCTGTCCCGGCCCGGGGACCACCGCGACCGGGCACCGGGCGTGGCGGGCGAGTGCCGAACTGGTCGACCCCAGCAGTCCACGCAGAAAGGCGCCGTGGCCACGGGTGCCGCTCACCACCAGGCGGGCGTGCTCGGCGCGATCGAGCAGAGCCGGTATGGCGGCTGCCCGGACGAGTTCGGTACCGATGTCACCGCCGAGGCCGGGCTCCCCCACCGATTCGGCGGCCACGCGCGCGTCGGCGAGCACGGCCTCACCCTCGGCGCGCTCGTATTCGTCGTCCACCGGCGCGTAGGGCGCCCGCAGCCCGAACTCCGCCGCCATGCCGATCGCGTACACGATGCGCAGCGGCGCTTTGCGTTCGGCGGCGTAGGCGGCGGCCCACCGCACCGCGTCGAGGGAGGGGAACGAGCCGTCGCAGCCGACGACTACCGGCAGATCGTGATGGGTCGACATTGTTTTCGCCCTTTCGCTGTGGTCGATATCCGAAGCGTAGGAGGCGATCACGGCTCCCGGCGTGTGCTGTTGGTCCCCGATCGGGGTGCCGAAGGTCAGGCGTGTCCGGCTCACTCCGTGGTGAGGACATCGTCGACGTCGCGGCGCGGCGTGCGCGGCGGCCGCGGCGCGGTGGACCTGCCGATGCGGACGAAGACCTGCGGGTGCGGGTCGCCGATCACCTCGACGACCTTCGCCCTGGCGGCGGGCAGTTCGGTCAGATGGCTCATGACACAGGTGGACAGGCCGTGGACCGTGCATTCCAGCAGCAGCGCCGACAGTGCTTCGCCACCCGCCAGCAGCGATTCCGCGCTCTCGTCGCGGGTGCCGAGCGCGACGATCCGCGCACCGTCTCGGCGTTCCGGCCCGGAATCGCTTGTCCCCGGCAGGAATTCGCGGTTGAGCGGGACCCGGGCGCCGTCCTCGCGATGCGGCAGCGCCGCCGCGGGCACCCCCGAACCCGGTTCGCCGCCACCGAGCCACCAGGTCATCTCGTGCTGGTAGACCGGATCGCGCCGGCGCAACGCCGAAGCGGTCCACGCCACTTCGGCCAGGGCCGCGCACTCGGCGTCGGCGATCGGCAGCAGCCGGGTGTCGTGGCGGGCGCACAGTTCCAACAGCACCGGCAGCAGCCGCGGCCACTGTTCCGGGTGGGCATACGGCGCGCGATCGGAACAGCGGGCCTCGATCGCGTCGGCCAGCTCCACATCGCCGTCGAAAACTTCGGTGCGGCCGCGGAATTCGAGGGAAGCCAGGTGGGCCCGGTCGGCCGGCTCCGGGAAACGCGACACTACCGGCCGCCACCCCATGGCCGTCATCGCCGTCACCGCGTGGTGCAGTGCCACACCGCAGCCGAGCACACCCTGCCGGTTGAAGGCGTCGGTCCCGGGCAGCAATCGGCCGGTATCGACAGCCAACGCGAGGCGGACACCGTTCCACCGCCAGCGCCAAGGCTGGCTGTTGTGCAGCGACGGTGCCCGATTCGCGCGCGCGACAACGGCGCGCACGGTGGCGTCGTCGGGAACGCTCCGGTTCATCACGCCTCCCCGGTCCGGGCGGACAGTGGACGACAACCAGTCTCGCCGCTCCCGAGGCGCTGCGGCAGGGCCACAGGACCCCCACCGCGAGGCCGTTGGCGCACCGTCAGCGATGGCCTTCGCCCCTGGCCGGCACCCTCCCGCGCGCGCGACGCTCGTCGGAGAACGGACGTCGCTCGAGAGGGATCGGTCATGATCGACGCCGAGAACCACGGAAGCCGCGGACCGGCCCCGCTCTGGTGGTGTACCCGCCCGTGGAACGCCAGTCCGCTGCTGCGCGGATCGGACCGGATGGAGTTCCTGGTGCGGACGGTGCTGGTGGGCATCGTCCTGGTGGCACTACCCGTCGCGATGGCGATCGGAACGCAGGTCTACACCGATGACGCACAGCGCATCCGGGCCGAGCGCGCCGGCGTCACCACCGTCGAGGCATCGGTGACCTCCGAGCCGGTGTGGACCGAGACGCGCGAGTACCGCGCGAAGGCGCGCTGGAACGCGGACGGCCACGCCACCGAGGCCACCGTCACCGTGCCCGAGGGCACCGGCCTCGGCGACACGATCCCGGTCTGGCTCGGTGCCGACGGAACGCCCACGCGACCACCGCGCGGCCCCGCGGCCGCGGTGTTCAACGGCATCGGCGTCACGATCCTGCTGTGGGCCGCGAGCGTGGCCCTCGCGGCCGGGGTGTGGCACGGCACGACACTGCTGTCGGATCGGCGGCACGCTCGACAGTGGGAGCGCGAGTGGGCGCTGATGGACCGTTCGGTCAGCGGCGAAAGCTAGCGACACCACACCGCCCCGTGGTCCGCGCGATGCGGAACCGGACGGACACCGGACATCCGGACCGCTCCGGCGGCGCGATGCCATGCCGACGATGCCCGCCCCGGCGGCGGCCGGGCGCACCGGGCACGGACAGTGCTCGCATCACAGGGAGATCAGCCCGCCGGCGCCTGTTCGCTCCGCGCGTTTCTTGATGCCCAGCAACATCTTCCGCTCCATCACCAGGCTGGCGGCGGGCATGAACGCCGCGTAGAGGATCGCGGCGATCGCCGAGCGGCCCGGCGTGCGGATCCGGTTCCGGCTGATCAGCCGCGTCCCCTCCGCGCCCCCGCGCAGCGCGAACGACCAGATCCAGGTGCCGTCCCCGGACCCGAACACCAGGCAGCGTTCAGGGTCGAGGACGCGCACCCACATCCGCTGACCGTTCTTCCCGAGCGCGAAGGAGTCGCCGATCGACAGGCTCTGGAATTCGGGCAGGATCTCGTCGGCGCTGTGCATCCCCAGTCCGAAGAGGTTCTCGATCCAGTCGTAGGTGTACGCCCCGCCGCGTCCGGGGCCGAACTGGACCAGCCAGGGCCAGACCGCCGCCGGCGGCACGCGGACGCCGATGGCACGGGTGGTGACGAGATCGGCGTCCGGGAGCATCTCGTCGCCGGGCAGGCGCAGCACGGTCTCCTCCTCGGTAGCACCCCACGTCGCGTAGTAGCGCCGGCCGGGGCCGAGATGCAGTGCGACAGCACCACCGATCGCCGCCGCGGCGACGACCCAGCGCCCTCTCATGGTGAGCGCCTGCCGACATAGGTGCTCACGGGTGCCGGTGGCCGGTCCATCGGTCTTCCTTCCGGTCGGGAACATCGCTCAGACTCCGGTGATGTCGCGGCGGTCGAACACCGGCAGCGCGATCAGCAACGCGGCCGTGCCCGCGACGGGTAACCACAGGTACGCCCACGGCAGACCCGCGCCCAGCGGCCCGCCTTCCAGCGCTTGATGGAACGGCGACCACGGTCCCCAGCCGCCCATCGATTCGACCAATTTGCTCGCGACGTAGAGCACGTAGGCCGCGACCGCGAACACCGACGCGACGGCCAGCGCCACCACCCGGCGTCCGGTCGCCGACCCCACCGCCAGCGCGAGCAGGCCGAATTCGACGCCGAGCAGCACCATGGCCAGCGCACCACTCGCCGCGCCCGACACCGCGATGCCCAGACCGAACACGGCGCCGAATCCGAGCACCGCGCCGAACAGCACGACACCGAGGGCGGCGACGGCCGTGACCAACGCGCCGGCGTGCTCGAGCGCCAGCCGCACGGGCGAAACACCGTTGACCAGAACCACTTCCAGCGTGCCGCGCTCCTCGTCACCGGCGACGCCGCGCGCGCCCCTGGCGATGGCGAACACCAGGAACAGCACCGGGACCAGCATGCTGAACAATTCGGCGTTCAGGAACCCCGTTCCGGTCGTGAACGCGTCCAGATCGAACAGTTCGCGCAACGGCTCGGGATAGCTCGCCAGGAACTCCTCGATGCCGGTCATCTCCGAGAACGACTGCCACAGCGCGCATTCGGCAAGGACGAGCAGCACGATGCCCAGGCTCCAACCGATCAGCCCGCGGCGCTGGTCGCGCAACGATTTCAGGTAGACGGTCCGCAGCACGGTTCACTCCCGCCCGTAGTAGGTCAAGAACACGTCCTCGAGATCGGGCTCGTGTCCGGTGATGTCGACGACGTCGTGGGGCGCCACCACCTTCAGCAGCTCCGCCGTGGACCCTTCGATCTCCACGTGCGCGGTGCGGCCCTCGACACGCACCGTGCGCACGCCGTCGAGGGCGCGCACAATCGCCGCGTTCGGCGGTGTTCCGGCGAACTCGAACCGGAGCCGGTGCAGGGCGCGGGCGGTGAGTTCGGTGACCGCCCGCACTTCGACGAGCCGGCCCTGCCGCAGAATGCCCACGGTGTCGGCCACCGCCTGCACCTCCGACAGCACGTGCGAGGAGAGGAAGACGGTGGCGCCGCGCTCGCGCGCCTCACGCACGATCGCCTGGAACTCGCGTTGCACCAGCGGGTCCAGACCGGTCGTCGGCTCGTCCAGCACGATCACCTCCGGTTCGGCCATGAACGCCTGCACCAGCCCCACCTTCTGCCGATTGCCGTGCGACATCGCACCGATCCGGCCGCCGGTGTCCAGATCGAGGCGCTCGGCCAGGCGGGTCACCGCCTTGTGGTCGACCCCGCCGCGCAGGTGCGCCAGATAGCCGAGATATTCGCGCGCGGTGAGATCCGGGTAGGCGACGAATTGTCCTGGCAGGTAACCGATCCGGTGCTGCGCGGCGGCACGGTCGCGCACCGCGTCGGCGCCGCCGATCAGCACGCGCCCCGAACTCGGGCGCGAGAGGCCGACCAGCATCCGGATGGTGGTGGTCTTCCCGGCGCCGTTGGGGCCCAGATAACCGAAGACGACGCCCGGCGGAATGTCGAGGTCGAGGTCGATCACCGCGGGATGTCTCCCGAAGTATTTGCTCAGCGCCTCGGCGGCGATCACGGCTGACATGAGGTGAACTCCCTGGTGCGGACGGACTGTGCTGAGCATCCCGCCCGCGAGCAGGCGCTCGGCAGGGAAGAAGGTCACCGAGGTGACGGTCCGTGGGCCCCGGTTTCGATCCGGCGCCCCGACATCGGGTCCGGCCCAGCAGTCAGCGGTCGAGAACCTCACCGAGCGCCCGCCGAGAGGTCGGCGGCAACGGCTGGGTTTCGTCGGGGCAGGAGCCGATCCTGACGATGGCTTGCGCCGACGACGACCCGCCCAAGACCTCGGCACCGACTCGATCGCGCAGCGCCGCATCGCCGAACGGCTCCGTCAGCACACAGCAGGCCAAACCCAGATTCGCCGCTGTCAGCAGCACCGAACTCAGCGCCTCACCGCCCCGCAACCACGACAGCGGATCGTCGCCAGGGGTACCGAGCACCAGCAGATCCGCCCGGTCGCATGCACCGACCAGCGCCCGCACGCTCGCGGTGAGCCATTCGGACCCCTCGCCCCCGGCCGCGCGCAGCACTCCCCCGTGGGCCGCCGCCCGTTCGGCGAGCAGTCCCGAACACCCCGGCGGACCGGGCGCACTGCGATAGCACCGCACGTCCGAACGCCGCGAGCCGATCACCGCGGCCAGCGCCGTGGCGGTCATGGTCGGCTCGCTGCGCACCGGACGCACCGTCGCCAGATGGGCCGGGTCCGCGGGATCGGGCAACCGCCGCACGATCGCCGAACGACCGTGCGTCGCGAGCGCGATGCGCAGATGATGCAGCACCGCACCGCAACTGAGCACGGCGTCCCGCCGGTCGGCACCGGAGCCGGACCCCACCCGCGCGGGGTCGAGGTAGACGTGCACCAGCGGCCCGTCCACGCGAAACCGCCACGGCTGCGAATTCCGCACCGACGGCGCCCGGATCGCCAGCGTGAGCACGTGATCCACAGACACCGCGAGCCGGTCTCCATCCATTCCCCCACGCTGCCCCGCGCCGTGCCGCCGGCGACAGAGCAGAACGGCCGTTTCCCGGGGGACTTCCGCCCGATCGGTCTATCGCGCCGACGTCACCACTCGCCTCCCCACGCACCTACGCGGGCCTTCCGACACGTCCGGTGCACAGCAGCGGAGCTACGACGTCCCCCTGCTCTGCCGGGCCGCATAACTCTTCTTCAACCGCCGCAGGTAGAGAATCGAGTCCTCCGGCGAGAGCGCCGCGACACCCAACCTGTCCATCAGTGCCGAATACGCGGCGATGTGGTCTCGCCGGCTGATGTACACGGCACTCGTGAACTGTTCGATGTAGACCAGGTCCGGAACGGTCTCCGAGAAGCCGAATCGCAGATGACTGAACGACTCCGCGGTCAGGGCGGGTGCCCCCTTCCACGCCAGGATCTGGATGGTCACGTTTCGTTTGCCCGCCATGTAGAGCAGGTGTTCGATCTGCTCCAGCATCACCTCGGGCCGCGCGGTGACGCGTTTGAATATGCCTTCGTCGAGAATCGCCCACAGTTTCGGAGGAGACGGTCCGAACAGGACATTCTGGCGCCCGATCCGCATTTCGACCCGCTGGGTCACCTCGCCGACTCCAGACGCGCGCAGGACCCAGCTCGCATAGTCGGCGGTTTGCAGAAGTCCGGGCACGAAAGCCATTTCGACCGTGCGTATCGACTCGGCTTGCTGCTCGAGACCGATGTACTGTTCGAACCATTTGGGTACGACATCGTCGTACTGCGTCCACCATCCGGAACGGGTCAACGCGGCGGTGAGCCACATCAGTTCGGCACGAAAGTCGGAGTCGTCGGCGCCGTAGGCCTTCAAGATCCGCGGAATCGTCAGATCGTCCAGCTCTGCGTGGCCGTCCTCGAGCCGGCGCAGATGATCGGGTGAGCAGTCCAGCATCTCGATCGCGACCTCTTCGGTGAGCCCCCGGCGTTCACGCAGATGCCGGATGTACGAGCCCAAAGCTTGCCGAAGCCTGCGTTCACTGCCTCCCACCTCGTGAGCGGCCGCACGTCCGCCGTGGGCACTCGGGGCGGGATCATGGACATCCCCCGCGCCCAGTGACCCGATTATGTCCGAGATCGTCTCGGCCAATCGGACGCCTTTGGCGGCGTCACTGCCCTCCGACACCGCGTTCATCAACCGCAAAGCCGCACTGCCAGCTCGCATCGCGGACGGTTCACCGCCACCTCGCGCCGGCGGCAACTGTCCGGCAATGGTGGGTTCACCACCGTGGAGGACGGACTTCGCGCTGCCCGGCATCCAGCCCAGAGCTTGCTCGACGATCGCGAGCGTGCCTTCGGAAACCCCCCGGCTGCCGCGCTCCAAGTCGCCCAGCACGCGGTAGCTCAACCCGGTCTGCTCGGCGAGCTGGTGACGTGTGCGCAGATCGAGCTCCTCGCGGCGAACCACCACCCGATCTGCCAGCCGCTTCCAATCACAGTCCTCGGCTGCTCCCATGGGCACACTATGCCACCCGCTCGCGCTGACGCCAAGGAATAGCCTCCGACTTCAACCACCTACTTTGACCAGTACGTCACGATTTGATGACAGCAGTTTCCTTTTCAATGTGGCAAGTCCTGCCACTTCCTGGCTACGATGCACACATGGCATTGCAGGATGCAACCCGCGTCGGAGCGACTATCCGAGCCATCCGCACGAAGTCAGGACTCTCCGGCGCCGACCTAGCTCGACAGGCCGGGGTCGCCCCGTCGCATCTGGCGAACATCGAGTCGGGCCGGCGCGGTTGCACTCTGGATCTGGCACGCAGGATCGCCAGGGCCCTCGACGTCGAGCTCAACGCGATCACCACCGAGCGCGACTCCGACTGAGACCGCCCCACCGTCCACTCGGACCCCTACGGCCGCCGCACCACGCGGCACGACAGACCTCATTCCCGCGAACGCTCAACCACGCTTCGAAAGCACAGGTCATGGCACGCAACAGCACGCGGCCCCAACGCCGCGATCATTCGAAACAGCAACAGGCCTTTCGTCTCTGGTGCCTCGCGGTAGCCACCCTGATAGCCGCGATCGCCGGGCTGATCACGGCGCTCATCTGGACCGCGAGCCACGCCGCCGTGCTCCACACCATGGCCGCGGCCGCGGGTGCGTTCACCGCCACGATGGTCATGGGCCTCACGATGATCAGGATCCTGATCCAGAAGAAGTGACGAGACCCCGGCGTCCAGATCGCGCGGCGCCGTCCGATGGAATCGGAATCCCGTTGTCGGGCAAGCGAATCGATGGGCACCCGCATCTCCTCCCGTCCGCGCCGGAAGGCCCGTCACCAGCGCATTCTCACAGCCTCGGCAGGCCGGGCCGCCCTCCTCGAATCCGGCCCGCTCCCGCTGACCCGAAGATCCCCCCACCCACGCGTGTGGTGCCGGTACTGAATGCCAGGCAATACGCCGAAGGCGTTGGCCATCCCCTTGCGCCCGGACCCAAGGCTGAAATATAGTCCGGACACCTGTCCGGACATTGAGGGAGACACGGGAATGAGTGATCTGCGCCCCGCCGACGGCACGAAACTGCTGATCGGCGGCAAGCTGCTCGAGGGGTCGGGTGGTGTTTTCGCGACGATCAATCCGGCGACCGGTGCGCACCTGGGCACGGCGGCGGACGCGACCGCCGACGACATGGGTGCGGCGATCGCGGCCGCGCGGGCGGCGTTCGACGAGACGGACTGGTCGACGGATCCGGCATTCCGCGCGCGGTGCCTGCGCCAGTTGCGGGACGCGATGACCGAGCACGTCGAGGAGCTGCGCGAGATCACCATCGCCGAGGTGGGCGCGCCCCGGATGCTGACCTCCGGCCCGCATCTGGAGGGGCCGGTGGCCGATCTGGGCTTCTTCGCCGATCTCGCCGAAACCTATTCGTGGCGAACCGATCTCCCGATCGCGGAGCCGATGGGCCTGCGCACCCGCAGGCAGCTGCGCCGGGAGGCGGTCGGCGTGGTCGGGGCGATCACGCCGTGGAATTTCCCGCACCAGATCAACCTCGCCAAGATCGGTCCCGCCTTGGCCGCGGGCAACGCCGTCGTCCTCAAGCCCGCGCCCGATACTCCTTGGTGCGCAGCGGCTTTGGGCACGCTGGCCGCCGAGCACACCGACATCCCGCCCGGCGTCCTCAATGTCGTCACCTCCTCCGACCACCAGGTCGGGGCGCTGCTGAGCGAGGACCCGCGCGTGGATCTGGTGTCGTTCACCGGTTCCACGCGCACCGGCAAGGCGGTCATGGCCGCGGCCGCGAACACGATCAAGAAGGTGTTCCTCGAACTCGGCGGCAAGTCCGCGTTCGTGGTGCTCGACGACGCCGATATCAAGGCGGCGTGCAGCATGGCGGCCTTCTCGGTGTCGGTGCACGCCGGCCAGGGATGCGCGCTGTGCACCCGCCTGCTCGTTCCCCGCTCGCGGTACGAGGAAGCCCTCGCGGCCACCGCGAAAACCCTGGGCGGCATCCGGGCGGGTGACCCGGACGACCCCCGCACCGTGTGCGGACCGCTCATCTCCGAGCGGCAGCGCGACCGCGTCGAACGCTACCTCGCGCTCGCCGGGAAAGAGGGCGGCGAGATCGTGGTGGGCGGCGGGCGGCCCGCCGACGGCGGCGACGGGTTCTTCGTGGAACCGACGCTGATCGCGGGGGTCTCCAACGCCGCCACCGTCGCCCGGGAGGAGATCTTCGGCCCGGTGCTGGTGATCCTGCCCTACGAGGACGACGACGACGCGATCCGCATCGCCAACGATTCGCCCTACGGCCTGTCCGGCGCGGTGTGGGGCACCGATCCCGACCGGATCGACCGCGTGGTCTCCGCCATCCGCACCGGCACGCTCGGCGTGAACGGCGGCACCTGGTACGCCGCCGATGCGCCCTTCGGCGGCTACAAGCAGTCCGGCATCGGGCGCGAGATGGGCGTTGCCGGCTTCGAGGAATATCTCGAGACCAAGCTCGTCGCCTACCCGGCCTGACCGGCACATCACAACGGCCCCAACACTTTTCGAGGAGAACGTCGACATGAAACGTTTCACCGATCGCACCGCGATCGTCACCGGCGCCGCGCAGGGCATCGGCGCGGAGTACGCCAAAGCGCTTGCCGCCGAGGGCGCCCGGGTGGTGGTGGCCGATATCAACGCCGAGGCGGGCGAGTCGGTGGCCAAGGAGATCACCGCGGCCGGTGGCACCGCGGCCTTCCACGAGGTCGACGTCTCCGACCCCGATTCGGCCGTCGCGCTGGCGGCCTTCACCGCCGAGAAGTTCGGCGGCATCGACCATTTGGTGAACAACGCCGCGATCTACGGCGCGATGAAACTGGATCTGCTGCTGACCGTCCCCTGGGACTACTACAAGCGGTTCATGAGCGTGAACCTAGACGGCGCGCTGAACGTGACCCGCGCGGTGTGGCCGATCATGGCCAAGTCCGGCGGCTCCATCGTGAACCAATCCTCCACCGCCGCCTGGGTGTATTCCGGCTTCTACGGTCTGGCGAAGGTGGGGGTGAACGGTCTCACCCAGCAACTCGCCCACGAACTCGGCGGCTCGAAGATCCGGATCAACGCCATCGCACCCGGCCCGATCGACACCGAGGCGACCAAGACCATCACGCCGAAGAGCATCGTGTCGGACATGGTGCAGCGGTTGCCGCTCAAGCGGATGGGCACACCGCGGGATCTGGTGGGCGCGTGCCTGTTCCTGCTCTCCGACGAGGCGAGCTGGGTGACCGGCCAGATCTTCAATATCGACGGCGGTCAGGTCATCCGGTCATGAACGCCGCGGCCGAGGAAGGCGCCGACGTGCGGGTGGGGTTCATCGGACTGGGCAACATGGGTGCGCCGATGGCGCGGCGGCTGACCGACTGGCCCGGCGGGTTGGTGGTGTGCGACGCGCGCCCGGAAGCGACGGAGAAGTTCGCGGCGGCCGGGGCCACGGTGGCCGCGACACCGGCCGAGGCTGCCGAAACCGCGTCGGTGATCTCGGTGACCGTCCTCGACGACACCCAGGTCCGCGATGTGGTCGCGGGTGAGCACGGCATCCTGCGCAGCGCGAAAGCCGGCACCGTCGTCGCCGTGCACTCCACGATCGCCGACAGCACGGCGATCGAACTCGCCGAACTCTGTCGCGCCCAGGGCGTGGACCTGGTCGACGCCCCGGTCAGCGGTGGCGCGCCGGGCGCGACGCAAGGGCGGCTCGCCGTCATGGTCGGCGGCAGTGACACCGCCTTCGCCGCCGTCCGCCACCCCTTCCGGCTCTGGGCCGACCTGATCGTGCACGCCGGCGATGTGGGCGCGGGGACGCGAATGAAGCTGGCGCGCAACCTGTTGCACTTCGTCTCCTTCGCCGCCGCCACCGAGGCCGCGCGGCTCGCCGAGGCCGCCGGTCTCGACATCCGCCGCCTCGGCGAGGTCGTCCGGCACTCCGACGCGGTCACCGGCGGGCCCGGCGCCATCCTGTGGCGCGACACCACCGCCGCACTCACACCCGGCGATTCCTGGCTGCCGATCATGTCCCACGTCCGCGACCTCGGGGAGAAGGATCTCGGGCTGGCGCTGGCGCTCGGTGACCGACTCGGGCTCGACCTGCCGCTGGCCCGGCTCGGGCTGATCCGCCTCGCCGAGGGCCTCGGCCTCGACGCCTCCCCCGTCACCGAACCGAACGGAGCACCCCGATGACCGACGACGCGCGCGCCCGCGGACTGGCCCGGATGAAGGAGGTCTACGGCTGGCAACCGCCCGAGATCGACGGCGCCTTCTTCGCCACCACCGTCGACCACCTCTTCGCCGAGATCTGGAACCGCCCGGGACTCACCGACCGCGACCGCAGACTGCTGCTGCTCGGCGTGCTCACCGCCCAGGGCCGGATGGAGACCGCGGAGATCCAGATCCACGCGGCCCTGCACAACGAAGAGCTGACCGAGGAGCAGCTGCGCGAGATCGCGCTGTTCCTGTGTCACTACGTCGGCTGGCCGAACGGCACCCGCCTGGACACCACGATCGGCACCGTCGTGGACCGGGTCCGCAAAGGCGGGCAACCGCAGATGCGACGACCGAAATAGCAGGCGGCACCCAGCGGGATTCACCCTCGGCGGGCAAACTCGGCGACCTGGGTTCGGACAACACGACCGCGCCGCAGAATACCCGATAATTAGAGCGACCGGATCGCCGGTGATGTCCATCCGCGCGGGTTTCCGCACGGACGGATATCGCCGTGAACAAAGGCAACCGAAATAGCGCGCGGAATGCGTGTGGCTTGCCGTTTCACAACTTCTCCGACTACCATGGAATGGTGTCCGAAAACAATTCCGATTCCGTGATTCTCGAAGCCACGCGGCGGCGCCTGACCGAGAAGCAGGCCGACACGGTCGACCGGCTGACGAAGGCCACCATCGAGGTGCTCGAGCGCGAGGGCTACGCCGGCCTCACGGTACGGATGGTCGCCGCGGCGGCCGGCGTGGGCACCGCCACGGCCTACACGTACTTCTCCTCCAAGGAACACCTTGTCGCCGAAGTGTTCTGGCGGCGCTTGCTACAAGCACCCCACCTCGAGTACACCCGGGAGCAGACGAGCGCCGATCGCGTGGTCGCGGCCCTGCGGCAGGTCTCGCTCGTCGTCGGGGGCGAGAGCGAACTCGCGGGCGCGGTGACCAGCGCGCTGCTCGGCCAGGATCCCGACGTCGCCCATTTACGGGTGCGCATCGGCTTGGAGATTCGGCATCGCATCGCCGAGGCCATGGGACCGGACCCCGACGACCATATTCTCGAGGCGTTGGAAATGCTGTACGCGGGCGCGCTGGTACGTGCGGGCATGGGTTACGGAACGTACAACGAAATGGCCGACCGGATCGAAAAGACCACGCGCCTGCTCCTGCACTGACAGCACAGAGAATCAGCGGCCGCCCCGCGAAAATGGGGCGGCTTTTTCGCGCCCGTTCGACTCTGCGCGACATTGCGACACCCCCCGGATTGTAGTACCGTCTGGACAGGTGTCTATACGAGGCTACGACCCGATCGGCCACGGCCGCGGGAAGTCCGAGCCAGACGATTGAGAGGTCTTCGATGACGCTTCTGAAGCCACAGCGCGTGTCCGGCGGCGAGCACGAGCACGGCCACCTCGAGGAGATGCGCGTCGATCCGATCGGCCTGATGTGGCGGGTCCGCGAGGAGTGCGGCGATGTCGGCGTGTTCGAGCTGGCCGGGCGCGACGTGGTGCTGCTCTCCGGCGACGAGGCCAACGAGTTCTTCTTCCGGTCCTCCGACGACGACCTGGACCAGCAGGCCGCCTATCCCTTCATGAAGCCGATCTTCGGCGAAGGCGTCGTGTTCGACGCCAGCCCCGAGCGCCGCAAGGAGATGCTGCACAACCAGGCGCTGCGCGCCGACCACATGCGGGGCCACGCCGCCACGATCTCCCGCGAGGTCGACCGGATGGTCGAGCACTGGGGTGAGTCGGGCGAGATCGACCTGCTGGAGTTCTTCGCCGAGTTGACGATCTACACCTCCTCGGCCTGCCTCATCGGCACGAAGTTCCGCGAGCAGCTCGACAGCCGCTTCGCACGCCTCTACCACGACCTCGAACGCGGCACCGACGCCCTCGCCTACGTGGACCCGTACCTGCCGATCGAGAGCTTCCGCGTGCGCGACGAATCCCGGCGCAAGCTCGTGGAGTTGGTGCAGGAGATCATGAACGACCGGATCGCGCATCCCCCGCGGGGCAAGGACGACCGCGACATGCTCGATGTCCTCGTCTCGATCAAGGACGAGGCCGGCGCGCCCCGGTTCTCCGCCTCCGAGATCACCGGGATCTTCATCTCCATGATGTTCGCCGGGCACCACACCACCTCGGGCACCGCGGCGTGGACGGTCATCGAACTGCTGCGCCACCCGGAGGTGATGGCCGAGGTCGTCGCGGAGCTGGACAGCCTGTTCGCCGACGACACCGAGGTGAATTTCCGTGCGCTGCGACGGATTCCACGACTCGAGGCCACGCTCAAGGAGACGTTGCGCCTGCATCCGCCGCTCATCGTCCTGATGCGCGTGGCCCGGGGTGAGTTCGAGGTGTGCGGACATCGCATCGCCCCTGGCGATCTCGTCGCCGCCACACCGGCGGTGTCGAACCGGCTCCCCGAGAGCTTCCCCGATCCCGACGCCTTCGACCCGGGCCGATACATCGACCCGAATCAGGCCGACGTGATCAACCGCTGGACCTGGATTCCGTTCGGGGCGGGCAGGCACCGGTGTGTCGGTGCGGCGTTCGCGCTCATGCAGATGAAGGCGATCTTCTGCATTCTCCTGCGCGACTGGGAGTTCGAGATGGCCCAGCCCTCCGACACCTACCGCAACGACCACTCGAAGATGGTGGTGCAGCTGCAGCAGCCCTGCCGCGTCCGCTACCGCAGGCGCTCGCGCTAGCCGGCGCGCGGGCCTGCTGCCCACCCCGGACATCGATCGGGCGGAGCTGAATCGCCTCGTCCGGGAACGTCAGCCCGAGGTCGTCGATCGCACCGGCTGGCTCGCGATCGACAGCGCGGAACGGGCGGCGGGCGCCTCCCGAGGGCGGCCGCGCACCAAGTTCATCACCCTCGAGCATGTCCTGAGCGCCGCCCGGGGGCAGTAGGCCCCCGGGCGGCAGCCCTCACGACAGCAGCCTGCGCAGGAGCCGGTTGCCGAATCCGAAGCGCACCAAGGCATTCAGCTGCCGTGCCGTGGACGCGTCGTACGGGTACCACACGTGCTCCTTGCGCGCGGCGCGGCGGGTGAGGAGGACGGGTTGCGCGTGGGTGTAGCCGCGCGGTCCCTCGGCGCCGTTATTGATGTGCCCGAGTCCGCTGTCCTTGCGGCCGCCGAACGGCGCCTCGGGGACGCCGTAGATGACGGCCGCGTCGTTGTGCACCACCGATCCGGTGTCGAGGCGGGCGGCGATCCGGCGGGCCTTCTCGCGATCCTCGGTGAAGACCGAACCGCTCAGCCCGTAGGGGCTGTCGTTGGCGAGGCGGATGGCTTCGTCCTCATCGCGCACGCGCATGATCGCGACGACCGGTCCGAACGTCTCCTCCGTCATGAGTGTCATGTCGTGCGTGACGTCGGTGACCACCGTCGGCTCGAAATGCAGACCGTCGCCGCCGACCGGTTCACCGCCGAGCAGGACGGTCGCACCCCGGTCGCGCGCGTCGGCGAGGTGGCGGCGCACCACCTCCAGCTGCCGGTCCCAGACAAGCGGACCTACGTCGGCGGAATCCGCACGGCGATAACGGACTTCGGCCACCTTCTCACACACGCTCCGGATGAACTCGTCGGCGACGCTGTCCACGACATAGACGCGTTCGACGCTCAAACACACCTGCCCGCAATTGAACAGCGAGAGGTACACCGCGCCGGCCGCGGCGCGTTCGAGATCGGCGTCCGCGCACACGATCATCGCGTCCTTGCCGCCCAGCTCCAGCGTGCACGGCGTGAGCGCCGCGCCGCACGCCGCGCCGATCTTCCGGCCGGTCGCCACGCTGCCGGTGAAGCTGATCTTGTCCAGCCCGGCCTCGACCAGGGCGGCGCCGGTCTCGCCGTCGCCGTGCAGCACCTGGACGACGTCGGCGGGCACCCCGGCCTCGCGCAGGATGCGCACCACCCACTCGCCCGAATACGGCGTCACCTCGGACGGTTTGAGGATCACGGCGTTGCCCGCGAGCAAGGCCTGCGCCACCGGGTTGAGCGACAGCACGAACGGCCCGTTCCACGGAGTGATGACGCCCACCACCCCCAGCGGGCGGTAGTGCACGAACAGCGTCTTGAACGGGCGCAGGTAGCCGTGCAGCCCGCGCCGCTCGGGCCGCAGCGCCCGCTCGGCGCGGGCGCTCCAGTGGTTGAGGAAGTCGCACGCGGGCACGATCTCCATCGTGAGCGCCTCGACGCGCGGTTTGCCGGTCTCGGCGTGCACCGTCTCGATGATCTCGTCACGGCGGCGGACCAGCACGTCCAGCGCGCGCCCCACGATCCTGGCGCGCTCGCGCACCGGAAGCGCCGCCCAGCCGGGCTGCGCCGCGCGGGCGCGCGCGACGGCCTCGTCGACATCGCCGCGCCCACTCACCTCCAGTTCACCGAGGCGGCGCCGGTCGACCGGGCTGACCAGGGCGAGGCGGCGCCTGCCCGCAGCGGTGTCGGGCAGCGTTCGGATGATGGCCATATCTCTCCTCGTCGGATGCGCTGCGGCGCTACGCGTAGCGGACGTGCCAGTGCTTGATGCCGTTCACGAAGCTCGACCGCAGCCGAGCCGGTTCGGCCACCTGTCGCAGGCCGGGCATCACGTCGGCGATCGCGTCGAAGATCAGTTCCAGCTGCAGCCGCGCGAGGTTGGCCCCGATGCAGTAGTGCGGCCCCGTGCCGCCGAAACCCAAGTGCGGGTTGGGATCTCGCAGGATATCGAAGGTGGACGGGTCGTCGAACGCCTCCTCGTCGAAGTTCGCCGAGCTGTAGAACATCGCCACCCGCTGGCCGGCGCGGATCGCCTGTCCTCCGAGTTCGACATCCTGGGTGGCGGTGCGCTGGAAGGCGATCACCGGGGTGGCCCAGCGCACGATCTCGTCCGGCGCGGTGCGCGGGCGCTGTTGCTTGAAGATCTCCCACTGTTCGGGGTGGTCGACGAAGGCCTTCATGCCGTGCGTGGTGGCGTTGCGGGTGGTCTCGTTGCCCGCGACCGTCAGCAGGATCATGAAGAAGCCGAACTCGTCGGGGGTGAGCGATTCGCCGTCGATATCGGCGGTCACCAGCTTGGACACCAGGTCCTCGCCGGGATCCTGGCGCCGGGTCTCGGCCATCTGCCACGCGTAGCCCAGGATGCCGGCGGTGGCGACGGTCGGGTCGCCGTACTCGGGGTCGTCGAAGTTCAGCATCTCGTTCGACCAGTCGAACAGGCGCAGCCGGTCTTCCTGTGGCACACCGAGCAATTCGGCGATCGCTTGCAGCGGCAGTTCCCGGGCGACCTGGTCGACGAAGTCGCCGCCGCCCGTCTGCCGCGCGGCGTGCACGATGGCTCCGGCCCGCTCGGCCAGCGCCGCCCGCAGCGCCTCGACCGCGCGCGGGGTGAAGCCCCGCGAGATGATCCGGCGCACCTTCGAGTGTTTCGGCGGATCCATGTTCACCAGCATCGTCTTCGTGAGTTCGAAGGCGTCGGGGCTCACATCGCCCGGGAAGCGCAGGATCGCGCCGTTGGCGTTGGACGAGAACAGCGCCGGGCTGCGCGAGATCTCCCGGACGTCCTCGTGCCTGGTCACGACCCAGAAGCCGCCGTCGTGGTACGGCGCGCACATCTCGTCGGACTGGCCGTTCCACCACACCGGCGAGGTGCGCCGCAGCAGGGCGAACTCCTCGACGGGTGTGCGATCGGCCCACAGATCGGGGTCGGAGAAATCCAGGGCGGCGGGCAGCGCTGCTGGGGACACGATTACCTCCTCGGCCCGCCGTGCGGGCAGCGGTTGTGACGTCGGCGGGGATCGCACCGACCGTCCGCGGCGACCGCCCGCCGGGCGATGACTCGTGCGGGCCTGCTGCGGTGCCGCGCGGAGCGCAATCCTGCGCTCACTAAAACGCGTTTCAATTAACAATCAGATTGAGCTGGTGAGCACACTGCGATCATACATGTCACATTGAATCGTATGATCGACTCCAGGGGAAGCCCCCGACGGTTCCAGCGACCGGGACGACACCCGCACAGCGCGGGGCGCCCACCGGTACCGCCCGTCGCCCGACCGCACCCATCGAGCACACTTGACCCATGAAACGACCGGCGTGGAACGGCTCGCCCCCACGGGACGCGCACGAGGCGCGCACCCGGATCCTCGAGGCGACCATGCGCGGCATCGACACCCGCGGGGCGCGGCGCACGAACCTCAGCACCGTCGCCGAAGCGCTGGGCGTGACGCGCCAGACCGTGTACCGGCACTTCCTCAGCACCGAGGAACTGTTCACCGCCGTCGGTTTCGCCGCGCTCGACCACTACGTGAACCAGCTCCTCGCGCATCTCGGGGACACCGACGATCCCGCGGAGTTCGTGGTCGAGGCCGTCGCCTACACGATCGAACGACTCCCCCACGATCGCTACCTGACCGTCCTGCTCGCGGCGGGCCGGCCGTCCGCGTTCTCGCGCCGCGCCATGACCGAGCAATCCCTCGAGGTGTGCCGCGCGGTCCTCGAGCGCTCGCCCGTCGACTGGGCGCGCCGGGGCTACGGCGACGCGGAGCTGATCGAGCTCAGCGAGTTCGTGGTCCGGCTGCTGCTGTCGTTCATCGCCGACCCGCGACCGTCCGAGCGCGACTCCGCCGAATTGCGCCGGTTCCTGCGCCGATGGGTCGCGCCCGCGCTGCGGGAGCCGGCCGGCGCGAGCGACCGGACGGCCGCGGGGACCTGACTCCCCCGCCTCGACCGGCGGCACCCGATACCGAAGTCCACCACCACCATTCACCCCGACACCCAAGGAGACCACCGTGCGGATCGGCATCCTACTCAGCGAGCGCGCCGGCGCGGATTCCCTCGACCGATTGGCCGACGACCTCGCCGAGGTCCACGCGGAGGGGTTCTCCTCCGCGTGGCTGTCGCACATCTTCGGCCTCGACGCCCTCACCGCCCTCGCGGTGATCGGCGCCCGCGTGCCCGATATCGAACTCGGCACGGCGGTCGTGCCGAGCTATCCGCGCCACCCCGCCGCGCTCGCCCAGCAGGCTCGCACCGTCGCGCTCGCCGTCGGCCCCGGCCGCCTCACGCTCGGCGTCGGGTTGTCGCACCAGCGGGTGATCGAGGACATGTACGGCTACGACTTCGACAAGCCCGCACGGCACATGTCCGAGTACGTCGCCGTCCTGGCCCCGCTGCTGGCGGGCGAACCCGCCGACTTCCGGGGCGAAACCCTGTCCGGCACCCTCGATCTCGGCGTTCCCAACCCCGAACCGGTGCCCCTGGTGCTGGCGGCGCTCGGCCCGCGCATGCTGCGCCTGGCCGGGCGGCGGACGGCGGGCACCACGCTGTGGATGACCGGCCCGAGGACCATCGCCGAGCACATCACGCCCACCATCACCGCGGCCGCCCGCGACGCCGGACGCCCCGATCCGCGCATAATCTGCGCGCTGCCGGTCTGCGTGACCGACGATCCGGACGACGCGCGCAGCCGGGCCGAGAAGGCGTTCGGCTTCTACGGGCAGCTGCCGTCCTACCGCGCCATGATGGACCGGGAAGGCGTGGACGGCCCCGTCGACCTGGCCCTCATCGGCACCGAGGACGAGGTCGCGGCCCGGATTCGCGCCATCGCCGACGCGGGGGCCACGGACTTCGTCGCGGCCCCGTTCACGCGGGGTGAGAGCGCGAAAAGGACCAGGGCACTGCTCACTTCGCTCGACTGACGCTTCCGCGCCGCCGAGGCCGCGGATCGGGCGGCCTCGGCGGATCGTCCGCAGCGTGGCCGGCGCCCGGCGTTCTCGGCGGATCGCCCGCAGCCCGGCCCGCGCCCGGCATTCACGGCGCATTGCCCCCAGCACGCCCGGCGCCCTGCATTCACGGCGGATCACCCGCAGCGCGACCCGCACCCCGGGTTCTCGCCGTATCACCCCCAGCGCTGCCGACGCTCGGCGTTCTCGGCCGGCGACCGCGGCACGGGTCACGAACTCGCACTCACCGAGGCCCTGAACTCCCGGTGTGTTCGGCGGCGAGCCGGCTCGCCCACCGGTAGTCGGCCTTGCCGGTCGGCGACCGCACGATCTCCCGGCACCGGATGATGGCCTTGGGCAGCTCGTAGCGCGCCACATGTACCGCGCACTCGTCCAGGAGTTCCCGATCGCCGATGCCGTTGTCGCTCAACTGGACCAGGGCGACGACCTCGCTGCCCCACCGGTCCGAGGGCCGCCCGACCACCACCACGTCCAGCACGCCGGGATGGGCGGCGAGGGCGCGCTCCACCTCCTCGACGAAGATCTTCTCGCCGCCGGAGTCGACGGTGGGGTTGTCGCGGCCGAGCAGTTCGATCCGCCCGTCGCCGAGGACGGTCGCTCGGTCCCCGGCGACCGCCCACCGGGTGCCGTCGACGACCGGAAAGGTCCGCGCGGTCTTGGCTTCGTCGCCCAGGTAGCCGAGGGGGATGCGTCCCCGCTGAGCCAGCCACCCGGAGGAACCCGCTGTCTATCACCGATATCGGCACGTACCGCACGGGCCAGACCGCCCGACGGCCCGATCGGATCAATAGCTGTTGTGTATATATCCATCGAGCATTGGTGGACGTGCGAATGCGCCATCGAACTGCGTTTTCACGAGATTTCAAGCCCGAAAGCCGATCCAGAACTCCCGTCGACATCGGAATCAGCACCGGACGAAAGTGTCTGCCGCCACATTCTTCCCTTGCCCACCCCTTTTACATGTAGTACGGTCCAGACTGCTGTCCAGTTTACTGACTGGACATTTGAATCCCGAGAGGTTTCGCCGCGACGCCCGCCGGCTCGCGGCCTTCCGCCGAGTCGTGACGCGCGGACTCCGGTGGCACAGGGAGGTGCGATGTCGACCGTCACCGTGACCACACCGGCGACTCCCGTGCCCGACACCGCGGGCGCGGTCCTGCGCCGCAATTTCGCCGAGACCGTGCTGTCGAGCCTCGCCACCTTCGGCCGAGCGCTGCGCATGGCCGTGCACGCGGCGCGCGTGGGCGCCGCCGACGCCGCACTCCTGCGCTTCCACACCCACGAAAGCCTCGGGCAGGCATGGTTTCTCATCAAAGTGACCGCGATCCCCAGCGTCCTGATGGCCATTCCGTTCGGCGTCATCCTGTCCGCCCAGGTCGGCAATATCGTCTCCCAGTTGGGGGCGAATTCGATGATCGGCGCCGCGGGCGGGCTCGGCGTGATCAAGCAGGGCGCGCCGATGGCCGCGGGCATCCTGCTGGGCGGTGCGGGCGCGGCGGCGATCGCGGCCGACCTGGGCGCGCGCACGGTCCGCGAGGAGGTCGACGCCATGCGGGTGATGGGCGTCGATCCCGTACGGCGCCTGGTGGTTCCGCGCATCGCGGCGATGATGCTGGTCGCGCCGCTGCTCACCATCCTGATCATCGTGGTGGGCATCGCCGCGGGCTTCCTCGTCGCGGTCCTCGCGCTGGACGTGACGCCGGGCAGTTACTGGGACTCGTTCGGCGCGTTCACCTCCGCCACCGACGTGTGGGTGTCGCTGGTGAAGTCGCTGCTGTTCGGGTTCCTGGTCGTCGTCATCGCCTGCCAGCGCGGTCTGGAGGCCCACGGCGGTCCGCGCGGCGTGGCCGACGGCGTCAACGCCGCCGTGGTGATGTCGGTCGCCGCCATCACCGTGCTGAATACCGTTGTCACGCAACTGGTCACGATGCTCGTCCCGATGAGGACGGCGTGAGATGACGGCATCCTCGTATCTGCCGGTCGGAGTGCGCTGGGTGGGGCGCGTGCGGCACCGGGTGCACCCGATGCGGCCGGTCGAGACCGTCGGCTTCGTGCTCGGCTTCTGCGGGCGGGTGCTCGCCTCGGTGCCGTTCACCCTGGTCCACTACCGGCGTCAGACGGTCACCGCGATCACGGACATGACGTGGGGGCGCGGGTCGGTGATCATCGGCGGCGGCGTGGTGCCCCTGATGCTGCTGATGGGCGCCGCCATGGGCGCGTCCATCGGCATCGAGGCCTACCACGCGCTCGACTCGCTCGCGCTCGGGCAGCTCAGCGGCCTCATCTCCGCGTTCGGCGTCACCAGGGAACTGGCACCGATCGCGGCGGGGGTCGGGTTCGCGGCGCAGGCGGGCTGCCGGATGACGGCCGAGATCGGGTCGATGCGGATCTCGGAGGAGATCGACGCCCTCGAATCGCTGGGCATCCGGTCGGTGCCGTTCGTGGTGACCACGCGCGTCATCGCCGGGGTGATCGCGGTGGCGCCCGCCTTCGTCGTCGCGCTGCTGCTCAGCTACCTGTCGTGCCGGCTGATCGTGACCACCATCCACGGCGTGCCCACCGGCACCTACGACCACTACTTCGACCAGTTCGTGCTCTCCTGGGACGTGATCGCCGCGACGATCAAGGTGGTGATCTTCGCCGTGGCCGTGGTGCTCATCCACAGCTACCAGGGGTATTTCGCGGTCGGCGGACCCGAAGGGGTCGGTATCGGCTCCGGGCGCGCCATCCGCGCCAGCTTGGTGGCGATCATCGCGCTGGACATGGTCGCCACGATCGTCCTGTGGGGATTCCAGTCCCCCATCACATTCACCGGGTGACCGCCTATGCCTCCGTACACCTTGCCCGGCGCCGACATCCGGCCACGGCACGCCAAGATCATCGGCGCCTGCGCGGTGCTACTCACCTTGGCGGGCGTGCTCACGTGGCGTTACGCGCCGACACCCGAATCCCCGGACGTGATCCGGGTCGCCGTCCTCACCGAACAGGTGGGCGAGGGCGTCGAGCCCGGCACGGTCGTGCGGCTCGACGGCGTCGAGGTCGGCACGGTCGCCGAGATCACCGCGGCGGGCGCCGGACGGGAGCGAATCGCATTGGCGCTGCGCCGATCTCAGCTGTTCGGGCTCACCGACAGCCTGAGCGTCGACTTCGCGCCCGGCAACTTGTTCGGCATCACGACGGTCGGGTTGGTGCCCGGCGCCGGCGGCACCGAACTCGCGGACGGCGCGGTGGTCGATCTCGGCGACCGGAACTCCGGCCGCGTCACCGACGCCACCCTGTCGGCGCTGCTGCGTTCGACGGGCCTGCTCACCGAAGACGTGCTGACGCCGCGACTGGCCGACTTGCTGAGCCGGATCTCGCGCGACCTCGACGCGTTCACCCCGCTGCTGGAGGCGATCGGGGCGACCGTGCGCGCCTACACCGAGACCAGGCAGCTGCCGCCCTCGGTGCTGGCCGAGCGATTCGGCGCGGCGCTGGCGGGTGCGCCGCCGATGCTGACGGGCAGCCTCGACGTGCTCGAATCCGCGTACGAGAACGAGTACATGCGCCCGCCGGAGAACATCGAACGCACCCGGCGGTTCTGGGACGACATGCAGTACGAACTCCTGCCCGCCGTCACGCGGACCATGACCACCTCGGGCCGGTACTTCGCCGGCATGCTGCCGATCGTGACGATGGTGCTCGACCTGCTCTCCGCCTCGGTCGGCACGCCACAGCGCTCCGCCGATCAGCTGGGTGAACTGCTCGACCGGCTCGGCGCCGCGTTCCAGGACACGCCGTCGGGCCCGGTGCTGCGCCTCGGCGTGGAACTGGACGCCGTGCCGGGACTCGCCACTCCCCTGCTGTCGACGCTCGGCGCGCAGACGCCAGGAGGCCACCGCTGATGACGATCCGCGCCCTGCTCCTGCGCGTAGGCGCCGCCACCGTCGCGATGGCGGTGGTGCTGGCCGGTGTCCTCCAACTCATCGACCGGCCGGTCGCCGGTGAAACCGATTCGTACACAGCGCTGTTCACCGACGCGAACGGTTTGCGCACCGGCGACGACGTGCGCCTCTACGGCGTCCAGGTCGGCAAGGTCACCGACATCGGACTCGACGGCTCCCTGGCGCGCGTGCGGTTCACGGTCCTGCGCGAACACCCGGTCTACACCGACACCACGATCGCGATCAGGTTCCAGAACCTCACCGGTTTCCGCTATCTGGACATCGGGCAACCCGAGCGGCCGGGCGCCCGCCGCGACCCGGGCGAGGTGTTCGACACCGCGCGCACCGTTCCGGCGTTCGACATCACCACGCTGTTCAACGGACTCCAACCGGTGCTCGCCGAGCTGTCCACCGACGAGATCAACCAGTTCACCGCCAGCCTGCTCGCCGTGATCCAGGGCGACGGCACCGGACTGGGCCCCGCGCTCGACGCCATCGAGAAGCTGAGCCGCTACACCTCCGACCGGCAGGCGGTGCTGTCGCGGCTGGTGAGCAACCTCGCCCAGATCGCGGACCGGCTCGGCGGCAAGTCCGGCGACGCGGTCCAGATGCTGACCAACCTGACCAACCTGTTCGTGGCGATCGCCGAGAAACTGCCGGGCCTGGCGGATTTCGCCCTGGCCATCCCGCCCGTGATCCAGCCGATCCGCCACCTGCTCGACGTCCTCGGCATCACCGGTGACGCAGGGTCCGATCTGGATGCCTTGCTGCGCAACGCTTTTCCCGATCCCGAGGTGGCGACGGCCGTGTTCGCTCGGCTGCCCGGCCTGATCCAGACCATGGCCTCGCTCGTCCCCGCCGCCATGAGCGAGCCGATCACCTGCGCCGGCGGCGTGGCCGTCGCGCCCGAGCCGCTGCGCGTTCTCCTCACCGGACAGGGGGTCACACTGTGCCGAGGCTGACAGCTCGACTCCGCCGCGCTCGCCCACACGATTCGCGCACTGACGATCTGCGGTGGGGCCTGGCCGGCCTCGTCGCCACCGCGCTGCTCACGGCGGCGATCGGGCTGGTCCACCTGACCGGCACCACGGCGGAAAACGTCTACACCGCGGAGCTGGCGCAGGCGGGCGCCCTGCGCACCGGTGACGACATCCGCCTCGCGGGCGTCCCCGTCGGGCGCGTCGAATCGCTCACGCTGCTGGCCGACCGCGTGCGGATGACCTTCGCGGTCCGCGACGACGTATTCCTCGGCGATCAGACGATTCTCGATATCCGCATGCTCACCATCGTCGGCGGCTACTACGTCGCGGTGCAGCCCGCGGGCACCGCGCCGCTCGGGTCGCAGGTCATCCCCCGGGACCGAGTCCTGTTGCCCTACAACCTGACCCAGCTCTTCCGCGACGCCGTGGCGCCCGTCGAGGAGATCGACGGCGATCTCGTCCGGCGGAATCTGGCCGCCCTGTCCGACTCGGTGCACGACAGCCCCGAAGCCGTCCGGGCGGCGCTGCGGGCAGCCGAAGACCTGGTCGGGATCATGAACAAGCAGAACTCCGATATCTCGCGCGCGCTCGACATGGCCGACGAGTACCTGACCGCGATCAACGGCAGTTCCGATGTGCTGGTGCGACTGGTGCATCAGCTGCGGACGCTGGAGACGATCGTGTTCACCCACAAGGCGAGCATCGCCCAGGCGCTCGGCGACGTCGCCGATGTGCTGCGCAAGGTGTCACCCCTGGGCCGGGCGTGGGACGCCTCGATCAGAGACCGCGCCGCGCCGCTGGCCGAGGCGGTGCCGAAGCTGGAGGAGCTGGGTACCCACCTCGGCGCCCTGCTCGACGCGCTGCGCGCCCTGCAGAATCGCTTGCTGCCGTTGCTGTCTCAGGACGGCGGGGTGACGGTCGACCAGTCCGCCGTGACCGTGTTGCCGGAGCGGATCTGTGTCCCGGTGCCGGGAGGGGGTTGCTGATGGGCGGCCGGACCGCACTGCATCGCGCGCTCGGCTCGCGCGGACTCATGTCCGTCGCGGTGGTCGTCACGCTCGTCCTCGCCGGCGGCGCCGTGCTCCAGCTGAGCAGACCAGCACCCGACACCCGGACCTACTGCGCCGAGATGCCCGACAGCATCGGGCTGCGCGAAGGCAGCGCGGTAACCGTGATGGGCATCCGGGTGGGCGAGGTGACGGGAATCGAGCCGAACGGGCGGTGGGCGCGCGTGCGTTTCACCGTCCGCGAGGACCGGACCCTGCCCGAGGATGTGGGCGCGGTGACGGTCAGCGACACCCTCGTCGCCGACCGGAACCTCGCCCTCGTCGGCGACGAACCCGACGGTCCCGGTTGGGATCCCGGCCAATGCATCACCAATACCCTCACACCCCAGAGCCTTTCGCGGACCTTCGACGCCCTGGCCGGGCTCGCCGACGAACTGAACGGCGCGCACGATCCCGCGCGCCGCGGCGATCTCGGAGCCGGACTGACCGCGCTGGACCAGGCCACCGCCGACTCCGCCGAGCGCATCAATACCGTCATCCGCGAACTCGGGCGCGCGCTGTCGGCGCCGGACGCCGCGATCGGCCACCTCGGGGCCCTGATCGACGCGCTCACCGAACTCACCGGGCGGGCCCGATCCGGGTGGGACACCGTGGAGACCATGGTCACCGAGCTGCCGCGGACCTTCAACGACATCGTCGTCATCGCGTTCCCGCCCATCATCGAGATCGTCACCTATCTGGCGCAGGTGCTGCCGCAGCTCAACGACGTCGTCATGATGTTCGGCACCCCGGCGGTGCGCGCACTCGACGCGATGACGGATCTGCCCGCGATGCTGGCCTCGGGCGTGGGTTCGCTCTCGGAGGTGATCCGCATGACGCCCGCGATCGCGTCGGGGTTCGCCCAAGCGCTCGATCCCGCGACGGGCCGCCCCACCATTCGGTACGCCGCACCCGGTCTCGCGGTGCCGCCACAGGACGCGCCGCACGTCTGCCCGGCACTCGAAGCGCTTATGGGACAACGATGTACGGTGCGCGAGGACGGCGCGGTGACGATCCCCGCGCTGCCCCTGCTGCTCGCGACGGTGAGTGCGCGATGAACCCGTTCCTGCGCGCGACACTCGCCGCCACCGCCGTGGTGTGCGCGGTCGCGGGCTGCGGTGTGCGGGTGACCGAACTTCCGGTGCCGGGTTACGGCGTCAGCGGGCCGACCTACACCCTGCACATCGAGTTCGCCAGCGTCCTGAATCTTCCGCAGGGGGCGAAGGTGATCTCCGACGGCGTCCGGGTCGGTGAACTGACCGGCGTGCGCGTGGCCGGGGACGGCGCGTCGACCGGACATGTCGTGGCCGAGGTCGCGATCATGGATTCGGTCCGCTTGCCGGTGGGCACCACCGCCGAACTGCGGCAGGAGACTCCGCTCGGCGATGTGCACATCGCCCTCGCCGAGCCGGCCACCGCCGCGGCGACCGTCCTGGCTCCCGGCTCGACCATCCCGCTGTCGGACACCACCCGGTCCGCGACGATCGAGGACATCCTGGCGGCGCTGTCGGTCTTCGTCGGCAGCGGTGCGATCACCGACATCCAGGGCATCCTCCGCACGATGAACACCGTGCTGCCGGAGGATCCGCGCGACACCGCCCGGATCGCCGGCACGCTCGGCGCCGACCTCACCGACCTCGCCGACCACATGGATGCGGTCGACGCCCTTCTCGACGGGCTGCGATCCACCCTCGAGGACGGCGTGATCGCCAACGCCCCGGTGCTGGAGGAACTGCTCACCCCGTACGGCGTGCGGCAGACCACGGACGTGATCAACGCCCAGATCGGCGTGATCTTCGTGCTCACCGCGCTCGGGCCGGTCGCGCCGAGCACGCTCTGGGTCGCACCGCTGCTGCGCTCCCTCGACGACACCGCGACGGCGGTGGTGCCGATGCTGTTCGGGGCGCGCCCGCTCGACACCGGTTCGCCGTCGAACGTCAAGAAGCTGGTGGAACTCATTCACACGCAAGTCATTCCGTTCGTCGAGCGCGGACCGAAGGTCGACATCACCGAGTTCTCCGTCGGCGAGAACGCGGATCGCGACGAGCAGACCCGCCGCGTCATCGACCTCCTGCGCATGATCGGAGCGGTCCGGTGAACGCGCGGGCGGCGGTGTCGCTGACGGCGATCGCGGCCGTGCTGGTGTTCGGTGTCGCCTACATGACGCTCGGCGTCCTCGATATCGACCCGCGGCGCTCCTACCTCACCGTCGAGCTACACCTGGACAATTCCGCCGGGCTCGGCGCGAACGCGCCGGTGCTCGTGAACGGCGTGCGGGTCGGTCGCGCGGAATCGGTACGCACCCAGGCCGACGGCGTGCTCGTCCGCCTCGCGATCGACGACCGCTACCGCATCCCGGTGACCAGCGATGTGCGGATCGAGCAGTTGTCCGCGCTCGGCGAGCCCTACATCGGCTTCGAGCCCCACGACGACGCGGGCCCGTACCTGACGGACGGTCAGGTGGTCCCCGCCGAACGGGTGCACACGCCGATGACGATCACGGCCCTGTCCGCGCGCCTGGTCGAGCTGCTCGACCAGATCCACCCCGAGGTGATGGCGCGCCTGGTGGACACGTTCGACCGCGCCCTGGACGGCACCGATGCCGCGATGCGGACATTGCAGCGCTCGACCACGCTGCTCGCGGCCACCCTGCTGAGCCGGACCGACTACATCCGGCAGCTCTTCGGCGACGTGCAGTTCCTCGGCGGCGACATCGACTGGATGGGGCCCTCGCTCACCGCCGCGGGACCGCTGTTCGGCGAGTTCGGCATCACCCTCAACGCGATCGTGGAATCCAGTGCCGGGCTCATCGACAGCCGTCCCACCGAGCAGTACTTCACCGGCGACGGCCTGCTTCCCCTGCTGAACGAAGTCGAGGCCCTGGTGGGCGAGATCGGACCCGATCTCGCGCCGCTCGGCCCGATGCTGCAACCGGTGGTCGCCGACGCCGTCGGGCGGGCGCCCCGCTTCGACCTCAGCGCCCTGATCGAGCAGGCCCTGCACGGCGTCGGCGAGGACGGCGCCGTGCACTTCCGGATCCAGCCGAAGTAGGACCGCGCGCGAAAGGACTTGTCATGCCTGAAGATATCGCCCGCCCGACAGGTGCCGCACCTTCCCGAACGCTCTCGGTGCGGTGGTCGACCCTGGTGACGAGCGCCGCGCTCGCGACCCTGCTGATCGCCACAGTGGTTCTCGCCGTGCTGTATTCGTCGGCCCGATCCGATCTCGCCGACCGCGACCGCCGCGAGGCCGACGCCCGCCGTGCCGAACAGATCGCCACCGACTACGCGGTCGGCGCGTCGACCATCGACTACCGCGACGCCCGAGCGTGGTTCGACCGCCTCGAATCCGGCACCACACCGGAACTCGCCGCGAAATTCGACGCCACCGCCACCCAACTCGAACAGGTCCTCCTCCCCCTGCAATGGACCTCCACCGCAAACCCCCTGTCCGCCGCCGTGATCTCCGAGTCCGACGGCCGCTACAAGGTGAACGCCTATCTCACCGTGAGCTCCACCAGCGTCCAGAACCCCGAGGGCGCACAGACAACCGTCACGTACTCCCTGACGATCGACCGCAACGCCGACTGGAAGATCTCCGAAGTGGGCGGATTGCAGAACGCCATCGCCGTCCGGTAGGTGGTGTCGGGTACCCGGGCCGGGTCCGTCGATCTCGGCCCAGTTCCGGTCGCAGCCCCCGGGCCGGTGGGCGAAAGCGGTCCCGAACACCTCCGCGAAAGCACGGGCCGTTGTCCGACACCACCGCGATCGAGTCGGCGGCCGATTGAGTCACCGGTCTTCGTCGGTGAAGCGGATGACGCCGCGAATGTTCTTGCCCTCCAGCATGTCCCGGTATCCCTCGTTGATCTGTTCGAGGCGGTAGCGGCGGGTGACCATGTCGTCGAGGTTGAGCTTGCCCGCCTTGTAGACGGAGAGGAGGTGCGGGATGTCGTAGTGGGGATTGCCGCCGCCGAAGATGGCGCCTTGCAGGTTCTTCTGCAACAAGGTGAGCATGGCCAGGTTCAGGGTGGCCTTGTTGTCGGTGAGGCTGCCCATCGCGGTGAGCACACAGGTCCCGGCTTTGGCGGTGATGCCCATCCAGGCGTCCACGTCCTCGCCGTGCACCTCGCCGACGGTGACGATCACCTTCTTCGCCATCCCGCCCGCGGTGATCTCGGCCGCGGCGGCCGTGGCCTCCTCGACCGTGGCATAGGCGTGGGTGGCGCCGAACTTCAACGCCTGCTCGCGCTTCCACGGCACCGGATCGACCACGAACACGTAGCGCGCGCCCGCGTTGACCGCGCCTTGCAACGCCGAGATCCCCACACCGCCCGCCCCGATCACCGCGACATCCTCGCCCGGCCGCACGTCGGCGATCCGCGTCGCCGAGCCGTAGCCGGTGGTCACACCGCACCCGACCAGGCACGCCACCTCGAACGGAATCGAGGGGTCGATCTTCACCACCGAGCTCTCGTGCACCACCATGTACGGCGCGAACGTCCCGAGCAGCGTCATGGGAAAGACGTTCTGCCCCTTGGCCCGGACACGAAACGACCCGTCGGTCACCGACGTGCCCGCGAGCAACAGCGCACCCAGATCACACAGATTGCGCAGACCCGCCTGGCACGACGGGCACTTCCCGCACGACGGGATGAACGACAGCACGACGTGATCGCCGACCGCCAGATCCTCGACGCCCTCGCCGATTTCGACGACGATGCCCGCGCCCTCGTGCCCGCCCAGCACCGGGAAGCCCGCCATCGGAATGCCGCCCGTCACCAAGTGGTGATCGGAGTGGCACATCCCCGCGGCTTCCACTTGGATCTTCACTTCGTGCTTGCGCGGGTCGCCGATCTCGATCTCCTCGACCGACCACGGCCGGTCGAACTCCCACAGCAGCGCGCCCTTCGTTCTCATGAAAACCCCTCTCCCCGTGCCGCGTTCGGTCCGGGGTACAGCTGCCTGCCGAACGTCGGCGGCAGGTCCAAAGTCGTCCTGATGCCCGGTCGCGCGGCGACCACGGCGGGGATGGCGTTGACGATCCGCCCGGCCGCCGCGAGGATCGCCGCGTAGTTGTGGTCCCCGTGCCCGCTGGTCGGACAGATGTCGACGCGATAGGAAGGCTCCCCGACGATTTCGACACCGTAGGAGCCGCCGGGCTGGGCGGGTTGCGGCCAATCCGGGCGCAGATCGCCCCGGAGCCGGGTGGTGTGGTCGATGACGATCACGGGGGTGTCGCCCACCATGCCGCGGATCTCGAAGCGCACGGCGGCCATCCCACCCTTGGCGATATGCCCCACCGCCACATCGAAACCCTCGGGGGCGGGCTCTCTTTCGTGCCATTCCTCGATCCGGTCCACCGGGATGTCCAAACCCGCGGCGAGCTGCCGGATCGCCGTCCCCCACGCGGCCGCCAGAACCCCGGGCTGGAACAGCAGCGGGACCTCCTCGACGGGTTTGCCGAAACCCATCACGTCGAACATCACCGTCGACCCGTCGTAGGTGGCGTAGTCGGCGATCTCCACGCACCGGACGCGCTCGATCCGCTGGCAGGTACCCGAAAGCACCAGGGGGATCAGGTCGTTCACGAATCCCGGGTCGACCCCGGTGACGAAGATGCTCGCGCCGCCCCGACGGCAGGCCTCCTCGACGCGCGCGATGTACTTGTCCGGTATGACCTGCCAGGGGTACTGCAGCATCCCGGGCGCCGAGCCCACCACGTTGATCCCGGCGGCGACCAGGCGCAGGCAGTCGGCGAACGCCTCGGCCGGGCGGGTGTCGCCCATGGCGCAGTAGACGGCGCAGTCGGGCCGCAGGGCGATCAGCTCGTCCAGGCTGTCCGTGGCCGTGATCCCGGTGGTCACGTCCAGCCCGGCCAGCTCGCCCGCGTCCTTGCCCACCTTCTCGGGGTTCGATACGCACACACCGGCCAGGGCGAATCGCGGATTGGTGATCACTCCGGCCAGAGCGGGCCGGCCGACATTTCCCGTGCCGATGTGGACGACGCGAATCGTCATCGATGTACTCCTCGTGGTCGCCGCGGCGCGAGGCCCCGGGGCCGACGGCGCGGCAGTCCCGTCGGTGCCATCGACTACTGACCAGACTAGTGTCTAGAACATGTTCCAGTCCAGCCTTTTCCGTGCTAGCGTGAGCCGCCATGGGACGTGTTGACAACAAAGTCGCGATCATCAGCGGCGGCGCCCGCGGCATGGGCGCCGCGCACGCGAGACTGCTCGTATCCGAGGGCGCGAAAGTCGTCGTCGGCGATATCCTCGACGACGAGGGACGGAAAGTGGCCGCCGAACTCGGCGACGCCGCCCGCTATGTCCACCTGGACGTCACCGAGCCCGAGGACTGGACGGCGGCCGTGGCGACCGCCGTCGGGGAATTCGGCGCGCTGAACGTTCTGGTCAACAATGCCGGCATCATCAACGGCAGCTCACTCCAGAATTTCGATATCAATCGGTGGCGCCGGATCATCGACGTGAATCTGACGGGCACCTTCCTGGGCATGCGCGCCGCCGTGGCGCCGATGATCGAGGCGCGCGGCGGCTCCATCATCAACGTGTCCTCGATCGAGGGCTTGCGCGGCGCGCCGTGGGCGCACGGCTACGTGGCCTCGAAATGGGGTGTGCGCGGTCTGGCCAAGTCGGCGGCGCTCGAACTGGCGCCCCACAACATCCGGGTGAACTCGCTGCACCCCGGCCTGATCAGGACACCGATGACCGAGGCCATCCCCGACGATCTGGTCACCATTCCGCTCGGGCGCCCGGCCACGGCGGAGGAGGTGTCGACCTTCGTGTTGTTCCTGGCCAGCGACGAGTCGTCCTACGCCACCGGCGCAGAGTTCGTCGTGGACGGCGGACTGGTCGCCGCGGTGCCGCACAAGACGCCGTAGAAGACCGGGATGTCCCCCGGCACGGCCGAGGGACATCCGGTCACGAATCTCTACGCGGTGCGCACCGACATCGGCAGCTCGGCGAATCCCCGCACGTTGACCGAATGCACCCGCTGTGCCGACGAGACGTCGATCTCGTAGCCCTTGATCGACGAAACGATCTCGGCGAGCGCGATATTCGACTCCAGCCGGGCGAGGTGGGCACCCAGGCAGAAATGCACACCGAGCCCGAAACTCATGAGCGTCTGCGCGCTGTCGCGTCCGATCCGATACTCCGCGGCGTCCTCGAACACGTCCTCGTCCCGATTCGCGGAACCCACCAGCAGCAGCACCCGGTCGCCCTCGGGAATGGTGTGCCCGCCGAATTCGACATCGGCGGCGACCCGGCGCAACAGCATCTGCGTCGAATTGTCGTAGCGCAGCGTCTCTTCGGTCCACTCCGGCACGACACCCGGGTCGGCGAACGGCTTGGCGAGCTCGTCCGGGAAACGCCGACCCCAATACATCGCGTTGCCCAGCAATTTGGTGGTCGTCTCATTGCCCGCCACCACCATGAGGACCATGAATCCGATGATCTCCTCGTCGGAGAGCTTCGTGGTGCCGCCGTCACCGTCGGGGATCTCGGCCCCGATCAACACCGAGACCATATCGTCGCCCGGATTCTTGCGGCGACCGGCGAGCAATTCCTGGTAATAGCGCACCAATTCGACATAGGCGTAGATCGCCGCCTCCGGCACGTCGAGCACGCCCTCCTCGCGGTGCAGCAGCAGATCGGACTGCTCGCGCAGGTGGGTGCGGTCGGACTCGGGCACTCCCAGCAGCTCCGAGACCACGTCCATGGGCAGCAGGCCGGCGAAATCCCGGATGAAGTCGAACTCCTTCAGCTCGAGGCAGCGCAGCCAGTGCTGCCGCGTGAGCGCGGTGATCCGGTCGGACAGTTCCATCACGCGGCGCGGCGTGAAGCCTTTGGAGACCAGCTTGCGGATCCGCGCGTGCTTGGGGTCGTCCATGGCCAGGAACGACATCGCCTTGTGCGCGTCCGGGCTGTAGGACGTGGGGTCCAGCGACACACCCCACCCGTTCGAGAGCCGGGCGCTGTCGCGCAACGCCGCCCGCACGTCGGCGTGCCGTGACAGCGCCCAGAAATCCCTGGTCGCGTTGTGGTACACCGGCGCCTCGGCGCGCAGCCGCGCGTAGGTGGGGTACGGATCCTCGTGGAACAGATAGTCGTAAGGGTCGAACGGTATCCGCGTCTCCATACCCACATTCACAGCGCACTCCCTCGGCAGAATCCGTCACGACGCCCAGCGCCATCCGCGGCGCGCGAAACACAGCGAACAGGCGCGACGGACAGGCGATCGCCTTCCCCCACCACGCCATTACTCAACAGAACTACAGTCACGCCTCGCTCCTCAGACGACCGTGAGCGGCAAGGGAATTCCCCGATCCGCGAAGGCGAAGTGTGCGCCGGTGCTGATCCGGGTCAGGGCGACCTCGGTCGCCTCGGGGGCGGGCGCGTCGCCACGCACGACCTGCATGGCCAGTTCGTCGGCCGTGGCGGCGAGCACCTGGCACTCGTAGTAGGGGCTCACGCCGCGCACGAGGGTGTCGAGCGGGGTGAGGTCCTCCGGCGTGACCAGCGCGGGCCACACGCCGTCGGCCACGCCGCCGCAGCGCCGGTCCAGGATCAAGGTGAGCCCGTCGGCGGTCACGTCGATCCCGGCGCCGACGTACTGCGGTGGATTCAACGCCGGGTGCAGGTTCAAAACCGTTGCCAGCGAGGCGAAATCGTCGGAGAGGCCCAGCACCGCGCGAAGACGCTCGGAGGTCACCCCGGCCACACCGGCGAACTGCTTGCGGCCGATCTCCTGCGCGCGCTCCGCGTCGACGCGTTCACGGACGGCGATCAGGAATCCCAGCGCCAGCAGATGCTGTTGCAGGCACACCTCCTCGGCGATCCGGATCAGCGCGGAGCGCGAGAAGTCCGCGAACCGGATGTCGCTCAGCAGCGGCCCCGAATAATCCGACGCCCCTTCGTCGGCCGGGTCGATGGGCGACAGCCGCACCGACGCCGCGACCGAGGCCTCCACGAGACCGGCGTTACGCGGGACGGGCGGCGGCTCGTGCGCGGGATCGATCGTCACCCGCCACGCGCACACCGGCTTGCGGTCGGCCGGTGCGCGGGGCGGCCGGTGAATGGGCCGCACCTGGGCGTGCGCGTTCGTCGCCAGCGCGGTCGCGTCGAAGGTGGGGTCCTCGATGTCGTGGCACATGGCGCGCACGTACTCGGGGCCCAGCGGCTCGACATCGGCCAGCGCGCCGCAATGGTCCAGCCAGAATTCGCCGTGGTCGCGATCGTCGACCCGGAAGCGGAAATCGAGGAATTGCGGCGGTGCGCCGATGTCGAGTTGCAGTCCCTTGAAGATCGTTTCGACGCTGTCGCCGCGATAGCCGAGCGCGTCCTGCATCCGGCGCGTGTAGACGGGGCTCGAGACCTGCCATTCCTCGATCGCCACCTGGGTCATGCCCTCGCGGCCGAACGCGCCGATCGTGTGGGGCATGCCGGACCGGTCGATCAGGTGCCCGCACAGCAGCAATTCCGGTACGAGCGCCGCCAATTCCGCCCGGCTCAGTGTCTCGAACGACCGGCGTTCCTCGCTGCTCACCACAGCGGCACCGGGGCCTTGCCGATCGGGTACCAGCCCGGCAGCGGCTGATGCTTGGTGGCCTTCTCGATCCGGGCGAGCATTCCCGGGGTCATGGCGTTATTCGTGATCATCTCGAGGAACAGGCTCGAGACGTTGCCGTAGTCGAAGAAGTCCCGCTGCCAGCTCCACTGGAAGTCGCCACCGTAGCGGAACCAGCTGCCGCCGATTCCGTCCACCGCGTAGGGGGTGCCGTCGGGCCGGGTGCCGTCGAAGATCTGTTTCCAGAAGCCCACCACGTCGCCGGACTTCTCATCGATCACGATGTGCTGGTACGGATACCTCCAGCCCTCGAGCCCGTCCATTTCCTGACCCACCGCGATATCGCGGATCTCGTCGCGGCCGACCGCCATGAACTCGTGGTCGGGGCCGTAATTCCATCCGTATGTCGCGTCCTCGGTGTACATCTCGGCCAGCGCGCGCCAATCGCCCAGCGCCTCGCAGCGCTTGTTCTCCGCCAGCCAGCGTTCGACCATTTCTTCCAGCTCGTCCCGCGAGAAACCGGCCACCATCATTCTCCTTCGTCATCGGACGCGCCGTCGTCCACGATCGACAGCGCACGCGTCGGGCAGTAGGTCACCGCGTCGCCGACCGCGTCGCGCTGATCGCTCGCGGGGTGGTCGACGAGGACTTCGACCTTGCCGCGCTTGGGCACGGTGAACACGTCCGGCGCTTCCGCCTGACACACCGCGTGCCCCTGGCACAGGTCGAGATCAACGATGATTCGCATCGCGCACCTCACCGCCCACCTTTCCCACGATCGTCACGGTGCCCGCCGGGCGAACACACGCCGCCCCGGCCGGGCGCAGCGCTCGTTCACCAGCTCGTATCCCGCTCGGTGTCGGCTCGGCTCTCGCGTCCCCCTCGGGACCGGAAAGCCGTTGAGACATTCGGCTGGACATGTGTCCGGACACTACCACCGGAGGTGTCGTCCGGCAACAGCCGATTCCCGCGCGCCGACGGTCGAACATCAGCCCACGGCACGCGGATTCGAGCGAGTACCGGCCGTAGGCGTGACGGTCCCGGTCCGCACTCGACACCGGTGCAGTCCACGAGGGCGGGGCTTCGAAGCACGCAACCGACCCCGCTGTCCCGGGCACCGGCGCGGCACGCTGGCTTCGGTCGACGACAGGGAGTCCGTTGCTGTCAGCGAATGGCCAGCACGAAGATGATCGGCAGGGCGACAACACTTTTCACGAATGCACAGCCACGGCGAACTCTTCGATGATCCGCGCCAGCGCGCGCGGGGCGAAATCGTTGGCGTTGTGCGCTTGGCCGGCCAGGACGACCTTGCGGGCGTTCGGCATGACCGCGAGCAGCGCGTCGATCCGCTCGCCGAGGTGGGCGGGGCTGCGCTGCCCGCCGAGCAGTACCGTCGGCAGGTCGATGGTGGCGTAGGTGTCCAGCCGCCGGCCGAGCTGGTCGAGCGCGCGCAGGTCATCGATCTGACGGGGCACCCACGCGCGCAGTCTCGGCGTCGCGGTCACCACGACACGGAACAGCAAGGCCGCGGCGAGGCTCGCCCCGAACAGGTCCCGTTCGAAGATCGCGACGGCCTTGCCCGGCTTGCCCGCGTCGACCGCGGCCCGCGCGGTGCGCAGCGCGGACTGGTCGAACGGTTCATCGACCGTCACCGGGGGTTCGTAGGCGAGCAGACCGGCGAAGGAACGCGGCGCCGCGGCGGCGGCCTCCAGGGCGACGACGGCACCCGAGGAATGCCCCACCAGCAGCGGCGGCTCGTCGAGCCCGGCCGCGAGCGCCAGGATGTCGTCGGCTTCCTCGGTGAGGGTCGCCGGTGGTGTGAGGTCGAGGCGATACCGGCGGCGGTGCGGCCGGAGCACCCGGAAGCGCGGCGTCAACCGCGCGGCCACTCGGGTCCAGGCCGAGCCGTCGTCCATGCCGCCGTGCACGATCAGGATCGGCGGGCCGCTGCCCTCATCGATGGTGCGCAGGTCCATGCCCACGACTATCGGGCGCGTTCAGGCGCGCGTCTTGGACGAATGTTCCCGGCTTGTCAGGGCTTTCGGCGTGCAGCCCGCGAAGGACAGGGTGTCGCGGTGCAGGTGCGACTGATCCACGTAGCCGCACCGCGCGGCCACGTCGGCGATGGCGGCGCCGGAGGTGAGGGCCTGGACGGCGCGGTCGAACCGCACGAGCATGGCGGCGCGTTTCGGGGTGAGGCCGATCTGCGCGGTGAACCTGGACCACAGCCGTTTTCGGCTCCACCCGCACAGTTCGGTCAGTTCCGCGACGCGCACCTGTCCTCGGCCGGCGACGATGCGCTCCCAGCTCGCCGCCACCTCCGGGTCGGCCGTGAACGAGCACCGGCTCAGCACGAACGCCTCCGCCAACTCGAAGCGCCGCTGCCACGACGTCGCCTCCGCCAGTCGCTCCCGCAGGCGCTGCGCCGACGACCCCCACACCTCGTCCGCGGCGACGACACCGGGAACGGTCGTGCCGAACAGCGAATACGCCCGCACCGGCGAGAGTCGGATCTCCACGCACTCGACCCGCCGGCTCCGCACGCGCACCGCGCCGGGCGCCATTGCCGACACGACCCCACCCGTCGCCTGACTTCCGCTCCCCCGCACGACCTCCACACCGTGCGCACCGAAATCGAGGACGACGGCGACCATCGGCCCGGGGACGATCCGCGCGTCCATTCCCTCGCGGGCGCGATCCCGGAACCCGACGATCTCGACGCCGCTCTCGCGCACCGCCGCGTGCGCGACGTCCCAGCCCGCGCCGAGATCGCTGTCGAACACGATCGGGTCCACAGAGCCAACGGTAGCGCGGTGGATCGTTCACAGGGCGAGCATGGCGGCGGCGACCCGGTCCGCCGCCGCGTTCGGCAGGGCGGTGCCCATGTCGTCGAGAACGAGCAGTCGCGCCCCGGGGATCTCGGCGGCGAGGGCCTCGCCGTTCCCGACCGGGAAGAACGGGTCGGCGCGGCCGTGCACCACGAGGGTGGGCACGTCGAGTTCGCCGAGCCGCTCGCGCCATCGCGGGGCGCAGTCGAGCCGGGAGAACACCATCCCGAGCTGATTGGCCTGATGCACCGCGGGATCGTTCGACGGCGTCCGATCCCAGATCCTCGCCGCCTGGGCCCGCGCTTCCGCCGGATCGTCGCCCAGCGCCTCGGCGCCCTCGGCGGCGAACGCCGCGACGGCATCCCGGTCGGCCCAGTCCGGCATAGGGTGGGCGAACAGGGCATTCATCACCGAGGCATCGTGGTCGGGCAGATCGGGATCGACCGGGCCCGGCGCCACCGGCCGGGTCCCGACGAGGGTCAGCGCGCGGAAGGTGTCCGGATGATCCAGCGCGGCGACTTGGACGACCATCCCACCCACGCCGATCCCGGCGAGATGCGCGGTCCCGGCCCCGAGGGTCCGCACCAGCGCGGCCGCGTCGGCCGCGAGATCCCGCAGGTCGTACGCCGGGTTGTCCGGGTCGAGGGTGGTCGACGCACCGGCGTCGCGCAGGTCGTAGCGGACCACGCGACGCCCACCGGCTGCGAGCCGCTCGCACAGCGCATCGGGCCACGACAGCATCGTCACACCGCCGACCAGCAGGACCAGCGGATCCGCGGGCCGGCCGAAGCTCCCGACACCGAGGTCCACCCCGTTCACCGGCACCGAATCCACATCCTCGCCAAACCGACTCGCCATTCCTGGATTCCTCTCCACGGCTCTCCAGAAGTACTGACGATCGACTCGCCCGGAAGTCATCGGTGCGCGCCGACCAAGCCACCCGCACCCCGAACCTGCCGCCCACCCTCACACCGGCCGCCAGCGGACTTCCGGGCACCCCGGCAGATGCTCGATCTAGGCGAGATTGGCTTCGATCAGGAGCTTCCAGATTTCGCCCTGGTCGACGACCTCGACGCCGAGCTTGGCGGCCTTGGCCAGCTTGGCATCACCGACACCGGCACCCGTGATGAGCAGGTCGGTGTTGGCCGAGACCGAGGATGCCGCCGCGGCGCCCGCCGCTTCGCACAGGCGCTGGAAGGCGGGGCGGGCGATCTTCTCGCCCGTGCGCGGGTCGCTGATCGCGCCGGTGATCACCACCGTCTTGTCCGCCAGCGGCGCGCCCGCCGCCACGACCGGGGGCAGGTCCTCGGCGCGGACATCCAAACTGACACCCGCCGCGCGCAACCGCTCGAGTTCCGGGCGCAGGCGGGTGAGGTGTTCGGCAAGGGACGCGGCCACTTTCGGGCCGATGTCCTCCACCTCGACCAGCCGGTCCGCCCCGGCGTCGGCGACCTCTTCCAGCGAGCCGAAGCCCGCGCGGGCCAGTCGCGCGGCGGTGCCCTCGGAGGCCATCGGGATCGCCAGGCCGATCAAGGCGCGCCGCAGCCCGACCTCGCGGCTCGCGGCGATCGAGTGGATCATCCGGGCGGCCGACACCTCACCCACGCCGTCGAACTCGAGCAACTGCTCGGTGGTCAGGGAGTAGAAGTCGGCCGGGCTTTCCAGCAGGCCCGCCTCGGCCAGGCGCTCGATCCACTTCTGGCCGATCGCGTCGATATCGGCCGCGGCGCGCGACGCCCAATGGATGAGCCTGCGCACGGTCTGCGCGGGACAGGAGACGTTGGTGCAGAACAACTCCCGGCTGTTGCCCTGCTCGGTCACCGGCTGCCCGCACGACGGGCACACCGACGGGGGCACGATCTCGCGCTCGGCGCCGGTGCGCGCCGACGCGTCGAGCACGCCCGCGACGAACGGGATCACGTCGCCGGCGCGGCGCACCAGCACGGTGTCGCCGATGCGGATGTCGCGCGCCCGGATGACCTCCTGGTTGGCCAGGGTGGCGCGCGTGATCGTGGTGCCGCCGACGAACACCGGCTCCAGCCAGGCGACCGGGACGATCTTGCCCGTCTTGCCGACGTCCCAGACCACGTCGTCGAGCAGTGTGGTCTTCTCCTCGGCCGCGAACTTGAACGCCAGCGCGCCGCGGGGACTCGCCGATCGGGTGCCTGCCGCGGCGTAGGCGTCGCGGTCGGCCAGGCGCAGCACCGCGCCGTCGATGTCGTAGTCCAGATCGTTGCGGCCCTGCTCGATCGTGGTGATCGCCGCCTGCGCCGCCGCGGCATCGGCGCAGTGCCGCATCCGCGCGCCCTCGATCCCCAGCGCGCGCAACCCCTCCGCCAGATCGACCGCGGTCTCGCCGCCGGAGGTGTCCAGGTCGAAGCCGAAGAAGCGCAGGCGACGCTCGGCGACGGTGGCCGGGTCCTTCGCGCGCAGCGTGCCCGCCGCGGCGTTGCGCGGGTTGATCAACGGCCGGTCCGGATGCGCGGTGTTGTAGGCGGTGAAGGTGGAGCGGAGCATGACCACCTCGCCGCGCACCTCCACCCGGCCCCCGACCTCGATCCGGTCCGGAACGCCGTCGACCAGCGCGCGCACCAGCATCGTGACGTCGTCGCCGGTGGTTCCGTCGCCGCGCGTCACCGCCCGCGCCAGCCGCCCGTCCTCGAACACCACCGCCAGCGACAACCCGTCGAGCTTGGGCATCACCACGACCGGCTGGCCGGGGAAACGGTGGAAGAACGCCTCCACCTGCGCCGGCGTGGTCGCCTTCTCCAGCGACAGCATGGGACGCGAGTGCCGCACCGGAGCGTGCAGCGTCGCCGGCGCCCCCACCTCGTCCAGCGGGTTCTGCTCCGGCGCGAGCTCGGGATGGGCCTCGATCAGCCCGCGCAGCTCGTCCTCGACCGCGTCGTAGTCGGCGTCCGCGACCAACGGCTCACCCTGGTAATACGCCTCCCGCAGTGCCACGACACGATCGGCCAGCTGTTGAATCCGTTCCCCGATATCCACAACCCGTGACGCTACCCACCCGCACCGACAGCGACGCGAAGACGCGGCTCGAGTGTCGTGGACGGACGAGAGCTACCGGACTTCCCGCTGCCCCATCAGGAGGCCGATCACGCTCGCCTCCTGGCCTTGATGCCGCAGCATCTCCCGTGCGGTGCGCGACACGGCACCGTCCGGGAGCACGCTCATGGCGGCACGCGCCATCGTCATACCGCCCTGGTGGTGGAAGTACATGAGGCGCAAGAAGATCGCCTCGGCCTCCGGCCCGCGCGCCGCGGCCAACGCGTCGAGGTCGGCCCGGGTGGCCATCCCCGGCATCGGTTCCGGCGCAGGCGTGTGCCCGTGGCCCGCCGGGGCGACGTGCATCCAGGCCATGGGGTCCGGATTCACGGTGCTCTCCCCCGCCAGCCGCAGCCAGCCGAGCATCATGCCCGACTCGGCGCGCTGGACCTCGGCGATCTGCCCGGCGAGCGCGCGCACCTCCGGTGACGCGTCCTCGGACAACCGGTCCACCATGACCAGCGCCTGGCTGTGGTGGGCGTACATGTCCTGGACGAAGGCCGTCTCCTCGGCGGTCAGTACCGGCGGAGCGGGGCTGTGGCCGTCGGTGATCAAGGGCCGCAAGGCCGCCCCCATGACCAGCAGGAGGGCGGCCGCGGCGAGCCCGGCGGCGACCAGATAGGCGCGGGTCATGAGCCGATGGTCGACATCTGGTCGGCGGGCGGGGTGTAGACCTCGGCCGACAGCTCCAGGGCGAGAAAACCGTTGTCCGCGCAGGTCGTCCAGATCTGGTTGCCGCGCCACTCGGGCGGCGAGAAGCACCAGTCGGTGGACAAGTCACCGTTCATGATCATCCCGGTGCGGTCGCTGGTGGCCTGCGCCGGATCGAAGCGCCCTTGGAGCACCGCCTGCGCCACCGTCGGCGCGGCCAGCAGCGGAGGGCCGACCAGCGACGCGAGCGCGTGCGGCGAATTGGTGAGCTCGTCACTGCGCTGCGATTGGGCGGGCGGGTTGTAGTACGCGATCTCCCGGAAATTCTCCGGATCGCTGACGTCGAAGACGCGAATCCCCGACGACGTCCAGCCGCAGGCGAGCGCGGTCGGATCGACCGGACGGTCGGCCGCGCAATAGTGGGCGTCGTAGGCGAACAGCGACCCACCCGCCGCCGATGCCATCGCGGCATCCTGGTTGTCGAGCAGGTTGATCTCGAGCTTGATGGACCGCACGATCCGCGGGCGATACGGATCGGCGACATCGATGAGCTTCACGCCACCCGAGCCCGCCTCGTCCACGGCGAAGACGTAGGGATGGCCGTCGTAGGTCACCGGAATCGCGTGCTGCGTCGCCCAGCCGTCCGACCACGTCATGTGCACGAGTTCCCGCACCTCGGGCGCGGGGTCACGGCGCTGCACGGCGCTGATGTCCATGATCTTCATGCCGCCGAAATTGTCGGCGAGGTACAGGGTTTCGCCGTCGGCGCTGAAACCCATTCCGTGCATGGAGAATCCGGCCAAGCCCTGCCAGACCACCCGGGGCTCGGCGGGATCGGTCAGATCGACGGCGCTGACCAGGCCGGGTGCGGTGCCCGAACTCCAGTAGGTGCGGCCGTCCGGGGAGAATCCCCCTTCGTGCGCGGTGATGGGCAGCGGCGACGAAAGATCCGTGCCCGCACCGGTATTGAGCAACCGCGGATGCGCGCAGTCCGAGATGTCGTACACCGACAGCAATCCCGCCCCGGTCAGTACGGGAGCACCCGCACCGACGAGCAGTTTGCGGCCCGCGTGCACCTTCAGGCTCTCCCAGGTTCCGGCGAGCATGGCGGGCTCGTTCAACGTCGCGGTATGGACGGGATTGCCGGGGTCGGACACGTCCAGCACCCGCACGCCCTGGTCGGGACCCACCAAGTTGCCCGGGAAGAAAGTGCCGATATAGGCGCAGTGGTCAAAGGTCACCGAGGTGATCCCGCCGCCCCGCCCCGCGTTGCCGCCGAGACGGGTGAGATTGCAGCGATACCCCTGCTCACTGCGACCGCTGTCGCGATCGGCCGCGGGCACGTCGCCCTGCAGGCCCGTCTCCGGTGCGGCGTCGCCGAGACATTCCGCGCGGTCGGCCGCGATGTCGAAGGTCGCGCTGGTGTCCTGCAGGCCGCCGGTCTCGTCGCCCGGCTGACCGGAGGCCGTCACCCCGGGCAGCACCAGCACCATCGCCGCGAGCACCGCCGCGCCCGCGGAGCGCCGGCTCGTTCGTGATGGTTTGTCGATCGCCATTGATCGCGTTCCTCTCCTGTTGGACGATCCGGTCAGATCGCCGTACCGATATCGCGCGCCACGATGTTGTCCAGCGCGCGCTCGGCGATCGCCGCGATCGTCATCGAGGGGTTGCACGCCGCCGCCGTGCCGGGCACCAGCGCGCCGTCGAGCACGTACAGTCCCCGCTGCCCGTGGACGCGGCCGTCCAGGTCGCACACCGGGCCCATGTTCGCGCCGCCGAGCGGGTGCCAGGTCGAGGGGAACTGCGCGTTGGTGTCCAGCAAGCTGCCGCCGGGCGCGACGATCCGGTGCGCCGCCGGACCGATGTGCCCGTTCTGGATGACGTGATCGCCTTCGTGCGGCCAGCGCAGCACTGCGTCGTCGCGAGCCGAGTCGTAGGCGAAGGCGCCGCGGGCGTCGCTGACGCCGTAGCCCACCATCATCGTGCTGCTGGGATCGACACCCAGCGGCGGAATGGACGCCTGGATCAGGGTGAACGCCGAGCGTGGATCGTCCCAGTTCTTGCTGCCGTACACCACGGGCCCGCCTTGGGCCGAGCCGAATCCGGCGGCGGGATCGGTCCAGACGTAGATGCGGTCGGCGTTGGTCCCCCACCCTCGGCCCAGCTCGCCGGGGAGGTCGGGAACGAGCCCCTTGGCTCCGGCCCGCATCAGCAACCGGGTGGTATTCACACTGCCGGCGGCCATGATCAACGCCTCGGCGGTCAGGATCTTGTGCTCGAGCGTCGCGCCGGTGGTGTCCAGGCGCCGCACGTGCACCGTCCACCGCCCGTCCGGCGCGCGCTCCACGTCGGTGACCTCGTGCAAGGCGTGCACCCGGACGCGTCCGGTCGCTTCCGCGGCGGCGATGTAGGTGACGTCGACCGAGTGCTTACCCCCGTTGTTCACCCCCATGGCCCCGTCGCCGTTGGTGTAGGAGGGCTTCATCTCCCCGCGGAGTTCGGCGAGCGCGCAATTCCAATCGATGGGCATCGGGATCTTCGCGAGGGGCATCCCGGCCGCGCGCACGCGCTCGGCGAAATACCGTGCCGCCCGGTAGTTCTCGGTCGCGACGAGTTCGTCCGGCGCCACCGCCAGCCGCAGCATCCGCGCGACCCTCGGATAGTGCACCCGGTCCATCAGACCCCAGTCCAACTCGGCCGGAAGATGCTCGGCGAACACGGCTTCCGAGGGCTGCAGGGACATCCCCTGATAGACCAGGGAGCCGCCGCCGACACCGGCGGGGCACAGCGCCGTCATATTCTCCCCGGCCACGGCCTCGATCAGCCCGGTGTACGGCTCGAACAGCAGCGGCCTGCCGAAGAGATCGGGATTCGACCGGCACCACAGCAGGCGCTTGTCGGGTGCGGAGGCGCGGGGAAAGGTGTCCCGGTTCGGCCCGGTCGGCCACCGCATCCCGCGTTCGAGCACGGTGACCTGCACGCCGGCCTGCGCCAACCGCAAGGCGCTGACGCCGCCGCCGAACCCGGAGCCGATCACCACGACACGATGGACCTCGCGGGTCAGCGGGACGGTGCGGACACGCGCGCCGACCGGCGTGGCCGAGGCCCCCTTCGCTCCGGCCATCGCGACACCTACGGCCGCGGCACCGGTCAGCAGTGACCGGCGAGAAAGCACTGTCATTCCACACCTTCGAGACTTCGGAGACGGACCGCGACGCACCGCGTCGATGAGTCGGCAGGCACAGTAACATGGTTACTGTGGTTTGCGACACCCTTCGACCGAGAGCGACCAGGTCCGGAACATCCACCGAAGGCTGGACGGATCTCGTTCCATGAAGTTTCGATGAGTTCTATCACCAAGTCGCTGAAGAATACTTGGCTATTACCAGTAAAACTGGCATATACGACTCTATTATGTTGGTCATGATTCTTCATTCCAGGAGCGCAGTGGCGCGCACCTTCCTCCAGGTGGGCGCCGCCTCGATCGCCGCGACCGCCCTCATCGCCACCGCGGGCGGCGCCGCTGCCGAACCGCAGCCCGCGACCCCGGTGGCGACCGGAACCGGCTCGTCGGCGCTCGACGCCGGATCGGCCGCCGCGCAGTCCGCGGGATGGTTCGCCCAGCGCGGCGACGTCCTGGGCCTCCTCATCCTCCTGGGCGTGACGCCGTTCCAGATGCTGACCGGCGGGGTCTGCGACCTCGCCACCCTGTCGGCACTGCCGTCCCCGTGCCCCGCGCCGAAGGCCTACTGACAGGGCACGCGAACCGCGAAGTCCGGCAACCACTTCGGCGTCCGAACATCCGCCCATCGGTGATCACCCCTCCTCGCCGCATCCAGTGCGACGCCCGTGCGACCGACACGCGCGCCCAGCACACGTCCGGCACTCGGGCTATGCGTCCTGTCTCTCAGTACCATCGGATTCGTTGCGCGATGCCGTGTCATCGGGCAGGGCGGGAGCGACGGTGGCGGCGAGTCGGGATGACTCGCCGGAGGAGGAGATGTGGACTCAGCACCCCCGGGCGGGATGCGCGGCGCGACGGAGTCGTTGATCTCCCGGGCGTTCACGGCCGGGCCCGTTGCGGCCGACGAGTCCGACGAGATCCGCAACCGGCTGCTCGACGCCGCGTACGAGCAGTTCAGCCGGTTCGGTATCCAGCGTTCCACGATGGAGGACGTCGCCCGCCGCGCGAACGTCTCGCGGATCACCGTGTACCGCAGATTCACCGGCAAGGACGAACTCGTGGAGCAGGTGGTGCTCCGGCAGTTCCGCAGGTACTTCCAGCAGTTCTCGGCCGAAGTCCGGCAGGCGAACTCGCTCGACGAGCGCATCGCCGCCGGCTTCGTGTCCTCGTTGCGCGCGATCCGCGGCGATCCGATCATCGCCGGACTCGTCGCCGCCGACCCCGATCAGTTCGCGAGTTCGATGTTCGGCGACGAGGGCCGGACCCTGGCCGCGGTGCGCGGATTCGTCGCGAACCGGCTGCGCGACGAGCAGCGCGCGGGCTTCGTCGCGTCCACCCTCGACACGGAGCGGGTCGCCGAGATCATGGTCCGGATCTGCGCCTCCTTCCTGACCATTCCCAGCCAGGTGGTGAACCTCGACGACGAGGACGAACTGGCCGAGTTCGCCAGGCTCTACCTGGTGCCCATGGTGCGGCCGCGCGACCTGTCCGGAGCCGCCGGCTCGTAGGCCTCGCGCGACCGGCCCGATCACCGTTTCTTCGGCGGCGGCGTGAGCATCGGCACGAGGAATTGCTCTGCGACGGCGGCCAATTGGTCGTCATCGTCGAGGTCGATCACGTGGCTCGGAATCGTCAGGAACGAGGTGCACAGCCGCACGAAAAGCTCCGCGACCAACTCGACGTTCACCTCACCGGAGATGGTGCCCGCGCGCACCTCGGCGCGCAGCTGACCCGCGACGAACTGGTGCACGGTGGCCACGGTTCGCCCTCCGTCACCGATCAGCGAGGTGGCGAGATAGCCGGGTTCCGCCGAGATCAACCCGTCGATGAGCGGGTTCCCCCGAATGGCGCGCAGGGAACTGACGAACCCCAGCACCACGCGATCGGCGGCCGAGGTGGCCCGCTGGATGTCCACGAGGAACCGGTCGAAGTACTGGCGGAACTGCCGCAGCACCACCTGTTCGACCAGGGCGTCCTTGGTCGCGAACCGGCGGTAGACCGTGATGCGCGAGACTCCCGCGCGGCGCGCCACATCGTCCATCGTCGACCGTTGGATGCCGAACCGGCAGAACTGCTCGTAGGCGGCATCGAGCAGGCGCGAGCGCAACTCGTCCAGCTCGTCGACCCGCTCGACCGCCTCGAGGTACGCGCGCTCGATGAGCGAGTCGCGGTCGGCGCCGCGCGCGGGCTGTGGTTCCACGTCGTCCTCCTGTGCTCCGGCCTCACCCTGCGCCCGAGGCCCGAATGCCCGCGCCACTCTTGTGATGCCTGACACAATATGCTCTCATGAATGATACGCAGATACAAAATTTGTATCCCTGCATCAAGCACGGCGTGGATCTCGACGAGGAGTGACGGCATGGACAAGCTGAGCAGGCGCAACGCTCTGAAGGTGAGCGGTGCCCTGGGCGCGTTCGGCGCGGTGATGGCGACCGCACCGGTGCGCGCGGAACCGTGGACGTGGTCACCACAGGGTTCGGTGGCGGGCAGCGGAACCGGCGCCGACCCGATGACCGTGTGGGACCCCGAGGCCGACGACCTGGTCGCCTCGGTGCTGGACCGCGGCGATGTGCCCAGGATCAACGAATTGCTGCGGACCTGGACCCACAACGGCCAGCCGCTGCCCGAGGGCCTGCCGGCCGATCTGCGGGACTTCATGGAGTACGCCCGGCGGATGCCGTCGTGGACCGACCCCGGCAAACTCGCCACCGCCTTCGAGTTCAACAAGAAACGCGGCCTCTACCTCGGGGTGCTCTACGGCCTGGCCAGCGGCATGATGAGCACGGCCATCCCCCGGGAAGCTCGGGCGGTCTATTACTCCAAGGGCGGTCACGATCTCAAGGACCGCATCACCAAGACCGCGAAGCTCGGCTACGACATCGGCACGGCCAACGCCTACGCACCCGACGGCGAGATGATCGTGACCTGCGTCAAAACCCGGCTGGTGCACGCGGCGGTGCGCCACCTGCTGCCGTCCTCGCCGTTCTGGGTGCACGTGGCCGACGAGGGCATTCCGATCAGTCAGAACGACATGATGATCACCTGGCACAGCCTGCCCACGACCGTCATGAAGCACCTGACCGCGTGGCGGGTGCCCATCCCCGCCCACGAGTCCGACGCCTTCCTGCACTCCTGGCAGGTCGCCGCGCACATGCTCGGCATTCGCGACGAGTACATCCCGAATTCCTGGGCGGAGGCCAACTCTCAGGCCGCGCAGGTGCTCGACCCGATCCTGTCGCCGACCCCGGAAGGCGTCAAACTCGCCGATCGGCTGCTGCAACTCGGCGCGAACCTGGACCTGACCGTGCTCAGCAAACCGGTCCTCGGCGCCTTCACCCGGTTCCTGCTCGGCGATCACCTCGCCGACGGGCTGCACATCCCCCGCGAACCGATCTGGACACCGCTGCTCCAGGCGAGCTGGGGCCCGTTCATCGCGGTCCGGGAGGGGCTGCTGCCCGTCGTGCCGCTGGCCCCGGACGCCTACTGGCTGTTCGACGAATTCCTCCGCCGCGCCGCCCTGATCTACCTGGCCGAACTGCGCATGCCGATCAGCATCGAAATCCCGGTGATGAACCGGGACATGACCCAGCCGCACCGCTGAACTGCGGCCGGGCCGCTGTCCGCCAGACGTTCGATCGTGCCGGACGAACGGAGCGCGGAGCCGGTCGCGCCAGGCCGGGTGGTTCCGCCGAGCCCCTCGGAACCACCCGGCCGTGGCAACCGAGCCGGACCACGTATTTCCTTGGCAGTCTCGGGCGTTGACGTCACCTCGGGGAGGACACGGACGGAGTCGACACTGTTGCGGGAGTTGCCATTTCCCGGCGCCGCGCATGCGGTGGGCGCAGGGCTCGCTACTTTCGGCGAGTCCGGTCGGCGAGGGATTCCTCCAGGATCAGCCCCATATCGGCTCGCTTCGGCTACCCAGTCGCTGGCGCTCGGGGGGCCGTCGAGCACCGTGGGCGTACTCGAGCAGTTGGGTCCGACCGTCGAAGATGCGCTCGCGGCCGGAGACGCCGGTGATCACGGGGAACACGGCCGCCCCGGAAGCGATCCACCAGCCCGGCGGCGATCAACGACCGGCTGAGGCTGATGCTGCCGAGGGTGCCCAGCGGCCGCGACTCCTGCTCCTCGAGGTCCGGCACGAACGCGATCGGGTCGCTTCTGACGAGTTCGCCGTTGGCCCACGTCAGCGGCGTGGTGAGCGTGGCGGAGAACACGATCTTGCGAGCGGCGTCGAGCGCGACGGACTCGGGCGCGTCCGACTGGCCGGCGAACTGGGCCATGAGCCGGCAGGTGTTCGCGCCCATGCGGTGAACGATCTCCTGCTGGCTGTCCTCCTTCAGCCAGGCGAGGTGCTCCGGGCCTTCCAGCCCCCAGTAGGCCGGCCAGCCTTCGGCCGCGCCGTAGCCGTCCAGGGAGGCGATGAAGTCCACCGTCAACGTTGACAGGCCATTTATCCCATCTCGGTTGTGATCGACAATGGTGCATTCAACCCACTGGTAATCCGCCGGTCTCCGGACCGTGGCCCGTCGGACCTCGAGCTACGGGACCAGCACGATGTCCCTCTGGACATGGCGGCCTTCGACCGATTTCGTGTGCTTCAGCCGATTCGCCGGGCGCTCAGAGCCACAGGTCGAACGTGGTGGTGTCCAGGAAGTGCTCCAGATCGGTCCGCCACGAGGGGGCGGAGGTCGCGACCGGCCCGAGGGCGGTGTAGCGACCCCGGTAGTAGAGCAGTGGGCGGCCCGAGGCGGCCGGTTCCGACAGCTCCAGTACGCGGCCGACGACGATGTGGTGATCGCCGCCGTCGGCCACGCTTGCGACCGAGCACTCGAGGGTGGCGAGCGCGTCGTCCAGCAGCGGCAGACCCCGCGCGGACGTGTGCCACGCGATCGAGGCGAAACGGTGGGGTTCGCGGGACCCGAAGCGGGCGCACACTTCCCGCTGTTCCTCGGCGAGGATGTTCACGCAGAACAGGCCCGATTCCTCGATCGCGGCCCAGGTGCTCGAATCCCGCACCGGGCAGAACAGCACGAGCGGCGGGTCGAGCGAGACCGCGGCGAACGACTGGCACGCGAACCCCACCGGCGCACCGCCGGGCCCGAACGCGGCGATCACGGTGATCCCGGTGCAGAACTGGCCCAGCACATTCCGGAACCGGCGCGGTTCGATCGCGGGCGGGGCGACCCCGGCCGCCGCCGCGTCGCGCGGGCCGGGACTCATGCGACAACTCGTGTCCGGCGAAATCCGCACGCGCACAACTCGACGATCGACACCACAGGCCCCTTCCACCGCTACCGGCCGCAACCGCTTAATGATAACGTTTTTCAACAAGAAGGGGTGCACCACCGCACGAAGCAGGAGAGACACATGGACGACTTCTACTCGCCGGTCGCCGAGTTCTACGACCTCGTTCCCCGCGCGCACGCGGAAGGCGAGGCGGCACTGCGCAAGATCCTGGCCGAAGTCGATCCGAGCGCGGGCCCGGTGGTCGATATCGGCGCGGGCACCGGGCGCACCTGTCGCATCGTCGCCGAGGTGCTGCCGACGGCGAAAATCCTTGCGAGCGAACCCGCTCCGGCGATGCGCGCGGTGCTGACCCACGAAGTGGTCACCGACGACGACCTGCGCGCCCGGGTGACCATCGTGCCGGAGGCGGCGCAGTCGGTCGTGCTGCCCGAGTCGATTTCGGCGCTGATCCTGTTCGGCGTGCTCGGGCACATCGGGCAGGAGGATCGGCGGGCGCTGTGGGATCGGGTGCTCCCCCGGCTCGCGCCCGGCGCGCCGGTGCTGGTGGAACTGCTGCCGGTCACGCGTCCCACGACGCTGCCGAAGATGCGGCTGGCCCGTGAGCAGATCGGCGAGCTGGTGTACGAGGGGTCGATCGAGGCCGAACCGGTGGGCGGTGACCTCATCGAGATGACCTCGACCTGGGAGGTCAGCGGCGCGGCGGCGCCCACGCGCGTGGTCCGCAACGTCAGCCGCTGGCACACCTTCGGCATCGAGGATCTGGCCGAGGAGACCGGGCTCGCCGGCGAACAGCTGACGCCGCAGACCGCAGTCCTGCGCGCTTCTCGAAACTGACTCGACGCGCAAAGGGGGTGTGCTCGCACATGCGGGCATATCGCCTTGTGTGTCAACGCTTTTCGTCGACACGCACGGTGATCCCGTCGCGTGGACGCATGCCGATGAGCCCGGCCGGGCGCGCGTCCGTCGTCAGCAGTTCCCCCTCGAAGTGGCGCGCGACGGTGACGAAGGCCGCCTTCACCGCCATGGTCGCGAACCCCGCACCGATGCAGCGGTGCGGACCACCCCCGAACGGCAGGAACTCGTGCGGCGCCGGACGGTGGTAGAACGCCGAACTCGGATCCCAGCGCCGGGGCTCGAACCGCTCGGGCTCTCGCCACACGGCGGGCAGCCGGTGGGTGTGGTACGGACTGAATATCAACAGGTCACCGGGCACGAAACGCGCTCCCGCCAAGGTGAATTCGGCGGCCACCTTCCGCGACACGATGGCCGTGGCCGGGTAGAGCCGCATCGTCTCGGAGACGATGCCGTCCAGGCCGGGCAGGTCCGTGATCGAGACCGGCGCACCGGCGGGCAGCCGCTCCGCGATCTCCGCCCGGATGCCGTCCCACACCGCGCGATCGCGCAGCGCGCAGTACAGCGTCCAAGCCAGTTGCGCCGCTGTGGTTTCGGCGCCGGCTTCGAGGAGACTCACGAGCTGGTCGGTGATCTCGGCGTCGGTCAGCCGCGCGTCGCCGACGCCCCGGAGCAGCACGCCGAGCGCGTCCTCGCCCGGCTCAGCCGCCGCGCCACGGCGCTCGATCTCCGCGACCACCCACCGGTGCACCGAGGACCGCGCCAGCAGGGCCCGCCGCCAGACGGGTGAACCGGCGCCGCGTTCGAGCGTGCCGCCCAGCACATCGGTATCGATGGCGCGGTGGATATCGTGCAACCAGTCGCTCAAACCGTCGGAACGCTCCACGGCGGCCACACCGAACAGGCTCTCCAGCGTGGCCAGGCGCAGCGCCTTGCGCAGCGAGCCGTACACATCCAGCACCGCGCCGGGGCGCCAGTCCGCCATCGCGGCCTCGATATGCCGGACGACCGTCTCCAGGCGCCCCGCCACCCGGCGAGCGGTGAACGCCGGCGCGACCAGTTTACGCAGACGGCGATGCGCGTCACCGTCGTTGACCAGCAACGCGGACGGTCCGGTCAGCGGCGTCAGCGCCGCGAAAGCCTGCTCCCAGCTGAACAAGGCGCTGTTGGCCAGGATGAACTCGCACGCCTCGGCGCCGAGGGTGAGCCGGAAGCCCATCGGCCCCGCCCCGAGCGCGGTCACCGGTCCGTTCTCCCGGTACAGCCGCGCCATCGTCGTGTACGGGTCGGACGAAAACGCCTGGAGATCCGCCAGTGCGCGCGGCGAGGGCGACGCGCTCATCCGAGATCGCCGCCCGACGCGGCGAGCAGGTCCGGCAGCGGCACCGCGACGGGCGCGGGCGGCCGGATCAGCTCGGGCTGACCGAGCACGGTCGTGAGCCGCTGCCACATCCCGGTCACCGTCATCGCCCACTGTCCGGCGCCGGCCGTGCGGCGCGGGTCGGCGATATCGGCGCGCACCTGCGCCAACGCATGTCGAACGCCCTGCGGCCACATCTCGTCGAAGACCTCCCGGAACGTCGCGGTGTCCGACGGTGCCAGCACCTCGGTGCTGGGCACCGCCAACCGTTCGGTGCCGGGCCCGGACATGAGCAGCCGCCCGGTCTCGTCGCGGTCGGAATGCAGTCGCGGACTCCACAACACGGGTCCGTGGGTGTCGGCCAGCGTCAGCACGCCCCCTTCGAACGCCACCGCGATGCGGTGCAGCGCGAGAGCGTGATTGTCGGGGTCGCCGGGGTGCATCTGGTTCTGCACCCGCAGCGACACCGGGACACCGCCGATCACGCCGGACAGGGCGGTGTAGGGCATCGGCGTATCGGCCAGTGCCGCCACCTCCGGCAGCAGCGGGGCGGGCTGCCCGAACGCCCACGGGCGCAGTTTGCCGACCGCCGCACCGAGGACGTCGAGCAGCGGGTAGAGCACCTGGACTCCGGTCGCGGCGTCCACGTGCCGCGGCGGCTGCCGCTCCCGGAGCACGCACGCCGCGCGCAGGAACAGTCGCACCGGCGGCAGATTCGGATAGAAGGCGTTGAGCCGGTAGCACACCCCGTGTTCACGCGCGATCCGCAAGCAGTCGGCGAGCTCGTCGGGATGCACCAGATGTTCTTGCAGCACATGAATTCCGCGCGTCAGCAGGCCCTGCGCGAGTTTCGCGCCGTCACCGCCCGCGACGCCGGCGCGCACGGCGACGCAGGCGATGTCGATATCGTCGGGCAGCTGGTCGATGCCCGTATAGTGCGGCACCCCATAGCTTTTCGCGCACTCCACCGAGCGGGCACTGCCCCGCGACACCACGCCCGCGAGCTCGACGCTCGGATCTTCGTGCACCGCACGCAGATACACCCGGCCGAACGAGGTGCCACACACCACGACTTTGGGCACGCCGGGCGAGGTAGTCGCACTCACAGGATTCCGGCCTCCATCGGTTCGTCGTGGGCGTGCGGGTGCGTCTGCCACACCGACAGCGCCCCGAGGTGGCGCACGGCGTCGAGCAGACCGCGCGGGTCGAGGACGTCGTCGGCGAAGTGCAGGCCCGGCGGCACCACACCGTCGAGCACGGCCACGACAGCGTGCGCGGCGACCGCCGCGGTGAGCGCGAAACTGCTCGGCGTGCGCACCACGGCGGTGTCGGTGCGCCCGGGACGGGTGAGGGTGAACGCCATCAGATAGAACGGATCCAGCCCGGCCAGATCGAGGTCGGCCGCCGCGCGGATCTCCTCGGCGATCCCCGCCAGGGCTTCCGCGTGAGCGTGCACTCGGCCGCGCAGCCGGGTGAGCGTCAACCGCAGCGCAGTGCCGACGAAGACGTTGTACCAGTGCAGATCCGTGAGCCCGGCCGCGCGGGCCATGCGCTCCGCGTCGGCGGTGAGGAACGGCATCGCGGTCACCGCGCCGGGAAAGCCCGCGATCTCGACGTTCTCGCGCACCGCCAGCGCGCAGCGCCGCCGCCGGCCGCCCGACCAGGCGGCCAGCGTCTCCCCGTACCAGTGCTCGCCGTCGCCCGAACTGTCCAGCGAGAGCGCGAGATCCGCGGCCGAGGCCGCCGCGAACGGCTCGATGCCGCCCGCGTAGACGTCCAGCCGGGCCCCGCGCAGATCGTCGGCCAGCAGCCGGGGCACCACGTTGGCCAGGCCGGGCAGCATCCCGGCCGACAGCACCGCGATCCGCTCCGGACCGAGCAGCGGCGACCCCGCCAGCAGGTGGTGGGCCGGCCCGTCTCCCGACACGTCCACGTAGTCGCTGCCCGCCGCCAGCGCGGCCCGCGCCACCCGGTCCTTCACCAGGTACGACGGCCCCGCGCAGTTGAGCACGAGCCGGGTTCCGGCGCAGAACCGCGCCAGCGACTCGGGGTCGTCGATATCCACCCGGCGCCATTCGGTGGCGTCGGGCAGGGCGGCGAGGTCGATGCGGGTCTCGTCGCGCGCGCCGAGCCGCAGCGCGTCGGTCCCGAGCCGGGTGAGCATCCGCACCGCCGCCCGCCCGACCACACCCGTGGCGCCCACCACCGCCACCCGGGTCACGGTCGCGCCTCCGAGCCGGCGTCCGGCAGGAGCGCGGTGATCCGCTCGGCCACCGCCGCCGCGTTCGACGCCGACATGCTGGTCAGATGATCGCCGGGGATGTCCTCGAAGGCCAACGCGCCCAGGACGATTCGGGACCAGAAGCCGTCCACGTCCACCCGCGAGCCCAGGAACATGGTGCCCTCGCGGTTGCGCAGCACGCGCACCGGGCCGAAGTAGGGCTCGGCCCGGTGGGCGCCCATGGCGCGCAAGTTCTGCGCGAAAAGATCGAACTGACTACGGAATTCGTCCAGCGAATGACCGGAGGAATAATAAGGGCCCGCGCCCTGGGCTGACGCGGCGTGCAACGCCGCGAGCCGATCGGCGCGCGGGGCGGCCGCCAGCTTCCGCAACGTTTCCGCCAGCGGGGCGAACGCGCCGTCCAGCCCGCTGAGCGCGCCCGCCGGTACCTCGTCCGGACTGCGCTCGAGCACCGAACGCACTGCCGCTTCGAAGGTTTCGGCCTCGGCGGGGAATCCGACAGCGGCCGGATCGACACCGATCGCCTGGGCGAACACGTACTCGACCAGCAGGTCGTCGTACACCGCGGGCGGCTGGTGGGTCCCGATCACCGTGAGCTCGTCCACCGTCGCGCCGGCCTCGGTGAGCGTGCGCGCGATCTCGGCGGCGAGCAGTCCGCCCACCGAGTACCCGATGACGCGGAAGCGCCGATCGTGGTCGAGCAGTTCGGTCGCGTAATCGGCGGCCTGCCTGGTGACCACGGCGTCTGCGGGCAACGCCCGGTACCGCGCCGGGTCGGTGACCTCGAGACCGATCAGCGGGCCGGGATGCGCGGCGCGCAGATGCGGGACGAGCGCCTGGTAGGGCGTCAGGGTCCCGGTGCCGCCGGGGACCAGCACCCAGGTGCCGCTCTCGTGCCCCGGCTCGCCCCCGAGCGCGCGCACCGCCACCCGCCGGTCCGCTTGCGCGGGAGCGGCCTCGGCGCGGTGCCTGCGCGCGGCGAGTGCGGCCACCGTGGGGTTGCGCAACATGTCGCGCAGCAATTCCTGCCACTCGACTTCGGCGATCTCGGGCACACGATCGCGCAGGCGCCCGACCATCTGCGAGAGCAGCAGCGAGTCGCCGCCGAGGGTGTAGAAGTTCTGGTCGCGGCCCACGCGCGCGACGCCGAGCATCTCCTGCCACAACTGGGCGATCCGCTCCTCGATCTCGTCGGCGGGCGGCACGTACGGGATGTCCGTCGCGGCCGCCGGAGTCTCGGTGAGGCGGGCGGCCAGCGCCGCGCGGTCCAGCTTCCCGTTCGCCGAGCGGGGCAGCGCGTCCAGCAGGCTCAGCTCGTCGGGCACCATGTGGCCGGGCAGCAGCGCCGCGACGTGCTCGGTGAGCTGCTGGTCGGTGACGGCGCGCCGTTCGCCCTTGAAGCGGGCGACGAACACGCCCTGCCCCGACGCCGCCAGCGGCTCCCCCTCGGCGGGCAACACCCGCACGTGGTCGGCGCCCGCGTGCTCGAGTTGGCGCAACCACTGGTCGCGGGTGAAGAACGCCTGCCCGGTACCGGCCCGCACGTCGGTGAACGCGGTGAGCTCACTGAAGAATTCGAACTCCATCGACACCAGCAGCGCGTAGTTGTGCTGCCGAGTGGGTTCGAGGAACACCAGCCAGCCGCCCGGCGCCAGCAGATCGCGCAGCCGCGCCAGCACCTCGTCGGCATCGCGCGAGTTGTGCAGCACGTTCGCGCACAGGATCACGTCGGCCGAATTGGGCCGCAGCCCTTGATCGAGCGCGGCGGCGTTGATGTCGAAGCGGCCGTACCGGACCCACGGGTAGTCCCCGAACTTCTGGCGCGCCTCCCCGAGGAAGTACTCCGAGATGTCGGTGAAGTGGTAGTCCGGCGTGAATTCCGCCAGGGCGGGGATCAATTCGGTGCTGGTGCCCGCGATGCCGCCGCCGACTTCGAGCACCCGCAGCCGGTGCGGCAGCCCCCGCGCCACCTCGCGCACGGTGTCGATCACCACGCGATGCGCGCTGCGCGCCACCAGGTTCGTCCTATAGACGGCGTGCGCGGCCCCCGGCTCGCCGGCGGGGAACAGCAGCTCCCGCACGTCGAGTTCGCCGCGCAGCAGGTCGTCCAGTCTGCTGCTGCACCGGCGGATGTAGTCGAGGGTGTCGCTGCCGTAACCCACGACGGCGTCGAGTTCGTCGATGCGCCGCCACGCCTGGGCGACCGCGTCGGGACCCGCCGCGATCAGGTCGCTGTACCATCCGGTGGCCGGGTCGTGCACGACCGCGCCCCCGTCGGCGAGGGCCGCCATCCACCGCTTCAGCAGACCGTGCTGGCGGTCGGAAACCCCGGTGGCGGCGGCGATCTCGGCGATATCGTAGGGGCGTTCCCGGTCGGCGAACAGGCCGTCGGCGCGCAGCCGGGCGGCGATGGAGAGCATCGCCATCTCGTCGACCGCCCGCATCAGGGCGACGAAGGACTCGCCGTCGATCTCGTCCTGGGCCGCCGCCGCGGCGTCCTCGGCGGCGGCGAGCACGGCGGTCTCCTCGCCGGTCGTCCCGCCCGCGACCGCGTCGGCCGCGACTTCGGCGAACCCGAACAGCCGCCCGCGCTCGCTCACCAGCACCGCCGCGTCGGCCACCGCGGGGTGGCGGCGCAGCGCCGACTCGATCTCGCCGAGCTCGACCCGGTGTCCCCGGATCTTGACCTGGGTGTCCTCCCGGCCCAGGAACTCGAGCCGCCCGTCTGGGTGGAAGCGGCCGAGATCGCCGGTGCGATACAGCCTTTCACCGGTGCGCGGGTGGCGGAGGAATCGTTCGGCGGTCAGTTGATCGTCGCCCAGATACCCTTCCGCGACGCCGAGACCGCCGAGGTAGATCTCCCCGGTGACGAGCTCGGGACAATCCTGTAGCGCCGAATCCAGTACGCGCACAGTCTGATTGCGCAGCGGGATGCCGTACGGGATGCTGCGCCAGGCCGGATCGATCGTGCGCACCGGGTGGTGGATCGACCAGATCGATGCCTCGGTGGCCCCGCCCAGACCCACCACCGCGACCTCCGGATGTGCCAGGCGCACCCGGTCGGGCAGGTCGAGCGGAATCCAGTCGCCCGACAGCAGGACCAGCCGCAGCGACTCGGCCGCACGAGTGGGGGTGGTGTCGAGGTAGTCCAGCAGCATTTGCAGCTGGCCGGGCACGCTGTTCCACACCGTCACCGCGTGCTGGTCGACCAGTTCGGCCCACCGCGACGGGTCGGCGGCGCGATCCTGTTCGGGCAGCACCACCGCACCTCCGGCCGCGAGTACGCCGAAGATGTCCCACACCGATAGGTCGAAGGCCAGGCTCGCCACCCCGAGCACCCGATCGCCGCGGCCGAGCCCGAACCGCTGATTGATGTCGTCGATGGTGTTCGCCGCGGCCCGGTGGGAGATGACGACGCCCTTCGGCTCCCCGGTGGAGCCGGACGTGTAGACGACGTACGCCGGATCCGACGGGTCCACGTCGGCGGGCAGGTCGGGCGCGGCGTCGGCCTCCGGCACCGCGTCGGCCCGCACGACCTTCGCGGTCGCGGGGAGTTCATCGACGTCGGGCAGCCACGATTGGGTGAGCACCACGTCGATCCCGGCGCGGTCGATGATGCGTTCCTTGCGCGCCCGGGGCTGGGTCACCTCGATGGGCACGTAGGCGGCGCCGGCGAGCAGCACGGCGAGCACCGCGACAATCTGCTCCGGCCCCTTCTCCATCACGATCCCGACCCGGTCGCCGGGCTCCACACCGGTCGCGCGCAGGGCCGCCGCCACCGCGACGGCACGGCGGCGCAGATCGGCGAAACTCACGGCGGCGCCACGGTGGAATACGGCGGGCGCGTCCGGATCGGCGTCCGCCCGGTCCAGTACGAGCCGGTGCAGCAGGCGCGGTTCGGCCACGGCGGCGGTGTCGTTGTAGGCCTCGCGGCGGGCGCGTTGCGCCGCGGGCAGCGGGACCGGGTGCTCCTCGGTCCAGGCGTCGGGGTCGCCGGCCAGGCGGGTGAGCAGGTCGACGAACGCGGCGAAAGCGTCGGCCGCCGTGTCGCCGGCCAGCACGTCGCGGCGCACGTCCCAGGCGAGCAGCACCCCGTCCTCGTGCGGGGTGACCTGGCAGTCGAGCCACACCTGGGGTGTGCGGGTGAGGCCGCGCAGGATGCGGCCGCCGCCGGTGGGCGCGGCGGAGATCTCGCCGCCCAGGGCGCCGGTGTAGATCACGGGCATCAGGACCGGGCTGCCCGCGCGGCGGGTCAACTCGCTGAGCACTTCCACGCCGTCGAACAGCCGGTGGTCGAGATCGGTGAACAGGCGCGCGGTGATGGCACGGGCGCGGGCGGCGAAGGAGCTGTCCGCGTCGAGGTCGATGCCGAGCAGGTTCACCGACGTGAAATCGCCGAGCACCGCGTCGATGTCGGGGTGGGCCGGAAGCCGGTTGAACACCGGCAGATTCAGCGTGAACCGGCGGCTGCGGCTCCACCGGCCGACCACCTCGGCGTAGGCGGCGAGCACCGCGCCGGAGGCGGTCAACCCGTGGGCGGCCGCGTGCGCGGTCAGGTTCGCGAGGTCGGCGGCGGGCAGCCAGTGGTGCAGCCGGTCGAAGCCGGGGTCGGTGCTGTCGCCCGCCGCGACGGGCAGATCGGGAGCCGGGGGCAAGGTGTCGAGCCGCTCCAGCCAGTACTCGCGATCACGCTGGTACCGGGGTCCGTGGCGCAGCCGTTGCACGCCCATCACGTAGTCGCGGAACCCGATCTCCGGCGCGGGCCGCAGCACCGACACGTCCCCGTCCGCGCCCACGAGCCGGTTGAGTTCGGCCAGCAGCAGCCGCAGGCTCGCGGCGTCGATCACCAGCAGTTCCAGCAGCAGGTGCAGCACGCAGCCGGTGTCGGTGCGGGTGAGGCGCAGCGCGAACAAGGGCCACTGCTCGGTGGCGGTCGCCGGGCCGAGCATTTCGTCGCGCTGCCGGTCGCGGGCGGCGTCGATCCGGGCCGGGTCCGCACCGCGCAGGTCGGTCACGAGGATCTCGTACCACGGCACTGTCGCGGCGATCCGCTGGTGGCCGTCGCCGTGCACGGTGGCGCGCAGCATGCCGTGGCGCTCGACGAGCGCGTTCCACGCCCGCTCCACGACGGCGGGTTCGACGTCGTCGTAGGCGATTTCGAGGTAGCTGGTACAGGCGACGCCGCCGAACGGGTAGGTGGGGTCGCGGCCGATGAGGTAGGCCGACTGGACGGGGGTGAGCGGGAACGGTTCGTGCGCGTTGACGGTGTCGGCGGACACCTCGAGCGCCACCTGGTCGCGCGAAAGATAGTCCAGCACAGCGGGTTTGTGAGCGGTCAGCCGCTCGCGATGTTCGGCGGTGAGCACGCCGCGCGGCGCGCGGAATCGCAGGTGCTCTCCGTCCGCCCACAGATGGACTCCGCGCTGTCGTAGATCGGTTACCAGGTCGGCGACGTTCACAATGCACCTTCTTCGAGCTCGAGATCGTTCTGCGGTTGGTTGCGGGTGAGTCCGGCGATGGTCGGGGTGGTGAAGAACTCGCGCAGGCCGGTGGTGACGCCGAGTTCGCGATGCAGCCTGCCGAGCAGGCGGGTGGCCGACAGCGAGTCGCCGCCCGCGGCGAAGAAGCTCGTGTCCCGGCCGGGGAGTTCGCCGCCGACGATCTCCTGCCAGAGGCGGCCGATCCGGGTTTCCAGTCCGGGCCG
>NZ_QNRE01000001.1:97223-1196882 GCF_003315035.1 Nocardia puris
ACAGCGAGTCGCCGCCCGCGGCGAAGAAGCTCGTGTCCCGGCCGGGGAGTTCGCCGCCGACGATCTCCTGCCAGAGGCGGCCGATCCGGGTTTCCAGTCCGGGCCGCAGCGGTTCCGCCGGGCCGGACGCGGCAGTGCCGGTGGAGGTTTGGGCACGGTGCACGAGTGCGGCGTGGTCGATCTTGCCGTTGCCGGTCAGCGGCGGGTCGGGCAACGCGATCAACTCCGGCAACCAGCCCGACGGCAACCTCTCCGCCACGAACTCCGAAAGTCCCTCGGGTACAGCAGGTTCCACGAACGCCACCAGTCTCATCCGAGACCGCTCCCCCACCGCCACCGCGAACGCCCGCCGCACCTCCGGATGCGCCGCGATCGCCTGCTCGACCTCACCCAACTCCACTCGATGCCCGCGCACCTTCACCTGACGATCGGCCCGGCCGAGGAATTCGAGCGTCCCGTCGGGGCGGTATCGGCCCAGATCGCCGGTGCGATACCAGCGCACGCCGTCCGCTTCGGAGAACTTGGATCGGGTGAGTTCGGGGTCGCCCCGGTACCCGTGCGCGACGCCGAGGCCGCCGATCAGCAGTTCGCCCGGCACCCAGTCGGGCCGGTCGTGACCGGACTCGTCCACCACGCGGTATCGCTGGTTGCGCAGGGGGCGGCCATAGGGGATGGACGTCCACTCCGGGTCCACCTTCTCGACCTCGAAGTAGTTCGACCAGATCGACGCCTCCGTCGCCCCGCCCAGTGCGATCAGGCGACAGTCCTGGGACAGGGCCGCGAGTCGGCCGGGGAGGTCCAGGCCCACCCAGTCCCCGGAAACCAGTGCCAGGCGCAGCGTCGCGGGAAGGCCCGGCCCGGACTCGGCGGTGGTGAGCAGCATGTCCAGCATGGCAGGCACGCTGTTCCACACCGTCACCCCGTGCTGGTGAACCCGCTCCAGCCACCGACCCGCGTCGCGCCGATCCTCGTCGGCGATCAGAACGGCACGGCCACCCGCACCCAGCACGCCGAACAGATCGAACACCGACAGGTCGAAATCCGTTGCCGCCACAGCCAAGACACGATCGCTCGCGCAGAGTTCGTAGCGGCAGCGCAGGTCTTCGAGGGTGTTCACCGCACTGCCGTGCGTGATCTCGACGCCCTTCGGGGTTCCTGTGGAACCGGACGTGAAGATCACGTACGCGAGATCGCCGGGCGCACCCCGGTGCACCGGGGCCGGAGGCATCCGCGACGCGTCCGATATCGCCACGACGGCCACACCTTCGGGGAAGCCTCCGTGTCCCGCCACATCATCGCTGAGCACCACCGACACCTGCGCCTGCCCGAGGATGGCGTTACGCCGTTGCGGCGGTTGATCCTTCGCCACCGGCACATACACCGCTCCGGCGGCCAGCACCCCGTAGAGCGCCGCGACCTGCGCCGCACCGCGTGTCGCCGACACCGCGACGGCCACGCCGGGCCGCACGCCGTGCTCGCGCAACAGCGCCGCGATCCGGGCGGCCCGGTCCGCCAGCTCACCGAAGCCGACGGTCATGTCGTCGTGGTCGATGAGCGCCACACGGCCGGGGTCGGTGGCGGCGATGTCGAAGAGCGGCGCGTGCAGCAAGCCACCCCACCGGCTGTGTTCCGGTCCGGGCCCGGCGGTGTCGTTGACCCGCGCGCGGGCCGACCGTTGCCGCTCCGGCAGCACCGGCAGCGCCTCCGGCAGCGGGTGTTCCCAGTCGAGATCGCCGAGCCGGGTCAGGTGGTCGCGGTACCGGGCGAACATGTCGTCGACCAGGTCTTCGGGGAACAGTTCGTCCACCGAATCCCAGCTCAGCAGAACACCTTCCGGCAACTCGATGACCTGGTGGTCCAGCCACACCTGCGGCGTCTGCGTGCGCGTGTGGTCGGGCCAGCGGACCGAGCGCGCCAGGTCGTCGTCCACGCCGAGCATGGACGTGAACACCACCGGCACCGGCTCGGCCATCGTCGCGCTGTCCCTGGCCAGTTCGCGCAGCACGCGGACGGCGGACACCTGCTGGTGGTCGAGATCGCTCCACAGCTGTTCTTGCAGGCGCCGGGCGCGCGACAACCAGGTCTCCCCGGCGGCGGGCCGGTCGGCCACCAGCAGCAGCGAACTGAAATCGCCCACCACCCGCATGATGTCGGGATGCGCATCCCGGCGATCGAACCGGGTCAACGTGACCGTCAGATCACGCTGCGCACTCCACCCGCCGAGCACCCACGTATAACAGGACAGCAGAACAACACTCGGCGTCACACCGTAGTCCCGCGCACGGGCCACGATCCGCCGCCACGTGTCGAGGTCGAGGCGGAACTCGCGGCGACTGAACCTCGGACGCTCCACCGCCGCCGGTGAAACCCGCAACGGCAACTGCGGTCCGGGCGGCAGCTCGGGCAGGCGGGCGCGCCAATAGGACAGCGCCGCTCGCACTTCCGCCTCCGAGGGCGCAGAGCTGGTGACGTAGTCGCGGAATTCGAGGGCCAAGGGCGGCAATTCGAGATCGGGGTCGTCATAGAGCCGGGTCCACTCGGCGATGAGGACCAGCGCGCTCAATCCGTCCACGACCAAGGTGTCGAAGACCGCGCACACCCGGCTGCGCTCGCCGTCGCGGACGACACGGATATCGAACAGCGGCCAGGTGGTGGCGTCGAGGCACCCGTTCGCCATCTCCTCCCGCACCGCGACGGGGGCCTGCGCGCCCTCGAGCACCGGAATCCGGTAGGCGGGAACGTTTTCGAGTACGCGCTGCCGGCCGTCGGCGGTGAGCACGGCGCGCAGCATCGCGTGCCGGTCGACCACCCGCTGCCACGCCCGCGCCAACCGGGGCACGTCCACGCCGGGCCAGTCGTACTCGACGTACAACTGCGCTCCGACGCCGCCGAGATCGAAATCCGGTGATCGGCCCAGCCAGTAGGCCACCTGAATGTCCGTGAGCGGGAACGGTTCCCACCGGCGCGAGGGGTCGGCGGTGGCCAGCGGGGCCGGTGTCGTCGCCTCGGTGAGCGATCGGCCGCGGGCCAGGCCGGCGACCGTCGGGTTGGTGAAGAACTCGCGCAGGGTCACCGTCCGGCCGAGTTCGCGGGCGAGGCGGCTCACCAGCCGGGTGGCGGACAGCGAATCGCCGCCCGCGGCGAAGAAGCTCGTGTCCCGGCCGGGGAGTTCGCCGCCGACGATCTCCTGCCAGAGGCGGCCGATCCGGGTTTCCAGTCCGGGCCGCAGCGGTTCCGCCGGGCCGGACGCGGCAGTGCCGGTGGAGGTTTGGGCACGGTGCACGAGTGCGGCGTGGTCGATCTTGCCGTTGCCGGTCAGCGGCGGGTCGGGCAACGCGATCAACTCCGGCAACCAGCCCGACGGCAACCTCTCCGCCACGAACTCCGAAAGTCCCTCGGGTACAGCAGGTTCCACGAACGCCACCAGTCTCATCCGAGACCGCTCCCCCACCGCCACCGCGAACGCCCGCCGCACCTCCGGATGCGCCGCGATCGCCTGCTCGACCTCACCCAACTCCACTCGATGCCCGCGCACCTTCACCTGACGATCGGCCCGCCCCAGGAACTCGAGGACCCCATCCGGGCGGTACCGGCCCAGATCGCCGGTCCGGTACCAGCGCACGCCGTCTTCCTCGAAGAACCTGGCCGCGGTGAGCTCCGGGTCGCCCCGGTAGCCGCGCGCGACGCCGAGGCCGCCGATCAGCAGTTCCCCGGGCACCCAGTCGGGCCGGTCCCGTCCGGACTCGTCCACCACCCGGAAGTACTGGTTGCGCAGGGGACGGCCGTAGGGGATGGACGTCCACTCCGGGTCCACCTTCTCGACCTCGAAGTAGTTCGACCAGATCGACGCCTCCGTCGCCCCACCCAACGCCACCAGACGGCAATCCCGCGACAGTGCCACCAAGCGACCGGGCTGGTCCAGGCCCACCCAGTCCCCGGAAACCAAAGCCAGGCGCAGCGTCGCGGGCAGACCCGGCCCGGACTCGGCCACGGTGAGCAGCATGTCCAGCATGGCCGGCACGCTGTTCCACACCGTCACCCCGTGCGCGTGCGCGGCCGCCAGCCAACCCGCCGCGTCGCGCCGATCCTCGTCGGCGACGATCACGGCGCTGCCCCCGGCACCCAGCACACCGAACAGGTCGAACACCGACAGGTCGAAATCCGTTGCCGCTACCGCCAACACGCGATCGCCAGGACCGAGGTGGTACCGCCCCCGCAGATCGTCGAGGGTGTTCCGCGCACTCCCGTGCGTGATCTCGACGCCCTTCGGGGTGCCGGTGGAACCGGACGTGAAGATCACGTACGCGAGATCGCCGGGCGCACCCCGGAACACTGGGGCGGGGCGATGCCGGCTCGCCTCGGCGATCGGCACGATCGGCATTCCGTCGGGGAATCCGGCGACGTCGTCGGTGAGCACCGCCGACACCTCGGCCTGTTCGAGGATGCCGTTACGCCGTTGCCATGGTTGGTCTTTCGCCACGGGGACGTATGCCGCCCCGGCGGCCAGCACGCCGTAGAGCGCCGCCACCTGCGCAACGCCCCGCGCCGCCGACACGGCGACCGCAGCACCGGGACGCACTCCGTGCTCGAGCAACAGCGCCGCGATCCGCCGCGCGTGATCGGCGAGTTCCCCGAAGCCGACTTCGCGCGAACCGTCGATGATCGCGACGCGGTCCGGATCGGCCTCCGCGATACCGAACATCGGCGTATGCAACTGCGGGGCAGAAGAATTCACGGCAACGGGCTGGCCGGCCATGTTGACTTCGTCCCGGACGGCCCGCTGCCGGGCGGGCAGTACCGGCAACGCATCGGGCAGCGACGCGTCCCAGTCCAGATCCGCCAGCCGGGTGAGGTGTTCGTAGTAGGTGGCCAGCATGGCATCGACCATCCCGTCCGGGAACAGCTCGTCCACCGAATCCCAGCTCAGCACAAGCCCTTCCGGCAGCTCGACGACCTGGTGGTCCAGCCACACCTGCGGCGTCCGGGTGCGCATCCGGTCCGGCCAGCGCACCGAATGCGCCAGGTCGTCGTCCACGCCGAGCATGGACGTGAACACCACCGGCACCGGTTCCACCGGGGCGTCGTTCTCGCGGGCGAGTTCGCGCAACACGCGAACGGCGGACACCTGCTGATGATCCAGGTCGCGCCACAGTTGCTCCTGCAACCGCCGCACACGCCCCAGCCAGCTCTCCCCCGCCGCGGGCTGATCGGCCACCAGCAGCAACGAACTGAAATCGCCCACCACCCGCATGATGTCGGGATGCACGTCCCGGCGATCGAACCGCGTCAACGTGACCGTCAGATCACGCTGCGCACTCCATCCCCCCAACACCCACGTATAACAAGCGAGCAGAACAACACTCGGCGTCACACCGTAGCCCCGCGCACGAGCCACTATCCGCCGCCAGGTTTCCGATTCGACCCGAACCTCGCGGCGCCTGAACCTCGGATGCTCCACCGCCGCGGGCGACACCCGCAACGGCAACTGCGGACCGGGTGGCAGCTCCGGCAATCGCGACCGCCAGTACGTCAGGGCCGCTTGTACTTCCGCGTCGGACGGTAGGCACGTCGTCACGTAGTCGCGGAATTCGAGGGCCAAGGGCGGCAATTCGAGATCGGGATCGTCGTAGAGCCGGGTCCATTCCGACAGGAGCACCAGCGCGCTCAGCCCATCGACCACCACCGTGTCGAACACCGCGAGCACCCGGCTGCTCTCGCCGTCGCGAATCACGCGGATGTCGAACGGCGGCCACGCGCCCGCATCCGAACGCTCCTCCGGCCACTCGTCGGAGGACGATTCCGTCGGGCCGTCGAAAACCGGAATCCGGTACGCGGGAACCTCTTCCAGCACTCGCTGCCTGCCGTCGGGCTCGATCACCGCGCGCAACATGGCGTGCCGATCGACCACCCGGCGCCACGCCCGCGCCAACCGGGCCACGTCGACCCCCGGCCAGCCGTACTCGACCGCCAACTGGGCGGGGATACCACCGAGGTCGAAATCCGCGGATCGGCCCAACCAATAGGCGACCTGGATATCGGTCAGCGGGAACGGCTCGAACCGGCGCTCGGGATCGGGACGGATCGCCGGCACCGCCACCGCCGCACCCGGCGCGAGGTGCGCGGCGAACTCGGCGAGGGTGGGCGTCGTGAACAGCCGCCCCAGCTCGGCACCCGTCACTCCGGCCGCGCCGAGACGCCGGATCAGCCGGGTGGCCAGCAGGCTGTCACCGCCGAGGGTGAAGAAGTCGTGGTCGCGGCGGATCTCGTCGACGCCGAGCAGCTCGCGCCAGGCCTCGGCCACGATCCGCTCCAGCGGGCCGCGCGGCGACGCGCCCGCTCCATCGCCACCCTCGTGCTCGCCGGCGGCGGTGAGGGTGGCGTGCACAGCGGCGCGATCGACCTTTCCGTTGCGCGTGATCGGGAGTTCCGTCCGGCGCAGGATGCGCCGGGGAATCATGTAGCGGGGCAACCGATCCCGGAGCCACTCGCGCAGGGTGTTCTCGTCCGCGTCGCCGACGACGATCGCCGCGAGCGCCCTGGTGGGCCGCTCGAGCACCGCCGCGACCGCGGCGCTCACCTCTGGGTGCTCGGCCAGCACCGCTTCGATCTCGCCCAGTTCGATCCGGTGGCCGCGAATCTTCACCTGATGATCGGTGCGCCCGAGAAACTCGAGCGTCCCGTCCGGGCGGTACCGCACCAGATCGCCGGTGCGGTACCAGCGGACCCCGTCGCGCTGGACGAACTTCTCGGCGGTGCGCTCCGGGTCGCCGCGATAGCCGTGGGCCAAGCCTCCACCCGAGACCCACAGCTCACCGGGCACCCACACCGGACGGTCCCGACCCTGGCCGTCGACCACCCGGCAGGAAGCATGTGGCAGGGGCGCGCCGTAGGGCACGCTCGTCCAGTCGGGGTCCACCTCGTCGACCTCGCAGACGGTGGCGTGGATGGCCGCCTCCGTCATCCCGCCCAGTCCGGCGAACCGGCACCCGGGGACGAGCCGGCGCAGCCGATCGGGCAGATCGACGGTGACGCGATCGCCACCGAGCATGACCACCCGCAGCGCCGTACCCAGCCCGGTCTCGGCGGCGGCGATCAACAGCATGTCCAGCAGCGCGGGGACGGCGCTGACCACGGTGACGTCCCAGCGCCGGATCAGCTCCGCCCAGGCGGCGGCGTCGCGGCGCTGCCCCTCCTCGACCACCACCACGGAGCCGCCGACGGACAGGAACGCGAACAGATCGTAGGCGGAGAGGTCGAAGTCCAAGGCGGACAACGCGATCGTGCGATCGTCCGCGCCGATGCCGAACCGCAGGCCGACCGCGTCGACGGTGTGGGCGACCGCGCGATGCGGCACCTCGACGCCCTTCGGGGTACCGGTCGAACCCGACGTGAAGATCACGTACATCACGTCTTCCGAGTCCACCGCGACGAGATCGGCCAACGGCGCCACGGTGTGCGCCTGTTCGGGGAAGAGCAGTGCGATGTCGTCGGGCCACGGCGCAGCGGCGGCGGTGTCCACGTCGGTGACCACCAGCCGCGCGCCCGCCGTGCGGTAGACCCGCTCCCGCCGCGCGGGCGGCACATCGACGCCCGATGGAACGTAGGTCGCGCCCACGGCCAGCACCCCGAGGGCGGCCACGATCTGGTCGACGCCCTTGGGCAGGGTTATCGCCACACTGTCGCCGCGCCCGATTCCCTTGGCCGCCAACAGGCCAGCCATACGGCGAGCCCGGAGCGCGAGGTCGCCGTAGGTGATCTCCGCATCGCCCGCGATCAGCGCGGTCCGGTCCGGATGCTCCTCGGCGCGAGCGAAGAATCGCCGGTGCAGGGGAATGGGCGGCGGGGTGACGATCTCCCGGTACGTGCGATCGGTCACCGGCCACGGCGCGGCCCGGTCCCACGCGCCGTCGTCGTTCAGCAACAGCTCGACGAAACGGGTGTAGGCGCCGAACATCGCGTCCAGCATCCCGGGCGGGAACAGCGAGACGCGGGCATCCCAGTTGAGCAGGATGCCGCCGTCGAACTCGGTCACCTGCGCGTCCAGCCAGACCTGCGGGCCCTGCGACACCGTCCAACATGGCTCGCCCAGACACTCCCGCACCTCGGGCGCGTAGAGCTCCCCCAGACTCAGCGCGCTGGTGTACACGACGGGCGCCAGCACCCGCGCGCCGCCTTGGGCGCGGCTCAGGTCCCGCAGCACCTCGACACCGGTGTAGGCGGCATAGCCCAACGCCTCACGCAGGCGCTCGGTGATCGCCCGGCCCCGTTCGGTCACCGACATCGGCGCGGACAGATCCACATCGAGCAGCACCGAACTCGAGAAGTCGCCGACCAGCCGGTCCACCTCGTCGTGCAACGGTTCCCGGTCGAACACCGGCAGATTCAGCAGGAAGCGATCGGAGCGGCTCCACGCGCCGACCGTCTCCGCGAATACGGTGGCCAGCACGCTCGCCGTGGTCAGACCCGCACGGTGCGCCCGTTCCCGCAACAGCGCCGCGCGCTCCGGGGACAACCAGTGGTGGCGGCGGTCGACTCGCGGTCCCCCGGTGGCCGTCTCGGACGTGAGCACCGGAAGTTCCGGTGCCGCGGGCAGTTCCGGCAGTCGCGACTGCCACCAGGCGCGGGCCTGCTCGCGCGCAGCGGCTCGAACGCCCGCCCGATCCGCCAGATACTGCTGGTAGCTGTATCCGAGGGCGGGTAGCGCCGTGGGCCCTTCGGTGTAGAGCGCGGTCAGGTCGGCCAGCAGATTGCGCAGGCTCAGCGCGTCGGCGGCGATCATGTCCAGATCCAGGTGCACCCTGGTGCCGCCGTCGGGCAGCAGCGAGAGCTGGAGGTCGAACACCTCACCCGCCGCGACGTCCATGCTCCGGTGCGAGAGCGCGTCCCGCGTGCGCGCCAACCACCGGGTGCGCTCGGGTTCGGGCAGCGCCCGCAGATCGTGCACGGTCAGGCCCGGCCAGTGCCCGCGCTCGGTCACCCGCTGCATGCCCTCGGCGTCGATGGTCACCCGCAGCATCGGGTGTCGCGCCATCAGTGCGCGCACGGCGCGCTCCAGCCGCTCGGGTTCGAGACCTCCGGCGTGGTCGAACTCGCCGTACAGGTGCGCGGCCACCGCGCCCAGTTCCTGCGCCGAGGTCCGCCCGATCCAGAACGCGTGCTGCATCACCGCCAGCGGAAAGGGAGCCGCCGGGTCCACCGCGGTCGTCTCCACGGCACCCTCGGAGTCCCTGTCCTGCAACAACTTCCACCACGAGCCGAGTGTCGGGCTCCGGACCAGGTCGCGGTACTCCACCCGTTTGCCCGCGCGCCGTAGCAACCCCGAGATCCGCATGACGGTCACCGAGTCCAACCCCAGCGCCAGCAGATCGGTGTCGTCGGTCAACGCCGCGACGGGCACGCCCGCGAGCTCTCCGACCCACTCGCGCAGGGCGTCGATGCCACGGTTCCAGTCGAAGTCCCCGGCGGTGCGTCCGTGCGGTCGGCCGAGCTTTTCCTGCATCACACACCCCAACGCTAGCAAACGACAATCATTTTCATTAGTGCTACAATCTACGAGGTCCGCCCAACTCAGGTCAAGGCACTTCCCGAACTCCCAGATCGGAATACCCACGCGCCGAATGTGTTTCGGCGCGAACACAGGAAGTAGGGTTGATCGACAGCGCCGTCCTGTCCTTGATCACCCACCCCGCGCAATGGGACGCGCTGCGCGCCGATCCCGAATTGGCCGCTCCCGCAATAGAAGAGACCATGCGTTACTGGGGGCCGGTGGAATCGGCGACCGCGCGCTACGCCCGCCTGCCGATCGATCTGGCCGGGCGGCGCATCCAAATCGGCGATCGGGTGCTGGTGTTCCCGGCCGCGGCCAACCGCGACCCCGCCCACGTCACCGATCCGCACCGCTTCGACATCCACCGCGCACCGCGGCCGTACCGCGGGTTCAGCGGCGGCACCCACCACTGCATGGGCGCCGCGCTCGCGCGCACCGAAGGCCGGATCGCGCCCACCGCGCTGCTCGCCCGCTGGCCCGACCTGCGCTTGGCCGTGGACCCCGCCGAACTGCGCTGGCGCCCCGGCATGGGGTTGCGGGGGCTGCGTCGCCTCCCGGTGCGGCCCTCACCCGACGGAACGGCTGTCCCCGGCACGGTGATTCGTGCCGGGGACATATCTCCGCTAGGCCGAGGTGGGGACCCGCCAGTGCCGCGCGCGGGTCTGCGCCGACCACATCGACTGATACCGCCCGTCCGCGGCGATCAGCTCCTCGTGCGTGCCCTGCTCCACGATCTCGCCGTCCTCCAGCACCAGGATGCGGTCCGCCGCGACGACGGTGGAGAGCCGGTGCGCGACCACCACCACCGTCTTCTCCGCGACGAGCGCGTCGATGGCCTGCTGGACGTAGACCTCGTTCTCGGCGTCGAGCGCGGCGGTCGGTTCGTCCAGCAGCACGATCGGCGCGTCCTTGAGGATCGCGCGGGCGATCGAGATGCGCTGGCGTTCCCCGCCGGACAGCGCGTTGCCGATCTCGCCGGCGCGGGTGTCGTAGCCGTGCGGCAACCGCGCGATGAAATCGTGGGCGTTGGCCGCCCTGGCCGCGGACTCGATCTCCTCCTGGCCGGCGTCGGGTCGGGCCATCGCGATGTTCGCCCGGATGGTGTCGTCGAACAGGTACACGTCCTGGAAGACCACCGAGATGTGGCGGTAGATCTCGACCGGGTCCAGATCCCGCAGGTCGAGGCCGCCGATCCGCACCGTGCCCCGCTCCGGATCGGCGTAGCGGGTCAGCAGCCGGGTGATCGTGGTCTTGCCCGACCCCGAGGGACCGACCAGCGCGGTCAGCGACCGCGCGGGCAGGGCGAACGACACCCCGCGCAGCACCGGCGGTCCGTCCGCGTAGGCGAAGTGCACGTCGTCGAATGCCAAGTCGTGGCGGGTGATCCGGGCCTCGGGGTCGCCCACCGGCAGCGGATCGGTGCTCAGCACGTCGCCGATCCGCTCCAGCGCGGAGTCGGTGACCTCGAACAGCGACGACATCGACGCCACGTTCGACAGCGGCTCGGCGAAACGCACGGCCGCGACCACCACGGCGACCAGCAGCGCCGCCGAGATGTCCAGGTCCAGCACCAGCGCCGCGCCCACCGACACCATGGCGACCAGGCAGAGCTGGACGATGCTCGAGGCCAGCAGACCCGGCCACGTCAACCGGTTCTGCATGGCCGACATCGCCTCGTTCTGCCGCTCCAGCGTCTCGACCAGCCGCCGCGACGACGCGCCGACCTGTCCGGTCGCGCGCAGCACCGGCAACCCCTGCACGTACTCGACGATGCGGTTGGCCGCCGCGGCGTCGGCCTCGTCGGTCTCGCGCAGTCCCGCGCCGGACACCCGCTGGATGCGGCGGACGAACAGCGCGGCGAACGGCACCGACAACGCCAGCACCAGGCCCAGCCGCCAGTCGATGACCAGCACGATCACCCCGAGTATCGCGGGCACCGAGACCAGGCGCAAGAACCACAGCGCCAGCGTGGACGCGCTCACCGTGGCGTTGGCGACGGTGGCGCCCAGCAGCATGGTCAGGTCACCCGCCGAGCGGCGCTCCAGTTCGGACTGCGGCATGGTCCGCAGCTTCTCGCCCAACTCCAGACGCGTGGCGGCGAGCATATCGGCCCACCGGCCGAACTCGAATCGCAGCTCCCCGTAGTGGAATACGGCTTCCACGGCGTAGCAGGCCGCGAACACGCCGAACCACAGCCACGCGGCGCCGGTGTCGATCTCAGGACGGCTGAGTTCGTACAGGAGCGGCACGAGCGCGGCGTACGCCAGGGCTTGGGCGATCGCGGCGATCACCGCGCACCACAGCGCGCGGCGGAATTCGGCGCGATGGCTGCCCGCCGCGAGCAGCATCAGCCTCAGGATCCTTCTCATCGGACAGTCGTCTCCTCGGTCGCGCCGGCGTTGAGTCCCCAGCCGCGCGCGCGTTGATGGTGTTCCCAGAGCCCGGCGTACCGGCCTTGCGCCGCAAGGAGTTCGGCGTGCGTTCCGCGTTCGGCCACCCGGCCCGCGTCGAGCACGACGATCTGGTCGGCGTCGACGATGGTCGACAACCGGTGCGCGATCACGACCACGGTGCGTCCGCGGGTCAACGCGGCGACGGCGTCCTGGATCGCCGCCTCGTTCTCCGGATCGGCGAACGCCGTCGCCTCGTCCAGGATCACGATCGGCGCGTCGGCGAGCATCGCCCGCGCGATCGTGATCCGCTGGCGCTGGCCGCCGGACAGGCGCGCGCCGCGCTCACCGACCGGGGTGTCGTAGCCCTGCGGCAGATTCGTCACGATGAAGTCGTGCGCCTGCGCCGCCCGCGCGGCGGCCTCCACCTCGGCGTCGGTGGCCGAGGGCCGCGCGAGGCGAATGTTCTCCGCCACCGTGTCGGCCAGCAGGAACGGGTCCTGGAACACAAGCGTCACGTGACGCAGCAGTTCCTCGGACGGGATCTGGCGCACATCCACGCCGCCGACGAGCACCTGCCCCGCCGTCACGTCCCAGAACCGCGGAATCAGCCGCGCGACAGTCGATTTCCCGGAACCCGAGGCCCCGACCAGCGCGCACACGGCGCCGCTGGGAATCTCGAGATCCAGTCCGTCCAGCGCGGCCCGGTCCGCGCCCGCGTAGGCGAACTCGACACCGCGGAAGGAGATCGAGCCGTCGGCCGGGACGGCGGGCTGCGTCGGCTCCGGCAGCGCCGGGATGTCGAGCAGGTCGACGATGCGCGCCGCGCCCGCCTTGGACTGGTTGATCATGTTGGTCAGGTAGATCAGCGGCAGGATCGACTCCACCGGCAACGTGCCCAGCAGAATCACCGCGATCAGTTGCGCGGGCGACATCGACCCGGCGGAGATCAGCCAGATGCCCACCGGCAGCGCGAGCGCGAGCGTGAGCAGCGGGGCCATCACCTGGTTGGCGAAGATCATCGCGCCGCGACTGGAGTCCTGCCAGGCCGTGGTGGCCGCGGTGAACTCGCGGACGCGCTGTACGAAGCGCCGGAACGAACCGGCGCCGTCGTCGAAGGTGCGCACCACCGGCATGCCCTGCACGAACTCCACCACGGCCGCGTTGATCGCCTCGTTCGCGTCGTCGTAGCGGCGGCGGACCTCGGCGTAGTCGCGCATGGACAGCTGCATCCCGATCATCACCAGCGGGAAGATCGCCAGCACTGCCAGCAGCAGCCGCCAGTCCACGAAGCCGAGGGCGATCAGGGCCGCGATCGGTTGCGCCACACTGAAACCCGCCAGCGGCACGGAGTCGGCCACCGCGATGTGCAGACCGCGCACGTCGTCCTGGACGACCTTCTTCACCGCGCCCGCGCCGAGCCGCTGCACGTCCCCCAGCGGCACCCGGGCCAGGTGCGTGGCGATATCGGTGCGCAACCGCTGTTCCAGATCGAACGAAGCCATATGGGAGGCGCGGAACGACCACGCGCGCAATCCGAACCGGGCCAGCACCCCGACCGCGGCCACCGCCAGCCATCGCGTGACGCGACCGGAGTCGGTGTCGGCCTCCAGCAGTTCCCACAGCGCCAGCGCGATGCCGACGTAGCCGATCACGCCCGCGACAGCGCCCAGACCGGCGACCGCCAGCGCCAGGCCCAACCGTCCCCGGACCGGTGCGACCACGCGGAACAGCGCGCTCCCCGGCGTCGCCCCCGACGGCGGGTCCGCGCCCGGCTCGTCCTCGTTCACCTGCGGCGACACCTCGGCGTCAGCCTTCATCACGGCTCCTTGTCCGGTGTTCGGGTGGATCCCATCGCGGCCGCGTCCGCCCCTGCCGCGCGCAGCCGAATCGCCCTCCCGCGACACGCTACCCAAATCAGAAACGATTGTCATTACCGAGCTCGACGCCCGCAGCGCCATCGGCAACCAGGTCGGCGATACCCGAAGTCGTTGCGGCACAACCGATTACCCGGCACCACAGTGGACGGCCCGCGAATGAGCCGCTGGCGCAGCGGACGGACCTACGCTACTCTAGTGACAATCATTTTCATTAACCGCCACCGCGTAGGCATTCGCGCACGGTGGGCAGGGGCCGCTGGACTCGGCGGTGCGGGAACCCGCGCTGTCGAGTCGGCCACGAAGGGCACAAGGAGTTCGCGCCATGACACCGTCCACCGACACCGAGTACGACGTCGCCATCCTCGGAGCCGGGATCGCCGGTAGCACCCTGGGCGCCATCCTGGCCCGTCACGACGTGCGGGTGCTGCTGATCGACGCCGGCGTCCACCCGCGATTCGTGGTCGGGGAGTCCACGATTCCGCACGCGACCACCACGATGCACATCCTCGCCGAGCGCTACGACATCCCGGAATTCGCGCACCTGGCCAACTTCCAGGACACCGCCGAGCACGTGAGCACCACCTGCGGGCAGAAGCAGAACTTCGGATTCGTCTACCATGAGCCGGGCCGCGCGCCCGACCGGGACGCGGCCAATCAGGTCGTGCTGGCGTCGTCGTACCGCCGCGCCGAATCCCATTGGTTCCGCCAGGATATCGACGCCCACGTCTTCAATCTCGCCGTCCGCTACGGCGCGACGCCCCGATTGAACACGCGGATCAGCGACATCGACGTCGATCCGCAGCGCGGGGCCGAATTGCGGACCGCCTCCGGCGAGACCTTCCGCGCCCGATATCTGGTGGACGCCACCGGTTTCCGGTCCGTGCTGGCCGACCGGTTCGGGCTGCGCGAGGAGCCCACCCGGGCGCGCACGCATTCGCGGTCGCTGTTCACCCACATGATCGGCGTGCGCCCCTTCGACGAGGTGACGCCGGTGCCGTACGGGCAGCCGAGCCGGTGGCACTACGGCACGCTGCACCACGTCTTCGACGGCGGCTGGTTCTGGGTGATCCCGTTCGACAATAACGACAAGTCGCACAATCCCCTGTGCAGTGTGGGACTCACGCTCACCGGGGACGCGGTCTTCGACGACCGCGCCGCGCCCGAGCGCGAATTCGCCGACTTCCTCGAACGATTCCCCGCCGTCGCGGCACAGTTCCGCGACGCCAAAGCCGTTCGGCCCTGGGTGAGTACCGGGCGATTGCAGTACTCCGCGTCGAATACCGTCGGTGACCGGTTCTGTCTCACGGCGCAGTCGGCAGGCACCATCGACGCGCTGTTCTCGCGCGGACTCGCGAACTCCTTCCAGACCGTGAACGCGCTGGCCTGGCGGCTCATCGACGCGGCGCGCGCGAACGACTGGTCCACCGAGCGGTTCGCCGGCGTGGACGCGGTGCAGCAGCGGATGTTCGACGTGCACGACGATCTCGCCTACTCCTCCTACGTCGGATTCCGCCACTACCCCCTGTGGGACGCGATCGTGCGGGTGTGGCACACCTACAGCTTCTATTCGGATGCGGCCCTGGAACATTCGCTGTCCCGCTACCTGGGCAGCCGCGACGACTCGATCTTCCGGAACCTGGAGCGCAACGACTCCGCGCTGGCGAAGGCGCTGTCCGAGCTGCTGGCCACGGCGCGCACCACCTGCGAGGCGGTCGACCGCGGGGAGCTGGCGCCCGACGCCGGCGCGAAGGCGATCGTCGACCGGATCAACGAGCAGCGGTTCTGGCCCGACTACCTGCCGCACGGCAACCCCGACGTCAAGTACTTCGACATCAGCCAGGACGTCGCCATGCGGTTCATGCGCTGGTCCCGCACCGACGCGCCCGGGTTCATCAGGGACTCCTTCTTGTGAGATCCGCGCACACCGTGCGCCCACACCGCGGGGATCCGGTCGCGACGGCGGCCGCCGTCGCCGCGTCCGGGCTGCTCACCGACTACGTCGTGTACGAGCGGCCGGGACGCTGGTTCGTGGCGGGCAACCCGATCGGTGCGGTGCGCGTCTATCGCGACCGGGTGCACTCGACGCTCGGTGGTGAGTACACCGAACCCGCGAACGGCAGGCCGTGGGCGCAGATCCGGGACGCGCTGCACCGCGCGCCCACGCCGCGCTGGCGCGCGTACGGCTGGGCGGGTTTCGAACTCGGCCGGCCCGGCGCCGTCACCCACGACGGCGCCCTCGCCCACTTCATGGTGCCGGGCGTGGAACTCGAGATCACCGGCACCACGGTCGAAATCCACAGCTACGACACGTCATTCGACTTCGAACCCGAGGCGCTGCGCGCCGTCGACGGCGTTGCGGCCGCGGTGCGGACCGACGCGATCGACACCGGCTACCTGCGGCGCGTCCGGGCCGCCCTGGGCCGGATCGGGGACGGCGAATTCCAGAAGGTGATCCTGTCGCGCCGGGTCGATCTGCCCTTCGCGGTGGACATGCCCGCCACCTACGCGGCGATCCGCCGCGCGAACACCCCGGCCCGGTCGTTCCTGCTGGACCTCGGAGGCTGGCAGGCCGCCGGGGTCAGTCCGGAAACCGTGGTCGAGGTCGACGCGGGCGGTCTGGTCGCGACCCGGCCGCTGGCCGGGACTCGCGCCCGCACCGGTGACGCCGCGCGCGATCGCTCCCTGCGGGATCAACTGCTCGCCGATCCGAAGGAGATCTACGAGCACGCCACCTCCGTCCGGCTCGCCTGCGACGAACTCGGCCGGGTCGGCGGAGACGCCCGCGTCCGCGACTTCCTCGCGGTCGCGCAGCGCGGCAGCGTGCAGCACCTCGCCTCGCGCGTCGAGACACGGCTGCACGCCGGGCGGACCTGCTGGGACGCACTGGAAGCCGTGCACCCCTCGGTGACCGCGTCGGGCATCCCCAAGGCCGCCGCGCGCGCCGCCATCGGCGACCTCGAACCCGGTACGCGAGATCTCTACAGCGGCACCGTCGTTCGCGCCGACAGCGCCGGAAACCTCGACACCGCACTGATATTGCGCGCCGTCTACCAGCGCGCGGGCCGCAGCTGGCTGCGAGCCGGGGCGGGCGTCGTCGCGGGCTCGGCGCCCGAGCGCGAGCACGAGGAGACGTGCGAGAAACTCGCGTCCCTCGCGCCCTATCTCATCCCCGCGCGCTGACCTCTCGGCAGGCCGCACGTCGCCCGCTCAGCAGGTCGGATCCACACTTGCCGGCCAGGTGATCCGCCGAATCACCCACTGCTGATACAGCTTTCGGGTCAGATGCCGGAGCGGTCGGGCCGTGGCTCCCTATCGACAGCCGGTTCCCGGTCGGCCCGCGCGCAGTGCTCCGGATAGATCAGCGACAGCACGACGCCGGTCATCGCGGTAGTGACCAACGCCATCACCACCATCAGCGAATACAACTCGGTGTCGAGCACACCCAGCCCCAACCCGACGGTCAGCACGATCAGTTCGGTCAATCCGCGGGTGTTGATCAAGGTGGCGAGCACCGCCGAATGACGCGGCGGAATGCCGTGCACGCGGGCGCCCACATAAGCGCCGATTCCCTTGCCCCCGATGGCCACCAGCAGAATCAGGACCAGTTCCCCGAGCGCCGTCGCGCCGACACCGGAGAGGTCGACTTTCAATCCGGCGACCGCGAAGAACACCGGCAGCAGCAGGAGCGAGGACACCCGCCACACCCACGGCAGCGCCCATTCGCGCACCCGCCGTCCGTATTCGCGCGGCATGGCCGCTCCGAACAGGAACGCGCCGAAGATCAGATGCAGCCCCATCCACTCGGTCACCGCGGCCGAGAGGCCCAGGCCGACAGCGACAGCGATCACCACACCGACGCGGCCGACCCAGGTATCCCCCGCCTGCGCGCGCCGCTCGCCCAGCCTGATCAGCATCGGCCGGAGCACGAACAGCAGGAGCACCGCGAACGGCACGACGAGCATGATCTGCCACAACCCGGTCGCACCGCCGACCAGCGCGGCCACCACCGCGAGCAACGTCCACGCCACCACGTCGTCCAGGGCGGCACAGGTCACCGCCAGCGCGCCGATCGGCGTGCCCAACAGATCACGGTCGGTGAGGATGCGCGCCAGCACCGGAAAGGCCGTGACCGACATCGCGGTTCCCAGAAAAAGAATGAACGCCAACCGATGCTCGGTGGGATGCCGCTGGAACAGATACAGCGCCAGCAGCGCACCGAGCGCGAACGGGAACACGATCGAACTCAGCGCCACGCCCGACGCGATGCGGCCCTGCCCCCGCAGGAGCTTCTGATCCAGCTCCAGCCCGACGAGGAACATGAACACCACCACGCCGATCTCGGCGAGCACGGTGAGCGACGGACGGACCTCCGACGGGAACAGCGACCGGGTGAGCTCGCCGCCGAACAGCGTGGGCCCCAACAGGATTCCCGCGAGGATCTCCCCGATCACCGCCGGCTGCCCGATGCGCCGCACCGCCCAGCCGAGTACTCGGGCCGCCGTGACGATGACGATCACGGCCGCGATCAGGCGCAACAGAGTATCCGGAGCCATCGGCGCCCCTTCGCAGGTCGAGGTGTGAACGCGCGGCGCGGACACCGCATATCGCTAATGATAACGCTTTTCATTAACGCTGGACACACCCGACTCCGATTGCGGGAGACCTGATCAGGCCGAAGGCGGCGCCTCGGACGCGGCGCCGGACTCCCCCGAACACCCCGCGCACACCCCCTGCATACCGATGCGGAACTCCAGGTCGCCGAAGCCGTGCGCGTGCGCGAAGTCCGTCAGGAACCCGATCACCTCGGCCGCGTCGACGGGCTGCGCCCGACCGCATCGCTCGCACAGCGCATGATGCCGATGCCCGCCGGCGGGCGCCCTCCGGAAGCGCCGGACGCCGTCCCCGTCCCACATCGCCATGACCATTCCTTCTTCCACCATGCGGCCGAGGTTGCGATACACCGTGGCCCGGCCGATCCGGACGACTCCGGCGCTCCGGACGCCGCGGAACACGTCCTCGGCCGTGAGCGCACGACCGTTCTCGCCCAGCACGGCAAGGATGGCGTTGCGCCGGACTCCGGCGCCCCGCGAGTACGCGCGCACCTCCCCTCCGCCTCGGATCTCAGCTGTCGGAGGCGGTGCGCGAGGCGCGTGGCGCGGTGGCGGTGTCGGCGTCCGGCTTCGGCGCGGTGTCGGCGCCACGCGGAATGGACAGGCAGGCGAGAGCACCGAGGGCGACCAGTCCGGCCGCGCAGAGCAGGGCGGCACTGTAACCGGCGCTCGCCGCCGCGACGCCGGACTCGTCCGAGCCGCTGGTCACCGAGGCGGCCAGCGTCGCCAGCGCGGCCAGTCCCAGCGAGCCGCCCAGCAGCCGGGAGCTGTTGAGCAGGCCCGAGACCATCCCGGCGTCCTCCTGCGGGACACCGGTCGTCGCCGCCCCGCCCATCGCGACGAAACCGGCGCCGAGCCCCAGGCTCGTCACGATCGACGGCCCGAGGATGTCGGACAGGAACGTGCCGTCCGGACTGCCGAGCGAGAACCAGGCGATGCCGAGCGCGCCGATCAGACCACCGGTCACGAGCAGTGCGCGGGGGCCGAGGCGGGGCAGCAGCTTGGTGGCGATCGCCATCGCCACCGCCGATCCGAGGCAGAAGGGCAGGAACGCCACACCGGTGGCGAGCGCGTCGAAACCGAGCACCTGCTGCATGTGCAAGGACACGAAGAAGAAGCTGGCCAATTGGCCGCCCGTGACGAGCAGCGCGAACACATTGGCCGCGACCACCGCCCGGTGCCGGAACAGATCCAGCCGCATCATCGGATCGATCGCGCGGCGTTCGACCAGGACGAACGCCGCCAGAGCGGCCACACCCGCGACCGCGGGCCCCAGCGTCCACGGCGAACTCCAGCCCTCCAGCTCGGCCATCGACACACCGAACACCAGCGACGCCATACCCGCCGTGACGAGCACCGCCCCGGCGACATCGATCCGGATGCCCATCTGCGGCCGCTGCTCCGGCAGTCGCAGCACGGCCACCGAGCACGCCAGCACGATCGGCACGTTGACGAACATCACCGCACGCCAACCCCAGATCTCGGTCAGCACACCGGAGAGCACCACACCGAGCGCACCGCCGATCAGCGTGGCGCCCGCCCACAACCCGAGCGCCTTCGAACGACCTTGTCCCTCAGGGAAATACACTGTCACCAGCGCCAGGGCGGCCGGAGCCACCAACGCCGCGCCGAAGCCTTGCAAGGCGCGCGCCGCGATCAGCACACCGCCGTTCGGCGCGAGACCGCCCAGCACGCTCGCGATCCCGAACAGGCTCATCCCGATCACCAGGACGTGCCGCCTGCTGAACAGATCGCCGAGCCGCCCGCCGGCCAGCAGAAAACCGCCGTACAGCAGGACGTAGGCCGTGACGACCCAGCTCAGGGCGGCGTCGGAGAGGCCGACGTCGGCCTGGATCGCCGGGAGCGCGACATTGACCAGGGAGAGATCGAGCGAAACGAGGAACTGGATGCCCGCGACGCACGCCAGCACCCAGCCGACACCTCGGGGAAGCTGCGCCGAACGGGACTCGGACGCGGAAGTTTCGGCCACGACAACCTCATTTGTGCAGTGAACAAATGGACGGTGGATAGGCTAACAGAACACAACGCCGAGGTGGAGGGTCCGCATGAGCGCAACCGCATCGAACGCCCGCCGCGACCAGGCGGTCCGGCGCGCGCGTGGGCCGCGCACGGGCGCCGACGAGAGCCCGCTGACCGCGCACGACATCGTCGCCGCGGGCGTGCGGCTCACCGCCGCGCGCGGCCTGGCCGGCTGGTCGACCCGCGACCTCGCCGCGGAGGTCGGGTGCTGGCCGACCGCCATCGTGCACCGCGTCGGGGCCCGCCACGACGTCGAACTCGCGGTGGTCGACGCGATCGTGCGCCAGATCTCGCTGCCCGCACCCGATCTCACCTGGCGACCGTGGTTCACCGCCGTACTCGACGCCCTGCGCGTGACGCTCACGGCGCACCCCGGCGTCGCCCGCTGGCTCGGCATCGCCGCGCCGCTGGTCCCCTCCGTGATCACCCTGATCGACACCGGAGTGGCGAAGCTCGCCGACGCGGGACTAGGCGACGAAGCGCCCGCCGCGCACATCACCCTCCTCAACACCGCCGTCCACCTGATCGCCGCCGAAGACGAACGCGACGCCGACCCGAAACTGCTCGCCTCCCTCGGCGAAAGCCTTGTCGCCCTGCGGGATTCCCCCGACCACCCGGGGGCCGCGCGCATGGCCGCCGCGCTCACCGGCGGCTTCCATCGCGACGAGATCTACCGCTACTGCGTCGATCGCGCCCTGGACGGTGTCGCGACGCGCATCGCGGCCGTGGGATCGTTCCCCGGACGAGCGGACGGACCCGAGCCGCCGGTCCGCGCGTAGGCGGCAGGGGTCGCCGGCGCGGGCGTTCCGCGATCGACGGTCTACGGCGCCGGATTCCGGCGGAGTGGGCGCCGGACCGGAATCGGATTCGATCAGCGCCCCGCAGCGGCAGACTTCCGACGCAGCCTCGGGGCCGGCTTCTGGCTCGCTGGTGCCATGTCGCACAACGTTGGGGGTAGTCCGGCCGCCGGATCTTGGAGCCGACTGCGAGGTCGCGTATCGGTCCGGTGCTGTTGCGCCAGCGGACGTAATCGCCGATCGCGGCGTCTTGTTCTCCTGGCGGTGGTGGCCGGTGCCATCGAGGGCGAAGTACCGCAGCGCGGCGAACTCGCAAATGAACCTGAATCCCCCGGCGACTCCATGAAACCGGGGGAAGACCATCTCCGGACGTGCCGGGGGATTCATCACCGCCACAGGCGTTTCGCGTTGTTCCGGCCTGATGGGCGTGCCATTGGGCCCTGACCGCCAGGATAGGCTTGGGGGATGACAGGTGCTGGAGTGGATCTCGGGCAGTTGTTCGATGTCGGCCTGTTCGCCATCGATGACGAGCAACGCCGGCTGATGGAGACCGCCCGCGCCGAGTTCGTCACACATGGATTCCGTCGAACGTCGGTCGGTGATATCGCACGCAGCGCGAAGGTGTCCCGGCAAACGGTGTACCGACGGCTCGGCGACAAAGAAGACATCGTCCGCACCGTGACCGTCAACGAGGTCGTCACGTTCTTCACCGCGATCAGCGAGCAAGTGCTCGCCCACGATACCCCGGCCGATCGTGCCGTGGAGGCTTTCGCACTCGGGGTACGCGAGTGCAGAACGAATCCATTGATGGCGGCGTTGCGGCAGTTCGAGCCGGATACGCTGCTGTCACTGCTCGCTGATCAGGCGTCGGCTCTCGAACCGGTCCGCGCACTGATCGCGATCGCGATCGTTGCCGACGACATGCCGATGGACGCCGCGCTACGCGCCGCCGATCTCATGCTGCGGCTGACGGCCTCGCTGCTGATGGTGCCCTCGGAGATGGTACCGATCGAGACGGATGAACAGGCCAGAAGGTTCGCCGCGACCTACTTCACGCCGCTTATCGAGGCAGCCAAGTCCGATCAGTGCTGACCGCCGGCCCAGCGGGGCTCGACACCGCCTCGGACTGCTCAGCGAACTGCGATCCGCAGACGCACACCGGCGCCGTCGCCCGACATCGCCAGTGCTCGCGATATCAGGTCACTCAGATCTACGCGTGACACGGCCGTCGTCGCCGTCGAAGCCAGCGGCTCGAATACCGGTAGTAAGGAACGCAATTCGGGTCCTAGTACGTCGAGCTCGTCCGAGAGTCCTTCCAGGAACGGCACCAACCCGGTGCCGGTGCGATAGGTCTCGGGGAAACCATCGCCCCGCATGAGGTGTTCGAGATGTTCGACGACCTCGCGCACTCGTTCGCCGAACTGGTCCCAGTATGGTCCACCCTCGATCATGCTGTGCGCGACCGGGTCCAGCGTCATACCGACTTCCTGTATGTCGGTGAGCAGACCGCGCAGTTGCGGCAGTCGGCTCAACAGGGTCGCGGCTAGCAACTCCCCCGCGTAACCGATGCGCGGAAGCAGATCCTCGATTTCGCGCATCCCGTCGAGCACGGTGGTGGTGAGGTCGCGTAGCTGTGTGGGCTCGAGTTGATCGAGCAATCCGCTGATGACCGTGGCCATCTGAGCGATGGACAGCGGCGGCGACACGCGATCGGCATCAACCTGTTGTCCGTCGCGCAGGTACGGGCCGCCGACCGCTTCGGGGATGAACTCGAGATAGGGCTCCCCCACCGCGGAGAGTGCCTCGATGCGCGCGGTGCTATCGACCGGGATGCGGTAGCGCTCGGCGACCCGCAACCGCACTTCTACTCCGTTGACGAGATTGTCTACCGCCACCACCTGGCCGACCTCGATCCCCGACATCAACACCGGCGAACCCGAAAGCAGACCACCGGAATCGGGTGCGGCCATGGTGACTGTCATGTATTGCCGGAACCAGTCCACGCGCACCACCCCGAACGCCAGATAGGCCGCACCGAGTACGAATATTGCGAGAATCGCGCCCAGTGAGAGCACGGGACCCGGCTTCACCGGACGACCCCGATCATGCGGAGCGCGGAGACGAGCACATCCAGTCCTTCCTCTCGCGACAGTACGTCGGGGGGGCGCCCCTCGACCTGGACGCCGGTGACCGCCACTACGGGGCCGCGTTCGATGAACGGCAGCACTCGGTTCTCCAGCAGATCGATCAGCAGCCGCACGTTGGCCGGCACCGACAGATCCACCGACGCCGCGCCGAGCACCATCGGGAGGAACGCGCCGGCGGCCTCGTCCCCGGCCGCGGCGAGCGGCGCCAGCCACGTCACGGCATCGGCGACGTTGTCGAGTTCGCCGAGAATGCCGAGCAGCCGGGCCAGTGAGCCGGTCGCTGCGGCAACCTGGCCGGCACCCGGCTCGGAAAGCAGTTCGCGCAACACTTCGGCGTTGGCGAGGATGACCTCGGTATCGGCGACGGCCGCCGCGGCGAACGCATCGAGGCGGTCGAGGTTGCCCGCCAGGTCTGTCAGGTTCGCCGTAATGGTCTCGGCGATCCGACCGGTCTCACGCCGGTCCCGCGGCAGGGCGCTGTTCACGCGGTGCACGATGTCCTGCATGGTGAGCAGGGCGCCACCGTTGGTGAAGGTCGCCAGACCGGCGAGGGTGTCTTCGATCGACAGGGGCGGCTCGGTATCGGCTATCGGGATCGTGTCGCCGGGCGATATCAGCGGCCCGACCGCCCCGGCAACGCTGGTGAGCGCGATGTGCATCTCCCCCAGGACAGTATCCTGACGTAGCCGCGCCCTGGTACCGGCGGACAGTTCGACGGTCGCTTCGATATCGAGGTCGGCGACGACGTGGCCCGGCCGGTGAGCGGTAGGGGCCACCACAGTGACACCGGCGAGGGTACCGATTTCGGCGCCGTCAGCCATGACCTTGGCCCGAGCCGGCAGGTTCAGGACGTCGCCGAACTCGATATGGATGCGGTACGTCGGTCCGGCGATTCCGGTGCCGGGCACCGGAATCGCCGCCGGATCGAATCCGCACCCGGCAACGATCGTCAGGGCGGCCAGCACGGTGGTCCACAGGCATGCGCGCGGTGGTCGGCGTGTCATCGGGCGCTCACCAGCATCGTCAGTAGATCGGCCAGGGTGACCGGCGCGCCCGGCGCGCAGACAGGCCCGTGAACAACCCCGCCGCCGCACAGGGCGTCGGGCGCCGAGGCAGGCAGGGCCACGGTCGGGGACCGATAGGTGAGCACGACTTCGCCGGTCGCCGGATCGGTGACGCGGTCGAACGCCTGGATCAGGGCGGGGACGAGTTCGGTCGAGGCGCGCAACGATTCCGCGTGCCCGGCGACAAGGCGCAGCGCCGGGACGGTTGCGCCCAGCCCGCCGAGAATCGCGTCTCCGTACAGTGTCGTGATCTCGTTGGCCATCGGAAGCAGGACAGCGAGGCTGTCGATCAGTCCCGAGAGCCGAGCGAAGATCTCGTTGTTGATTTGGTCGAAGACCCCGGGGAAGCGTGTCAGCACCGAGGTCAGCTCCTCCCAATTGGCCGATACGCTCGCCGACAGTGAACTGAGTGCGTCGATAAGCGATCCGACCGTGGCCACCGACGTCTCCGGCGCGTCGGCCAGTTCCCCCAACTGGGTGATCAGGCGTTCGAATTCGGGACCCGTTCCCGCCGCCGCAGCGTGCACTGCCGCCAGCGCATCGCCGACCACGTTCGGCCCTCCGGGAGTCCCGCCGAGTTCGCCCACGAGGTCCGAGGCGGCCTGCATCGTGCGGGAGATGCTCAGGGGCGTCAGTGTCCGCGCGATGCACCGGTCGGAATCCCATTCGGTCCCGCCAGGGGAATCGGACAGCACAGCCAATCTACGGTCGGCGGTCAAGGTATCGGCCACTGTGGTCGCGCCGACCTCACCGCGCAGCGGTCGCTCGGCATCGACGGTGAAATCGACACGAACGCCGGCACCTTCGTGCGCGACCCCGGTGACGGTCCCGACAACGAGGCCGCGCAGGGTGACATGGCTGCCCGGGTACAGGCCGATCGCATCCGGCATCGTCGCGCAGTACGAACGCATCGGCTGCACCGGTCCGGTGACCACGACATATCCCACAACTGCTGCCACCGCGGCGACCACAGCGCCCACCAGCGTGACGAACCCCTTGGAGCCGACGAAGCCGTGCACCGTCAGCACCCCCTTCCGGCCACCGGGACGCAGATGCCCGCGGGGTCGGCCACCTGGTCGGCGAATCGAGCCACTCGCAGACCTAGATCGTGCAGGCCGACGATGCTCACATCGAGGCGCCTGCCGAGTTCCTGGAGGTCGGGCATCGCAGCGGCGAGTTCTTCGACCAGCGGCTGCAATGTGCCCCGGTATGCGGGTTCCAGCGCCGCGATACGCGACAGGAGTCGGATCGTCAGCGGTAGAGCGGCGTTGATCTCGTCGCGCTTATCGATGAGGATCGTCTCTACCTCGCCGATGCGCGCAACCAATCGGCCGATGACCGATTTCGCCGAGTCGAGCATGCCGATGTATTCGTCGGCCATCGCCAGCGCGGCCGTGACATCCTCGCGTTGCCGGTTCAACACCTCCGTGAGCGCACTCGCCGCGTCCAATACCCGCCGCAGTCCGTCCGGGTTGTCGCCGAGCGCACCGGACAACGTGGTGAGGCTCCGTCGCAACGCGCTCGCGTCGAGATCGGCGACCGGCGCCTGCGCATCCTGGAAAACTCGGATGAGGCTGTAGGGCAGGCGGATTCTCTCCGGAGGGATCGCCCCGTCACCCAACGGAGCATCGCCTGCGGGAAGCACGGCGACGTAGTGACCGCCGATTGCGGTGAGCATGCGCACCTCGAGCGAACTCGCGTCTCCGAGCGTCGTTCCATCGTCGACAGTGAAGCTCATCCGAACGTGTTCGTCGTCCATCCGCAGCGCGGTGACCTCACCGACCGGGATTCCCGCGATGCGTACGTCGTCGCCCACCCGGATTGCTCCGGCGTCCGGCAGCAGGGCGGTGTAGGTCGTTTTACCCCACGGCAGTATGTATACCGCCGCGCACAGCGCAAGCAATGCCGCCACCGCGAGTCCGCCGAGCAGTCCCGAACGCAACTCACGCCGATCCGGTGTCGAGACCGCCCACCACCGGGCCGGGAACCGCGACCGGTGCCATTCGAATCGCCCAGTCATCGCTTGCATATCGAAATCCTTTGCCCACCGATGAGTATCGCCAATGGTTCGGGGACCTCGGCGGGTCCGTGACCGCAAACCGACAACGCCTCCGGGACCGGTACCGCCGCCCCGAGCGACTGCAGCAGTGCGGGTATGCGCGCCAGCAGATCGCGGGTCGCGGCCGGGTCGGGGATGAGCTCGCGCAGTCGCCGATCGAACTCGTCTGCGCGCTCCGGCGCCAATCCCACCGACGCGGCCAGCCGGTCGAGCGGCTCGAACAGAGAGGGAATCCTCTCGGAGTACTCCACGACCCCGTCGAGTTCTCCCTCGAGAACGGTGAATACGTCGGCCAACGCGGTGAACAACGTCACCGTATGCGGCGAGCGCCCGACCAGCTGATCGGAAAGCAGTCGTAGATTCCGCAACAGTGTCGACAGCACGGCCTGCTGATCGACCGCGTAGCCGCTCAGCTCCTCGACGGCCTCGAGCGCGGGGCCGATCCGCGCCTCGTCCCCGTCGAACAGCGCCAGCATGTTCTCGGCGAACCTGTTGACCGCCTCGGGCGACATCCTGGTGAGCACGGGCTGTAAACCGTTGAACAATGCGGTGATATCGAATGAGCCCAGGGTGTGTTCGGTCCCGATGACGGCGCCCTCGGCGAGTTCGACGCCCGGGTGTGCCGGCTGCCGCAGATCCACGAAGCGCTGCCCGGTGAGGTTCTGATACCTGATGGCGGGCACGGTCTCCTCGTAGACCGGATGCTCACGCCGCACGGTGAAGCGCACCTCCGCGAGGTGGTCGCGCAGCCGCACACTGCCGACCTTGCCGACCTGCACCCCCTGCAGGCGCACATCGTCACCGGCGCGCAGCCCGCTCGCATCGGTGAACAATGCTGTGTACGCCCTGGTGTCGCCCGCTACAGGCCGGTCGATCACGGTGATCACTCCGCCGAGCAACGCGGCCATCACCAAGGCGAAGAGCCCGGTCCGCCAGGCGCCCGCGGGTATCCGGGTCATCGCGGCGCTCCCGCCGTGGGTGCCGGTGATCCACCCAGTATGGGCACCAGATCGAGTGCGAGGTCTACGGTCGGCACCGGACCGTCGACGGTATCGATGAAGGCTCCACCGAGACGTTCGATCAGCAAACGCAATTCGGCGCCGGACTGCTGCGGTGCCGAGACGATCCGCGCGACCGCTTGGAGCAATGGCGTGACCAGATCGGCGTAGCCGCCCACTCCGCGGTGTGCGGTGCGGCCGATTCTCGTCAACGCGGGGAACAGTTCGCCGGTGAGGAAGTCCACCGAGCCCTCGAACATTTCCCGGTCGGAACGCAGAACCTCGATCTCACCGAGATTGTGCAACAGGCCGACACCCCCGTCCACCAGTGAACCCAGTCCGTACAGCGCCGAGGTCGCGGGATCGATCAGGGTGGACAACGGCTGCCGCTGGGTATCGGCCATGAGCCGTCCGAGTTCGACTGCCGCCTGCACCATCGGCAACAGCACTGTCAGCTCGTCGGAGGACCGCATCACGAGCTCGGTGAGGTCGGGGGTCAACGCCTCACCGGTAAGCGCGGCGAGCCGGTCGAGCAGGACCCCGACCGAGGCATCGTTGACTCGTCCGGGCGCGGTCAGATCCAGGACCATGCCCTCCCGCAAGGCCGGGCCGCCGGCGCCCCGGCGCAGCACGATCTCGGTGATACCGAAGAAATTGCCCGCCGTGTAGTCGACGGTGAGGTTGCCGGTCAATCCGAGGACTCGATCGCCGTCCAAGACGACGACGATGCCCCGCTGCCGATCCAGTACGTCGATGCGGTCCACAACACCGATGGTGACGCCGTCCAGACGCACGGTTGAACCGGGAGCGATACCGGGCCCGATGTGATCGGTGCGCAACTCGACCCGGATACGACCGTCGGGGAGTTCGCGGTCGACGCGCAGGAGAAGCGCCGAACCCGCGACCACCATCACCACGGTCAGCAGGCCGAGAATCCGTGCACCACGCCGCTGTACGGCGGTTCCGGGCAATCCGTAGACGGGCACGGCGCTCACCCCGTGAACTCGACGGCCGTGTCGATGCCCCACAGCAGCATGGTGGCGAGCATGTCCAGGGCGATGATCGTGACGAAGCTGGCCCGCACCGCACGGCCCGACGCCAACCCGACACCTTCCGGACCGCCGCTGGCGAAAAACCCGTAGTAGGCGTGGATCACGATGGTGACCGTCACGAACAGCAGCACCTTGATCACCGCCGCGATCACGTCCCATCCGCCGACGAACTGGAAGAAGTAGTGGTCATAGACGCCGCGGGACTGGCCGTGCAGCAGGACTACCACGGCGGCGCAGCTGAGGTAGGCCATGATCAGCGCCACCAGAAAGGTCGGCACGATAGCCACCGCCCCCGCGATGACCCTGGTGGTCACCACGAACGGAACCGACCGCAGCCCCATCGATTCCAGCGCGTCGATCTCCTCCGAGATGCGCATCGCGCCGATCTCGGCGGTCATCCGGCATCCCGCCTGCGCCGCGAAACCGATACCTGCCGCGATGGGTGCGAGCTCACGGGTGTTCGCGAAGGACGAGATGATGCCGGTCAACGGTCCCATGCCGAGGATGTCCAGCATGGCGAACGCTTCGACACCGGTGCCGGCGCCCATCACGATGCCCAGCACCACCAGCGTCGGCACCGCACCACCGCCGACGATGAGCGAGCCACGGCCCCAGGTCATATCGGTGATGCAGCGCACGGTCTCACCGCGATACCGGCGTATGGTCAACGGGATCGACGACATCACCTGCCAGCAGAAGGCGACGGCGAAACCGATCGTGTCGATCCACGCCAGCGGCGCGCCGAGGCCGCACCGGTACCTCCGTGTCCATCGGATTCCCTTGGGGGCGTAGCCGCTGGCGGTCATGCCACACGCACCGGCAGGAACATGGTGACCAGCTGCGTCGCGGCTACGTCGACCACCGCGATGGACACGACCGACAGCACAACCGCGCCGTTCACACCGTCGGCGACGCCGCGTGGACCGCCGCGCGCCTCCAGGCCGCGCTGGCAGGCGATTACAGCAACCAGGAAGCCGAACAGCATCGCCTTCCCCAGCGAGATCCAGACATCGGCCAGAACGGTGAAGGAGCCGAACGACAACCAGTACCCACCCGAGGTGACCCCTTGCACAGTCACCGCCATCGCATAGCCAGACGCGATTCCGACCGCCATGATCAGAACGTTCAGCAACGGCGCCACGATGACCGCCGCCACCACACGCGGAACAACCAGGCGCGGGATGGGATCGATTCCCATCACTCTCATCGCATCGATCTCGTCCCGAATGGTCCGCGCGCCCAGATCCGCGGCGATTGCCGATGCGCCCGCACCTGCCAACATCAACCCGGTCGCCAGGGGCGCACCGCGCTTCACCACGCCCAGCCCACCCGCGGCGCCTACCAGTGAATCGGCGCCGAACTGCTGGATGAGGTTGCCCACCTGGACCGAAACGATCACCCCGAACGGGATCGCCATCAGAATGGCGGGGACAGCGGTAACCGTGATCAGGTACCAGCTCTGCTGCCACATCTCCCGCCATTGGAAACGGCGGGTGACCAGGTCAGCGACCGCCACACAGACCGCATGAACCGCAAGCTCCACGGCTCGGCCGAATGTGCGGATCGCACCGAAACCGGTATCGGTGACGGATCGGACCGCAGTGCCGAACAGCGTCGCCTGTTCCGGAGCGCCAGGAGCGGACAGACTCATCGATCTCACTTTCTTTCCCCGGGGACGGTGGCCGTCATCGCTACAGATCCAGCACAAGCCGGGTGAGGCGACCCGGCTCCGCCACACATACGCGAACGCCGAGATACCCACGCTTCGACACCATCCCGACGGGGGGCGATCCCGCAGCGAATTCCGCTGCAACGACCTCGATCTCACAGGAGCCGCAGATACCCGAGCCACACAGCGACCGGACCGGAACCCCCAGGTCGGTGAGAGCCTCCAGAACAGTCGAGTGGCCAGGTACCGTCAAACTCGCACCGGTGCGCCGCAATTCGACGACGAGACCGCCGGGCTCGGGGTGTTCGGGCCCGTCACGGCGGGCCGCTCGCGCACTCACCGGACGGGGCACACGGCGAGGCCGGCGGCGGTTCCGTCGTGTTGGTCGTACGGTGTGCCGTGTACACCGACCCGCGCGGCGAGATGCCTCGTAATCCGGGTGTTCATCCGCCATGCCGGATCGTCGCCATCGGTTCGGCGGCGCATCCGGGAATTCGCACCCGGTATCCGATCGTCAACTCGGCGCAACAACACGTTGGTCCGGGCGACTGCCCCGGTGAGCCACGACCAGGGTTGTACCGGCACCGACCGCAAGACGGGTGCCCGCCAGCAAGGCCCGAACGAGGGGCTCAGTGCTGTAGTACGACATCAACCCCACCACCGGTGCCGCCGCGGCCATCCGCATCCGGGCACGCGGGCCCGGATGCTCCAGCGACGCGGTAGCCGCCTTGGCCATTCCATCGGTCCACTCCGGCGCGGAACCCGCTGTGGCGACCATGTAATCCGACATTTCCATGGCTTCGAGCGCATTGGCGGGAATCAGTTCCTCGGCTACGCCGAACACGGAGGCGATATACGCCCAGTAATGCGCTACGGCGTCGAAGTCGGCCATGATGTGGCGGCGGCCGTGAACGTGATCGAAGCACATCGGTGAGATCCCGAAGGTGACCGCCGCACCCATCATGGTCGCGTTGGAGATCGGGTTCCCGTGAGAGGCGAAATGCTGGTCGCCCCAAACCTTCCTGAGTCCCGCACGCACTTGAGCGTGCATGAGGCGCACCCGTACGGTGTCCTTGAACACCGGGGACCACCGCGCCAAACCGTCGGGTCTGGTTACGTTCCAGAACCATGTCGCGGTCTCGAGACTTCGACGGTAGGGATCGTTGACGAATCGGCCCGTCGCACCGGTCGCCGAAGCGACCTCGGCACCGACGAAGGTACCCATGAAGTCCTGGACACCCATGGCCAGTTTGCCGGAGGTGGACACGTTGATCCACAGGCGCCGACCGTGCTCCCACAGCTGCGGGTCGTACCACGACGGCGGTGTGTCGAGCTGGTCGAACAACGCGACCAACTCGGCGGGCGGGTCGTCGACGGCGTCGATTCCGTGGTCGAGTGCCGTCTCCAGCATGCGCCTGCCACGGGCCGTGCCGATCCGCCCGAATGCCTCTACCACCCCGTCCATCTGCTCGTCCCCCTGCCACAGGTGATCCGCCATCAGACGGGTACGCGGCGTGTCGACCGGCTCCGGACGGACATTTATCCAGGGCGAGAGCATCTTTCGGCGCGCTTCCCACCAGAGCTCGGACGGGATGGCGCGAGGCGGCGCGGGACGCAGCGGTTTTCCGGGCCGATAGTAGTAGTCGAACGGATGTTTCTGCGAGGCAATGACGGCGGAGCCGTCCTCGTCGGTCTGCCGCATCGTCAAAATCCTGTCAGTTGCCTGAGCTTGGTCGTGGTGTCCGTGCCGAAATCCGCATGGACCGGGCAGTAGTGCCGCGGGTCGTCGCGGTGCTCGGGTGCGGGCCAGAAGAGTTTCGGCGACTCCGGTGGCGCCAGCGTGGCCGGCCGTTTACCCGCCGCACGCCGCCGCGCCGCTCGGATTCGCGGGAAGAAATACCTGAGGGCATCCGGAGTCAGTGCGTCCATCACGGTGAAGATCCGGCATATCGCCCGGAACTGCCGCTCCTGCCGCGCCGTCCAGGTGAATCCCATAGTTCTACGGATGGCGGGATCACACAACCCGATCGTGAAGAAGTGATAGAACCGCGCTCCCGGAGGTCTGATCACCTTCTCCCACAAGGGTTTCGGAATCCAACGTACGATCGGGAAGATGGGCACGGGCGCCGTCTCGGCGAGGTGCCATACATCCCATGCAGCCGTGGTCGGTTCGAGGACGTTCTCGCACATGTCGTCCCAGTAACGCTGGAATTCCTCCCAGGTCTTGGGCACCACGCGCATGCTCATCCCGTACATCTCGTACCACTGATACTGCTCTCGCCACAGCTGTTCCTTCTGCGCATCGGTGAGTCCGCCCATCAGCAGATCTCCCGCGCGAAGCGTCTCCATGAAGAACACGGCGTGCGCCCAGTAGAAGGTGCCGGGCTCCAACGCGCTGTAACGCCGCCCCTGCGCGTCGGTTCCTTTGATGCTCCGGTGGTAGTCGACGATTTCGCGCGCCGTCTGCCGGGCCCTCGGCCCGTCGAAGATCACGCCGACGATCGGATAGGCCGAGCGAAAGACCCGCTGATAGAACTCGTCCTGGATACGGGAGTGGAACTCCACCCCCGCCCCGAGCCCTGGGTGCATGTTCTGCACCATGCCGAGAAACAGCCCGGTAGGGGCGAAGTAGAGGGACCCGAAGATCTTCCAAGTCAGCGAATCAGGGCCGAGAGGTACCGGCTCACTCGGCGGTTCAGCAACTGAGCCATGTGACAACATGACAGAAGTGTGACATGGTAACTCTTGCCACCGCAAGGGGCATCTTCCGCCAGTCAATCCTGGCGGACACGGGAGAGGTATGCGATCCATGCAACTATCTAGCAATTCATTGGCAATCTGCGAGGGATCCGGGGCCTGCCGTGGAGACGGATCGAACACCGGCGTTTCGCGGATCGCGGAGTTACCGTGAACGGCGATGCGGGCAAGGCCCTCGACCACACACCCGAGGACGAGCCGACCGCCGAGAACGGTTCGGATCCCACGGATTCCACGGTCAGCGCTCTGCGTCAAGGTCGGCCGTCGATCTCGGACCGCCCCCGCGCGGCCGTTTCGCTACAACTGTCGAGCATCGTCGCAGGCGCAGCGATCGCCATCCTGATCGGCGCGGTCGGCGTTCTGTCGGTCATCCTCTGGACAACACGCAGCGACGTCGCCGCGACTCGCGCCGGAATCGACAACGGTCGGCGCGCCGAACAAATCGCCACCGACTATGCCGTCGGCGCGTCCAACATCAACTTTCAAGAAGCCAACGTCTGGCTGGAGAAGCTCAAGGCCAACACCACCCCGCAATTGGCCAGCAAGTTCGACGCTACGACCCCCGCGCTACACGAGATCCTCGTGCCCCTGCGGTGGACCTCCACCGCGACACCGATCGCTGCCAAAGTCACGTCCGAGTCCGGTGGCATCTACACCGTCCACGTCTTCCTCGACGTCACCTCCACGAACGCTCGAACCCCCGACGGCGCCAGGACCACCGTCACCTACACCGTCGCCGTCGACACGAACTCCGACTGGAAGATCACCGATGTCAGCGGACTCGGCGGACCACTGCCCGCCAACTGACGGAAAACTCGGAGAACTCGAGGACCGTTCACTTGCGGTATCCTCGGTCGCCGCGGTGCAGACCGGCTTCGACACTTTGGCGATCTTGTCCCCGATCCTGGCGGCCGCGGTAGCGGAAACCGTTGCGCAGCAGGTGGATTATGCAGGTTTGGCTGATCGTTTCGACCGGCCTCCGACATGCCCTGAGACCGTCGCGGACCAACATCGACACGTCACGATGCCACAGTTGCGCAACTCGGTGAACGCGTGCGGGCCGGCCGACCCCATCCGCTCGCCCGTACCGGCCTCCACCCCCTTCGGCTCCCAGACAGGAGAACTCGTGCCGGTCGACTCACCGAGCATGAGCACATACGCGCAGCAGAAATGCTGTCGTCAGGTGACTGAAGTAACGTGCCTCCACATGAGTGATCTGTTGGGTAAGAGTGCGCTGGTGAGTGGGGCGAGCCGGGGGATCGGGAAGGCGGTGGCGGCGGAGCTGCTGCGGCGCGGGGCGAATGTGGTGATCACCGCGCGCAAGCCGGAGCCGTTGGAGGAGGCGGCGGGCGAGCTGCGGGCGCTGGGGCATCAGGGCGAGGTCGTCACGGTGGCCGGGAATTCCGGGGACGCGGAGAGCCGGGCGGCGGCGGTCGGGCGGGCGGTGTCGGAGTTCGGATCGCTCGACATCCTGATCAATAACACCGGGATCAATCCGGTGTACGGGTCGCTGATGGACGCCGATCTGGACGCGGTGCGCAAGATCTTCGACGTGAACGTCGTCGCGGCGCTCGGGTACATCCAGGAGGCGTACAAGGCGTGGATGCGGGACAACGGCGGCGCGATCGTGAACGTGGCCAGCGTCGCCGGCATCCGCTCCACCGGCCTGATCGCCGCCTACGGCGCCTCGAAGGCCGCGCTCATCCGGCTCACCGACGAACTGGCCTGGCAGCTGGGCCCGAACATCCGGGTGAACGCGGTCGCGCCCGGCGTGGTGAAGACGAAGTTCGCGGGCGCGCTGTACGAGGCGGGCGAGGAGCAGGCGGCGTCGGTGTATCCGATGAAGCGGCTCGGCGCGCCCGAGGATGTGGCGAAATTGATCGGCTTCCTGGTCTCCGACGAGGCCGCGTGGATCACCGGCGAAACCGTGCGCGTCGACGGCGGGCTGCTCTCCACCGGCGGCATCTGATCTGTCCGACGGCGCGGCACCCGGCCGCGCCGCCGGTGCGGCTCAGCGGAACAGCAAGGCGCCCTTGATATCCGCGTGCCGGTAGCCCAGGTAGCGCTGGACGGTCTCGGACGGGAAGCCGGGGGCGCCGGTGGCCAGGGTCATCACGACGTACCGGTCCACGTTCTCGATCGACCAGGAGTTGGTCGCGGCGCCGGCGAGGTAGCTGCCGTCGCGGAGCCGCAGCTCCTCGGTGCGCAGGCGGGACACGGCTTCGGCGGCCTCGTCGTCACCGCGCATGGTGACGACGAACTGGGTGAGCATCACGTTCCCGTTCTCGGTGCGGAACGCGGCCTCGGTCGCGAACTCGCAGCCGAGTCCGGTGAGGGTGCCCGCCGTCTCGATCTCGGCGCAGTTTTCGTGGTCGACTCCGTCGACGTATTCGGCGTGCAGTTCCACGCCGCCGAACCGGAAGTCCCAGTCGTGGCCGAACTCGGACAGGGTGTAGTGCGCGGGTGCGTCGGGTTCGGTGGGCAGCGTGATGCCGGGGCGGTCCGCCGCCTGCCGGAGACGGTCGGGCACATACCACAGCAGCACACCCGATCCGATGATGAGCGCGAGCACCGCGACCACCGCCCGCACCAGGCACCCGTTCGGCGCCTTTCGTCGCGCTCGACGCTTGGGCGGCTGCTCCGAGCCGTAGCCCGACTCCAGTGGCGGAATCTCCCACGCCGACTGCGCCGGCCCCTGCGGCCGGACACCGTACTGCGGCGGCTGCCCCCACCCTTGCGGTTGACCCCAACCCTGCGGCTGTCCCTGACCGTGCGCCGGGGAACCGTTGCCGAACACCATCAGACCTCCCCATCGGGCAAACCAACCGCCACCCGGCCGATTCGCGCCCTCGCACCTTACCCGTCCAGATGCGCCGATCCGCCCCGGAGCTAGGCTCCCCGTCGAGCGATTCGAGGAGAGGCCATGGGTGCGGAGGTGGTGGTCTGCGGGCTCGGGCCTGCGGGGCGGGCGCTCGCGCATCGGTGTGTGGTGCGGGGGATGGCCGTCACCGCGATCGATCCGGCGCCGGAGCGGCCGTGGGTGGCGACGTATGGGGCGTGGGCTGATGAGCTGCCGGAGTGGTTGCCGGCCGGTGCTGTCGCGGCGAGCGTGACACGCCCGGCCGCGTGGGCCGAAACGCGGCATGCGCTCGATCGCGCGTACGCGGTGCTGGATTCCGAGGGGTTGCGCTCGGGGCTGGTTATCTCGGGTGCGCGGGTGGTGGCCGAGCGGGTGGTTCGGGTGGAGCGCAACGCCGTCACGCTCGCGTCGGGTGCCGTCGTGACGGGTGAGCGCGTGATCGATGCGCGAGGACTTGCCCGCTCCCCCGCTCGCGCCGAGCAGACGGCTTACGGCATCGTTCTGCGCGCCGCGGACGCGGAGGCATTGTTCATGGACTGGCGCGCCGACAACGGCGCGAATCCCCTTGCGCCCCGGTCGTTTCTCTATGCCATTCCACTCGGGGACGGCGAGTTCCTTTTCGAGGAAACCTGCTTGGCGGGCCGTCCCGCGCTCGGATCGGACGAACTGCGAAACCGATTGCTGCACAGATTGTCTTCTCGCGGAATAGAATTCGATGCGAATACGCGCGTCGAGCGCGTTCGATTTCCGGTGGAAGGCGGCAAACCCGGTCGGGGAAGATTCGGCGCGGCGGGTGGATTCACCCATCCGGCAACGGGTTACAGCGTCGCAGCCGCACTCTCGGCCGCTGACGCGGTCGCGGCGGGCCAGTCGGTCTGGCCGGCTTCCGCACGGGCCGTGCACGCCCTGCGCGCCGCGGGTCTGCGGGCCTTGCTTGCCCTACCACCCGCCGACGTGCCCCAGTTCTTCGAGGCGTTCTTCGAGCTCCCCGCCGAACGGCAACGCGCGTATCTGTCGGGTCGCAGCGACCTGACCGGCACCGTCGCCGCTATGGGCGGACTGTTCCGGAGACTGCCGCCCCGATTGCGCGCGCGAATCGCCGCGACGACCCTCGGGATTCACGTTGGCTCGCCAGCGACCGGCCCTTCGGCCATGATGGAGTGATGGCACGGGCGATATGGAAGGGCTCGATCGCGTTCGGGCTGGTCAATGTTCCGGTCAAGGTGTATACGGCCACCGAGGACCACGACATCAAATTCCATCAGGTGCACGCCAAAGACGGCGGACGGATCAAATACCAGCGGATCTGCTCGATCGACGGCAAACCCGTCGATTACGTGGATATCGCCAAAGCGTACGAATCCCCCGAGGGGGAGACGGTGATCCTGTCCGACGAGGATTTCGCCCGCCTGCCCGCCGCCGAGAAGCACGAGATCCCGGTACTCCAATTCGTGCCGTCCGAACAGATCGACCCGATGCTGTTCGACAAGAGCTACTACCTGGAGCCCGATTCCACCACGCCGAAGGCCTACGTCCTGCTGGCCACCACGCTGGAGCGCATCGACCGCACCGCGCTGGTGCATTTCACGTTGCGCCAGAAGACGCGGCTGGCGGCGCTGCGGGTGCGCGACGGCATGCTCGTGATCCAGACGCTGCTGTGGCCCGACGAGGTGCGCTCGGTCGAATTCGAGTCCCTGCGCGACGCGGCCGAACCGCGCCCGCAGGAGATCGCGATGGCCGAGACCCTGGTCGAGACCATGTCCGACGATTTCGATCCCTCGCTCTACACCGACGAGTACCAGATCGAGCTGAAGAAGATGCTGGACGCGGCCATCGAGGCGGGCGGCACCGTCACCGCCGAACCGGAGGAGAAGCCGGCGGAGATGGACGCCGAGGTGGTGGACCTGGTGGCCGCCCTGCAACGCAGCCTGGAGGCCAGCGGGCGGCGCGGCGCCGAAGCGGAGAAGAAGGCGCCCGCCAAGAAGACCGCCGCGAAGAAGGCTCCGGCGAAGAAAGCCGCGGCCAAGAAGACCACGGCGGCGAAGGCCCCGGCCAAGAAGACCGCTACACGCAAGGGGGCATAGCGCTAGGCGGGCCGCACCATCACGCGGTGACGCAACCGCACCCGGACTCACTCGAACAGCCTCCGCTCGCCCCGCACTCCCGCCGGCTCGCGCGCACCCTCGACCAGACCACTCCCACCACACCGACCGCGATCAACACGAACCCCAGCGGCTCCCACCACGACATGCTCAGCAGCGCGACACCACCGCCGGCGATACCGAGGTCCGCCAGCAGCGGAACGAGGCAGCAGCCGACGCAGATCGCCGCGCCCACGCCGATCGTCGCGAGCCACCGGCGGGGAGTACGGGATTCAGCACCCACAGCGTCCTCCGTCCCGCACGTCGTCGACGTCCATCGGGATCGGGCATTCGGGGCTCGCGCCGCAGACGAGCAGGTCGTCGCAGCCGGCGGCCAGCGCGGCGCTCAGGGTGTCGCGGACCGCCCGCAGATCGGCGAGTTTCGCGTCGATCTCGGCCAGTTTGGCCGCGGCCCGCGCCTGCAATCCGGCATCCGAGCGGCGGCGCGCGCGGGTGACCTCGAGGAGTTCGGCGACTTCGTCGAGGGTGAACCCGAGCCGCTGCGCCGCCTTGATCACCCGCAGCAGCGTCACCGCGTCCTCGGGATACAGGCGGTGGCCGCCCAGCGAGCGGCGCGGCTCGGCCAGCAACCCGCGCCGCTCGTAGTACCGCAACGTCTGCGCGTTCACCCCGGCCGCCGCCGCGAGTTCGCCGGTGCGCAGTCCGGTTTCCGGCCCGTTCACGCCCGCGCCTCCCCCGCGCGGCTCGCCAACCCGTCGAGCACGTCGACGCGCGTGGCGGGCACCTCCACGTCCATGCGCACCGTCCGCGCGCCCGAGGCCGCGAATCGGAACGTGAAGAACGAGCAGCAACCGGATTCGCGCGCCGCGAGATCGCGCGCCGTCGCCTCGGCGGCGCCGTCGAGTTCGAGGCGCAACAGCGTGGGCGCGACCCGGTCCACGCGGCGCACCGAGGTGGCGAACAGCGTGTCGAACTCGGCGAGCCGCACCGGGCGTTCGGGGGTGGGGAGCGTGCACGCGTCGACGTCGGTCCACACCGCGTCCGGGCGCTCTGATCGCGAGGCCATGACCTGTACCTTCCTGCCTGTCGAGGCCGGTGGTGGCCCCGTGATTCGATGCTGAGCCTGTACCCGGGTACCGGATACAACCCCGGATTCGGCACCTCGCGCGCGAGCCTGCGCCCGGCCCCGCCACCAGCTGGCAAACTGTCGGCATGGATGCCGACGTAGCGATCGTCCCGATGGGTCTCGGCCACCTGCGCCAGGTCCTCGATCTCGGCCACCAGGTGTTCGACACCGGCACCAAGCCCTACACGTCGTGGTCGCTCACCAGCGTCGCCGAGCACTTGGACAGTCCGGACAACGCCTGCTGGGTGGCGCTGGATTCCGACCGCGTCGTCGGATTCGTGCTCGGCTCCATGGAATTCGAGTTGCGCGACGACTGGGGCTATCTGGAGTGGATCGCCGTCGCGCCCGATATGCAGGGCCACGGCATCGCGGGACGCCTGGTGGAAGCGTGCTCGGCGGCGCTGTTCGCGCGCGGCGCACGGCGCATCGTCACCGACGTGGAGAGCTCCAACACCGCCTCGGCGACCCTCATGACGCGGCGCGGTTTCCACCCGGCCGCCACCGTCACGCTGTTCGTGCGCCCCAACCCGAACGACCCCGACGCCGCCGACGACGCCGCCCTCCCACCCATCGCCCCCGGCACCAAACGCGACTTGATCCGCCGAGGCCGCCTCGCGGGCGACGGGCGCGGAACTCGCTGAGCTCCGAGTCTGCCGACAAGCCGACGCCGCCCACGACCACCGCGAACCGCCCCGCCGTCCGTGCTCCGACACGCGAACCCAACGCCGCACCGATCGGCCGTCCATCGACCAGCCTCGGCAGGGGACGCCCGACACCGCGGCGGCGCGTACCGGTACCTAGCTCGTCGACATCAACCCTGGTGATCCCACCGGCTCACGCGGCCGATTCACCGCCGCGCCGGAGCATCCACGCCGCACGCCGTCGCCGAATCGGGTCGGTCGCCCGGTTCGGCCTGCGGAGCCCGCTCACACCACCGCCCGCACCCCCATCGGCGCGGAACCCGTTCCCCCGTGGCCGGTTTCGTACGCCGCCCCGTGGCGCAACGTCGCCGCCGGGTCGGTCGGGTGCGACACGTAGAACCAGTCCATGCGGGCGAGGGCCGGGGTGACTTCCAGGACGGAGAAGCCGTGGGAGTCGAAGTCGAGGTAGCGCACGTGGGGGTTGGCGGCGCGGATCGCGGCTTCGGCGCCGAGGGTGACCGTGCGCGGGGGCAGACCGAGGAAGTCGTCGGCGTTCTGGGAGGTGACCGAGGTGGCGACGAACTCGACGGCGACCGGCGGGGTGGCCGGGTAGGCGGGGGTGTCGAGCGGCACGTCGTTGGCCCAGGACGAGTGGATGTCGCCGGTGAGAAACACGACACCGGTGATCCCGGCGAGGCGGGTGAGCAGCCGGTGCCGCTCGGCGCTGAACCCGTCCCATTGATCCAGGTTGATCCCGAGACCCTGGCCCGACGCCGGGAACGATTCGGAGCCGATGGTCGCCGCCACCGCCTCGGCGAGCCGGGGATCCAGCAGCGGCAGTTGCAGCGGCGCGATCATCACCGAATTGCCGATCAGCTTCCAGATCGCCGGGCTCGACTCGATTCCCGCTGCCGCCCAGGCGAATTGCTCCGCGCCCATAATGGTGCGGTCCGGGTCGGCAGCGCGCGCGGAGCCCGCTCCGGCGGTCAGTTCCGCGCTGCGGTAGGTGCGCAGGTCCAGCATGGAGAGTTCGAGCAACGTCCCGTAGCGGAGCCTGCGGTAGATGCGATCACCGTTGGGCCGCACCGGCATCCACTCGAGGTAGGCCTGCTTCGCGGTCGCGCGGCGCGCATTCCAGTCACCCTCGGTGGCGGGATCGTGGTTGTCGGCGCCGAGGGAGTGCGCGTTATTGGTGAATTCGTGGTCGTCCCACGTGCAGATCCACGGATGCGCGGCGTGGGCGGCTTGCAGGTCCGGATCGGCTTTGTACTGGGCGTGGCGGGTGCGGTAGTCGGCGAGCGTGACCATTTCGTGCGCGGGTTCGTGCGCACGCACGATCGCGTGGTCGGCGCCGTATTCGTAGAGGTAGTCGCCCAATTCGATGACCACGTCGAGGTCGTCGCGCGCGGCGAGGTGCCGGTAGGCGGAGAAGTAGCCCGCCTGGTAATCGGAGCAGGAGACCACGGCCGCGCGAAATACCTCCGGCGTGGCGCCCGCGCTCGGCGCGGTCGCGGTGCGCCCGACCGGTGAGGTCACCCCGCCCACCGTGAATCGGTAGAAGTACCGGGTGCCGGGAGCGAGGCCGGACGCGTCGACCTTGACCGTGAAATCCCCTGCTGCCGTGGCGGTTACGGTGCCGCTGGTGACGACGGCACCGAATCCTTCGTCGCGCGCGACCTCGTATCGCACCGCGATCGGAGCATCCACATCCGAGACCCGCGTCCACAGAATCACCCTGTCCGGCAACGGATCTCCCGAGGCGACACCGTGGGCGAACACCGGCGCCGTGGCACCGGCCCGTCCCGCGCCGAGCGCCACGGTGGCCGAGGCGGTGACCGCCGAGGTCGCCAGGAATCGCCGCCGGTTCACTCCAAGATCTGGACGCTTGTTCATATCGGCCACCCGATCACCCTCGCACAACCGTCCGGAAAACCTCCGGTAACCGGGAAGTGGATCGGAGCCGACCGCGTTGTGCCAGGTGAGGCCGTGCGCACTGTGACGGGAAACGAATCGGGCGAGCCAGGATTCTCACCTGCGTGCAGTGACTGGGACACCGCAGGGCACGGACAATTCGATCATGGGGACCCGTCCGGTTCCCCGTGCACCGGCGACCGGGACCGCCGCACTCCGGCGGCCACCAGTGCGGCGACGGCCATCGTGGGCCGCCGCCCGGAAGGGACATCATGACCGTCGAAGCCGACGTCGCGAGGTATGACGCACCCCAGGAACCGATCCCCTTCCCCGACGAGCGGCAGCCACTTCTGCCCGAGGCGGACCCCTTCTACCTCCCACCCGCGGGCTGGGAGGCGACCGCGCCGGGGACCATTCTGCACGTCCGCACCGCAACGCTCAGCGCGTTCGGCCTGGTCCGGCAGCCGATCACCTCGTGGCAGCTGCTGTATCGCACCACGGATCTGGACGGGAAGCCCGACACGGCGGTGACCACCGTGCTGGTGCCCGAGACCGCCGACGACGCGCCGCGCCGGGTCGTCGCGTTCCAATGCGCCATCGACGCGGTCTCCTCGCGCTGCTTCCCCTCGTACTCGCTGCGCCACGGCGCGCGGGCGCTCGGCTCGGTACCGCAGTTCGAGTTCCCGTTCCTGATCGCGGCCGCGCTCGAACGCGGCTGGATCGTCAGCGTCGCCGATCACGAGGGTATGCAGGGCGCGTTCGGCGCGCCGCGCGAGCCCGGATACCGGGTGCTCGACGGCGTGCGCGCCACCCTCGCCTTCGCACCGCTGGGTCTGCCGTTCGGCACGCGGATCGGCCTGTTCGGGTATTCCGGTGGCGGGATGGCGACATCCTGGGCGGCCGAGATGGCGGCCGCCTACGCGCCGGAGCTGAACATCGTCGGCGCCGTCGCGGGCGCGCCCGTGGGCGATCCGGCCTCGACGTTCCTGCGGCTGAACAAATCGCTGCACGCGGGGCTGCCCGGTCTGGTGGTCGCGGGCCTGCGGCGGGTCTCCCCCGCACTGCGCGCGGCGCTCGAGGACGTGGCGACCACCGACGCGCAACGCCGCCTGGACGACATCGCGGGCCGCACCACTGTCGTCGCCGTCGTGCGGAATATGCGCATGGACTGGGACGATCTGACCACCACACCGCTCGCCGACGTGCTGGCCCGCCCCGAGATCGTCGACCTGATGCAGAGTCTGCAGCTCGGGCGACGGACGCCGGCCATGCCGATGTTCGTCGTGCAGGGCGTGTACGACCAGATCATCTCGGTGGACGACGTGGACGGCCAGGTCGAGCGCTACCGGGCCGGGGGTGCCCACGTCACCTATCTGCGCGACCGCCTCAGCGAACACCTCAGCCTCGCGATCTTCGCCGCGCCCCTGATGTTCGCGTGGCTCGCCGACCGTTTCGAGGATCGTCCGCTGCCCGCCGGCGAGACCACCACCGTGCGCAGCGTGCTGGGAAGCCGGTCGACGCTGGCCGGGCTGGCCCACCTGATCGGGCTCACGCTCCGGATCCTGCTGGGCATGCGGGTCACGGGCGCACCGCGCACACCGCTGCGGGAGCGCTTCGCACGCAAGTAGGCGCGCCGGCCCACGGCACACTGTGCGGGCGGACACGTCGCGGGTCGAGCCCACCTGACCCGGAACCGGACTCCCGCCACCCTGTCCGTTTTGTCGGCTTCTCTCTACACTGGAGTCCATCGTCGAGACGGAAGGATCATGGACGACAGTCCGGGCCCGAGAGCGCCCCGCTACGCGACGGGTGCGGTGCGATGAGCGCCGACACGCTCCTCGACTTCGGTCTGGTGCTGCTGTTCGTCCTGCTCGGCGGGGTGTTCGCGGCGACCGAGATCGCGCTGGTGACGCTGCGGGAAAGTCAGATCCGGCGGCTGTCCCGGCGCGGTAGGCGCGGGGCCCGCACCGCCGCACTCGCCCGCGACCCCAACCGGTTCCTCTCCGCCGTGCAGATCGGCGTCACGGTCGCGGGCTTCTTCTCCGCCGCCTACGGGGCGTCCGCGCTGGCCCCGGATCTCGCGCCCACCCTGCGCGCGTGGGGGCTGCCCGGCGGCTCTGCCGACGCCGTCGCGGTGATCATGACGACGCTGCTGGTCTCGTACCTGTCCTTGGTGCTGGGCGAGCTTGTGCCCAAACGCCTTGCGCTGCAACGCGCCTCCGCGACGTCGCTGGTGACCGCCCCCGCGCTGGACCGGTTCGCCACCCTCATGCGCCCGGTGATCTGGCTGCTCTCGGTCTCCACCGACGCCCTGGTGCGCGTGCTGGGCGGCGATCCCTCGGTGAAGAACGAGGACATCACCCACGAGGAGCTGCGCGATCTGGTGCTGGGCCACAGCGCCGTCCCCGAGGACGAAAGGCTCATGCACTCGGAACTTTTCGACGCGGGCGACCGCAGGCTCACCCAGGTGATGCGTCCCCGCACCGAGGTCGATTTCCTGCACGCGCACACCCCGATCACCGCCGCGCGCGCCACCGCGCTGGCGACCGCCCACAGCCGCTACCCCGTGATCGGCGTGAACGCCGACGATCTACTCGGTTTCGTGCACCTGCGCGATCTGCTCGCCGCCGACGACGACGCCACCGTCGCCTCGGTGTGCCGCCCGATCGCCGCGATGCCGGGCGCCAAACCCGTGCTCGCCGCGCTCACCGCGCTGCGGCGCGAGAACGCCCAGATCGCCGCCGTCATCGACGAATACGGCGGCACCGCGGGCATCGTGACGGTCGAGGACATCGTGGAGGAGATCGTCGGCGAGATCGGTGACGAGTTCGAGCCCGCCGAGCCGATTCCACCGCCCGTGCCCGGCCCGGACGGCCCGCCGCCGCACCAGCAGGTCGACGGCCTGCTCCTGCTCGACGATTTCACCCACCTCACTGGTATCACCCTCGCCGAGGGGCCGTACGAGACCGTCGCGGGCTACGTCCTGCACCACTTGCGCCGGCTCCCCCGCCTCGGCGACAGCATCACCGTCGACGGGAATCGGCTCACCGTCAGCGAATTCGACGGCAACCGCATCGCGCGCCTGCGCCTGACCCGCCGCCGCTGACTACATCGGGTACAGGCTGTGCTTGCGCGGATTGTGGTCGGTCACCACGTCTTTGTCGCGCAGCAGCCGCAGCGCCGATCGCAATTCCAAACGCGTGCGCGAGGGTTCGATCACCGCGTCGATGTAGCCGCGTTCGGCGGCGATCCACGGCGTCGCGACGGTGGCGTTGTATTGATCGATCATGTACTCGCGCACCGCGGCCCGCTGATCCTCCGGCACCTGCATGAGCTGGCGGCGGCCCACCAGGTCGACGGCGCTCTCCGCGCCGATCACCGCGATGCGCGCCGTGGGCCAGGCCAGGCTGATGTCCGCGCCGAGCTGCTTGCACGCCATGAAACCGTAGGAGCCGCCGTAGGATTTGCGCACCACCAGGTTCACGATCGGCACGGTCGCCTCGATGATCGCGCGGAACACCCGCCCGCCGCGCACGATCACGCCGTTGCGCTCCTCCTCCACGCCGGGCAGCACGCCGGGCGTGTCCACCACGAAGATCAGCGGCAGTCCGAAGGCGTTGCAGAGCCGGATGAAATGCGTTGCCTTGTCGGAACATTTCGCGTCCACCGCGCCGCCCAGCACCAGCGGCTGATTGGCCACCACGCCCACGCTGCGCCCGTCCACGCGCGCGAAACCGGTGATGAGGTTGGCGGCCGTCTCGGCCCGGATCTCGTGGAAGTCGCCGTCGTCGAAGATGCGCAGCAGGATGTCGTGCATGTCGTAGCCGGCGCGGTCGGAGTCCGGGATGATCCGCTCGAGTTCCAGGTCGGTGGCGGTGATCTCGGGCTCCAGACCGGGATTCACGATCGGAGCCTGCTCCAGGCAGCTGGACGGCAAGTAGCTCAAGTACTTTCGCGCCCAGTCGAACGCGTCGCGCTCGGTGGCGGCCACGTGGTGGATCACGCCGTTGGCAGCCTGCACGCGCGCACCGCCCAGCTCGTCGGGGGTCACGTCCTCCCCCGTCACCGCCTTGATCACTTCCGGACCGGTGACGAACATGTACGAATTCTCCGTCGCCACAAGCACATCGGTGTTCACCGGCCCGTACACCGAACCGGCCGCGCACTTGCCGAGCATGATCGAGACCTGCGGCACGAAACCCGACAACCGCTCCTGGCGGCGGCTCATATGGGCGAACCACGCCAGTGAGGTGACCGCGTCCTGGATGCGGGCGCCGCCGGAATCGTTGATCGCGACCACCGGGCACGCCTTCTCGTAGGCGAACTTCAGGATGTGAGCGACCTTGCGCCCGAACATCTCTCCGACCGAGCCGCCGTAGACGGTCTGGTCGTGCGCGATCACCACCACCGGCCTGCCCTCGATGCGGCCGTGCCCGGTCACCACACCGTCGCCGTACTTGGCGTCGGGCTGGCCCGGTGTGCGGGCCAGCGCGCCGATCTCGATGAACGTTCCGGCGTCGAGCAGGGAGTTCACCCGTTCCCGTGCGCTGGGAATGCCTTTGGCTTCGCGCTTGGCGATGCCCGTCGCCCCCGACGGTTCGGCGGCCACCGCCAGCACCCCGCGCAAATGCTCGAGCTTCTCCCGCGTGCCGACCATGTAGCCGCCTTCCGACATCCGATACAGCCACGGCCGAGCGTAGGAAGCCGGCGGCGCGCGCACCGGAGCCGAGCGCGATCCTTGGGCAACTCACAACGCGCGATCGATCGCCCTTGGCCGCGATCCCAAGCTACTTCCGGAAGTGCTCCTGCAGTTCGGCCGGCGTCGCCTGGAGATCGGCGGGATCGTTGGTCTTGAAGATGCCCTGGTAGCCGGTCTCGGCCTGCACCGCGGCCTCGACCTCCGGGTCGTGGTAGAGCCGCGCGACGGCGAGCAGCGTGGGATCGTCCTTGCCCTCGGCGCGGGCGGCGAAGATCGTGGAGCAGAACCTGGTGACCGTCGATCCCGGCGTCATAGAGGCGGCGCGCGCCGTCGGCGCCGGACCACTGCGAATCATCTTCACCCTGTTGATCCCCGAGGCCCTCGGCCCGCTCATCCTCGGCTACACGTTCGTGGTGATCGCGATCGTCGACATGTCGGCCATGGCGGGCACCGTCGGCGGCGGCGGACTCGGCGACTTCGCCCTGGTGTACGGGTACCAGCGGTTCGACTGGCAGGTCACGCTGGTGGCGACGCTGATCATCATCGCGGGGGTGCAGGGGATTCAGTTCTTCGGGAACTGGTTGGCGCGCAAGGTATTGCGGAGGTAGATCGTGGGAGGTCCGCGGGACAGAGAGTAGCCCGCGGACCTCAGCGCTCGCCGATCCCCAGCAACGTGTCGAGATGCGTTCGCGACCACGCGCACAGGCCATACACCGTCGCCAGCAACTCCGACCCGGCCGGGGTCAGCGCGTAGTCCACGCGCGGGTTGGCGGTGGCGTGGTCGTGGCGGGCGACGAGTCCGTCGGATTCCAGGGCGCGCAGGGTTTGGGTGAGCATCTTGTGGCTGATGCCGTCGAGGGCGCGGTGGAGTTCGGCGAAGCGGCGCGGGCCGTCGGCGAGTGCCTCGAGCGCCGTCAGCGCCCACTTCGTCGACAGGGTGGCGAAGATTCGCCGGGCCAGGGCGTCGGCGAGGTCGCGGTCGGTCGGGTGGGCGGACACGGGTACCTCTTACTCGAATGTGCGTACTTACCTATCGTAAGCACCCGCCGTAGCGTGCGGGAGGTGCAGATCCTCAAGACCTACGCCCGCCTGTTCGTCACCGCCCTCGATACCGCGCTGCCCGTCTACGAACGGCTCGTCGGCAGGCCCGCCGACCTGCGATTCCCGTTCGCCGACGCCGAACTCGCCGCCGTGGGCGACCTACTGCTGATCGCGGGGCCACCCGCCGCCGTCGACGCCTACCGCACCACGGTCGGCCCGCTCGTGGTGGACGACCTCGGCGCGCCGCGGCGTTCGTCGCCGAAGTCGGCGGCGCCGTCACCGGCGGGCCGTTCGAATCGGCCAGCGGGCGATTCCTGTACGCGCGGCACCCGGACGGCGCGGAGATCGAGTATGTCGAATGGTCGCCCGACATCCGGTCCGCCGTCCTGGACCGGGATGGCCGAACCCGCACTGTCGACAGCAGAGATCCCCTCAGCTGAACTCAGGCACGTCAGTTTGGGTCGTTGTCGCAGGCGCCGCCCGGCGGGTACGTCCGCGAGCGCGGTGAGCACCAGCACCATCTGCTCGGCACAGCCTTCGACAAGGCGGTCGCAATCGGCGGCGCGAGCGGCCAGGGCACGAGCGCTTCCACGGACAGATGCCGCCGATCGGGGCCGAACCGCGTTAGCAGGTAACAAGATTCGACTCCGGCGAAGTCCGGTGCGGTTCGCGCCGCACCGGACCTCCGTCCCCTACTGCGACGGGTGCCGGTTGGCGTCGAACAGCTGCCACATCCGGTTGCGCACGTCCGCGCCCCGCGCGCCCGTGGGCCAGTCGTGGGCGAGCCACGGATTATCGGGTCCGTCGTACAGGCGGTAGACGACCTCGGTGCCGGCCGCGCACGGGAATCGTTGCCCCCGCAGCACTCCCGGCCCCGATTCGCTCTGCTCGGCGCCGCAGTTGTTCTTCTCGCGCCAGTGGTCGCGGTGCTGCTCGGCGACCACCTGCATGATGAAGGGATCGTTGTCGTTGAGCATCACGCCGAACGCGACGGGGCGGGTGGTGGGGCAGTCCGCGAGATCCCACGCGCCCTTCGGCCCCGCCCACACAGCGGCCGAGGCGATGAGATCGTCCGCCTCACACACGATTCGGGTGGTCATCTGCCCGCCGTTGGAGTGCCCCGCGACATGCACCCGGTCCCGCGCCACACAGTAGGTGCCGGAGATCTCGGTGATCACTTCGCGCAGAAACGGCACGTCGGGGCCGGTGTTGCGCGCGAACTCCCACGCCCAGAAGTCTTCGTGCTCGAGCCCCTCCTTCTTGCTCCCGCGCGGATACGCGACGATCACCTTGTTCGTCTTCGCGAACTCGGTCCACCCCATCTGGGTTTCGATGGTGTTCGGATTGCTCCGCCCACCATGCAGAGCGACGATCAGCGGGGCCGACCCGGAAATGCCTTCCGGCACGAACAGGTTGTACGGCCTGTCGTCGATGTCCCGCCGCTCGGTCCCATTCGTCGGCGTGGTCGAACACGCCGCCGCGGGCTGCGCGCCCACCTGCGCGGGGATCACCACCCCGGCGAACGCGACCGCGGTCAGCACCCCGACCGCCGCCACCACGAGGTTCCTGATTCCTGTCTTCACTGAATCCACCTGCCTATCGGCTGTTTCGCGTGTGCGCTGGCGAAACACCGCGATTGGCAAGGCGATCTCCCGTCTCGCCACCCCGCAGACACCGAATCACGCTCCCGCCGAACACCTGCCGGGCCGTTCAGCACCCGGCAGCGTGCCCAGCATCCGGCCCGCCCGCCGCCTCCGCAACGCCCGAATTCCACGGGCAGCGCGGGGCGCGCCGGTCATGACATAGTTGCTCGGTTCGGCTGTTCCGGCTCGCTCAGCGAGTCAGCAGATCGGTGACCCAGGTGAGGACGCGCGGATCCTGCGGCAGCGTGCCGTGCGCGAAACCACCGTCGGGCCACCGGTTTTCGGCGAGGAGATTGACCACACCCGGTTCCTCGATGAACGAGACCATGCCCCCCGGGCTGGACACTTGGTCGTGCGCGCTCGCCAGGATCGTGTACCGCACACCGGGCGCCGCGATCGGCGGCGCCGTGAGTTCGGTGATGAACCGCGAACCGCGCACCATATCGGCGCACGCCGGGCACACATTGGCGCGCAGCACGTACTCGGCGGCGGGGCGCAGACCAGCCTCGTCCACGGCGGTGACCAATCCGCCCAGCGTCGTACCGTGCGTCGGCGGCGCCAGCAGCACGGCGGTGCCCACCTTCTCGGCGCCCAGCTCACGGGACACGACGAGCGACAGCAGCCCGCCTTCGGAGTGCCCCACCAGATCCACCCGCGCGGCCCCGGTCCGCTCCCGGACCTGCTCGGCGAACGCCGCGATCTCCGCCGCCGATTGCGCCAGCGGCGCGAACCCGTTGACCTGCCCGAATGTCCGCGGGTCCTTGCCGTACTCCAGCGCGAACACGCATCTGCCGCGCTCGGCCAGGCGCGGCGCGAGGTCCCGCCACGCCCCCACCCCGTCGGCGATCCCGTGCACCAGCACCACCGGCCGCGGCTGCTCCGCCGACGGGCGGCAGTGCCAGTCGTTCAGCGCGGCCGGCTCGGCCACCGCGGACACGGGCACCCCGAGCACCATCAGAGGAAACACCAGGGCGAGAAGACGAGCGGCCCGCACGACACCACCTTCACCGACGAGATCGTTGCGAACACCTTGACATATCCCGCCCACCCACGGCAGTCATATCTGGACATTCGCCCAGATCGCGCGAGGGCCTACACGGCCTGGATGTACCAGTCGAGGCGGCCCTCACCGGGTTCGTCGGTGCCGCGCAGGTAGCGGAAGCGGGCGCGGCGGGCGACGGCCACGGAGGCGGCGTTGGAGGGGTCGATGCGCAGGACGGCCTCGTCGGCCATGCCCGCGGCGGCGAGGAAGCGGCAGCCGAGGATGACGGCGCGGGTGGCCAGGCCGCGGCCGCGCCACTGCGGGTAGATGCCGTAGGCCAGATTCGCCTGGCCCTTGGCGAGAAAGGGTTGCTCGACCTCGACGTCGAGGGTGCCGACGAGGGCGCCGCCCTCCTGTTCGAGGATGGCGAAGGTGCGGGTGGCGCCGTCGGATTCCCAGTCGGCCACGCGCTCCTCGAAGTAGGCCCGCACCCCCTCGGGTGTGCCCGGGCCGTCGTTGAGCCAGCGCACCAGCTCGGCGTCCTCACCGGCCAGATGAGCCGGGGCGTCGTCGACCGCGATGGGGCGCAGCGTGATCACACCGTCTGATAGCAACACAGCACCATGATCCTCAACAAGATCACGATTCGGCAACCCGCCCTCCGCCGTCCGTTCCCGGACGGGGAGGGCGGTCGCGGTTACCGCAGGTCAGCCCACGTTCGAGGTGCAGGCCGAGAGCACGGTGTGCGCCGGGCGCGGCGAGGCGCTGCCCAGGTCGGGGAACGGCGGCGCGCTCCAGCCGAGCACGTCGATGGCCCGGCGCTCGGCGTCGGGCTTGGTGCGGTCCCACGCCCAGCCGAGGCGGCCGTCGGCGCCCTGGGCCACCGCGCCGCACGCGTTGCGGAACTCGACGACCACCTGGCAGTCCCGCGCGCCGCATTCGGCGATGGCGTTGGCGTTCGCCGCGCCCTGCGAGGCGTAGTTCACGGCGTAGGAGACGGCGCCGGTGTCGCGCGACACCGCCATCGCCCCGTGCAGGTTGCCGCTGGCGGCCTCGATCGGCTCCGCCTGGGCCGCCGCGAGCGACCCGGTCGCGGCGAGCACGGCCCCCGCGGCCATCGCGCACGCGATCCTCTTGCGCGACAAGGACATAGACTTTCCTCCCCGTTCAGAAAACGATTCCCCTCAGATCATTGTGGACGGGGAGGAGATGTCCAAATCGTTTATCGCGCGTTCTGCGTGCAGGCGGAAATCGCCACGTCGGCGGGCCGCGGCGCGGCGCTGCCGAGGTCGGGGAACGGGGGCGCGCTCTGCCCCAGCGACTCCACCGCCAACCGTTCGGCCTCGGCGAGCGATCCGGCCGCCGCCCACCCGTACCGGCCGTCGGCGCCGCGCGCGATGGCGCCGCAGCCGTCCACCACCTGGAGCACGAGATCGCAGTCGTAGACGCCGCATTCGCGGATCGCGGCGGCGTCGGCCTTCACCTTGCTGGCGTGGTCCATGGCCGCGACGACTTTTCCGGTGCTCGGCGACAGCGCCAGCGTTCCGTAGTACTGCCCGGCGGCTCCCGCTGGTCCGGCCCCGACCCCGATCACCGCGGTGGCCGACAACACCGCCACCGCCGACTTACCCATCACGGACACAACGACTCTCCCGTCCGACGAACCTTGAACGCCGCGATCTTCCCCGACCGCGCCCGGAATGTCCATATCCCGAGGGGTTTTCGCGCGGGCGCTCAGAAGTCGAGGCAGGGCATCGGATGGACCGGGAAGTACAGGTGCGGGTAGAGGCCCTGGTTGTCCAGGGGGTTCGGATCGGGCGTGTCGGCGGTGACCGAGGCGGCGACCGGTTCCACCGGACGGATCCCCGCGAGGTCGAACAGCGCCGTCCGCCCCGGCTCGACGACCTCGGCGCGCTACTCCCCCGCCACCCCGAAGGCGACCCAGTACCGGGCCACGACGCCGCGCGCGGGACCAGGCCCCGCGTTGTGCACGGCGATCTGCAACTGCTGCGGATACCCGCACCGCACCCACACCCGCAGGTCGGCCGGTGCCTGCGCGGCCGGACTCCCCAGCACCAGCGCCACGGCCGCACCGAGCGCACCCAGCGTCGCGGTTGTCCTCATCTACTCGAGGTAGGGCGGCGGCAAGGCCCTTACCAGCCCCTCTTTCGGTGGGCGGTTCCGCGCAGCCGACGCCGCGCTAACGTCTACCGACGTGTCGTACCAGTGGAATCCGCCGCACCAACCACCCGCGCACCAGCCCGCGCCGCCGCAGGTCCCCGTTCACATCGGGGCGGAGGAGCCCCTGCGCCCACGCTGGCACGCCCTGCCGATGATGGCCGAGATCGCGCCGCTCGGCCTGCGCATCCGGGTGGAGCACGGGCTCGGCTCGATCACGCTGCCACCCGGCCACTACACCATCCACTTCTGGTCCCAGTACGTTCTCTGGCGGGTGGGCAAGGCGTCGCTGAACTTCGACACCACGCGCGGACCGGTCTGGCTGTACTACGCCGCGCCGCACACGATCTACAGCGCGGGCGCGGCGGGGTTCGAACCGCAGCAGCGTCCCGGCCGCTCGGGTCTGTACGTGATCTTCGGCCTGGCGCTGCTCGTCCCATTGCTCGTGGTGCTGATCGCCCTGCTGACCCGCTGAGCGAGCGCGCGCACGCCGAGAACGAGGTACGTCACGCCGGCGCCGAGAGTTCGGCGACGTCACCGCGGCCTCGCCCCTCGGTCGAGGAGACCGGACCGGCGGGCGAACTCATCCGACGACCGGAAACGCGACGGCGCGGCGGCCCCGGGAGGAGCCGCCGCGCCGAAGGCGATTGCTAGACCGTGAAGCCGAGGGCGCGCAGTTGTTCGCGGCCGTCCTCGGTGATCTTGTCGGGACCCCACGGCGGGATCCACACCCAGTTGATCTCGAGGTCCTCGACCAGGCCGGAGCGGACCAGCGCGTTGCGGGACTGGTCCTCGATGACGTCGGTCAGCGGGCACGCCGCCGAGGTCAGGGTCATGTCCAGCTTGGCGATCTCGTTCTCCACGCTGATGCCGTAGACGAGCCCGAGGTCGACGACGTTGATGCCGAGTTCGGGGTCGACGACGTCGCGCATCGCCTCCTCGATGTCCTCGAGGTGCTTGATCTGCTCGGCGGACAGCTCCACCTGCTCGGCGGGCTCCGCCTCGGTCACGGGTGTCTCACTCATGACGCCTGCCCTTCTCGTTCGGAGGTAATCCGAATCACCGCGTCCTTGAACGCCATCCAGCCCAGCAGCGCGCATTTCACCCGCGCCGGGTACTTCGCCACGCCCGCCAGGGCGATGCCGTCGCCGATGACGTCCTCGTCACCTTCGACGGTACCCCGGCTGGAGATCATCTCGTTGTAGGAGTCGACCACCTTCAGCGCCTGCTGCACCGGCAGCCCGATCACCTGATCGGTGAGGATGGAGGTGGCGGCCTGGCTGATCGAGCAGCCCTGCCCGTCGTAGGAGACGTCGGCGACGTCACCGTTGTCGTCCAGGTGCACGCGCAGGGTCACCTCGTCACCGCAGGTGGGGTTCACGTGGTGCACCTCGGCACCGAACGGCTCCCGCAGCCCGCGGTGATGCGGCCGCTTGTAGTGGTCCAGGATCACTTCCTGGTACATCTGCTCCATGCGCATGGTCTATGCAACTCCGAAGAAGCTTTGAGCCTTCCGCACCGCCGCGACCAGCGCATCCACCTCGTCCAACGTGTTGTACACGGCGAACGACGCGCGCGCAGTCGCGGCCACGCCGAAGCGCCGGTGCAGCGGCCACGCGCAGTGGTGGCCGACGCGGATCGCCACGCCCTGGTCGTCGAGAATCTGGCCCACGTCGTGCGCGTGGATGCCGTCCACCACGAACGCCACCGCGCCACCGCGCTCGACGTTCTCGGTGGGACCGATGATCCGCACGCCCTCGATCGCGCTCAGCCCGGCCAGCGCGGCGTCGGTGAGCGCGTGCTCGTGCGCCGCGACGGCGTCCATGCCGAGGGCCTCGAGGTACCGCACGGCCGCGCCGAGCCCGACCACCTGCGAGGTCATCGGCACACCGGCCTCGAACCGCTGCGGCGGCGGGGCGTAGGTGCTGTGGTCCATGAAGACGGTCTCGATCATGGAACCGCCGGTGATGAACGGCGGGGTCTCCTCGAGCAGCGCGCGGCGGCCGTAGAGCACGCCGACGCCGGAGGGGCCGAGCATCTTGTGGCCCGAGAACGCCGCGAAGTCCACACCGAGCGCGCGGAAGTCGACCGGCATGTGCGGCACCGACTGGCACGCGTCGAGCACCGTCAAAGCGCCGACTTCCCGTGCGCGGCGCACCAATTCGGCCACCGGCGCGACCGCGCCCGTGACGTTGGACTGGTGGGTGAAGGCCACGACCTTCGTCGCGGGCGAGAGCACCAGCGAATCCAGGTCGATGCGACCGTCATCCGTGACGCCGAACCACTTCAGCGTCGCGCCGGTGCGCCGCGCCAGCTCCTGCCACGGCACCAGATTCGCGTGATGCTCGAGCTCGGTGATGACGATCTCGTCGCCCGGGCCGACGTGGTGGGGGAACCGGTCGTCGCCGAACGCGTGGGTGACCAGGTTCAGCGATTCCGTCGCGTTCTTGGTGAACACGATCTCGCCCTGGTCCACGCCGACGAACCGCGCGATATCGGCGCGCGCGCCCTCGTAGGCGTCGGTCGCCTCCTCGGCCAGCTGGTGCGCACCGCGGTGCACGGCCGAATTGCTGGTCACGAGGAACGCGCGCTCGGCGTCGAGCACCTCGGTGGGACGCTGCGAGGTCGCGCCGGAATCCAGGTACACCAACGGCTTCCCGTCCCGCACCGTGCGGTGCAGGATCGGGAAGTCGGCCCGGATGCGGGCCACGTCGAGGGCGCGACCCGTGATGGGCGCCGCTGTCATATCAGGCTCCAGCTGCCGCGGTCTGCGTGAAGCGGACGTAGCCGTTGGCGTCGAGCTCTTCGGCCAGCTCGGGCCCCCCCTCGGCGACGATGCGCCCGTTCACGAATACGTGCACGAACTGCGGCTGGATGTAGCGCAGGATGCGAGTGTAGTGCGTGATGAGCAGCACGCCACCGTTCTCCCGCTCCTTGTACTTGTTCACGCCCTCGGAGACGATGCGCAGCGCGTCGACGTCCAGGCCGGAGTCGGTCTCGTCGAGGATGGCGATCTTCGGCTTGAGCAGGCCCAGCTGCAGGATCTCGTGGCGCTTCTTCTCTCCGCCGGAGAAACCCTCGTTCACGCTGCGCTCGGCGAAGGCCGCGTCGATCTCGAGCTCCGACATCGACTCCTTCACCTCCTTGACCCAGTGGCGCAGCTTGGGGGCCTCGCCGCGCACGGCGGTCGCGGCGGTGCGCAGAAAGTTCGACATCGAGACGCCCGGCACCTCGACGGGGTACTGCATGGCCAGGAACAGGCCCGCCCGCGCGCGCTCGTCCACCGACATCTCCAGCACGTCCTCGCCGTCGAGGGTGATGGAGCCGGAGGTCACCGTGTACTTCGGGTGCCCGGCGATGGCGTAGGACAGCGTCGACTTGCCGGAGCCGTTGGGGCCCATGATGGCGTGCGTCTCGCCCGACTTCACGGTGAGGTCGACGCCCTTGAGGATCTTGATGGGCTCGCCCGACTCGTCGGGGTTGGCGACCTCGACGTGCAGGTCCTTGATTTCCAGGGTGGTCATGGGAATTCCTTTGCGGGGGCTGTGGTTTCGGTGGTCAGACGCCGATGGCGGCGAGTTCGGCCTCGATGGCCGCCTCGAGCCGCTCCCTGACCTCGGGGACCGCGATCTTCTGGATGATCTCGTGGAAGAAGCCGCGCACCACCAGGCGGCGGGCGGCGTCCTCGGGGATGCCGCGGGCGCGCAGGTAGAACAGCTGCTCGTCGTCGAATCGTCCGGTGGCGCTGGCGTGTCCGGCGCCGGCGATCTCCCCCGTCTCGATCTCGAGGTTCGGCACCGAATCGGCGCGCGCGCCGTCGGTGAGCACCAGGTTCCGGTTCACCTCGAAGGTGTCGGTGCCCTCGGCCGCCGCGCGGATCAGCACGTCGCCGACCCACACCGTGCGGGCGTCGCCCTTGGGGGAATCCGGATCGCCTTGCAGGGCACCCTTGTACAGCACGTTGGACTTGCAGTGCGGCTGCGAATGATCCACCAGCAGGCGCTGCTCGAAATGCTGGCCCGCGTCGGCGAAGTAGAGGCCGAGCAATTCGGCGTCGCCGCCAGGGCCGTCGTACTTCACGGTGCCGGTCAGGCGCACCAGGTCGCCGCCCAGCGTGACGGCGGTGTGGCGCAGCGTGGCGTCGCGCCCCAGCCTGGCGTGGTGCGCGGTGGCGTTCACCGCGTCGTCGGCCCAGTCCTGGACCGCGACCACGGTGAGCTTCGCGCTGTCGCCCAGCACGAATTCCACGTTCTCGGCGTAGGTTCCGCTGCCCCGCTGGTCCAGGACCACGGTGGCGGCGGCGAAGGCGCCGAGCCGGATCTGCAAGTGGCCGTAGGCCGTACGGCCCTCACCGGGGCCGGTGACCGTGACGACGACGGGCTCGGCGACCTCGGTCTCCGCACCCACCGACACCAGCGTGGCCGATTCGAACCCCGAATACGCCTGCGCCGCGACACGATCGGCGGGCACGCCGGCCTCGCCGAGGCGGGCGTCGGTGCGGTCCACCGTCTCGACGGTGACACCCTCGACCTCGGTGACCTCGACGACGGCCTGCCCGTCGCGCACGGCGGTGCCGTCGTGCAGCCCACGCAGCCTGCGCAGCGGGGTGAAACGCCACTCCTCGTCGCGACCGGACGGCACCTCGAACGCGTTCACGTCGTAGGAGGTGAAGACCTCGCCCTTGTTGACCGCCGCCGCGGCACCCCGGTTCTGAGCCGGCCGGGCCGGGTTCTCGCCCTCGACCGCTCCCATCACACCAGTCGCCATCAGCCGACGGCCCCTTCCATCTGCAGTTCGATCAGGCGGTTGAGTTCGAGCGCGTACTCCATCGGGAGTTCCTTGGCGATCGGCTCGACGAAGCCGCGCACCACCATCGCCATCGCCTCGTCCTCGGTGAGACCGCGGCTCATCAGGTAGAACAGCTGATCCTCGGACACCTTCGAGACGGTCGCCTCGTGGCCCATGGTGACGTCGTCCTCGCGGATGTCGACGTAGGGGTAGGTGTCGGACCGGCTGATCGTGTCGACCAGCAGCGCGTCGCACTTCACCGTCGACTTCGACCCGTGCGCGCCCTTGTTGACCTGCACCAGGCCGCGGTAGGAGGCACGGCCGCCGCCGCGCGCCACCGACTTCGACACGATGGTCGAGGAGGTGTGCGGCGCCAGGTGCAGCATCTTCGCGCCGGTGTCCTGGTGCTGGCCCTCGCCGGCGAACGCGACCGAGAGCACCTCGCCCTTGGCGTGCTCGCCGGTCATCCAGACCGCCGGGTACTTCATGGTGACCTTGGAGCCGATATTGCCGTCGATCCACTCCATGGTCGCGCCCGCCTCGGCCTTGGCCCGCTTGGTGACCAGGTTGTAGACGTTGTTCGACCAGTTCTGGATGGTGGTGTAGCGGCAGCGGCCGCCCTTCTTCACGATGATCTCGACCACCGCGGAGTGCAGCGAGTCGGACTTGTAGATCGGCGCGGTGCAGCCCTCGACGTAGTGCACGTAGGCGCCCTCGTCGACGATGATCAGGGTCCGCTCGAACTGGCCCATGTTCTCGGTGTTGATGCGGAAGTAGGCCTGCAGCGGGATGTCGACGTGCACGCCCGGCGGCACGTAGATGAACGAACCGCCCGACCACACGGCCGTGTTCAGCGCGGAGAACTTGTTGTCACCGGCGGGGATCACCGAGCCGAAGTACTCGCGGAAGATCTCCGGGTGCTCCTTGAGCGCGGTGTCGGTGTCGAGGAAGATGACGCCCTGCTGCTCCAGGTCCTCACGGATCTGGTGATAGACGACTTCGCTCTCGTACTGCGCGGCGACGCCCGAGACCAAGCGCTGCTTCTCCGCCTCCGGGATGCCGAGCTTGTCGTAGGTGTTCTTGATGTCCTCGGGCAGGTCCTCCCAGCTCTCGGCCTGCTTCTCGGTCGAGCGCACGAAGTACTTGATGTTGTCGAAGTCGATGCCCTCGAGGTTGGAGCCCCAGTTCGGCATCGGCTTGCGGTCGAAGATCCGCAGCGCCTTGAGCCGGATGTCGAGCATCCACTCGGGCTCGCTCTTCTTCGCCGAGATGTCGCGGACGACCGCCTCGGACAATCCGCGCTGGGCACTGGCGCCTGCGACATCCGAATCGGCCCAGCCGTAACCGTAATTGCCCAGCGAGGCGATCGTCTCTTCCTGGGTGAGCGGCTGCACCTGGTCGGTGGTCGTCGTCATTCGGCACTCCTTCCGGAGTCGTTCGTTCGGTCCGCCGCGGGCTGTGCGGCGGGGAGAGATGAAGTTGTCGACCGGTCGCCCGCGGCGATCGGCAGGGTCAGCAGCGGCACGTGCGTGGTGCACGCGCAGTCGCCGTTGGCGATGGTGGCCAGTCGTTGCACGTGGGTGCCGAGCAGTTCGCGGAACGCCTCCAGCTCGGCCTGGCACAGTTGCGGGAACTCCTCGGCCACGTGCGAGACCGGGCAGTGGTGCTGGCAGATCTGCACGCCCGCGCCCACCTTGCGGGTGGTCGCGGCGAAACCGGCGTCGGTGAAGGCGTCGGCGATCTCGTCGGCCTTGGCGGCCGTGCGCTCCGGCGTGTGCTCGGTCACCGGCTCGATCCCGGCCACGATAGTGCGTGCCCGTTTGCGCGCGAACTCAGTGATGGCCTGCTGGCCGCCGATCTCGCCGAGCTGGCGGATCGCCGCCCCGGCCAGATCGTCGTAGGCGTGGCCCAGCGTTCCGCGGCCGGCGGCGGTGAGCTGATACTGCTTGGCGGGCCTGCCACGGCCCTTCTGCTGCCACGGCGCCGAGCGGCCCGCCCTGGCCTGACCGGAGTCGATGAGCGCGTCGAGATGCCTGCGTACACCGGCCGGGGCCAGTCCGAGTTTGGTGCCGATGGCGGTCGCGGTGATCGGGCCTTCCTCCAGCAGCAGCTGGACGATGGCGGCCCGGGTGTGGCCCTCGGTCCCCGCCGCGGGCGCAGCCGAGGACGCGGCACCGGCCCGTCGGCCGGTCCTCTCGTCGCTCTTCCGCAAACCCACTGTTTTCACAACACCAGTGTGTCGGAATTCGTTCCCGAAATCTAATAAGGGTGCCCTGACTTGCGGCGATACCGAGCCCGGCCGGATGCCGTTCCGGACGGGCATGCGCGCCCTCAACGGGTGCCGCGGGTTCGCGAGGCCGTCGGCCGCGGTGCGTCTCACGGCGGCATCACGGCGACCGAAATCCTTGCGAACCTGCCCTGACATGTGGTTATGCGCTAGAAACCGCCTGCGGCGGTGCGGCCGTCCGCCGTTCGCCGGAATTTCTCCGGCGCGAGCCACTCACCCCGGTGCGACTTTCGCCACAGGCGGGCACGGGCACCGGGTGTTCCGCGCGGGCGGTCCTGCGGGACCGGTACCGATCACGCGCCCACTAGGCTTCCTGCCGTGGCGGTTGTAGACAGTGCGCGGCTCGTGGAGGTGCGGCGCAAGGCGAGGAGATTCGGGCGCCGGGCGCTGGGGCTCGACGCGCCCGCCGCCGATCATTCGGTCGCCGTCCTGCACCGCGACGAGTCGGAGGTCCCCGCACTGGACCAGCGGGAGTTGCAGCAGTTCAACCGCATCCGGCTGCTGGGCGCCACCGGCGCGGTGCTGATGGTGATCAGCGCGCTGGGGGTCGGCGCGCAGCCGGTGTTGCAGAACCCGGTCTCCGGGATGCGGATCGTGGCGATCTTCGGGCGGGCCCACACCGGCTCGCTGGCGGTGTGCATGGTCGGCACGGCGCTGGTGGTACTGGCCTGGCTGCTGCTCGGGCGGTTCGCCGTCGGCGGGCTGGGCGGTTCGCCGCGCCACCGCATCACCCGGTCGCAGATGGACCGCACCCTGCTGCTGTGGATCCTGCCGCTGTGCGTGGCGCCGCCCATGTTCAGCAACGACGTCTACTCCTACCTCGCGCAGAGCGAGATCGCCGCGCGCGGCATCGACCCGTACTCCGAGGGGCCGAGCCAGGCCCTCGGCAACGACAACGTCCTCACCCGCAACGTGCCCAACATCTGGCGCGAGACCCCCGCCCCGTACGGTCCACTGTTCCTGTGGGTCGGCCGCTGGATCGCCGAATTGACCGGCGACAACATCATTTTCGGCGTCTGGATGCACCGCCTGCTGGCCCTGGCCGGCGTCGCGCTCATCGTGTGGGCGCTGCCGCGGCTCTCGGTGCGCTGCGGTGTGGCGCCGGTGAGCGCGCTGTGGCTGGGCGCGGCCAACCCGCTGGTGCTGTTCCACCTGGTCGGCGGCGTGCACAACGACGCGCTGATGCTCGGCCTGATGCTCGCGGGCCTCGAGCTGTGCCTGCGCGCCGTGCACGACACCCGCCCGTTCGACGGCCGCGCCTACGCGCTGCTCATCGCCGGGGCGGTGGTCATCACCTTGTCCTCGTCGGTGAAGGTCACCTCGATGGTGGCCATGGGCTTCGTGTGGATGGCGCTGGTCCGCAGAGCCGGCGGCGGCTTGCGGGCGATCATCGTGTGGGCGGCGTTCCTGGGGGCGATAGCGCTGGGCACCACCGCGCTGATCAGTTCGCTGAGCGGGCTCGGCTTCGGCTGGATGTTCACCCTCAGCGTCGCCAGCGTGGTGCGCAGCTGGATGTCGCTGCCCACCGCGATCGGCGTCGTCACCGGATTCGGCGGCGTCCTGCTGGGCCTGGGCGACCACACCACCGCGATGCTCAGCATCACCCGGCCCATCGCCATGGTGGCGGCCGCGTTCGTCACGGTGCGCATGCTCGTCGCCACCGGCACCGGGCGCCTGCACCCCGTCGGCGCGCTGGGCGTCTCGCTGGGCGCGATCGTGCTGCTGTTCCCCGTGGTGCAGCCCTGGTATCTGCTGTGGGCGATCGTGCCGCTGGCCGCGTGGGCGACCCGGCCGATCTTCCGCGTGCCAGCGGTGGCGATGTCGGCGTTCGTGAGCCTGTTGCAGATGCCGCGCGGCGGTGAGTTCGAGGTGTTCCAGATCGTCGGGTCCGCGATCGCGACCGTCATCGTGTGTGTGCTGTTCATCGTCCTCACCCGCAATGCGCTCCCGTGGCGGGCGCAGCCGGGGGTGTCGGCTTCGTCACAACAGCCCACGTCCTACGGTGTTTCCTCGTGAACGCAGCCTCCGGACCCGCCGTTAGCGTCGACGGCGTCGTCAAGCGGTACGGCGAGACCACCGCCGTCGAGGGCCTGTCCTTCGAGATCGAACGCGCGCAGGTCCTGGCGCTGCTCGGCCCCAACGGCGCGGGCAAGACCACCACCGTCGAGATGTGCGAGGGCTTCGTCCGACCCGACGCGGGCCGCGTGCGGGTGCTCGGCCTGGACCCGGTCGCCGATTCGGACCGGCTGCGTCCCCGCATCGGCGTCATGCTCCAGGGCGGCGGCGCCTACCCCGGCGCACGGGCCGGCGAGATGCTGGACCTGGTCGCCGCCTACTCGGCCGACCCGCTCGACCCCGACTGGCTGCTGCGCACCCTGGGCCTCCAGGACACCCGGCGCACCCCCTACCGGCGGCTGTCGGGCGGTCAGCAGCAGCGGCTGGCGCTGGCGTGCGCGCTGGTGGGGCGGCCCGAGATCGTCTTCCTGGACGAGCCGACCGCCGGGCTCGACGCCCAGGCCCGGATCATGGTGTGGGAGCTGATCGACGCGCTGCGCCGCGACGGCGTGACCGTGCTGCTCACCACGCACATGATGGACGAGGCCGAACAACTGGCCGATCAGCTCGTCATCATCGACCACGGCCGCGTGGTCGCCTCCGGCACGCCCGCCGAGGTCACCGCGCACGGCGCCGCGGGCCAGCTGCGCTTCTCCGCGCCGCCCAAGCTGGACCTGGACCTGCTGAGAACGGCGCTGCCGGAAGGATTCTCGCCGCGCGAGACGAGTCCCGGCTCGTATCTGATCGAGGGCGAGATCGACCCGCAGGTCCTGGCCACCGTGACCGCGTGGTGCGCGCGGGTGAACGTGCTGGCCACCGACATCCGGATCGACCAGCGCCGCCTCGAGGACGTCTTCCTGGAACTGACCGGACGGGACCTGCGCGGATGATGACCCAGCCTGAACGCACCACCAACCGCTTCGCGCCGGGCACCTTCGCACCCGATCCGCGGCCGGCCGGCTTCCCGGCGATGCTGGCCGCGCAGACCCGGCTCGAGCTGATCCTGTTGCTGCGCAACGGCGAACAGCTGCTGCTCACCATGTTCATCCCGATCACGCTGCTGGTCGGGCTCACGCTGCTGCCGTTCGGCGACCTGGGCACCGAACGGGTCGCGACCATCGTGCCCGCCGTGATGATGGTGGCGGTGATGTCGACCGCGTTCACCGGCCAGGCCATCGCCGTCGGCTTCGACCGCCGCTACGGCGCGCTCAAACGCCTGGGTGCGACGCCGCTGCCGCGCTGGGGCATCATCGCGGGCAAGAGCGCCGCGGTGTTGATAGTCGTTGTGCTGCAAGCGGTTCTGCTCGGCGCGATCGGGGTGGCGCTGGGCTGGCGGCCGGGGCTGGGCGGGCTGGCGCTGGGCGCACTCGTGATCGCGCTGGGCACCGCGACGTTCGCCGCCATGGGCCTGCTACTGGGCGGCACGCTCAAGGCCGAGATCGTGCTCGCGCTGGCCAATGTCCTGTGGTTCGTCATGCTCGGCATCGCGAGCGTGGTGTTCGCCTCCGACGACCTGCCCGCGGCCGTGGAGATCGCGGCGCGACTGGTGCCCTCGGGGGCGCTGGCGGTAACGCTGGAGGAGGCGCTGCACGGCGTCGTCGACTGGTTCGGGATCGCGGTGCTGGCGATCTGGGGTGCGGTGACGGGGTTGCTCGCCGCGCGCTGGTTCCGCTTCGAGTGACCGCGCCGACGGCGTGAACGACGTCACGTAGTAGACCGCCTGCGGGCGGCTCGGGGGCGCTCGCTACCATCGTCGGGTGCTGTATCGCGCCTTTCTGCGGCTGGTCGACAAGCTCCCGCTCCCCTCGCTGCGGGCGCAGCGACTGATCGCGCTCGCGGTCCTGCTGACCCAGGCGGGCATCTCCGTCACCGGCGCCATAGTCCGCGTGACGGCGTCGGGCCTGGGCTGCCCCACCTGGCCCCAGTGTTTCCCCGGCAGCTTCACCCCCGTCGGCGTGTCCGAGGTGGCGGTGCTGCACCAGGCCGTCGAGTTCGGCAACCGCCTGCTCACCTTCGTGGTGACGCTGTTCGCGGGTCTCATCGTGCTGGCGGTCACCAGGGCGCGGCGGCGGCGCGAGGTGCTGACCTACGCGTGGCTGATGCCGGCCGGCACCGTGGTGCAGGCGATCATCGGCGGCATCACCGTGCTCACCGGGCTGCTGTGGTGGACGGTCGCGATCCACCTGCTCGCCTCGATGGTGATGGTGTGGCTGGCCGCGGTGCTCTACACGCGGATCGGCGAACCCGACGACGGCGTGGAAGTCGTGCAGGCGCCCGCTCCCCTGCGCTGGCTGACGGCGCTGAGCGGGGTGGCGCTGGCGGGCGTGCTGATCGCGGGCACGCTGGTGACGGCGGCAGGCCCGCACGCCGGCGACAAGAGCATCGACCGGCCGGTGGCGCGGCTCGAGGTCGAGATCGTCACGCTGGTGCACCTGCACTCGCAGCTGCTCGTCGGCTATCTGGCGCTGCTCGTGGGCCTGGCGTTCGGCCTCTACGCGGTCGGCATCACGCGCGTGATCAAGCACCGGCTGTTCCTGGTCCTCGGGCTCGTGGTCTCCCAGTCGCTGGTCGGCGTCGTGCAGTACTTCACCGACGTGCCCGCCGCGCTGGTCGCCGTCCATGTGGGTGGCGCGGCCGCCTGCACCGCCGCCACGGCGGCCCTGTGGGCCGTGCTGCGCACCCGCGAGCCGGTCCCGGCCGTCGCGCCGGAACCGGCCGCCACCCGCGCCGCATCCTGATCCGGGCCTCACCGCGCGACCGGGTGGTAGCGCAGGTTTCACCTCCGCCGGTGCTGATGACGCGGCCCGGGTTCCCGGCACCGCGTGGCAAGATCGGATTCGTCGTGACTCCGAATCGGCCCGTTGCCCTGGTGACGGGAAGTTCGCGCGGTCTGGGTAGTGCGATCGCGCGGCGGCTCGCCGCCGACGGTGCGGCCGTGGTGGTCAACGGGTTTCGCGACGACGAGCGGGCGGAAGCGGTCGCCGCGTCCGTTCACACGGAAGGCGTTGTGGCCGAGGCGATCACCGCCGATGTCACCGATGAACGGCAGGTCGCCGATCTGATCGCCGCGGTCACCCGCACCCTGGGACCGTTGGACGTGCTGGTGCTCAACGCGACCGGTCCGCAACCGGAGGCACCGCTCACCGAGGTCGGGTGGGCGGATCACCTCGCCCGGCTCGACTTCTTCGTCAAGAGCCCGGTCCTGCTCGGGCGCGCGGTGATCCCGGGATGCGCGAGCGCCGGTTCGGGCGCATCGTGCACAACGATTCCGAGGTCGCCGACCGCCCGCCGCCCGGCCGCTCCGCCTACGGCGCGGCGAAGAACGCCCAGATCGGGCTCACCCGCGCCTGGGCCCGGGAACTCGCGCCCTTCGGCATCACCGTGAATACCGTTGCCCCCGGCTTCATTCCGGTCGAACGCCACGACGGGGTGCCCGAAGCCACCCGCGAGAGCTACCGGAGCACGGTGCCCGCGGGCCATCTCGGCGCCCCCGCCGACGTGGCCCACGCCGTCAGCTTCTTCGCCTCGCCACGCTCCGGCTTCCTCACCGGCCAGCGCCTGCTCGTCGACGGCGGCCGCGCCCGGCACGTCTGAGCGCGCCCCTCGATCACACCACCGACGGTCGATCCAGGCTCGACCAGAGCGGATCACCTTGGGCGACGAGCAGTTCGGCGATCTCGGCGCGGGCCTGCTCGACACCGCGGTCGCCGTCGACGCAATAGCCGGACTCGGCGACGGTCAGCAACTTCACGTTCACCATGCGGAAGCGGGACAGCGGGCCGTCGACGGTGCGCGGGAAAACGTCGTCCTCCAGGCCGAGCAGCGCGGTGACGTGACCGTTCTCGTCCACGTAACGTCCGCGCGCGGAGTCCGGGAAGTCCAGCCCGCCCAGTCCCATCGACAGGGTGCCGTAGTGGGCGAGGTTGTCGGCGAAGCGGAACCCGTGCTGCGACACCGTCGAGGAGATCGCGGCGACCAGCTGCCCGAGCCACGAGGTCATGACGTCGCCGAAGCTCGCGTCGGCCGGCAGATCGCGGGAGGCCGCGTACACCTCCACCTCCACCCCGTTGGTCGGGTCCGCGTCCGACCACTCTGCGGGGAACGACAGACCCAGGCTGGTCACCACCGTCCCGTGCGCGTTGCGCACCACCCGGTGACTGGGTTGCCGGATGGTCGGCGGCGCGGGTTCGTTCACGCCCATCTGCGCCCACAGCTCCGCCGGGATGAACTTCGATTGATAGCGCGGGGCCGAAATTCCCTGATCGATCCGCCCCCACGCATTCCAGACGTCGTTGTGCAGGTCCCACATCCGGGCCTCGTAGCGCTCGTAGACATCCGTTTCGTCCGTATCGGTCACGGACATGACGTTAGCCGAGCCCTCCGACACCCCGGAAACACCGCTCGGCCAGGGTCGTTGGTCCTCATATCCGGTGCCGCGCGGCAGACGTATCGCCACGGGATCAGCTGCCAGGATGGAGGTGTCGACAACGAAGGGATCGTGATGAGCACTCTCGCCAATCAGCAATCGATCGTCGTCGGGGTGGACGGCAGCGCGGCCGCGCTCGCCGCCGCGCGCTGGGCCGCAGCGATCGCGGCCCGCCGCGCGGTGCGGCTGGAGGTCGTCTCGGTGGTGCCCACCTTCGACTACAGCCTCACGGCGGCCCAGGTCGCCGACGCCGACCTGCTGCCCACCCTGCGCATGCTCGCGAAGAAACATGCCGATGCCGCGGTCACCGCCGTGCGCGCCGACCAGCCCGACCTCGAGATCACCCAGGCCAACCCGGAGGGCGTGCCCGCCGACGAACTCGTGGCCGCGGGCGAGGGCGCCCGGCTGGTGGTGGTCGCCGCGAACACCGATTCCCGGCTCACCACGCTGCTGCTCGGCTCCACCGCGCTGCGTGTGGCGAACCAGTCCGCGTGCCCGGTCGCGGTGTGGCGCGGCGATTTCGGCACACCGCTGCCGGACACCAGGCCGGTGCTGGTCGGTGTGGACGGCAGCCCCGACAGCAACGCCGCCATCGGTGAGGCGTTCGAACTGGCCGCGCTGCTCGGGGCCGGTGTGCTCGCCGTGCACGCGTGGGCCTACCAGGATCTGTCGCAGTGGTCGCCGCGGCCGGAGAGCTGGGACGCCCTCGCCGAACAGGAGCACACCCTGCTCGGGGAGCGGCTCGCGGGCTGGTGCGACAAGTTCCCCGACGTGGAGGTGACCAGGCTGGTGGTGCGCGACTCGCCCACCAAGGCGCTGCTCCAGCAGGCCGGCGAGGCCCAGGCCGTGGTGACGGGCAGCCACGGGCACAACCGCGTCACCGGCTTGCTGCTCGGCTCGACCAGTCAGAACCTGCTGCACCACGCGCCGTGCCCGGTGCTGGTCACCAGGGCGTGAACGTCACTTCTCGTTGCGCGCCTTGGGGAATCGCTTCTGGCGGGCCACCCAGCCCGCCATCTTCGCCCAGTGGCCACGCTCCGGGGTGACGATCGAGGTGAGTTCGCGGTCCCACTCGTCGGCCTCGGCGAGGCCCTCGATGGTCTCCACCAGGTGCTTCGCGGTGGGCATATCGGCGACGACGCGGTCACCGAGGACGCCGTCGGCGCCGACGAGGGTGACCCGCACGCCGATGCGGCCGATCTGCTGGAGCACGGCGGTGGCGGAACCGCCGTGCTCGGCGACGAATCCCTTCACCGAGTCCACCAGGGCGCCGGACAGTTTCTCGGGGGCCGGGGCGGCGGCGGTATCAACGCTCATGCTCCCGGAGTTTACCGGCCGGTAGGTCCGAGTCCACCCCCGGCGGGTGTAGAACTGGATGTCATGCGCGCCATACAGGTTGCCGAACACGGCGGTCCCGAGGTCCTGCGATACACCGAGGTGCCGGAGCCGCAGATCGGCCCGGATCAGCTGCTGGTGGACACCCAGGCGGTCGGTGTGAACTTCATCGACACCTACATCCGCACGGGCACCTATCCGCATCCGGTGCCGTACGTGCCCGGTGCGGAGGGCAGCGGTGTGGTCGCGGCGGTCGGCTCTGACGTCACCGGGTTCGCCGTGGGCGACCGGGTGGCCTGGGCCGCCGCGCCGGGCAGCTATGCCGACCGGGTCGCGGTGCCCGCCGCGGTCGCGATCCCGGTGCCCGACGGCGTGGACCCGCCGGTCGCCGCCTCGGCGCTGCTGCAAGGGATGACCGCGCACTACCTGATCGAGTCGATCTACAAGCCCGAGCCGGGCGAGACGGTGCTGGTGCACGCGGGCGCGGGTGGCGTGGGCCTGATCCTCACGCAGCTCGCGACCGCGCGCGGCGTGCGGGTGATCACGACGGTGTCCTCCGACGAGAAGGCGGCGCTCTCGCGCGAGGCCGGGGCCGCCGAAGTGCTGCGCTACACCGACGATCTCGCCGACCAGGTGCGCGAGCTCACCGACGGCGTGGGCGTCGCGGCGGTCTACGACGGCGTCGGCAAGGCGACGTTCGACGCCAGCCTCGCCGCGCTGCGCATCCGGGGCACGCTCGCCCTGTTCGGCGCGGCCAGCGGCCCGGTCCCCCCGGTCGACCCGCAGCGCCTCAACGCCGGCGGCTCGCTGTTCCTGACCCGCCCCACATTGGCCCACTACACCCGTGACCGCGAGGAACTGCTCTGGCGCGCGGGCGACATCCTCGCCGCCCTCGCCGACGGCACCCTCACCCTTCGCATCGGCGCCACCTATCCCCTCGCCGAGGCCGAACAGGCGCACCGCGACCTGGAGGCCCGCAAGACCACCGGCTCGATCGTCCTGATCCCCTGAACGATCCCGCGCCGAAGGGCCGACGCACCGCGAGTGCGTCGGCCTTCGTGTTCGGGGGGTTTCGGCGGGAAGGTCAGCCGAAGAAGCTGCCGATCGTGTCCCAGCCCAGCACCGAATCCACGGCCAGGCCGCAGAACACCACCGCCAGGTAGTTGTTCGACTGGAGGAACAGCCGCAGCGGCTTCACCGACTCGCCCCGGCGCACACCGGAGTAGAGCTGGTGGGCCATGAGCAGGAACCAGGCGCCGGCCACCAGCGCCACCGCGGCGTAGATCACGCCGGTCGCGGGCACCAGGGCCAGCGTGGTGAGCACGGTGAGCCAGGTGTAGACGACGATCTGCTTGGTGACCGTCTCCTCGGTGGCGACCACCGGCAGCATGGGCACGCCCGCCGCGCGGTAGTCCTCCTTGTAGCGCATGGCCAGCGCCCAGGTGTGCGGCGGCGTCCAGAAGAAGATGACGCCGAACAGCGCCAGCGCGGGCCAGCCGATGGTGCCCGTCACCGCCGACCAGCCGACCAGCGCGGGCATGCAACCGGCCGCGCCGCCCCACACCACGTTCTGCGAGGTGCGCCGCTTGAGGCCGAGCGTGTAGACGAAGACGTAGAACAGGATGGTCGCGACCACCAGCGCGCCGCTGAGCAGGTTCGCCTGCCACCACAGCCACGCGAACGACGCGATGCCGAGCACGACGCCGAACACGAACGCGTTGCGCGTGGGCACCGCCTCGCGCGCCAGCGGCCGCTTGGCGGTGCGCTTCATCACCTTGTCGATATCGGCGTCGGCGACGCAGTTGAGGGTGTTGGCGCTGGCCGCGCCCATCCAGCCGCCGAACAGCGTGGCCAGGATGAGGCCGATGTCGATGTGGCCGCGGTCGGCCAGCAGCATCGTCGGGATGGTCGCCACCAGCAGCAGTTCGATGACGCGCGGCTTGGTCAGCGCGATGTAGGCGAGCACCCGCCGCATCAGTCTGGACGGCAGGCCGGCACCGGTGAACCGGTCGGCGAGCACCGTCGCGGAGGAGCCGTGCGCGCCATTGCCACCCGGCTGTTGCCCAATCCGCACTGTCTCTCCTCGCACGCTGTGCTCCGCATCCGGCAATGGAACGAGCAGCGCGCTCGTTTCCCGCTGTCACGGATACACAGCCTGTGCGGCGCGGCTACTACTACAGAGGATGGTAGACCCTCGCCGGCAGCGCTCCGACGCTCACCCCGGCCCCGACGGGCCCACCGCCCGGTCGGCAGGAGGTCACGATCGGTTCACCGCGCGGTCCGCGCCGGGTTGCGAAACGCGACACTACGCGCCGGTACGACGGGTTCCCGACATGCCGCTCAGGGGGCACATCTAGGGTGGTTGGGTACACCCGGTCGGCCCCGCGGCCGCCGCGCGTTCACGCCGCCCACCCACCCGCCGTCGACGAGACCAATGTCAGGAGAACCTCGGTCGTGTCAGTGACAGACGACATCCGCGCCCTCACTCAGCCGAACCACCCGGACGACTGGACGGATCTGGACACCAAGGCCGTCGACACCGTCCGTGTCCTCGCCGCCGACGCGGTGCAGAACGCCGGGAACGGTCACCCCGGCACCGCCATGAGCCTGGCCCCGCTGGCCTACACCCTCTACCAGCGGGTGCTGCGCCACGACCCGAGCGACCCGAGCTGGGTCGGCCGCGACCGCTTCGTGCTCTCGTGCGGGCATTCCAGCCTCACCCAGTACATCCAGCTGTACCTGGCCGGTTTCGGCCTGGAGCTCGACGATCTGGTCAACCTGCGCAAGTGGGGTTCGCGCACCCCCGGCCACCCGGAGTTCCGCCACACCGACGGCGTCGAGATCACCACCGGCCCGCTGGGCCAGGGCCTGGCCTCCGCGGTCGGCATGGCGATGGCGGCCCGCCGCGAGCGCGGCCTGTTCGACCCCGACGCCGCGCCGGGCACCTCGCCGTTCGACCACTTCGTCTACGTCGTCGCCTCCGACGGTGACCTGGAGGAGGGCGTCACCTCCGAGGCGTCCTCGCTCGCGGGCACCCAGCAGCTGGGCAACCTCGTGGTGATCTACGACGACAACAAGATCTCCATCGAGGACGACACCACCATCGCCTTCACCGAGGACGTGGCCCAGCGCTACGAGGCCTACGGCTGGCACGTGCAGACCGTGCTCGGCGGCGAGGACGTGGTCGCCATCGAGAACGCGATCGCCGCGGCCAAGGCGGAGACCGCCAAGCCCTCGATCATCGTGCTGCGCACCGTGATCGGCTACCCGGCGCCGAACAAGATGAACACCGGCGCCTCGCACGGCGCCGCCCTGGGCGCCGACGAGGTGGCCGCGACCAAGAAGATCCTGGGCTTCGACCCCGAGAAGACCTTCCAGGTGGACGAAGAGGTCATCGCCCACACCCGCAAGGCCGTCGAGCGCGGCCAGGCCGCGAAGGCCGCGTGGCAGAAGGAGTTCGACTCCTGGGCCGCCGCCAACCCGGAGCGCAAGGCGCTGTTCGACCGGCTGGCCAACCGCGATCTGCCCGAGGGCTGGACCGAGCAGCTGCCGATCCACGCGCCCGACCCCAAGGGCATGGCCACCCGCAAGGCGTCGGGCAAGGTGCTCGCCGCGCTGGCCGACGTGCTGCCCGAGCTGTGGGGCGGTTCGGCCGACCTCGCCGAATCCAATAACACCACCATGCCGGGCCAGCCCAGCTTCGGCCCCGAGTCGATCTCGACCGGCATGTGGAAGGCGAACCCGTACGGGCGCACCCTGCACTTCGGTGTGCGCGAGCACGCGATGGGCGCGATCCTCAACGGCATCGCGCTGCACGGGCCGACCCGCCCGTACGGCGGCACCTTCCTGGTGTTCAGCGACTACATGCGCCCGGCCGTGCGCCTGGCCGCGCTCATGCGGGTGCCCGCGATCTACGTGTGGACCCACGACTCCATCGGCCTGGGCGAGGACGGCCCCACCCACCAGCCGATCGAGCACCTGGCCGCGCTGCGCGCCATCCCGGGCCTGAACGTGGTGCGCCCCGGCGACGCCAACGAGACCACCTACGCCTGGCGCACCATCCTGGAGCGCGACTCCAGCGAGCACACCTCGCACTTCTCGGTGTCGGAGCCGCCGCACCAGGACGGCCCGTCGGCGCTGGCGCTGACCCGTCAGGACCTGCCGATCCTGGAGGGCACCAGCTACGAGGGCGTGGCCAAGGGCGGCTACATCCTGGCCGAATCGTCCACCGCCACCCCGCAGGTGATCCTCATCGCCACCGGCTCCGAGCTCCACCTCGCGGTGGCCGCGCGCACTACGCTGGAAGCGCAGGGCATCGGCACCCGCGTGGTCTCGATGCCGTGTGTGGAGTGGTTCGACGCGCAGGACAAGGCTTACCGGGACCAGGTGCTCCCACCGGCGGTCCGGGCGCGCGTCTCGGTCGAGGCCGGTATCGCCATGCCGTGGCACCGGTTCACCGGCGACGCGGGCGAGACCGTCTCCATCGAGCACTTCGGCGCCTCGGCCGATCACAAGACCCTGTTCCGCGAGTTCGGCTTCACCGAAGAGGCGGTCGTCGCGGCGGCGCGGCGCTCGCTGGACAACGTGAAGGGATAAGCGCATGGCACAGAACGAGAACCTCGCGGCCCTGTCCGCCGCCGGTGTATCGGTGTGGCTGGACGATCTGTCGCGCGACCGGATCAACTCGGGCAACCTGGCCGAGCTGATCGCCACGCGCAGCGTCGTCGGCGTCACCACCAACCCCACCATCTTCCAGGGTGCGCTCAGCCAGGGTCACGCCTACGACGCGCAGGTGAAAGACCTTGCGGCACAAGGGGCCGACGCCGACGCGGCGATCCGCACCATCACCACCGACGACGTGCGCTCCGCCTGCGACGTGCTGGCCGGGGTGTACGAGGCCAGCCGCGGCGTGGACGGCCGGGTCTCCATCGAGGTCGACCCCCGCTTCGCGTTCGACGCGGACAAGACCGTCGCGCAGGCCATCGACCTGTGGAAGACGGTGGACCGGCCCAACCTGTTCATCAAGATCCCGGCCACCGAGGCGGGCCTGCCCGCCATCACCTCGGTGATCGGGGAGGGCATCAGCGTGAACGTCACGCTGATCTTCTCGGTGGCCCGCTACCGCTCGGTCATGGGCGCCTACCTGGACGGCCTGCGCAGGGCCAAGGCGGGCGGCCACGACCTGGCCAAGATCCATTCCGTCGCCTCGTTCTTCGTGTCCCGCGTGGACACCGAGATCGACAAGCGGCTCGAGGCCATCGGCACCGAGGCGGCGCTCGCGCTGCGCGGTAAGGCGGGCGTGGCCAACGCGCGCCTGGCCTACGCCGAGTACCAGGACGTCTTCGACGGCGGCGCGCACACCTCGACCTATCAGCATCTGGCCGCGATGGGCGGCAACCGGCAGCGCCCGCTGTGGGCGTCGACGGGCGTGAAGAACCCGGACTACTCCGACACCCTCTACGTCACCGAGCTGGTCGCCCCGAACACAGTCAACACGCTGCCGGAGAAGACGCTCGAGGCCGTCGCCGACCACGGCGAGATCCGCGGCGACACCATCAGCGGCACCGCCGACGAGGCGCGGCAGGTGTTCGACGCGCTGGCCGAGGTCGGCATCGACCTGGACGATGTGTTCGCGCTGCTCGAGCGCGAAGGCGTGGAGAAGTTCGAGAAGTCCTGGGAGGAACTGCTGACGGCCACCACCGCCGAACTCGGCGCCGCGTCCGGGGGCAACTGACCCCATGGCAGGCACAGCCACTCGCCCGTCGACCGGATGGCAGAACCCACTGCGCGACGAGCGGGACAAGCGGGTACCGCGGATCGCGGGCCCGTGCAGCCTGGTGATCTTCGGCGTCACCGGCGACCTGTCCCGCAAGAAACTGATGCCCGCCATCTACGACCTGGCGAACCGGGGGCTGCTGCCCCCCGGTTTCGCCCTGGTCGGCTTCGCCCGGCGTGACTACGCCGACGAGGACTTCGCGCAAGTCGTGCTCGACGCGGTGAAGTCCCACGCCCGCACGCCCTTCCGCCAGGAGGTCTGGGACCACCTGGCGGAGGGGATCCGGTTCGTGCAGGGCACCTTCGACGACGACGCGGCCTTCGCGACCCTCGCCGACACCTTGGCCCGGCTCGACGCCGAACGCGGCACGGGCGGCAATCACGCCTTCTACCTGTCGATTCCGCCGGACATGTTCCCGGTGGTGCTGGACCAGCTCTCCGAGCACAAGCTCGCCGAGCCCTCCACCACCGACGCGGCGGGCCGCAAACCGTGGCGGCGGGTGGTGATCGAGAAGCCGTTCGGGCACGACCTGGACAGCGCGGTGGAGCTGAACGCGCTGGTCAACCGGGTGTTCCCGGAGGAGACGGTGTTCCGCATCGACCACTATCTCGGCAAGGAGACGGTGCAGAACGTGCTGGCGCTGCGGTTCGCCAACCAGCTGTTCGACCCGATCTGGAACGCCAACTACGTCGACCACGTGCAGATCACCATGGCCGAGGACATCGGCCTGGGCGGGCGCGCCGGCTACTACGACGGCATCGGCGCGGCGCGCGACGTCATCCAGAACCACCTGTTGCAGCTGCTCGCGCTCACCGCCATGGAGGAGCCGATCAGCTTCGAGCCCAAGCAATTGCAGACCGAGAAGATCAAGGTGCTCTCCGCCACCAAACTGGTGGAGCCGCTGGACGAGACCACCGCGCGCGGCCAGTACGCCGAGGGCTGGCAGGGCGGCGAGCACGTGGTGGGCCTGCTCGACGAAGAGGGTTTCGACCCGAACTCGCGCACCGAGACCTACGCGGCCATCACCCTCGAGGTCGACACCCGCCGCTGGGCCGGGGTGCCGTTCTACCTGCGCACCGGAAAACGCCTGGGGCGCCGGGTGACCGAGATCGCGGTGGTGTTCAAGCGCGCGCCGCACCTGCCCTTCGACCAGACCATGACCGAGGAACTCGGCCAGAACGCGCTGGTGATCCGGGTGCAGCCCGACGAGGGCATCACCATGCGGTTCGGCTCCAAGGTGCCCGGATCGGGCATGGAGGTCCGCGACGTCAACATGGACTTCAGCTACGGCGAGGCGTTCACCGAATCCTCCCCCGAGGCCTACGAGCGCCTGATCCTGGACGTGCTGCTGGGCGTGCCCTCGCTGTTCCCGGTGAACGCCGAGGTCGAATTGTCCTGGCGCATCCTGGATCCCGTGCTCGAGCACTGGGCGGCCGACGGCAGGCCCGAACCGTACGAGGCGGGCACCTGGGGCCCGGACTCGGCCGACGAGATGCTGGCCCGCACCGGCCGGGAATGGCGGCGACCGTGATCATCGACCTGCCCGACACCACGACCGGCGCGGTGACCAAGCGCCTCATCCAGCTGCGCGAGACCAACGGCGTCATCACCATGGGCCGGGTGCTCACCCTGGTGGTGTGCACGCTGGACAGCTCCGAGGCCGAGGACGCCATCGATGCGGCCAACGACGCCAGTCGCGAACACCCTTGCCGCGTGGTGGTTCTCGCGCGCGGCGACCGGGACGCCGAGACCAAATTGGACGCGCAGATCCGCGTCGGCGGCGACGCGGGCGCGGCCGAGGTGATCGTGCTGCGGTTGCAGGGACAGCTGGTGAATCACGAGAGCAGCGTGGTGATCCCGTTCCTGCTGCCCGACACGCCCGTGGTGGCGTGGTGGCCGCGGGGCGCGCCGGAGTTCCCGTCCCGGGATTCGGTGGGCAAGCTGGCCACCCGGCGCATCACCGACGCCACCTTCGCCCGCGATCCGCAGGCCACCATCAAGAACCGCCTGAACTCCTACGCTCCCGGCGATACCGATCTGGCGTGGAGCCGGATCACGTACTGGCGGGCGCTGCTGGCGGCCTCGCTCGACGAGCCGCCGTTCGAGCCGGTCGACTCGGTCACGGTGTCGGGCCTGCGCGAGGAGCCGGCGCTGGACATCCTGGCGGGCTGGTTGGCGGCGCGGCTGAACTGCCCGGTGCACCGGCGCACGGGACCGCTGCGGGTGGAGGTGCACCGGCCCACGGTGTCCATCGCCATCGAGCGGCCGCAGACCGGGCGCACCGCCACGCTCACCAGGACCGGCGATCCCGATCAGCGGATCGCGTTGGCGCGCAGGGAGACCCGCGACTGCCTGGCCGAGGAACTGCGCAGGCTCGACGCCGACGACATCTACGTCGAGGCCCTCGCCGGAATCGAGAAGGTGACCTATGAGTGAGACCCCCGCTCAGCAGTACGCCGATCAGGATCGGCGCATCGACAGCGGTTTCCCCGCGAACACCGTCGAAGTGCATCCGGGCAACGCCGAGTTGATCGCCGCGGCGGCGGCGCGTTTCGTGCAGGTGGTGGTCGCCGCGCAGGCCGCGCGCGGATCGGCGTCGGTGGTGCTCACCGGCGGCGGGTCCGGTGTCGCGCTGCTGGAGAAGGTGCGCCAGGCGCCCGGCGACATCGACTGGGCGAAGCTCGATCTCTTCTGGGGCGACGAGCGTTTCGTCCCGGCGGGCGACGCGGAGCGCAACGAATTGCAGGCCAGGCAGGCGCTGCTGGATCACGTGCCGGTCGATCACGCGCGCGTCCACCCGGTCGCCACGTCCGACGGCGAGTACCCCGATCCGGTCGAGGCGGCCGCCGAGTACTCCACCGCCGTGCACGCGTATCTGGCCGAGCACGGGGCGTTCGATCTGCATCTGCTCGGCATGGGCGGTGAGGGACACGTGAATTCGCTGTTCCCGCACACCGACGCGGTGCGCGAGGAGCACGAACTCGTTGTCGCGGTGACGGATTCGCCGAAGCCGCCACCGGTGCGGGTCACCCTCACGCTGCCGGCGGTGCGCCGCTCCCGCCACGTGGTGCTCGTGGTGGGCGGCGCGGCCAAGGCGGAGGCGGTCGCCGCCGCGCTCGGCGGCGCGGACCCGGTCGACATTCCGGCCGCCGGGGCGCGCGGCAGCGAGTCCACGACGTGGCTGCTGGATCAGGACGCCGCGGCGGGTCTGAGCTGAGGCCCGGCCGCGTGCGCAGCCGTGCGGCGTCCGGGGCCGGCACGTGAGCGCCGACGCGGGCCGGACGCTCGACGAGCTCTTCCGAGCCGAGATCACCGAACTCCCCACCGCGCCCGCCGCGAACTCCGAGCTCGACGCGGCGCAGTTGTGGGAGCTGTTCGAAGCCCAGGCCACCAGTAGGCATCTCGACTTCGCCGCGCGCGCACTGGGTGTCGCGCGGCGCGGGTACTACAGCATCGGGTCGTCGGGGCACGAGGGCAACGCCGCGGTGTCGGCGGCGCTGCGGGTCACCGATCCCGCTCTGCTGCACTATCGTTCGGGCGCGTTCTTCGTGCACCGGGCGCGGCGGGTGCCGGGTCTCGACCCGATCCGGGACGTGCTGCTCGGGGTGGTGGCCGCGGCGGTCGACCCCATCTCCGGCGGCAGGCACAAGGTGTTCGGCAGCAAAGCCGCGCACGTGATCCCGCAGACCTCGACCATCGCCTCGCATCTGCCGCGCGCGGTGGGGCTGGCGTTCGGGATCGAGCGCGCGGCGCGGCTGGGCCGGGCGACGGAGTGGCCTGCCGACGCGGTGGTGCTGTGCACGTTCGGCGACGCGTCGGCCAACCACTCCACCGCTACCGGGGCCATCAACACCGCGATTCATACGGCACACCAAGGGATTCCGGTGCCGATCCTGTTCGTGTGCGAGGACAACGGGATCGGCATCAGCGTGCCCACTCCCCCGGACTGGATCGAGCACGCCTACGGCGCGCGGCCCGGCCTGACCTACTTCACCGCCGACGGATGCGATCCGCTCGACGCGCTCGCCACCGCCCGCCGGGCCGCCGACTGGGTGCGCGAACACCGCGCACCCGCATTCCTGCGGCTGCGCACGGTGCGTCTGCTCGGGCACGCGGGGTCCGACGTGGAGTCCGCCTATCGCCGCGCCGCCGATATCGCCGCCGATCTGCGCCGCGATCCCGTGCTGGCGACCGGGCGCCTGCTGGTCACCTCGGGGATCACGAAACCGTCCGAGGTGCTGGCCCGCTACGACGACATCGCCCACCGCGTGGCGACGATGGCCGAATTGGTCTGGCGCGAGCCGAAACTCACCACGGCGGCCGCGGTGACGGCACCGCTCGCGCCGCTGCGGCCCGACGCCGTCCGCGCCGACGTCATCACCTCGGCGGTCCTCCCGGCATCGCGTTCGGGGGCGGATCATTCGCGCTTCGGCGGCTCCGAGCCCGACGTCACGAACGGGAGCGTAGCGGAGCGGTCCGGCACGCAGCTCGATTCCACATTCGCAATCACCACGCCCACAACCCGTTCCGAACCACTCACGCTCGCCCAGGCCGTCAACCGCACCCTCGCCGACCTACTCGCCCGCGACTCGGATGTGCTGGTCTTCGGCGAGGACGTCGGGCGCAAGGGTGGCGTCTACGGCGTCACCAAGGGGTTGCAGAAACAGTTCGGCGCGCGGCGGGTATTCGACACGCTGCTGGACGAGCAGAGCGTGCTCGGCACCGCCCTCGGTACGGCGCTGGCGGGTTTCGTGCCGATCCCGGAGATCCAGTACCTCGCCTACCTGCACAACGCCGCGGACCAAGTGCGCGGCGAGGCGGCGACTTTGCAGTTCTTCTCGCACGGCCGCTACCGCAATCCGATGGTGGTGCGCATCGCCGGGCTGGCGTATCAGAAGGGGTTCGGCGGGCACTTCCACAACGACAATTCCCTTGCGGCGCTGCGGGATATCCCGGGCGTGATCCTCGCGGTGCCGTCGCGCGCCGACGACGCCGACGCCCTGTTGCGCACGTGTGTGTCCGCCGCGCGGGTCGACGGGCGGGTGTGCGTGTTCATCGAGCCGATCGCGCTGTACCACACCAAGGACCTGTATCCCGGCGACGGCGCGTGGCTCGCGCCGCCCGCCGCCGAGCATGTTCCGGTGGGTCGCGCCCGCGTCCACGGGGACGGCGCCGATCTGACCATCGTCACCTTCGGCAACGGCGTCCCGATGAGCCTGCGCGCGACGCACACGCTCGCCGCACGCGGTGCGCACGCGCGTGTTCTCGACCTGCGCTGGCTCGCGCCGCTGCCCGTCGAGGATCTGCTCACCCACGCCCGCACCACCGGGCGGGTGCTGGTTGCCGACGAGACGCGACGCTCCGGCGGGGTGTCCGAGTCCGTTTGCGCCGCGCTGCTGGACGGCGGGTTCACCGGCCGCGTCGCGCGGGTCACCAGCGCCGACAGCTTCGTCCCGCTCGGCCCCGCCGCCGACGCCGTGCTGCTGGACGAGGCCGGGATCGTCGCCGCCGCAGCGGAACTACTCGCGGATCGGCACTGATCCGCGAGTTACGGAATCGAGGCGGGGATCGTCGGCGCCACAGCCGAACTACACGTGGATCGCGACCGATCCGCGAGTTCCGGATTCGGCGCGCGGTTACGGGAAATACCCTGGAGCAGACGACGAAGTCCGCGGCGAAAGGGTAGGGCCATGACGATGTCCATCCTCGGTGAGGTGCGACCCGAGCACGATCCCGGCGCCGGCGACGACCGCGTCCTGCTGCACTACCTGCGCTCGTACCGCCAGCCCGTCCTCGAGGTCTGGTCGGCGTGCACCGCGCCCGCCCAGCTCGAACGCTGGCTGGGCAAGGTGTCCGGCGGTGGCGGCAACTTCACCATCGAACTGCTGGACGGCCCCATCCCCGGCCCGGTCGCGGTGCGCGTGGACCACTGCGCGGCCCCGCACGAACTGGTGATCCACATCGACGGCTGCATCCTCGAACTCCATCTCGGCCGCGTCGGCGTGCTCACCAACCTCGAACTCACCCGCCGCCACCTCTGCCACGCCGACGCCCCCGCCGTCGGCCCCCGCTGGCAGTACCTCCTCGACCGCCTCACCGCCTACCTCGACTACAAACCCCTCCCCACCTGGTCGGACTACCCACCCCTCACCGAGGAGTACCGCTAGCGCAGGAAGCGGTACCAGTCGCCGTCGAAGTGGGTGAACCGGTAGGCGACACTGTCGCCGGGGGACGGCACGGGCGGTTCGTGCTCGAAGTGCGCGAACCCGGCGGTGCCGATCAGCGAACTGCTGTTGTGGAACAGGCATCCGCCGGAATACCGGTCCACCCGCGTGATGGTGTACACCCCGAACCGGGACTGATCGTTCGTCGGCACACATTCGGCGGCCGCCGAGTTCATGGCGCCCTCGGACAGCCACCAGCCGAGACGCTCGGGCCCGCCCGACCACAGCAGCGACCACGACGCGAGCACCACCGCCGGCGCCACGAGGCTCAGCAGATTGCCGCGCCTGCGCAGAAACATCCCGCTCAACGTGCAGAACAACCACGACAGCCCCGCCAGCACCAGACCACCACCGGCGAGGAGCGTGTACGTCGCGTCACCGTCGACCAGTTGCCGCCAGATCGCCAACCCGCAGCAGAGCACCGCGACGGACCCCGTCGTCAGCGCCCACACCATCCACCACGCCGGCATCCCGCCGGCCCGCTCTTCACCCCCATCACGCATCACGCCACCGTACCGGCCGGGAATCAGGTGTCGTCGGTGGCCGGAAGGGCGACGGCGTACACCGCCTCGGCGAGTGCTGTCACTTGGGTGGCCATGCCCGGCTTGCGCAGGTGCGGGGTGCGAGCGAGGTCGTCGACCAGTGCGATCACGACCTCGGTCAGCAGGGTCGCCGCCAAAGGCGAGAGCTCCGGGCGGTGTTCGGCGAGGACGGCGGCCCATTCGGCGACCAGCTCGTTGCGCACGCGGCGGGCGGTGTCGGCGGCCGGGTCGCCCAGGTACAGGCGTTCGGTCACGGCGATGCCCGCCAGGTCCGGGAACCGGATGGCGAAGGACACGTAGTACTCGGTCATCCGCGCCAGGGCGTCGGCGGGGCGCGTGGCGGCACCCTTGGCGGTGAACAAGCCCAGCGTCATCCACTCGTTCACCCGGTTGATCAGGGCGCCGAGCACCAGTTCCTTGCTCGGAAAGTAGTGGTACACACTGGGTCCCAGAATGCCGGCCGCCTCGCCGATGTCCTCCACCGACACCGCCGGGTACCCGCGTTCGGCGAACAGCCGCGCCGAGTGCTCGAGGATCTGCTCGCGCCGGGAGGTGAGAGGCACGACCGCGGGGGCCGCCCCGGCCGGTTCGGGCGGATCCAGCAATGCGATCGCCTCGGCCGCCGCCAGCAGAATCCGGTCGGACTCCGGTCGCGGCAATGTCCGCGTGTGGTGACCGGTGCTGGCCACCACCGACAGCACCGCCCACGCGAGCAGTTCGACCGTGGGCGAACCGGCGCCGTCGGGCCCGCCGCGATAGTCCGCGATGAGATCGGCGATGCGGCGCGCGATCGCGGTGAGCCGGGTGCGGACGACCGCGCGTTCCTCCGGCCGCAGGTGCCGGGCCTCCCGTTGCCAGAGCACCGCGTGGGACCGGCCGTCGAGGGTGACCTCGACCAGCGCCGCGATCGCCGAGCGGAACCGCGCGCGCGGTGTGGACTGCGCCGCCGCCTCGTCCAGCGCGACGTTGTAGGGGTCCTGGGACGCCAGCGCCACCGCGTACAGCAGCTCGTTCTTGTTGCGGTAGTGCCGGTACAGGGCTCGGGCGGTCACCCCGACCGACCGGGCGATGTCCTCCATCCGCACCGCGGCGAACCCCCGCGCCGCGAACATGTCCGCCGCTTCCTTCGCCACGGACAGCCTGCGGTCGCGCGGCCTGCGCCCTGATGCGGCGTCGCCGGCGGTCGCGGTCATCGATCTCCGGCGGCGGTCACCGCGGAGAGTTGTTCGCGCAGCACGTGTTTGAGCACCTTTCCAGCCGCCGACAGCGGCAGTTCGTCGGCGAAACTGACCGATCGCGGCACCTTGTACCCGGCGATCATCTGCTTGGTGAACGCGCGGATGTCCTCGACGCCGGGCCGCGTCCCCGCGCGCGGCACCACCACCGCGTGCACGCGTTCGCCGTACCGGTCGTCGGGCACGCCGACCACCGCGCACGCGGCCACGTCAGGGTGACCGGTCACCGCGTTCTCCACTTCGATGGAATACACGTTCTCCCCTCCCGTGATGATCATGTCCTTGATCCGGTCGACCAGGAAAAGATAGCCGTCCGCGTCGAGATAGCCGCCGTCGCCGGTGTGCATCCAGCCGCCGCGCAGCGCCTCGGCGGTGGTGTCGGGCAGGTTCCAGTAGCCCCGCATCACGCCGTCCCCGCGAACCACCACCTCGCCGACGACGCCGGCACCGACCGGACGCTCCTCGCGGTCGACCACGCGCAGCTCGCAGTGCACGGCGGGCCGCCCGACCGACCGCAGCCGATCCGATCCGGGCCGGTGGTCGGCCGGGGTGAGCATGGTCGCCACCGGGGAGAGTTCGGTCATGCCGTAGGTCTGCACGCACTCGAGGCTCGGCACCTTCGCGAGCACACGCTCGAGCACGGTCGTCGGGATCGGCGCGGCCCCGTAGACGAGGCGCCGCAGACTGCTCAGATCGGTGTCGTCGCAGTCCGGGTGCTCGAACACCATGCGCACCATGGTGGCCACCAGCAGCAGGTCGGTGACTCCGTGCGCGGCCACGGCCCGCAGCACCTCGCCCGGCTCGAACCTGGGGATCACCACCTGGGTGTTGCCGAGCGTCGTGTGCGCGACCCACCCCGCCAGGTCACCGAGGTGGAACATGGGCGCGGCGTGCAGCATCGACCCGCCGGGGGTGGCGAACCCGCAGGTGGCCATGGCGCCGAGCGCGGAGGTCATCAGGTTGTCGTGGCTGAGCATCACGCCCTTGGCGCGGCCGGTGGTGCCCCCGGTGTAGAACAGGGCGGCGAGACTGTCTCCGCCACGCCTGCTGTCCTCGACCGGATCTGCGCCCGCGATCAATTCCTCGACCGGCAGCATGCCCTCGGGCGCGGGTCCGTCGCCGCACCAGACGAGCTCGGCCAGGCCCGGACACCGCGCGCGGACCGCAGCGGCCGTCTCGGCGAATTCGTCTCCGACACAGAGGATCTTGGTGTCGCAGTCGTTCAGCGACGCGGCGATCTCCGGCACGCTCCACCGGATGTTGACGGTGTTGAGCACGCCGTCGGCCCAGCAGGTGGCGAGCAGATAGTCGAGGTAGCGGTCGGAATTGAGGGAGAGCATGCCGACCCGGTCGTCGGCGCGCAGGCCGAGCGCGCGCAATCCGCCGGCGAAACGGCGCACGCGCTCGGCCTGTTCGGCGAACGTGCGGGTGCGGTCGCCGTAGACGGAGGCGACGCGGTCGGGGTGGGCGGCCAGTGCCCGGTGCAGTCCCTGCGTGAGATACATGACGCTGTCCTGGTTCTCGTGGCGGTTCGCGGTCAGGTGGTCAGCAGGACGCACGCCGCCACGCCGGGTGCGCCGTAGACCTGGGTGTAGCCGACCCGCGGCGTGCCGGGCACCTGCCGCGCCCCGGCCTGTCCGCGCAACTGCACGCAGATCTCGTGGATCTGGCGCAGCCCGGACGCGCCGATGGGTTCGCCGTTGCAGAGCAGCCCGCCGTCGGTGTTGATCGCGAGGCGGCCGTCGAGGGCGGTGGCGCCGGACCGGACGAGCCGCTCCTGTTCGCCGTCGGCGCAGAATCCGTTCTCCGCCATATGCATCAGCTCGGCGCCCGCCTCGGAATCCTGGAGCTGAGCCACCCGCACTTCGTCGGGCCCGATGCCCGCCATGTCGAAGCAGGCGGCCGCGGCGGCGACCGTCGGGGCGGGGGCACGCTCGGCGGGCAGCGAGGTCGAGAAGACCTCGAACGAGCTGAACTGCCTGGTGCGCACCGAGATTCCGCGGATGTAGACCGGAGTGTCGGTGTAGCGGTGGGCGTGCTCGGCCGGGCACACCACCAGCGCGGCCGCACCCTCGCTGGGCGCGCAGAACATGTACTTGGTGAGCGGGTGGTTCAGCATGGGCGCGGCGGCGATCTGTTCGGCGGTGAACGGCTCCCGGCGCCACGCGGTCGGGGTCCGCGCACCGTTGCGGTAGCTCTTGGCCGCGATCTCGGCGAGCAGGAACGGATCGATGCCGTGGTCGTGCAGGTAGCGGTTGATCTTCATGGCGAAGAACTGGGTGGTGAGCATGAGACCCGTGTCGCCGTACCAGGATTCGAGCCCGAACAGGGCGGGGTTCACGTCGAAGGCGCCGCGCGCGTGTTTGTCGAATCCGACGACCAGTCCCAGGCCGCCCTGCCCGGCGGCGACGGCGTTGCAGGCCATCGCCACCGCGCTGCCCGCCGTGGCGCATCCGTTGGACACGTTCACGAACGGCAGGCCGGTCAATCCCATCCACCGCACCAGGGAGTCGGCCGTCGTGCCCTCGCCCGCGGCGGTGTTGGCGCCGTAGGACCCGCCGAAAGCGAAATCTATGTCACGCCACTCGACTCCCGCGTCGCGCAGTGCGGCACGCGCCGCCAGCGCGCCCATCGCCACCGCGGACACCCCCGGATGCCTGCCGAACGGATACAGCCCGATGCCGACGATCGCGGTGTCCATGCGGTCACCCCCCGTCCTCGGCCAGGGGGCGGAAACAGTGGATCGACCGCGCGCCGCCCGCACTCTCGAACGCGCACAACCGCACCCGCATCGGCATTCCGATCGCCAGCGACTCCGGGTCCGCGCAGTCGATCCGGCCTTCGACCAACCCCTGACCCGCGAACTCGACGTATCCCACGGCGTAGGGGATGAATTCGCCCACCCCCGCGTACGGCGGTGATTTCGGCGGGAAGTTCTGGATCGTGAAAGTCCACAGCGTGCCGGTCTCGCGATACTCCGTCTCGAGCAGATCGCCGCGACCGCAGCGCGGGCAGGTCGACTGAACGGGGAAGGTCGTGACATCGCAAGGCGCGCAACGGCTGCCGAGCAGGCGCGGCGCGTCCGGCTCGCCGGTGAACAGGTGCGCGGCGAGGGGAGCGAGAACGTCCGGCATCAGCCCTCCGCGCCGATGAGTGCGTAGGCGAGCACGAGGGTTTCGTCGCCGTCGTTGAACCACCCGTGCGGTGTGCCGTTCTGCACCAGGCAATCCCCCGGGGCGACGGCGACTTCCACGCCGGGGCCGCGCATCGTGCCGTGCCCGCTGAGCACGACGACGTAGTCGACGGTCCGGGTGGTGTGCTCGCCCGCCCGTTCGGTGGAGAAGGTCTCGGCCGCGCCGGGCAGCGCCGCCTCCATCTCCGCGGCGGCCGCCGCCAGGTCGGCACCGGGCGGCGGAATGTAGTCGATTCCCGGTGGGATACACAGGAATCCGAACCGAACCCCGGGCGGGGCGGGATAGAACGGGGCCTTGCGGTCACCGTCGGACGCGGCGGCGACCGGCAGCGCGGGCTTGTCCGTCTCCCAGACGCGGTAGATCTCCACGCCGGGCAGCAGGGTCGCGGTCACCGGTTCGACGGGGCCGTCGTCGAGCACGACGGTGTCTCCGTTCGCGGCGGTACCGAGGACGATCCGGCGATTCTTCATGGGGGTGAACCTCTTTCGACAGGGTGCGGTCAGTGCGGGAAGGCGGCGGCGAACGCTTCGAGTTCGCGCGGGATGTCCGGCCCGGCCGGCTGGTAGACGATCTCGGTGGTGCCCGCCTCGGCGAGTTCGGCCAGCCGGTCCCGCCAGCGGGCCGGGTCGAGGGCGACGCCGGTGGCCGCCATCAGCTCGGCGGTGACGAACGGCCGGTCCCGGTCGTTCACCGAGTGCAGGTGCCCCTCGTGCAGGGCGAGGTGGCGTTCGCGTTCGGGGACGTCGCGATACGCGGTCTCGGCCCACTCGCGTGCGCCCGGGATCAGGTCGAACATGCCGAATTCGCTGGCCACGTGCAGCAATACGCTCGCGCCGTGTCCGGCGGCCGCGATCGCGCGCTCGGAGCCCGGGTCCTCGCCGTCGTCGAGGACGGTGCCGAACACGACCTGGGAGCTCCACGCGAAGCCGGGGATCGGTTTGGTCACGGCGAGCACACCGTCGGCGTGCTTGCGCGCCACCTCGATCCCTTTCGGCCCCTCGGCGGCCACCACCCACGGCACAGTGACGGGGCGGGCCGGGGCGAACGGCGCCTCGTGCAGCATCCGCATCGGCGCGCCCTCCCACTCGACCTGCTCACCGGCCAGCAGGGCTTTGACGGCTTCGATGTAGCCGGCGACATCGCGCCAGCGCGACGGTCGCTGCCCCATGCTGACCCGGCCGGTGAATCCGGTCCCGACGCCGACCGCGACGCGATCGGCGCCGGCGAGGGACACCAGTTCGGCGATCGCCGCGGCGGTCACCATCGGGTGTCGTAGCGAGGGGACGAGCACGCCGGGCCCCAGTCCGATGCGCTCGGTGCGCTCGGCGGCGCGGCACAGCTGGACCCAGACGTCGGCGTAGAGGGCGGGCGAATCGTAGAACCAGGCGCGCGCGTAGCCGAGTCGTTCGGCCACCCGCGCGTGTTCGTGGCTGGCCAGCGAACTGGTCAGCGAACACGACAGGGTGAGTGTCATCGGGGATCTCCCAAGGCGCGGTCTGCGGACTCGCCGAGCAGCGAAGTCCATGAAGACTAGATATGTCGTAGGTCATACCGTAGCACCGACTCCCCGCGGTGGGCAATGGTTGCTAGGTCGACTTGAAGAGCCGAATCCGCAGGGATCACCGCACTTACTGGCGCATGAGCTGGAAAGCGGGGCTGGACAACTAGCGTCCCAGGGGTGAAAGTCAATGATGACTAGAATGACTACAACCGCGCTTCGGAGAGCGTCGACCACACCCGACAGGCTGGAGGTTCACCATGCAGCACCGTTCGCCCTGGGTGGACGACGAAGTCGCCGCGCTCGCGGAGATGGCCCGGCGTTTCATCACCCGCGAGGCGCTGCCGCATCGGCAGCGCTGGCTCGACCAGGGCCACGTCGACCGCGAATTCTGGCAGCGCGCGGGCGCGGCCGGGCTGCTGTGCGCGTCGATTCCGGAGGAGTACGGCGGTGGCGGCGGCACCCTCGCCCACGACCTGGCGGTGTTCCGCGCGCCCCTGCAACTGACCGAAACGGGATTCGGCATCGGCAACGCGGTGCACAGCGGCGTCGTGGCGCACTACCTGCTGGCCTACGGCAACGAGGAACAGAAACGACGCTGGTTGCCGGGTATGGCGGCCGGCACCGCGATCGGCGCGATCGCGATGACCGAACCGGACGGCGGCTCGGATCTCCAGCGGCTGCGCACCCGCGCGGTCCGCGACGGCGACCACTTCCTCGTGGACGGCGCGAAGACGTTCATCAGCAACGGAACCCAGGCCGACCTGGTGATCGTGCTGGCCAAGACCCGGCAGGGCGCGGGCGCGAAGGGCATCTCGCTGCTGCTGGTCGAGACCGGGAGCACCGCGGGATTCCGGGTCGGCCGCCGCCTCGACAAGATCGGCTTGCACGCCCAGGACACGGCGGAGCTGTTCTTCGACGCGATGCGGGTGCCCGCCGCGAATCTGCTCGGCGAACCCGATCGCGGCTTCGGCTACGTCATGACCCAGCTCGCCAGGGAACGGCTGCTGCTCGCCGACAGCGCGCTCGCGGTGGCCGAGGAGGCGCTCACCCTCACCGTCCGCTACACCAAGGAACGCCACATCTTCGGCGCGCCGCTGTTCGCGATGCAGAACACCCGCTTCGAGCTGGCGCGCTGCGCGACGCTCACCCGCACCACCCGTGCCTTCGTCGACGCCTGCGTCATGGACTGGTTGCGCGGCGAGCTCGACACCGCCTCGGCGTCGATGGCGAAGGCGCACGCCACCGAAGTGCAGGGTGAGGTCCTGGACCGCTGCCTGCAACTGTTCGGCGGCTACGGGTTCACGCTCGAGTATCCGATCGCGCGGATGTACGCCGACGCCCGCGCCCAGCGGATCTACGGCGGCGCCAACGAGGTGATGAAGGAACTGATCGCGCGGTCGCTGTAGCCCGCCGTCAGGCGGTCCGGTCGGCGACCGGGACGAGGTCGGCGAGGTGGGTGCGGAGGAGGTGGTTCACCTCGTCGGTGCGTTCCAGTTGGACGAGGTGGCCCGCGTCGGCGATCTTGGTGACCGCGCGCAGGCCGGGGACGTGGGCGCGGAGGGTGCCGAGGGGGTCGCGGCCGCTGAAGCCTTCCATGTCGGGGTCGCGGTCGCCGTAGAGGAAGTAGGTGGGGACGGTGATCTTCGCGTCGGCGAAGTCGGCGGTGAGTTCCCAGTTGCGGTCCAGGTTGCGATACCAGTTCAGGCCGCCGGTGAAGCCGGTGCGTTCGAATTCGGTGGCCAGCGTGTCGAATTCGGACTCCGAGAGCCAGCGCCACGGTAGCGCGGGCGCGTCCGGCAGCACGTCGAGGTAGCCGGTGCCCTCGGCGGGAAACCGCCAGGTATCGAGGTAGTGGTAGTCGGCGCTCAGCGAATGGTAGACCCGGGCGAGGAACTCCCGAGGCCGCGCACCGAGCTCCGCATCCGCCACGCCCGGACGCTGGAAATAGTCGAGGTGCAGGAAGTGGCGCTGCGCCGCCTTCGCCCACAACTGCGACGGCGCGCGGGGCGGGCGCGGCGCGTACGGGTTGTTCAGCACGATCAGGCCCGCGACCCGCTCGGGCGCGCGCAGCGCCAGCTCCCACACCAGGGCCGCGCCGAAATCCAGCCCCACGAACACCGCGCGCGGCTCCCCCAGGTCGTCCAGCAGGCCGAGCAGGTCACCGATGACGGCGGCGTTGGTGAACGCCGACACGTCGTCGGGGCATTCGGTGCGACCATATCCGCGCAGATCGGGGGCCAGCGCGCGGTACCCGGCGGCCGCGACGGCGGCGAGTTGGCGGTGCCACATGAACCAGGTGTGCGGGAACCCGTGGCAGAAAACCACCGGATGCCCCGTGCCCTGCTCCGCCACGTGCAGCCGGATGCCGTTGGTCTCCACGATCCGATGCGTCAGTTCCACCGGTGCCTCCAAATCTAGAACCTGTTCTACATTCACGGTAGTGTCCCGGAGTTGTGAGCGGAATACCTGGGAATCTGCACGGCCGGGTCGCGGTCGTCACCGGCGCGAGCCGCGGCATCGGCAAGGGCATCGCGCTGGAACTGGGCGCGGCGGGCGCCACGGTGTACGTCACCGGCCGGTCCGCCGCCGCCGGACGGCTGCCGGGCACGGTGCACGCGACGGCGGAGGAGATCGACGCGCTGGGCGGCACCGGGGTGCCGTTCGTCTGCGACCACCGCGACGACGACGCGGTCCAACGCCTGTTCGAGCGCGTGCGCGAGGAGCGCGGCCGCCTCGACGTACTGGTGAACAACGTCTACAACTCCCCCGCCGCCGCGCGCTGGCTCGGCAAGCCGTTCTGGGAGGTGCCGCCCTCGGCGTGGGACGAGACCTTCGACGTGGGCGTCCGATCCCATTACGCGGCAGCGTGTTTCGCCGCGCCACTGCTGATCGCCTCGCGCGGGCTGCTGGTGAACATCTCCTCCCCCGGTTCGCAGCGCTATATGCACAACGCCGTCTACGGCGTCGCCAAGACCGCGCTGGACCGGCTCACGGCCGACCTCGCCCACGACCTCACCGGCACCGGCGTCACCGCCGTCTCCCTGTGGCCCGGCATCGTGAACACCGAACTGCTGCAAATGGTTCCGGCCGACGCGCAGGGACGCCGACTGGTCACACTGCCCGGCGAGGGCACCTTCGATCTGGCCGCCGCCGAGTCCCCGCACTTCCCGGGGCGCGCGGTCGCCGCGTTGGCGGCCGACCCGGATCGACTATCCCGCACCGGAAAGGCTTGGCGCGTCGCCGATCTCGCCGACACCTACGGATTCACCGACGTGGACGGGCGAATCCCGCGCTCCGGCTGAGCTATCCGGCGCAGACGGCGTCGACCACGCCGAGGAAATCCCGGACCGGCCGGGGCGGTTCGGGTTTCGCGCGCCAGGCGAGCAGGACGCGCGACGGCGGCGCGTCGGGAATCTCGCGGTAGACGACGCCCGGATGCGGCGCGCGGACGCGGGCGAGTTCGGGCACCACGCCGATGCCGCGCCCGGCGGCGACCAGCTCCAGCCATTCGTCGAAGTTGGTGCAGGTGACGACCTCGCGCACGGGGTCGGACTCGGGCCAGGACGCGGCGTCGGTGGTGCCGGAGACCGTGTTGACCACCAGCGGCCAGTGGGCCAGACCGGCCCACGTGCGGGGTTCGCCGGTCGCCAGCGCGGAAGACGCCGAGACCGCGAGCACCCGGCGTTCGGTCGCGATCACCCGCGAGGCGAACCGGCTCGGCAACCGAATATGCCTGCGGTACACCGCGATATCGATGGTGCGGGCGTCCAGCGCGGCGATCGGGTCCTCCACCCGGCGCGGGCGCAGCCGCCCGCCGCGCGCCTCGTACCGTTCGCGCACCGCCGCGAACCAGGCGTCGGGCAGCAGCCAGGCGAAACCGATCTCCACCGCCGAGCGGCGCAGCAGTTCGGCGCGCACCGCATCGATGTCGGCGACGATGCGCCGGGCGTGCTCGAGCAGCGTGGCCCCTTCGTCGGTGAGGCCGAAGCGGCGCGAAGTGCGTTCGACCAGACGGCATTCCACGAGCCGTTCGAGCTGCTGGACGGTCCTGGTGAGCGCGGGCTGGCTCATGTGCAGGCGAGCGGCGGCCCTCGTGTAGTTCGCCTCCTCGCACAGCACGAGGAACGCGCGCAGATGCCGCAGCTCGATATCCATGCATTCAGCGTATACATGGTGCGCAAGAGGCATTTCCTGGAGGGGGTGGCCGGGCTGCCCAGCCGCCCCCTCCGGGCAGCCGTTACCGCGCGAATGCGCTCACTTCCGTGGGAACGGACTGTTGATCGTGGTGAAATACTGGGCGGCTGCCATGATCGCGACGGGCGCGGTGACCAGAATCTGCCCCGCGACGGTGCCCAGAGCGCCTACGGCGAGAACGCCCCCCAGGCAGCCGACAGCAGCCGCGGGAATGAACGGCCCGAACAGGCCGACGATAGTGGCCGAGGCGACGGTAGCGCCGACGATGCCGCCGAGCACGCATCCCACGGCGGCGCCCCCGAGCCCGCCGACGAGTGTGCCGACCGCCGCCCCCATGGAGATGGTGGACGTCAGGCGACTCCACGCGGCCTGCTCACGTTCGTATTCCGACTTCCACGGCGCCTGGTCCTCGTACGGCAGAGCCACCGGGTGGTACCGCGCGTGCGCCACGCCGAACTCCGGCGTCAGGGTCGCGGTCCGCCCGCTGATGTCCGCGGCGATCGGAAATACGAAGTCGTCTACGCGGAAGGACAATTCGGCGCCCGCCAGCACAGTCCCGTCGTCCGCGAGGACTTTGAACGTGCCGTCCTCGACGATCAGCGAGCCTGCATCGGTGGTGATCACGGTCGCACCCTCCGCGGCCGACGCGGTGAACGCGACGCCCTCGGGCTCCGGCGCGGCGCCCGCCGCGCCCGCTCCCACGCCGAGCGCTGTGACCAGCAGTGCGCAGGTCGCGGCCAGACTTCTTCTCATTTCGGTACTCCTCATCCCTACCGGCCGGTGCGGATCCACCGGCCTCGGCGAGAAGACCGTCGCGAAGATCTCCGCGGTCGGCGCGTCGGCACGGCCTTTGTCTGTCGCACGATCGACAACGCCTATCGCCACGCCGCGATTACCCGTCGCTCCCCGAAACTCGACTCGACGAACAAGCGAGGAGGACGCGGATGGCGCGGCTGCGGATCGACGCGGTGTCGAAGCGATACGGCGAGGCCGAGGTGGTGTCGGGGGTGTCGCTCGACGTCGCCGACGGCGAGTTCCTGGTGCTGCTGGGCCCGAGCGGCTGCGGCAAATCGACACTGCTGCGGCTGGTCGCCGGACTGGAGACGCCCACCTCGGGCCGAGTTCTCCTGGACGACAACGACATCACCGAGACCGCGCCGCAGCGCCGCGACCTCGCCATGGTGTTCCAGAGCTACGCCCTCTACCCGCACCTGACGGTCGAACGCAATATCGCCTTCCCGTTGCGCGCCCGGCGCCACTCCCGCGCGGAGATCGCCGACCGCGTCGCCCGTGCGGCCGATGCGCTCGACCTCACCCCGCTGCTGCGCCGCAGGCCCGCGCAGCTGTCAGGCGGCCAGCGGCAGCGCGTGGCGCTGGCGCGCGCCATGGTGCGCGAACCCGGCGCGTTCCTCATGGACGAGCCGCTGTCGAACCTGGACGCGAAGCTGCGGGGCGCGACGCGCGCCGGTCTCATCGACCTGCACGACCGCCTCGGCGCGACCTTCCTCTACGTCACGCACGACCAGGTGGAGGCCATGACGATGGCGAACCGCATCGCCCTGCTCGACGCCGGGCGCCTCGCCCAGATCGGTTCGCCCACCGAGCTGTACGACCGTCCGCGATCCACTTTCGTGGCCGGTTTCCTCGGCGCGCCACCGATGAACCTGCTGGCCGCCACTGTCGTGGAACGCGACGGTGAACTGCGCGCTGTCGCGGACGGATTCGACGCCGCCCTCGGCATCACGGGCGCGCAGCGGGCGAGAACCGTCACCGTGGGCGTGCGCCCCGAGCGGCTGCGCCTGGTCGCGGCGGGCGCGTTGCGCGGACGGGTGACGCTGGTGGAGAACCTCGGCAGCGAGGAACTGCTGCACGTGGATCTCGGCGGCGGACGCCGGATCTGCGCACGCGCACCGCGTCCCGCGGGCCCGCGCGCGGGCGACCTCGTCCAGCTCGACGCCGAGCCCGCCGACCTGCACCTGTTCGATCCCGGATCCGGGCTGCGCCTGGAGTGGATCGACACCGAATCCCCGGCCCTGTCCGTGGCCTGAACCTTCACTGCCCCAAGTTTTTCCGACACCGAGGAGATACCTTCCCGTGAAACGTCCAGCCTCCCTCGCGGGCCTGGCCCTGGCGACCGCGCTGCTGGTGGGCGCCTGCGGCGGATTCGGCGCCACCGCGGGCGAATCCGCCGACGCGACGGCCCCGATCCCCGAACTCGCACCGGACCAGCAGGTTTCGATCGTCTTCGAGTCCTACAACTACGGCATGGCCGGCGCGTGGACCGACACCTTCGACGCCCTGATCGACGAATTCCACGCCGCGCACCCGAATATCACGGTGACGCCGCGGAAACCGCAGGGCAACAGCCCCAATCCGGCCACCGACACCATCTCCAGCATCCAGAGCCAGATCGTCGCGGGCGCACCGCCCGACGTCGCGCAGCTCGGGTTCAGCGATCTCGACTTCACCGTGAACCAGTTGCGCGCCAAGCCCTTGGACACGCTGTTCGGCACCGAGGCCGTGCAGCGCAACTTCGACGGCGCACGCCACCCCTACGCCGACACCGCCCGCACGCTGGCGGATTGGGACGGCAAGACCTACGGTGTGCCGTTCGTGTTCTCGACGCCGGTGCTGTACTACAACGCCACGCTGTTCGCCGAGGCCGGCCTCGATCCGTCCCGCCCGCCCGCGACCTGGCAGGAGGTGGCCGACGCGGCCGCAGCGATCGCCGCGGGCACCGGCAAGGACGGCGTCTACATCGACTGCCTCACCAAGGCGGCCAAGGATTGGTGCTTCCAGTCGCTGGTGCGCTCCAACGGCGGACGCGTGATCTCCGAGGACCGCACCACCCTCACCTACGCCGACGACGCCGCCGTCGAAGTCGCCGCCATGGCACAGGATCTCGTGCGTTCCGGCGCGATGCCCGCGCTCAACCAGAAGCAGGGCTACGAGGCGTTCGGGCGCGGTGAGATCGGCATGATCCTCGAAACCAGCGCCGTCCAGGGTCAATTCGTCACCGGGGCGAAGGACCGCTGGGATCTGCGGTCCGCGCCGATGCCGAGCTTCGGCGGCAAGCCGACGGTGCCCACCAATTCCGGTGCGTCGCTGTATGTCCTGGCGGAGGACGCGGCCAAGCAACGCGCGGCGTGGGAACTGATCACGTTCCTCACCAGTGAGCGGGCGTACGTGCGGATCTCGCAGGGCATCGGGTACCTGCCGCTGCGCACCGGGTTGCTCGACGACCCCGAGGGACTGCGGGACTGGGCGGCGCGCAACCCGCTGCTGGCCCCGAATGTCGCGCAGCTGGCGACCATGGAGCCGTGGATCTCCATGCCGGGCAACAACTATCTCCAGATCCGGGACGGCATGATGGAGGCCGTCGAAGCGGTCGTCTTCCAGGGCGCCGATCCGAAGTCCACGCTGACCGCCGCCCAGGTGCGGGGCGCGACACTGCTGCCGGCCGCATGAACGCCGTCACGGTCGTCCAGCTCACCGACACGCACCTGCGCCGCGAGGGCGAACTGGTGCACGGCGCGGTCGACACCCACGCCACCCTGCGGCGCGTCCTGCACCGCCTGGTGGCCGCCCGCAGACCCGTGGACGCGCTGGTGCTCTCGGGCGATCTGGCCGACGACGGCGCACCCGAGGCGTATCGGCGGCTGCGCGCGCTGATCGAGCCCGCCGCCGCCGAACTCGGCGCGAAGGTCCTCTACGCCATGGGAAATCACGACGAGCGGGTCGCGTTCGCGGCGGAACTGCTGGACCGCGAAACCCACACCGACTCCCCGATCGACAGCGTGGCGGAGGTCCGCGGCCTGCGGATCATCGTGCTGGACAGCACGATTCCCGGCCTGCACCACGGGCGGTTGCTCCCCGGACAGCTCGCGCGGCTCGCCGCCGAACTGCGCGTCCCGGCACCGCGCGGCACGCTGCTGGTGCTGCACCACCCGCCGATCCCCTCGCCGATCACCGGGCCCGACCTGCTGCGCCTGCGCGATCCCGAGGGCCTCGGCGGGGTGCTCGCGGGCTCGGATGTGCGGCTGATCGTGTGCGGGCACAACCACGCCACCGCCACCGGAGCGCTGGCCGGTGTTCCCGTGTGGGTCGGTCCGGCGCTGTCCTACGGCATCGACACCTTCGCGCCCGCCGGACGGCACCGGGGTTTCGCGGCGAGCGGTTTCAGCCGCATCGACGTGACGGAAGAGGCCGCGGTGGTGACGGCGGTCGACGCCACGCCCGCCCGCGCCGTCTACGACCGCGACGAGCGCGTCGTTCTCGACCAACTCGCCGCGCTCGGTTCCGGGCGGGAGTGAGCCGGTGTTCGTCCTCGAAGCACCACCGGCGCAGCCGGATTCACCGAGCGCCACACCGGCGTCGCGGCCTCGGCTGCGGCGCGCGGGCCGGGCGGCCGTGCCCTACCTCTACCTGCTGCCCGCGCTCGCCTTCCTGGTGGTGTGGACCTACCGGCCGCTGGTGCAGGCGGTCGAGCTGTCGATGTATTCGTGGAACCTGCTGCCCACCTCACCCGCCGAACCCGTCGGCACGGCGAATTACCGTCGGCTGCTGGAGCTTCCGTCGTTCCGCGACTCGCTGGTTCGCACGGCCGTCCTGATCGGCGGGCTGCTGCCGTTCACCGTGCTGCTCCCCCTCGCGCTCGCGCTGCTCGGGCGGCGCGTCGGTGCCCGCGCCCGAACCGTCTATCAGGCGCTGATCTTCACGCCGTTCCTCGTCGCGCCGGTCGCCGCGGCGGCCGTGTGGCGGTGGCTGCTGCATCCCGGCGGCGGCGCTGTCGACCGGCTGCTGGGCTCCGGGCGCAACTGGGTGTACGACGCCACCACCGCGCACCCGGTCATCATCGCGATCACCGGGTGGCAACTGCTGGGCTTCGCCACGCTCGTCGTCGCGGCCGGATTGGCCGGGATCAACCCGGATTACGACGAGGCCGCCCGCGTCGACGGGGCGAGTTCCGGACAGATCCGGCGCTGGATCACGCTGCCGCTGCTCACCCCCACGCTGCTGTTCCTGGTGCTCACCACCGTGCTGCTCACCCCGACGCTCACCTTCCCGCTCATCGATGCGATGACCCAGGGCGGCCCCGCGCAGGCGACCACGAACGTCTACTACCTGTTGTGGGACTATGCCTTCCACAGCTTCGACGCCGGGCTCGGCGCGGCGGCGGGTGTTCTGCTCTTCGGCGGATTCGCCGTGATCGCCGGGGTGCTCGTCCGGCTCTCGGAAAAGGTGTCGTTCCATGACGATTGAGCGAATCGGCGCGTTCGCGGCGCGGTTCGGCAGCCACCTGGTCCTCGGGATCATCGCGCTGATCTGCGTGTTTCCCGTGTACTGGTTGTTCGCGACGGCGTTGCGGCGGCCCGAAGACGTGATGTCGCTGTCGCCGGTGCCCTGGCCGCTCTCGGTGGCGAACTTCGCCGACGCGGCTCGGAAGGTCGATCTGGCACAGCTTTTCGTGAACACCACCGTCGTGGCGTCGGTCTCGGCGGCGGCGCAACTGCTGGTCGCGCTGCTCGCGGCCTACGCGTTCGCCGTCTACACCTTCCCGCTGCGGCGGGTGCTGTTCCTGGCGTTCGTGGGCGCGTGGCTGGTGCCGTTCCAGGTGACGATGCTGCCGAACTACGTGCTGCTCAACCAGTTCGGGCTCATCGACACCTTGCTGGGCGTGATCCTGCCGACGGTGTGCTCCGCACTGGCGGTGCTGCTGTTGCGCCAGCACATGGCCGCGTTCCCCCGCGAGCTGATCGACGCCGCGCGCCTCGACGGCCGCTCGTCGTGGTCGATCCTGTGGACCGTGGTGGTGCCCAACCTGCGGCCCGCGCTCGCGGCACTGAGCATCCTGCTGTTCGTGAACGCGTGGAACGAGTACTTCTGGCCCGCCGTGGTGCTGCGCCGGTCCAACGGCGTGCTGCAACTCGGCTTGCGCAGCTTCATGGGCACCGAGGGCGACGACTGGGGGCCGATGATGGCGGTGGCCGGGCTGGCGTGCCTGCCGGTGCTACTGCTGTATCTGGTGCTCCAGCGCCAGATCGTCCACGCGTTCGTGCGCTCGGGGTTGAAGTGACGGCGCCGCGTCGACGCGGGTGGCGGTGATCGCGTCGAGGAACAGCTCGACCGCCGGATTGTGCTCCTCGGCGCGCCACACGGCGAACAGGTCCAGCGTCGGCACGGGGTCGAGCAGTTTGACCGCCACCGCCCCGCTGTCGGGCGCGCCCATATTCATCGACCGGGCGCGGGGCAGGGAGGCGAAGCCGACGAACGGGCGCACCGACACCATGTGCGCGGTCGCGCCGGGATCGTCGGCGGTCTGGGCGACGTCGAGGCCGATGCGGTTGTCGGCGGCCGCGCGGAAGATCGAGTCGTACATGGCCGGGCACTGGTCGCGGGCGAACAGCACGCACCGCTGCTCGGCCAGTTCGGCGAACCGCACCCCGGTGCGCCCGGCCCAGCGATGCGTCCGGCCCACCACCGCGACCAGCGGGATGCGGCGCAGCAGCGGGCGGTAGCGGAACGCGGCGGTGCTGGGGTGCCCGTAGACCAGGGCGAGGTCGAGGGTGCCGTCGGCGAGTGCCGCCAGCTGCGGACCGGTCCGCTTCTCCCACAGCGACACGGTGATGTGCGGATGCTCGCGCGCCAGGTGGGCGAGCACGTCCGGGAGCACGTGCTTGCTCGCGGGCAGGTTGTAGCCGACGCTCAGGCTGCCGGAGTGCCCCGCCGCCGCGAGCTTCGTGACGGCCGCGGCGCGGTCGAGCTGGGCGACGATGGCGCGGGCCTGGCCCTCGAACTCCCGCCCGGCGGCGGTGAGCCGCACCTCGTGGGAGTTGCGGACCACCAGCTGGACGCCGAGAGACCGCTCCAGTTTCTGCAACTGGGCGCTCAGGCTGGGCTGGGTGAGGTGCAGGCGCCCGGCGGCGCGGCCGAAATGCAACTCCTCGGCCAGGGCGAGAAACGAAACGAGATGCCGCAGCTCCATGCCGACTCCTTCCCGTGCCCGTCACCGTAGCGGTGTCGAGTAACCGGGAATGAATCGCGAGCGAACATCGGCGACAGCCCGGGTGGCCGGGCCGTGGCCGCTCAGGAGAACTTGATCTCGAGTCCGATGCCGAGGATGGCGATCAGCCAGATGACGCCGACGAAGATGGTGACGCGGTCCAGGTTCTTCTCCGCCACGGTGGAGCCGGACAGGCTCGACTGCACACCGCCACCGAACAGGCTGGACAGACCTCCGCCCTTGGCGCGGTGCAGCAGCACCAGCAGCACCAGCAGCACGCTGGTGATGATCAGGAGGATATCCAGGAACATCCGCATGCGGGCAAGTCTATGGGGTGGGTCGCGCATCCGGCGAAACGGGGGCGCACGCCCTGGGCGAACAGGCGTTCACAGCCGCTGCACGGCGACCAGGTGGGTGATCCGGTCCTCCCCCGCCGAGAACTCCACGACCGCGCGTTCGCGCAGCTGATCCTGGGCTGTGAGCCGCACCTGATGTTGCTGCATGTGCTCGGCCCAGGAGCGCACCACGAACGCCTCCACGTAGCGGTCGACCACGCCCACGTCACGGTAGAGCCGCCATTCCATCGCGCCGGTGCGCTGGCGGGAGCGGCCGACGAACACCATCGCGGCCAGGAACTCCTCCACCCGGTCGGCCGGGACATCGTAGTCGCGCAGCACGAGGACGGGACCGTCGTCGGGCGCGGGTTCCTCGACCAACTGCGGTTCCGGCCAGAACGCGGAGGGCGTGAGGTCGAGGATCTCGGCGTCGTCGCGGATCGGCAACCACACGCTGCTCAGCGCGCTCGCCGCCAGCAGCGCCGCCGCGATGAGCAGCGCACCGACCGCGCCGATCGCGCCCGCGACCAGGCCCCACACCAGCGACCCGATGGCCTGGCCGCCCATGAACACCAGCATGTACACCGACAGGCCGCGCGCCCGCACCCACGCGGGCAACAGCAATTGCATGGTCGCGTTCATGGTCGACATGGCCAGCAGCCAGGCCAGGCCGGCGCCGAGCAGCAGGATCAGCACCACCGCCGCGTTCGGCACCAGTGCCGCGCCCGCCGATCCCAGCCCGAACAGCACCGCCGCCACGGTGAGCCGCTGGGTGGGGGTGAGCAGGGTGCGGATGCGGGTCAGGCTCACCGCGCCCAGCACCGCGCCGAGGCCCAGCGCGCCGAGCAGCAGGCCGTAACCGGAGGCGGACATGTCGAGCGAATCGCGGGCGATCACCGGCAGCAACGCCCACAGCGCGCTCGCGGGGGCGATGAACAGAATCGAGCGGAGCAGGACGCGCCGGATCGCCGGTGCCGCGCGGATGAACCGGGTGCCCGCTTGCAGGGCGGCCAGCGGGCGTTCCGACGGCAGGGTGCTGCCGTTCACGGGGCGCCGCCAGAACGCCAGAACCGCGACGATCCCGCCGAAGGACAGCGCGTTCAGCGCGAAGACCAGCGTCGGCCCGGACAGCGAGACCAGCACGCCCGCCACCGCCGGACCCACTGCGCGCCCGATATTGATGTTCATGCTGCCCAGCGCCGCCGCCGACGGGATCTGTTCGCGCGGAACGAGTTCCGGCTGGACCGCCTGCCACGCGGGCGCGGTGAGCGCCTGCCCGCAGCCGAGCAAGAACAGCAGGGTCAGCAGCACGGCGGGCGTCGTGTTGCCGAGCGCGGTCGAAACCGCCAGCACCGCCGCTATCACCGCCATGGTCGCCTGCGCGCCGAGCAGCAGCCGCCGCCGGTCCACCAGATCCGCCAGCACACCCGACGGGATCGACAGCAACATCACCGGCAACGTGATCGCCGTCTGCACCAGCGACACCAGCGTCGCCGCGTTCGGCTCGTCCACCAGCAACCACTGCGCACCCACCGTCTGCATCCACGTCCCGAGATTCGAGACGAGCTGCGCCACCCACAGCGCCCGATAGATCGGCGACCGCAAGGGGGCCCACGTGGACAGCGGAGTCGTCGCGTCGGCGGTGGTCATTCGGTCGAGCATAGTTCGACCCGCGCTCTAGTCGCGCCCAGCAACGAACCGGTTTCCCGCACTGCGGGGAAGCCGCAGGATTCGCGTGGCCGTCATCCGAGATAGCCGATCCGTCGATCCGCTCTCCGCGCCACGCCGCCACGACGGGCGACGACGACCGATTCTTCTTCGTATGCGGCGACTCCGAATTCCCCCGTACTTCACCGTTTCGGCACGGTCGCGAGCCGAACCTCTCCGCGCTCGATGAAAGGGCGGGGGCCGGTTCCGACCGCATCAGGGGAACCGACAACGGACGCCCGATCATCGTCGGACACGCAACCAACGACCGAGCCGCTGGGCGACCGGCGAGCGAGGTGATTCCGCGTGGCGAGCACGTCCACAGCCGTCGTGCTGGGGCCGATGCGTGCAGGTGCTATCCGACCGACCCTAGCGGTGGGGAGTGAGTGCGGCTGGGCCTTGCTCGGGCCGGATCGTGTTTCCGCTGTATGGTTCGGGGTCTCGGCAGTCGGGGAGGTTGATTCATGGTGCGGCCCGGTGGGGTGTTCGCCGGATTCCAGGTGGAGCGGGTGCTCGGCCAGGGCGGGATGGGCGTGGTGTATCTGGCGCGGCATCCGCGACTGCCGCGTCTCGTAGCGTTGAAGGTGCTCGCGGCGGGGATGGGGGCGGATTCGGAGGAACGCGCGCGGTTCGAGCGGGAAGGCGAGGTGGTCGCGCGGCTCGATCACCCGAACATCGTCGCCGTGTACGACCGGGGCGTCGAGGACGATCGGCTGTGGATCGCGATGCGGTACGTGGACGGTGTCGACCTGTCGCAGATCCCGCCGCTCAGCCTCACCCCGCAGCAGTCGGTCCTCGTCGTCACCGAGACGGCGCGGGCGCTGGACTACGCGCACGCCGTGGGCGTCCTGCACCGCGACGTGAAACCGGGCAACATCCTGATGGCGCGCCCCGAACCGGGCCACGGGGAACGAATCCTGCTCACCGACTTCGGGATCGCCCGCCTGCGCGACGACACCAAAAACCTCACCCGCACCGGAACCTTCCACGCCACGCTCACCTACGCCTCGCCGGAACAGCTTTCGGCGCTGCCGCTGGACGCCAAGTCCGACCAGTACTCGCTCGCCTGCACGCTCTACACCCTCCTCACCGGCGCGCCGCCGTTCGACGCCGACAGCGCGACAGCCGTCATCGCCGGGCACCTGCACCACCAGCCCCCGCCGCTGAGTAGTCGTCGCCCCGACCTACCGCCCGCGCTGGACGCCGTGCTGGCCCGGGCGCTGGCGAAAGAGCCCGGGGACCGCTTCACCACCTGCGCGGAGTTCGCCGACGCGGCCAGGGACGCGCTCGCCGGTGCGCCCCAGGTGGGGCACGCGCCGCCCACCGCGCTGGGCTACTTTCCGGCGGGTGCGGCGTCCGGGTTCGGCGGACCGGTGTCGGGATCCGCTGCGGCAGGCTCGGAAAGCGTTCCGGCGCAAGACACCCCGCTGTCGCTCGGGAAAGGTCCCGGTGCGGAATCGACTTCGACGCCGCCGGAGTTCCAGCGGTCCGGACCCGACTGGGGTTTCTCGGGCGCCCCGCCGACCGTGTCCGGCGGGCGAGCCGCCGATTCCGGTGCGCCCCATTACGACTCCCATGACTCGCACCCCGAATCCGCGGACTCACGACCCGAATCCGCTGGCGCGCACCCCGGACGCCTCGGCTCCCAACCCGGACTCCCCAGCGCACAACCGGACTCCCCCGGCAGGCACCCACGACTCCCCGGCTCGCAACCCGGATTCCCGGGCCCGCAGAGCGGATTCCCTGGCGCGCCCGGCGCCGACTGGAACGCCTACGGGCAACCCGTCAGCCCTCCGAATTCCTCACCTGCCAAAAGGAATTCGACCGTCACCGCCCTCACCGTGGGCGCGGCGGCGATCGTACTGATCGCCGTCGTCGCGGCGGTCGCCTATACCGTATCCCGTTCGTCGGATCCGGGCACCCCGGCCGCCGGAACCACCAGCACGCCCACGACCGCGAACGCCAACCCCGTCTCCGGTGACGAACCCCGCCCCGGAACACCGAAATCCGGTGCGGTGGAATGCTCTTACCCCGCCTCGAACAGTCCCGCCGCGAAACCGGTGCGCCCACCCGAAAGCCGGTACACGGCGGGTCCGACGGTCACGGCGGACCTGAACACCTCGCAAGGCCCGCTGCGACTCACTCTGGCCTCCGCCCAATCCCCGTGCACGGTAAACAATTTCGTCAGCTTGGTCGAACAGGGCTACTACGACGACACCTCCTGCCACCGCATCACCACCAACGAGAATCTGCGCGTGCTGCAATGCGGCGACCCCAGTGGCATCGGAACCGGCGGCCCCGGTTACAGCTTCGACGACGAGTACCCTATCGACGAGTACGCGGGCGACACGTCCGCCATGGTCACCTACGCGCGCGGCACGGTCGCGATGGCCAACGCCGGGCCCGGCACCAACGGCAGCCAGTTCTTCCTCGTCTGGGGCGATTCGGCGCTGCCCCCGAGCTACACCATCTTCGGCACCCTGTCCGACGAGAGCCTGTCCACCCTGGACAAGATCGCGGCGGTGGGCACCGACGGCACCAACGGACCCGACGACGGGCGTCCGGTCACACCGGTGATCATCGAACAGGCGACCGTCAGCTGAACGGGCGCGGGCCGATCAGCTTCCGGCCGATTCGAAACCTCCTGACTACGAGTGGTTCTCGACCCAGGTCGGCGCGTCGAGGGCGAGTACGCGCACCCAGCTCGGCTCGCACCCACCTCGGCGCGGGTCACACCGGTTCGGCGGGGCGAGGACCGCTCGACCGGGTCGACCGCCGGCGCTGCGTAATCCGCAGCCTCTCGGCGGCCGAGGACCATCCCACCGCGCGGCCGAGGGCGCCCGCCGCGAACATCACCGCGCCCGCGATCTTGCCGAACCAGCTCTCGTTGGCGACGAAGTGCGCGACCGTCAGCGCCGCGAACAGGAAGGTGCCGAACCGGTAGGCGCCGGGCGTGCGACTGCCCTTGCCGCGACCGGCGGCGCGAATCCTTTCACGGTGCCGCACGGCGGCCAGCCGCTCTTCGCGAGTGGGATCGCCAGCACCCGAAAGGCCTTGCCGCTCGGCTTACGTGTATCGAGAACGCCAGCGTTCGTCCTGACACCCAGCACGCCACGAGCGAACTCACCCAACTCGACGCAGTCCGCGCCGCACTCGGATGGCACGTGCGGGCGACGTCAACGCATCATCGTCCCCTCATACGTAGTCGCGCAGAGCGGGGTCGGCGGCGATGCGGGCGGCGATGTCCGGGCTCGGCGCATACCGCCGGGAGTCGACGATCCATTCGCGCCGAAGCTCGGGGATGACGATCTGGTGGCCGTCGTGATCGTGGGTCGGTGCGCCCGACCAGTCCATCGGGGCGTCGGCCGCGTCGAAGGCCGGGCCGTCGGTGCGGCCGTCCTGCGCCAGCAACGCCATCGTGACGCCGAGGTAGTCGTTCCACTCCGCGTACGACGTCGTGAGGGTGAGCGCGCGAGGTACGGAGAGGCGAACCAGGCACACGCCGCGCGCCCATTCATGGTCGCCGAGCAGTAGCTCGGCTGTCATGCGCACCGGCCCCCGCCGCCAGGCCCGGCCCGGCCAGCACCACACCGGCGGTGCGCCGTGGCAGGCGATGCTCCGGCGCTCCATCTCCGCGACCATCGCCCGATAGGCGGGCCGCCAATTCACCGTCACGCGATCCCAAGACGCGCGGTAGATCCCGTTCTCCGCCACAGCCGCAACAACTTTCGGAGATTGCAGCGTCCACAGTCGCACTGCCCCACCCTTCGACCCGCACGGCTGCTCGCCGCACTCCACGCGTCAACCTCTCACGACTACGCGCCCCACGCCACCTAATATCGCCGCGCCCGGATCGCCACCGGTCGATCAACCCGCTCTCAGCCGAGTCCGCGAGCGACTCAGCGGCATCGCCCAGGCCAGACGGCGCCGACCCGAATCGAACTCGGTAGGGATGCCGCCCGCGCCGTGCGCCGGCTGACGGACAAGTGCTCAGATCGCCGACGGAACACCATACCCAGCAACGGCATCCCATCGATCGACCACGCCAACCGCCGAACCAAGGCACACGACCCGCAACCACCGGGCACACCGAACCCCCGCACGACGAACCCATCACACGCCCGGACCTGCGCGTTCGTCAGCTCCGGCGCCGCGCGTCGGTAGCATCGCCGGTATGCCACGTTCACTCGTCCGATTCGCCCCGCTGTTGCTGCTCGTGTTCGGCGCCGCCGCCTGCTCGGGTGGTGGGGACGACACGGGTGAACCCGCCGCCACCACGCCCCCGCACGACCGCACCTTCCTGTCCACCGAGGTGGAGGGTGCGCCGATTCCCGGTGGCGGACCGCTGACGTTGACGTTCGGCACCGACCGGATCAGCGCCAATGCCGGATGCAACACCGCGTCGGGCACGGTGACGTTCGAGGGCGATGTGATGCGGGTCGGTCAGCTGGCCAGCACCCTGATGGGCTGTACCGGCGATACGGCGGGCGCCGACCAGTGGGTGGACACCCTCCTGAGTGCGAACCCCACCTGGCGGCTCGACGGCGACACGCTCACGCTGACCAGCGCCGACCAGACCGTCACCCTGCTCGACAAGAAGGTCGCCGACCCCGACCGACCCATCCAGGGCACCACCTGGGTCGTCACGGGCCTCAGCACCCCCGACGCGCACATCCGCTCCCAGGCGCTCGACGACGCGAAACCCACGCTCACCATCGCCGAGGACGGCGGCCTCACCGGCACGGCGGGCTGCAACCGCGTCATGGGCACGGCCACCGTGGAGCCCGGCCCCGACTCGACCGTGATCACCTTCCGCGCGGGCACCACCAAGATGATGTGCGCACCGGAGGTCATGGAGGTCGAAACCGCCGTGCTGCGAGCCCTCGACGGCCGCACCACCGCCACCGTCGACGCGAACCAGCTCACCCTCCGCAACGACAACGGTCACGGGCTGACACTCACCGCGCAGTAACCGAACCCCCGAACGCAAAAGCCCGCCGGGATCGAAACCCCGGCGGGCCCAGCGACTTCCGCGAGACCTACAGCATCGGTCCGCCCGCGGCGATCGCGGACAGGGTGGCGAACTCGTCACCCTTGAGCGACGCACCACCGACGAGCGCGCCGTCGACATCGGCCTGTCCGACCAGTTCGCCGACGTTCTTGGCGTTCACCGAACCGCCGTAGAGCACCCGCACGGTCTGGGCGACCTCCGGGGAGGCCAGTTCGCCCAGCTCGGCGCGGATCGCGCCGCACACCTCCTGCGCGTCGGCCGGGGTGGCGACCTTGCCGGTGCCGATGGCCCACACAGGCTCGTAGGCGATGACGACCTTCGAGATCTCCTCGGCCGTCAGGCCTTTCAGCGAACCGCGCAGCTGCTCGAGGTTGTACTCGACGTGCGTGCCGGCCTCGCGGACGTTGAGCCCTTCGCCGATGCACACGATCGGGGTGATCCCGTGCCCGAGCGCCTGCTTGGCCTTGGCCAGCACGGTGGCGTCGTCCTCGCCGTGGTACTGCCGCCGCTCGGAGTGGCCGACCACCACGAAAGCGCAGCCCAGCTTGGCGAGCATGGCGCCGCTGATCTCACCGGTGTAGGCGCCCGCGTCGTGGGTGGACACGTCCTGCGCACCGTAGGTGAGCAGGAGCTTGTCGCCCTCGATGAGGGTCTGCACGCTGCGGATGTCGGTGAACGGCGGGATGACCGCCACGTCCACCTTCTCGAAGTACTTCTCCGGCAGCGCGAACGCGATCTTCTGCACCAGGGCGATGGCCTCGAGGTGGTTGAGGTTCATCTTCCAGTTGCCCGCGATGAGCGGTTTGCGTGCCATGGTTCAGTCCTCCAACACCGCGATACCGGGCAGTTCCTTGCCCTCCAGGTACTCCAGCGACGCGCCGCCGCCGGTGGAGATGTGCGAGAAACCGTCCTCGGGCAGCCCGAGCGCGCGCACGGCCGCGGCCGAGTCGCCGCCGCCGACCACGGTGAACGCCCCCTTGCCGGTGGCGGTCACGATGGCCTCGGCCACCCCGCGGGTGCCCGAGGCGAACTTCTCGAACTCGAACACGCCCATCGGGCCGTTCCAGAACACCGTCTTCGCCTCGGTGAGCAGCGCCGTGAACCGGTCCACGGACTCCGGACCGATGTCCAGGCCCAGCCAGCCCTCGGGAATCTCGTTGGCGGGCACCACCTTCGACTCGGCATCGGCCGCGAACTTGTCGGCGACGACGATGTCGTAGGGCAGGTGAATGACGTCGGCATAGCGCTCGAGCAGACCCTTGCAGGTCTCGATCATCTCGTCCTGGAGCAGCGAGGCGCCCACGGACAGGCCCTGCGCGGCGAGGAAGGTGAAGCACATGCCGCCGCCGATCACCAGGGTGTCGACCTTGGGGGCCAGCGCCTCGATGACGGCCAGCTTGTCGGACACCTTCGACCCGCCGAGCACCACCGCGTACGGCCGCTCGGACGTCTCGGTCAGCTTGGCCAGCACGTCGACCTCGGCGGCGACCAGCGTGCCCGCGTAGTGCGGCAGCAGCTTCGCCACGTCGTACACCGACGCCTGCTTGCGGTGCACCACACCGAAGCCGTCGGAGACGAACGCGCCGTCCTCGCCCACCAGCTCCACCAGGGCGGCGGCCAGCTTGCCGCGCTCGGCGTCGTCCTTGCTGGTCTCGCGCGCGTCGAAACGCACGTTCTCCAGCAGCAGCACATCGCCGTCGGTGAGGCCCTCCGAGCGCGAGAGCGCGTCGTAGCCCACCACGTCACCGGCCAGCTGCACGTTGCGGCCGAGCAGTTCGGCCAGCTTCGCCGCCACCGGCGCGAGGGAGAACTTCGGGTCCGGCTCGCCCTTGGGGCGGCCCAGGTGCGCGGTGACGACCACCTTCGCGCCGGCTTCCACCAGCGCGTTGATGGTCGGCACGGACGCGATGATGCGCCCCGGGTCGGTGATCTCGCCGTTGTCGTCGAGGGGGACGTTCAGGTCGGAGCGCACCAGCACGCCCCGGCCCTCGACTCCGTCGTCCAGCAGATCCTGGAGTGTCTTGACGGTCATGCGGCTCAGAGGGACTTGCCGACGATGCCGATGAGGTCGGCGAGGCGGTTGGAGTAGCCCCACTCGTTGTCGTACCAGGACACGACCTTCACCTGGTTGTCGATGACCTTGGTCAGCGGCGCGTCGTAGATCGAGGAGTGCGGGTCGGTGACGATGTCGCTGGAGACGATCGGGTCGACGTTGTACTTCAGGATGCCCTGCAGCGGGCCCTCGGCGGCGGCCTTGAACGCGGCGTTGATCTCGTCGATCGAGGCGGACTTGGCCAGCGTGGCGGTGAGGTCGGTGACCGAGCCCGTGGGGACCGGCACGCGCAGCGCGTAGCCGTCCAGCTTGCCCTGCAGTTCGGGCAGCACCAGGCCGATGGCCTTGGCGGCGCCGGTGCCGGTGGGCACGATGTTCAGGGCGGCGGCGCGGGCGCGGCGCAGATCCTTGTGCGGCGCGTCCTGCAGGTTCTGGTCCTGGGTGTACGCGTGGATGGTGGTCATCAGGCCGCGCTCGATGCCGAACTCGTCGTTGAGCACCTTGGCCAGCGGGCCGAGGCAGTTCGTGGTGCACGAGGCGTTGGAGATGATGTTCTGGCTGCCGTCGTACTTGTCGTCGTTGACGCCGACCACGATGGTGATGTCCTCGCCGGAGGCCGGCGCGGAGATGATGACCTTCTTGGCGCCCGCGGCCAGGTGGCCCTTGGCCTTGGCGGCGTCGGTGAAGATGCCGGTGGACTCGACGACGACGTCCACGCCCAGGTCGCCCCACGGCAGGGCCGCCGGGCCCTCCTTGATGGCCAGCGCCTTGATCCGCTGGTCGCCGACCACGATGGTGTCACCGTCCACGGACACGTCCTGGGGCAGCCGGCCCAGGATCGAGTCGTACTTCAGCAGCGTCGCCAGGGTGTTGATGTCGGTGAGGTCGTTGACCGCGACGATCTCGATGTCGGTGGTGCCCAGCGCCTTCTGCGCCTCCACCGCCCGGAAGAAGTTACGTCCGATACGACCGAAGCCGTTGATGCCTACCCGGACAGTCACGTTATCGCTCCTCAGCTTTCAAGCGGATTCATTCCGATGCCTTCTTCACACTAATGCTTCGCCGCTACCTCACCGACACGTACCTCTGGATAGTGCGGACGCCGCGCCCACCGCGACCGGCCCGCGCGGTCCACCGCCGCCCACCTGGGCAACCGTCCGTGGGCAGGCCCGCGACGGCCCCGGCGAAATCCCAGCGCGAACCGACCGGCCCGGCGCCAATGGCGATTGACGGAATCCGGGCGAACCGCCCTTCACGAACGGTGGCCTGCCGCAAAATCATTGGCGAGCGATGGCCGCGCGGGCCACACTCGACCGGTGCCCGACTTCGCCGCCTACGACACCCGCCACTACCGCACGGTCGACGTGGTCACCGGTTACGACAGCTGGTCGGACACCTACGAGGACTCGGTGCCGGACGCGATGGACCTCGCGGTGCTCGACCGTCTCCTGCCGCCGGACCCGCTCGCACCACCCCACCCGGCCGCGGCCCGCCGCGTGGCCGACCTGGGCTGCGGAACCGGACGTACCGCCGCGTGGTTGCGCGCGCGGGGCGTGACCGGCGAGATCGACGGCGTCGACCTGAGCCCCGGCATGCTGGCGCGGGCGAGCGAACGGGGCGCGCACACCACGCTCACCGAAGGCGATGTGCGCGACACCGGCCTGCCCACCGGGGTCTACGACCTGGTGGTCTCCTCGCTCATCGACGAGCACCTGCCCGATCTGGGACCGTTCTACGCCGAGGCCCGCAGGCTGGTCCGGCCGGGCGGGACGTTCCTGCTGGCGTCCTATCACCCGCACTTCGCGATGGCCTCGGGCATGCCGACGCACTACACCGACGACTCGGGCGAATCCGTCGCGATCACCACCCACGTGCATCCGGTCGGCGACCAGATCCGCGCGGGACTGGCCAACGGCTGGACCCTCACCGACATGGTCGAAAGCCTCGTCGACGACCACTGGATCACGGCCAAACCGAAGTGGGAACGCTTCCGCGGCCACCCCGTCTCCGCCGCTTACGTCTGGCGCGCAGCGTGATTCGGCCCCGCCGCGCGAGCGCGACGGGGCCGGGGACGCTCAGGCGTCGTCGAGGAGTTCGGCGGTGACGGCGGATTCGGTGTCGGGGACACCGAGTTCCTTGGCGCGCCGGTCGGCCATCGAGAGCAGGCGCCGGATGCGGCCCGCCACAGCGTCTTTCGTCATCGGCGGTTCGGCCAGCTGGCCGAGTTCCTCCAGAGAGGCCTGGCGGTGCTGCACGCGCAGCTTGCCCGCCGCGGCCAAATGATCGGGCACCTCGTCGGCCAGGATCTCGAGGGCGCGCTCCACACGGGCGGCCGCGGCCACCGCGGCGCGCGCCGAACGGCGCAGGTTGGCGTCGTCGAAGTTGGCGAGCCGGTTGGCGGTGGCGCGCACCTCGCGCCGCATCCGGCGCTCCTCCCAGGTCAGGCGCGTGTCCTGCGCGCCCATCCGGGTGAGCAGCGCGCCGATGGCCTCGCCGTCGCGCACCACCACGCGGTCGGTGCCGCGCACCTCGCGCGCCTTGGCGGTGATGCCGAGCCGCCGCGCCGCGCCGACCAGCGCCAGCGCCGCCTCGGGGCCGGGGCAGCTCACTTCGAGCGCCGAGGACCGGCCCGGTTCGGTGAGCGAGCCGTGCGCGAGAAACGCTCCGCGCCAAGCGGCTTCGGCGTCGGCGATGCTGCCGCCGACCACCTGGGCCGGCAGTCCGCGCACCGGGCGGCCGCGCACGTCGAGCAGTCCGGTCTGGCGCGCCAGCGCCTCGCCCTCCTTCGACACCCGCACGACATACCGGGAGGTCTTGCGCAATCCGCCCGCGCCGAGCACGTGCACATCGGAGCCGTATCCGTAGAGCTCGAAGATCTCGCGGCGCAGCCTGCGGGCGATGGATCCCATGTCCACCTCGGCCTCGACGATCACCCGCCCCCCGACGATGTGCAGGCCGCCCGCGAAACGCAGCAGAGCCGACAGCTCCGCCTTGCGGGAACTCACCTGCGACACCGTGAGCCTGCTCAGCTCGTCCTTCACTTCGGATGTCATCGCCACGAGACGCGCTCCTTTCCACCCAACCCGGACCGCACATCCGCGCCCATGTGCCGTCCCTCGACTCGAAGCCCTGCCATGTGCGCCCGAGGCTGCCGGATCAGCTGATCCAGTGCGGCGGCGAGCTTTCCGGGGTGATGCCGGTCCGTCCCCGCTTCGGCGACATCGGAGAAGGTTACCCGTGCCCGCAACTGTTCGGCAGCCCTGGCCACATGTTCGCGCTCCCGGCCTTCCGGCACCGACCCCGAATCGACGAGAACCTCGTCGACGACGAATTCCGGTGCGTGCTGGGACAATACATGCAGATGGCGTTCCGCGGAGAACCCGGCCGTCTCGCCGGGCTCGGCCGCGAGGTTGAGCACCAGGATCTTCCTGGCCCTGGTGTACACCAGGGCGTCGCGCAGCTCGGGCACGAGGACGTGCGGAATCACGCTGGTGAACCACGATCCCGGACCGAGCACCACCACGTCGGCATGCTCGATGGCGGAGGTGGCCTCGGGGCTGGCGGGCGGATCGGAGGGGATCAGCCGCACCCGGCGCACCTTGCCCGGCGTGGTGGCCACCGCCACCTGCCCGCGGATGCACCGGCTCACCCGGGGATCGGCCTCCAAGCCGGACACGTCGGCCTCGATATCGAGCGCGATGGGCGACATCGGCAACACCCGTCCGGTGGTCCGCAACATTCTGGCGACCTCGTCCAGCGCCGCGACCGGGTCGCCGAGGACCTCGGTCAGCCCGGCGAGGATCAGATTCCCGACCGAATGCCCCGCCAGCGCGCCGGTGCCGCCGAAGCGGTGCTGCACCGTGCGCGCCCACACGCCCTCGGGATCGGCCGAGAGCGCCGCCAGCGCCATGCGCAGATCGCCCGGCGGGGGCACCCCCAGTTCCGCGCGCAGCCTGCCCGAGGAGCCGCCGTCGTCGGCGACGGTCACCACCGCGCAGATCTTCCTGGTCAGCCGCCGCACCGCGGTCAGCGTCGCGTACAGGCCGTGCCCACCACCCAGAGCGACGATGGCGGGATTCGATTCCCACCCCGTCATTCGCGCCCCAGGTCCCGGTGGACGACGCGCACGACGTCGGCGGAGCCGTCGGACTCCGCCCCGATGAGTTCGCCGATCGCCTCGGCGATCGCCACGCTGCGGTGCTTGCCCCCCGTGCAGCCCACTGCCACCGTCATGTATCGCTTCCCCTCTTGGCGGTAACCGTTCGTCGTCAGATCGACCAGGTGGCGGCACGTGTGCAGGTAGTCGTCGGCGCCGGGGCGCGACAGCACGTACTCGCTGACCACGGCCTCCTGCCCCGTGTGTTCCCGCAATTCCGGTATCCAATGTGGATTGGGTAGAAAACGCACATCCAACACCATGTCGGCGTCCAGTGGAACCCCGTACTTGAAGCCGAACGACTGCACGGTCAGTTGCAGGGCGGCCGGCGCGCCCACACCGTAGGCCTCCTCCAGCTTGCGGTGCAGCTGGTGGATGGACAGTTCGGTCGTGTCGATCACCAGGTCGGCGGCCGCCTTCACCGCGCCCAGCGCCACCCGTTCGGCGGCGATGCCCGCCGACAGCGTGCCGTCGGCGCTCTCGCTCTGCAAGGGGTGGCGGCGGCGCGCGAAGCCGAACCGGCGGATCAGCACGTCGTCGGACGCCTCGAGGAACAACACGCGGGTGCGCACGCCGAGGTCGCGCAGTTGCTCGGTGACCACCGACAGGTCACCGGTGAAGAACCGGCTGCGCACGTCCATCACCAGAGCGAGCCTGCGGATCGGCGGCTGCGCCGAGGCGCCCAGCTCCACCAGCCGCCCGATCAGCTCGGGCGGCAAATTGTCGGCGACATACCAGCCGAGGTCCTCCAGCACGCGCGCGGCGGTGCCGCGGCCCGCCCCGGAGAGCCCGGTCACGATGACGACCTCGACCTGCTGCCGCAGCAGGCCGCCCGCATTGTTGTTCGTATCGACGCGTGTCATGTCCTACCGGAGTCCGTGTCCAGTTACCTCTCGATCATCCCGCACCGGCCTCGGTGCCGGGCGCAGACACTCAACGTACGCGAATCCGGCGCGCCGGGTGCGCGCCCGCGCGGGCGCTACTCCTCCCGCAGGGCCGCGAGCACCGCTTTCGCGGTGGCCACGCCGATGCCGGGGACCTCGGTGATCTCCTCCACGGTGGCCTGTTTGAGTTTGGCGACCGACCCGAAATGAGTGACCAGCGCCGTCCGGCGCGCCGCGCCCAGCCCGCGCACCGAATCCAGCGCCGAGGCCGTCATCCGGCGCGACCGCTTGCTGCGGTGGAAGGTGATGGCGAAGCGGTGCGCCTCGTCGCGCACCCGTTGCAGCAGGAACAGGGCCTCGCTGTTGCGGGGCATGATCACCGGATCGGATTCGCCCGGCACCCACACCTCCTCGAGGCGTTTGGCCAGGCCGATCACCGCCACGTCGGTGATGCCGAGTTCGTCCAGCACCTCCGCGGCGGCCGCGACCTGCGGCGCGCCGCCGTCCACCACGTACAGGTTCGGCGGGTAGGCGAACTTGCGCGGACGGCCGGTGCGCGGATCGATCCCGGGACGCGAACCCAGGTCCTCGTCCTCCGCGTCGACCAGCGGCTCCCCCGCGGGCACCGGGCCGCCGAGTTCGGCCGACTCCACCTCGTCGCGTTCGCGCCGCAGCCGGGCGAACCGGCGCCGGGTGACCTCGGCAATGCTGCCCACGTCGTCGGAGCGGCCCTCCCCCGCGGCCTCCTTGATGGCGTAGTGCCGGTACTCGGACTTGCGCGGCAGTCCGTCTTCGAACACCACCAGCGAGGCCACCACGTCGGTGCCCTGCACGTGGCTGATGTCGACGCATTCGATGCGCAGCGGCGCCGAATCCAGATCGAGCGCGTCCTGGATGTCCTGCAGCGCCGCCGAGCGCGAGGTGAGATCGCCCGCGCGCTTGAGCTTGTGCTGGGCCAGCGCCTCGAGCGCGTTGCGCTGCACGGTCTCTGCGAGGGCCTTCTTGTCCCCGCGCTGGGGCACCCGCAGCCGCACCGCCGAGCCGCGCAGCGTGCTCAGCCACTCCTGGATCTGCTCGTGGTCGGCGGGCAGTTCGGGGACGAGCACTTCGCGCGGCACCACCCCGGCGGGCTGCTCCTCGGGACTCTGATCGGCGTAGGCGGCCTGTTCGCCGTAGAACTGAGTGAGGAACTGCTCCACCAGCGCGCGCATCTCGCCGCCGGATTCGACGGTGTCGATCGCGTCGCCGGATTTGTCGACCACCCAGCCGCGCTGGCCGCGCACCCGTCCGTCGCGGACGTGGAAGATCTGCACGGCCACCTCCAACGGGTCGGTGGCGAAGGCGATCACGTCGGCGTCGGTGCCGGTGCCCAGCACCACGGCCTGCTTCTCCAGCGCGCGGCGCAACGCCTGCACGTCGTCGCGCAGGCGGGCGGCGGTCTCGAAGTCGAGGTCCTCGGCGGCCGCGTGCATGCGGCGTTCCAGTTCGCGGACCATGCGGTCGGTGCGGCCCGCGAGAAAATCGCAGAAGTCCTCGACGATGCGGCGGTGTTCGTCGGCGCTGACCCGCCCGACGCAGGGCGCGGAGCACTTGTCGATGTAGCCGAGCAGGCAGGGGCGCCCGATCTGGTTGTGCCGCTTGAAGACTCCCGCCGAACAGGTGCGGGCGGGGAACACGCGCAGCAGCAGGTCCAGGGTCTCGCGGATGGCCCAGGCGTGCGCGTACGGGCCGAAGTAGCGCACCCCCTTGCGCCGTGCGCCCCGGTACACGAACAGGCGCGGATACTCCTCGTTCAGCGTGACCGCGAGCACCGGGTAGGACTTGTCGTCCCGGTAGCGGACGTTGAAGCGCGGATCGAACTCCTTGATCCAGTTGTATTCCAGTTGCAGCGCCTCCACCTCGGTGGAGACGACGGTCCACTCGACGCTCGCCGCCGTGGTGACCATCTGCTTGGTGCGCGGATGCAGCGACGCCACATCGGCGAAGTACGAATTGAGGCGGCTGCGCAGGCTCTTGGCCTTGCCGACGTAGATGACCCGGCCGTGTGCGTCCCGGAACTTGTAGACCCCTGGTTCGACGGGGATCGTGCCCGGCGCGGGCCGGTACGTCGCTGGATCTGCCACCCGATCAGCCTAACGACGGCGTCCGACAAGCTCGCCGGTCAGGCGGGGTTCACCTGGGCACGGCCAGCCCGTGCGCGCGCAGGGCGTCGATCAGGGCGTCCGGGCGTTCCTCGGTGGGCAGCGGCGCGACCTGCGCGAACCGCGCGCCGATGGTCAGCGCGCCGCCGTCGGCCTCGGCGCTGTCGCCGATCATCAGGGCCGCGCCGGGCGCGACGCCCAGCTTGTCGAGGGCGGCGTGGAAGATCTTCGCGTCGGGTTTGATGGCGCCCACCTCGTAGGAGAGGGCGACCGCGTCGATCAGCCGGTCCCAGCCGCGCGCGGCGAGGGCGGGCCGCAGGTCGAACGCGATATTGCTCACGATGCCGACCGGAATGCCCTGCGCGGCAAGGAACTCCAGCACGGCGCCGGTGTCGGGGTAGGGCGTCCAGGCGAGCGGGTCGATGAGCCTGCCGTAGAGTCGCACGGCCTGTTCCTCGCTGGGCACACCCGAGTGCCGCAGCACCTCGAGGTAGGCGTGGCGGTGCAGCGCCGGGTCGAGATCCCGGTTGTCCCAGGCGTGCTGGCCCTGCGCGTCGAAGGTCATGAACTGCTCGACGGGCGCCGTCATGCGGCGCAGGATCTCCGCCTTGGCCTCCACGCCGAACGCCGCGCCGTCGGCGCCGACCAGCTCGTCACCCCAGGACTCGTCCTCCTCCAGCCGGAATATCGTGCCGGAGAAGTCGAACAACACCGCTTCGATCTGCACGCGGCCCAGCCTACCGATCCCCGCCACCGGGTTCGCCGACAGCGAACACGACCTCGCTCCACGTGCGCCCGGCATCGTGCGTGGCGAGCAGGGCGCGATGCCGCCGGCCCGACCGGTCGTACCCGTTCGACAGGGAGACGGTCGTGCGGAGCACGAATCCGTCGATCGGCGTGAGGAATCCGGGCTCCGCGGTGTAGGACAGGACCGACTGTCCCTCGGGCCGGCGCACACTCGAGTCCGTCCAGGTCCACGCACCGTCGCCGGAGTGGACCAGCTGCCCATCCAGATCACCGACGGTCTCAGACGGCGTCGTCGCGACGATGTGGGGCGGACGAGCCCGCGCCGCGTCGTGCACGGCGGTGAACCCGGTGCCGCCGTCGTCGGAGACGAACTGCCGGTGCCGGGTGACCACCGTCTCGCCGGGTGCGCGTCCGGGCGCCTCCGTCACGCAGGCCACGAAGACGCGAGTGTCCGACGCCGCCGCGATCGCCGACGGGTACTCCCCGGGGCCCGTGCACGGCGTTCGCCACGGGACCAGCCGATCGCCGACGAGCATCGCGCCGGTGGCTGTCGCGGTGGTGTCGGCGTCCTCGCGCGACGGCGTTCCCGGGGCGCGCCGGCGATCCACGACCGCGATCCACGCCGTATCACCGTGCGAGTCCATCACGATCCGGCGCCGCGATTCGACGATGTTCTCGCTGTCCACGGCGAAGGTCGCCCGGACGGGCCAGGCTCCCGCCGAATCGGGCTCGTCGTAGACGGCGAGATCGCCCTCGGGACCGGTCGCGACCAGACGGACGGCATCCCCGCCGATGATCAGGCGCTCGCAAGGACGCTCCCCTCCCGGCGCGGCACGCTCCGTCCACGTCACCCCGCCGTCCCGCGTCGTCCAGAGTTCCCGGCCGTCGGAACACATCCACCCGACCGCGGGGCTCACGTAGCGCAGTGCCGAGGCGTTCTCCGGCACCGTGACAGACTGCGCGACCACCCACGTCCGCCCACCGTCCTCGGTCTGCAGGACCCGCGCACACGCACCCTCCGCGGGGCACGGGTCGAGCAGGCCCAGTGCCCACCCCCGCTCGGGTGCCACGAAAGTGACCGAGAGCGGAGCGAATTCGACCGGGTCAGAGGGGCGCGGCTCGTCGACCACGATGACGATCATCCAGAACAGCGCGCCCACCGCGACAACCACGGCGGGCAGTTGCCACGTCGTATCCCTCAACCAGCCCACGTGCCCCCCGATCGATCCAGCGCGAACCGTACCGCTCAGGGTAGCGGAGGCCGGAATCCGCGTGCCAGGTGCGAACGGCTGGACAATCAGCAGAAGCCGTTGCGCGCCCGACGATTTCCACCGGGGTGCCGTGCCGGCTCGACCCGGGGTCCCGGCGACAGCGGGGCAGGTGACGAGAAAGCCCGGTGGGTGTCGTCCGTGCGGGTTACAGTCCTGGGATGACGCGCGCGCGACACTTCTGGAGCGGAGCCGCGGCCACGCTGCTCACGGTCGGCTTGCTGACCGGCTGCTCCGGCACCGACGACGACACCGCTTCCGCCGACTGTGCGAGCCCGCCCAACGGGACACCGATCACGGCCGCGCCCACCACCGAACCCGGTGCGGCCACCACCCAGAACCTGTCCACCAACCCGGAGATCGCCTCCGGCTACCGCGACGGCATGACCGCGGTGCGCACCGAGACCTACGCCGTCTCCACCGCGAACCCGATCGCCACCGAAGCGGCCTGCGAGGTGCTGCGCGACGGCGGCACGGCCGCGGACGCGTTGATCACCGCGCAGGCGGTGCTCGGCCTGGTGGAGCCGCAGGCCTCGGGCATCGGCGGCGGCGCGTTCCTGCTCTACTACGACGCGACCGCCAAGACCATCGAGGCCTACGACGGCCGCGAGACCGCGCCGGCCGCCGCCACCGAGAACTACCTGCGCTGGATCAGCGACACCGACCGCGCCGAACCGCAACCCGACGCGCGGGCCAGCGGCCGCTCCATCGGCGTGCCCGGCGTGGTGCGCATGCTGGAACTCGCGCATCAGGAGCACGGCAAGACCGGGTGGCGGGAACTGTTCGATCCCGCCGTCGCGCTGGCCGACGAAGGCTTCGCCATCAGCCCGCGCCTGGCGGGCCAGATCGCCGACTCCGCCGCCCAGCTCGCGGGCGACGAGGCCGCCAAGGCGTACTTCCTGGAGCCCGACGGGTCCCCGAAGCGCGAAGGCACGGTGCTGACCAACCCCGCCATGGCCAAGACGCTCGGCGCGATCGCGTCCGACGGCGCCGACGCCTTCTACACCGGCGCGATCGCGGAGAACATCGTCGCGGCCGCCACCGCCGGGACCGGCGGGCGCACCCCGAGCCTGATCACCGCCGACGATCTGGCCGGCTACCAGCCGAAGAAGCGCACCGCACTGTGCACGGTGTACCGCGAGAACGAGATCTGCGGGATGCCGGGCCCGTCGTCGGGCGGCAGCACCGTCGCGGCCACGCTGGGCATCCTCGCCAACTTCGACCTCGCCGCGCTGGCCCCCACCGACGTGGACCGCAACGGCGGTAAGCCGCGCCCGGAGGCGGTGCACCTGATCTCCGAGGCGCAGCGCCTCGCCTACGCCGACCGCGACAAGTACATGGCGGACCCGGATTTCGTGCCGCCGCCGGGTGATTCGCCGCAGACGCTGGTGAATCCTGAGTACCTGGCGATGCGCTCGGCGCTGATCGACCCGGCCCGCAGCATGGGCACCGCGCAGCCCGGCGAGTTCGGTCCCGCGCCGGTCGGCGTCGGCCCGCAGCCGCCCGAGCACGGCACCAGCCACATCTCGGTGGTCGACAGCTACGGCAACGCCGCGGCGATGACCACCACGGTGGAGTCGGCATTCGGGTCGTTCCACATGGTCGACGGCTTCCTGCTGAACAACCAGCTCACCGATTTCGCCGCCGACCCGCTCGGCACCGACGGCGCGCCCGTCGCGAACCGGCTGGAACCGGGCAAGCGGCCCCGCAGCTCGATGGCGCCGACCCTGGTGTTCGACCGCACCCCCGACGGCGCGCGCGGCGACCTCACGCTGGTCACCGGATCGCCCGGCGGGTCGGTGATCATCCAGTTCGTCGTGAAAACCCTGATCGGCGTGCTGGATTGGGGCCTGGACCCGCAGCAGGCGGTGTCGGCGGTCTCGTTCGGCGCGGCCAATACGCCGACCACGGGCGTGGGCGGTGAGCATCCGGCGATCGACGCCGCGAACAGCGGCGACAACGACCCGCTGGTCCAGCGGTTGCGCGAACTCGGCCACCAGGTTTCGGTCGCGCCGCAGTCCAGCGGGTTGAGCGCGCTGGAACGCGACGGCACCGGCTGGATCGGCGGCGCGGACCCCCGCCGTGAAGGGGCGGTACTCGGCGATACGAAGTAGGTCCTCGGCGTCGCCGCCGATGTTCGGCGCGAGTGGGTCGAGGATGTCCCTCAGGCGGTCCGGCGCATCGGATACAGCACCGGACCGCCGGGGATCGCCAGGTCCGCGTCACGCCGGAAGCCGAGGCGTTCGTAGAACGGCACGTTGGCGAAGTCGGTGGCGACCAGGAACGCGAGATCGGCCTCGGCGAGCCGGGGTTCGAGCAGCTGTCGCGCGTAGCCCTGGCCGCGCACGTCGGGCCGAGTGCCGATCACCGCGAGATACAGGTGATCCGCCGACGGCCGGGTCGCGTCCACCCGATGCGAGGCCGACAGTGCGCGGGGCAGCGCCGTGCCGAGGGCGCGGATCAACGAGTAGGGCCGCGCGATCGGTGCGGAAGTCACCCCTTCGGGTTCCCACAGGGCCACGGCCGCGATGTCGCCCGACGGATCGCGCGCCACATCCACCAGCCCGTGCCGCTCGCGCGACGCTATGCGCGAGGCCCAGAACCCGGGTAGGGCCTTGCGCCGCCGCGCCGGATCGGGCCAGAAATAACTGATGAACGGGTCGTCGGCGAAGGCGGCGGCGAGGACGTGCGAGGCCTGGGTCACACGGCGACGCTAGCGGCCGCGAGTCGCGCCGGGAAGCTTACGATCCCCGCTGATTCGTATCCGTCGCGCCGGTGTACTTCGCGCCCAGTTCACGGAGCCGGTCCATGGCGCGGGCAGCGTGTTCCTTGTCGTTCGAGCGGATCGCGAGCATGGGGACGTAGTCGTCGTTCGTCAGTTCCAGCCGGGCCCAGGACTTCCGGTCCGGGAACGCCACACCGACGATGTTCCGCCACGCGAATTCGTTGTCGCCCAGGATGTTCCGCACCGACACGCCGCGTGGACCCACCCGTACGCGAGGGCGGGTGAGCATGAGCACGCCACCCGCGAGCAGCAGGCCGATGCCCACCATCGCGAACTGGTCCACGAAGCGGAAGTTCACGCCCGTCGAGCCGCTGCGCAGCCAGATGCCGCCGATGGCGAACACGATCACCAGCACCACCGCGACGATGCTCGCGGTGATCCGCGCGCGGCGCGGCCGCACCTCGAAGTCCCACTCCTCGGCGACCTCGGGTGTCTCGGCGCGGCGCCAGATGCGAACGACCGGCATGGCTTACGCGGACTGCCGCAGCGCGCGCAGGGTGAGCGCGGCGTCGAGCGCGGCCGCGGCCGCCTGCTCGCCCTTGTCCTCGGCCGAACCGGGCAGCCCGGCGCGGTCGCGCGCCTGTTCCTCGGTGTTGGTGGTGAGCACGCCGTTGGTGACCGGCGTGGCGGCGTCCAGCGACACCCGCGTCAGACCGGCCGTCACCGCGTCGCAGACGTATTCGAAATGCGGTGTGCCACCGCGGATCACCACACCCAGCGCGACCACCGCGTCATGGGTGCGCGCCAATTCCTGCGCCACGACCGGCAATTCCATCGCGCCGGCGCAGCGCACCACCGTGACCTCGCGCACCCCGGCCTCCTTCGCGACGCGCTCGGCGTTGGCCACCAGCGTGTCGCAGATCTCGGTGTGCCACCGCGAGGCGACGATCCCGAGTTTCAGGTCCTTGGCATCCGCCAGCGCGAAACTGGGTACGCCGGTGCCGCTCATCGCATTCCGTCCTTTCGCGGGAGGTGGCTCACTGCGCGGTCTCGCCGAGGTCGAGGTCGTCCAGCCCGATCAGGTCGTGGCCCATCCGGTCCCGCTTGGTGCGCAGGTAGCGCAGGTTCTCGGCGTTGGCGCGCAACGGCATCGGCACCCGGTCGGTGATGCGCAGACCGTAGCCGTCGAGGCCGACGCGCTTGGCCGGGTTGTTCGTCAGCAACCGCATGGAGCGCACGCCGAGGTCCACGAGAATCTGCGCGCCGGTGCCGTAGTCGCGCGCGTCGGCGGGCAGGCCCAGCTCGAGGTTCGCGTCGACGGTGTCGTGCCCGGAGTCCTGCAACTGGTAGGCCTGCAACTTGTGCATGAGGCCGATACCGCGCCCCTCGTGCCCGCGCATGTACAGCACGATGCCGCGGCCTTCCTGGTCCACCATCTCCAGCGCCGCGTCCAGCTGCGGGCCGCAGTCGCAGCGCAGCGAGCCGAAGACGTCGCCGGTGAGACATTCGGAGTGCACGCGCACCAGCACGTCCTCGCCGTCGGTGATGTCGCCGCGCACCAGCGCGACGTGCTCCACCTCGTCGTAGATGCTCTGGTAGCCGACGGCGGTGAAATCGCCGTGCGCGGTGGGGATGCGCGCCTCGGCGACCCGCACCACCTGCTTCTCGTGCTTGCGCCGCCAGGCGATCATGTCGGCGATGGAGATCAGCGCCAGCTCGTGCTCGTCGGCGAAGACCCGCAGCTCCTCGGTGCGGGCCATGTGGCCCTCGTCCTTCTGGCTGACGATCTCGCAGATCACGCCCGCCGGACGCAGCCCGGCCATGCGCGACAGGTCCACCGCGGCCTCGGTGTGGCCGGGCCGGCGCAGCACGCCGCCGTCTTTCGCGCGCAGCGGCACCACGTGCCCGGGGCGGGTCAGGTCGTCGGCCTTGGCGTCGGGGTCGGCGAGCAGCCGCATGGTGGTGGCGCGGTCGGCGGCGGAGATGCCGGTGGTGATGCCCTCGCGCGCATCCACCGAGACGGTGTAGGCGGTGCCGTGCTTGTCCTGGTTGGTCGCGAACATCGGCGGCAGGCCGAGGCGGTCGCAGTCGTCGCCGGTGAGCGGCACGCAGATGTAGCCGGAGGTGTAGCGGATCATGAACGCGACCAGCTCGGGGGTGGCCTTCTCCGCCGCGAAGATGAGGTCGCCCTCGTTCTCGCGGTCCTCGTCGTCGACGACCACGACCGCCTTACCGGCGGCGATGTCGGCGACGGCGCGCTCGATGCTGTCGAACCTCGTCACTCTGCTGTGCTCCATCTCGAATTAGGTGCCTCACTACAGTAAGGCCTGGCCCGTGCGCTCTCGGCGGCGCACCCGCGCGAGGGTCAGCCGCGCTGCTGGAGGCGTTCGACGTACTTGGCGATCACGTCGACCTCGAGGTTCACGGTGGTGCCCACGCCCGCCGCGCCGAGATTGGTCAGCGAGAGCGTGGTGGGGATGAGCGAGACCTCGAACCAGTCGCGGGTGCCGTCGGCTGCGGGTTCGTCGGCGCGGCCGAGGCCGGAGACGGTGAGCGAGATGCCGTCGACGGTGATCGAGCCCTTCTCCACCACGTAGCGGGCGATCGCGTCGGGCAGCGAGATCCGCACGACCTCCCAGTTCTCCGAGGGGGTGCGCGCCAGCACGGTGCCGGTGCCGTCGACGTGGCCCTGCACCAGATGCCCGCCGAGGCGGCTGTTGAGCGCGGCGGCGCGCTCCAGGTTCACCCGGTCGCCGGAGCCGAGCCCGCCGATGCTGGAGCGGTCCAGAGTCTCCTGCATCACGTCGACGGTGAAGGAGTCGCCGTCCACGACCTCGACGACGGTGAGGCAGACGCCGTTGACGGCGATCGAATCGCCGTGGCCCGCATCGGAGGTCACGAGCTTGCCCCGGATCGTGAGGCGGGCGGCGTCGGCCAACTGCTCGGTGGCGACGATCTCGCCCAACTCCTCGACGATGCCAGTGAACATGCGTGACTCCCTGTCGCGTGTACGTACGGTTGACCGAACAGCCGGGACCCCGGCCGCTATTCCCGGTGCCCGGAGCCGCCCTCAGCCTAATGGGCGGGCGGCGACGGCGGTTGTCCAGCGTCGGCGCGTGGCGAGCGGCGGTCCGGTCGTTGGTGCGGTGTCGTCGCGCGGCCGGTGTGAGCCGCCACGGCCCGGTCGAGTCGGCGGCTCACGGGGGCCGGTCGCCCAGAATTCGGAATCCGTGCCCGCGACCCACCGGGAAATCCGACCGCTCGGCTCTTTCCGGCACCGCTTCAGGACGTTCGGGCCGATCGGGTGGAAAATTCCGTCCGGTCTTTCTGTAATTTCGCTGTTCCCGGCCCGCAGGAACCGGTTCAGCCGGATTTCCGGTCGCCGGCCTCGGAAATTCACCGGTCCGGCGTAGTGTCGAGCGCGCCGGGCCGACAGACCCTGATACCCAGCGGAAACACGCTTACACCACCTTCTTGCGCAAGAGTCGAAATGGACGCAATATTGTTATGTAGCCGATTCCTGGCGTTCAACTTCCGACACCGATGACCGCCTTTTCGAGATCACCACGCCGACCGAAGAATTCCATCACTCGAGGAAGCAGGACCGACATCGTGGGTCCACACGAGTTCGACACAGTTGGGGGTGCCGCGTGACCACTCTGCTCGATTCCACGCTGGAGGTGCGCTGCGTGCAGTACCGGCGCGAGTTCCACATGCCCGCGTCGATCGATCCCACGTCACGCCGCATCCTCCTGCACATCGGCACCCACTACGGTGCCATCACGATGCCCGCCGATCTCGGCGAGCGCGTCCGGCAGAAGCTCGCGCAGGCCCGCATCGCCGCACCCGTCGTGCACCACCCGCGCGCCCGGCGCTGGACCTTCATCACCGGCCCGTGCCGGCCCGACACCCTCACCACCGCGGTCTCGGCCGAACTGTTCCGGCTCTACGCCACCGTCGCGTGCACCGGCAGCCAGGTGGTGCTCCCCTCCCCCGACGACGAGCGCACCGGCTACCGCACCTGGATCGAACCGCCGCAGAACGCGACGGCCCTCCCGCCGCTCGGCACGGTCGTCGAGGCCACGCGGGCGATCGGATCGCCGAAAGCGCGCCTGCTGTAAGAGGATTCGCGCCTCCTGACGGGTCGGCCAACGAGCGCCGACCCGTTCCGGCGTGCGCGATTCAAACCCGGACGGCGGCCGCTCGCCTGCGCAGCGCTTCGACGGTCGCGCCCGGGTCGGCGGTGTTGTAGACGGCCGAACCCGCGACGAAGCAGTCGATCCCGGCCTCGGCGGCCTGCTCGATGGTGTCGGCGTTGATCCCGCCGTCGATCTCCACCACCAGGCGCAGCTCGCCCGAGTCCACCAGCCTGCGGACGACGCGCGCCTTCTCCAGCACCTGCGGGATGAACGACTGTCCACCGAAACCCGGCTCGACGCTCATCACCAGCAGGGTGTCGAAATCGCGCAGGATCTCCAGATAGGGCTCGATCGGGGTGTTGGGCTTCACCGAGAGCCCCGCCTTCGCGCCGGCCGCGCGGATGTCGCGAGCCACCGCCACCGGATCGTCGGTGGCCTCGGCGTGGAAGGTCACGTTGTAGGCGCCCGCCTCCGCGTACGGCGGCGCCCAGCGACCCGGATCCTCGATCATCAGGTGGCAATCCAGCGGGATGTCGGTGGCCTTCAGCAGGCTCTCCACCACCGGCAGGCCGAGGGTCAGGTTGGGCACGAAATGGGCGTCCATCACATCGACGTGCAACCAGTCCGAGCCCTCCACACGGCGGGCCTCGGCGGCCAGATTCGCGAAGTCGGCGGACAGGATGGACGGGGCGATCATCGGCTGGGCCGGGCGGGTGAACGTCACAACGCGGGAGTGTACCGAGCCCGGCGCGCGCCCCGCCGGGGGCAATCGGTGATTGTCCACGTCCGTCAATGGGTAGCCTGTGCAGAGTGATCAACATTTCGGCGGAACAGGGGCTCTTCAGCACCCCGGTGGAGATTCGGGTGGCCGCGTCGGTCACACAGCTGCCCATTGTGCGCGGGCTCGCCGAAACCCTGGTGCTACTCAGCGATTTCACCCTGGACGAGGTGGCCGACATCCGGTTGGCCGTCGACGAGGTCTGCTCGACGCTCATCGCGCTCGCCGCGCCCGGCACCAGCCTGGACTGCAAGTTCACCATCGGCGAGACCGAATTGGTGGTGCGGGTCACCGGCATCGCGGCGGCCGAGGGACTCCCCGATCAGCGCAGTTTCGGCTGGCACGTGCTGCGCACCCTGACCGACACGGTGGAGGCCACGCAGGACGCCTTCGACGCCGCGGCATCCGGATATCCGACAGCGGTCGAGTTCCGTCGGGTCCGGGGGAAGGCGTAGTGGCGGACGAGGACGCCGTGTTCGACCCCCGGCGCGCGAAGGCACCCGCCGACGCCACCGAGCACGCCGTCACCGTGGCGGAGGAGGACGCCGAACTCGTCGCCGAAGCGCGCAAATCCTCCGGATACGACGATGTCGGCGCGCTGTTCGAGAAACTCTCCGCCCGTGAGCCCGGCACCCCCGAGCACGCGGCGGTGCGCGACGAGCTGATCAGCCGCTGCATCCCGCTGGCCGACCACATCGCCCGCAAGTTCAGCGGCCGCGGCGAACCGTTCGACGATCTGACGCAGGTGGCGCGCGTCGGCTTGGTACACGCGGTGGACCGGTTCGACGTGAGCCGCGGCTCCAACTTCCTGTCCTTCGCGGTGCCGACCATCATGGGTGAGGTCCGCCGCTACTTCCGCGACAACACCTGGGCGATGCGCGTGCCGCGCCGCGTCAAGGAAACGCACCTGCGCATCGGTTCGGCCATCGACACGCTCTCCCAGACCCTCGGCCGCTCCCCCACGGCCAAGGAGATCGCCGCCGAACTCGACGTCGATCCCGACGAGGTGACCCAGGCCGTCATCGCGGGCAACGCCTACCAGCCGAGTTCCATCGACGCGGCCGCGCTGGGCCGCGACACCGACGCGTCGCTGCTGGACACCCTCGGCGAGGAGGAGTCGCAGTTCGACCGGGTGGAGGAATACGTGGCGATCCGTCCGCTGCTGGCGGGGCTGCCCGAGCGCGAGCGGCGGATTCTCACCATGCGGTTCTTCGAATCCATGACCCAGACGCAGATCGCCCAGCAGATGGGGATCTCGCAGATGCACGTGTCCCGGATTCTCGCCAAAACCCTTGCGCGGCTGCGGGAACTGTCCAGTAGGGACTAGACCGCCCGCTCCCGTTGCTTGCGGATCTTCGCGGGTGCGGCGAGCCACCAGGCCGCGTCGATCAGTTCGCGCAGCTGGTCGGGCGCGACCCGGTCCAGGTCGATGAGGATGTACGGGTAGCCGTCGTAGTGGGGTGTGGTGTAGAACGCGGGATCCCCCGAGGAGAGCAGCGCCTCCTTCTCGGCCATCTCGCACTGCAACACCAGCCCGCCCTCGGCCTCCGACCGCAACCGCGCGAACCCCTTCCCGCCCACTTTCAGCGCGGGGCTGCGCCACCAGGTCGACTCCTCGACCGCGGGAAGTTCGGTCGCCATCCCCACCACGTCCTGCCACGTCAAGGTCATGGATTCAGTCTGAGCGCTCGGCCGCGGCCGCGCTTGGACGAATGGAACGACACGCCTCCCGGGCCGGAGCCGTCCGGTCTTCTCGCTATCGCGTGGCGGGGCACTCCGTCGGCAGCGTCCACTCCGAAAGGGCCGCCGAGAGCACCTCGGCGAGCGCCACCGGTTGCTCACGGGCCACGAGGTGGCCGGCATCCTCGATCGTGGTCACCGCGGCGTGCGGCACCGCGCGCAGGAATCGGGCGGTATCCCCGTCCGTGAGCGGTGAGGCACCGCCCGCGCGGATGAGCAGGACGGGCAGGTCCAGCTCCACGGCGGTCGCCCGCAGTCGCGGCAGCTGTGCGAAGATATCGTCGACGATCTCGCGGTATCGGCCGTATCCCCTTGCCTCGCTGAGGAATTCGCGGACCCGGTCGGGGTCGGCATCGGGGACCACATCCACCAGTGCGAGGCCCGCCACCCGGGCTCGCACGGCCGGGTCTCGGAGCGCGGCAATCGTGGCGAGACCGCCCAGCGAAGCGCCGACGAGCACGCAGCCCGCCGGCTCGGCCGCCACCATGGCGGCGACATCGCCGGCACACGGCGCGAGCGCACGTGCCGCACCGCCGCTGTCGCCGTGACCGCGCTGATCGTAAGCGACACAACGGAATCCGGCCGCAGTAAGCACATCGATCACCGGCCGCCAGACCGAACGGCGCTCGCCACCCGCGTGGAGCAGCAGAACCGTGGGGCCCGCGCCGGCTTCCTCGCCCCGGAGCATCGCGCCGGGGCGGTCGAGACACCGGTCGCCCATGGGTGACACCGCCTCTCCTACCTTGACCAATCAAAGCAAAGGGTAGTGCTGATACTTTGAGTGGTCAAGGTAGAGTGCGCCGCGTGACCACTTCGCGAGTGCGGCGCACGCCGGAAGACGCACGGCGTCTCATTCTCGACACCGCCGAACGACTGCTGATCGAGGGCGGCGTGGCCGCCGTCCAGGTCCGGGCCGTCGCGGCCCGAGCCGGTATGACCGACGCGGGGGTGAACCATCACTTCGGCGGTCGCGACCGCCTCCTCGAAGCCTTGCTGCGCCACGGCGGCCGCAAGCTCCGCGCCGGCGTGGCCGCGGTACTGGACTCCTGGCTCGGCCGAGCGACCGACCTCGGCGAACTGGTCGAGACGCTGGCCGCCTTCTACCGGCAGGGCTACGGCGAGTTGGCCGTCGCGCTGCACGCCGCCGGATGGCGCGACGAGGGCGCGGGGATGCTCGACCCGATCGTGGCGGCGATCCACGCGCGCCGCGCCGACCCCGGGGCGACCGTCGAGGACACGCGGCTGGCGGTCGCCGCCCTGCACCAGGCCATCGCCACCGATCCTGTCTACGGCTCGGTGTTCCGCCGCAGCGCGGGGCTCTCCGACGAGACCACATCCGACGCCCAAATCGACTGGTGGACAAACTATCTCAGCAGTGCGCTCGGATTGAAATAGCAGGCTTCATCGAGCCCCTGGTGCTCAGTCCCACCAGAGGCGCCAGACCGGCTGGAGGAGGCGGTGGGCGAGGGCGTCGAGGGTGTCGTGGTCCTGGTAGACGCTGTCGGAGCAGTAGGCGAAGGCTTCCAGGGCGGCGGTGAGGGCCTCGTCGCGGGTGGTGATCGCGCGGCCGGTGCGCAACCACATGGTGCCGAGCTCGAGGGCGACGAGTTCGGTGTCCCAGTGGAACGTCCAGCGGCGCAGGACGGCGGCGTGCGCGCCCGCGTCGATGTCGTGATTGCAGGCGCCGTCCCAGGCCAGGCGGCCGGGCACGTCCCAGGGGTAGCGGACCGGGACGAGGGCGAGCTGGTCGAGCTCGTCGCCGACGATGCTCCACACGTCGGACCAGTCGAATCCGAGGTGGCGGTCGGGGGTCAGGTCGTCCGCGGAGAAGGTGACGCGGTCGTCGCGCGGGATCGGGTCGTCATCGTCTTCCTCGGCCTCGGCGTGCCGGGCGTCGAGTTCGGCGGCGAGCCAGCGCTGCGCGTCCACGTCGGCGAGCGCGGGTGGGCCGGCGAGCGCGCAGGTACTCCAGGTGTAGGAATTGGTCAGGACCGGCCACAATCCGGTGCTCGCGTACCGCTGCCGGAACGTCGTCCACAGGTCGGCGGCCCGATATCCGGGCTCGACCGGCGTGACCCACACCCGCGTACCATCCAGATCCAGATCCAGATCCGGCTGCGGCGCGAAACGCACCGTGCCGGCGGCACTTTCGACATCGGCGACGAGGACCGCCGGGTCCTCCCCCACCCAAGGCTCCACCGGCTCCCACGCCCCGATCCGGTCGGGCGCGATGGCCGGAACCTCGAATTCCACTCCCACGGTTGGTATTCCCTCGTTCGGTCCGTCGATGACGCACGGAGCGTACCGGTGCGGTCCGACAGGGAGGTGTCCGTTGCGGCGCCGCCGACCCGACGCGGCACGTCTACCCCTCGACCGGTTTGCGCAAGGCCGCCATGAACATGGCGTCGGTGCCGTGGCGGTGCGGCCACAGTTGGGCGCCGGGGCCGTCGCCGATATCGGTGACGCCCGGTAGGAGGGGGTGGGTGTCGAGTTCGACGGCGCCGGTGCGGCGGACGTGGTCGGCGACGACGGCGACGGTCTCGGCCAGGTGCGGGGAGCACGTGGAGTAGACGACGACACCGCCCGGACGCACCAGATCCCATGCGGCAGCAAGCAATTCGCGTTGCAGGGCGACGAGCTCACGGACGTCGGCGGGAGTGCGGCGCCAGCGCGATTCGGGGCGGCGGCGCAGCGCGCCGAGTCCGGTGCACGGCGCGTCGACCAGCACGCGGTCGTAGCCGGGGGTGAGCCCGCTCGTGCGGCCGTCGACCACGTGCACCTCGACCGGCAGGTCGCGGGTGGCCTTGCGGACCAGTTCGGCGCGGTGCTCGGCCGGTTCCACCGCGTCCACGTGGAAGCGGTCGATGGCGGCGAGCGCGCCGAGCAGCGCGGCCTTGCCGCCGGGGCCCGCGCACAGATCGAGCCAGCGGCCGCCGTCGGGGCCGACGAGTTCGGCGCGGCTGAGGCTCAGCGCGACCAGCTGACTGCCCTCGTCCTGCACGGCCGCCATGCCCTCGCGCACGGGCTCGAGCTTGCCGGGATCGCCGCCCTCCAGGTACACCGCGTAGGGCGACCAGCGCCCTTCTTCGCCGCCGGTGACCAGGGCCAGTTCTTCGGCGGTGATTTCGCCGGGCCGCGCGACCAGGTGCACGATCGGGCGTTCGTCGTCGGCGGCGAGCAGGTCGCGCAGTTCGCCCGCGTGCGCGCCGAGCGCGTCGGCGAAGGCCTGGGCGATCCAGGTGGGGTGCGCGTACTCGAACGCGAGCCGACCCACCGGATCGGCAGGCGCCAGCGCCTCGACCCACTCCTCGGCGGTGCGCTCGCCCGCCCGGCGCAGCACGGCGTTCACGAATCCCGAACGGCCCTGGCCGAATTCGGCCCTGGCGAGTTCGACGGAGGTGTCCACGGCCGCGTGCGCGCCGATCCGGGTGCGCAGCAGCTGGTAGACGCCCAGGCGCAGGATGTCGAGCAGCGGGCCGTCGATCTCGGCGACCGGCCTGCCCGCGCATTCGGCGATCACCGCGTCCAGCAGCCCCTGGGTGCGGCACGCGCCGTAGGTGAGTTCCGTGGCGAGCGCGGCGTCGCGTCCGTCGATGCGGCGCTCGCGCAGAAGTGCGGGCAGCACGAGGTTGGCGTACGCGTCGCGCTCGCGGACGGCGCGCAGGACTTCGAGCGCCGCCTCACGCGGCGGATCGACTCGGCCGGCACCGCGCCGACCGGAACCCCGATCACCTTCAGCCGCACCACGTTTCGGACCGGATGAACGATCGTTTCCTCGGGCGGACTTCCCGCCGCGGAACGACTCGGCGTCACCGGAGCGGCGATCCGCGGACTCCGCCCCGCTCCGACCGCGTGCCGAACCAGTGCGTGTGGACTCACCGCGATCACTCCGCGCACTGGAGCCTCCACCGAACTTCCCCCCGCGAGAATCGGTTCCACTCCTCGACCGGCCACCTTCCCGCCGACCGGGCCGGCCGTCTCCGAATCCCCCACTCGGGGAACGGGAGTCGCCCGATCGGCGCGAATCCGACTCCCAGCCGGACCGTCCCGCGTCACGCCCACCGGACCGTGCCGCACCACGTCCGCTCGACCGTGCGTCGTCCCGACCGCCGGATCGTCCCTCGTCACGACCGCCGAACCGCTCGTCACCACGCGCGCCCGGCTGATCGCCACGGCCACCGGACTGCTCCGCGTTACGGCCGCCCGCGCGCCACGTTTCGCGGCTACCCCCGCTGCCGCCCCCACCCGGCCGCTCGTCACCACGACCGCCTGACCACCCGGCATCACGCCCACCAGGCCGTTCGCCGCCACGTCCGCCGGCCTGTCCCGCGCCACGCCCACCGGACCAGGCGTCATCGCGTCCACTCGAACGCCCGGCATCGCGCCCACCGAACCGCGCCTCACCACGCCCACTCGACCACCCGGCCGACCGTGCGTCCCCTTGTCCACCGGTTCGCTGCGCACCACGCCCACCGAACCGCCCCGCATCGGAGTCGCGACTCCCGCGCGACCCCCACCGCTCACCCTGCGGCTTCTTCCGTTGTGCCCCAGCATCTTCCCCGCCGGATTTCCCACCCGGCTTGCCCCGATCCTTCCGCGATTCGCTCTCGCGAGCGGCCCGCTTGGCCCATCCGCCGTCGACGTCCCGCTCGCTCATACCCGCACCTCACCAACCATTCGGCGTCCGCGCGCCCCTCGGCGCACCGTCGACGCAACGCTCACAACCCCCACCGCACTTCGCCGCGACGCACCCGGTCGCGACCAGGAACGCCGGACGGAGCGTCCGGCGCCACGACAGCATCCCGCACTCATCCGACCACCGCGCCCGGCGCGAGCCGGGCGCCGCGGGCCCAATCGAGCGCGGCCATCATCCGCTTCCCCTGCGGCTGCACCTGATTCAGGCGCACCGCGGTGGTCGCGGTACCGACGTACACGCCGGTCTTGCGCACCTCGATGGCGCGTTCGGGCAGCGATTCCTCGACCATCTCCACCGGCCCGATCTTGAGGCGGGTGCCGTCGACCTCGGTCCACGCGCCGGGCGCGGGGGTGACGGCGCGCACGCGCCTGCTGATGGCGAGCGCGGGCTGATCCCAGCGGATGTGCGCGTCCTCGGCGGTCACCTTGTGCGCGTAGGAGACACCGTCGGTGGGCTGCGGAACCGCTTGCAGCACACCGTCTTCGATGCCGTCCATGGTCGACGCCAGCAGGCGCGCACCGGTTTCGGCGAGCCGCGCCAGCAGTTCACCCGCGGTGTCGGCGACCGATATCCGCTCGGTGACCACCCCGAACACCGGCCCGGTATCGAGCCCTTCCTCGATGAGAAACGTGGACGCGCCCGTGATCTCGTCCCCCGCGTCGATCGCCGCCTGCACCGGCGCCGCACCGCGCCAGGCGGGCAGCAGCGAGAAGTGCAGGTTGACCCACCCGTGGCGCGGCACGTCGAGCGCCGCGCGCGGCAGCAGCGCGCCGTAGGCGACGACAGGACAGCAGTCCGGCGCGAAATCGGCCAGCTGCGCGAGGAATTCGGGTTCGGACGGTTTGCGCGGCGTGAGCACCGGGATGCCGTGCTCGTCGGCGAGCAGTGCCACCGGCGACCGGCTCACCTTGCGCCCGCGCCCCGCGACGGCGTCGGGACGGGTGACGACCGCGACCACCTCGTGGCGCGCCGACTCGATCAGCGCGCGCAGCGACGGCACGGCCGGTTCGGGCGTACCCGCGAAGGCGAGGCGCATCAGCGGCTCCGCCCGAACGGCCCCGGCTGGCCCGAGCCGCGCGATTCGCGCACCGTGATGCCCGCGGTGAACCAGTCCGAGGTGCGGATGGTGCGCATCGCCTCCTTGCGCGACGCCGGGTCGAGCCGGTCGATGAACAGCACCCCGTCGAGGTGGTCGGTCTCGTGCTGCACGCAGCGCGCGAGCAGCCCTTCGGCCGCGAATTCCACGGGCGCGCCGTGCATGTCGACGCCCGAGGCGCGCACCCGCAGCGCCCGGCGCGTGTCGTAGTGCACGCCGGGGATGGACAGGCACCCCTCGGTCCCGACCTGTTCCTCGTCGCCCACCACGGTGTAGACCGGGTTCACCAGGTGCCCGGCCGCGTCACCGGTGTCGTAGACGAACACCCGCAACCCCACACCGATCTGCGGGGCGGCCATCCCGACCCCGCCGTCGTCGTGCATGGTGTCGACGAGGTCGGCGACCAGCTGGCGCAGCTCACGATCGAATTCGGTGACCTCCGCGGCGCGGGCGCGCAGAATCGGATCGCCGAACAGGCGAACTGGCTGAATGGTCACGGCGGCTCCCCGGGGGCGAACGGAATCACGGTCGACTCATTCTAGTGAGCGACCCCGGTCACCCCCGCACCGCGCGCGACCCCTCAGGAATTGCCCGCGATGATCACCTGCGGAATACCGGTCCCGAGCGGCACCGCCGCGCACACCGGCGCGGGCGCGTGCTCGGGATCGAGCACCTGCCGCAGCAGTTGCTGCACGAACGGGTCGTACACCATGTGGAAGTGGCCGGTCAGGTTTCCGGGGCACAGGTCCTGCACGGTGAGGTTCTCCGCGCCCGGCCCGCGCAACGGAATATTGGCGAACGGCTGGATCATCTCGTCCACCCGACTGCCGATCGTCACGTAGCGCACGCCGGGCACGGTGTCGCCGCCCGCGTTGAGCTCGGTCATGATCGGCGACCCCTGCGCCTGCTGCACCGCCGCGAGCGAGGTGACGCGGGCGAAGACCTCGAGCGCGCCCGGGATCGCCTGCGCGACGGGCACCAGCCCGTACATGACCCCGCCGTAGCTGGGCGAGGCCAGGCCGACCCAGGTGCCCACCTTCGGGGCGCCGCCCATCTTGTTGACGTAGAGCCGGGTCACGTTCGCGCCCTGCGAGAATCCGACGAGGTCCACCTGTTCTGCGCCGGTCTCGGCCAGCACTCGATCGACGAACCAGCCGATCTGGCGGGCGCTGTCGCGCAGGTCCTCGGTGCCGTAGGTGTCGGCGCCGGGCGCGCCGCCGTAGTTGAGCGCGAAGACGCAGAACCCGGCCGCCGCGAGTTGCGGGCCGATCGCCGACCAGTCGGAGTAGGCGGTCGAATCGGTGCCGTGCGCGAGCACGACGGGCCGGGGGTGCGCCGCGCTCGGGCGGCAGCCGAAATCGTTGGTGCCCACCGGGGCCGCGTCGCGGTGGGTCTTCAGATACTGTGCGGCGGCGAGATGGTCGGGCTGCGGCGGCGCCGTGTGGGTCGGCACGGCGGGCGGACGGATCGGCTCCGCTTCGGCGACCTCTGCGGGCTCCGCGCCGGCGGGACCCCCACCGCCGGCGAGCGAACCGACCACGACTCCCGCGACCAGCGCGAATGCCGCGACGAGCCGCAGCATTCGTGAAATTCCCCAACCCCACGCACCAGATGGCTGTTCCATCTCACAATCATGGCCTGAGATGGCTCAAATGCGCACTCCCCCGGAGGGTTTCGTGATGGTTACTTTTGGGTGGCGGAGTCGTCCTCGGCGAGGATCCGGTACAGCGCGCGCCGCGCGTCGGTGAGCACCTCGGCCGCCTTGGCCGCCTGCTCGGGGGTGCCGACCGCGGCCACCTGGGCGACGGCGCCCATCAGCTGGCCGGCCAGTTCGCGCAGGTCGATGGCCTGCGTGCCGACGTCCTCCTTGACCTGGGCCCACGGGTCACCGAGTTCTTCGCGGTGTTCCTCGACGTAGGCGGTGCCCGTGTCGGTGAGCTTCGCCGTCTTGCGGCCGGCGACCTTCTCGATGAGCACCAGTCCCTCGTCCTCGAGCTGCGCGAGCGCCGGGTAGATCGAGCCGGGGCTGGGGCGCCAGATGTCGTCGCTGCGCTCGCGGATCTGCTGGATGAGTTCGTAGCCGTGCATCGGGCGTTCGGTGAGTAGCAGCAGGACGGCGGCGCGCACGTCACCGCGCCTGCCGCGGCCGCCGCGGCCACGGCCGCGGCCGAAGGGCGGTCCGCCGAATCCCGGACCGAAACCGGGGCCGAACCCCGGCCCGAACTCCGGGCCGAATCCGTGCCGCCCGCCGCGGCGGTGTTCCTGGCCCCGCACGGGACCGTGCTCGGGGTCGAAACCACCCCAGCGGCCGCCGCGCCGCGCGAACTCGCGATGCCTGTGTTCCTTGTTCTCCATGATGAGCCTCCTCGGGCTTGGATGTTCTTAGTTGTTATCGACGATATATCGACAATGCATCCAACGCAAGCAGTCCTCGTCACATTCCCGCCCCGGAAACACGAAGGGCGCATCCGCGCATCGTTCGATGCCCGGACGCGCCCGCTGCCGGTTCGCTACATCGCCTCGATCCACCCGACCAGTCGGCGCCCCTCCGCGACCATCAGTTCCGGATCGCGAAAAGTGTTGGTGAGCATGGCGATTCCCTGATAGGCCGCGATGAGCGCGACCGCGAGTTCGCGCGCGTCGGCGCGGCCGGGCACGGCGAACTGCCGCTGCGCCCAGTCGATCAGCACCCCCATCACCTCGGCCGCGCGGCCGTCGAGGGGGTCGTCGCGCTTGTGCAGTTCGGCGGTGAGCGAACCGAACGGGCAGCCGTGGCGGGCCGCCATCTCGCGCTCCCCCACCCAGCCCTCGACGAGCGCGATCAACCGTTCGCGGGGCGTCGGCAGCGCGTCGAGCGAGGCGAGGAGTTCGCCCAGCCCGCGCGCGTGCACGCCGATCGCGGCCTCGATCAGCTGATCCTTGGTCTTGAACTAGTAGTAGACGTTGCCGACGGGCACGTCGGCCACCTTGGCGATGTCGGCGATCGAGGTCTTCTCCACGCCCCGCTCGTAGAAACGCGGACCGCGGCGTCGGCGAGCCGTTCCCACTCGGCGCTGGCCGCCGCTCTCGGCGAACCGATCCGCTTCGTGGAGCAGACGCGCGCGGAGGCGAAAGCGCAGTTGCTCGCGGTCATGCCGGAACCCGTCGCCGAGACCACCCTCGACATCCTCGGGGCGCCGACCGAGGACGAACGCCGGGTCAGCCCGGACATCGCGAACGTCCTCGGACGGGCCGCGCGGCCCTTCGAGGAGTGGGCGCACGCGCACATCGCCGCCTTCGGCTGAGGGCCGGCCGGTGCTGTGCTGGCATGCCATGACCCGATATCGGTACCCGCGCAATGGGATTCGTCCGGATTCGAACCACCGAGTGCGGTACCGAAGCAGCCTCGTCGGTAGCGCCGGCGTTCCGGATTCCCCCGCCGCCGACGTGAACTGGGCGACCGTCGGCAGCGAGCCGCTATCGGGTGGGAAGTCGAGCACCCGCTGGGGCAGGAAGGCTGTCGGACGTCGGGCGATGTCGGCCTGGTGCAGCAGGCCAGTGGTCCGCCCATGCCCGGCTGGCTGCGCAAGCACAGCGAGCCGATCGGTCGTCGCCGGCTGTCGGCCCGCTCGCATCCGCGGCGGCTGCGGCGGTCGCGCCCGCTGCGGCTGCCGTGGCGCGGGTCGTTTCCCGCTCAGCCGATGTCGACCGGGTCGATCTGGACGCGGAGGGGGGCGTCGGTGCGGTGGGTGCTGCGCACGGCTTGCGCGGCGGTGAGGGAGCGGGCGAGGGCTAGGCCGTCGCGGCGGGGGACGCGCAGGATCATGCGTTCGACCTCGGCGGGTGAATCGCCGGCGAACGGTTTGCGGGCGCCCGGGGGAAGTGGGACCGGGCCGAGCACTTGGGCGGTATCGGGAAGCTTTGCGGCGGCCAGCAATTCGGTGATCGCGTCGGAGGCCCCGTCGACGGCGGCCATGCGGACCGCGGGCGGGAAGCCGACTTCGGCGCGCGCCTCCACTTCGGCGCGGGCGTGGCCGATCGGATCCCAGCGGACCAGCGCCTGCACCGTCGGCAAGGACGGTTCGGCCATCACGATGACGCGGCCGTGCGCGCGGACCAGGGCGGCGGCGGCCATCCAGCGGCGCAGCGCGTCCTCGCTCGCGCGCAGGTCGGCGCGGCCGAGCAGCGCCCACCCGTCCAGCAGCAGCGCCACGCCGTAGCCGCCGCGCACGATCGGTTCCGCCCCGACGGTCGCCACCACCACCTGCGGGCCGGGCTCCACCGAATCGAGGACCCCTCCCCCACCGGACCCGCGGATCGGCACGCCGGGAAACGCGCGGCCCAGTTCCTCGGCGGTGCGCGCCGCGCCGATCACGACGGCGCGCAGCGCGCGGGACCCGCACGTCGCGCACCGGAACGCGGGTTCGGTGATGCCGCACCACCGGCAGCTCGGGCTGTGCGCCTCGTTGTCGCCGGGGCGTTCGACGGGTAGTGCCAGCGGCCCGTTGCAGCGGCGGCAGCGCGCGGGCGTGCGGCATTTCGCGCAGGCCAGCGCTGGGACGTAACCGCGACGCGGCACCTGAACCAGCACGGACGCGCCCTCTTTCAGCGCCGCACGAGCCGCTTCGAAGGCGACGCCCGGGATGCGCACCGCCCGCGCGACCGGATCGCGCGCCAGCGCGTGGTCGCTGTCGCCGGGCGCGCTGATGCGGGGGGCCGCCGCGCGCAGCACCGCACGGTCGGCGACGAGGTCGTGCGCCCAGCCCGAGTCGACCACCGCCTGGATCTCGGCGGTGCGGGCGAATCCGGCCGCCACGAACGCGGCGCCGGTCTCGTGGGCGCGCAGCATGGCGACCTCCCGCGCGTGCGGGTAGGGGGCGCGGGGTTCGGCGTAGGTGTCGTCGCCGTCGTCCCAGAGGACGAGCAGGCCCAGATCGTGGGCGGGCGCGAACACCGCGCTGCGGGTGCCGACCACCACCCGCGCCGTCCCCCGCAGCACCGCGAGCCAGCGCCGGTACCGGGCGGCGGGCCCCAACCCGGCGGCCAGACCGACGGCCGAATCCCCCACCAGCCGAGTGCATTCCGCCAGCACGCGGTCGAGATCGCGCTGATCGGGCACCATCAGGATCGCGCTGCGCCCGGCCGCGACCACCGTCGCCGCCAGCTCCGCCAACCGCCGCGCCCAATCCTCCCCGGGCAATGCCTGCCACGCCGCCCGCACCCCCTTCCCCTGCCGCAAGGCCGAGAGGAACGCACTCCCGTGCACGTATCGCTCCCAGGGCGCCGGATCGAATGGGAGATCGGTCTCACCCGAGGACCCGGCCTCCCCTCCCGAGCTGGAATCGCCTGCGCCCTCGTCGTTTACGTCATCGGCCGAGCCGGACGCCGACCGGCGCGGCTCGCTCGCTTCGGCCTCGCTTCCCCCGGACTCGGTCTCGTCCCCGGCGGCCTGATCACTCCGACGCGACGCGTCCACCTGGCCGTCACTCGCACCGCGGCCGATGCCTCCGTCCGCAGATTCGGGGTCGCCCACCGCCACTGCCTGGTCCCGACCGGTCGAACTCGGGGAACCGGCCGGGGCCGTTCGGCTGCCAGAGGGCGGCGTACCGGTCTCCGCCTCGATCGCGCCTCCACTGGACTCACCCCCGCCGGGCGTCGCGGACTCGAACTCCGGCACCTGGCCACCAGATGCGTCGAACGACCCGCCACCGGTCACATCCACGCCGAGGGGCTCGACCCGTTCGACACGGTTGTCCGCGAGAACCGCTGGATCACCATCCCCAGCAGCGGAATCGGAACCCCCTGCCGCCGTGGATGTTTCACCACCCTTCTTCCCCCCGTTCTCCGTCCGCGCGTGACGGGGTGGGATCGCCAGGCGAAGAACATCAGCGCGGGTGCCCGCGTACCGGGCGGCCACGGCCGTGACGAGATCCAGCACCTCGGGGGTGAGCACCCGTTCGGCCGACACCACCCGATCCAGTTCGGCCAGTTTCCCGCTGTGGTCGCTGCGTTCGAGCCGCGCCAGCAGGTACCCGTCGACCAACCGCCCCGAGAACCGCACGCGCACGCGCACACCGGGCTGGGCGATCTCGTCCAACGCCGGGGGCACGAGGTAGTCGAAGTCGCGGTCGAGGTGGGCCGGCGTCAACAAGGGGAGCACCCGGGCTACCGGGCGCTCCCCTGTCGTCGTCTCGCTAGAGGCCACGGACCCATCTTCCGTGGCGGTGGCGGGAGTATCCGCCCCGGGTCGGCTCACTCCCGCCCCGGCCGGACTACAGTCCGGCGGCCGCGCGCAACTTCTCGGCGCGGTCGGTGCGCTCCCACGGCAGGTCGATGTCGGTGCGGCCGAAGTGGCCGTACGCGGCGGTCGGCGCGTAGATGGGACGCAACAGGTCCAGGTCGCGGATGATCGCGCCGGGACGCAGGTCGAACACCTCGGTGATGGCCGAGGAGATGCGGGCCGGGTCCACCTTCTCGGTGCCGAAGGTCTCCACGAACAGGCCGACCGGGGCCGCCTTGCCGATGGCGTAGGCGACCTGCACCTCGACGCGGTCCGACAGGCCGGCCGCGACCACGTTCTTGGCGACCCAGCGCATGGCGTAGGCGGCGGAGCGGTCCACCTTCGACGGGTCCTTGCCGGAGAAGGCGCCGCCGCCGTGGCGGGCCATGCCGCCGTAGGTGTCGACGATGATCTTGCGGCCGGTGAGGCCCGCGTCGCCCATCGGGCCGCCGAGCACGAACTTGCCGGTGGGGTTGACCAGCAGGCGGATGTCGGAGGTGTCCAGCGTGGGCAGGTTCAGCTCGCCGACCACGGCCTCCACGACCTTCTCGCGGATGTCGGGGGCCAGCAGGTTGTCCAGGTCGATATCGGCGGCGTGCTGGGTGGAGACGACCACCGTGTCCAGCCGCACCGGGCGGTCGCCCTCGTATTCGATGGTGACCTGGGTCTTGCCGTCCGGGCGCAGGTAGGGCAGCACGCCGGTCTTGCGCACCTCGGTGAGGCGGCGCGAGAGGCGGTGCGCCAGCGCGATCGGCAGCGGCATGAGCTCGGGGGTGTCGGTGGTGGCGTAGCCGAACATCAGGCCCTGGTCGCCCGCGCCCTGCTTGGCGATCTCGTCGTCCTCGCCGCCGACGCGCGCCTCGTGCGAGGTGTCCACGCCCTGGGCGATATCGGGCGACTGGGCGCCGATCGCGATGTTCACACCGCAGGAGTTGCCGTCGAAACCCTTTGCGGACGAGTCGTATCCGATCTCGAGCACCTTCTCGCGGACGATGCGCGGGATGTCGGCGTAGGCGGAGGTGGTCACCTCACCGGCGACGTGCACCTGTCCGGTGGTGACCAGGGTCTCCACCGCGACCCGGCTGCGCGGGTCCTCCGTCAGCAACGCGTCGAGGATGGAATCGCTGATGGCGTCACAGATCTTGTCCGGATGACCCTCGGTCACGGACTCACTGGTGAATAGGCGGCTGCCAGTCGTGCGCACAGTTGTTCCCTCTCCCTCAACGGGTTTCTCGTATCGGATGGCCACAGCGACAGTAACGCCATGTCGCGGTCGCGCAACCCTTCATCTCAGACTATTCCAAACGCTGGACGCGGCGCGGCCGCTGCTCCCCGCCGCCCAGCCTATCCCGGCGGATGGCCGCGGTGGCGCGGTTCGGCGCATCGTGTCGGACGCGCCGATGATCCGGCGTCGCAACGCAATTCACCGGGCGGGCACGCTACCGGTCGCGCAGCAGCGGGCCGAGCGCGTCGAGCACCCGGCTGGCCAGCAGGGCCTTCGACCCGTGGTCGAGGGCCTGTTCGGTGCCGTCGGCGCCGAGCAGCCAGCCGTCGTTGGTGTCCACCTCGAACGCCTTGCCCTCGCCGACCGCGTTCACGACCAGCAGATCGCAGCCCTTGCGGGCCAGTTTGGCGCGGGCGTGGGTGAGCACGTCGCCGTGCTCGTCCCCGGTCTCGGCGGCGAAACCGACGATCGCGGTGCCGGTGAGCTGCCCGTCGCGTCGCGCCTGCACCAACCCGGCCAGGATGTCGGGGTTCTTGGTGAGCGCGATGGAGTCGGGCTCACCGGCGCCCTTCTTGATCTTGGTGGCGGCCATGGTGGAGGGCCGGAAATCGGCGACGGCCGCGGCCATGATCACCGCGTCGGCGCCGACGGCGTGCTTCTCGACGGCGGTCTCGAGCTGTTCGGCGGTGGTGATGTGCACCAGGTCGACGGCGGCGGGCGCGGCCATCTCGATGGTGTTGCCCGCGATCAGCGTGACCTGCGCGCCGCGCTGGGCGGCGACCCTGGCCAGCGCGTACCCCTGCTTGCCGGAGCTGCGATTGCCGAGGAAGCGCACCGGATCCAGCGGTTCCCGCGTGCCGCCCGCCGTGATCACCAGGCGGCGGCCCTCGAGATCGCGCGGGATGGCGTCGGCGCGTTCGAGCAGCAGCGAGGCCAGACCGAAGATCTCCTCGGGCTCGGGCAGCCGGCCGGGGCCGGTGTCGGTGCCGGTGAGGCGGCCGTGCGCGGGTTCCATGACGGTCGCGCCGTGCGCGCGCAGCGTCTCGACGTTCGCGACGGTGGCGGGGTGCTCCCACATCTCGGTGTGCATCGCGGGCGCGAACAGTACGGGACATCGCGCCGTCAGCAGGGTGGCGGTGAGCAGGTCGTCGGCGCGGCCCTGCGCGGCGCGGGCCATCAGGTCGGCGGTGGCCGGGGCGATGACCACCAGATCGGCTTCCTGCCCCAGCCGCACGTGCGGCACCTCCGGCACATCGGTGAAGACGTCGGTGTGCACGGGATTGCCGGACAGCGCCTCGAAGGTGGCCTTGCCGACGAACTCCAGCGCCGAGGCCGTCGGGATGACCCGGACGTGGTGCCCGGTCTCGGTGAAACGCCGCACGAGAGCGCAGGCCTTGTAGGCGGCGATCCCGCCGCCCACGCCGACGACGATGCGAGTGGTCACTGCGCCTCCGTGTGGGGCTGGTCCCCGCGCACGGGGGGAGTTCTGGGGTGCGGCTTCACGCGACGGGCACGCCGTGCGGCGTTATTCGCCTTCGGAGTGCTCGAGCAGATCGGAGTGGATCTCGCGCATGGCCACCGACAGCGGCTTCTCCTGCAGACCCGGCTCGACCAGCGGGCCGACGTACTCGAGGATGCCGTCGCCGAGCTGGTTGTAGTAGTCGTTGATCTGGCGCGCCCGCTTGGCCGCGTAGATGACCAGCGCGTACTTGGACGACGTGCGCTCGAGCAGCTCGTCGATCGGCGGGTTGGTGAGGCCGATCGGGGTGTCGTACGCGGGCGCGGTCTGGGTGTCGCTCACTGGTGAGGCTCCTGCGGGTTGTCGTGGAAGGATCGGCGGATCGGGGCCGCCGCGGCGCGAGCGGAGCCCCGGCCTGCGGGCCGGGCCTCCACGATACGGCGGCTACCTCGAATTTGTGCTAACGAACAACGATACCAACTGCTCGCAGGCGCTGGTCACCTCGTCGTTCACGATGACGATGTCGAACTCGTCACAGGCCGCCAATTCGACCCGCGCGGTCGCGAGCCTGCGCTCGATGACCTCGGGGGATTCGGTGCCGCGGGACCGGAGCCGGGTGACCAGCTCATCCCAGCTGGGCGGGGCCAGGAAGACCAGGAGGGCCTCCGGGATGGCCCGGCGCACGGACCGCGCGCCCTCGAGGTCGACCTCGACCAGCACGGGCTTGCCCGCGGCCATCGCCGCACGCACCGGTGCGGCGGGGGTGCCCGAACGCTGCAGGCCGCCGTGGATGTCGGCCCATTCGAGCAGTTCGTCCGCCGCGATCATGGCGTCGAACTGCTCACGGGTGACGAACCGGTAGTCGCGGCCGTCGACCTCGCCGGGCCGGGGGGCCCTGGTGGTCGCCGACACGCTGAAGACCAGTTCCGGCAGGCGTTCCCGCACACATCGAACGACCGTGGACTTGCCCACGGCCGAGGGGCCGACCAGTACTACCAGCCGACCCTTCCGCGTGTGTTCGACCACCCTCGTCGTCAGGCGTCGAAGTCGAACCGGGCCAGCAGCGCCTTGCGCTGCCGATCGCCGAGTCCGCGCAGGCGGCGGGTGGGGGCGATCTCCAGCTCGCTCATGATCTCGGCCGCCTTGACCTTGCCGACCTTGGGCAGGGCCTCCAGCAGCGCCGAAACCTTCATCTTGCCGAGGATCTCATCGGTCTCGGCATCGGCGAGGACGCTCTTCAGGTCGGTGCCGCCACGCTTCAAGCGCTCCTTGAGCTCCGCCCGAGCGCGGCGAGCGGCAGCCGCCTTCTCCAAAGCAGCGGCGCGCTGCTCGTCAGTCAGCTGGGGAAGGGCCACGGTTCCTCCGTCTCATCGTTCATTGCATCAATCACCGCCGGTAAACCCGGTGGTCTCAGCGACCGTACCCACGACGCCCGCCGATTGCGAACCCACCCCCCAGGTCAGCGCATGATTCGCCGATGCCGTAAGGGCGGGCGCGCCCGGATGCGCGGCGCGCGGCGCCCCTGCCGGTGATGGTACCGCCGAATTCGGTAAACGCGCTGCTACCAGCGGGTTTTCCGGCCGAATCGGCGTTAGCCGGATAGTTGCGGTGGCGGCTCGCGATCGCCTGGCAACCCCGCGAGCGTCCGACCAGGAACTTTCTGGAAATTTCCCGCGTGTCGCGGCATCTGCCCGCGTGTCGGATCGAACATCTGTGCCCGTTCCCCGGCACGACGACGAGCCCCCGGCGCGGGTGCGCCGGGGGCTGGCGGTGTGGTCGGCACGCGCGCGTCGTCGGGCGCGCGGAGCCGCTGTACGCCCGTCTGCGGGCGCGCGCACCCGAACCCATGTTCGGATGCGTCGGTCGCGCGCACGGGCGGCAGGACCGCGTCCACCGGTGGCTTCGGGCACCGCCACGGCGGGCGAACCTCGAGCGGTCGCGTGCAGAGGGACGATCGCGAATCGTTTCAGTGACGCAGGAAGGCGAAATCCTCCTGGAGTGCGCTCACCTTGGCGCGCAGCGCGGAGACCGACGGCCCCTCGGCCAGCACCTCGCGCGAGACGTTCGGCACGGCCGCGTGGTACGCGGACTCGGGCAGCAGCGCGCGCACCGACGCCGGTCCCCCGCCCTGCGCGCCGACGCCGGGCAGCAGGATCGGCCCGTTCAGCGCGGCGAGGTCGGGGCCCTCGGTGAGGGTGGCGCCGATCACCACACCCACCGACCCGAGGTGCGCGCCCACGTTGTGCGCCGCGGCCTCGTCCACCATCGCCTGCGCGACGGTGCGCCCGTCGGCGGTCGCGGCCCGCTGCACCTGCGCCCCTTCGGGATTCGAGGTGGCCGCGAGCACGAACACGCCGCGGTGGTTGGCGTGCGCCAGCTCCAGAGCCGGTGCGAGCGAACCGAATCCGAGGTACGGCGACACCGTCACCGCGTCCGAGCCCAGCGGGCCGTCACCGAGCCAGCTGTGCGCGTACGCGTCCATCGTGGAGCCGATGTCGCCGCGTTTGGCGTCGGCCAGCACCAGCGTGCCCGAGGCGCGCAGCACCTCGATGGTGCGCTCCAGCACCGCGATTCCGGCCGACCCGTAGGTCTCGAAGAACGCGACCTGCGGCTTCACCAGCGCCACGGTGCCGTCGAAGGCCTCCACGCAGATCTCGGCGAACTGCTCGACGCCCTCGGCGTCGCGCGGCAGGCCCCACGCCTCCAGCAGGCCCGGATGCGGATCGATGCCCACGCACACCGGCCCGAAATGGTGCATCGCGTGCCGCAGCCGCGCCCCGAACGTCTTCATCCGCGGAGGGAGGAGTGCAGTTCCTGCAAAGAGCGCACGCCGATGCCGCCGTTGATGCTGGCCTCGATGCCCTGCACGGCCGCGGCCGCGCCCTGCACCGTGGTGATGCACGGGATGTTCACACCCACCGCGGCGGTGCGGATCTCGTAGCCGTCCACGCGCGGGCCCGAATTGCCGTACGGGGTGTTGAACACCATGTCGACCTCGCCGTCGCGGATCTGCTCCACGATGGTGGGCTCGTCGGCGGGACCGTCCTCGGAGTGCTTGCGCACCCGCTCGCACGGAATGCCGTTGCGGCGCAACATCTCCGCGGTGCCCTCGGTGGCCAGGATGCGGAAGCCCAGGTCGTGCAGGCGCTTGACCGGGAACACCATGGCGCGCTTGTCGCGGTTGGCGATCGAGACGAACACGGTGCCCTCGGTGGGCAGCGAACCGTAGGCCGCGGACTGGCTCTTGGCGAACGCGGTGCCGAAATCGGCGTCGATGCCCATCACCTCGCCGGTGGACTTCATCTCCGGCGAGAGCAGCGAATCCACACCGCTGCCGTCGGCGCGACGGAACCGGTGGAAGGGCAGCACGGCCTCTTTCACCGCGACCGGCGCGTCCAGCGGCACGTGCCCGCCGTCGCCCTCGGCCGGGAGCATGCCCTCCTTGCGCAGCTCGGCGATGGTGGCGCCCAGCATGACCCGCGCGCAGGCCTTCGCCAGCGGCACCGCCGTGGCCTTGGACACGAACGGAACCGTCCGGCTCGCACGGGGATTGGCCTCGAGCACGTAGAGCACGTCGTCCTTGAGCGCGTACTGCACGTTGAGCAGGCCCTTGACGCCGATGCCCTTGGCCAGCGCGATGGTGGAGCGCCGCACGGCCTCGATATCGCTGCGGCCCAGCGTGATCGGGGGCAGCGCGCAGGCCGAGTCGCCGGAGTGGATACCGGCCTCCTCGATGTGTTCCATCACGCCGCCGAGGTAGACCTCTTCGCCGTCGCACAGCGCGTCGACGTCGATCTCGATCGCGTCCTCCAGGAACCGGTCCACCAGCACCGGGTGCTCGGGGTTGAGTTCGGTGGCGCGGGAGATGTAGCCCTCCAGGGACTTCTCGTCGTAGACGATCTCCATGCCGCGCCCGCCGAGCACGTAGGACGGGCGCACCAGCACCGGGTAGCCGATGCCCGCCGCGATCTTCTTGGCCTGCTCGACGGTGGTGGCGGTGCCGTACTTCGGCGCGGGCAGCCCCGCGGCCACCAGCACATCGCCGAATTCGCCGCGGTCCTCGGCCAGGTCGATGGCGGCGGCGCTGGTGCCGACGACGGGCACGCCCGCGTCGGTGAGCCGCTTGGCCAGGCCCAGCGGCGTCTGCCCGCCCAGCTGCACGATGACGCCCGCGACGGTGCCCGACTCGGTTTCGGCGTGATACACCTCGAGCACGTCCTCGAAGGTGAGCGGCTCGAAGTAGAGGCGGTCGGCGGTGTCGTAGTCGGTGGAGACGGTTTCCGGGTTGCAGTTGACCATCACCGTCTCGTACCCGGCCTGCGACAGCGTCTGCGCCGCGTGCACGCACGAGTAGTCGAACTCGATGCCCTGGCCGATGCGGTTCGGGCCGGAGCCGAGGATGATCACCTTCGCGCGCTCGCGCTGCGGCGCCACCTCCGACTCGGCGGCCGGGTCCAGCTCGTAGGCCGAGTAGTGGTAGGGCGTCTTGGCCTCGAATTCGGCGGCGCAGGTGTCGACGGTCTTGAACACCGGGCGGATGCCGAGCCGGTGGCGCAGCGCGCGCACCCCCGACTCGCCGGCCAGCTCGGGCCGCAGCGCGGCGAGCTGACGGTCGGACAGGCCGTAGTGCTTGGCGCGGCGCAGCAGCGGCTCGTCCAGCACGGGCGCGTCCAAGATCTCCCGGCGCAGCTCGACCAGTCCGGCGACCTCGGCCACGAACCACGGATCGACGCCGGAGGCCTCGGCCACCTCCTCGATGCTCGCGCCGAAGCGCAGCGCCCGTTCCACCTGGTAGATGCGTCCCTCGGTGGGGGTGCGCAGGTCCTCGAGGATGCGCTCGATCGCGCCGCGCACATCACCGTCGACCGGCGCCCAGGGCCCGTCCTCGGTGGTCCAGAAACCGGTCGACTTGGTCTCCAGCGAACGCAGCACCTTGCCGAGGGCCTCGGAGAAGTTGCGGCCCAGCGACATCGCCTCGCCCACCGACTTCATGGTGGTGGTCAGCGTGGGGTCGGCGCCGGGGAACTTCTCGAACGCGAAGCGCGGAGCCTTGACCACGACGTAGTCGAGCGTCGGCTCGAAACAGGCCGGCGTCTCCTTGGTGATGTCGTTGACGATCTCGTCGAGGGTGTAGCCGATGGCCAGCTTGGCCGCGATCTTGGCGATCGGGAAACCGGTGGCCTTCGACGCCAGCGCCGAGGACCGCGACACGCGCGGGTTCATCTCGATGACGATCAGGCGACCGTCGCGCGGGTTCACCGCGAACTGGATATTGCAGCCGCCGGTGTCGACGCCGACCTCGCGCAGGATCGCGATGCCCAGATCGCGCAGCTTCTGGTACTCGCGGTCGGTGAGCGTCATGGCGGGCGCGACCGTCATGGAGTCGCCGGTGTGCACGCCCATCGGGTCCACGTTCTCGATCGAGCAGACCACCACGACGTTGTCGCGGCCGTCGCGCATGAGCTCGAGCTCGTATTCCTTCCAGCCGAGGATCGACTCCTCGATGAGGACGTTCGCGGTGGGCGAGGCGGCCAGGCCGCCGCCGGCGATGCGATCGAGATCCTCGTCGTTGTAGGCCATGCCGGAGCCGAGGCCGCCCATCGTGAACGACGGCCGCACGACCACGGGGAAGCCGAGCTCGGCGACCGTGTCGCGGACCTCGTCCATGGTGAAGCAGACCCGCGAGCGGGCGCTCTCGCCGCCGACCTTGGCGACGATGTCCTTGAACTTCTGCCGGTCCTCACCGCGCTGGATGGCATCGAAGTCGGCGCCGATCAGCTCCACGTCGTACTTCTCCAGCACGCCGCGCTCGTGCAGGGCGACCGCGGTGTTCAGCGCGGTCTGCCCGCCGAGGGTGGCCAGGATGGCGTCGGGACGTTCCTTGGCGATGACCTTCTCGACGAACTCCGGGGTGATCGGCTCCACGTAGGTGGAGTCGGCGAACTCGGGGTCGGTCATGATGGTCGCCGGGTTCGAGTTGACCAGCGACACGCGCAGGCCCTCGGACCGCAGCACCCGGCACGCCTGGGTGCCGGAATAGTCGAATTCGCACGCCTGGCCGATGACGATCGGGCCCGAGCCGATCACCAGGATGTGCTTCAGATCCTCGCGGCGAGGCATCAGGCTCCTTCCATGAGACCGGCGAAACGGTCGAACAGGTACGCGGCGTCGTGGGGTCCGGCGGCGGCCTCCGGGTGGTACTGGACGGAGAACGCGCGGCCGTTCACCAGGCGCACGCCCTCGACGGTGCCGTCGTTGGCGCAGACGTGGCTCACCTCGGCCTTGCCGAAGGGGGTGTCGAACTGCTCCCCCGCCTCACCCTCCAGGGCGAAACCGTGGTTCTGGGCGGTGATCGCGACGCGCCCGGTCTCGTGTTCGACGACCGGGATGTTGATGCCGCGGTGGCCGAACTTCATCTTGTAGGTGGAGCGCCCGAACGCCCGGCCCAGGATCTGGTTGCCGAAGCAGATGCCGAACAGCGGCAGCCCCTTCTCCAGCACGCCCTGGGTGAGCGCGACCGCGCCGTTCTGGGTGGCCGGGTCGCCGGGGCCGTTGGAGAGGAACACGCCGTCGGGGTTCAGCTCCAGAACCTGGTCCAGGGTGACGGTGGAGGGCACCACGTGCACCCGCATGCCGCGCTCGGCGAACATGCGCGGGGTGTTGGTCTTGATGCCGAGATCCACCGCGACCACGGTGAACCGGTGCTCGCCCGTGGGCTCGATGGTGTAGAGCGAATCGGTGCTCACCTGTTCGGCCAGGTCGGCGCCCAGCATCGAGGGCTGACCGGTGACCCGGGCCAGCAACTCCTCGGCGTCGGCCAGTGCCGCACCGGAGAAGATGCCCGCCTTCATGGACCCGCGGGTGCGCAGGTGGCGCACCAGCGCGCGGGTGTCCACGCCCGCGATGCCGACGATGTGCTGGCGCTCCAGCGCGTCGGGCAGGGTGGTGGTGGCGCGCCAGTTGGAGGCGCGGCGCGCGGGGTCGCGCACCACGTAGCCGGCGACCCAGATCTTGGCCGACTCGTCGTCCTCGTCGTTCCAGCCGGTGTTGCCGATCTGCGGCGCCGCCGCCACCACGATCTGGCGGTGGTAGCTGGGATCGGTCAGGGTCTCCTGATACCCGGTCATCGCGGTGCAGAACACCGCCTCACCGAGCGTTTCGCCGACGGCGCCGTACGCCGTGCCGCGGAACACCCGGCCGTCTTCGAGCACCAGCGCAGCCGCCTCGCTCATTTCGTTTCATCTCCCGTCATCGTCCTGGCCCACGCCGGGTACACCGTCTTGTCGTCACCTCGGAAACCGGTATCGATCTCGGTTCCGGTCGGCAGCTTCCAGCGAATTACCAGCACACCATCTTCCGTCATCACCTTGCCCGCGTGGCCCCGTTCGGTCCGCACGGCCGTGATCGATTCCTGCGGAATCCAGATCACCGTGGCGCCGCTGCGCTCGAGCAGGATGCCCCGCTCGAACCGCGTGAGTTCCGCCGTGGCCCGGAAGCCGAGGTCGCCGACCGCGATCCGGTCCTGCCAGCTCGGGGCGATCGTGCTCCCGAGATACAGCCCGGTCGTCGGCTCGAGCACCTGGGCGCCCAGCTCGGCGGGCACCGCGGGCAGTTCCCCGATCCGCTCGGCCTGCCGCGCCGCGCGGTTGCGCCAGCCCCGGTACATCAGCCAGACACCCAGCGCGAACAGCGCGAGCGCCCCGATCACCCACAGCGTTCTTTCCACTTACGGACCTCCTGTGTCCTGCGGGACCCGCACCAGGGGCAGCCGAGCGGTGCACCCGCTCAACTACACCTCGGCACGCGTGCCCACCGCCCTGCCCTCGCGGGCGGTCACCCGGCCCCGCAACACCGTCGCGGTCACCTTGGCCGGGAACGTCATGGCCTCGAACGGGGTGTTGTTCGAGATGCTGGCCAGCTCCGTGGCGCGCACCGTCCAGGTGGCGTCCGGGTCGACCAGCGTGAGGTTGGCGGGCTCGCCCACCTCGAGCGGGCGCCCGTGATCGTCGAGGCCGACGATCCGCGCGGGGTTCTCGCTCATCACCTTCGCCACGCCGCGCCAGTCCAGCAGGCCGGGGCGCACCATGGTCTCCACCACGATCGACAGCGCCGTCTCCAGGCCCAGCATGCCGGGGCGCGCGGCGGAGAACTCGCAGCACTTGTCCTGTTCGGCGTGCGGGGCGTGGTCGGTGGCGACGCAGTCGATGACACCCTCGGCCAGCGCCCGCCGCAACGCCTGCGCGTCGGAGGCCTCGCGCAGCGGCGGGTTGACCTTGTTGACCGCGTCGTAGGTCTCCAGGCGCGAGTCATCGAGCAGCAGGTGGTGCGGCGTGACCTCGGCCGTGATCGAGATGCCTTGGGACTTGGCCCATTTCACCAATTCCACGGTGCCCGCGGTGGAGGCGTGGCAGATGTGCACGCGGGCGTTGGCGTCGCGGGCCAGCAGCGCGTCGCGGGCCACGATCGACTCCTCGGCCGCGCGCGGCCACCCCGCCAAGCCCAGGCGGGCCGCGTTCGGACCCTCGTGCGCGACAGCGCCTTTGGTGAGTCGCGGCTCCTCCGCGTGCTGCGCGATGAGCACGCCGAGGGAGTTGGCGTACTCCAGCGCGCGGCGCATGATCAGCGGGTCGTAGACGCAATGCCCGTCGTCGGAGAACATCCGCACCGCCCCGGCGCCCGCGGCCATGGTGCCCATCTCGGCGAGCTGCTTGCCCTCGAGCCCCACCGTGACCGCGCCGACCGGGAACACGTCCACCAGGCCGACTTCCTGCCCGCGCCGCCACACGTGGTCGGTGACGACCACCGAATCGGCGACGGGGTTGGTGTTGGCCATCGCGAACACGGCGGTGTATCCGCCGAGAGCGGCCGCGGCGGAACCGGTTTCGATGGTCTCGGTGTCCTCGCGGCCCGGCTCGCGCAGGTGGGTGTGCAGGTCCACGAAGCCCGGCAGCAGGATCTGGCCGTTCGCCTCGATGATCTCCGCGTCCACGATCCCCAGGTCGGTGCCGATCTGGCGGATCTCCCCGTCGGTGACGAACACGTCGACCGGTTCACCCTCGCCGTAGATCAAGGCCCCCTTGATCAACAGCCCACTCATGCCGTCGCCGCCTTTCGGTTCGTGTTCGTTGTCATGCGACCGCCTCCTGCGTGCCGACCAGCAGCCGGAACAGCACCGCCATGCGCAGGTGCACGCCGTTGGTGACCTGTTGCAGGATCGCGGCCTTCGGCGAATCCGCCACGGAGTAGGCGATCTCCATCCCGCGTAGCATCGGGCCGGGGTGCAGGACCACCGCGTGCTCGTCGAGCAGCGCGAGCCTGCGCTCGGACAGTCCGTAGTTCACCGCGTACTCACGCGCCGACGGGAAGAACCCGCCGTTCATCCGCTCGGCCTGCACGCGCAGCATCAGCACCGCGTCGGCGCCGGGCAGTTCGGCGTCCAGCGAGTGCGCGATGCGGGCGGGCCAGCTGTCCACGCCGATCGGCAGCAGCGTGCGCGGTGCGACGAGCACCACTTCCGCGCCGAGCGTGTTCAGCAGGAAGACGTTCGAGCGCGCCACCCGGCTGTGCAGGATGTCGCCGACGATCACCACACGCTTGCCCTCGATGTCGCCGAGGCGCTGGCGCAGGGTCAAGGCGTCCAGCAGCGCCTGCGTGGGGTGCTGGTGGGTGCCGTCGCCCGCGTTGATCACGGCCGGGCCGGGGCGGCCCGACTCGCGCGCCCACCCGTCCATCCAGCGGGCGATCTGGTGCGCCGCGCCCGAGGCCGGGTGCCGCACGATCAGCGCGTCGGCGCCGGCGGCGTGCAGGGTCAGCGCGGTGTCGCGCAGCGATTCGCCCTTGGAGACCGACGAACTGCTCGCGCTGACGTTGATCACGTCGGCGCTCATCCACTTGCCCGCGACCTCGAAGGACACCCGGGTGCGGGTGGAGTTCTCGTAGAACACGGTCATCACGGTGCGGCCGCGCAGGGTCGGCAGCTTGTGCACCTCGCGCCCGAGCAGCGCCTGCTCGAAGCGCTCGGCTTCGTCCAGCAGACCGGTCGCGGCGGCGCGGTCCAGATCGGTGACGCTCAGCAGATGCCTCACGCGCGCGCCTCCCGCCTCGGGCGGGTCACCGGAGCCCGGCCCATCTACGCCTCCTCCTGGTGCAGGTACACGCCGTCGCGGCCGTCGTGTTCGGTGAGCAGTACGGAAATGTCCTCCGAGCGCGAGGTGGGCACGTTCTTGCCCACGTAGTCGGCGCGGATGGGGAGTTCGCGGTGGCCGCGGTCGATGAGCACCGCCAGCTGCACGGCGCGCGGGCGGCCCAGATCGCGCAGGCCGTCCAGCGCGGAGCGCACGGTGCGACCGGAGAACAGCACGTCGTCGACGAGCACCACCAGCGCGTCCTCGATCCCGCCGTCGGGCACCGAGGTGCGTTCCAGCGGGCGGTGCGGCCTGCTGCGCAGATCGTCGCGATAGAGCGTGATGTCGAGGGAGCCGAGCGCCGGGCGGACGCCGGAGAACTCCTCGATCTTGTCGGTGAGCCGCGCCGCCAGGGTGGTGCCCCGGGTGGGGATCCCGATCAGCACCACGCGGGGCGCGCCGGCTTCACCCGCGTCCAGGGCGGTCTTCTCGATGATCTGGTGCGCGATGCGCGCGATGGTGCGTCCGACATCGGAAGCCGACAACAGCTCCCGCCCCGCCGACACCCATTCGGGTGTGTGCCGCTGAGAATGCGTCTTCTCGGCAGCGCCGGACTCGGCGGCCCGATCTCCGGGCACAGCCATGCCGACCTCCTTCCCCGCCTCACGGGACGGTCCGTTAAAGGATGTCTTACGGGTAGCAGCGTAACAGCGCCGCGCGGGGCGTTCTCACCAGGTCTCGGGGCTGTGAGCTGGGGCACCGTGGGGGTGTGAAGGGGGCCACGGGGGTGGGAGTGTGAGGTGGAGCGGCGGGGGGCGAACCCGTCTCAGGGAGCGTCGGAACTCTCGAGCAGCTGGGTGAGTGCGTCGTGGCGGCGGGTCAGTTCCTCGATCTCGGCGCGGATGTCGCGAATCTCGTTGCGCAACAGGTCATCCACCTCCGCGCACAGCTCCACGCCCGGGTCGTCGCCGTGGATGCAGGGCAGCAGCTTGCGGATGGTGTCGGAGTTGAGGCCGGAGTCGAGCAGCCGCCGGATCCGGACCACCACGGTCGCCGCGTCCGGCGAGTAGGTGCGGTAGCCGTTGGCCTTGCGCGTGACGTCCAGCAGACCCTGCTCCTCGTAGTACCGCAGCGCGCGCGGCGACACCCCTGTGCGCCGGGAAAGCTCTCCGATCAGCATTTTTCGTTCCTTCCGATGCGCGGGCTTGACCTTCACGCCGACGTCAAGGTTTACGTTGGCCGCCATGAGCACAACGACCGCGCCCACCACCACCTTCCCCACTCTGCTCGACGGGCAGCCCGCCCGCGAACCGATCGACGCCCTCGCGTTCGCCGGCTTCGCCCACTTCACCGCCATGCAGGTGCGCGGCGGCCGCGTGCGCGGGCTGGACCTGCACCTGGAGCGCCTGGTCACAGCGTCGCGGCGGCTCTTCGGCGCGAGCCCGTCACCGGAGCGGTTCCGCGACGATCTGCGCGCCGCGTTGCACGACGCGCCCGCCGACCTGTCGCTGACCCTCACCGTCTTCGATGCCGACGGCGAGTTCACCAACGAGCCCGGCGAACGCACCCTGCGCACCCTGATCAGAACCGCATCCCCTGCGACTGGCCCGGCCGGCCCGCTGGCATTGGACATCGTCGGGCACGAGCGGTTCCTGCCCGAGATCAAGCACGTCGGCGAGGGCGCGAAGACCTACTACATGCGCCGGGCGCGCGCCGCGGGCTTCGACGACGCGGCCTTCATGGATCGGCAGGGGCGGCTGAGCGAAGCGTCCATCTGGAACCTCGCCTTCTGGGACGGGGAGCAGGTCGTGTGGCCCGAGGCCGAGATCCTCACCGGCACGACGATGGGCATCGTGCGGCGCAGGCTCGACGGGATTCCACAGCGCACCGAGCCCGTGCGGCCCGCCGATCTCGGGCGCTTCCGCGGTGCGGTGGTGATGAATTCGTGGACGCCGGGGATCGCGGTGCCCCGGATCGGGGACGTGGAGTTCGACGCGTCCGAGGAGCTGGTGCGTGTCGCGCACGCCGCGTTCGAGCGGGAGCCGTGGGTGGTGCCGTGATCGGCGGAGCGCTGGCGGCGGGATGTCCGATCCCCTGGGGTTCCGGTGGCCGCAGTGCCCTCATCGGCTCGCGGTCCGGTCGTTGGACGCCCCGATCACGTCCGGCAAGTCGCGTTCGGCACGTCGGCGATCACGTTTCGCACGGCGACGGCTCCGGTTGGTATGGAGGCGGGTCGGGTTCGAGACAGCGGCGATGGTCCCGGCCACACCGATCGGCCGTCAGCTCTTCGTCAGGTCCTCGGCGAACATCACGAGTATGCCGCTGGGACCGCGGAGGTACGTGAGCTTGTAGACGTCCTCGTAGGTCGCCACGCCGCGCAGCGGATGGCAGCCGTGCCGCGCGGCGATCGCGAGGGCCTCGTCGATGTCGTCGACCGAGAACGCGACGCGGTGCATGCCGATCTCGTTGGGGCGCACGGGTTCCGGCTCGATCGCGTCGGGATGGATGTACTCGAACAACTCCAGCCGCCCCTGGCCGTCGGGCGTCTGGAGTATCGCGATGTGCGCGTGGTTGCCGTCGAGGCCGACCGCGGTGTCGGCCCACTCACCGCTGACCGTGGCGCGGGCGGCGACCGTGAGGCCGAGGTCGGTGAAGAACGCGATCGTCGCGTCGAGATCGCGGACGGTGATGCCGACGTTCTCGAACTTGATGGGCATGCGCCTCACGCTACCCATCGGACGGTCGATGAGCCGGGAATCCGAGAGATCAATCCTTTTGGACATCCGGGAACTATCTCGTCGGCCACTTCCCTACCGGGTAGGTATGTTCGGCGGGCGGTGGCGGCGTGACTCGATCGCGCTGGTGCGAAGTGCGTGCCGTATAGGCCGGCGGTCCGGGACGGGCCGACGTGGGCGCGGCGAGCGGCCCGGCCGACGGATCGGGACCGGCCGGCGCGAGCGGCTGGGCTCGACGACGGACGGTCCACACGATCGCGGCGATGACGAACGGCACCATCGCCACGCAGTAGACGAGCGTCGACACCGTGACCGACATGCTCGCGCCGGTGAGGTCGTCCAACCCGAACGACACCACCAGATTCCCACCGCCGTGCACGATCGTCGCCGGCCACACCGACCGGCTCTGCCCCCAGACGAACCCGATCAGGAACTCCAGCAGCACCGACAGCGGAATCCACAGCAACATCCCGACGAACGCGTCCCAGAACTCCACGCCCGCACCGAAATACCCGACCCACGGCAGCGGCCAGTGCCACACGCCCCAGATGAATCCGGTCGCGAACGTGGTCGCCACCGGACGGCCAGGAAGCAGGCGATCGCGCAGATACGCCGTCCACCCGAACTCCTCACCCCAGAAGATCGGCATCGCCACGATCGGGATCACCGGGATGAGCAGCAGGAACAGCGCGTGATCCGCCCACACTGTCGCGGCGGGATCCCAGTAGCCCGCCGCCCATGCCAGCAACAGGCAGACCCCGAGCATCCCCGGCGGCAATGCCAGCGCCACCAGGTAGGTCCGCCAACTCTGCCGGAGCCTCGGCGCCATCCCGGCGTCGGCGAATCCTTCCCGAGTTATCCACGCGCGCACCACGATCGCCGCGAGCGCGGGCCCGAACGCGGCGGTCGCCAACTGGGTGGCGGGATCGTCCATACTGCCGCCCACCACCCCGACCCCGATCCACGCCGCCCACGCGGGCACGAACGCCAGGACCAGAAACCACCAGATGCCGCGCACACGTGACGAACGCTGCGGGAGAACGGATTCCGAATGCATGTTCCCTAGTCCACCAGCGCGGGTGGCGCCGGACGACCGAGCGAACACCCGTTTCGAGGGTGGTGCTGGCACCACCTCGCTGGACCGCGCCGGGCGCACATCGCGAACGATGCGCTCAGCGTCCACCGCGCGTTCGGCCCACTCGGCCGCTCACAACCCGGCAAGCCGCCGTACAAGCGATTGAGCCCGTGGTGGCGGCGCGATCACAGATCACGCTACGCGAGTTCGACCTCGTCGAAACTCACGGTCAGGCTGTGGTGCCGAGCCCGCAACACCCCGCCCTCGCGGTGCGCGACGCCTTCGGCGAAATCCACGCGCATCCTGCCGCGACCGCTGTCGACTTCCCGCACCACACCACACACCCCCAGGAACGGCCCCTCCGGGAAATGGACAACATCGCCAGGCCAATACTCGGTGAATCCCACGCCGCTACAGTAATCCAGATCACCACGGCGCCGCCGTAAGCGAGACCCGCGCGCCCGCTCTCGTCAGCCGGTGGCGACCTTCCACAAGTAACCATCCGGATCACTGAAATATCCGGAGTACCCCCAGTCCTGCGCAACCGCCGCCCGAACCTCCGATCCACCCGCCGCGATCGCCTTCCCCATGACCTCATCCACTTCCTCGGTGGTCTCGGTCAGATAGTGCAGCGACACACCCCCGAAACCCCGCCCCCTCCCCCGGCACCCCAGCGTCCTCAGCCGCTGCTTCCCACTCGGTCAACGCCAATTCCGAACCCGTCCCGAGTTTGCACCGGACGAAACCCGGAAAGCCTTGGGTCACTTCAGCTCCCAGCGCTGAATAGAACTTTCTCGCGCGATCCACATCCGCGACACCGAGCATGATCACACTCACCTGAATCGCCATATCGCTGCCCTCGCTTCGTGGTTGATCGATTCGTTCGCGACTCCGGATTCGCGCCGGTCTCGATTTTTCCCGCACGGCCATCAACCATGCTTCTCGATTCCTGACCGATCGCGCCCCCGACGCACGCAGACGAGACAGCCGCATATCGACCCAGGGCGTCGACCTGCCTCATCTATCGCTGCCCGGTGTTCGCGTCGCACCGCATGCCCACGCAGCCGCGCATCACTCGACGGCCGACTGAGCCCGTCCCAGGAGTGGTCGAAAAAGTGGTTACCAGCCGGTAGACTGCCTGGTCAGGAAGTGTGCTCCCCACGCACGTGGGGATGATCCGCTCGCGCGGTCGGCCCACGTGACCTGGAGGATGTGCTCCCCACGCACGTGGGGATGATCCGTGTTGACCGCGTCGGAGAAGTCGAGCGAGGGTGTGCTCCCCACGCACGTGGGGATGATCCCTGGTCCCAGCCCATCCGTTCGATCGCGCACCGTGCTCCCCACGCACGTGGGGATGATCCGTCGCGGATGAAGTGACCGACGACGACCGCGTGGTGCTCCCCACGCACGTGGGGATGATCCGGACCGGGTCGACCTCGCTGGGGTTGCTGGTGTGCTCCCCACGCACGTGGGGATGATCCGTCAGGTGCGACGGTCACGGTGAGCCTGACGACGTGCTCCCCACGCACGTGGGGATGATCCTCGAGCATCGTTGATCAATCCTCGGGCGGGCTCGTGCTCCCCACGCACGTGGGGATGGTCCGTGCCTAGTCGATGAACGCCGCAGCCGCGGCACACCCAGACCGCAGCATCCGCGGCCGACACCGCCGTAGCGGATGACCACCTGTTGAGTGGGCGCACGATCATGGCGAATACGGCTTGTCCGCATCAGGTTTCAAACCTGCACAAGTTAATTTCGCTGGGCTCGCCCGTCGAAACTGCCGGATGAATCGAATGACACGAGCTCGAACACGACCGAACCATCCACAATCCGATCATCGAAGTCACCGCAACGAAGCCTGGCTCAGCACACGGCGGGCCAATTCCGCTGCGGTTCCCGTAGTCGTATCGACGACCGCGTCATAGGGGTATCCATGATCGTGCACTATGTCGAAATACCCACGCGCCAAACCGATTTCAGTGCGACGACGGGCCAACTCTCGTTGCTCGGCGACAGCGAGGGGACAGTTGACGCAGACCAAGTGAACGCCCAGACCGGCCAGCGCCTCCATCCACATCGGCATAAGATCCGGCGTCAACAGCATCTCGTCGATCACCAGATGATCACCGCCGCGCGCGAACGCGGCGGCCGCCGCACAACCGGACCGCAGCATCCGCCTTCCCACATCGCCATAACGGATGACGACCCGTGGCCGACCATCCTCGTCGCGGCTGGTGCGGTCGTACCAGAATCCGTCGCGACTGAGCGGACCGTCCCGTCCACCACCCCAAGTCGGCGGCACCAACCCGAACAGCGTGTCGATCCCCCAGTAGACGAACGGGACTTCGCTTTCGTCCTGAATCGCACGGGCCAATGTCGTCTTGCCGGCGCTGGACGTCCCGTTGAGGAAGATCACCTGGGGAGGAAGCTCCGCACTGCGCACCCCCGCCACGGTATCCAGTCACGAGCAAGTCCGGCATCAGAAGCTGCCGACGAGAGACGTTAGCGAACATACGTTCGAACTCGAGGTACGCTGGTCGGCGTGACGGCATGGTTGCAGGGATCGCTGCTCGACCAATTCGATGAGCCGAGCCTCGGCTCGCTCGACGACATCCGCCGGACGCACCTCGGCGACGGCGCCTGGGTCGACCTCCGCCCGGCTTGGCTCGCGGGCGCGGACACCCTGTTCGATCGCCTCGCGCGCGACGTTCCGTGGCAGGCCGAGCGACGCCCGATGTATGACCGTGTAGTCGACGTCCCACGTCTCCTCCGCTTCTACGACGAGCACACTCCCCTACCGGACCCAGTCCTCACCGAAGCCCGCGACACCCTGTCCCGTTATTACGCAACAGAACTCGGCGAACCGTTCACCACCGCAGGCCTCTGCTACTACCGCGACGGCCGCGACAGCGTCGCCTGGCACGGCGACACCTTCGGCCGCGGCGCCACCCACGACACCATGGTCGCCATCCTCTCCGTCGGCGCACCCCGCACCCTCGCCCTCCGCCCCCGAGGCGGCGGCCCCAGCCTCCGCTTCCCCGTCGGCCACGGCGACCTCCTCGTCATGGGCGGCTCCTGTCAACGCACCTGGGAACACGCGGTACCGAAGACGCGTCGGGCGACTGGGCCACGGATCAGCGTTCAGTTCCGGCCGCGAAACGTCAGGTGAAGCCTCCAGGGCCCGTACAGTTGACGTATGGCGCTCGGCTACGACCGGGCACACTCCGCTATCGGACATCACAACGCGAGCCGGAGTGGTCGAAAAACTGGTTACCCGCCGGTAGAGTGCCTGGTCAGGAAGTGTGCTCCCCACGCACGTGGGGATGGTCCCTCGCCAAGCTGCGTCGGGGGCTCGGTAAACAGGTGCTCCCCACGCACGTGGGGATGATCCGGCGTGAGTGTGCACCAGCCATCGCGCCGCCTCGCGCTCCCCACGCATGTGGGGATGGCCCGGGCTATCCGATCGGCACCGGCTGGTCGGATCAGTGCTCCCTACGCACGTAGGGAGGATCCCAACTTCCCGCGTCCAAGCAGGTCTCAACGAACCCACCGCATCGACGCGGTTCGTTCTACGCCGATTTCGGACGAGCGCATGGACTCTCGGGAGCGAGCAGACGAACATGCAGCACTGTGCTCGTGCCAGTGCTCGGATGCCGATAGGTTGATCAACATGACGCACGCGCTGACTGTCATGCCGCTGCACACCATCACCCAGGTGTTCGGCGAGGATGGCCTGCGCGAGAGGTTCCTTCTCGAAATCGAGGACCTGCCGGATCGTGACCGCCTCACTGACGCTCTGGCCCTCGCCACCGAGCTACACCGCAACGACGGCTACGGCGACGAGCCATACATCAACCACCTCTTGCGCGTCGCGATCCGCATCGCCTCGCACTACGAGGTGCGCGACCCGGACATCGTGATCGCCGGCCTCCTGCACGACTCCGTCGAGGACCACCCCACTGAACTCGCAGGCACCTGCCAGGGCTCACCTACCGAGACCGCGCTCGCCGAACTCGGCGAACGATTCGGCCCCAGAGTGGCCGAACTCGTTGCCGCCGTGACGAACCCAGCTCCGCTACCAGCGGTCGACCGCCATGCCCAGTACCGCCGTCATGTCGCCGCCGAACTCGAAAACTCCCCGTGGGCCCGCATTGTGAAGTTGTCAGACTTCACCGACAACGGCGTCGGCATCCTCTACGCCGAAGCCCCCACCATGACCAAACTCGCCGCCAAGTACCGCCCTCTCATGGCGGTGTACCGCGACCTGGTGAAGCGCCCCGACACCCCACTCTCCGACGCCGTCAAACAACACCTCCTCACCCAACTCGACAGCGCCGCTCGGCGTTTCGACGCCATCCTCGCGAACGATTGATCCGACGCGGATACAGTCCGACGTTCGAACACCGCCATCGCCAACGCCGAGAAGCAAGGAATGTCACCGATCGGTCAGCTCCCGGCTCCACTGACCATCACAGCACACAGTACTGACCGAATTCGGTTACCGGCCGGTAGAGTGCCTGGTCAGGAAGTGTGCTCCCCACGTACGTGGGGATGGTCCCCCGACCCCACGGCGGCGCAGGTTGGCGGCGATGTGCTCCCCACGCACGGGGATGGTCCCGATGCCGCCGACGCCGCGAACGGGCCGAGATCGTGCTCCCCACACAAACGAGGCATCCCTCGTCGACCTCGCCGCCACTCCGAGCAGTTGGGCATTCAGGCGGCAACCAGGTTCGGTTCGCGCGCGGGGGTTTCACAAGTGTGCGGGCGCTGCCCGGAGTGCGGAGGTCGCGCGAAGATCGGGTTTCCGGCCAGCGGCGGGCAGTGTATCGGGCTGCCGACGTCTGACGTTCGGTGACCGCTGTCATATCGCGCCTCCCGAAGTGCGCCATGACCTCGCTGCTTACCTCTGCGTTGGTTACTCCAAGGCGAAGTAGGTACTTGTCGGCGAACCGGCGTCAGCGGAAGGTTTGTGTCGATGCGCGAGACCGTGAATCTCGTGGGTGCCGATGATGATTGGAACTTCGATGTCTAACCAGAAGCCGCCGGTGACCGTGCTCGGTGCCGGGTCGATGGGGTCCGCGATCGTGGGTGCGCTGCTTGCGGCAGGGCATCCGACGACGGTGTGGAACCGCAGTCCGGAACGGGTGGTGCCGCTGGTGAGGATAGGTGCGCGACAGGAGATGTCGGTCGCCGATGCGGTGGCGGCGAGCCCGGTGACAATCGGGATTCTGACGACGTTCCGGGCAACTCGCGAAAGCCTGGAGGGGGCGGATCTGAACGGGCGCGAAGTTATCACCCTGAACAGCGGAACACCCTTCGAGGCAAGGGAATTCGCACAGTGGACGACCCAGCGGGGTGCACGCTTTCTCGGTGGGGCGATCAAGAATGTGCCCTCGGCCATGGGGAGCCCGGACACGCTGTTGTACTTCGGTGGTGAGCGAGCGGTCTTCGACAAGCACGCCGAAACGCTGCGGGTGCTGGGTGGGGATCTCGTCCACTTGGGCGATGATCCAGATTTGGCCGCGCTGTACGAATCCGCCGTCGGCGCAACGCTTCTGCCCACGCTCCTCGGGTTCCTCGAGGGCGCTGCCGTGCTCCGTGCGCGCGGGATCGATGCCGCCTCGATGGTGCCGTACTCGACGAAGTGGTTGCAGATGATCGAATCGCTGCTTCCGGTTTTGGCCGGGGAGATCGATGATCGCGATTACACGCGGCTCGGTTCGTCGGTCGCGCTGTTCGAGACCGCCGCCGGAGACGACGCGCAGTTGGCGAAGGAGTCCGGGGTCGACTTGTCATGGCACGCTCCGATGCACGACCTGCTGCGTCGAGCAGTCGCGGAAGGGCTTGGGGAGCAGAGCATTACGGCGCTGATCGAGTTACTGGCCACTTCTCTGGATCGAGAGTCGACTGCACAACTCACCAGTCAGTGAAGTCCGAGATGTCCGCCCGGTGCGGCAGAATGCGCGCTATTGCCGGCGGGGATCCGCGACGTCGAAACCTGTCTGCGTCAGTGCGGCGGATCGACCGGTCGAGCATTCAGCGGTCAGGCGATTAGTCACGGAGGTCGTCCATGTGCGTATCAGTTGCTCGGCCGGGCGAACAGTCAGGATCCCGCAGGCGATCTCGGCTGCCGGTTCGCTAGGACAGGGGCAAGAAGTCGCGCGGACTATCGCCCCACCGTCGCCGTTCACCTACCTCGGCGCTGTCGCACGGCACGCCTCCTCCTCGCCGCACTCAGTGGTCGAAAATCTGGTTACCGACCGGTAGAATGCCTGGTCAGGAAGTGTGCTCCCCACGCACGTGGGGATGGCCCCCCTGGTGTGCCGATCTCGCACGCGAAGTCCGCGTGCTCCCCACGCACGTGGGGATGGTCCGCGCAGGTCGCGAACATCCGCGGCCAACTGTCCGTGCTCCCCACGCACGTGGGGATGGTCCGAGCCTGTGCCCGCCGGTCATCTCCAGTGGACAGTGCTCCCCACGCACGTGGGGATGGTCCGCGGTCACTTGCTCGGCGGTATCACAATCGACCGTGCTCCCCACGCACGTGGGGATGGTCCGGCTTGTCACCACCCGCGACTACGCCGAGGTGCGTGCTCCCCACGCACGTGGGGATGGTCCGCTGACACCGAACTCTCCTGTGATCATTCGTGTGTGCTCCCCACGCACGTGGGGATGGTCCGTTCGCGAACTGGCGCAGCGTCATCGACGTGAAGTGCTCCCCACGCACGTGGGGATGGTCCGTGGACAATGCGGCCGATACTGGGCTGGGGCATGTGCTCCCCACGCACGTGGGGATGGTCCCGCGAGGACGGGTTCCCCTACCGCAAGCACGCCGTGCTCCCCACGCACGTGGGGATGGTCCCATGACGCACCCTGTCGTGTCGGTGGCGGCGGGGTGCTCCCCACGCACGTGGGGATGGTCCGCGGTCCAAGGCCACGAAATGGCCGGGGTGATCGTGCTCCCCGCGCACGTGGGGATGGTGTCCTTCCCGGAGCAGGCCGGGCACGAGGTGGGTCGACCCCCGAATCGTGGGATGACCGTGGTTACAGATGATCAGGCCCAGCCGTCGAGACACTCCCACCGGTGAGAGATGTCAGGCTTGTTGCAGCACAAAGAAATACGGCTCCGCCAGACCTCTCAGGTCCATGACTCCCAGCAGTGTCGCCCCGTCCACCCTGCGGAAATGGTCGATGATCGGCAAGTGATCGTAAACCATTGCGGCACTGACAATTCCCCGGTACTCGATGTTCCGGAGACGCGCCGTCGGCCTGTCGGTGCGCAGCGCTGGGCGCAGGACAGGGAGGAGTTTTCGACCGGCTTGGACGGCGGGTAGCGGAATACGCCCTGCCAGGCTCAGAGGTACGCGTCGGGGATCGACCGGAAACAGGTTGCCCGCGTCGTCGGCGAAGACAAGCGGGTGCACGAAATCGGCGCTGTCGAAACGCTTTCCATACCAGCCACTCGCGGTCAGCACGCCGTCGAGGGGGTGGCCGGTGGCGAGTTCCGATCCCTTCCAGAGACCAGTGACGATGTCCTCGACCCGCACTCCCGGCAAACTGTCGAACAACGCGCTCGCCTCGTCGATGGTGGAGCCGGCACGCAGACTCTCCAGTCGCGCGGTCGCGGGTGAACCTTCGGTGGACATCCCAACCTCCTCGTCACGATGATGCGAGAATCAACCTAATTCTCTCTCACTGAATCCGATCGGGAGTTTTGGCCACCGTCACGGCCGTTCCGGTGGGGCCCCAACAGTCGTACAACAAAGTTCGGCCAACCGCGTGGAGGACCACGCCCGCATCGCAGGACCACGACCGGGCTCGGACCCGTACAGCGACGGTGCGCAATCGCTCGGCGAGCACAGCATCGGCAGGCGAGGTCACCCTCAACGGCCGCGTCCTGCCCATCGGCGGCGTCAGGAAGAAGCTTCTCGCCGCCCAGCGCGCCGGACTGCACTTCGGCCGACCGGGCCGCCGGGAAGTTCGAGTGGCACCACTCACACCCCCCTTGACCTCAACAGCACTCGAGGTTCCAAGATCATTCCGTGCTCGCGGCGAAAACCGGGAGCACCGCTAGATCCGGGGATCACCCCGGGCGCGCTCCCGCCGGTTCCCCGTACACCCACCGGCGGGAGCGCTCACGCCGAGACGGTGATCTCCCACTCGTAGACGGTGAGTTCCGAAGCGCCGGTGGTGTGCAGCGGATCGGCGAAGGCGAGGGCGCGCGCGGACTCCAGATCCTCGGCCAGCACCACGTAGGCGCCGCCGGTGCCGTCGGTGAACCGTCCGCTCTCCACCAGCCGCCCCTGCGCGAGCAACTCGTCGAGGTACCGCTTGTGCGGTTCGACCACGGACGAATCGAAGCGCGGCGTGCGCATCGCCATCACGAGGTACTTGGTCACGCCTCGGGCTCCGGACGCGGGGCGCGAGTGGCGGCCGCGGCGGCGCGCACCTGCGGCGCGACCTGCACGACCTGGCCGAGCACGCCGTTCACGAACGACGGCGAATCGTCGGTCGACAGTTCCTTGGCCAGTTCCACGGCCTCGTCCACCGCGACGACGGGCGGAACATCGTTGGCGTGGAACAACTCCCACACCGCGATGCGCAGGATGGCGCGGTCCACGGCGGGCAGGCGCTCGAGCGTCCAGTCCTGGAGGTAGGACTCGATGGTGCCGTCCACGCGGTCCAGGTCGTCGGCGACGCCTTCGACCAGCGTGCGGGTGTAGGCGTGCACGGGCGCGACGGACTGGTCCTTGGTGGACAGCTCGACGCGTTCGTCGATCAGGTCGCCGGCGTCGACATCGCGTGCCTCGGCCTCGAACAGCAGGTCCACGGCGCGGCGGCGCGCCTTGTGCCGGGCGCCCAGCTTCTTGTACGCGGATTTCTTGTCTGCGGGCTGTTCCGCCACGGTCACATCATCCCCGTCGTTGGAGTTCCGGTGCGGCGGACGGGTCGGCCCACCCGCCGCGAGCGACCGGCGATCAGGCGTTGACCCGGCCGAGGTAGCTGCCGTCGCGCGAGTCGATGCGCAGCTTGTCGCCGGTGTTGATGAACAGCGGCACCTGGACCTCGGCGCCGGTCTCCAGGGTGGCGGGCTTGGTGCCACCGGTGGAGCGGTCGCCCTGCAGGCCGATATCGGTGTGGGTGACCTCGAGCTCGACCGAGACGGGGAGCTCGACGTAGAGGGGCTCGCCCTCATGGGTGGCGACCTGCACGGTCATGTTCTCCAGCAGGAAGCGAGCGCCCGCGCCGATGGTGCCCTCGGAGATGGAGAGCTGGTCGAAGGTCTCGCCGTCCATGAAGACGTAGTCGGTGCCGTCGTGGTACAGGTAGGTCATGTCGCGGCGGTCGACGTTCGCGGTCTCGACCTTGACACCGGCGTTGAAGGTCTTGTCTACGACCTTGCCGGACACGACGTTCTTCAGCTTGGTCCGCACGAACGCGGGGCCCTTACCCGGCTTCACGTGCTGGAATTCGACGATCTGCTGGAGCTGACCGTCGATCTTCAGCACGAGGCCGTTCTTGAAGTCGCTGGTGTCCGCCACTGTCTTCGGATCTCCTGTCTCAGGTAACCGGCGTCATTCGACGACGGTCAGGTCTTTGCCGGTGTGGGTGAGCAGCTCGGGACCCCCTTCGCGCACCACGAGCGTGTCCTCGATCCGGACGCCGCCGCGGCCGGGGAAGTACACACCTGGTTCGACGGTCACCGCCACGCCGGGTAGCAGTGTACCGGTTCCGTTTTTCGCGACTCCCGGCGCTTCGTGGATGCGCAGCCCGACGCCGTGGCCGAGGCTGTGCACGAACAGGCTCCCGTGCCCGGCGGCCTCGATCACCGCGCGGGCCGCAGCGTCCACGTCGCCCGTCTTCGCGCCCGGCCGCAGCGCCTTGCATCCGGCCCGCTGCGACTCCTGGACCAGCGCGTATACCTCGCGCTGCCACTCTCTGGGCGGGCCGAGTACGAATGTGCGCGTCATATCGGAGTGGTAGCCGCCCACCACCGCGCCGAAATCGAGCTTCACGAAATCTCCGGCGGCGAGCACGGCGCCGGTCGGACGGTGGTGCGGGATCGCGGAATTGGCGCCGGTGGCGACGATGGTCTCGAAGGAGACCGCCTCCGAACCGTGCTCGAACATCGCCCATTCGAGATCCCGGGCGACTTCGCGTTCGGTGCGGCCGGGTCGCAGCGCGCCGCGTTCGAGGAGCGCGGCCAGGCCGGCGTCGCCCGCCTTGCAGGCCCGGCGCAGCTGCTCGACCTCGTAAGCGTCCTTGACCATGCGCAACTGCTCCACCAGGCCGGGCGCCGCGACCAGTTCGAGCCCGGTGCGCTGCTCGGCGTAGAGGCGGTGCTCGACGACGGTCACCACGTGACTCTCGTAGCCGAGCCGGCCGAACTGCCACTCCCCCGCCAGCGCCACGATGCGCAGCGCGGTGGCGCGTGCGATCTCGGACCGCAGATCGGGGACCTGTTCGGCGACCTGACTGCGGTAGCGGCCGTCGGTGCCGATGACCGTGCGGTCCTCGGCGTTGCGCGAGTCCCACGCGTGCACGAGCAGCACGGCGTTGGAACCGGTGAAACCGGTCAGGTACCGGATATTGACCAGGTCGGTGACCAGCAGTCCGTCGATCTCGTTCTCCACGAGCAAACTCCGCAGGGCGCCGCGCCGGCCCGCGTAGTCGGGTGCCACCTCAACAGCAGACATGGGTCAAAGCTACCGCCGAGCGGGCCGCCCTCTACCTGTGATCCCAATTTGGGAGTACACTCCGATTTCACATTTCACTCCCATTTGATAGGAGACTGTCATGTCGGTCCTGCTCCACCGGCTCGGACGCTGGTGTTTCCGGCGCAGAGGCCTCACGGTGTTCGGCTGGCTGGCCGTGATCGCGCTAGCCGGCGTGGCGGCGGCCACCCTCTCCGGCCCGACCTCGGATTCGTTCACCGTGCCCGGCACGGAGGCGCAGGAAGCCGTCGATCTGGCCGCCGAGCGATTCCCCGAACTGTCGGCGGGCGGGGCGACCGCGACGGTGGTGCTGGCGGCGCCCGAGGGCGCGCGACTGACCGAGAGCGAACATCGCGCGACCGTCGAGCGGGTGCGCGAACGCCTGGCGTCCGAACCGTCGATCGTGGACGTGGGCGACCCGTTCACCTCGGCGGTGACGCCCGATGAGCGCATGGGTCTGGTGACCGTCTCCTATCGGGACGGCCCGACCGAACTGACCGATGGCGACCGCAAGGCGCTGACCGACGCGCTCACCCTGGCGCGCGACGCGGGACTCACCGCGGAAGTGGGCGGCCCGGCGGTGGCGGCGCCCGAGGAGGGCGTGGGCGAGGTCCTGGGCATCGTGGTCGCGGCGGTGGTGCTGCTGATCACGCTCGGCTCGCTGGTGGCGGCCGGTATGCCGCTCGTGGTGGCGGGCGGCGCGCTCGCCGTCGCACTGTCCGGTATCGCCGCGGCCAGCGGATTCACCGAAATGGCGGGCGATTCCAGCATGCTGGCGCTGATGCTCGGCACCGCCGTGGCGATCGACTACTCGCTGTTCATCATCCTGCGCTACCGCCAGCTCGCGGCCGATGGCTACGCGCCGGAGGAAGCCGCGGGCCAGGCGATGGGGCGGGCGGGCACGGCGGTGTTCTTCGCCGGCATGACCGTGGTGGTCGCGCTGGCGGGACTCACGGTGGTCGGCATCCCGGCGCTCACCCAGGTGGGGTTGGCGGCGGCCTTCGCCGTGGCGATGGCGGTGCCCGCCGCGTTGACCCTGCTCCCCGCGCTGCTCGGATTCGCCGGCGCGCGGGTGCTGCGCGGTGTTAATCGCCGGACGGTGACCAGGGCGCCCGGTCGGCGGTGGGCGGAATGGATTCTCTCCCATCGCATTCCGGTGCTGGTGGGCGGCGCGCTGGTGCTGCTGCTCGCGGCGCTGCCCGCCCTGGACCTGCGCCTCGGCTTCCCCGACGACGGGACCGCGCCGGCCGACACCACCCAGCGCCGCGCCTACGACCTGATCTCCGACAGCTTCGGCCCCGGCCACAACGGACCGCTGACCATCCTGGTGGACGCACCCGGCGGTGACGCGGAAGCCGCCGCCGCGCGTGCCACCGAACTGATCCACGCGGCCGGTCCCGTCGCGGGCGTCGCGCCGCCCGTGCTGGACGCGTCGGGACGCACCGCGCTGCTCGGCGTGATCCCGGAGACCGGTCCGACGACCACCGACACCGAGGCGTTGATCCACGACATCCGCGCCGCCGCCGCGAGCCTGCCCGGGATGAAGGTGCTGGTGACGGGCCAGACCGCCCTCGACATCGACGCCTCGGACAAGCTGGGAGCGGCGATGATCCCGTATCTCGCAGTGGTCGGCGGGTTGGCGTTCGTGCTGCTGGTGCTCGTGTTCCGGTCGCTGCTGGTGCCGCTGGTCGCCGCAGTGGGCTTCCTGCTCAGTGTCGCGGCCACGTTCGGCGTGGTGGTCGCGGTGTTCCAGTGGGGGTGGTTCGGTGCGGTGCTTGGGCTGGAATCGTCCGGGATCATCGTCAATCTGTTGCCGGTGGTGCTGATCGGCCTGGTGTTCGGGCTGGCGATGGACTACCAGGTGTTCCTGGTGACGCGGATGCGCGAGGAGCACCAGCGCGGCGCGAGCACCGACGCCGCGGTGGTCGAGGGTTTCGCGGTCAGCGCGCGGGTGGTGACCGCGGCGGCGCTGATCATGATCAGCGTGTTCGCCGGATTCCTGCTCTCGCCGACGCCGATGGTGCAGTCGGTCGGTTTCGCGCTGGCCGCGGCGGTGTTCTTCGACGCGTTCATCGTGCGGATGACGCTGGTGCCCGCGGCGATGTCGCTGCTGGGGAAGGCCGGCTGGTGGCTGCCGGGCTGGTTGGACCGGATCCTGCCGGAGGTCGATGTGGAAGGCAGCAAGCTCGACGACCGCGCCGAGGTGGCCGCGGGCGGTGCGGCAGAATCGGAGATGTCGCCGATCAGGAGCTGACGGGAAGGGGCGCAACGTGACTTCGGCCGCGCAACGGCAGCAGGCTTCGTCCGGGGGCCTGCGCCAGCTGAAGAAGGCCAGGACGACGGCCGCCATCCAGCGCCACGCGATGCGCCTCTTCCACGAGAACGGGTACGGCGCCACCACCGTCGAAGCGGTCGCGGCCGCGGCGGAGGTGGCGCCGAGCACCGTCTACCGGTACTTCCCGACCAAAGAGGACCTGGTCGTCAACGACGAGTACGACTACGTCTTCGTCGAGCGGTTCCGGGAGCGGCCCGCCGACGAGCCCGTGATCGACGCCTTGCTGGCGGCGATGCGCGAGGTGGTCGCGCTGGTGCCGCCGGAGGACCTGACGCTGGGCGTGCAGCGCACCCGGTTGATGCTCACCGAGCCCGCGCTGCGCGGCGCGATGCTGACCAGCCTGTTGACCATCGAGGACGTGCTGGCCGGGTGCGTGGCCGAGCGCACCGGGCGCACCGCCGACGACGCCGACGTGCGGTGGTTCACCAGCGTGCTGATCGGGATCGTGCTGTTGACCATGCGGCGGTGCATCGAGGAGTCGGATGTGAGTGCGGCGGTGGGGATGGTCGAGTATTCGCTGAATCAGTTGAAGGTGGGGATGCCGTTCTGAGTTCGTGCGGGTCGCCGCACGTCCCGGTGATCCCGCGGTTCGACGATGACATCGCCCGGACAGGAAGTACGAGGCCGTGGGCAGCGGTCGCTCGGCGCGCACCTGGTCTCAGCACGAGCTGCGGCCGCAACCAGGATCGGTTGAGGACCGCCTGATCTGCGGCGCCGCGGCCGGATCGGTGTTGAGGCCCGTCGCCCGAGGCCTCTCCCTCGCAGCAGCCCCGAACGCGAAGAGGCGCCGACGCCCCGGCCAACGACCCGAATCGCAACGCCCGAGCTGTCGGCACCGACCAGATCAATGGCCGGCTGACCGATGAGGGGTAGCGGTAGCGCCTCCACCTGGATCGGCCAGGCTGCGATCCATCGCGGTCGGGCGGATTGGATCAATGCTTCCGACCGCCGCACCTCCGCTGTAACGGCCGGCCAACGGCCCGCATACGAACTCGACACTTGGTCGTGAGGTCATCGGCGGTTTTCCACAGGGGCGGAGTTCTCCACATTCTCGTCGCACGGACCCCGGAGCGGGGCGTCGATCGCGAGGCTGGAGTCATGACCGTCCCAGCCTTCGTTCTGCTCGCCGTGTGGTGCGCCGCGCTCTCCGTCATCGATATCCGGGAGCAGCGGCTCCCCAATCTCCTCACCGGGTGCGGCGCGGTGGCGATCTTCGGATACGCCCTGCTCACAACGGAATTCATCGCCGCGACGATCGGCGCCGTCGTCTTGGTACTCCCCTACCTGGTGCTGCACCTTCTCGCACCGGCCGCTTTGGGGGCGGGTGATGTGAAGCTGGCCGCTGGGCTCGGAGCGGCCGGCGCGCTGGACGGCGCCCAGACCTGGGTGTGGGCGGCGCTCGGCGCGCCGATCCTCACGGGCGCGCTCGGATTGATCTGCGTCGCGGCACGGAGATTCGGCCGTGATGCGTGGCGCGTGACCGTGCCACATGGGCCGTCGATGTGTGCTGCGACGCTGGTGGCGATGGTGGTGCCGGACGGGTGAACGCGAGTGGCCGCGATGCACGCACGAGCCGTCCACGTGTGCTCGTGGCCTCAGAAGCTGGGCCGGGGTGCGGCGAGTGAGGTCCGCTGGAGAGCCGGTGGGCAGCGAGACGCGAACGTGTCGAGGGCCGGCACGTCACCGGAGGCGACTCGGCCCAGCAGCCTGCTCTGTTCCGGCGCGTAGCCCATGGTCTCGACCTGCCGCCGCACGGGCAGCGGGTTGTGCGGAGTGGGTGTCGCCCGAGAACTGACAGTGGGCGGGGGCACACGCTGTGTCTGGGCGGTGGCTCTAGCGATTGTCGGGATGGCTCGGGTGGGTTCTGCGCGGGAGAGACCTGATGCGGGGCGAGGGTCGGCAATCGGTTGGGGCAACTGATTAGTGCGCGACGGATGCGCCGGGCTCCGCAACCGGTAGGCGACCGGTGGGGTGGGGTGTGCCGGGGTGGGTTCGGGGGTGGCGACGTGCCGGTGATCACTGGCGACCGGATGCTGAGGTCGAGGCCTCGACATGGAAGGATAGGAATCGTGCTGCGCTGGATAACTGCCGGAGAATCCCATGGTCCCGCCCTCGTCGCGATCCTCGAGGGGATGGTCGCGGGTGTCGAAGTGACGTCCGAGGACATCTCCGCCCAGCTCGCGCGCCGCCGGCTCGGCTACGGGCGCGGTGCGCGGATGAAGTTCGAGGCCGACAAGGTCACGATGATCGGCGGCGTCCGCCACGGTCGCACCATGGGCGGGCCGGTCGCCATCGAGGTGGCCAACTCCGAGTGGCCCAAGTGGACGACGGTCATGTCCGCCGACCCGGTCGACGAGGCCGAACTGGCCGATCTCGCGCGCAACGCGCCGCTCACCCGCCCCCGCCCCGGCCACGCCGACTACTCCGGCATGCTCAAGTACGGGTTCGACGACGCCCGCAACGTGCTCGAGCGCGCCAGCGCCCGCGAGACCGCCGCGCGCGTGGCGGCGGGCACCGTGGCGCGCAACTTCCTGCGCCAGGCGTTCGGTGTGGAGGTCGTCTCGCACGTGGTCTCCATCGGCACCGCCGCCAACACCACCGGGCACATCCCCACCGCCGCCGATCTGGCCGCTATCGACGCCAGCCCCGTGCGCGCGTTCGACGCCGAGGCCGAGGCCGCGATGATCGCCGAGATCGAGGCCGCCAAGAAGGACGGCGACACCCTCGGCGGCGTCGTCGAGGTCGTGGTCGACGGCCTGCCGGTCGGGCTCGGCTCGTTCATCAGCGGCGCCGACCGCCTCGACTCGCGCCTCGCGGGTGCGCTCATGGGCATCCAGGCCATCAAGGGCGTCGAGGTGGGCGACGGTTTCGAGACCGCGCGACGCCGCGGCAGCCAGGCGCACGACGAGATGCGCCCCGGCCCCGACGGCGTGCTGCGCTCCACCAACCGCGCGGGCGGCCTCGAGGGCGGCATGACCAACGGCGAGCCGCTGCGCGTGCGTGCCGCGATGAAGCCGATCTCCACGGTGCCGCGCGCGCTGTCCACCGTCGACATGAGCACCGGCGAGGAGGCCGTGGCCATCCACCAGCGCTCCGACGTGTGCGCGGTGCCCGCCGCGGGCGTCGTCGCCGAGGCCATGGTGGCGCTGGTGGTGGCCCAAGCCGCGCTGGAGAAGTTCGGCGGTGATTCGCTGGACGAGACGATCGGCAATATCACCGGTTACGTCAAGCGGATCGGCGTCCGCCCGCACGTCCCGGCGGACAGTCGGCCGCAATGATCGTGCAGACCGATCCGCGCGCCCCGCGCGTGGTGCTGGTCGGACCGCCGGGAGCGGGGAAGTCGACGATCGGCCGCAAGCTCGCCAAGGAGCTCGGCGTCGACCTGTACGACACGGACGCGGGTATCGAACGCGAGACCGGGCGCACCATCCCGGAGATCTTCGCCGCCGACGGCGAACCGGAGTTCCGCCGCATCGAGGAGCGGGTGGTGCGGCGCGCCATCCTCGCCGAACGCGGCGTCGTCTCGCTCGGCGGCGGCGCCGTGCTCTCGGAGAACACGCGGGCGTTGCTGCGCGGACGCACGGTCGTGTACTTGGAGATCAGCGTGGGCGAAGGGCTGCGCCGCACCGGCTCCAGCAACCAGCGCCCGCTGCTGACCGGCGACGACCCCGGCGCCAAATACCGGGAACTCATGCGCAAACGGCGGCCGCTGTACCGCGAGGTCGCGTCGGTGCGGGTGCGCACCGACGGACGTAGTCCGGGCCGGGTCGTCAAGATGATCCTCGACAAGCTCGGCGTCGAACCCGTCGCGCCCGAACCCACGGCACAGCCCGCCCCGGAGTCGACGCCGAACCCGCAGGGCAGCAGCCGATCTCGCGCGCGCCGCCGCGCCCGAGCCCGCGCCGCCGCCCGCCGCGCCGCCGCGGCCAACGGGGAAATCGTCACGCCCCCCGAACAACCCGCACCCGCCCCGGCCTCGACGACTGCGGGGACGCGCCGCCGCCGGTCCCGACGCAGGCGCTCGTCGAGCGCCACCGTGAGCGCCGGCCTTCCGGAATCCGCTACGCCCCCTTCGGATTCCGCAGTCGATCGGCAGAAGTCCACCACGTCGGCCGAGGCCCACGGCTCGCCACAAGTCGCACACACCGAGCACCCGACCGCTACCCCCGCACCGGAATCCGGCGAACGGTCGGCTGTGTCCCCTTCGTCCACCGGCCCATCCAAGCGGCGGGGCCGCCGACGTGCGGCCCGGAGTGTCGGCGCACCCACTTCGACGCAAACAAGCAGCGCCGCAACAGAATCCGCCGGACAGAGCGCGACGTCAGCGGCTGAGCCAGTGGACATCTCGATCGCCAACGGCACCCTCGAGCCGGACACAGCACACGCGCAACACTCTCGACTTGCGAATGTCGCCCCCTCCGGGAACAGGCACAGCCCGGCCGATGAACCCCGCACCTCACCGCCACGGACCACCGGTGCACCAGCCGGATCTCACCCGGACGCCCGAGCCGTATCGGCCGAAGTACCGCGCGACACCGCGGACCTGCCCGCTGCTCCCGGCGGCCTGCCCGCACCGATCGGTAGCGCACGCGCCGAAACGCACCCGGACGCGGCACCCTCGGCTGGCGTCCCGCGCGGCACCGCAGACCAGTCCGGCAACCTGCCGACACGGATCGGTGACGCGCAGAACGGAACTCCCCCGGGGGCCACATCGGCCCAACCGGGCGGCCCCGCTGACACGCTGAACGGTTCCGCGCCTGGCGCACAAGAACATTCGGGCGCCGCACCCGAATCCACCACGGGGGAATCCGGAAAGGCCGTCGGGTGGGCGACGGCGGAACAGGTCGCCGGCCGCAGCCGGCGCAGGCGCGCACGCCGACCGCGGGGGCGCGCACTCGAGCAGACGGCACGAACAGAATCGGAGCAGCAGTGACAGAGCCGACGCGTATCCAGGTCCGCACCGCCGACCCGTATCCGGTGATCATCGGGCGCGGGTTGCTCGGCGAACTCGTCGAGTCGGTCACCGGCGCGACCACCGGTGTGCGTACCGTCGCGATCTTCCATCAGCCGCCGCTGGCCGAGACCGCCGAGGTGGTGCGCAAAGCGCTCGCCGACACCGGCATCGACGCGCATCGAGTCGAGATCCCCGACGCCGAGGCGGGCAAGGACCTCGCGGTCGCCGGCTTCTGCTGGGAGGTGCTCGGCCGTATCGGCCTGACCCGCAACGACGTCGTGGTGAGCCTCGGCGGCGGTGCGGCGACCGACCTCGCCGGGTTCGTCGCCGCGACCTGGATGCGCGGCGTGCGGATCGTGCACGTGCCGACCACGCTGCTGGCCATGGTGGACGCCGCCGTCGGCGGCAAGACCGGCATCAACACCGAGGCGGGCAAGAACCTCGTCGGTTCCTTCCACGAGCCCACCGCCGTGCTGGTGGACCTGGCGACGCTGGAGACGGTGCCGCGCAACGAGATCGTCGCGGGCATGGCCGAGATCATCAAGGCCGGTTTCATCGCCGACCCGGTGATCCTCGACCTGGTGGAACGCGACCCGGAGGCCGCGCTCGACCCGACGGGCGAGGTGCTGCCGGAACTCATCCGCCGCGCCATCCAGGTGAAGGCCGACGTGGTCGCCGCCGACCTCAAAGAGTCGAGCCTGCGCGAGATCCTCAACTACGGCCACACCCTGGGCCACGCCATCGAGCGCCGCGAGCGCTACCGGTGGCGCCACGGCGCGGCGGTCTCCGTCGGCCTGGTGTTCGCCGCCGAGCTGGGCCGCCTCGCGGGCCGGCTCGACGACGAGACCGCCGACCGGCATCGCGCGATCCTGTCCAGCATCGGCCTGCCGGTGGGCTACGACGCCGACGCGCTGCCACAGCTGCTCGACGCCATGCAGACCGACAAGAAGACCCGCTCCGGCGTGCTCCGCTTCGTCGTGCTCGACGGACTCGCCAAGCCCGGCCGCCTCGAGGGCCCCGACCCCAGCCTCCTCGCCGCCGCCTACTCGGCCATCGCCCGCGAGGAGAACCAGGGCGGCGGCGCGATCTTGCTCTGAGCTCTGGGCCGGGTGGCCACGGGACGCCCGGCCTCGGTCTCGCGGCGGACGGCTTCCTTCCGGGCGCGTCGACTGCTGCCCGCTCCGCATCGGACCGCCGGACATGCCGACGGCGGCGACCCATCCGCACCGACGCGTCCTCGCCCAGGACCGTCGCGGCCGAGTCGACCGCGACCCTACGTCGAGATACGTACGGAAGTCGCGCGTCTCGGCGGACGCGCGGCACCCACCTGCGGAAATACCGTCGTTCCCATGAGACGGCAATGGTTTTCGCTCGGGGTACCGGGCCTGTACGTGTGGATCGCGATGGTGGCGTTCGGCGGGATCGCAGTGGAGACGATCGTCATCTACCCCAACGTCTTTCACGATGTGCCCGCTTCGCTCGCCGAGGCTTCGGCGTTCTTCGAGATCACCGGTCCCGCCGACTTCTTCCCGCCGATGGGGGCGGCGACGGTGCTGGCGGCCGTGGTGAGCACCGTGCTGGTGTGGCGGACGCCGGCGCGGTGGTGGGTCGCGGGCAGTCTCGGGACGCTGGTGCTCGGGGAGTTCCTGTTCTCGGTGCTGTACTTCTGGCCGCGCAACGAGATCATGTTCGATGAAGGGGCGGCGGTCCATTCGACGGAGACGCTGCGCCGGACCGCGACCGAATTCGAGACCGGGCACTGGGGGCGGCTGGCGATGAGCGCGGTGACGGCGACGCTCGCATTCCTCGGGTTTCTGCGGCTGTACCGGGACCGGGTGGGTGTGCGATGAATCCCGCACGGAGGCTCGGAGTTTCGCCGGCGGTGGTCGGCATCCTGGCATCGCTCGGGGTGCCGCGCGTGATCGCGCACGATCTCGACCTGGTCGGTCCGGCGGTCAACGCCGTGCTCGTGTTCGCGCCGATCGCGGTGTGGATCGGATACGTGCTGTGGCGGCGCGTGCCCAACCCGTTCCTCACCCTGCTCGCGGTCGGCGTCGTCTACGGCACACTGCTCGCGCTCACGCACCAGATCCTGTGGGACGCCGCATTCGAGGATCCGCCCAGGCTCGGCGGGAATCTCGAAGGGCGGCTTTCCCCGGGCGCGGAAGAGGTTGCGCTGCGGGTATTTTCCGTCGGGAGCAGCCTGGTCACCGGGTTACTGCTCGGTGCGATCACCGGGGCGTTCGCGTGGGGACTCGCCCGCGTCACCCGCGGCAGCACGGCGACCGAGCAGGGACGTGGCAGTGTCGAGTAGCGGGTCCGCAGGTCACCGGGTGACGCCGAACTCGGCGCAGCACCGCCCCACCGCGCCCTCCGACCGCGACGCGCTCGCCCCGGCCATAGACGCGGACATGACCACGTTCAAGGTCGACTTCGTGCACTTCGTGGCACCGTGGTCGTGGTGGAACCTCACGCTCGCGGCGCTGTCGGCGTGTCGCCCCCTCTCCCTGTCTACGAGTCCGGCGAGCATCACAACCGACACGCGGCAGATGTCTTCGTGGTGCAGCGCATCGGGGTGCGGCGATCGTTCGGCGTCGACGCCGGACAACGTGCGCCGAACCTCGGCAGCGACGCCGCGTCAACACATCCCGCACCCGCACTCTCCGAACGGGCGTGTGGCAGAGCCGGAGTGTGCGACAAGCCGACGACGCGGGCTGCCCGCCGAGTGAACAGCCCGCCGACTCATCCGGCTGTCGGCGGAAGTTCCGAGGGTGGGGCCGACGGATGCCAGGGCACAGCGCAGCCCCTCGGGCGCCAGAACACGGCCGCAGCCCGACCGAAGCGCCGGTCGTGGTATTCGAACGCTGCCAGAATCAGCACATCCGACGATGCGCCCGAGGATGCGACCGGCACGCGCCTACGCCCCGAGAGCGCGACCGCCACACCCACGGCGACCACGTGTCCCGGGGAACACAGCGAACCGGGCACCACGCAGACCTTCCCGAATCGGAGGGACCGACCGTGAGCGACACCGAACCCATGCGGCGCAATCAAGCCGTCGACCTCGCCCTGGCGATGACCACGCTTGTGGTGGTGGGCACCGCGATCACCGCGAATGTCGGTGCGGGCGAGGTGAATCCGACCGCCTACCTGTTCGGGGCGCTGTTCGGCGGGCTGATGCTGGTGCGGCGGCGGTGGCCGGTGGGGACGCTGCTGGTGTCGGGGGTGGCGCTGCTGGGCTACTACATGCTCGACTACCCGCCGATCGGGCTGGCCCTGCCGGTCGCTGCCGCCTTGTTCTCGGCGGCCGAGCGCGGGCGGCTGTCGTGGGCCATCGGCACCGCGCTCGCGCTGCTGGGTATCTCGACGGCGGTCCGCGTCGGGCAGGGCGACAATCTGGGGTTCGTGCTCGGGTTGGAGTTGCCGACTTCGGCCGGGCTGATGGCCGCCATGATCGCGCTCGGCGACAGCGTGCGCGCGCGCCGGGGTTGGCGCGCCGAGAGCGCGGCGCGGGAGCGGGCCGTCACCGCCGAACACGAACTCGAGCTGGCCGGGCGGCTCGAACAGGAGCGCCTGCGGGTGGCGCGGGATCTGCACGATCTGCTCGCGCACACGGTCTCGGTGATCGCGCTGCACACCGACGTGGCGCGGGAATCCCTCCGAGAAGATCCCGCGACGGCGGAACGCTCCCTCACCGCCGCCCGCACCGCCTGCCGGGACGCCGGGCGCGAACTGCGCGCCACCGTCGACGCCCTGCGCGCCTCCGGCGCCACCGCCCCGCCCGCACCGGACCTGCGCCGCCTCGCGGAGTTGGTCGCCCCCGCCGAAACGGCGGGCCGCACCGTGACGATCGAACGTTCCCCGTCGACCACCGAACTGCCCGCGATCGTCGACCTCACCGCCTACCGGGTGATTCAGGAGTCGCTGAGCAACATTCTCCGGCATTCGGACGCGGGCACGGTGCACCTCGAAATCGACCGGGACGACACCGATCTCGTCGTGCGAGTGACCGACGACGGCACCGTTTCCCCGGGTTCCGCCGACCAACCTCACGCCACCGACCGCAACACCTCCCCGAATCCCGGCGCCGGATGGGGGATCATCGGCATGCGTGAACGGGTGACGTTGCTGGGCGGAACCTTGGACGCGGGACACCGGCGAGAGGGAGGGTTCCGAGTGGAGGCGCGAATTCCCCTGCGGGGCAGGCGATGATCCGTGTGGTGCTGGTCGACGATCAGCCGCTGGTCCGGGAGGGGCTGCGCGCGTTGCTCCAGCGCGCCGAGGACATCGAGGTGGTCGGCGACGCGGGCGGTGGGGCGGCCGCCGTCGCGCTCGTCGGCCGCCTGCGACCCGATGTGGTGCTGATGGATATCCGGATGCCGGGCGGCGACGGGATCGAGGCGACGAAACGCATTGTCGCGCACGAGGATCTGCGACACGTGCAGGTGGTGGTGCTCACCACCTTCGACACCGACGACAACGTCCTGGCGGCGATGCGCGCGGGCGCGGCGGGATTTCTGCTCAAGGACACCGATCCCGACGACCTGCGCGCCGCCGTGCGGATCGTCGCGGGCGGTGACGCGCTGCTCTCCCCCGCCGTGACCCGCCGGGTGATGCGCGCGGCCGCCACCGCACCGAACCCCCGCTCCGCGCACCTCCTCGACCGGCTGACCGGCCGCGAACGCGAAGTCCTCGCCGAAGTCGGCGCCGGGCACTCCAACGCCGAGATAGCGGCCACCCTGTCGATCAGCCCGGCCACCGCCCGCACCCACGTCGGCCGCCTGCTGACGAAACTCGACGCCCGCGACCGCGCCCAACTCGTGCGCCTCGCCTACGAAACCGGATTGATCACTCCGGGCGGCCGATAATCCGCCGAGTCGCTGATCACGCGGCCGACCGAGGAGGCAACACGCGTACTCCGGCACCTGGGAACCGAATCCCTACGCCGCGACCGGCTCCGACACCTTCTTCCCCGCGTTCCGCCCCGCGAGGTAGCGCCCCAGCGCGATACCCAGCAGCCCGCCGAGAAAGACCAGCAGGACGATGAACGAGGCGCCGGCGGTGAGTTCGAACAGCGGTCCGTTGTCGCCGAGGTCGAAGCGCGGGAGGAAGTCGAGGAGCCAGGCGGCGGCGCCGCTGCCGACGCCCGCGGCGACGGCGACCTGCAACCACAGGACGGTGAGGTCGGAGCCGCGTTCCGGGTCGGCGTGGGCCTCGCGGTCGCGGCGACCGTCCAGCACACCCCAGCTCACGATGGCGGCCAGGAGGACGAGCAGGCACAGCGCCCGCCACCACACGCCCTGCGTCGGCCAGTACACCATCGTGAAGCCGAGCAGGGTGCGCAGTGCGACGACCAGCGCACCGAGCAGCACGGCCCGCACTACCCAAGCGTTCATGGCTCACACCTTAACCCGCTGGTCCGCGGAACAGAACTAGAACCGGTATCAGAAATTGGGCAGAGTTCCCGACGCACTCACGCGTCCAGCGCGGCGGCCATCTCCGCCCGCGGCGCCGGACGGCCGGTGAACTGCTCGACCTGCCCGTACGCCTGGTTCAGCAGCATCTGCAGCCCGCTCACCACCGTGTGCCCGGCCCGCCCCACGGCTTCGGCGAGCGGGGTCGGCCACGGGTTGTAGATCGCGTCCAGCACGACGGGTGCGGCCGCGACCGCCTCCGCGACAAGAGCCGCCGCGTCGGACGGAATCGTGCTCACCACCGCATCCGCCCGCGCGCACACCTCGCGCACGGCGTCGGCGTCGAACCCCGACACCGTCGCCTCGAGGCCGAGTCGCTGCGCCAGTTCCAGCGCGCTGCGCGCCCGTCCGGCGTCGCGCGCGACCACCGTCACCGCGCTGGCCCCGAGCTCGGCGAAGGCCAACAGGGCGGGCCGGGCGGTACCGCCCGCACCGAGCACCACCGCCTCCTCGACGCGGTCCACTCCCCCGCCGCTCAGCGCGCCGAGCACGCCGTCCACGTCGGTGCAGTCGGCCCGCCACCCGGTCTCGGTGCGCACCAACGTGTTCGCCGAGCCCACCAGCACGGCGCGGTCGGTTCGCTCGTCCGCGTAGGCGAGCGCCGCCTCCTTGCCGGGCATGGTGACCGACAGGCCGACCCATTCGGGCCCCAAACCGTCGACCAGACCGGGCAATTCGTCGGCGGCGCATTCGATGCGCTCGTAGATCCAGTCCAGCCCGAGCGCGCGGTAGGCCGCCAGGTGCAGTTGCGGTGAGCGGGAGTGCGCGATGGGCTTGCCGAGCACCGCCGCCCTGCGGACCGCGCTCACCTCACCGCCCACTGTTGAGAATCCCGCTCTCCATGGCCTTTTCGATATTGCGCAGGTGCTGGGAGTAGGAGTCGGTGAACAGGGTGGTGCCCTTCATGTCGATCGTCACGAAGTACAACCAGTTGCCCGGTTCCGGATTCTCCATCGCCTTCAGCGCCGCGATCGACGGCGAGGCGATGGGGTTGGCGGGCAGGCCGGGCATGGCGTAGGTGTTCCACGGCGTGCGCTTGGCGCGGTCGGCGTCGGTGGTGGCGACCTCGGTGGTGTCGAGGGCGTAGTTGACCGTCGAATCGAACTGCAACGGCTGCTCCACCTCGAGGCGGTTCACGATCACCCGCGCCACCTTCGGCATGTCCTGCGGCAGCGCTTCACGTTCCACCAGGGAGGCCGCGATCAGCGTCTCGTACGGGGTGAGCCCGTTATTGGCGCCGGAGGTCAGCAGACCGGTCTCCTCGTAGCGTGCGGCGCTCGTGGTGATCAGCTGCCGCAGGATCTCCTGCGCGCTGCCACTCGGATCGAAATCCAAGGTGCCCGCGGCGATCAGGCCATCGAGCTGGCGCACCCGGTCGGGGGCGGCGCGCACCTCCTCCTGCGCCCAGGACGGCACGCCCAGCGCCGCCAGGTCGGTGCCCGCGCCCGCCGCGGAGAGTTCCTCGTAGGTGACGCACTTCTTCGCGCCCTCGGCGCCGACGCAACTGGCGGCGGCGATCTTCGTGTAGATGCCCTCCGTGGGCGCGCCGGTGTTCACGTCGTGCTGGTCGTGGAGTTGACGCCCCTCGGAGATGACGACGTTGCCGACCCGCGAACCGGGTGTCAGCAGCGCGGCGACCGCGTCCTCGGCCGGGCTCTGGCTGGGAATCTGATAGAAGCCGGGCTGCACCGCGTTCATGCCCGAATTGCGCACCGCCGCCTCGTAGAACGCGCCGGTGCTGGCCACCACGTCCTTGTCGCGCATCTCCTGCGCGATCTGGGTGGCGGTGTCACCGGGGTGCACCTGCACCACGACCGGAGGCCCGGCCGGGCCCGCGTAGTCGGCGGGCGGCTCGAACTGCGTGGTGAGCTTCTTGACCGCGAAGGCCACGGCGGCGACCAGCACGATCGCCAGCACGCCGCCGACGATCAGCATGGTGCGCCGCTTGCGCTTGCGTTCGGCGGCCTTGCGCGAGGCGACCCGCGACCGCTTGCCCTTGCCGCGCGGCGGGCGCTGCCCCCCACCGCGCCCCTTCGCGGCCGCTTTGGCCTGACCGCGGGCGGGCCGCTGCGCGCGCGGCGGCGACGCGGGCTCGGACGGCTCCTCGTCGTAGTCGTCGGCGGCGGCGTACATCGGCGGGCCGTCGTAGAGCGGCTCGTCGTCGGTGTAGCGCGGGATGACGGTGGTGTCGTCGTCGTAGTCGTCCCACTCGTCGTCCTGGCCCGGCGCGCGGCCATCCCTGCCCCACGCGCTGTCGTCGCGGCGGTAGCGCCGATCGGCCTCCCGCTGTCGGTAACGTTCCTCGGCCCGCGCCCATCGGTCGGTCATGCATCGCCCCCGGACGACGCGTCGCGCGCCGCTTCCGCTGACTTCAACACAGCACTCCGTTCGTCCAACCATCCTTGCAGGATCGACACGGCCGCCGCCTGATCGATCACCTGCCGCCGGCCACGCGCGCGAACTCCGCTGTCCCGCAATGCACGTGCAGCAGACACCGTAGTCAAACGTTCGTCGGAAAGGCGGATCGGCACCGGGGCGATTTGCGCTTGCAAACGTTCAGCGAACGCGATGGCGGCCTCGGCAGAACTGCCCTTTTCCCCGCGTAACGTGCGTGGCAGGCCGACGACGACCTCCACGGCTTCGTACTCCCGCACAATCTCGGCAATTCTGGCGATGTCGGTGGCGGGGCCCTTTCGGGCCGCGCGCGCCACCGTTTCGACCGGCGTGGCGAGGATGCCGTCGGGGTCGCTGGTGGCGACGCCGATGCGGACGCTACCGACGTCGATGCCCAGGCGCCTGCCCCGTCCGGGGTCGGCCGCCGGATCGGGACGGTCCGCGGTGTGCGGCCGTCCCGTCACGGGCGAACTCTCCGAGTCGCGCATCACCCGGCGATTTCGGCCACCCGCGCGCGGACCGCGGCCAGACCGGCCGCGATACCCGAGGGATCGCTGCCGGCGCCCTGCGCCATCTCGGGCTTGCCGCCGCCGCGGCCGGAGATGCTCGGGCCGAAGCTGCCGACCAGGTCACCGGCCTTGAAGCCGAGCTCCTGGGCGCCCTTGTTCACTGTGACGACGAACGGCACCTTGCCGTCGGCGTTGCCGAGCAGCACCACCACGGCGGGTTCGCTGCCGAAACGGCCGCGGATGTCGGTGGCCAGCGTGCGCAGATCACCCGCCGACACGCCCTCGGGCGCGGCGGCCGCGACCAGCAGCACCCCGCCGACCCGTTCGGCCTGCTCGACGAACGTGCCCGCCGAGGAGAGCACGGCGGCGATCTTGGTGCGCTCGAGTTCCTTCTCGGCCACCTTCAGCCGCTCCACCAGCTGCTCGACGCGCGCGGGCACCTCCTCCGAGGGCACCTTCAGCGACGACGCGACACCGGCCAGCAGCGCGCGCTCCTTCGCCAGGTACTTGTAGGAGTCCAGGCCGACGAACGCCTCGACGCGCCGGATACCCGACCCCACCGACGACTCGCCGAGCACGGTGATGGGGCCGATCTGCGAGGAGTGCTGCACGTGCGTGCCACCGCACAGCTCCATCGAGAACGGGCCCCCGATCTCGACCACGCGCACCTCGTCGCCATAGTTCTCGCCGAACAGCGCCAGGGCGCCCATCTGCTTGGCCTTCGGCAGATCGGTGACGAACGTGTTGACCGGGAAGTCGGCGCCCACCGCGTCGTTGGACACGGCCTCGATATCGGCCTTCTGCTGCTCGCTGAGCTGGCCCTGCCAGTTGAAGTCGAAGCGCAGGTAGCCGGGCTTGTTCAGCGAACCCGCCTGCACGGCGTTGGGGCCGAGCACCTGCCGCAGCGCGGCGTGCACCATGTGCGTGCCGGAGTGGCCCTGGGTGGCGCCGCGCCGCCAGGCCGGATCGGCCTGGGCGAGCACCACGTCGCCCTCGGTGATCTGGCCCTGTTCGACGGTGGTCTTGTGCACCCACAGCTTCTTGGCGATCTTCTGCACGTCGTTGACGCGCAGCTTCACACCCGACGCGGTGATGGACCCGCGGTCGGCGATCTGGCCGCCCGACTCGGCGTAGAGGGGGCTGCGGTCGAGGATCACCTCGACGTCCTGGCCCGCGGTGGCGGCCGGGACGCGCACGCCGTCGGCGATGAGGGCGAGCACGTGCGCCTCGGAGGTGAGCTCGTCGAAGCCGGTGAACTCGGTGGCGCCGCGGTCGACCAGCTCCTTGTAGATGCTCAGGTCGGCGTGGGCGTGCTTGCGGGCGGCCGCGTCCTCCTTGGCGCGCTGGCGCTGTTCGGCCATCAGCGAGCGGAAGCCGTCCTCGTCCACCGACAGGCCCGCCTCGGCGGCCATCTCCAGGGTGAGGTCGATCGGGAAGCCGTAGGTGTCGTGCAGGGTGAACGCGTCCGACCCGGCGATCGTCTTGCCGCCCTTGGCCTTCACGGCCGCGGCGGTGTTGTCGAACAGGGTGGAGCCGGTGTTCAGCGTCTTGAGGAAGGCCGTCTCCTCGCCCACCGCGACGGTCTCGATGCGGCGGAAATCGGTGGCCAGCTCCGGATAGGAGGGCGCCATCAGGTCGCTGACGACCTTGATCAGCTCGGCCATCACCGGCTTCTCGGCGCCGAGCAGGCGGGCCGAGCGCACGATGCGGCGCAGCAGGCGGCGCAGCACGTACCCGCGGCCGTCGTTGCCGGGGTTGACGCCGTCGGAGATGAGCATGGCGGCGGTGCGGGCGTGGTCGGCGATCACGCGGAAGCGCACGTCGTCGGCGTGCTCGACGCCGTAGGAGCGGCCGGTGAGCTCCTCGGCCTTGTCGATGATCGGGCGCATGAGATCGGTCTCGTAGACGTTGTCCACGCCTTGGAGCAGCAGCGCGACGCGCTCCACGCCCATGCCGGTGTCGATGTTCTTCTTCGGCAGCGACCCGACCGGCGGGTGGCCCTGCTTGGGGCTCAGCTCGCCGCGGATGTCCTGCATGAAGACGAGATTCCAGATCTCGAGGTAGCGGTCCTCGTCGGCGACGGGCCCGCCCTCCTTGCCGTATTCGGGGCCGCGGTCGTAGTAGATCTCCGAGCACGGGCCGCCGGGACCGGGCACGCCCATGTCCCAGTAGTTGTCCTTGCCGTCGCGGAACTGGATGCGCTCCTTGGGAATTCCCGCGACGCGGTGCCAGATCTCGGCCGCCTCGGGATCGGATTCGTAAGCGGTGACCCAGATCCGCTCCGGATCGAACCCGTAGCCGCCGTCCTCCTGCGACTTGGTGATCAGCTCCCACGCGAAGGTGATGGCGCCTTCCTTGAAGTAGTCGCCGAAGGAGAAGTTGCCCGCCATCTGGAAGAAGGTGTTGTGCCGGGTGGTGACGCCGACCTCTTCGATGTCACCGGTGCGCACGCACTTCTGCACGCTGGTCGCGCGCGGGTACGGCGGCGCCTCCTGCCCCAGGAAGTACGGCTTGAACTGGACCATGCCCGCGTTGACGAACAGCAGGTTGGGGTCGGCCAGGATCAGCGAGGCGCTGGGCACCTCGGTGTGTCCGGCACGGACGAAATGGTCCAGGAAACGCCGTCGAATCTCGTGGGTCTGCACAGGTATCCAGCCTACCGGTGCGGCGCACCCGGTTTTTCATCGCCCGCCCCGACGCGTCACTTCCCGCGCACGATGCGCCGCAGCCGGTCCACGCGTGGCCCGACCTCGCGTTCGTAGCCGTGGTCGGTGGGCCGGTAGTAATCCGCGCCGACCAGTTCGTCGGGCGGGTACTGCTGGGCCAGCACGCCGTCGGGATCGTCGTGCGGGTACTTGTAGCCCTGCGCGTTGCCGAGTTTCGCCGCGCCGGCGTAGTGACCGTCGCGCAGGTGCGCGGGCACCGCGCCCGCCTTGCCCGCCGAGATGTCGGCCATGGCCGCGCCGAGCGCGGCCGGGACCGCGCCCGATTTGGGGGCGGTGGCCAGGTGGATGGTGGCGTGAGTGAGGGTGAGCTGCGCCTCCGGCATGCCGATGAGCTGCACGGTGTGGGCGGCCGCGACGGCGGTCTGCAACGCCATCGGATCGGCCAAGCCGATGTCCTCGCTGGCCGAGATGACGAGCCTGCGGGCGATGAATCGCGGATCCTCCCCCGCGCTCAGCATGCGGGCCAGGTAGTGCAGGGCGGCGTCGACATCGGAGCCGCGGATCGACTTGATGAACGCGCTCACCACGTCGTAGTGCTGGTCGCCCGCGCGGTCGTAGCGCACGGCGGCGCGGTCCACGCTCGCCTCGACCAGCGCGAGGTCGACGGTGCCGTCCAGGGAGGACTCGGCCGAGGCCTCCAGCGCGGTGAGGGCGCGGCGCGCGTCGCCGCCCGCGATGCGGACGAGGTGCGCCATCGCCTCCTCCGTGACGGTGCAGGCGCCGTCGTAACCGCGCGGGTCGGTGAGCGCGCGGCCGAGCACCTCGCGGATGTCGTCGTCGGTCAGCGATTGCAGTTGCAGCACCAGCGAGCGCGACAGCAGCGGCGAGACCACCGAGAACGACGGGTTCTCCGTGGTGGCGCCGACGAGCAGCACGATGCGGTTCTCCACGGCGGCCAGCAGCGCGTCCTGCTGGGTCTTGGAGAAGCGGTGCACCTCGTCGATGAACAGGACCGTGCGTTCACCGTGCGTGAGGCGCCTGCGGGCCAGGTCGATGACCGCGCGCACCTCTTTGACGCCCGCCGAGAGCGCCGAGAGCGCCTCGAAGCGGCGGCCGGTGGCGCGCGAGATGAGCGAGGCGAGGGTGGTCTTGCCGGTGCCGGGCGGCCCGTACAGCAGCACCGAGGCGGCGCCCGAGCCCTCGATCAGCCGTCGCAGCGGGGAACCGGGCCCGAGCAGGTGGCGCTGGCCGACGACCTCGTCCAGCGAGGCGGGACGCATGCGCACGGCAAGCGGCGCGGCGTCGCCGGGGCCGCGGAAATCGACGCTCGCGCTCGACGGTTCCGGGTCGGCCCCGGCGACCTCGAACAGTCCGTCGGTCATCGGCGGGCCTCGCCGCGCCGCACCGAACCCTCGCCCGGAGGGGTGCGCTCACCACAGGGATTCATCGTTTCCGACCGTACCGCGCCCGTCCGACAAGCCCGCGCGGGTCACGGATCGGGTACGAGTGCCGCGTCGATTTGCCAGCCCCGCGCGGTGGTGCTGAGATCATCTCCCGTGGCTGCAAACGAGGTCGTTTCAGATGCCGTCCGCGCCGAATCGATCGGCAGGCGCGCCCTGTTGAAGGGCGGCGCCGCGGCGGCGACGGCGACCGCGCTGCTCACGGCGGGCGCGCCCGCGCGGGCCTCGGGTCCGGTGTTCCGGCACGGGGTGGCCTCGGGTGATCCGCTGCCGACCGGCATCGTGCTCTGGACGCGCGTGACCGTATCCGACGAGGCCGCACCCGGCTCCGGGCTCGGCGCACCCGCGGCGGTCCACTGGGAGATCGCGGCCGACGCGGAGTTCGAGGATGTCGCGGCGTCGGGCACGGTGACCACGTCGGCCGACTCGGATCACACCGTCAAGATCGACGTCACCGGGTTGCATCCCGGCCGCGAGTACCGGTATCGGTTCACCGCGTTCGGCCAGGATTCGCCGGTCGGGCGCACCCGCACCGCGCCCGCGCCCGGCGACTCCCCCGACCGCCTGCGCTTCGGCGTGGTGTCCTGCTCCAACTGGGAGGCCGGGTATTTCGGTGCCTACCGGCATCTCGCGGCGCGCGGGGATCTGGACGCGGTCATCCACCTGGGCGACTACATCTACGAGTACGGGCGCGGCGAGTACGGCGGGCGCACCGGCACCGTCCGGCCGCACGATCCGCCGCACGAGATCGTCAGCCTGGCCGACTACCGCATCCGGCACGCCCAGTACAAGACCGATCCCGATCTGGCGGCCCTGCACGCGCTGGTGCCGTTCATCTGCACCTGGGACGATCACGAATCCGCCGACAACTCCTGGTCGGGTGGGTCGAAGTACCACGACCCGGCGGCGCGAGGCAGCTGGGCGGATCGCCGCGCCGCCTCGGCCCGCGCCTACCTGGAGTGGATGCCGGTGCGCGCGGCGGGTTCGGGCGCCGACGTGCGGATCTACCGGCGGCTGCGGTTCGGCACGCTCGCGGAACTGTCCATGCTGGATCTGCGCAGCTACCGCGACGAGGAGGTCGCGCCGGGCGCGCACTGGCGCGAGATCGACGATCCGGACCGCACGCTGACAGGCAAGGCGCAGATGGAGTGGCTGACCGCCGGCCTGGAGTCCGCGCCGGTGCGATGGAAGCTGGTGGGCAATTCGGTGATGATCGCGCCGCTGGTGTTCCCGCCGCTCGAGCCGGCGACCACCGCCGCGCTCACCGGGGTGCTCGGCGTACCGCAGGCGGGCGCGCCCGCCAACGCCGACCAGTGGGACGGGTACACCGCCGACCGGCAGCGCCTGTTCCGCGCGATCACCGACGGGCAGGTCGGCGACGTGGTGTTCCTGACCGGCGACATCCACTCCTCATGGGCGGCGGACCTGCCGGTCAACCCCGCGAACTACCCGGGCGGACCCACCGTGGGCGCGGAGTTCGTGGTCCCCTCGATCACCTCGGCCAGCATCGGCGAACTTCTGAAGGCCCCGCCCCGCACGGCCGCGGTGCCCGTCGAGGAGTCCATCAAGGCGTTCAACCACCACTTGCGCTACGTGGAGGTGGAGTCCCACGGCTACGGCGTGCTCGAGGTGACCGAGGCCGAGACCCGCATGGACTGGTTCTACGTGCTCGACGTGGAGGACCCGAACACCGGTGTGCGCCACGGTGCGGCGTTCGCGGTGCGCAGCGGCGGACGCCTGGAACCCCGCCCACCCGCCTGATCCGGGGCTCGACGATCGCGTCGGCGGACCGTGCGGGCGCGGCTTCTAGGTCCGCGATGGCGAGCGTGGATGCGCGGACGCATCTCACGCGCCCGGGTCTCGTCCTCCAGTTCGGCGCGGTATCGACCCACACCGACTGCCTGCTCGCCCGCCGTCGCCGGCCCGGCGACGGCGGGCACGGCGCGACTACTCCGCCCAGCGCTCCTCGAGCAGCGCCGACACCTGTTCGGCGAAATCGCCGATGGCGTCGTCGCCGGTGCAGCGGGCGTCCTCGCCGAGGGCGGCCCAGCGGTTGATGAGGGCGGCCGAGCGCGGGACCGAGAGGCCGTGTTCGCGGGCGGCGGCGATGCGGGCGTGGTCGGCGGGCAGGAACCAGTAGGTCGACAGCCAGACCCAGATGAGCCGCGCCTCGAGGATGCGTTCGGCGAGCACGTCGTCGTCGGCCAGCGCCGGGAACACCCCGACCACCTCGGAGCGCCACGCCTCCACCATCTGCTTGGCGCGCTCGCGCGAGAGCTCCATATCGCACAGGCAGCCCGGGAACGAGACCAGCGCGTAGGCGATGTCGAGGGTGGCGTCGCGGAAACCGCCCCACTCGTAGTCGAGGAAGCGGGCGCCCTCCTCGTTGAGGATGACATTGTCGGGGCACAGATCCGACGGGCTGAAGGCGCGGAAGCGGCCCGAGGCGAACAGCCGGTTGCCGCGCACGATGCGCTCGGCGATCTCACCGGGCACCTCGATGCCCAGCTCGCGCCGCAACAGGCCCGGCACCTCGGCGATGGCGGTCTCGGCCTGCTGGGCGATGCCGTCGACCCGGTGCACCACCTCCACCCGGCGCAGCAGGGCGACGAAATCGGCCTCGCGACCCACGGTGGCGGCGTGCATGCGGCCCATCGCCTGCGCGAACGCCATCAGCGCGTGGCGGGTGGCGGGTTCCGCGCCGGAGCTCAGCACGTCGGTCATCCGGGTGTTCTCGCCGAGGTCGGAGAGGATCAGCAGGCGCTCGGGCAGGCTGTAGGCGATGAGGTACGCACCGGGCCGCTGCTCGCGGCTGAGCGCGGTGGTGAACTGGTAGGAGACCGCCTCGCGCAGGAACGCCGAGTCGATGCTGGCGACGCCCGGCGCCGGGCCGGCCTCGCGGCGGTCCTTGTCGGCCCCGCGGACCTGCTTCACGATCAGGGTGCGCGGTAGCGAGAAGGCGTTCTCCGCGACACGGACACGCAGGACTGTCGTCCTACCACTACCGCTGAGTTCCATCGGATCGCTCAGCTTCACCGGAGCACCCATTCGCTTTGTGAGCAACTGTTGTGCTGCGGACACGACTTCGGCGGCGCGTTCGGCCAATAGTGCGGTCATCGCCTCTCAAGCTACTCGCATCTGGTCACTTCTAGCGAGCGGTTGCACAACCTTTCCGCTTCGCTCGGCGTGTCTCGTCCCGTGGTGGCGGACGGCGCCCGGCTCGCTTGACACCATTGCACCCGTCCGGTTTTCTCATCGTGAACTGCTGTGCGCCACTTCGCAAACCAGTCGCGTCGAAAGGTCTTCACACTGTGACCGACACACCGTCTCCCACGCCGAAAGACCCCTCCGGCGGCGCACCGCAGCAGGGCGGTGGGGAGCCATTTGCAGCCCCGCCCGGGCAGCACCAGTACCCGGGGCCCGGCGGGCAGCAATCGCCCCAGCAACAGCCCCCCGCGTCGGGTCCGCAGAGCGGTGATCCGTACCCGGCGCCCGCCCCTTACCCCGGCCCCGAGCCGCAGCCCGGCGGCCACGGCAGGCACGAGATGCCCGGCGGCGCGGGGTACCCGCAATTCGAGGGTCCCGGTGCGGCGCAGTACGGCAACGAGCCCGTCGAGCCACCGCCGCCGCTCGGACAGCAGCAGCCGGTGTACGGACCGCCCGGTACGGGTCCCGGTGCGCCACAGGGCCAGCCGGTGTACGGCTACCAGGCGGCGGCCGTGCCCGACCATCTCGACGTGGGCAACGCGATCAGCTGGGGACTGGAAAAGTTCCGTACGAATGTTGGTTCGTGGCTAGGAGTTACGGCGACAGGCGTCGTGATCTACCTGGTCTTCTTGGCGATCGTGCAGATCTTCGAACCGAATTCGCTGCTGCCGCTGCTGTTGCTGTTCCTGCTGGTGATGACCGGGGTGTGGTTGCTGCAAGCGGCCATGGTGCGCGGCGCGCTGTACCAAACCGACGGTGTGCGACCGCATTTCGGCTCGTTCTTCCGTATCCCCAACGCGGGCAACGTGCTGCTGACGGCGCTGCTGGCCGCGTTCGGCACCTGGCTCGGGCTGGCCCTGTGCGTGCTGCCGGGTCTCGCGGTCGGCGTGCTGTGCATGTTCGCGCTGCACTTCGTCGTCGATCAGGACATGGGCCCGATCGACGCGATCCGCTCCAGCGCGACGCTGGTGATCAACAATGTCGTGCCCACCCTGCTGCTCGCACTCTCGGTCGCGATCCTGACCTTCTTCGGCCTGCTGCTCTGCGGGATCGGCTTGCTGGTGGCGGGCCCGGTGTCCGTGCTGGCCGTCTCCTACGGCTACCGCGTCCTGACGGGCCGCCCGGTCGCCCCCTGACCGGTCCGGTCCTACACGGGTTCCGGTCCGGTGCGCGCACCGGACCGGAACCGTGCGATCAGTCGGCCTTCTTCGCCTCGTCCGGCTTGACGTCCAGTCCGGCTTCCTTGCGCTGCTGCGCGGTGATCGGGGCCGGGGCGTCGGTGAGCGGGTCGGCGCCGCCGCCGGTCTTCGGGAACGCGATGACCTCGCGGATCGAGTCCAGCCCGGCCAGCAGCGCGGTGACGCGGTCCCAGCCGAAGGCGATGCCGCCGTGCGGGGGCGCGCCGTAGGCGAACGCGTCGAGCAGGAAGCCGAACTTCTCCTGCGCCTCCTCGTGGCTGATGCCCATCACCTTGAACACCCGCTCCTGCACGTCGCGGCGGTGGATACGGATCGAGCCGCCGCCGATCTCGTTGCCGTTGCACACGATGTCGTAGGCGTAGGCCAGCGCCGAGCCCGGGTCGGTGTCGAAGGTGTCCAGCGATTCCGGCTTGGGCGAGGTGAACGCGTGGTGCACCGCCGTCCACGCCGAATGCCCCAGCGCCACATCGCCGCTGGCGGTGGCGTCATCGGCGGGCTCGAACAGCGGCGCGTCCACGATCCACACGAACGACCAGGCGTTCTCGTCGATCAGGCCGACCTTGCGGGCGATCTCGCCGCGCGCCGCGCCCAGCAGCGCGCGCTGCGCCTTGGCCGGGCCCGCCGCGAAGAACACGCAGTCGCCGGGCACCGCGCCCACGTGCTTGGCCAGGCCCTCACGCTCGGCGTCGCTGAGGTTCTTGGCGACCGGACCGCCGAGCGTGCCGTCCTCGCCGATCAGCACGTAGGCCAGGCCCTTCGCGCCGCGCTGCTTGGCCCACTCCTGCCAGGCGTCGAGCTGGCGGCGGGGCTGGCTCGCGCCGCCCGGCATCACGACCGCGCCCACGTACGGCGCCTGGAACACGCGGAACGGCGTGTCCTCGAAGTACTCGGTGCACTCGGTGATCTCGACGCCGAACCGCAGGTCGGGCTTGTCGGAGCCGAAGCGGCGCATGGCCTCGGCGTAGGTCATGTGCGGGATCGGGGTGGGGATGTCGTGGCCGATGAGCTTCCACAGCGCGACCAGGATCTCCTCGGCCAGCAGGATCACGTCCTCCTGGCGCACGAAGCTCATCTCGATGTCGAGCTGGGTGAACTCGGGCTGGCGGTCGGCGCGGAAGTCCTCGTCGCGGTAGCAGCGCGCGATCTGGTAGTACCGCTCGATACCGCCGACCATGAGCAGCTGCTTGAACAGCTGCGGACTCTGCGGCAGCGCGTAGAAGCTGCCCGGCTGCAGGCGGGCGGGCACCAGGAAGTCGCGCGCGCCCTCGGGGGTGGAGCGGGTCAGCGTGGGGGTCTCGACCTCGACGAACTCGTGGCGGGCCAGCACCTCGCGGGCGGCGGCGTTGACCTTGGACCGCAGGCGGATGGCGTGACCGGGCACGTCGCGGCGCAGGTCCAGGTACCGGTACTTGAGGCGGGCTTCCTCGCCGGGCTGCTCGTCGAGCTGGAACGGCAGCGGCGCGCTCTCGTTCAGCACCTCGAGCGAGGTGACGTTCACCTCGATCTGCCCGGTCGGCAGCTCGGGGTTCTCGTTGCCGTCGGGCCGCTGCTCCACCACGCCGGTGACGAGCACGCAGTACTCCGCGCGCAGGCGGTGCGCCTGTTCGGCGGCCGCGCCCTCGCGGAACACCACCTGCGCCACCCCGGACGCGTCGCGCAGATCGATGAAGATCACGCCACCGTGGTCGCGCCTCCGGGCCACCCATCCGGAGAGGGTGACGGTCTGACCGGCGTGCTCGCTTCGCAGCGAACCAGCCAAGTGGGTGCGCAGCACGGGATTCCTTTCGACGACGCTTCACACCGGGGAGGGTGTGCGACCAGGTGCGGCAACCATCGTAGTTAGACACGTTCGGCAAGTGGAAACCGATATCCGTCCCGCCGTGTCAAGCTGTAGCCGACAGTTAGCGAGGCGCCGCGACGCCGGTCAATGGGAGCACCATGACGTTCAACGAGGGGATGCAGATCGATCCGAACCGGGCCTCGTCCGGTGGCGGGCCGGGGATGGGCGGCAAGCTGGCGCTCGGCGGCGGCGCGACGGGCCTGATCGTGCTGGTCCTGACGCTGCTGCTGGGCGGCGATCCGGGTTCGGTGCTGGGGCAGTTCACCGGCGCGCAGAGCACCGAGCAGTCCCAGCCCGGCACCCAGGGCACGCCCGAACACTGCAAGACGGGCGCCGACGCCAACCGGTACGTCGACTGCCGGGTCGTCCTCACCGCGCAGAGCCTCGACGCGGTGTGGGCCACGGAACTGCCGAAGCAGACCGGTGAGCGCTACATCCAGCCCAAGGTGCGGTTGTTCTCGGGCGCGGTCGCCACCGGGTGCGGGCAGGCGTCCAGCGCCGTGGGCCCGTTCTACTGCCCCGCCGACCAGACCGCCTACTTCGACGCGAGCTTCTTCCAGGAGCTGGTAGACCGGTTCGGCGCCAGCGCGGGCCCGCTGGCGCAGGAGTACGTGGTGGCGCACGAGGTCGGCCACCATCTGCAGAACCAGCTCGGCGATCTCGGTCGCTCGCAACGGGATCCGCGCGGACCCGAGTCGGGCGCGGTGCGCACCGAACTCCAGGCCGACTGCTACGCCGGGATCTGGGCGTACTACGCCGACAAGATGCCCGCGCCCGGCTCGGATCAGCCGTTCCTGAAGAAGTTGTCCGACAACGACATTCGCGACGCGCTGTCGGCGGCGGCCGCGGTGGGCGACGACCGCATCCAGCGCGCCGCGCAGGGCCGGGTGAACCCGGAGGCGTGGACCCACGGCAGCTCCGAGCAGCGGCAGAAGTGGTTCCTGGCCGGCTACCGGACGGGTCAGGTGAGCGCGTGCGACACCTTCTCCGCCCAGGACCTCGACAACCCGCCCGCCCTGCGCTGACACCACCCGCGCGGCCGCCCTCGACGGGCGGCCGCGCGCTGTCGTGTCCGCCCGTCGTGGCGTAATGTGCTGGCCGGGTGGGCGTTCGGCCACCGCTCTCGAGTAAGGAAGCTGCCATGCGAAGAACTGCGTCGGCTCTGCTGGTCGTGGCGTTCGCGCTGGTGACGGGTTCGGGTCTGACCGCGGCCGAACCCCCGCGCACCACGCCCGAGGACAAGGGACTCGCGCTGGTCACGCTGACGACGCTGCCCGACGGCTGGGACGGCCGCACCGATCTGCGCCCCCAGCTCGAGGTCTTCGGCGATGCCAGCGCCCACCGTTACCCGGATGCCGTTGCGCCCGAACGCGATCCGGACACTCCGGCGAAGCAGGTGCGCGGGTCGGTCCCGAAAGAAGCGCTCGACGAGGCGATCACCGAGATCCGCGCGCTCGCCGAGGTGGACCTCGGCATCCCGACCTCGGCCGACAACAACTCGGGCTCCCAGATCATCGACGTCATGCCCGAGAATCCCGGCGAGGACGTTCACCTGATCCTGTACTCGCCCGGCAACGACGAGGGCCTCACCGACGACCACAAGGCCGCCCGCGAGCGCTTCGCCGACGTCTACCGCGAACTCATCGACGCGTTCAAGGCGGAGTAGGGGCGCCGCCGTCGGGCGACGAACCCTGGCACTGCGGGTGGCGTGAGCCGCCTTTTTGAGGCCGAGTAGGGGCACCGTCGGCGGCGGCCCCCTGTCGACACGGGTGGCGTGAGCCTCCGTCACGGCGCTGGTGCAGGAGCGCGGCTCCGAAATGACAGGTCGCAACCGGTTCCGCTGGCGACGACCGGATCCGCCCTCCCGCAGCGAGGGACAGCCAAAGGGTCCCCCCGGGCGAGAATCCTGCGATGCCAACCGGTTTCGCGACACATCCGAGAAACGACGGTGCCCGTCACCCCGAAGGGCGACGGGCACCGAGTGCGTTTCCCCCGCTAGAACTGGTCCTGCTCGTAATCGGAGCTGAGCAGTTCGTCGGTGTGGGTGGCGCCGATGACGTCGGGGGTCGACTCGCCGAGCGGGCCCGTGAGATCGTCGTTGCCCGTGCGGCTCTGGTAGGGCTGCACGTTGCGGCCGTGCTCGTCGTCGTCGTTCTGCCGACCCGCGCCTGCCGCGCCGGGGCCGCCCATGAACGAGCTACCAGCGCCCGCCGGCGTGGTGGACCCGCCGAGACCGGGAATGGTCGCGCCGGGCAGGCCCATCGGGCGCGCCGACGGGATCGCCACACCGGGCAGACCGGTGACCGGGCGCGCGCCCGAACCGGGGCCGGGGCCGCCGGGGCCGGGACCCGGACGGCCGGGCGTACCGATCAGACCGGGCGAACCCGGGCCCGGGGAGCCGGGGGTGTTGAGCGAGGACGGCAGCGTCGACGTGGACGGCGAGCCGGTGTTGAGTCCGCTCGGGTTGGTGCTCGCGGCCTGCGTCGCGGTCTCCTGCGCCTGCGCGAGCAGCGGCTCGCCGATGTTCTGCACGGCGGCCTGGGCGACCTCCTGCGGCGCGGGCAGCCCGCTCTGGCCCAGCAGCTGCGACACCACGCCGTTGAGTTCGGCGGTCTTGCCCGCCAGATCCCCGCGGGTGGTGTTCACGATCGTCACGGCCTGGCCGAGGTGTTCGGTCGCCGTCGCGATGATCGCGGCCTGGCCGGGCGGGGTGAGGATCACCGGCGCCATGGCGGTGGCCTGCGCGGCGAACGAGCCAGCGACGGTCAGCAACTGCGCGTTGCCCTGCTGCACCACCGCAGCCGCGCGCTGGGTGAGCTCGGAGATGTCGAAGCCGCGCTGGCTGGTCTCCTGTCCCTGCGCCTGCGCCTCCTGGCCCGCGATCTGCGCCTGGCGCGAGGCCTGGCCCTCCCACAGCTGCTCGACGGTGGCGAGGCTGCCCTTGCCGACCTGCATGGCCATCTCGATGACCTGCGAGGACTGGTTGAGGATCGCGGTCGGGTCCAATGCGCCGAGCACGCCGGTGCCGAAGCTCTGCAGCAGTTCCAGGATCGGCTGGAACAGCAGGTCGACGCCGGGCAGCGCCGGCACCTGCAGCCCGCTCATCAGCGCGCCGATCGGATCGGCGGGCAGTTCGGGCAGCGTCGGCAGCGGCGAGGATTCGCCCGCGGTGGGGCTCGCGGTGGCCGAATCACCGCCGCCACCCCCACCCAGCAGGCCGCTGGCCGGGGCGATGAGGTTCTGCGCGGCGTCCTGCGCCTGTTCGGCCGCGTGGCTGATGGCGTTGTTCGCGCCGGCCAGCAGATTGTCGACGTCGGCGGAAACGCCGCCGAGGATGTCCTGCGGGTCGGGAGCGGAACCGCCGCCCAACCCGCCGAGGCCGCCCAGGCCCGCGGGCGTGGTGGCCAGGCCCGGCGAATCCTCGCCGACCTTGCGCGACAGCAGGAATTCGGGCGCCTCGACCGGCGGGATGTCCTCGGGCAGCTGGGTCAGCGGCACGTCGACGATCGCCTGATCGGTCGGGATGGCGGTGCTCTGCGGCGCGGCGGGGGCGTGCGAGGCCGCGGTCGCGTGGTCGAGCGATTCGGCGCCGGGCTCGGACGGCGGCGCGATGAGTCCGGTGGGCGAACTGTCCAGTGGTTTCATCACGCCCCTCAGATCTGCGTCGCCTGGACGTTCAGCGCGCCCGCGTTGTCACCGTCGGTGGTCTCGTACAGCGAGGCGGCGTTGAACGCCTTGTAGGACAGGTCGGAGTACTTCGCGGACAGGTCGTGGATGTCCCTGGCCTGGAGTACCTGCGCGGCGGCGAAGCTCAGCAGGTAGTCGGCGCCGATCAGGCCGAAGACCGGCGTGAGCGCCGAAACGCTGCCGACCAGGTCCATATTGGCGGCGCCCGAGATCTGCGCGGCGATCCCGGCGTTCTGTGCGGCGAACTCCCGTACGCCATCGGTCTGTACTGAGACTTCGGTCATCACATGCCCCCCATTCGTCGTGTGCGTGTACGTCTTGTCGAAACGTCAGAAACGACTGTGCCGTCGGGCAGTTGGGACCGCCCGAGGAGGCGACGTCGCCCCGGTGTGGTCAATATAGCCGACCCTTCGGACAGTTTTCGAGCCGATCCGCGGGCTCCGACAGAACTAGAACTTGTTGCAAATTAGAACAAGTTCTATATTCTTGCGCCATGAAGGTCGCAGTGACCGGCGCCGCCGGCTACCTCGGTACCAATCTGCTCCGCCGGCTCGCGGACCTCGGACACGAGGTCACCGCGATCGACCGCGCCGTCCCCGGGCACATCGTCCACCCGAACGTCACCTGGGTCACCGGCGACGTGCTGGACGCGGCATCGATGCGGTCGGTGCTCGACGGCGCGGAGATCGTCTACCACCTGGTGGCGGTGATCACCCTGGCCGAACAGAACGATCTGGCGTGGCGCGTCAACACCGAGGGCGTGCGCGTCGTCGCCGAGGCCGCGCTCGAGGTCGGCGCGCGCCGCCTGGTGCACGCCAGCTCCATCCACGCGTTCGATCAGTACAGCTGTGGCGGGCGCATCGACGAGACCTCGGCGCGCTCCACCGATCCCGGGCTGCCCGTCTACGACCGGTCCAAGTGGGCCGGCGAGATCGCGCTGCGCTCGGTGATCGACAAGGGCCTGGACGCGGTGCTGTGCAATCCCACCGGCGTGTTCGGCCCGGTCGATCGCAGCACGCCGCTGTCGCGGATCAACCGCACGCTGCGCGACGCCGCCCACGGCAGGCTGCCCGCGATGATCGGCGGCGGCTTCGACCTGGTCGACGTGCGCGATGTGGCGGGCGGACTGCTGCTGGCCGCCGAGAAGGGCCGCACCGGCGAGAACTACCTGCTCGGCGGGCAGATGATCGCAATGGTCGATCTGTGCCGCCGCACCGCCGCGTACGGCGGCAAGAAGGGGCCCCGCTTCACCATCCCGCCGAAGCTGGTCGGCGGGCTGATCCCGGTGCTCGCGCCGATCGGCAAGATGCTCGACACCGACATCCTGTCCAAGGCCGCGCTGGGCGCGCTGGTCTCGGCGCCGCTGGTCGACCACGGCAAGGCCGAACGCGAACTCGGCTACCGGCCGCGCCCGATCGACGAGACACTGCGCGACCTGGTCGCCTTCTACGCCGACCCGGAGGGTTTCGCGGCCGCCGCCGCTTGACAGTCATTAGAACGCATGTTCGACTGACGGGGTGCGCTGGCAGAACCAGACCCTGGACGCCGACGACGGCGCCCTGCCCGGCCTGACGCGGGCGGGGCTCGTCCGGACCGTCCGCACCCCGGAGTTCGAGGGCATCACGTTCCACGAGGTGCTCTGCAAGAGCGCGCTGAACAAGATCCCCGCCGAGTCGTCGCTGCCGTTCAAATGGACGGTGAACCCGATGCGCGGCTGTTCACACGCCTGCCGCTACTGCTTCGCGCGGCCCACGCACGAGTACCTGGACCTGGACGCGGGCCGCGATTTCGACGCCCAGCTGGTGATCAAGACGAACGTGGCGGCGGTGCTGCGCCGCGAGCTGGCCCGCCGCTCGTGGCGGCGCGAGCCCGTCGCGCTGGGCACCAACACCGACCCGTACCAGCGGGCCGAGGGCCGATACCGGTTGATGCCGGGCATCATTCGCGCGCTCACCGACGCGGGCACGCCGTTCTCCGTGCTCACCAAGGGCACGCTGCTGCGGCGCGATCTGCCGCTGCTCACCCTCGCCGCCCGCGAGGTGCCGGTGCACCTGGCCGTCTCGATCGCCATCCTGGACCCGGCGCTGCACGAGGGGCTCGAATCCGGCACGCCGTCGCCCCGCGCGCGGCTGGACCTGGTGCGCGCGCTCACCGACGCGGGGTTCGACGTGCATGTGATGGTCGCGCCCGTGATCCCCTACCTCACCGACGGCCGCGCCCACCTGGACGCGCTGCTGGCCGCGATCGCCGGGGCCGGCGGCGCCTCGGTGACGATCCTGCCGATGCACCTGCGCGGCAGCACGCGCGGCTGGTTTCTCGGCTGGCTGGCCGAACACCACCCGGCGCTGCTGCGCCGGTATCGGGGGCTCTACGGCCGCGGCGCCTACGTCTCACCGGAGTATTCGGCGTGGCTGCGCGAGCGGGTGGCTCCGCTGCTGGTCCGGCACGGCCTCGCGCGCGAGAGCGACGCGCCCCGGCCCATGGCCGCGCCCGCACCGGCTCCCGCGCCCGACACGCAGCTGGCCTTGTTCGGCTGACCGTCCCGCCGAATGCTAGTAGGTTGGCGGGAGGCACCCTTCTTCGACGAGGAAGTCGAGCAGGCAGATGGTTGCGCATCGCGAGGATTCCGCGGCGGCCCCACTGGACAAGGTCGTCATCCGATTCGCCGGCGACTCCGGCGACGGCATGCAGCTGACCGGCGACCGCTTCACCCACGAGGCGGCCGCGTTCGGCAACGACCTGGCCACCCAGCCGAACTTCCCCGCCGAGATCCGCGCGCCGCAGGGCACGCTGCCCGGTGTGTCGTCGTTCCAGATCCAGATCGCCGACTACGACATCCTCACCGCGGGCGATCAGCCCGATGTGCTGGTCGCGATGAATCCGGCCGCGCTGAAGGCGAACATCGACGACCTGCCGCGCGGCGCGACCGTCATCGCGAACACCGACGAGTTCACCAAGCGCGCCCTGGCCAAGGTCGGCTATACCGCCGACCCGCTCGAGGACGGCTCGCTCACCGATTTCGTGGTGCACCGCGTGCCGATGACCACGCTGACGCTCACCGCCGCCGAACCGTCCGGCATCGGCAAGAAGGACGGCAGGCGCGCGAAGAACATGTTCGCGCTCGGCCTGCTGTCGTGGATGTACGGGCGGCCGCTCGGCGGCACCGAGCGCTTCCTACGGGAGAAGTTCGCGGCGTTCCCGGAGCTCGCGGAGGCGAACATCCTCGCGTTCCGCGCGGGCTGGAACTACGGCGAGACCACCGAAACCTTCGCCACCACCTACGAAATCGCGCCCGCCGCGCTGCCGCCGGGCACCTATCGCCAGATCACCGGCAACACCGCGCTCGCTTACGGTCTGGTGACGGCGGGACAGCTGTCGGGCCTGCCGGTCTTCCTGGGCACCTATCCGATCACCCCGGCGTCGGACATCTTGCACGAGCTGAGCAAGCACAAGCGGTTCGGCGTCACCACTTTTCAGGCCGAGGACGAGATCGCGGGCATCGGCGCGGCGCTCGGGGCGTCGCTGGGCGGTTCGCTCGGCGTCACCAGCACGTCGGGGCCGGGGCTGGCGCTGAAGAGCGAGACCATCGGCCTGGCCGTCATGACCGAGCTGCCGCTGCTGGTCATCGACGTCCAGCGCGGCGGGCCCTCCACCGGGTTGCCGACCAAGACCGAACAGGCCGATCTCCTGCAAGCGCTCTACGGCCGCAACGGGGAATCGCCCGTGCCGGTGCTCGCGCCGCGCTCCCCCGCCGACTGCTTCGCCACCGCCGTCGAGGCGGCCCGCATCGCGCTCACCTATCGCACGCCGGTCCTGCTGCTCTCCGACGGCGCGATCGCGAACGGTTCGGAGCCGTGGGCGATTCCGGATGTGCGCGACTTGCCGCCCATCGACCCGGGATTCGAGCCCGACGCCGAGGACGCGTCCGAATTCCTGCCCTACGCGCGGGATCCCGAAACGCTGGCGCGACCGCTCGCCGTGCCGGGCACGCGGGGCCGCGCGCACCGCATCGGCGGGCTGGAGAAGTCCGACGGCACCGGCGACATCTCCTACGATCCGGCCAATCACGAACTCATGGTGCGGTTGCGGCGGGCCAAGATCGACGGCATCGCCGTCCCCGACCTGGTGGTGGACGATCCCGACGGGCGCGCCGAACTGCTGCTCATCGGCTGGGGCAGCTCGTACGGGCCGATCGGCGAGGCCTGCCGCCGCGCGCGCCGCCGGGGCGTGCCGGTGGCGCAGGCGCATCTGCGGCATCTCAATCCGCTGCCGCCGAATCTCGGTGCGGCACTGGGCCGTTACCGCACGATCGTGGCGCCGGAGATGAACGGCGGGCAGCTCGCCTTGCTGTTGCGCGCGCGCTACCTCGCCGACGTGCGGCCCTGGACCAAGGTCGCGGGCACCGCGTTCTCCGCGCAGGAGCTCGTCGGCGTCATCGATGCCGCGCTGGACGGTTCGCTCGAGGAGCTGGAGCGCGCCAAGACCGAGGCCGCGCGGGCGTCGGCCACCTACCTCCACCACGGCGCACAGACCGGGGGCCGCTGATGACCATCATCGAAACATCGCTCGTGGGAACGGATCTGGGGATCACCGGCACGTCGGGCGTCCCGGCTGCGGACGCGCCGCAGAAGGCCGCCGACTTCGCCTCCGATCAGGAGGTGCGCTGGTGCCCCGGCTGCGGCGACTACGTGATCCTGGCGACGGTGCGCGGCTTCCTCGCCGAACTCGGGCTGCGCCGGGAGAACCTGATGTTCGTGTCCGGGATCGGCTGCTCCAGCCGTTTCCCGTACTACCTGGACGCCTACGGCATCCACTCCATCCACGGCCGCGCGCCCGCCCTCGCCACCGGCCTGGCCGTGACGCGCCCGGACCTGTCGGTGTGGGTGGTGACCGGCGACGGTGACGCGCTGTCCATCGGCGGCAACCACCTCGTGCACGCGTTGCGCCGCAACGTGAACATGACGATCCTGCTGTTCAACAACCGCATCTACGGGCTCACCAAGGGCCAGTACTCCCCCACCTCCGAAGAGGGCAAGATCACCAAGTCCACCCCCATGGGCTCGGTGGACCACCCGTTCAACACACTGTCGATCGCGCTGGGCGCGGAGGCCACGTTCGCCGCGCGCGCCCTGGACTCCGATCGCGCCGGGCTCACCGAGGTACTGCGGGCCGCGGCCCAGCACCGCGGCACCTCGTTCGTGGAGATCCTGCAGGACTGCCCGATCTTCAACGACAGCTCGTTCGATCCGCTGCGCCGCGAGCACGCCGCCGACCACCTCATTCCGCTGCGCCAGGGCGAGCCGATCGTCTTCGGCGCGGACGGCGAATTCGCCGTTGTGCGTAGCGGTTTCGGCCTCGACGTGGTCGCGACGGCGGAGGTCGACCCGGCCGAGATCGTCGTGCACGACGCCTACGCCGACGACCCCGGCTACGCGTACGCGCTCTCGCGCCTGTCGGACCAGAACCTGACGCACGTGGTGACCGGCGTGTTCCGCAGCGTCGCGCGGCCGACCTACGACGACAGCGTCCGCGCCCAGGCCGCCACGGCACGCGAACGCAACCCCGTCACACCCGAATCGCTGCAAGAGCTGCTGACCGGCCCGGAGACCTGGACCGTCGACCGAGCACGGTGACGTAACCCGCCACCACTCTCGACGCCCTCTTCTCGAAGCGGACGAATTCACCTCACCCGCAACGGCATTCGTCCGACCCCGCCGAACCGGCCGCGCTCGCCGAACGGTCCCCCACACATCCCACGTGCACTTTCGCCCGAGTTAATGTACAAACGTACATGTACATATGTACGGAAGGAGGGCTGCCATGGCCAACCCCGCGCGACGCAAACGCGATCCCGAGGGCCGGCGCGCCCTCCTCATCGCGACGGCCGCCGAGCTGATCGTCGAGGTCGGCGCCGACGCGCTCACCCACCGGCTCGTCGCGGCGCGCGCCGGCGTCCCGCTCGGCTCCACCACCCAGTACTTCGCCACCCTCGACGACCTACGCCAGGCCGCGTTGCACCACCTGGCCACCGATATCGACGGCGGTCTCGCACGGTTCCGCGACGCGCTCGCCGCCGAGGGCGACCCGCTCGCCGCCGTCGCCGAGGCCGTGCACGCCGCGGTGCGCGACTCCAAGGTCCTCGCCGCCGACGTCGCCGTCACCACCGCCGCCATGACCGATCCGGAGCTGCGCGCGCTGTCGCTGCGCTGGTTCGACGAGCTGGTGGCCCTGCTGACCCCGCGCATCGGCGCCCGCCGGGCGGTGGCCGTGGCCGTCTACATGGACGGCGCCACCTGGCACGCCGTGCTGCACGAGGAGCCGCTGACGCTCGCCGACATCACCGACACCCTCGCCGCGCTCTTCGCCGGCGCCACCCCCGACGAGGAGCCGCGCCCGTGAATACCTCCGCCACCGCGGCCCCCGCCGGTTCGGCCACCCGCCGCTGGGCCGCCGTCGCCGTCCTGTCCGCCAGCCTGCTGGTCATCACGATGGACATGACGATCCTCAATATCGCCATCCCGGACATGGCCGCCGACCTGCGGCCCGCCTCCGATCAGCTGCTGTGGATCGTGGACAGCTATTCGCTGGTGCTGGCCGGCCTGCTGGTGACGATGAGTTCGATCGGCGACCGCTGGGGCCGCAAACGCCTGCTGCTGACCGGGTACGCGGTCTTCGGCGGCGCGTCGGTGCTGGTGCTGTTCGCGCACTCGCCCGAGGCGGTGATCGCGGTGCGGGCGCTGCTCGGCGTGGGCGGCGCGATGATCATGCCCACCACGCTGTCGATGATCCGCACCGTGTTCACCGATCCCGCCGAACGCGCGACCGCGCTGGGGATCTGGGCGGCGGTGTCGGGCGTCGGCGCGGCGGTGGGCCCGATCGTGGGCGGCCTGCTGCTCGAATTCTTCTCGTGGCGAGCGGCGTTCCTGGTGAACGCGCCGCTGATGGCGATCGCGTTCGTCGCGGGCGCGCTGATCCTGCCCGAGGCGCGCCACCCGAACCCGGGCCGCTGGGACCTGGTGGGCGCGGGGCTCTCGCTGGCGGGCATGGTCGGGTTGGTGTGGTCGTTCAAGCATTTCGCCAAGCAGGAGACGCTCGCCGACGCCGACGGCTGGATCGTGCTGCTGACCGCGCTCGCCCTGCTCACGCTGTTCGTGCTGCGCTGCCTGCGCCGCCCCGATCCGCTGCTGGACGTGCGATTGTTCTCGAGCAGGCCGTTCACGGCGGCCGTGGTGGCGGCGCTCGGCGCGACGTTCGCGCTCGGCGCGGCGCTGCTGCTGCTCGCGCAGTGGATGCAGCTGGTGGAGGGCGCGTCCCCGATCCGCACGGGCGTGCTGCTACTGCCCGTCGCGGTGGCGGCGACGGTGGCCTCGGTGCTCGCGCCGCTGCTGGCGCGCGCGATCGGCGCGCGCAGCGTGCTGGCCGGGGGCTTGGCGGTCGCGGGCGTGGGCATGCTGGCGCTGTTCGTCCCGTCGAGCCCGGTCTACGGCCACGTGCTGGTCGCGCTGTGCCTGGTGGGCGCGGGCATGGGGTCGCTCGCGATCGGCTCGGCGATGATCATGTCGGGCAGCCCGCAGGAGAAGGCGGGCAGCGCCGCCGCCATCGAGGAGACGGCCTACGACCTGGGCAGCGTGCTCGGCGTCGCCACCCTCGGCAGCGCGGCGGCGGTGCTCTACCGTTCGCGCCTGGACGCCGACCACCTGCTCGACAGCCTCGACCCCGCACTGGCCGATGCCGCCCGCGAGTCGCTGGGGTCCGCGATCGCCGTCGCCGACCAGCTCGGCCTGCCGCTGCTGGCGAGCGAAGCCTCGGCGGCGTTCACCGAATCCATGCAGGTGACCAGCCTGATCGGTGGACTCGTGATGCTCGCGGCGGCCGCCGTCGTGTTCGTCACCACCCCGAAGGGCACCGACATCACCAGGCAGTCGCACTGACCTCGACTACGCGGGGCCGGCGAAACCGAGATCGGTGACCGCCTTGCGCTCCGCTTCGAGTTCCATGACGGTCGCGAACAACCGCGCCCTGGCGTCGTCGTCGAACGTCAGGTCCGAGACGATCGAATACTCTCCGCCGGCGCACACCACCGGGAACGAGCAGATCAGCCCCTTCGGGATGTCGTAGGAACCGTCCGACGGCACCGCCATCGAGGTCCAGTCGCCGGGCGCCGTGCCCAGCGCCCAGTCGTGGACGTGGTCGATCGCCGCGCTGGCCGCGCTCGCGGCCGACGACGCGCCGCGCGCCTCGATGATGGCGGTGCCGCGTTGCTGCACGGTCGGGATGAACACCTCCCGGATCCACGCCTCGTCCACCAGTTCGGTCGCGGGGCGCCCGCCGACCGTGGCGTGCGCGATAGCGGGCAGCTGGGTGGCGGAGTGGTTGCCCCACACCGCGACTCGCGCGATCTCTGCCGCGGGCGCGCCCGTCTTCTTGGCCAGCTGCGCGATCGCGCGGTTGTGGTCCAGACGCGTCATGGCGGTGAAGCGTTCGGCGGGGATGTCGGGCGCGTTGCTCATGGCGATGTAGGCGTTGGTGTTGGCCGGGTTGCCCACCACCAGCACCTTCACATCGTCGGCCGCCGCGGCGTTGAGCGCGCGGCCCTGCTCGGTGAAGATGGGCCCGTTGGCGGCCAGCAGATCCGAGCGCTCCATGCCCGCCGTGCGGGGGCGCGCGCCGACCAGCAACGCCACGTTGGCGCCCTCGAAGCCGACGCGCGGATCGTCGGCGATATCAATGGATTCCAGCAGCGGGAACGCGCCGTCCTCCAGTTCCATCGCGACGCCCTCCAGCGCGGCGCACGCGGCCGGGATCTCGAGCAGCCGCAGCCGCACCGGGGTGTCGGGGCCGAGCAGCGCGCCGGAGGCGATGCGGAACAGCAGGCCGTAGGCGATCTGGCCTGCCCCACCGGTCACGGCGACAGTTACGGGGTGATTGCGAGCGACGGTGCTCAACACGAACTCCTCGGCGTCTCGTCGGATGTTCCGTCCCCGAGCCTAATAACCCGCACCGCACGCGGAACCCGGTGGTGAGCAACGCCTCAGCACGCGGTTTTCAGCCGAGTTCGGCGACCTCGCGATCGGTGAGCACCACCGGCGACACGTAGTCCTTGGCCCGCACCAGGCGCACCGCGCGATAGAGCGGACGCTCCTCGAGCCCGGCGTCGCGGGCCTCGGCACGCAACTGCGACACCAGCATCGAGGACACGGCGACCGCCGCGGCCAGCTCGCTGGTGGCCAGCGCGTCGGCCAGTTTGCGCAGGCCCAGCAGGTGCAGTTCCCGGCCGCTGCCCGCGTCGGTGTACATGGCCAGCGGGATCAGCTGGCGCTCCGGCCCGGCCGTCAGCCGCAGCGCCACCCGGCTCAGGCGCGCCGGATAGACCAGCAGCTCCACGCCGTTCGCGCGCGACACCTCGAGGTGGCGTTCGCCGAACAGCCGCCGCACGTGCAGGGTGGTCCCGGTCATCCAGATCCGGCGGCGCCGCAGCGCGACGGTGTACAGCGCCGTCGGCGCGCCCACCACCACGCCGATGGCCACCGCGAGCGGCCAGCTCACCAGCAGCGCGGCCAGCAGGCCCGCGCCCACGCCGATGCCCACCGAGGCCAGCGACAACCTGCGCAGCATCGGCGCGTACATCTCCGGGGCCACCAGATCCAGCCCGACCGGCTCCGGCTGAACGGGTTTCGCGTCCACAGTCCACCTCTCCCGCGAGCCACCGCACCCGTGGCGCGCAGCCACGGTACCCCGCGCCGCGCGCCCGCGGGGGCGGGTCGCCGCCGCGCTACCCGGCGGCCAGCGCCTCGCGCAGCACACCGACCACCTCGTCCAGCGGCACCTGCCGCTGCTCGCCGGTGGACATGTCCTTCACGCCGACGCTGTTCTCGGCCAGATCGCGATCGCCGAGCACCAGCGTGTACCGGGCGCCGGAACGGTCGGCCGCCTTCATCGCGCCCTTCATCCCGCGCCCGCCGTAGGCCAGATCCACGCGCACACCCGCCGCGCGCAACTGCGCCGCGACCACCACCAGGCGCTGCTTGGCGGCATCGCCCAGCGGCGCGCCGAACACGTCGCAGCGCGCCGGATCGCCCGCGGGCTTGCCCTCCTCGCGCAGCGCGAGCACGGTGCGGTCCACGCCGATGCCGAACCCGATGCCCGAGAGCGGCTGCCCGCCGAGTTCGGCCATCAGGCCGTCGTAGCGGCCGCCGCCGCCGATACCGGACTGCGCGCCCAGCCCGTCGTGCACGAATTCGAAGGTGGTCTTGGTGTAGTAGTCCAGGCCGCGCACCATGCGCGGGTTCACCGTGTACGGCACGCCCAGCGCGTCGAGGTGGCCGAGCACCTGCTCGAAGTGCGCCTTCGCCGACTCCGAGAGGTGGTCGATCATGAGCGGCGCGTTCGCGGTGAGCTCGCGCACCTCTGGCCGCTTGTCGTCGAGCACGCGCAGCGGGTTGATCGCCGCGCGGCGCTTGGTCTCCTCGTCCAGCGGGAGCCCGAACAGGAAGTCCTGCAACAGTTCCCGGTACTGCGGGCGGCAGGTGTCATCGCCCAGCGAGGTGATGTCGAGCCGGAACCCGGTGAGCCCGAGCGCGCGGAAACCGGCGTCGGCGATGGCGATGACCTCGGCGTCGAGCGCGGGGTCGTCCACGCCGATGGCCTCCACGCCCACCTGCTGGAGCTGGCGGTAGCGCCCCGCCTGCGGGTTCTCGTAGCGGAAGAAGGGGCCCGCGTAGCAGAGCTTGATCGGCAGCTGGCCGCTCTTGTCCAGGCCGTGCTGGATGACCGCGCGCATCACGCCCGCCGTGCCCTCCGGGCGCAGCGTGAAGCTCTCGCCGTTGCGGTCGGCGAAGGTCCACATCTCCTTGCTGACCACGTCGGTCGATTCGCCGACGCCGCGGGCGAACAGGGCGGTCTGCTCGAAGACCGGCAGCTCGATGTGCCCGTAGCCGGCCAGCCGGGCCGCGTGCACCAGCCCGTCGCGCACGGCGACGAACTCCGACGAGGCGGGGGGCAGGTAGTCCGGTACACCCTTCGGGGCGGTGAAGCTGCTGGTCTTGGTCACGATGGTCCAGTTTCCACCACCGTGGGCCACCAAGTCCAACCGGTTCCGTAGCGTGCGGGGCTCGCCGCACCCCGGAGCGGTCTCAGGAAGGGATGGCACACTCTTACCTCGGATGCAAGCCGATACGGGAGGAACGTGGGAGTGCCGACCAACGAACAGCGACGAGCTACGGCCAAGCGCAAGCTGGAACGTCAGCTGGAGAACCGCGCCGCGCGAGCGCGCAAGCGCAAGCAGATGACCATCGCCGGATCGGTGCTCGGCGTCGTCGTCGTGGTCGCGGCGGTCACGGGTGTCTACTTCCTCACCAAGGGCGAGGACGGCGAGAACAACGCCGCCGAGCCGACCCCGGAGGCCTCGCTGTCGGCGGCGCCGCCGCCCGCGGCCCAGCCCAAGCCGGAGCTGGTGAACTGCGCCTACAACGACGGCGCGCCCGCCGCGAAGCCGGTGCAGAAGCCCGCCAGGACCGAGGGCATCCCCACCACCGGCGGCGACGCGACGGTGAGCGTGAGCGTGGAGACCAGCCAGGGCCCGATCGGCCTGACCCTGAACAACGCCGAATCCCCCTGCACCGTCAACAGTTTCGTGAGCCTGGCGAGCCAGGGCTTCTTCGACGGCGTGGCCTGCCACCGCATGACGGCCGACGAGTACCTGAAGGTGCTCCAGTGCGGCGATCCGACCGGCCAGGGCAACGGCGGTCCGGGGTACACCTTCGCCGACGAGTACCCCACCGATCAGTACGCGCCGAACGCCCCCGAATTGCAGCAGCCGATCAGCTACGCGCGCGGCACGCTGGCCATGGCCAACGCGGGCCCGGCCACCAACGGCAGCCAGTTCTTCCTCGTGTACGGAGACTCGCAGTTGCCGCCGAACTACACCATCTTCGGCACCGTCGACGAGAACTCGCTGTCCACGTTGGACAAGATCGCCGAGATCGGCCAGGACAACGCCAACGGCCCCGGCGACGGCGCACCGAACCAGCCGGTCGTGCTGGAATCGGTACGGCTGGACTGAGTTCGCGCACCCCGCGCCGTCGGGCCCGGCACCGGATTCGGTGCCGGGCCCGACCCGTTCCCGGCGACGGGCGCGATCCCCGCCGTTCCTCCGGTAAGGGTGCCCTCATGCCGGAGATCCTCCGGCGCGTCCGAGCGCGTGTCGGAAATGCGCGTTATATGCTGGTTGCGGCACGCCCGGCCGGTCGTGCCAGGCGTTTCTCGGGTAATCTCGATACACGGAGTTTCCGTGCCGAAGCCGTCCCCGCACGAGGGCGATCCCCGACCGGATGGGAACGCGCGACACGGGTGCTCCGGGTGTCCGCGTTTGCAGGCGGGGCGCCACCGGCGGATCACCGTTCGCCCGGCGGCGTCCGTGACGAAGCACCACAATCATCCATAGTGATCACTGCAGCATCGGGGAGCAGCCATGTCCGAGGAACTGGACGACATCGGTCAGCAGACCGCGGCCATCATGAAGACCATGTTGCAGCTGGCGACCCTGGTCGCGCTGCGCACCCGGGAACGTGGTCAGAAGGAAGCCGAGGCCCGGGCCAAGATCACCGAGGCCCGCCTGAAGGAAGCCCGCGAACTCCAGATCCGCGAGGCCCGCGACAACAAGTCGAAGGACCCGCGCAACCTCGAGCTCGCGCGCCTGGTCGAGAGGGCCGTCCCCACGGTGGAGAAGGCGGCGCCGGGGGTCGAGAAGATCGCGCCGGGCGTCCAGAAAAGCGGTGGCAGCAAGGGTGTTTCGCTGTACAAGGACCGCTACCTCTCGCAGGCCGATACGGCCCACACCGCCATGGCCACCACCGCGACAACCGCCGCCACGGCCGCGAGCCAGCCGCTGATGCGCTACGACTCGACCGAGCGCCGCATGGCCATCGCCGCGCATCTCGCCCGCATCGGCGTCGCCCCCGAACTCGCCGCGGTCCGCATGCTCGTGGAGGTCGGGCAGGGCCAGGCGCTCGAGGACGCGGTGCGCGCCAAGCCCGACGCGCAACGCGCCGTCGGCACCCGCGCCAGGGAGATCGAGGCGCGCGGACTGGAACGCGTACGGCAGTAAGCGTTCTCACGCAACAGCGTTCCCACGGAACTGCGAAAGGTGCCCGCTGCCTCGGCAGCGGGCACTTTCACGTGCGCCTACTGGCGGAAGTTGCCCGCAGTCGGATCGGTCCACATCCCGTCGGTGGGCGTCTTCAACGGCAGCGGACTCAGCATGTCCTTGTGCCCGTTGCGCACACTGCAGTATTTGAACGGGCCGCGCGGATCGAACAGCTTGGCCATGTGCGGGTCGGCGTGGTCGAGGAACCACACGCTCAATCCGGTGCTGCCGTCCCGACGCAGGTGTTCCCACGCCCGCCAGACCGCGTCCAGCCGCGCCGCCGCCTCGGCGTGCTGCCACCATTCGGGGCACCACACGGTGTCGCTGATATCGGTGACCTGACGGCGGTAGACCAGGCTCAAGTAGTTCTCGACGAACTCGACAACGCTGGTGTAGATGGTCGGCGGCTCCGCAGCCGCGGGCGGTTCCTGGCCGGCGGGCGGCTGCTGTTCCTCACTCATGACCGCACCTCACGATCCTCGCACACGGCACTCGACGCTGATTGCCTCACAGTGGCCGAACCTCCTCGACTTGACCGTATTCCTGGGGCGGCTCGGCCTTGGTCAGCGACGGCGAGCCGAACAGGTCCGTGATCTCGGTCTTGCGTTGCGGATCGTGCTGCGCGATCGACTTCTTCACGTCCGCAGAGTACTCGCCCTCCCACCACGGAACGGTGCGCAACAGCACCGCGGGTTGCCCGGAGGTGAACACGATCGCCCGGCCGCGCGGCAGCGTGGTGAGCGCGTTGACGCTGAACGTCTTCGACGACGACAGTGACCGCGAATAGCTCTTGCCGCCTTTGGATTCCGACACCGACTGGGAGATCGCATCGTATTCGCCGATGGCTTCGGACCGGTCGCGCAGGAAGTTCATATCGTCCACGCCGGGACCCAGCACCTTGATATTGGCGGCCGACCACAGCGCCGACATGCCCGCCTCGCCCCAGCAGCGCGCGCCCTGGGCCCAGGACTGCAACACCGTCATCACGACGATGCCGCGCGAGCCGAAGTGGCTGTACTGCTTGGGCAGATCCTTCCAGCGCACCACGTTGGCGGCCTCGTCCAGCACCGCGAGCAGCGGGATCGGCAGCCGCCCGCCGCGCGAGCGGGACGCCTTGCGCATGGCGACGTCGATGACGGCCTCGGTCAGCGCGCTCACCAGCGGGGCGGCCGAGCCGCGGCCCTCCAGCGAGAGGCAGTACAGGGTGCCGTTGCGTTCGATGAACTCGAGTTCGTCGAACTGCCTGCGCGTTTGACCGGTCGCCGGATCGGAGCCCGGCAGGATCCAGTTGTGCACGTTCGACAGTTGCAGGCAGCGCACCATCTTCTTGGCGGTGCCGAAGATGCCGCTGCGGGTGCGCGGGTCGGCGTTGTACTGCATCGCCAGACCCGAGGCGATGAAGTCGTGGCGGACGCCGCGCAACAGCTCGATCGGTTCGGTGTCGACCGGATTGGTCACCCAGCCCCAGACCTGCGTGATGGGTCGCTGGGCCACCGCCGCGGCGAGGAACAGCGCGGCGAGCAGGTCCTCGGCTTCCGGATCGAAGAAGTTGTCGTCGGATTTGCCGCTCTCGCCGCCATTGTCGGCGTCGGCGAAGTGACCGGCCAGGCGCTGGGCCCGCATCTCGCACCCCTCGCGCCCGGCGTCCACCCAGGCCAGCGGATTCCAGTACCAGCTGGGACTCTCGTCGGCGACGCCCTGCGGGTCGAACACGAAGGTGGGGCTGCCCTTGGACTCACGCACGTCGCGCGTCGCGTCCACCACGTCGCGCTTGTTCGAGGTGGCCAGCACCGGCCCGATGGCCGACAGGATCGCCGGGATCACCCGCGAGGTGGACTTGCCCTGGCGCGGACCCCAGATGTCGAGGTGCAGATCCTCGTACGAGCCGTAGAGCATCACGCCGTCGGCGACGCCGATGCCCAGCGGCACGCCCGGCGCGTCGTCGTAGCCGAGCCGCATGCCCAACTGCTCGGCCTTCTCGCGCACCCCGGCCTCGGTGAGGCCGTAGATCGCGCCGCCCGAGCCCATGTACTGGGCCTTCTCGTCCACCGGCAGCGCGCCCTTGCCCTGTCGTTTGCGCAACTGCCTGCGCACCAGGATGATCGCCACCACGGTCAGCAGCACCAGCAGCACGATGACCGTGGACGCGGTCGGCCAGGTGAAGCGCCCGCGCGCCAGGCCCGCGACGATCTCGATCGGGTTGATCGGGAAGTCCTGCGGCGTCGCCGACATCCGGTTGCCGAGTTGCAGTGCGATCCACAGGGTTCCGAGCACACCGAAACCGGCGTAGACGGCGTAGAGGCCGAGATCGGGTCCCGGGTCGGCGGGATCCGTGACCTTTTTCTTCTTCGCCATGTCTGCCTCCTCGAATGGCCTTGCGGGGTAATGCCTGTCGTCAGCGGAACGCGTCGAGCCGCCAGCCCTCGGGCGTCTGCACCACCGTGGCGATCACGGTGGCGGGCGGCAGCTGTTCGCGGCGCCCGTCGGCGCGCACCACGGTCTGCTCGATGCCGATCTTGTACTGCCGCACCGCGGGATCGGCGCCCTCGGGCGGCCGCTCCCCCGACGCGAACGTGAACGCCTCCACGGTGACGCCCGCCTGCGCCCACTCCGCCCACTGCAGTGAGGGTCTCGGCGCCTCGGCACCGGTGGGCTCGGTGTCCAGCATTCGTATCATGCTGGGGCCCAGCCACTTCCGCGCGCGGTCCACGGAGTCTCCCGGTTCCTCGGTGGCGGGGTACCAGGTGAAGATCTCCTGCAGCGCCGCGACGGCGACACCGTCGGGGGTCACCGGGTCGGGCGCGGGCACCTCCTCGAGCAACCGCGTGGTCGACGTGGCGGCACCCGGCGCACCGGACTCCGGATCGCCGTCGTCGCTGCCGCAGGCCGCACCCACCATCGCCACGCTCAGCACCAGCATCACCACCAGTTTCGCGCGCGCGTTCACCCTGTCCACCCAGGCTAACCGGCGGGACCCGTACCGCGCCCGCCCATTCGGCTCCCGAGTTCCGGCGTGTTCGCGCGCGACACCCTCACGACCGCATCCGCCGGCACACCCCCGGCCGATGCCGCGACCGGAAGCGAGATCGCGCGCCACCCCGGGCGGGCGCGCGCCCGCACCGGATCGGCGACCCGCCGCAACGGCTCGCGCGTCGCGGCCCGGCCCTGCGGTTCCCGCACGTCTCCCGTTCACAGCACCCTCCGCACCCGCGCGTCACCCGGAACCGCCACCTCGCGCACACCGCCACCGGCACCGGCGCCCGCCGCCGGCACGGACTGGATCATCCGCCCGTCCCCGGCGTATACGCCCACCTGGGCGGGCCCGCGCGGTCCGAACGAGTGGAAGACCAGATCGCCCGGTTCGGCGCGGCTCATCGACACCTCGCGGCCCGCTTCCCACTGCTGTTCGGCGGTGCGCGGCAACGTCACCGCACCGCCCGAGGCCGCGAACACCGCGGCCGCCGTGAGTCCCGGTCCGTCCAGGCCGCCGTCGCTGGGCCCCTGCGGGCCGCCGCCGCCCCACACGTACGGGGTGCCGAGCCAGTCGTGCGCGGCTTCCACCACTTGTTCGCCCGGCGAACCCTCGCCCGGACTGAACCGCCCGGTGGAGCCGGGCGCACGGTACTGCGCCTCCATCGCCAGGATGTTCGCCACGTACGGCCTCGTCTCCGACCAGTGCGCCGCGTACTGGTTGGGCATGCCGCCCGAGGCCAGTACCGCGCCCTCGCCGGCGTTGTAGGCGGCCAGCGTGAGCGAGGTCAGATCGCCCTGCACCCGGCCCTCGGCCTGCCACTGCTTGATCTTGCCCGCGATGGCGCACATGTAGCGGCCCTGGCCGATGATCGCGTCGCCGTCGTCCCACACGCTGGCCACGCCGTTGCCGTCGGCGTCGATGACATACGGGCGCCCGTCGTCCGGGTTGGTGCTCGTAGCGGTGCCGGGGAGGAACTGCGCCAGGCCCTGCGCGCCCGCGGGCGAGGTGAGACCGCGCCGGAAACCCGACTCCTGACGTCCCTGCGCCGCCAGCAGCGAGGGCGTGATCTCCGGGCACAGCGACCCCGCCCGGCGGTACCAGATCTCCAGTTCCGGCGGCACCTTGCCCGCCGCCAGCGCGCCGCCCGCGGTGCCGAACCCGAGCTGGCAGCGCGGGTCGGCCGAATACCACTGCGCGCCACCGAGATCCGGTGTCGGCGCGCCGTCCAGCCACGGCATCGGGTCGATCTGGCGGCCGCCGGTGAAGCGCCCGCCCGGCACGATCTCGAAATGCAGGTGCGGGCCGGTGGATTCGCCCGCCGAACCGACCAGGCCGATCTGCTGGCCCGCACGCACCGTGTCGCCGACGCGCACCAGCACGCCGTGATCCCACATGTGCCCGTAGACCGCCGAATAGCCGCGCCCGTTGGTGTCGATCGAGTCGACCACGATCCAGTTGCCGAAGCCCGAGGCCGGTCCGGCCGCCACCACGCGGCCGTCGGACACCGAGAAGATCGGCGTGCCGTCGGCCGCGGCCATATCGACGCCGCGGTGCCCGCCGCCGCGCGAACCGAACACGTCGGAGACGGTGTAGGTGCCCGCCGCCATCGGCATCGTGCGCCGGATCGGACCGACACCCGCCGCCAGCGACGGCGTCGCGGTCGCGGTCGGATTCGCCTGCGCGTCCGTGGATTCCGCCGCCACGCGCTGATCCCCCGGCGCGACACCGCCCAGCGGGGGCAGGTCGGTGCCCGACGGGCCGAGGACGGACTGGCCCTCGCACGGGTCCTCCACGGCGGGCAGCACGACGACAAGTACGAGTGCCATGAGCCCGACGACCACGCTCATGACGCCCCAGAGGATCCCCTTGGCGCTCACGGTGCCCTCACCTCGACGGGAGCGGTCACGTGCGCCGTTGCGCTTCGTTCAAGGTGTCGGCGAGGGTGCGGTTCATCTCGGCCGCCGCGGCCAATTGCTGTTGCAGCAGCGCCACTTTGCGGCGCAGCGCGACGGCGTCCATCCGCTCCAGGCCGGGGCCCTCCGCCGCGCGCACCCAGTTGCGGACCGAATTGGTGTGCACGCCGATCTGATCGGCCACCACCCGGCACGCCTCGGATTCGCTGCTCAGCGTGCCGGTGAGCGCGAGGACCTGCTCCACGGCGGCCTTGCGCACCTCCGGCGAGACCCTGCGATACGAACGATGCGGCATCATGCGGCACCCCTTCCACCGAACGCCACCGCCCGTTGCGACGCCCGGATCCTCTCGCCGAGTGCCGCAGCCCGATGCGGCGCCCGGTTCCACACGCCGGACGCCCGTTGGGGCGCTCGGCTTTTCGCTCCCGTCCGACAGCGCTGTGCAGCTTCGCCTACCGGACGGTATCTCATGCCGCACTTCCGTTCGGGGATTCGCCGCCGGTGCCGCCGGATCGGCCGGTACCGCCGGTGAATTCGCTGAACCGCTGGTTGGTGTCGTGGATACCGCTCTCCTTCTCCGAGAGCGTGAACTCCATGTGGAACGGAATGCCGGGCCTGCGGTCCTCACCGATCTTCAGCAGGAACTTGCCGGTGCCCGGCGGCGAGGGCCGCTGCTGTCCCGGTTTGAGCGCCTCACCCGTAAGTGCCTGCGGCGCCGACCATCCCGTCACCATCTCCTCCTCGGCGGAGGTGAACGGGACGGTGCTGTCGAGTCGTTTGACCTCCTCGGCGGGCAGCGCGCCGAAGATCTTGGCGCGCGCGCGTTCCAGGAAGCCGAGCGCCTTGGCGATGGCGGCCTCCGAACCGAGCGACTGGAGATCCTTGATGGTGTGGCTGATCATGATCAGCGCCGTGGCCAGGCCGCGCTGCAGACGGGTGAGTTCGTCGACGCGGTCGACCATGAAGTCGCCGAGCCCGAGCACCTGCCACAGCTCGTCCATCACCACCTGGAAGTAGCGCTGCGGGCCCAGATTCGCGTCGGCCAGCACGTGCGCGGCCTCCACGGAGGCGAAACCGTCGGCCCAGCAGGCCAGCATGACGGCGGCCTTGAGCTTCTTGTCGCCGGTCGGGATGTGCGAGACGTCGATGCACACCGCGACGGCGTCGGTGTCGATCGGCACGGAGGTCTGCCCGTTGAACACCGCGCCGAACGGGCCCTGGGTGAGCGCGCGCAGCGAGCGGCGCAGTTCCTTGATCGCGATCTGGTATTCGCCGGGATCGTCGGCGCCCGCGTCCAATTGGAGTTCCTCGCCGCCCGCGACGATCACCTCGAGCAGGTTCTCCATGATCGGCGGCCGGTCGGGGGTGTAGCCGCTGCCCTCCTGGTAGAGGATGCGCAGCGCGGTGGCGATGAGGGTCTCCTCGTAGTCGCGCACGCGCGCGCCGCGCACCAGCTCCACCAGGCCCGCGATGAGCGTGACCTGGCGGGCGCGCAGATCCTGCAGCACCTGCAGGCGCAGCGCGGGGAACTCGTCCAGGAGCGGCACCACCGAGCCGAGTACGCCCGCCGCCAGCGGGTTGAGTTTGCCGTGACCGTAGCCGAGGTCGATGACCTGGCCGCCGACCAGTTCCACCATCCGGCGGTAGTCGGGTTTCACGTCGGCCAGGATCAGCGGCGTGATGCCCTGCGCGATGCCGCCCAGCACGATCCGGCGCACCAGCGAGGACTTGCCGAAACCGTTGAGCCCCAGCACGAAAAGGCTCGGCGCGGTGATGAAGCTGCCGCGCATGAACCAGTTCATGGGGTCGAAGCAGACCGGCGCGCCGGTGTGCAGGTGCGAGCCGAGCGGTGTGCCGATCAGCGGCGCGCCCGCGCCCACCGACCACGGCCACAATCCGGCGACCTGCGCCGTGGTGGCGCGGTATTCGACGGGGCGGCCCACCACGTTCATCCGTCCGCCGCCCGGCCCGGCGTAGCCGCGGGCGGTGAGTTGCGCTGTGCTGCGGTCGAATCCGTCCTCGACGGTGAGCTCGGCGCGCGCGGCGTAGTTGCGGCGGCGGATATCGTCGGTGCGCACCCGGAAGGCGGCCCACGCGGCGCGCAGGCCGGAGCCCTCGCGCGCGGTCTCCTCGAGCCGCGCCCGCGTGACATCGTCGAGCAGCGGCGGCCCGGACTGTTTCTTCTTCTCCGCCCTGGCTTTCGCGCGCTGCGCCGCCTTGTCGGACACGCCCATCGCGCGGTCGGCGGCATCGTCGGCGCGCGGGCGGGCGGGCCGCTTGCCGCGCCGGGCCGGCTCCTCGCGGGGCGGCCTGCCGCGCCCGGCGCTCGCCCTGGCGCGCTCGGCGGCGGCGCGTTCGGCCCTGGCGCGGTCGCCGAGCGAACGCTCCCCGTGCGGGCGTTCGACATACCCGCGCTCGCCGTGCGGACGTTCGGCACGGGCCCCGTCGGGGCGGGGACGCGGCCTGCGTTCCCCGTCCCGTGGCGCGCGGCGTTCGTCGACGCCGATGCGCTCGTCGCCGCTCATACGCGGCGCGCCCCGACCCGAGCGGCGTTGCGGCGCTTCGTCGTAGCCCGCGTGGTAGCCCTCCGGCTCCCGGCGTGCCCGGCGTGCCGCCTCGTCGCGCTCCCGTACCGGAGGCTCGTGGTCCCGTGCCATGAATCGCTCACCCCGCCAATGCCTTCGGAATGGTCGCGTGTTCCGGCAGGATCACCCCGCACCCGAGCGAGGCCGCGAAGGCCGCCGCCTGGTACCGGTAGCACCGCCGGATCTTGAGTCGCGCCTGGGTGGACAGGTCGCGCGTGATGGCCTCGATGCGCGGCAGGTCACCGCGCATCGGCTCGGTGATCGTGACCAGCGCGCCGAAGCGGGTCACGCCGTGGCCCCTGGCCTGCTCTTCGCGGGCCTGCTGGGTGGCGCCGACGCGCAGCGTGGCGGCGGCCGAGACCACGCCGCGCTCGCTCTGCTGGGCCACCAGCGCGTTCTTGAAGTCGTCGTCGACGATCTCGGCGGCGTCGGCGGCCGAATGCGGACGGTAGACGATGGCGATGCGCTTGCGCGGCACCTCCGGATTCGGCGCGAGCAACCGCTGCAGCACCCGTTCGTCCACCGCGCCCTCGGGAGCGGCGTCCATCTCCCAGGTCACCGAGCGGCCGCCGTCGTGCACGAAGTGATCCCACTTCTCATCGTGCGAGATCGGGCCCGCGTCGGCCCAATCCAGGCCGTGCCCTTCGGGTTCGGAGGCGGCGACCTCGAGATCGGCCTGCGAGGCCGGATCGTAGCTGCGCCGGATGAAGGAGATCACCTCGTCGGCCGACATGGGCTGGGCGCGCACGCCCGCCTCGGCCAGCGCCGCGCAGATGCCCGGCAGGCGGCGGCCGATCTCGACGGCCTCCTCGGCGGGGTTCTTGCGCCGCTCGGCGGTGGTGGCCTTGAACGTGATCGCCACGCGCGGCAGCAGCTGCACCCGCTCCTGCGGCAGTTCGGTGGCCAGCTCGTACATCACCTGCTGAGCCAGGTCCGGCGCGTCGGGCCGGGTGATCGCGGAAACCTCGGTGAGCAAACGGTTTCCGGTCTCGGGCACGGTGTCGATCACCGGCACCACGGCGACGATGTCGCTGGTCTGGCCCATCGAGGCGAGGAAGGTGCCCCACGCCGAGACCCAGCGGTCGATCACCGGCTGGTCCACCGCCTCGTGGCCCTGCGGCCAGGCGCGCAGCACCACCGTGTACTGCGCGAACTGCGGCAGGTGAATCATGCCGAAGCTGTAGCCGCCCGCGTCGATGCCCTCGTAGAGCTTCGAGGGCGCCAGCAGGCCCGGCAGCCGGGTCACTCCGCCCGGGATGCGGGAGAAGCGGCCGCCCCGGTACACGTGCTCGCCGCGATTACGCGAGCGCATCCAGTTGAACATCATCAATCCCGTCTCGTAGCCCGAACGGCCCCCGGTGCGCCACACCAGGGGCACCATGATCAACGCGCCGGTGCCGCCGACGATCAGACCCCATTTGAAGCCGCCGAACATCGCGCAGAGCAGCGCCGTGATCACGACGACGAAGCCGATGACGGTCTCCTCCCAGCGCAGGCCGAAAAGGCCCGCGCTGCGCGGCTTCTGCCACAGACCGTAGGAACGGCGCTCGTAGGTGTCGGTCGTCATCGCGGAATGGTGCTCCTCCCGAGGTCGGGCGAACGGTTCGCCCAGCGGTCGCCCGCCACGTCACCCATGGACTGGTCGGCGTTGCGCAGCGGTGTCGTCGCGGCCTGGGCCGCGCCCGCCCGGCCCGCCGCGCGCGAGGCACCGGACGGTACCCCGGCCGCGGCCTGTTGCGGCGTCTGACCCGCCGCTCCCCCGCCGCCACCGCCGCCGCGCGGAGGCGGCGCCGGGCGCGGTGAGCCACCGCGGCCCGCGCCACCCGGCGGGCGCGGGCCCGAACCGCTGCCGCTCACATAGCCGGCCTGGCCGGGGCCCGCGGCCGCCTTCACGCCGACGGCCTTGGTGCCCATCGCGCCGAGCGCCAGCGCGCCGACCACGGCGCCGCCGGTCCAGGCCAGACCCGAACCGCCAGAACCGACGGTCGCGACGGCCGGGGTCACCAGGCGCATCAGGGCGGGCAGCACGAACGCCACGCTGCACAGCAGCACGATCGCGACCAACATGCGCTGGGCCTCCTCGCCGTCGGGCAGCCCCGTGGTGGAGGTGAGTCCGTCGACGTGGCCCGCGGTGGTGAACGCGATCATGTACACGATCGCCGCCACCGGTTTGAACAGCATGAACGCGATGATCCAGCCGATCAGCTTCTGATACGACTGTTTACCGACGTTCATCCCCGACGCGGCCGCCGCCAGGGGCAGCGCGCCCGCCGCGATGATCAGCAGGCCTTGGCGCACGATGGCGAACACGATCTGGGCGAGCGCGCCGAGCAGGCCGACGATCGCGATGATCAGCACCAGGCCGGGCGAGAAGGCTTGGAGCTTACTGGTTTTCACCATCAGCTCGGCCATGTTCTTGGCGTTGCCGTCGGTGGAGTCGTTGATGATCCACTCGGCGAACCGGTCCGAGGCCACCGTGCCCGCCACGATCACCGCGCCCAGCATCCAGGAACTGAACACCACCCTGGCGAACATGCGGAACGATTCGGCCGCCTCGCTCACCGCCGCTCCGCGTCTGGCCTCGGCCAGTCTCGCGCCGGTGAGGATCACCGAGGCGATCAGCAGCAGGATCTGCAATTGATAGGTGTAGTCCTGGATCTTGGTGAACAGCGAACCGCCGTCGCTGGCCGCCTCGTTGGGCACGTTCATCCAGAACGTGAGCGCCAGGATGATGGCCTCGCCGAGACCGTTCATCAGCGAGTCGACCACCTTGCCGAAGGTGGAGTCCCACGCGGCGTCCTTCACCGTGGTGGCCGCGTCGCCCGGATGCGAGGCGGCGTTGCCCGCCTTGCACACCGCGGAGGCGGCGTCACCCAGCGAGATGCCGGGCAGGCCGACGTCGTCGAGGGTGTCGTGGATCTCGTTGCAGGTCTCGTCGAAGCCGTAGGTCTGACCGTAGGCGACGGTCGGCGTCGCGATCATCACCGTGCAGATGACCGCGAAGATCGTCAGGAGCTTCTTCACCATGCTGTCCACCCCTCGCTTGGTCGCAGGGACTCGATCCGGACTGGCAACTGGCACCCGGGCCTTTCTCACGAGCTGGACGGTGGGGTGTTGCTGAGGTTGCTGGGTTTCCTCGGTTTGCGTCGCGCTCACCATCGCGTCCACCCCTCGAGCGATTCGATCAGTTCGGTCTGAGCGCCGTTGCTCGTCGCGGGTTTGAGCCGCCAGTCGCCCGCGTCCCACACCATCACCAGGCGCAGGGCGGCCCACAGCTGTCTGCCGTCGACCACCGGCCCGCGCGAGGCGAACCGGACGATGGCGAGATCGTCGGCGTAGTTCTCCACCTTGAACGCGTCGGGGGCGACGAAGTATCTGGTCACCTTCTCCGGCTGCTGCTCGGGCAGGCGGTCCTCCTCCAGCGCGCGATCGTAGGCGGCGATCTGCTGCGCGGAGACGCGCACCTGGCGCACGTACAGGTCGCGGTCGGCCGGGCGGGCGTTGAGGCGGTAGGTGATCTGGGCGGCGGCCAGCGCCGCGCCCTGCGGGGTGTGCGCGTACCCGACCGCCAAGCCGTCCTCGATGCGGCTCGGGCCGTCGGAGGTCGAGAACGGCACCGACGCGCCGTAGACCCGTTGCCAGCCGCGCGGTTCGGTGGTCCCCACGGGCGCGCCGGTGAGCCAGTCGGGATCGCCGGAGTGGCGCTGCAGCGACGGATCCTGCGGAAGCGGTTGTCCCGCAGGGTTGTTCGGGACGTCGACGCGCCTGCCGAAGATGTCGACCTCGGGGGTGGCGAAGCCCTCGCCCGTGGTGGCGGTGAGTTCGGCGTCGCCGGTGTCGGGTGTCGCCTCGTCGCGGTTGAGGTACACCACCGCGCCCACGATGACGATGAGCGCGAGCAGCGCGGCGGAGGCGACCCCGCCGAAGGAGACGCGGTCGCGCGCGTACGACCCCTTCTCGCTCACTGCGGCGCCTCCAAAGTCACGATGTCGGTGGGTAGTTCGTCGATGGCGTCGACCGGCCGTGCGGTCGACTCCGATTCGGGCAGTCGTAATCTCCAGTCCTCGGCGTACCACTCCACGACGGTGTGGTTCACGGCGCGGGAGCCATCGGAGTATTCGGTGTAGACGTCCACCGCGGATCGCTGCTCGGTGTATTCGGTGATCCGGTAGCCGAGCAAACGCGGGGCGTACTCCGGATCGGCGGGTCCGGTGATGGACAGCTGCACCCGCGCCACCGACCACTCGTCGCGCGCTGTGCTCGGAATCACTTCCGCCGCAACCACCTTCGGCCACTGGCTGTCGCTGGCGACGGACAGGCGCACCGTGTGGGTGATGGCGGCGACCGCCGCGCCGGGCGGGGTGCGGTCGAATCCCGTTGCCGCACCGCCGTCCTCGGTCTTCGGCCCCTGGTCGGTGTGCGGCAGCGCGACGCCCTGGAAGCTCTGCCAGCGCACGCCGCTCGGCGGTTCGGACAGGTCGGGGCCCGCGGCCTCGTCACCGCCGCCGCAGCCCACGGCCGCGGCCAGCAGCACCGCGCCGACCACACCCGCGGCCGGTCGGCGGGCACCGCGCCGTCCGCGCGCCGGAATGGGGCGTGCCGACGGGTGGGTGTGTACCCGCGCCGTGGCGCTCATGAGCGGCTGTGCCACCACGTCGGTGAGCGACCGCACCCCGGCACCCGTGCGCGGCTGGGCCGCTGCCGGATTCCTGCGCGCCGACGCAGCCGTGTCCGCGTGCGACAGCGCCGTCGTGCCGAGGCACGCCGACGCCGACGTAAGTGAGAACGGCTGCGCCACTGTGCGGTTCATCGAGCCGCTCCCCTCCGGTCCCGGCCGGCTCACGTCGGAAGGAACGCCAACGCGATCCCCGAGGCGGTGCTGGCGACCGTCGCGCCGATGAGGCTCATCAGCACACCGTGCGAGGCGTCGTTGGCCGCCAGGTCGGTGCGGAACGCGATCCACAGGCGGCCCGCGGACAGGATCATCCACGCCAGGCACACCAGCAGCACGAACCACAGCAGCCAGTTGAGCAGCTGCATGATGGGTTCGAGTACCTCGGAGGGCATCTGCTTGTAGGCGGACAGTTCCAGGGACGGTCGCGGCGTCGGCATGGCGCTCCCTCTAGGTGCCGATGACGGCGTTCATGATGGTGCCCGCGCTGGTGGCGACCACGCCGCCGATCATCGCGCCCGCCACCATCTTCGGCGATTCCAGGCCGCCGCCGGTCCACTTCTCCCACGCGAACCGGCCGCCGGCGTAGATGATGCCGCAGACGCCCGACAGCAGCACGAACCAGGTGAGGTAGCGCACCAGCTGCAGGATCTTGTCGGATCCGGGGGGCGCCTCCGGCGTCGGGTTGCCCACCTGGGCCAGCACGGCGCCGTACGCGTCCTGCGCGGCTAGCAGATACATGCTCATCGGATGCCTTTCTCGAGATGTGTTCCGGCGACGCGAACGATCACAGGTGCGCCTCCTGCTCGTCGTCGAAATCCGCTGCGCCGTCGAGCTTCTCACGAACGGTCGCGACGATGTCGGCGCCCAGTTCGCGGACCTCGGGCGGCACCTCGGTGAGCGGGTCGACGCGGCGTTTGCGCTCGGGGACCGGATCGCCCGGCGTCCACACCGGCAGCTGTTCCGGCTCGACCAGCGTCCATTCCTCGTACCAGGGCACCTGCCACAGCGGACCCGCCAGCGAGCCGACCACCTCGCGGTAGCGGCGGATCTCGGCGGGCATCTTGCCGGGCCGGGCGGCCACGGTGATCAGGCCGAGCACTTCCGAGGGGCCGCCGAAGCCGAAGTGGTGCTGGCGCAACAGGTCGTGCGCGCGGGTGAGCCCGGCGATGGTCTCCCGGGCGACGAGGACGACGAAGGGCGATTCGCGCTCGAAGACGCCGGGCCAGCGGCGGCTCGAATCCGCCGCGGGCGCAAGCACATGCGCGAGCGTAGTGGCTCCGGAACCGCCGTGCACACCCAGCAGCCACAGCAGCGGCGCGCGGCCGATGCCGGGCACCGGACGGTCCCACACCGGGGCACGGCGCGACTCCGGCGGGGCGACGACGCCCGCCGGGCGCGGGGCGAGTTTGCGGCGAATCCTCATGGCGGCCGTCATGATGCCACTCCGGCGAGCAGTCGCCCATAAGCCCTGCGTGTCTCGGGCGCGAGCGCGGTGTGCCGGACGAGTTCACCGCGCGCCAGGTGCGGGTCGTAGGGCACCTCGGCGATATCGCGGACCCAGCCCGACAGGTGTTCGCGCAAATGGTCGGCAACCCGGGAATCGCCGCCCGGCTGCTGGTGCGAGACGACGATGGTGGCATCGCCGACGATGCCGTTGCCCTGCCCCTCGCTCGACTCGCCGAACTGGTCGTCGAGCCACTCCAGCGTGACGCGCAGCCGGTTCGCCGCGTCGGGGCGCGACGGGATCGCGAGGATGAGCGCGACATCGGCGTCGTCGAGCAGCGGGCGCAACTGGCGGCCCGCGATCGGGCTGCCGCCGTCGTATACGGCGGTGAAGCCCGCGACCTCCACGGCGCGCGCGACCGTGAGGTAGGTGGCGCGCCTGCGCAGCGGCGTCTCGTCGCGCCACAGCAGGCCGATGCCCGAGGTGGCGCGCGACAGGCATTCCTTGAGCGGCGCCGGTTCGTCGTCGCCGCGCCCGTACAGCCAGGATTGCAGGCTGATCGGGTGCAGGTGCTCGTCGGCGCCGCGCAGCGCCAGATCGCTGCCCGCGGCCGTCGCGTCCACCGCCACGGTCGGCGTGCCCGCCGCGCCCAGTTCCCCCGCGATGCCCAGCGCCGTGGTGGTGGTGCCCGCGCCGCCGCAGCCGCCCACCACCAGGATCGGGCGCTGCCCTGGATCGCCGTCCCCGCCGTCCCCGCCGTCGTCGCCGCGCTTGCCGCGCCGCAGTCGTACCACCGGAGCCTTGGCGCGCGCCTGGCGTCCCGGCGGGGCGCCCTCGGCGGCCTCGTCGAGCCAGCGGCTCCAGTCCTCTCCCATCGTTCTCAGCTCTCTTTCATCCGGCCGTGATGCCCGTGATCAGGGTGCGGCCGCCGATCACCGCGGTGGTGACCGTCTGCTTGTTGTACGTGGCCGGCGCGCCGCCCGGCCGGTACTCGGTGACCTCCACCGAGTACGTGTGCTCGCCCACCGTCGCGATGCGCACGCAGTGCGTGGTGCCCGCGGGGACGCTGTCGATGCCGCGCTGGATGAGCGGCGCGGGCGAGATGGGCGCGTCCGGCGCGACCACCGCCCTGGCCCGCTCGCCGGAACGCTCGACGTAGTAGGCGTACTGGAAGGCCAGGATGGCGTCGGGGCCGGAGTGGGTGCCGCCGGATTCGGCGCTGCGCACGATCCGGTCCCTCCGCTCCGCCTGGCAGCCGGAGGTGATGCCCGCCTGCGCGCTGCCCGCGGTGAACTGCATCGGCGGCGTCATGGGCGCGGTGGCCGCCCGCTGGCCCGAGGACTGCACCAGGTACAGCGCGCCCGCGGCGGCCAGGGCCAGCAGCACGATCGCGACGATCAGCACGACCACCACGCGCCCGCGCCGCGAGGCGGGATGCTCACGCAGCGACCGGGGCTGCGGCTCGCGCTCGCGCAGGGGTTCGTCGTCGTAGTCGTCGTCCTCCGGCCACGGGAAGTGCACGACCGCGCCGTCGCGCGGGGTGTAGTCGTCGTCGGGGCCGGGCGCGCGGTCGGCGACCCAGTCCGACCAGCCGCCGGTGAACTCGCTGCGCCGGGTGGGCAGATCCGCGGGGATCTCGTTGCGGGCGCGGGCTTCCTCGGGGTCGACCTCGGTCTCGCGAATGTAGTGCGGATACCGTGCCGGGCCCTCGTCCTCGGGGTCGTCCAGGCGCGCCTGATCCTGCTGCGGTGCGGTCGGCGCGCCCGTGTCGGGCTCGAGGGCGTCGTACCATCGCGACAGGTTTTTGTACGACTTCAACATTCCCCCATTCCCGCAGAGAGCACGTGATATCGCATCGTCGGACCTCTCGGCGATCAGTTCGTGGAGAACGGGTAGGCGTTGGCGTCGGTGCCGGGTCGCTCGGTGGGCGGAATCGAGGTCACGCCCCCGGATGAGGCGCCATCGGCTCCTGTCCCGAACGGAAATTGTCCCGTACCGGACGAATTCGGCGTAGCCGACGCGCCGGAACCGCCCCCTGAGAATCCGGTGGGCGGCGCGGGGAGCCGCCCCTGCGGTGCGGCGCCGCCGCCGAAGCGGTCGGCCAGGTCGCGGGCCAGTGCCGCGAACCAATCGGCCACGAAGCGGGTCGGCGCGTCTCCGTTGGCGGCCACCGCCGCGGTGCTGTACGCGCCGTGGCGCTGCACCGTGTCCCAGTACCGCACCCAGGTGGTGAGGTCCAGGAGTTCGCGATTGTCGGTGATGTTCTGTACCACGGCCTGGTACGCCTGGTTCACCAGGCGGGACACCGTGGTGGGGGGCACGAGCTGCGTCGTGGCGTCGATGAGCCGCGCGCCGAGCAGGAACAGTCCCGCGGCCGGGTTGGTCAGGCCCGCGGTGGCCAGCTCCGAGATGGCCGCCGGGTTGAGGACCGAGCGCACCACCGTGGTGACCGCGTTGAGCCCGATCACCCCGACTTTGAGCACGGCGCGGAAGGCGGCGTTCAGGTCCAGCGGGGTGCGCGGATCGGAGGCCTCGGCGAGGCGCTGCGAGATCGACTTCTGCGGCGAGAGCGACAGATTCGCGATCGTGGAGCCCTGCACGTCGTTGTTCACGACGGCGCTCGCGGTCTTGATCGAGGTGTACGCCAGCGCCTGCGCGATGGAGGTGAGCGAGGCGATCGGATCGCCGCCGCTGACCTTCGCCTGGCCCGCGACGCCGGCCACGGCCTTGAGGATGGGCGCGCCTTCCGGTGCGTCGCACGCGAGATCGCCCGCGGCGCAGAAGCTCGCGACGCGGCCGGTGAGCGCGGCGAAGTTGGGCGCGACATCGCGGTCGGGGGCGATGCCGCCGCCGCTGACCGGCGTCTGCGGCAGCGCCGCGATGGTGGCGACGCGCTCGCCCGCCGTGCCCGGCGCGGGATCGGGGGTGTGCTTTCCGGGCGAACCGGGGAACAGGGGCGCTCCGGGGTTGCGGGTGGGATCGGCGAACAAGGCGACGGCCGCGACCTTCTCGGCGGGCAGCACGCCGCGGCCCTGGCCGATCTCCTGCGCGAACAGGGACGCCACGTGCGCGCCCTGCGAGTAGCCGACGATCGCGAACCGGGTGTCGGCGCAGCGGGCGGCGACGTCGCGCGCCATGTCCCGCAGCCTGGTCAACCCGCCTTGCACGGACTCCGCGTAGGGCACCGGGGCGCCGCCGGTGAAGCCGCCGAATCCGGATTCGTAGGGCACGTACGCGCGCGCCACCAGGCTCGGGTCGGCGGCCCTGGCCAGCAGCGGCATGAAGACGGTGGAGAGCATGCCGGTGTCGGTGGTGGGCGCCGCGTCGGGCGAGGATTCCCCCGTGCCCTGAATACCCAAGGCGTACAGGGCGGGACAGCCGGCGACCGGCAGGGTCGGGCTCGCGGAATCCGGCGGATCGGCGTACGCGGAACCGGCCGTCGCGGTGGCGACGGCGACGGTGGTCGCTGCCACCAGTCCCGCGAGTCGTACCGAATGATCAGTCATAGCGATCCGCAATCAGTTCCCGTTGCCGCGACTACCCTCAACGCCATGAAACGCAATAGACCGTAACAGATTCCGGCTATTACTGTCGCACCTGCGAAAACTTTCCGCGAAAGGTGGCAGCCTACCCGATATATCCGGGCGTGACCCGGAACTCGACCCGGCAAGTTTCCGATCGGCGCACGCGAGAGTGCCACGGGGAGACCGAAATTCGCCAAATATTTGCCAGAGTGGCCGGAGTGTGGTCGGCAAACCTGCGGCCCGCCGGCGACTCGACCGGTGGGCACCCGACCCGGAAGCACCTTGCGATGGTAGACCCGATCGCACACGGATGAGACCGCTATCCCACGATGTGGACGTACTGACATGGTCCCGGACAACTGACCGCACGATAGGAAGTCAGCCGCGTCAGGCGACGCTGTCCGGGTTCGTCACACCAGGCCGCGAGACACCCCGAATCGACGGTGGCACAACACCATCGGGGCCCGCGATGCCGAGACGCGCACGGCGGGAACGTGACCGGCGCGCTCACCCCGCGAGCCGCACCGGGCGGGCATTGCGCGCCCGGATCAGGTAGCCGACGTCACGCGGTAGACGTCGTACACGCCCTCCACGTTGCGCACCACGTTCAGCAGGTGCCCGAGGTGCTTCGGATCGCCCATCTCGAAGGTGAATTTGCTGATCGCCACGCGGTCGCCGTGCGTGGTGACCGACGCGGACAGGATGTTCACCTTCTCGTCGGCCAGCACCTTGGTCACGTCGGACAGCAACCTGGTGCGGTCCAGCGCCTCGATCTGGATGGCCACCAGGAACACCGACGAGGGTGAGGGCGCCCACTCCACGTCGATGATCCGCTCGGCCTGTTCCTGCAACGACCCGGCGTTGGTGCAGTCGGTGCGGTGCACGCTCACCGCGCCGCCGCGGGTCACGAAGCCCAGGATCTCGTCGCCCGGCACCGGGGTGCAGCACTTGGCCAGCTTGGCCACCGTGCCCGGCGCGCCGGGAATGAGCACGCCCGCGTCGCCCGTGACGCGCTGACGGCTCGGCGTGGTGGACGGCGTGGACCGCTCGGCGAGCTCGTTCTCCACGTCGCCGATGCCGCCGAGCTGGGCCATGAGCCGCTGCACCACGTGGTGCGCGGAGACCTGGTGCTCGCCGACGGCGGTGTAGAGCGTGGAGATGTCGGAGTAGTGCAGTTCGTGCGCGACCGCCGTCATCGCGTCCACGCTCATCAGGCGTTGCAGCGGCAGCCCGACGCGGCGGACCTCCTTGGAGATCTGCTCCTTGCCGCTCTCGAGCGCCTCCTCGCGGCGCTCCTTGGCGAACCACTGCCGGATCTTGGCCTTGGCGCGCGGGGAGACGACGAAGTTCTGCCAGTCGCGGCTGGGGCCCGCGTTCTGCGCCTTGGAGGTGAAAACCTCGACCACTTCACCGTTTTCGAGCTGGCGCTCCAGCGCGACCAACCGGCCGTTCACGCGCGCGCCGATGCAGCGGTGGCCCACCTCGGTGTGCACGGCGTAGGCGAAGTCGACCGGCGTGGACTTCTGCGGCAGCGTGATCACATCGCCCTTCGGCGTGAACACGAAGATCTCCGGCGACTTCAGGTCGAAGCGCAGCGACTCCAGGAACTCGGCCGGATCGGCGGCCTCCCGCTGCCAGTCGAGCAGCTGGCGCATCCAGGCCATGTCGTCGACCTCGGCGGAGTCGCCGGAGTGCCTGCCCTTGGTCTCCTTGTAGCGCCAGTGCGCGGCGATGCCGAACTCCGCCGTCCGGTGCATATCCTGGGTGCGGATCTGCACTTCCAGCGGCTTGCCGTCGGGCCCGACGACGGTGGTGTGCAGCGACTGGTAGACGCCGTAGCGCGGCTGGGCGATGTAGTCCTTGAACCGGCCCGCCATCGGCTGCCACAGCGAGTGCACCACGCCGACCGCGGCGTAGCAGTCGCGCACCTCGTCGCACAGGATGCGGATGCCGACCAGGTCGTGGATGTCGTCGAAGTCCTTACCTTTGACGATCATCTTCTGGTAGATCGACCAGTAGTGCTTCGGGCGGCCCTCGACGATCGCGTTGATGCGGGACGCGGCCAGCGTGTTGACGATCTCGGCGCGCACCTTGGCCAGGTAGGTGTCGCGCGAGGGCGCGCGGTCGGCCACCAGGCGCACGATCTCGTCGTACTTCTTGGGGTGCAGGATCGCGAACGCGAGGTCCTCGAGCTCCCATTTGACCGTGGCCATGCCGAGGCGGTGGGCCAGCGGGGCGATGACCTCGAGGGTTTCCTTGGCCTTCTTGGCCTGCTTCTCCGGCGGCAGGAAGCGCATGGTGCGCATGTTGTGCAGGCGGTCGGCCACCTTGATCACCAGCACGCGCGGATCGCGGGCCATCGCGATGATCATCTTGCGGATGGTCTCGGCCTCGGCGGCGGCGCCCAGGTTGACCTTGTCCAGCTTGGTGACGCCGTCGACCAGGTGGGCGACCTCTTCGCCGAAGTCGGCGGTGAGCTGCTCCACGGAGTAGCCGGTGTCCTCGACGGTGTCGTGCAGCAGGGCGGCCACCAGCGTGGTGGTGTCCATACCGAGTTCGGCGAGGATGTTCGCGACGGCCAGCGGGTGGGTGATGTAGGGGTCGCCCGACTTGCGGAACTGGTGGGCGTGGCGCTCGTCGGCCACGTCGAAGGCCCGCTGGAGCAGGTTCAGGTTGGCCTTCGGGTACAGCTCACGGTGCACGGTGGCCAGCGGCTCGAGCACCGGCTTGACCGCCGCGATGCCGCGCTGACCGGTCATCCGGCGGGCCAGGCGGGCGCGCACGCGGCGCGAGGCCGAGGTGGGCACGGCCGCCGTGGCGCCGGGCTGGCGCTGCGGCATGGTGTTCGGCGTCACCTTGGGCGCGGGCGAACTCACCGAGGTGGGCGCCGTGCCGTTCGCCTTCGAGGCGGTACCCGCCGATTGCTCGACATTCGCCTCGACCGAGTGCTGAGTCATGCCACCACCTCTCCACGCCGCGATCGGAACACCCTAACCGACCGCTGCAACCGCCCAGACCACAACTTTAGTCCCCCGGGCGACACGCCGTCCGACGCGCGGAAGAAGCGGGCCGAACCGTGCCCGTCCCGTGGCCGGCGCGGGAGTGCGCAGCGGCCTCGACGATGCGGATGCCGGACGCCCTCACCTCGGCGGGGATATCGGGGCCGGGTCCGAGAACCGCTCCCTGAGGCGAGCGCACAGGCGCTCGAGCGCATCCGTATCGAAGGGCGGGGCGTCGGCCCACAAGTCCGGCGAGTGCCACGGCACGTCGTCCGGGGTGTCGTGGTCCCGGGCGAAAACGTGCTGGTGGAAGTGCTCCCAGGTGATGCCGGTGATCTTGGAGAACACGTACCGGGGCGCGAGTTCGCGGCGCAGGACGCGCGCGGCGCGCGCCGCCGCCTGCCCGATCGCGGCGCCCTCGGCATCGGTCAGATCGGGGAAGCCGCCGGTGGTGTGCCGACGGGGTTCCACGAACAGATAGCCGGGCAGCCGGCCCTCCGACAGCGGACGGTGCGTGACGACCACGAGGTCGTCCTCGAACAGCACCGGCCCCACCAGTGGACCCTCACCCCGATGCTTGGCGCAGATATCGCATGGTCTCCCCACCGCTCGAGAATAGAGCGGCGCGCCCCGTCGGACCCACCCATTCACTTCGGACGAGTCGAACGCGCCGGACGGGCCTCGCCTCGGGCGCGGACCACGTCGAGACCGGACAGCGAGGTCGGTCGCTCAGGGGCACAGCCGAAGAGGTGACGCGAGCACTCGGCGGCAGGTGTGTGCCTACTCTCCCGGCTCGAACGCCCAGACGGCGGCGGGACGGCCGGTGGCCCGGGTACGGCGGCGCTCTTCGGTGCGGTGCAGGCCGGGCACGGCGGCGAGGGTGCGGTTCAGGTTGGCGGGGTCGGGGCGCGTGCCGAGCAGCGAGGCGGCCAGGTCGACGGCGCGGGTGGCGGGGAATTCGGGTCCGAGCAGGGCGCGGGTGAAGGCCACGTCCTTCCACAGCAGCCGGGCCAGCAAGCCGCGGGCGACCTCGAGGATGCGGTTGTGGTCGAACGCCAGCGCGGGCACCTCGTCGAACGGCACCCAGTCGGCGGGACCCTCGTGCGGGGCGACGACCGCCCACATCGCGAGGGAGAGGGTGGGGCCGCGGGGATCGCGGTTGGGTTCGTCGAAGGTGATCAGCTGACCGACCGCGCCGATCGCCGCCTCCGGCACCCCGAGTTTCGTGTGCACGGCGCGGCGAGCGGCCACCGCCAGCCGCTCGCCGCGCCCGAGCAGCACGCCGGGCAGGGCGAGTTCGCCGGTGAAGGGTTCGTGGGCGCGGGGCGCGACGCCGAGGGTGACGCCGGCGTCGTCCGCCCAGAACCGCAGCGCCACCACGTCGACCGAGACAACGGATTGATCCACGACCGCCCATCCTCCTCAGGCGGCGGCCTCCGCGCGAGCCGGGGTGCGATCCGCGCGGTCGGGACCGCCGGCGGTGAGCACCACCGGCGCGCCGAGCGTGCGCTCGAACCACGAGATCCGGTCGGCCGGTAGTTCGGTGAGCACCGGCTCGGCGGTGGACAGCAGCTCGGTCAGCCGGCGCTGATGGTCGAGATCCTGCCACCGGCTGAGCGGCAGGTCCGTCACCACACCGCCGTCGGTCAGGTAACCGCTTGCCGCCCAGCCTGTTCCGGCGGCGTCGAGGTGGTTGACGGCCAACCCGTCGATCCCGCCGCACGCCGCGACGGCGTAGCGCAACAGGATCGGGTCCAGGTGCCCGAGCCGGAACCCGCCCTGGTAGCGCCCGAACGTGTTGTGCGGCTCGGGAATATCCAGCGCGGCGTCCTCGGTGGGCAGCGGGCCCGCGCCGTGGCGGGTCTGGTAGGTCCTGGTCACGCCGAGCGTGTACGCGGTGGCGCCGATCTCGGCCAGCATCGCCCGCGCGTGGCGCGGCTCGACCGTCGACCAGGTGGTGTGCGGGTGGAATCCTCGCCACTCGTCCAGCAGGGCGCCCTGCGCGCCCTCGAACACCAACCGCCCGCGCCGCGCGAGCACCGCCAACTCCCCCTCGCCCACGATCCGCACCGCCGCGGCGAACTCGCGATACATGTCGACCAGGTCGTCGATCGGCTCGTACCGGTGCTCACTCGGCGCGATCAGCGCACCGTAATGCGCCGCCAGCGAACGCAATTTCGCCCGCAGCACTCTCGGATTCCGGCAGTCGCCCACGGTGGGCGCGTCCAATTCCAAGGCGTACGAGGCGGTTTCCCCGATTCCCCGTCCGCACGACCCGTGCCTGCGGTCCCCGCGCGCGTCCTCGCGCGCCCGGTTGGCCGCGATGTGGATCGGTGTGGTGAGCAACGCCCGCTCGTCGATTCGTATCAGCGACAACGGATCACGCACGCCACGTGCGGCCAAGCGCTCCGCCTCCGAGGCCAGCGCGATCGGTTCCACCAGCATGTGCCGCGACAGCAGGGTCGGCACGCCCGCGAAGGTCCCCGACCCGAACTGTGAAAACGTATGGTGCCGACCGCCGGTCACGACGTTGTGCGCGGCCTGCGCACCTCCGTTGAAGCGGACGACGGCGGACACCCCGCGTTCCGTGCGCCGCGCGCACAGCCAGTCCACCGTCGCCCCCTTCCCCGCGTCACCGAAACCCAGATCGACCACGATGATGTGCGGTTCGCTCATCGCTCAGCTCGATCCCCTGGGCAGGGCCCGGCGCGGGCCGAGCGCCTTGCGCACCGAGGTCATCTCGGCGACCGAGCCGACGTCGCGCAGGTCGGCCAGCCCACCGTCGAGGTCCACGCGCCCCTCCCCCAGCCCGATGGTGAGCGCGATGAGCTCGCACACGGCCGCCGGATCGTCCAGCTTCAGGAAGTTCTGGCCGAGCAGCGCGGTCCAGTGCCGCTCGATTTCCGGATCGTCGTAGTAGCTGGACTGCTTCGGCAGGATGTAGTGCACGTGCCAGCGCTGCTGGAGTTCCCGGTAGATCGACTCCACCCGCACGTCCTGGCGCACGTGATCGCCGATGATGCCGCGGATGTGGCGCGAGGCCAGACGGGGCTTGTTCAGCTCGTCGCCGATGAGGAACAGGTAGCCGCGCTTCCCGCGCTGCTCCCACGCGTCGGTGACGACATGGGTGGCCATGAAATACGCCGCCAGCTCGTAGCTTTCGGACTTCTGCCCGCCACCGCCGCCCTCCAGCAGGATGTTGCGCAGCTGCTCGTCCATCCGGTTGTCCGATTCGAACTGCCCGACCTGCAACGGCACCCGGTCGGTGTCGGCGTCGCCGACCGCGCCGAACAGGATCTGCGGATCGTCGGCGTACTTCTTGCGCTGCAACAGCCCGTGCAGTTTGCCGAGCTTGTCCTGCATGACGATCGGCACCTGCCGCATCGAGCCGGTCACATCGAACAGCACCGCGATCGGCAGCGACGCCCCGTGCTCGGCGGAGTCGCGGCATTCGCGCGTGACGCCGAGCGGATCCAGGTCCGGATGCGCCGTCCAGCTCGCGTACGGCTGCGCCCGCATATCGGCCGTGTAGCCGAAGTCGTCGATCCCCCGGCTGGCCCGGTAGGTCTTGCCCGCCCGGTACGCCGAATCGTCCCAATGTCCGTATCCCATATCGGATCTCCTCCCGTGATGTGTTTTAGTTTAAATGACCAAAATTGTTTTGGTCAAGTAGTCCACAACAAGTGCGACGGGCGGACCGGCCGCACCGCGCGAGTCAGGGTTGGACGGCACGTCGCCTGGTGCACGCCACGGCGACGCCGTTAGTTCATCCGGCGATTGGACGATCTCGGAACGGGAAACCGGACTCGCCGGACGCGCGGTGCCGCGTCCCCCGGGACGCGACCGTGAAAGCGCGCGTCACGGGGGAAGCCGACACGGTCGTCGGCTACCAGGCTGCGGCACCGGGGCAGGGTGTGCCGCGACGCAGGCAGGGAGTGGTAGCACCGATGGGGAGACGAGAGAAGCCGATCGATGCCGGATCGGGTCCGGTCGCCGCGTTCGCGAGCGATCTACGCAAACTCCGCGCGGCCGCGGGCAATCCGTCCTATCGGCAACTGGCGAGTGCGGCCCTGTACTCCCCGTCGGTCCTGTCGGACGCGGCGGGCGGCCATCGGCTGCCGACCTTGCCCGTCACGCTGGCCTTCGCGCGGGCGTGCGGCGGCGATCCCGACGAGTGGGAGCAGCGCTGGCGCGTGGCGCGCGGCGACGGCGCGCCCACCGAACCGCTGCCCGTACTGCCGGGCGAGGAGGCCGGCGAGTCCGGCAGGCCGCGGCCCGCGCAACTGCCGATCGGCCCGCACGACTTCGTCGGGCGCACGGCCGAATTCGAGAGCGCGCTCTCGGCGACGGCGGGCATGGCCGACTCCCGCGTCCCGGTCGTGGTGCGCGGCCCGATCGGCATCGGCAAGACCGCGTTCGCGCTGCGGTTCGCGCACCGGCTCACCAGCGACTTCCCGGACGGGCAGCTGTTCGCGGACCTGTCCGCCCGGCGCGGCGAGATGGCCGAGCCGATGGAGGTGATGGCCGGATTCCTGCACGCGCTGGGCGTGCCGCCCGATCAGGTGCCCGGCGACGATATGCACCGGATCGGCCTGTACCGGTCCATGCTGGCCGAGCGGCGCGTGGTGGTGCTGCTGGACAACGTGCGCGACGAACCGCAGGTGCGTCCACTGCTGGCGCGCTCGCTCAACAGCCAGATCGTGATCACCAGCCGGGCCCGTCTGCTCGGCCTCGACGGTGTGCGCCGGATCGCGTTGGGCCCCTTGCCCGCCGGGGCGTCGGAGGATCTGCTGCGCCTGCTCATCGGCGAGGACCGGGTGCGGGCCGAATCGGCCGCCGCCGGGCGGATCGCCCGGTTCTGCGAGCATCTGCCGCTGGCGCTCACCATCGCCGGACGCAAGATCGCCGCGCAGCCGGGGCGCAGGCTGTCCGAGATCGCGGCGCGCCTGGGCGAGGGTGTGAACGTGGCCGACTGGTTGCGCATCGGCGACGTGGGCCTGGCCGACGCGGTGCTGCCCGCCTACCTCGCGCGCCCGCCGCTGGCCAAGCACGTGCTGCACATGCTGGCCGGCGGCGCCGGCGAGGTCACCCCGGCCACGCTCGCGCGGACGCTGCACCTGTCGATCGAGTCGGCGGAGTACGCGATGGACAGCCTCATCGACGGCGGCCTGCTGCACGTGCTGACCGAACCGGAGCGGTACGTGATGCCGCCGCTGCTGGGCCGGTTGCTCGCGCAGGAGGCCGACCGCTTCGCGTTGCGGCGCGGCCCCGACGACGAGTCCGATCCGCTGCGCGCCGCCATCGGCTTCGACGACCGCGGTTATCGCCGGTGAGCCCGAAGATGTTGTCCGGCTTTGACGTTCGATTGTCCGCACCCGGCGCCGACGGGGCGCCGGAGGCGGCGCGCGGGGTTAGGTTCGTCGCGTTCGACCAGTTACGTGCACAGATCCGGGATTCGACTCAGGAGGAGCCGACGTGGCGCAGGACAACCAGCAGGACCGGGCCGAGGCATTGCGGGCGTGGCACGCGGAGGGCACCTTCGTGCTGCCCAACGCCTGGGACCCGATCAGCGCGGCGGTGATCGCGCAGGCCGGGGCGGTCGCGATCGCCACCACCAGCGCGGCCGTGTCGTGGGCGCTGGGCCGCACCGACGGCCAGCGGCTGAGCAGGGACGAGGCGGCGGGCCAGGTGGCCAGGATCGCCGCGGCGGTGGACGTGCCCGTCACGGCCGATATCGAGGGCGGTTACGGACCGACTCCCCAGGACGTGGCCGCCACGGTCTCGGCCGTGATCGCGGCGGGCGCGGTGGGGATCAACCTCGAGGATTCCACCGCCCCCGGCGGGCCGCTGTTCGAGCCCGGCGACCAGGCCGCGCGCCTGCGCGCCGCGCGCGACGCCGCTGCGGCCGCGGGGCTGCCCGCGCTGGTGATCAACGCGCGCACCGACGTCTACCTGTTCGGCATCGGCGAGCCCGCGGGCCGCTTCGACGACGTGCTGGCCAGGGCCGCCGCCTACGCCGAGGCGGGCGCGGACAGCCTGTTCGTGCCGGGCCTGCTCGACCTGGACACCCTCGCCGATCTGGTGGGCAAATCGCCGCTGCCGGTGAACGTGATGGTCGGCCCCGGCGCGCCCGCCGTGCCCGAGCTGGCGGCGATCGGGGTGCGCCGGGTCAGCCTCGGCCCGGCACTCGCGCAGGCCGCCTACGGCCAGGCCGCGGCCGCCGCGCGGGAACTGCTCGGCGCGGGCACCTACACGGCGCTGGACGGCGCGCTCGATTTCGGCGCCGTCGAAGCGCTGCTGCGCTGAGACCGAAGGATTCCCGCGATGAACGCCACGAAAACCGACGAGCGCGACGGGGTGCTCGCCATCCTGCGACAGACGCCGCGCCCGGTGCTGTTCCTGCTGGCGGGCGTGCTGATCAACCAGCTCGGCGCCTTCGTCCAGACCTTCCTGGTCCTCTACCTGATCCACCGCGACTTCTCCGTCGGGCAGGCGGGTCTCACGCTCACCGCCTACAGCGCGGGCGCCATCTTCGGCACCATGCTCGGCGGCGAGCTGGCCCACCGGCTGGGTCCGCGCGCGACGATCATCACGGCCATGACCGGGTCGGGACTGCTGCTCACGGCGATCCCGTTCCTGGCCACGCCGGGCCTGTTCGCGCCCCTGCTGGTCGCGGTGGCCGCGACCGGTCTGGTGACGCAGGCCTACCGCCCCGCGGCCGCGCTGATGCTCGGCGATCTGATGCCCGAAGAGCACCGGGTCATGGGCTTCTCCATGATGCGGATCGCGCTCAACGCCGGTGCGGCGCTGGCCCCGCTGCTGGCGGCGGGCATCATCCTCATCGACTGGAACCTGCTGCTGTGGCTGGACGCCGCCACCGCCTTCGCCTACGCCGCGCTGGTGCTGCTGCTGGTGCCGAACGTCACCGCCGTGCGCGATACCGACGACGAGCCCGAGACCACGGGCGCGGGCTACGGGGTGATCCTGCGCGACCGCCGCTACCTGTTCTTCCTGGCCTCGTGCCTGCTCGGTTCGGTGATCTACGTGCAGTACATCGTCGCGCTGCCGCTGAACCTGTCGGCCGAGGGCTTCTCCACCGGCCTGTACAGCGCCGTGCTGGTCACCGCGTCGGTGGTGCTGATCCTGTGCGAGCTGAAGATCACCGCCTACGTCAAGCACCTGAGGGCGCCGCTGGTGGCGGCCGTGGGCACCGCGATCATGGGGCTCGGTGTCGCGGGCTACGCCTTCGCCGGGTTCGGCGCAGCGCCCGTGCTGCTGGCCACGGTGGTGTTCGTGTTCGGTGTGATGGTGAACGGGCCCACCATGTTCGCGCATCCGTCGTCGTTCCCCGCCGCCGTGCGCGCCCGCTACATCGGCACACACCAGGCCACGTTCGGACTCGGCATGGCGCTGGGCCCGACGCTGGGCGTGCTGGCGTGGGAGTGGCTCGGCACCGGGATCTGGCCGCTGCTGGGCGGGCTCGGGCTGGCCGCCGCCTGGTTCGCCTACGCGGGGATGCGCGAGAACGACAGCGCCACTTGATCATCCGGCACGCTCGACCCGTCCGCCCGGCACGCGCACCGTGCCGGGCGGACGGCGTTCGCGTGTCACTCCCCCACACCCACTCCCCGAGGACGATCATGACCCTGCTTTCGCGCCTGCCCGAAGACCGCCGCGCCCACGTGGAGGCCCGGCTGCACAGCAACCTCATCGCCTGGCTCACCACCGTGCGCCCCGACGGGAGCCCGGCCAGCGTGCCGGTGTGGTTCCTGGCCCGCGAGGACGGCACCTTCCTGCTCTACAGCCAGCCCGGCAAGCGGAAACTGCGCAATATCGAGGCGAATCCGCGCGTGAGCCTCGCGCTCGACGTCACCGATATCGGCCGCGACATCGTGCGGGTCGAGGGCACCGCCGCCCGCGCCGAGGGCGTGCCGCCCGCCCACGAGGAGCCGCGCTACGCCGCCAAGTACGCCGAGCGGATCGGCGCCATGTTCGGCACACCGGAGGCGTTCGGCACCCTGTTCACCGAGGCGGTGATCATCACGCCGCACCGCCTGCACGTCAGCGGCGGCGTCACTTCGCTCGACTGACGGCACGCGAAAGGCGGTGACATCCCTTGGACGCCAACGCCTTCCGGCCCGGGTCATCTCACGCCAGGCGCACCGCGAACAGGTCCAGTTGCAGCAACTGCGAGACGGCCACATCGGTGATCCGGGTGGACCACCCGGACTGCACCTTCTGGAACCACAGCGGGATCGCCGGCATATCGGCCAGGATCAGGCGCTCGGCCTGCTGATACCGCGCCCAGCCTTCCCGTTCGGTGGGTGCGGCGTCGGCGGCCGCCAGCAGCGCGTCGACCTCCGGATTCGAGTAGCCGGTACCGTTCACGCCCGCGCCGGTGCGGAACACCGGGTTCAGGAAGTTCTCGATGGACGGGTAGTCCGCCACCCAGCCGGACCGGAACACCGTGGTCATCGTCCGCTCGTTGATGCGCGCCCGGAACTCGCCGAAGGTGGGCACGGGCGCGTAGCGGCACTCCCGGCCCAGCGCGGCCGTGATGGTCTCGCAGGTCGCGTCGATCCAGACCTGGTTGGCCGAGTCGTCGTTGGAGCTCAGCTCGATCGGACCTCGGAATCCCGTGGCCTCGAACAGTTCCCGCGCCCGCGCGGGATCGTGGACGCACAGGTCACCGCACTGGTTAGCGACATGGCCGGGCACCTTGGCGGGCACCAGCCCGTCGGCCAGGATCTTGTCACCGTCGAAGGCCTTGTCCACCACGTACTTCCGGTCGATCGCCATCGAGATCGCCTGTCGCAGGCGCGGATCGGCGTAGCGGGAGTCATAGACCGGGAACGACAGCGACTGCACACCCAGGTAGGTGTGGGACAGGTTGCGCCCCGGCAGTTCCGCCTTGTACCGGCCGCCCGCCAGCGCGTCGGCGGGAACGAAGTCGAGGTAGTCCAGCGCGCCGGCCACCACGTCGGCGTAGGCGTCCTCGAGCGCCGCGTAGAACCGGAACTCGACGCCCTCCACCTGCGGCTTGCGCGCGCCGCCGTACTCGTCGTACCGGTGCACGACGATGTTCGCGCCTGGCTCGTGCGACGCGAAACGGAAGGGGCCGTTGCCGATCGGGTGGCGCGCGGACCCGTCCGGATCGGCGAAGAACGACGCGGGCAGCGGGAAGTACGCCGCGTACCCCAATTGGGTGGGGAACGCCGACAGCGGTGCCGACAGCGTCACCTCGAACGTGCGGTCGTCGACCACGCGCAGGCCGGACATCTCGGTCGCGGCACCCGCGTGCACCTCGGAGTAGCCGGCGATGTTCGACAGGTACGGCCCACCCTGCAAGGCATTGGGGCCGTAGGCCGTGTGGTTCCACGCATCCACGAAACTCGTTGCGGTGACGGGGCTTCCGTCGTGGAAGGTCCAGCCCGGTCGCAGGGTGATCGTGTAGACGCGCGAGTCGGCGGTGGTGATCGACTCGGCGACGGCGTTGCGCGGTTCGGCCGTGTCGGTGTCGTATTCGACCAACCCGGTGAACAGGGCGCCCACGATCTTCACGGTGTCGCGATCGGTCGCGTCGCCCGGGACGAGCGGGCGCTGCGGTTCGGTGCCGTTGTAGCTGATGATGCCGCGGTCGCCGGTCTCCTGCTCCTCGGAACAGGCGACGGTGAGCAGCGCGAGAGACGAGAGCGCCAGCGCGCCCGCCACGACGCGCCGCGCGAGTGACCGGATCCGTACCGGCGGCCCGCCGGTGGCGTGGTGTGTGCTCATCTGGCCAGCTCAGCAGAGCGCGGCGTTGACCGGTGGGGTCGCAGGGCAAGAACCGTCAATCGGCGGACGAGCCGCCGGAGCGGGCGTCGCGGGCCGGGCTGTCGGCCGGTTGTCGTGCGGACGGGCCGATCGCTGTCGGACAACCACCGCACGGCATTGACTGGGCCGGAGCAAGAGCTTCCCATCGAGACTCAGGTGGAATTGTGACCGATCACGAAGTCGACGTCCTGGCCATCGGCGCCGGTCCGGCCAATCTGGCGCTGGCCGTCGCGCTCGAGGAGTCCACTGCGCCGCACCTGGCGCAGCGGACCCTGCTGCTCGAACAGCACCCCGACGTGAAGTGGCAGCGCAACCTGCTGCTCCCCTGGGCGCGCAGCCAGGTGTCGTTCCTGAAAGACCTTGTCACCCTGCGTAACCCGCGCAGCCGGTTCTCCTTCCTGAACTTCCTGCACGAGCGCCGCCGCCTGGACGAGTTCGTCAACCTGTCGACCTTCAACCCCTACCGGTGGGAGCTGTCGGAGTACCAGCAGTGGGTGGCGCAGTCGCTGGAGCGGGTGCGCGTGCGCTACAACGCGCGCTGTGTGGCCCTCGCGCCGCGGCGCACCGGCGACGGCCGCGTCATCGGCTGGACCGTCACCCTCGCCGACGGCGACACCGTCACCTGCCGCGACCTGGTGGTGGGCACCGGGCGCGACCCGCATGTCCCCGAGGTGTTCCGCGGCCTGCCGGCCGACCGGGTGGCGCACAGCGCCGAATACACCTCGCGCGTCGCGGAATTGCCCACCGACCGGCCGAGCAGGCCCGTCGTGATCGGCGGCGCGCAGAGCGCGGCGGAGATGTTCATGGCGCTGCACTCCGACCTGCCGCACAGCACGCCCGCGCTGCTCATGCGCTCCATCGGCCTGCAGAACTACCAGACCAGCAAGTTCGTCAACGAGCTGTTCTTTCCCTCGTTCGTGGACGACTTCTACCACTCCGACGCCGAGGTGCGCGCCCGCATCCTCGACGAGGTCCACCTCACCAACTACGCGGGCCTGGCCCCGCCGTTCCTGGACGAGATCTACGCGATGCTCTACCAGCAGCGCATGCTGGGGCGGCGGCGCTCGACCGTGCGCGCCATGACCGAGGTGACCGGCGCGCGGATGGACGGCGGCGAGGTGGTGCTCGAGCTGCGCGACCGCCGCACCGGCAAGATCGAGCCGTTGCGCTGCGACCACGTCTTCCTCGGCACCGGCTACGAGCAGCGGATGCCCGCCCTGGTCGGCGCGTTGCTGACCGACCTGGGCATCACCGAGCCCGCGGTGAGCCGCCGCTACCGCCTGGATCTCGGCGAATCCGCCTGGGGCGCGGTGTATCTGCAGGGCGTCAACGAGGCGACGCACGGCATCTCCGACACCCTCATCAGCGTGCTCGCGCACCGCTCGCAGGACATCGTCGACGATATGCTCGACCGCCGCCACGTCACCGCGGGCGCCTTCCCGGAAAGCCGGACGGCATGATCGAGATCCGCAGCCTGGACCGGGCCGGGCTCACCGAAGCGTACGGCGTCGCCTCCGAGCGGCTGCTGCCGTGGCCCGCGCTCAACGCGCCGTTCGAAGGCGCGTGGTGCGTGCTGGGGCCGGGGCAGGTCTCGGCCGCGCACGCCCATCACGAGTACGAACTGTTCATCGCCCTGACCGGGCGCGCCGAACTGGACGTCGACGGCGAGCGGCGCGCGTTCGTCGCGGGCGATGTGGCGCACCTGATTCCCGGTACCACCCACCACGTCCGCAATGTCGGCGACACCGATTTCGAGTGGTACGCGGTGTGGTGGGACACCGACATGTCGTCGGCGTTCCTGCGCAGGCACGCGGCGGACCCGAAAGGCGTTGCCGCCGAGAATGATGCGGTGTCGCCGTGACCGGGCCGACCATCGTCCTCTCGCCCGCGCCGACGGCGAACGGCGACCTGCACCTCGGCCACATCGCCGGCCCGTTCCTGGCCGCCGACGTCTACACCCGCTACGCGCGCGCCGCCGGCCGCGAGGTGCTGTTCGGCACCGGCGTCCAGGACACCTCCACCTACGTCACCACCACCGCCCACCGACTCGGGTTGTCCCCGCAAGCGCTGGTGGAACGCTCCGCGAAGGAGGTGGAGTCCACGCTCACCGCGCTCGGCATCACCGTCGACGCGTTCACCGGGTGGGAGCGCCGCTTCACCTCCTACGTCGCCAGGATCGTCACCGACCTGCGGGACAAGGGCGCACTCCGCTTGCGGCCCATGCCCTTTCCCTACGCTCCCGGCACCGGCGAGTATCTGGTGGACGGGCACGTGGCCGGCACCTGCCCGGTCTGCCTGGCCGACACCGGCGGCGGTCTGTGCGAGAGCTGCGGTCACGCGGTGACGGCGGGGGAACTGCTGGACCCGCGCTCGACACGAAACCCCGAGGAGCGCTTGGAGATCCGCGAAGTCGAAGTGCTCGTGCTCCCGCTGGAGGAGTACCGGGAGCGGCTGCGCGCCCACTTCGCCGACGCCGCCGGACTGCTTCGCCCCCACGCCGCGCAGGTGGTCGCCGAACTGCTGTCCCGCCCACTGCTGGATTTTCCCGTCACCTACCCGATCTCGTGGGGCATCCCCGCGCCGGGCCTGCCCGGCCAGGTGGTGAACCCCAACGCCGAACCGGTGGCGTGGACGACGTATTGCGCCCTGCTCGCGGCCGAGAACCGCGGCCTGGAACCGGATTCCGAGGACTCGCTGTGGCGGCCGGAGGCCGGCGCCACCGTCGTCTACTTCCTCGGTATCGACAATATCCACCCGTTCGGCATCTCGGGGCTGGCGATGCTGCTCGCGCTCGGCGACTACGCGCTGCCGAAACTGTTCCTCACCAACGAGTTCTACGAACTGCGGCACGAGAAGTTCTCCACCAGCCGCGGGCACCTGGTGTGGGGGCGCGATCTGGCCGCCCGGGTGCCGCGCGACCTGATCCGCTTCCACCTGGCCGCCAACAGCCCCGAGTTCCAGCGCACCAGCTTCAGCCACGACGAACTGGTGGCACTGACCAGGACCCGCCTGGTCGAGCCGTGGAACCGAGTGGCCGCCAAGGCCGACGCGTGGGTATGGCGCGGCGAACTGCCCGTCTCCCCGCGCGGGCGCGACGACGCGCGGCGGATGGTCGCGCGGTTCCGCGCCGCCTACGAACTGCCGGGATTCAGCCTGAACCGGGCCGCCGAGACCCTCACCCAGCAGGTGGCGCGGCTGGATCGCACCCCGGCGACCGACGGCGGCGACTACTGCCACCAGGTCGACGTGCTGGTGCGCTGCGCCGCGCCGATCCTGGTGGACCTGGCCGCGGCCGCGCTGGCCGGTTCGGACATGCTGCCGGGCAGCGCGCTCGACGACGTGGTCGCGCGCCGCGCGATCGAACCCGTCCGCATGCCCCGCCTGCCGCAGGTGAGGGCCTGAGATGACCGCCGTCGTGATCGCGGGCGCCGGGGTGACCGGCCTGATCACGGCCGTGCGGTGCGCGCGGGCCGGGCACCGGGTCACGGTGGTGGACCGCGGACCCATCCCCAACCCGGCGTCGGGCTCGTTCGACCACCACCGCGCCGTGCGCGCGCTGGCGCCCGGCGATCCCGGGGCCACCCGCACGGCCGCCGCCCTGCACCGCCGTTGGCTGCGGCTGCAAGCGCTGCTCGGCGGGCAGTTCTACCGCCGGATCGGGGTGGTCACCGGCTACCCCGCCGACGCGGTCGAAGCCGCCACCGACGCCGCCGCCCAGGCCGGGCTCACCGTCCGGGTGCTCGCACCACAGGCGTTGCCGCACATCATCTTTCCACACGGGCACCACGCGTTGCTGGAGCTCGACGCCGGTGTGCTGCTCGCCGAACGCGTGCTGCACGCCGCAGCGGCCTGGTTGCGCGCGCAGCCCGCCGTCACGCTGCTGCCGTGGCGGCGGGTGGTCGAGGTCGACGCCGGTGCCGCGCGACTGCGGCTCGACGACGGCAGCCGCCTCACCGGCGATCTCGTGTTGCTCGCCACCGGCGCGTGGACGTCCGAACTGGTCGACAGCCCGGCCGTGCTGCACCGCCAGACCACCGTCTACCTGCGCCCGCCCGCGGCGCTGGCCGGCTGGTGGCACACCGCGCCCAGCGCCGGGCGCGTCGGCGCCGACGGGACGGGCTGGTTGATGCCGCCGGGCGCGGGCACGCTGCTCAAGCTCAGCTCGTCGGGGTTGTGCCGCACCGTCACCTCGCTCACCGAACCCGGTGAAACCCCCGACACCGCAAGGGCATACGTGGCACAGATCCTCACCGACGCCCACCGCTACCGGATCGCCGCCATCAAACACTGCCACTACACCGTCGGCGCCACCGCGCTCACACAACCGGGCCCCGCGGTGTGGGCCCGCGCCGCCACCGGCGGCGACGGTTTCCGCACCGCGCCACTGGTCGCCGACCACCTAGTCGAACTCGCGGCCGGTCGTCCGGCCGCCTGACGCGCGAAGGAATTCCCATGACCTCCAACGACATCCTGCTCGTCATCGGCAGCGGGCTGCGGCTCTACCGCGAGTACCTGGTGCGCTCGGTCACCGCCCGCGCCCGCGCCGCCGGCCTGGACCTGGTGCTGCTCAACAACCTCGAACCCACCTGGCAGGACGCGTATTTCGACGAGATCGTCGTGGCGAACGTCTTCGATCACGACATCCTCGCCGCGCGGGCACGCGAGATCGCCGCCCGCAGGCGCGTGGCCGGTGTGCTGTGCTGGGACGAACCGCTCGTGCAGCCCGCCGCCGACCTGGCCGAGGAATTCGGCGTGCCCGGCCTCTCCGCGACCGGTGTGCGCGGCTGCCGCGACAAGAACCGCACCCGCGCCGTGCTCACCGACGCCGGTCTGGTGCAGCCGCTCTTCGAACTCACCACCACGCCGGAGCAGGCCGGGGCCGCCGCCGAGCGCATCGGCTACCCGGTCGTGGTGAAACCCCAGGCGCTCGGGGCGAGCATGGGCGTGGTGCTGGCCCGTGACCACGCCGAACTCGATACCGCGTTCACCACCGCCACCGGCGCGAGCACCATCGGCGACGCCCCGTTCCGCGGCACCGCGATCGTTGAGGAATACGCCGTCGGCCCGGAGATCAGCGTGGACGCCGCCGTGTACAAGGGCGAGTACCTGCCGATGTTCCTGGCGCGCAAGCGAACCGGGCTCGAACCGTACTTCGAGGAGCTGGGCCACCTCGTGGACGGGGCCGACCCGTTGCTCGCGGACGAGACCCTGCTGACCACCCTCGCCGCCGCGCACCGCGCCCTCGGCGTCGAGAACGGCATCACCCACACCGAAGTGCGGCTCACCGCGCGCGGACCGCTCATCATCGAGGTCAACGGCAGGCTGGGCGGCGACCTCATCCCGTTCCTGGGCAAGATCGCCACCGGCATCGACCCCGGCGAGGTGCTGGTGGACGTCGCCACCGGTCACCGGCCCGCCACCACACCCACCCGGCGCGCCGCCGCGGGCATCCGGTTCGGCTACCCGGAACACGACCTCACCGTGCGGTCGGTCACCGTGCCCGAGCACGCGCCGGGACTCGTCACGGCGGCCGCGATGGTGGAGCCGGGCGCCGAATTACGTTTGCCCCCTGGCGGTTACATCGCGCGGCACTCGTTCGTGGTGTGCGAGGCCGCCGATGCGCCGCGCTGCGCCGACCTGCTCCGGTCCGCCGCCGACGCCGTCGAGGTGACCGGCGACCCGCTGGAACCGCTCGCCGCGGGCACGACCTTCACCCTGCCCGCCGGACTGCTGGACGCCGACAAATGATCAACTACGACGGGCGGCGCTTCCGCAACCCCGACAGCGACGACGGCGTCGTCGCCCGCTACCACCAGCGCGGCGACCTGGTGTGGGCCTCGTTCGCCGGCGGCAAGGTACGCCGCGGCGCGCTCAACGGCCTCTGCGACGAGGACGGCGTGCTGCACCTGGCCTACACGATGGTGCTGCACGGCGGCGACATCATCTCGGGCTTCACGCGGTCCGAACCCGAACGAACCCCTGACGGACTGATCCGGCTGCGCGAGGAGTGGGAACGGTACGGCGCGGGCGGTAGCAGCGGGGTCTCGTATCTGGAGGAGATCCGGTGAACCGGTTGCTGCGTGAATTCGGGGCGTGGGAGTGGAATGCGCCCACCGAGCGCCGCCGGCTGGGCACGGAAGACGCTGCGGCGCATGATGCCTCACGGATGTCGGCGGCCGATCGGCGTTGGGCCACGATCGGCCGTGGCACAACGGAATTGAGGGCGTTCGACGGCGTGCGGCGCACCTGTCCCGGGGAGGATCGGTGAACACACGCTTCGAGACCCTGGCCGCCCTCGACGCCGGAATCGTGCGCTATCCCCGCGATTTCGGTTTCGCTGCGGCCGGGACGCCGTTCAACAAGCGGTACGCCGACATCACCCCGGCCGCCGTGCTCTCGGTGCGCGACACCACCGACGTGGCGCGCGCGATCACGTGGGCGCGGGAGGAGGGCGTGCCGCTTGTCGCGCGCGGCGGCGGGCACAGCTACGCGGGCCATTCCGTCGGCCCGGGGTTGGTGCTGGATCTGCGCGGACTCTCCGACATTCGGGTCGACGCCGAACGCGGGCTGATCACCGTCGGCGGCGGCACACCCAACGGACTCGTCTATGAGGCGCTGGAGCGGCACGAACTCGCTGTGCCGCTGGGCAATTCGGATCAGGTCGGCATCGGCGGGCTCACCCTCGGCGGCGGTGTCGCGGCGGTCTCGCGGGCGTTCGGCCTCACCGCCGACGCGCTCGTGTCCACCGAGATCGTGCTCGCCGACGGCAGTACCCGCGTGTGTTCGGCCACCGAGAACGCCGACCTGTTCTGGGCGTGCCGGGGTGGGGGTGGCGGGAACCTGGGCGTCAACACATCGTTCACGTTCCAGGCGCGCGACACCGTGCCCAGCTCCACCTGCCTGCTGCTGTGGGAGTGGCCCCACGCCAGGCACGCGCTCACCGTGATGCAGGAGATCATGGCGGGCGCGCCCGACGAATTCGCCGCGCGCATCGGCGCGAGCCGGGCCGGTGACGCGCCGGGCGCCGTCTCGGTGATCGGCCAATATCTCGGCCCCGCCGGCGAACTGCGCGAAATCCTCGCACCGGCGTTCGCCGCGGCCACCCCGTTCCGGGCCGACATCGAGGACCGGACCTATTGGGAGGCAAAGGACTACCTGCACCACGAGACCTCCGGCGACCCGTTCGCGGTGCGCACCCGTTGCACGCCGAAGCCCCTCGCCGAATCCGGCGTCGACGCGGTGATCGACGCGATCGACCGCTGGCCCGGCAGCGGCAACCCCGACGGCGCGGGCGTCGCCCTGTTCACCTGGGGCGGGGCGATCAACCGGATTCCCGTGGGCGACAGCGCCTTCCCACACCGCGACACGCTGTTCCTGGTGTCCATGGACACCTCGTGGAGCACGACCGATACCGCGCGCACCATGTGGTGCAACCTCGAATGGCTCGACACCCTCTACGAGGAGATGGGCGACTACGCCACCGGCGCCGCCTACGTGAACTTCACCGACCCCGCGCTCACCGACCTCTCGGCCTACTACGGGCCCAATCACGACCGCCTGGCGCGGATCAAGCACCGGTACGACCCGGACGGCTTCTTCCGCTTCCCGCAGGCCATCACCCCTCTCAGCAAGGAGAACGTCCGATGACCGTCGTCGCCGAGCCCCACACCGATTCCGGTGAGATCCTCGCCCGCGCACAGGAACTCGCACCGCTGCTGCGCGAGCGCGCCGAGGAGATCGAGCGCGCCCGCAGGCTGCCCGCCGATATCGTGGACCTGCTGCGCGACGCGGGCGTCTTCCGCATGGGATTCGCCCGCGAGTGGGGCGGGCCGGAACTGACCTCCGTCGAGCAGACCGAGGTGGTGGAGGCGCTCTCCTACGGTGACGCCTCTGTCGGCTGGTGCGCCATGATCGGCTCCGACACCGGCCTCTACGCGCGATTCCTCGAGGAGAGCGTCGCCAAGGAGATGTTCGGCAGTCTCGACATGGTCACGGCCGGGCTGCTGTTCCCGACCGGCCGGGCCGAGCGCACCGCGGGCGGGTTCCGGCTCAGCGGGCGGTGGCAGTTCGGCAGCGGGATCACCCACGCCGACTGGGTCGTGTCGGGCGCGTTCCTGTACCGCGACGGCGATGCCGAGCGCGACGCCACCGGCGCACCCGATTCGCGGCTGTTCATGGTGCCCCGCGCGCAGGTCGAGATCATCGACACCTGGCACACCACCGGGCTCGCGGGCAGCGGCAGTTGCGACTACCGCATCGCCGACGTGTTCGTCCCCGAGGAGCACACACTCGAATTCTCCAGCGTCCGACACGGTTTCGGTGCGCTCGGCCAGCCCGAGGTGCACATGCGCACCATGCCGGGCGTCCCACTGGGCGTGATGCGGGCCGCGCTGGACTTCGCCCGCGCCGAATCCGCCGCCAAATCCGACGATTACCGCACGCAGGTGACGATCGGAGAATGCGAGGCGGACTTCCACGCCGCCCGCGCCGGCGTGTACACCGCGATGCACCGTCAGTGGGAAATCCTCAGCGCCGGAGGCACTCTCGACGACCTCTCCCCCGACGAACGCGCCGCTCTGCCCCTCTCGCGCCTGCACGCCTTCCGCACGGCCCGCCGCGTCGTCTCCCGCCTCTACGACCTGCGCCAGACCGCCGCCATCTATCGCCCCTCCCCGCTGGACCGCTGGTTGCGCGACACCACCACCATGTGCCAGCACATCGTCGCCCAGGACCGCATCCTCCAGTCCGCCGGCGCGTATCTGCTCGGCGGCACGCCGTCGTTCAAGCTGAGCTTGGGGCTGGTCTGATCCGCTGCCGGGTCCGTACCGTCCGCCTAGACTGCGCGGTATGGACCCGCTGGCGCGGACTCGGAAGATCTGCCTGGCGCTCCCGGAGGCGAGTGAACGACTGAGCCACGGGACGCCGACATTTTTCGTGCGCGCGAAGACTGTCTTCACGATGTACACCGAGGACGCGTACGACGAACCTGGGCCGGCGCTATGGGTGCCCGCCCCGGACGGGGTGCAGGGCGAGTTGATCGACGCAGAACCTGACCGCTTCTTCCGACCGCCCTACGTGGGGCATCGCGGGTGGATCGGGGTGCGGCTCGATGTGGAGCCGGATTGGGGGGAGATCGGGGAGATCATCCGGGACGGGTACCGGAAAGTGGCGCCGAAGAGGCTGAGTGCGTTACTCACAGACTGAGTTGAACAGTCCGGTTCGCGGACATCGGGACTGCCGGAAACCGTAGCCATTGGCTGGGGAATCGGTCGGCGTGCAGAACCGCCGATCGACTCATCTCCGCACGCGCGGGGAGTGCAGCCGCGGTCCGATACCTGGGCGTGTTCGGGGGCTCCTCCCCACATGCGCGGGGAGCATACGGTTGCACGACTGGCTGGCGGCGGAGCGCCGGGGCTCATCCCCGCGTGCGCGGGAAGCATACTTCTTGACCTGGGCGTTCCCGATCATAATGCCCGATTCTCATTCACTTTGCCCACCCGACTCATCCACACTCGCCCCCTCCATTCCAGCCTCGACCACCCCCTCCTCCGTCAGCTCCAACCGGCGGGTGACGCCGATGTCGTCCAGGAAGCGCGGGTCGTGGCTGACGACGATCAGCGCACCCTCGAATCCCGCGAGCGCTTCGGCCAGGTGGCGGAGGCCGGACATGTCCAGATTGTTCGTCGGCTCATCGAGCAGGAGGAGCCGGGGCGCCGGATCGGCCAGCAAGACCGTGGCCACTGCGGCACGCAGACGTTCTCCACCGGAAAGCGCCGCCGCGGGAACGTCGGCGTCCGACCCGCGAAAGAGGAAGCGCGCCAATCGAGTCCGGATTTCGTGGGGAGTCGCGTGCGGAGCGCGGTCGGCGACGTTCTCGAAAACGGTCCGGTCCTCATCGAACACGTCGAGCCGCTGGGGCAGCAACGCGAACGGCACCTTCGGCGGGGCGTCCGCGATCTGCCGAAGCAGCGTGGACTTGCCGACACCGTTGCGCCCGGTCAGCGCGATCCGTTCCGGACCCGAAACCCGCAGCGTCACAGTGGGTCCGCACCGCAGCCGGACGTCCTCCACCTCGAGCACGTCCTGCCCCGGATACAACCGGGTGTCGGGCAGGTCGATGCGAATCACCTTGTCGTCGCGCACCAGTTCCTCGGCCCGATCGAGCTTCTCCTTCGCCTCCTCCAGCTTCTCGATGTGCGTGCCGCGCAGCTTGCCCGCCGACTCCTGGGCGGCCCGCTTCCGCGCTCCCGCCAGGATTTTCGGCATGTTGTCGGCCTGCTTCTTCCCGTAGCGCTGCCTGCGATCCAGTTTGATCCGCGTCTCGACCAACTCCTGCGACTGCTTGCGCACATCCCCGCGCGCCTCGCGCACCGCCGCCCGCGCCGCCTCCTGTTCGGCCGCCACGATCCGCTCGTATTCGCTGTAAGGCCCGCCGAAGAATCGCAGCTCCCCTTGCCGCAGTTCGGCGATCACGTCCATCCGCTCGAGCAGTTCCCGATCGTGACCGACGGTCAATACCGTTCCGGAGAACTGCTCGACCACATCGTAAAGCCGTTCCCGCGCAACATGATCCAGATTGTTCGTCGGCTCGTCGAGCAACAAGACCTGCGGCTCGGCCAGCAGCTGCGCCACCAACCCGAGCAACACCGTCTCTCCGCCCGACAACGTATCCAGTCGCCGATCCAACCCTTCGGCCGAATCTGCCACATACTTCAGCCCGAGCCGCCCGAGCAACGCAAGCGCACGCTCCTCCACATCCCAAGCGGCACCGACGGTTTCGAAGTCCTCCTCGCTCCCCTCGCCCGCCTCTATCCGATGCAGCGCCGCTCGCACTTCGGCGATCCCGAGCACCTCATCCACCCGCAGCCCGTCCCCGAGCCCCAGATCCTGCCGCAGATACCCGAGCCGCCCCGCCACGGTCACCGACCCCCGAGCAGGCCGCAGTTCCCCCGCGATCAACCGCAATAACGTCGACTTCCCGGCCCCATTGGCCCCCACCAACCCGACATGCCCTTCGGGCACCACAGCCCCGAGCCCATCGAACACGACAGACCCATCCGGCCAGGAAAAAGAAAGATCAGAAAAAGACAGTGCACCCATGCGCCACTCCTGAGGTTGCGAAGAAGAACCACGGCCCGCACCCCGCGAACCGCCGAAACCGCTACCTCAAGAAATCAACGCGCACTCCCACCGCCGACAACAAAGACGGCACCCAGGATAAGCACACCCCACCACCCCGCGCCACCCCTATTTCCGACATCACACCCCGACCAGCCTGCCGGCCCCTTCCGGACCGACCTATGCGCTGTCGCCAGACCTCGCTCGTACCCCGAGCCCGGCGTTCGGTGGCGCCTCTCCCGAACTCGGCAACGTCCAGAGATCGTCGCTCAGCGCACCTGGTCACCAGCCCACGAACGGTCCCCGCACTCTGTCCAGACCCAGCGGTCCGGCAGCAGAAGCGCACCATGGGCGATCAGCGTCCGCGATCAAGTCGGCTGATTCGCGACAACCGGCCGTCACAACTCGCCGACGTCGTCCAGCGCTCGAAGTGCCTGGGAAACTTCGGCTTCGTGGAATCCGGTGCGATAACGCGTCTCCAACGCACCCAGAGCATCGAACACCCCTCGCATCAGCTCCGGCCACACCTGCGCGACCGACTCGGGCACGAATCTCACGATCTCGTCTTCCGAAGCAGACCCCCCTTCGGCAACGGGTCGACCTGGCTGGGAAGGATCGTCGATCTCCTCACCGGTAACCACGATCCTGACCCTGGTCGGTGCTGCCGCCTGCGACGGTATCGAGCGAGCGAGCTTCTTCAGAAACTCGCCGTTCTCCGGAGTCCAACCCAACTCGACCATCGGCTCGCGGGGCACATTCGCCAGTTCGAAAGTCAGCCGCCGAACAATCTGGAAATCGTCGGCACCGATGACATGTTCCCGATCATGACCGTCCTTCGACAGCGACATTCGCCAAGCCCTTCCCGCCATCCACGACATTCTCACAGGTCGTCGAAGTATTCTCGACCTTCCTTGGGAGTGAAAACGGTTCCACCATCTCCGTCTTCGATGACAACACTACCTTTCTCCGGGTCCCAATACGCAACTCGCCCTCGGGGAAGGTGCTTCACCTCGGTCTTGATCTCGCCGTCCAGCACCCTGCGAACGTACTCGGGGAGTTCAGCTGCTCCGACACCGGGAACATAGTGTGATCCGTCTCCTTGCTGAGCGCGGCCATTTGCGTGCTCCGCAATCTTCTTCGCGATCTCTTTGGTTATCGGATCGTCGCCACCCAGCACCGGTATCGTGGTAGGGCTGTTGTCATCGATGAATACTTTCATGGCGATGAGAGCGGCGAGATTTGCGAGGGAAGAAGTGAGGTCAGGAACTTTTCCGAAAGCATCGATGACGCCGACGGTAACGGTCGCGGCAAGCGTGAGCTTGAGTATCTCGAACAGGCGTTTGGTCGTATATAGGCCGCGAATGGTCGCTATAGTATCGCTGACCGCTATCGCCACGCCGCCGCCTGCTGCGACCACGCTTCCGCCGAAGCTGAATATTGCCCCGACAATCGCGCCGGTCACAAGCAGCCCGACCGCCCAGGCAAATGCGTTCATCGCCGATTTGATAGCGTCGCCAACCTCGACTGTCGAACTGTGGTACTCGGCGACTGGAGATGCGATATTGCTGGACGCAGAGGCCAACAAATCAGCACCGGACTTCAATGTGCCGAAATGTTCCTGGATTTTCGCGCGATTCTCGGGGGCGTCCATGTCGTCGAACAAGGCGGAGATCGCGCTGATCTTGGCAGGCGCACCGGTTATGGTCTCGTGGTTGGCAAATTTCTTCCAGACATCGGCAGCCTTGGACAGCTTGTCGACGTCGCCGTTGGGAAGTTTCTCGAAGTTGTCCAAGACCTTCGCGGTGAGCTCACTGAAGAACTCCTCTGCGCCGCCGTTGTGCTTCACCCCGTCCCCATTATCGTGCACGACGGTTGGGATAGTTACCTTGTACTCAGAAACCTGATTCAGAACAGGGCGCTGAGGGCGGGCATTATCCGCGATTGCGTATTTGTAACCATTCGCATAAAGAACGTTCCCGAAGTTTGTCAGGGCATCGGCCAGATGTGTGCAGGTCTGCAACGTGTCACGCGCGTAGCGATCGTACGCTTCACCCCATTGTTTACATCCGGGAGCATTCCCAGCCATACCCGCACACTCGCCTTTGACGGAATCGTGCACGGGCTTGTCCGCGCGACGCAACTCGATCGCAAGATCATGGCATCGCTTGCCCGCGTCAAAGTAGGTCTGCCAATTGACACGCACCGCTCATGCCCCTCGGAGCATCTTCAGATTCGCTTCGACCGCGCTGACATATCCTGCGTGGGCCTTACGGGCCGCTTCGCTGATATCGCGGACCCCCTCCGCGAATTCCCTTGCGCCCAGCGCCCATTCCCGATGTGCGTCGGAATATGCTTGGGCCGCTACGCCTTCCCAGCCGGTGCCCGCCAACGTCGCGACCTTGTCATCGATCGTGTCGAGGTGCTCCGCGATGACACTGGCAAGCGCGGACAAGCGCGCCACGACCTCATCCAGGTGATCCAAATCGACCTGAAACTCTTCCGCACTCATGGCAGGTCCAAGCTCGACGTGCTCGCGTTGTACAGCACGGCAGCGTTGCTGCCATCGAGGTTTACGTAGGTCGACGCCGTGACCCCGAGCTTTTCGGCCATCCCCGCCAGAGCGGTCATGATCTGAACGCCGCCATCGCGTATGTCATTCCAGCCGTCGGCGAACTCATCGGCCAGGTTTCCCTTCCAGGTGCCGTTCACCAGCGTCTCGACATCCTTGGCCGCGGAGTCCAGAGCTGTTCGCAGTGCTGTCGACAACTCGTACACTTGCTCGCCGACCTCACGAACCTTCTCGGGTACCACCGAGAGGTTCTGCGCCGACGGCATCCCCCCGTTGCTCATGATCGGCAGCCTAATCGTAGTTCGGGCGCCCTGTCGAGGTGGCGGACTTCCCACCCGGTCGGTCGTTCCACCCGACTCCTGAGCTTCGCATGTACGGCCCTACGGCAGCGGAACCGTCGAGGGCAGGTTGATGTAGCTCGGGTTGTCCGGGTCCAACGCCAAATACTGGGGTTTCAACTCGGTGTTGTTCAACATCGGCCGGAACGGGACGCCTTTCGGGGAGTTCGCCGCGTAGATGTCCAGGCGGAGCCGGTGGCCCGGCTTCAGCACCGCTTGGGTGGGGATGACGGCGATGTCGAGAGGGGTTGGGGTGCCGGGGGTTACGGGGAGCATGCTGTCGAGGGTGATGGGGTTGTAGGGGGCGGTGTAGTCGCCGGAGGGGGAACGGGTGCTCTGGGATTCGTCGACGGCGCGCATGGAGGTGGTGAGCTGGCCGGTGGTGAGGACGGTGGAGGTGCCGTCGGGGGAGACGTCGTTGACGGTGACGGTCCAGTAGCCGTCCGTGGCGTCGTGAATCGTGTTGAGGTGCACCGAGATCGGGCCGGACACCACGGTGGGGGTGGTGACGGGGGCGGTGGTGAAGGTGAGTGCGTTGGTCTCCGCGATGCGGGAGTCCTTGGCGCACATGTCGAGGAACGCGGTGAGCCCCGCCGACCCCTGCGCGGTGTCGCGGGAGCAGATGGTGGTGAGACCCGGTGCGACGGTGAGGTTTTCGGCGTCGGAGGGCCGGTGCTGCACCAGGGAGCCGTCGTGCAGACTGTCGGAGGTGCTGCCGCTCGGGTCGGCGGAGAGGTACACGCGGCGGTGCACGGCGTCGGACCGGGGGAACTCGGGCAGCGTCACCCAGTCACCACCCTGCTCCCACACCACGATCGGCCCGTAGTCGTCGACACCGTTCTCGATGTCCTTGAGCCACTTGTCGAACCACGCGCGCTGCAACACGTCGAGCCGGGGTGGCGCGCCGGGTGAGCCGGTGCCCGCGCCGGGGTTGGCGTGGTAGGTGTTGCCGATGACGAGCTTCTTCTGCGTCTCGGGCAGGGGCATGGCGTCGTAGAGCTTGGTGGCGCTGTTGGCGAAGATGTCGTGCCAGCCGCCGTACACGAAGGTGGGCACGCTCACCTGCTGCGGGCTGCCCAGAATCCCTCGGCGGAACGGGCTTCCCTCGTCCAGCGCGTCGGCGAGAGCGGGCGGCACGTCCTCGAGCGACGGCGTGAGCAACGCCTGGGCGAGCAGGTCGAAGTTGGTGTTCGGGTCGCGCAGCCGCTCGTCGAACCACTTCCAGTCGAACGTGCCGTTCAGCATGGAGGCCACGTCGGGAATCAGCTTCATCTGATTCACATTGCTCAACCACAGCGGCAGGAAGGTGGTGCCGATGCCGCCGCCGGGCGCCACCACGTCGCGCATCAGGTCGCTGCCGGGCTCGACCGGGAAGATCGCTTTCAGCGGCGCGGGCGCGTTCTCGGCGGCGCGCAGCTGGTTGATGCCCGCGTAGGAGCCGCCGCTCATGGCGATCTCGCCGTTGGACCACGGTTGCGCGGCCGCCCAGTCGATCACCTCTCGGGTGTCGAGTTGTTCGCGGGCGCCGAGGGTGTCCCAGCCGCCCTGGGAGAATCCGGTGCCGCGCACGTCGACCACCACGAGGTTGTAGCCGCCGCGGAGGAGTTTGCGGTCGATGCCGAGCACGGTCTGCACGGTGCCGCCGTCGAGCGCGTGCAGCAGGTCCTCGAAACCGCTGAACTCGGTGCCGGACAGGTTGATCCGGCCCACCAGGTCCATCACGGTCGGCTGCAACCCGGGCACCGCCAGCGCCGAATCCACCAGGTTGGTCAGCAGTTTCGTGTACGGGGTGAGGTTGACGATGGTCGGCAGCGGCTCGGTGGCGGGCCCCTGACCGGTGTGCGAGGGGCGGTAGACGTTGGCCTTGAGGACGACGCCGTCGCTCATCGTGATCGGCACGTCCCAGGTGATGTCGACATCCGAGTACGGCTGCGGCCCGTCGTGCAGGGCGGTCCACTGCTGCGCCAGCGCGGTGAGATCGGGCGTCTCCGGACGCGGCGGCGTCGACGTCCACCACGCGGCCACGATGGTCACGGCGACCACCAGCGCCACCACCGCCGAACGAACGACCACCCCCGACAGCGCCCTCGACCGGATCGTCCTCGACACCCCTGTCCTCTCCGTCGCCGATCACCGATCACATGACTGTGACCGAGACCATAGCAATCGGCTACCGGGGAATCGGGGAGGTACGGACCGGTCGGCACGTCGCGCCGGTGCGTAGCCAGGAGCACGCCTCAGCACCGCCACGACACCGGACGCGCCGGACAACACGCGAACGCCGGGCTGCGGACGGACGCACCGAGCAGTGCGGGATGCCGCAGGTGCGTCCCCTACACCTTCACGATCGACGTGAGCGGATAATCCCCCTGGCGGGACCGCCCGTCCAGGAACCCGAGCTCCAGCACCACGGCCGCCGCCACCACCTCGGCGCCCACCGACGCGAACAGCTCGGCCGCCGCCGACAGGGTGCCGCCGGTGGCGAGCACGTCGTCGAGCAACAGCACCCGGCGCCCCGACAGCTCCACGCTGTCGCCGGGGATTTCCAGTGCGGCCGAACCGTATTCGAGGCGGTACTCGCGGGTGTGCACGGGCGGCGGCAGCTTGCCCGCCTTGCGGACGGCGAGCACGCCGGTGCCCAGCGTGGCGGCGACGCCCGCGCCGAGCAGGAAGCCGCGCGCGTCGACGCCGGCGACGAGGTCGGCGTCGGGGGCACAGGCGGCCAGGCAGTCGATGACCGCGCGGAAACCCTCGGGATCGGCGAACACCGGGGTGAGGTCGGCGAAGCGGACGCCGGGTTCGGGGAAGTCGTCCCGCCACCGGGTGAGGCGTTCGACCTGTCCGGCCGCCTTGGCGGTCCGCTCGGCGACTATCTCGTCGGATTCGACCGCCGCGTGCTTACTCATCGACACCTCTCCATGGTCACGCACCCACCAACACCTGTCACCGCCGCAACACCCAGCGGTCCATGTTCCAGCCGGTGCCACCCTGGGTGGGACCGGCCACACCGTTGTGCAGACCGGCGCCGAAGGCGATGGTGCGCGGGGTGGCGAACAACGGAATGCTCGGCATCTCCGCCCACAGCAGGTTCTCGGCCTCGGTCCGCAGGCCCAGCTGCGCGGCCGAGTTGTCGTCGGCCGCAAGCTGATCGGTGATCGCATCGTAACGGCCGTTCCCGAATCGCCCGAAATCGAGGCCGTTGACCGGGCGCAACGCGCTGGTCGCGAACACCCCGGTCATCGAACCGGCGGGGCCGGGAGCCGAGGCGGTGCCGGCGAGCACGGCGTCGACGGAACCCTCGGTGAGGGCGGTGGGGCGGAAGTCGGGCGCGCCCGCGTCCACGACGGTGATGCCGGCCGCGCGGCAGGCCTCGGTGATCTTGGCGACAGTTTTCGCGCGCCGGTCGTCGGGGGTGAGGTAGCCGATCCGGACGGTCGGATTCGGGGTGCCCGCGGCGGCCAGCGCGGCCGTCGCGCCCGGCACGTCGCTGCCGCGGTAGCGCTCGGCGGCACCGATGGTGGCGCCGTAGAACAGCGAATCCTGCTGGGTGATCAGGGAATTCAGCGGCCCCTCGCCGAGGCCGGTGCCCGGCAGGTCGGCCGCCTTGCCCAGTTCGTCGTAGAGCGCCTGGCGCGGCACGCACAGCGCGAACGCGCGGCGCGCCTCCGCCGAGGCGAACACTCCCCCGGTCGAGAGCACCAGTTGCTCGGCGCCGCGCCCCGGCACGTTGGCGACGGTGAACCCGTCCAGATTCAGTTCGGGCACCGAGTTCATGCCGATGTCGACCACGCCGACGGCGTTGTCCGACACCTTCTGCTTCAGATCCGAGGTCTTGTCGAAGACCACGATCCGCCCGGTCTCGGCGGCATTCCCCCACCAGCGCTCGTTCGCGACGAGTACGAGACCTTCTTCGGCGCTGAAGGATTCGACGCGATAGGGCCCCGAGGAGGGGAACCGGGTGAGGTCGATGTCGCCGGATCCGAAGTTCCACCCGGTGTTCCAGAAATCGGCGAGCCGCGCGATGGCATCGGGTTCGGCGTTCTGCACCGCCGACACCGCGTTCGGCACGTCGGCCACGCGCGCGGCGACGTGCGCGGGCATCAACTCACCGGCCGCGAACAGGGTGCGCCACGGCTGATACCAGCGGCCCGGCCGGAACACGACGGTGGCGTCCTTGGACCCCGGCTGGCAGTCGACCCGCTCGATGTCGGCGTAGCCCGCGGTGCTGGCGGAGTCGAATTGCGGTGTGCCGTCGGGCCGTTGGAACCGGCCGCTGCGCGCCGCCCAGGTCAGCACCAGATCGTCGCAGGACGTGGGCACGCCGTCGGAGTACACACCGTCGGGGTTGAGCCGGTACTGGATGGTCTGGGACTCGCCCGGCACTTCCTTGGCGGTGCCGACATCGGTGTCGGCGACCGGCTGCCCCTCGGGTCCGGTGTAGAAGAACCCGGTGAGCACGCGCGAGAAGAGCGCGGCCGACCCGCTGCTCGCGCCGACGGCCGTACCGCCGTTGTAGCTGGTGACGACCGCGTCGACGGCGTAGCCGATGGAGGGCACCTGGCTCTGCCCCGAACACCCGGCCACCGCACCGGCGGCCAGGGCGCCCACGGCGACCGCTCCGATCAGACGCACCGCAGCACCGCGTGGCTGTCGCATGGAACGCACTCCTGACGTCGGGGGGTCAGTGCCGCCTCTTGTGCCGCTTTCCGGACGGACGGGCGCCGGCGCGGGGACCGGTCGCCTCGCGCGGCCTGCGCACGGGCGTCTCGGGCCGTTCGCGACCGGTGGCCGCGACCGCGCGCCGCTCGGCTTCCGCGCCCGCCCTGGTCTTCGCCGCACCGGACCGCTTGGCCTGCACCTTCTTGGTGTGGGCCGCGATCGGGCCCCACCGCTCCTTGATCGACACCAGCAGCGGGGTGCCGAGGAAGATCGAGGAGAAGGTGCCGACCATCAGGCCCACCAGCTGCACCAGCGCCAAGTCCTTGAGGGTGCCGACGCCGAGCATCCACACCGCGATCACCATCAGGCCCACGATCGGCAGCACACCGATGACGGTGGTGTTGATCGAGCGCATGAAGGTCTGGTTGACGGCGAGGTTGGCCTGTTCGGCGTAGGTGCGCCGGTTCAGGTGCTCGATGCCGCGCGTGTTCTCCTCCACCTTGTCGAACACGATGACCGAGTCGTACAGCGAGAAGCCGAGGATGGTCAGGATGCCGATCACGGTGGCCGGGGTGACCTCGAAGCCGACGAGCGAGTACACGCCCGCCGTGACCACGACGTCGAAGAACAGCGACGCCATCGCGGCGATGGCCATGTCCCGCTCGAAGCGGACGGCGATGTACAGCGCGGCGAGGACCAGGAACACCACCAGCGCGATCAACGCCTTGCGGGTCACCTGATCGCCCCACGTCTCGCTGACATCGGAAGTGCTGATCGCGGCCACGCTGGGGTTGCCGTCGCGGTCCAGCGGCTGGAAAGCCTCGAACAGCGCGGCGTTGAGCCGCTCGACCTGCGACTGATCCAGTGCCTCGGAACGGATCAGCATCGTGGCGGTGGAACCGCTGCCCACCGACTGCACGGTGACCGGGTCGGTGCCCAGCGCGTCGTGGTAGACCGTCTCGACCTGCTCGGTGGTCGCGGTACCGGCCGGGAACTGGATGCGCGATCCGCCCTCGAAGTCGATGCCGAAGCTGAACCCGCGGAACACGATGCTGCCCAACGAGATCAAGACCATGACGGCGCACACGGTATACCAGAAGCGGCGGCGGCCGATGACGTCGATCGCACCGGTGCCCGTGTAGAGACGGTTGAAGAAACCGTGCTCCGGCGCACGGCCAGGTCCCGACGGCGACTGGGCGTCTTCGACCATCGACGGAGTGGTCTGGCTGTTGCTCATCGCGTCCTCACGCTCTCGGAGACCGATCCCTGGGCGGCGCGGCGCTCACGCGCGACTTCCTGGATCGCGCCCAGACCGTTCATCGACGGCCGCGCCCAGAACTCGCGGCGCGAGGCCAGCAGCACCAGCGGCCAGGTCACCAGGAACACCACGACGACGTCGAGGATGGTGGTCAGGCCGAGGGTGAACGCGAAGCCCTTCACCTGGCCGACCGCGAGCACGTACAGCACGGCGGCGGCCAGGAAGCTGACCGCGTTACCGGTCAGGATGGTGCGCCGGGCGCGCTGCCAGCCCCGCGGCACCGCCGAGCGGAAGCTGCGGCCCTCGCGCATCTCGTCCTTGATTCGTTCGAAGAACACCACGAACGAGTCGGCCGTCATACCGATACCGATGATCAGGCCCGCGATGCCCGCGAGATCGAGGGTGAAGCCGATCCAACGGCCGAGCAGAACCATCAACCCGTACACCCCGAGGCCGGACAACAGCAGGGACAGGCCGGTGAGGAAGCCCAGCATGCGGTAGTAGACCAAGCAGTACAGCAGGGTGATCGCGAGACCGACCGCACCGGCGATCAGGCCCGCGCGCAGCGAGGACAGGCCCAGTGTCGCCGACACCGTCTCCGCCTCGGAGGTCTGGAACGACAGCGGAAGCGAACCGTACTTCAGCGTGTTCGCCAGCTCCCGCGCCGAGGAGGCGCTGAACGAGCCGGAGATCTGGGTGGTGCCGCCGAGCTGCGGGCCCTGCTGCACCTGCGGCGCGCTCACCACCTGCGAATCCAGCGTGAACGCCACGCGGCGCTGCACGTATTCGCCGGTCAGATCGGCCCAGGCGTCGCTGCCGGTGGACTTGAACTCCAGGTCGACCACCCAGCGCGACTGCTGGGTGTCCAGGTTGGAGGTCGCGTTGGCGATCTCCTGGCCGTCGATGCGGCTCTTGTCGAGCAGGAACACCTCGGTGCCGTCCTGCGAGCAGGTCACCAGCGGCAGGTTCGGGTCGTCGTTGCCCGCGAGCGGGTCGGGCTTGGTGCAGTCCAGCGCCGCCATCGCGGCCAGCTGCGTCGCCTGATCGGTGCTCTGCCTGCTGGCGCGGGCCTCGGCGATCTCGCGCTGGGTCTGCTCCTGCGGCGTGAGCGACGGTTCCGCGGGCTCGTCGGTGGGCGCCTGCGCGGGGAACACCCGCTGCTGCGGTTCCGACGGCTGCTCGGCGGGCGCCGGGGCCGGTTCGGGCGCGGGTGTGGTGGCGCCGGGCGTGGTCTGCTGCGCGGGCGGGGTCTGCTGGGCGCCCGCGATCGGCGGGGAGGCCTGCAACACCGGGCGGATGTAGAGCTTGGCGGTGGTGGCGAGCGCGCGGGCCTGCTGGCCGTCGTCGCCCGGCACGGTGATGACGATGTTCTCGCCCTCGATGGCCACCTCGGAGCCGGAGACGCCGAGACCGTTGACGCGGTTCTCGATGATCTCCTGCGCCTTCTTCAGGCTGTCCTGGCTGGGGCTGCTGCCGTCGGGCGTGCGCGCGGTCAGCGTGACCCGCGTACCGCCCTGCAAGTCGATGCCGAGCTTGGGTGTCGGGTCCTTGTCACCGGTGAAGAACACCAACGCATAGATCACGGCAAGCAGCGCGGCGTAGACGCCGAGCAACCTGAGCGGATGCGCCGATCCCTGAGAAGGTGGCACAGTACGTATCTCCTAGGCGGGAAGTCGAGGATGGATCCAGGCGCACACGGCGGACCGCCGCCGGAGGCAGGTGCGTCCGGCGCGCGGTCGGGGGCGCCGCGGCGGTCAGTCCTTGGTCAGCCGGGTCTCGGTCTGCTCGGGCGTCTCCTCGGCCGGGTCGGCCGGGGTGTCGTCCACGGTCTCGTCCGCGATCTCGTCGGCGGGCTCGCGGACCTCGCGGATCGCCAGGCGCAGCCACGTGGTGACCACGTCCTCGGCGATCTCCAGGTCGACGGTGTCCTCGTCGAGCTCTACCACGGTGCCCCACAGACCGGACGTGGTGACCACCTGGTCGCCGATCTTCAGGCTGTCCTGCATCGTCGCCGTCTTCTCGGCTTCACGCTTCTGGCGGCGCAGGCCGAGCAGGATCGGGATGAACAGGGCAACGAGTATCAGCAGAAACAGAAAATCCATCGTCGGAGTCAGTCCCTGTCTTGTGGGTGGGATGGACAAGTACCCACACAGTCTGCCAGTTGCCGCCCGAGCCGCCACACCCGCACACCCTCGACGAGCGGCGGGGGTGTCCACCGGCAGGTCGGAGGAGGGTTTCGCCGAACGCGAAATGCCCCGCGACCGGTGATCGCGAGGCATTTCCCGAGCTGGGCTCGGTCAGGCTGTAGCGGATTCGCCTGACCCGCTCAGGCGGTAGCCGATCGGCCTGATCGGGGGCCCTGCGTGGTGACGCTGCGCTACCTCCTCCGGGCCTGACCCGCTCAGGCGGGCACCGACCCGTAGGCGTAGTCGTCGAGCGGGAAGCTCACCGCGTGGCGATGGGTGCTGACCGTGCTGTTCGGGCGCAGCAGCGCGGCCTCGCCGTGCTGGTTGAAGTAGTAGCTGCGCGAACTCGCGCAGTCGCCGCCGTAGAACACCGACGAGCCGAGCTTGTCGGTGACGGTGTCGAGGAAGCGCTCGTTGGCCGCCTCGGTGACCTCGAAGGTGGTCTCCCCGCGCCGGAACAGCTCGCCGAGCAGCCGGGCCATGTGCTTCATCTGCGCCTCGATGGTGGTGAAGTACGACAGGCCGCTGTAGGAGTACGGGCTGTTGAGGCTCAGGAAGTTGGGGAACTTCGGCACGGTGATGCCCTCGTAGGCCTGGAAACGGTTGTCGCGCCAGAACTTTCCGAGGTTCACCCCGTCGCGCCCGATGATCTCGATGGCGGGGAAGTTCACGTCCCACAGGTTGAAGCCGGTGGCCAGGATCAGGGTGTCGATCTCGGTCTTGTGCCCGTCGGCGGTGACGATGCCGTCGGGCGTGACGTGATCGATGGAGTTGGTCTCCAGACGCACGTGCGGCCGGTTGAACGTCTTGAAGTACTCGTTGGAGAAGGTGGGCCGTTTGCAGCCGAAGTCGTAGTGCGGGGTGAGCTGTTCGCGGGTCTTCTTGTCGCGCACCTGGGCGCGCAGGTGCGCCTTCGCCAGCAGCGCCGCCGCCTTGTTCAGCGGCTTGGCCTGGTCGTAGTGCAGCACGCCGACCACCATCAGGGCTTCCAGCATCGACGTGTTGACCAGCCGGGCGGCCTTCTGCGTGACGGGCACCTTGGCGAAGAGGCGCTGCACCGGCGCGGGGATCGGCGCGTCCACTTTGGGCACCACCCAGATGGGCGTGCGCTGAAAGACGGTCAGCGCGGCCGCCTTCTTCGCGACCTCGGGCACCAGCTGCACGGCGGTGGCGCCGGTGCCGATGATGGCGGCGCGCCGGCCGGTGAGGTCGAAGTCCTCGTCCCACGCCGTGGTGTGGATGATCTTGCCCTCGAAGGTGTCGATCCCGGGGAACGGCGGGGTGTAGGGCTGGGAGAGGAAGCCCGTGGCCGTGAGCAGGAACCGGCCGGTGAGCGTTTCCCCGCCCTCGATCGAGACGACCCAGTGCTGGTGTTCTTCGTCCCAGCGCGCGCCGTCCACCACGGTGTCGAAGCGCATGCGGCGGCGCAGGCCGTACTTGTCGGCGACGTGCGCCGCGTACTTCTTGAGCTCCGCACCCGGCGCGAACAGCCGCGTCCAGTACGGGTTGGGCTCGAAGGAGTACGAGTAGGTGACCGACGCGATGTCGACCGCCAGCCCCGGGTAGTGGTTGACGTGCCAGGTGCCGCCGAGATCGCTCTCGCGCTCCAGGATCACGTAATTGCTCAGGCCGAGGCGATCGAGCTCGATGCCCGCCCCCATACCACCGAAACCCGCACCGACCACGATCGCGTCGTACCGAGGCGCCACGTCGAACCTCCCAGATGTGAATGACTTATCACAGAATGACACATCATTCCGTTTGTGACGACAGTATCATCACAGGGGTGACGCAGCCATCGCCGACCCGGGCGCAACGACGCAGAGCCGAACTGCGGCAGGAGATCATCGATACGGCGTTCGTATGCTTCGCCGAACGCGGCTATCACGCCACCGGCATCGCCGACATCGCGGGCGCGCTGGGCATCGGCCACGGCACCTTCTACCGGTACTTCGCCAACAAGCGCGACATCATCGACCACGTCATCGATGACCTCTCCGCGCGCATCATCGACGCGCTGGGCACCCGCAACGCCCCCGACGCGGCCACCTCGCTGGACGACTACCGCGCCCAGCTCGAGCGCATCGGCACCGAGCTGAGCCGGATCCTCATCGAGGACCGGCGGGTGCCGCAGCTACTCATGTTCCACGCCACCGGCATCGACGACGAACTCACCGCCCGCCTCTACGGGCTGCTCGACACCGCCGACGCGCTCACCGCGGGCTACCTCGAGCACGGCGTCGAGGCCGGGTACCTGCGCGCCGATCTCGATACCGTCAACACCGCGCGCGCGGTGACCGGGATGCTCATCGCGGCGATCCTGCACGGGATGCGCGATCCCGATCCGGCCGCCGTGGAGGGCCTGGAGACCGCCATCCGCCGCCTGCTCATCGACGGCGTGCGCAAAGACTGAACCCGCCGTCGCGCGGGCCGCCCGGCCGCTACAGTGTGGGACACAGATCACACCTGTTCGCATGGGGGCGCACGTTGTTCTCGAAAGACCGGACCACGCGGCGCAGCGGCGCAGCGGCCGATCACCCGTCCGGAGGGCCTGACACAATGTCGCGCGTGATGACCCCCGACGACGTGAGTCGCGTCCATTTCCCCATGCCCCAGCTGGGGCATCGCGGCTATCACGCCGAGGAGGTCGACGCCTTCCTGGAACTGGTCGCCGCCACCCTGGGCGGCCAGGGCGCGCTGACCGCCGACGACGTGCGTCACGTCGCGTTCGACCCGCCCCGGTTCGGCGGGCGCGGCTACCAGGCCGACCAGGTGGACGAGTTCCTGGACCGGGTGCGCGTCGAACTCGAATACCGTCAGCGCGGCACCCGCCCCGCGCCGTGGGGCGGCAACGGCGCCACCGCGGCCCTGCTCACCCCCGACGACGTGCACCGGATGCGCTTCACGCAGTCGGCCGTGGGGCGGCGCGGCTATCACGAGGAAGAGGTCGACGCGTTCCTCGACCTGGTCGCCGCCACCCTCGCGCACGGCGGGCCGGGCAGCCTCACCGTGGACGATGTGCGCGCCGTCCGGTTCACCGACGCCCGCCTCGGCACCCGCGGCTACCAGCGCGACGAGGTGGACGCGTTCCTGGATCTGGTGGTCACGGCGCTGGAGCGAAGCGACCACCACTGACCGCTCTACCCCTGGATGCTGTGCAGTTCGGCCTGGTGCTTGTCGTCGGGGAAGACGAAGCGGCGCAGCGCCCAGAAGCGGAACGCCATGGCCAGCAGCACGCCGAGGATCTGGCCGGTGATGAAGTTCGAGACGGCCTGGGTGACCGGCCCGACGTGCGGCACCCGCAGATCCAGCACGTACAGCGAGATGGCCTGCGGGATCATGGTGACGCCGATGGCGAGCGCGCTGACCGCGAAGAACAGGGCCGCCTCGTGGTGGCGCTGGTGGCCGCCCCTGGTGCGGAACGACCACTCGCGGTTGAGGATGTAGGAGGCGATGGTCGCGATGAGCACGCCCAGCAGGCGCGCGGTGAGCGGCTTGTCGCCCAGGACCGTCAGTTTGGTCGCGTACACGACGCCGGTGTCGATGAACCACGTGATGGCGCCGACCGTGGCGAACTTCAGCAGCTCGCGGTGCTCGATCGCCTTGCTGCGGTACGGCTCCGGGATATGGTCGAGCACTTGTTGGACCACGGTCATGACCCGACTCTAACCGGCGCCGCCGAGCGGCGTCCGCCGACGGCGATCATGAACGGGGTTCAGTCGAACAGGTCCAGCGTCGGTTGCGGTTCGCGGCCGCGCACCTCGATCGACCCGAAGACCAGGTCGGGCGGCGGTACCAGGCCGAGGTGCTCCCAGGCCGCGGCGGTGGCGACCCGCCCGCGCGGCGTGCGCGCGACCAGTCCGGCGCGGACCAGGAACGGCTCGCACACCTCCTCCACCGTGGCGGCTTCCTCGCCGACGGCGACGGCCAGCGTGGAGACGCCGACCGGGCCGCCGTGGAAGCTGCGCACCAGCGCGCCCAGCACAGCGCGGTCCAGCCGGTCCAGGCCGAGGACGTCCACGTCGTACACCTCGAGCGCGGAGCGGGCGATCGGCTTGGTGACGAGTCCGTCGGCGCGCACCTCGGCGTAGTCGCGCACGCGGCGCAGCAGCCGGTTGGCGATGCGGGGCGTGCCGCGGGAGCGGCCCGCGATCTCGGCGGCGGCGTCGTCCTCGATGTGCACGCCGAGGATCTGGGCCGAGCGGGTGAGGATGAGCCGCAGTTCCTCGGGATCGTAGAAATCCATGTGCCCGGTGAAGCCGAAGCGGTCGCGCAGCGGGCCGGTGAGCGCGCCGGAGCGGGTGGTGGCGCCGACCAGCGTGAACGGCGCGATATCGAGCGGGATCGAGGTGGCGCCGGGACCTTTGCCGACCACCACGTCGACGCGGAAGTCTTCCATCGCGAGGTACAGCATCTCCTCGGCGGGGCGGGCCATGCGGTGGATCTCGTCGATGAACAGCACGTCGCCCTCGACCAGATTGCTGAGCATCGCGGCCAGATCACCCGCGCGTTCCAGCGCCGGACCCGAGGTGATGCGCAGGGCGGTGCCGAGTTCGGCGGCGATGATCATCGCCATGCTGGTCTTGCCGAGACCGGGCGGGCCCGACAGCAGCACGTGATCGGGTGTGCCGCCGCGCTGGCGGGCGCCGCGCAGCACGAGGGTGAGCTGTTCGCGCACGCGCGGCTGGCCGATGAAGTCGTCCAGCGACTTCGGGCGCAGGCTGGCCTCGATCTCGCCGTCGGAGCGCAGGTAGCTCGCGGTGACGGCGGATTCGTCCTCGTCGTGCTCCATCGCGTCCTACCGGTTCTTGCCGAGGGTGGACAGGGCGGCGCGCAGCGCGGTGGCGGTGTCGGCGGCGGGCTGTTCGGCCAGGACGGCGTCCACCGACGGCTCGGCCTGTTTGGCGGGAAAGCCCAGTCCGACGAGCGCCTCCACGACCTGGTCGCGCACGGGCGTGAGCACGGGCGCCTGCGCGCTGCCGGGCGGACCCGCCTGCACCGGAACGAGATCCACCTTGTCGCGCAACTCCACCACCATGCGCTCGGCGCCGCGCTTGCCGATGCCGGGAACCCTCGTCAGCGCGGCGACATTGCTCTCGGCGAGCGCCTTGCGCAGGGCTTCGGGTTCGAGCACGGCGAGCACCGCCATGGCCAGCCGGGGGCCGACGCCGGAGACGGTTTGCAGCAGGCCGAACAGGTCGCGGGCCTCGGTGTCGGCGAAACCGTAGAGGGTCATGGAGTCCTCGCGCACGATCATCGCCGTGTAGAGGCGCACCTCCGCGCCTCGGGTGAGTGTGGCCAGCGTGGCGGGGGTGGCGTTGAGCCGGTAGCCGACGCCGGCGGCCTCCACCACCGCGTGGTCGAGCGCGATCTCCAGCACCTCGCCGCGTACCGACGCGATCACCCGCGCACCGCCTTCCGTTGTTCGGCCAGTCGTTCGGTGTAGCGCCGCCGCGCCTCGGCGGCCTTCGCCTCGGCGGCGGCCATCCGCGCCAGCAGCGGCGCCCGCCAACAATGACAGATGGCCAGGGCCAGCGCATCCGCCGCGTCGGCGGGTTTCGGCGCGACCTTCAGGCCGAGCAGCCGGGTGACCATCGCGGTCACCTGCGCCTTGTCGGCGCTGCCGTTGCCGGTGACGGCGGCCTTCACCTCGCTCGGGGTGTGGAAGGCCACCGGGATGCCGCGGCGCGCGGCGGCCAGCGCGATGACGCCGCCCGCCTGCGCGGTGCCCATGGCGGTGCGCACGTTGTGCTGAGCGAACACCCGCTCGATCGCGACGGCCGACGGGCGGTGGGTGTCCATCCACTCCTCGGCGGCGTCGGCGACACGCAGCAGCCGGTGTGCGAGGTCCAGATCGGGCGGGGTGCGCACCACGTCGACGGCGATCGCGGTGACGGTGCGCCCCTGTCCGCCCTCCACGAGGCTGAGGCCGCACCGGGTGAGCCCGGGGTCGACGCCCATCACCCGCACGAAAACCCCTCTCGCAGACACGAACAACTGTTCGAGAGTTTAGCGGAGGGTGCGGTGCGCGGTCACCAGCGACACGGCCGCTACGCCCGGACCGCCGCGTCGAAGGCGTGGTAGGCGCGGGCGTCGAAGAGCACGAACCGCACAGTGTCGACGGCCGAGCCCGCCGCGCGGACGGTTTCGATCGCGATGCGCGCGCCGTCGTCGATGGGCCAGCGGTAGATGCCCGTGGAGATGGCGGGGAACGCGACGGTGAGCGCGCCGAGTTCGTCTGCCACGCGCAGGGATTCGCGATAGCACGAGGCGAGCAGGTCCGAGCGGTCCTCCCGCTCCGACCAGACGGGTCCGACGGTGTGGATCACCCAGCGCGCGGGCAGTTCCCCGGCGGTGGTCGCGACGGCCTGACCGGTCGGCAGCCCGCGACCGTAGTGGGAGGCCCGCAGATCGCGGCATTCGGCCAGGATGCGCGGGCCGCCCACACGGTGGATCGCGCCGTCCACTCCCCCACCGCCGAGCAGCGACGAGTTCGCGGCGTTGACGATCGCGTCGACCGCCTGCCGCGTGATGTCACCCCGGACGAGTTCCACGGTGGTCATGCCCCGGATTCTGCCCCGCCCGATCGTCGGCCGCCAGCACCTTCCGACCGGACCACGAGCCCTCGACCCTCGACAATGCGTAACCAATTGGTTACGCTTTACTCGTGGACGAGGTAGCCGCCGCCATCGCGGATCCGATTCGCCGCGCGATCCTGGAGATGCTGCGGGACGGGCGGCTCACCGCGGGCGAGATCGCGGGACGGTTCGACGTCAGCCGGCCCGCGATCAGCAGGCATCTGCGCGTGCTGCGCGAAAGCGGGCTCGTCCGTGACGAACTCAGCGGCAGGCGGCGTTACTACGAGCTCGACGCCGCGCCGCTCGGCGAACTCGCCGGCTGGATCGCGCGCTTCGGCGTGGCGGGCGTTTGGGAGCAGCGATTGGACGCGCTGGCCACCGAGGTGCACCGCACCAAGCGCGACCGCGTGCGCGGCACCCCGCGCGCGGATGACCAGCCTCGCGCGGGCAGCGCGCAATCCGCCGACAGCCCGGCGAATCCGACCGCCCCCGGTGTCCAGGGAACTCGGGCGAAACCGGCAGGCCCGAAGCACGACTCCGGCCGACCGGCCACCCCCAGGAAAAACACCGCATAACCACGCCCAGACGACTCGCGTCGCGAAACTGACTTCCCCCGAAAGGATTTCGCATGACACCCACCCCCACCGGCCGCCTGATCCCCACCGAACAAGGCCACGATCTCGTCCTCACCAGGACCTATCGCGCCCCGATCGAGGACGTGTGGGCGAGCGTCACCGAATCCGAGCGCACCGCGCGCTGGTACGGCTCCTGGGAGGGCGAGGCGGGGCCGGGCCGCGAGGTCGCGGTGCGCCTGCTGTTCGAAGAAGGGCAGCCGACCGTCACCATGACGATCGACGCGTGCGCACCGCCGCGCCACCTGGCCCTCTCCAGCGCCGACGAGTCCGGCAACTGGCGGCTGGAACTCACGCTCACCGAGCACGGCGACCGGACCGAGCTGAGGTTCGTGCATCACTTGGACGCCGACACCGCGAAACAGGCGGGCGAGGTGGGCCCCGGCTGGGAGTACTACCTCGACGCACTCACCGCCGCGCGGGAAGGCGGGACACTGCCCGTGTTCGAGGACTACTACCCGGCCCAGTCCGAGCACTTCCGAGCCCAGCTCGACGCCTGACCGGAAGACGCCGCGAGCCCCGGCCCTGTGCGGACCGGGGCTCGCGAGCGGAAACGCTCAGTCCTCGAGCTGGGCGAGGACGTCGTCGGGGATGTCGACGTTGGTGTAGACGTTCTGCACGTCGTCGCTGTCCTCGAGTGCGTCGATCAGCTTGATCACCTTGCGCGCGCCGTCCACGTCCACCGCGACCGACACCGACGGCTGGAAGCCGGACTCGGCCGAGTCGTAGTCGATGCCCGCGGCCTGCAACGCCGACCGCACGGCGACCAGATCACCGGGCTCGCTGATGATCTCGAACGACTCGCCCAGGTCGTTGACCTCTTCGGCGCCCGCGTCCAGCACCGCGAGCAGCACGTCGTCCTCGGACAGGCCGTTCTTGTCCAGGGTGACTACGCCCTTGCGGGTGAACAGGTAGGCCACCGAACCCGGATCGGCCATGTTGCCGCCGTTGCGGGTCATCGCGACGCGCACCTCGCCCGCGGCGCGGTTGCGGTTGTCGGTGAGGCACTCGATCAGCACGGCGACACCGTTGGGGCCGTAGCCCTCGTACATGATGGTCTGCCAGTCGGCGCCGCCCGCTTCCTCACCGCCGCCGCGCTTGCGCGCGCGCTCGATATTGTCATTGGGCACCGACGACTTCTTGGCCTTCTGGATGGCGTCGTACAGCGTCGGGTTGCCATCCGGATCACCGCCACCCGTGCGGGCCGCCACCTCGATGTTCTTGATCAGCTTCGCGAAGAGCTTGCCCCGCTTGGCATCGATCGCGGCCTTCTTGTGCTTGGTGGTGGCCCATTTGGAGTGGCCGCTCATTCCCTACTTCCTTCGAGGTCGGTGGCTGAAGAATTCCACCAGCCTAGTGGACGCCCCGGGCCGGCCCGCGTCGCCTCACAGCGAAACCACGTACGCCTCCGGGAAGAAGGCGTCCCGGATGTACTTCGGGGAGGCGTAGGCGAAGCCCTCGTCGCCCCAGGCGGTGCCCCAGCTGTTGCGGATGACGAAGTGCCCGCTGGCCAGGTAGCCGACGATCGCGACGGCGTGCCCGCCGCGCGCGGTGCCGTGCGCGAACTCCTCCAGGAAGCCGCCCGCCGCGGTCGCGCCGTCCCAGGTGTCGTCCACGAGGAAGCCGGCCAGGATGGGTTTGCCGTCGGCGAGCACGGCGCGCCAGTGCGAGAGGTTGACGCCCACATTGAAGTAGGAGGCGATACGCTTGCCCGCCGCGTGCGCCCAGAAGGTGTTCTCCTGCCCCCGGTACATCTTGGTGGCGATATGGAACGGCAGCAAGCTCTCCTCGACCACGCCATAGCGCTTGCACACCTCCACGGCGGCCTTCAATTCGGTGCCCGCGCCCTCGATGAACGTCTCCGGGCGCTGCGAGAAGCCGTCGGTCTCCTTCGATGCCATCCACACGAACCGCGGCGAGATGCGCGTCCTGGGGCACCCGGCCCGCGGTGACCAGGTGGTAGCGCAGCAGTCCGTCGCCGGTGGCCCAGCCGACGCAGGAGCCGGTGTCCTCCTGGTCGCCGATGGTCCACCAGTCGCGGCGCAGGTCGACGCTGTCGGGCAGCGCCGCGACGGCGCCGAGCGCGCCGACGGTCAGGGCGTCGGCGAACGTCCAGTCCCGGGCGGTGTCACGGGAGGGGACCAGATTGCAGATCCGCGCCTCGGCGGGCACGGGTTCGTCCGCACGGGGTGCGGTGATGACGTCGGTCATGATGGGGTTCCTTCACGTCCGGGTCGGTCGGGATCGCCCGGATGAGAAGTGATGATGCGCCGCCGCCACGCCCCGGACGCGAGTACTCGCGTACCCGTTCCGCCGCCGGGATCGCGGGCGAACGCGCAGGTGGGGCGCGGGACTACGCGCCGCGCACGATATCGACGAACAGGCCGTGCACCCGCAGGTCGCCGGTGACCTCGGGGTGGAACGCGGTGGCCACCACCGCGCCCTGCCGCACCGCCACGATGCGCCCGGCGAACGGCCCGGACGGCACGGTGGCCAGCACCTGCACGTCGTCGCCCGCGCGCTCCACCCAGGGGGCGCGGATGAAGACGGCGCGCACCGGCCCGCCCTCGACGCCGTCGAAGTCCAGATCGACCTCGAAGGAGTCGACCTGGCGGCCGAACGCGTTGCGGCGCACCGTCATATCGATGCCCGACAGGTGCTCGGCGTCGGGCCGGGTGTCGAGCACCTCGGAGGCGAGCAGGATCATGCCCGCGCACGAACCGTAGGCGGGCATGCCCGCGCGCAGGCGGGCGCGCAGCGGTTCGAGCAGGTCGAACGCGACCAGCAGATTGCTGATGGCGGTGGACTCCCCGCCGGGGATGACCAGTCCGTCGACGGCGGCCAGCTCCTCGGGGCGGCGCACCAGCACCGGCTCGGCACCGCAGTGCGCCAGCGCCGCGACGTGTTCACGCACGTCGCCCTGCAGTGCCAGCACACCGATGGTGGGGCGCGACGCGGGCCGCGCGTCGGCGGCGGGGGTGGCGACCGGGGATGCGTTCACCCCGACGAGCTTACGAGTCCCGGCGGTGTGGGCCCGCTCACGCTTCGCTCACTGGCGGGGCGTGCGGATGAGCCCTTCCTGCACGACGGCCGCGACGAGGTCGCCCGCCCGGTTGAAGATGCGGCCGCCGGTGAGCGCGCGCCCGAAGCCCGCGGCCGGGGAGGACTGGTCGTAGAGCAGCCAGTCGTCGGCGCGGAACGGGCGCAGGAACCACATGGCGTGGTCGAGCGAGGCGTCCTGGGTGGGTTCACCGGGGTGGATGACCTTGGACGAGCCGAGCAGCGTCATATCGCTCATGTACGCGAGCGTGCAGACGTGGAACAGCGGATCGTCGGGCAGCGGGTGGCGGTACCGGAACCACACCTGCTGCTGGGCGACCGAACCGTCGCGCCGCGCCACCGACTCCTGCGGCACGATGCGGATGTCCCAGTGCTCCCATTCGCGCATGGCCCACAGCCGCTCGGGGCTCAGCGAGGTCTGCGCGTCGGGCAGGTCGTCCGGCGCGGGCACCTCGGGCATCACGTCCTGGTGGACCGGCCCGTCGTCGCCGACGTGGAACGAGGCCGACATCATGAAGATCGCCGCGCCGTCCTGCACGCCGGTGACGCGGCGGGTGCAGAAGGACCGGCCGTCGCGGATGCGCTCGACCAGGTAGACGGTGCGCTCCTGCGGATTGCCCGGCCGCAGGAAGTAGCCGTGCAGTGAATGCACCTGGAAACGCGGCTCCACCGTGCGCACCGCCGACACCAGGGCCTGACCGGCGACCTGACCGCCGAAGGTGCGCGCGAGCTGGGTCTTCGGGGACGCGCCCCGGAAGATGTCCCGCTCCAGGCGCTCGATCTCCAATGCCTCTTCGATTGTCGCCATGCGCTGAGGTTAACCCGCGGCATCCGATTCGCCCCGTTCGCCCACCTGTTGCCCCGGCGTAGGGGTCTGTTCCGCGATCGGAGACGCGGTGGGGCGGTCTGCTGTGATGGAGGCGTGCCGCATTTCGCACCCATCACCCCGCGCGGGCTCGCCGACCTGCTGATCGTCCGCCTCCACGACTTGCCGGGGCGGCGCGTTGTCGCGATCGACGGGGCCGACGCCGCCCGACCCGCCGACTTCGCGCACGAGGCCGCGCGGGCCGTGCGCGACACCGGCCGCACCGCCGAGGTGGTCTCGACACACGACTACGTGCGCCCGGCCTCGCTGCGCATGGAGTACGGGCGCGAGGACGAATTCTCCTACCGCACAGCATGGTTCGACTACGACGCGCTGCGCCGCGAAGTGCTCGACGCGCTGCGCGCGCACGGCCGCTGGCTGCCCGCCCTCTGGGACGAGTCCACCGACCGCTCCGCCCGCGTCGCCGTGCGCACCGCCCCCACCGACACGGTCCTCTTCCTCGCGGGCCCGATGCTCCTGGGCCGCTCCCTCCCCTTCGACTTGACCGTCCACCTCGACCTCGGCCCGGCGGCGCTGCGGCGCAACACCCCGGACAGCGAACAGTGGACCATCCCCGCGCTGGGCGCGCACGCGGACGAAAACCCGGAGGTACCAGACTATTTCGTGCGCTGGGACCACCCGGACCGGGCGGCGCTGCGACGTGAGTGAGGCCGGGTTTCGGCCGTGCGGCGCTCTCAGGAGGTGTGTGGGCCCGCGGTCGCGTCGGCGACCAGGTCGCGTAGTTCGACGAGCGCGCTGATCAATTGGTCGATGCCGGGGCGCTTCACCGGGAAGTGGCCCGCGCCTTCGAGTTCGATGAAGCGGGTTGGGGCGGTGATGCGGTCGAAGAACGCGCGGCTGACGGCGGTCGAGGTCCAGCGGTCGGCGCCGGGGTGGGTGAGCCGGACCGGGCAGGCTCCGTGGAGCCGGAGGATTGCACCCAGGGCGTCGAAGCCCAGGTCCACGGAGTTGTTCTCGACCCACCGCCCGGCAGCAGCGTGGAAGACTGCGTCGAGACGATGATCCGGCTGTGGACCGCGGCGCTTCGCGAAAGCTCCACCGGGGCAACCGACTCCGACGAGTCCTCGACGAATGGTACGGACCCACCTCCGACCTGACCGTGGATGCCGCTGCGACTCTTCGGGGATGGGCACGAGGTGAGCGAGCGGCGATCTCGGCGCGACAACCGGGTGCCGCCCGAGGCATCCGGCTCCACCCTCCATCCCACGCCCGGCAGAGCGCGCCGACCTCACCGCTCGAATATTGCCGCCACCTCGTCGGCGGGCCATTGCCCCGTCCTCCTCCGATCCCACGGCGTAACCGTCATGACTCGCTTCCCCTGTCCTGTGCGATCTATGCGGCGATCTCGCGCGGATCGATGCGATCGGTGCGCCCCGCCCCGCACTCCGAGTGCACGAGTTCGGTGACCATATTCGGCGTGAATTCCTTGTGTCCCAGCACTTCCCGCAGTCCGATAACCAATTCGACAGTGCTGTAGTCGAAGAGGGACAGTTCCCGGCCGAGCAGCAGCTTGATGTGATGCTCGAAGTAGAACCGCTCCCCCAGCGCGAATCCCGCGGCGTCGGTGCGCGGCACACCGGCCGCCCACGGTGTCGCCTCGATCTTCACCCGCGTCACGCCGAAACCGGCCGCCACCACGCCTTCCGCGAAATCTCGCACCGAATCACGCACGGCCACAAGGGAACCCGAGCGCCGAAGGGTGAACATCGGCTGCACGGGCACCCGACCTCCGGCCAAGGCGATGTGGACGAACTTCGCACCGTGCGCCGCCGCGTGCCGCTCCAGCGCGTCGGCCGGGTCGTCGACGCGCACGGTAACATGCGCCTCGAAATCACCGTGAAAATGGGGAAGCTCCGCTGTCACCCGACCATGCTCGCAGGCGGTGCGGGCGGTGTCGTCCGAATATCCCCCGAACGGCACGGAACCCGGCCACGCACGACCGGGTTCGTTGGAGCGCTTGGTTATTCGGCTCGCATCAGGCGGTGCAGGCCACCGACTGCTGACCGAACGCGGTGAGCATCTGGCAAGCCCAGTCCTTCTGGACCTTCCACTTGCCGTCCTCGGCGACGAAGGGGACATCCACGATGTTCTCCTGGCCGTTGAGGACGACCTTCGCCTTCGCGTTGACCACATTTCCGTACGCCGTGACGTCGGTGACCTCGATGGTGGCGCCGGTGTCGGTGTATGCCTGCGCCAAGCGACCCGGCAGTTCCGGATCCGCCTCGACGCCCTGCACCATGTCGAGCTTCTCCTCGTTGGGCACGGCCGGGTCGAGCGCGCGCTGCAACTGCGCGTTCAGATCCGCCACCGACGGCACCGCCGGCGTGTTCTCCGCCTGCGTGGTGGTGGCCTGGGCGGTCGCCGACGTGGTCGTGGTGGTGGGTGTGTCGTCGCCCCCGTCGTCGCTGCCGCACGCGGCCAGGCTCAGCGCCGCCACGGCCGCCAGGCCTGCGATCGCGATCTTTCCGGTCCTGCGAAACATCAACTGTCGTCCTTTGCGTTCGAATCGGGTCGCGTCGCCCCGGCTGCGTCATCGCGCCGTGTCGCGCCCGCGCGGGGCCAGCGGACGTCATCGGCACCGCGCCCGACGCTATCCGGCGGCTCTGTGGAAACTCTGAGACCGCCGTGTGACCGGCCCAAGAGTCGAACCCGGACACGCGAACGCCCGGCCGCGGAAACCTCCGTGACCGGGCGTCGAAACCTGTTCACCAACCGCGCTCGGCGAGCCGGTGCGGCTGCGCGATCTCCTCCACGTTGATGCCCACCATGGCCTCGCCCAGCCCGCGCGACACCTTCGCCAGCACGTCGGGGTCGTCGTGGAAGGTGGTGGCCTTCACGATCGCGGCCGCGCGCTGTTCCGGGTTGCCCGACTTGAAGATGCCGGAGCCCACGAACACGCCCTCAGCGCCGAGCTGCATCATCATCGCCGCGTCGGCGGGGGTGGCGATACCGCCGGCGGTGAACAACACCACGGGCAGCTTGCCGGTCTCGGCGACCTCGCGGACCAGCTCGTAGGGGGCCTGCAGTTCCTTGGCCGCCACGTACAGCTCGTCGGCGGGCAGCGCGGCCAGCTTGCGGATCTCCTGGCGGATCTGGCGCATGTGGGTGGTCGCGTTGGACACGTCACCGGTGCCGGCCTCGCCCTTGGAGCGGATCATGGCCGCGCCTTCGGTGATGCGGCGAAGCGCCTCGCCCAGGTTGGTCGCGCCACAGACGAAGGGAACGGTGAAGTTCCACTTGTCGATGTGGTTGGTGTAGTCGGCGGGGGTGAGCACCTCGGACTCGTCGATGTAGTCGACGCCGAGGCTCTGCAGGATCTGCGCCTCCACGAAGTGACCGATGCGGGCCTTGGCCATCACCGGGATGGACACGGCGTTGATGATGCCGTCGATCATGTCCGGATCGCTCATCCGGGACACGCCGCCCTGGGCGCGGATGTCGGCGGGGACCCGCTCGAGCGCCATGACCGCGACCGCGCCGGCGTCCTCGGCGATCTTGGCCTGCTCCGGGGTGACGACGTCCATGATCACCCCGCCCTTGAGCATTTCGGCCATGCCGCGCTTGACGCGGGCGGTGCCGACGGTGGTGGTGGGCTCGGGCGTGGTCACGGCAAACTCCTGTGTCATGGGCGCCTATCGGGTCGCGCGGATCGAGGAACGAGCCAATTCTAGGCCCGCCCGAAATGCCACTTGATAGCCAGTTGGAGACCACTGGACTGGTCCCCCGGCGCACCCGCTCGGTCCACCGCTCCCGTTCGCCGCATCCGCCGCCGTCGACGGCGGATCACCGGAATCAGACCGGATCGATCACCAGCAGCTGCGCCCAATACTCGGCGGCGGCCGGACCCAGGATCGGCAACAGGAAATCGAACAGCAGGTACGACATGAACTACATCCCTCCACACCAGCGAAACGGACCGCTCCACGTCGACGGGGAGCAGCGGCTCCGGTACCACCGCGCCGCCCGCAGCTGGGCTACCCGCGGCGGCGCGATCCAGTCCCGAAGCTATCACGAAGTGAAGCGGATCACAGGGCGGCGCGGAGCGCTCAGCGGATGGAGCGGACCTCGGGATCGTCGTTGCCCGACGCGACGGCGGCGGCCTCGGGCAGGAGTTCGTCCAGGTGGTACGGGTAGACGGTCTCGCCGGTGGCGTCGATGGCCCGGATCTCCTCGGGCGTGCACCAGCGGTGCCCGGTGATGCACCGGCGCTCGACGTGGGTGAGGTTGCCCGGCTCCGGATCGAACTGGCGCACGCGCAGCGCGAAGAACAGCTCCTCGGCGCGGATCAGTTCGCCGTCGAACGGGAAGACGGCGACCCGCCGCCAGATCGGGCCGCGCAGGCTCACCGGATCGGCGCGGTGCCCGGTCTCCTCCCACAGCTCCCGCACGGCGGCCGCGCGCAGGCTCTCCCCCGGCTCCACGCCGCCGCCGATGGTGAACCAGAACGACACGTCGGGCGTCTTGGGGTCGTGGCCGCGCATCAGCAGCACGCGGTCCTGCTCGTCGAGGAGCACGACGCGCGCCGACGTGCGGATCGTGTCGACCTCGAGCCCGGTGGACGCGGCGGGGGTGGCGCGTTCGGTGATCTCGAAGTAGGTGGGCAGCGGCGCGGTGCCGCCCAGGTGCAGCCAGCGCACCGGGCGCCGGGTGCGCAGGGCGAGCGTGTCGCGGACGGCGTCGTTGTGGAATCGGCGGGCGATCAGGACCCTGGCCTCGGCATCGGCCAGTTCGGCCACCAGCTGGGGCCGCAACTGCGCGATATCGACCCCCGACAGCGCGGCGGACAGCTGGTTCTCGACGGTCTCGCGTTCGGCCCGGTCGGCGCGTTCGGCCCGGTCGGCCAGCCCGGACAGGTGCTTGGCCTGTTCGGCCAGCGCCGGATCCGACACCGGCCCGGCGATCGCCATGGCCACCGAGCGCGCGACCACCGCGCGCCGGGCCAGCGCCGATTCCAGCGCGTGCCAGGACTGGTCGGAGCGCACGTGCAGCCGGTCGAGCCGGTTGGCCGTGGAGTAGGCCCACAGGCCGATCGCCACGACGACGGCCGCGATCAGCGCGAGAACGAGGACCGTGGTGGCGGAGAAGGTGATCATCCGGCGGCCCGGACCCTCGTGTCGCCGACGGTGACCGTCTCGTAGACGCGCAGGATCTGTTCGGCCACCACGGGCCAATCGTATTCGCCGACCACCTGATTCGCGGTGCGGACAAGGCGCTCGCGCCGGGCGGTGTCGGTGAGCACCCCGTCGATCGCGGTGGCCAGCGCGGGCGCGTCGCCCACCGGGACCAGTACACCCGCCGCGCCGTCGCGCAGCACGCGGCGGAAGGCGTCGAGCTCGCTGGCCACCACGGCGGTGCCCGCCGCCATCGCCTCGATCAGGATGATGCCGAAGCTCTCGCCGCCCAGGTTGGGCGCGACGTACACATCGGCGCTGCGCATGGCCGAGGCCTTCTCCTCGTCGGAGACCTGCCCGAGGAAGCGCAGGTGGCGCGCGTGCGGACCGGCCTCGCGGCGCAGGCGCTCCTCGTCACCGCGCCCGACGATGAGGATCTCCAGCTCCGGGTGGCGGCGCACCAGCTCGGGCAGTGCGCCGAGCAGCACCTCCATGCCTTTGCGCGGCTCGTCGTAGCGGCCGAGGAACAGCACCGTGCCGCCCGCGCGCGGGTAGCCCTCCAGCATGGGGGCACGGGCGAACGCCGCCACGTCGACGCCGTTGGGGATCTCCACCGCGTCGGAGCCCAGCGCCTCCACCTGCCAGCGGCGGGCCAGCTCCGACACCGCGATCCGACCGCTGATCTTCTCGTGGTACGGCCGCAGCACGCCCTGAAAAGTACTGAGCACCAAGGACTTCGTGGTGGAGGTGTGGAAGGTGGCCACGATCGGCCCCTCGGCGATCTTCAGCGCCAGCATGGACAGGCTCGGCGCGTTGGGCTCGTGGATGTGCAGCACGTCGAAGTCGTTGCCGTCGATCCAGCGCCGGATGCGGGTGTAGGCCATGGGGCCGAAGGAGAGTCGCGCGACCGAGCCGTTGTACGGAATGGCGACCGCGCGCCCCGCCGACACCACGAACTCCGGCAGCGGCGTCTCCTCCGAGGCCGGCGCGAGCACGCTGACCTTGTGGCCGCGCTCGATGAGGACCCGGGCCAGCTCCACGACGTGCGCCTGCACGCCGCCGGGGACGTCGAAGGAGTACGGGCACACCATCCCGATCTTCACGACGCCTCGTCTCCCGCCGTGTGGCGCCCGAGTTCGGCCTGCGCGGCCGCGATCCTGGCCAGCCGCTCGGGCGACAGATCGCCCTCCCAGAGCGGTTGCAGCATGTGCCAGTCAGCCGGATGTTCGGCGATGTTGGCCGCGAACCGGTCGGCCAGCGCCTGCGTCGCGGCGGCGACGCCACCCGAGACGTCCACCGGCGCTTCGGTTTTCAGCCCCCACGCCTCCGTGCCGTCGTCGGTGACCCGGTACCAGGCGTGCACCGGCAATAACGCGGCGCCCGTCTCGATGGCCAGTTTCGCCGCACCGGCCGGCATCCAGGTGCGCTCGCCGAAGAAGGTGACCGGCACGCCCTTGCCGGTGAGGTCGCGCTCGCCCATCAGGCAGACGATCTTGTTCTGGCGCAGCCGCTCGGCGAGCACCGCGAAAGGCGGCTGCTCACCGCCGGTCAGCGGGAACACCTCGAAGCCGAGGCTCTCCCGGTAGGCGACGAACCGCTCGAACAGCGACTCCGGCTTCAGGCGTTCCGCCACGGTGGTGAGCCCGCCGTAGTTCTGCACCAGCCACAACCCGGCCATATCCCAGTTCCCGGAGTGCGGGAGCACGAAGACCACGCCGCGGCCGCGTTCCAGCGCCGCGTCCAGATGCTCGAGCCCGCCGACCGGGTGCAGCGGGGAGGAACCCAGCGCCGCGTGGTCCATGGTGGGCAGCCGGAACGCCTCGCGCCAGTACCGCGCGTAGGAGCGCAGGCTCGCGCGCATCAAGTCGTCGGGGACCTCGGCGGGCGCGACGCCGAGGACGCGGGCGAGGTTGCGCCGCAACTGATCCGGGCCGCCGTCGCGCGCCGCGCGTTCACCGCCCCAGTCGAAGAGTTTGCGCGCGGCACGCTCCGGGAGCGCGCGCACCAGGCGCCAACCCGCCGCGTATCCGGCGTCGCTCAGCCGTTCTCCGAAACTCACCGTGCCCCCTGTGCCACAACTCCGACAGTACGTCCGCTATGACCGATTCGCCCGGCGCGAGCGCTCACCGCGCCTCCTGCGCTGCGGCGGGCGGGATCACGTCGCGCGCGCCCGGCGAATTCCGCACGGCCAGCACCCGCTGGAACACGGTGATGATGCTCAGCACCGCGAGAATCCACATCGCGACGTGCACGGCGTAGGTCAGCCACTCGATGTCCCAGTGGCCGCCGATGCCGGTGAAACCCGCGCCGACCAGCACGATGATCAACCGGTCGGGACGCTCGATGAGGCCGCCGTCGGCCGAGAGCCCGCTCGCCTCGGCGCGCGCCTTGGCGTAGGAGATGACCTGCGAGGTCACCAGCACCACCAGCGTCGCCGCGAACAGCCACCTGTTGTTCTCGTGGTAGACCGCCCACCAGGCCAGGCCGCCGAAGATCGCGCCGTCGGCGACCCGGTCACAGGTGGCGTCCAGCACCGCACCGTATCTGGTGCCACCGCCGCGCGCCCGCGCCATCGCGCCGTCGAGCATGTCGAACATGACGAACAGCCAGATCACCATGGTGCCCCAGAACAGGTGACCCGTCGGGAACAGCGTGACCGCGGCCGCGATCGACGCGGCGGTCCCGATCAGGGTGACCGCGTCGGGGGTCAGTCCGGTGCTCACCAGCGCCTTGCCCAGCGGGGCGGTCGCCTTGGCGAACGTGTCGCGGCCGAAGAAGCTGAGCACGGCTAGTCCGTTTCCTTCCACGCGGCGGCCAGCAGCGCCCTGGTCTCCCGGAGCAGCTGCGGCATCACCTTCACGCCGCCCACCACGGTGATGAAGTTCGCGTCGCCGCCCCAGCGCGGCACGATGTGCTGGTGCAGGTGGTCGGCCAGCGACCCGCCCGCGACGCCGCCCAGGTTGAGGCCCACGTTGAAGCCGTGCGGGCGGGACACGCTCTTCATCACCCGGATGGCACGCTGGGTGAACGCCATCAGCTCGGCGGCCTCGGCGTCGGTGAGGTCCTCCAGGTCGGCGACCCGGCGATAGGGCACCACCATCATGTGACCGGGGTTGTACGGGTACAGGTTCAGCACCGCGTACACCAGATCGCCGCGCGCGACGATCAGGCCGTCCTCGTCCGACATCTTCGGGATGTCGGTGAACGGGTGCCCGGTCGCGTCCTTGGGGCGCGAGCCGGCGGCCTCGGTGATGTAGGACATCCGGTACGGAGTCCAGAGTCGTTGCAGCCGATCGGGTTCGCCCGTGCCGATGTCCACGATGTTCCCCTCCGTGTCATCCACGGCGTCCGGGATACTCATGCGCCCGCCGCCGAGACGATCTCGAAACCCTCCGCCGTCGGCGAGGCGTTCTCCCGGCGCGCGATCCAGTCGGCCACGGTGGCGACCGCGTCGTCGACCGGGACGCCGTTGACCTGGGTGCCGTCGCGGAACCGGAAGCTCACCGCGCCCGCGTTCACGTCCCGCTCGCCGGCCAGCAGCATGAACGGGACCTTCTGCGCGGTGTTATTGAAGATCTTCTTCTGCATCCGGTCGTCGCTGCGGTCCACGTGGGCGCGCACGCCGCGCTCGTGCAGCAGCTCGATCACCTTGTCCAGGTGCGGGGCGAAGGCCTCGGCGACCGGGATGCCCACCACCTGCACCGGGGACAACCAGGCCGGGAAGGCGCCCGCGTAGTGCTCGGTGAGCACGCCGAAGAACCGTTCGATCGAGCCGAACAGCGCGCGGTGGATCATCACCGGACGCTGCTTGGTGCCGTCGGAGGCGGTGTACTCCAGATCGAACCGCTCCGGCAGGTTGAAGTCGAGCTGGATGGTCGACATCTGCCAGGTGCGGCCCAGCGCGTCCTTGGCCTGCACCGAGATCTTGGGGCCGTAGAACGCCGCGCCGCCCGGATCGGGCACCAGTTCCAGACCGGAGGCCGCGGCCACCTTCGACAGGGTCTCGGTGGCTTCCTCCCAGATCTCGTCGGAGCCGACGAACTTCTCCGGGTCCTTGGTGGACAGCTCCAGGTAGAAGTCGTCGAGGCCGTAGTCCTTCAGCAGGTCGAGCACGAACCGCAGGGTGTCGGTGAGCTCGGCGTGCATCTGCTCCTTGGTGCAGTAGATGTGCGCGTCGTCCTGGGTCATGCCGCGCACCCTGGTCAGGCCGTGCACCACGCCGGACTTCTCGTACCGGTACACCGACCCGAACTCGAACAGCCGCAGCGGCAGTTCGCGGTAGGACCGGCCGCGCGCGCGGAAGATCAGGTTGTGCATCGGGCAGTTCATCGGCTTGACGTAGTAGTCCTGGCCGGGCTTGCGGACGGTGCCGTCCTCGTTCAGCTCCGCGTCCAGGTGCATGGCCGGGAACATGCCGTCGCGGTACCAGTCCAGGTGGCCCGACACCTCGAACAGGTGGCCCTTGGTGATGTGCGGGGTGTTGACGAACTCGTAGCCCGCCGCCACGTGCCGCCTGCGCGAGTACTCCTCGAGCTCCTTGCGGATGATGCCGCCCTTGGGGTGGAACACCGGCAGGCCCGAGCCGAGCTCGTCGGGGAAGCTGAACAGGTCCAGCTCCAGGCCCAGCTTGCGGTGGTCGCGGCGCTCGGCCTCGGCGAGCAGGTGCAGGTACTCGTCCATGGCCTCCTGGGATTCCCAGGCGGTGCCGTAGACGCGCTGCAGGTCCTCGCGGTTCTGGTCGCCCCGCCAGTAGGCGGCCGAGCTGCGGGTGAGCTTGAAGGCGGGGATGAACTTGGTGGTGGGGATGTGCGGGCCCCGGCACAGGTCGCCCCAGATCCGTTCGCCGCTGCGGGGGTCCAGGTTGTCGTAGATGGTCAGCTCTTTGCCGCCGACCTCCATCACCTCGGGGTCGTCGATGCCGGACTTGTCGCTGATCAGCTCGAGCTTGAACGGCTCGCCCGCCAGTTCCGCGCGGGCCTCCTCGACCTCGACCACCCGGCGCGAGAAGCGTTGCGCGCCTTTGATGATCTTCTTCATCCGGGTCTCCAGCTTGGCCAGATCCTCGGGGGTGAAGGGCCGGTCGACGCGGAAGTCGTAGTAGAAGCCGTCCTTGATGGGCGGGCCGATGCCGAGCTTGGCCTCGGGAAACTCCTGCTGCACCGCCTGGGCCAGCACGTGCGCGGCCGAGTGCCGGATGACGCTGCGGCCGTCCTCGGTGTCGGCGGCGACGGGCTCGACCTCGACATCGGTGTCGGGCACCCAGGACAGATCACGCAGCGCGCCCTCGGCGTCGCGCACCACGACGACGGTCTGCGGGCCCTTGGTGGGCAGTCCGGCCTCGCGCACCGCGGCGCCCGCCGTCGTCCCGGCCTGCACCCGGACGAGGGCGGCGGGGGTGCTGGCGGCGGTGGTGGTCACGGCGGCGCTCTCCTTGACGTGTTCTGGGTGCGGGCGGGTTCCCGCGCGTCGGCGCCGGGGCGGTCGTTCGCTCCGGGCGTTCTCATGCTAGCCAGCCAGCATCCTCGCACCTGCCCCCAGGCCACCACGAATCCACAACGCACGCACCTGTGCACGACTTCGCGCGATGGGGCCTCGGGCACCCTTCGTCGCCCACCGCACGGGCATCGCCATCGCCATGGGCGGCCCCCGACTGACTTCCGGGCCTCGTTTCCCCCACCACGCGGGCGGCGACGTTGCGTCTCGCGATCCGCCCTCGGCGTGCCGCGACTTCCAACCACAGGGTGGCGACCTCGGCGGGCAGCGGTGTCAGGCGCGGGAGCCGGGTTTTCGAGTACCCGCGCGATCCGCCGCGGACGGCACGCGCGCGGGGAATCGTGCCGGAGTATCCGCGGCACTCCATCGAACGGTCCACCGCTGTGACGGGCGGCACCTGGCGACCCCAGCCCTCCACGACCCGCGAGCCAGGCGCGCCGCCCCGTTCACCCCCGCGCGGCGCGCTCGAGCAAGGCCGTGCGTTCGGCGGCGGGACGCTTCGGGCAGCTGGTGCACATCTGGCAGCCGTCGACCTCGTAGACCAGACAGCACGACGTCCGGCGCAGGAAGGTCCGGCCGCCCACCTCGACGAAGCGCGGCACCGGCAATCGCCCGCCGACCTGTTCGGCCAGCCGGGCGCCCGCACTTCCGTCCCCCGCGTCGAGGGCGCGGTTACCCATGGCGTCGGCGGCCACGGCCCACAGCGAGGGCACTCCGGCCCCCGACACGGCCGCCACGACGGGGATGACGGCGGCCAAGGTCTCGCGCAGGACGGCCGCGGCGCGCGCGGGATCCGGCGCGTCGACCGGCGGGATGCGCACCCGCTCCACGCCGCCGTCGGGCCGCACCTCGCAGTCGAGCCGGTCCAGCGCGGGTTCGGGCGGCAGCTGCCCGGTGGCGTAGGCCCTGGCCAGTGGCTCCACCAGTGCGGACGCGACCATGCACCACCACAGGGTGCCCGCCACGCGCGGGACGGCGGTGCCCCAGGCCTCCCCCATCTCGGTGATCCTGGCGCTCAGCCACGTAGGCTCGGTGAGCATGCCGCCGGGGACGGTGTTCACCACGTCAGGGGACTGCGCAACCATTCCGCTTCGACTCCGATCCAGCCGCCGACCATTCCGAATGTTCCGAGGACCCACAGCGTCGCGAGGACGAGCAATACAGTAGCTATCGCTCCGAGGGCCCGCAGGAACAGTCCCTGGGAGACATACCAGTTCATGAGCTGCCAGTAGCGCTCCCGCACCGCGGCCAGCGCCTTCTTCGCCCAGCCGAATTCGGTGGCGAGGATGCCGAGTCCGGCGAACACGATGGCCCAGCCCGGCCCCGGATACGGGATCGCGACGATGCCCACGGCCAGCACCGCGACGCCGACCACGCCCACACCGATGCGGTACGCGCGGTTCAGCGTAGGGCGCGCCGCGACACGCGCGCGAAAGCCACGCCATCCGCTCGGCGTTTCGGGGCTGTCCTTCTCCAACTCCACGCTCACATTCGCCAGGGTACGAGCTGTCCGGCCGTCCGACCGGTCCCGGTGACGAAGAACCCGCGGCGACCGGCAGGTCACCGCGGGTTCCCCGGCATCGTGCGGATCAGACCAGTTCGGGCACCGGACGGTCGGTGGCGCCCTCGATGTGGGCCAGGCCGTCCACCGTCACCTCGACCACGCGTGCGCCCGCGATGTCGAAGAACAGCCCCGACACCCGCACCCCGCGTTCGGCGACCGCGCGCCGCACCACCGGATGCCGGTGCAGCGTCTCCAGCTGCACGGCGACGTTCACCATGCTCAGCTGGTCGACCTCGCCGAAGCCCGCCGCGCGGGCCGCCATCACGACCGGGTGCCCGTGCCGGAAGCGCCGCAGGCTCGGCTTCGCGTGCGCGAGCCACGGGCCGATGGACGGGCCGGTCGCGGTGCCGGTGTGCAGCGCGTGCATGGCCCCGCAGGAGGAATGCCCGCACACCACCACCGAGCGCACGTTCAGTTCCTCGAGCGCGAACACCAGGGCCGCCTCCACCGACGCGTCACCGGATTCGGGCACCAGGTTGCCCACGTTGCGCACGGTGAACAGGTCGCCGGGCCCGCTGTTGGTGATGACGTTCGGCACGATCCGCGAGTCCGAGCAGGTCAGGAAGAACGAGTGCGGGTCCTGCCGGTCGGCCAGGCCGCCCAGGTGCGGGCGCACCACGTGCGCGTGACTGCGGTGGAACGCGGCCACGCCCTCGGCCACCGGATCGGCCTTGCGGTCGTCGCGCTGCCACGGGCCCAGGATCTCGTCCCACACCGCCCGCCCGAACCCGCGCGCGGGCGGGCCGGAGAGCGCATCGGCCATGCGCACGGTGCCGATCTCGACGAATTCGACGCTGCCGCCGCCGTGTTCCTGCTGGCGCACCCACTCCTCGATGGCCTCGAAGGCGGCGTGGTCGAGGAAGTCGACGGTCATCTCCACGGTCACATCGGTGCCCGGCGGCACCTTCGCCAGTTCCGCCGAGAGGCGCGGCAGCGCCAGGAAGGTGCAGGAACCGTCGATGGTCACCAGCCAGCGCTGCGACTGCGGGATCTGGCGGGCGTCGATCGCGACCCGCACCACCCGCCACAGCAGCAGCGCGAAGGCGAGCAGCAGGCCGATGAGCACGCCCTCGAGCAGGTTCAGGAACACCACGCCGAGCACGGTCACCGCGTAGACGAGCAAGTCGCCGGTGCGCCGGGCGAGCTTGATGTGGGCCAGCTTCACCAGCTGGATGCCGATCACGATGAGCAGACCGGCCAGCGCGGCCGTCGGGATCTGCTGCACCACCGAGACCAGCGCCACCGAGAACAGCAGGATCCACACGCCGTGCAGCACCGCGGAGGCGCGGCTGCGCGCACCCGCCGCCACGTTCGCCGAGCTGCGCACGATCACACCGGTGACCGGCAGGCCGCCGAGCATGCCCGACACCACGTTGGCCGATCCCTGACCGACCAGCTCACGATCGAAGTTGGTGCGCTTGCCCGAGTGCATCTTGTCGACCGCGACGGCCGAGAGCAGGCTCTCGACGCTGGCGATCAGCGCGATGGTGAGCACCATGAGCGCCACCGCGCCCCAGCCGCCGTCGGGGATCTGCGGCAGGCCGATGGCGTCGAACAGCGAGCCGTTGAGCACGATCCGCTCGACGTGGGTGGGCAGCACCAGCGAGAGCAGCGTGCCCGCCAGCACCGCCACCAGCGGTCCCGGCACCACCCTGATCTTCTCGGGTGCGTAGCGCCACCCGAGCATGATCGCGATGACCACCGTGCCCACCACGGCGTCGCCGGCGTCCAGTGACGCCAGCCGGCCGGGCAACGCGCTGATATTGCTCCACGCCGAGCTCTCCGACGAGCCGCCGAGCAGCACGTGGATCTGTTGCAGCGCGATGGTGATGCCGATGCCCGCGAGCATGGCGTGCACCACGACGGGCGCCACGGCCAGCGCGGCGCGCGCGATCCGGCTGAGCCCGAACAGGATCTGTAACAACCCGGCCGCGACGACGATGAAACACGTGACGCGCCAACCGAATTGGTTGATGGATTCGGCGACGACGACGGTCAGGCCCGCGGCGGGGCCGCTGACCTGGAGCACGGAGCCGCCGAGGACACCGGCGACGATGCCGCCGACGACGGCGGCGATGAGTCCGGCCGCGACGGGCGCGCCGGAGGCGAGCGCGATGCCGAGCGAGAGCGGCAGCGCGACGAGGAAGACCACGATCGACGCGGGAACATCATGGCGCACAACGGATGCCAGCCATTCGGACAGGGCCCGTGCGCGCGGCGTGGTCGGGGGTGGGGCGAGATCACTCTCGACAGCCATGGCTTCTCCTTCGCCGACTCGGCGCGCACGGCGCCGACGTCGGTTGACGATCAACTTTGTCCAACAGGGCAAAAGACCGCGAACCGGCATCTCGCGGTGAAGCTGTCCCGACACAGCGACGGGTCGAGAAGGTAAAGCTGGAACGAGGCTATTAGTAAAGGCTTAGCAAAGCCTGAGAGGGAAGAGCTTCGTGGCGGCTCACATATCTCCCCGCCGGTGTGTTGTCCGGCACACCAGGGTCGAATCGTGCAGCGGGAGCGCCCGTTCCACGTCCGTCGCGCACGCCGGTCAGGCGGGCGGCACACGGCCGTCCACCCCGTCGCGCGCCGTCGCGGGAACGAGGATTCTCAGGTTCGCGCGAGGCCCTCGCGCCTGCCGGATCCCGGTCGGATCGTCCGGGCCGACCGCGCCGTAACCGCGCGTCCTGGCGACTCTGCGCACCGGACGGCCGCGCGTACGGCCTGACGAACCGCCCGCGGACGGGCTCGCGACACGGGGGCGAGCACCGCGCGAAGCGGCGGCATGATCGATCGAAAATACAAGGGCCGCAGTGACCTCCGCGTCGGTGCGGGGTGTGCGGGACGACCGCGACGTCCGTGGTGCGGGATCGGTGTCGGTGGACATATCTCTCCTTCGCCGGCGCGGCGTGCGGCCGTTCCGGTTCATCGGTCAACATGTACTGGCATCGAAAGCGAGCGGCGGGCGAAGCGTGGTGGAGCACAAGATGTTTCACGCGAGCGGCGGCCCCTCCGGCACCGGGGCCATTGTCAATAGTAAAGACTTCGCAAAGCGCACGGAAAGCTTTCCGGGCGGAAACATCGAACCGCTATCAAAACGTGATACGCGTCACAAGTACGGCACGGTCTGGCCGGGTCACCGCGAAGGGACTCAGGGCCCTCCGAAACGGGTAGAAGTCCCCTGTTTGCGCACCCCGGGGGGCCGAAGACTGGGGACATGATCGACAGCGAGACCTCTCATCCCCGCCACCGCGCTCCCCGCGCGGCGGGTCTCGCGCTGTCCGCTCGCCGCGCCGACCGGGTCGCCGCTCTCCAGTTCGTCGCGAATCCCGGCGCCGTTTCGCGGGACCCGGGATGAACGCCGTGGCCGCCCCGGATCGCCGCGCCGCCGGCACGGACCTGTCCGTGCTGGCGGTCCCGGCCCGCATCCTCGGCGCCGTCCTGTTGGCCCTCGCCGCGGCCGCCTCGTTCGCGCTGGCCGGGTGGGCCGCCGATTTCGGCGGGCTGGTCTACGTGACGTTCGCGATGTACGTCGGAGCCTCCGCGTGGCTCCTGCGCTGGGGAATCACGCTGGGGCGCAACGGCACCCGGCGCCCGTCCACATCCCGTCGCCGCCGCGGCGACTGAACCCTCCGGAGGCCGCCATGTCCCGCTCCTCGGATCCGCACCACCTCGCCACCGCCGCCGTCGTGGTCGGCGTCGACGGCTCCCTCTCCTCCGATCGCGCCGTGCGCTGGGCCGCGAGCACCGCAGCGGGCCGCAATCGTGCGCTGCGCCTCGTGCACGGGTACGACCTCACCGCGGTGACGGCGATCTACGGCGCCTACGACGCGATGGTTCCCGGTGTCGCCGACGCGTTGCGCGAGCGCGCCGAACGCGTGGTGGCCGCCGCACGAGAGGTCGCGCTCGCGGCCGCGCCGGACTGCGAGGTGCGCACCGAGGTCTCGCCGGAGCACCCCTCGAAACTGCTCATCGACGCCTCGGCGACCGCGCACCTGGTGGTGATGGGCGCGGGTTCGGGCGGGCCGCTCTCCCCCATCGGCTCCACCGTGTACGCGGTCGGCGCGCACGGGCACGGCTCGATCGTGGTGGTGCGCGGCGACGACCACCCTGCCGACCGGCCCGTGGTGGTGGGCGTCGACGGCAGCCGGGTCGGTGAGCCCGCCGTGGCCGCCGCCTTCGCCGAAGCCGCGTTCCGCGACGCGCCGCTGATCGTGGTGCACGCCGTCAACGACATCACCGTCGACGCCTTCCGAGTGTTCACCGGCGTCCTCCCCGACGGCGGGGTCGAAGCGGCCGCCGCGGAGATGCTGTCCGAGCGCCTCGCGGGCTGGCAGGCGAAGTACCCGGAAGTCCACGTCGAATTCGACATCCACCCCGCCGGCTCCCGCAAACACCTGCTGCGCCACTCCGAGACCGCCCAACTCGTCGTGGTCGGCAGCCGGGGGCGCGGCGGTTTTCTCGGCCTGCTCCTCGGTTCGACGAGCAACGCCCTCCTCCACCGGGCGGCGTGCCCGGTGCTCGTCGCGCATCCGGACTAGCGGACGCAACCGGGCCGCCCACCCGGACCAGCGCAGGCGGCTGGACGCGGACGATTCGGGCGGCGGCACGTGAGCGACGACCAAGCCCCTGATACCGATCGCCGCCTACACCAGTCCGGCTGGACTACCGCGCTGCCACCCCGCCGAGGAACTGCCGGAGTGAGAGGCGGCAGACCCGGCGAACCCCGAGGCGCGCACGACGATTCAGAAGTGTCTCGGCCGCGCACACGCCCGAGGAAGCACGGCGGCGCCCGCGCGGGGGCGATCGCCCGCATCACCCGCATCTCCTGTCGATCGCCCGTGCCGACGGCCGGCGCGGCCCTACGACTTCCAGGACAAAGACGTTGCTCCGAACGACTGCCGCCTCGGAACCGGTGGCGATCCCGCTTCTGTGCATATCCGCTGCGCGGGGTGGCCAATCGACCGGCCGAGACCTCGCAGAGCAACGAAAAATCCCCCCGACCTGGCATTTCAGTCGAGGGGATTGCTGTGGTCCCAGCTGGGATCGAACCAGCGACCTTCCGCGTGTGAGGCGGACGCTCTCCCGCTGAGCTATGAGACCGGGACTGCGGTCCGGAGGGTGTTCCCTCCGAACGAGATGGAACATTAGCACGCACCACCGGTCGGTCACCAAATCGCCACCTGGACAGGGTTGATCGGGGGTGCGGGAGGGGTCGGGCGCGCGTGAATCGGTGACACATGAGCCCCAGTGGTCGATCCGCGCACCGCGCACCACACCAGACCCCCGCGCCCCTGACGCAACTCGGCCGTTTCCAACCGTTCTACCAGCGGATTTGTACCTTTCACCGAGCGTCGGCTAATGTTCTGTCTCGCACCACGGAGGCCGGAACGAAAGCCCCCGAGATGCGAATGCGGATGTAGCGCAGCTGGTAGCGCATCACCTTGCCAAGGTGAGGGTCGCGGGTTCGAATCCCGTCATCCGCTCGAGAGGTAGGGCCAGGCAGTGAAAACAGCCGTCCCCCTTTGCGCGGTGGAGTGGCCGAGTGGTGAGGCAACGGCCTGCAAAGCCGTGCACACGGGTTCGATTCCCGTCTCCACCTCGCGCGATTAGCTCAGCGGGAGAGCGCTTCCCTGACACGGAAGAGGTCACTGGTTCAATCCCAGTATCGCGCACCACCGTAGTACCAGGTCAGCCCCGGTTTTCACCGGGGCTTTACTTGTGTTCGTGCCACTTACGCGCGCTTCCGCGTCACCTCCGACCCACCCGGCCCGCGCTGCGGGCCCACTCGTGCTGGTTCGAGGCGTGACCGACACTCCTCGAACAAGCGGTGCGGCGACCGCCGACCCGGACCGACGTCCGGAGAGTTCCCTTGCGGGACAATTCAACTCCGCGCCCGGACACGGACAGAATCGCCTCACATCGAAATATCACCCAGGCGAACCCCGGTCGCGGCCGTGCCGGGGAGTCCAGGCGCCGCGAACCCGAGCTCACTCGAACCGTTTCAACCACAACCGCTCGTCGAATCCCCCGCGCCGCGCGTGTTTGTGGGCGGCGGCGCGGACGAGGTCGTCGAGGGCGAAGCCGTTCAGGCCGGCGACGGTGAGCAGGACCTCGAGGACGTCGGCGGCTTCCTCGAGGCGGTCGGCGGGGTCCTGGGCGGCGCGGAGTTCGGCCGCTTCCTCGAGGAGTTTGTCGTGCAGGGCGATCTCGTAGGCGGCCGTGCTCAGGACGTGCACGTTGGGGGTGCCGCCTTCCGCGCGGATGATCTCGGGAATCCGGTCCCGCACCAGCTTGCCCATCGCTCCCCTTTTCGACGTCGATGCCGTCACCCAGTTGTACTCCCCGGCCGCCGCACCGTCGTCCGGGGAGTGCGCCGGGCTCAGCGCGCCAGCTGCAGCGCCAGGGTCGCCGCGGCGGGAATCAGGTAGAGCAGCGGGAAGACCGACGTCCCGTAGGAGTGGGCGCGGATCGCGGTGGCCGACGCGCCGAGGAAGTAGACGATGAGGCAGACGGCGGCCGCGACGCCGATCGGGGGCAGCGCGAAACCTTCACCGGGACGACGACGCGGGCGGCCGGGGTGTGACAGCCCGGATCTGTCGGTGCGCGCGGTTAGGCTGCGCTGCGTGGGTGACGAGGCGTCCGGGGACGGTGTGGCGGAGGTGTCGTTCGCCGACGACATCGCCGGCGAGGTGACGTTCGATCTGGAGGAGATCGACGAGGTGATCGGCGGCCTGGTCGCGCGGCACGCCGACCGGCAGAAGCGCGACGCGGAGATCGTCGCGCGCAGGCTCGGCGTCGACGGCGAACCCCCGGAGTCGTTCGCGCGCATCGGCGAGCGCTTCGATCTGGCGCGAGACCGGGTGCGCCAGTTGCACACCCGCGCCACCGGGCAGATCCTGCGGGAGGCGGCGTTCACCGGGCACCCGATCGCCGAGGTCTTCGCGCGCCGCTACCCGCTCGACGCGCGCGACTCCCAGCTCGTGCGCACCCTCCTGCGCGACACCTACGCCACCGGCACCGATCCCGCCGCCGCCGAACTCTCGTACCTGAAGATCCGGCTGGCGGGCCACCCGCCCGAGGACGCCAAACGCGTCTCGGGGTACGTCATGCAGCGAATCATGGCGTGGCGGATGAAGACCAACCGCCGCCTGGCCAAACTGCGCGACACCGAACCCGCCGCGGCGGGCGATCTGACCGCTCTGCTCGCGGGCGCCGACTGGCCCACCGGCTCTCCCGCCCCGCTGCCCACCACCTCGACGGCCGACAGCGACGAAGGCGGCCGGTTCTACTTCGACAAGGCGGGCCGCGACATCGGCTTCGATTCCGCGCTGGAGGCGGGCCTGCTGCGCACCGTGAACACCGCGACCGTGGTCGAGGGTTTCCGCGAGCGCCCGCTCGCCGTGCCGTACGAGATCGACGGCGACGCGCGCGTCCACCACCCGACGCTGGCCGCCAACCTCGGCGACGGCCGGGTCGTCCTCATCGACGTGCAACCGCTCGGGCACATCGCCTTCCACGTCAACCGCGTCAAATCCGCGGCCGCGCGGGCCGCCGCGCACGCGCGGGGCTGGGGGTGGCTCGTGTGGACCGGCAGCACGCTGGGCGTCCCGGATCTCCTCGCCCGCCCGGTGGCCGACGCGGTCGCCGACGCGATCCCTCCGGGCACGACGTCGTGGACCGCGCTCACGGCACTGCGCGGCGAGACCGGCTTCGACCTCCTCGACCTGGCCGCCCTCACCCTGCGTCACGAATGGCGCTGGGACCGCTCCCCTTTCCGCCTCACCACCTGAGCAGGCGGCTCAGAGCAGCACGAACGCCGAGGTGAGGAACGTGATGATCACCAGCATCGCGAAGCAGGTGATCAGCTGCCAATGCCCGACGGTCTGTTGCAGGGTCCGGATGGTGGCGCGCAGGGTGGCGTCCACCCGGTAGTGCTCGGTGAGTTTGCGCTGCATCTCCGCCAGCGCCGCCGCCTGGTCGTCGGCGTCGTGGGCGGCGCGGTCCAGCCGCGCGGCGAGCTTGACGACCTGTTTCTCCGTGTCGCGCACCGATTTCCGCGACAGCGCCAGCGCGGTGCGCTGATCGCGCAGTTCCTCGCGCTGGCGGGCGATGACCGTCGCCTGCGTCTTGGTGTGGCGCTCCCAATCCGTCACGGTGGCCCATCCTCCGGTCTTCTCGTCCCGATATCCCCACGCGATCTCGCCCGACACCCAGCCGCGCAGGAACTCCCGCAGCTCGATCGGCTCGCGGCTGGGGGCCACGAGATCGCTGTACTCGGTGTCGACCACCCCGCTCACCGCGACGTAGTCGCACGCGGGCGGCGCGTAGTCGGAGATGCCGAGCGCGGGCAGGTGCGAGACCCAGTAGCCGGGCTGACACAGCCACAGCACGCCGTCACATCCCGCGTCGCGCAGCAGCGACGTGTGTTCCAGCGCCAAGGTGCGATCGAGCGCGCCGCCGCGCACTTCGATGGCATAGGTCTTGCCGTCGCGGCGCCACAGGATGTCGACGCGCACGCCGTTGACGCGCTGATCCACCTCGGCCTCGTCGGCGCCGAAGGCGACCAGCCGGGAGCAGATCCAGTACTTGAGACGCTGGATATCCCATTGCGCCGCCGCGCATCCCGGGCAGCGGCAGCTGTAGCGGGACCGGCCCGCCGCGATGGCGCGGGTGCCGTCGACCTCGCCGAGTCCCAATTCCGCGAGCATCGTCCGGCGTCCGCAAGCCTGCTCCGCGCGCTGTTTCGTCCTCACGCGATCACTCCCCTGCCCGAACACCACCGGTCTCGCGACCAAACTCCACCTACCAGAGTGCTCCCGAACCCTAGTTCCCCGCCAGTCCCCTTTACCCCGCACTCGGGTGAGCCGTGGCCGTACCGAGACCCATCGGAGGCTGACGTGTGATGTGTCGCAAAGGATTTCGCTGTTCGGCGCGCCGGAGCGGCGATCGGACCTTAACCGAATTGATAGTTACCGCCAATCCCGCCCACCGGCGCGGCGCGTCACCCGGCCCGCGCGCCGCCCCGGTGCTCGCCCCGCAACGGCCGGGGGCGGCGGATAGAATCGCCGGGCCGCGCGCAGTTTCGGCATCGACGGGGAAGAAGGTAGAGCACGCATGGAGCACGGCCAGCAGGGCGCCGAATCGGTGGGCGCGATCTTGTCCGGCATCGCGGAGCTCCTGCGCGACGTGAGCGGCAGGCTCGACGCCGTCGCGGCCCAGGTGGCCGACGACAACGGTATCGAGACGCGCTTGAAGAAGCTGGAGGCGTGGGCCTTCCGCACCGAACAGGACGTGTCCGCGCTCGGCGCGCGCCTCGAGGGCGCGGACCCGGCGGCCGAGACCGCGCGCCACCACCTGCCGCGGGCCGAGTCCGTGTCGAGGTTGGTCGAGGGGGCCCGTTTCGAGGTGCCCGAGACCGCGGGAGAGATCGCCGGTGATTCCGGAGTGCCGGGTTCACGCGCCGGGCGGACGCGTGCGCGGGCTGAGGGCTCGCGCACGGTGGCGGTTGGGGATTCGGGCGCCGGGCACGCCGACGGACGCCGGGGGGATCCAACCGGGGACACGCTCTCCGGGCACACCCAAGGGCGCCTTGGGGATTCCGCCGGGAGTTCCTTCCCCGGGCGCACCCGGGGGCGCCGCGCGGATTCGGCCGAGGGTGCACCGGTCGGCGCGGAAGGACACCGGGCCGAGTCCACTGACGGCTCGGTGGGGCCGGTTGACAGCCTCCCTGCCGAGTCCACGGAGCGTTCACGCGCCGAGCAAGCCTCGGGTGGTGGCTCCGCAACGTCGAACGCGTCGCGCGTCGAGCAGGTCGGCACGCCGAACGCGCCGGGGCGCGAACACTCGCCCGGCCGGTGGCACGACTCCGGCCGCGAGACCACACCGGCACGGCCGAACGACGCCAACGCCTTCCAGCCGTTCGACATCGCCTCGGGCCAAGGCCTCGATGCCGTGGCGAGCGGGCAGGCCGACACCGGGTCGGCCCGGCGGCTCGACAGCGCGCAGGCCCAGTTCGAGAACGCGTCCGGCGTGCGGTCCGAGGCCGCAGATAACCGGCAGCTCGACAGTGCGTCCGCGCGGCACACGACCGCCGGGCACGAGAACATCTCCGGTCGGCCCCTCGACACGTCGCCGCAGCACGAAAGCTCCGGGCGGCGGGATTCCGCGACCGGACGGCAACTCGACACCGGAGCGGCCCTCGCCTCCGGCCCGCGACACGAGACGAACACCGGTCTCCGGCCCTCTGATTCACCCGCCCGACCCGAGACCACGCCCGCCGAACCCCACGACGCCGCCCCGCAACAGCGGGCCGCCCCCACCCAGTGGCGCGAGTTCACGCCCGCGCAGAACCCGCAACGGGACCAGCGGCCGGACGCCGCGCACCGGCACGAGTTCGCGCCGGCGCAGCAGGAGACCACGCCCGTCCAGCGGCACGGCGACGCCACCGAGTTCACGCACCCGGACGCTCCCCCTCCCGACGCCGCCCGCGTCGACAGCCCCGGCCTCACGCGTTCCGCACCACCGCTCGCGGACGGAGCGCGGACCGCCGCCGAACACGCCGGTACGTCCGACGCGGCGCGCCCCACCCGCGCCGAGCGCCTGCGCCCGTCGACTCCCGCCGACGCCGCGCCGGCCGCGACGTCGAGACTCACCGACGACATGATCCATTCGTCCGCTCCCGCCGAGCCACAGAGCACCGACAGTTTCGAGTCCGGCGCCGTCGCGGCCCGCGTGGAGTCGTCGCCCACCCCGCCCGCGCCCGCCCTGCCGCGGCGTGAGCCCACCGCCATCCCGCCCGCCCTGCACGACTGGATGGAACCGACCATCTCGCGTCCGCCGCTCACCACCGCCCCGGAGTCGAACGGGCACAATCAGGTTCCGCCGAATCCGGACCCGCCGTTCGCGAACACCTACGGCTACGAGTCGGTGTTCGAGCCCGTCCCGCCCTCGGGCAACGGTCACCACGACACCCCGATCTCGCGGCCCGACGCCAACCTCACCGCCCCGCGCCCCGACCGCGACGACCCCGCCGCGAGCCAGCACCGCGCGCCCACCGAGGACAACTCGCACGTCGACAAACTCCAAGCCATGCTCGACGAACTCAAGCGCAACCCGGCCGGCCCCTTCGGCCGCCCCCTGAACTCCCCCTCCGGCGAGCCCGCCTGAGCTCACGAAGCCCCGGCAGCGGTCCGGTGCCGCCGTCGACGCGGAACACCGGGACCGAAGCCGCCGCCACGACGGGCTCGTGGAGCACGCCGATCACATTCGGCCGGCAAGTACCTATCGGCACAGCGAGCTCCGGGCACGATCCAGCCGTAACCGCACAGAGGCGGCCACCTCCCGCGACGTGCCTGTCGCCGGGTGAGCAGTTTCCCTCGCCACAGCCGGCGCGCGGCGCGTGTGGCTGGAGGGGAGTGAGCCTGTCTCCGGAACCGAGGCCGACGCGATCACTCCCCGCTACAACCGACGGTCCACGCCCGCACCGGTGACCGGATGCGGAAGCATGCCCGCCCGGCCTCAGCGGCACACGGGACCGCCCCCGGTACGGGGCCGACGGTACACGCGCGTTGATCTCCCGGCGCAGCGCTGTCCGGCGGCTACCGTGCACCCGCAACGTCCACACGCACGTGGGACGCGTGTACGCACCGAGCTGACGGTCACCACCGTTGCGTCTACCCGCGTTTGCGCTTCTCCCCCTCCGGCGCCAGCAACGACCGCACGACTTCGCGCAACCACCGGTGGCCGCTGTCGGCGGTGTTGCGCGGGTGCCATGCCATGCCGATCGAGACCTCGGGCAGTGGTAGCGGAATATCGAAGGTGCGCAGGCCGAGTGCGCGCAGGGCGCCCGCGGCCAGGCGGGCGGGGGCGGGGCAGATCAGGTCGCCCGGACGGACGGCGAGCAGGGCGGTGGTGAGGTCGGGGACCGTGGCGACCACGCGGCGGGTGCGGCCGTGCAGGGCGAGCCGGTCGTCGATGGGCCCGCGGGCGCGGCCGAGGCGCGAGACCGCCACGTGGGCGGCGGAGGCATAGGCGGCGACGGTGACGCGGCCGGTGATCAACGGATGCCGTGGCGCCGCGACCCCGATGAGCCGGTCGCCGAACACCCGCTGCGTCGCGATCTCGGGGTCGCCCGGTTCGAGCACGCCCACCGCGAGATCGGCGCGGCCGTCGCGCAAGGCCGCCACGCCGTCGACGTCGTCGGACAGAAAACGCAGCGTCACCCCTGGTGCCTGCTTGCGCACGGTCGCGAGTAGCGAGCCCGCCAATCCGGCGCGCACGGCGTCGTCGGCCGCCACGGCGAATCCGCGCCGCAGTCCGGCCGGGTCGGCCTCGGCACGCTCCGCCAGCAACGCCCGCCCGCGCTCGACCACCGCGCGCACCTCGTAGCGGATCTCGAGGGCGCGGGGCGTCGGCACCAGATTGCGGCCCGCGCGCACGAGCAGCGGATCGTCCAGCGCCCGCCGCAACCGCGCCAGCGTCCTGCTCATCGCGGGCGCCGACGTGCCCAGCCGTTCGGCGGCGCCGGTGACGCTGCCGGTCTCGAGCAGCGCATCCAGCGCCACCAGCAGATTCAGGTCGAGGGCGTCCACCCGCGGATTATCACAGATGGAATCGGAGCCCCCGAGCATTGCGCATGCGGCAATCCGCGAGGGCGGCCCGACCGGAACCTGCCCGCGCACCCCCCGCTGCGTGTGCCCCTCACCGGCACGGCACCGATCTCCCCGCCACCGTGTGCCACGCTGTCCCGCCACCATGCACCACGCTGTCCCCGCCACCGTGTGCCACGCTGTCGACGCGTTCCGGCCAGCCGCTGCGCACTGCACCGCTCCACGGGCGATGCGCTACGACGGACGCAGGCCGAATCGGCTTACGCCCCAATCCTCTGGCCTGCAACGGATGCGGTCATGAGCACGGAACCGGGCGGGTGAGCCGAACCCACCGACGGCTCACATCGTCCCCGGCTGGGGCGCACTGGCAGGAATCACCGGGCGGCACGCAGGCCGAGCCTGGCGGGAGGAATCCTCAGCCCCCTCACGCCTGCGACGGATGTGGGTCGCGAACCGGGGCGGGGGCGGGCGGGGTGGGCTCCACCGACGGCTTGGACCGTTCCAGCGTCCCCCGGTACGCGGCGGGGCGCACGGGCCGGAACCACTGGGCGGCGCGGGCCGAGCGCGGCAGTCGGAGGTTCAGGTCCGCCAGCATCTCGTCCAGGTTGCGCAGTGCGAACGGGGTGATGGTGGTGCCGTGGGCGTGGTGGCCGTCGGTGCCCGCCGACATCCACGCCAGCCGCCGGTCGATCTCCTCGCCCATCTGCTCGCGGGTGGGCACGGCGAGGCGGCCTGCGAGCAGCGCGGCGATCCAGTGCGCGCCCACCTCGGAGCTCAGGGTGCTCACCACCGACGAGTTGTAGCCCGCGAAGCTGATATTGGGGACCTCGACGGGCAGGATGTGCCGGTAGAGGCGGAAGTTGCCGTCCTCGTCGGTGAGCTGCCGCTGGATGTACGGGGTGAGGAACGGCACGCGCCGCTGGAATCCGGTGGCGCAGACGATGAGGTCGGCGGGTAGCTCCGCACCGTCGGACAGCCACGCGACCGGGCCCTGCGCGCCGGCGGACAGTTCGTCGACGGTGGTGTCGCGCAGCACGGTGATGCGCCCGTCGCGGACCTGCTCGTAGAACCCGTCGGTGACCACGCCGACGCTGCTCTGCGCGATCTCCTCGAACCGGCCCTCCGGCACCAGGTTCAGCTCCCGCAGGCCGAGCCGCTTGGTGACCATCTCCTGGAGCACGTCGAAATCGGTGTCGCGGAAGCTGCGGCCACCGCCGTGCAGGAACCGTTCCAGGCCGCGCGGTTCCAGGTGCTGGAAATGCGCCTGGCCCAGGCGACTCAGCAGCAGGCGTTCGAAGCTGAGCCCGCGCGCCAGCTTGCGCGGGATCTTCCACAGCAACCGGCGGGCGACCACCGTGGTGGACGCGGCGACGTGGCTGACGGCCTCGGCGATATCGCACGCGGACTGGCCGTAGCCGATCACCAGCACCGTTTTGCCGCGCGCCGCCTCCACATCGTGGAACTGCGAGGAGTGCACCACCTGACCGCCGAGGGTGTGGAACGCGTCGACGCCGCGGATGTCCGGCATGGCCGGTTCGCTGTAGACGCCGTTGGCGACCACCAGGTGATCACAGGAGGTGCGGTGGATGCCGTTCTCGTCGCGGACCTCGAGCAACCATCCGCTGTCCACCGGGTCGGCCGCCACCACCTCGGTGCCGAGCCGCACCTGCTCGCGCAGTCCGAAGTGCTGGACGTATCCCTCCAGGTAGGCCTGCATCTGGGCACCGTCGGGCACCGCGGGGTAGTCCTCGGGCATGGGGAAGTCCGAGAAGTGATAGGTGTGCTTGGAGTTCTGCGCGCGCAGCCCCGGATAGCGCCGCGTCGCACTCCACACACCACCCACGTCGGGCGCCCGTTCGAACACCTCGACCGGAAAACCCTCCCGGCCCAACACCTTCGCGCAGGCGAGGCCCGCAATGCCCGCACCTACGATCGCGATGCGGCTACCGCTCGTCATGGGCACCGAGAGTACCCGCCCGCGCGGCCGCGCAAAGCTCGCGGGCGCAATCCCGGACGAATGACCGCCTCAGCGCAGTGCCGGCTCGGGCGCGAGTTCGACCGGCAGGTCCCGTACCCCGCGGAACAGGATGCTCTCCCGCCACGCGATGTCCTCCGGATCGACGGCCAGCCGCAGGTCGGGATAGCGCGCCAGCAGGCCGGTCAGCGCGACGCGGCTCTCCAGCCGGGCCAGGCCCGCGCCGAGGCAGTAGTGGATGCCGTGGCCGAACGCCAGGTGCCCGCTCGCGCCGCGGCCGGGATCGAATTCGCCGGGCGCGCTGAAGTGTTTGTCATCACGGTTGGCCGACCCGAGCGCGACGAGGACCAGTTCCCCCGGCGGGATCTCGGTGCCGCCGAGCGCCACCGGCGCGGTGGTGTAGCGCAAGGTGGCCATGTTCACCGGGCCGTCGTAGCGCAGCACCTCCTCGAGCAGCGCGGGCACGCCGCCCGGATCCTCGCGTAGCGCGCGGTAGCGCGCGGGCTCGCCGAGCAGGGTCAGCACCGCGTTGCCGATCAGGTTGACCGTGGTCTCGTGCCCCGCGATCAGGATGAGGAACGCCATGGAGATGATCTCGTCGTCGGTGAGCCGGTCGTCGCGATCGCTCGCGGCGATGAGGTCCGACAGCAGATCGTTCCCGCCGGCCCCGGCGCGGCGGCGCGCCAGTTCGGCGTCGAAGTAGTCGACGATGGCGTCGGTCGCCTCCTGCATCCGGACCGGGTCGGAGAGGGTGACGTCGGAGACGATCGCCGACCACTCCTTGAAGCGGGCGCGGTCGGCGAACGGGACGCCGAGCATCTCGCAGATCACCATGAGCGGCAACGGGAGGGCGAACTCCTCCATCAGATCGACCCGCCCGTACGCGTCGGCCGAGGCGGCGAGCCCGTCGAGGAGTTCGTCGGTGATCGCCGAGACGCGCGGGGCGAGCGCGTCCATCTTGGCGGGCGCGAAGGCGGGCGTGACCAGTTTGCGCAGGCGCGCGTGGCGCGGCGGGTCGGTGTTGAGCAGGTGGTAGCCCAGTCTGCTGTTCACCGTGCCGACGCCGCTGTTGCCCGCCGAGCCCCGCCGGGCGGCCAGTCCGCTCTCGGTGTGCGGGTCCTTGCGGACGGTGGGGTCGCGCAACACCTCGCGCGCCGCGTCGTAGTCCACGACGAGCCAGGCGCGCACGCCGGTGCGGAAGGTGACCTGGTGGACGGGCCCCTGCGCTCGCAACTTCTCGTAGAAGACGTAGGGCGTGCGGAAGAACTCGGGCGGTAACTGTCTCATGCTGAACCTCTCCCCGTTCGGCGAGTCATGTTGCGCCCCTTCGATGGTGGCACGGACCACGGTCCACGTCACGAAACGGCGGAAACCCGCGTGAGCGCGACCCGCGCACTCGAGCCCCGGCGACCTCTCCGCGAATTCCGTGAACCGCACACCGGCCGCGATCGGATGCGGTAGCGTATCGGATACAAATTTGTATCGAACAGCGGACGACGCCGGTCCGCACGATCGAAGGATCAGCCATGAGTAGTGCCGACTCCCCCGCCGCCGATGTCATCGTGGTCGGCGCGGGCCTGGCCGGATTGGTCGCCACCTACGAGCTGACCCGCGCGGGCCGCCGGGTGCTCGTGCTGGATCAGGAGAACCGCAACAATCTCGGCGGCCAGGCGTTCTGGTCGCTGGGCGGGCTGTTCTTCGTGGACAGCCCCGAACAGCGCCGCCTCGGCATCAAGGACTCCTACGAGCTGGCCCTGCAGGACTGGCTCGGCTCGGCCGGCTTCGACCGCGACGACGAGGACCACTGGGCGCGGCAGTGGGCCGAGGCGTACGTGCGCTTCGCCGCCACCGAGAAGCGCGACTACCTGCACGCGCTCGGGCTGCGGGTGACGCCGCTGGTCGGCTGGGCCGAGCGCGGCGGTGCGCTGGCCGACGGGCACGGCAACTCGGTGCCGCGCTTCCACCTCACCTGGGGGACCGGCCCCGAGGTGGTCCGCGTATTCGCCGAACCGGTGCTCGAGGCCGAGCGAAAAGGTCTGGTGACCTTCGCGTTCCGCCACCGCGTGGACGAGCTCATCGTCGAGGACGACGCGGTGGTGGGCGTGCGCGGCGGCGTGCTCGAGAACACCGATCTGGCGCGCGGCAAGGCATCCTCGCGCACGGTGGTGGGCGACTTCGAGTTCCGCGCGCCCGCGGTGGTGGTGACCTCCGGCGGCATCGGCCACAACCACGAGCTGATCCGGCGCAACTGGCCGGTCGAGCGCCTCGGCCCCTGCCCCGAGACGCTGATCTCGGGCGTGCCCGCGCACGTCGACGGGCGCATGCTCGGCATCTCCGAGGCCGCCGGCGGCGCGATTGTCAACCGGGATCGCATGTGGCACTACACCGAGGGCATCAACAACTGGGACCCGATCTGGCCCGACCACGCCATCCGCATCATCCCCGGCCCGTCCTCGCTGTGGTTCGACGCGAACGGAAAGCGGCTGCCCGCACCGTGTTTCCCCGGCTTCGACACCAACACGACGATGAAGGCGATCCTGGCCACCGGCTACGACTACTCGTGGTTCGTGCTGACCCAGTCGATCATCGAGAAGGAGTTCGCGCTCTCGGGCTCCGAGCAGAACCCCGACATCACCGGCAAGGACCTCAAGCTGCTGCTCAAGAGCCGGGTCGCCAAGGGCGCGCCCGGCCCGGTGGAGGCGTTCAAACAGCACGGTGTGGACTTCGTCGTCGCCGACACCCTCGCCGAACTCGTCGACGGCATGAACGCGATCGCGCGCGGCCCGAAACTGGACCCGGCCGAGCTGGAACGCCAGATCGTGGCGCGCGACCGCGACATCGACAACAAGTACTCCAAGGACGCGCAGTTGATGGCGATCACCAACGCGCGCCAGTACTTCGGCGACAAGGCCGGCCGCGTCGCCAAGCCGCACCGCATCCTCGATCCGGCCGCGGGCCCGCTGATCGCGGTGCGCCTGAACATCCTCACCCGCAAGACGCTGGGCGGTCTCCAGACCAACCTGGACTCGCAGGTGATCCGTCCCGACGGCACGCCGCTGCCCGGCCTGTACGCGGCGGGCGAGGTGGCCGGTTTCGGCGGCGGCGGTGTGCACGGCTACAACGCGCTGGAGGGCACCTTCCTGGGCGGCTGCATCTTCTCCGGTCGCGCCGCCGGGCGCGCGCTGGCGCGAAAGCCGGCGAAGGGGGCCTGAGGTGCCCGCCGCCGAGGCGCCAGGCGCCGCACCCGCACCCCGCGTCACCAAGCGGCGCGGGCAGACCAGGCAGCGCCTGCTGGACGCGGCGTTCGACACGTTCGCCGAGGAGGGTTTCGGGCATTCGACGGTCGAGATGATCTGTGAGCGCGCCGGATACACGCGCGGCGCGTTCTACTCGAACTTCACCTCGCTCGAGGAGCTCTTCCTGGCCATGTGGCACCAGCGCTCGGCGCGGATGATCGAGGACATGGCCGCCGCGCTGGCGGCCATGCCCACCGACATGGCCGATATGACGGGGATCGCCGACGCGCTGCTGGATGTGACGCCGTTCGACGCCAAGTGGTACGGCATCACCGCCGAGTTCACCGCGCACGCCCTGCGCAATCCGGATCTGCGCGCCGTGATGGTGGCCCGCGAACAGGCCATCGCGGACGCGATCATGCCGCTGCTGGAAACCCAGATCCGCCGGGCGGGCCGCGTCGTGCGCGACCCGGCCGCGCTGGGGCAGGCGTTGATCGCGGTGCACGACGGCACCCTGGTGCAGTGCCTGATGGAACCGGAGAATCCCGTGGTGCGCCGGCGCCGGACCGACCTGTTCCTCACGGTCGTCCTGGCTTACACCGACGAGCCGGCCCGCCGCTGACGGCTCAGCGGCGGGCACGGGTGAGGCTGCCACCCTCCTCGTCGGCGTGCAGGCCGGCGTGACGGTTCAGCGGCGGGCACGGGCGAGGCGGTCGATCGTGTCGAGCATGCGGTCGATCTCCTCGCAGGTGTTGTAGAACGCGAACGAGGGCCGGACGGTGGCTTCGACGCCGAACCGGCGCAGGATCGGCTGCGCGCAGTGGTGTCCGGCGCGCACCGCGATGCCCCGCTCGTTCAACGCCTTTCCGACATCGAGCGGTTCATAGCCGTCGAGCACGAAGGAGAGCACACTCGCCTTGTCGGCCGCCGTCCCGATCAACCGCACGCCCGGGATCGCGGCCAGGCGCGGGGTGGCGTAGGCGAGCAGATCGTGTTCGTAGCGGGCGATGTTCTCGATGCCGAGACGTTCGACGTACTCGATGGCGGCGCCGAGGCCGACGGCGTCGGCGATATTGCCGGTGCCCGCCTCGAATCGACCGGGCGGCGGCTGGAACAGCGAACGTTCCAGCGTCACATCGCTGATCATGTTGCCTCCGCCCTGCCACGGCGGCATATCTTGCAGCACTTCGGATTTCCCGTAGACCACGCCGATCCCGGTGGGGCCGAACAGTTTGTGGCCGGAGAAGACGAAGAAATCGGGGTCCATAGCCTGCAGGTCGACGCGGGTGTGCGGTACCGACTGCGCGCCGTCCACAATCGCGATCGCCCCGGCCCGGTGCGCCAGCTCCACGATCTCGCGCACCGGTGTGACGGTGCCGAGCGCGTTCGAAACATGGGTCACCGACACGAGTTTCGTGCGGTCGGACAGCAGCGCCGTGTACTCGTCGAGGCGCACCTGCCCGCTGTCGTCCACGGGGATCACGCGCAGGCGTGCGCCCGTCTCGGCGGCGAGCATCTGCCAGGGCACGATATTGGCGTGGTGTTCCAGATGCGAGATGACGATCTCGTCACCCTCCCGCACGTTGGCACGGCCCCACGTTTGCGCGATCAGGTTGAGGCCCTCGGTCGCGCCGCGCACGAACACGATCTCCTCCGACGAACCCGCGTCGAGAAACCGCGCGACGGTGTCGCGGGCCTGTTCGTAGGCGTCGGTGGAGCGCGCCGCCAATTCGTGTGCGGCGCGGTGGATATTGGAGTTCTCGTGCTCGTAGAAGTGGGTGAGCCGGTCGATCACGGCGCGCGGTTTCTGCGTGGTCGCGGCGTTGTCGAACCACACCAGCGGGTAGCCGTTCACCTGCTCGCGCAGGATGGGGAAATCGGCGCGCACGGCGTCCACGTCGAACGGGGGGTGCGGATCGGGGGCGAAATCGGTCGCGCGGGTGTCCGCGAACGAGGGCGCGCTCGATGACCGATCGAGGAAATAGAACGCGGGTGCCGCGGAGGTGGGGACGGCGGGCGCGGCGTCCAGCGTGCGGGGCGCGGGCAGAATCGCCTCCCACGGCGGGAGATACCCGGATGCGTCCCCGAACGGGATAGCCGGAGGTTGCGCGCCCCCTGCCGAGGGCGCCGAACTCGACTGCGCCGCCACGCGACTCGGGTTCGTCGCCGAATTCGCGCTCGGCACAGCGTGATCCGCGCCGTTGGCGGGGCGACCGGGGACATGCGGGTCCGAGGTGCGACCACCGGGCGGTGCGGAGGCAGCGTTCGGCGAGACTCCGGACGTACCGGGCGGGACGACAGCCGAATGATCGAAGCCGGGGTCGGCGGCGGGCGGCCGCGCGGCCCGGTCGAATCCGGCGGGAGAGACGCCGGTCGGCGACAACCTGCCGTATCCCGGGACCCCGGACCCGGACGGTGCCCACGAATTCGTGCCCGGCACAGCGTGATCCGCGCCGTCGGCCGGGCGGCCGGGGACCGTGGGCTCCGGGGTGCGCCCACCGGGGGGTGCGGCAGGCGACCCGGACGCGGCGGGCCGGCCGCCGGCGTGCGCGGGCGGCGCCTGGGTCGTGTGCGATGACCAGCCGCCGGGGGTCGTCAACCCGGCGAGATCACCGGAAGGCGTCCACGCCCCAGAGGGCACGGCACCATTCGCGACCGCTCCCGGAATCCCGGCAACCTGTCCCGTGGGGGGACCGCTCACGCCGAGAGCGCCCGGCGTGAGCGCACCTGCCGACGCCGACGGCAGGGCCGAGAAGAACTGGGCCGCCAGGGCGTTCAGTGCGGCCGGGTCCGGCAGGTCCGCCGCGCGGGCGGCCGCCGGATCGGGCTCACTTCCGGTACTCGGGCGCGTAGTCATGGAACTTGTCCACCTCGGCGTCCTCGAGCACGGCCACCGCGTCGTCGACCAGGATCACCAGCGAGCAGTACAGCGACACCAGGTAGGACGCGATGGCGCTGCGGTCGATGCCCATGAACTGCACCGACAGTCCGAGGCCCTGCTCCCCGGTGAGGCCCGGCTGGTACAGGCCGATCACGCCCTGCCGGGACTGCCCGCTGCGGACCAGCACGAACTTGGTCTTGCCGTCCACCAGCGGAACCTTGTCCGACGGGATGATCGGGATGCCGCGCCAGGTGAGGAACTGCGACCCGAACATGCTCACCGTCGGCGGCGGCACACCGCGCCGGGTGCATTCCCGGCCGAACGCCGCGACGCCCTCGGGGTGGGTCAGGAAGAAGCCGGGCTCCTTCCACACCTTCGCGATCAGGTTGTCCAGATCGTCGGGGGTGGGCGGGCCCGCGAGGGTCGGAATGCGTTGTTTGTCGGCGGCATTGGAGATCAGCCCGTAGTCGGGACTGTTGATCAGCTCGCCCTCTTGGTGTTCCTTGATCGCCTCGATGGTGAGCCGCAACTGCTGGGCAATCTGATCGTGCGGGCTCGAGTACAGATCCGAGACGCGGGTGTGCACGTCCAGGATGGTGTGCACGGCTTTGAGCCGGTACTCGCGAGGTTCACGCTCGTAGTCGATGAACGTCTCGGGCAGGGGCGACTCGTCGAAATTGTCGCACTGGATGTCCACCGTCTGCTCGTGGGTGACGCGGTTGCGCCGGTAGATACCGGCCTCCACGGGCACCCAGTCGAGCAGATGCACCAACCACCGGGGGCTGACGGACTCCATCTGCGGGACGGATTTCGTCGCGTTCGCCAGTGTCCGCGCGGCGTCGTCGCCGAGGGCAACCGGTCCGGGCACAGCTCTGGTCATCGAAACCACCTAGGGGTTGGCAAATCCACCGTTACCAGTGCGCACATGCTAACCCCGCGTGCCCGCGTTCTCGCGCCAACTCGGGGGAATCGTGTTGCGGCCGCGACCCGATCGCGGACGCTCTCGCGGGCACCCGATGCCACCCCCTCGCACCCCACGGCGCACTCCCCCGTCACGAACGCGTTGACCTGCTACGACGCGTGCACCACCCGCGGCACCGGATGGCACTCGACGGGGCGGCGAGCACCCGTGGTGATAGCACGGCAGCGCGCGCGTGACCGAGTAGGCGCCGGCCCCTCAGCGCAGCGCGGCGTCGAGTGCCTCGGCCAGCGACTCGTAGCCGTTCGGGACGATCGGCTCGCCGTCCACGAAGAAGGTCGGGGTGCCGCGCACGCCGAGGGCGAGACCGTCCTCGAAGTCGGCGCGGACCCGCTCGCCCACGCGCGGGTCGGCGTAGTCGGCGTCGAAAGCCGCCATGTCCAAGCCCAATTCGCGCGCGAAGCCGCGGAACACCTCGTCCAGCGGCACGCGGCGCTCGCCCCAGCCCGCCTGGGTTCGGAACATCTGCTGGTACATCTGCTCGAACCGCCCCTGCCGCGCGGCCGCCTCGACGGCGCGGGCGGCGCGTTCGGCGTTGAAGTGCGAGGGGACCGGGAAGTACCGCACCACGAAGGTGACGCGGTCGCGGTACTCCTCGCGCAGCCGCTCCACCACGGGATACATGGCGGCGCACGCCTCGCACTCGAAATCGAGGAACTCCACCAAGGTCACGCGGGCGCCCTCGGGGGCGTCGAGCCGGTGGCTGTCGGGTCGCACCACCGCGGCCGGGCCGGGTGCGGCCGAGGTGGGCGCGTCGCGTTGTTCGCGAGCCACGAGGACGATCCCGGTCACCACGACGGCGCACACGGCGGCGAGGGTGATCGCGAGGCGGAGGCGCCGCGCGCGCGGCGGTGCGGTGGTCATGGGGACGCTCCCGATCCGGTCGGCGCACTCCCGGAGGAGTGCGCTATCTACGTATTGAAACCGTACTACATTCGATCGGACTCCGGCCCGAAAGGAGCGTCCCGCACCGGCGAATCGGCCCGAACCCGAGAACTATCGAATATGGCAACGGCTTTCATTGCCACGCTCCACGATCGCCCGAGACCGAATATCCTTGACCGACTACGCCCTCACACCGTAGTCATGCACACTCAGGGCGCGGTCGCCACCGCCTCCTCGCTGAACGCCCCGCGCCACCGGCGCGCCGGATGCGAATCCGGCAGGAAGTCCGAGCCCGTCAGCTTCTTGCGTCGTGTTCCACCCGGTCGGGCAGGTTGAAATTGCGCGCGGAGTTGCGCAGCGCGCTGGTGACCACGTTCCACCCGATCCGCCCGCGCGAGAGGTGATCCAGCGTGCAGATCTTGCGCGCGAACGAGAACGGGTGGTCCTGCAGCACCGAACTGGGATCACGATGCCCAGGTGCTCGGTCACCGACGCCAGCGCCGAAACCAGCGCGGAGGGATCGTGATTCGGGATCTGCAACCCCTCGGTGACGTGGGTGTCCCACCCGCCGTCGAAATCGTCGTAGAGCCCTACCACGTCGGCGAAGAACACCGAGTCGAACCCGCCCCGCTCCAGGATGCGGGCCAGCTCCAGCCACGGTTCGAGGGTGTGGAATTCGGTCTGCCTGGCGTCCTCGCGCCGCCACGTCCCGTAGGAGACGTGGGTGGCGGTGTTCATGGTGAAAGCGTTGAGCAGCAGCCGCGGTCGGCTCATGGTTGTGGTCCTCTCGGTCGGAACTCGCGCCGCACGTCATGCCGCCGAACTGACGCGCACCGGGGCGAGCCGAAACGCTCCCGCAAGGTGGTCTCGGCGTACTCGTGCCGGAACAGGTTGCGGCGGCGCAGGATCGGGACCACCTCGTCGACGAAGATCTCCAGACCGGAGGCGAATCCGTCGGGCACGAGGTTGAAACCGTCGGCGGCGCCCGCGTGGAACCAGTCCTCGATGGTGTCGGCCACCTCCTCGGGCGAGCCGACGATGCGGCGGTGCCCACCCGAGCCGAACTCGAACAGCGCGTCCCGCAGGGTGAATCCGGGGCCGCGCTCCCGGATGCCGCGCACCAGCGATTCGCGGAAGCCGAGGGAGGCGGCGAAGACGTCGGGGTCGGCCGGGTCGGCGAGCGCCGGTTCCGGGAAGGGCTCGTCGAGCGGGTAGCCGCCCACAGCGCGATCACCGCGTCCACGAACTCGTGCGCGCGCCGGTACCGAGTGGCGCGATCCGGGAGCGAGGTGAGGCCGAAGTTGCCGCCCGCGGCGGCGTTGTAGGTGGTGACGGCGTTCCACGCGGCGCGCCCACCGCTGAGGTGGTCCAGCGTGAGGAAGCGCTCGGCCGGCTCCACGGGGTCGTTGAACGTGGTCGAGAGCGTGCCGATCACCCCGATGTGCTCGGTCGCGGCGGCGACGGTGGCCAGGATGGTGGAGGGCTCCAGCGCGCGCCCGCCCGGTCTGACCAGCGAGTCCTCGCGGATCGCGGGGTTGTCGGCGAGGAAGAACGCGTCGAGGGTGCCGCGTTCGGCGATCCGGCCGATCTCGGGAATTGTTTTCCTCTGGGGGATCGGATCGAAATCCTTAAGAAAATCTTCACGGCGCGGGGCGATACGTCCGCGGCACGCCGACCCACCTCCGGTAGATGGAAATGATGTTCATTATGATCGCCGGCATGACCACCACGAACCAGCGGACGGTCCGCCCAGGGGTCGGGACCTCCACCCGCAACCCCGCCGCCGCGGAGGCCGTGTTCCTCGACGTGACCCGTCGGCTGCTCGCGCCGCTGCGGATCTCGGACGGCGACATCGCGGTCGACGTGGGCCCCGGAGCCGGGTCCGCGACGGTGGCGATGGCGGCGGCGGTCGGCCCGCGCGGCCGGGTGTACGCGGTGGATCTGGACCCGGCCATGCTCGACGCCACGATGGCGGCGGCGCGGGAGGCCGGTGTCGCCGAGCGGGTGCTCCCGGTCGCGCACGACCTCGAGGAGGGCGCGCCGCCGCTGCCCGAGCCCGTCGACGCGATCTGGTCGTCGGCGTGCCTGCACCACACCCTGGACTGGGAGGCGTCGGTACGGGCGCTGGCGTCGGCGCTGCGGCCGGGCGGCACCCTCTGCGTGGCCGAGGGCGGACTGCCCACCCGCTGCCTGCCGTGGGACGCGGGCGTCGGCCTGCCCGGACTGGAGATCCGCCTGGACGAGGCGCACAACCGCTGGTCCACCCAGTGGTTCGCGGGACGGACGGGCGCGCGACGCCAGCGCCGGGGCTGGACCGAGGTACTGCGCGCGGCCGGGTTGGTCGAGGTCACCAGCGTCACCGAACTGCTCGACCTCCCGGCACCGGTGTCCGACCAGGTGCGCACCGTCGTGATCGAGGAACTCGCGGCCCGCGTCGCCCGCGCGACACCGTTCCTCGACGAGAACGACCGCGCGACTTGGGAACTCCTGCTCGACCCCACCGGCGCCCACTGGCTCGGCCACCGCGCCGACCTCGGCCTGCTCACCGCCCGCACCGCCTACCTGGGACGCACGCCCCGCTGAGGTGGCCAGGTCTGGCTCAACTCGTCATCCCTTCACAACGACCCACCACCGCGAGGAGCCGGTCGATCTCCTCGGGGGTGTTGTAGACATGCACGCTGACCCGCACGGCCGCGTCCCCGGCGGCGCGCCCGGCCTGGCAGTGATTGTCGGCGCGCACCATGATCCCTTCGTCGGCAAGCACGAAACCCAGGTCGTCGGAGCGCACCCGGGCGTGCTGGAAGGTCACGATGCTCTCCCGGCGCTGCGCCGCCGAATCCGCGGTGAGGCTGTGCTGACAACCCAGCACCCGCACACCCGCCAATCGGCTGAGCCCGTCGGTGAGCCGCACGCACAGCGCGGCGTTCCACTCCCGCACGCGCTCCAGCCCGGCGCCCTCCAGCCAGTCGAAAGCCGCTGCCACACTGATGATTCCGGCCGTGTTGGGCGTGCCTTCCCAACCGCGCAAGGCGAAACGTGGCCCGCGCCGGTTGCGCGCCCACACCGCCCCGACGCCGGGCAGCGCCATCATCTTGTGCCCGGAGAACACCACGAAATCGACGTCCAGTTCGGCCACCGACACCGGCCCGTGCCCGACGCTCTGCGCGGCGTCCAGGCAGATCGGCACGTCCGGGCCCACCGCCTCGCGCACCCGGTGCACGTTCATGTCCGCGCCGAACACGTGGTGCACGTGGGTGACCGCGACGAACCGCGTGCGCGGCGTCACCACCGCGGGCAGGGCGCGGTGGTCGTAGTCGCCCGACGCCGGGTCCACCGGCATCGGCACCACCGTCACCCGCACCCCGCGCCGCGCCAGCTCGTCTCGCAGGTCCAGCCAGGGGCGCAGGTTGGCCTCGTGGTCGCCGAACGGGACGATGATCTCGTCGCCGTCGGCGAGCAGATACGCGAGCCAGTCCTGCGCGACGGCGCGCAACCCGTGACTGGTTCCGCCGACGAACTCCACCGACGAGTCGGTGCCGTTGTCGCCCAGGGCCTTCCGCACGCGCTCGCGCGCCGCCTCAACCCGGGCGGCGGTCCCGGTCGCCCACGGGTAGGAACCGCGACCCACGTTGGCATTGGTCGTGGTGAGGTATTCGGTGACGGCCTCGAGTACCGCCGCGGGTTTCTGCGCGGTGGCGGCGCTGTCCAGGTAGGCCAGGCCCGGATCACGGTGCAGGATGGGGAATTCCGCGCGCAACCGCGCCTGCCATGGCGCGAGCCGGTCCAGCACGGAGGTATCGGTCGAGGTCGACATGGCTCAGTCCCGCACCAGCGGCGCGCCGGCGTCGCGCCAGGCCACCACACCGCCGCGCAGGCTGCGCACGTCGCGGTGCCCCATCCTGCTCAGCAGCGCCGCGTAGCGCGCGGACTTCTCGCCGACCGGGCACACCAGCAGCACCGGCTTGCCCGCCCCGAACGGCAGCCCGCCGCGGATCAGCTCGTCGAACAGCTCGTCCACGATATTGATCGAATGTTCGATGTGCAGCGCCGAATACGCGAACGCGCCGCGCAGGTCCACCACCAGCGGCCGCTCCGCCGCGAGCCAGAGCCGCGCGTCGGCCACGTCCATCGACACGACCGCCGCGACCTCGGCGCCGGTCACCGTGTCCACCGAATCGGGGCGGGGCGGCTGCTCGAGCAGTTCCGGCCGCAGCCTGCGGACGTAGCTCATGTAGCTCTCCACGCGGTCGCACACGATGAACACGGCGGTGCGGCGTTCGGTGAGCGTGGCGTCGATCTCGGCGAGGTGGCGCACCGCGCCGAAGTACGCGGCGCCCGAGGTGGGTCCGCCGAGGATGCCGCACCGGCGGTTGAGCGTGAGCATCCCGTCGATGGCCTGCTGCGCGGTAACGGCCTCGATCGTGTCGTAGTTCTCCGGATCGAACAGGCCGACCTCGTTGACCTCGTCGATATTGCGGATGCCGGGAATGAAATCCGACTTGTCCGCGACCAGGCCGACCACCGACACCGCTGGATTGTGTTCGCGCAACACGGTCGCGACGCCGGTGGACGAACCCGCGGTGCCGACGCACGCGAGGAAGATGTCCGGGCCCTGGCCGTCGAGATCCTTGATGATCTCCGGCGCCGTACTCGACCGGTGCGCTTCGGGATTGCGCGGATTGAAGTACTGGTCGGTGTGCAGGTGGCCGCCGCCGTCCTCGGTGAGCTTCCGGTACATGCGGGTCAGCGGATCCTCGGTGTCGGTGGGGTCGAGGCATTCGGTCTGGCCGGGCAGTTCCTCGATCTCCGCGCCGAGCAGCAGGAGCAGATCCTTGATCTCGGGCACCTTCATGCGGTTGGTGACGCTCTTGAACGGCAGCCCGTGCATGGCCGCGATCACCGCCAGCGCCTTGGCGGTGTTGCCGCTGGAGAGCTCCACGATCGAATCACCGCGCTCCACCGCACCGGCCAGTCCGTCGCGCGCCATGTTCCAGGCCGGGCGGTCCTTCACCGAACCGAACGGGTTGAGCATCTCCAGCTTCGCGTACAGGTCGATGTGGTGCAGCCCGTGCACGGCCGGATCGATCCGGACCAGCGGCGTATCCCCGATGACGTCGAGGATGCTGTCGTACTTCATGCGCGATCACCTTTCACGGGCCAATACTGTTCATCGAGACACCATTTCCACACGCCCGCGTCGCGGTAGACCGCGACCTTGGGGGCGATGGGCTGCATCAGCGCGTGGTCCGCCGCGAAATCCATGAAGTAGCCCGCCGTGTTGACGAACGCCAGCACGTCGCCGGGGACGGGCAGCCGCGGCAGCGTCACCTTCCGGCGGGTGATCAAATCGTCTTCGAGACACAGGTTTCCGGAGAAGTAGACCTCCGAGGGCTCGGCGTCGGGCGGGCGCGTGCCGAGCAGGACCGGATCCATCAGCACGGCATGGTCCTCGGTGCTGATGTCGCGGGAGTTGGCGGCCAGCCGCACCAGGACGTCACCGTCGTGGGTGGTGCGCACCTCCGCCACCCGGGCCAGGGTGAGACCGCACTGGTCCACCAGCGCCCGGCCGGGTTCGACGTGCAGGTCGTAGAGGTTCTCCAGCAGCAGGGTGGCCAGCGGCCTGCCCAGCGAGGGCGCCGTGCGAGTCAGCAGTTCCCCCAGGTACTTCGGGCCCGCGAGGGGCCGGTGGGCGGGATAGACGCCGAGCGCCCCGCGCAGCGTGCCCGCCTCGGCGCGCAGACCGTAACCGTGGTTGTGCCACGTCATGGCCGGGCGCCGGCCGAGTACCGAGTGCGTGAGTTCGGTTGTGTAGCGCTCCCATTCGCCGCGGTCGGCCAGGTAGTTCACGCCGAAGCCGCCGCCGATATCAATCGCCGTGGGCGCGAATCCGCGCGTGAGAGCCTCGCGCATGGCGAGTAGGCACCCCTCCAGCGCGAGCACCTTCTCGTCCAAGCCGTTGGTGTCCAGGTGATAGGCGACGCCCAGTAACGTCAGAGCGTCGCGGTGGCCGTCGAGAAGGTCCAGCACGCCGGGCAATTCGCGCTGATGCACGCCGAATCGGCTGGGCCTGCTCAGCACCTTCACCCCGGGCGAGTCGAAAGCGGCCAGCCGCATCATCACTCGCACCGGCGCCAACCCGTGCCGCTCGACGAGCTCCGCGAGTGCCACCAGCTCCTCGCGCGAGTCGGCGTTCACGATCGCGCCGACCCGCGCCGCGAGCCACAGGAAATCGATGTCCTTCGGCCCGGTCGCCATGATCCGGTCCCCGGCGAAACCGCAGGACAGCGCGTGCTGCAACTCGCCGAGCGAGGCCACGTCGACGCCGGTGTCACCCGCGGCGAGCTGGCGCAGCAGCGCGCTCGACCGATTCGCCTTGTGCGCGAAATACACACCGCCGCTGAGATGATGCGCGCGGTACACCGCCCGGAACGCCGCCGCGTTCTCGGTCATCTGTTGCGGTACCACGATGTTCACCGGCGATCCCAACGCCTCGACCAGTCCGGACACCAGGTCCGGCGCGTCGAGCACCTCCCGCAGCAGCCCACTCACGAGCGGCCTCAGGAACAAACCCTTCTCCAACATTTCCCCGTTCAGCGTCCCGTCAACCGCGCGCCCGCCGCGTCCCTGCCGTGCGACGGCCGGTGCCGCCGTGCGCCGGGACATCCGGGCCCGGCACTTCCCGCAGCTTAATGACAATGGTTATCATAAAAGTACTGATGGTGGCGTACCCCTCCCTCTCGGCGCAACCCCGCCGCCCGGTACCCGCCGCGCCTCCGACGGATTCGAGCGGGTCGGCGATACAGAACCGGCGGGTCTTCCAATTCGACCAAACGATGCGGGGATTCGTAACCCGATCGACCGGAGTCCGCGCGCGCCGCGGCGGGGCGCGCGGCTGTTATGTCCGGAACCAAGCCCGCCCACGCCGGTTTGGCGATGTGCCCAAACCTCGGGCAACCCGTCCCGGCGCGGCGGCGGCCGGTCGTAGCCTGACCCCACTTTTCCCTGATCGTGAGGTGGTGGTGCGGTGGGCATTCGCGGGCGGCGAGGTGTGGCGCGGGGCGCGGTGGCGGTCACCGCGGTGCTGTGCTGTGCGTACGGCCAGGCCCCGGCTGATCCCGGTGTGCCGGGGGACGCGCCGCTTCGGGCGATGGCGGCCGCGAAACCCGCGGCGAACGGCTCGCGTCTGGAGACGGCCACGGCCGGGCCGGGACGCGTGCTCGAGTTGAGGGTCCACTCGGCGGCCATGGGCCGTGCCGTGCCGATCATCGTGCTGCCCGCCGCCGACAGCACGAGGCCCGCGCCCACGCTGTATCTGCTCAACGGCGTCGACGGCGGGTCGGACACCGAGATCTGGGGTGAGGGCAGCAATTGGCTCACCAAGACCGACGCCGAGACGTTCTTCGCCGACAAGCACGTGAACGTGGTGATGCCCGTCGGGGGCGGCGCGAGTTTCTACACCGATTGGCGCGCCGACGATCCGCGCTTGGGGCGGCACCGGTGGACCACCTTCCTCACCGAGGAGCTGCCACCCGTCATCGACACCGCGTTCACCACCACCGGCGCCAACGCCGTGGCCGGGTTGTCGATGGCCGCGGCCGCGGTGTTCCAACTGGCGATCGAAGCGCCGCACCGGTTCCGGGCCGTGGCCTCCTACAGCGGGTGCGTGCGCACCAGCGATCCGAGCGGGCAGGCGCTGGTGGACGCGATCGTCGTGGGGCGGCAAGGCAATCCGCTCAATATGTGGGGACCGCCCACCGACGCGCTGTGGGCCGCCAACGATCCCTACCTGCGCGCCGCCGAACTGCGCGGCACCGCGATCTACGTCGCCACCGGCAACGGCAGGCCCGGCCCGCTCGACACGCTCGACGGACCGGACATCGAGCGCAATCCGGTGAAGCTCGCCGATCAGCTCGTGATCGGCGGCGTGCTCGACGCGGTCGCCAACCTGTGCACCGCCCAACTGCGGGACCGGCTGCGCGAGTTGGACATTCCCGCCACCTTCGACTTCCGCCCCAGCGGCACGCACTCCTGGGGTTACTGGGAGCGGGACCTACACAATTCCTGGCCGATGCTGGAGGCGGCACTGGCGGAGTGAAGGGCTCCATGCCGAGCGGGTGATGTCGGCGGTCGCTCAGGGAAATCCGCGAGTTCGGTGACTTCGACCGGCGACGGAGGCGGGCGGCTTCGCCGACACGCAAGCGGACTCGGGTGGCGCTTCGTCCGGTATCCGCAGCCGGTTCTACTGCGCCGCTAGCGCTCCGTGCCGTCCACGAGAACCAGTGTGCGCATCTCGGGCCAACCTTGCGACCACGACACTGCCGGATCGCGGCAAAGCCACACGGTCACATCGCGATTCACGCCCGGGAAGCCGAGGGGTTCGTCGATACCGGCCAGAGGCGTGGTTTCGGTGAAGTCGAGGGGCAGGGCGGTTCCGGGGTCGTCCACGCCCACGTAGAGCACGGTGGTCGCGGTGTCCGGGGGTGGGCCGAAGAATCCGTATCCGCGGTTCGGGCTGTAGACGGCGGGCAGTCCGTAGGCGGGGCCGAAGTGGTCGAGTGCGGCTGCCTGCCAATAGTTTTGCGTGACGATCACGGTCTCACCGTTCGCGGGCGCTCGGCGATGGGCCTCCGCAACGCCCGCGACCAGGCTCTCCCACCCGCTGGGGCCGAAGAACTTGCTGCGCGCGTCGATCTGGGAGTACCGGTCGGTGGGTTGCCGCAGCTGGGATTCCGGCAGCGGCAGCGCGACGACCAACCCCACGCAGATCGCGGTCGCCACCGCGACGAGCGAGCTACCGGCGACCAGCGCTCGCCGGTCCCATTTCCGCTGCGCCACATACACCGCGCCCGCCGCGAACAATCCCGGAAACGCACCGGCCACGAAATACGGGCGCAAACCGCCGAGCACCACGCCGAGCAATCCGAGGGCGATCATCGGAATCAGGAATCGGTAGGGGCGGAACCGTTCCGAGACCAGCCCCGCCCAGATTCCGGCGAGCAGCAGCAATCCCAGCGCGCCGGTGACCTGAATCATCGTCCACGGCATCGCGACCAGCGAGGCGGTGGCCATTTGCTCGTCCCGGACTATCCCGCCCATCGCCAATTGCGGCCAGCCGTTCTTGTGCTGCCACCACAGAATCGGCACGGCCGAGAGCGCGAAGACGACCGACGCCGCCCACCATGCGGGCCGGCGCAGCATTTCTCGCGGGCCGAAGAGCAGCACCCCCACCGCCAACCCCGCCCACACGATCGGGATCAACCACTTCACCTGGAAATCGAGGGCCGCGACCAGTCCGGCCGCCAGCAGCAACCGGTCGTCGCGCACCCGCACCCAGCGGATCAGCAGCCAGGCCACCAGCGCGGTCAGCGTGATGTCCAGGGCGAAGGTGCTCAGCATGGCCGACTGCATGACCGCCATCGGCGTGGTCGCGTAGGCCAGCGCCGCCAGCGTCTGCGGCCACCGCCCGCCCCCGAACTCCCGCGCCAGCACGGCGCTGAGGACGATGGCGACCACCGTGCAGACCACGGCGGGCAGCCGCAGCGCCACCGTCGACCCCGGCGCGAGGTGGTCGGCCAAAGCCGCCAGCAACGGCACGACGGGCCCCTGATCGGCGTAACTCACGTCCGGCCGCTGCCCCGCCGCGACGAAATACAGTTCGTCGCCACCGATCCGATAGCGATCGAGCCGCAGCAGGAACAACAATCCCGCGGCGCCCGCGACGATCGACACCTCGCGCCACGCGAAAGCCGGCCGCGAATCCTTCTCGGCGACACTGTCTTCCAACGCCTCGGATCGAGATGTCATCCATTCCTCACAACCGTCGCGCCCTCGCGAATCAGACATCGGCGACGCGGCGAACCGGATTCGCCGAACAATCGAACAGTACAATCGAAATCCGCGAGGAATACGCCCCGCGGCCGAGGACTACGCCGCGTCACAAACAATTCCTCGGCATTCTTGTGACGGCGGCGTCGCGGTGACCGCACCGGCGCGAGCACGCGCCGGGCAACACCGTTGCCCCGCATACTCGGGGCTTGCCGATTCCGCACCGGTCGCCTTTTCTTGACGCGATCGTCGGCGGTGAAACTCCCTGGGGGAGAAATGAATCGAATTCTCGGTGCGGTGTGCGCGGCGCTGCTGGCGCTGGCGGTGCCGGCGGGTGCGGCCTCCGCCCGGCCCGGTGACGGCGGCTACGCGCCGACGATGCTGGTGCTGGACGCGTCGGGCTCGATGCTCGCCGCCGACCCCGGCGGCGGGACCAAGATCGACGCCGCGAAACGGGCCGTGCGTCAGTTCGTCGAGGCGGCCCCCGAGACGGCGGAGGTGGGGCTCTCGGTGTATGGGACCGGCACCGGGTCCTCGGAGGCCGAGCGCGAGGCCGGATGCCGCGACGTCACCACACCGCATCCCGTCGGCAGGCTCGACCGCGCGGGGCTGAACCGAGCGGTGGACGGCGTCGTTCCCCGTGGCTATACACCCATCAGCACCGCCTTGCGGCACGCGGCCGACGGGCTGCCGTCCGACGGGCCCCGCTCGATCGTGCTCGTCTCCGACGGCATCGACACCTGCGCGCCCCCGGACCCGTGCGACGTGGCGCGCGACCTCCGGACCGACGGCGCGTCGATCATCGTGCACGCCATCGGATTCGACGTCGACGACGCCGCGCGCCACCAGTTGATCTGCCTGGCGCACGCCACCGGCGGCAGTTACACCGACGCCGGAACCGGGGCGGCGCTGGAACAGATCCTGCCGCGGGTCACCGAGACGGCGTTGCGCACCTACGAACCGGTCGGCGTGCCGACCCGCGGAACGCCGGACGTCCGGGACGCGCCCGCACTCGGCACCGGCCAGTACCTGGCGAACCTGATTCGCGGGGAACGCCAGTTCTGGACGGTCGACGTGCCGGAAGGCGGTATCGCCTACCTCACGGGCACCGCGGCGTTCGGGCAGCGCGACGAGCGGGAGCCGGGGGCGAACACACTGCTGGTGCGGATCCACGGCGTCGACGGCACGGAATGCCGCACCGAGCGCAACACCGATGTCGCGTCGACCGGACGGGTCGTCACCGCAGCGCTGGTGTATCGGGTCGGCGCGGACGATCCCGACGTCTGCCAGGGTGGGGGGCGCTACGCCGTCTCGGTCGACTGGGAATCCGGCGGCTCCGGCGCCGCGCGGGTGCCGCTGGAACTGCTGGTCCGCGTCGAAGCGCCCGCCACCGACGCCGGACCGCCCGCGCGAGCGGAGCCGGTCGGCCACGTCGAGCAGTCCGGGCCCGCCCGGCCGGTGGTGGGCGGCGGATCGTTCACCGTCGCCGCCGAACTGGACGGCTCCGGCGTGTACACCGATGCCGTGCGTCCGGGCGAATACGTCTTCTACCGGGTCGATCTGGGATGGGGACAGGGGCTGTCGTACCGGGTGGAGTTCGGGGCGTGCACCCGTCCCGGCGACCGCTTCCACACCAATATCGGCACGGAGCTGTACTCACCGCTGCGTGCCCAGATCGACAGTGCGACAACCGGTCACGACGGGAACCAGGCGCGCGCGCTGCCCGGTGACGGCAAGGCGCTCGCCACCGTGCCCGTGACCTACCTCAACCGCGAACACCAGCGGCCGTCGGTACGCGTCCAGGCCCTGCCGGGCCCGCACTACCTCATGGTCCGGGTCAACAGCGACGCGGGCGACTGCGGCGCCCTCCCCGTCCGGATCGACCTCGCCGTCACCGACACCGGCGGCGCGCCGCCCACCTACGAATCCGGCCACGCCGGAACGGATTCCGATACCGCGGGCCCCACCGCGCGCCCCCGGCCCTCGGCCACGGACAACACGGGCAGGTTCCCCGAGATCGTCCTGCTGGGCGCGGGCGCCGGACTAGTGGTCGTGCTCGCCGTCGCGGCGGGATTCGCGCTGCGCCGCCGGAAACGGTGACACCTCACCAGAGATCAGTGCACGCCCGCCAATTGCAGGGTGACCACGCCGACGACGATCAGGGTCAGGCCGAATACCTTGGCCGGGCTGAGTGATTCGCCGAGAAAGAGCACGCCGATGGCGGCGACGGCGGCCAACCCGACCGCCGACCACGCCGCGTAGACCACACCGACCTCCAGCCCGCGCTGCAACAGCAGCGCGAGCAGACCGAAGGCGGTGAGATAGCCCGCACCGACCAGCAGGGTGGGCCACAGCTTGCTGAACCCGTCGGACAGCTTCAGCGACACCGTCGCGGTGACCTCGGCGACCACGGCGGCCAGGAAGATCAGCAGGGTCATGCGCCACCGCCGGGGCGGCGGGCGATGGTGTAGGACGCCTGATTGAGCCCGGTCCGCATACTCGCCACCGAGGTCGCCGCGAACAGGCGTTCGGCGCGGGCGCGCGGCAGCCCGATCTCGGCGACGATCGCGTCCCAATGGGTTTCGATATTGTGCAGCCAGGTGCGGTCGGTCGCGATGAAGTGCTCGGTGAGATCGCGGTAGCTCTCGATGCGCAGCCCGGCGCGGGTCAGGCTGCGGCGCAACGCCGGAACGGTCGGGATGTGGACCTCGGGAAAGACGTAGGCGGTGAGGAACCCCGAGATGTTCTCGAGCAGTTTGCCGCGCCGGGTGGTGGTGACGTCCTGGCTGAACACGCGCCCGCCCGGCGCCAGCAGATCGTGCAACCGCCGCGAGAAGCCGCGCAGCGCACGGGCATTCAGGTGCAGCGACACCTCGATGCTGGAGATCGCGTCGAACGGCCCGTCGCGCACATCGCGGAAATCGCACTGCCGGAACTCGACCCGATCCGCCACGCCCGCGCGTTCGGCGAGTTCGGTGGCGTAGGAGACCTGTTCGGCGGCCAGCGTGACGCCCAGGACGCGCGCGCCGTGGTGCTGGGCGGCGTGCACGGCGAGCGCGCCCCAGCCCGAGCCGATGTCGAGCAACCGCGACCCCGGCCGCAACCGCAGCTCCCGGCAGATCAACTCCAGCTTGTCCCGCTGGGCGGCGTCGAGGTCGCCGGGCTGCTCCGGATCGGGCCACAGCGCCGTGGAGTAGACCATGGATTCACCGATCACCAGGCGATAGAACTCGTTGCTCATCTCGTAGTGGTCGGCCCCGCCGCGCCAGGGCGCCTCGGACTCCGGACGGGGTGGTGGCGTGCCGAGGGCCCGGCGACGGGCGGCCCAGCCCAGCAGGCGCAGCGCGGCGATCCCCCGGGTGAGGGTGGGCACCACGCGACCGGTGAGCAGGTCCCACAGCGCCGCGTCGCCGGCCTCGATGACGGCCACCATGAAGTCGTCGGCCGCGCCCTCGATCCCGAGATCGCCGTCGATGTAGGCGCGGGCCACGCCCAGATCGTCCGGCCGCCACAGCATGCGGCGCAGCGCGTGCGGATTGTGCAGCGTGATCAGCGGGCCGCCCTCCCCCGCTTCGCTGCCGTCCCAGGCGCGCAACCGGGCGGGGAACGGCTTGCCCGCCAGTCGCCCGGCGGCCCGGTGCAGATAGCGGGCGGTCTCGGAACGGGTGGCGAGTACAGATGTATCGGTCATGTCTCCCTCGGGGTGGTCCAGTCGCCGGCCAGGTCGGACAGGGTGGTGGCGGTCGCGACGGCGTCGGCGACCCGGTCGGCGGCGGTGGTCAGCTGGTCTTCGGTGTGTTCGCTGGTGAGGAAGAAGCGCAGCCGTTCCTCCCCGGCGGCCACGGCGGGCGCGGCAACCGGGCCCGCGTAGATGCCGCCTTGCAGCAGCAGCGCGGAGGCGAATCCGACCTGGGCGTCGCCGGGGACGAGCACCGGGCAGATCGGCGTACCTTCGGACATGCCGAGATCGAGCCCGCGCGCCCGCACCGCCACCGTGAACAGGCGCGTGTTGTCCCATAGCCGTTGCAGCCGTTCCGGTTCGGCGTCCAAGACGTCGAGCGCGGCGAGCGCCGCGGCCGCCGCCGCGGGTGCGGGGCCGCCGGTGAGCTGGGCGACACCGGGCGCCATCTCACGCAGGGCGTCGATGAGATCGGCGTCGCCCGCGACGAATCCGCCGGTGCTGCCCAACGCCTTGGACAGGGTGCCCATCCAGATGTCCACCGCGTCGCCGGGCAGCCCGAAATGCTCGCGCACGCCGTGCCCGCGCGCGCCGAGCACCCCGAGCGAATGGGCCTCGTCGACCATCACCGCGCAGTCGTATTCCCGTGCCACCGCGGCGATCTCACCGACGCGGCCGATGTCGCCGTCCATGCTGTAGTGGCCCTCGATCACGACCAGGGCCCGGTCGAATCGTGCGCGCGACATCCGCAGCACCGAGCGCAGCGAGCCGGGATCGTTGTGGCGGAACGTGATCCGCCGCGCGCCGGCCCACCGCGTGCCCGACACCACGCTGGCGTGGACGAGCGCGTCGCACACCGCCACATCGCGCTCGCCGAGCAGGAACCCGATCACGCCGGCGTTGGTGAGGTAGCCGCTGGTGGTGATCATCGCGCCGCCCACGTCGTAGAGCCGCGCCAGCCGCTGTTCCAGCCGCTGGTACAGGTCGATCTCGCCGGAGATGATCCGGCTGGCCGAGGCCGACGCGCCGTATCGCTCGACGGCGTCCCGCGCGGCGCGCACGACACGCGGATCATGGGCCAGGCCGAGGTAGTTGTAGCTGGAGAAATTCGTCAGCGTCCCGGCCGCGGTCTCGATCACCGGGCCGTTGGGTCCCGTGCGCGGCAGGAACAGCGGGTTGCCCATCTCGGTCAGCTCGGCCATCGACCGCACCGCCGCGCGGCGCGCCGTCGCGGTGACCACCTCGGGGTGATCGGCGAACTGCCGTCCGGGGCCGCGCCGGGGCGGGGGCGGCGGCGCGGGCGGGGGTGGTGGTGCCGCGGCCGCCGGACCGCCCCCGCCGACCCCGTCGAGCAGCCGCCGCGCGATCTCTCGGGCATCACCGCTCACGACTGCGTCCCCTGTCCGGCCACGATGGCCTCGGCGATGCGCGCGCCCGCTTGCCGCAGGTCGAAACTGCGACCCAATTGCAGCGAGATGAGCTGTACGCCGAGGGCTTTACTGGCCCGCGCGCCGAACTCCACGCCCATCAGGGAGTCCAGGCCGAGTTCGGTGACCGGGACGGTGAGGTCGATGGAGTCCGCGGACACGCCCATCACCTCGGCCAATTGCTCGGCGAGCATATTCGCCACCACCTCACCGCGTTTGGCCTCGTCGAGTTCCGCCAGCGCGGCACGCAACCGCTCGCCGGCGGAGTTCTCCTCGGCGGCCGCCGCGACCTGGCCGGCGGTGCGCGAGAGGTGCCGCAGGTGGGCGACCGCGCTGTCCAGGCGCGACCAGTCGATCGGGATGATCGCCGCCTGCGTGACGCCCAGCCGCAACGCCTGCTCCAGGTAGGCGGGTCCGTCGTCCATATCGATGGGATCGAATCCCGCGGCGCGCAAGTACTTCTCGACGGCCTCGTCGGCGGCCATCCCGCCGCCGGTGCCCGCCATGTGGCCCCAGCCGATGCAGGTCACGCGGTGGCCCCGGCGGTGCAGCGCCTCCGCGAACGCCTGGATCGCGGCGTTCGCGGCGTTGTAGTTGTACTGGCCGAAGATGCCGAACATCGACCCGCCGGAGGAGTAGAGCACGAACTGATCGAGCGAGATCCCCGCGCCGGTGACGGCGGCGTGCAGGGCGCGGGCACCCTCGACCTTCGGCCGGTACACGCGCTCCAGCGCGTCGAGGTCCAAGTCGGCGACGCGCCGGTCGGCCACCGCACCGGCCGTGTGGAACACCCCGCGCAACGGATGCCGCTCGGAATGGTTGCGGCGCACCATCTCCGCGACCGCGCCGGCGTCGGTGACGTCGACCAGTTCCTCGGTGACCTCGATGCCCAGCGCCCGCCACGCCGCCAGCTGCCTGCGCGCGATCTCGGTGGTGGCGCCGCCGCGCCCGGCCAGGACCAGGTGCCGGGCGCCCTTGTCGGCGAGCCAGCGGCCGGTGGCCAGCCCGAAACCGCCGAAGCCGCCGGTGATCAGGTAGCGCGCGTCGGCGTGGATCCGCACCTCGTGCCAGGCCGGGCGCACCGGGGGCGCGTCGTCGGTGAGGCCCACCGCGACCCGGCCTCTGCGTTCGGAACGCAGCACCTCGTCGAACGCGCGCGCCACCTCGCCGGCCGGGAATACGTCGAACGGCAGGGGCCGGTACTCGCGCGCCCCGATCTTCTCGTAGACCCCGCGCACCAGGGCGATCACCTCCCCGGGCCGGTGCGCCATCATCCGGTCGAGGTCGATGGAGAAGTAGGTGACGTTCTTGTCGAACGCCGCCATATCGAGGGTGCCGCCGAGGTAGATGTCGGCCTTGCCGATCTCCACGATGCGCCCGAACTCGGCCGCGGCCTTGAAATTGCGGCGCAGGGCCTCGCCGGGCGCGGTGCTCAGGATGACGTCCGCGCCGCGACCGCCGGTGAGCCCGAGCACGTCGTCGGCGAAATTCAGCGAGCGCGAGGCCAGCGTGTGGTCGGCGCCCTGGTCGCGGGCGTAGGCGCGGCGTTCGACGGTGCTCGCGGTGCCGATCACCGTCGCGCCCGCCGCTTTCGCGACCTGGATCGCGGCCGATCCCACCCCGCCCGCCGCGCCGTGCACGAGCACCGTCTCCCCGGGCCGGACGCGCGCCAGGGTCAGCAGCGCGTACTCGGCGGTGGCGAAAGCGGTGGTGCTGGTGCAGGTTCCGGGCTCGAGGGACAGATCCGCCACGCCCACGGGCGCGCTGATCGGTGTCGCTTCGGGGACGCCGGTCGGTACGGAACCGTTGCGGTCGGCGGTCTCCCGATTCCGAGCGTCGCCGGACGCGGCGCGGGACCCTACGGGCGCGGGCGTCGCGGTGGTCCAGGGCACCGCGAGGATCAGGTCGGCGGGCGAGAGGTGGTAGCGGGTGAGCATGCCCCGCGCCGCCGTGCCGACCAGATCGCCCTCGCGCAGTCCGGTCACCCCCGGGCCCACACGCGTGATGACGCCGACGCCCTCCATACCGGGGCTGGTCCCGAAATAGGTGGGGCTCAACTCTCTTTCGCCGAGCAGCCCGATGACCTTGAGCGGGTCCTTGTAGTTCAGGCCGACCGCCTGCATCCGCAATTCGACCTCCCCGGGACCCGGCGCGGGCCGGGCGCAGCGCCGCCACCCGAGTTGCGAGAGGATCCGCGAGGGCGGCACCTCCAGGGCGAAGTTGGCCTCCGGATCGGTGAGCGGTTCGGCCCGGTCCATCGCGGCCAGCCGCTGCGGCAGCGTCCGCGTCACGACGGGCGACCACCGTAAACCGTTGCGCAGCATGATCTCGTCGGCGTTGTCGTGGGAGAAGGCGCCCGGCACAGTGAGTTCGGCGGTCAGCTCGGCGAGAGTGGTGTCGGGATCGGTGTCGATCAGCCGCCAGCGCAGCCTGGACTGCTCGCTCAGCAGGACGCGGCGCGCCCCAGCCAGGGCGGCGTGACCCGAGTCGGGTTCGGCGTCATCGTCCGGGTGGGCGAACGCGCGCTCGGTGACCACGGTGACGTAGACGCTGCCGTCGCCCAGGCCGGGCATCGTCGCCTCACGCGCGGCCAGGTCGGCGTCGAGGAAGGTCTCGATCGTCACGGCGATCCGTTTCAGCGTCCACAGCGCCGCGACGTCGTCGCCGGCGCCCGCCACCACGCACACGTGCAGGCGCGGCCTGCCCGCCGCGGCGGCGGTCCGAAGACGTTCCCCGAGAACGGCTTCCAGGTCGTCGCTCGCCTCGGCCCCGAACGTGAACGCGTGCGGCAGCGCGCCCGCGAGGCGGCCCGCGCGCGGATGCGGCGTGCTCCCGAGCGCCACCACCAGCGTCGCACTGTCGTCGGGGGCGGGCAGCTGGGCTGGGTCCAGGGGGTCGCGCAGGTCCCAGACCTCCTCGTAGAACAGATCCGTCAGACCGTCCAGCGCGGTGCGGCCCGGTGTGATCGAGCCGAACCGGACACCCTCCAGGTGCAGGCACAGCGCCCCCTCGGCATCGACCACGCCGATGTCGGCGGCGAGCGGGTCGGTGGCGTGCCTGCGGGCGACCACCCGCACCTGCCCCGACACGGGCCCGAAACGGCGCACCGTGGCGACTCCCACCGGGACCACGGTGCCCTGCAACCGGCCCACCGCCGAACCGACCAGCAGCGCCACGGTCTGGAACGCCGCGTCGGTGACGCACGGGTGGGCGAGATAGCCAGCGCCGGAATCTGTTTCGGCGTCGACGGTCGCGACCGCCACCTCCGGGGACACGTGCAGCGTGCGCACCCGCCGGAACGCCGGGCCGTACTCCAGCCCGCGCCCGGCGAGGCCGGTGTAGAACTCGGCGGGATCGACCTCGATCAGCCCGTCGGCGGCGGGCACCTCGACGGCGAACGACTCGAACGCGCCCTCCACGAGGCGACCGGTGGCGTGGACGGTCCACACCGTGCCCGCGGCGGAGCGGGAACGGATCGTGAACCGCCGCGTCGACTCCTCCACCTGGGTGCGCAGCACCGGGGCTTCGGCGGGGTCGGCGACCAGGGGCGCGACGAACCGGACGTCCTCGGCGGCGACCGACGCCGCCGACGTCCGGGTGGCCGCCGCGGCCAGCGCCGCCTCCAGATAGGCCGCACCGGGCAGCAAGCGCGCACCGCCGACGACGTGATCGGGCAGCCAGGGTAGCGTTTCGGCGCTCAGGCGCAGCTCCCACTCGGAGCCGCCGTCGAGATCCGGGTCACCGAGCATGCGGTACCCGTCGGGCGTGCCGTGCTTCATCTGGGTGAGCAGCGGGAGTTCGTCGCGCAGCGCCTGCTGCTGCCACGGATAGCGCGGGAGCGGGAGATGCGGTGCGGGAGAGGGGAACAGCGCGCCGATGTCGAGCGCGCCCGCCGCGTACAGACCGGCCAGGGTCCGGCGCAGGCTCTCCGCGTCCGGCTGGGTGCGATCCAAGGTCGCCACGGTCGTCCCGGACTCCCCCGCCGTCAGCAGGATCTCGCGGACGTTGGCCGAAAGCACCGGGTGCGGGCCCACTTCCAGGAACACCCGGTGCCCGCCGCGCACGAGCGCGTCGATCGCGTCGGCGAAGCGGACCGGCTGCCGCACGTTCGCGCACCAGTATTCGGCGTCCCAGCCGCCCTCGGTCACCTGCCCGCCGGTGACGGTCGAGTACAGCGGGATCGCCGGTTCCCGCGGCGTGAGAGACGCCAGCGCGGTGCGCAGCTCGTCGAGGATGCCGTCCATGACCCGGCTGTGATACGGCACCTCGACGCGCAGCATGCGCGCGAATATGCCTTGTTCCGAGAGGGATTCGGCCAGCGCCTGCAATTGCCCGGTATCGCCGGAGAGAGTTGCGGCCGACGGGCTGTTGATCGCGGCGACGTCGATGCGAGCGTCGGGGTCGAGCAGTTCACGCACCCGGTCGGCCGGCAGGCCCACCGCGAGCATCCCGCCCGATCCGGCGGTGCTCGCCTGCAACCGGGCGCGATGGTGGGCGACCAGCAACGCCTCGCGCAGCGACAGCATGCCCGTCACGTACGCCGCCGCCACCTCGCCCACGCTGTGCCCCACCACGGCCTCGGGGCGCACCCCGAGTTCGGCGAGTTCGCGCACCAGCGCCACCTGCACGAGGAAGTTGGCGGGCTGGGCGACCTCCGTCGCCGTCACGCGCGACTCGTCCTCGGGCCGGCGCAGTTCCGCCAGAATCGACCACCCGGCGATGCCACGGAAGACCTCGTCGATGCGGGCGGCCTCGGCGGCGAACGCCCCGCCCGCCGCCAGCAGATCCCGCGCCATCGCCCACCACTGCGGGCCCATCCCGGAGAAGACGAAGACCAGACCGGCCGAGCGCGCGGGAATCGGGCGCACCGCGCCCTCCCCGGACGCGAACTCCCGCAGCGCGTCCGGCAGTCCGGCCGGGTCCGCGAAAGGCAGCGCGGCACGCAAGCGGTGGTGCGCGCGACGGGTCCAGGCCGCTTCGGCGAGCCGGGCCGGGTCGGTGCCCGCGGCGATCAGACCGGCGTAGCCGGCGGCCAATGCGCGCACGGCGGGCTCGCTGCGCGCCGAGAGCGGCAGCACTCCGAAATGCTTCGGCTCCCAATGGAATTCGTGCTCATCGCGACGCGGCGGCTCGCCGATGACGGCGTGTGCGTTGGTGCCGCCGTAGCCGAACCCGTTGATCGCCAGCACCATCCGCTCGACCTCGGGCCCGACCGGCTCCGCCTCGAGCTGCACCGCCAGGCGTAGATCGTCGAAGGGGATGTCGGGGTTGGGTTCGTCGAACCAGCCCTGCGGCGGCAGCGTTCGATGATGCACCGCCAGTGCGGATTTGATGATGCTCGCGATACCCGAAGCCGCCTCGGTGTGCCCGAGGGTGGCTTTCACCGAACCGACGCCGAGCGGCGTCTCGCGCCCCGCCACCGCGCCGTAGACGCGGCCGATGGCACGCAACTCCAGCGGATCACCCACCGGGGTGCCGGTGCCGTGCGCCTCCACATAGGACACCTGGTGCGCGGCGATGCCCGAGCGCGCCAGCACGGTGCGCGCCAGATCCTCCTGGGAATCGCTGTTGGGCACCGTGATCGCGGTGGTGCGGCCGTCCTGATTGGTGCCGGTCGCCTCCACGACGGCGTAGATCCGGTCGCCGTCGCGCAGCGCGTCGTCGAGCCTGCGCAGCACCACCATGCCCGCGCCCTCGCCGCGCCCGTACCCGTCGGCGGCGGCCGCGAAGGATTTGCTGCGCCCATCGGCGGCGAGGAATCCGCCCTTGCACATCATGACGAACGTCTCGGGTTGCAGCATCATCGTCACACCGCCCGCCAGCGCCATCCGGCAGTCGCCGTCGGCGATGCCCCGGCACGCCAGATGAAAGGCCACCAGCGACGACGAGCAAGCCGTGTCCACGGTGAGCGCGGGCCCGATCAGGTTGAGCGCGTACGCGATCCGGTTGGACAGCATGGTGTAGGAGGCGCTGGCGGCGGTATGCATGTCGACGTGGGCCAGCGCGGGACCGGCCACGGCGGTGATGGTGTGGTCGGCGGTGAACGCGCCCACGTACACGCCCACCTGTTCGCCCGACACACGACCCGCGACCCCGGCGTCGTCCAGCGCCTCCCAGGCCACTTCGAGGATCTGGCGCTGCTGCGGGTCCAGTCCGGTGGCCTCGCGCGGCGACATGCCGAAGAAGTCCGGATCGAACAGCCACGGATCGGCGGTGAGGAACGCGCCGCGCCGGGTGTACATCCGTCCGGCGGCCCGTTTGTCGGAATCGTAGTAGCGCCGCCAATCCCACCGCTGCGGCGGAATGTCGACCACCCCGTCCTTCTTGCCCACCACGAATTCCCAGAACGATTCCGGAGAATCGATCCCGCCGGCGTACCGGCACCCGATGCCGACAATTGCGATCTTCGACACGTGACTGCTCCTCCACGACACCGGCGCGCGCGACAACCCGCCGCCGGTCGGATGAAGATCCGCGGGCGGGCGCGCCCACGGACAAAGAAACGAGTTGTGAAACTCCTTGCGGAACAACGGCTTTCCTGCGTCAGGGAAAGGTTCTCGCCGTTCGCTCCCGAGCCCCAGGCTAGTCCGGCGCGACGCGGTACGCAGCGGTACTGTTCTCCCGACAACCAGCAAGATCAACAATTGTGAACGATTCCGAAAACCGGCGCGGAAGCGCTGCGAGTGCCCACAAAATCAGGGGCACTTGCACGGGGAAAGTGTTGGTAGACAACACAGTTTCACAATTCGCGCGGGCCGCTTACCGTGATCCCATGAACGATCTGCGCGGGCGGCACGCCTTGATCACCGGCGGCTCCAGCGGAATTGGGCTGGCCGTCGCGGAACGCCTCGGGCACGAGGGCGTGGCGCTCTCGTTGATCGCCCGCGACACGGCACGGCTCGAAGGCGCGGCGGACCGCTTGCGCGCCAACGGCATCCGGGTGCGCACAGCTTCGGCCGACGTGTCCGACGCGGACGCGGTGCGGGCGGCCATCGCCGAACTCACCACCGACGCACCCGTCGACATCGCCGTCTGCTCGGCCGGCGCGGTGATACCCGGGCGTTTCCTGGAACTCGCCGACGAGGACTTCCGCCGGATGATGGAGGTGGACTACTTCGGCGTGCTGCACGTGCTGCGCACGCTCGCCCCCGGCATGGTGGCCCGGGGGCGCGGCTCGCTGGTCGCGGTGGCGTCGGCCGCCGCGCTCGTCGGCGTGTACGGCTATTCCGCCTACGGCCCGGCCAAATTCGCAGTGCGCGGCCTCTGCGAGGCGCTGCGCCTCGAGCTGCGCCCGCACGGCGTGCACGTCGCCTGCGTCTACCCCGCCGACGTCGACACACCGATGCTGACCGAGGAGAAGGCGACCCGCCCGGCCGAGACCACCGCCCTCAACGGCGCCATTCCCGCCATCCCGCCCGCCCGCGTGGCCGACGCCGTCCTGGCCGCCGTGCTGGAACGCCGCTTCGAGGTGTACCCCGATCTGCGCACCGCCGCCCTCGCCCGCTTCGCCCCGCTGTTCGCACCGGTCATCCGGAACTCCTTCGACCGCGCCATCCGCCGGGTCCGGCCGACCGAGCCACCCACGCCCTGACCCGGCAGCGCCCCGCGAGCAGGCACTTTTCGCATATCTGGCAAAGAGCCTTGCCAACATTCGAATTCTGGAAGAGAATCTTGCCAGAACTGATGGCAGGTGGACGCCGCCGCGCGGCGCCCGCGCTCAAAGGAGAGCTCCCATGGATTCGGTGGATACGGCCGTCCCCACCCGGCACCCGGCGGCACCGCGGCCGGTCGCGGGCCCCGCCCTGGCCCCGCTCGCGCGTGCCCTCGGGCTGCGCGAGCCGACCCCCGACCAGTTCCGCGAGCTCGGCGAGGCGCTGACCCTCGGCGACCGGCCGATGGACGAGCTGGTCGACTGGATGTACCGCGAGGGCATGGCGACCACCCGCCCGCTGTTCGAGCGCGCGCTGCGCGAGGGGATCGCGGCGGTGCCGGACGCGCCCGCGCCGCTGCGCGAGTTCTTGGACCACATCGAGACGCCGCCGGACTGGGTGGACTGGGACAAGATCCGCCACGCCGAACTCGTGTTCGGGGTCGGCGGCCGCGACGGCCTCTACGTCGCCCGCGACATGTCGTTCCTCGGCGGGTACCTGGCCTCGGGCTTCAACAAGACCCTGCTGCGCACCGGGGCGCTGGAGAAGGGTCCCGCGAAACGGTTCGCCGAGACGACGCAGTGGGCGATGGACGTCAGCGCCCCGGGCGGGATGCTGGCGCAGGGCGTGGGATATCGGTCCACGCTGCACGTGCGGATGATCCACTCGATGGTGCGCCGCCACATCACCGCCATGCCGGACTGGCGGGGCGAGGAGTGGGGACTGCCGATCAACCAGACCGATATGGCCGCCACTCTGGTGGGCGCCCTCATCGCGCCGATGATCGGCGCCATGGGCCTCGGGCGCCTACCGACCCGGCGCGACCTGGACGCCGTCGCGCACTTCACCCGCTACGTCGGCTGGGTGATGGGTGTGGAAGAACGCTTCCTGCCCAACGGTTTTCGCGACAGCGTCCGCATCCTGTACCACACGATGACGGCCATCACGAACCCCGACGAGACCTCACGCCAGCTGGCGATGCCGATGCTCGACGAACCGCTGGGCTGGCACTACCCCCACCTCACCGAGCTGCGCAGGCGCGTCGCCCGGTCCCAGCACCTGTCGATCGCCACCATGTTCCTGGGCCCCGCCGCGATGAAACAGCTCGGCCTGCCCGCCTACACCCCGCCGTGGTATCCGCTGCTGCGGATACCGCCGAACGCGGTGCGGTCGGTCTGGATGCGGGTGGTGCCCGGCGAGTTCGCCCGTGCCGCGGCGCGCGGCCGGGCCGAACAACTGGCCTTCATCCAGACCTTGACCGGCGCGGAAGGCGCGGTGATCGGCGACTCGGCCCAGCACATCGGACACGCCGCGTAACCGGGTGGGCGGTCACACCGTAGCGGCAACTGTGTCCGGAAAGACCGACGCCACAGCGGGATTCACCAACGCCCCGTCGAGGCCAGTGTGCCACGGCGGGGTCGGCCACAGAGGGTGTGACCAAGCAGTCTCGGGAACCGCTGGCGCGGTACGGATCCCGGCATCGGCACGCACGCGCCGCAGGACCGGCGCCGCCGCGACGAGGATGAGCGCCGGGATGGCGAAGGCGTACCCGAGGCTCGGCCCCGACGCCACCATCCCGAGGCTGACCGCGCCGCCGTAGTTGAACGAATTCACCCGGGCGGCCGCGGTGTACGCGGCGTACATCCGGCCCAGCAGCGGCACACCTTCGCGCCGCTGCGCGAGCACGCCCTGCATGTTCGCCGCCGCGTCCACCGCGCCGAGCCCGACGCCGTAGACCGCGAAACCCGCCGCGAACACGGCCAGGTCACCGGCGGTGAGCACGCCCAGCAGCGCGACCGCCTCCACCACCAGACCCGCGCACAGCGCTTTGCGGCTGCCCCGGCGCACCGCTACCGCGTCGGCCAGCATCGACCCCAGCGCCGCGGTCAGGCAGGCGCCGAGCACGATCAGCGAGAGCGTCATCTCGTCCACGCCCAGCCGCGACTTGAACTCCGGCAGCGACGTCACCGCCACCGCGTAGCCCATGCCCTGCACGCCGTACGCGGCGGCGACAGCGGCGATCTCGCCGCGCACCCGCCTCATCACGCACCCGCGTCCAGCAGCGCCGCGAACGCGTCATCGGCGATGTCGAGGGTGCGGTCGATATCGGTCTCGGTGAGCGCCGCGTTGACGAAATGGTTGTGGTGCGAGACCAGGAACGCGCCGCGGCGGACGCATTCGGCGATCCACCGCTGGTGCAGCGTCGGCGAATCGTCGTCCGCGAGACGCAGATAGAACAGCGCCGGTTCGCCCGAGGTGACCAGCGTGTACCCGCTGGCCGCGGCGACCTCGACCAGACCGCTGGTCAGCCGGGTGCCGAGTTCGCGGAATCGCGCGGGACCGTCGATCCGCCGCAGCTTGGTCAGCGTCGTGATCCCCGCCGCGAACGGCACGGCGCTCATCCAGTAGCTGCCCGTGTAGAACACGCTGCTCACCACGTCGCGCAGACTGTCGTGCCCGCACAGCGCGGAGACGTTGTAGCAGTTGGCGATCAGCGCCGCGATCTCGCCGCGATGCTCGGTGAACACCGCGCGCAGGGCCTCGAAGTCGTTCCACGGCACCTCGATATTGCCCGCGACGTCCTGGTCCAGCACACCCGGCACGCCCGGCTTCTGCGTCCAGGGCGCCACACCGTGGTAGTACCCCTCGAAGAATACGATCCGGCGCCGGCCGGTCGCCGCCCGCGCCGTCATCACCGCCAGCGTGGTGACGTCGCCGCCGGTCTTGGCGAAGTACGCCCAGTCGGCGCTGGCCACCGTGTCGACCAGCAGTTCGGCGAACTCCACCATGATCGGCGCGGGAGTCGTGACGACATCGGCGAGGGCCTCCTGGGCGCGGGCGGCGGCCCGCACCTCGGGGTCACCGTAGCCGAGCACGTTGGGCCCGTAACCGCACAGGTAGTCGATGAACTCGTTGCCGTCGACATCCAAGAAACGGGTGCCCTCGGCACGAGACGCGAACTGCGGGAACGCCGTTCGAGGAATGTGGCAGCCGCCCAGCGGGCCGAGGTGGCTGTAAACACCGCCCGGGATGACTTGCTGTGCGCGGCCGAACAATTCGTCGCCGCGGGTGTAGGTGTATGGCGTGGCGGGGGCGTCGATCGAGGTCATGCTATAGATCCACGCGCACACCGCCACCCCCGAGGAGAAGGCCGAACTCTGGCCGCGAATCACCGAGGCCTACCAGGGATACGCGAACTACCAGCGCAGGACCACCCGCGACATCCCGGTCGTGATCTGCGAATTCCAGGATTGAGCGACGCACGCCGAACCGGTCACCGGGGACGATCCCGCCGGAGTTCGGACTTGCCGTAGCGGATTTCCCGAACGGCCGCCCACCGAAGGAGTACCCCGAGTGCCATCGTCGCGCACGCACGACAACTCGCCGATCGTGCTGATCGCCCCCGCCATGGCGATCGGCTCACGCTTCTACAAGCCGCTGGTCACGGCGTTCACCGAGCGCGGGTGGAGCGCCCGGGCCCTCCCCTGCGCGGTTTCGAGCTCGGGGAACCCCGCGTCCCGCGAACACGACTGGACCTACCGCGACGAGATCGACGTCATCGCCGATGCAGTGACCAAGGCCCGCGCCGAGGTGCCCGAAATCTCCGCCACCGCGACGACCGACTGACCCGGCCGAACGCCGGCGATTCCCGATGCGCGCGAAGCTTTCCCGCGAGCACCGCCCACCAGCCGAGAGCCGGCACCGGATACGACTCCCTGCAACACCTTTCGCGATGCCCACCCGCCTGTGGGGCGCGCGATCCGCACCCGGACGCAGCACCGAAGGATCACTCGTTCGCCGCGTTCGCCCTCCGAGCGGTCCTCGAGGGGACCATTCAGATACACATTGACATTCAGATACCACCTCGTATCCTGAATTCGTGAACTCGACCCCCGTCCGCCCGCCCAGGCTCACCCGCGAGGAAAGTCAGCGGGAGACCCGCAGGCGTCTCGTCGCGTCGGCGATCGAACTTTTCGCGCGGCAGGGCGTCGCCGCGACGTCCCTGCACGCCGTCGCCGAGCACGCGGGGTTCAGCAGGGGCGCGGTGCACGGCAACTACGCGGGCAAGGACGACCTCGCCGCGGCCGTCGCCGAGACGGTGGTGAGTGAACTCGCGCCGACGCTTTCGCGGATCCTGGCCGAGCGCGCGCCCAGCGGCGAACGGCTCGCCACTTACATTCGCACCTATCTGGAGTACTGCGCGCGGAACCCGGACGCCGCCGGAGCTCTGCTCGCGGTGGTCGAGTACTTCGGGCGCCGGGATCGGGGGTATTACCGCGACCGCGCGACGGACTCGCTCGACGAGCTGGTCACCCTGTTCGAGGAAGGCGGGCAGAGCGGTGAGATGCGCGTTTTCGACACGCGCACCATGGCTTTCGCGGTGCGCACCGTCCTGGACAGTGCCGCGATGCGATTGAGCGCCGGCCAGGTCGACGCCGAGCGGCTGACCACCGAGATCGTGGCGCTGTTCGCGGCCGCCACCCGCCGGGACGGGGCGTCGGCATGAATCGCACGTACCGCGTCACGGTCTGCGGCCGTTTCGCGAATCTCGATGCCGCCCAACGTGATCGGTTGCGCGCCGAGCAGGACGCGCACGACATGTTCGCCGCGCGGTTCACCCCGGAGGGCACGTTCCTGTATTCGCCGGAGTTGATCGGCTACCAGTTCCGCTACCTGCTCCAGGTCGCGGACGAGAGCCCGGAGGACGCCGAAGTCATCGCCCGCCTGCGCGCCGAGGAGCTCGCCGGCGCGGGGATGCGCGAACGCGGCTTGGACGGCCGGATCGTCGACATCACCGTCACGTGCGTCGAGGACATGCAGAGCCGAGCGAGGATGCGGCGATGACACTGTAGCCCCGCGGATCTGGACTCGCGCCGTCGGCCGACTGGCCGTGACCTCTCGGCGCCGAACACGCCAGGAACCTGTCGACTCCGAGCCGACCGTGATCACGTCCCCGGGTGACCGATGAGTTTCCGGCGCGGGCGAGGTCTGCACCGATGTCAGTATCACCACAGAACCCGCACAACCGAAAGCGAGAACCCCCATGACGCAATACTTCCTCACCGTCCCGCACGACACCGCCGAAGAGCCGACGATGGAGTCGATGCAGGAGTTCGATCCGGCCGAAATGGAGGCCTTGATGGCCGCCGTCGAGCGCTTCAACACCGACCTGAACGAGGCGGGCGCCTTCGTCACCGCCGGCGGCTTGCACCCGCCGTCGACCGCGATCACCGTCGACGCCACCGGCGACGAGCCCAAGCACGTCCCCGGCCCGTTCGTGGAGGCGACCGAATACGTCGGCGGCTTCTGGATCATCGAGGCGCCCACCCAGGAGAAGGCGCTGGCCTGGGCCGAGCAGGCCTCCGCCGCGCTCGGCTCCCGCATCGAGGTCCGCGCCCTGCAGGAACAGCCCGAATAGAGGCGGGCCTCGCCGCCTGGCTCGGGTTCGCCACCGCGGTGTGCGTGGTCTTCGTGGTTCTCGGCGTCTGAATCTCCGGGATGCACCGCGTCTTTCACGCAGTCGATCTCGGTGCCGCGCGGCGCTCGTCAGGCGGCGAAGACGGCGCGGACAACGGCCTCGTCGCCGTCGATCTCGGCCAGCCCGAAGGCGAGGACATCGCTCACGGTGAGCGCGCCGGCGGCGAGGCCGAGGATGTAGGCGGGGTCGGCGCGCAGGGTGGCATCGAGGGTGCCGCCGTCGTGCGGGCCGACCTCGAAACCGGAAGGCGCAGCGCGGAGTTGGTACGGCGGGCCGCCGATGTCGAGACCGACATCTGGGGCGACGCCGACATCGCCTTCCGCCCCCAGGAACGCGAACGCCTGGAATCCACCTTCCCCCACCACAAGACGGTCATCATCGAGGGCGCCGGCACGTATCCGGAATCCGACGCGCCCGAGGAATTCGTTGCCGCCCTTCAAGATTGGGCGGAGCTACCGGACACGGGTGCAGTCGATCGGTAGCGCGCCGATGGGCGGCCCTCAGAACGCAGCGCCCGGCCGCAGCCGCTCATCCCCGCCTGTGGCCACCTCTGATCGACGGATATCTCGTAGTTCGTGCGGTCGAAGGCTTCCAGCCCACCGATCGTCCGCCGACCGGCCAGCAGCGCCGCACGACCGCGGCGAGCTGGGCGACCCGGCAACCCCGGATTTCCACGCTGCCCCCTCGGCGAAGCCGTAGTGTCACCACCTGTGACCGGACAACCGATGTGGGTATCGAGCGTCACCCTCGCCGCTCCCAGCCCGAGTGAACTGGCCAGCTTCTACGAACGATTGCTGGGCTGGACCATCAGCACGCTGGAGGACCCGCGGCCCGGCGACCCTCCCGAGGCGGGGTGGGCCCAGCTACGAGCCCCGGCGTGCCCGGCCTGATGACCCTCGATATCGAGTACGAACGCCGGTACGTCCGTCCGACCTGGCCGAGTCAGGCTGGCCGACAACACATTACCGCCCACCTCGACCTACCCGTCGACGATCTCGATGCCGCCCAACGGCACGCCCTCGAGGCGGGCGCCACCCTCGCCGACCACCAACCCCAACCGGACGTGCGGGTGATGATCGACCCCGCCGGACACCTGTTCTGCCTCTTCCAGAACTGAACGACCGCACGGATCAGCTCATCGGAACGGCGGGGCCGACGCGCCGACCGAGCGAATCCTGCGCGTGGTTCCGCAAGCGGCCGAGTACCCCGTCGCGGTCACGACGCGAGCAGTCGGCGCCGCTCGGCCGTAAGCAAGTCGAACGCCTCGCGCACCTGCCGCACATACGCCTCGCCGGGATGTCGGACCAAAGTGGGCAGAACAATGCCGTCCGCTTCGGCGGCGAGGACGACTTCGAACGCGGCGACGTGGGCGCAGAACTGTCGCAGTGGTTCCGGCAGTTCGGATTCCAGCAAGAGGTCGGCGTGTTCGAGGATGAGGTCTCGCATGGCTCGATTCGCGGGCATCAGGACGAGGTCACGCCATCGGCGCCACTCGGGATCGGCGGCGTCGAACCGGCGCTCCACCCGTGGTGGCAGATGAGACTCCCGCAGCGCCTCCCAGGTCTGTTCGTTCGTTTCCATCAGCGCGCGCAGCGGTCCGTACAGGTCGGCGAGTTGGCTGCTGACACGCAGCAGTCGCGCCTGCCGCCGCTCCTGGCGTATCGCGCCGCGCTGAGTCAGCGCGTACGTCAGCACCGCGACGACAATGCTGGCGCCGGCGGCGATCACCGCGGTCACCATGACGATGTCCCGTGGCGGGTGGCACGCGGCAGTCCGGCGATCAGGTCACCGTGCCGCAACCGGGCAGATGTGGGCATGACGCCAGGCTAATCGCGCGCGAGCGCTCGTGGATCGTGCGCCCGCGCAGTCTTTTCCGGTGTTTTTCAGCGGTTTCCAACTGCTGTGGTCCGGCGCGGTCCGAGTGTGGCTTCCTGGGCTGGCAAACAGGAAGGAGACAGGCGATGGCCGAGGTTTGCCCGCAATGTTCCAAGAAGACCGGAATGGATGTCGGTGAGAAGGACCGCCAGGGCTGGCAGAAGTATCAGTGCCAGCTGTGCAAGTACGAGTGGAAGGCGCCGGCGCGGTAGCGTGACGCCGGGCGCCGGTTCAGTCGCCGGCGCTCGGCAACGCGGCCAGCCGCGCGCGTATCTCGTCCTGCCTGTCCCGGTCCCGCAAGGTGGTGTACCCGCTCAGCGCACGATTCCAGTGCATCCGGGCCGCGGGCCAGTTGGCTTGCGCCGCCGCGATCTCACCGAGGCCGACACAGCCGCGGGCCTCTTCGAGCAGACTGCCCGACCGTGATGCGAGTTCGGCCGCGCGCGAGAACATCTCGCTCGCCTGCCGCAGTGCGTCGAGCCCCTGGTAAGCACGCCCCAGTACGTTGTAGGCGATCGCCTCGTCGAGATGTAATCCGTGGGCGCGGAAAACCTCGAGCGCCTCCTGGACCATCGGCACCGCCAGCGCCCACCGGCCCATCGCTATCTCCATGGTGGCGGTGTCGCGGAGAAGGATGGCCACGTTCCTCGGTCGTCCGTTCGCGCTCAGGAACGCGAGCGCGTCACCGCTCTTGCGCCGCGCTTCCGTCAACTCCCCCCGCAGGAACTGAGCCCAGGCGTCGTGCGCCAGCGCGACGTTCTCGCCGTAGGCGTCGCCGATCGTCCTGAACAGTGTCCCGGCTCGCTGGTAGCGCGCCGACGCGGCCTCGACGTCGCCGCTCATCACTTGGGCGAGTCCCAGATTGTTGGTGGTCACCGCCTCGGCGTAGGCGTTTCCCGCGCGTTCCGCCGCGGCCAAGGCGAGTTCGTGGGTCCGGGTCCACAGATCGATGTCGTGGGTGATGAACGCGAATCCCCGCACGGCGAACGCCAATTGCCAGCACTGTTCGTCACGACCACGCTCGAACGCCGTCCGCGCGGCGGCCAGCAGATGGCCGCGGTCGGCGGTCAATTGCGCCATGGCGTGGCGGTATTCGCGCATCGCGTGCCCGGTGTCGCGCGCCGCCGGGGACATTCCGGCGCGGTGCCGGTCGGGCGTGAGCAGACGATCCGCCGCGTCGGCGGTCGACAGGTAGTGATCCACCATCCGGTCGTGGATCCGATCGCATTCTTCCCTGGTGAGCGTCGTTTCGGCTCGCCGGCGTGCGAAAGACTGGACGAGGTCGTGGAATTCGTAGCGCCCGGCCCTCGGAGCCACGAGAAGATTGACCTCGATCAAGTGCCGAATCGCGCGGCGGACCACGCCGTGGTCGCTGTCACACAGGGCGGCCGCCGCCGCGATATCGAAGTCGGGGCCGCGCACGAGTCCGAGTGTCGTGAAGGTCCGCGCGTGCTCGGGTGCCAATCGCACCACCGAGCGTTCGAACAACGCTTCGAGATCGCGGTCTCCGTCGTGGAACATCTCGATGCCACCGGCATCGTCGTCGCTCGGCCACGGTTCGGTGCGCACGAACGCGGCGGCGATCCTGATGGCGACCGGCAGGCCCTGGCACCTGTGCGTCATTGCCTCGAGTTGCCGCTCGGACGGGCGGCGGTCTGCCCCCAGATCCGCGGTGAGCGCACGCACCAACGCCGCCGAATCACCCGGCGACAGTGGCGCTATGTGTATCCGCTCGGCGTCATCGAGACCGTTGAGGTTGCTCCGGCTGGTGACCAGCGCCCGGCTCTCGCCGTCGGTCGGCAGCAACGGCCGGATGTGGGCGGCGTCGAGCACGTTGTCCAGCACCATGAGCAGGCGTTGGCCGCGCAGCAAGTCGCGCAGCGCGGCGAAACGCTCGTCCGGCTGCGCGGGCACGGACTCGGGTGGCGCGTTCAGCTGGCGCAAGAGCTTGTCCGCGGCCTCGCCGGCCGGCATGACGGCGGTGTCGGCGTAGCCGCGCAGGTCGAGAAACAGGCACCCGTCGGGGAACGCCTTCTCCAGGCTGCGAGCGGCCCGCACCGCCAGGGCCGTCTTACCGACACCTCCAGCGCCCGACAGCACGCAGACAGCACTCGCGCCGGTGACCGGTGCCGTCAGCAGGGTGATGATCCGCTTCAGCTCCGCGTCGCGGCCGAGTAATTGCCGTGTATCCCTGGGTAATTCGGCGGCATATGAGCTACGGCGCGGGTCCGCGGAACCACGCTCCCGCCGGGTCCGCCGGGCGATCTCCACGTCGTCACGCAAGGTCGTCAAACGCCCCACCGCGGGCCCGTCGAGATGCAGTTCGAAGAGCATCGACTCCAGCGCCGCCGGGGGCGGCAGCGTCGTGCCGTTGAGATAGGCGTACACGCTACCCAGCGAAATATTCAGCCGCCTGGCCAGTTTCGCCCGGCTGACGGCTCCGTGCTGCTTCTCAGCGTGCAGCAAGGCCTGGTTCAGCGCGGTGACGAAGTGCTCCAGAGCGGAATCGGGATCGACGACCTTTCGCCGCGAGCCGGCCATCATCACCTCCGTGGTCCGGCACGAGCACCCGTGCAGTGTATTCAAGCGCTTTCCAGATGTCCAGGAATGTCTCCTTTCGACCGTGATGCCCTGGACAGCGCCGCGGGCTGAGCCGCGGCCGGAGTTCAGGAGCTCACGATGGAAGCATTGCTCGTCCTCCTCGGTATCGCGTTCGCCGCCGTACTGGTGATCGCGTTCTTCTTCACCGTCGGTGCGAGGAAACAGATCGACACCTATGCGAAGGCGCCGTACAACCACGTAATCGATGTGGTACGGGACCATTTCGGGTCCGTGTGGTGGCGCGCGGTCGACGGACCCGGGGATTTGAACTTTCAGGCCCGAGGATTCGGCTTGGCCTCGGTCGGCAACGACAAGCCCGTCCTCTCGGTCACGGTGACCCAGATGGACAACGGAAACGTCAGCGTGGCCGTGTGGATGTCGTCCTGGTCCCAGCGGATGGGAATCGCGGGATGCTGCGACCGGGTATATCTCAAGCGACGCAAGTTGATTCAGAAAATCGACGCGCTCTGAGCACGACAGGCGGGACATTCTCATGGATCACAAGCCCCTACCCGACGACACGCAGCGCGACTGGACATCGATCGCGCACGAGTATCTCGACAGCGGCGACGGATTTCAGGCGCACATGGCTGCCTCCGAGGCGACGCATCGGCACCCCGGCGACGCGGAGGCATGGCATATCCGCGCCCAAGCCTCACTCGAATTGGACAACGGCAGCGATGCGTTGTTCGAGATCACCGAAGCCCTCCGGCTGAACGCCGACGATCCTCGCTTCCACGGTGTGCTCGGCGATGTGCATTGCGGCGCGCGCGATTGGGTGCGGGCTCGCGAAGCGTACGAACGCGCGCGGGCTCTCGATCCGGGCAACCCGCTCTATGCCATCGGCGTCGCGAACACCTACGTGGACAAGGACGTGGAGCTGGCGATTCCCCTCTACGAGAACGCCGTTCGGGACTATCCGGATGTGGCCTACTTCAAGGAGGGCCTGGCCGCCGCGCTCGCCGACTCCATCACCGATCAATGGAGCGAGTTCGCCGACGGTAGCCGGAGTATCACCAACGAAGCGCAACTCGCGTTCTCGCGGGAGACGCTGGCGCGGATCTCGACGCTCGACCTGCGCGGCGAGGAACTCGCCGAGGTGCGCGAGCACGTCGGCGAGATACAGCGGCTGGTGGACCGTGCGGCCCAGGTGAAGTGGTACGGCTCCGACCACGTCGTGGCTTATCTGGCCGCCACCGGCGTGTCCGTGCTGACATTCCTCATCGCCCTCGGCTCGGGCAACGGCGGGCTCGCGCTGGTCGCCCTGGTGGCCGTCGCTGCGATCGTGACCGGTTACGTGATCCGCCATCGCATGCCGGATTGGAAATGGACTCAGCGCACGGTCTCCCAGAGCGTCCGGCGCACGGGCCGGCAAGTTTCCCGCGGTTAGCCGGCTCGAGAGGCTCATCCCGGGAGTGGAACGCGAGGACGCAGGACTCAATTCGAGAGCTTCGGCACGCTGTCTATCGACTTGCGCCGCAGTGGATTTCGATCCCACTGTGCCGATCCGGCCCACTGGACAGTGTCAGGTTTCAAACGAGCGAACAGGACGTAAGCTGTGCGCCACACGGCAACAATCCGGCACGGAGGACAGGCATGACGGGTGTCGGAGAACGAATTTCGTATCGTTCCGGCGACGAGCCACGCGTATTCGTCTCGTATTCGCACGACTCGAAGCAGCACAAGGAACTCGTCCGCCGGTTCGCGACCTTTCTGCGGACCGAAATCGGCGCCGATGTCCACTTGGATTGCTGGTACGACGCGGAGCGGCGCGATTGGTCGCTGTGGGCGATCGACCAGCTGTCGCGGGCGGACTTCGTGCTCGTCATCGCCTCACCCGACTACAAAAGGCGGGCCGAGGGATCCGAGCAACCGGACCGCGGCCGCGGCGCGCAGTTCGAGAGCGCGATGATCCGCAACGCGATCACACAGAACTTGGTCGGCGAGACGCGCCGAATTCTCCCGGTAGTGCTGCCCGGACGGTCGATCGACGAGATCCCCGTGTTCCTACTGCCGTACTCCGCGACCCACTTCGTGATCGACGAATTCACGCGTGACGGAGTGGCGGATCTACTCGCTGCCTTCACCGGCCGGGGCGAGCACCCCATGCCCGATCGCGGGCAGTGGATCGGCTCGCCATACACCGGCCCGGCGCCCACGTCGGTTTCCACACCGACGGCGCCGATCTCGGTGCCGGTGCGCAGGAAGGCCCGGCTGCTGACGACCGTACTGGAACCGGTGCGGCGCGGACCCGACCTGAGATTCGGCAGCGCGGACCTCGACGCCGAGCACTACGGGAACAGCATCGTCCATCGCTGTCCCGTCTTCTGTGGTGACCCGAGGAGCCCCATCGAATACAACCTCGGCCGCAGATATCGCGAATTCGAGGCTGTGGTCGGCATTCTCGATGATGCCGTGGATGTGAACCAGACCGGGCATTTCCAGGTCTTCTTGGACAACGAGCCCCGGCAACAGGTTCGGGCGACCTACGGCGAGCCGATCCGGATCCACTACGACGTCTCGCGCGTCCTTCGCCTCCGACTGGTCGCCTACCGGCCGGACACCATCGGCCCGCCGATGCTCGCGGGTGTCGCCGCCGCCATCGGCAAGTCACGGCGACTACCGGAACTCGCGTGGGGGGATCCGACCCTCTTCGAATAGCCCGACCGCTCCCCTGATCGACCGCGATTGCCCAGGGGCATAACGCGATATCTCTTGCGGAATGCCGAAACGGCGACGGCGAGGTCGATCCCGCTCGACACTATACAACGTAAGGCTACGACCATGAACGACAACCTCCAGCCGAGGATCGGGACCGCCGAACGCGAGCGCGCGTCCACGCTTCTCGAACAACACCTCTCCGCGGGCCGGATCGGTATCGGCGAATTCGACGAGCGGTCGGCGCGCATTCACGCCGCCACGACGCAGGCGCAGATCGACGCGGTGCTGGCGGACCTGCCCGCCACGCCGAGCAGCCCACGCCGATGGAAGCGGTACGCGGCGCCGGCCGCGTTCGGCGGCGCGCTGGTGGTCCTGGCCGCCGCGATCGCGATCGTCACACTGCGCGAACCACAGGCCCAAGAGGCTCCGACGATCGTCGTCACGACGATCGTGGCGCCGCCCCCGAGCACATCGACCACGACCGGAAGCGGTTCGCCGACAACGACACCCACGACAGCGACGAGCGGCTCGGCCACGACGCCCGATTCCGCGAGCGTCGTCGGGACGCAATACCTCGCCGACTTCCGAAGACTCGACGACAGCAACTATTACCGATTCAATACCGGTGCCGCGGCCGTCTCCGGTACGACCTACACCCGTTCGGTCATGATCAATCCGCGTGTCCGGATTCCCGGGTACGTCGAGTACGACCTCGCCCGGAAGTACACCCGCTTGGAGGGCATCCTCGGTGTCCGCGACGACGCGACTCCGAGCGGACTGTCCATGCAGTTCGAGATCTACGCGGACGGCGTCCTGATCGCCGGGCACTCCATCGAGATCGGCCAGACCATCCCGATCGACCTCGATATCACCAACGCCCTGCGGCTGCGCCTGCAAGTCACCAACGTCGATCGCGAAGGCAACGCGTACGCCGTGTTCGGCGACCTTCGCGCCACGCCGAAATGAACCCAGGTCCGACGAAACGGCCGATCGCGAGCGGGACATCGACTTCTCCGAGTGGGTGGGTGCGCCGGTGCCGTCGACAACGACGCGATCCGCGCACTGGCGGAGAATCCGGCGATACGCACCGTGTTCGGCAAGCCGCCGGCGTTGGGTGATCCGGGTGGTTTCACGGTGTGGCGCACCGGGACTCCGGTGCTGGTCCTGGCTGCGGTGTGGGTGTCGCCGGCCGCGACGCGCGTCAGTCGTGGCGTGGCGGACGCGGGGCGATCGGAGCTGCTGCTCGCGGCCGGGTTCGCGCGGTGGATTCGGTGCGGGGCCTGCTTCGTGCGCTCCTGCTGGTGGCCGGGCTGCTGGGTGCGATGGTCGTTCTGGTCGTCACCGGCACCGCCGTGACAAGCGCGGTCGTGCACGAGACCGGGATATTCGGTGTCGCAGCGGTAGTCGCAGCGGTGGGGCTGCTCGGCGCGCCACTGTTGCCGACGCGGTCGGCGGCGGCTACGGCGACCGCGGCGCTGGTGGTGGGCGGTCTGCTGTCGAAGGTGACCGCCGAGGGCGTGCCCGCTCCGGCGTGGCTGAGAATCCCCCTTCGCCGACCTCGCGGAGATCACCGGAATGGAGTCGGCGACCGGGCTGGCCTCGGTGATGTTCCGGCTGCTGGCGGAGGCGAGTGGGCTCTACGACGTGGGGAGGACCGCCGCGCTCGCCGCCGAGGAGACCGAGCGCCGGTGGACTCCGCTGTTCGCGCTGCTACTGTCACGAACGCGCATCCTCGCGATCGAGGTCCAGGTCACCACCGTGGGCGTCGTCGTGGCGGCCGGTGTCGGGTTCGCGATGCGGGTTGGTGTGGTGATCGGCGGGGCGCCGCTGTGTTTCGCGGACGCCCTGGGCGGTGCGCTCGAGGCCGCCCGGTGGCCTGGCCAGCGCTCGGCGCCGCCGTCCTCGCATTCGGCCGGGTGCCCTGCGCCGTGGCTCCCGTCGGTGCGATCCCGGTCGCGAGCGATTGCTCGTCGGCGTGATCGTGCGCGGCAGAACCGCACCCTGCCAGGTGCGCGAACATCTCACCGTTCGCGCACCTGGCGGGCGTACCCGGCCGGGCCCCGCACCGGGTCGGTCTCACCACGCGGACCGGGGTCACGGCCGGACTGGTGGCCGGCGGGGTGCTCGGATTCGCGCGCCGGGACCTGACCCCACCTGCACCGGCTGGTTCGGTCCTAGTTCCGGGAGGGCTCCCGGTCCTTTCTGCTGGAGGGCTCGTAGCTCTCCCAGAACGTCGCGCCGACGATGTTCAACGCCTTCGGATCGAAGACCGGATCGAGCCCGGACTTCTTCTGGCGCTCGTAATCGCGCAGCGCCTTGTAGGCGGGCTGCTGAAGGATGAGGATGCCGATGATGTTGAGCCAGGCCATCAATCCGACCCCGATGTCACCGAGCGTCCACGCTTCCGACGCGGTCGAGACCGCACCGACCACGACCGAGACCAGGATCAACGTCTGCAGCAGGATCGTGGTGTTCGACCCGATCGTGCCCCGGATGAGCGGGACCGGAGCGGGCCCGTACTTGCCGACGAGGAACCGCAGGTTGGTCTCGGCCATGTAGTAGTAGGCGATGATCGTGGTCAGGCAGAAGAACGCCAGCGACACCGCGATGAACGTCGACCCCGCACCGCTCCACAACGTGTCGAAACCGACCTGGACGAACGTCGGCCCGACCACCGCGTCCGAGGGCAGCGCACCACCCTCGGCGATCACCGCTCCCGACGCCGACTCACCCTCGTACACCCGGTACGCGCCGGTGGACAGGATCAGGAACCCGGTCGCCGAACAGATGAACAGGGTGTCGATGTAGACCGCGAACGCCTGCACGAAGCCCTGCTTGACCGGGTGGGAGACCTCGGCGGCCGCCGCCGCGTGCGGCCCGGTGCCCTGCCCTGCCTCGTTGGAGTAGACGCCGCGTTTGACACCCCACATGACTGCCGCACCGATGATCGCGCCGAACGCCGCGTCCGCGCCGAAGGCGCTCGACAGCACGGTGCCGATGATCGAGGGCAGCTCCGACGCGTTCGCCAGGACGATCACCAGTGCGCCCGCGATGTAGAAGACCGCCATGACCGGCACGACGACCGAGGCGAACGCCGCGATCCGCTTCACGCCACCGATGATCACGAAAGCCAGCACGATCACCGTGCCCACCGCCACGGTCCACTCGGACACACCCCACGCGTTGTTCATCGCCGAGGCCATCGAATTCGACTGCACGCTGGGCAACAGCACGCCGCACGCCAGCACGGTGACCGCGGCGAACACGATCCCGTAGACCTTGAACAGTGGGGCGGCCTTCGTGTGCGCCATCGCCCGGCTCAAGTAGTAGGCGGGCCCACCCCGATACTCACCGGTCAACCGATCACGCGTCTTGTAGATCTGCCCCAGCGTGCACTCCACGAACGACGTCGAGGCACCGAGAAACGCCACGGCCCACATCCAGAACATCGCCCCCGGCCCGCCGAACGCGATCGCCGTCGCCACACCGGCGATATTGCCGGTGCCCACCCGTCCCGACAGCGACATCGTCAACGCCTGGAACGACGACACACCCGACGGGGACTTCTCCCCCCGAATCATCAACCGCACCATCTCGGGTACTTGGCGCACCTGGAGGAATCTCGACCGGATCGAGAAATAGACGCCCGCGGCCAAACACAGATAGACCAGGGCGTCGCTCCAGATGTAGCCGTTTATCGTGTCCAGAAACTCGGTCACCGCGCACTCCCTCGAACAGCCGACATCGGCGGTCATACTCGCACGAACGTGTTACCGAGGGATCACATTTGCAATCCTCGGCCACCTCACCGGGCACCCGCCGTCAATTCGGCCCCACCTTGCCGTCAGGGGTGCGCCCATGTCCGCGTGACACCAGCTGTGACTCGCCCGCCGTGACCGGATGCGCCGAACCCACCGCATCGCCGACGTCGCAGGCGCCGATCCCGCGGCGATGTGCCGGTGACCGAACTTGTGGCGCTCGTCTTCCGAACCCGGTCGCGGGGCGCTTTCACCGCCGGTCGTGTGCTCTTATGGACACATGAGCAACTTGCCAGTCATCGTCGACCGGGCGGGGTTGTGGGATGCCGAGGCCCTCAGTGATGTGGCGGCCGCGACGTTTCCGTTGGCCTGCCCGCCGGATGCGACGGCCGACGATATCGAGGTCTTCATCACCGAGGTGCTGTCCGGGGAGCGGTTCGGGGAGTATTTGAGCGATCCGACGCGGACGGTCTTGAAGGCGGTCGCGGGTGGGGAGATCGTGGGGTACGCGATGCTGCAGGAGGGGGAATCGCCCGAGCCCGAGGTGGCGCGGGCGGTGGATCTGCGGCCGGTGCTCGAGGTCAGCAAGATGTATGTACTGCCGGGGCATCACGGGACGGGGGTGTCGACGGCGCTGATGAAGGCCGCGCTGGAGCAGGCGAAGGCTGGGAACTACGCGGGGATGTGGCTCGGGGTGAACCAGGAGAACAAGCGCGCGCAGCGGTTCTACGCCAAGCACGGGTTCGAGACCGTCGGCACGCGCACGTTCACGGTGGGCAACCGGATCCACCACGATTTCGTGATGCGGCTGGTGTTCTAGCGCGCGAAATCGGCCAGGGCGGCGCCGAATTCGGGGTTGGAGACGGCGGTCATGTGATCGCCCGCCACGGTCACGAGGCGTCCGTCGGGCAGGGCGGCGGCCAGGCGGTCGGGTTCGGCGGCCAGCGGGTCGTCCACGCCGGCCAGGACCAGCGTGGGCACGGTGACGTCGTCCAGGGTGCTGATGGGGGCGGCGTCCAGGCCGGTGACCACGGCGTCGATGGCGTCGAGGTCGGCGCGCACGGCGTCGGCCAGCAGGCGGAACGCGCGGGCCGCGGGCGGTGCGTCCGTGCCGTCGCCGGTCATCGCGACGCGCAGTTCGTCGAGCTGGACCACGCGCCGGTCGACGCCGCCGCAGTCGATCACGCCGGATCCGATGCCGCCGACCGCCAGCCGCCCCACCCGCTTGTCCTCGGCGGCCACCAGCAGCGAGATGATCCCGCCCATCGAGTAGCCCACCTGGGTGACGTCGGCGAGGTCGAGTTCGTCGTAGAGGGCGCGCACGTCCTCGGCCATCGCCGACCACGAATACCGTTGCGCGTCATGGGGCTTCTCGGAACGGCCGTGGCCGCGCGCGTCGAGCGAGACGATCCGGCAGCCGGTCTCGCGCAGCGCGTTCACCACGCCCATCGCCATCCAGTTGGCGTTGGTGTCGGCGACGAAACCGTGCTGCAGCACCACGGTGCGGCCATCGCCCTCCCACTCACGGTAATGGAGTGTCAGACCGTCCCATGTCTCGAATGTCGCCATGCCGGGATGGTAGCCGCGCGGGCGGGTCAGGCGAGCATCTTCGCGCGCAGCGCGCTCACTTCCGCATCGGTGAGACCCAGTCCGTCACGCACGTAAGCGTCGAAATCGCCGTAGACGCGCTCCACTTCGTCGAACGCGGCGTCCAGCCACTCCTGACGCACTCCGTTGAGCGAATCCTCCGGCGTCGCACTGCGATACACGTTCGACAGCAGGTAGTCCTCGGTCACCGTCGCGCGGTCCACACCGAGCACGGTGAGCAGCACCGCCGACGCCCAGCCGGTGCGGTCCTTGCCCGCGGTGCAGTGGTAGAGCACGGCGCCGTCGGTGGTGAGGATGTCGCGCAGCACCGAGGCGAAGGCGGCGTTCGCGCCGGGCAGCGTGACGAACGCCCGGTACAGATCGTCCCCGCCGGTGAGGGTGGTGACCAGCACCTGCGGCGGCGCCTGGCCGATCACGTCGTCCCAATTGTCTTGCGCGCCCGCCGGAATACGGTCCGGGGCGATGGCCCGTTCGAAGACGGTGCGCAGATCGTCGACCACCCGCACGTCGCGCGCGGCGAGCACACCGAGGTCGGCGTCGGTCGCCTTGTCCAGCTGGCCCGTGCGGAACACCAGACCCGTGCGCACCCACCGGCCGTCGACGGTGCGGTAGCCGCCGGCGTCGCGCGCGTTCTGCACACCGGTCAGTCCCAGCGACCGGTCGGCGGCGACGGCGGCGGGCGGTGCGGCGGTCGCGACGGTGAGCGCGGGACCGAACGCGACGGTCAGACCGCACAGCGCGACGAGCGGTGCGCGCAGAGCACGGGAACGGAGCACGGGCATCCTTCGGTCGGGGCCGCCTGGGCGGCACGGGTTCGGTCCAAGGGCCTTTCGACTACTGCCTGTCGAGCGGCCCCGTCGACAGGCAGCCGATTCCGCCTGGATTCTGCCGGGCCGCGCCGAATCCGGAGCAACCGGGAGGCAACCACCGCGCGACATGCCGTGGTCCGGCGGGAAACGAATCAGGCGGTGGCGGCCTCGAACCGGGAGAGCGCCAGCAGCCGGGAGATCGCGCGCAGGTACTTCTTGCGGTAGCCGCCGTCGAGCATCTCCTGCGAGAAGATCTCGTCGAGCTTGGCGCCCGACACCGTGACGGGCACGCTCGCGTCGTAGAGGCGGTCGGCCAGCACCACGATGCGCAGCGCGACGGCCTGATCGGTCACCGGGTGCACGCCCGCGATGAACACCGCCGACAAGCCCGCGATCAGCGCGCCGTACTTCGACGGGTGCAGCGTGCTCAGGTGCTTCAGCAGCGTGTCGAAATCGTCCAGCGTGGAACCGGGTGTGGCGGCGGCCTTTTCGGCCAGCGCCTCGGGCGAGGTGGGCTCCGGGGCGGGCGGCAGGTCGCGGTGGCGGTAGTCGGGGCCGTCCACGCGGACCGCCTCGAAGATCGCGCCCAGCTTCTTGATCTCGCGCATGAAGTCCTGCGCGGCGAAACGGCCCTCCCCGAGCTGGCCGGGCAGCGTATTGGAGGTGGCGGCGATCGACACGCCGCGCGCCGACAGTTCGGTCAGCAGCCGCGACACGAGCATCGTGTCGCCCGGATCGTCGAGTTCGAATTCGTCGATGCACAACACGCTGTTGGCGGACAGGCGCTCGACCGCGTTATTGAAGCCGAGCGCACCGACCAGGTTGGTCAATTCGCCGAAGGTGCCGAACGATTTCGGGGCGGGCGCGCTGTGGAAGATGGAGGCCAGCAGGTGGGTCTTGCCGACGCCGAACCCGCCGTCCAGATACAGGCCCGCGCCGCTGACCTGCTTCTTCTTACCGAACAGGCCCTTCTTGGCCGACGCCTTGTGGATCTTGGCGACCTGGCCGGAGAACGCCTCGGCCTTGCTCACCGCGGCGGCCTGGCTGGGCTCGGCGGGATCGGGGATGTAGGACCCGAAACTCACCTCGTCGAACATGGGCGGGGGCACCATCTGGGCGACGAGCTGGTCCGCCGGAACCTCCGGATGGCGATCGACAAGGCGTTCTTGCATGTGCGAAGCCTAATGACGTGGTGTGATCTGATTTCATGCAGCGTATCCCCAATGCGATCCAGCTCACAGACCTGAGCTCCGAGGAGCTGGCCGAGTTGTACGCGTACCCGGCCGAGCCCGACGCGCCCTGGGTGCGAGCGAATTTCGTCACCAGCATCGACGGAGCCGCGACCAGCGAGGACGTCACCGCGGGCCTGGGCACCCCGGCCGACAAGACGGTGTTCATGCTCCTGCGCGATCTGGCCGATGTGGTGCTGGTCGGCGCGGGTACGGTGCGCGCCGAGAACTACGGCGGCGCCCGCACCGACGCCGCCCGGCGCCGCGCGCTGCACGAGCGCGGGTTCGGCGGGCACCCCGACGGCACGCCGCCGCCGATCGCGGTGGTCACGGCGAGCGCGGCGCTGGACCCGGGGTGCCGGTTGTTCACCGACGCCGCCGTGCCGCCGCTGATCCTCACCACCGCCACCGCGCCCGCCGATCGCAAACGCGCACTGGCCGAGGCGGGCGGCGAGGTGATCGAGGCGGGTGGTGTCGCGGTGACGCCGAAGGGGTTGCTGGGGGTGCTGGCCGAGCGCGGTCTCCCGCGCGTGCTGTGCGAGGGCGGGCCGCATCTGTTCGGCGAACTGCTGGAAGCCGACGTGGTCGACGAGTTGTGCGTGACCACCGCGCCGCTGCTCGTCGGGGGCACGGCCCGGCGAATCTCGCTGTCGGCGCACGAGTTCCGCCGCCCGCTGCACCGCGCGCACGTGCTGCTCGACACCGACGGCACGGTACTGACCCGATGGGCCCGTCGATGAAACACGCGCGCGAACCTGGCAGGCTGTAGCGCATGCGTTGGACTCGCGCCGCCGTGCTCACCGCGGCTCTCTCGATCCTGGTCGCCGGCTGCGGCGCGGGCCCCTCCGACCGTCCCGGTGTGGCGGTGGAGCATCCCGCCGTGGGCGGAGGCGGCGAGACCACCGACGCCACACCGCCCCCGCCGCCCCGCGCGACCGCGCCGAAATCCGATCTGAGCTGGCGCGACTGCACCGAGTCGACGCTGCGCCTGCTCGGGCTCGGCCCCGCGCCCGCCGGGCTGGTGCTCGAATGCGCCGAGTACTCCACGCCGATCGACTCGGCGGGCACCGTGCTCGGCAACTTCCGCAACGGCGCCATGCGGGCGAAGCTGGCGCAGACGCCCGCCGACGCGCCGCCGCTGGTGCTCACCTCGGGCTCGGACCGCTCCTCGACCGCCACACTGGCAGGTCTCGCCGTCGGCCCCGCGGGCGTGGGCGTGCTGGCGAACCGCCCCGTCGTGGCGGTGGACCGGCGCGGAATCGGCACGTCGCAGCCGATCGACTGCCTGCCGCCGGAACTGCGCGATCCGCTGGCCGATAACGCCCAGTTCGGGCCGGGCGCGGGCGATCCGGTGCAGGCGATGGCCGCGCTGAGCCGGGACTCCACCATCGCCTGCCGCGACTTCCTGCAGCCCTACGAGAACACTTTCGACGCCTCCCACGCCGCCGACGACATCGAACAGCTGCGCAGGCAGTGGGAGGTCGAGCACATCGACCTGCTGGGCACCGGCAACGGCGCGCACGTGGCGCTGAACTACGTGCGCAAATTCGGCGACCACGTGTCGCGGCTGGTGCTCGACTCCCCCGAGGCGGTCGGCACCGACGCCGTCACCGCCGAGGAGCAGCGCCTGCAGGGCGCGGAGGCGGCGCTCACCGCGTTCGCGCAGCGCTGCGTGGGCGTCGGATGTTCGCTCGGGCCCGATCCGCGCGGCGCGGTGGCCGATCTGGTGCGCCGGGCCGGTGCGGGCGAGCTGGGCGATATCTCGGCCAACGCCCTGCTCACCGCGATCACCGGCTTCCTGGGCAGCCCGCGCTCGGATCAGGCCGATCGTGTCGGCGAACTGGCCGACTCGCTCTCGGCGGCCGGACGGGGCGACCGCGCCGCGCTCGACGCGCTGATCCTGCGCGAATCGGCGGCCACCGCCAGCGACGGCCAGTTCGTGAACCGCTGCACCGACACCCAGCAGCCGCCCACCGCCGCCAAGGCGACCGAGCTGATGCGCGACTGGGGCGAGAAGTTCCCGGTGTTCGGGCGTTCGGCGGCGCTGGCGCTGCTGGACTGCTCGGCGTGGCCGGTGTCAGCGACGGCACCGCTGCCGCAGCGGATCGCGGTCCCGGTGCTGGTGCTGGGCGGGGTCGCCGACCCGGTCGTGGGAGCGGACGGCGCCTCCTCGGTCACGGGTGCGCTGGGTGTCGCGGGCGCGCGGCACGCCACGGCGCGCTGGCAGGGCTGGGGCCATCCGGTGGTCAACCATTCGGGATGCGCCCAGCGGTTGCTGCAGGACTACCTGGCCGAGGCCCGGCTGCCCCAGGACGGCAGCGCCTGCCCGGCCTGATCACTCGAGCCGCTTCCGGTCAGGCGATGATCTCGGCGCGGCCCGGCCGGCCGGTCCGATAGCGGTCGCGCATCGTCGCCTCCGGCACGCCGAGACATATCCCGGCAACCTATTCGCCGCCCGGCCGGTGTACCGTGCCCCAGTGTTACTTCGACAGCTCGAGCCCCGGACTGCTCGCACCACCGCCGAGGTGATCAAGTTCGCACTCTGGCCGCTCGCGGTCATGACGGTGCTGAATCGGGTCTTCATCAAGGCTGTCAACGGGTTCGTCACCGATGACTACAAGCCGGTCTACAACGCGTCGCTGGCCTTCCTCAACCGCCAGCCCGTGTACACCGCCAACTTCGACTCGGTCGATCCGCACTACCTGTACCCACCGGGCGGCACACTGCTGATCGCGCCGATCGCGCTGATCGATCCGGAGAAGTCCCGGTGGCTGTTCATCCTGCTCAACGCGGTCGCCATCCTGCTGGCCTGGTACCTACTGTTGAAGCTGTTCCACTACACGGTGCGCTCGGTCGCCGCACCCGCGCTGCTGCTGGCCATGTTCATGTCCGAGACGGTCATCAACACACTGGTCTTCACCAATGTCAACGGCTGCATCCTGCTGGCGGAACTGATCTTCCTGCACCTGCTGCTACGACGCAGAGACCTCTGGGCGGGGGCGATACTGGGTTTGAGCATCACGGTGAAACCCACGCTGGCGCCGCTGGTGCTGGTGGCGGCGGCGCGCGGACAGTGGAAGGTGTTCATCACCGCGATCGGCGTACCGGTCGCGCTGAACGTCATCGCGTGGCCACTGCATGTGGACGCCGGCGATTTCCTCGCCAGAACCCTGCCGTATCTGCTGGAGACCAGGGACTATTTCAACAGCTCCGTCCCGGGCAACGCCGCCTACTACGGTCTGCCCGATCCGCTGATGTGGGGCATCCGCCTCGGCATGTGCGCTCTGGTCGCGATCTCGCTGTGGTTGCTGTACCGGTACTACCGCGAGGACGAACTGTTCTTCGTCACCACGTCCTCCGGCGTGCTGCTGCTCGCGGAGTTCCTGCTGGCCGGACTGGGCCAGATGTACTACTCGATGCTGTTGTTCCCCTTCCTGATGTCGGTGGTGCTGCGCAATTCGGTGCTGCGGAACTGGCCGGCCTGGCTGGCGATCTTCGGGTTCCTGTCCTACGACAAGTGGTTGTCGGACCGTTGGCAGAGTCTCGGCCGCAACCTCGAGTACCTTCGCATCACATTCGGCTGGGGCCTGCTGATCATCGTCGTGTTCTGCGTGCTGGCCGACCGGTATCTGGCCGCGCGCCGCGAGGGCAGGCTGCCGGTTCTCGATCCGGCGTGGATGCGCGACGCCCCCGATCCGCGCGGGCCGCAACAGCCGCCTGTCACGGTCACCCAGCCCGAATCCGCGCAGGTCAGGAATGGCACGAAGCTCGAAGAGGAGAAACGTATTAGCGTGGAGCAATGAGTTCCGACGCCGACACGTCCCTACCCGCGCCCCGGATCCAGCTCACGCCGCAGCAATGGCGCGCCAAGCTGGATCCGGCCGAGTACGCGGTGCTGCGCGAGGCCGCGACCGAACGTCCCTTCACCGGGGAGTACACCGACACCAAGACCGAAGGCGTGTACAGCTGTCGCGCCTGCGGCGCCGAGTTGTTCCGCAGCACCGAGAAGTTCGACTCGCACTGCGGCTGGCCGTCGTTCTTCGATCCGGCCGACTCCGACGCCGTGATCCTGCGGTCCGACGATTCGCTGGGTATGCACCGTGTCGAGGTGCTGTGCGCGAACTGCCACAGCCACCTCGGCCACGTCTTCGAGGGCGAGGGATATCCCACGCCCACCGACAAGCGTTATTGCATCAACTCCGTCGCACTGCGGCTGCACCCCTCGGACAGCGCAGCCGAGTAGCCGACCGAACGCTGAGCGAAGAGTAAGGGTTGCGCGATACGCAACGCATGCCCCGAAAACCCGGGGCATGCGGGTGTGCGCAGGTCGGGGCGGTGATCAGGCCGCCTCGAGGCTCAGGGCAGCGCGGCGATGAGCTTGTCGATCTCCACCCGTGGACCGGTGAAGAACGGGATCTCCTCGCGCACGTGCAGCCGTGCCTCGGTGGCGCGCAGATCCCGCATCAGATCCACGATGCGGTGCAGTTCGGGCGCCTCGAAGGCCAGGATCCACTCGTAATCGCCCAGCGCGAACGAGCTGACCGTGTTGGCGCGCACGTCGGGGTAGCCGCGGGCGGCCTTGCCGTGGTCGGCCAGCATCTTGCGGCGTTCCTCGTCGGGCAGCAGGTACCACTCGTAGGAGCGCACGAACGGGTAGACGCAGATGTAGTTGCCCGCGTCCTCCCCCGCCAGGAACGCGGGGATGTGGCTCTTGTTGAACTCGGCGGGCCGGTGCAGCGCCACAGTGCTCCACACCGGGGCGCTGGCGCGGCCCAGTTCGGTGGTGCGGCGGAAGTCGGCGTAGGCGGCCTGCAGATCCTCGACGCGCTCGGCGTGGGTCCAGATCATGAAGTCGGCGTCGGCGCGCATTCCCGCGACGTCGTAGATCCCGCGCACCACGACGTCGCGGTCGGCCAGCCCGTCGAAGAACGCGCGGGCCTCCTTCACGGCGGCCGCGCGGTCGTCGCCGAGCACGCCCGGCTGCACCTGGAACACCGAGAACATCAGGTACCGGATCGTGGAATTGAGTGCTTGGTAATCGAGTCGCGCCATGAATCCCATCGTGCCACTGGGGCGCGGTCGGCCGGTCGATCGGGGCTGTTGGCCGGCGGGTCCGCGTCCAGCCGCCGATTGTCGGTGACGCCTGCCACCATGCACGGCACGACTACGCCGAGGGCAGCCTCGTGCTCGCGATCGACGGCACGATTGTCACGGGCTACTCACCCTTGGACTGTCCCCACCGCCGACACGGCGCCGAGCCCGACCGGCTCAACGGGTTCATGCGGGAGCTCGGCATGACGCTGGACATGCGGGACGACGAGGGCGACTGGGACGACAGTGATCGGGACACCGACTACTCCGCTGCCCTGCCGAGAGCTTTCGCCTCGGCCGCGAAGCTCACCGGAGTGCGGTTCGTCCCGGGAATCCTCGATCGTGCGATGCTCGTCGGACCCGTCGCGTACCGGTGATCGTCCAGTAGCCGCAGCCGGAATGCGCTGCCCCGGCGTCCTGTTCGTGCCAAAGGTCGAGGGTGGCGTCGGGAGGTTGAGCGCAGAGATCGGTGAGGCGGTCGCGCAGCGGATGGGCGTCGGCGTGCGCGGCTACGCGGCGCGCAATCGCATGCCAGGTGCCGGGATGCTGCCGGTCGAGTACGCCGCGATACGGCCGGGGTGGCCGCCCTCACCGCGCGCTCGTGCGCAGCCACGTGGTGAGCGCGTCGAAGTCGGCGTCCGTGAGTCCGTAGCGCGGGTCCACGCGGTGGAGCAGGGCGGGGGCGGGGTGGTGGGTGGTCACCCAGGCGCGGTCGGCGTCGGTGATCTCGTCGTCGAGCCAGACGAAGGGTCGGCCCGCGGCGTGGTCGACCAGGGGACGGGTCTTCCGGTGCCGGAGTTCGTCGTCGTCCTGGTCCGGCCAGTCCACGAACGGCAAGCGCGGCAAGCCGATTCGCGGTGCGACCTCGTCGTTGGCCTCGTCCCGCCAGGTCGTCGCCCACACCGGCTCGCAGTCCAAGGCGATCAGCCGGGCGCCGAGGGCCGGATTCAGCCGGGCCAGTAAGGGATTCGCCGAGGCGGGTGGCTCCGGAGGGAAGGACGGGTACCCACCCGGCAGGTCGCGGGTCGTCGCGCCGAACGGGATGAGGGGTCCGTCCACGTCGAGGTAGAGCAGCGGGCGGTGGGTCAGTCGGGGCATCGGTGCACGGTACGCTGGCGGCGACGCGGAGGAGGGGATGGTGATGGGGCTGTCGACGTGGGAGGTGGCGTTCAATCGCCGGGTTATGCATCCGCTGATGAGTGCGGCGCTGCGGGCGGGGGTGGCGCCGCCGACGTTCGCGCTGGTGGAGACCGTCGGCAGGCGGACGGGGCAGCGGCGGCAGGTTCCGGTGGCGAATGGGTTGCGAGGCAACACGTTCTGGCTGATCGCCGGGCGGGCGGACAACGCCTATGTGCACAACATCCGCGCGAACCCGCGAGTCCGGATCAAGGCGCGGCCCAGCCGCGTCCGCGACGGCGCGCGGGCGCGCTGGCGGACGGGGACCGCGCACCTGCTGCCCGACGACGACGCGCGCGCCCGGCACGCGGAACTCGGTCGGGGACGCCCGCTCTACCGGTTGGACGGCCTCGCCCTGCGACGACTCGCCACGGACGGGCGCATGCTCACCATCCGCATCGACCTCGACGACCGAGTTCGGTAGAGGTGGCCCGTCCGTCACGGTAACTTGTTGTGCCCGGTGGTTCGGCTCAGGCCAAGGCGGCGGCCACGCGCTCCGCGGCGGCGTCTCCGGAGGCGACGCAGGCGGGGACGCCGACGCCGTGGAGGTAGGCGCCGGCCAGCGCGAGGCCGTCGAGATCGGCTGTGGCGGTTTCGAGTTCGGCGATGCGGTCGAGGTGGCCTGGGGCGTACTGGGCCAGGGCGCCTGGCCAGCGTCGGACTGTGGCGGCCAGCGGGGTGAGAGCGATGCCGGTGACCGTCGACAGGTCCTCGGTGGCGGCCGTGACGAGCTCGTCGTCGGACCAGGACAGTGGCTTGTCGTCGCCGAATTTGCCGAAGGAGGCGCGCACGAGGGCGGTGTCGCGGTCGGCCAGGTGCGGCCACTTGCGGCTGGAGAGGGTGAATGCCTTGGCGCGCAACGGCTCTCCGGTGGCGACGAGGATGCCGGAGTGCTGCGGCAGCGGGGTGTCGTGCGGCAGGGACAGGGCGACCACCACGGAGGAGGACAGTTCGATGCCCGCCGCGGCGGTGGCGGCGGCGGGAGCCAGGTGGCGCAGCAGCCGTGCCGTGGCGGGGGCGGGCGTCGCGAGCACCACGCCGTCGACGGCGCCGATCGGGTCCACCACCCACCCGCGCGTCGACTTGGCCAGCCGCGTGACGGCCGTGCCGGTGACCACGCGCGCCTTCGACGCGTCCAGCAGGGCGTCGAGCAGTACGCGGTACCCGTCGCGCAGGCCGCCGAACACCGGGGCGTCCGACGGCGGCGGCAGGGCGGCCGCGACGGCGGCGGTGAGGCAGGTCGCGCCCGCGTCGAGGGCGGCGGCCAAGGTGGGCAGGGCGGCGCGCACACCGATGGAGCGAGAACTGCCCGCGTACACGCCGCCGAGCAGCGGGTCGACGCTGCGCTCCACGACCTGCGTGCCGAAACGGTCGGCCACCAGGCTGTGCACGTCGAGGTCGGCGTCGCGGTACCAGGCCAGCGGGCGGGTCGATTCGGTGGCGATCCGCTCCAGGGTGTCGCTGTCGACGAGGCCGCGCAGGGATTCGGCGTCGGAGGGGATGCCCATCAGCGTACGCGGCGGCAGCGGATGCGCCGACCCGTCCGCCCAGATCAGGGGCCGCAGCCCCGCGGGGGTGACGAGTTGATCCTCGATGCCGAGTTCCCGCAGCAGTGCGGGCACCTCGGGCCTGCGTCCGACGAACGCCTCGGCCCCGAGATCCATTGTCTCCCCGCCGACTTCACCGGTGTGCAGGATGCCACCCGCGCGCTCCCCCCGCTCGAGCACCACCAGATCCGCATCGGCCCCGAGCCGCGACCGCAACCGGTACGCCGCGACCAGCCCACTGATCCCGCCCCCGACAATCGCGATCCTCATGCCCCGACCGTAGCCCGCCCGTTGCGCACGGCGACCGCCCGACCCACCGGATGTTCGCTGGATCACGCCGAGCCTTCGCAGTGCGCCCCGGTGCCGTCCCCACGCAGCGCGTGCAGATCACCGGCGCGTGAGTCGGACCACGAGCGCGGCGCGGCCGACGAGCACGAACGCAGCGCACGGCAATCCGGATACTCGCCGTTCGGCCATGCCTACCGGACGCGAGCCCGAGAGAAGCCGCTGCGAGGACACACCCCGATCCGCAGCGCGTTCGGGTGCCGAGCCGCCTGCCGCCCGGATCCCGACGCCTCGGCCTGACCTCGTCAGCCCCGACGCAGCCTGGATCCAACCGCCCCGATCCCGACCGTCGCGCCCGATCTGGCAGTCCGACGGCACCCTGGGCCCCGACTCCCGCCCGAGCCCCCTTCCACTCAGAGTTCGTGGACGAGTTCCACCAGCGCGGTCAGCACACCCGGATCGGTATCGGGCAGCACCCCGTGCCCGAGGTTGAAGATGTGCCCGCTCGCACCGAGCACGATCGCCTCATCGGCCTCGGCGGCGATGCGCCGCGCTTCGGCCTCGACCGCCGCGGACCCGGCGAAGAGCACGGCGGGATCGAGGTTGCCCTGCAACGCTTTTCCGGGTCCCACGCGGCGCACGGCGTCGGTGAGCGGCACGCGCCAGTCGACGCCGACCACGTCGGCGCCCGCCTCCCCCATCGCGCCCAGCAACTCGCCGGTGCCGACGCCGAAGTGGATGCGCGGCACACCCGCGTCGGCGACCTCGGCGAAGACCCGCTCGGAGTGCGGCAGCACGAACCGGCGGTAGTCGGCCAGCGAGAGCGCGCCGGCCCAGGAGTCGAACAGCTGGACCGCGTCCACGCCCGCCGCGAGCTGGGACTGGAGGAACACGATCGTGATGTCGGTGAGCACGCCGAGCAACTCGTGCCAGGTGGCGGGGTCGGCGTACATCATCGCCTTGGTGCGCTCGTGGTTCTTGCTGGGCCCGCCCTCCACCAGGTAGGACGCGAGCGTGAAGGGCGCGCCGGCGAACCCGATCAGCGGGGTCTGCCCGAGCGCGTCGGTGAGCAGCCGCACGCCCTCGGTGACCGCGCCGACCTCTTCGGGGCGCAGGCGCGGGAGCTTGCGCACATCGTCGAGTGTGCGCACCGGCGACGCCACGACGGGACCCACACCGGGCACGATGTCGAGGTCCACACCGGCCGCCTTGAGCGGAACGACGATGTCGGAGAACAGGATCGCCGCGTCCACGCCGTGCCTGCGGATCGGCTGCATGGTGATCTCGCACACCAGCTCCGGATCGAAGCAGGACTCCAGCATGCCGATGCCCGCGCGCAGTTCCCGGTACTCGGGCAGCGAGCGGCCGGCCTGGCGCATGAACCACACGGGACGCCTGCTCGGGGTCGCGCCGGTGGCGGCGGCCAGGAACGGGGCGTCGGTCAACCGGCGGCGGGTGTAGGTGCTCATCACCGCTATCGTAGGCGGGCCCGCGACCGCTCCGGCACGGGCGGCGGGCATCTCCGGCGGCGCGCCTCCGCCCGCCGGGAGCGCCCAGGGTCTACCGTCGCATTTGTGACACCGCTCGACTTCCGCGACGGCGCCGCACCGACCGAAGGACCCCCGGGCGAGCCACCTCGCTTCCGCGCCGCGGTCGAGGCGATGGGCACCGCGACAGTGCATCCCCGGATCGAGCTCGCGCCCATCCGGCCCCCACAGCGCCTCGCCCCGTACTCCTACGCCATCGGCGCGGAAGTCAAACATCCCGAAACCCCTGTGGTGCCGGTCGATTCCGAGGGCGACGCGTTCGGGCGGTTGATCCTGCTGCACGATCCCGACGGCGACGACGCGTGGCACGGCGTGTTCCGGCTGGTCGCCTACGTGCAGGCCGATATCGATGCCTCGCTGGCCAACGACCCACTGCTGCCCGAGGTGGCGTGGAGCTGGCTGGTGGATTCGCTGGAGTCGCGCGCCGAGCCGTACACGGCGCTCGGCGGCACCGTCACCGCGACGAGTTCGGTCCGCTACGGCGATATCGCGGGCCCGCCGCGCGCCCACCAGCTCGAGCTGCGCGCCTCCTGGACCGCGCTCACCACCGAGATGCGCCCGCACGTGGAGGCGTTCTGCGAGGTGCTCGCCTATTCGGCGGGGCTGCCCCCGGCCGGGGTGACACATCTGCGCCCAGACCCCTACACAAGCAACGACGCGTAACCCTCCGGTGTCACCCGCTCACCCGAGACTCGCTCCGCGTAGCGATGCCCGATGACGTCTCCGCTGGTTACTTCGGCCGCTCCTGTCACACCGATCTCCGGGAGCCACCATGCCGACCCAGCCGACCGCGCCGACACGCGGCCGACCGGTGCCGTTCTTCCTCGCCGCGTTCCCCCTCACCTGGGCCGCCTGGATACCGGCGGCGCTTCTGGCCCGTGACGCGCAGTCGTCCGGCGCGGCTACGCGCTGCCCGGGCTCCAGCGCGTGCTCGCGCCGTGGGCGGCGAACCTGGTGCTCGGGCTCGCCTGGTCGGTGTGGCATCTGCCGCTGTAGTGGAATCCGGAAGTCGCCCGATGCGATTCGAACTTCGCGCTGTATATCGTGTCGACGACGGCCTGTCCGTCGTCCTGGGGTGGCTCTACAACGCCGCCGGCGCGAACACGATGGTCGCCGTGGTCGCGCACACGGTGTCGAACGTCTGCTACGGGTTTGTCGCCGCCGCCATCGAACCTCGGCTGCAATGGGTCGATACGGTGGTGATGGCGTGCGCGGGGCTGGCGATCTTGGTGCTCACCCGGGGACGTATCGGAGTCGCGCCGGGCGTTCCCGGGAGCCTTTCCGCGCACCCGGAGTCGCATACCAGCAACGTACGTACCTGACCACAACGTAAAGTTCAGGTCTATGCCGGAAGCAGACCAGCCCGACGAGGGGCGCAGCGCGGGAGAGAACCCAGCGGAACCACTGCTCGCGCCCGCCGACGGGGTGCCACCGGTGCTCGACACCGCCGAGCAGGTCGCGGCCGCCGCCCGCGCCCTCGCCGCGGGGCACGGCCCGCTCGCCGTCGACGCCGAGCGCGCGTCCGGTTTCCGCTACTCGGCGCGCGCCTACCTGATCCAGCTGCGCCGCGCGGGCGCGGGCACCTTCCTGATCGACCCGATCCCGGTGACCGACGCGCTCACCCCGCTGGCCGAGGCGATCAACGAACTCGAGTGGGTGCTGCATTCGGCCGACCAGGACCTGCCGGGGCTGGCGGAGCTGGGCTTGCGCCCGGCGCGGCTGTTCGACACCGAGCTGGGCGGTCGGTTGGCCGGCTACGAGCGCGTCGGGCTCGCCGCGATGGTGGAGCGACTACTCGGCCGGGCGCTGCGCAAGGGGCACGGCGCGGCGGATTGGTCCACCCGGCCGCTGCCCGCTGACTGGCTCAACTACGCCGCGCTGGACGTGGAACTGCTGCTGGAACTGCGCGACTCGGTCGCCGCCGATCTGGACGAGCAGGGCAAAAACGACTGGGCCGCACAGGAATTCGAGCACGTGCGGACCAACGAGCCGCCCGCGCCGAAGGCGGACCGCTGGCGGCGCACCTCCGGCATCCACACGCTGCGCAAGACCAGACAGCTGGCGGTGGTGCGCGAGCTGTGGACCACCCGCGACGCGCTGGCCCGCTCCCGCGATGTGGCGCCCGCCCGGATCCTGCCCGACAGCGCGATCGTCGCCGCCGCCTCCGCCGACCCGCGCACCATCGCGCAACTGCGCGCCCTCCCGGTGTTCGGCGGGCCGCGCCAGCGCCGCTACTCCCGGGAATGGCTGGGCGCCGTGGACCGCGCCCGCACCCTGCCCGACAGCGAACTCCCGCCGCTCACACAGCCTTTCGACGGGCCGCCGCCGGTGAACCGCTGGGAGCGCCGCGATCCGGCCGCCGCCGCCCGCCTCACCCGCGCCCGCACCGCCATGGGCGAATTGTCCACGCGCCACAGCATTCCCGTGGAGAACCTGCTCTCCCCCGACCTCGTGCGCCGCCTGTGCTGGGACGGCCTGCCCGATTACCAGCGCGCCGACGCGGCCGAATTGTCCTCGGCGATAGAGGATTTCCTGAAGTCGGGCGGCGCGCGGCCGTGGCAGCGCGAACTCGCCGTCCCCGTGCTCGCGGCGGCGCTGACCGCCGAGAAGTAGGCGCCGCCGCGTCGCCCCTTCGCAGGAGGGCCCGCGCCGCGCCAGCGTGAAAGCTTCTTCGCGGGAAGAGATTTCGGGGAGCTGGCGCAGCCACCAGGTGGCGCCGGCCCGTTCGTAGGCGGCACGTTCGCCGTCGCGTTCCGGCGGCACAGCGAGGGTGACCTCGAAACCGTCGAGGGTGCCGCGCTGCTCGGCGATGGCGCGCGGGTCGGCCAGTTCCCCGAACGGGGGCAGATACACCCCTTGCCGCAGCACCATGCGGGCCTGACTCGTGAGCGGTCGGATGCGGTGCGCGCCTTCGCGCCGGGTTGTGCGACGGTCACCTCGGGCGGCCGGAGCCACACCAGGTAGACGGTGTCGCCCCGGCGCACCACCCGCAGACACCCCAGCCGCCGATGCTTCCCTACGGCCAGCACCGCACCTCGGTCGAACGGGTGGGAACCCCCGGATCAGCGGGCGTCGAGCCAGCCGCGGATGCGGCGCGCGACATCGGCCGGGGTGAGCCCCAGCTCCTCGTGCACCTCGCCGCGCGAGGCGTGGTCCAGGAACGCCTGCGGAACACCGAGATCGCGGGTCGGCACGTCGAGTCCGGCGGCGCGCAGCCGCGCCGAGACGGTGGAGCCGATGCCGCCGTGCAGGCCGCCGTCCTCCAGCGTCACCACCAGGCGGTAGTTCTCGGCCAGCTTCACGATGGTGTCGGAGACCGGCAGCACCCAGCGCGGGTCGAGGACGGCGACCTTCACGCCCTCGGGCTCGAGCAGTTCGGCGACGCGCAGTGCGCACGAGGCGAACGAGCCCACGGCCACCACCAGCACGTCGCCGCGCTGGGCCTGCGCCGAACCGCCGTCGCCCTCCGGCAGCCGCAGCACGTCCACGCCGTCCAGGCGCTCCACGGCGGCGATGTCGTCGCCGACGCTGCCCTTCGGGAACCGCACGGCGGTGGGGCCGTCGCTGATGGCCAGCGCCTCGGCGAGCTCCTCGCGCAGCGTGGCCGCGTCACGCGGGGCCGCCACCCGGATGCCGGGGATGATGCCCAGCACCGACAGATCCCACATGCCGTTGTGGCTGGCGCCGTCGGTGCCCGTGATGCCCGCGCGGTCCAGCACCACCGTGACCGGCTGCTTCAGCAGCGCGACGTCCATGAGCAGCTGGTCGAACGCGCGGTTGAGGAAGGTCGAGTAGATGGCGACCACCGGGTGCAGCCCGCCGAGCGCCAGGCCGGCCGCCGACGCCATCGCGTGCTGTTCGGCGATGCCGACGTCGAACATGCGGTCCGGGAACCGCTCGCCGAACGCGGCCAGCCCGGTGGGACCCGGCATGGCGGCGGTGATGGCGACGATGTCGTCGCGGCGCTCGGCGTGCGCGATGAGTTCCTGGGAGAACACCGACGTCCAGCCGACCGCCTTGGGACCGCCGACGGGTTCGCCGGTGAGCGGGTCGATCGGGTCGCAGGCGTGCATCTGGTCCGCGACGTGGTTCTCGGCGGGCGCGTACCCGCGGCCCTTCTGCGTCACCGCGTGCACCACGACCGGGCCGCCGAAGTCCTTGGCCCGCCGCAGCGCCGATTCCATCGCGGCGGCGTCGTGCCCGTCGACCGGGCCCACGTACTTGAGCCCGAGATCGCCGAACAGCTCCTGCGGGCTCACCGCGTCCTTGATGCCCGCCTTGACCGCGTGCACCATCGAATACGCCGACTCCCCGACCCGGGGAATGCTCTTGAGCAGGCGTTTGCCCGCGTCCAGCGCGTGTTCGTAGACGGGCTGGGTGCGCAGCGCGGTGAGCCGCTCGGCGAGCCCGCCGATGGTGGGCGCGTAGGAGCGGCCGTTGTCGTTGACCACGATCACCACGGAGCGGTCGGGGGCGCCCGCGATATTGTTCAGCGCCTCCCAGCACATGCCGCCGGTGAGCGCGCCGTCGCCGACCACCGCGACCACGTGCCGGTCCCGCTGACCGGTGAGCGCGAACGCCTTGGCCAGGCCGTCGGCGTAGGACAGCGCGGCCGAGGCGTGCGAGGACTCGACCCAGTCGTGGACGCTCTCGGCGCGGCTCGGGTAGCCGGACAGTCCGCCGCGCTTGCGCAGGCCGTCGAACTGGTCCTTGCGACCGGTGAGGATCTTGTGCACGTAGGCCTGGTGGCCGGTGTCGAAGATGAGCGGGTCGGCCGGCGAGTCGAACACCCGGTGCAGCGCGATGGTCAGCTCCACCACACCGAGGTTGGGGCCGAGGTGACCGCCCGTCGCGGCGACCTTCGTCACCAGGAACTCACGGATCTCCTCCGCCAGCTCCCGCACCTCGGCCACGGTCAGCCGGCGCAGGTCTTCGGGCGTGTCGACCCGGGAAAGGACTCCCACCTGAACTCGCTCCCTCCGGATAGCGCTTCTGATCCGGTCAGTCTACGGAGGTGCGACGGATGCCCTTGCCCGACAACCGCCCGCACCCGACACCTCCGCCACGGGCTGTGAGACCGGACATACGCGGACACCTTCCGGTGTCCGGCTGTTATCCCAACCGTACCCGCCCGGTCAGGGCACTGCCGACGAAGGACGGCATCGCACCCGTCACGTTGACGGAACGGGGTTGCGGCGTTCCAGCCGCGGTGCGCGCCCGCCCTTTACAGTTGTCCTGTGGCCGCCCCCATCGCCGAGGTTCCGCGCGCGGTCGATCCCGGTGTGGTCGCCGGGATCGTCGAGGACGTGTACGCCCTGTGCCGGGCCGACACCTCCGGCGCGCCCGCCGACTACATCCCGGAACTGGCCGCGGTGCCCCCGGATTCGTTCGGATTGTGCCTGGCCACCGCCGACGGCCGGGTCTACGGCACCGGTGATGTGGACCTGCCGTTCACCATCCAGTCCATCTCCAAACCGTTCACCTACGCGCTGGCCCTGGCCGATCGCGGGCTCGCGGCGGTGGCGGAACGCATCGATGTGGAGCCCTCCGGGGAGCCCTTCAACGAGATCAGCCTCGACCCCGTCACCGAGCGCCCGCGCAATCCGATGATCAACGCGGGCGCGATCACCGCCGCCTCCCTGGTGGACGGCCGCGACGCCGCCGACAAGTTCGAGCGGGTGCGGCGCACGTATTCGCGGTTCGCGGGCCGCGAGCTGACGCTGAACGAAGCGGTGTACGCCTCCGAGGCGCGCACCGGCTATCGCAACCGCGCGATCGGCTACATGCTGCGCTCCTTCGGCATCCTCGACGCCGACCCCGACGACGCGGTGGACCGTTACTTCCGGCAGTGCTCGGTCGACATCACCTGCCGCGATCTGGCGATCATGGCGGCGACGCTGGCCAACAACGGCGTCAACCCGCTCACCAAGGAGCGCGCGCTGTCCACGGCGCTCACCGAACAGGTGCTGAGCGTGATGACCACGTGCGGCATGTACAACGCGGCGGGCGACTGGGTGTCCACCGTCGGGCTGCCCGCCAAGAGCGGGGTGGGCGGCGGCATCCTCGCGGTGCTGCCGGGCCAGATCGGCATCGCCGTGTACTCCCCGCGCCTGGACGAGCACGGCAACAGCGTGCGCGGCGTGGCCGCCTGCCGCGAGCTCTCGCGACGGCTGGAACTGCACTTCCTGCACGTCACGCGGGCGGCGCGCGCCGCCATTCGCGCGGACTACACGGTGGCGGAGGTGCCGTCGCGGCGGCGGCGCAGCCCCGAGGAGATCGCCGTGCTGGACGCGCACGGGTCGCGCGCGCGGGTGTACGAACTGCACGGCGACCTGCTGTTCGCCGGTGCGGAACGGGCCGTGCGGGTGATCGAACCGCAGGCCGGGGAGTTGGACGCGCTGGTGATCGATCTGCGCCGAGTCGGCGACGTGAGCGCGATCGCGGTGACGATGCTCGACGGGTTGCAGCGCGAACTCGCGGCGGCCGGATGCCGGGTGGCGCTGGTCGATCCCGACGCCAAGCTCGGGCACCTGGTGTCGAGCCTGGACCCGCGTGACCCGCGCGGGCGGGTGTTCGTGGACCGCGACACCGCGACGGAGTGGTGCGAGGACATCGTGCTGGAGCGGCACTGTCCGGCCGGCCAGCAGGCGTGCGTGTCCATCACCGTCGCCGAACATCCCCTGCTGGCCGCGTTGAGCGCCGACGACCGCGCCCGTCTCGCGGCCGATTTCGAGACCCGCACCATCGCACGCGGCGAAGTGATCGCGCGGCGGGGCAGCGAACGATCCGGGCTGTACCTGATCCTCGAGGGGCGCGTGCGGATCACCTTCGAGGGCGGCGACGGCCGCACCCACCGCCTGGTGACGCTGTCGGCGGGGATGTCCTTCGGCGAGATCCCCATGCTGGTCGGCGGGCCCTTCGTCAACGAGGTCCGCGCCGATTCCCGCGTCCGCGTCGCCGTCCTCCCGCCACCGCGCTTCGACGCCCTCACCGAGAAGGCTCCCCACCTCAAGCTCGCGCTGCTGGAACGCCTCGCCGCCGGTGCCTACGCGCAGATGGACGCGGCGGTACGCGCCATCGCCGTGCGGGGCGGGGACTACTAGAAACTAATTCTGCTGGCGGACAAGGGATTACCCCGATGAGTGTCCGCACGGTCAATCGGCGAGCATCCGCTCGACCACTCGGAAAGCAGCCCCAGCAGGTCCGGATCGCGAAGCCCGGGGTGAAGGTCGTGAGCACACTCGCGCCCGTACGCGTCATCGCGCGCTCGATTTTCTTCACTTCGTAACCGTCGCCGGCCGGCGCTGCATTCCGACCGCGCCGCCCAGCAACACTCCGTAGAGCGAGTCTCATGTCTCCCGGAGACGTGACCCACTGGTCTGCGCACCAGTGTCACGAACAGCGTTGCCCACGCAGTCCGGGGAGCGGCTGCGCCGGTCGCATTCGGAACGGACATCACGAGAGATGCTCAGTGTCATCCGCCGCCATGAGCGCCGAGTGCGCGAAATACCTCTTGTACTGCACGAAGGCCGAGCCGCGACCCGTCTTCTTGTGCACGATCGGCGTATCTCCGGGCCGAGTCAGCGTTTCCGATGCACGTTTCTCCGACAACAAAAACACCTGGAATTGCTCACCACCCTTCCAGCCGTGGCGCAGTCCTCATCGCCACTGCACCGAGTGGGTACGACCACCTCTTCAACAGCCGGAAAATACGGCTCGATCTTCTTGTCGCAGTAGAATCCTATATAGCGGACGGGCGCGAAGGACCGCTCACTCGGACACACGTATGCCGCGACTCGCTCGTACATTGCGATAGCTTCATCTGCACGCGCGCCGACAATGACAACATCGCGCGGTGGCTGCACCGGCCGCCGCCGCGATACGTACGACACCGTCTCGATCGCCTGTATCCAAGGCCGGGCACCGGAAAGACCTTGCGGCACAGGCGTATTGCCGAACACGCTGGTCAAGGGTACCGGAGGAGCCCACGCCCGATCTCGGGCGGCGGCACGACGCAGCCGACACGAGCTGAGGAGTCCGACAACGCCTCACCAAGTTGGACGCGGCGCGTCGATCGAGAACGCACGACCGTGGCACGTGAGCAAGCGAACGACGAGGGGACGATCATCGTCGGGTAGCCGTTGAAGGATGGGACCGATCGAATCCGAGACAAGAGGTGACGTAATGGGCAAGAAGGTCGACGGGGTGGTGACGACGTTCGGGGCGGGGAGCGTGCGGGAGAAGCCGGATCTGATGCGGGTGACGTTGTCGGTGGAGTCGCGGGCCAGCACGGTGGCGATCGCCTACGGGCGGGCCGGGGAGCGGGTGGCGGCGGTGACGGCGTCGTTGCGCGGGAACGGCGTGGGGGACACCGACATCGCGACCGGTGGGTTGTCGGTGCGCAGCGAGACGGTGTGGACGGAGGGGCAGGGGAATCGGGTGACGGGGTACGTGGCGACGTCGGATCTGGTGATCGCATTGCGCGATCTGGCGGGCGATCCGGGGCCCGCCGACATCCTCGCGCGGGCCGTGGAAGCCGGCGGTGACGATGTGCGGCTGGGCGGGCTCACCCTCACCTTCGCCGATCAGGCCGACCTGCTCGCCCGCGCCCGCGACGCGGCCTGGGACGACGCGCTCGGCCGCGCGCGCCGCTACGCCGAACGCGCCGGACGCACCCTCGGCGAGGTGCTGGAGATCACCGAGAACACCGCCGCCGCACCGTCTTTCGCGCCGAAGATGCGCGCCATGGCCGCGCCGATCGCCGAATACGGCGGCTCGGTGCAGGTGGAACTCGGCGAATCGGAGGTGAACGCCACCCTGCGCGCCACTTGGCGCCTGGAGTGATCTGCGACCGCTGCCGCGAAACAGGGTGAGAAGAGTTCGGCGCACCACTGGAACGGAATGCTTCATTCCGCTACAGTGGTGTCAACGCCGAACGAAGGAGCACATCATGACGCAGCACACCTGGCCCCTGCTGGACGCCGCGCACGACGCCCTGCGCACCACCGTCGCCGGGGTACGCGCGGACCAGTGGGCCGCGCCCACACCCTGCTCGGAGTGGAATGTCACGCAGGTCGTGCAGCATTCCGCGGGCGATCAGCTCGGATTCGCCGCCTTCCTCACCGGCGGGCCGGGCCCCGAGGAGGATCCCTTCGCCCCGTCGGGCACGCTGTCCGGCGACCCGGTCGCCCTCGTCGAGAAGGCGGTGAGTGCCGCCGCCGACGCGTTCGGCACCGTTTCCCCCGACGCCACCGAAATTCCCGTCCCGGTCCCGCCGAACTCCATGCCGCCCGCGCTGGGCGTCGCCGCCTGCGCGCTCGACGCCGCCGTGCACGCCTGGGACATCGCCCTGGCCACCGGCCAGCCCTCGCCCCTCACCCCGGAGATGTCGCGCGAATTGCTCGACGCGGCACGCCAGTTCGTCGAGCCGCTGCGCGCCTACGGCGTCTACGCCCCGGCCGACGAGGTGGCCCCGAACGAGGACCCCACCACCGCCCTGCTGCGCTACCTCGGCCGCAACCCGGCCTGGAGCGCCTGAGCGTCTCGGCGATCGCCGCCGCGACGTGGGTCGCGAGCGTTCGCCGCCATGGCCGTCACCAGGCAGCTCTGGCGACGCGCCCGGTCATAGCGCACCCGCGAATTCCCGGCGGCCACGGCCGATCGTGGCGGGGGCAGGATGTTCGGCCGGCCACGGCCGATACCAAGATCCGGTGAAGCCCGCCCCGCTCAGCGTTCGAGCAGGGCCAGGCACTCGACGTGGTGGGTGGAGGGAAAGGCGTCGAAGGCGCGTAGGGCGGACAGGCGGTACCCGGCCTCGATGTAGAGGGCGAGGTCGCGGGCGAAAGAGGCCGGGTCGCAACCGATGTGGACGATGCGATCGGGGGCGGCCGCCGTGAGGGCGGTGATCACGTCGCGGCCCGCGCCCGCCCGGGGCGGGTCGAGGACGACGGCGTCCGGCGTGACGGTGTGGGCGCCGATCCAGCGTTCGACACGGTCGGCGCGCAGGTCCACCCAGGGAAGGTCGCGCAGGGCGGCGTGACCGTCGGCGACGGCGGGGCGGGCCGATTCGACGGCCAGCACCGCGCCCGTCCGGCCGACCGCTTCGGCCAAGCGCGCCGCGAAAACGCCCGCGCCGCTGTAGAGATCCCAGGCGCGCGCGCCCGGTGACAGTCCGGCCCAGTCGGCGACCACGTCCGAATAGCACTGGGCGGCAAGACGATGCGCCTGCCAGAAGCCTGTCGAGGAGACCTCCCAGCGGCGGCCCGCCACGTACTCGACGGCACGGCCGGTGCCTTCGATCACGTACTCGACGCGATCGGCGTGCGCGGCGGCCCGGCGCGCCATCGCCTGGCGGCGGCTCGGCACCCCTTCTCCCCCACCGGGTTCCGGCACCGAGCCGCCGCTCGCCGATCCGCTGTCGAAGGGCGCGGCAAGCGGCTCATCGCCGCGACGCTCGCCTCCGGGACGGTCCCGCCGACCGGGTCCCGCCGGGAATCCCTCCGCCCTGCCCGGACGCGAGCCACCGGCGCGCCCGGAGCCAGAATCCCCGGCCCCACGCCCGCTGGACCCGGGACGCTCACCATCGGCCCCGCCGCGCCCACGACCGCCGTGCCCCGCACTCCCACGATCAGCACTACCGCGCCCACGACGGTCCTCCGCCGCACGCCCAGCCCTACCGCCCCCACGACCTGAACGACCGCCCCGCCCACCGGTTTCGGCGGGCGCGACCTCCACCACATGGCGCACGCCGTCCCCGTCGACCGTCACCACCAGGTCCGCGCCCGGTGTCCACAGCCGGTCGGCCAGCCCGTCCATCGCGCGCGGAACAGGTTGCGGGCAGCGCAGATCCGGGATCACCGACGCGCTCCGATACCGGTGCATCCCGGCCCGGCCCTCGGCGTCGACGGGCAGCCGGACCCGGGTGCGCCAGCCCGTCGACGCGTCGGCGGGGTATCCGGCCACCGGCTCCACCACGACCTCGCGCTCGATACGCGTCACCCGCCGCAGCTGTTCCTCGACCACCGCCGCCTTCAGCGCCCGCTGCGCCGCCGGGGTGGCGTGCGCGAAATCGCAGCACCCCGCTCCTCCGGGCCCCGACACCGGACACGTCGAGGGCACCCGGTCGACCGACGCTTCCAGGATCTCCACGGCGTCGGCGCGGCAGAACGATCCGCCGCGATCCTCGGTCACCAGCGCCCGCACCAGTTCGCCGGGCAGTCCGTGCCGCACGAACACCACCCGGCCCTCGTGCCTGCCGACGCAGAACCCGCCGTGCCCCGGCGGGCCGAGGCGAATCTCGAAAGTTCTTCCGTACCAAGAAGTTCCGCTCACAGCGTCACCTCACTGCCGAGCCCGCTCACAGCCGCGCCGCGACAACCGTCCCCGCTCACTGCCGGTCCTCGTACCCGCGCCGGAACGCACCGGGCGCGTTCATCACACCGGCCTGCTTCGCCCGCGCCGACGAACTCAACTGCCACGGCACGCTCGTCACCATCACGCCCGGCTCGAACAGCAACCGCCCCTTCAAGCGCAGCGCGCTCTGGTTGTGCAGCACCTGTTCCCACCAGTGCCCCACCACGTACTCGGGGATGAACACGGTCACCACATCGCGCGGCGCGTCGCGGCGCACCCGCTTGACGTAGTCCAGTACCGGCTTGGTGACCTCCCGATACGGCGATTCGATCACCTTGAGCGGCACCGTGATATCGCTGCGCTCCCACTCCCGCACCAGCGCCCTGGTGTCGGCGTCGTCCACGTTCACCGTGATCGCCTCGAGCGTGTCGGGGCGGGTGGCGCGGGCGTAGGCGAGGGCGCGACGGGTGGGCAGGTGCAGTTTGGAGACCAGCACGATCGAATGGGTGCGGCTGGGCAGCACACCGTCCCACTCGTACTCGTCGAGCTCCCTGGCCACCGAATCGTAGTGGCGGCGAATCATCTTCATCACCACGAAGATCGACACCATCGTCAGGATGGCGATCCACGCGCCCGCGAAGAACTTGGTCACCAGCACGATCACCAGCACCGCGCCGGTGGCGGTCAGGCCGACGGCGTTGATCACCCGCGAGCGCTTCATCCTGGCCCGCTGCGCCGGATCGGTCTCGGTGCGCAGCGCGCGCGTCCAGTGCCGCAGCATGCCGGTCTGGCTGAGCACGAACGAGACGAACACCCCGACGATGTAGAGCTGGATGAGCTGGGTCACTTCGGCGCCGAACACCACCACGAACGCGATCGCCGCGCCGGACAGGAACAGGATGCCGTTGCTGAACGCCAACCGGTCGCCGCGCGTGTGCAGCTGACGTGGCAGATAGCGGTCCTGCGCCAGCACCGAACCCAGCACCGGGAAGCCGTTGAACGCGGTGTTGGCGGCCAGCACGAGGATCAGCGCCGTGACGATCGTGATGAAGAAGAACCCGGCCGGGAAGCCCTGGAACACCGTCTCCGCGAGCTGCGCGATGAGTGTCTTCTGGTGGTAGTCCTGCGGCGCCCCGATCAGGTGGTCGGTGTCGTGCGCGTAGACGATGCCGACCTTCTGGGCCAGCACGATGATGCCCATCAGCAGCGTGATGGAGATCGCGCCGAGCATCAGCAGCGTGGTCGCGGCGTTGCGCGACTTGGGTTTCCGGAAGGCGGGCACCCCGTTGCTGATCGCCTCCACACCGGTCAGCGCCGCGCAGCCCGAGGAGAACGCCCGCGCCACCAGGAACGCGAGCGCGATGCCGTAGAGGTAGCTGTCCTCGGCCTCCAGCTGGAACCCGGCCGACTCCGCCGTGAGCTCCTCCCCCAGCACCATCGTGCGGAACAGGCCCCAGCCCAGCATCGCGAACATGCCGATCATGAACGCGTAGGTCGGCACCGCGAACGCGGCGCCCGATTCGCGGATGCCGCGCAAGTTGATCGCGGTGAGCAACGCGATGGCCACCACCGCGAACAACACCTTGTGCGTGTTGACGAACGGGATCGCCGAGCCGATGTTGGACGCGGCCGCCGAGATCGACACCGCCACAGTCAGGACGTAGTCGACCAGGAGCGCGCTGCCGACGGTGAGCCCGGCGGTGGGTCCCAGGTTCTTGGTCGCGACCTCGTAATCACCGCCGCCCGACGGGTAGGCGTGGACGTTCTGCCGGTAGCTGGCCACCACGACCGCCATGACGAAGGCGACCGCGACGCCCACCCACGGCGCGTACAGGTAGGCCGAGACGCCGCCCACCGACAGCATGAGGAAGATCTCCTCCGGCGCGTAGGCGACCGAGGACAGCGCGTCGGAGGCGAACACCGGCAGCGCGATTCGCTTCGGCAGCAGGGTGTGGCCGAGCGAATCGCTACGGAACGGCCGGCCGAGCAGCAACCGCTTGGCTGCCGTCGTCATCTTGGACACTGGAGCGAGCATAGATCCCTCGTGGCCCGATCGCGCCGGGGGTTGGACCGGTGGCGTGCCACATTCGGGTTTGCCCTCGCGGCCGACGGGGAAAATGGGCCATGGGCGCGTGTGGCGAGTACGGTTGCGCCCACAGGCCGCGGCGCGTCCGCCACGGTGTCCAAGAGCGAGGTTGCACGGTGTACGTAGTGGTCATGGGGTGCGGGCGGGTCGGCTCGTCACTGGCGCGCGCCCTGGTCCGGGTCGGTCACGAGGTGACCGTCATCGACCGGGACGAGGGCGCGTTTCTGCGTCTGGGCGCGGACTTCCCCGGCGAGCGGGTGCTGGGCGTCGGCTTCGACCGGGATGTGCTGACCCGCGCGGGAATCGAGCGCGCCGACGCGTTCGCCGCCGTCTCCTCCGGCGACAACTCCAACATCATCTCCGCGCGCGTGGCGCGCGAGACCTTCGGCGTGGAGCGGGTGGTCGCCCGCATCTACGACGCCAAGCGCGCCGCCGTCTACGAGCGGCTCGGCATCCCCACCATCGCCACCGTGCCGTGGACCACCGACCGCTTCCTGCGCACCCTCATCGGCGACACCAGCACCACCACCTGGCGCGACCCCACCGGCACCATGGCCGTCGCGCAGCTGGCGCTGCACGAGGACTGGTACGGGCGCACCGTGCGCGATCTGGAACAGGCCGTTTCGGTGCGCGTCGCGTTCATCCTGCGGTTCGGGCAGGGCGTGGTGCCCGACAGCAAGACCATCGTCCAGGCCGACGATGTCGTCTACGTGGCGACGAGTTCGGGCAGCGTGGGCGAGGCCGTCGCGCTGGCCGCCAAACCGCCGGCCCCCGAGGACTGAGGGACACGTCATGAATGTCGCCATCGCCGGGGCGGGCGCGGTCGGCCGCTCCATCGCCAGGGAACTGCTGCGCGGCGGGCACCGCGTGATGCTGCTCGAACGCCAGCTCGCCCACATCGACCCCGAATCGGTCCCCGGCGCGCAGTGGGTGCACGCGGACGCGTGCGAGCTCGCGCTGCTCGAGGAGGCGGGTCTGGAGTCGTTCGAGGTGGTCATCGCCGCCACCGGCGACGACAAGGCCAACCTGGTGCACAGCCTGCTGGCCAAGACCGAGTTCGGCGTGCGCCGCGTGGTCGCCCGGGTCAACGACCCGCGCAACGAATGGCTCTTCGACGCCTCCTGGGGCGTGGACGTGGCGGTGTCCACGCCCCGCCTGCTGGCCTCGCTGGTCGAGGAAGCCGTGTCGGTCGGTGACCTGGTGCGGCTCATGACCCTGCGGCAGGGACAGGCCAATCTGGTGGAGATCACGCTGCCCGCCGACACGGCCCTGGCGGGCAAGCCGGTCCGCACGCTCACTCTGCCGCGCGACGCCGCCCTGGTGACGATCCTGCGCGGCGGCCGGGTGATCGTGCCGCAGCCCGACGACCCGTTCGAGGGCGAGGACGAGCTGCTGTTCGTGACCTCCGTGGAGGCCGAAGAGGATCTGCGCCTGGCGCTCGCGCCCCACGACATCCAGCCATAACTCCCCGATACGGCTCGGCTGTCGCGACGGGGCGTTCAGGCCGCGGGCTGCAACTGCGCGCGCAGCTTGTTGAGCGCGCGATGCTGCATCACCCGCACCACGCCGGGGCTGGTGCCGATCGCCTCCGCGGTCTGCGCGGCCGACCAGCCGAGCACGATCCGCATCACCAGCACCTCGCGGTGCGCCGGGGTGAGCACCTTCATCAGTTCCCTGGTGGCGGCGCGCCGCTCCAGCGCCAGCGCCCACTCCTCCGGGCCCGCCGCGGTGGACGCCATATCGGGCACCTCGGAGACGGGGTAGGTGGGGTGCTGCTGGGACCGGCGGAACGCGTCGGCCACCTTGTTCGCGGCGATGCCGTAGACGAAGGCGAGGAACGATTTGCCCTGGTCGCGGTAGCGCGGGATCGAGTTGACGGTGGCGAGCAGGATCTCCTGCACCACATCGTCGGCGGTGACCTGCAGGTGCGCGGTGTTGCCCATGCGCGCGCCGCAGTAGCGGCGCACCAGCGGGTGCACCAACCGCACGATCTCGGAGATCGCGCGCTTGTCGCCGGCGGCGGCGGGGCCGATCAGCTGCTCGAGTTCGGCGGCGACCCGCCTGCTCTCCGACAGGGCGGGGCTGGAATGGGCGTGGGTGCGAGAAGTCGCGGTCTTGTGCTCGGTAGCCACTCTCCGAGTCCTTTCGGCGAACGTTGCGTTTTTGGTGTCGACAACGATCGTCCGTCGAACGGGACCCGGCGACCAGACACCCAAGGGTGGGTAGTGGTCCACCTCCGCGGTGGACCGGGCCCCACCTTTCCCGGGGTCAGGACTTGGATTTGGCGGGCAGGTGCCCGGCGCGGCGCACCGCCCAGATGGTGACCGCGAACGCGACCGCGGTGAGCGGCCAGCCCATGCCGATGCGTGCCACGGCCAGCCAGCCGGTGCGGTCGGTCTCGTAGAGCTCGGACTGCACCAGGTAGCGCGAGGCGAACACCAGCACCCAGGCCACGGTCGCGATGTCGTAGAGCCGGATCGCGCGGCGATCGGTGCGCCACGAGGAGCCGTGCCCGTTGAGCGCGCCCCAGATCACGCCCACCAGCGGCCAGCGCACCAGGATCGAGAGCAGGAACACACCGCCGTAGACGAGGCTGGTGTAGATGCCGAACAGGAAGAAGCCCTTGGCCTCCCCCATCCGGTAGGCGATGAACGCGCAGATGCCGACGCCGATGAACCCGGAGATGGCGGGCTGGACCGGTTCGCGCCGCACCAGGCGCAGGATCAGGATCGCGGCGGCGACGCCGAGCGCGGCCCAGATCGCCGCGGTCAGGTCGAACAGGGTGTTGACGGGGACGAACACGACCACCGGGACGGTCGAGTAGATCAGGCCGCTGAAGCCGCCCATCTGCTCGAGCAGGGTCTGTTCGGCCTTCGCCTCGCGGGCATCGGGCCCGGGATGGTCGTCGTCGGGCCGGGGCCCGGAGCCGTGGTCGGGTGGTAGCCCGGTGCCGTCGTCGGGCCGTAGCCCGTCGGCGTCGGCGCTCGGCCGTGCGGTATCGGTCGGCGTTCCGAGGTCGGCGCCGTTATCGTGGCTCGATGGCATGCGTGTCAGCTGTTCCCGCGCAATTCGTAGTAGGGGTTGAACATCACCTTGCGGCCGTCCCGATCACCGATCCGGCCGCGGACCAGGATGCGCCGCCCCGGCTCGATGCCGGGGATGCGCCGACGGCCGATCCACACCAGGGTGATGGCATCGGTGCCGTCGAAGAATTCCGCCTGAACACTGGCGCCCGCCGATTTCGAACAGGCCTCGACACTGCGCAGACGGCCCAGCATCGTGGCCTCGTCACCGCGGCGGCATTCCGACACCGGGCGAGCGCCCGACGCCTCCGCGGTCTCGGCGAGCTCCTCGGCATCGAGCTGGTCGATGTCCTCGGTCAGCCTGCGGCCCAGACGTCGAAAATACCCTGAGGCTGCGGATGGCATGGCACGCTCTCCTGCTAGATGGCCTTACACCGCCACTGTAGATGTCGGCGACGGGCCCCGCTACGCTCGGCCCGGTGATCGAGTACCCAGATCGGGCGGGCCGCACACGGCCGGTCGCGACCCAGGTCGTCGCCCTGCCCGGCACCGGCTCCGACGCGCATTTCGCGGGGCGCGCGTTCGGGCCCGCGGCGGCGGCGCGCGGGCTGACGCTGCGGGCGGTCGACCCCGATCCGCGGGCGGTCGTCGCCAGTTGCCGGGCGGCCCTGGACGACGCGGCGCGGCACGGTCCGCTGGTGGTGGCCGGAATCTCATTGGGCGCCGCGATAGCAGTGGAATGGGCTGCGTCACACCCGGATTCGGTGGCGGGCGTGGTCGCGGCGCTGCCCGCGTGGACCGGGCCCGACACCGCCGACTGCCCCGCCGCGTTGAGCGCGGCGGTGACCGCCGAGCAGTTGCGCGCCGACGGACTCGAGGCGGTCGAGGCGCGGATGCGCGCGAGCAGCCCGGCCTGGCTCGCGGACGCGCTGACCCGGTCGTGGCGCTCCCAGTGGCCGCATCTGCCCGACGCGCTGGAGGAGGCCGCCGGATACAAGTGGCCCGGCACCGATCTGCTCGCCGCCGTGGCCACCCCGGTCGCCGTCGTGACGGCGGTCGACGACCCCGTGCATCCGTTCGACGTCGCGCGCGAGTGGGCGGCGGCGCTCCCGCACGCGCGGCTGCACCGCATCACCCTCGACGAACTCGGCGCGGACCCGGCGATCCTGGGACACACCGGATTCCCCGACTTCGACTGAGCCCACTGCGAGCCCGCCATTCACGAACACCGAATCCGCGCCACGGCTGCTCGGGCAACCGTTGGGCGGATTCCGGCTAGTTCAATCCCAACTGCTGCATGGCCGAGCCCTCGACACCGCGGCGCGGTCCCTCGGGCAGGGGCTGCGGCCGCACCGGCTGGGGCGCGGCCTGCGCTTGCGCCTGCGCGGCGGCCGCGGCCTGGGCGGCCACCTGCTGCTGTTGCTGCTGCTGGACCTGCGCCTGATGCGCGGCGGCCAGCTGCTCGGCGAGCTGCTGGGGCAGCACCACCGGCAGCGGATCGCGCACGGGCAGCGGATCGGTGCCGCGCCGGATCACGGTCTCGCCGAGGATGGCGCGCGCCGCGGTGACCAGCGGGGTGCCGTCGTCGGCGGCGCCGCGCGGGCCCGCCGCGACCAGGCGCACCATCCAGCGGTAGCCGTCGACACCGATGAAGCGCAGATCGGCGCCCTCGGTGATGGCCAGCAGCTCGCGGCCCCACGGACCGGTCTCGATGGCCACCCGCGCGCCGTCCTTGCGCAGCGACTCGGCCAGATCGGCGGCCACCAGCCGCCACTGGCCGGGCGATTTGGGGGCGGCGTAGGCGGCCACCGTGAGCCTGCCGTGCTCGGTGGCCAGGTGCACCGCCTGCGGGGTGCCGTCGGGGGTCATCTCGACCTGCAACTGCCCGCCCGGCGGCACCGGCAGGATCACCGACCCCAGATCCAGCCGCTGGTCGGCGACCGCCTCCAGCAGTTCGGCCACGTCCTCGTAGTCGTAAGGGCCGGTCGGCGGCGCCTCGGCGTCCACCTCGGCCGCGGGGGCGTAGGCGGGCTCTTCGTCGTAGTCCGCCTCGTCCTCGTCGTAGTCGTACTCGTCGCCGTATTCGTCGAACCGGTCGTCGTCGAATTCGTCGGACTGCTTCTTCTTTTTCCCGAACATTCCTCGCCTCACGCCTCCCCGCCGGTCGCCCGGCCCGCCTCGGTCCCCGCGCCCAGACTGGCGTGCCCGCCGCTGGACCCGTAACCACCCGCACCCCGTGTCGTCTCGTCGAGCCGGTCGACCTCCACGAAGTCGACCAGTTCCACCCGCTGCACCAGCAGCTGCGCGATCCGGTCGCCACGGCGCAGTTCGATGCGCGTGCGCGGATCATGATTGATGAGGCACACCTTGATCTCGCCCCGGTAGCCCGCGTCCACGGTGCCCGGGGTGTTCACCACCGAGAGACCGGTCTTGGCGGCCAGGCCCGACCGGGGATGGATCAGCCCCACCGTGCCGACCGGCAGCGCCACGGCCACACCGGTGCCGACGAGCACGCGCTCGCCCGGCTCCAGGATGACGTCCTCGGTGGTGCACAGGTCCACGCCCGCGTCGCCCGCGTGGGCGCGCGTCGGCACGGGAATGCCGGGATCCAGCCGCAGCAGGGGTATCGGTGAAAGTGCGCTCACAGTGCACGAGAGTACGCGTACCTGGCGTCGGGCTTCGCGGTCGGCTGGCCTACTGTGGAAACGTGTCGGACCAGCCCAACCCCGCCGTGACGGACAACGAGAAACCGGGTCGTGACCGCCCGGGCGCGCCCGCGCGGCCGCGGTATCGCGAACGCCTGTGGGTGCCGCTGTGGTGGTGGCCGATCGGCTTCGGCATCGCGGGCCTGCTGGCCGCCGAGATCCACATGGGCGCGCCGGGGCTGCGCGCCTGGTTGCCGTACGCGCTGCTGTTCCCGATCCCGGTGTGGGTGCTGCTGTGGTTCAGCCGCCACCGCGTGGAGGTCACCGACGACGGCGCGGGCACGCCGGAACTGCGCGCCGACCGCGCGCATCTGCCCGTGAATTTCGTCGCTCGCGCGACGGTGGTTCCCCCCTCCGCGAAGAGTGCGGCCCTCGGCCGCCAATTGGACCCGGCCGCCTATGTCCAACATCGGCCCTGGGTCGGCCCCATGGTGTTGCTCGTTCTCGATGATCCGGACGATCCGACGCCGTACTGGCTGGTCAGTACCCGTCATCCGGAAAAGGTCCTGGCCGCGCTCGGGCTGCCGAGCGCGGGCTGAGTTGTGTCATCGGGCCGGACCGGCTGGTCCGGCCGTGTGCGCGCGGTCGCGCGGGCTCAGGCGGCGCAGTCCATGCAGATGAGCTGCCCGCCCGCCTCGCTGGCCAGTCGGCTGCGATGGTGCACGAGGAAACAGCTCGAGCAGGTGAATTCGTCGGCCTGCTTGGGAATCACCCGGACCGACAGCACCTCCTCGGACAGGTCGGCGCCGGGAAGCTCGAACGACTCCGCGGTATCGGATTCGTCGACATCCACGACGGCGGACTGCGCCTCGTTACGACGAGCCTTCAGCTCCTCCAGCGAGTCCTCCGACACATCGTCGGTTTCGGTGCGCCTCGGTGCGTCATAGTCGGTTGCCATGTCGTCTTCCCCTCGTCCTTACTCCGTATATCCCGGACCGGCTGTTGTCGCTCCGATTCCGCGCCGGAATCGGGGTGACCGCACCGCCCCGCCGGTGGTGCACATCACACGTGCACCGTTCACCTATCGGGTGGGATCGCCGTGATCCACTCCCGACAGCGCTCGGTAAACGCAGGACATGCCCTTCTTGTTCCCGCGACCGACCACCGTATTCGCCGCCGGCGATTCGATCTGGGCCGCCAGACAATAGCGGACGGCGCGCGAAAAGTCGCAATCAAAACACAGATGAGTCGAAAACGACGGGGAATCGACACCGAGCGATCAACTCACCGAGACCTTCCGCACCGGCTCGCGCGGACTTTCGTAGAGTGTGGCTCGTGGTTTCCCTGATCACCGAAGGCAGTGCGACGGACCCCCAGGGCCGTCCGTACCCACGCCGCCGCCCCCAGCCCTGGCTCGTCATGATGGCCGTCATGGCGGTGATCTGTGCCATCGTCTGGGTGCGCGCGCTGACGACGGAGGACGCGGATACCACTGCGATGGCGTGCAATTCGCCGAGCCCCGCCGCCGAGCCGGGCGCCGCGCCCGCGCCTGCGCTGGGCCAGCGCGTCGGTTCGGGTCGGCTCGAGGACGTGCAGCCCGCGCGCCTGACCGACAGCCGGGTGCGCGTGCTCAACGCCAACAATCAGCGCGGCCAGGCCGCGCACGTCGCCGCGCAGCTCGGCGATCTCGGTTTCGCGAGTGCGCCCGACACCCAGATCGGCAACGATCCGATATACGTCAACGGCGATCTCGAGTGCACCGGCCAGATCCGTTTCGGCGTGAACGGGCGCCCGGCCGCGGCGGCCGTGCAGCTGGTGGTGCCGTGCGCCGAGCTGATCGAGGATCAGCGCGAGGACGACGTGGTGGAACTGGTGCTGGGCTCGCTGTTCCGCGACATCCAGCCCAGCAACGACGCCGAAGAGGTGCTGCGCGCCCTCAAGAACGCCCCCGCCGGCGAGAACGCCGCGATCGACGTGGACCTGCTCGAGGCCGCGCGCACCGCCCGCTGCTAGCCGCTCAGCGGTCCGGGATCGGGTCGGTCGCGCCCACCGCGGCGAGCAGCGCCCCGAGTTCGGCCGCGATGCCGGGCGCGGCCGCCACGACCAGCTCCCCCCGCTCGCCCGTGGAGGTCGCGGGCGGCAGGGTGAGCAGCGCGCCCGCCTCCGCGGCGATCAGCGCACCCGCACCCCAGTCCCACGCGTTGAGCCCGTGCTCGAAATAGGCGTCGACACGCCCGGCGGCCACGTGGCAGAAATCGAGCGCGGCGGCGCCGAAGCGGCGGATATCGCGCACCCGGGGCAACACTTCGGCGATCAGCGCGGCCTGGCGGGTGCGGCGGTGCGCGCCGTAGCCGAACCCCGTCGCCACCAGTGACATGGCCACCTCGTCGGCCGCGGAACAGCGCAGCGTGTCGACCACCCCGTCGGCGGTGACCGAGGTCGCGCCGAGCCCCAGGCCCGCGCTGTAGGTGACGGCGCGCGCCACGTCCACCACCGCGCCCGCCACCGGCCTGCCGCCGCGCAGGGCCGCGACCGACACCGCGTAGCCGGGAATGCCGTACAGGAAGTTCACCGTGCCGTCGATCGGGTCGACCACCCAGTGCACGGCGTCGTCGCCGGTGAGGCTGCCGCCGCCTTCCTCGCCGACGATCGGATCGCCGGGACGATGCTCGGCGAGCAGGTCGCGGATGAGTTGCTCGCTCTCGGTGTCCACCACGGTCACCGGGTCGGTGGCGTGGGCCTTGCTGCGCACCGCGCCGTCGGCCCGCTCCCCCGCCGGGCCGAACACCTCGGGGCGGCGGGCGCGGACGTGCTCGGCGGCGCGTTCGGCGAGGTCGATCGCGACGCGGCGCAACTCGGCGGCGTCGGCGGGGGTCTCGGGGGCGGCTTCGGCTACGGGAGTCCTGGATTCGGGCACGACTCCATCGCATCACAGATCGGCGGGCGCGCGCAGCGGCCGGGGCGCCGCGCGGCGCGGGTGCGACGGCGATCACGGCCGTGCGCGCACGCCGGGACGGACCCGACTACTCTTGTCGTGCACGACACAGCGCCGTCGTCGGGCACCCTTTCGCACGCCCGGAGCCGCGGCGCGCGGGTTCCGGTGCGACGGGTGCTGCTTTCCACATCGGCCAGCTATGGGAACGAGGGGTTAGCCATGTCCGCTCGGGGGCACGCGTTCGGTATCGATATCGGTGGCAGCGGGGTGAAGGGCGCCGCGGTGGATCTGGCCACCGGCGAGCTGCTCCACGAGCGGATCAAGATCGCCACACCGCGCCCGTCCACCCCGCAGGCGGTCGCCGAGGCGGTCGCGAAACTGGTCGCCGAGGCGGAGTGGTCCGGCCCGGTCGGGCTGACCGTGCCCGCCGTGGTGCTGGGCGGGGTGGTGCGCACCGCCGCCAATATCGACAAGGGTTGGATCGGCACCGACGCCCGCGCGCTGTTCTCCGGCGCGCTGGGCGGGCGGGAGGTCACCGTCCTCAACGACGCCGACGCGGCCGGTCTGGCCGAGGACCGCTATGGCGCGGCAAAGGATTTCGACGGGCTGGTGCTGCTGCTGACCTTCGGCACCGGCATCGGGTCGGCGCTGATCCACAACGGCACGCTGGTGCCCAACAGCGAACTCGGCCACCTCGAGGTGGGCGGCATGGAGACCGAGCACCGCGCCGCGGCCTCGATCAAGGATCGCGACGGGCTCAGCTATCCGCAGTGGGCCGCGGCGGTCTCCACGGTGCTCATCGGCCTGGAGAACCTGTTCTGGCCGAAGGTGATCGTGGCGGGCGGCGGCATCAGCCGCGACGCCGACCAGTGGATTCCATTGCTCGGCAACCGAACTCCGGTGGTGCCCGCGCACCTGCGGAACACGGCGGGCATCGTGGGCGCGGCCATGGCCATCGACTCCGGCCTCGCGCCGTGAATCGTTTGCCGCGCGGATGCCGGGGTACTGCCCTCCGTATGCGCGCCGGGGCGACCGGCCGCGCCGCAACTGGGCATCGTGCCGTGAGTACCCTGGTTGGATCGTTACAATGGAACACGCCCGGCGGCACGCCGGAGACACCCGACCGGCGCTGCGCCGGTGAAACCCGACAGACCGCTCCGCCGGAACACCACTCTGGCGTGACGCCGCACGAGACCGTCACGAAAGGGCGTACGTGGTAGCCACGACCCGTCAGACCGCCGAATCGGCCGATGCCGACCCCACAGATGTAACCGCAGCACGGCCGGTCCGCAAGGCTGCCGCGAAGAAGGCTCCGGCCAAGAAGGCCGCCGCCAAGAAGGCGCCCGCGAAGAAGGCCGCGGCGAAGAAGGCGCCCGCCAAGAAGGCCGCCACCAAGAAGGCAGGCCCCGACGGCGAGCCCGGTGCCGACGAGGCCATCGAGGACGAGGCCATCGATCTGGAGGATCTCGACGACCTCGAGGTCGACGAGGGCGATCTCGCCGAGGACGCGGAACTGGTCGAGGAGACCACCGAGACCGAGGAGGCCGAAGCCGAGGGCACCGAGGAGCCCACGGCCGCCGACAAGGCCTCCGGCGACTTCGTCTGGGACGAGGAGGAGTCCGAGGCGCTGCGCCAGGCCCGCAAGGACGCCGAGCTCACCGCCTCGGCCGACTCGGTCCGCGCCTACCTCAAGCAGATCGGCAAGGTCGCGCTGCTCAACGCCGAGGAGGAGGTCGAGCTCGCCAAGCGCATCGAGGCCGGCCTGTACGCGGCGGAGAAGATGCGCGAGTTCGCCGAGGCGGGCGAGAAGCTGCCGGTGGCGACCCGCCGCGACTTCAACTGGATCATCCGCGACGGCAACCGCGCCAAGAACCACCTGCTCGAGGCGAACCTGCGCCTGGTGGTGTCGCTGGCCAAGCGCTACACCGGCCGCGGCATGGCGTTCCTGGACCTGATCCAGGAGGGCAACCTGGGCCTGATCCGCGCGGTGGAGAAGTTCGACTACACCAAGGGCTACAAGTTCTCCACGTACGCCACCTGGTGGATCCGGCAGGCCATCACCCGCGCCATGGCCGACCAGGCCCGCACCATCCGCATCCCGGTGCACATGGTGGAGGTCATCAACAAGCTCGGCCGCATCCAGCGCGAGCTGCTCCAGGACCTGGGCCGCGAGCCCACGCCGGAGGAGCTGGCCAAGGAAATGGACATCACGCCGGAGAAGGTCCTCGAGATCCAGCAGTACGCCCGCGAGCCGATCTCGCTGGACCAGACCATCGGCGACGAGGGCGACAGCCAGCTCGGCGATTTCATCGAGGATTCCGAGGCCGTGGTCGCGGTCGACGCGGTGAGCTTCACGCTGCTGCAGGATCAGCTGCAGTCGGTGCTGGAGACGCTGTCCGAGCGCGAGGCGGGCGTGGTGCGGCTGCGCTTCGGCCTCACCGACGGCCAGCCGCGCACCCTGGACGAGATCGGTCAGGTGTACGGGGTCACCCGTGAGCGCATCCGCCAGATCGAGTCCAAGACCATGAGCAAGCTGCGCCACCCCAGCCGCTCGCAGGTGCTGCGCGACTACCTCGACTAGAACCGAGGCTTCCGGGCCCGTATCCCCTTGCGGCGCTTGCCATTACCGGCAGCGCGAGGGGACATGGGCCCGGTGTCGTTTCCGGCGCGGGCCGAGTGTCGTTCGTCGGGCCGCGTACAGCCGCGCGGCGATGCCGTTGTGAAGTGATCCAGAACACTCCCGCCCGAACGGATTTCGCCCCCGGGACGAACGCGCCTGTCGTACAGTCTGAATCGCAAGTTTTTCACCTCGCCGGGCGGTCTCGGCCCGGTCCCTGGGGTTGCACGTTGCTCGACATCCACCACTTCAGCTACGGGTGGCTGACGCCGCTGCTGGCCTACCTCATGTCCTTCACCGGTTCGCTGCTCGGATTGCAGTGCGCCGCCCGCGCCCGCACCGGCTCGAACCGCGTGGGCTGGCTGCTCCTGGCCGCGCTCGCGCTCGGCGGCACCGGCATCTGGGTCATGCACTTCATCGGCATGCTGGGTTTCTCCATCGCCGGGGTGGAGATCCGCTACGACGTGCCGCTCACGCTGGTGAGCGCCGTCACCGCGATCGTGGTGGTCGGCATCGGCCTGTTCGTCGTGGTGAGGCCGCGCCCGACGGTCACGGCGCTGCTGAGCGGCGGCACGGTGACCGGTCTGGGCGTCGCGACGATGCACTACACCGGCATGGTCGCGCTGCGCTCGCACGCCACGATCGGCTATTCGGCGCCCCTGGTGGCGCTGTCCGTGGCGATCGCGGTGGTGGCGGCCACGGCGGCGCTGTGGTTCACGGTGCGCGTCCAGCGTTTCCTCGCCACGGTCGGCGCCGCGCTCATCATGGCGGCGGCGGTGTGCGGTATGCACTACACCGGTATGGCGTCCATGCATGCCGAACACGGCGGCGGGCACGACGAGCCGGTGGGCGGGGCCGGCGCGATGGAACTGCTGGCGCCGTTGATCGTCGGCATCAGCATCGTCACCATGCTGGTCCTCATCGCGGTGAGCCTCACCGCCATCGAACGCGACGATCCCCCACCGCCCCGCCCTCGTCCCTACCGTCCCGCCGCCGACGACATCGCGAATCTGCCGCTCCCCGAACGGGAACCGGCCTCGGTGGGCGCGGTCGTGGTGCCGCTGCGCAGCACGCCCTACTGGCCGACCACCGACGACGTGTCACGCCGCTGACGGTCGGCCCCTCCCGATGCGCGGACCGGACGCGGTCATGGCGCAGAGGTGGACATGCGCTGCCGTTGGCTCTCGCGCCGCCGACCATGAGCTTGCGCCGGTGACGAATTCGGCCGGACCCGTCAGTGCGGGCGTCGGCTGGGCCGGCTCGTTCGTCACACACCAGGCGAGGTCGTCGGGACCGGCCGGTGAGCGCGTTCCCTCTCGTGTGCCCCGCCCGGAGCCCGACCGGACCGGGCGGCGAAGGCCCCACCGCACGTTCCGGGCGTCGGGCCGAGACCAGGCGAATTACCCTGGACCGCCTCGGTTTCACTCACCGATCGGCGCAGCCGACCCGCCATCGAGCTCCGTGCGGGAGGTGTCCTTGAGGTCGACGCCCGAGCGGCCGAGGGTGCGGGCGCCGGTGATCAGGCTCGCGAGGACCTTCGCGGCCTCGGTGTAGCCGAGGCCTTCGGGCGGGTGGATATTGGAGACGCAGTTGCGGTCGGCGTCGGTGCGGCCGGGGCGCGGCAGGTGGGTGAGGTACAGGCCCAGGCTGTCGGCGACGGAGAGGCCGGGGCGCTCGCCGATGAGCACCACGACCGTGGTGACGCCCAGGGCCGCGCCGACATGGTCGCCCAGCGCCACCCTCGCCTGGGTCGCGATCACCGGCGGTGCGAGGGTGAGATGCCCGGCGAGTTCGGCGGCCAGCGCGGCCAGGGTCGCGGGGCCGTGGTCTGCCAGGGCGCGGGGCGAAAGACCGTCCGCCAGAACGAATCCCACATCGGCGCCGCTGTGCGGAACCGCGCGCAGATCGTCCGGCAGGCGCCCGAGGTCCGGGCGGCGCAGGTACTCCGCCCGCTCACCCGCGCGGCTGCGCACGTGCACCGGCTCCCCCAGGCCGACCTCGGCGACGCGGGCGGCGAGGTCGGGCACGTCCAAGGGCAGGTGCACCGCGTCGCGCGCGGCGGCGTGCGCGGCACGGAACTCGAGCACACGGCGCGTGGGCAACGCGTCGCCCGTGCGGCCGAGCCCGATCCGCGCCTGGGTCGTGCGCCGCAGCTCGCGCCAGAATTCCTGGGCGGCAACGTCTTCCACGGCGCTCGCGCCGATCACCCTTATCCCGTCGCTCATCTCGTCGTCTCCCTGCCTCCGATGCGCGTTCGACGCCACGTCGGCCTCTCCGATCCGGCACTCCACTCGCTCACCCAACCGCCTCCTTGCACCACACCGTCGGGCAACACGCGCGACCGCGGCGGTCGAGTATCGGATTGCGAAGGTTCATGACTGCACCACCGCACCGTCCGGCACCACCCGCGCCCCTCCGAGACGCGGCGCGAGCGCCACTCGCCCCGGATATCTACCGAGCTTGATTCGCCTGCCCAAAAACGCATTCCGCCTCTCATCCCGCCAAGGCGCGCAGCGGTGAGGCCAGGGGCGGCACGGCGCGCAGGCGCCCGGACGGGTCGAGCATGCCGAGACCCGCGAGCCACGACTCGAATTCGGGGGCGGGCCGCAGGCCGAGCACCTGACGGGCGTAGAGGGCGTCGTGGAAGCTCAGGCTCTGGTAGCCGAGCATCACGTCGTCGGCGCCCGGCACCGCGATGACGAACGCGCAACCCGCCGCGCCCAGCAACGTCAGCAGGGTGTCCATGTCGTCGGAGTCGGCCTCGGCGTGGTTGGTGTAGCAGACGTCGACGCCCATGGGCAGGCCGAGCAGCTTCCCGCAGAAGTGGTCCTCGAGGCCCGCGCGGATGATCTGCTTACCGTCGTAGAGGTATTCGGGGCCGATGAACCCGACGACCGTGTTGACCAACAGCGGGTCCAGCGCCCGCGCCACCGCGTAGGCGCGCGCCTCCAGGGTCTGCTGGTCGACGGGGCGGCCGCCGGTACCTCGGTGCGCGTCCGCCGAGAGCGCCGACCCTTGCCCGGTCTCCAGGTACATCACGTTGTCGCCCACCGTGCCGCGCCCGAGCGAGCGCCCGGCCTCGTTCGCCTCGCGCAACAGCGAAAGGTCCACGCCGAAGGCGGAATTCGCGCCCTCCGTGCCCGCGACGGACTGGAACACCAGGTCCACCGGCGCGCCCGCCTCGATCAGCCCCAGCGTGGTCGTCACGTGCGCGAGCACACAGGACTGGGCCGGGATGTCGAACCGGGTGCGCACCTCGTCCAGCAGGTGCAGCAGATCCGCGGTGGCCCTGGGGGAATCGGTGGCCGGGTTGATGCCGATCACCGCGTCGCCACAGCCGAGCAGCAGTCCGTCCAGCACCGCCGCCGCGATCCCGCGCGGATCGTCGGTGGGGTGGTTGGGCTGCAACCTCGTCGCCAACCGGCCAGGGAGGCCGATCGTCGTGCGGAACGCGGCGGTCACCTCGGCGGCCTTCGCCACCGCGATGAGATCCTGGTTGCGCATCAGTTTGCTCACGGCCGCCACCATTTCCGGCGTCAACCCCGGCGCGACGGCGCGCAATGTCGCGGCGGGGGCCGCGCCACCGTCCCCCGCCGCGACGGCCAGCAACCAGTCTCGCAACCCCCCGACGGTGAGATGCGAGATCGGTTGGAAGGCAACGCGATCGTGGGTGTCGATGATGAGCCGGGTGACCTCGTCGGTCTCGTACGGCACCACCGGATCGCGCAGGAACGCGGTCAGCGGCACCTCCGCCAGCGCCCACTGCGCGGCGGCGCGTTCGGCGTCGGTGGCGGCGGCGCAGCCCGCCAGCTGGTCGCCGCTGCGCAACGGCGTCGCCTTGGCGAGCAGATCGACCAGGCCGTCGAACGAATAGCTGACGCCCCGCAACCGCTGGGTGTAGCGGGTCATTCCAGCTCCTCCTCGGCCTTCGCGAGGAGGGCGAACTCCTCGTCGGGCGAGGCGGCCACCAGCCGGTGCCTGCTGTACACCGCGAAGTACAGCAGGAACGCGCAGAACGCGGCGAACGTCCAGCCCGCCGCGACCGGGTCGACCAGGAAGGTCGCCACCACCGCGACGCAGGCGATCACCAGCGCGAATCCCGTGGTGGCGATGCCGCCCGGCGTGCGGTAAGGCCGGTGCATACCGGGCTCGCGCACACGAAGCACGATGTGGCTCACCATCATCAGCACGTAGCTCACCGCCGCGCCGAATACGGCCATGTTCAGCAGCATCGCGCCCTGCCCGGTGAGCGACAGCCCGAAACCGATCACGCCGGGCACGATCAGCGCGAGCACCGGCGCCTTGCGCGAGTTGGTCACCGACAGGCTGGTCGGCAGGTAGCCGGCCCGCGAGAGCGCGAACGTCTGGCGCGAGTACGCGTAGACGATGGAGAAGAAGCTCGCGATCAGCCCGGCCAGGCCGATGTAGTTCACCACCCGCGCCGCGCCATCGTCGCCCAGCGCCTCCACCAGCGGGTTACCGGATGTCGAGATGGCTTCCGCGCCAAGGGCTCCCGTGGCCAGGAACAGCACCACCACACCCGTGCCCATCAGCACGAGCATGCTGATGAGAATGCCCTTGGGCACGTTCTTCTCCGGATCGCGCGCTTCCTCGGCGGCCAGCGGCACACCTTCGACGGCGAGGAAGAACCAGATCGCGAACGGCACCGCCGCCCAGATGCCCATCACGCCGAACGGCAGGAACTCCGAACTGCCGACCGCCTCGGGGTCGGCGGGGATATCGGTGAGATTCGCGAGATCGAAACGGCCCCAGGCGGACACGGCGAAGATCAGCAGGCCGACCAGCGCGATGGCCGTGATCACGAACATCGCCTTGAGCGCCTCCCCCGCCCCGCTCAGGTGGATGCCGATGAACAGCGCGTAGACCGCGAGATACACCCACCAGCCGTCGGTGATGCCGAACAGATTCAGCGATTCCACGTAGGCGCCGATGAACGTGGCGATGGCGGCCGGCGCGATCGCGTATTCGAGCAGAACGGCGGTGCCGGTGGCGAATCCGCCCCAGGGGCCCAGGGCGCGGCGCGCGAAGGTGTAGCCGCCGCCCGCGGCGGGCAGCGCCGCCGAGAGCTCCGCCATGCCGAGCACCATCGCCAGGTACATCGCGGCGATGACGACGGTCGCGATGAGCAACCCGCCGAACCCGCCCTCCCCGATGCCGAAGTTCCAGCCGGAATAGTCGCCGGAGATCACGTAACTCACGCCGAGCCCGGCGAGCAGCACCCAGCCCGCGGACCCGGAACGCAGGGTCCGCTTCGCCAAATAGTCGTCGGGGACGTCGTCCCCGGTGGTCTTCGCCGCGTCGATCGCCATGGTTCGCGCACTCCTCGGGCCGTGTACTGGTCGGTGGCCCGATTGTTGAGAGCGAATATTGCCCGGGTGTGAATCGAGGTTACGAGTGCACTGCGGCCTCGCGGCGCGTCGCGAACGCCACACGCCGGAACGAGGCGGCAGACTGCCGGTGTGGCCGTTCCCTGGCTTCAGACCGTCGATCTCGGCGCCGAACTGCGGGCCGCGGGCGACTGGCTGCGCCGCCCCGGCCTGGTGCGCCGGTTACCCGGCGCGCTCCGGGCGCACCTGGCCGCCGCCCCGGCCAGCGTGGCCTACGCGTTCACGCTGTTCGTCACCTGGTGGACGCTGCGCGGGGTGGGCGAGTCCGTCGAGCACCGGCTGATCCTGTCGGCGTCGACGAATCTGCGCAATATGCAACGGGACCCGGTGCAGGTGCTGGTGGCGTCGGCGTTCTGGATCGAGGGCGGGTTCCCGTGGCTCGTCATCGCCGAGTTCCTGGTGGTGATGGCCGCCGCCGAACGGTGGCTGGGCACCGGGCGCTGGATCGCGCTGTTCGCGACCGGGCACATCGGCGCCTCGCTGCTGGTGGTCACCGCCATCGACCGCGCCCTCGACCGCGACCTCATCCCCGTGCGCGTCGCCACGGCCGCCGACGTCGGCACGAGCTACGGGTTCACGGCGGTGCTCGCCGCGCTCGCGTTCCGCTTTCGCGGGTGGGTCCGGGTGGTGTGGGTGGTCGTCGTCCTCGGCGCGCTGGTGGTGGCTATCGTGATCGAGCCCACCTTCACCGACTACGGGCACTTCTGCGCGGCGCTCATCGGACTGCTGGTGGGCACGGCGGCCACGCTGTTCTGGCGACGGATCGAGCGCCACCGCGCCGTGCGGTCCTAGCCCTTCCGCACGCGCTGGGCCCGGTCGACCACCGGTTCCACCACCCGCGCCGCCACCGGCCCGAGCACCGCCATCAACAACACGTACGCCGACGCCAGCGCCGCGAGTTCGACGGTGACCGCGCCCGCCGCCACCGCCAATCCCGCGATGACGATGGAGAATTCACCGCGCGCCACCAGCGCCGCGCCCGCCCGGGCCCGGCCCTTCGGGCCGATGCCCTGGACACCGGCCGCCCACCACCCGGTGGCGATCTTGGTGGCGGCGGTGAGCACCGCCAGCGCCACCGCCCAGCCCAGCACCGGCGGGATCGCCGACGGGTCGATGCTCAGGCCGAACGCGACGAAGAAGATGGCGGCGAACAGATCGCGCAGCGGCTCCAGCAGTTTCGCGGCCTGGTGCGCCGTGGGCCCCGAGATCGCGATGCCGAGCAGAAACGCGCCCACCGCCGCCGACACGTTCAGCGTGGCCGCCAGACCCGACACCAGCAGCGCCGCGCCGATCAGCTTCAGCAGGAACGCCTCGTTGTCGGAGCTGGACAGCACCGCCGACACATAGTGGCCGTAGCGCAGCGCCACCAGCAGCACCACCGTGACGGTGATCAGCGCGATCGCGAGCGTCTCCAGACCCGCCAGGAATCCCACCCCGGCCAGCACCGTGGTGAGGATCGGCAGGTAGACGGCCATGGCCAGGTCCTCGAACACGAGGATCGACAGCACCACCGGCGTCTCCCGGTTGCCCAGCCGCCCCAGGTCGGTGAGCACCTTGGCGGCGATCCCGGACGACGAGATGTAGGTGACGCCGGCCAGCACCACCGCACCGACCGGACCCCAGCCCAGCAACAGCGCCACCGCCGCGCCCGGCGTCGCGTTGACGACCAGGTCCATCAGGCCCGCGGGCCACGAGCGGCGCAGCCCGGTGACCAGCTCGGCGGCGGTGTATTCGAGGCCGAGCAGCAGGAGCAGCAGCACCACGCCGATCTCGCCGGCCAGATGGCCGAAGTCGATGGCCTCGTCCAGCGGCACCACGCCGCCCACGCCGAAGGCCAGCCCGCCCAGCAGATACAGCGGGATCGGTGACATGCCGAAGCGGCCCGCGACGCGTCCCAGGATGCCGAGCACGAAGAACACCGCCCCGAGCTGGATGAGCCCGAGCGCGGTGGTACTCACCGGCTCACCCGCGCGCGAGGAGCTTCACGGCGGCGTCGAGTCCGTCCGGCGTGCCGACCACCACGAGCAGGTCGTCGGCGGCGAAGGTGAAATCGGGGCCCGGCGAGGCGTGCAGCTGGCCCGCCCGCATGACCGCGACGATCGAGGCCTTGGTGCGGGTGCGCATGGCGGTCTCGCCGAGGGTGCGGCCCGCGTACGGGGAGTCGTCGCCGACCGGCAGCTGACGGGTGGTGATGCCCGGCAGGTCGCGGTGGTCGGCGCGCAACTCGGCGACCAGCTGCGGGGCACCGAGCAGATTGGCCAGCACCGCGGCCTCGTCGCTGGTGAGGGCGACCTGGGCGGCGCAGGCGTCGGGGTCGCCGACCTTCGAGACGATCAGATCGATGCCGCCGTCCCGATGGTCGACGACGCCGATCCGGCGACCGGAGCGCACCTGGAAATCCTTGCGTACTCCGATACCGGGCAGAGCGGTGACGTCGACGTTCACTCCGCCAGGGTAGCGCCGCGCGCGACGCTAGGTGGCGGCCAACCCGCCGATGGCCCCGCGCACCAGCACGATGCCCGCGATGGCCAGCGCCCAGCCCGTCGCGCTGTCGGCGTGCCGGGAGACGAACGCGTCGACCCGGCGCAGCAGCGGCTCGATCTTGCTGTGCAGCAACGACCTTGCCGCCATCAGCGCCAGCGCGGGCAGCACCATCACGACGCAGTACCCGGCGAGCAGGCCCACCGACCCCGCCGCAGACACGTCGCTGGTGGCCAGCAGGCCGATGGCGGCCAGGTAGGGCAGCATCGAGAACGCCTCCAGCGTGCCCGCGCTCACCGCCAGGATCGCCAGGCCCGCGCCGGTGTTCTGCCTGCGCAGCGCCTTGTCCCGCCAGGCGGCGATGCGGTCCGGCGCGCCGCGGGCGCGGCGCTTCTTGGAGTCGAACCGCCACGAGACGGCGAACAGCGCGACGCCGAGCACCAGCTGCGGCACCAGCACCACCGGGCTGCGCGCCAGCTCGCCGAACCGGTCGAGCCCGGCGCCGACGACGGTGGAGAGCACCACGCCGAGGGCGAAGTAGAACGTCGCGATCGCGGCGAGGTAGATCAGCAGGCGGCGCGCGGGCGGCCGGTCCGGGGCGAGCAGCAGCCAGAGCGGGACGATGAGCGTGCCGATGCTGGTGGAGTCGACCAGCGCGAGTCCGATCAGAGCCAGGAGCAGTGTCACGCTCCGAGCCTGGCGCGGGGGCCGTGCCGGGGGCGTCGGCCGTCGGATCGATCGCGCGTCATCACTTCGGCCGACCCGGGTGTCGCGGCGCGTGTGCTGTGATGGTGCGGTGAGGCAGTGGCAGGCGTTGTCGGCGACCGCGCAGGACGCGTTGATCAGCGCGTTCATCTTCGCGCTCGGCGCGGGCCTGTACCTGTCCGGGCTGTACCCGATGGGCAACGCGAGCGCCCAGCCGCCGCTGGCCGTGCGGTTCGGCGTCCTCATGCTGCTGTGCGCGCTGAGCCTGTTCCGCAGGCGGAGGCCGCTGGTGTCGCTGCTCGGCGGACTCGTCCCGCTCGGGGTGGACTTCGCGCTCGGCCCGACCGTGCCGGTGTGGATCATCTACTCCGACTTCATCTACGCGGCTGTGCTGTACGGCAGCGCGGTGGTGTCGCGACGGGTGACGATCGCGGCGGGCACGCTCTCGGTGATCGTCACGATCGGAGTCCTCGCCGGCACCGGGGACTGGCGCGTGTTCGTGCTCTCGGCGGCCGCGGCCGCGGCCTTCGTGGGCACGCCGATCTGGTGGGCGCTGTCGGTGCGCACACACAAAGAGGTCGCCGCCGCCGAACGATCCCGCGCGCAGGCCCTGGGCCTGGTGGCCGAACTGGACCGGCGCGCCGCCATCGCCGACGAGCGCAAGACCATGGCGCGCGACCTGCACGACGTGATCGCCGGGCACCTGTCGGCCATCGCGCTGCAATCCGAGGCCGCGCTCGGCGTGCTGAACGCGCGCCCCGCCGACCCCGCGATGGCGGGCATCCTCGGCTCCATCCGCGCCAACAGCGTGAGCGCGCTGCAGGAGATGCGGACCATGATCGGCCTGCTGCGCCGCGACGACGGCGCCGAGGACGACGCCGTCGCGCCCCGCACGCTCGCGCAGCTGCCGATCCTGGTGGACGCGGCGCGGTCGGCGGGGATCGCGGTGCGCGTGGCCGACGCGCTGCCGGACGAACCGCTGCCCAGCGCCGTAGACCAGGCCGCCTACCGGATCATCCAGGAGGCGCTGACCAACGCGATGAAGCACGCGCCGGGGCAGCGTGTGGAGATCGGCGTGCGCGCCGGCGGCGACACCCTCGCGGTGACGGTCCGCAATCCCACGACCACCGCGGCCCGGCCGTCGGCCGACCCCGACTCCGCGCACCGGGGGCTGATCAACATGCGCGAGCGCGCCGCCGCCCTGGGCGGCCGTTTCACCGCGGGCCCCGTCGACGGCGACTGGTCCGTGCACGCCGAACTGCCGCTGGCGGCGGCGCCGACTCGCAACGCGGAGGTGTCATGATCCGGGTACTCATCGCCGACGACCACGGCGCCATCCGGGCGGGTCTGCGGATGATCCTCGACACCGCCGAGGGCATCGAGGTGGTGGGCGAGGCCGCCGACGGCGATATCGCGGTGGCGCAGGCCAAGGCGCTGCGGCCCGACGTGGTGCTCATGGACGTCCGTATGCCGGGCGTGGACGGGATCGAGGCCACCGAGCGGATCACCGCCGACAGCCTGGCGCGGGTGCTCATCCTCACCACGTTCGACCTCGACGAGTACGTGTTCCGCACGCTGCGGGCGGGCGCGTCCGGCTTCGTCCTCAAATCGACGTCCGGTCAGGCGCTGGTGGAGGCGGTGCGCGCGGTCGCCTCGGGCGACGGCGTGCTCGCCCCGGAGGTGACCCGCGCGGTGATCTCCGCCTTCGCCGCCACCCCACCCGAGGCCGCCACCACCGAACCGGACGGCCTGGCCGACCTCACCGAGCGCGAACGCGAAGTCCTGGACTGCCTCGGCGAGGGCCTGTCCAACGCCCAGATCGCCGCCCGCCTGTTCATCGGCGAGACCACCGTGAAGACCCACGTCTCCCGCGTCCTCACGAAACTCGGTGTGCGATCCCGGGTCCAGGCCGCCATCGTCGCCCGCCAATCCCGGGCGCACTGACTCAGTCCGGCAGCGGAGCGAAGGTGCCGTCGGGGCCGGGAAGGTAGTCGCTGACCGCCGTGACGGCGGCGACCGGGAGCGGGCCGTAGAGGTGGGGGAAACGCATGGAGGCCGGGTCGGTGGGGACGCCGGGTTCCCAGCGGACGGGGTCGGTGAGGGCGCCGGGGTCGATGTGCAGGAGCAGCAGATCGCGGCGGCCCGCGAAGAGGCGGTTGGCGGGCAGGTGGACCTGGGCGGGGGCGGACAGGTGGATGAAGCCTTCCGTGGTCAGGGAATCCGGGCGGTGTTCGCCGAGCCGCTGGGCGGTCCGCCACTGCTCCGGGTCACAGAGGTGGACCAGTCGACGGCTGTCGGGGGTCACGGGCACATCCCACTCCTGTCTCGCCGGTGCGCGTCGATCGAGCACGCCCCGACGATCCTATGGGGCGCAGCTTCGGCACGCGGGTGACGTTCGGAGTGGGGCTCGCGTCCACGCCGGGGTGGCGTCGGCGAGTTGTGCACGCGCTGAATGGCGGCCTTCCTGGCACGCCTGATCGAACAGCGCAACCGCCGGCTTCACCGCGTCCTGGGATCGCGCGAGCCTCCGCGACCACGGAGCACGGATTATGCTGTCTCCTATAATTCTCGCGCGGCAAGGCGACGCGGTGCCGGGTGGAGGTCGGCGTGACGGAACGGAAGTCGACGCGGGAGCGCATGGTGACCGCCGCGGTCGAGGTCCTGCGCGAACGCGGCGCGGGCGGCGTGACCATCGACGCCGTCCTCGCCCGCAGCGGCGCTCCGCGCGGCTCGGTGTATCACCACTTCCCCGGCGGGCGAGCGCAACTGCTGACCGAGGCCCTCCGCTTCGCCGGCGACGCCATCGGCACGATCATCGACTCGGCCTCCGCGCGCGGATATCGCGGCGCGCTGGCCGATTTCACCGACCTGTGGCGCACCATCCTGCGCGACAGCGACTTCACGGCGGGCTGCCCGGTGGTGGCGGTAGCGGTCGGCCCCGCCGACGACGACCCGGAGTTGTTCGCCCACGCGGAGGCCCTCTTCGCGCGGTGGCACGCGGCGCTGACCGGCGCGTTCGACGCCGAGGGGCTGGCACCCGCGGTGTCGGCGCGGCTGGCCACGATGTCGCTGGCCGCGATCGAGGGCGCGACGGTGCTGTGCCGGGCCCAGCGCAGCACCGCACCGCTCGACCAGGTCGCCGAGCAGCTCGAGCTGCTGGTCTAGTCCCAGCTCTTCCTCACCAAGACACGCTGACCGGGCGATCAGCCCGCCGAACCGCAGGCCGCCTCGATCGCCGCCAGGGTGGCCCGCATGTTCTGCTCCCACTCCGCCAGCCGGTTGGCGACGATGCGCGCCTCCTTGTCCGGCATGCTCGCGATCGCGACGCTCAGCCCCGACGAGCCGGGCCCCATCCGCGCCCACTGCCGCACGATCACACCGTCGCGGGCCGGGTCGATCTCGAAGCCCCAGGTGGCGCCGACCCCGTCGGGACCGTGCACGTCGTAGACCCAGCGGCGTTCCGGTTCGACCTCCACGACCTCGCACTCGGTCTGCCACGCGCCCAGCGCCTCGTGCCGGTTGCTGCCCCGGAACCGCGCCCCCGGCGCCACCCGATCGGCCGGGGCGATCCACTCCACCGACTCCACCTCCGTGGAGTGCCGGGCGGGAAAGGTGATGTCGGTGACCAGCTTCCATGCCTGCTCGGGGGTGCAGGCGACGCGCCGGGTCACTTCGATCGTCGGACAGTCGCGGTAGCGCACGGGTTTCCTTTCTTACGGAACGATCGCTCGTCAGCGGGCGAGTTCGAGCAGGGTGGTGACGGTCGCGAGCTGGGCGTCGAAACCGCCCTCCGATTTGGCCAGCACGGTGGTGATCCCCGCTTCGCGGTAGCGGTCGAGCCGCTGCGCGACGTGCGCGCGGGTGCCGACCAGGTTGGTCAGCGCGCCCAGCTCGAGCGGCACCGCCGCGCGAGCCTCCTCGCGCCGCCCGGACTGCCACAACTCGGCGACCCGCGCGATCTGTGCGCCGAAGCCGAGGCGGGTGAAGGCCGCGTTGTAGAAGTTCTCACCGGCCGAGGAGCCCATGGCGCCGATGGTGAACGCGTAGCCGTCGGCGTGGCGGCGGCGGGCGGCCGCGGCGGCGGCCTCGTCGTCGTGGATCTCCACCGCGACCGGGGCCACGAGATCCAGATCCGCCAGCGTCCGGCCGCGCGACTCGGCCCCCGCGCGCAGCGGCGCGAAGAACACCTCGGCGGATTCCGGGATGAACGCGTTGCCCAGCCAGCCGTCGGCCACGGCGCCGGTGAGTTCCAGGTTGGCCGGCCCCATCGCCGCGACGTAGACCGGGACGTGGCCCGGCGCCGTGAGCGGGCTCAGCGCGCGGCCGCGACTGTCGGGCAGCGGCAGTTCGTACACCTGCCCCTCGTAGCGCAACGGCCCACCCCGCGCGACGGCGCGCACGATCTCGATGGTCTCCCTGGTGGTCTGGACCGGGCGCCGGAACCGCACCCCGTGCCACCCCTCCATCACCCGGGGACCCGACACCCCGATCCCGAGGCGGAACCGCTCCCCCGAGAGCACCTGCAAGCTCAGCGCCGAGGTGGCCAGCAGCGCCGGGCTCCGCGAGCCGAGCTGAACGACGAAGGTGCCCAACCCGATTCGCTCGGTGCGCGCGGCCAGGAAGGCGAGCGCGGTCAGCGCGTCGTACCCCCAGACCTCCGGCACCCAGACCGACGACACCCCCAGCCGCTCGAGTTCCCCGACGAACTCCAGGGCGCCGGGCAACCGCGGCTCCACCACCACACCGATCTCCATGCCGTACGCCCGTCTCCTCACCGCTGCGGATTATGCATGATGACATAGAGTATAGTGGCGCAGGTCACCGCGCCTGACAAGCCCCTGGGACGAACCGCCGCGCGGCCGGACCGAGCACTCGCGGGCCACCGTGCGGCACGTCGACTCCACTTCTCGCGATCGCCACGCATCCCGCCGGGCTCGCCACGAAACCACGACTACGGCAGCGGGACGCGGCGTGCGGTGGTTTGCCGGAAATTGCGCGCCCTGTGCCAGGTCACAACTCCAAACCGGCGGTTGAGTGTCGTACGTCACGGGTAATCTCCTTCCAGACCAACTGGATAGGCGTGTTCGTGGGGTGATCGACGGTGTGCGGTCCGCGCGAGCTGGGATGTTCGCCTTCAGCGAAACACCAGGTCGTGTTAGAGAAAACACACAGAATCACTTGCGGGAACAATGCCCCCGTCCCGAACGTCTGACAGAGTAGTCATACCACTGCTGGGAAGTAGCGGTAGCGAGCTCGTGGTGAGTGACCACGGGCCCCACACCAGGTGAACGGACTGTAGTGCCGGGAGCCAGGACGGAGGAGTCATGCCAGGAACCCTGACAAGCACCCCACTGACCGCGGTCGATCGTTGCGACCGCTGCGGGGCGGCCGCACGGGTGCGCGCCACCCTGCCCGCAGGTGGAGAGTTGCTCTTCTGCCAGCATCACGCGAACGAGCACATGGATCGGTTGCGCGAGCTCGAGGCCGTCATCGACACGGAATCGGCGCCCGCCCTCTGACCCGCCGTTCACGTCCCGACACAACAGCATCGAACAACTGAACATCCCCGGCAGCGGGCGACGGACACGTCGCCCGCTGCCGCTGTGTTGCAGTCAGTCCTTCGCGGCGTCGCCGTCGAGTCCGGCCAGGATGCCGTCCAGCATCCGGCCCAGCCCGAACTCGAACGCGCCGTCCGGATCGGCGGGCGCGCGATAGTGCTCCCCCACCGCCGCGCCGACCCGGCCGGCCAGCGGGAAACGGTCGGCGGGCATGATCTCGGTCAGCTCCGGCCCGTAGCGCTCCCACCACCGCTCGTCGCTGAGCTCGGCCGTCTCGCGCGCGGCCGCCACCGCCATCCTCGCGTTCCCGGAGGCGAATTCGGTCAGCACCGCCACCACCCGGTCCATCGCCAGATCCGTCAGGCCGATCCCCTCGAGCGCGGCCAGCTGATTCTCGTAGCGGCGCATCCGGCCGGGCCCCAACACCATGCGCCACGGGGAGACGTCGAGCAACCACGGGTGGGCGAGCAGTTCGGCACGCACCTGGCGCGCGATCCCCGCCATCCGTTCCCGCGCCGGCAGCTCCGCCGGAATCGGCGCGTCCTCGTCGGCGACGGCGTCGACCATGAGCGCCGTCAGCGCCCGCTTGCTCGGCACGTAGGTGTAGAGGCTCATGGGACGCAGGCCCAGTTCGGCCGCGACCGCGCGGATGGACACCTTCTCGTAGCCGTCACGATCGGCCAGTCGCACCGCCGCGGCCACCACCGCGTCCACGCTCACGGTCTGCTTCGGCCCGCGCCCGCCCGCGCGCGGGGGCAGCACCTCGCGCCACAGCAGAGTGAGCAATTGCCTGGCCTCGGCGGCGTCATCGTGCGGCACGCAACACTCCTCGAAAGACGGCCTGGGAATAAAACATCGTATGGTGTACGTTGTCCCAGCATTCCGTACACCATACGACAATCATGGGGGTTCGCCCTGCGCACCACACAGGCCACCTACCTGCCCGACCGCCACCTCTTCGCCCTGTGGACCTGGTCCGGCCGCGCACCGGGCCCGGCACCGGACGGATTCGGCGATCGCGAGACCCTCGCGCTGGCCGTCCCCACCCCGGATCGGAGCGGGATCGAAGTCGTCGACGTCGCGTGCGCGGTGGTCACTCCCGACGAACTGGCCGCTGCCGAAGCCGGCTCCCCGCCGGCCGATTCCCTGCTCCGCTGGCAGGAAGTCTTGCGTGGCGACACTCCGGACGGATTGCCACCCGCCGCGCACGCCGTTCCCGACGCCGTGGGCACGTCGATCGTGTCGAGCGAGCGGGCGCTGCGGGTGGTGCGCGAAACCACCCGTCTGGCAGGCGATCTCGCGCCGGTGGTGCGTGCGGATCTGCGTCCGTACCAGGTGCGCGGCGTGGGCTGGCTGCACGAGACGATCGACGCGTACGGCGGCGCGGTCCTGGCCGACGAGATGGGCCTCGGAAAAACCGTGCAGGCCATCGGGTTCCTGACCGGCCGCGCCGAGGACGGGCCGCAGCTGGTGGTGTGCCCGACCTCGCTCGTCGGCAACTGGGTGCACGAGATCGCGCGATTCGCGCCGGGGCCGCGCGCCCTCGCGTGGCGGGGCGGGGAGTTGAAGGCGGGCGCCGGGGACATCGTCGTCACCGGCTACCCCACCCTCCGGATCCACGGCGCGGCGCTGACCGAAACACACTGGGCAACAGCTGTTTTCGACGAGGCGCAGGCGCTGAAGAATCCGCGCACGCAGGTCTCCCGCGCGGCGCGGTCGCTGCCCGCCGCCGCGAAGATCGCGCTGACGGGCACGCCGGTCGAGAACCACCTCGAGGAGCTGTGGGCGCTGCTCAACCTCGTCGCCCCGCGCCTGTTCGCGCACCGCGCCCAGTTCCGCCGCCGGTTCGTGCGGCCCATCGGCGAGGGCTCGACCACGGCGGCGGCCCGCCTGCGCGACGCGCTCGAGCCGATCGTGCTGGCGCGCAAGAAGAGTCAGGTCGCCTCCGCCCTGCCCGCCAAGATCCACACCGATCTGCTCTGCGACCTCACCGCCGAGCAGGAACGGCTCTACGACCGGCTGCTCGACCGCGCCGTGGACGACGGGTTCGGCGCCGGGTTCGCGCGGCGCGGCAAGGTGCTCGCCGCGCTCACCGCGCTCAAACAGGTCTGCAACCACCCCGGCCTGATCACCGGCGAGCTCACCGAACTCGCCGGACGCTCCGGCAAACTCGACCAGTGCGCCGACATCGTCGCCACCAATCTCGAAACGCGTTCTCCCACACTGGTGTTCACGCAGTACCGGCAGACCGGTGAGCTGCTGGTGCGGCATTTCGCCGAGCAGTTCGGCATCGACGCGCCGTTCTTCCACGGCGGCCTCGACGGCGCCGCGCGCAACGCGATAGTGCGCGAGTTCCAGTCCGAGGGCGGGCCGCCGGTGCTGGTCCTGAGCCTGCGCGCGGCGGGCACCGGGCTCACCCTCACCCGCGCCGCCGACGTGATCCACTTCGACCGCTGGTGGAATCCCGCCGTGGAGGCGCAGGCCTCCGACCGGGCGCACCGCATCGGCCAGACCCGCACCGTCACCATCACCACGCTCACCAGCGCCACCACCGTGGAGGAACACATCGCCGGCATGCACGACCGCAAATCCGCGCTGACCGACCTGTCCGACGAGTCGGGCATCGCGGCACTGGCGAACCTCGACGACGACCAGCTCGTCGAGATCCTGCGACGCAAGCGGGAGAACTGATGGCGGACAACGAATTCGGCTACACCGCGTGGGGCCGGGACTGGGTGCGCCTGGCCGAACCGCTGCGCCAGACCCGGCCCGATCCGATGCTGCCCCGCGCCCGCAGCATCGCCCGCAACCAGGGCGTGTCGGCCACCGTCGAGGGCCGGGTGGTGCGCGCGCACATCCATCGCGGCGGACAGGCGTCGGTGACCCACGTGGAGGTCGCACCGCTGTCGCGGCAGACGGTGGACGCCATCGCCGCCGTGATCCCGGACGCGACGATCGTCACCGACGAGGCGCACCGCGCGCTGGCCGGCGCCGGCGTGCACCCGGCCCCGGTCCTGGCCGCGACCGACTGCTCCTGTCCGGCGCGCAACCCCCGCTGCGTCCACCTGCTGGCGGTGCTCTACGACGTGGCCCGCCGCGTGGACGAGCACCCGCGCCTGGCGCTGGAGCTCCAGGGCTATTTCGAAGCGGCCCACCCGGATTCGGACACCGCCCCGGAATCACCCCGCTGGACCCCGCTCCACACCCTCGACCCGGAGCACTTCTTCGACGCCGGGTGAGGATCCGCGCGGCGCGGGTCCTGCCATAGTGTGCGGATGGATGTCCTCACGACGGTGGGCGTGGCCGCGCTCGCGGTGTGCGTGGTCGGGGGCGTCTACGGCATCGGTGGCGACTCTGCTCAGCCCGATCCTGGCCGGTCGTGGCGTGGCGCTGGCGGTGCTCGCCCCCGCCGCGCTCACCGCCACCTTCGTCACCTCGATCGTCGGTGCGCTCACCTACGCCGTGCTCGCGATCACCACCGCGGGCCCCGATATCGCCCCGGAGTGGCTCCTCGGATTCGCCTGCGGGCTGGGCGGATTGTGCGGCGGCCACCTGGGCGCGCACCTGCAACCGCGCGTGCCCGACACCGCCCTGCGCACCGCGCTCGGTGCGCTGGCCGTGCTGACCGCAGTGTTCTACGCGGTCCAGGTGCTGGGCTGAGCGGTCAGTCCGGCCGGCGGGCGCGGAAGCGGAAACTGCTTGCGCCCGTTGCGATCTCGATATCGGTGAATCCCGCGCGGGCGAGGCGGCCGGTCGCGGTGTCCGGGGGACGGGCACGCAGGTGTCGCCGAGGTGGATGAGGCGGAAGCCGAAGCCGTCGAGGCCATCGCTGCCCGCGAACACCCCGCCGGGGCGCAGCACCCGCAGCGCCTCGGCGAACAGGGCGTCCTGACGCTCGGGGGACGGCACGTGGTGCAGCATCGTGAAGGACACCACGGAGTCGAATCCCCCGTCGGGCAGCGGCATTTCGGCGCCGTCGTCCTCGACCACCCGCACCTCGCCGGGGTGTGTGGTCCGCCGCCGGGCCGCCAGCTCGGGATCGATCTCGACGCCGGTGAGCGCGCCGGTGCGCTCGCGCAGCGCGCGGATGTTCGCGCCATAACCGGGGCCGATCTCGAGGGTGGACGCGCCGAGGTCCAGCCCGTCCAGCGCCCACGGCACCAGCCGCGTCGTGCTGACCCGCTCCTACATCGCCGACCGGCAGCACCACCGGTGCAGGAAGTTCATCGCCATCCCTCGACGGTAGGAATCCCCGCGCCCGTCCGCGAGCGGCTACCGTGACGAACCGTGTCGCAGAACGGACATCCCGCGCTGGTGAGCGCACCACCGGGACCGACGGCCATGGTGTTCGGCGCGGCGCGCCTGCCCGCCGGACACTGGTTCGACACGCACGCCCACCCGCAGCACCAAACCGCCTGGGCCGCACGGGGAGTACTCGCCGTCGAGACGGCCCGCGGGCACTGGGTGCTGCCGCCGACCCGCGCGCTGTGTATCCCGGGCGGGCACCCGCACCGCACCGGCACCGCCGACGGCGCGACCCTGAGCGGCATCTTCGTCGAACCCGAGCGCTGCCCGGTCACGCTCACCGCGCCGACCATGCTGCGGGTGGGCCGGCTGCTCGGCGAATTGTTCGGCCACCTCACCGGCACGGTCGACCCCGCCGCGCGCGCCCGCGCCGAGGCGGTGGTCTTCGATCTGCTCGAGCCGGTGGACGTGATCCCGATCGGCGCGCACCGGCCCACCGATCCCCGCGCGCTGGCGGTGGCCGACGCGCTCACCGCCGACCCGTCCGATCAGCGCACCCTCGCCGAGTTCGGCGGCGAGGTGGCGGCCGGCTCCCGCACCCTGGCCCGCCTGTTCGCCGCCGAGACCGGGCTCGGGTTCGCCCAGTGGCGCACCCAGACCCGGCTGGCGGCCTCGCTGCCGCTGCTCGCGGCGGGCCTGCCGGTGGCGCGGATCGCGGGGCGGGTCGGCTACGCCACGCCCAGCGCGTACGTCGCGGCGTTCCGGCGGGCCGTGGGTGTGCCGCCCGGCCGGTACTTCGGCGGATGAGCCACCGCGTCGCAGGCGGGTCGTGCGCGAGAACACCGCGCGGCGTGCATGGTGCGCTGAGCGGACGCCGGCGACCAGCGGCGAGGTCCCTGCCCTGCTCGGCGCCGGGCGGCGAGCCCGCGATGGCCGCCGTGCGGCTCAGGCGTTGGTGCCGCCGTCCACGGTGAGGATGGCGCCGGTGAGATTGCGCCCCGACGGGCCGGCGAGGAACGCGACGGTGCCCGCGATGTCCTCGGCCGCGCCGAACCGGCCGAGCGCGGAGAGCGCGACCTGATCGGCGGCGTCCTCGGCGTCGGCGGGGTTCATATCGGTGTCCGTCGAGCCCGGCTGCACCAGGTTGACGGTGATGTCGCGCGGACCCAGTTCGCGCGCAAGGGCTTTGGTGAAACCGTTGAGCGCCGACTTGCTGAGGTTGTAGAGGGTGAGCCCGGCGAAGGGCGCGCGTTCGGTGAGATTGCTGCCGATGCTGATGATGCGCCCGCCGCCGTTCATCCGCCCCACCGCCGCCTGCGCGCCGACGAACGCGGCGCGGGCGTGCACGTGCAGCGCCCGGTCGACCTCCTCGACGGAGAACTCCTCGAAGGGCTTGGCCGCGAAGATGCCCGCGTTGTTCACCAGGATGTCGAAGCGTCCCAGTTCGTCGGCGGCGTAGTGCACGGCGGCGGCGACCTCGGCCGCGTCCCCGCTGTCGGCGCGGATGGCCAAGGCGTGCCCGCCCCCGGCTTCGATGCCGCTCACGACCTCCTCGGCGAGCGCACCGCCGTTGCGGTAGGACAGCGCGACGGTGGCGCCGTCGGCGGCGAGGCGGCGGGCGATGGCCGCGCCGATCCCCCTGCTACCGCCCGTCACCAGTGCCACCTTGCCCGCGAGATCCGTCATCGGAGAACTCCAATTCTGTGTCGATTGATACATAAATAGCCAAGCGCACGGCACCGTATCTGTCAACGGGTATATTTAATGATCGGTACAGAAAGGGGTGCGCGATGGCGGAACGGGGACGGCCGCGGGCGTTCGACCGGTCCGTGGCGCTGCGCCGGGCCATGGAGGTGTTCTGGGAGCACGGGTACGAAGGCACGTCGATGAGCGATCTCACGGCCGCGATGGGCATCAACTCCCCCAGCCTGTACGCGGCGTTCGGTTCCAAGGAGGAGCTGTTCCGCGCGGCGGTCGACGTCTACGGCGACGCCGAGGGCGGGTACACCGACCGCGCCCTGCGCGAGGAACCCACTGCCCGCGCGGCCGTCGAGGCGATGCTGCGCGACAACGCCGTCGCGTACACCGAGGCGGGAAAACCGCGCGGCTGCATGGTGGTTCTCGCCGGCGCCACCTACACCACCCGCAGCACCGGCGTGCGCGACTTCCTCGTCGAGAAGCGCCGCGAGACCACCGCGGAGATCCGCGCGCGCCTCGATCGCGGTGTGGCCGAAGGGGATCTGGCCGCGCACGTCGACACCGCAGCGCTGGCCACGTTCTACACGACCGTGCTGTACGGGCTGTCGATCCAGGCGCGCGACGGCGCGGGGCTCGACGAACTCACCGGATCCATCGACGTCGCGATGGCGGCCTGGCCGTCCTGAGGCTCACCGACGGCGCAGCGCCGCGATCCGCTCGTGGAGCTGCTCGGCGGTGGCCAGCGCGGTCGGCGGGCCTCCGCATTCCCGGCGCAGTTCACCGTGGATCACGCCGTGCGGTTTCCCGGTGCGATGGTGGTGCATGGCGACCAGGCTGTTCAGCTCGCGGCGCAGTTCACCGAGGCGGTCGGCGGTGGCCACCCGCTCGGCGGCGGTCGCGACCTGCGGGCCGGCCTCCTGCACCTTCACCTCGCCCCGGTCGGCGACCTGGCGGGCCTGGCGGTCGCGCAGCAGCGCGCGCATCTGCTCGGCGTCGAGCAGGCCGGGGATGCCGAGGTAGTCGGCCTCCTCGTCGCTGCCCGCCACAGTCGCGGTACCGAACGAGGAACCGTCGTAGATCACCTGGTCGAGTTCGGCGTCCGCGGCCAGCGCCACGAACTTCTTCTCCTCCTCGCCCGGCTCGTCCTTCTGGCGGTTCGCGTCGATGAGCAGCTCGTCGTCGAGGGTGTTCTTCTCCCGGTGCGGTTTGCCGATCACGTGGTCGCGCTGCAACTCCAGCTGCGCGGCCAGATCCAGCAACACCGGCACCGAGGGCAGGAACACGCTCGCCGTCTCCCCCGGCCTGCGGGCGCGCACGAAACGGCCGATGGCCTGGGCGAAGTACAGCGGCGTCGACGCGCTCGTCGCGTACACGCCCACCGCGAGGCGCGGCACGTCGACACCTTCGGACACCATGCGCACCGCCACCATCCACGGCTGGGTGCTCGCGCTGAACTCGCCGATGCGCTGCGAGGAGCTGGGATCGTCGGAGAGCACCAGCGCCGGCTTCTCCCCCGAAATGTGTTCCAGCAGTTCGGCGTACTCGCGGGCGCGTTCCTGATCGGTCGCGATCACCAGGCCACCCGCGTCGGGCATGCCGGAGGTGCGCTTCTGGCGCAGGCGAATGTCGGCGGCGCGCAACACCTTCGAGATCCAGTCGCCCGCCGGGTCCAGGGCCGTGCGCCAGGCGCGGGCCGTCTGCTCGGCGTTCAGCGGCTCGCCGAGGCGGGCCGTGTGCTCCTCGCCCGCGCTGTCGCGCCAGTGCGCGTCACCGGAGTAGGCCAGGAAGACGACGGGGCGCACGACGCCGTCGGCCAGCGCGTCGGCGTAGCCGTAGGTGTGGTCGGCGCGCGAGCGCGGGAAGCCCGACTCGTCGGGTTCGTAGGTGACGAACGGGATCTGGCTGTCGTCGGAGCGGAACGGGGTACCGGTGAGCGCCAGGCGCCGCGTCGCGCTGCCGAACGCGTCCTCGGTGGCCTCACCCCAGCTCTTCGCGTCGCCCGCGTGGTGGATCTCGTCGAGGATCACCAGCGTCCTGCGGTTCTCCGTGCGCACCCGGTGCCGCGAGGGATGCGAGGCGACCTGCGCGTAGGTGACCACCACGCCGTGGTAGTCGCCGGAGGTGCCACCGGTCGCGTTGGAGAACCGGGAATCGAGCTGGATGCCCACGCGGGCCGCCGCGCCCGCCCACTGGTGCTTGAGGTGCTCGGTCGGCGCGACCACGGTGACCTGGTCGACGGTGCGGTCGGCCAGCAGTTCCGCGGCGACGCGCAGCGCGAAGGTGGTCTTACCGGCACCGGGCGTCGCCACCGCGAGGAAGTCGCGCGGCTTCGTGGCCAGGTACTTCGTCAATGCGCGGCGCTGCCAGGCGCGCAGCGAACCCCCGCCGGCGGGCGTGTGCGAATTGCCCGGAGTCGCCCCATCTCCCGCCGCAGCGCCATCCGAACCCGTCACGAAGAAGACAGTAGCGGCCCGTGACGGCGTGTCGCCAAACCGACGCGGCGGGCTTGATCCGCGTCACAGCGATCGGGGGTTCGCGCACGATGTTCACCCGTCGCCCGCCGACACGTCGCGGGGACGCCGCTGTGCGCGGCGGCCCGGTGCGCGATGCTGTAGGCACATGTCCGATGTCAGCGCGCTACCCGAGGGCGCCGCGTGGGACGGCGAGGAGCCGGTCCACAGCGGCGGCGGTGGCGTGCCGCCACGCGGTCCGGCCGCCGCGGCGCGCCGGGTGCGCCACGGGCTGCGCCAGGCCCGCAGGCTCGTGGTGCGGGTGGCGGTGAAGGCCTGGCACGACTCGATCTTCGCCAAATCGGCGGCGGCCGCGTTCTGGCAGACGCTCTCGCTGGCGCCGCTGCTGCTCGGCGTGCTCGGCAGCCTCGGGTACGTGGGCGGCTGGTTCGGGCCCGACACCGTCGAGATCGTGAATTCCAAGATCATCACGTTCAGCCGGGAATTGTTCAGTCCCGCCGTGGTGAACGATCTGATCGAGCCCACCGTCGCCGATGTGCTGGGCCGCGGGCGCGGTGCGGTGGTGTCGGTGGGCTTCGTGCTCTCGCTGTGGGCGGGTTCCTCGGCGATGGCCACGTTCGTGGACGCCATCGTGGAGGCGCACGACCAGAAGGATGCCAGGCACCCGGTGTGGCAGCGCATCTTCGCGCTGCTGCTCTACGTGCAGTTCCTGGTGGCGGCGGTGCTGATCCTGCCGCTGGTGGCGCTGGGGCCCACCCTGATCGGGCGAGTACTGCCGGATTCGTGGCGCGAGCCGGGGCTGCGGCTGGTGGACAGCTTCTACTATCCGGGCGTCGGCCTGCTGCTCATCGTCGGGTTGACCACCCTCTACAAGCTCGCGCTGCACCGCACGCTGCCCTGGCACCGGCTCTTCGGCGGGGCGCTGGTGGCCGGCGTGTTCTTCATGGCGGCCAGTGAGGGGCTGCGGCGCTACCTGTCCTGGATCACCGAGACCGGCGTCAGCTACGGCGCGCTGGCCACCCCGATCGCGTTCCTGCTGTTCACGTTCTCGCTCGGCTTCGCGGTGATCCTCGGCGCCGAGTTCAACGCCGCAGTCCAGGAGTTCTGGCCCGCCCGCGCCACCCGCATCGAGCAGATGAAGGAGTGGTGGACCAACCAGGTGCGCGGGGACGACGAGGAGGCGACGGTGTCGCTGGTGAAGGAGCCGGTGGCGAAGGACGATCCGCCGGCCGAGTCCGTCGAGAAGCGTGCCGAGGACGACGGAACGCTGGCCCAGGTGCCCGACGCCCTCCGCGGAACCTAGAGCACTGCGCACAACTTAGAGCACTGCGCACAACTTAGAGCACTGCGCACAACTTAGAGCACTGCGCACAACTTAGAGCACTGCGCACAACTTAGAGCACTGCGCACAACCTGGAGCACCGCACACCGAGCACGACAACGCGCCGCACCGCGCGAGGTGCGGCGCGACGACGTTCGAGTCAGTCGCCCTTGCGGAGGGTCTCGTAGACCTTCTTGCAGTCCGGGCAGACCGGGGAGCCGGGCTTCGGGGACCGGGTGACGGGGAAGACCTCGCCGCACAGGGCGACGACCATGGTGCCCATGACGGCACTCTCCGCGATCCGGTCCTTCTTCACGTAGTGGAAGAACTTCGGGGTGTCGTCGCCCGTCGTCTCGTCGGTCGTCGTATCCGGGCGAACCAGGGTGTCGGTACTCACGGATTCCATGATGCCGCATGCGGCGGCCGGCCCGCTCGCGGGCGAGGAGAACCGACCTCGGGGTGTGCAGGGCGGGCGCGGAGTGGAAGACTCGAGGTATGCAGCAGGACGGCGATACCCCGAACGCCGGCGACAGCGACCACGGGCCGGATGTCACGGTGCCCACCTCCACCAAGCGATCGCGGGGGTACTTCCCCGGCGCCGACCGAGAACATCCGGTGCTCATCACCGAGGCCGCCCCGTCGCTGGAGGATCAGCACCGGGCGCGGGTGCGCCGCTACACGATCATCATGGCGTTCCGCATACCCGCACTGGTGCTGGCCGGTGCCGCCTACGGGATCTGGGCCAATCCGTGGATCTCGCTGCTCATCATCGGCGCCTCGGTGCCGCTGCCGTGGATCGCGGTGCTCATCGCCAACGACCGGCCGCCGCGCAGCAAGGACGAGCCGAGCCGCTGGGACCGCCCGCGCCGCGCGATCGAGTCCACGCCGCACAACGCGATCGACGGCTGAGGCTCACCCGGCGCGCCGCCGCACCAGGATCGACATCAGGGCGGCCAGTCCGCACAGCGCGCCCGCCACGTACCAGGCGAGGTCGTAGCTGCCCTGCGCGTCGCGGATGACGCCCGCGCCGGTCGCCGCCAACGCCGACCCGATCTGATGCGAGGCGAACACCCACCCGAACGCCACCGGCCCGTCGTCGCCGAACAGTTCCCGGCACAGCGCCACCGTCGGCGGCACGGTCGCGATCCAGTCCAGGCCGTAGAAGACGACGAACACCCACATGCTGGGCTCGGTGTGCGGCGCGAACAGCGAGGGCAGGATCATCAGCGACAGCCCGCGCAGGCTGTAGTAGGCCAGCAGCAGGTAGCGGGGGTCGACGCGATCGGTGAGCCAGCCCGAGGCGATGGTGCCCGCCACGTCGAACACCCCGACCAGCGCGAGCAGGCCCGCCGCCGTGGTCGGGGGCATTCCGTGGTCGTGCGCCGCGCTCACGAAATGCGTGCCGACCAGCCCGTTGGTCGAGGCCCCGCACACCGCGAAACCGCCTGCCAGCAGCCAGAATCCGCGGGTGCGCGCGATGCGGCCCAGCACGGTCAGCGCCCGCGACGCACCGGCCGCGGGCACGCGCACTTGCGCGTCCGCGCCGGGCTGCGCGCCGTACGCCGCGACGCCCACATCGCTCGGGTACTCGCGGATGAACAGCAGCACCAGCGGCACCACCGCCAGCGCGGTACCCGCCACCACCAGCGCGGGCAACCGCCAGCCGTGGTCCTGGGCCAGCGCGGCGATCAACGGCAGGAAGATCAGCTGGCCCGTCGCGCCCGCCGCGGTGAGCACGCCGGTGACCAGGCCGCGATGGCGGACGAACCAGCGTCCGGTGATGGTCGCCACGAACGGCATCGACATCGACCCCACGCCGACGCCGACGAGCAGTCCCCAAGTCGCCACCAGCTGCCACGCCTGCGTCATGAAGACGGTGAGGCCGCTGCCCGCGGCCACCAGCACCAGCGCGCACACCACCACCCGGCGGATGCCGAACCGGTCCATCAGCGCCGCCGCGAACGGCGAGATCAGCCCGTAGAGCAGCAGATTCAGCGAGACGGCCAGTCCGATGGTGCCGTGCGACCAGCCGAACTCCTCGTGCAGCGGGCCGAGCAGCACGCTCGGCACCGAGCGAAACGCGGCCGCGCCCAGCAGGGCGACGAAGCCGACGCCGGCCACGATCCAGGCGGGGTGCGGGCGGCCGGAACCGGTGGCCGCCGGTGAGGTACGCAGTTCGGTCACCCGCCGAGCTTGCCGGAGGTTACCCCCGCGAACTAGTGGCAGAAACGTCACAGAACCTCGAGATCACGCCACGTCGCCTCGACACGTCTCGCACCGGGCCCTACTGTGTGTGCCGCACCGCGTGGCGCCCACCACACCGGCCCGCGCCGAACCACACAGGAGAACACCGTGATTCGCTGGGCATGGGCCTTCCTGGACCGTCCCGCACAACGTTTCGACGACTGCGCCGCGTTCTGGTCGACGATCACGGGCACCGCCCTCTCGCCCCGTCGCGGCCCGAACGACGAATTCCTCACGCTGCTCCCCGATCCCGCGCTGTTCGCCGCGGCCGGCGTGAAGATGCAGTCGGTCGCCGGACTGGGCGGCGTACACCTGGACTTCGACGTCGACGACATCGCCACCGCCGTGCGCGCGGCCCTGGACCTGGACGCCGACCTGGTCGCCAACCACCCCGACTACGCGGTGCTGCGCTCGCCGGGCGGGCAGATCTTCTGCTTCACGCCGTCGGGGCGCGCCCAAGGCGCCCCCGCGCCCGCCTTCCGCGCGCCCGACGGCACCCTCACCCGCCTCGACCAGGTCTGTCTGGATATCGGAGACTCCGCGCACGCCACCGAGACCCAGTTCTGGAGCGAACTCACCGGCTGGGAGTACACGACGGGCCGCCTGCCCGAATTCGCCCGCCTGCGGTCGGCCGACCAGCTGCCGATCCAGCTCCTGTTGCAGCGCCTCGGCGAGGACCGTCCCACCACCGCCCACATCGACCTGTCCTCCTCGGACATCGACGCCACCGCCGCCTGGCACGAATCCCTCGGCGCCACCGTCGTGCGCCGCCACGAGCACTGGATCGTCCTCACCGACCCGGCCGACCTGGAGTACTGCGTGACGAGCCGCGACCCGGAAGGGGTGTAGGGGGCGTCCCGACGGTATCGAGTCCGCTCCCCTCCGGAAACCGGAGCGGAGCCAACCGGATCCGACTCGCAGGAGCGACCGCATCCCAGCGCCCGCCACGCCCACCGCTGCGACCGCACCCGGGACGCGGCCCGACCGGGCGGTGCAATCCACCAACCAACCGTTGTCTCGGCATGCGTGGCGTCTCCCCCACCACCGGATGCCCCGGGAGCGGCCACGGATTCGACTCTGGTCAGCGGACCACTGCCAGCATCCAGTCGTCACTGCGGTGATCGCCCCGTGCGAAGGGCACTCCTCTCGGCAGGCGATCGGGGCGCGACACCGGGCGCGCGGATATGGGGCCGGTCGCCGGCGGTGGCAGAGTACGGGGGTGCCTGCGAATCAGACGACCACCGGCTCCCTGCTCACCGCGCTGTGCCCGGATCTGCGGGCGACGCTGACCCGGATCGGGTACGACGCCGACACCCTGCTCACCGCGCTGGGCGAGGACGTGCACGCGGCGCTGGGCCGGTCCGAGCCGGTGCCGGTGCGCCGGGCCGCCCGTGCGCTCGGTGAGCTGGGCACGCTGATCCGCCTGCTGCTGCTCGGCGACGCGCTGCCGGAGCGGGAGGTGAGCGCGGCGCTCGCGCCCGTCGATGTGGAGCGCGCGCTCGCGGCCGGCCTGCTCACCCGCGACGGCGACGAGATCCGCGCCGCGCTGGACCTGCGCCCCCTCGACGCGGGCGCGGGCAACCGCTGGATCCTGTCCGATCTGGACGACTCCATGCGCAGGCGCACGCTGACCGAGGATCACGTGCTCGGCGTCGGCCACGCCTCGCTGTCGCTGCTGCGCGCCACCCCGACCCGTCCGGTCGGCACCGTGCTCGATCTCGGCACGGGCTGCGGCGTGCAGGCGGTGCACGCGGCGCCCTACGCCCGCTCGGTCACGGCGACCGATGTGAACCCGCGCGCGCTGTGGCTGGCCGAGGCCACCGCCGCGCTCAACGACCTCGACATCGAACTGCTGGAAGGCTCGTGGTTCGAGCCGGTCGCGGGCAGGCGTTTCGATCAGGTGGTCGCCAATCCGCCGTTCGTCGTGGGTCCGGCGCGCATCGAGCACACCTATCGCGACTCCGGACTGGCGCTCGACGGCGCAAGCGAACTGGTCATCTCCCGGGCGCCCGATCTACTCGCCCCCGGCGGCACCGCCGCCATGCTCTCGGCCTGGGTCCACGTCGACGGCGAGGACTGGCGCCACCGGGTCTCCTCCTGGCTGCCCGCGCACGGGGTGGACGCCTGGGTGGTGCAGCGCGACGTCGCCGATCCCGCCCTGTACGTGGGCACCTGGCTGCGCGACGCGGGGCTGGACCCGCGCGATCCCGCCGCGCAGGAGCGGGCCGAACGTTGGTTGGACGCGTTCGCCGCCGCCGGCGTCGAGGGCATCGGATTCGGCTTCGTCTACCTGCGCGCGATCGACGGCCCCACCGAACTGCTCGCCGAGGACCTCACCCACGGGTTCGACGACCCGCTCGGCGCGGAAGCGAGCGCCTACTTCGAGCGGTCGGCCTGGTTGCGCGCCGCGGCGGCCGACGAAGGGCTCGCCTGGTCCACCCGATTCGCCGTGGATCCCGCCACCGCCCTCGAGCGGGTGTTCCTGCCCGGCCCCGAGGGCTGGGACGAACGCGTCGCGCGCCTGCACCGCGGCGACGGACCGCGCTGGCAGCACGAGGTGGACGGGACGACGATCTCCCTGGTCGCGGGAATGCGCTCCGACGGGCTCCCGTTATACGAGCTGGTCGAACTGCTGGCACTCGCCCACGGATACGAGGACGTCACCCCGGAACTCGCGGCCGACGCGCTCGCGGTCGTGGCGGGCCTGGTGCGGCACGGTCTGATCCGTCCGGTTCCGTCCGCCGGGTGAGGCGGAGCGCGCCGGTCGGGTCCGAGACGACCCCCGCGAGTTCCCCGGCGCGCTGTTCTCAGGAACTTCTCAGACGCAGGTGCCGAAAGCCGCAGTTCAGCGCGGTTTATCGGCGCCTGTGCGGGGAACTTTCTCCGTGTCGGGTCCGTTGTTCGGAGTGAGACACCACCGACAGGAGGCAAGTCATGACAAGCCCCGCCACCACTCGTGTGCGCACCAGCGATTCGGACCTCGACGCCCAGAGCCCCGCCGCCGACCTGGTACGCGTGTACCTGAACGGGATCGGCCGCACCGCGCTGCTCACGGCCGCCGACGAGGTCGAGCTGGCCAAGCGCATCGAGGCGGGCCTCTACGCCCAGCACCTGCTGGAGACGGGCAAGCGGCTCTCCGCGAGCCGCAAGAAGGATCTCGCGATCATCGTGCGCGAGGGCCAGGCCGCCCGTGCCCACCTGCTGGAAGCCAACTTGCGCCTCGTGGTGTCACTGGCCAAACGCTACACCGGCCGCGGCATGCCGCTGCTGGACCTCATCCAGGAGGGCAACCTGGGCCTCATCCGCGCGATGGAGAAGTTCGACTACGCCAAGGGCTTCAAGTTCTCCACCTACGCCACCTGGTGGATCCGCCAGGCCATCACCCGCGGTATGGCCGACCAGAGCCGCACCATCCGCCTGCCCGTCCACCTGGTGGAGCAGGTCAACAAGCTGGCCAGGATCAAGCGGGAACTGCATCAGCAGCTGGGCCGCGAGGCGACCGACCAGGAACTGGCCAACGAGTCCGGCATCCCGGTGGAGAAGATCTCCGATCTGCTCGACCACAGCCGCGACCCGGTGAGCCTGGACATGCCGGTCGGCAACGACGAAGAGGCCCCGCTCGGCGATTTCATCGAGGATTCCGAGGCCACCTCCGCCGAGTCCGCGGTGATCGCGGGCCTGCTGCACCACGACGTGCGCAGCGTGCTCGCCACCCTCGACGAGCGCGAGCAGCAGGTGATCCGCCTGCGGTTCGGCCTCGACGACGGCCAGCCCCGCACCCTCGACCAGATCGGCAAGCTGTTCGGGCTGTCCCGCGAGCGGGTGCGCCAGATCGAGCGCGAGGTCATGTCCAAGCTGCGCAAGGGTGAGCGGGCCGACCGCCTGCGGGCCTACGCCAGCTGATCCACCCGCCGGGCGCCGCTTTCCCGCGGCTCGGGCCCCCAGCTCGGTGACCGTTCCGGTCACCGTCAGCGCCGACCGGTGTCCGCGCGTCCCGCCCCCCTCCGGGTTCGCGCGAGCCGGTCGGCGAACTCTTGTCGGCGTCGCGTCACGGCGCGGACTCGACTTCGATGTCGTATTTGACCGTGTCGTTCTCGATCGAGGTGACCGTCACGGTCAGGTCGAAGGTCTTGCCCTCCGCGGTGAAGGCGCACCGCATCGTCGTGCCCGCGGTGCCCTCCAGATCGCCGGGGCAGTCCACCTCCGGCTCCTGCCCCAGTTCCTCCCCGAGCGACTGCCGCACCGACCGCTCCAGCTCATCCTCCCGCACCACCGGCGACCCGGCCCCGAACGGCAACGCACAGGCGGCGGCCGAGCACACCAGCGCGGCCAACCCCGCGACCCCCGCACCTTTCATCCCGAGCCTCTCTGATCGAATCTCGATCGTCCCAGATCAAGCCGGGTTCCATCCCCGAATCGGCTCGGGCTTCCGTTCACCCCGGCCGCCGCCAGGTCCGCCACGAGTACCATCCCGAATCGGCTCGAGGCATCCGCTCACCCCGGCCGCCGCCAGGTCCGCGGTGAGTTCCATCCCCGAATCCTCCGGGCCCGTCAGCCCACCCCGACCGCCGTCACGAGTTCCCCGCTCATCCGCCCGGGGCGTTCGTCCACCCCGGCCACCGACAGGCTCGCCGTGAGTTCCGTTCCCGATAGCCTCTGGGGGCGTCAGGCCAGGCGGCGGGGGCCGGTGTCGAAGCGGCTGGGTTCGGGGCCGACGCGGCCGCGGGCGTGGAGGATGGCGGCGGAGGTGGGCGAAGCCAGGACGGGGTCGCAGGAGAGTTCCCGCATTTCCGGGAGGTCGTCGAAGAGGGCCGAAATGCGTTGGGCGAGTTCGGCGAGGGCGGCCTTGTCCACGCGTGGGCTGGCCGGTGTGCCCGACAGCAGGGGCGCGGCGCGCGGTGCGTCGATCAGCGCGGCCGCCTCGTCGGCCGAGAGCGGCAGCGCGCGGTAGGCGCGGTCGCCGAGCAATTCGATGATCATGCCCGACAGGCCGAACTCGATCACCGAACCGAACGACGGATCGTCCTGCACCCGCACGATGCAGCCCACGCCCTTGGGCGCCATCTTCTGGATGTGCAGCACCGGGTCCCCGCAGACCTCCACCAGGTCGGCGTAGGCCTGCCGCACCGCCTCGGGCCGCCACAGGTCCAGGCGCACACCCGACAGGTCGGGGCGGCGCCGCCACATCTCCCCCGTCGCCTTCGCCGCCACCGGATAGCCGAGTTCCTCTGCCGCCGCGACTGCCTCCTCGGCGTCGCGCACCTCCCGGAAGTCGACCACCCGGATCCCGTAGCACGCCAGCAGTTCCGCCACCTCGAGGTCGGTGAGCCACCGCCCACCGGACTCCGCCATCCACCGCGACACCAGTTCCCGCGCGCGCTCGGCGTCGATCCCCTCGGGTCGCACCACCGCCGAACCCGGGCGGGTGCGCCATTCGGCGTACCGGCGCACCCGCGCGAGGGCGCGGGCCGCCCGCTCCGGATCGGGGTAGGACGGGATGGACCCGCGCACCGCCATCCCGCCCGGCCCGCGCACCGTGAGCAGATTCGGCAGGCCCTGCTCGGCCACGAATGTCGCGAGGATGGGCTTCTCCGCCTCGGGCACCGCGCTCGCCGCCTCCCGGATGGCGTCGGCGAACGCGCCCATCGGCACGGGCACCGGCGGCGCGAAAACCACGATGACCGAATCGGTTTCGGGTGAGCGCAACGCCTCCACCACCGCGTCCAGGTACGCACCGGGTGTGGCCTGCGGCCCCAGGTCCACCGGCTCGCCCACCGTGAGTCCCTCACCGCGCGCGGCGTCGGCCGCCAGCCAGCTCAGCGCCGTGCTGTTGCTGATCACCGTGAGACGGGGCCCGCCCGGCAGCGGCTGATACCCCAGCAGTGCCGCGCAGTCGAACAGCTCCGAGATCGAGTCCACCTGCACGATGCCGGCCTGCGCGAACAGGTCTCGCACGATCGAGCGGTCCATATCGCCGGACGCCCCGCCGCGCGCCACCTGACGCCCGCTGCTCACCGCGACGATCGGCTTGCCGCGCGCCACCCGCCGCGCGATGCGGGAGAACTTGCGCGGATTACCGAAACTCTCCAGATACAGCAGGATCACGTCGGTGTCGGGCGCGGTGTCCCAGTACTGGAGCAGGTCGTTGCCGGACACGTCGGCGCGGTTGCCCGCCGACACGAACGTCGACAGCCCCAGGTTGCGTGCCGCGGCCTCGGCGAGGATCGCCGCGCCCAAAGGGCCGGACTGACAGAAGAATCCGATGCGCCCGCGCGCGGGCAGCACCGGGGCCAAGGTCGCGTTGAGCGAGACCGCCGGATCCGTATTGGCGATGCCGAGGGCGCTCGGCCCCACCACCCGCATCCCGTGCATCCGCGCGGCCGCGACCAGGGCGCGCTCGGCCGACATCCCCTCGGTGCCCGTCTCCCCGAAGCCCGCGGTGAGCACCACCAGTCCCTTGACGCCCTTGGCCATACAGTCGTCGAGCACCGAGTCGATCGCCTCGGCGGGCACCGCGACCACGGCCACGTCCACCTCGTCGGGGATCTCGCGGACCGTCGCGTACGCGCGCACGCCGCGCACCGCCTGACGCGTCGGGTTCACCGGGAACACCGGTCCCTGGAACACCCCGGAGAGCAGGTTCGCCAGCACCGCGCCGCCGACCCGCCCGACCGCGGGTGTCGCCCCGATCACTGCCACCGACCGCGGTGCGAGCAGGTTGCCGACGCTGCGCGCCTCGGAGGCGCGCTCGCGCGAATCCCGCACGGACACCAGCGCTTCGGTGGGGTCGATGGCGAACTCCAGGTGCAGCACCGACCCGTCGCGGCTGCGCTCCACCTGGTAGCCGGCCTCGCGGAACACGGTGACCATCACAGTGTTCTCCGCGAGCACCTCCGCCACGAAGGTCTCGATCTTGTTCTCCGCCGCCGCACCGGCCAGATGCTCGAGCAGGATGGAGCCCAGCCCGCGGCCCTGGTGTTCGTCGGCCACCACGAACGCGACCTCGGCGGCGCGCGGACCGGTGCGATCGAGCAGTTCGTAGCGGCCGACCGCGATGATCGACTCCCCCAGCTCCACCACCAGCCCGACGCGGTCGTGGTAGTCGAGGTGGGTCGTGCGGTACAGCTCCTTGGGCGAAATCCGCGGGTACGGACCGAAATACCGCAGATACCGGGTGCGCTCGGACAGCGCCCGGTGGAATTCCTGGATGCGCTCGGCGTCCTCGGGCGTGACCGGGCGCAGGCGCACCACGCCCCCGTCGGAGGCGAGCACGTCGGCGAACCAGTGCTCCGGCGGCGGGGGCGGCACGGCCGGGGTCGACGGCGAGTCCGGGACGAGGGGCTGGTCAGTCACGAGGGTCCTCCGGATCGAGACCGAGCGCGCCGAAAGCCGCCCGGCGGGTGGCCGATACGGCCGTGTCGATGGACCGCTGGAGGCGGTCGAATCTGGCGTCCCCGGTTTCGACGGCGCCCCCGGGACCGTCCCAGGGGCGGAACTCGATGTTCCCTCCGTCGCCCATGGTGCGCGGCGGGGTGATCGACGGCGCGGCCGCCCCGATCATCTCCAGCCAGTCCGCGGGAATCGCGGTGCCGGTGGGGATCTCGCGGTCCAGCGCGGCCGCGAGCAGGTGGGTCCACGCCCGCGGCACCACGCGCACCAGTCCGTAGCCGCCGCCACCCACGGCCAGCCAGCGGCCCTCGGCGTACTTGTCGGCCAGGTCGCGCATCGCCAGGAACGCCGCGCGCTGCCCGTCCACGGTGAGCGCGAGATCGGCCAGCGGGTCCTCCCGGTGGGTGTCCACCCCGCACTGGCTCACCACGATCTGCGGGCGGAACGCCGCCACCGCGCTCGGCACCACCGCGTGGAATCCGCGCAACCACTGCGCGTCGGGGGTGCCCGGCAGCACGGGCAGGTTGATCGCCGTGCCCTCCGCCGCGCCGAGACCGGTCTCCTCCGGCCAGCCGGTGTTGGGCCACAGCGTCGCCGGGTGCTGGTGGATGGACACGGTGAGCACCCGCGGGTCGGTGTAGAACACCCGCTGCACCCCGTCGCCGTGGTGCACGTCCACGTCGATATAGGCGATCCGGTCGAAGCCGTGGTCGAGCAGCCACGAGATGGCGACCGCCACGTCGTTGTACACACAGAAGCCGGCCGCCGAGTCGGGCATGGCGTGATGCATACCACCCCCGATGCTCACGGCCCGGCGGGTGCGGCCCTCGGCGATCTCGCGCGCGGCGGCCAGGGTGCCGCCGACGATCACCGACGCCGCCTCGTGCATCCGCGGGAACACCGGGTTGTCGGCGGACCCGAGGCCGTACGGTGGCGCCACCGGTTCGCCAGGGGGCTGGACAGCGTGCCGCACGGCCTCGATGTAGTCGGCGGTGTGGACGCGCAGCAGGTCGGGCAGGCCCGCCTCCGCCGGCTCCAAGCGCTCGACACCGTCGAACAATCCGAGACTTTCCGCCAACGCCATGGTGAACTTCAGGCGCGCCGGTTTCATCGGGTGCTCCGGAGTCCAGGAGTAGTCGACATAGCGATCGCTCCAGACGACGGTGCTCCCGCTCCGGCGCGCCCCGGGTTCCCGGGAGGACGCCGAGGGTGCAGTGGCCATGCTCGCAACGGTACGCGGGAAGCTACCGGCCCCGTCGGACGTTCGCATGCAGTAGAAAGAGAACAAGTGCGAACGCGGCGACAGCCCGTGCGCCGACAGGGGTTCCGGCGTCGGGACGCGTACCGGTCCGGCACACGGCCCAACGAGCTTGCGTGGGTAGAATTCGTGCCGACGAAGGGGTAACAGGTGAAGGATCTGGTCGACACCACGGAGATGTATCTCCGTACCATCTACGACCTCGAGGAGGAGGGCGTGGTGCCCCTGCGCGCCCGGATCGCCGAGCGCCTCGAGCAGAGCGGCCCGACGGTGAGCCAGACCGTCGCGCGCATGGAACGCGACGGCCTGCTGCTGGTCGCGGGCGACCGTCACCTCGAGCTCACCGAGAAGGGGCGCAGCATGGCCGTCGCCGTGATGCGCAAGCATCGGCTGGCCGAGCGCCTGCTGGTCGACATCATCGGCCTGGACTGGCAGAACGTGCACGCCGAGGCGTGTCGCTGGGAACACGTGATGAGCGAGGACGTGGAGCGGCGTCTGGTCGAGGTGCTCAATCACCCCACCACCTCGCCGTACGGCAACCCGATCCCCGGACTGGACGAACTGGGTGTCGAGGCACCCGTCGCGATCGAGGAGCAGTTGGTTCGGCTCTCGGAGCTGCCGCACGGGCAGGTGCACGCGGTCGTGGTGCGCCGCCTCGCCGAGCACATCCAGACCGACCCCGAGGTCATCGGTCAGCTGCGGGAAGCGGGCGTGGTGCCGGACGCCCGCGTCACCGTGGAGACCAAGCCCGGTTCGGTGATCATCACCGTTCCCGGTCACGACGGCTTCGAACTGTCCGACGAGATGGCGCACGCCGTCCAGGTCAGGCTGGTCTGATCCGTGAGACTTCTGGTCACGGGCGGCGCCGGCTACGTCGGCGGCGTCTGCGCGCAGGTCCTGCTCGAAGACGGCCACGAGGTGGTCGTCGTCGACGATCTCTCCACCGGTAACGCCGAGGGCGTGCCCGCGGGCGCCCGGTTCGTGCCGGGCGATGTGGCCGAGGCGGCGCCCGCCCTGCTGCGCGCCGAATCCTTCGACGGCGTCCTGCATTTCGCGGCGCAGTCGCTGGTCGGCGAATCGGTGCAGCAGCCGGAGAAGTACTGGCACGGCAACGTGGTGAAGACCCTCGAACTGCTCGAGGCGATGCGCCTGACGAACACGCCGCGCCTGGTGTTCTCCTCCACCGCCGCCGTGTACGGCGAGCCCGAACGGGTGCCGATCACCGAGGACGCGCCCACCGCGCCCACCAACCCCTACGGCGCCTCCAAACTCGCCATCGATCACGCGATCACCTCCTACGCGATCGCGCACGGGTTGGCGGCCACGAGCCTGCGCTACTTCAACGTGGCGGGCGCCTACGGCGGCCTCGGCGAGAACCGCGTGGTGGAAACGCATCTCATCCCCCTCGTGCTCCAGGTCGCGCTCGGGCACCGCAAGGCCATCTCGGTGTTCGGCACCGACTGGCCCACCCCCGACGGCACCGCGGTGCGCGACTACATCCACATCCGCGATCTCGCCGACGCGCACCTGCTGGCGTTGCGCGCCTCGGAACCGGGCGTGCACCGGATCTACAACCTCGGCAGCGGCGCGGGATTCTCGGTGCGCGAGGTGATCTCGGCGTGCGAGCGGGTCACCGGCCTGCCGATCGCCGCACAGGACGCGCCGCGCAGGCCGGGCGATCCGGCCACCCTCATCGCCTCCAGCGAACGGGTGATCGCCGAGCTCGGCTGGGCACCGCGCCACACCGATCTGGACGTGATCGTCGCCGACGCGTGGGAGTTCTTGCGCTCCCTCGGTTCTCGCGCGCACAGCGCCCCCTGACGCCGCCCTCACGTCCGTACCGGTCCCAGATCGATGCCCAGCAGGGCGGCGGTATCGTGACCGGTGCGGGCGAGGCGGCGCAGCTGTTCCGGGCGCATGCCCGCCCGTAGCGCCGTGTCCAGCAGCATCGCGATCGTATGGTCCGGGTCCGCGTCGAGCGCGGACTCCAGCGCGATACCGGCGAGCGGGCCGTCCCCGCGCAGATACGCGCTGTAGCCGAGCAACGCGCCCGCCTCGGCGCGGTCGCGACCCGGCGCGGCCCGCACCAGCGTGACCCATAGGCGCTCGGCGTCGGCGGCGTGGTCGCCCGCGGCGAGCGCGAACATCGCGTCGCGGACCGTGCGATCACGCAGGGCGGCAAGCACTTCCGCGATCTCGCGCGCGGCCGGAATGGTGCCGGAGCCCGCGCACGCCACCTGCCACAGCACGTATTCCAGTGCCCGCCTGCGGTATCCGGTGACGTCGTCGTGGCGCACGGCCGCCGCGAGCCGGTCGCGCGCCCGGCCCAGCGCGTCGCCGAGCGCGGCCGACACCTCCGCCACCCGCGCGGCGTCCGGCCGGACGATCGCGGTGAGTTCGGTGCGCGAGCGCAGGATCGGCCGCCCGTCCAGGACGTGGGCCAGTGCGACGGTGGACGCCGTCGGATCGGGGAGCTCCCCCTGCGACACCGGGCCGCGCACGCTCCACCACGCCCCGCCCTCCTCGATCGCGGTGGCGGCCCAGGCGCCGCGGACGCGGATGCCGTCGCCACCCAGGTGCAGCATCAGATCGGCGATCACCACGTGCCCCGAGTGGGCCCCGGGTGGCGGCGGGTCCATGCGGTCGTCGACGATCACCGCCAGCGTCTCCCTGGCGCCCTCGGCTGCGCAGATGCGCCGCACGCAGTCCGCGAACGCGGCCGCCGAACCGCGCCGCCCACCCGGCGGGTCCAGGTCGAAGCGCACCACGGCGGCGATCCCGGAGCTCGCGCCCGGCGCGACCGGCGGGCCGAGCACGGCGACGAGCAGGGACCGGTGCGGGTAGAAGCCGACCATGGCGGGGAGCGCGGCGATCAGCTCGCCGGGATCGTCCACCCGCACCGGGCGCCGGGTGTAGCCGCCCCGGTACATCGGCGAGGGTTCCGCGCATTCCGGGATGTACCCGCCGCGGGCCTCACCCGGATCGCCCCGCAGGTATCGGGCGGGCCGGTCGAGGCCGATTCCCTGCGGGCGCGGGCAGATTCGCGCGGGGCGGGCACCCGGCGGGCGGTGGCGCACGCCCGGCGGGCGGACGGCGATGTCCGGGGCGGCCGGTTCGGCGCGCGCACGGTCGGTGGCTGCGGTGCGTGCCGCGGCGCCCGTGCCGCGGGCCGGATTCGCTGGAGTGGTCATGCCGCCATGCTCCGCGCCCGGCGCACCGCCGCCGGGGCGCCGACCTGGGCCGATGACAGGCCTGGGGAAAACACGGCGGCTGTGCACAACCCGGCCCGTGCCGGGCTCGCAGCGCAACCGGGCCGGCCACTCGGCTCCCGCCGCCGGCGGCCCGACTGCGCTCGGGTACCCGGCAACGACAGACACGCACGGCGCAAGTTTTCGGAGCCGAGCCGGACTGCTCCGTGACCGGCGATCACGACACGCGAGACCCTAGGCCGCGCGCACCTTCCCCACCGCCGTGGTGAACAACTCGTCGAGTGCCGCCGTATCGGGGGTTTCGTCGCCGAATGTCATGTACGTCACGGTGATTCGCACATCGCCGATCTGGCCGGCGAGCGTCCGCATGGACTGGGTGAGCCCGGCGCCGCCCACATCGGGTGCGACCGTGCGCCGCAGGGCGAGCGTGTCGTCGGCGTCCACCGGCGGGGACGGGTCGAGCGTCGTGGTCACCGTCGCGGTCGCGCCAGCCCGGCCCACGCGCAGTTCCCCGCACCGGCGCACCTGTTCGCGCAGAGCGGACAGCGGATCATCGGTGCGGGTGAGTTCGACCGTCAGGGTCGCGCGGGTCCGCTCGGCGGTCCCCACCGCGATCACCGTGTCGTCCGGCCCGTACCGCTGTTCGGGCGGCGCGCACGTCTCGGGCCGCACCGAGGAACCGCGCGCGACGCCGTTCAGATCCCCCGCGGCCTGCGCGGCCGCCTCGGGCGGCAGCACCACCGCGGGATACCCGGCGGGAAACCGCGCCGGATCGGGCAGCAACGCGCTCAGCTGGGCGTCGACCCGCCGCACCGGCTGCTCCACGGCCACGGGCTCGCCGGTGACGGTCTGCCCGCAGCCGGCCAGCAGGGCGGCGCACGCGGCGAGCGCCAGCGCGACGACCACGTACCTCGGCCCCGACGAAACCGGCACAGTCACACGCCCACTGTGCCAAACTCACGGTGCCCGGCCGCGATGCCACGCCGACGCCGACCCGGGGAGTGCGCGGGGCGCAACGCGTTCGGGAATGCGCGGTGCCGCGCGACTGTTGGCATCACGTACGGGTCGGTGTCCGCACCATGTTCGGTGCGCCGCGCCGCCATGGGGGACAATGGACGTGGGTCCCCCGCCGCGCTGCCCGCGACCGGCCGCGACGGCGGACCGCGCAGGAAGGAGTACGCGATGGACTACGAGTCGCGAATGTACGAACTGGAGTTCCCCGCTCCGCAGCTGTCGTCCGCCGACGGCTCGGGCCCGGTCCTGGTCCACGGGCTGGAGGGGTTCACCGACGCGGGCCACGCCGTGCGCCTGGCCACCACGCACCTGCGCGAGAGCCTGGAGAGCGAACTGGTCGCCTCGTTCGACGTGGACGAGCTGCTGGACTACCGCTCGCGCCGCCCGCTGATGACGTTCAAGACCGACCACTTCGCCGACTACGCGGAGCCGGAGCTGAACCTGTGGGCGCTGCGCGACACCGCGGGCACCCCGTTCCTGCTGCTGGCGGGTCTGGAACCGGACCTGCGCTGGGAGAAGTTCACCACCGCGGTGCGGCTGCTGGCCGAACAGCTCGGTGTACGGCGCAGTATCGGGCTCAGCGCCATTCCGATGGCCATCCCGCACACCCGTCCGCTCGGTATCACCGCGCACTCCTCCGACCGCGACCTGATCGGCGATCACCAGCGCTGGCCGGGCGAATTGCAGGTGCCGGGCAGCGCGTCCTCGCTGCTGGAGTTCCGGATGGCCCAGCACGGGCACGAATCGGTCGGGTTCTCGGTGCACGTGCCGCACTACCTGGCCCAGACCGCCTACCCCGAGGCGGCGCAGACGCTGCTGGAGAACGTCGCCGACAACGCCGGGCTCACGCTGCCACTGGCGGCGCTGGGCGAGGCCGCGGCCCGGGTCCGCGAACAGGTCAACGAGCACATCGCGGGAAACCCCGAGGTGGAGACCGTGGTGCACGCGCTGGAACGCCAGTACGACAGCTTCGTCACCTCCCAGGAGCGCCAGTCCAGCCTGCTGGCCGGCGACGGCGAGCTGCCCAGCGGCGACGAACTGGGCGCGGAGTTCGAGCGGTTCCTGGCCGAACAGGGCGGCTACGAGGGCGGCGACAACACCTGAGACTCCGCGGGCGGCGGCGCCGTCACGGACGGGTGACCACCGGACCGGGACGCGCGCGGACCGTCCCCTAAGCTGGTCGGAGTGGATCTGACCGAGCTGCTCGACATTCCGGGTACCGACGCCGACGCGCTGTACGAGACGTTCGGCATGTGGGCCGCCGAGCAGGGCACGCCGTTGTATCCGGCGCAGGACGAGGCGCTGCTGGAGCTGGCCTCGGGATCCCACGTCATCCTGGCCACCCCCACCGGCTCGGGCAAATCCCTGGTCGCCGTCGGCGCGCACCTGTTCGCGCTCGCCCGGGGGCAGCGCACCTACTACACCGCGCCCATCAAGGCGCTGGTGAGCGAGAAGTTCTTCGCGCTGTGCGAGGTGTTCGGCGCCGACAAGGTCGGCATGGTCACCGGCGACGCCGCCGTGAACGCCGACGCCCCGATCATCTGCGCGACCGCCGAGATCCTGGCCAACCTGGCGCTGCGCGAGGGCCCCGGCGCCGACGTGGGCCAGGTCGTGATGGACGAGTTCCACTTCTACGCCGACCCCGACCGCGGCTGGGCCTGGCAAGTGCCGCTGCTGGAGCTGCCGCGCGCCCAGTTCCTGCTGATGTCGGCCACGCTCGGCGAGGTCGATTTCTTCGCCCGCGATCTGGAGCGCCGCACCGGCCGCCCCACCGCCGTCGTCTCGGGCTCGGAAAGGCCGGTGCCGCTGCACTTCTCGTATGTGCGCACACCCATCACCGAGACGCTCGAGGAACTGGTCACCACCCATCAGGCCCCGGTGTACGTCGTGCACTTCACCCAGGCCGCCGCGCTGGAACGGGCGCAGGCGCTGACCAGCGTGAACTTCTCCACCCGCGCCGAGAAGGACGCGATCGCCGCGGCACTCGGCGATTTCCGGTTCGCGGCGGGCTTCGGCAAGACGCTCTCGCGGCTCATCCGCCACGGCATCGGCGTGCACCACGCGGGCATGCTGCCGAAGTACCGCCGGCTGGTGGAGAAGCTGGCCCAGGACGGTCTGCTGAAGGTGGTGTGCGGCACCGACACCCTCGGCGTCGGCATCAACGTGCCGATCCGCACCGTGCTGCTGACCGGCCTGACCAAGTTCGACGGCGTGCGCACCCGCAGGCTCAAGGCGCGCGAGTTCCACCAGATCGCCGGGCGCGCCGGGCGTGCGGGCTTCGACACCATGGGCACGGTGGTGGTGCAGGCCCCCGAGCATGAGGTGGAGAACGCCCGCCTGCTGGCCAAGGCGGGCGACGACCCGAAGAAACAGCGAAAAGTGCAGCGCCGCAAGCCCCCCGAGGGATTCGTGTCCTGGAGCGAGGAGACCTTCGACCGGCTGGTCGCGGCCCAGCCGGAGCCGATGGTGTCGCGGTTCGCGGTGACCAACGCCATGCTGCTCAACGTGATCGCCCGGCCCGGCAACTGTTTCCAGGCGATGCGGCACCTGCTCGAGGACAACCACGAACCGCGCCCGGCGCAGCGCAGGCACATCCTGCGCGCGATCCGCCTGTACCGCGCGCTGCGCGACGCGGGCGTGGTGCAGCAGTTGCCGGAACCCGACGCCAAGGGCCGCTACGCCCGCCTCACCGTCGATCTGCAACGCGATTTCGCGCTCGACCAACCGCTCTCGCCGTTCGCGCTGGCCGCGTTCGAACTCCTCGACCGCGACTCCCTCACGTATACCCTCGATGTGGTGTCACTCATCGAATCGACTCTGGAGGACCCGCGCCAGCTGCTGATGGCCCAGCAGCACAAGGCCCGCGGCGAGGCCGTCGCCGAGATGAAGGCCGACGGCATCGAGTACGAGGAGCGCATGGAGCTGCTCGAGGAGGTCACCTGGCCCAAGCCGCTGGCCGAGCTGATCGAACCGGCCTACGAGACCTACCGCGCCGGGCACCCGTGGGTGTCGGAGTTCGCGCCGTCGCCGAAGTCGGTGGTGCGCGACATGGTGGAGCGCTCGATGACCTTCGCCGAGCTGATCTCCCACTACGAGCTGGCCCGCTCGGAGGGCGTGGTGCTGCGCTATCTGGCCGACGCCTACCGCGCGCTGCGCCGCACCGTGCCCGACGCCGCGCGCACCGAGGAGCTCGACGACCTCACCGAATGGCTGGGTGAGCTGGTGCGCCAAGTGGATTCGAGCCTGCTCGACGAATGGGAGCAGCTCACCGGCCCCGGCGCGGAGGCCGACGCCGAGCAGGTCGCGTTCGGCGCGGAGGCGGTGCGCCCGATCTCGGCGAACGAGCGCGCCTTCCGGGTGATGGTGCGCAACGCCATGTTCCGCCGGGTGGATCTGGCCGCGCTGCGCCGCTGGGACGAGCTGGCCGCGCTGGGCCCCGGTCCGGACTGGGAGGCCGCGCTGGCGCCGTACTTCGCGGAGTACGAGAGCATCGGAACCGGGCCCGACGCGCGCGGCCCGCAGATGTTCCAGGTGGAAACTCGTCCCGGCTTCTGGCACGTGCGCCAGACCCTCGACGATCCGGCCGGTGAACACGGCTGGGCGATCGAGGCGGTGGTCGATCTGGCCGAGTCCGACGCGGCGGGCGAAGTGGTGTTCGACGAGGTCACGGTGTCCGAAGGGTAGGCCCTCACCCCGCGCCGTCCCCCCTGTCCACACCGGAAGAATTCCAGGTTTCGACGGATTCGTTCCCGGGTAGGGGCCGCTGATACTCTCTCCGCTGCCGCCCACGCGAAAGATCAACCATGCCCGAATCCCCGTACCTCGTCATCCACCCGGACCGCGTCCGGGAGAACTTCCGCGCGCTCGACGCCGCCGTGCGTGCCCGCGGCGCGCGCTCGCGCCTCCGCTACGCGGTGAAGGCGAGTCCGGTGCCCGAGCTGATCACGCTGCTCGACGCCGAGGGCGCGGAGTTCGACGTGGCCAGCATCGGGGAGATCGACCTGTGCCTGGGCCTGGGCGTCGCCGCGAGCAAGCTCTGCTATGGCAACCCGATCAAGAAGGCGGCCGATATCGCCCGCGCCCACGCCGCCGGGGTGCGCCGCTTCGCCTTCGACACCGAGGACGATCTCGAGCGCATCGCCGAACTGGCGCCGGGCGCGGAGGTGGAGTGCCGGTTCCTGGCCTCGGCGCCGCAGTCGCGCACCCCGTTCGGCGCGAAGTTCGGCTGCACCCCCGCCGAGGCGCTGCGCCTGCTGGTGCGGGCGCGTGATCTCGGTCTCGCGGTGGCGGGTCCGTACTTCCACGTGGGGTCCCAGCAGCTCGATCCCGAGGCCTGGCGGATCGGCATCCGGCAGGCGGGGGCGATCGCGGACGCGTTGGCGGACAAAGATATTCGCGTCACCTCGGTGAACATCGGTGGTGGCCTGCCCATTTCGTACGCCGACGCCGCGCCCGCGCTGAGCGAGATCGCCGCCGTGGTGAACGCCGCGGCGGCCGAATTCCTGCCCGAGACAGCGGATCTGGTGATAGAGCCGGGCCGCGCGCTGGTCGGGAACGCGGGCACCATCCACGCCGAGGTCGTCGGCGTGCGTCACGCGCCGGACGGACGGCGCTGGGTGTATCTCGACATCGGCCGCTACAACGGCATGGCCGAGACCGAGAACGAGTACATCGCCTACCGCTTCGTCACCGACCGTGACGGAGACCCCGTCGACGAGGCGGTGATCGCCGGTCCGACCTGCGACGGCGACGATGTACTGTATCAACGCACACGGGTCCTTCTGCCGACCACGTTGCGAGCCGGTGATCGCCTCCAGATCCTCGACACCGGCGCCTATACCGCGAGCTATTCGTCGGTGTCCTTCAATGGTTTTCCGCCCTTGACCGTTCATGTCTCGGGCGCTGAGCGAGAGTGAGTTTGCCTATGACGGCGGAATTCACCGGCTGGCACGTGCTGGCCGAGTTCGGTGGTGTCGACGCAGCCCTGTGCGACGATCTCGAACGACTCGAATCGGCGTTGCGTGAGTCTCTGATCGCGGCGGGCGTCACCATCTGCGATGTCGTGCACAAGAAGTTCGCACCGCAGGGGGTGACCGTCCTCGCGCTGTTGTCGGAGTCCCACGCCTCGATTCACACCTATCCGGAGTCCGGCGACATCTTCGTCGACGTGTTCACCTGCGGCAGCATCGGCGCGGGCGCCACGAAGGCCGTCGAACATCTGCGGGACGCGTTGTCGCCGAAGGATGTCCAGATGAAGGTCGTGCGCCGCGGACACGGCGCGCAGCGGATCGAGGAGCCGGTCGGCGACGGCCTGACCCGCCTCTGGGATCTCCACGAGGTGATCGTGGACACCCGTACGCCGTTCCAGCACATGGTGATCGCGCGCACCGAGCAGGGCGTCAGCCTGTTCTCCGACGACGACCGCCAGTCCACCGAGTATTCCCAGCTGACCTACCACGAGGCGATGATGGTGCCCGCCTTCGTGCTGGCCGAGAAGCTCGACAACGTCCTCATCATCGGTTCCGGCGAGGGCGTGGCCAGCCAGATGTCGGTGGCGGCGGGCGCGACGCACGTCGATCACGTCGACATCGATCAGCTCGAGGTGGAGCTGTGCGCGCGCCACCTCCCCTACGGCTACACCCCCGACGAGCTCGAGGCCGCCGTGCGCGGCGAGGGCCCGATCACGGTGCACTACGCCGACGGCTGGGACTTCCTGGCCACCGCGCGCCGGACCGGCGCCCGCTACGACGTGATCGTCATCGATCTGCCCGACGAGCGGGTGGAGGACGCCCAGCACAACCGCCTCTACGAGTCGGAGTTCCTGTCCCGATGTCGGGCTCTGCTCGCTCCCGGCGGCGTGCTGAGCGCGCAGGCGGGGTGCGCGACGATGTGGCGCAACGAGACCCTGAAGCGCTCCTGGCAGCGCTTCCACGACCAGTTCGGCACGGTCGTGCACTACGGCAGCGACGAGCACGAATGGTCGTTCCTGTTCGGGCTGGTGGACGAGATCGACGATCCGGTGCCCGGCATGGTGGACCGTTTGACCAGGCTCCCCTACCGGCCGGAGACCGTCGACGGCCGCGCCCTGATCCGCGGCGCCATCGAACCACACGCCCTGCGCGTTCACGCCTGACCCACCGAAAAACCCCGGCCCCGAAGGGATTTCCCACCGGAGCCGGGGTTTTCGCGCCTGCATCCCCTGGTTCGCTCAGGGTGGCGCGAGTTGGCCGTGTGTGTAGCGGGCGAGGAAGTCAGCCAGCAGCTCGGCGTCGAATTCCTCGGCGCGCCAGTCGTGTTCGTCGACCTCGGCGGTCCACACGTAGGTCAGCACGATGCCGGAGACCCCTTCGGGCTCCACCGGCAGCAGTTCGTATTCGTCGTCCTCGAACGCGTCGAGCACCGCCCACTCACGCTCGCTCAACCCGGTCACCAGCTTCCCCACGGCCGTCGCACCGGGCGCGGGCACCAGGCCCGGGTACACCCGACCGGGCAGGGCTGCCACCCGCCAGTCCGGCACCCGCGCGGGCGCCAGATCCGGGCAGCGCCCGATCAACCGCATCAGCACTTCGGGGAATTGCAGTGTGCCATAAGCGAAAAGGGCGAGCCCGGGCTCGGCGACACGGCTCAGCCGCCCGGCAGTCGAATCGTGCAACGCACTCTCCTCCCTTTTGCCGACCAACTCTAACGTCACTCACCAACCCCCGCCTGCCAGAACCACAGGTATGCCATCGGCACTAGATGCCGAGCAAAGGCCGACGACGTCGGCCGGTGAACGCGCACTTCACCCGATCACGGATAAGGCACTTGGCCCCACACCCGCCCGAACCAAAGCCCCGTGGTCATGACCGAGTTCACTCAGCCGACGCTTGTCATCCCGCCGCCCACCGACAGCGCCTCAGCCGCAGCGGGCAAGGGGTGGCTCACCGAGCGACTCCCGGAACACACCCGGAGTCCGACCGAGCCACAACCCACACCTGTGGCATTGGCACCAAATGCCGAGCAATACGCCGAAGGCGTTGGCTTACCCCGAAAGCCGCTCGAACGCCTTCGTGTCATGCGACGAGAACACCGTGACCTCGCCCCCGTGCTCGCGGTTGAGCTCGCTCAACCGCCGCTTGTTGTCCCGGAACACCTGACTGAGCAATGACTGCGCCTCCAGCACCGTGAAGATCAACGGCGTGTGCGGGCGCACCGGATCGACTTCGCTGCCCACGTAATACGAATCCCCCGCGTGCAGCAACCACCCCTGCCCGGTGTCGACGGCGACGCCGACGTGCCCGGCGGTGTGGCCGTACAGCGGCACCACCAGGATCTCGGGCGGCAGGCCGGGGAGCTCGCGCACGGCGCGGAAGCCGAACCACTCGTCCCCGCCGTTCGCCTCGTTGATCTCCCACTTCGGGCCGTGCGCCCACTGGGCGGGCCGGTACCGCGGATTCCGCGACTTCTCGGCCGCCCGCAGTTCCGGACCGTGCACGTGCACGCGGGCGTCGGGGAAGTCGGACAGTCCGCCCGCGTGATCCAGGTCGAGGTGGGTGAGCACGATGTCGCGCACGTCCGCCGGGTCCAGGCCGAGCGCCCGGACGCGGTGCACGGCGGTCTCGTGCTCGGCCAGTGCCGCGCCGAGGGCGAACCGCGCGGGCCCGACCATCCGGCCCGGATCGCGCACGCACGCCGTGCCGTAGCCGGTGTCCACCAGGACCAGTCCGGTCTCGGTCTCGATCAGCAGGCAGTGGTCGACCATGCCCAGCGCCATCGAGCCGCAGTTGAGATGATGAATCCGCACGTCAGCAGCGTCCCAGACACCGCCCGCCCGGTCAACGCCTCACAGCGGCCGCTGCGCGCGGATGATGGCGGCCAGGTACTCGTAGTCCTCGCGCCGGGCGCTGGACGCGCGGAAGGCCAGGCCGATGGTGCGGCCCGGCGCCGGGTCGGCGAAGCGCGCCGTTTCCAGTGTGCCCCTTGCCGTTTCGGCGGGCACGGCCATCTCGGGGATGAGCGTGACACCGAGCCCGCCCGCCACGCACTGCACCACCGTGGCCAGCGAGGCGGCGCGCGTATCGCCGACGGCGCCGGGGTGCACGTCGGCCGAGCGGCACAGCTCCAGCGCCTGATCGCGCAGGCAGTGCCCTTCGTCGAGCAGCAACAGCGGGAGCGACCCGAGCACCGAGGGCGCGATGTCGCGGCGGCCGGCCAACTCGTGCCCGCGCGGGGTGACCAGCACGAATTCCTCGGTGTAGAGCGGGATCTCGACGAGGCCGGGCGCGTCGGCGGGCAACGCCAGCAGCGCCACGTCGAGCACGCCGGTGCGCAACCCTTCGAGCAGCCGCGCGGTCTGATCCTCCACCACCTGCGGCACCAGGGCCGGCAGGCGCTTGCGCAGCTCGGGCAGCAGGCCCGGCAGCACATACGGCGCGACCGTGGGGATGATGCCCAGCCGCAGCGCGCCGCCCAGCCCGTCGCCGGTGGCCGTGGCGACGAAGCGGTCGGCCGCCTCCAGCGTCGCCATCGCCTGCGGCAGCAGCCGCATGCCCGCCGCCGTGACCAGGACGCGGCGGGTGCTGCGCTCGATCAGCTGCAGCCCCAGGCCGTTTTCCAATGCGGCCAGCGCTTGCGATAACGTGGGCTGGCTCACAGAGAGCCGGGCGGCCGCGGTGCCGAAGTGCCGGTATTCCGCGATCGCCACGAACGCACGCAGCTGCGAGAGTGTCGGCTGATAAGTCTGATCAGTCACGCCTATCAGTGTAGTGCGACTGATCACCTTTACCTTTCACCGTTCTTTCGGCAAGATCACTGACGAACGCTTTCGCACGTCAAACCCACGAAATCACGAGGAGAGACAGCATGGCCCTGCTGACCATCGGCGACCAGTTCCCGGCATACAACCTCAAGGCCGTCATCGGCGGAGATTTGTCGAAGGTCGACGCTCAGCAGCCCGACGACTACTTCACCCAGATCACCAGCGACGACCACGCGGGCAAGTGGCGCATCGTCTTCTTCTGGCCGAAGGACTTCACCTTCGTGTGCCCCACCGAGATCGCCGCCTTCGGCAAGCTGAACGACGAGTTCGCCGACCGCGACGCGCAGGTGCTGGGCGCCTCGGTGGACAACGAGTTCGTGCACTTCCAGTGGCGGGCCCAGCACGAGGACCTCAAGACCCTCCCCTTCCCGATCCTGTCGGACCTCAAGCGTGAGCTGGCCGCCGCGACCGGTGTGCTCAACGCCGACGGCGTCGCCGACCGCGCCACCTTCATCGTCGACCCGAACAACGAGATCCAGTTCGTCTCGGTGACCGCCGGTTCGGTCGGCCGCAACGTCGACGAGGTGCTGCGCGTGCTCGACGCCCTGCAGTCCGACGAGCTGTGCGCCTGCAACTGGAAGAAGGGCGACCCGACCATCAACGCCGGCGAGCTGCTCGCCGCCAGCGTCTGAGCCGGAATCCCCGCTCCCCCTATCGAATCCGCGCCCCGCGCCATGCGGGGAGCACCTTCCCACACCGGCCCGCCGGGGCCCAGATCGACAAGAGGAACCATACGAAATGAGCATTGAGAACCTGAAGAACTCCCTCCCCGAGTACGCGAAGGACCTCAAGCTCAACCTGTCCTCCCTGGCACGCACCACCGTGCTGAACGAGCAGCAGCTGTGGGGCACCCTGCTGGCGTCGGCGGCCGCGACCCGGTCGGCGACGACGCTGCGCGAGATCGCCGAGGAGGCCGCCGACATCCTGTCGGCCGAGGCGTACAACGCCGCGCTCGGCGCCGCCTCGATCATGGGCATGAACAATGTGTTCTACCGGGGCAAGGCGTTCCTCGGCGGCCGCTACGACGACCTGCGGGCCGGTCTGCGGATGCAGATCATCGGCTCCCCCGGCGTCGACAAGGCCGATTTCGAGCTGTGGTCGTTCGCGGTCTCCTCGATCAACGGCTGCGCCCACTGCCTGGAAGCGCACGAGCACACGCTGCGCGAGGCGGGCGTGGACCGCGAGGTGATCTTCGAATCGCTGCGGGCCGCCGCCATCGTGGCCGGTGTGGGCCAGGCCGTGCAGTCCACCGAGGCGCTCGCGGGCGCCGCGGTCTGAGACGCGTTCCGCTGCGGAGGCCCCGACCCGGACAGGTCGGGGCCTCCGTCGTGTGGTGAACATTGTGTTCGCCCATGGGTTGCCAGCGGGTGCAGCCGGTAGGCTCGCGGCCATGGGCACACAGGATGAACCGGAGGCCATGAGCACACGGATCGAGGTGTTGCGCGTATTCACCGACGCGACCGGACGTCTCGGCAACCATCTGGGTATCGCCCGCGCGGACGATGTCGGCGCCGCCGACCGGCAGGCCTTGGCCGCGCGCGCCGGGTACAGCGAGACCGTGGTGGTCGAGGACCCGGTCGACGAGATCGCCCGGATACGGATCTTCACCCCGGCCGTCGAACTCCCCTTCGCCGGTCACCCCTCGGTGGGCACCGCCTGGTGGTTCGCCGAGCAGGGCACCCCGGTGCGGGTGCTGGAGATGCCGGCGGGTCCGGTGCCCGTGGAGCTGGCCGAGGGCCTGACCTGGATCAAGGCGCGGGCCGCGTGGGCGCCCGCCTTCGAACTCCACCAGCTCGCCGACGCCGAGGAACTGGCCGCGCTGCGCCCCGACGATTTTCCCGGCGGCCCGCACTACCTGTGGACCTGGACCGACGAGCATCGCGGCGCGATCCGCTCGCGCATGTTCGCGCCCACGCTGGGCATCGAGGAGGACCAGGCGACCGGCGCGGCGGCGGTGGCGCTCACCGCGCAGTTGCGGCGCAGCCTGATCATCACGCAGGGCGCGGGCTCGCAGCTGTTCACCGAATGGGATTCCGACGGCTGGGTGCGCCTGGGTGGCCGGGTGGTAGCCGACTCGGTGGTCGACATCTGAGAATCGTCAGCCGGCGACGGCGGCGATGAGCATGTAGGCGGCGCCGAGGTCCATCACCACGTGCGGGATCGACGCCACCCGGCTCCCGCCGATCGGATGCGGCAGCCGGTGCCCACCCCGGGCCAGCAGCACCGCGAGCGCGTCGGCGGCGAACAGCGCGGCCAGCGCCAGCGCGGGGAGCATCGGTGGGCCGGTGTGCCCGGACGCGCCGTGCCCGCCCATGGCGAACAGCATCGCCCCGGCCGCCACCGCGTGGTAGCCGATAGCGAACGCCCCCGCCGCGGCCTCCGGCACACCCGCGCGCCACTGCGCGAGGCGGTGCACCACGGAGGCGGCGAACACCACCGTCATGGCGACGAGCACCCCGCGCAGCGCGTGCGGCGACGCGCCGGTGGGGAACACCAGCATCGCCAGCATCACCAAGCACATCACCAGGTGCGCGGCGTCGGATTCCCGGTGCGCGACAGCGGGATCCGGGCCGCTCGCGACGGCCGGGCGGACGGTCGCGAACCGCGCCACCACGATGACCGAGGCCACCAGGAACGCCACCACCACCGTCCACCGCACCGCGGCGTATTCCTGCACGAATTCGGCCACACCCCACCACCTTTCGTCGCCGCGATCGTGGGACTGCTCAGTTCATGCTCGCACCCGGCGCTTGCGGGAGGTGGCGTTTCCGGCGCCGTGCCGCTCCAGCGCGGTGCGCGCGAAGCGGCCGGGCGAGACACCGCGCCACTGTTTGAACGCGTTCGAAAAGCTCGGCGCGCCCGCGTATCCCATGCGGTAGGCGACGTCCTCGACGGTGAGCCCGGTCGCGAGCAGCTCTTCGGCGAGCCCGCCGTAGGTCTCCACGCACAGCGTGCGGTAGGAGGTGCCCTCCTCGGCGAGCCTGCGGCGCATGGTGCGCAGGCTCATGTGCAGCGCGGCCGCCACGTCCTCCTGGGCGACGCGCCCGCCGAGCCGGTGCAGCAGCACCTCCCGCACCGCACCCGCCACGCCGGTCTCGAGCCCGCGCCGCCGCAGCAGGCGCGCGCACTGCTCCTCGTAGAACCGGGCGGTGAGCGGGCTCGCCTGCGGCAGCGGGTCTTCGAAGCCCGCGGTGTCGAACACCACCAGGTGCGGGCCGGGGCCGTCGGTGCACGGAATGCCGTAGTCGTCCAGCAGCGGTTGCAGGCGTGGGCGCAGGTCCCAGGCCACCTCGCCGCGGACCACCGGCGCGGGCTGCTGGCAGACGGCGGCCCAGTTGCGCAGCAGCACCGCCACATCGCGCTCGAGCAGGAAGCCGCGCAGCGGGGGCGCGATGTCGCGGTCGTCGGCGTAGAGCAGCAGGTGGCCGTCGCGCCGCACGTGCCAGGTGCGGGCGAACGTGGTGGTCATGCGGATGTAGCGCAGCAGCAGATCCACCGCCGAGCCCACGGTCGAACTGCTCAGCAGGGCGAGTCCGAGCGCGCCGTAACTGGTGACGTGCGTGCGCATTCCGGCCTCGATGCCCAGGCCGGGCCGGTCGCCGAAGCGGTCGACGACATTGCCGACGAGCGCCAGCTCCTGCGCGGCGGTGACCTCGCCGCCCGGCGTGCCGAGCAGCGCCGGCTCGATCCCGGTGCCGCGCAGGCACTCTCCCGGCCCGAGGCCGTACTCGCCCGCGAGCTCGACCAAGACCGCCGACAGGGTCACCGAACGCCGCCACTCCCAGGAGGACACGGTTCCATGGTGGACGCCGCTGGCCGGAATCCGCATGCGTTTGGCCGGACATCGCAAGGACAGCCGCGCGTCCCCGGCGTCCGCCCCGGAGTCGGCGAACTTCGCGCATCGCGCGCCGGGACTGGCCGATATACGAAAAGTCGTGACCCGACATCGCATGGCTCCGCCGTCAGCGCGGCCTTACCGTCGAAGGCGAACGGAGGCGAGCGAGAACATATGTCGAAGAAGACACTTGTTGGCAAACGTGTGGCGATCATCGGTGGGGCGAGCGGAATCGGCCGCGAAACCGCCTTGGCCTTCCTGGCCGCCGGGTCCTGGGTGGTGATCGGGGACCCGGATCACGGACGGGCGCGCGCCGTGGCCGATCAGTTCGGACGATTGCACGGGGGCGTGATCCACGGCCTGACGCTGGACACCGCTCGCGCGGAGGCGTTCCCCGACTTTCTCGACGCGGCCGCGCGCAAACTCGGCGGGCTCGACGCGGTGGTGAACGCCGCCGACGCGCCACCGGCCGAGGAGTTCCTGGTCGAGTCCGACGCCGATACCGACCGCCAGATCGACGTGAACCTGCGCGCGGTCATCGCCGGAACCCGCGCGGCCGCACGGGCATTCCTCGACCAGGGCAGCGGCCACATCGTCAATATCGGCTCGGCGGCAGGCGTGACGGGCGCGCTCGGCACGGCCGTCTACTGCGCCACCAAGCACGCCGTCACCGGGCTCGGCGCCGCCCTCCAGGACGGGTTGGCCGAACGCGGCGTGCTCGTCAGCACGGTGGCACCCGGCTACGCGCCGGGCCCGGAACCGGTGGCCGACGCCATCGTGGCGTGCGTCGAACAACGCCGGGGCGGCCTGGTGGACGTCGGCCAGCCCGGCTGGTTCGCGACCGCGCGCCCCGCTCCCATCCACCTGCGCCGCCGCGTGCGCCGCCTGTTCGGTGCGGCGTAAGGCGCGTATCGCCTTCCTAGCCGCGCGCAGATCGCCGTTCGGCAATGCAGACGGCACGCCGATGCCGCGGTAGCCCGCCCGACGACGCGGCTCCGAGAACAGAGGAGAAGGCGACCGCGGCCGCGAAAACGGGTCGGAGCTAGGGCTGTTCGCGCAGGACGCGGACGAGGACCTTGCCGGTCGGGTTGCGGGGCAACGCCTCGGCGAACCGCACGTCGCGGGGCACTTTGAAGCGGGCCAGGTGGCTGCGGACGTGGTCGCGCACGTCGTCGGCGGTGAGCGAGTGGCCGGGGCGGACGACCACCACGGCGCGCAGGCGCTGGCCGTGGCGCTCGTCGTCCACCCCGAACGCGCAGACCTCCTCGATCGCCGGGTGGGCGGCGAGCAGTTCCTCCACCTCGCCCGGGAAGACGTTCTCGCCACCGGAGACGATCATGTCGTCCTCGCGGCCTTCGACGAAAAGCCTGCCCGCGCTGTCGAAATGGCCGAGGTCGCCGGTGGCGATCAGACGGCCGAGGCGGGTCTTGTCGCCGCCGCCGGTGTAGCCGTCGAACCGGAAGTCGTTGCCCACGAAGATGCGTCCGGTGCGGCCACGCGGCAGCTCCCGGTCGTGGTCGTCGAAGATCTTCACGGTGGCGCTCGGCACCGGCCTGCCGACGCAGCCCGGCTCGACGGCCAGATCGGCGGGAGTGGCGATGGTCGCGTAGGCGACCTCGGTGGAGCCGTACAGATTGTGCACCACGGGCCCGAACGCCTCGGTGACCCGCACGCACAGTTCCGCGCCGAGCTGTGAACCCGCGACGACGATGATGCGCAACCGCGAGAAGTCCAGTCCCGCACGCGCTTGCGGTCCGAGGTCCACGATGCGCCGCAGCATCGCGGGCACCGCCACCAGCGCCGTCGCGCGATGGGTGTGCAGGCTCCGCAGCACCTCGGCCGGGTCGAACCGGCGTCGCACCACCAGCGTCGACCCGAAGCCCAGCGCCATGATGGCGTGCGCGAAGCCGAGCGTGTGGAACAGCGGCGCCGGGCATTCGGTGACTTCGCGGGCGCGGAACGGGATGCGGCTCAGGATCGCGCCGAGCGGGGCGAGGGAGAGCGGTTCACGCCGGGCGGCGCCCTTGGGCGTGCCGGTGGTACCGCTGGTGAGCAGCACGATCTTCGCGGTGGTGGCCGGGCGGCGCGGCGGGGTGCGCGCACCGGCCGCGATGAGGTTGTCGAGGGAGTCGACGGCGGGCGCGTCGGTCCAGGCGCGGAAGCGGCCGCGCCGGGTGCGCAGGTCGCCGAGGATGCCGGTGTACTCGTCGTCGTGGACCAGCAGGTCGGCGCCTTCGCGTTCGGCCACCTCGCGCAGTTGCGGTCCGGCGAAATCGGTGTTGAGCAGGATGACGCGCGCACCGCATTTGGCGGCGGCGAACAGGGCGTAGTGGAAGCCGCGGTGGTTGCGGGCCAGGATCGCGACGCCTTCGCCGTCGCGCAGGCCGCGCGCTCGCCAGGCATTGGCCAGGGCGCTGCTGCGCTCGTCGAGTTCGCGGAAGGTGACCGCGCCCCGCTCGTCGATCAGCGCCGCGCGGTCGCGGTAGCGCAGCGCGGCGAAAGTGACCAGTCCGCCGAGCGTGCCGAAGCGCGCCACGGCGGCGCCCATGTGCACCAACCGATCCGGCCGTTCCGGCGTGACCAGCCCGGCGCGCACCGCGAGGCTCGCGTAGTAGGTCTCGTCGGCGATCCGCCGCGCCGCGCCGGTCGCGATCGCGCTCACCCGCTTCATGTCACACCACCACCCGGAAGTCAGCTATCCCACAGTAGGTGCCGCGCCTCGCGCCGTCGAGAATCCCGGGTCAAGATTGGTTCATGTCCCAGCAGCCGCGCATCGGCGTCGACGACCTCACCGGCCCCGACATCCTCGCGTTGCTCACGGCGCACCTGGCCGAGATGCGCGCGCACTCCCCCGCCGACAGCATGCACGCGCTCGACCCCGGCGCCCTGCGCGCGCCCGGCGTCACCGTGTGGAGCATGCGCGACGCCACCGTCCTCCTCGGGTGCGGCGCGCTGAAGGAACTCGACGCCGAGCACGGAGAGATCAAATCCATGCGCACCGCACCGGGACACACCGGCCGCGGTGTGGGGGCTGCGCTGCTCGCTCACATAATCAACGTCGCACAAGACCGTGGCTATCGGCGGCTGAGCCTGGAGACCGGCGCGGCACCGTATTACGCACCCGCCCAACGCCTTTACGAGCGGCACGGATTCGTGCGCTGCCCACCGTTCGGGGAGTACATCGAGGACACGCACAGCATGTTCTTCACCCTGGCCCTGTAGGCAGCTGACCTTGCCTTTGCGCACTGGAACGCGAAACGGCCTCCGTCGCATCGGTGCACGGGCACAGTGACCATGGAGGCGCTCGGACCCGTCGCGGGTCACACTGGCGAGCGAAACCCTCTCCACCACAGCGGTTCCGGGGCCGGCCTCCGCCGCCACCGCGACCACTCACCGCATCCGGAAGACCGGACCGCGCGGCCGGAACGGCAGGGTCGCGCCCGCCGGGATGAGGAAGGCGTGTTCGCGGCGGATACGCAGGACGTCGCAGGCGCCGTCGGTGATGACCAGGATCGGGCCGTCGGGCGGGAAGTCGTCGGCGCGTTCGAGCAGGCGGATGCCCGGTTGCAGCACGGTGCCGCCGCGCCCGCGCACCCGCACGCCGCGCGCGATCTCTTCGACCGGCAGGTAGCCGGCGTCGTGGGCGGCGGCGTCGCAGTAGACGACCCGGGCGCGCGACACGTCCCGTGCCAGCGCGTAGGAAGCGATGGCGCCCAACCCTTTACCGAGCAGCTTCACATCCATCGACCCGGACGTGTCGAGGACGACGCCGAACGTGGGCATCCGCACCTGATCCTCCGGGCGCACCCAGGCCGGGCGCGGGATGTCGGGCGTGGATGCCTGGCGCCGGGAGGCGCGGGCGTAGCTGCGGCGGCGTTCGACGGCCGGGACGTACTCGTCGAACCAGCGCGCGAGTTGCGCGTCCCACGGCAGCGGCGGCTGGTCCAGCGCCCGGATCGCCTGTTCCAGCCCGGCGGGGACGTCGCCGCGCCCACTGTTGAGGTGGTAGGCCAGCCCGGTGACGAGCGCGTTGCGGTAGTACTCGTCGAGGTCCACGTAGCGTCCGGCGCTGCCGGGATGCGCCGGCGGCTCGCCGAGCACGTCGCCCAGACCGCGTCCGCGCAGGGTGCGCAGTTTGCGCTGGCGCCGCAGGTCGGTGGCGAGCCGGTCGTAGATCTCCTCGGCGGAACACCCTTTCAGCTCGGGGTCGTAGAGCAGGCCCTCGGGCATCTCCCCCACCGCCATCTCGACCAGCCAGCCGTTCACCACGTAGTCGCAGGCCACGTTGAACAGGTAGTGGTCGCGCCAGCCCGCGCGCTCGCCGTGGCGCAGCGCGGCGTGCAGCATCTCGTGCGCGAGGACGAAACGCCACTCGTCGGTCGTCAGCCCGGCCAGCGGGTTGACGTAGATCTCGGCCGCTTCGGCGTTCACGGCGGCGATCGAGATGTCCCAGCCGCGTGCGAGATCCGCGTCGGCCACCACCGTCATCCCCGCGGCCAGCGCGCCGAGCAGCGGATACGAGGACACGAACCAGCCCAGCGCCAGGTCCCACGGCTGCTTGTTCCGCAGTCCGTCGACGGTGTGCACACCACCGGCGAGGGCGAGCGCGTCGCGGGCGGCCGCGGCCAGACCGGTGGCGAACGCGCCCTGGTGGTCGGCGCGGGCCGCTGCCCCGGCGCCACTGATGAAGAAATCGGGGGTCTCCGGCCGCTCGTAGGCTGCGGGAACCGCGGTGTCGCCCCACCGCAGCGCCGTCGCGTGTTCGTCCGAGATCGGGGGCGCGGCCGGGAAGTCGAGCGGGCGGGCGCCGATCTTCATGGTGGCCAGGTACTGATCGACCACCGCGCAACAGGCGGCGCGATAGGCCGGATGTGGCTCCCACAGATCGCGCCTTCGCGCCGAGCCGTCGGGCTCGGGGCCGAGATTGCGTCGGTCGGCGATGCGCGGATCGAGGTGCCCGAACCCCGCGTGCAGCAGGCAGTGCGCGAACGCCCACGCCCATTCCGCCGCGGTGGCACGACGTTTCGGGTGGAAGCCGACGGCGCCGCCGGAGATCTGCGCCCATACCTCGCGCGGCGTGTGCTCATCGAGCGCGTAGAAGTGGCCCGCCAGGTATCCCAGCGCGCGGTGTCCGCGCGCGATCTGCCAGCCGTCCTCCACGGCCTTGCGCCACGGGTCGACGGATTCCTTGCGCTTGCGTCGCGAACCCGCCATCTCAGCGCCGCGCGGCCAGTCGGGGCAGATCGCGCGAGACCTCCACGAGGAACCACGCGGGCAGCACCGGCGCGCCGTCCTCGTCGGAGGCGATCACCAATTGCGCGCACTCGACCGAGATCTCGGCGAGCTCGACCAGCATCGCCTTGGCGCGCAACACGAATCGGCTCACCGTGGGCGAAACCTGGGCGCGCGCACCGGGCAACTCCTTGATCAGCCGGGCGCGGAAGGTCTCGGAGAGGAAGTAGAGCAGATCGCGGTCGGCGGGCTCGCGCGGCCAATCCGCCTCGCCCTTCAGCACGGCGTCGAGGTCGTAGGCGTGCCGGATGGTCTTCACGAACGCGCGGAACGCCGAGGCGTGCCCCGCGGTGAGGGTGCCCGCCGCCAGCACTTCCAGGGTTTCCGCGCCGACGTCCTCGCCGCAGGAGTGCAGGGCGTCGGAGAGCATGTGCCAGCCGCGCGGGGTGGAGAACGGCGCCTCGGTCTTCGGCGTCGGCGACCACAGGTGGTCGGGGCGCTGGGTCAGGTAGCGCACGATCCACGGGTGGATGTCGTGGTGCGCGGCCCATTTCAGCCAGTCGTCCACATCGGCGCGCAGGTGGAGGTGCACCATGCGGTTGACCAGCGCCGAGGCCATCGGGCGTGCGAGCGCGTTGTCGGTGGCGCGGTTGCCCGCGCCGATGACGACCGAGCCCGCGGGCAGTTCATAGGTGCCGATGCGACGGTCCAGGATCAGCGAGTAGAACGACTTCTGCACCTCCGGGGAGGCGGCGTTCAGCTCGTCCAGGAACAGGCAGTACGGCTCCGGGCGGGCGATGATCTCGGGCGGCGCGAACCGGCTGCGGTCGCCGACGATCTGCGGCACCCCGATCAGATCCTCGGGCGCCAGCTGGGTGCCGAGCAGCGTCACGCACTCCAGTCCGAGCGATTCGGCGAACGTGCGCACCAGCGAGCTCTTGCCGATACCCGGTGCGCCCCACAGGAATACCGGCCGGACGACGGCGACGTGCAGCAACAGCTCCGGCAGCTGATCCGGAGTGACCGTGACGGCCGCCTCCATACCTTTCCCTCCCCGCGACGACGAATGCGAACAGGAAAAGGTAGCGCCGGGCGGGCACGCCCGGCCAGTGAATTTCGGGTGCGGTCAGCCGAGCGCGCGCGTGAATGCGGCGACGAGTTCGTCCACCTGCTCGTCGGTGATCACGAACGACGGCGAGATCTGCAAGGCGCCCTGCCCGGCGGCACGGCTCGAAACCCCTTGGGCCCGCAGGTCTTTCACGAATCCGAGCGCTTCGGACGGATCGGCCAGCTGCACGGCCGCCACCGCGCCGAACCCGCTGCGCACCTCCGACACGCGCGGGTGCGCGGCCAGCGGGGCGAGCTTCTCGTGCAGCGTGCCCTCCAGCCGGGCGGAGGCGGCGAGCAGGTTCTCGCGCTCGAGGATGTCGAGGTTCGCCATGGCCGCGGCGGCGGCCGCCGCGTGCCCGCCGTAGGTGTAGCCGTGCCGCCACCACACCCCGCCGGCGAAGAACGGCTCGGCCAGGTGCGGCGCGGCGAAGACCGCGCCCATCGGCAGGTAGCCGCTGGTGAGGCCCTTCGCGGTGGTCATGATGTCGGGCTGGAGGTCGAAGCGGGAGGAGGCGAACCAGCTGCCGCCGATGCGGCCGAACCCGGTCACCACCTCGTCGACGACGAACAGGATGTCGTGCTCGCGGCACAGCTCGCGCACCTCGGCGAGATAGCCCTGCGGCGGCGGGTACACCCCGCCCGCACCGATGACCGGTTCGCAGAAGAACGCGGCGACGCGGTCGGCGCCCACCTCCTCGATCAGGCTCAGCAGGCCCTTCGGGTCGTCCCAGGCGACGGTGCGCGCATCGGGCACGAACTCGCCGTACCCCTCGCGGTTCACCGGGATACCGGCGAGCGCCGTGCCGCCGATGTGCATGCCGTGATAGGCGCGTTCGCGGCCCACCACCAGCGTCTTCTCCGGTTTGCCCCGCACGTGCCAGTAGCGGCGGGCCAGCTTGGCGGCGGTGTCGATCGCGTCCGAACCGCCCGAGGTGAACAGGATCTTGCTGCCGGGCACCGGCGCGATCGCCGCGAGCCGCTCGGCCAGCTCCCGCGTGACGGGCGCGGCGAGATCGCCGAAGTTGGAATAGTGCGCGAGCGTGCGCATCTGGGCGGCGGCCGCCTCCGCGATCTCCGCGCGACCGTGCCCCACGTTGGCGAACCACAGCCCGGCGGTGGCGTCGAGGTAGCGGGTGCCCGCCTCGTCGTAGATGTAGGCGCCCTCCCCGCGCGCCACCACGAACGCGCCGTCCCGCTCGACGGCACCCATATCGGCGAACCCATGCCACAACGCACTCATGTCCACCACCTTTACCGCACCGCGCCGCCGCCCGCCCGGCCGGGGCCTATGGGGCCGGACTCCGTTCCCGCCACCGCCGGGCGAGATTCCCCACCGCCGCCACCGCCACGGCCAGCAGCGCGAACACCCCGGTCAGTACGATCAGCCCGATGGTGAGCGACACATAACCTTGTTCGCGAGGATCGATGAACGGGTACGGGTACCAGTCCACGATCGGGCCGCGAATGAGGGTGTAGGCGCCGTAGACGACGGGATAGATCAGCCAGCCACCGATCAGTTTGCCGGTGATCGCCAGGGCGGCGGGGGCCGCGAGCCAGTCGAGCACCAGCACGATCGGGAGCACGCGGTGCAGGATGTCGTTGATCCACTTGTCGGTGAGCATCACGTCGATATCGGCCAGCAGCACCGCGTACACGACGCCGGTGATCATCAGGTAGAGCGTGGCCGCGCCGCGGATCACCTGCCAGCGTTGCGCGAGCGGATCGCGCAGGCCGCCGATCAACAGCACCACGACGCCCACGACGTTGGACTGGATGGTGAAGTAGCTGAAGTAGTTCGCCGTCGAGAAGGTCTCGACGTCCAGGTTGCGCACCGGAATCCACACCAGCGCCACGACACCGAGTACACCGAAGGCAACCCGGAGCCCCCTGATCCACCACGCCGTGCCCGAGCCCGCGTTCATGGGGCGATCCTCGCACACGCGGGGCCGATCGCCCCGCCGAATCACCGGCACCGGCACACGGGTGGCAATCTCCGCGCGGGCGGGTGTCGCCGCCGTCACGACGGGCGGTCGGGCCCGGCCCGGTAGGCTGGACGGCGCGATGACCAGGACAGCTGACACCGGAGCGCGCGAGCTCCGCACCCGCCTGGCGAATCTCTCCCTCCGCGACGAGCACCGGCTGCGCCGTCGGCTGGACCGGGCCCGCGGCGCGGAATTGGAGCAGATCGCCGCCGAGATCGACGCCGCCGAACTGCGGGTCGAAGCACGCCGCGCGGCGGTGCCGCGCATTCGCTACCCCGAGCAGCTGCCCGTCACCACGCGCCGCGCCGATATCGCGAAGGCCATCGCCGAGCACCAGGTGGTGATCGTCGCGGGCGAGACGGGGTCGGGCAAGACCACCCAGATCCCGAAGATCTGCCTGGAACTGGGCCGCGGCATCCGCGGCGCCATCGGCCACACCCAGCCGCGCAGGCTGGCTGCGCGCACGGTCGCCGAACGCATCGCCGAGGAGCTGGGCACCGAACTGGGCGACGTGGTGGGCTACACGGTGCGCTTCACCGACCACGCCTCCGAGCGCACCCTGGTCAAACTCATGACCGACGGCATCCTGCTCGCCGAGATCCAGCGCGACCGGCTGCTGCGCCGCTACGACACGATCATCATCGACGAGGCGCACGAGCGCAGCCTCAATATCGACTTCCTGCTCGGCTACCTGAAACAGCTGCTGCCGCGCAGGCCCGACCTGAAGGTGATCATCACCTCGGCGACCATCGACCCGGAGCTGTTCGCCCGGCACTTCGCCGACGAGAAGGGCACGCCCGCACCGATTGTCGAGGTCTCCGGGCGGTCCTATCCGGTCGAGATCCGGTACCGGCCGCTCTCGCTGGAGCTGCCCGCGGCCGACGAGGACGACGAGGACACCCGGGTGGTGGACCGCGACCCGACCGACGCCATCGGCGACGCGGTGCGCGAACTGTTCGCCGAGGGCGACGGCGACGTGCTGGTCTTCCTCTCGGGGGAACGCGAGATCCGCGACACCGCCGACGCCCTGCGCGATCTGAAGCTGCCGCGCACCGAGATCCTGCCGCTCTACGCCCGGCTCTCGGCGGCCGAACAGCACCGGGTGTTCGCCCCGCACACCGGCCGGCGCGTGGTGCTGGCCACCAACGTGGCCGAGACCTCACTCACCGTGCCGGGCATCCGCTATGTCGTGGATCCGGGCACCGCCCGCATCTCGCGCTATTCGATGCGCACGAAGGTGCAGCGGCTGCCGATCGAACCGGTCTCGCAGGCCTCGGCGCGGCAGCGCTCCGGCCGCTGCGGCCGCGTCGCCGACGGCATCGCGATCCGCCTCTACGCCGAGGACGATTTCGAGTCGCGGCCCGCGTTCACCGAACCGGAGATCCTGCGCACCAACCTCGCCGCCGTCATCCTCCAGATGACCGCGCTCGGGCTCGGCGATATCGAGAGCTTCCCGTTCGTGGAGGCCCCCGACGGTCGCGCCATCCGCGACGGCATCGCCCTGCTCGAGGAGCTGGGCGCGCTGGCGCGCGGCGAAGCCGAGCTCACGCTCACGCCGGTGGGCCGCGATATGGCGCAGCTGCCCGTCGATCCGCGCATGGCGCGGATGCTGGTGCAGGCGCATCGCGACGGCTGCCTGGCCGACGTGCTGGTGATCGTGGCGGCGCTGTCCATCCAGGATGTGCGCGAGCGCCCGGCCGAGCATCAGCAGGCCGCGGATGAGAAGCACGCCAGGTTCACCGTGGAGGGCTCGGACTTCCTGGCCTACCTACGGCTGTGGGACTACCTGACCGAACAGCGGAAGTCGCTGTCGTCCAATCAGTTCCGGCGCATGTGCCGCGACGAGTTCCTGCACTACCTGCGGATCAGGGAGTGGCAGGATCTGCACGGGCAGCTGCGGACCATCACCAAGGGACTGGGCTGGTCGGCCGAAAGCAGCCGGACGGCGAGGGATTCCGGTCGCCGATCGGATTCCGAAACCACCTCGGCGGCAACAGAATCTGTGCCTGCGGCGGCCGGCTCCGGCCGTGCGGCGCGAGGCGCCGGGCGCGGCAAACCCGCCGTGTCCGACGGTCTCCCCTGGGACTCGACGGCGATCCACCAATCCCTCCTGGCGGGCATGCTGTCCCATATCGGTGTGCGCGAGGCCGAATCGCGGGAGTTCCTCGGCGCGCGCAACGCCAAGTTCATGATCTTCCCCGGCTCGTCGCTGGCGAAGAAGCCGCCGCGGTGGGTGATGGCGGCGGAGTTGGTCGAGACCTCCCGGCTGTGGGGGCGGATGGCGGCCAAGGTGGAACCGGAGTGGGCCGAACGGCTCGCGGGCGATCTGGTGAAACGCACCTACTCCGAACCGCATTGGTCCAGCAAACGCGGCGCCGCCCGCGCCTACGAGCGGGTCACGCTCTACGGGGTGCCGCTGGTGACGGGGCGTCCGGTGGACTACGGGCGCATCGATCCCGAACTGTCGCGCGAACTGTTCCTGCGGCACGCGCTGGTGCAGGGCGAATGGCAGACCCGCCACGAGTTCTTCCATCGCAACCGCGCGCTGCTCGAGGACGTCGCCGATCTCGAACACCGGGCGCGCCGCCGCGACATCCTCGTCGACGACGAGGTGCTGTTCGAGTTCTACGACAAGCGCGTCCCCGCCGACGTGGTGTCGGCGCGGCATTTCGACACCTGGTGGCGCACGGCGCGACGCAAAGATCCCGCGCTGCTGGACTTCACGAAATCCACGGTGGTGAACGAGAAGGCCGCCGCGCTGGACCCGACCGCGTTCCCCGACGCCTGGCGCCAGGGCGAACTCAGCTTCCCGCTGACCTACCAGTTCGAGCCCGGTCAGGAGGACGACGGCGTCACCGTCCGCATCCCGGTGGAGCAGCTCGCGCACGTGCGGGCCGTCGGCTTCGACTGGCTGGTGCCCGGTATGCGGGAGGAGCTGGCCGCCGCGCTCATCAAGACGTTGCCGAAGACCTTGCGGCGCACCGTGGTTCCCGCGCCCGACTTCGCCGCCGCCGCGCTGGCCGCGCTCACCCCGCGCGCCGAGCCGCTGCGCACCGGGCTCGCGCGGGAACTGACACGCCTGGGGTCGGTGACCATCGCGCCGAAGGATCTGGACCCCGCGGCGCTGCCCGATCACCTGCGCATGACGTTCGCGGCCGTGGATCGCGGCGGGCGGGTGCTCGCCAAGGGCAAGGACCTGGCCGCACTGAAAACCAAGCTCGCCGAACAGGTTTCGAAGTCGGTCGCGCGGGCCGCAGCGGGTGCGGAACGCCCGGCCGCGACGGTGTGGACGTCCGAGTCGCTGGGCACGCTCGAGCCCACCGTGCGCCGGCAGGTGGCGGGGCAGACCGTGACCGGCTACCCGGCGCTGGTGCCCGAGAAGGAGGGTGTCGCGGTGCGGGTGCTCAGCTCCCCCGCCGCCCAGGCCGCCGCCATGCGCGCGGGCACCCGCGCCCTGGTGCTGGCCGCGATCCCGACCTCCACGCGCACCGTCACCTCGGGGCTGTCGGCCACGGATCGCCTTGCGCTGAGCCAGAATCCGTACGGTTCGCTGGACGCGCTGATCGAGGACTGCCGCGCCGCGGCCGCCGACGAGCTGATCGCCGCGGCGGGCGGGCCGGTGCGCGATCCGGGCGCCTTCGACGCGCTCGTCGCCGCCGTCCGGCCGAAGCTGGCGACGGAGGTGGCGCGGATCGTGCGGCGGGTGGTGCCGGTGCTCGCGGCGGCGCACGCGGTGTCCTCGGCGCTGACCGGTGTCGCCGAACGCGATATCGCCGACGACGTCCGCCACCAGCTCGCCGACCTGGTGTTCGCCGGTTTCGTCACCGAATGGGGCGGGGAGCGGCTGCGGGAACTCCCCCGCTACCTCCGGGCCGCGCTGGCGCGGCTGGAATCGCTGCCGGGTTCGGCCGTGCGCGACCGTCAGGGCATGGCCGAGATCGACCGCGTGCTCGACGCCTACGACCGCCTGGTCGCGAGCCTGCCCGAGGGGCGTAAACACGCCCCCGACGTCACCGCGATCTGGTGGATGATCGAGGAACTCCGCGTGAGCCTGTTCGCCCAGAAGCTCGGCACCCCGTACCCGGTGTCGGCCAAACGGATCGAGAAGGCGATCGCCTCGATACGCCGCTGAGGGACGACCGGGCCACGTCGCCGAAACAGCGCCCGGTCGAACCCGCGACGGCGTTGCGCCTTACTCCCCCACCTCTTCTCCGGCCCGCCCGAATGGCAGACCTCGGCCGGGGCACGTGGGACCGCCCTGGCCGACCGGTCGAAACACGCTCGGGCGGTCCGACCTCGGACCGCGCTCTCAGTCGGCGGTGACGGCCGCCGCCGCGCGGGCGGCGCGCATGTCGCGGATCTCGTGTTCGAAGTCCTCGGCGGAGGTGAAGGAACGGTAGACCGAGGCGAAGCGCAGGTAGGCGACCTCGTCCAGATCGCGCAGCGGGCCCAGGATGGCCAGGCCGACCTCGTGGCTGGGGACCTCCGGGGAACCCTTGGCGCGCACCGCGTCCTCGACCTGCTGGGCGAGCAGGTTCAGGGCGTCGTCGTCGACCTCGCGGCCCTGGCAGGCGCGCCGCACACCGCGGATCACCTTCTCGCGGCTGAACGGTTCGGTGACGCCGCTGCGCTTGACCACCGACAGGATCGCGGTCTCCACCGTGGTGAAGCGCCGCCCGCAGTTCGGGCACGAGCGGCGGCGGCGGATGGCCGCGCCCTCCTCGGCCTCGCGCGAATCGACCACCCGCGAGTCAGGGTGTCGGCAGTACGGGCAATGCATCCGAGATCCTTCGTCGATGTACCCGGCGCAGGTATACCCCTGGCGACCTCCGGTATACCTTCATAGTCCTTCGAGGATACCCGTGCCGGAACCGGGCGTTCCGGGCGGCGCTGCCGATCACCCGACCAGTTGCCAGTGCGCGGTGAGATCGGCGAGCAGATCGGGCAGCCGGGGCAGCAACCGGCCGCGCGCCAGCTTGTCGGCGAACGGCTCGCCCAGCACGGTGGCGGCGAGCGCGGCGTTCGACTCCAGATCGATGTGGCGGGGCACCAGGTCGCCGGTGATGTAGGTCCAGCGGGTGTCGCGGTCGGCCCAGTTGAAATCGGGCAGCGGCATGCGCAGCGCGAGGCTGCGGCCGCCCACTTCGGCGCGCACCGTCACGGGCGCGAACACCCCTGGCGCCCGCACGCCGGGCACAGCGGGTTTGCCCGCGACGGTGCTGACATAGGTGAGCACCCGGCCCATCACGCCGCGCCCGCCGGAGGTCTCGTCCCACTGGTCGGCGATGACGTGGTTCTGCTCGCGGTCGGTCATGCGGATCAGGGCGTCGATGTAGCCCTCGCGAGTGCCGGATTCGATCGACCGCCAGGCCGCGTGGATGTCGGCGTCGATGAGGCCGGCGGCGAGCATTTCGTCGATCCCGGCCAGGCCGCGGGCGACGTAAGCCTCGTGCATGGGGACCAGGTCGGTGAAGATGTGGCGCTGCATGATCATCAGCCGGGTCTGGTACCAGGTGATGTCGGCGACGGTGAGACGCGATCCCTCGGTGGCCAGCAGCCGGATGTCGGCGGGCACGGCGCCCGCCAATTCCGGTGGTGTGCCGCGCAACAGGTCGGCGACGGCGTTGCCGAGCTGGTGGATGCCGGGCAGGTCGAGGACGCCGCCCACGTCGCTCATGTCGAAGAAGCCGGAGGCGAACGAACCACCCGCGATGCCGGCCAGACCGGCCCACCAGAACTCGGGATGCGCGGTGGCCAAGCGCAAGTAGTTGACGTAGACCTGGTTGAACGTGGGCGCGTTGGCGGCGACGCCGCGGTTCGGGTCCCAGCCGGTCAGGTCGATGGCGGCGTTGCCGGTGGCCACCACGAGCCAATACTGGTGCAGCAGTGTGGCGTAGCGGCGCGGGGCGATCCCGTCGGCACGTGCCCGATCCAGCGCGGCGCGCAGGGTGGGTTCGTCCAGCGGGAGATCCGGATGCAAGCCGCCGCCGCGCTCGCCCTCGCCGTTGAGGGAGGGCAGGTCGAGATATCCGTGGTAGGCGGGCGTCGCGTGCGCGGCGGGTAGGGCGGCGACTCCGAGCAGGAGGCAGAAGAGCAGGGCGGTGAGTGCGCGCGACGCGCGACGCGCGGGGTGCTGCGACATGGCTGGGGATCCCGACTCGATCGAGGCAAAGATGTTGCCTGGGTCACGTTTTCAGCACAGTAGCAACGTGTTCCAGTTCTCGATCGATATTTTCGGCCGCCGAATCGGCCGGATCGGCCACGGCCCGGCGGGACCCCGTCGCGGCGTCAGCGCGCGGGGACGGCGCCACCCCACGTGGGCTGTTCGACCTGAACAGGCGCGGGGGCGGGCGCGGTGCCCTCGATCGAGCCCGCGCGCCAGTGGGCCAGGCCGATGAGGGCGATGACGAACATCGCGGTGATCAGGGCGGCGAGAGCGAGGGTGGCGAAGCCGACCTGCGCCTCCTCGGCGCTGCGCACCGGGTGCGCGCCGCGGGTGTACCGCAGGGCGGGGGTGCGCACCGGCCCGCGCCGGTAGACACGCGCGTCGACGCCGGGGCCACCCGCGCGGGGGCCGCGCTCGGCGACCTCCCGCCGCACGACGCCGCGCTGGGCGGTGCGCCGGGCGCGGAGCTGGTCGAGCGGCGCGGGCGCATCGGCGGCGGTGCGGGTTTCGCGGATCGCTGTGTTCATCGGACAAACCTCCGTATGGATGCTGTGGGGATGGCTCGAAGGAGTCGCGTTCGATCACTTGTTCGAAGAACTGATGTTCGAATTTCTACCACGAGCCACCGACAATGTCAGCGGGAAACGCCCGACATGCGTCGAACAGATGTTTGATCCGGGGCCGGGACCGGACTAGATTCGAAGGGCGATGACTACCACAGGAAGGGCGGACCCGGTGAGCCATACAGACGACGCGGACGACGAGGGCGGCACCGGCGCGGACCCCGCTCTCAACGGCACCGATCTCACCGCGCGTCAGCGCAAGGTCCTCGAGGTCATCCGCACCTCGGTGAGCGAGCGCGGCTACCCCCCGAGCATCCGGGAGATCGGCGACGCGGTCGGCCTCACCTCCACCTCCTCGGTGGCCCACCAGCTGCGCGCGCTCGAGCGCAAGGGCTACCTGCGGCGCGACCCGAATCGTCCGCGCGCCGTGGACGTGCGCGGCCTCGACGAGGCCGTGCGCGCGGTGACCAGCCTGCCGGGCGCCGCCGCCCTGGACGACGCCGACGCGGCGGTGGCCGATTCCGGCCGTCCGGAGCCGACGTTCGTCCCGGTGCTCGGCCGGATCGCTGCCGGTGGGCCGATTCTCGCCGAACAGGCCGTGGAGGACGTGTTCCCGCTGCCGCGCGAGCTGGTCGGCGAGGGCTCGCTGTTCCTGCTGAAGGTGGTCGGTCAGTCGATGGTCGACGCGGCCATCTGCGACGGCGACTGGGTGGTGGTGCGCCAGCAGAACGTCGCCGACAACGGCGATATCGTCGCGGCGATGATCGACGGCGAGGCCACCGTCAAGACCTTCAAGCGCACCGGCAAGGACGTCTGGCTGATGCCGCACAACCCGCTGTTCGAGCCGATCCCCGGCAACGACGCCCGCGTGCTGGGCAAGGTCGTCACCGTCATCCGCAAGATCTAGCGCGGCTCAGGCACGGACGCCCGCCCGGGAGCGGAAATCCCTGGGCGGGCACCCGTTCCAGCGCCGGAAGGCGCGGATGAACGACGCGGATTCCGCGTAGCCGAGCCTGCTGGCGACCTGCTCGGTGGTCATCCGGGTGTGCCCGAGCAGCTGTTCGGACAGCGCCTGGCGCACCTCGTCCACCAGCACCCGGAACGTGGTGCCCTCCATGCTGAGCTTGCGCGAGAGGGTGCGCGGACTCATGTACAGCGCGGCGGCCACCTCGGTGAGATCGGGGATCACGCCGGGATCGCGGATCAGCACCTCGCGCACCTCGGCGGCCACGCCGGTCAGAATGCTGCGGTCGTCCAACAGATCCCGGCACAGGCGCGCCGCGGAGTCGCGCGCGCCCTTGGTGGGGCGGGGCAACCGCCGGTCCAGCGACGCGGCGGCGAACACCAGCGCGTCCTCGGCCGCGCGGAAGTGCGGCTCCACCCCGAACACGGCGCGATGACGCCGGGTGTGCGCGGGCATGCCGTGCCGGAACGTCACCCGCCGCACCGGCAACCCCGCGGCGAACAATCGCGCACCGATCCCCTGGATCTCCGCGAAGGCGCGCTCGGCGAGAAACGGGCGCAGATCGCCGGGCACCGACAGGTCGTCGAACACCAGCGCCGCCTCCCGCTCGTCCTCCCGGAAGGTCAAGCGCCCCAGACCGGAGCCAGGGTCGGCATAGCGCACCGCGAGGTCGATCACCTGCCGCAGCGTGCTGCTGGACAGCGCGGCCAGCCCCCACGGCCCGCCGACCCGCACCGCGCACCGGCGGCCCGCTTCCAGCCCGAGGCCGGGTTCGCCGCCGAAACGCCGCACCAGCACGCGCACCGCGCCCAGCTCCCAGTCCGCGCTCGGCGGCCCCGGCGCCGCCGCCACGCCACGCTCCCGCGCCAACATCAGCACACCCGACCCGCTGCCGGGTAGATCCCACTCGAACACGCGCCCGCGGTCCCCCGTCGACTCGTACCACACCCGCCGTACGGCGGGTTTCCGGGAAAATACCAACTCCGAGCCGATCCGGTGTCCAGTTCGCGCGGTACTGTTCAGTACTCACAACGGGCGTAGGTTACTCGACGGTAACTGGAAGTGGTGCGACATCGCGGACGACGACGTTGTCACCGAAACACACAGCGCTACAACAGATATCGCGCGTCACGCCGGTGACCGCCGGTGACGCCGGATCATGGGCGGCCCGAGCGAGGCTGTGCCATTCCACTGAGGCGGTGTCGCCGGCGCTTGCCTGCCTCCCACGGTCGACCTACGGACGAGACCGTGGCGGGCGCGCCGCAATACGCGCTGTATCGCGACCGCGGGTTCTCCCCGTACCCCACGCGGACGCGAGGGATGCTGCGCCGCTGGACCGGAGCGGGCTCGGGGGACGCTCCGCCACCGGACCGGGCGGGCTCGGAGCACGCTCCGCCACCGGACCAGGGCGCGCACGGGGGGACGCTCCGCCACCGGATCGGGTCAGACCCCGTACTCCGTGACGAACGGCGTATCGACCCCGATCTCACCGGCTTTCGCCGCGCTGCCCGGCGATCCGAGCGGCGCCTCGCGCCCCGGCAGCGGTTCGGCGAAGAACCGCGCGTTCTCGTCGACGAACTCGCGCTGGTCGGCCGGGATGTCGGCGTCGAGGTAGATCGCCTCCACCGGGCACACCGGTTCGCAGGCGCCGCAGTCCACGCATTCGGCGGGGTGGATGTAGGCCATCCGCCCGCCGGTGTAGATGCAGTCCACCGGGCATTCCTCCACGCACGCGCGGTCCATCACGTCCACGCACGCGGCGCCGATGACGAAGGTCATGACGCGCTCCTCTCCGTCGAGCCGGCGGCGGTCTCGCCGAGCGCGGCCAGGATTTCGTATCGCCTGCGGGCGAATTCGGGTTCGAACCGCGCGCCGGGCGCCCGGGGACTGTCGATCGCGACGATGCGCCGTATCCGCGCCGGGCGCGGCGAGAGCAGCACGATCCGGTCGGCGAGCAGCAGCGCCTCGTCCACGTCGTGGGTGACGAACAGGACGGTGGTGCGGTGGTGCTGCCACACCGAGATCAGCAGCCGTTGCATCTCGGCCCTGGTCTGGGCGTCCAGCGCGCCGAACGGCTCGTCCATGAGCAGCACCCGCGGCCGCGCGGCCAGGGTGCGGGCCAGCTGCACCCGCTGGCGCATCCCGCCCGAGAGCGCGCCGGGCAGGTGGTCCCCGTAGCCGGCCAGGCCCACCTGGTCGAGCAGGTCCAGCGCCTCCGCGCGCCGCCGGCCGCGCGGCACGCCGCGCAACTTCAGCGCGAACTCCACGTTGCGGCGGGCGGTGCGCCACGGCAGCAGCGCGTCCTCCTGGAACACCATGGCGCAGCCGCCGGCGTCCGCCCCGACGGTCGCGCCGTCGACGGAGACCGTGCCGCCGACCGGCGGCAGCAGCCCGGCCATCGCGCGCAGGACCGTGGACTTGCCGCAGCCCGACGGCCCGAGCAGCACCACGATCTCCCCCGGCGCCACCGTCAGGTCCACTTCGGCGGCGAGGCTGTCCCCGTAGGCGATGCGCAGCCCCGCCAACCGCACCGACGCCCCCGCGCTCACCGGACGGCCCTCGGCAGCCATCGGTTCACCCGGCGGCCGAGCAGTTCCACCCCGAACGCGGTGGCCCAGCCGAGCAGGCCGATGGTCAGCATGCCGACCACCACACTCGCGTAGTCGAGCAGACCGTAGGACTGCCAGGTGAAGTAGCCGATGCCGAACTGCCCGGAGATCATCTCCGCGCTGATCACGCAGATCCACGCGACACCCATCGCCACCGACAGTCCGGAGAAGATGCCGGGCAGCGCGCCGGGCAGCGCGATCCGGAACAGGATCTCGTGCCGTCGCGCGCCCAGCGTGCGGGCCGCCTCCTCCCACACCTTCGGCAGCGCGTGCATGGCGTGGATGGTGCTGACGGTCACCGGGAAGAACGCGGCGAAGAACGTGATGAACACGATGCCCTGCTCCCCGGTCGGGAACAGCAGGATGGCCAGCGGCACCAGGGCGATCGCGGGGATCGGCCGGAAGACCTCGACCACCGGCCGCACCAGCGCGCTGACCGTGCGCGAGCGCCCGATCGCCATGCCGATCAGCACACCGGTCACGGTGGCCAGGCCGAATCCGATCAGGATACGGCGGGTGCTGGCGAGGATGTCGCCGTAGTAGGAGGCGGTGCCGAGTTGGGTACGGAAGGACTCGAACACCGCACCGGGCGTGGGGATCTTGTCGAAGCGCAGCCACAGCACCACCTGGTTGGTGGTGAGCAGGTACCACAGCAGCACCAGGCCCGCCAATGGAACGGCGGTCAGCAGCGCCGACCGAGCACGACGCGTGATCGCCTTGCCCGGCAATGGAATACGGAGTGGTTTGCCACCGGCGACTCCGGCGTCGGGTGGTGCGGTGGTGAGGGGTTCCGCGGAGAGGGTCATGTGAACTCCTGTCGGGTGAAAGTCGGTGCGCCGCTAGCGCGCTCGCAGCGCGTCCGCGTACTCGAGGACGGTGCTGCCGGGTCTGCTGTCCGCGTAGGCGCGGGCGTCGGCGGCCACGGCGAAGGGCCGCAGCCGTTCCTCCGGCGCGGCGGCGGGGTCGTGCACCCAGGTGGCGGCCGTGGCGAAGATCCGCAGGCCGGTGCCCGCGTCGGGGACGTAGGCGGCGCGCAGGTCACCGCCCCGTTCGGCGACGAGGCGCAGCAGGCAGGCGGGCGTCCTGGTGACGGTGGTGCCGTCCTGTCCCGCGAACCACACCTCCGAAGCGGTGGCCGGATCGTCGGCCACACCGCCGCACACCGGGTCGGTTCCGGCGAGCGGGCTCGGCGCGGCCGTGCTGTCGCGGGCGAGGTCGTAGTCGGCGCCGTAGAGGGCGCGCAGGTGGCTGTCATCGACGAACCGGCCGAGGTCGAGATCGGCCAGCGCGCCCAAACTCTGGAGGAACGGGAGCAGGGATCCGAGGGCTTCCACCAAAGGCTGTTTGATGGTCGGATCGAAGCTCACCAGGCCGTTGGGACCGTTGTAGAGGTAGACCACTTCGGCGGGGATGCCGGTGATCTCGGCGACGCGCTGCGCCGCTTCGAGGGGGTTGGCGTTGAGGTAGTCGGTGGTCTCGCGCTGCGCCGCGAGGAACGCCTGCACCACCGCGGGATGCTGTTCGCCGAATCGCTTGCCCGCCACGACGCCGTGGAAGGTCGGGATCTCGGCGCTGCCGCCGTCGTAGAGCAGGCGCGCCTTGCCGTCGAACACCAGGGTCTGCGGCCACGGCACGAACTGCGCCAGCGCCGCCACCTGCGCGCCCTGCAACGCGGACGCGCCGACCGGCGGGTCCTGGCCGAGCAGCTTCACGTCCTCGAGGGTGAGCCCGGCGGCCGAGAGTCCGGTCGCGAGCATGCCGTGCGCGGCCGACCCGACGCTGGTGGACACCACCTCGCCGCGCAGATCGGCCAACGTGGACGCGGGCGAATCCCGAGGCACCACAACCTGATTCAGCGAACCGCGCAGGTTGTAGCCGGTGACCGCGATCAGCGCCGAGGCGACGTCGGCGTGATCGCGGGTCTTGGAGCCGTTCACCAGCAGCGGCGCGTCGCCCATGGAGCCGATGTCGACCTGGCCGGCCAGCATCTGCGCGGTGAGCGGCGGCCCGGAGGCGAAGTCCTTCCACTCCACCCGGTAGGTGACGCCGGTGGCCGCGCCCAGTTCGGCCAGTTTCGCCTCGAAGGTGCCGCGATCGCGCAGCAGGGTGCCCGCCGTGACGGTGTTGATCGTCTTGGACTGGTACCCGACATTGACGGTGATCGCGCCGTCGTCACCGCCGGACCCGCAGCCGGCGAGCAACGTCGCGGCGAGCACGGGGCCGAGCAGCAGCGCGGCGGCGCGGATACGTGTGTTCCTCATCGTGATGCCCTCCACCCGCCATCAGCGCAGCAGGTAGGGGATGTTCACGGTGACCGCGTCGACCGGGCAGCGCGCCGCGCACGGACCGCAGTACCAGCACTCGTCGACGTGCATGTACGCCTTGCCGGTGTCGGGGTGGATCGCGAGCGAGTCGAGCGGGCACATGTCGACGCACAGCGTGCAGCCGTCGATGCATTTGGCGTCGTCGACCGTGACCGGCACGTCGACACGGGTGTTCACCTGGGCCATCAGAGGTCCTTTCCGGAGTTGGCTATCCCTATGCGGGCGAAGGCGCGGACGTCGGCGTCCGGGTCCTCCAGGGCGGTGCGAAGGGCTTCGGTGACCTCCGGGTATTCGGCGATCCGCTCGGCCAGTCCGCGCACGGCGGCCTTGCGGACATCGAGGTTGTCGTCGGTGATCGCCGCGACGAGCAGCGGCGCGGCCAGGTCGGGGTCGGCCACCGCCAGTGCGGCGGCCGCGCCCTGGCGGACTTCCCAGGCGGGATCGGTCATCGCGGACGCGGCGAGGGCCGACGCCTCGCCGTCGCAACCGGTCGCGGCCAGGGCGGTGAACGCGGCGGCGCGCACCAGCGGGTCGTCGTCGCGGGCGAGCCCGGTCAGCGTGGCCGCGCCGCGCGGATCGCCCACGGCGGCAACGCCTTTGGCAACGGCGATCCGCACCAGCGGCGCGGGATCGACGGCCGCGGTGTCCAATTCGGCCAGGGCGTCGACGGAGGTGAGCCCACCGACGACGACGCGGCGCACCTCCGCGTTCGGATCGGCCAGGCGCCCGGCCAGTTCGGCGGCGTCGGTGCGCCGGTGCCGCCAGAGCGCTTCGATCGCCGCCGCGCGCACGGCCGGTTCCGGCGCGCCGGCCGCGGCGCGCAGCACCGCGTCGAATTCCGTTCCGGGAACCAGCACTTCGAGCAGTTCGGTGAGCAGGCCGATCGCGGCGTGCCGCACCGACACGTCGGGATCGGCCAGTCCCGCCGCGATGAGCGGCGACGCCGCCGCCCACTCCTCGGTGGTCTCGCTCAGCACCGAGAGCGCGGTGCGCCGGACCTCCGGATCGGGATCGCGCAGGAACGGCGCGAGTTCGGTGAGTTCGGGACACTCTTCGGCGAGGTCCATCAGCGCGAGCAGCCGGGCGCTCATCGTCCGCTCCACGCGCCGACGAGATCCGGCGCCGCGACGTCGGGGACGCCGTCGGGGCGGGTGAAGCCGGGTACCGGGACGATGTAGGGCGCGACCGGACGCGTCACGAACTCCATGGCGCCCGAGTCGCCGCGCCTCAGGTTCAGGTGGCAGAACCATTCGGCGTCATCGGCATTCGGCCAGTCGGCGCGCTGATGGTAGAGGCCCCACCGGCTTTCGGTGCGCCGCAGCGACGCCCGCGCCGCCATCTCCGCGCAGTCGCGGATGAACGTGACCTCCGCGCAGCGCATCAGCTCGTGCGGGGTGCGCCCGCCCATGGCGGCGATATCGGTGTGCATCCGTTCGAAGGCCTCCACGCCGAGGGTGAGGTAGCGCTGGGTCTTCGGCGGTTGCAGGTAGTCGTTGACGAAGCGGCGCAGCTTGTATTCGACCTGTTGCTGGGGCGGGCCGTCCGGGTTGCCGAGCGGGCGGTAGATCAGCGCGTGCGCGGCCTCGATCTGATCCTCGGGGAGGGCGGGACGGGCGGCGGACTTCGCGTAGCCGGTGGCGCTCTCCCCCGCGATGTCGCCGTAGACGAACGCGCCGATCATGTAGTTGTGCGGGACCAGCGCCATGTCGCCCGCCGCGTAGAGGCCGGGGACGGTGGTGGCCGCGTGCTCGTCCACCCAGACGCCCGAGGCGGAATGCCCACTGCACAAACCGATTTCGGAGATGTGCATCTCGATGTCGCGGGTCCGGTAGTCGGTGCCGCGCCCGGCGTGGAAGGTGCCGCGGGTGGGGCGTTCGGTGGTGTGCAGGATGCCTTCGATCTGGGTGATGGTGGCGTCCGGCAGGTGGCTCAGCTTGAGGTAGATGGGGCCGCGCGCGCTGTCGAGTTCGCGTTTGACCTCGGCCATCATCTGGCCCGACCAGTAGTCGCAGTCGACGAACCGGTTGCCTTCGGCGTTGACCTGGTAGCCGCCGAAGGGGTTGGCGACGTAGGCGCAGGCCGGGCCGTTGTAATCCTTGATGAGCGGGTTGATCTGGAAGCATTCGATGCCGGAGAGCTCGGCGCCGGCGTGGTAGGCCATGGCGTAGCCGTCGCCGGCGTTGGTGGGGTTCTCGTAGGTGCCGTACAGGTAGCCGCTGGCGGGCAGGCCCAGGCGGCCGCAGGCGCCGGTCGCCAGGATCACCGCGCCCGCCGAGATCGTCACGAATTCCCCGGTGCGCGTGTCGAATCCGACCGCGCCCACCGCCTTTCCCCCCACCGTGAGGACCCGCACCGGCATGACCCGGTTGCTGATGGTGACCTTGGCCCGCACGTCGCGGGCGCGCAAAGTGCGGTACAGCACCTTCTTGACGTCGCGACCCTCCGGCATGGGCAGTACGTAGCTGCCGGAGCGGTGCACTTTACGCACCGCGTACTCGCCGTGCTCGTCCTTCTCGAATTTGACGCCGTAGCCCTCGAGCCGCTGCACCATCTCGAAACCGCGGGTCGCGGTCTGATACACGGTGCGCTGGTTGACGATTCCGTCGTTGGCGACGGTGATGTCGGCGACGTAGTCCTCGGGGCTGGCCTTGCCGGGCACCACCGCGTTATTGACGCCGTCCATGCCCATGGCCAGCGCGCCGGAGTGCCGCACGTGCGCCTTCTCCAGCAGCAGCACGTCGGCGCCGTGGCGGGCGGCGGTGAGCGCGGCCATGGTGCCCGCGGTGCCGCCGCCCACGACCAGCACATCGCAGGCCAGTTCCCGGCGGGTGGCGGCGGGTGGAATGTCGGTCGACATCCGGATCAGCCCCTTTCGTTCGGTTCGGGCGCACCGCGATTCGGCGCGACCGGGATGCGGTGCAGCCGCCCCGACAGCGAGAACCGGTCGCCGCGATAGCGCACGTACTCGAGGTCGATGGGGCGGCCGGTGTCGGTGTAGGTGAGTCGTTCCAGGAACAGCAGCGGCGAGCCGGGCCGCACCGCGAGCAGGCCCGCGACCGTCGGATCGGCGGCGACCGCCTCGATGGACACCGCCGCCGAACCCAGCGGCAGGCCCAATTCGGCTTCCAGCAAACGGAATACGTCGCAACCGGTGAGGTCCATGTCCAGCAGCGGGGCGCCCACGTCGGCGGTGAGGTAGCTCGCGTCGAGGGAAAGCGGTTCCCCGTCGAGGTGACGGACTCGTTCCAGCGCGACGACCGGCGTGGCGGGCTCGAGTTCGAGGCGTTCGGCCACCATCGGGGTCGCGGGCACCACCTCGGCGAGCAGCACGGTGTTGACCACCCGGTCGCCGCCGGTCTCGAAGGTCTCCGCGAGCCCGCGCAGGCGGTCCAGGCTCTGCACCGCTTTGTCGACGACCACGAAGGTGCCCGCGCCGGGCACGCGGTCGACCAGTCCCTCGTCGCGCAGCAGGGTGAGCGCGTCGCGCACGATATTGCGGCTGGTGGCGAAGTCGGCGGCGAACTGCGCCTCCGAGGGCAGCGGCCGGTTGCCGTAGACGCCGCTGCGGATGCGCGCCCGCAGGATGTCCCTGATCCGCCGCGCAGGCGCCGAGCGCCTGCTCCCCCCGGCGGTGCTCCCCGGGAGCCGCGAATACGTTCTGCCTGTCATGCGGCAAATGCTGGGAAGAGATGGTTACGCGCGGCGTTTCCGGCAATTACCGCGCGGTTACGCCAGTTGTCTGCCGCCGAACCGGTGCCCCTACCTGCGCGAATGCGCGGGCATCCGGCAATACCACCACTTGCGCGCGAGGTCGGCGAAGTGCGAGCGGACCACTCCGGGCGCTGCGGCGGGCAGGCGCCGACAGCTCCCGGTACCCATGGCGAGCCCACGCGCTGGGCAATCTCGGCGTTCCGTGACCGGCACACCCCCACGCGAGCAGCAGCACTCGGATACCACGCCGAACACTCCTGCCCACGAACCCCGTCGCCGGTCGGGCGGCACACCAAACGCGCCGCTGTCACCCGAGCCCGGTCTCGGCACCTCGCGCGCGGACATCCACGCCGTGACCGCCCGCACCGGTGCCGGGGCGCCAGACCGCGCGGGACTGACCGACCGGCACCGGGAAGCCCGCGAACAGTCCTACTGCGCGGGCAGATCCCCCGCGGCGATATCCGCCAGCGCCCGCGCCGGGCCGGACGGCGGCGCGCCCCGCCGCCAGACCGCGCGGAACTGGCGGGTGAGCACCGGGCCGCCGGCGAGCGGAACCTCCACCAGCGCGCCCGAAGCCAAGTCCGGTGCGGCGATGAGGCGGCTGAGGACGGCCGGGGCCAGGGCGGTGCGGGCGGCGGCGACGATGGTGGCCGCCGAGCCGAGTTCGGCGGCGGGACGGGCGGGTTCGGCCCGCTCGGCCAGCGCCTCCCAGACCGCGTCGCGGGTGCCCGAGCCTGGTTCGCGCCACAGCAGCGGCGTCGCCGCCAGCTCGTCGACGGTGAGCGGGTCGCGGCGGGTCGCCCACGCGTGCGCCGGTGCCACCACGACCACCAGTTCGTCGGCGCCGAGCACGCAGCTGCCGAGATCGGGCGGCGGATGCGGTCCTTCCACGAAGCCGAGGTCGGCGCCACCGCCGCGCACCATGTCCATCACCTGGCGGCTGTTGGCCACCTCCAGCGCCACCGACACCTCGGGGTGGGTGTCCCGCAGTGTCTGCAACCACTGCGGAATGCGATGGTCGGCAATGGTTTTCGACGCGGCCACGCGCAGGCGCGGCACCGCTCGCGCGCGCAGTTCGGCGACCGCGTCACCGAAGGAGCGGGCGGCCTCGAGCACGTCGCGAGCGCGGTCCACCACGGCGCGCCCCGCGTCGGTGAGCGCCGAGCCGGTCGGCCCGCGGTCGAGCAGGCGCAGGTGCAGGCGGCGCTCCAGCGCGCTGATCCGCATGCTCGCGGCGGGCTGGCTGATGCCGTGGCGGCGGGCGGCCGCCCCGAGGCTGCCGAGTTCGGCGACCGAGACGAGCAGGTCGAGAACCTCCAGATCGGGTGTTCCCGGTGGCAGCGTCATGGGACCGATTATGCGGAGTCCCCCGACCGCGACCGCGCGGCATGCCCATAAGCCACACTGATGAGCCTCTGCCGAATCGGCCTCTACTCGGCGCGGCGCGCGCCGGTGAAGGTGTGAGGCATGTGCTGTTCACCCCGATTCCTGCCCGGACTTGCGCTCGTCGCCGCGCTCGCCACCGTCGCCGTGCTGATCGGCTCGGCACTGCCGGTGCTGGGCGCGCCGGTGGTGGCGTTGGCGATCGGCGCGGCGGTCGGCGTCGCGCGGCGGCGGGCGGTGGACGAGGACGGCGTGTTCGGGCCGGGACTGGAATGGACCAGGCAGCGGGTGCTGGGCGCGGCCATCGTGCTGCTCGGTCTGGGACTGCCGTTCGGCGCGGTGCTGAGCGTGGGCAGGCAGACCGCCGTGGTGCTGGCGGGCACCGTGGTGGTGGGCGCCGTCGCCGCCCTGCTGGTGGGCCGGATGCTGGCGATGGACCGGCAGTCGGCCACCCTCATCGCGGTGGGCACGACCATTTGCGGCGCGTCGGCGATCGCGGCCGCGACGGCGGTGCTGCGCCCCGACCGGGAGCGGGTTGCCTACGCGCTGGGCACCATCTTCGTGTTCAATGTCGTTGCGGTGCTGGTGTTTCCGCCGGTGGGCCGAATGCTCGGCATGTCGCAGGAGGCGTTCGGCCTGTGGGCGGGCACGGCGATCAACGACACGTCGTCGGTGCTGGCCGCGGGCACGATCTTCGGCGCGGCGGCGGCCCAGTTCGCGGTGATCGTGAAGCTGGTGCGCAGCCTGTTGATCGTGCCGATGTGCGTGGGACTGCATCTGGGCTCGCGCGGGGCCAGCGGCGCGCAACGCGCGGCGTGGCGGACGATTCCGCTGTTCGTGGTGCTGTTCGTGGCGGCCTCGGTGATCGCCGGGCTCGGGGTGGTGCCCGAGAGCTGGGCGGAGCCGCTGTCGCGGACGAGCACGTGGTTGATCGCGGCGGTGCTGGCCGCCATCGGGACCTCGCTGTCGTGGCGGCGGATCCGTTCGGCGGGCGTGCGACCGCTGGTGTTCGGCGGGGCGCTCGGCCTGGTGCTGGCCCTGTCGTGCCTGGCGTTGCAGCGGGCGACCGGCTGGTGGTGAGGGCCCGGGTGGGGCACACCCGGGCCCTCCGGGGTCACGGAACCAACAGCCGTGCCAGGAAGTCGTTCACGGCCGCTATCAGCGCATTCACGAACTGCGGGATCATCGCTCCTCCTCCCAATGTGTGACCCGCCGGTCGCCCCGCTCACCGCCGAGCGAACGACGGACTGTGTCGAAGTATTCGTAGTCACCGCCGCCGGGGATGGGCATCGGAGGCACAATGGCCTGGTGACCGGGAGGGTGTGGTACGCCGCGTACGGCTCGAACATGCACCGGCAGCGGCTGCGCTGCTACCTGGCCGGCGGACGGCCCAGCGGCGGCGCGATCACCCTGCCCGGCTGCCGCGACACCGCCGAGCCACGCGAGTCGCGCCCGGTCACGCTGCCCGGCCTGCTGTACTTCGCCACCGAATCCCTGACCTGGACCGGCGGCCGCGCCTTCTACACGCCGAACGCGGCGGGCGAGACCGCCGCGCACGCGTATCTGATCACCGCCCAGCAGTTCTCGGACATCGTCGCGCAGGAGATGTACCGGCCACCCGGCGAAGACCTCGAGCTCGCCGAGGTTCTCGCCGACGGCCACCACGCCCTCGGGCCGGCCGCTACGAAACCCTGGTGCACGCGGGCGATCTCGACGGTCACCCGATCCTCACCTGCACCGCGCCGTGGCGGCACACCGACCTGCCGGGCAATCCGCCGGCCGCCGCGTACCTGCGCCACCTCGCGGCGGGACTGGCCGAATCCCACGGCTGGCCGCTCCCCCGCATCGCCGAATACCTGGCCACCCGGCCGGGCGCGGCGCCGCGCTGGACTCCGAACGCGGTGCTCGACCTGTTGCGCGCGGACATCTGACGGCCCCGCGCACCGCGAATCTTCGTCTCCGGGAGACAACGCAAACGCCCTCCCCACGCTGCTCGCCGCTCTACCCTCGAGGCGTGAGTCCCGACGACGAGGTCGATGTGAGCGGCTACGTCGCCGTCCTGGCCGCCCGCATGAACGAGCGGGTGACCGAGGTCAGCGGCGTCATCAGCGACGAGCTCACCGACCAGATCTCCGAGCTGCGCGTCGACGCGCGCACCCTCGAACTCCTCGGCGCCAGCGTCGAGGGCAATGTCGACACCATCCTGCACGCGCTGCGCCACGGCATCGCCGTCGAGCGCATCACCGCGCCCGCGGCCGCGCTCGAATACGCGCGCCGCCTGGCCCAGCACGGTGTGCCGGTGAACGCGCTGGTCCGGGCATACCGGCTGGGGCAGCGCCGGTTGACCGAGCTGGTGTTCGCCGAGTTACGCAGTATCGACATGCCGCCCGGCACCGGGATCGTGGCGATCGAGACCATCACCCGGGTGCTGTTCGCCTACATCGACTGGATCAGCCAGCAGGTGGTCGCGGTGTACGAGGAGGAGCGCGACCGCTGGCTGGAGAACCGCAACAGCGTGCGCGCGCTGCGGGTGCGGGAACTGCTCGCCGAACGCGCGCCCGTCGACGTGGACGCCGAGACCGAGACCATCCGCTACCCGCTGCGCTGGCATCACCTCGCGCTGGTGCTGTGGTATCCCGACGGGCAAGCCGTACCGGGCGACGACGAGCAGCTCACCCGGTTGCAGCGGTTCGCCCGGGAGCTGGCCGACGCGGTGGGCACCGACGCCGCGCCGCTGTTCGCCGCCACCGACACCGCGAGCGGCTGGGCCTGGCTGCCGTTCCGTGCCGCACCCGACGGCCCTGTCACCGCCGTCCGCCGGTTCTTCGCCCGGCAGGCGGGCGCGCCGCACGCCGCGATCGGGCGGCCGGGCGCGGGGATCGACGGCTTCCGCCGCTCGCACCGGCAGGCCCAGCGGGCGCGGGCGGTCGCCGTGGCCGGTGCGGGCCGCCACCGGGTGGTGGCCGCCGACGATCCGGGATTGCCGCTGGTCGCGCTGCTCGGTGACGATCCCGCCGACCTGCGCGAATGGGTGGGCGACGTGCTCGGCGGCCTGGCCACCGACAGCCCCGACGACGCCCGGTTGCGCGAGACGCTGCGGATCTTCCTGCGCACCGGCGCCAGCTACAAGGCGGCGGCGCTCGAGCTGGACCTGCACTTCAACTCGGTGAAGTACCGCGTGCGCAAGGCGGTCGACCGGCGCGGGCGCCCGATCGGCGCGGACCGCCTCGACGTGGAGGTGGCGCTGCTGGCCTGCCACTGGCTCGGGTCGGCCGTGCTGCGGCGCTGAGTTCTGCCGAGCCCCGGGGTTCTGGCGAGCCGGGGTTCCGCCGAGCTCCGCCGATTGTCTCCGGGAGACAAAGCCGCGCGAGTAGTTCGTCGTCGCACGATGGTGTGGTCCAGGTCACTGATTCCTACCTTTAGGGAGTCATCAGCCGGACCACCACACCAGGACCGCCCATGCCTCTCGCCGATCTCCCCGGCACGCGCCGACGCCAGAACCCCGGCGCGCCTTGCCTTTCCGACGACGACGTCACTCTCACCGCCGCGCAGTTCGACGAGCGGGTGCGCCGCGCCGCCGCCGCGCTGCGGTCGCACGGCGTGGGGCCGGGCGACGTGGTCGCCGTCATGTTGCCGAACACGGTGACGTTGGTCGTCACCCTGTTCGCCGCCTGGTACACGGGTGCGGCGCTCACGCCCGTCAATCCGGCGCTGACAAACGCCGAGGTCGATTACCAGCTCACCGACGCGCATGCCAAGGTGCTCGTCACCGACAGCACCTACGCGTCGGGCGACACGATCGTGGTCTCCCCCGCCGAACTGCTCCACCCCGAACCGGTGGCGACCGAACCGGTCCGCGTCGGCGACGCCGAGCCCGCGCTGCTGATCTACACCAGCGGCACCACCGGCCGCCCGAAGGGCGTGGTGCTCGACCACGCGAACCTGAATGCCATGTGCGCCATGATGATCGACGCGCTGGGACTGTCGGCCGCCGATCACAGCCTGCTGGTGCTGCCGCTGTTCCACGTCAACGGGATCGTGGTGAGCACGCTCTCGCCGCTACTGGCGGGCGGGCGCACCACCATCGCCGGGCGCTTCAGCCCGAAGACGTTCTTCGACCGGCTCGTCACCAGCGGCGCCACCTACTTCTCGGCGGTGCCGACCATCTACACGATGCTCGCCGACCTGCCGCCGCAGGTCCGTCCCGACACTTCGCGGGTGCGGTTCGGCATCTGCGGCGCGGCTCCGGCCAGCGTCGAACTGATCGAGAAGTTCGAATCCCGTTACGGCATCACGATTGTCGAGGGTTACGGCCTGTCCGAGGGCACCTGCGCGAGCACGCTCAACCCGGTGGCCGGGCTGCGCAAACCCGGCACCGTGGGCCGCCCGCTGCCGGGCCAGCGCGTGCGGATCGCCGACGAGACGGGCGCGCCGGTACCCGACGGCGAGGCGGGCGAAGTACTCATCCAGGGCCCGAATGTCATGCGCGGCTATCTGAATCGTCCCGCCGAGACGGCGAAGACGCTGGCCGGCGGCTGGCTGCACACCGGCGACATCGGCTACCTCGACGCCGACGGCTACCTGGTGCTGGTGGACCGCGCCAAGGACATGATCATCCGCGGCGGCGAGAACATCTACCCGAAGGAGATCGAGAACGTCGTCTACCAGCTGCCCGAGGTCGCCGAGGCGGCCGTGGTCGGCAGGCCCAGCGCGCTGTACGGCGAAGAACCGGTGCTGTTCGTCGCGCTGAACTCCGGCGCGGACCTGCCGCCCGAGCGGATCCTCGCCCACGTCGGCGCCCGGATGTCGAAATACAAACTGCCCGTGGACGTCACCGTGCTCGACGAGCTGCCCAAGAACGCGGTCGGCAAGCTCGACAAGCCCTCGCTGCGCCGCGCCCTCGTCACCGCCGACGCCGTCTGACATCGCACCCTCCGAAACGAATCAGGGGTTACTCCAATGGGATTCACCACACCAGACCTGCCGGCGGTGGAGCCGGAATCGTTCCTGCGCAGACCGCTCATGGAGCGCATGCGCATCCTCGCGCTCGACTGGGCCGACAACGGCTTCGGGTCGCCGCGCATGGTGCACCTCGTCTACATCGCGAAGCTCGTCGTGTTCTTCGCGATCGGCGGCATCACGGTGGCGACGCTCACCTCGGGGCTGCCCGCGTTCTGGCACGTCGCCGACTGGTGGAACCAGCCCATCGTCTACCAGAAGGTCATCCTGTGGACGGTGCTGCTGGAGGCGATCGGCGTGGCCGGGTCCTGGGGGCCGCTGGCGGGCAAGGTCAAGCCGATGACCGGCGGCATCCGCTTCTGGGCGCGGCCGGGGACCATCCGGCTGCGGCCGTGGCGGTGGGTGCCGGGCACGAACGGCGACCGGCGCACCTGGGTCGACGTGACGCTGTACCTGGCGCTGCTGGCCAGCCTCGTGGTCGCGCTGGTTTCGCCTGGCGTGCCCAGTGATTCGCTCGCGAGCGTGGCGCCCTCGATCACCTCGGGCCTGGTGGCTCCGGCGCTGTTGATCGCGCCCATCGCGCTGCTGATACTGGTGGGCCTGCGGGACAAGACGATCTTCCTGGCCGCGCGCGGCGAGCAGTATCTGCCCGCGCTGGTGTTCTTCGCGGCGCTGCCGTTCGTGGACATGATCGTGGCGCTGAAGATGCTGATCGTGGTGGTGTGGGTCGGCGCGGGCTTCTCCAAGCTGAGCAGGCACTTCTCGAATGTGGTTCCGCCCATGGTGTCCAACAGCCCGTCGATTCCCTTCAAGTTCGTGAAGCGGGCGCACTACCGGGACTTCCCGAAGGACATGCGTCCCTCGCGGCTGGCCGATGTGATGGCACACGGCGGCGGCACGTTCGTCGAGATCGTGGCTCCGCTGACCCTGCTGTTCTCCACGAACAAGTGGCTCACCTTGGCGGCCGTGCTCGTGATGGTGACCTTCCACCTGTTCATCATTTCGACGTTCCCCCTGGCGGTTCCGCTGGAATGGAACGTGGTGTTCGCCTACGCGACCGTCTTCCTGTTCCTCGGATTCCCGAACTGGAACGGTTTCTCGCTGGCCGACATGTCCTCGCCGTGGCTGCTGATCGGCCTCGCGGTGGCACTGCTGTTCTTCCCGGTGCTGGGCAATCTGCGTCCCGACAAGGTGTCGTTCCTGCCCTCGATGCGGCAGTACGCGGGCAACTGGGCGTCGGCGGTGTGGGCGTTCGCGCCGGGCGCGGAGGACAAGCTCAACCGCGTCACCCGCTCGTCGGGCAACCAGATCGACCAGTTCATCGCCTTCGGCTACGAACCGCCGTGGGCCGAGATCACCCTGCAGAAGACGGTCGCGTGGCGCAGCATGCACAGCCAGGCGCGCGGCCTGTTCTCGCTGCTCATCGCCCGCCTGCCCGATGTGGATACGCGCACCGTGCGCGAGGCCGAGTTCCTGTGCAACTCGATCCTGGGCTTCAACTTCGGCGACGGGCACCTGCACGACGAGGACATGATCCGCGCGGTGCAGAGCGAGGCGCGCTTCGCACCGGGCGAGTGCGTGATCGCGTGGGTGGAGTCCGAGGCGTTCGGCAGCGGCATCCAGCGCTACAAGCTGATCGACGCAGCGCACGGCGTCATCGAGACCGGCACCTGGCGGGTGGCCGACGCTGTCGCCGAGCAGCCGTGGCTGCCGAACGGGCCGATCCCGCTGCACGTCACCTGGTCGCTGGCGGCGGCGCGGGCCGAGCGCCCCGCCGAGCAGGGTCGCGAGGCGCTGGCGTGAGCACGGCGACGGTGGTGGGCGCGGGCCCCAACGGGCTCGCGGCCGCCGTCGCCCTCGCCACCGAGGGCGTCACGGTGACCGTGCTGGAGGCGGCCGACGAGATCGGCGGGGGGACAAGGAGTTCCGAAGCCATCGTGCCGGGGCTGTTACACGACCACTGTTCGGCGATCCATCCGATGGCCGTGGGGTCGCCGTTCCTGAACGGGCTCGGACTGGACCGGTACGGGTTGACCTGGCGGCTGCCCGAGATCGACTGCGTCCACCCGCTCGACGACGGATCGGCGGGCGTGCTGCATCGCTCGGTCGAGCGGACCGCCGCCGGGCTCGGCCGTGACGGCGCGCGGTGGCGGTGGGCGTTCGAGGGACCGGTCGCCCGGTACGACGCGCTGGCCGAGGACATCATGCGGCCGCTGCTGCGGGTGCCCCGGCACCCGATCACGTTGGCGCGCTTCGGCGCACCGACCGTGCTGCCCGGTTCGGCGTTCGCGCGGTACTTCCGGACGCCGCAGGCGCGCGCACTGTTCACCGGGGTGGCGGCGCACGCGTTCCGGCCGCTGCACTACCCGCTCACCTCGGCGATCGGGTTGGGCATCCTCACGGCGGGCCACCGTTACGGGTGGGCGGTGGCCGAGGGTGGGTCGCGGGCCATCACCGGCGCGCTGGCCGCGTTGCTCGCCGATCTGGGAGGCAAGATCGAGACCGGGGTGCGCGTGGAATCCGCCGCGCAGCTGGCGGATTCGGATGTCACGCTGTTCGATCTGGATCCGGCGTCGGTCGCCCGCATTCTCGGCGACCGGCTTCCCACCCGAATCGCCAAGGCGTTCCGGCGATTCCGGCGCGGGCCGGGGGCGTTCAAGGTCGATTTCGCGGTGGAAGGTGGTGTGCCGTGGACCAACCCCGACGCGCACCGGGCCGGCACCGTCCATCTCGCGGGCACCCACGCCGAACTGGCCGCCACCGAACGCGACATCCACGCGGGCCGGATGCCGGAGCGTCCGTTCGTCCTGGTCGGCCAGCAGTACCTAGCCGACCCGTCGCGATCGGTGGGCGATGTCCACCCGGTGTGGAGTTACGCGCATGTGCCGCACGGCTACCCGGGCGACGCCACCGCCGCGATCATCGCCCAGATCGAGCGCTTCGCCCCCGGCTTCCGCGACCGGATCATCGGCCTCGAAGTCCGGTCCACCACCGAAATACCCGCCCGCAACGCCAATTTCGCGGGCGGCGACATCATGACCGGCGCCAAGGATCTCCGCCAACTGCTCTTCGGCCCCCGAATCACCCTGTCCCCCTACACCCTCGGCCTACCGGGCATGTACCTCTGCTCCGCCGCCACCCCACCGGGCCCCGGAGCACACGGCATGTGCGGCGCCAACGCGGCGACGCTCGCGCTGGAATACTTGGCGCGCTCAGGACGCGGTTGACGCCGCCGACCGGAAGGCGGTGCGGTGGCGGGACGCGGCTCGACGCCTGCCACGAGGTGACGATCGAGGTGGCACACTCCCTCGCGTCAGGCGGCTGCCGGCCATACAGGACGGCCGATTCAGGCCGCGCCCTTCTGCCAGGACGGTCCCGCGTCAGGGGCGTCGGTGCGGAGGACGGAGGCTTGGATGAGGCCGTAGGGGCGGTCGGCGGCGTGGAAGACCTCGTTGGGGTTGGGGAGGCCGAAGGGGGCGAGGTCGTAGGCGAAGTGGTGGTTGTTCGGGGCGGAGAGGCGGATTTCGGCGATGGGTGGATGAGCTTCGAGGACCGCCTTGCCCATCTCGAACAAGGTCTGCTGCAAGGCTTTCGAGTCGACGTCGGCGAAGCGGTCGATCAAGAGGGCGCGGACGTCCGCGTAGGTGGTGTCCCAAGCGATATCGGTTGCCGTGTAACGCCACTCGACGGTGACCGTGGTGGCGAGGACGCGGTCGGCCGCGGGGCGCAGGGTGGTGTACTCGTCCACCAGGAAGCCCTCGAAGGCGGAGCCGGTGGACTTGAGCAGGGTGAGGTCTTTCAGACCCGCGATCACCCAGGCCTCATCGGCAGTGGCTGTGACGGCGGCGGTGCGCACCTCCTGCCCCCGGCGGATCCAGGTGTGGTCGTGCTCGCGCCCCGCGACGGTCGCGCGCTGCCACAGGTACTCCTCGATATCGATCCGGGCGCAGTCGACGGCGGCGAAACGGCTGGCGAAATGGCGGGCCAGATCGAGGCCGTAGTCCTCGATCGCACCGAGGCGGTCTTTGGCGAAGGCGTAGGCGGTGTTCTTCTGACTGTCGGTCGGCAGCACCGCGGACTGGTCGCCCTCGAGGTGGGCGGCCGCGAAATCGCCACGCAGCGTGGTCGATACGTTCACGTCGCGGATCTCGTGACGGGCGTTCTCGCGGTGGATGCGCACGACGCGGTTCTCGGCTTTGCCGTACTGGTTCGGCCCGAGGACGATCGCGCCCGATAGTGCGGTCATGTGGGTTCTCCTTCGTCTTCGGTCCCGGGCGAACCGGGACGATCGGCTGGAATCCCGGTCAGCGAGAAGGGCCGTCGTGCCACCGCGGACCGGGCAACTCGATGAACGATGCTGGGCTGTCGGACCTCTCGGGTCGCGGCACGGCCGATCGGCGGACGGGTCGCCGGTGGCCGAGAGACGGTGCGGTGAATGATGCTGGGCCGACCGAGTACGATCGCCGGGGAGGGGATGGCTGGGATTCGGACCGGCAACGAACACTCACCCCAGGGCGACGAGCTCCCGGACCAGCTCGGCTTCGTCCACCCGGGTGCTGCGCCCGTCGCGCACCACAACCTCCCCACCCACCAGCACCGTGTCGACGATCCGGCTGCTGCCGGTGGTGAGAATCGACGCTCCGGGATCGCGCACGGGCAGCGTCGCGAAGTCCCGCTCGAACCGGAGCAACGTCAGGTCGGCGACGTCCCCGACCGTAACCCCGCCCGAGCGCGCGGGCAGTCCGAGCGCGGAATTCGCGCCGCCCGAGGCGATGTCGAGCATGTCCGCGAACCCGAGCAGATCGGCCCGCCCGCGCACGGCGCGCTGCACGTAGGCGCCCGCGCGCAGCGATTCCAGCATGTCCTGGGTGTCGTTGCTGGCCGCGCCGTCCACGCCCAGCCCCACCGCGACGCCCGCGTCGAGCAAATCGGGCACGGCCGCCACGCCGCTGCCCAAGCGCATATTGCTCACCGGGTTGTACGACACCGCGACACCGCGTTCGGCGAGTGTGCGCCGTCCGGACTCGTCCAGCGCGACGCAGTGCACGGCGAGCACCCGATCCCACAGGAACCCGTGCGCGTCGAGGTAGTCGACCGCACCGAGCCCGGCGTGCTCGCGGCACATCAGGTCGTCGGTAGGCGTCTCGAGCAGGTGGATCGAGACGGGCAGCCCGCGCTCGCGCGCGAACTCACCGATCGCGCCCATCCCCTCCGGCGTCACCGATCGCGGATTGGGCACCGCGAGCCCGACCTGAATGACGCTGCCCTCGGTGTCTTTCAACAGTTGTTCGGTATGCGCGAGCACGTCGTCCAGCGGTTGCATGAGCCGCGGTTCGAACCCCCACCGCCGGCTGGCGTCCGCGCGGTCGGCGATCCCGCGCCCGAGCACGGCGCGAATCCCCGTATCGCGCAATCCTCGGACGACGGCGTCGTGCACCTCCGCCGAGGGATGCGGCCACATGTGCTCCATCAGCGTCGTGGTCCCGCTGCGCAACGCCTCCAGCGCCGCCGCCACCGTCGCCGTGTAGGCCCGCTCCGGGGTGATCGCGACGGCTTCCGCGCCGACCGCGAGCAACCACTCCAACAGCGGTGTCCCCTCGGCGATTCCGCGTTGCAGCGACTGCTGGAGGTGGGTGTGGGTGTTGACGAAGCCGGGGATCAGGTAGCCCCCGCGCCCGTCGACGCCGCCCGCGCCCGCCGTGCCCGCGGGCGCGATCGCCGTCACCAGCCCGTCCTCGATCAGCACATCACGGTCCGGCAGCCAGCCGCCGCCCGTGTAGACGGTCACGCCGGTGACGGTCGTGGTCATCGCATCCTCCGTAGAGCTCCGGAATCAGTGGTCAGCAGCCGGGATTGAACGGCAGCGTGGTGTGCACGGCGGCGGCGTCCCCGCACAGCCGCCGCAGCGCACCCAGCAGTCCGCGCAGCGCGGCGCTCATCGCGCCGGCCGGGCGAAGTTGGCGTTCACCCGCTGGTACAGGTAGTCCTCCGCGGTGATCGGCGGGTACTTGCCCGCCGGCCCGGAGATCACCACATCCCGGTTGGCCTGCGCGAAGAACGCGAGACTGTAGCGCGCGCCGCGGTATTCGCCGGGGCCGGGCGTCTTCACGCGATGGAAGTTGGAGGGCAGTCGGTCGTCGCTCCAGCGGGTGAGCATGTCACCGATATTGCAGGTGATCACCTCGTCGGCCGGTTCGATCGGCGTCCACTCCTGGGTCTCCATCTCCGCGCCGGGACACACTTGCAGACCGCCCTGCCCGGCACGCTGGAAAAGCAGTGTGAGGCAGTCGAAGTCGGTGTGCGCCCCGGCCCGCCAGGTGTCCGGGCCGAACTCCGCGTCCTCGGGCAGCGCGAAATAGTGCAGCAGTCGAAGCGTGCTCTGGTAGGCGGGTGTGGACGGGTCGTGCGCCGCGGCGAAGAAGTCCCGCTCGAAGCCGAGCTTGTCGGCGAAGCAGGAGAGCACCCGCATGGCCAGCTCCCAGCACGACGCCTCGAAACCCAGCACGGTGTCGCGGAATCCGGGCAGCTCGTCCTCGGTGGGCCACAGGTCGTCCATGTGCGGGCGGGTGACCTGGAAGGACTCCTTCTGGTCCGGCGTCCCGATGGAGGGCCGCACCTGCGTCATGGACTCCCAGCCGGAGTTGAAGCCCTTCTTCAGCGGGTACTTGCCCTTCACCTCGGCGGGCAGCGCGAAGTACGCCTCGGCCGCGGCGAACGCGGCCCGCACCCGCGCCAGGTCGATGCCGTGGTCGACGACCTGGAAGAACCCGATGTCGGTGGCGGCCGACCACAGCTCCTCGGTGATCGCCGCGCGCCGGGAGTCGAAGTCCGCCAGGCTGATCCGGCGGATCTCGCGGTCGGTGGTCTCGATCCCGAGCGCGCCCATCCTGGACTCGCGCTGCAATTCGGTGAGCGTCATGGGGAATCTCCTCGTGGTGGGGTCAGCGGATGCCGATGGACGGGTCGGTGAACCGTGGATCGAACAGTTGCGCGCCGGTCAGATCGGCGGGCAGATTCGCACCGCCCGCGTTGAGGATGGGGAGCAGCTGGTCGACGGTGCGCTGGGTGCGGGCGGGGTCGTAGGTGCCGAACGTGCCGCTCGCCCCGTTGGCGAGAAGCCCTTGCGCGGCAAGCAGTTCCGCGCCCGCCGCGGCCTGGCCCGCGCTGTAGGGCTTGTAGGCGAGGTCGGCGGCGATGATGTCGACGATGGTCTCGTTGGCCCGCTCCGGCGCGCCTACGTAGTCCACGCCGGACTGCTGGATGATCGGCACCAGCCGCTCCAGGCAGGGCGTCAGCGCGTCCAGCTTGTCGGGGCGCACCACCACGTTGGAGGCGTAGATGTCGAAGCCCGCGTCCTTGACCAGCGCGTACTTCACCGGCTTGTTCCAGGCGGGGGTGTCGTTCTCGTAGGAGTAGGGCTCGGAGTTCGCGAAACCCTGCTGGGCGATGGAGGGGTCCCCGACGAAACGGGCGGGGGCGCCGTCGTAGGTGGTGTCGAGCTGGCCGGCCTCGAGCAGGCCACTCGCGACCAGCCACTGCGGGAAGATCTGCTCCTTCGACACCACCACCGTCGCGCCGGACTTGCCGATATCGGCGATGGTCTGCCACTCCGGGTGGGTGGCCGGGTCCCACAGGAGGATCGCGGGGCTGTACTCGAGCAGCGGCGTCAGGCCGATCACCCGCTGGCTGCCCGCCGCCGCCACGAGCTGGTCGCCGTGCACGATGCCGAGGTCGATCTCCTCGTCGACGTAGAGCTGCGAGGACACCGACTGGAACCCGATCGCGGGGCCGCCCGCGCGCAGCGTGAGGTCGACGCCGGTGTCCTTGCCGCCCGCGACCAGCGGCCCGGTGACCGAGCGGGCGTCGGTGTCGACGGTGTAGCCGGGGCCGAGCATCTGGAACAGCGCGCCCATATCCGATTGCGGCTGCCATTGCAGCTGGATGTCGACGGTCGCGGGACACACGTCGGCGAGCGCCCGCGCGCCGGTGGCCGGCTCCAGCGCGACGGCGGCCGTGTCGGTGGCGTCGCCGCCGCACGCGGCCAGGGTGAGGGTGGCGAGGACCGCGGTGGCCAGGGCGGCCGGGGTGCGGAATCGGGATGGTGTCACTGGTCTCCTCGACGGGAAAGCGGCGGGGCAACGCCGGTCGAACGGGGTACCGCGGGGGCGGTGGTGGTCGCCGATCGGGTCGTCCGACGAACGACGACCACTATCGAACGCCGGTGATTACATGCAATGTCGGATTTGTTTCCACTCCGTGAACTCTCCCGATGACGCTGATATGTCCAGGTAAATACGCAGAAAGTCATCCCGGCGTAACACGGGGCAATTGCCACGTCATACATGTAATCCACCATTGGTCACGTTCGAGCATGTGGATCTGCATGCACACACCGACCCGGAGGCCAGGCATGGGGCTCGCGAACACGATGCGCGATTCGGACGCGCGGACACTGACCAAAGGCGTCGAGCTGTCCTTCGATTCCGTCACCAAGCGGTTCCCCACCGGAACCGTCGCCCTCGAGGGCATCGACCTGCGGGTGCGGCGCGGCGACTTCGTCGCCGTCGTCGGTCCCTCGGGCTGCGGCAAATCGACGCTGCTGCGCATGGCGGCCGGTCTGGAACGCCCGACCTCCGGGTCCGCGGCGGTCGCCACCGAATCGGTCGGCTTCATCTTCCAGGAGCCCACCCTGCTGCCGTGGCGCAGCGTGCGCCGCAACGTGGAGCTGTCCATCGAACTGCGCGGCGCCGACCGCGCCACCCGCCGGGCCCGCGCCGACGCCGCGCTGGCCGCCGTCGGCCTCACCGATTTCGCCGGGCAGCTGCCCAAGACGCTGTCGGGCGGGATGAAGATGCGCGCCTCGCTGGCCCGCGCGCTCACCCTCGCGCCGGAGGTGCTGCTGCTGGACGAACCGTTCGGCGCGCTCGACGAGATGACCCGCCTGGACATGCAGGGCGAACTCCAGAAGCTCTACAGCGACAAGGGATTCACCGCCATGTTCATCACGCACTCGGTGTCGGAGGCGGTGTTCCTCGCCAACCGGGTGGTGGTGATGACGCCCCGGCCGGGCCGGATCGCCGACGTGATCGACATCGACTTCCCGTACCCGCGCGACCCCGGCCTGCGCTACGAGCCCGCCTTCACCGACCACGTCTCCCGGATCTCAGCGTCCCTGCACGGAGGAACCCGATGACCGACACCGCCGTCCCCTTGGTGTCCCGCACCGAAATGCCCGCCACCGCGACGAAAGCCAGAGAACCGGCCGACCACTCGGCCACGCTGGGCCGCCTCGCCGGACGCACCGCGAGCGCGATCGGCCTGCCGCTCGCGTCGTTCGCCGTGGGGATCGCCGCCTGGTACGCCGTCACCTACCTCGTGCTCGCGCCGGAGCGCCGCTTCCTGCTGCCCGCCCCGCACCGCGTGCTCACCGAATCGCTGCTCGACCCCGCCCACGTGGGGCCGATGCTGGAGGCGCTCGCGGTGACCGCGCGCGTGGCCGCGATCGGATTCGCCGTGGCGGCGGTGGCGGGCGTCGCGATCGGCACCCTCATGAGCCGCGCCCGGTGGGTGGAGCGGGCGATCTACCCGTACGCCGTCGCCCTCCAGGTGATTCCGATCCTCGCCCTGGTGCCGCTGATCGGATTGTGGTTCGGCTACGGCACCTTCGCGCGCACGCTGGTGTGCGTGATCATCGCGCTGTTCCCGATCATCACCAACACGCTGTTCGGCCTGCAATCCGTGGAGCGCAGCCAGCACGAGCTGTTCACGCTGGCGCGCGCGTCGAAGTGGGACCGGCTGGTGAAACTCGAACTGCCCGCGGCACTTCCGTCCATCCTCACCGGTCTGCGGATCTCCGGCGGACTGGTCGTGGTGGGCGCGATCATCGGCGACATGTTCTTCGCGAAGGGCCAGCCCGGCATCGGCACCCTGCTCGACGTCTACCGCAGCCGGTTGCAGTCCGAAGACCTGTTCGCCGCCATCATCCTCGCCGCGCTGCTCGGCGTCACCGTGTTCGTCGTGTTCAGCGCCGTCTCGCGGGCGCTCGTCGGCAAGTGGCACACCTCGGGCGAGCACCGATGAATCACTCAGGGAGAGAACATATGTCCGACACGTTCGAAGTACCGGCCATCGATATCACGCCCTACCGCGTCGAATCGTCCGCCGAGGCGCGCGCCGAGCTCGCCGCGCGTCTGGACCGCGCCTGCCGGGAGGTGGGCTTCGTCCAGATCGTCGGGCACGGCATTCCCGACGAGGTCACCGGCGCCCTGGCCGACGCGCTCGACGCGTTCTTCGCACTGCCGCTCGACACGAAGAAGGAGTACCGGCGCCCCGTCACCGAGAATCGCGGCTACTCGCCGCCGAAGACCGAGTCGCTGAGCATGAGTCTGGGCATCGCGTCGGCGTCGATGATGAACGACTTCTACGAATCGCTCACCGTCGGCACCGAGGCCGCGGCCTACCCGGGCCTGACCCTGCCCGCCGTGAGCTACGCGCCCAACACCTGGCCGGGCGTGCTGCCCGAATTCCGGCCCGCGATCGAGGAGTACTTCCGGCACGCGCAGGAGCTGTCGCGAATCCTGTTGCGCGCGTTCACCGATGCGCTGCATCTGCCCGAAGGCTATTTCGACGCGCTCACCGATCACTCGATCGAAGTGCTGAAGATGAACAACTACGCGCTACCGGAATCCGAGATCCAGCTCGCCGGTGAGCTGACAGGCATGGGCGCGCACACCGACTTCGGCATCCTCACCATCCTCTGGGCCGACCGCGTACCGGGGTTGCAGGTGCTCGACGGGGACGGCGTGTGGCACGACGTGCAACCCGCCGAGGGCGCACTGCTGGTGAACCTGGGCGACGCCATGGCGCGCTGGACCAACGACCGGTGGCTGTCCACGGTGCACCGCGTGGACCCGCCCATCGTGGACGGCCGCATCCGGCGGCGGCGCTCGGCGGCGTTCTTCTTCGACGGCAACCACGACGCGGTGATCGAGACGCTGCCCGGCTGCCTCGGCCCCGGCGAGACCGGCTATCCGCCGATCACCATCGCCGAGAACATCGCCGCCAAGCTGGCGGGGATGAAGTCCGGCGTCGCGCCGGCCGGTCTGCGCGAAGCCGAGCGCGTGCTGGCGGCCCGCGACCGGTGATCCCGCGCGCGCCACGACGAGCCCGCCACGCCCCGCGTTACCGTGGGGCGTGGCCAGGACCAGCGGAGAACAACAGATGACGACGACCGAGCGCGCCCTGCTCGCCGAATCGGTCCACGCCACCCTGCGCGAACAGATCTTCGCGGGCGACCTGCCGCCCGGTACGCCGCTGAGCGTGCCCGCGCTGGCGGCGAAGCTGAACGTCAGCCGCACGCCGGTGCGGGAGGCGGTGCAGCAGCTCATCAACGAGGGCATCGCCGTCTATACCCGCAACGCGGGCGCCAAGGTCGACACCGTGGACGACGACACCATCCGGTCGGTGTTCCAGGTCCGCGAAGTCCTCGACGGGCTCGCCGCCTACCACGCCACGCTGCGGGCCACGCACCGCAACGTGGCGGAACTGTCGGCGATGCTCGACGAACAGCGCGATCTGCTGGACTCGCCCGCCGACCAGCGCCGCGACGCCCGGCTCGACCTCGAATTCCACACCGCCATCCGCGATATCGCCGACAACAAGCCGTTGAGCGAGGCCCTGTTCCGGCTGGACGGACAGGCGCACCTGTACCGCTCCGACATGTGGACCTCACCCGACAATCGCCGCATCGCCGTGGTCGAGCACGACCGCATCGTCGCGGCGATCCGCTCCGGCGACGCCGAGGGCGCGCGCTCGGCCGCCTGCGCGCACGTGGCCGGCCTGCTGGTGCGCACCCGGCGCAAGTGACGCCGGATTCGTACCTCGTGGGGGCGGTGCGCCGACCGTAGGTCGACTCCCCTGTCGACGCTGCGGAACCGCGTGAAGTTCACCCTGGCGGGCGAGGTGCTGGAGGCGGCGAACCCGCTGCTGCCGGGCCGCCCGCACGAGGAGTTGGTGCGCCACGTCGCGCAGGGCGCGTGCGAGAGTTGTGCGCGGGCACCGGCTACGCATCCCGGCTGCCGGCGCGGCGGCGGCCCGGCGCGCACGCGGTCGGCGTGGACATCTCCCCCGAGATGATCGCGGTCGGCCTGCGCAAGCTGTCGTCGGCGGGTATCACCACCGTCGATCTGGTGCGCGGCGATGTCGCCGCGCTCCCCTACCCGGACAACTCCTTCGACGTGGTGATGGCGGCGTTCGGCCTGCACGAGGTCCCGACGGAGGTGCGCCGCGCGGCGATCCGCGAGTCCGCCCGCGTGCTCACCCCCGGCGGTCGCTTCGTCGCCGTCGATCTCGACCGCCCCGCCCTGACCGGTCTCGCCGTGGACGCCTACCTCCTCGTCATGGAACCCGGGCACGCCCGCGAGGTCTGCGGCGACGGACTGGTGAACCTGCTGCGCGCCAACGGATTCCGCATCGACCACCACGATCCGGCCACGGCCGCGCGCCCCACCCGGACCGTCGTCGCCTGCCTGCTCCCGACCGGCTGAATCCGCGCCTGTCGCGGGACGACACCGACGCGTTCACCCCCGCGCCCGGGACTGCGGCACCCGCCATAAGTGAATCTTGCGACTTTCGTTGAAACCGGCCCATTGCCCGGCTTCGGCTGATACCTTACCGTGCTATGTGAATATCTATTAGATTCATTCCGGCAGCACCAAGGAGACACCGATGTCACGCCGAGCGCTCATCGCCGGTGTGGGGATGATTCCCTTCACCACCCCCAGCCGTACCGAGACCTACGACGTGATGGGCGAGAAGGCGACCAGGGCTGCGCTCGCCGACGCCGGGGTCGACTACTCGCTCATCCAGCAGGCCTACGCCGGGTGGGTGTACGGCGATTCCACCTCCGGCCAGGCCGCGCTGTACCGGGTCGGCCCCGCGGGCATCCCGGTGCTCAACGTGAACAACAATTGTTCGACCGGGTCGTCGGCGCTGTACCTGGCGCGCCAGGCCGTGGCCTCGGGCGCGGCCGAGTGCGTGCTCGCCCTCGGTTTCGAGCAGATGCAGCGCGGCGCGCTGGCCATGTCGTTCACCGACCGCCCGACGCCGTTCGACTCGTTCTCCGAGATCGTCCACGACATCCAGGGCACCAGCGAGGCGCCGTTCGCGGCGCAGTTGTTCGGGGGCGCGGGCCGCGAGTACGCGCACAAGTACGGTACCGCGCCGGAGACCTTCGCCGCGATCTCGGTGAAATCGCGAAAACACGCCGAACACAACCCTTACGCGGTGTTCCGCGACGAGCTCACCGTCGAGGAAGTGCTCGCCTCCCCGCACATCTACGGCCCGCTCACCCGCCTGCAGTGCTGCCCGCCCACCTGCGGCGCGGCAGCCGCCGTGGTCTGCAGCGAGGACTTCGCCCGCACGCACGGATTGCGCGCCGATGTCGCGATCGCGGCGCAGGCGATGACAACCGACACCGCCTCGACGTTCGAATCCCGGTCGATGGCCGCGATCGTCGGCTACGACATGGCGCGCGAGGCCGCCCGGCAGGTGTACGAGGCCAGCGGTGTCGGCCCCGAGGACATCAAGGTCGCCGAACTGCACGACTGCTTCACCGCCAACGAACTGCTCACCTACGAGGCACTGGGCTTCACGCCCGAGGGCACGGCCGAGAAGTTCATCCTCGACGGCGACAACACCTATGGCGGGCGGGTCGTGACCAACCCGTCGGGCGGGCTGCTGTCGAAGGGACATCCGCTGGGCGCCACCGGACTCGCGCAGTGCGCCGAACTGGTGTGGCAACTGCGGGGCGAGGCCGACGCACGCCAGGTGGACGGCTGCATCGTCGCGCTCCAGCACAATATCGGCCTCGGCGGTGCCACGGTCGTCACGCTCTACGAAAAGGTGGGCCGATGATCGGTACCGGACTCGCTCCCTCGACGCTGTACATCGACGCGGGCCGGCTCCGCTTGTTCGCCAAGGCGATCGGCGAGCCGAACCCCACCGACGTGGTGCCGCCGACGTTCTTGTTCGCGATCGAACTCGAACAGCCCGACCCGTTCGCCTGGCTCGCCGAGCTCGGCGTGGACCTGCGCAAGGTCCTGCACGGGGAGCAGTCGTTCGTCTACCACTCCCCCGCGCGCGCCGGCGACACGCTCACCGCGACGCCGCGTATCACCGACACGTACCAGAAGAAGGGCGGCGCGTTGACGTTCATCGTGAAGGAGACGGCAGTGACCCGCGCCGACGGCTCGGCCGTCGCCGACCTGAAAACCGTTGTGGTGGTGCGCAAATGACCGTCACCGTCGGCACCGAACTGCCCCCGCTGAAACTGCCCCCGATCTCGCGGACCACGCTGGCGCTGTTCGCCGGCGCCTCGGGCGATCACAACCCGATGCACATCGACATCGATGTCGCGCGCTCGGCCGGGCTCGACGACGTGTTCGCGCACGGCATGCTGTCGATGGCCTACCTCGGCAGGCTGCTCACCTCGTGGGTTCGGCAGGAGGGCATCCGGTCGTTCCAAGTGCGCTTCGCGGCCATCACACCGGTACACGCCGAACCGATCTGCACGGGCACGGTGACCGCCGTCGACGGCGATATCGCCACGGTCGACCTCGCGGTCACCCTGCCCGACGGCACCGTCACCCTGACCGGTGACGCCCGCATCTCCCTTCAGGAAGGACTCGTACACCATGGGTAATCTCGACGGCAGGATCGCGATCGTCTCCGGCTCCGGCCGCGGCATCGGACGCGAGATCGCACTCAAACTGGCCGCCGAAGGCGCGCGCGTGGTCGTCAACGACCTCGACGCCGAACCGGCGAAGGAGACGGTCGCCGCCATCGAGGCCGCGGGCGGCACCGCCACCACCTGCGTCGGCAGCGTCACCGAATCCGGGTTCGGCGAGCGGTTCGTGCAGACCGCGGTCGACACCTACGGCGGCCTCGACATCATCGTCAATAACGCCGGCTACACCTGGGACAGCGTCATCCAGAAGATGACCGACGAGCAGTGGGACGCGATCCTCGACGTGCACCTCAAAGCGCCGTTCCAGATCCTGCGCGCCGCGCAGCCGGTGATCAGCGACCTGGTGAAGAAGGCGCGGCAGGCCGGCGAGCCCGTCCCCTGCCGCAAGGTCGTCAACATCTCCTCGCTCGCGGGCACCGGCGGCAACGCCGGGCAGGCCAACTACTCCGCGGCCAAGGCGGGCCTCACGGGCCTCACCAAGACGATCGCCAAGGAGTGGGGCCGCTACAACGTCACCGCCAACACGGTCGCGTTCGGCCTGATCAAGACCCGGCTCACCGAGGCGCCCGCCGACACCGGCGGCACCATCGACGTGGCGGGCAAGCAGATCAAGGTCGGCGTCAACCCCGACCTGCTCGCGGCCATGGAGCGGATGATCCCGCTCGGGCGCGGCGGCGCGCCCGCCGAAGCCGCGGGCGCGGTGTACCTGCTGTGCACGCCGGAGTCCGACTACGTCAGCGGGCAGACGCTGGTTTGCGGCGGAGGGTTCGATTTCTGATGTACCTCACGCAGTCGCTGCACCGCGCGCTCCAGCAGCGCCCCGACGCCCTCGCGACGATCTACGGGGAGCGCACCCGCACCGTCGCCGAATCGGCCGACCGCGTCGCGCGATTCGCGGGTGCCCTGCGCGGGCTCGGTGTCGGCAAGGGTGACCGCGTCGGCATTCTGGCGCTCAATTCCGATCGGTATCACGAGTACTACATCGCGGTGCCGTGGCTCGGGGCGGTCGTCAACCCGGTCAACATCCGGTGGAGTCCCGCCGAGATCGTCTACTCGCTGCGGGATTCGGGCACGACGACGCTGCTCGTGGACGACATGTTCGCCCAGGCCCTGCCCGCGATCCTGGCGGAGTACCCGCTCGAACACGTTGTGTTCATCGGCGACGGGGAACGGCCCGACGGCACCCTCGACTACGAGACGCTGGTGGCCGAGTCCGATCCGGCGCCCGACACCCGAACCGGCGGCGCCGAGCTGCTCGGCCTCTTCTACACCGGCGGCACCACCGGCTTCCCCAAAGGCGTGATGCTCAGCCACGACAACGTCGTCACCTCCGCGCTGGGCGCACTCGCCACGACCGACCTGGCGACCCGCCACGGCCGCCTGCTGCACGCCGCGCCGATGTTCCACCTCGCCGACTACGCGGCGTGGAACATCGGCAATGTCCTGGGCGCGACGCACGTGATCGTGCCGGTGTTCACCCCGCCCGGCGTGCTGAAAGCCATGGCCGAACACCGGGTCACGGATTCGCTGCTGGTCCCGACCATGATCCAGATGCTCGTCGACGACCCCGGCGCGGCCGAGCACGACCTGTCCGGCCTGCGCCGCGTGCTCTACGGCGCCTCACCGATCTCCGAGGCGCTGCTCGAGCGGGCGGCGAAGGCCTTCCCCTCGGCGGAGTTCACCCAGGCCTACGGCATGACCGAGCTCTCCCCGATCGCCACGCTGCTCACCGCCGAGGACCACCGGCGGCCCGAGTTGCGGCGCGCCGCCGGGCGGGCCGTCGCACACGCCGAGGTGCGCGTGGTCGATCCCGACGGGAACGAGGTGCCACGCGGCACCGTGGGCGAGATCGTCGTCAAAGGCGACAACGTGATGCTCGGGTACTGGAACAAACCCGAGGAGACCGCCGCCGCGGTGGTCGACGGGTGGATGCACACCGGCGACGGCGGCTACATGGACGAGGCGGGCTACGTGTTCGTCGTGGACCGGCTCAAGGACATGATCGTGACCGGCGGCGAGAACGTCTACAGCGCCGAGGTGGAGAACGCGCTGGCCAAGCATCCCGCCGTCGCCCAGTGCGCGGTGATCGGCATCCCCGACGCCGACTGGGGTGAGCGGGTGCACGCGGTGGTCGTCCTCGCGCCCGGCCGGACGGCCACGGCCGAGGAACTCGGTACCCACTGCAAGTCCCTCATCGCGAACTACAAGATCCCGCGCAGCGTCGAGTTCGCCGACGCGTTGCCCCTGTCGGGCGCCGGTAAGATCCTCAAACGCGAGCTGCGCAAGCCGCATTGGGAACAGGCCGGCCGCGACGTGTCATGAGACGGAGAAGGGGGTGCGGGTGAGCGGGAGTCCGGCCACGCGTGACGCCCGCCCCGCACGCGGCACACGCCCGGCGAACCGCCGGGCGCTCATCCTCGACGCGGCCACCGAGCTGTTCGCCCGCGACGGGTACGCCAACGTCGCGATGAGCGATATCGCCGAGGCGGTCGCCGTCGGCCCCTCCGCGCTCTACCGGCACTTCCGCGGTAAGCGGCAGCTGCTCGAAGCGGTGATCACCGACTCGCTCGACGCCGCCGACCGGCTGCTGGACGAGACCGAGTCCGGCGCCCGTCCGCTCGCCTCGGACCTGGCCGCGGCCGCGATCGCGCAACGCCACGTCGGTGTGCTGTGGCGGCGTGAGGCCCGGCAGCTCCCCCCGGACACCCGCACCGCGCTGCACCACCGCATGCGCGGGTTCCGCCGCCGGGTGGCCGACCAGATCGCCGCGCAGCGTCCCGACCTCGGTGCCGAGGCTACCGTTCTGCTCGCGACGTGCGCGGTGGCCGTCGCGACCAGCGTCTCGTTCCACAACGTGACCCTGCCCGAACCCGAATTCTCCACGCTGCTCGGCACATTGATCGAGACCGTCGTCCACGCCCCCGTGCCCGCGCTCCGGACGGGGACATCGGGTGCCGCGCCGGAGGCGCCGCTGCGCCCCGGCACGCGGCGTGAGCAACTGCTGGCCGCCGCGATCGACCTGTTCGCCCGCGACGGCTACGCCCACGTCGGTATGGAGGACATCGGTACGGTCGTCGGCATCGCCGGGCCCAGCGTCTACCACCACTTCGCCCGCAAAGAGGACGTGCTGGCCGCCGCACTCACCCGTGGCGCCGAATGGCTGCGCATCGACATGAATCGCGCCCTCGCGGCCGCGCGCGACGACACCGACGCGGTGCGGGCGCTGATCGCGAGCTATCTCGCCTTCGCGTTCGACAACCCCGGCCTGGTGCAGGTCCTGCTCACCGAGGTGATCCACCTCCCCGAGCCGCACCGTCAGCAGATTCGCGCCGTCCAGCTGGACTACGTCTTCGACTGGGTCCGCACCGTCCGAGCCGTCCACCCGGAGTGGTCGGCGCCCGCGGCCCGCCTCCGGGTGCAGGCCGTCCTCGGGATGCTCAACGACATCGCCCAGACCCGACTGCCCGTGCGCTACACCACCGTTCGGCAGGCTTCCGCACTGGTCGCGGAAGAACTCCTGGCGCTCGGCGCGACCGTGGGTACCCTGTCGCAGGCGTGACGCCGCGAGCCCCGTCCGAACGCAGGGGACGGGGCGGCGGCCCCCTCCCCTGCGCGAAACAGCCCGGTGTCAGGCGAGTTTCAGCCCGCGCCCGATGATCTCCTTCATGATCTCGGTGGTGCCGCCGTAGATGGTCTGGATGCGGGCGTCCATGTAGGCCTTGGCGATCGGGTATTCCTTCATGTAGCCGTAGCCGCCGTGCAGCTGCAGGCAGCGGTTGATGAGGTCGAGCTGCTCCTCGGTGCTCCACCACTTCGCCATGGCCGCGTCCTCGACGCTGAGCTTGCCCGCGTTCAGCTCCTCGATGAAGCGATCCACCATGATCCGCACGGCGGTGGTCTTGGTGGCCAGTTCGGCGAGCACGAAGCGGGTGTTCTGCAGCGCGCCGATCGGCTTGCCGAAGGCCTTGCGGTCGCGCACGTACTGGCAAGTCATGTCGAGGCAGGCCTCCATCGCGGCGGCGGCCATGACGGCGATGGACAGGCGCTCCTGCGGCAGGTTGTGCATGAGGTGGATGAAGCCCATGCCCTCGGTGCCGAGCAGGTTGGCGGCGGGCACGCGCACGTCGGTGAAGCTGAGCTCGGCGGTGTCCTGGGCTTTGAGGCCGATCTTGTCGAGGTTGCGGCCGCGCTCGAAGCCGGGCATGCCGCGCTCGACCACCAGCAGGCTGAAGCCCATGGCGCCCTTCTCCGGATCGGTCTGGGCGACGACGATCACGATGTCGGCGTTGATGCCGTTGGTGATGAAGGTCTTGGCGCCGTTGAGGATCCACTCGTCGCCGTCGCGCACCGCACGCGCCTTGATGCCCTGCAGGTCCGAGCCGGTGCCCGGTTCGGTCATGGCGATGGCGGTGATGAGCTCCCCGGAACAGAAGCCGGGCAGCCAGCGCCGCTTCTGCTCCTCGTCGGCCAGCTCCAGCAGGTAGGGCGCGACCACGTCGTTGTGCAGGGCGAAGCCCAGGCCCGAGTACTGCCCCTTCACGCACTCCTCGGTGATGATCGCGTTGTAGCGGAAGTCCTGCACCCCACCACCGCCGAACTCCTCCGGCACGGCCATGCCGAGGAAGCCCTGCTTGCCCGCCTCGAGCCACACGTCGCGATCGACGATGCCCTGCTCTTCCCACTTCGCGTGGTGGGGCGCGACGTGCTGATCGAGAAACTTGCGGAACGACTCCCGGAACAGATCGTGCTCGGGCTCGAAAAGTGTGCGCTCCACAACCAACCTCCTGGTGACACCCGGCCGGTCCACACCGACCCGTCGTTACCGCACACGGTACCCGAAACATGAATGACTGTTAACTTCACGCCCGGAGAACGCGCGGTTTCACCAGGAAAAGCGGAGTAGACGGAGTCCGATCCAGCGCCACTCCCGGCAAACCTGACCACCCGGCGGAGAGCGCGCGAACCCATAGCCGACGACGATCACGCGGGCAGGCCCAGCGATGGTGCTGCGCTGCCGCCCGGCCGCTCGGTCGCCGCCCGTGCCGTCGACCAGGCGGAGAGTGGGGCCGCGGGACCGAGGTGCCGACCGGGCGGTGGAGGTCGAGCCCATCACGGCGGAGTGCGCAGAGAGCTGTGGGGCGCGCTCGCCGACGGTCCCGCAGCCGGGTGAGGTAGGAGGTGGTCCGATCGGATCAGAACGGGAGCAACCCGCGGAGGCGGCCGGTGAGGGTGCGGCCGGAGTCGCGGTCGCGTTCGGCGAGCAGGAATTTCAGTTCCTCTTCGAGGGCCTTGCGCACGACGTCGCGCAGTTCGGTGGCGGCGGCGTCGAGATCGCCCGCGCCGCGCCACGGCGCCGGATCGATGGGCACGCCGGCGGAGAAGTAGAAGCGCTCCGGGCGCGGCAGGAAGGTGGGGCCCACGCCGCGCAGCAGGGGCGGGGTGAGGTCGGGCTTGAGGCCGAGGGCCTGCACGGTCCAGCGCAGCGGCCGCAGGACGGGGTGGTCACCGTCGAAGACGATGTCGAACGCGTCGTCCACGCCGATCATGGCGACCGGCACGATCGGCACGCCCGCCTCCAGCGCCATCCGCGCGAAACCGGTGCGCCCCTCCCACTTGAGCAGGTACTTCTCGTTCTTGCGGCGCACCGCCTCGCGCCCGCCGCCGGGGAACACCAGCACCGCCTCGCCGCGCCCGAGCAGCGCCATGCAGTTGTCGCGGGTGCCGCGCACCGCGCCGTAGTGGTGCAGGAAGTGCCGCACGCCGGGCACCGCGATGAGCACGTGCTCGGCCAACCCCCGGATGACGCGGCCGCGCTCGCGCAGCACGGCGGGCATCAGCAGGGGCGCGTCGATGGCGCCCATGAGGTTGTGGTTGCCGACCAGCAGGACCGGGCCGTCGGCGGGGATGTTCTCCAGGCCGAGGAATCGCGGACTGGTCCAGGCGCGCAGTGGGGCGAGCAGCGCCTCGAGGACGCGCAGGTCGGTCTCGCCGAGGCGCACGTCGAGCGGTGCGCCGTCGGACAGCTGGGCCACGGCGGGCGAGGATTCAGGCATGTGTCGTCCCCATCGGATGTCGATAATCCCGGCACATCGTCGTACGGAATGAAAGTCCCCTGCACCACGGACGGTCGCGGCGTCGCGAACCAGACTACCGGATCACGGTGGAACAGGTTGCAGGATGGTCGCTCGGCGAGGTGGGATCGGTCACACCGCATGGCGCCGCAACGACCACCGAGGCCGAATTGCCGTGCGAATCCCCTTGTCCGCCAGGGTGATTCCGGGAGTGACACCCGGCACGAACGAACCGCCCCGCACATCACCACCACGGGCGCGTACGGAGCGGTCGGTTCTACTTCTCGGCGGCCACCGGCACGCCGCCGTCGGCGAACTCCGACAGCGCCGCGGCCAGCGCGCGCGGCACCAGGGCGCGCACCCGGGTGCCGGTCTCCTCGTGCTCGGTGGACAGCAGCCTGCCGTCGGCGTGGATGCGCGCGAGCAGGTCACCCCGCGTGTAGGGCAGCAGCACGCCGACCTCCACGTCGAGCCCGCCCAGCACGGTGGCCAGACGGGTGCGCAGCTCCTCGATGCCCGCGCCGGTGCGCGCGGAGACGAACTCCGCGTCGGGCAGCACCCCGCGCAGCCGGGTGAGCTCCGTCGGGTCGGCGGCGTCGATCTTGTTCACCACCAGCAACTCCGGCGGCGCGGCCGACCCGGCCTCCTTGATCACGTCGGTGATCACCTCGCGCACGGCCTTGATCTGGTCGGCCGGCATCGGGTCGGAGCCGTCCACCACGTGCAGCAGCAGGTCCGCGCCGGTCACCTCCTCCAGCGTGGAGCGGAACGCCTCGACCAGCTGGGTGGGCAGGTGCCGCACGAAGCCGACGGTGTCGGTGAACACCACCTCGCGCCCGTCGTCCAGCTCGGCGCGGCGGGTGGTGGGGTCCAGGGTGGCGAACAGCGCGTCCTGCACCAGGATGCCCGCGCCGGTGAGCGCGTTCATCAGGCTGGACTTGCCCGCGTTGGTGTAGCCGACGATGGCGACCTGCGGAATGCCCGACGAGGTGCGCCGCGCCCGCTTGGTCTCGCGCGCGGTCTTCATCTCGCGGATCTCGCGCCGCAGCTTGGCCATCCGCTCGCGGATGCGGCGGCGGTCGGTCTCGATCTTGGTCTCACCGGGACCGCGCAGGCCCACACCTCCGTTGCTGCCCGCCCGGCCGCCGGCCTGGCGGGACATGGACTCACCCCAGCCGCGCAGCCGCGGCAGCATGTATTCCATCTGGGCCAGCGCGACCTGCGCCTTGCCCTCGCTGGAGGTGGCGTGCTGGGCGAAGATGTCCAGGATCAGCGCGGTCCGGTCGATCACCTTGACCTTGACGACCTTCTCCAGCGCGGTCAGCTGGGCCGGGGTCAGCTCGCCGTCGCAGATGACGGTGTCGGCGCCGGTCTCGAGCACCACCGAGCGCAACTCGTCGGCCTTGCCGGAGCCGATGTAGGTCGCGGGGTCGGGCCGGTCGCGACGCTGGATCAGCGCGTCGAGCACCTGCGAGCCCGCGGTCTCGGCGAGCGCGGCCAGCTCGGCCATGCTCGCGTCGGCCTGCGCCGCCGAACCCGAGGTCCACACCCCGACCAGCACGACCCGTTCCAGGCGCAGCTGCCGATACTCGACCTCGGTGATGTCGGTGAGCTCGGTGGACAGTCCTGCCACGCGCCGCAGCGAACCGCGGTCCTCGAGCTGGAGTTCACCGACGGTGGGCTCGGCGCTCCACCCGTTGCGCCGCATGCGGGCGGCATGTTCGGCCACCACGTCACCCTCGCGCGATTCCTCGGCCGGGTCCAGATCGTCGGCCTCGGTCATATCGAATGTCTCTGAATTCCTCATACGCCTTCCATGCTGCCAGGTCCGGCGACCCGGCGCATTCGGTTATCCGCCCGGCGAACGGTCACAGACCGTCCCACCACGGGCCCGCGAGCCTGCCGGTCGCGACGAGTTCGGACGGCCCGCGCAGCGTCGCGGACCCGTTCGCCACCGTGACGGTCACCGCTCCCCCGGGCACCCGCACCGTCACCTCGCCGGTATCGGTGGCGATCGCGAAACCCTCCGCGGCCAGCGCCGCCGCCGCGGCCGCGACGGTTCCCGTTCCGCAGGAACGGGTTTCGCCGACACCGCGTTCGTAGACGCGCATGTCGACGGCGCCGTCGCCGCCGAGCGGGGTGAGGATCTCGATGTTCACCCCCTGCGGGAACAGGTCGGGGTCGTAGCCCGGCGGGACGGTCAGATCCAGTTTGGCCAGCGCCTCGGCCGACAGTCCCCGCTCCACGCAGGCCAGGTGCGGATTGCCGACATCGATGCCGAGACCGGGCACCGCCCAGCCCGCGATCGACGCGGTGGATTCGCCGAGTTCGCGCACCACCCCCATGCCCACCGTCACCTCACCGCGCACCGGATCGGCCGCGTGCACGGTCACCGGGCGCGCCCCGGCGCGGCTGCCCACCACGTGCTCGCCGCGCGGCTCGCGACCGGTCGCGGCCAGGTAGTGCGCGAAGACGCGCACGCCGTTGCCGCACATCTCGGCGATCGAGCCGTCGGCGTTGCGGTAGTCCATGAACCAGTCGTCCCCGCTCACGCCCTCGGGCAGCGCGGGGAGCACGCCCGCCGCGAGCAGCGCGCCCGCGCGGGCCACCCGCAGCACGCCGTCGGCGCCGAGCCCGCGCTGCCGGTCGCAGAGCGCGGCGACGCGCTCGGGGGTGAGGTCGAGGCGGACATCCTCGTCGGGCAGCACCACGAAATCGTTCTGGGTGCCGTGGCCCTTGCTGAACTCGATGTCCGTCACGCGTGTGATCTCCTCATGTCGTCATCTGGCGAACGTCCGGCGCTGCCGGGAAATTTCGTAGAGCCCCACCGCGCCCGCCGACGGCGCGCCCAGCGAGCTGGCGGTGCCGCCCATCGGGATGGACAGCACCTCGTCACAGGCATCCTGCCAGGCCGCGCTCATCCCGGAGGTCTCGTTGCCCACCACCAGGATCACCGCGTCGGTGAGGTCGCGGTCGTAGAGCGGGCCGGCGCCGTGCTCGTCGGTGCCCAGCACGGCGGTGGGGATGCCGCGCGCCACCTGCCGGTCGCGCAATGCCAGCACCTGCGCGGGCCCGGCCGCCCGGTACACCGGCACCGCGAACAGCGAGCCCGTGGAGGCGCGCACCGCCTGCGGGTCGTACTGGTCGGCGCCGTGCCCGGTGACGATCACCGCGTCGGCGCCGAACGCGTCGGCCGAGCGGATCAGCGTCCCGAGGTTGCCCGGCGAGTTGGGGCGGTCGAACACCACGATCACGGGCGCGTCCTCGCCCGGCTCACCGGGCGCGAACTCGTCCAGATCCGGGTGCCGCGTCTCGGCGACAGCCACCAATTCCGGTGTGCCGCTCGCCTTCTCGCCCAGATCGGCCATGAGCTCGGGCACCAGCCCGACGCTCGGCACATCGGTGTCGTCGAGCAGGTCGCGCGCCCACGACGAGAGTTCAGGCCCGCCGAGCCGGTAGATCAGCGTCTCCAGCGGCCAGCCGCTGGCCACCGCCTGGGTGATCGGGCGCACGCCCTGCACCAGGAACCGGCCGTCGCGGTGCCGTTTGGTGCGGTTGTTCAGGTAGGCCTGCCACACCTGCACGGAAGCGTTGCGGGTGCTGACGCGTCGGGTCACTGCGGGGTCCGTTCTGTGTCGTGTCGCGCGGTCGCGACGGCGGCCAGCGCCGCGTCGAGCAGCCCCGGATCGGCGCCGTCCAGCCAGCGGACCCGAGGGTCGCGGCGGAACCAGGAGCGCTGCCTGCGCACGTAGCGCCGGGTGCCGATGAGGGTGCGTTCGCGGGCGTGGTCCAGATCGTATTCGCCGTCCAGGTGGGCGAGCACCTGCGCATAGCCGATGGCGCGGCGGGCGGTGACGCCGTCGCGCAGGCCCCGGTCGAGCAGGCCGATCACCTCGTCCACGAGTCCGGTCTCGAACATGAGCGCGGTGCGGCGCTCGATGCGCTCGTCCAAGGCGGCGGTGTCCCGGTCGACGCCGAGAATGACGGTGCCCCAGCGCGGTTCGCCGATCACCGGGGCGGAGGCCGCGAACGGCCGCCCGGTCAGCTCGACCACCTCCAGCGCGCGCACCATGCGCCGGCCGTCGGTGGGCAGGATGGTGCGCGCCGCGACCGGGTCTGCGGCGCGCAGGGCGGCGTGCACCGCCGCGACGCCTTCGGTCTCGAGCACCCGTTCCCAGCGGGCGCGGACCTCGGGATCGGTGGCGGGGAACGCCCACTCGTCCAGCAGCGCCTGCACGTACATCATCGAACCGCCGACCACGATCGGAACGCGGCCGCGGGCCAGGATGTCCTCGACGTCGGCGGCGGCCGCCCCCTGGTAGGTGGCGACGCTGGCGGTCTCGGTCACGTCGAGCACGTCGAGCTGGTGGTGCGGGATGCCGCGCCGCTGCGCGGGCGGCAGCTTCGCGGTGCCGATGTCCATGCCCCGGTACAGCTGCATGGCGTCGATATTGACGATCTCGCCGCCGAGGCGTTCGGCCAGGTCGAGGCCCAGATCGGACTTCCCCGTCGCGGTGGGGCCGACCACGGCGATCGGGAGGGTCATCGCGCCTCCCGGGTGGGCCGCCAGAGGCTCACGTGGTAGCCGACGCCGAAAGGTGCTGCGCGATACAGGGTTTCGACGGATGGGTCGGCGGGGTCGGTGGCGAACAGTCCGCCGAGCGCCTGGTAGGCGGGGCGGCCCGCGAGGACCAGTTCCGCGCACCGCCCGGGGTCGAGCGCGTGCAGGCCCGCCCGGTCGCCCGCGCTCAGCGCACGGTCCAGCTCGTCCTGGTGCGCCTCGGCGCGTTCGTCGAAATAGCCGGGCGAGTTCTTCGCCAGGGTCGCGGCGCCGTCGGCCACGACCAGCACGCCGTGCGGTTCGGGGTCGGCGTCCAGTTCCGCGCGCAAAATCGCGCCCACGTCGGCGCAGCCCTCGGCCGCGGTGGCGGCCGCGACGATGCGCGCGTCGGCACGCGCCTCGGGCGCGACCTGCTCGCGCAACCATCCGGCGATCAGCGCGGCAAGCGGCAGCAGCGGGTCGGGCGGACCGGCCGCGCCGCCCAGGGAAACGCGCACGTCCGCACCGAAACCACGGAACGTGCCGCTCGCCTCCGGTCCGAGCGAGGCCGCTTCGGGCCCGGCGCCGAGCACCGTCCACCGCGCGGCCACGGCCGCCAGCCGCTGCCCCGCCGCCAGCACGGCGGCGCGCAGCGACACCAGCGGGTCGTCGGCGTCCGCCCCGGTCGCGGCCACCGGGCGGCCGGACAGTTCCGGGACCAGGACCGGCGGCGACGGAACCAGGGCGGCGATACTCAACACGCGGTAAACGGTAGCGGTTCGCCCGCGCGGCCCGCCGCACGGCGGTGCCCGCTCACCCACGCCCCCGGCTTCTCGTGTCTGTGGGGTCAATCGCCGCCGAGATTGATAGTGTCGAGGGACGACAACCCAGGTCATGACGGGTTGACAGCTCCCGGGGTTCGCGCCCTCGGGGGTGAGGGGACCTATGGTCCACAGGGCTCGGACCGGGTTGCACGGGATGAGCCAGGGTGTAACCAGGCAGCCGTGACGCGCGGCAGGGACGGAGAGCAATGACCGACAGCAACGGAACCGCGAAGGCCACCCCCGGCACCGCGCCGCGCCCCTCCGGTGCACCCAAGCCGGGCGCCGGGACGGCCCATCCCAAGCCGCACGCCGTCCCGGGTCACGATCATCCGCACCCCGTGGTGGTCCCCACCGTCACCGATCCGAGCAAATGGGGCCGCGTCGACGAGGACGGCACCGCCTGGGTGAAGACCGCCGACGGCGAGCGCGTCATCGGGTCCTGGCAGGCCGGCGATGCCGCCGAGGGCCTGGCCCACTTCGGCCGCCGCTTCGACGATCTGGCCACCGAGGTCGCGCTGCTCGAAGCCCGCCTCGCCGCAGGCGCCGACGCGCGCAAGACCAAGGCCGCCGCCCTGGCGCTGGCCGAGTCGCTGCCCACCGCCGCCGTCATCGGCGATATCGAGAGCCTCGCCAAACGGCTCGAGGCCATCACCGAGCACTCCGAGGAAGCGGCCGCACACGCCAAGGAGGAGAAGGAGCGCGCCCGCCACGAGCACACTGAGCGCAAGGAAGCGCTGTGCGCCGAGGCGGAGAAGATCGCCGTGGAGTCCACCCAGTGGAAGGCCGCGGGCGACCGGCTGCGCGAGATCCTCGACGAGTGGAAGACCATCCGCGGCGTCGACCGCAAGGTGGACGACGCGCTGTGGAAGCGCTACTCCAAGGCGCGCGAATCGTTCAACCGCCGCCGCGGCGCGCACTTCGCCGAACTCGACCGCGAACGCGCCGCCGCCAAGGCGCGCAAGGAAGAGCTGTGCGTGCGCGCCGAGGAACTGTCCGGTTCCACCGACTGGGTCGGCACCGCGGCCGTGTTCCGCGATCTGCTCACCGAGTGGAAGGCGGCGGGCCGGGCGCCCCGCGAGGCCGACGAGGCGCTGTGGCGGCGGTTCAAGAGCGCCCAGGACGTGTTCTTCGCCGCGCGCAACGCCGCGGTCTCCGAACGCGATGCGGAGTTCGAGACGAACGCCACCGCCAAGGAGGAACTGCTGCGCGCCTACGGCCACATCGACCCGGCCAACGGCCTGGACGCCGCCCGCGCCGCGCTGCGCGAACTCCAGGACAAGTGGGACGCGATCGGCAAGGTGCCGCGCGAGCGCATGCAGGAGCTCGAGGGCAAGCTGCGCGCCATCGAGAAGCGGGTCCGCGAGGCGGTGGACGCCCAGTGGCGGCGCACCGATCCGGAGGCGGTGGCCCGCGCCGCCCAGTTCCGCGAGAAGGTCGCCCACTTCGAGGAGCAGGCCGCCAAGGCGCAGGCCGCGGGCAAGCAGCGCGACGCCGAGAAGGCGCTCGAGCAGGCCAAGCAGTGGCGGGAATGGGCCGAGGCCGCCGAGGGCGCCGTCAGCAACCGCTGAGTTCACGAATCACCCTGCGCACCAAGCACTTTCGCGTGGTCATTCAGGGTTGCGGCATGCGTGGGGCTCGGGGTGGTCGCCGGGGACGCTGCCGTGAGTGTGGATGATCCTCACGCCGATCGCGCTGCCCCGCGCCCACTCGCCCAACAGTCCCCCGGACTCACTCGCCCAGCAGGCGGCGGCGCTCCTCGTTCTCGGCGGCCGCGGCGGCGTTGCGGCGCTGTTCTTCGGCGGCCAGGTGCATGGCGGTGCGGCTCCAGACGACGCGGACCCAGTGGAAGGTCAGGGTCATCACGGCGAGCACGCCCAGGATCAGGCCGATGCCGGGACCCGCCCCGACGTAGTTGTCCAGGCCGGGGGTCTGACGGTGCCAGATGGCCAGCACGCCGAACACGATCGCGACGGCCGAGCCCGCGACGGCGATCCAGGCCAGCACCCAGCGCCGGGTCATCAGCGCCAGGAGCGAGAAGCCGATGCCGAACACGGCGATGAACGCGACGAACAGGCGCGAGGGCAGCCCGATGTGCTCGATCGTGCTCGCCTCGGTGTTCAGCAGCACGTCGAAACCGCGCGCGGTGCCCGCGTGCGGCAGCGCCAGCGAGAGCAGCAGCGCGAACACCGCGACCGCCACCACCATGGCCCGCGCACCCGGGTCGATCTCCCCCGCGAGGCGCCGCTCGACACTGTCGAGGTCGTCGCGGAACTGTTCGAATTCCCTGCTCTCCACCGAGCTCACGGCGCTCTCGTCTCCTTCGGGCGGCTGGACCGGACGGCTGTTCGCCTCCACTGTGCCATCCCCGTCGCCCGCCGCGTCCGCCGACCCACTACGCGCGGTAGTACCGGAGTCGTCGCCGGGGCGGCGCTCGTCGTCCGGATCGGTCCCGCGCGCCGCGCTCATGTCCCGCAGCCGGTCGCGCAGCCCGCGGCCACCGGCTCGGGGGCGGGCGCGCCGATCCTCGGCAGCCCCAGCCCGACGCCGATCGGTTCGGTCTTCGGGGTCTGGCCGCGCTCGTGGGCGTCACCCGCGCGGGTGCGCCGGTGCGCTTTGATCGCCGAGTCCGCGATCAGGTGATGCGGTGCGGCGCCGGTGATGTCGACGGTGACGAGATCGCCGGGACGAATCGGCTCGGCGGTGCCGCCCGGCCGGAAGTGCACCAGCCTGCCGTCGCGGGCGCGCCCGCTCATCCGGGCGGTGGCGGCGTTCTTCTTGCCCGCGCCGTCGGCCACCAGCAGCTCCACCTCGGTGCCCACCAGCGCGCGGTTGGCCGCCAGCGACACGTCCTCCTGCAGCGCGATGAGCCGGTCGTAGCGCTCCTGCACGACCTGCTTGGGCAGCTGGCCGGGCATGTCGGCGGCGGGCGTGCCGGGCCGCTTCGAGTACTGGAAGGTATAGGCGCTGGTGAACCGTGCCTGGCGCACCACGTCGAGGGTCTCGAGGAAGTCCTCCTCGGTCTCGCCGGGGAAGCCCACGATGATGTCGGTGGTGATGGCCGCGTGCGGCATCGCCGCCCGGACCTTCTCGATGATGCCCAGGTAGCGGGCCTTGCGGTAGGAGCGGCGCATCGCCTTGAGCACCCGGTCCGACCCGGACTGCAACGGCATGTGCAGCTGCGGGCAGATGTTCGGCGTCTCGGCCATCGCCTCGATCACGTCGTCGGTGAACTCGGCGGGGTGCGGGGAGGTGAAGCGCACCCGCTCCAGCCCCTCGATGCGCCCGCACGCGCGCAACAGCTTCGCGAAGGCGCCGCGGTCGCGGTCCTCGGTGGGGTCGGCGAAGTTCACGCCGTAGGAGTTCACGTTCTGCCCCAGCAGGGTGACCTCCACGACGCCCTGATCGACCAGCGCCTGCACCTCGGCGAGCACGTCGCCGGGGCGGCGGTCGACCTCCTTGCCGCGCAGCGACGGCACGATGCAGAACGTGCAGGTGTTATTGCAGCCCACCGAGATCGACACCCAGCCCGCGTAGGCGGACTCGCGCCGGGCGGGCAGCGTGGACGGGAACGCCTCGAGCGATTCCAGGATCTCGACCTGGGCTTCCTCGTTGTGGCGCGCGCGCTCCAGCAGCACGGGCAGCGAGCCGATGTTGTGCGTGCCGAACACCACGTCCACCCACGGCGCCTTGCGCACGACGGTCTCGCGGTCCTTCTGCGCCAGGCAGCCGCCGACGGCGATCTGCATGCCCGGCCTGCCCGCCTTCACCGGCGCGAGGTGACCGAGGGTGCCGTACAGCTTGTTGTCGGCGTTCTCGCGCACCGCACACGTGTTGAAGACGACGAGGTCGGCCGTCGCCCCCGGCGCGGCCTTGACATAGCCGGCGTCCTCCAGCAATCCCGACAGGCGTTCGGAATCGTGCACGTTCATCTGGCAGCCGAAGGTCCGGACCTCGTAACTGCGCACTGGTGTCGCGAGCTGTCCGATCGAATCCACCCGTCCAGGGTACGCAGCCCCGAAAATCGAATCTCGCGGGCATCCGCGCACGTGACGACCCGGTAGCCTGCCGAGCCGCGAGATTACAGCAGTGTGACGATTCGGCGTGCCGTGACGGCGTGTCGCGGAAAGCGCGGCAAATCCGGCTTTTCCCTTTAAGGTCATGGACCATGACCGACGCCGCCTCCGCGCCCGAACCGACCGGGGACGCCACGAGCCTGGACAAGGGCACCACCGCTGACACCGCGCCACCGATGATCTCGATGCGCAAGGTGAACAAGCACTTCGGCGATCTGCACGTGTTGCGTGAGATCGACCTCGAGGTCCCCAAAGGACAGGTCGTGATCGTCCTCGGACCCTCCGGCTCCGGGAAATCGACCCTGTGCCGCACCATCAACCGCCTCGAGCCCATCGACACCGGCGATATCGCCATCGACGGCGTGCCGCTGCCCGCCGAGGGCCGGTCGCTGGCCGCCCTGCGCGCCGATGTCGGCATGGTGTTCCAGTCCTTCAACCTGTTCGCGCACAAGACGATTCTGGAAAACGTGATGCTCGCGCCGCTGAAGGTGCGCAAGCAGAAGAAGGACGCGGCCCGCGCCCGCGCGATGGAACTGCTCGAGCGCGTCGGCATCGCCAACCAGGCCGAGAAGTACCCCGCGCAGCTCTCCGGCGGCCAGCAGCAGCGCGTCGCCATCGCGCGCGCCCTGGCCATGAACCCCAAGGTGATGCTGTTCGACGAGCCCACCTCGGCGCTGGACCCGGAGATGGTCAACGAGGTGCTCGACGTGATGGTCTCGCTGGCCAAGGAGGGGATGACCATGCTCGTGGTCACCCACGAGATGGGCTTCGCCCGCCGCGCGGGCAACCGGGTGCTGTTCATGGCCGACGGACAGGTGGTCGAGGATGCCGACCCCGAGACCTTCTTCACCGCACCGGAATCCGAGCGCGCCAAGGATTTCCTGGGCAAGATTCTCAGCCACTAGTCCAGCTGTTCACACCCATGAGAGGGAGAAGTAATCCATGAGGATCAACCGTGCGCTCCGGATCGGTGTCGGAGCACTCGCCGTATCCCTGGCCGCCGCGCTCACCGCGGGCTGTGGCGGCGGCGAGAAGAAGTCGGCCCTGGAGAACGCCGCCGACGGCAAGCTCACCATCGGCATCAAGTTCGACCAGCCCGGCGTCGGCATCCGCAACCGGGACGGCTCCTACAGCGGTTTCGACGTCGAGGTCGCCAAGTACGTCGCGGGCAAGCTGGGCGTGCAGCCCGAGGGCATCACCTTCAAGGAGGCCCCGACCCCGCAGCGCGAGACCCTGATCGAGAACGGCCAGGTCGACTTCATCGTCGCGACCTACTCGATCACCGACGCGCGCAAGGAGAAGGTCGACTTCGCCGGCCCCTACTACATCGCGGGCCAGTCGCTGCTGGTGAAGGCCGACAACACCGAGGTCACGGGTTCGGAGTCGATCGCGGGCAAGACGGTGTGCTCGGTGACGGGTTCCACCCCGGCGCAGAACATCCAGAAGAACTTCCCCGACACCCAGTTGCAGACCTACGACACGTACTCGCTGTGCCTCGAGGGCGTGAACAGCGGTGCGCTGGCGGCGGTCACCACCGACGACATCATCCTGGCCGGCTACGCCTCGCAGTCGCCCGGCACCTACAAGGTCGTCGGTGAGCCGTTCACCACCGAGAACTACGGCATCGGCCTGAAGAAGGGCGACGACGAACTGCGCGGCAAGATCAACGACGCCATCGAGGCGATGTTCGCCGACGGCAGCTGGGACCGGGCGTTCCAGGAGACAGTGGGCCAGGCGGCCAGCTACCCCACCCCGCCCACGCCGACGGTCGACCGGTACTGATCTCACCACCCTCGTGCGGGTGGTCCCGGCGGATCCCGGGACCACCCGCCTCGATCGCAGGCCGCCCGCGCCGCGATCCGTCCTGATCGGAGGCACGCACCCACCGTGTTCGATTTGATCTCCAAGTACGACACCGAGCTCCTGGACGCCTTCTGGACGACCATCCAGCTCGCCGTGCTGTCCGCGATCGGCGCCCTCGTGCTCGGCACGATCGTCGCGGGCATGCGCGTTTCGCCGGTACCGGTCGCCCGCTGGGTCGGCGCGGCGTACGTCAACATCTTCCGTAACACCCCGCTCACGCTGATCCTGCTGTTCTGTTCGGTCGGCCTCTACACCCAGTTGCAGATCAAGCTGGCCGCCGACGGCCCGGATTCGCTGGCGAACAACAACTTCCGGTGGGCCGTGATCGGCCTGTCCATCTACACCGGCGCGTTCGTCTGCGAGTCGCTGCGCGCCGGCATCAACACCGTCGCGATGGGACAGTCGGAGGCGGGCCGCTCGCTCGGCCTCACCTTCACCCAGAACCTGCGCTTCATCGTGCTGCCGCAGGCTTTCCGGTCGGTGATCGCCCCGCTGGGCAGCGTGCTGATCGCGCTCACCAAGAACACCACCGTCGCCGCGGCCATCAGCGTCGCCGAGGCGTCGTTCCTCATGAAGAACATGCTCGAGACCGAGGCGGCGCTGCTGCTCATCGGCGCGATCTTCGCGACCGGCTTCGTGATACTCACGCTGCCGATGGGTCTGCTGTTCGGGTACTTCGCCAAGCGATACGAGGTGGCGCGATGAAGGCACAGGCCTCTGTTCTCTTCGACGCCCCCGGGCCGAAGGCGCGGCTGCGCAATCACTTCTTCTCGCTGCTGGTGCTGATCGCGGTCGTGGCCGCGGGCTGGTTCGTCTACCGCGGCTTCGACGAGCAGGGCCAGTTCGCGGCCGACAAGTGGACGCCGTTCCTGGACGGCGACGTGTGGAGCACGTACCTGATCCCCGGTCTGCGCGGCACCATCGTGGCGGCGCTGCTGTCCATCGTGCTGGCGCTGGTGCTCGGCACCGTGTTCGGCATCGCGCGCCTGTCCGACCACCGGGCGGTGCGCTGGGTGGCGGGCACGATCGTCGAGGTCGCCCGCGCCATCCCGGTGCTGATCCTGATGATCTTCCTCTACGCCGTGTACGGGTTCTACGACGTGTTCGACTCGGAGTACCTGGCGCTGGGCGCGGTCGTCACCGCGCTCACCATCTACAACGGCGCGGTGATCGCCGAGATCGTGCGCGCGGGCATTCTCTCGCTGCCCAGGGGGCAGACCGAGGCGGCGGTGGCGCTGGGCATGCGCAAATCGCAGCTGATGCGCCTGGTGCTGCTGCCGCAGGCGGTGACGGCCATGCTGCCCGCGCTCATCTCGCAGATGGTGGTGGCGCTCAAGGACTCCGCGCTGGGCTACATCATCACCTACGAGGAGATCGTCCGGAACGGCATGTCGCTCGGCGCGCTCGAGGGCAACATCATCCCGTCGCTGATCGTGGTGGCGATCATCATGATCCTGCTCAACAGCGCGCTCAGCTGGACGGCGACGAAGGTGGAGCAGCGCCTGCGGATCCGCAAGCGCACCAAGGGCGGTGCGGTGCTCGCCGCGGACTCGGTCATCACCGACGCCGCGCCGGGCGTGGACGTCACCAAGAAACCCTGATCCACGCGACGACGAGGCGGCCCGCGAATCTCGCGGGCCGCCTTCGTTTTTCGTGAGGAGCGACGACCGATCCCGGCTCGTCGGCGATCGGTGCGGGTGACCGATCGCGACGTCACCCGTTGTAGCGGTAGAACCCCTCACCCGTGGCGATGCCGAGCTTGCCCTTGTCGATGTAGTTCGCCTTGAGCCAGGCGGCGAGCTGCTCGCCGTCGGCCTCGCCGCTGTTGGCCAGGATGTTGTACGGGGTGGTGAGGCCGATGATGTCGAGGATCTGGAACGGGCCCATGGGCGCGCCGGTCGCGATGCGCCAGGTCTTGTCGACGGCCTCCGGGTCGGCGTAGCCGCCCGCGGCCAGCGCGATGCCCGAGTTCAGGAACGGCACCAGCAGCGAGTTCAGCACGTAACCCGCCTTCTCCTTGTGCAATTCGATCGGCACCATGCCGATGTTCTCCGCGAACGCGACCACCGCGGCGAACACGGCCGGGTCGGTGTCGGCGGTGCCCATCACCTCGGCGGTGTTGAACTTCCACACCCGATTGGCGAAGTGCAGGGCGAGGAACTTGTCGGGACGGCCGGTGGCGTCCTCGATATCGCTGGGCAGCAGCGTGGAGGAGTTGGTCGCGAAAATGGTGCGCTCGGGCGCCAATTCGGCCAGTTTGCGGTAGGTGTCCTGTTTGATGGTCAGCACCTCGGGCACCGCCTCGATCACCAGGTCCGCGTCTTTGACGGCGTCGGCCAGGTCGGCGGTCAGCGTAATGCTCTCGGCGGTCCGCCCGGCCTTGCCGCCGCCCGCGCCCTCGACCTCGGCCTCGTAGGTGGTGACGAGCGTCGCGAAGCGGTCGCGCGCGGCGTCGAGCGCTTCGTCGTCGATGTCGTAGGCGGTGACATCGAAGCCGTGGAACGCGGTCTGGAAGGCGATCTGCGAACCGAGCACCCCGGTTCCCAGAACGGTCACCTTGCGAATATCGATGGTCATGCCGGTACTCCTCCCTTCACCCTGTCTCGGTAACACCTCAGCGAACATCGTACGGGGCCGGGCCGCGCGACCGGTGCGCTTCGCGCCCGCCCGCGGCACCGGCGTGCCCTCGATTCCGGGCTCGGCGTTCGCGCGGGTTTCATACCGCCGCCGCCGTGCGTTTGCCGGAAATCACATTTCGCCGGTACGAATCCGCGACGCCGTCGCATGAATACATCGAACACTTTCGAAACGGCGGAGAAATATTCCCGCCCGAGAAGTCACGGAATACCGGTTTCGGCGGAACCGCGACCATTGGCGGCGATACGATGGAACCATGCCGAAAGAATGCGCATCCCGTGATCAGGTCGCCGGTTTGGCGGCGCGACTGGCTCAACTGCTGGATGCGCATTCCCGCGCGGTCGCCGAGCAACTGGGCATCACCACCTCCCAGGTCGTCGCGCTGCGCGAACTCGACGGCCCGATGACGTTGCGCGAACTCGCGACGCGGATGGCCTGCGAAGCGTCCAACGCCACCTACGTGGCCGACCGGATGGAGGCGCAGTCGCTGATCCGCCGTGAACCGCACCCGCGGGATCGGCGCTCCAAGCAGGTCGTGCTCACCGAGAGCGGCGAGCGCTGTCGCGCCAACGTGCTGGCCGCCCTGTCCGCGCGGTCCCCCTTGGACGCCCTGGATGCCGGTGAGCAGGAACAGCTTTCGCGCTTGCTGAGCAAGGCGGTGGATTCGTGCGCCGAGGAGCGCCTGGCCGCCGCTACGGGTCGCTGACCAGCGCGCCGGCGTAGCGGCCCCGGTAGTACAGCAGCGGGCCGGGGTCGGCGTCCGCCACGCCGACGCGCAGCACCCGGCCGATCACCACCTCGTGGTCCCCGCCGTCGGCGACCGAGGTGATCTCGGCGTCCACCCAGGCCAGGCTGCCCGCCAGCACCGGATTGCCGGAACCGGGCGCCGGAAACCATTCCACCGCATCGAATTTCCGCTCGGCCTTCGAGCCGAAGACCCCGCTGACCGGGCGCTGATCGCCGGCGAGCACGCTCACGGCGAACGAGCGGGTGCGCGCGATCACCGCCCAGGCCCGCGAGGTGCGCGCCGGACAGAACAGCACCTGCGGCGGCGACAAAGACAGCGCGGTGAACGACTGGCAGGCGAAGCCGTGCGGTTCACCGTCCTCGACGGTGCAGATGACGGCGATGCCGGTGGCGAACCGGCCCAGGGTGTCGCGAAAGGCGTGCTGATCGACGATCGTTCGGGTCATGGTGGTCCGCTCAGGTCGTGAGAACGATTTTCCCGGCGACGTGGCCGGTCTCGCCGAGCCGGTGCCCGTCGGCGGCGCGGTCCAGCGGGAAGGTCGCCGCGAGGTGCGGCGTGAGGACGCCGTCGGCGAGCAGTTCCTCCAGGGTGCACATGCTGTAGTGGTCGGCCTCGACCAGCATCAGCTTGTGCCGTAGTCCGGGACGCGCGGGCAGCCGCTCGGTCCGGTTCAGCGCCAGCGACACGATGGTGCCGCGCCCGTCGCGCAGGGTCCGCGCGGACCGGTCCGGGTAGTCGCCGCCCACGCAGTCGATGACGACGTCGATGTCGTGCGCCTCGTCCTCGAACGGGGTTGTGGTGTAGTCGATCACCTGGCACGCGCCGCACTCGCTGACGAAGTCGTGGTGGCCGCGGCTGGCCGTCGCGACCACGTGCGCCCCGTGCCCCGCCGCCAGCTGGGTGGCCAGGTGACCCACGCCCCCGGCCCCGGCGTGCACCAGCACCCGGTCGCCCGGACGCAGGTGCGCGGTGTCGATCAGCGCCTGCACGGCGGTGACGCCGGCCAGCGACACGGCGGCCGCGTGCGTGTGGGGCACGTCCCTCGGCTTGGGCACCAGCGCCCGCGCGGGGGCGACCACGTATTCGGCGGCCGCGCCATACCCGCCGGGGTAGGGCAGCATGCCGAACACGTCGTCGCCGACGTCGTGGAGAGTGACGCCGAGCCCGACGCATTCCACCGTGCCGGACACGTCCCAGCCCAGCACGCGCGGCGGCGCGCCCGCGGGGATCGCGCCGAGGAACCCCTCCGCGCGCCGGTGCACCCAGTCGGTGGGGTTCAGGCTGGTCGCCGCGACGCGCACCAGCACCTCCCCCGGGCCCGGCCGCGGCACCGGCACGGTGACGAGCTCGAGCACGTCCGGATCACCGAGCCGGTGCTGCCCGACCGCGGTCATGGTGGGCGCGCGCCCGTCCGCCACCATCGCGGCCGGACGACTGTCGTTGCCGATCATTCGTTCCCTCCCTGGATGATCCGGCACCGCGGCCGGTCCCCCGCTCAGTAGCGCAACGCGTAGCTGATCCGCCGGTAGAGGCTCTTCTCGCGCTGCGCCTCGTGGAAGCGGGCATCGGCCTTGAGATCGTCGAGGTCGGTCGCCACCCGGTGGCGCGCCTGCTCGATCGCCTCCTCCACCGGCACCGCGATCGGCAGATCGAACAGCTCGATGATGGTGGTCACCCGCTCGGCGATGGTGCCGCCCACCACCCGGTAGGGAATCTCGAGATCCTCGAGCGCGGCGATGAGCAGATCGTCGGAGAGCCGCCGGAACGGCTCCGACACCGGGCGGTGCCCGTCGGGTTCCATGTCGAACTCGACCGGCAGGTGCACGTACGCGTCGTAGATCCGCTTGGCGCGCGCCCGGGTGATATCGCCGAGGGTGTCGGTGTAGCGCTGGTAGAACCGCTTGACCGGGAAGCCCACGGCCTTCTTGATCCACTGGAACCACCAGGTCGCCCCGGGGTTGATGCCCACGCGCATGCGCGCCTCGAAGTACACCCACTCGTGGAACACGCCGCCGTCGGAGATGAACGGCCCCGGCCCGGATTCGTTGTGCACGCGCTCCTCGAAGCGGCGCAGCCCCAGTTTCACCAGCTCCATGGCGTTCAGTTCCATCACCGTCTTGCCCGGCACCAGGTCCACGAGCAACTGGCGCGAGGTCTTGGCGTGCGTGCGCGGCAGCCCCGTGGCGATAGACAGCGCCTCGGTGGTGGTGGATTTGCCGGAGGAGAAGGTGCCGGAGATCGCGAGCTTGAGCCGGGGGTTGTCGCGGAAACTCGGCAGCGCCATGGTGGGCGCGACGCGCTCCTTCAGCGGCGTCGCCGGGCCTCGTTTGGCGGTGATCTCGGCGAATGTGGTCATGTCAGAACCCCTTTCGGGTGGGTGGAGCCGACGATCCCGGTGAGCTGGTCGAGCCGCTCGTCGACGGTGTCGCCGGTGAGCACGTGCACCGGCAGGCGCGATCGGGCGCCGATTTCGGTGATCATGGCGTCGGTGTGCGCGCGGAACAGCTCGTCGATGGGCGGGTCCTCATCCGGCTGCGGCCACCGGGTAGGCAGATGGACGAGCAGGGTGTAGGTGGCGTCGAGGTAGCGCTCGACGTGGGGGTAGGGCGCCCAGAACAGCGAGAGCGTGCGCGTCAGATCGTCGGCCGGGACCTGGGCGCGGTCGGCGCGCCGGCGGGTGCCCGGATAGGAGCCGTAGCGCAGACGCAGTGCGCCGTAGACGAATTCGTGCAGCACGCCGCCGTCGGAGACGAAGCTGTCGTGGCGTTCGGCCGCCCGGCGCGCCGCGTACCGCTCCACCGTCAGCCCGAACAGCTGCGCGGGCGTCCAGTCGTGCACGTTCTCGCCGGGGTCGGCCGGGTCGAGGCGCATCGGCCCGTCCGCCTGCACGGCCGGTATCCCGAGCGCGGCGGCGGCCGCGGTGGCCAGGGTCGTCTTGCCCGCGCCGTAGGCGCCGAGCAGCGCGATCCGGATGCCCATCAGCGCACCGGAACCGGCACGGGCGCCTCGGCGGCGGCCGCCCGGTCGGCCTGCCACCGCTTGCTCCACGCGATCGAATCCAGCCCGCGCGCCGTCGATCCGGTGAACACCGGCGCGACCTCGGTGGCCAGCAGTTCGTAGCTGCGCTTGGTGGCCTCCCAGGACGCCCAGTTCATCGAGTACGCCAGGAAGGTGCCGAATCCGCCGGTGCGGTCCTGGAGTTCGGCGATCGCGGCCACCGCGTCCTCGACCGACCCGACGATCGCCCGCTTCTCGGCGACGGCGGTGCTGATGTCCTCGCGCGGCGACGCCCCCGGGGTGACGGGTGCGCCGACGGCCTCGCCCCAGTAGTTGTGCATCCACCGGCCGAAGCCGTATTCCGCGGCGGCGTAGGCCTCTTCCCTGGTCTCGGCGATGTGGATGGGGACGGCGATCCGCCAGTCGGCGCGGTCCACGGTCGTGCCGTGGGCGGCCGCCGACTCCTCCGCGATCCGCCACTGCCCCGCCAGATCCGCACCCGGCCAGCCGGGCGGCGGCGCGCCGAACGAGAGCAGGCTCAGGCCGAATTCGGCGGCCACCTGCGGTCCGAACGGCGACCCGACGCTCGACACGGCGAACCCGATGCCGCCCTTGGTGTACGGGGGCAGTTGCATGCGCGCGTCGACCAGGTCGTACCAGTCGGTGTGCTCGGTGAGGCGCCGGTCGCCGTTGACGAGTTCGATGATCGTCGGCAGCGCCGCCTTGGTGCGCGGTTTGAGCTCCTCGGCCGGGACGCCGAGCATGTAGGCGTCGTTCGGGGTGGCGCCGGGGCCGAGGCCGAGGATGTAGCGGCCGCGGGTGAGGTGGTCGAGCAGCAGCGCCCTGGTGGCGATGTGGAAGGGGTGGTGGAACGGCACGGTCACCACGCCGTTGGCCAGCACGATGCGGCTGGTGCGCACGGCGGCGGCCGCGATCATCGTCTCCGGCGCGCCGATCAGCGGCCAGCCCAGCGAATGGTGCTCGCCGAACCAGCATTCGTCGAAGCCGAGCCGGTCGGCGAATTCCACCAGTTCCAGATCCCGGTGGATATTGACGTGCGGGTCGGTTTTCGGATCGTGCAACGGCGAAAGAAATATCCCGAATGATGTATCCATTATTCCTCCGTCGGCCGGTTGAATCGGCGCCTACGAGTGCGTATCGGCACGGAAATCGAATCCGTCGACCCAGATTCGCATATCCGCCGCGCCATGTCCTGTGCGCAATGAGAGTATGTGTGCGGCCAACAGGCTCAGGAATATTCGCCGCCGGATTCGGAATGCAACGGGTAATACGCGACGAACTTCATTCCCATGCGCTCGGTGAAGCACAGGGTGGTCCAGTGCATGAGCGTGGGGCCGCGGTCGGTGTTGAGATGGATGTCGCCGCAGGAATCCTCGGCGATATTGTGGCGCTGCCACAGCTTGCGGAAGCGCGGATTGCGGTCGGAGAGTCCCTGCACCAGCGAGCAGATCCGCTCGTCGCACGGATAGCTGGAGATGTGCGTGCGGAAGCGCGCCACCCATTCCTCCTGGGCGCGCGGGACATCGGTGAACGCCCCGCTCACGGCGGGGTCCTCGAACACCGACGCCAGCAGGTTGACCCCCGGTGCGAGCGCGAGGATCTCGCGCGCGGCCTCGTTGACGACGAGCACGTTCCAGGTGTAGTCGACCACATAGGCGGGCCCGGCGGCCCAGCTGTCCGGATACGGCTGGAGCAGTCCGACCGGCACCAGGTTGTCGGGCCGGGCCACCTTGGAATCCAGGCCGGCGAGCCTGCGCAGATAGAGACGTTCGTTCAACGTCATCTGGAGCACCTCGGCGAGCCGGTCCAGCACCGAGGCCGAAACGTTCTCGGCGCGGCCCTGTTCGATCCAGGTGTACCAGGACAATCCGACGCCGGCCATGAACGCGACCTCCTCCCGGCGCAGGCCGGGCGTGCGTCGCTTGCCGCCCGGCGCGACCGGAATCCCGACGTCCTCGGGCCGGATGGCCGCGCGTTTCCTGGCCAGGAAATTCCCCAGCTCGCGCAGCGGAGTGTTGTCGCCGTCGACCATCCGGATGTTCGTGGCAGCGGACATGCTCGTCTCCCTCCCTGATACTGTCCCGCGACCGGTGGGACCGGCCGCCGGCATCCCGCACTGCCCCGTCGCAGCGACGCCGTCTGGATCGAAAAGGTCAGGTGATGACGTGCGGCCGCCGCTCGTCGCGTTCCGCGCTCCGGGCGACCCGGCCCGGGGCGAGGAGTCCGTCGATCAGGTCGTGGTGGGCGACGGCGTGCCGGAAGTCGACGGCCGTGCCGTGCTCCGACGGCGTGCCGGTCAGCGCCTCGTACCACGCTTCGTACTGCTCGGCGACCACCGCCGCCGGACCGCTCAGACCGCTCCCGACCCCGCGGTAGTCGGTCCCCGCGACGGGTTCGAGCTCCGCGAGGTCGCCGTCGCCCTTGGCGCCGCGCAGTGTGACCGCGCCGAACTGGAGATGTCCGGTGGCGCCGGTCAATTGCAGGGCGCCCGCGGTGCCGCGGATCTCCCACAGGAACGTCGTACCGGGCCCGAGCCCGCCCTGGTAGTGGGCCGTGAACACAGCGCCGTCCGCGGTGGTGGCCACCAGGCCGAGCTGGTCGGGCGTGGTCTTGCGGACGGTCTCGCCGGTGTCGAGGACCCGCACCACCGGTTGCCCGACGGCGGTGACGACACCGGCCGGGTGCAGTGGGCCGAGCACGTCGATCACCGCGTCGAGGGTGTGGCCGAACGGGATGGCCGCCATCCCGGCGCCGGAGGCCGCGTCCACGGTGTAGGCGGTCGCGGACTGCGTCGCCGCACCCCACCCGCCCGCGTCACCGATCAGCCTGGCGGACAGCACATCTCCGATATAGCCGCCCTCGAGCAGTCGCTTGATCAGGCGCACCTGCGGCACGTGCCTGGCCTGCAATCCGACGGCCGTCGGCGCGCCGTGCCGTTCGGCGAGCCCGGCCAGCTCGGCCGCGATCCGCGCGTCGGGCGCGAGCGGCCATTCGCTGAAGGTGGGTTTGCCGAACGGCAGCACCTGCCGCAGGATCTCCTCGTGGCGCGGCACCCGCACCGCGACCACGATCGCGTCCACCCGCTCGTCGGCGGCCAGCGCGGCGGGATCGGCCGCGGCCACCGGGAGCCCGTATTTCTCGGCGGCCGCCGCCGTCGAGGCGGGCGTGCTGCCCGCGACGCCGGTCAGGGTGAAGTGCGGGCTGGCGTCGAGCGCGGCCACGTGCGCCCGCGAGGCCCACCCGCTCGACGCGCTGAGCCCGACGATGCCCACCCGCAGCGGGGCGGCGGCGCTCATCGGCGCTCCCCCTCGGCCGCCAGACCGGCCACGCGCGCGCCGTCGGCGCCGGTCGCCTCCGGCACCGGGCCTGGTTCCGGTGCGTCCGGCTGCGGACGCGCAATGCGCAGCGCCAGACCGAGAATCGAGGCGGCCGCGATGAGGAACGCCGCGACGAACGCGGCCGCGCGGGCCCCGTCCACGACGGCCGCGTCGCCCACCGCGTCGGCACCCGCCGCGCCCGCCACCGCCACCAGCACGGCCAGGCCGACCGCGCCGCCGATCTGCTGTCCGCTCGAGGCGACGCCGGAGGCCAGTCCCTGTTCCTCGTCGGGCAGCCCGGACGTCGCGGCGGCGTACATGCCGGTGAAGATCACGCCCTGCGCCAGGCTGAAGATCGCGATGCCGACCGCGAGCCGGGCGAACGACCCGTCGGTCCGCAACAGCACCGCGAACAGCAGGATCCCGGCCCCGGCCGCGAGCATGGCGGCGGGCAGCATAGCGCGCAGCCCGATGGTGGAGGCCAGCCGCGCCCCGATCATGGTGCCGGCCAGCACGCAGGCGCACGGCAGGATGAACGCGAGCCCGGTCTCGAACGCGCTGTAGCCGTAGACGTTCTGCAACACGGTGGTCAGGAAGTACGGGATGGCGCCGAGGGTCGCCATGAAGCTGAACGCGATACCCGCGCCCAGCACCAGATTTCGATAGCGGAACGCGCGCAGCGGAATCAGCGGTTCGGCGGTGCGGGATTCGATCCGGACGAACACCAGCACCAGCGCCAGCGCGGCGAGCAGGCTCACGACGGTGAGCGGTGCGGTCCAGCCCGATTCCGGCCCCTGTACCAGGCCGAGCACCAGCAGCGTCGACGCGCCGGTGATGGCGATCGCGCCGGGAATGTCGAACGAGCGCAACGACACCGGCGGGTTCGCGTCACGCGAGATGGACGCCGCGGCCAGCACCGCGGCGAGCGCGACGATCGGCAGGTTCACGAAGAACACCGCGCGCCAGCCGAGCCATTCGGTCAGCACGCCGCCGAGCAGCGAGCCGAGCACCATGCCGCTCGAGCCGGACGCGCCCCAGATGCCCAGCGCGCGGTTGCGTTCGGGACCTTCCTTGAACGCGGTGGTGATCAGCGACAGCGTCGCGGGCGCGAGCACCGCGCCGCCCAGACCCTGCACGGCGCGGGCGGCCAGCAGCAGGCCGGGGCTCTGGGCGAAACCACCCAGCGTCGAGCCCGCCGCGTAGAGCGTGAGACCGATGTAGAACATGCGCCTGCGGCCGATCAGGTCGGCGCAGCGGCCGCCGAGCAGCAGGAAGCCGCCGAACGCGACCGTGTAGGCGCTGACGGTCCACTGCAGGTGGTTCGGGCCGAACCCCATGCTCGACGAGATCTCCGGCAGCGCGACGAAGACGATGTTGTAGTCCAGGCCGATCGTCAGCTGGGCGATGGCCAGGGCGGCGAGGGCCAGCACCGGGTTGGACGCGCGCGCCTCGGTGGTGGGGAGAGCCATGTCATGCCTCCGTGGGAAGGGGCGAACAAGTGGCAGCCGGACGACCCCGGCTCGGAATATACTTCGAACTCGGATATTACGAGTTCGAGCGATTTGCTTCAACCGCAACGGCGCGCAACACCCGCCAGCCCCGGGCTCGCGCGGCCGTGACCAGGGCTTCGTCGCTCCCGTCGGTCACCGCGACGGGTTCGTCCACGGCCGCCAGCATGGGCAGATCGCTCACGTGGTCGCCGTAGCCGACGCGGTGCGCGCCCGCGGGCACGGGCCAGCCGCGCACCACCTCGGCCTTGCGCTCGCCGAGCATGGGCGCGCCGGTCGCGCCGGTGTAGACCCGCTCGCGCACCTCCATGGGCGTGCATCGGAAAGCGTTGGCCCCCAATGCTTCCGACAATGCCGTGAGCGGCGCGTCGAAGGACGCGGAGACGAACACCACCTCCGCACCCGCGCGGCGATGGCCCTCGATCTCGTCCAGCACGGCGCGATGGACGAGATCGCCGGCCCGCACCCGCGCGCCGACCCAGTCGCGCGCCGCCTCGAAAACTTCCGGGACCGGGCGACCGGCCCACCACGAATACAGCAGCGGAGCCGTGCGGTGGCGCGGCGCTCCCGCCGCCACCGCCGCGCGCACCGTTGCGACCAGCTCCTCCCCCGCCGCGCGCACCCCGCGCCGCCGCGCGTCGAACAGCAGGAAGTCGATCAGGCTGGAACCCCGCAGCACCGTGCCGTCCACGTCGGCGAACACCATGCGGTGGGGTCCCGTCCGGTCAGTCCACCGCGGCACCGACCGGCCCCTCCCGCCTGCGCCGGTTCACGACCTCGGCCAGCGCCCGAAAACCCTTGGCGTCGAACACGTCTTCCTCGGAGATCACCACGCCGAACTTCTTCGACACCACAACGGCGAGTTCGACCAGCACCAGCGAGTCGAGATCCAGGTCGTCGTAGGTGGTGTCCTCCCCGACCTCCCCCGCGAATTCGGGGAAGTGCTGATCGAGCAGTTCTGCCAGCTCGCGATAGGTCACGTCAGTCATCGGTTTCTCCCAGCACTGTCGTAGCGGATACATCGTCGGGCCACACGAGCGTGGCCGCGCCCCAGGTGAGGCCGCCGCCGAACGCGGTCAGCAGGATCTTGTCGCCGGGGGCGAAACGGCCGCTGGCCGCGGTCAACGCCAGCGGGATCGACGCCGCCGAGGTGTTGCCCACCCGGTCCAGGTGCACCACCAGGCGCGATTCCGGCACATCGAGCACGTGGGCCAGGGAGCGCAGGATGCGGATATTGGCCTGGTGCCCGACGACGTGGGTCACCTCGCCCGCGCGCCAACCCGCCCGCGCCAGCACGGTCCGGCACGACGCGGCCATCGAGTCCACCGCCGCCCGGAACACCTTGCGTCCCTCCATCCGGAAGGCCGGGGCCAGCGCCAGGTGCGGGGCGGACGCGGCCCGGGAACCGCCGCCCGGCACCGTGATCCAGTCCGCCGCGTCGCCGTCGCTGCCGAGATCGAAAGCGCCCCAGCCACTTTCGTCCGGACGTGCGGACCGGCCGATGACGGCGGCCCCCGCGCCGTCGCCGAAGATCACCGAGGTGGTGCGGTCGGCCGGGTCCAGGATGGAGCTGAACGTGTCGGCGCCGATCACCAGAACCGAAGCGGCCGCACCGGATCGGACGAACGAGTCGGCGATCGCGGCCGCGTACAGGAATCCGCTGCACACCGCCTGCACGTCGAACGCCGCCACCGTGCCCAGCCCGAGCCGCCTGGCGACCGCGGGCGCGGTGCCCGGACACGGGTGGTCGGGGGTGGTGGTCGCGACGATCACCGCGTCGACCGCGTCGCGGCCCGCGTGGTCGAGGGCCCGGCGCCCGGCCGCGACGGCCAGATCGCCCGTCGCCTCGCCCGGACCGGCGTGGTAGCGCACCCGCACCCCGGTGCGCTGGGTGATCCACTCGTCGGTGGTGTCGAAGCGCTGTTCCAGGTGCTTATTGGTGAGCCGGGTCGACGGAACGTACCCGCCGATGCCCAGCAGCGATACCGTGTGCCGCACTGTCATCGTGGCCGACCTTTCCGAGGGAGATGTCCGGAAGCGCGTGTGCCACGGAACAACTCAGCGTCATCGACGGGCGGTGCGACACCAGGGTCGCGGCGCGCCACCGCCTGCCCTTCAGGGTGACGACGCGCGCGCCGTGGATCTCGGTGGTGACCCGTTCGCCGGATTCGCGCGGGCGGATCGGCGTCGTGGCCTCGTAGTGGGTGCTGCGCATCCAGAGCGTGTTGCTGTCCGCGCGCGCGAAGCCGTCCATCGCGTAGAGGCCCACCTGGCCCAGTTGGAGCATGTCCACGAAGGCCTCGGCGAAGGTGACGCTGCCGGGGAACCGCGATTCGATCTCCGCGTAGCTCTCGGCCGGGCCCGGCACGGTCCGGTACTCCGCGTCGGCCGACACCGACGAGAAGTCCGGCGCCACCGTGACGCCGGCGAGATCGGTGGCGTGCCCGCGATAGCTGCGCGGTACGTCCGTCGCGCTCTGCGGCGGCACCGTGGACCCGGTGTCGATATCGAGAATCGCGAGCATATTTCCGACCGTCACCGAAATCACGTGGACGCGTCCGGCGGCGGCGTCGGAGGAATTGATCCGGGTCGCGGAAACGGGAATCCGGTCGAGCCCCATTTCTATGGGCACGGTGCCCGCCTTGATGATGCAGCGGCGCACCCAGGCCGAGCCGAGCGGATCGTCGCCCCGCCGCCGCCCGCGCAGGAGTGTGGTCTCCAATAGCGACGATGCGGCCGACACCGCCAGCAGATAAGTATCAATCGTGCTGACGTGAATACTTTGCGGCCCCGAACTCTTCAGTGACCACATCCCCGGATACTCGAGGGAACCGAACCCGACGCAGCGGGCGTTCTCGTCGGGATCGGTGGCGGCGGCACGGGTGAAGCGCACCGTTCCCTGCCGGAATCCGTCACCGAAGTACCGTTGGGCCCGATTGCCGAGAAGCGCGTCGATGGGCTTCGCGTGATCGGCTCGCAGGTGGCAGGTTGTCATGACAATCACCCCGTAGCAGAACCTAGGTCGCGATGAAAAAGACGATAGGGCAACTCTAGGTGTGATATTCGGGTGCTGTCGTGTTCGCAGTGATCGTATTTCCCGTGGCAACAGGATGATCGACTTCGGACCGGCGGATATGCCGTCGCGCCGAATTCCCCTCGGCCCGAGGGAGAATACGCGGAGGGGTTTTCGAGTAATCCACGTCACTGCGCGCGGGCCGGATCACGGGCGAATCACGCGCGATGTTCGCGGGGCCGCGCCGGGGTGAGCCGTGCCGTCGTCAGGGTTCGCCGAGGTCGTCCAGGCCGTGCGGATCAGCCGGTTCGTGGTCGGCGGCGGCGAGTTCGGCTTTGACGACGGTGTAGGCGGTGGATTGGCTGTAGCCGCGCCGGGCCAGCATGCCGACGAGGCGGCGGATCGCCTTGTCGCGGTCCAGGTCCCGGGGCAGGGTGCGGAGTTTGCGACGGACCAGATCGGTGGCGCGGGCCTGTTCGTCGTCGGTGGAGATCGCGGCGAGGGCGGGTGCGGCGTCTTCCTGGGCCACGCCCTTGCGGCGCAGTTCCTGGGCGAGGGCTTGGCGCCCCTTACCGGAGAAGGTGTGCCGGGCGTGCACCCACTGTTCGGCGAAGGCGGCGTCGTCCACCAGGCCGACCTCGGCGAGTCGCGCGACGGCGGATTCGGCGACCTCGACGGTGAACCCCTTGGCCGCCAGGCGATTCAGCAGTTCGGCACGGCTGCGGGCGCGGACGGCGAGCAGGCGCAGACACGCCTCTTTCGCCTGCTCGACCGTCCCGCCGACGGGGGCGCGCTCCGACGTCGACCGGCTCGCGCCCGCCTCCGTCTCCCACGCGTCCCCCTCGGACCCGGCCGCCACCGGGCCCACCCGGCCGCGCGCGGACGCGCCGGACCGGGAGTCGCCGCGGCGGGAGCGTCCTCGCCGCGCGTTCCGGGACGGGGCCCCGGTCGAGTCCGCCCGCTGCGGATCGGGCGAACTCGACCGGGCTCCCAGGAAGTCCGCATCGGCCGAACCACCTTCGACCGACCGGACAGGTCCCGATTCCCGTGCGCCGGAACGGTTCTCCGTGGTATCCACGGGTCCGGCGGACAGGAGTTCGTGCAGTCGGCGCCGCATATCCTGCACCGGATCGGCCTGCCCGGGGGCGGGCCGATCGGCGCGACGGGGACGCCGGCAGGGGGTGGACTCAGAAATCGGCGGGCACCTCGGCCGCGTCGGCGGTCACATCCGCGCCGATTCCGAGCTTCTCCTTGATCTTCTTCTCGATCTCGTCGCGCACATCGGTGTTGTCCAGCAGGAACTTCCGGGCGTTCTCCTTGCCCTGGCCCAGCTGGTCGCCTTCGTAGGTGTACCAGGAGCCGGACTTGCGGATGAAGCCCTGCTCGACACCCATATCGATGAGCGAGCCCTCCTTGGAGATGCCGTGGCCGTACAGGATGTCGAACTCGGCCTGCTTGAACGGCGGCGACACCTTGTTCTTGACGACCTTGACGCGGGTGCGGTTGCCGACCGCGTCGCTGCCGTCCTTGAGGGTTTCGATGCGGCGCACGTCCAGGCGCACGGAGGCGTAGAACTTCAGCGCCTTGCCGCCGGTGGTGGTCTCGGGCGAGCCGAACATCACGCCGATCTTCTCGCGCAGCTGGTTGATGAAAATGGCGGTGGTGCCGGAGTTGTTGAGCGCGCTGGTCATCTTGCGCAGCGCCTGGCTCATCAGGCGGGCCTGCAGGCCGACGTGGCTGTCGCCCATCTCGCCCTCGATCTCGGCGCGCGGCACGAGCGCGGCCACCGAGTCGATGACGATGATGTCGATGGCGCCGGAGCGGACCAGCATGTCGGCGATCTCGAGCGCCTGCTCACCGGTGTCGGGCTGGGAGACGAGCAGCGCGTCGGTGTCGACGCCGAGCTTGCGGGCGTAGTCGGGGTCGAGCGCGTGCTCGGCGTCGATGAACGCCGCGACGCCGCCCGCCGCCTGGGCGTTGGCCACTGCGTGCAGCGCGACGGTGGTCTTACCCGAGGATTCCGGGCCGTAGATCTCGACGACGCGGCCGCGCGGGAGGCCGCCGATGCCCAGCGCCACGTCCAGCGCGATGGACCCGGTCGGGATCACCGAGATGGGCTGGCGGGCCTCCTCGCCGAGCCGCATCACCGCGCCCTTGCCGAAGCTCTTCTCCACCTGGGCCAGTGCCAGTTCGAGCGCTTTGTCGCGGTCGTACGCCTGTGGTGCCATGTCCTTCGATCCCCTTCTCGCCGGGTGAGTCTCTCGATCTGTGGTTGGCGCCCACATTAGAGGGCGGCACCGACAAGTTCCGATGACCACATTAGACGAACAAGTGTTCGAGTCAAGCGACGCGCCCGGCGACACGCGGCGCGGTTCCGGACCCCGCGCGGACGGGACCGCCCCGCCCCTCGAGGACCCACGCACCCGGGTCACGCGGCACCCGCGAGATGCCGGGCGACCTCGCCGACCGGACGACCCGCGCGCCCACGGCACGCCCCGCGAACAGCGCCGCGCGCCCGGCAGCAGCGCGGTCGAACGACACGCGCCCACGACACTCCCGGACGCGGTTGCGATCCGTCGGTCCGGCGGACCACCCCGCACACGTGCACGGCGCGGGCCGCCCCGCCGCCCGGGGACCGGCAGAACTCATCGACAACCGCGGCGGGCGTGCGCCCACCCGGCGTTCACGGATTGACCGGCGACAGCTCGGGCGGCCCCCAGCGCAACGGGCCCGTCGCGACGGCGGCCACACCGGTGACGGTGAAGTCGACCACGCACTGCGCACCCGCCGTGAACAGACCTGTCTCCCAACGGATCTCGGCGGTGCCGGTGAGCTGGAGCGCGCCTCCGGTGGTCCAGTCCGGGATCAGCAGGCCGCATTCCGGGCGCACGGCGAGGTTGCCGAGCGTCATGAACAGGGAGTTGCCGCGATAGTCGGGCCAGCGCAGCTCGGTCGGCGAAAGCACTTGCAGGAAGCCCGGATTGCCGCCGCGATGCGAAGCGTCCGCGTTGCCGTCTTCGTCGGCGCTGGCGATGAAGAAGGTATCCGCGGCCGCGACGGCGGCGCGCTGCGCGGCGTCGAGTTCGGTGCCACGCGCAACCGGGGACGACTCCCCCGGCCGATAGTCCTCGATCTCCCTGCGCGAGATGTACTTCGGGCAGTTCGAGTACACCTGGTCGGTGGTGATCAGCAGGCCCGTCCCGTCGGGGACGGCGTGCCCGTTGACGCGCATCCGCCTGCGCCGCCTCGGCTCCAGCGCGATCATGCCGACCGGCGCGGGGCCCGCGAGCACCTCGGCCAGCGGATCCCCGTCCGCGGGACGCGCGTCCACCGCGAGGGCGTCCTCCCCCGTCGTGCGGACGAAGCCGGACGGCCCCGTGAGCTGACTCGCCCACAGCCGCCCCGCGCCGTCGGCGGCGCCGAGCACCACCATCGGCTGCGCGGCCAGGAACTCCGCCGCGACCGGCGGCACGCCCGTGCGGATCGTGCGGGCCACTTTCACCGCGATGTCGGCCTGCGCCATCCGGCGCTGCACCGCGAGCTCGCCGGCGTGGAACGGCGTCATCACGAATCCCCTTCCGGGCGTGCGGGTCCGGTCGCTCAGAAGAAGCCGCAGGTGGGCGCGGCGCCGCTGGGTGCGGGCGCGGCCTCGGCGCCGCCGGGCGCGTACACCTCGAGCCGGATGCCGTCGGGATCGGCGAAGAAGATGCCGCCCGAGGCCGCGCCTTCCCCGTGTGCGACGACGCCGTCGTAGGCGAAGCGCACCGACAACTCGCGCAGCGTGGCCTCCACGGCGCGCACCTGATCGATGTCGTCGACCTGGAACGACAGGTGGTGCAGTCCCGGTGTCGCCGTGGAGAACTCACCCTCGGACTGCTGCCACAGCGTGAGCAGCAGCTTGCCGTCGGCACCGAGGAAGGCGAAGCGCCGCGTGCCCTCCCCGCCCGCGCCGAGTTCGTCGAAGCCGAGCGCGCGGCGATAGAACGCCACCGACCGATCCAGGTCCGAGACGTTGAGCCCCACGTGCCCGGTCGCGAGCTGGGGTGCGGCCACTGCGGTCATGATTCCTCCGAGGTTATAACCGTTGTATGATTGTTGAACGGTTATAACCGTAGCGCGCGAGCTCCCCGTGCGTCAACCGTTGAAATGGTTTTAGGAGGTTAGAAGAACGGTGGTGGCCGAAACACCCGCCGGCCGCTCGTTACCCTCAGGCATGCTCGATCCGCGTCCGCACGTCGGCGAACCCCTCGCACTGGACCTGTTGAACACGCGCTGGATCGACGAGACCGGCCCGCGCGACCTGCTCACCGACGTGGCGGGCTTGCGCGTCTGGCTCGACGCGGCGGGCTTGCGCGAGCTCCCCGCCGACGTGCGCACGCTCACCGCCGTGCGCACCGCCCGCGACGCCGTGCACGCCACCGTCGTGGACGCCGACCACGCCGGCCTCAACGCCGTGCTCGAGCACGGACGCCTGCGCCGATCGCTCACCGAGAACGGGCCCGCAAGCACGCCCGACGTGCCGCGACAGTGGTGGTTGCCGGCCTGGCTGGCCGCCGAGAACCTGCTCTCGCTACTGGCCGAAGCGCCCGAGCGCATCCGGCAGTGCGCGCACCCGCAGTGCGTGCTGTTCTTCTACGACACCTCGCGCAACGGCACCCGGCGCTGGCATTCCATGACGACCTGCGGCAACCGCACCAAGGCGGCGCGGCACTACGCCAGGAAACCGTGAGTCCCGCTCAGAACACTTCGTCGAGCAGGCGGTAGTAGTCCAGGCGGACCTGGTCCGGATCGGTCAGGCCGTACGCGGCGAAGAACGCGTCCACCTCGGCCGGGCCGAAATCCTCGCGCAGGTCGCGTTCGGCGAGCGCCAGATCGCGGTAGCGGTCGGCGAGACCGAGCGCGCCCACGTCCAGCAGCGTTCCGCCCGCCAGCACGTTGGGCGGGGTGAAATCGCCGTGCGCCACCACCAGGTCCTCGGTGGCCGGGCGCTCGGCGACCAGCCGGGCCAGGATCTCCTCGGGGGTGAGCGCGGCGTTGTCGGCGTCGAAGTCGGCGGGGTCGACCAGTCCCTCCACGACCTGCCTGCGCGCGAGGTTCAGCGTCACGTCGAGCCTGCCGTCGAACGGGCACTCCGACACCGGCAGCGCGTGCAACCGGCGCAGCACCTCGCCCATGGCCGCGCCCGGCGAATCGCCGGGCGCGACGGCCAGACTGGGGGCGCCCGCGTCGGCGAGCACCAGCACGTCCTCGGCGAACACCGCCACCTCCGGCACCGGAATCCCCCGCCCGCGCAACCAGATCAGCCGGTCGTGCTCGGCCACCGCGTGCGGGCCGCGCTTGAGCCAGTACGTGCCGTTCACCCGGACCACGCCACCGCTGAGCCCCTCGTGCTCGTCGGAGTGGGCCGGGTTCTCTCCCAGCAGCTCGGTCACCGCGGCGGGCAGGGGGATCACCAGCTCGGCCAGGTTCTCCAGGGCGGTGCGGGTGGATTCGATGAGTTCGGCGTCGCCTTCGGAGAGACGCAGGCGCAGCGCCTCATTGAGCAGTGCGCGCGCCTCGGCGGCGCGGCCCTGTTCGGCCAGTGCCTTGCCCAGATGCTGGGCGGCGAAGGACAGCGCCTCCTCGTCGCCGGCGTCGCGCGCGGCCTCGACGGCGCGCCGGTACAGGATCTCGGCGGTGGGGGCGGCGCCCCGGTAGCGGTGCACGTCGGCCAGGTTGATCCAGACCGAGATCCGCTGGCGGTCGGTGACGGCCAGTTCCGCGGCCCGGTCCAGGTGGTCCAGCGCCGCGTCGTGCCTGCCGAGCAGCATCAGTTCCAGTCCGGTCTGGCGGAAACTCGCGAAGTCGTGCGGGTTCGCCTTGGCGACCCGGACCGCCAAGCCCTCCGGGTCCACGGGCACCATGCGCAACCGCTCGTCCAGGCGGTACGGACGCCGCTCGGCGACCCGGTCCGCGGTCACCAGCGCGCCTTCGGGACGTCGAACTCGGCGCACAGCGCCCGCCACACGTCGCGGGGATCGACCCCGGATTCGATGGCGTCGGCGCCGGTCCGGCCGAGGCTGGGGATCACATGGTCGGCCAGCAGGGCGTCCCCGCGCGCCACCCCGAACTCGCCGTGCATCAGTTCCTGGAACTCGGTCAACCGCACCGTATTCAAGATACTCGCGTCCGCGCGGGTGCGCCCCGGCGGTTCAGGACGCCCGGACGCTCTCGACCACCCGGTGACAGATCTCGATCGGGTCGGCCACCTCCGCGTTGCTCAGCGCGGCGGCCTCGGCGGCGGCCGTGTAGCGCGGGTGGTCCAGCATCTCCTGCACGGCCGCGCGGACCGACTCGGCGGTCAGCGGGCGCACGACGATCGAACTGCCTTGGCGCGCGGCACGATTGGCGAGTTCCCACTGGTCGCCGCCGCCGGGCACCGTGACCACGGGCACGCCGGCGAGCAGCGATTTCGCCAGCAGTCCGTGGCCGCCGCCGCCCACCACCACCGCCGCGTGGGTGAGCAGCCGGTCCTGGCGGCCGAGCCCGGCCGTCGCCCACGGCGGCAGGTCGGCGGGCGGGGTGTCGATCATCGAGATCGCCACCCGCACGCCCGCGCCGTCCAACCCGGCCAGCACGGTCTCGGTCATCCCCGCGACGCCGGTGTGCGCGGTGGAGGGCGCCACCATCACCAGCGGCTCGTCGCCCGGGGGCAGCGCCAGTTCGTGCTCGGTCGGCTCCCACAGCAGGGGCCCCACCACGTGGGCGTTCTCGGGCCAGTCCGGGCGCGGCACCTCGAGGGCGGGCAGGGTGGCGAGCAGGCGCGCCGCCGGACCCGGGTCCTCGGCGGGCAGGCCCACGCCCTCCCGCGCTCTCGCCCGCTGCCGCAACCCGTTGCGGATGGCGCGCGCCGTCATCGCGCGCAGCGCGCCGTCGCGCATCCGCCCGCGCAGTCCCTCCCCCGGCGCGAGCCCACTCCCGATGGGCGGCAACCCTTTCGACGGCTGGTAGAGCGGGTGCGGGGACAGTTCCACCCAGGGCACGCCCAGGCGTTCGGCGGCCATCCCGCCGCCCGCGGTGAGCACGTCGGAGACGACGAGTTCGGGCAGCATCGCGCTCAGGTCGGGCAGGATCTCGGTGGAGATGTGCGCGGCCCGCTCGTGGATGCGCCGCCCGGCGTCGCCGTCGTCGTCCACCGGGCGCGGCGCGAGACCCTTGAGCCTGCGCACGGCGATGCCCGCGTCCCTGGCCTGGTCGAACCAGCGCGGACCGGTGAACAGCACGGGGTCGTCACCGGCGGCCAGGAACCGCTCGCACAGCGCCAGCGCCGGAAAGGCATGTCCCGGATCGGGACCGGCAACCACGGCTACACGCATCCGCCCAGCCTGCCACATGGCCGCACCTCGGCGGGAAGGCCCGTCCGGACGGGAATACGACCCACCGCCACAAGCGGTTTCGCGTTCCGCGCGCCGCTCACCCGAAGTAATACAGCTCGAAGCCGACCGCCCGCTCGGCCGGGAATCCCTCCTTGGGTCCGGTGGACCGGTCCACGACGGCGCGCACCTGGTCGGCCACGGGTTCGGGGCTCAGCGCTTCCAGGTAGCGGCGATGTTCGGCGAGCGAGGCGTAGGCCGCGCCGATGTGGTCGGTGACGTCCACCGCGTGCGTCACGACCGGGCCCGCCACCGCGGCCCAGCGCGCCGACCAGGGCGCCAGCTCGGCCAGTTCCGGGAAGATCCACTCGTTCCCGGCGTCGGACACCGCGTCCAGCGCGGCCCGCCCGACGGCGCGATGGTCGGCGCTGTTGGCGATGCCCGGCGCCCAGGTGTTGCCGAAATGCCCCAGCACGACCATCTCCGGGCGGTGCCTGCGCAGGGCGGCGGCCAGATCGCGGCGCAGTGCCAGGCTCTCGGTGATCCGGCCGTCCGGATAGCCGAGGAATTCGACCTCGGGCACGCCCACCACCTTCGCCGAGGCGATCTCCTCGGCCTCGCGCAACGGGCCCGCCTCGGCGGGCGGCAAGCCGGCGATCCCCGCCTCGCCGCTGGTGACGAGCAGATAGCGAATGTCCTTGCCCTGACTCGTCCAGCGCGCGACGGCGGCCGCCGGGCCGTACTCGATGTCGTCGGGATGCGCCGCGATCACCAGACCACGCTGCCAGTCCTCCGGAAGCTGCTCCATGGACCCATTCAACACGCCGGCGCGAGGCCTCCGGCCGAGAATGTCCGACCGAGTGTCGCGCGCGCCACCCGGGTGCGGTAGACAGTGGGGCCATGACCAAGCTCACTCGCGCCGCCCTCGTCCTCGGCGTCGCGCTCCTGGCCCTGTTCGCCTCCGGTCCGCTCACCGCCACCCCGGCCAAGGCCGACGCGCTGCCCCGGGTGTTCTTCGATCTGACCGTCGACGGCGCCCCGGCCGGGCGCGTGGTGATCGAGCTGCGTTCCGACGTGGTGCCCGAGACGGCGGAGAACTTCCGGGCGCTGGCCACCGGGGAGCGCGGCTTCGGGTACAAGGGGTCGAAGTTCCACCGGATCATCCCGGGTTTCATGGCGCAGGGCGGTGACTTCACCAACGGTGACGGCACCGGCGGCAAGAGCATCTACGGCGACACGTTCCGCGACGAGAACTTCCAGCTCACCCACACCGGCCCCGGCGTGCTGAGCATGGCCAACCGCGGCCCCGGCACCAACGGCTCGCAGTTCTTCATCACCACGGCCGCCACCCCGTGGCTGGACGGCAAGCACGTGGTGTTCGGCACCGTGGTCGAGGGCCTGGACGTGGTGACCGCCGTCGAGCAGGCCGGTTCGGAGTCCGGGCAGCCCACCCGCGAGGTCGTCATCGCCGAGAGCGGTCAGCTCTAGTCACACGGAAACGGGCCGTGCCCCTCCTCGATGGAGGTGGTACGGCCCGTTGGCTTTTCGCGGTCTACAGCTTGCTGGCCGAATTGTCCGAGCCCGACACCGCCTTGTACAGCAGGTACAGGCCGAACACCACGGCGCTGATCACCAGGATCGGGAACAGCCCCTTGATCAGCGCACCGATGATGGCCAGGGCGATCCAGACGACCGCGACGACTCCGATGATCTTCCACAGCATTTCCAGCCTCCTGGACGTTTCGCTCGAAGCGCCCCACCGGCGATCCGACACCTCCATGCTGACACCCCGGGCGGCAGAAATCACCAGGTCAACAGCGATATGGGGGTGCATTTCAGGGTTCACCCCGAGAGCGGGCGCTCCGTGCGGTACCCGAGGGTGGACAGGTTCGGCGCGGCGACGGCGGTGCTGTCGGCGACCTCGGTGAGCGCCTGCGCCCAGCCGTCGAGACGGTCGGCGGCGTCGCGCAGTTCGGCCACGATCCCGTCGAAGCGGTGCGCCACGACGCTGCTCTCCGGCACCGCCAGCACCCGGCCCGCGGCGGCGACCACCTGCTCGTATTCGGCGATGCCCGCCTCGATGCGGCCGAGTGCGAAGCGCACGTTGCCGATCAGCGCCTGCACGGCCTGCGGGTTGGTGTGGCCGAGGGAGGCGATGGCGCGTTCCATGCCGACGATGTCGGAGGCCAGGGCGTGCAGCGCGGCGGCGCCGGAGGCGGCGGTCTCGACCATCTCGGTGAGTTCGTCCTCGGGGAGCCGGTGGCTGGCGGCGATCTGGGCGACGAGGCCGTGCATCGCCCGTTCGACGCCGATCAGGCGGGTGATCGGCGCGCGGGCGGCCGAGCGCAGCGGAGGTTGTTTGCGGGGGACGAACGCCGCCTGCGGCAGCGGGGATCGCCGCAGGCGCAGGTAGCGGCGGGCGCTGAGGGCGGTGCCGGTGACCAGCGCGACAGCGCCGCCACCGAGAACCACCACGGCCCAGGCGGGCGCCGAGATCACCACCAGCCCAACGGTTCCCGCGGTGGTGAGGCCGGAGACGGTGCCGAGCTGGTAGCTGCGGCGGCGGGCCCGGCGGCGCTTGCGCAGCTCTCGCTCCCGGGGATCGGCCCATCGGCGCACCGCGACGAGCGCATGCTCCCCCATATCGCGCAGCGTCTCCGGCAGCGACCCGTTCGGCATGCCGAACTGCCCGGGATGCGGCGCGGGCGCCTGCCAGGCGCGGGCGGGAGTTCGCTTGCGGCTCATGCTTCTACCTCACACCTGCGAGCGGGGACGTCGCGCGGCCGACGGCGGGCCGGGCGGTGCGCACCGACGGGCATGACAAGCTCGCCCGCCGGGGGGTGCGCCGGTTCGCGTCGTCCACCGCGCCGGTCCCTTCTCGATCGAACTGCCTACTGCTGGGCGGCCTGGCCCTTGTTCAGGTGCGGGGCGGCCGCGGGGTTGACCTGGGTGGGCGCGGCCTGCTGCTGGCCGCCCGCGGGCAGCGACTCCCCGCGCATGGAGGCGCGGATCTGCTCGAGCTTGCTGTGCCCGGCCATCTGGATGCTGGCCTGCTGGACCTCCATCATGCGACCCTGCACCGAGTTCTGCGCCAGCTCGGCCGAACCCAGCGCGTTGGCGTAGCGGCGCTCGATCTTCTCGCGCACCGCGTCCAGGCTCGGGGTGGTGCCGGGCGCGGACAGCGTGGAGTCCATCTGCTGCAGCGAGGCCGAGACCTGCTCCTGCATCTTGGCCTGCTCCAGCTGGCTGAGCAGCTTGGTGCGCTCGGCGACCTTCTGCTGCAACAGCATCGCGTTCTGCTCGACCGCCTTCTTGGCCTGCGCGGCGGCCTGCAGCGACTGGTCGTGCAGCACCTTGAGGTCCTCCACCGACTGCTCGGCGGTGACCAGCTGCGCGGCGAAGGCCTCGGCCGCGTTGGTGTACTGGATCGCCTTCTCGGTGTCGCCCGCGGCCGCGGCCTGGTCGGCCAGCAGCACCGCCTGGCGCGCGTTGGCGTTGAGCTTCTCGACCTCGTCGAGCTGGCGGTTCAGCTTCATCTCCAGCTGACGCTGGTTGCCGATGACCGACGCGGCCTGCTGTGAGAGGGCCTGGTGCTGCCGCTGGGCTTCCTCGATAGCCTGCTGGATCTGCACCTTCGGATCCGCGTGCTCCTCGATCTTGGAGTCGAAGAGGGCCATCAGGTATTTCCAGGCCTTGACGAACGGATTAGCCATCGATTGATCCCGCCTCCATCTGATGTACCGCTTGACGCGGCCGGGGCCCGCGACTTTCGCGCGCCCGGTTATTGCCTATCCTCCACCATGCGGCAGCCGGACCGGAGCAACCCGGCCCGATCGACGCCTACTACAGAATCTAGCCGTTTTCGGCGCCCGCCCGCAGCGTTGCCCGCGAGCGGGCGTATTCGCTCAGTTGCTCTTCACCAGGACCAGCATGTCGGCCTTGGGGGCCGGGATGACGATCCTGGTCTCCTCGGCGATCCGGTGGCGGGCGTCGGCGCCCGCGGACATGGTCGCGGCGGCGGGCTCGCCCGCGGCCTCGGCGGGGGCGGGGGCCTCGCTGCGCTCGGCCTCCGGCACCGCGGCGGCCTCCTCCACGGGTGGTCCGTCGGCACCCGCCATCACCGTGCTCACGTCCCACAGCACGCGCGACAGCGGCACGTCCAGCGCCGCGCAGATGGCCGCCAGCAGCTCGCTGGAGGCCTCCTTGCGGCCCCGTTCGACCTCGGACAGGTAGCCGAGGCTCACCCGCGCGGAGGTGGACACCTCGCGCAGGGTTCGGTGCTGGGCGAGACGAGCACGCCGCAGACTGTCCCCGATCGCCTCTCGCAGCAGCGTCATGTCGATCTCCTTCGCTCCCGATCGCCCGGCGCCGCCCCGAGGGCAGGCCACGCGTGCACCGTTCTTTCCAGCACAACGTGCCGGGGTGCCGCGATGGTTCCCGCGAAACTCAGCCGCCCTGAACGCACCGCAGCAGTTCCCGCACCGCGACGCGGGTCGCGGTGTGTCTGATCGTCCACCGGTCGCCCGGGAGTTGCAACCGCATCACCTCGGAGTGCCACGGTCCGGACAGGCCGAGGAACACCGTGCCCACCGGATGCCCGTCCTGGATATCGGGTCCGGCGACGCCGGTCAGGCCGATCCCCCAGTCGGCGCCGCAGCGGGCCCTGGCGCCCGCCGCGAGCTGTTCGGCGGCGCCCGCCGACACCGGTCCCTCGGTGGCGAGCAGGTCGGCGCCGACGTCGGCGAGGGTGTGTTTGAGGTCGGTGGCGTACACCACGAGCCCGCCGCGCAGCACCTTGCTGGCCCCGGGCACCCCGGCGACGGTCGCGGCCACCAGGCCCGCCGTGAGCGATTCGGCGGTGGCCACGGTGTGGCCCGTCGCGGTGAGCGCGCGCACCAGCTCGGCCGCGTCGGTGCCGGTGGTGAGCGGATCGGTCATGCGGCGCGGTTCCGCGCCGATCCGCCCGCGAACCACACCCGCGCGGCCTGGCCGACGTAGTCGAGCCCGGTGACGACGGTGAGCGCGACCGCCACGTACATCAGCGCCATGCCCGCGGTGGCGAAACCGCCGGCCAGCGGCAGCAGCAGCACCCCGATGGCGACAGACTGCACCAGCGTCTTGAGCTTGCCGCCGCGCCCGGCCGGGATCACCCCGCGCCGCACCACCAGCAGCCGCAACAGCGTGATGCCCAGTTCGCGGCCGCAGATGACGAGGGTGATCCACCAGGGCACATCGCCCAGCACGGAGAGCCCGATGAGGGCCGCGCCGATGAGCGCCTTGTCGGCGATCGGGTCGGCGAGCTTGCCGAAATCGGTGACCAGCCCGTACTTGCGGGCCAGCTGACCGTCGAAGCGGTCGGTGATGGCGGCCAAGGCGAACAGCGCGGTGGCGGTGATCCGCCAGGCGGTGTCGTGCCCGCCGCCCGCGAAGAGCGCGAGCACGAACAGCGGCACGATCGCGATGCGCGCCATGGTGAGCACGTTGGCGATATTGAGCAGCGGGACCGGCGTCTCCGCCGCGACGCCGGACGCCTCCGGACGCCGCAGACCCGCCTCGGGCCAGCCCCGATCGATTTCCTCCGGCTGCACGCTCATGCCCCCGCCCCGCACGCGAGCGTCGCGGAAACGACCACGCGCACATCCGTCGGCGCTACCCCGGCGCGATGCGGTGAGCGGAACGACAGGATGTGCGGCACACAATCAGACTATCGGTAACCCGGCCGACTACTGTGCACCCCATGACCTCTCGGGGACCGGCAGGTGGTCCGACCAGCGACACGTATCCGAGCGCGGCAGCCGCCGCGCCTGGCGCGGGCCCCGTCGTGCGACGAGCGCGAACCTCTGACGTTCCGCAGATCAAGAGCCTGGTCGACGTGTACGCGGGCCGTATCCTGCTGGAGAAGAACCTGGTCACGCTCTACGAGGCGGTGCAGGAGTTCTGGGTCGCCGAGTGGGACGGCCGTGTGGTCGGCTGTGGCGCGCTGCACGTGCTGTGGGCCGATCTGGGCGAAGTGCGCACCGTGGCGGTGCACCCCGACGTCAAGGGCGCCGGCGTGGGCAAGCTGATCGTGCGGCGGCTGATCGCGGTGGCACGGGAACTGGAGCTGCGCAGGCTGTTCGTGCTGACCTTCGAGGTGGAGTTCTTCGCGCGGCACGGGTTCGCCGAGATCGACGGCACCCCGGTCACCGCCGAGGTCTACGCCGAGATGTGCCGGTCCTACGACACCGGCGTCGCCGAGTTCCTCGACCTGAGTTATGTGAAACCGAACACTCTCGGCAACACCCGCATGCTGCTCACCCTCTGAGATCCCCCCGTTCGAGAAAGCGAAAGCCGTGCCGATCTTCGCCGTCCACTACACCTACTCCGAGGCCACCGTCGCGGCCCGCGACACCCACCGCCCCGAGCACCGGGCCTGGTTGAACGGGCTCGTCGAGGCGGGCACGGTGCTCTCCACCGGCCCGTACCCGGACGGTTCCGGCGCGCTGCTGCTCTTCCGCGCCGACGACGCGGCCACGCTCGAGGAGTTGCTGGCGCACGACCCGTTCGCCAGGGAGAACCTCATCGACGCGGTCCGCGCCGTCGAGTGGAAGCCGGTGATGGGCGCGTTCGCCTGACGCGGACGCTCGCCCGGCGCGAGGCCGGGCGCGCACCCTGCGGCTAGGACTCGGACTTGGTCGAGGTCGAGGACGCGGCCTTGCCCCTGGTCTTGATCAGGCTGGCCACGGTGGCGATCACCAGGATGCCGAGGATCACGCTCAGCGACACCGGGGTGGTGATCTCCGGGACCTTCACGTGCTCACCGCCGTTGATGAACGGCAGCGTGTTCTCGTGCAGCGCGTGCAGCACCAGCTTGATGCCGATGAACGCCAGGATGGCCGACAGACCGTAGGACAGGTACACCAGGCGGTCCAGCAGGCCGCCGATCAGGAAGTACAGCTGACGCAGGCCCATGAGCGCGAACGCGTTGGCGGTGAACACCAGGTACGGCTCCTGGGTGAGGCCGTAGATCGCGGGGATGGAGTCCAGCGCGAACAGCAGGTCGGCGAAGCCGATGGCCAGCAGCGCCAGCAGTAGCGGGGTCACCACGCGCTTGCCGTCGATCCGCACGACCAGCTTGTCGCCGTGGTACTCCTCGGTGGTCGGCAGATAGCGCTTGGCGAGCGCGACGATGCGGCTGTCGCGCTTCTCCTCGGCCTCCACCTCGTGCCCGCTCTCGCGCAGCAGGTTCACGGCCGTATAGATCAGGAACGCGCCGAACAGGTAGAACACCCAACTGAAGGCGTTGATGGCGGCGGCGCCGATCGCGATGAAGACACCGCGCATGACCAGCGCCAGCACGATGCCGATGAGCAGCACCTTCTGCTGGTAGATCCGCGGCACCGCGAACGTGGTCATGATGATGAGGAAGATGAACAGGTTGTCCACCGAGAGGGCCTTCTCGGTGACGAAACCGGCGTAGTACTCCCCGGCGTAGGTCGAGCCCCACTGCCAGGCGACGATCCCGCCGAAGGCCAGCGCCAACGCGATGTAGAACGCCGACCAGAAGCCGGATTCGCGGAAGGTCGGCTCGTGCGGCGTACGGACGTGCGCGAAGAAGTCGAAGACGAACAGCCCGAGGATCACCGCGATCGTGATCACCCAGACGAGTGCGGTCACCTGCATATCGCGGCCCTGTCGGAGTTGGTGGTCATGACGGCCATACTGCCCGATTTGTCCGTTCGTGTCGGCTTGCGGGGTCGTTGCCGCCCCATGATTCCACACACACCTGCCGCCCCCGTAAGGTCGGTGGCGTCATGTCGACCTTGCTCCTGGCGCTCGCCGGATTCGCCTTCCTGGATTCCCTGGACCTGCTGCTGGTGGGCGTCACGGCGGCCGTGGTCGCCGACAGCAAGCTGGCCCGCCGCTCACCGCTGCCGGGCGGGCTGAGCTTCGTGGCGGGCGTGTTCGCGATGACCACCGCGTTCGGCATCCTGACCGTGCTCGGCATCGGCTGGCTCACCGAGCTGGTCGATTTCCGGATGACGCCCGCCATTCGCTACCGGGGTGAACTGGTGGCCGCCGCGGTGCTGCTGGCGCTGGCCGCGCTGCCCGCGGGTTCGGTGCGCGAGCCACCGGCGTGGGCCGTGCGCGCCCGCAGGCGCCCCTGGGTGCTCGCGCTCGTCGGGATGGCCATCGGCCTGGCGCAGGCGCCGACGGCGGTGCCGTACCTGGCCGGTCTGGCGATGCTCTCCGCCCGCCAGCCGCCGGGGTGGCCCGCGATCATCGTCGTCTACTGCGTGCTGGCGCTCTCGCTGCCGCTACTGGTGCTCGCGCTGGCCGCCCGCGACACGCGGCGCACCCGCCGCGCCTACCGGGCCGTCCTGCGCGGGATGACCCGCTACGGCCCGGCGTCGGTGCGCATCCTGTTCGCGCTCTTCGGCATCGCCCTGCTGGTGGACGCGCTGATCCACCACACCCACCTGTGGTGAGCGCTCACTCCTCGGGTTCGGGCGCCTCGTCCCCGCCGCCGCGGATCGACCACAGCACACCGTCGAGTTCGTCGGGTTTGACCAGCACGTCGCGGGCCTTGGACCCCTCGCTGGGCCCCACCACGCCGCGCGTCTCCATGAGGTCCATGAGCCGCCCGGCCTTGGCGAACCCGACGCGCAGTTTGCGCTGCAACATCGACGTGGAGCCGAACTGCGAGGTGACCACCAGTTCGACCGCCTGGACCAGCAATTCGAGATCGTCGCCGATATCGGGATCGACGTCCTTCTTCTCGCCGGCCTTGGCCGCGGTGACGCCCTCCTGGTAGTCCGGCTCGGCCTGGTTCTTGGCGAAGTCGACGACGCCGTGGATCTCCTCGTCGCTGATGAACGCGCCCTGCAGGCGGGTGGGTTTGCCCGCGCCCATCGGCAGGAACAGACCGTCGCCCATGCCGATCAGCTTCTCGGCGCCGGGCTGGTCCAGGATGACGCGCGAGTCGGTGAGCGAGGACGTCGCGAACGCCAGCCGCGACGGCACGTTCGTCTTGATCAGGCCGGTCACCACGTCCACCGACGGCCGCTGGGTGGCCAGCACCAGGTGGATGCCCGCCGCGCGCGCCTTCTGCGTGATGCGCACGATCGCGTCCTCCACATCGCGCGGCGCGGTCATCATGAGGTCGGCCAGCTCGTCCACGATGGCCAGGATGTACGGATAGGGCCGGTAGACGCGCTCGCTGCCCAGCGGGGCGGTGATGGCGCCCGACTTCACCTTCTTGTTGAAGTCGTCGATGTGGCGCACCTTGTTGGCCTGCATGTCCTGGTAGCGCTGCTCCATCTCCTCCACCAGCCAGGCCAGCGCGGCGGCGGCCTTCTTCGGCTGGGTGATGATGGGCGTGATCAGGTGCGGAATGCCTTCGTAGGGCGTGAGTTCCACCATCTTCGGGTCGATCAGGATCATCCTGACCTCCTCCGGCGTGGCCCGCTGCAACAGCGAGACCAGCATGGAGTTCACGAAGCTGGACTTACCGGAGCCGGTGGAACCCGCGACGAGCAGGTGCGGCATCTTGGCCAGGTTCGCCGAGACGAACTCGCCCTCGATGTTCTTGCCGAGACCGATCACCAGCGGGTGGTGGTCGTTGCGGGTGGAGGGCGCCTTGAGCACATCGGCCAGGCGCACCAGTTCGCGGTCGGAGTTGGGCACCTCGATGCCGACCGCCGACTTGCCGGGGATCGGCGCGAGCAGCCGCACGTTCTCGGTGGCCACCGCGTAGGCGATATTGCGGGCCAGCGCGGTGATCTTCTCGACCTTCACGCCGGGCCCGAGCTCCACCTCGTAGCGGGTGACCGTCGGGCCGCGCACGAATCCGGTGACCGCCGCGTCGATCTTGAACTGCACCAGCACCTCGGTGATCGCCTCGATCATCGATTCGTTGGCGGCGCTGCGCTTCTTGGGCGGATCGCCGTCGGTGAGCAGGCTCAGCGGCGGCAGCGTGTAGTCGCCCTCGATGACGCGGTCCGCCACGAACTCCGGCTCCTTCGGGGGCGGCGGAGTCTGGTCCTGGACCTTGGGCGCGGGCTTCTTCTTCGGCTTCGGGGGCGCCGGAGGCGGTTCGGCGGCGATGGGTTTGGCGTCGCGCAGCGGCGGTTCGCCCAGCACCTCGGTGACCTCGTCGGAGCCGCCGAACTCGTCGGGCGGGTAGTTCTCGTCGGGCGTGCGGCCGCGGCGGCGGGAGGCGGTGCGACGCACCGGGAAACCCTCGGGGTCGTAGTCGGCCGGGTCGAATTCGCCGCGCTCGGGCGCGAATTCGCCGTATTCGTCACCGCCCGCGGCGGTGCCGAAGTATTCGCGCAAGCGTTGCGGCACCTCGCGCACGGTGGTGCCGGTGAGCAGCAGGACGCCGAAGACGATGGCCAGCACCAGAATCGGCACCGCCAGCCAGGCGGTGAGCCCGTCGGCCAGCGGTCCGCCGATGACGAATCCGACGAAACCGGCGGCGCGGGAACGGCCGTGCGCGTCGGTGGGCGCGCCCGCCGCCAGATGCCAGATGCCCAGCAGCGGCAACCCGACGAGCAGCCCGCCCAGCACGAGGCGCGGCCGGATCTCGGGATGCGGTTCGGTGCGCATGAGGATGACGGCGATGCCCGTCGCGACGAACGGCAGCGCGGCCGACGCGGATCCGGAGACCGCGCGGATCGCCTCCTCCACCCAGCGTCCGATCGGGCCGCCCGCCGAGAGCCACACCGCCGCGGCGATGACGCCGCTGAGCGCGATGAGTCCCAGCGCGATGCCGTCGCGGCGGTGGCCGTGTTCGATCTCGCCCGCGCGGCTGAGCGTGCGGGTGGTGGCGCCGACGCCGCGCGCGAGCATGGTCCAGCCGCCGGTGACGCTGCGTTTGAACACCGCGAGTGGCGCGGTGTTCGACGCCCGGCGCGCGGGCCTGCGGGCGGGCGCGGGACGTCCGCGCGCGGCCGTGCCACGGCGCGGTGTGGCGGAACGAGAGCGCGCCGCGGTGGTCCTCCCCCGGGTCGATCCCGCCCGCGCACGAGGTGTCGTGGTGCCGCGGGACTTACCTGCCATGGACCCAGGCTAGCGGGAAGCGCCCCATTCCCACCATCCGCAACACACGTATCGTCCGTCCCAATCGCCCCGGTCGGGCCCGAAATCGGCCGCTCGCGACGCGGAACGGCGCGGTTTCAGACCGAACGGTCCAAGCTGAGCACGGTGCGGATCGCGTCCGGATCGCCCTCGGTCTCCAACCGCACCTGATCGCGGCCGAACGCATGCAGCAGCAGTTCCGACGGCGCGGCGACCAGACTCACCACCGGCTCGGCCACCCGCTTCGCGGTGACCGTCTCCCCGCCCGGCGTACGGAGCACGACCGTGACGGGCGAGGCGCGGTAGGCCATCTTCCCGACGCGGCGCACCAGCCGCCACAGCTTCTCCTCGTCGGCGGCGGCGAGTTCGCGCGGCGCCCAACCGGGTTCGGCGCGGCGCACATCCTCGTGGTGGATGAACATCTCGCTCAGATTCGCCAGCGCGTCCACGGGCTTGAGCGGCGACCACCACGGCGGACCGGTGCGCACCAGCTCCAGCAGCTCGGGAAAGGGCTTGCGCGCCACCTTGTCCTGCACGGATGCCAGGTAGCCCGCGAACGGCTTCAGCAGGATGCCGGGAGCGGCGTCGGGCCTGCGCTCCCGGACGATCAGGTGCGCCGCCAGATCGCGCACGGTCCATTCGCCGCACAGGGTCGCCGCGTCGGGACCCGCCACGTTCATCGCGTCCACCAGGTCCGAGCGCTCTCGCTGTGCCATGCTCACGCGCAGAACATATCCCACGGCGGCGCCGTGGAGACAGGCCGAAAACGCGATTCGCGAGTTTCGGACTGGCTTCCTACGGCGTTGCTCGGTAGCTTGTCACTCGTCCATAGGGTCGTGGACCTTTCCAGAAGGGGATTCGTCTTGAAGAAGTTCTTCACCGCCGCCGCGGTCATCGTGGCGACGGTCGGTTCGATGCTGGTGACCGCGCCGGCCGCGGAAGCCCAGTACGGGTACTACGGTGCGATCGCCGTGTCGCGCAGCGGCGCCTACGGCATCGCCAACAACTACGGCAGCTACGCCGAGGCCGAGAACGCCGCCGTGGGCGTGTGCGGCGCGGGCTGCTACACGCTGGTGTCGTGGACCAACGGCTGCGGCGTGCTCGCCAGCAACCGGTCGTACTGGAGCGGCGCCGCGCGCGCCAGCTACTCCGCCGCCCGCTCGGCCGCGCTGGGCCGCCTGTCCGGCGGCTGGGTCGTCGACTGGCGCTGCACCTCCGGCTACTCGCTGTAGTCCGACACCTTCGCGTCCGGCACCGGACCGCGACTCACTTCCAAACAGGGGAATCACGTGAAGAACCGTTCGATTCGCGCCGCGATCGCCCTGGTGGCGACCGCGTCGGCACTCGCCTTGGGCGCGTGCAGCAGCTCCGACGACGACTCGTCCACCGGCTCCGCGGCCACCACCTCGCCCGCGGGTCAGTTCGAGGAGGGCAAGAGCGAGGAGGCCACGGTGGAGGGCGAGGCGCCCGCCACCACCACGCCGCCGAACCTGCCCAAGCCGACGGTCGAGGAGCTCAACGAGCGCATCAACAAGGCGTTCGACCCGTCGGTCGGCACCGAGGAGAAGATCTCCTGGATCCAGGACGCCGAGCGCGACCCCCAGCTGGTCGACAAGCTGGTCGAGGCGGCCAAGCAGAACGACGTGACGGTGCAGATCACCAACGTCGGCGACCCGAGCGAAGGCAAGCTGAAGGCCGACGCGGATGTCACCATCGGCGGCCAGCCGGTGGAGAACTCCTTCGTCGAGTTCGTGGCCGAGGGCGACACCTGGAAGGTGTCGCACCAGTTCACCTGCAATATCGTGCGCGCCGCGAAGCTCGACTCGGCGGCCTGCCAGGCGCAGTAACGCCCGTCGTGACGACATGAGAAGCGCCGGAAGGCATTGCCTTCCGGCGCTTCTCGCGTGTGCGGGGGGTCAGACGCCGATGACGGTGGGCACGATCATCGGGCGGCGGCGGTAGGTGTCGGCCACCCAGCGGCCGACCACGCGACGCACGGACTGGGCGATGCGGTGGGTGTCGGTGACGCCCTCGCCCGCCAGGCGCAGCAGTTCGGCCTCCACGAGTTCGGCGGCGGCCGACAGGGCGGTCGGATCGTCGGAGAAGCCGCGCCCGCTCACCTCGGGGGTGCTCACCGCCTTGCCGGTGGTGGAGTCGATGGCCACGGTGATGGCGATGAAACCGCCCTCGCCGAGCACCAGGCGATCCGACAGCGTGGACTCGCCCACGTCGCCCACCGAGAGCCCGTCCACGTACACGTGACCGACCGGCACCCGGCCCACGATGGTCGCGATGCCGTCGACCAGGTCGACCACCACGCCGTCCTCGGCCAGCACCACGCGCTCCTCGGGCACACCGGTCGCGACGGCCAGCGCCGCGTTGGCGCGCAGGTGCCGCCACTCGCCGTGCACCGGCATGGCGTTGGTGGGCCGCACCGCGTTGTACAGGTACAGCAGCTCGCCCGCGGACGCGTGACCGGAGACGTGCACCTTCGCGTTCTGCTGGGTGATGACGGTCGCGCCCAGCCGGGCCAGCCCGTTGACCACGGCGAACACCGAGTTCTCGTTGCCCGGGATCAGCGAGGAGGCCAGCACCACCAGATCGTCGGGGCGGATGTTGATCTGGCGGTGGTCGCCGCGGGCCATCCGCGACAGCGCCGAGAGCGGTTCGCCCTGCGAGCCGGTGGAGATGAGCACCAGCTTGTCGCCGGGCAGGGTGGCGGCCTGATCGAGATCGACGACGATATTGTCGGGCACGGTCAGGTAGCCCAGATCCTGCGCGATCTGCATGTTGCGGACCATCGAGCGGCCCACGAAGCAGATCCGGCGCCCGTACTTCTGCGCCACGTCGACCACCTGCTGGATGCGGTGCACGTGGCTGGCGAACGACGCCACGATCACGCGGCTGCGCGCCTTGCCGATGACGGTGTCGAGCACGCCGCCGATCTCGCGTTCCGGCGTGACGAAGCCGGGCACCTCGGCGTTGGTGGAGTCGACCAGGAACAGGTCCACGCCCTCGTCACCGAGCCGGGAGAAGCCGGCCAGATCGGTGAGCCTGCCGTCCAGCGGCAACTGGTCCAGCTTGATGTCGCCGGTGTGCAGCGCGACCCCGGCCGGGGTGCGGATGGCGACGGCGAGCGCGTCGGGGATCGAGTGGTTCACCGCGAAGTACTCGCACTCGAACGGGCCGTGCACGGTGGTCTCGCCCTCGGCGACCTGGATCAGCTTGGGCTGCAAGCGGTGCTCACGGCACTTGGCCGCCACCAGCGCGAGGGTGAACTTCGCGCCGAGGACGGGGATGTCGCCGCGCATCTTCAGCAGGAACGGCACCGCGCCGATGTGGTCCTCGTGGCCGTGGGTCAGCACGATGGCGACCACGTCGGCCATCCGGTCCTCGATGGGACGGAAGTCGGGCAGGATCAGGTCGACGCCCGGCTGCTGGTCCTCGGGGAACAGCACGCCGCAGTCCACGATCAGCAGCTTGCCGCCGTATTCGAAGACGGTCATGTTGCGGCCGATCTCCCCGATGCCGCCGAGCGCGAAGATGCGCAGGCCGTTCTTCGGCAGCTTCGGCGGGGTGCCGAGGCGGTCCTGCGCGGCGACCACGGGAGGTTCGGCGGGCGCCTGATCGCGGCCGCGACCGGACGGGCGGCCGCGGCCACCGCCGCGACGGCCCTGCTGGCCGGAGTCCTGGGGCTTGCCCCGGCTCTGGCGCGCGGGCTCGGCGTCGGCCTTGGGCTGGTCCTGCTTGGCCTGGGTGGCCTTGGCGCGGTCGGAGCGACGCACCGATTCCGCGCGCGAGGACGTCACTTCCGTTGCGGCGGCGGGCTTTTCAGCGGCGGGCTGCTCGGCTGCCGGTGCGGATTGCCCGGCGGCCGGCGTTTCCGCGGCGACCGGGGCCTGCTCGTCACGACGTTCCGCGGGCGGCGGGGTGGCGGGCGCCGGCTCGGGTGCGCCCGCGGCGCGGGCTGCCGTGCGGCGGGGGCGGCGGGCTGGTGCCGGACCGTCACTCATGCGAGCACCCCCGCGACACGCAGATCCTCGGCCAGCCGGTCGAGTTGATCGGTGGGCGGCATGAGCTGCGGCAGCCTCGGTTCCCCCACATCGATGCCGAGCAAGCGCAGACCACCTTTCGTCATGGCGACGCCGCCCAATCGCGCCATCGCGTGGTTGAGCGGGACCAGACTCGCGTTGATGTCCCTGGCGCGCGCCACATCGCCCGCCGAGTAGGCGTCGTGCAGTTCGCGCAGTCGTTCGGGCACCAGATGCCCGATGACACTGATGAATCCGGTCGCGCCGATCGACAACCACGGCAGGTTGAGCGAATCGTCGCCGGAGTAGAAGGCCAGCCCGGTGGTGGCGATGAGTTCCGCGCCCGCGTTCAGATCGCCCTTGGCGTCCTTCACCGCGACGATGCGCGGATGTTCGGCCAGCACGCGCAGCGCCTCGGGGCCGATCGGGATGATGGAGCGCGGCGGGATGTCGTAGAGGGTGACCGGCAGATCGGTCGCGTCGGCGACGGCCGTGAAGTGCGCGATCAGCCCGTCCTGGGTGGGGCGCGAGTAGTACGGGGTGACGACGAGCAGTCCGTGCGCGCCCGCGCGCTGGGCGTTGCGGGCCAGTTCGATCGAGTGCGCCGTGTCGTAGGTACCGGCGCCCGCGATGACGGTGGCGCGGTCGCCGACGGCGTCCACGACGGCGCGCAGCAGATCGGCCTTCTCGGACTCGGTGGTGGTGGGCGATTCCCCTGTGGTGCCGGAGATCGCGAGCAGATCGACGCCGCGGTCGACGAGACGGTGGGCCAGCGCCACTCCGGCGTCGACGTTCAGCTTCCCGTCGGCGCTGAAGGGGGTCACCATGGCGACACCAACCGTGCCGGAGGCACGCAGCTCCGGTGGCGTCGATTCACCGTTCGTCATGGTCGAAAAGGCTACCCGGTCCCCTGATCGCGCTCGACACCCTGACACCGTTCGGCCTGTCCGTGCGGGTTCTCCGCCACCGTTCGACATCACAATGACATCATCGACTTCCTTGCGTGACATCATTCGTGGCGTCACACTGATGTCATGGAACTCGACAAGTACACCGCGCAGCTGCGCGAGAACCTCATCGCCGCGGCCGCGCTCGGTGACGAGAAGACCCAGGCCACCGCCGCCGCGCTCGCCGCGGCGACCGAATCCTCCGCGCGGCTGGTCCTGCTCGCCGCGCTCTCCGACCTCGCCGCCGAGGTCAGCGCGGCGCTCGAGGATCGCACCGTGCGCGTCACCATGGACGGCGCCGCCGCCACCGTGGACGTGCGCAAGAACACCACCGCCGACGAGCCGCCCACCATCGAGGAGATGACCGGCGACATCAGCCGCGTCACCCTGCGCCTGGTGGAGCAGATGAAGGCCAAGGCCGAGGAGGCCGCGGCGGCCAGCGGCGTCTCGCTGAACTCGTGGATGTCGAACGCCGTATACGGGGCGCTGCGCGATCAGATGCGCGGGCCGGGGCCGCGCCGCGATCCGGGGCCATGGCGGGATACGGAATCCACGCGCGATCCGGAGACCAAGCGGGAGGACTGATCTCGCGGGCAGATCGCAGACGCCGTCCACCCGACATGCGCTGATTCGCGCCGGCGCCACTGTGGTCGAGTCCCGTCGAAGGGGGCCCAAGTGCGGTCAGCGAAACGCCTCGACACCCGACGTCCCCGTCGTGCGATCCAGGTGGCCGACGGATCTGTCCGACGGGATCCGTCGGACGCGGACCCGGCCCGCGTTCACAGCAGCGGGGCCAGGTCGCCGCGCTCGCCGATCACCACGTCGTCGAGCTCCAGCCAATCGGCCATCTCGCGCAGCGAAATACGCAGCGCCGCGGCGACTTCCGGTGTGTCGCGGCCCGGTTCGGCGAACGCGCCCGGGACCAGCAGGCGGCCGTTGGCGCGCTCGGCGCGCAGATCGACGCGGCCGACCAGTTCCCCGTTCAGAAGGAAGGGGAAGACGTAATAGCCGTGCACCCGTTTGGGTTCGGGGGTGTAGATCTCGATGCGGTAGTGGAAGTCGAAGATCCGCTCGGTGCGCGGCCGGAAGAAGATGAGCGGATCGAACGGGCACAGCAGCGCCGCCCCTTCGACGCGCCGGGGCGTGGCCGCCGCCGTGTGCAGGTAGGCGGGCTTGTCCCAGCCCGTCACCGTCACCGGCTCGAGTTCACCCGCGTCGACCAGGTCGGCGAGGGCGGGTTCGGTCTGGCTGCGGTGCAGGCGGTAGTAGTCGCGCAGGTCCGGTTCGGTGGCGATGCCGAGCGCGGTCGCGGCGCGGCGCACCAGCTCGCGGACGGCGTCCGCCTCGTCGGGCACGCGCGCCATCACCTCGGGCCCGACCACGCGTTCGGCGAGGTCGTAGTGCCGGGCGAAGCCGACCCGTCGCGCGACCGACAGCGCGCCCGCCGCGAACAGCTGCTCGCAGATCATCTTGGTATCGCTGAGGTTCCACCACGACCCCTTCGGCCGCGGCTTGTCCATCTCCAGGTGCTTCTCCACCTCCCCCGCCGTCGCCGCGCCGACCTCGGTGATCACGTCGAGAATGTCGTCGCCGAGCGTGGGATTGCGCGCGACGATCTCCCGCATCCCCGCCCACCGCCCGTGCCGGTACTTCTCCATCCGCCACCGCATCAGCGGCCAGTCCTCCACCGGAATCAGCGCCGCCTCGTGCGCCCAATACTCCACCAACCGCCGCGGCCTGCGCGCGGTATCACTCCACGCCGCCTCATCCAGCAACGCCCGGTCGTACGCCCCGATCCGGCTGAACACCGGCGCATAGTGCGCCCGCACCACCGCCGACACCGAATCCAACTGCAACACCTGCGTCTTGCGCACCACATCCAGCACGGTCCGCCGCGTAGCCCGCCCCGGCCTCCTCTTCCCAAACCCCTGCGCCCCCAACGCAATCCGCCGCGCAGCCGCAGCACTCACCCCCTTCCCACCGTTCGGCGCCCCACGCCGCCCCCGCGACCCCCCTACCGTCTCCACCTCGATACCCACCACGCCGCGCACCCTACGTCAGCCCACCGACAGAAAACGCCCCGGCGCATTCGCTACGGCCACCGACCCGAGTCCCGAGATCAGATGATCCGGCCCTTGCGGTGCTCCGGTGCCTGTTCGGCAACATCCCTGACGGGTGCGCCGATCACGGAACGCGGCGAAAAGGCACCTGTCCGTCTACCGGTTCGAGGGCGTTCTCAGCGCCTCCGGAGGGCCGGGTCGAGCAGAGCCGGACGCCGGTGCGTCCGAGCGTTCGATACTGCATGAGCGGTGGGCCCTTCCGCCGGGCTGATCTGCGTCGGGCGCCGCGCTTCCTCTGACGTCATGAAAGCGGTATCGGCAACCTCTGCATATTCGCCGAGCAGGATCCACGCTACGACGCGCGCCGGCTCGTTGGCCTGCTCGTCACCGGCCTGCTCCGCCAGCCCGGCACATGACCTCGAGACGGCGTATCGACGAGGGGGCCGAGGCGGCAGTCCGCCACATCGGCGTACCGGACGACGCATCTATGAAGTGGAAGCGGCGTCGGGCGGGCAGCGCCACGCGATCGATCCCTCCGACAGAACCCCGCACGGCGGGCATGCCCTCAAGCGACGGAAACCGTTCCCGCCGTGTCGATCTCGGTCCGCCGATCGAGATCCGGCGCGTTCGCGAGAACAGTCGCGACGATCCGCCGCCCCATCGGCAGCACCCGCACGGTCACCGATCCGGCGTTCGCGGCGTCGAGTTCCTTTGTCGCCGCGTCGATCACGTTCTGCCGCACCCACCGCGGCACCCCCGCGAACCCGCCGTCGTCGAGGAGCACCACCTCCACACCGCGGGAGCGGGCACCGCGGGCGGCGGCGCTGAGTTCGTCGGTGACGAGTTGGGGCGCGCGCAGACCGTCGCGCAGTTCGGCTTCGAGCAGGCGGCACTGTTCGCGTTCGGCGGAGGTGAGTTCGGCGCCGTCGGCGATGCGCTCCAGGATGGGACGCGCGACCTTGTCCAGCCGAGCCAGCTGACGATCGCGCTCACCGTTCTCGGCGGCCATCGTCGCCTCGGCGGCGGCGCGCATCGTGGCTTCCTCGCGCAGCAGACGCAGGGAGCGCTGGGTCGGGCGCATGATCGCCGCACACACCGACACGCCCGCGACGGTCGCGATCGGCACCATCGTGCCGAGCAATACCCGCCCGGCCACGCCCGCGGTCATGCCGACGCCCGCCACCACGGCGGCGACGCCGGCCATACCCACCCAGGCCGCGCCGAGCCGCCCGCGCAGCACCAGCACCGCCAGCACATACGAGGAGGCGAACGCCGACCACAGCGGTTTGGTCCAGTCCGCGTCGATCCGCGTGGTGGTCAGCGCGGTCGCGGCGGGTCCGGCGGCCATGACGAACACGGTGGCGGGCCAGGGCAGCGGATCGACCGGCACCACCAGCACCAGCACGCCCGCCACGACCAGCAGGCCCACCGCGATCGCGGCGTTCAGCGGCGCCCCGTCGTAGAAGGTGCGCGCCATGTACATCACGATGGTCACTTCGAGGATGAGCAGGAACAGCCACGCCGCCGCGTCGCGCAGGCCGAGCAGATCCCGCAGTCCCACTTCGGAATCGGCGTCACCCATCACTACCCCACACCAGAGTCACCGTCGTTCCCTCACCGGGCTGCGATTCCACGAAGGCCGCACCGCCCGCCAGCCGCCGCATCCGGCCGAGGATGCTCACCGAGATCCCCAGCCGGTCGGCCGGGACCTGCCCGGGATCGAAGCCCGCGCCGTCGTCGCGGAAGACCACCCGGATGCCGCCCGCGCTCAACGTCACGGTCACCGACCGGTGCACCTCGCGTCCGGGCGTAGCGGCGTGGCGCAGGCTGTTGCGCACCGCCTCGGCCAGCGCGGCGGCCATGGCGCCCGCCGCGTCGACGGGCAGGCGCAGGTCGTCCACGCCGGGCCAGCGCCGCACCCCGAACTCGATCCCCGGATTCACCTCGTGCACGGCCGCGCGCAGGAACCCGACGGCCGCCTGGGCACCCAGCCGGTCGGGTTCGGCTTCGGTGCCGCGCAGTTCGTCCAGCTGGGCGAGGGTGCGTTCGGCCTGTTTGCGCAGCACCGGCGATTCGGTGCCGCCGCGCGAGGCGTCGAGCAGTGTGGACAGCACCGCGTCGTGGATGAGCGCGGCGAAGCGGGCGCGTTCCCGGTCGCGCGCGGCGGCGCCGGCCACCGCGGCGGCCCGGCTGCCCGCCAGCGTCGATTCCCGGTCCACCCGGGCCGCGGCGGCGCGCGCGAAGATGGCGCACCACAGGAACAGCGCGCACAGCCCGGCCGCCCTGGCGAAGTCGACGAACAGGGTGAACGCGGTGCCGTGCGGCAGGATGTACATGTTCGCGCAGGCGGCCAGCATCCCGCCGACCAGCAGATAGCCGATGGCGATCGCCGGTCGCCAGGCCAGGGCGGCGGCCAGCACGCCGAGCGCGAAGATCCGGTACAACCACAGCGAGGTCGCGTCGGTCTCGGGCTGCTGATAGGCGATAATCAGCACCACCATCGCGGTGGGATACCCGACGGCCGCGACGCCCGCGACGGTCTGGATCACCCGCCTGCTCATCCGGGGCGAGACGGCGGCGAGCACCGCGAACGGCCCGAACACCAGCAGCATCGCGGCGAGCGTCCAGCCCACCGGCGCGAATCGGCTCTGATCGGCGATCTCGGGAATCTGCACCACAGCCGCGATGACGCCGGCCAGGCCGAAGGTCAGCCCGAGGCGGCGCAGGATGCGGTCGGACGCGGGCTCGTCCTCCCGGGTCGGGGACACCGCGGCGAACCCACGCCACCGGCGGGACGCCGGTGCGGCGGGGTCGGTCGCGAAACGTGCGGTGTCCAGCGTGCTGGACGAGATCATCCGCGCGGATGCCGCTCGGGTACCGGTAGCCATCCGTCCTCCACGGCCCGCTTGTAGAGGTCGGTCTTGGTGGGTGCGGGCCGTCCCGCGTCGGCGTACTTCTGCCGGATGCGGCCCAGGTAGTCGTTGACGGTCTGTTCGGACAGGCCGGTCAGCCGCGCCACCCTGGACGCCTTCTCACCGGAGGCGTAGAGGGTGAGCACCTCCTCCTGGCGCGGGCTCAGGCCCACGTCGGAGAGCTGCGGGTCGCCGTCGATGGCGGCGGCCCAGTCGGTGGTGACCACCTGTTCGCCCGACGCGGCGCGGCGCACCGCCGCGACGACGGTGGACGCGTCCTCGGACTTGCGCACCACGCCGAGCACGCCGGCGCGGGCCGCGGACCGCACCAGGAACGCGTTGTCCGCGCCGGTGAACACCAGTACCTCGACGCCGCGTTCGCGCAGCGCGCGCACATTGTCCTCGGGCGCGGAACCGTCGGCCAACCGCAGATCCAGCACCACCAGGTCCAGTTCGGGCCGTGGCCCGGTCGCGGCCAGCAGTTCCGGCACGGTTCCGGCAGTGTGCACCAGTTCGAGGTCAGGTTCCGCCGCCAGCATCGCGGCGAGTCCGATCGCGACGGATTCGTGGTCTTCGACCAATGCGATCCGCCGCGGCGACTCGCCCCCTTCGGCCCTCGTCACCTCGACAACTCCCATCCCGAGCAACTCGCCCACAGTCCCCACCGCAATAACGTCACCTCGCAGTATGCCGGTCCGCGCGCACTCATGGTCAGACACCAGAAATAAGGGGTGTCGGCGTTTCGCTCGTGGGTGCACAGATCTCGCGTCATGGGCCCGCGGGTGTGCCGGCACCGGATTCCTTCGCCGGCGCGGCGGTCTGCCGACGGCCCTAAGTGAATCCATTTAGGCGCCCGCGATTTGAGATGTGCCATCAGAAATCTGGGCCCAGTTCGGTACAGTACACGCAAGTGAATCTTGTATTGGTTCATCTCCTGGCGTGCGCGGCACCTCGGCCTGCACCCGGAACGGAAGAGTAGTGACATGCGCGCAGAGGGATGGCGAGAGGAACGCCGGCAGCTCATCCTCACTGTCGCGTCGGAGCTGTTCGCGGCCCGCGGCTATCACGGCACCGGCATGCACGATATCGCGCGCCTGACGCAGTGCTCCAAACCTGTTCTGTACAAGAGCTTCTCGTGCAAACTGGAGCTGTACCTGGCGGTCCTCGACCACCACGTCGCGACGTTGTCGACGGCGATCGGCGCGGCGCTGGCCACCGAATCCGGCAACCTGTTCCGCATCCAGGCCGCAGTCGGCGCGCTCTTCGACTTCATCGACTCGCAGTCCCAGGGCTTCCGGTTGATCTTCGAAGCGGACGTCCTCGACGAGCCCTCGGTCCAGTGGCGCGTCGACACCGCCGTCGACACCTGCATCACCCTGATCGCCGACGCGATCAGCCGCGACTCCCGCCTGGACCCCGTGCGCAGCCGCACGCTCGCGGCGGGCCTGGTCGGCGCCAGCCGCTACACGGCCCGCCACTGGCTCGAAGCGGGCCGCCCGATCCCCAAACACGTAGCCGCCGACACCATCGTCGCCCTCTACTGGGGCGGCCTCTCTCAACTCCCCCTCACCCCCCACCACTGCGACCTCCCCGCCCGCATCGCCTGACGGGGTCCAGAGGGCTCAGTCCATCAACTGGGCCGCGACGGTCGCGCCGAGTTCCCAGCACGCTTCCAGGTCGGCTTTGGCCGGCTTGCCCGAGACGGTCACGTAGTCGGCGGCTTTGGTCCAGCCGAGGCCGGTGGTGATGCTGTCGACGGCGCGTTCGGCGCCTTCGGTGCCCTCGTTGCCGTGCAGGTACAGGCCGTAGGGGCGGGCGCGGGTGGAGTCGAGGCAGGGGTAGTAGAAGGTGTCGAAGGCGTGTTTGAGGGCGCCGGAGATGTAGCCGAGGTTGGCCGGGGTGCCGAGGAGGTAGCCGTCGGCCTCGAGGACGTCGACGGCGGTGACAGCCAGGGCGGCGCGGCGGACGAGTTCCACACCTTGGATCTCCGGATCGGTGGCGCCGGACACCGCCGCCTCGAACATCGCCTGTGTGTGCGGGGACGGGGTGTGGTGGATGAGCAAGAGCCGGGCCACTTTTCGTTACCCTCCGCTGGTGTCGCGTTCCAGTTTTTCCAAGGCGACGGCTCGGCGCATGGTGTCGCGGGCGCGACGGCGGTCGCCCGCGTAGTCGTAGGCGCGGGCGAGGCGGTAGTTGACCTGCCAGTCGTCGGGGGCGGCTTCCCATTCCTGGCGGACTTGGTCGAACAGTGCGTCGGCGGCGGCGCGTTCGATGCGGCCGGAGGCCCGGCGCGGCAGGTCGGAGATGTCGAGTTCGCGGCCTTCGGCGTGCATGCGGCGGGCGAGGCGCTGGTGGGCCAGTGCCGCGCGCAGGGTGGCGACGACGATCCACACGCCGATCAACGGCAGCAACAGCACGCCGATGCCCATGGCGATACCGGCGATCTCGCCCGACCCGATCAGCACGAACGCGATGCCGCCCAGCGCGATCATGTAGAGGACGCAGGCCAGTACGAGAGCGCCGATCAGCCCGACGATCCGGATGATCTCGCCGCGGCCCGCGCCGGTCTCCGCCACCGCGTTCACAGGTCCAGGAACGGATCGAGTCCGACGGTCAGGCCGGGGCGCTCGGCGATCCCGCGCACCCCGAGCAGGACGCCGGGCGCGAAGGAGGAGCGGTCGATCGAGTCGTGCCGGATGGTGAGGGTCTCGCCCTGGGTGCCGAACAGCACTTCCTGGTGGGCGACGAGTCCGGCCAGGCGTACCGAGTGCACGCGCACACCGTCCACGTCGGCGCCGCGCGCGCCCTCGAGTTCGGCGGTGGTGGCGTCGGGGCTGCGGCCCACCCCGGCCTTCTCCCGCGCCTCGGCGATGAGACCGGCGGTGCGGTAGGCGGTGCCCGAGGGCGCGTCGGCCTTGTTCGGGTGGTGCAGTTCGATGACCTCGACCGAATCGAAGAACCGAGCGGCCTGTTCGGCGAACCGCATGGAGAGCACGGCGCCGATGGCGAAGTTGGGCGCGATGAGCACGCCGGTCGACGGGCTGCCCGCGAGCCAGCCGCGCACTTCCTCGAGGCGGCCCGCGTCGAAGCCGGTGGTGCCGACGACGGCGTGGATGCCGTTCTCCACCAGGAACTTCAGGTTGCCCATCACCACGTCGGGGTGGGTGAAGTCGACCACGACCTGCGTTCCGGTGGCGGTGAGGGTCTCCAGGGCGTCGCCCTTGTCGACCTCGGCGGACAGTTCCAGGTCGTCCGCCGCCTGGACGGCCGCGCAGATCGCCTGTCCGACCTTTCCGCGTGCTCCGAGCACTCCGACCCGAATGGTCACCGCACCTCCTCGTTCCGCTGGTGTTCCCGGGTCAGCCTACTGCTTGCCCGGCCCCCTCCCCCTCGTCGGTGCCGTGTGGTGACGGAGCGCACCCGACGTCGGATTGCCGCGTTGACGCATGTATAGGCGCGCATAGCGTCATACGTTCATCGCGGGCCCGTGGTCACTCCCAGGGGCACACGACCGTCGCACCCACCGCCTCGAAGTCGCGCACATTCCGGGTGACGACCTCGAGTTCGTAGGACTCTGCCGTGGCGGCGAGCAGCGCGTCGGCGGGCGCGATCGCGCGGCCGGCCGAGTGCGCGCGCCCGAGCACCCTCCCCCACATCTGCGCGACGGTCTCGTCGACCGGCAGCAGGCGGCCGCTGAATCGCTCGACCAGCGCGACCGTCAACCATTCGACCAGCTGCCGCTTGCGCACCGAGTCGTCCAATCGTTCGATGCCCGTGCGGATTTCGCCGAGGGTGAGGACGCTCAGGTGCAGGCGGTCCTCGTCGGCCTCGTCGAGCCAGCGGACCAGGCCGGGGTTCGGACGCGGCCGCACCCATTCCGAGACGGCGCAGGTGTCGAGCAGGTACCCGGTCACCATTCCACGTCGCGCGCGCCGAGCCGCACGCGTTCGATGGACAGGTCGCTCTCGCGCAGCGGCGAGCGCGCGAGGAACTCGGCGAGGGTCCCGGATCGGCGCGTCTTGCGACGCCACTCTTCGATCGGTACCACGACCGCGATCTCCCGCCCGTGCTTGCTGATCACCTGGGGCCCCTCCCTTTCCACCGTGTCGATCAATTCGGAGAACTTCGCCTTGGCGGTGGCGACCGGCCAGGCGACATCCGCCCGCACCTCGTCCGGATCCGGCATGAGTCACCCCTTCGCGACGATCGCGCCCGATACGACCATTCTGACCACTCTGGTCATAGTCGAGAGTAGCAGCCGATCACCCACCGCACCAAGCGTTTCGGCGAGCGCCCACACCGCGTGGGGCGGCTCGCTCCGGCCGAGAGTGCGCGGCATCGCCGACGACTTCCGGACACACGTTCGACACCGAGCGCGTACCCGAGCTCCGCACCCCCGACAACGCGCCGACCTCGACCGGCCCCCGCGCGACTCAGGGACACGCACTGAACCGAACCCTCAGAAGACGATCACCTGGCGCAGGGCGTGGCCCGCCGCGAGTTCGTCCATCGCGCGGTTGATCTCGTCCAGGCCGATGTGCGCCGAGATCAGGCGCTCGACGGGCAGGCGGCCTTCGCGCCACATCCGCACGTATTCGGGGATGTCGCGGGCGGGGACGGCCGAGCCGAGGTAGCTGCCCACGATGGAGCGGCCCTGGGCGACCAGGCCGAGCGGGGAGATGCCGGCGCGGGCGTCGGGAGCGGGCAGGCCGACGGTGACGGTAACGCCGCCCGCAGCCGTCGCCGCGACGGCGGTTTCGAAGGCGCGCACGTTGCCCGCGGCTTCGACCACGGCCTCGGCCTGGCTGCCGGACTCCGCCACCTGCGCGGGTGTGTAGGCCGAGGTTGCGCCGAGTTCCTTTGCCAGCGCGAGCTTTTCGGGCACGGTGTCCACGGCGATCACCTCGGGCGCGCCGAGCGACACCGCGACGAGCACGGCCGCCATGCCGACGCCGCCGAGGCCGACCACCATGATCCGGTCGGCGGGCCCGGGACGCGCCGAATTCAGCAGCGCCCCACCGCCGGTCAGCACCGCGCACCCCAGCACGGCGGCCACCTCGGGCGGGACGTCGTCGTCCACGGGCACCACCGAGCGCCGGTCCACCACGGCGTGCGTCGCGAACGCCGACACCCCGAGGTGGTGGTGCACCTCGCCGCCGTCGCGGTGCAGGCGCCGCCCGCCGCCCAGGAGTTCGCCCGCGTTGTTCGCGACGCTGCCCGGCCCGCACGGGGTCCGGCCCTCGCTGGCGCAGCCCGCGCAGTCGCCGCAGCGCGGCAGGAAGGTCATGACGACGCGCTGCCCCACGGCGATATCGCCGCCGCCCGGCCCGACCGCCTCGACGCGCCCGGCCGCCTCGTGCCCGAGCAGCATCGGCACCGGGCGCACGCGGTTCCCGTCGACCACCGACAGGTCCGAATGGCACAACCCGGCCGCCTCGATGCGCACCAGCAACTCACCCGGCCCCGGTTCGCCCAGGTCCAGCTCGCAGACGGTGATCGGCGCCGACTCGGCGAACGGTGTGGGCGCCGCGATCCGCTCCAGGACCGCCCCTCGAATCTTCATTCTCGCGACGCTACCCCGGCCCCGCGCGCGCCGGATCACTTCCCTCCAGCCCGGACAATCAACCCACTACCGCACCGGCACCGCTCGCCCCCGCAACCCCACCACCCGATCCAGCGCCGAGTGATACTCCCCCGCAAGCTGTTCCACCACATTCTCGACGCTCTCCACCGACCGAATCGTGGTGAGCCCCTGCCCCGCGGCCCACAGATCCTTCCACCGCTTGATCGCGTCACCTCCGGCCGAATAGTTGCGGGAGACGGCGGCCGGGTCGAGCCGATCCGGGTCGAGGCCGCTGGCCAGCAGGCTCGGGCGCAACCACGATGCGGGGGTGCCGGTGATACCGGCGCTGACCACCAGGTCGTCGGCGCCGTGGTCCACGACCATCGTCTTGTATTCGGCCGGCGCCATGCTCTCGGCTGTGGCGAGGAAGCGGGTTCCCAGGTAGACGAGGTCAGCCCCGGCGGCGACGGCGCCCGCGACGCCATGACCGTCGCCGATGCCGCCGCCTACGATCACGAGGCCGTCGAAGAATTCGCGGACCGCCGATACGAAGGCGAAGGGAGACAGGTGGCCGGTGTGCCCGCCCGCGCCCGCCGCGATGCACGCGAGCCCGTCGACGCCGCACTCCGCGGCCTTGCGCGCGAGCCGCAGGTCGACCACATCGGCGAGGACGAGGCCGCCGTAGCCGTGCACCGTCTCCAGTGCGGGCCGGGGCGAACCGAGGGCCGTGATCACCACCGGCGGCCGGTATTCGGCGATGAGCCGCAGGTCGTCGGCGAGCCGGGCGTTGCTGCTGTGCGTGATCAGGTTGGCCGACCACGGACGGGATCGCGCCCCAGCGGGATTCAGCGCATCGCTGATGCGGCCCATCCATTGATCCAGTTCGGCGGCGGTGCGGCAGTTCTGGGTCGGGAAGGAGCCGAGGATTCCGGCCGCACCGGCGGCGATCACGAGGCCAGGACCCGACACCAGGAACATGGGCGCGGCGACCACGGGAATCCGCAGTGCCCCGAGCAGATCGGTCGTCACGACAGGCTCTCCTTGATCCGGCGGCGAAGCAGCTTGCCGACGGGGTTGCGCGGCAATGCCTCCGCCAGCTCGAGGCGTTCGGGGATCTTGAACCCCGCCACACCGCGCCCGGTGAGGAAGTCCCGCACGGACTCCAGCGTCACGTCCGCGCCGGGCGCGGGAACCACCACCGCGCAACACTTCTCGCCCATCACGGGATCGTCGTAGCCGACCACGGCGGCGTCGGCGATCCCCGGGTGGTCGATCAACAGTCCTTCCACTTCGGCCGGGGCGATGTTCATCCCGCCGCGCACGATGATCTCCTTGCTGCGCTCCACGAATCGCAGGTATTCCCCGTCGGGAGCGCACAATTCGAACACGTCACCGCTGCGCAGCATCCCGTCCGCGTCGAACGGGTCGGCGGCCTCGGTCCCCCCGAGGTAGCCCGCGAACACGGTCGGCCCGGCGATGCGCAGCTCGCCGATCCCGCCCGGCGTCGTCACCCGCTCCCCCGTGCGCGGATCCACCAGCGCCACCTCGGTGTGCGCGGCCAGCCGCGCCGTCCACTCGCGGCCCCGGTACCCGTAGTTGGGCAGGTGCTGCGCCCGCACGGTCGGATCGGGGGTGTCGGCGTAGGTTCCCATCAGGCACACGCCTTCGTTGGAGCCGAAGAAGTTGGTCACCTCCACGCCGAGATCGTCCTGCCAGGCGCGCACCACCCCAGGCGGCAGCGCCGAGCCCCCCGATCCCACCGTGCGCAGCGACGAAAGATCCACCGACGCACGCAGTTCCGCCCGCTGGAGCAGCAGCGTGAGGATCGCGGGCGCCATGATCGTGTGCGTCGCCCGATACCGCTCGATCTGCCCGAGGAACACCGCCAGATCGAGCGGCTGGTGCTGCACGAGGTGCGCACCGCCGATGAGCCACGGCATGAGCGATCCGGCGAATCCGGCCATGTTCACGAGCGGGAAGGGATTGAGCACCACCGAGGTCTCCGCGACGGAGATCCCGTCCTGCACACCGTGTCCGACGGCCAGCCAATCCCCGTGGCAGCGCGGCACGCCCTTCGGCGCGGCCTCGGTGCCGCTGGTCCAGCAGATCGTGATGCGGTCGTTCACCGTGTGCCGGATGTGGGACCGGTACTCCCGCATGTCGCCGACGTCGTCGGCGCCGGGCCGTACACCGAGGTCGATGACGCCCTCGGGAAGCCCAGTGCCCGTGGCGAAGACGAGGATATCGCCGCCGGACGCGACCTCGGCCGGTGCCGAGTCACCGAACGCGCCCACCGTGATCACCGCCCGAGCCCCCGATCGCGCCAGCACGGTGGACAGCTCGTGCCGGCCGTACGCCATCGGCATCGGTGTGGCGGTCACGCCCAGCCGCCACAGCGCGAAGTAGGCGGCCACCTGCGTCACCGTGTTGGGCAGCCACATCGCCACCACGTCGCCCGCGCGTATTCCGTTGCGCCACAGGGTCGTGGCGAGATCGTCGGCGCGCTCGTTCAGCTGCCGCCAGGTCACCGATTCGGGGGTCGCACCGGTCAAGGACGAGAGGTTGGCGGGGTCGGTGACCGCCGGTTCGTCGCCCCGCCGTTCGACGGCGTCGTCGAACAGGTCGAGCATGGTCTCGGCGTGCCACCACCCCTTGCCGAGGTAGTCGTCGACCCGGTCGCGCGGGTGACAGCCGAGCAGATCGAGGGGTCCGGCGGTGCGGGGTTGTGCGTCGAGCATGGGCATTTCCTTGTCAGCAGAGGACTTACGAGACGGAGCCGTTCATTCGCGGCGCAGCACCAGCGCCGAACCGAGCCCGAGGGCCGCCGGGACGGTGATCAGCGCGTGCGTGCCGCCGGTGCGTTCGAGGCGGTCGAGCGCGGTGGTGAGCAGGATGCCGCCGGTGGCGCCGAGCGGATGGCCGAAAGCCAGCGCGCCGCCGTCGGTGTTGACGATGCCGGGATCGAGCGCCAGCTCCCGGGTGAGCAAAAGCGGTGTGACAGCGAAGGATTCGTTCACTTCCACCACGTCCAGATCCGCGGCCGCGATCCCCGCCGCGGCCAGCGCCCGGCGACTCGCCTCGACGGTCGCGGTCAGCAATGGCGACCGGACCGCGGCGTGCGTCACCGCGACGATCCGCGCGCGCCGGCGCAATCCATGCGCGGCACCGGCGGCTTCGCTGCCGACGAGGGCCGCCGACGCGGAATCGCAGAGCGCGGGTGCGGTGGCGAGGGTGTGCAGCCCCGCCTCGGGGCGAGGGAGGTCCGGCAGTTCGCGGGCGATGCGCGCCCAGCCGGGGTCCTCGGTGAAAAGCGCAGGCAGTGCGGATAATGCGTCGAGCCCGAGACCAGCGCGAGCGCCCTCGTCTCGCTCGAGAAAGCGCTCCGAATCCTGATACGCGACGATCCCGGGTTGCTCGGGAGCCTCCGACGCCCGCCGGTGCGCCTCCACCGCGTAGCGGTCCAGGTGATCCCGGGTGAACCCGCTCACGGCGGCGGTCAGATCGGCGGACACCCCGATGGTGACGAAACCCGTTGTGTCGCCCAAGCTCTCGTCGGCGGCGAACAGAGGCCGGTCGCTGAGCATCGGCACCCGCGACATGGATTCGACCCCGCCCGCGACCACCAGATCACTCATCCCGCAGCTCACGGCCGCGGCCGCCCGCCCGAGGGCGTCGATCCCCGAACAGCACAGCCGCGACACCACCGCCCCGGGCACCGCATCCGGCCAGCCGGCGGCCTGCACGGCGACGCGCGCCAGATCGCCCGCCTGTTCACCGGTCACGGTGCCGATGCCCAGCACCACCTCCTCGACCGAGTTCGCGACGCCGTGCCGCTTCTCGAGCGCCGACAGCAGGTGGGCGATCAGGCGGTGCGGCGGCACCTGGGCCAGCGTTCCGCCCGCCCGGCGCACGCGCGCCCGTGGCAGCCGGATCGCGTCGTAGACGTACACGCCGTCCATCGGAGATCTCCTTGACGGTGCGCCGCGCGCACCTCGGGCAGTGACTCACCGCATCCCGCGAGCAAGTCACTCTGTTAATTGAACCAGTCGCAAAGTAGCACGATCCGGCCACCCCGCGAAGGGGATTCCGAAAGTTTCCGACCGTGGTCCGTCAGGCGGGCGAACGACCCCGCACCCCGGACCGACGGCCCGGACGCTCGATGATCGAGCCACCGCTGATCGGCTGGTGACACTGATCGCACACCCAGCGCGGCTCCGGCGCGTGCTCGTGGTCGCGATGCCGGAAGACCAGCGCGTCGCCCTCCGGCGCGCGGAACCAGCGCTGCCCCCACGTGATCATCAGGTAGATCACGGGAAAGAAGTCGCGGCCCTTGTCGGTGAGGCGATACCACACCCAGCCGGGCCGGTCGGGGTTCGGTGCCGCCTCGGCGACGCCCGCCGCGACGAAGTCCTGCAAACGTCCCGCGATGATCGCCGGCGACGCGCCCACCCGCGCGCTGAAGTCGCGAAAACGGTGCGTGCCCAGCATGAGCGCGCCCAGTACCGCGACCGACCAGCGATTGCCGATGAGCCGCATGGTGTCGGGCAGGATCGCCGCCGCGCTCGCCGACGACGACCGCCTGCGCCCCGACGCGGCAGGCACGCTGCGTCCCCACTCCCCGCTGGGACCGGGGTCCGCGACGACGGAGTCCAGGTCGAGCACCTCCGCGCAGATCCCGCAGCGCAGCTCCGGCACGCACGGCGCTCCGCAGTCGGCGTGCACGATGCGCGGCAGGTCGACCGCGGCCGACGACCAGCGCAGTTCCCAGTTCCACAGTCCCAGCAGGATCGGCCACACGCCGCGCCCGCGCGGGGTCAGCAGGTACTCGTAGCGCCGCGGATTGTCCTGATAGGCGGACCGGGTGAACAGCCCGACGTCGGTGAGCTGGCTGAGCCGGTGGGTGAGCACCGCGTTGGAGATGCCCCCGCGCGACATCCAGTCCAGATACCGGCGATCCCCGCGCAACGCGTGGCGCAGGATCCACAGGTTCCATTCGTCGCCGAGCAGACCGAGCGTCACGGCGATCGCGTTGTCGCCGCCCGCTCGCAGCTCGGAAGGCGATCGCTTGCCGCACATGAGTTCCACATCCTACCGACCGGGCCCCGCCGCACGGCGCCGGAACCCGCACCACCCTGGACGAACCCCAGTGACTCTGTTAATAGTAGTAGAGACGCGCGGATCCGCGCGCTGCCGTCTGCGAAGGACTATGCGATGACCGATACGTCGATCTGGATTCTCGGTGGCTATCAGAGCGATTTCGCCAGGAACCTGGCGCGCGAGGGCGTCGACTTCGCCGGACTGTTCGCCGAAGTGGTCCCGGGCACCCTCGAGGCGGCCGCGACACCGGCCGCCGATATCGGAGTTATCCACGTGGGCAACGCCTTCGGCGAAATGTTCGCGCGCCAGGGCCATCTGGGCGCCATGCCCGCCACGGTGGTCCCGGAATTGCACGGCGTCCCGGCGACGCGGCACGAGGCGGCGTGCGCGTCGGGCTCTGTGGCGCTGCTGGCCGCGATCGCGGACCTGCGCACCGGCGACCACGACTGCGCGCTGGTGGTCGGCGCGGAACTGGAGAAGACCGTGCCGGGCGACGACGCGTCGGGGTACCTGGGCGCGGCCGCCTGGGTGGGCCACGAAGGCGAGGACGCGAAATTCGTGTGGCCCCATATGTTCTCGGTGGTGGCCGACGAGTACGACCGCCGCTACGGCCTGGACGAGCGGTACCTGCACCGCATCGCCGAGCTCAACTTCGCCAACGCCCGCCGCAATCCGAACGCCCAGACCCGCACCTGGTCGGTCCCCGATCTGGCCGCCGAGGGCGCGCGCGACGAGGTCAACCCGCTCGTGGACGGCCGGCTGCGGCGCTTCGATTGCAGCCAGATCACCGACGGCGGCGCGGGCCTGGTGGTGGTCAGCGACGCCTACCTGAAGGCCCACCCCGGCGCGAAGCCGGTGGCGCGGATCGCCGGGTGGGGGCACCGCACGGCCGCGCTCGACCTCGCGGCCAAACTGTCCCGCGCCGCCGGCGAGCCCTACATCTTCCCGCACCTGCGCCGCGCCGTGTCCGACGCGTTCACCAGGGCGCGCACCGATCTCGAGGGCGTGCACGGGCTCGAGACGCACGACTGCTTCACCCCGAGCGAGTATGTCGCGATCGACCACATCGGCCTGACCGATCCGGGACAATCGTGGCGGGCCATCGAGGACGGGGACATCGCGATCGGCGGCCGGTTCCCGATCAACCCGAGCGGCGGGCTGATCGGCGGCGGGCACCCGGTCGGCGCATCCGGGGTGCGGATGGTGCTGGACGCCGCGAAGCAGGTCGCGGGCACGGCCGGTGCGTATCAGGTCGAGGGGGCGTCGCGGTTCGCGACGCTGAACTTCGGCGGAAGCACCGCCACCGTCGTGAGCTTCGTCGTCGACGCGGCCTGAGACCGGAGAGGAATTCGTCATGGATGTCGAGATCGTCGGCCGGATGCTGTCGACGCTGTCCCCCGAGGACGACCACCCCTATCGCACCGGCCCGTGGCGGCCGCAGACCGTGGAGCGCGACGCCGACGACCTCGACGTGGTGGCCGTCGAGATCCCCCGCGACCTCGACGGGATCTACCTGCGCAACACCGAGAACCCGCTGCACCCCGCGATCAAGAACTACCACCCGTTCGACGGCGACGGGATGATCCACGTGGTCGGGTTCCGGGACGGAAAAGCCTTCTACCGCAACAGGTTCATCCGCACCGACGGACTGCTCGCGGAGAGCGAGGCGCGCGGGCCGCTGTGGGCGGGCATCTCCGAGATGCCGGAATGGTCGGCGCGCGAAGACGGTTGGGGCGCGCGTGGCCGGATGAAGGACGCGTCCAGCACCGATGTGGTCGTGCACCGCGGGATCGCGCTGACCAGTTTCTACCAGTGCGGCGATCTCTACCGCGTGAACCCCTACACCGCCGACACGCTCGGCAAGTCGACGTGGGGCGGCGCATTCCCTTCGCGCGCAGGCGTTTCCGCGCATCCGAAAATCGACGACGCGACCGGCGAGATGCTGTTCTTCAATTACGGGAAGGACGCGCCGTACATGCACTACGGCGTGGTGGACGGCAACGACGACCTGGTGCACTACACCGACATACCGCTCCCCGGTCCGCGCTTGCCGCACGATATGGCGTTCACCGAGAACTACGCGATCCTCAACGATCTGCCGTTGTTCTGGGACGAGAAACTGCTGGCCGAGGGCGCGCACGTGCCGCGTTTCCATCGCGACGTGCCGTCCCGCTTCGCCGTGCTCCCGCGCCGGGGCGGGCCCGAGCAGATCCGCTGGTTCGAGGCCGATCCCACCTACGTGCTGCACTTCGTCAACGCCTACGAGGACGGCGACACCATCGTCCTGGACGGCTTCTTCCAGGACGAGCCCGAACCCGCCGACGACGTGCACGCCGACAAGTGGCAGCGCGCGTTCCGCTACCTGGCGCTCGACCGCTTCGAATCGCGGCTGCACCGGTGGCGCCTGGACCTGCGCACCGGCGCGGTGCGCGAGGAGCGGCTCACCGAGCGGATCACCGAATTCGGCATGCTGAACCCGCGTTTCGGCGGCCGGGCGCACCGCTACATCTACGCCTCGACGGGCAAGCCGGGCTGGTTCCTGTTCGACGGGCTGGTCCGCCACGACGTCCGCACGGGCGCCGAACGGCACTACGCCTACGGCGAGGGCGTCTACGGCAGCGAGACCGCGATGGCGCCCCGGGCCGGCGCGACGGCCGAGGACGATGGCTACTTGATCACGCTCACCACCGATATGAACCGGGACGCCTCGTTCTGCCTGGTGTTCGACGCGGCGCGGGTGGAGGACGGACCGGTCTGCACGCTCGCCCTGCCCGAGCGGATCTCCAGCGGCACGCATGCGACGTGGGCGGCGGGCGAGGAACTGCGGCGGTGGCACGAGACCGATCACGCGGCGAGCGCCGTCGGCCTGTGAGGGGTTGTCAGCGGCACCGTGGCGGTCTGGTCTGGTTCGCCGTGATGGTGCTCCTGTCGGCCGCCTTGTACCGAGCCCAGGGTCGGGACCGTCACGAATCTCAGGAGTAATCCCCTGTCCATCCAGTTCAATCACACGATCGTCGCGGCGCGCGACAAGCGCGAATCGGCGGAGTTCTGGGCCGACATGCTCGGCCTCACCCCCGGAGCGGAAGCGGGCCCGTTCATCCCGCTTCCCGTGGCCAATGGCGTCACTTTCGATTTCGCGGACATCCCGCCCCATGCGGAGATGGCGCCGCAGCACTACGCCTTCCTCGTCTCCGAGGAGGAGTTCGACGCAGCCTACGCCAAGATCCTGCGCTACAAGCTGGATCACTGGGCCGATCCGCGCCAGCAGGACGCGGGGCAGATCAACCACCACGACGGTGGCCGCGGCGTCTACTTCCTCGACCCCGCCGGCCACTATCTGGAGCTGATCACCGTGCCCTACGGCGGTTGGCCGGCGTAACCCGGGTCAGGCGCTCGGCGGCGTGGGTGGCCACTGGTTCGGCGTGACCGAGGTGGGCTTGCGGGACGCGTCGTCGTCCCAGTCGAATCGCACACCCACCCACGCCTTCGGGCGGTCGAAACGGATCTCGGTGGCGGTGAAGCGCGCCGCCACGAACGAGATGTCGCCGAAGAAATCGCCTTCGGCGAAGTCGATGAGGTGACCGGCGAACCCGGCGCGGGCGAAACTCACCGCCGAGTGGAATTCCGCACCGGTGAAACCGATCTCGCGGGTGCCCCGGCCGCGTCTGCGCGCCGGGGCGCCCAGTTCGGCCTCCTCGAACGACACGGCGGTGGCGTAGAACAGCGCGCCCGCGAAGGTGACGCGACGGCCCGCCAAGCGGGTGTGGTCGAAGTCGGTCTTGTCGCCGTCGAACACGACCTTCTCGAAGATCGTGTCGTCGGCGCGGAAGGTGGCCGCGCGGAACGAGGTGGCGGGACCGGCGAACCGCGCGCCGGTGAATCCGGTGCGGTCGCCGGTGAACACGGACTCGGCGAAGGTGGTCTTGGCGCTGTCGAACACCACGTCGTCGAAAGTGGTGCGACCCGCGTGGAATTCGGCCTTGTCGAAGTTCACCACCGGGACCCGGAAGGTGGCGCCGCGGAACGTGACGTGCACGCCGGTGAACCGGGTGCGATGGAAGTAGGCATCCCGGTCACCGACGAACACGCACTTGGCGAACAGGGTGCGCCGCCCGCCGAACTCCGTCGCCTCGAAATTCGCGTTCTCGAACACCGCGCCGGTGAAGTCGAAATCGCACCGTGACCACGACACATCGGAGAACGGCCGCAGGTGCTGGGCGATGACGCGCACGATCGTGCTGCGCACCTCGCGGTCGTTGTGCCGCAACTGCTGCACGCGCTCGACCCGGCGCCCGGCCTCCTCGACCGCCTCCGTGCGCGACACCAGATGGTTCGCGCCGTCCTCGGGGTCGTAGGGCAGTCGCAGATATCCGCACAGCACGTCGATGCACTGCTGGCGCCTGCTCGGCGCCGAGAACTCGTCGGCGACACCGGCCATCGCGTAGACACCGGCGATCCGCACGGCGGGATCGGTGTCGCCCAGTTGCGCCGCGGCCGCGCCGAACAGTTCCGCGAACCGCCCGCGTTCGGAGTCGCGCTGCCTGCGGTAGGCCACGACGAGGCCGATCGCCGCGCCGACGAACGCCGCCACCGACACGGCGATCTTGGCGAGGTCCATCTGCGTGGGCGTCTCGGCCCGCGCGCCGAACACCCACCACAGCACCCACCACGCCAGGCCCGCGATCGCCAGCGCGCCCAGCACCACGGTGATGACCGCCAGCAACAGCCCGGCGCGATGTAATCGGTTGATCGTCCTCCCCCGCCTTCGCATGAGCTGCATGTTAGCCCGACCGGCACCGGGCGACCACCCCGTCGTGGACGGCCGCCGCAGCGGCGCAACCGGTTTCACGGCCGCCGCGTCGCTAAGCTCGTCTCGTGACCAGCGAAGCGCACGCCGACCTCATCGCGGCGGTCCGGAACCTGCACGACGATCTGGCCGCCTGGCTCGGGTCGGCGGCCGCGCCCGAGGTCTTCGAGCGTTTCGCCGCCGCGCAGCACGTGGACTTCACGATCGTCACGGTGTCGGGTGAGATCGCGCACCGGACCGCACTGCTCGAAGGATTGGGTGGTGCGCGAAACACCGCCCCCGGCTTGACGATCGACGTGTCCGACATCACCGTCGTGGCGCGGGCCGGGGATCAGGCGGTGGTCCGGTTCCTGGAAAGCCACCGCAGGGACGGTCACACCTCCGCGCGACGTGTCACGGCAGTCCTACTAGCGCAAGGCGATTCATTCCGGTGGCTCACGGTGCACGAAACCGCCCTGCCCGACCGGTGACTCACGCTTCCGCGCGCACCCGCCCGCGCCGCACACCCAAGCCCGCCGCCACCAGGCAGGCCAGCGCCACCACCGCCACGAACCACGGGAACACCCGGTCCAGACCCCAGGTCGTCGCGGCCCACCCCGCCGCCACGGTGGGCAGCGCCATCGACGAGTACGCCAGCAGGTAGTACGCCGACATGGTCTCGCCGCGCCGGTTCTGCGGCACCACTTCCGAGAGGTGGCGCAGGGAGCCGCCGAAGCCGAGGCCGAAGGTCGCGCCGAGCACCACGCCCGCGCCGAGCACCGCCACCCAGCTGTGGGTGGCCAGCGCCGGCACCGTGAGCAGCAGCGCCAGCGCCATACCGATATCGCCGGCAATGGCCGCCCGGCGCGCGGGGATGCGGGTCGCGAACAACTGCGCGGTGGCACCCGCCAGCGCGGTCGTGGCCACCACCACGCCGCCGAACACCAGGTTGTGGATGCCGGTCTGGCGCGCCGCCAGCGACGGGTAGAGCGAGAGCAGCACACCGAGCACCGACCACGCCGCCATTACGCCGATCGCCGAGAACCAAAAGTCGGTGCGGATCTCATGCGGCACAGCCGGTTTCGCGATACGAATGCGCCCCGCGACCCGCGCGCCGTGCGGTTCGCGCAACCACAGCACACCCACGGCGATCGCGAGGCACACCACGGTGATCACCACGTACGGCGTGCGCAGCGGGTACGGCGCGTACTGCGCGAGCAGGGCCGAGCCCATGATCGCCACGGCCATACCGACATTGAACGCCACACCGCTGAGCTGCCCCGAGCGCGCGCCGCGATCGGGGCGCAGGTCCAGCAGCGCGGCCGCGCCGGCCACCACGGTCGCGCCGACCGCCATGCCGTGTAAGGCCCTGGCCAGCAACAGCATCGGCACCGAATCGGCCACCACGAACACCGCGAGCCCGGCGATCATGGTCGCGAACGCGCCCAGCAGCACCGGCTTGCGGCCCACCACGTCGGAGATGCGCCCCGACACCAGCACCGCCACCAACGCCGCGACGGCGTACACCGCGAACACCACCGTGGTGGTGAGCGGCGAGAGGTGCCACTCCTGTTCGTAGAGGCCGTACAAGGGGGCGGGCACGCCGGAGACGCCCAGGGCGACGCCGCTCGCGGCCAGGACGAGACCGTATGCCCAGCGCTGGGCGATCCGCTCGTCGGCGACCACGGCCGTTGACGCTGTCATCATGCTCCCGATCAGGTAAGTTTGACGTTGATCGAACTCCATCGACCCTACAACCCGGTTCGATGATCATCAAACCCCCTATTGTGTGAGGTGGATCATGACCGAGACCGAGACCCTCGCGCCGGTGGCGCCCCTGCCCACGGTGCTCGGCGCCCTGCAGGACCCGGTGCGGCTGGAGATGGTGCGCCGCCTCAGCAATGCGGGCACGGCCGTGCGCTGCGGCGCCCTCTACGACGTGATCAACAAATCGACCGCCACCCACCACTTCAGAATCCTGCGCGAGGCGGGCATCATCGAACGCCTGGTCATCGACGGCCACACCTGCCAGCGCCTGCGCGCCGACGACCTGGAATCCGCACTGCCGGGCGTGCTTCCGGCGATCGTCGACGCCGCCAACCGCGCCAGCGGGGACTGAGCGCGGCCCCGTTTCCGGCCGAGCGGGGACGGGTCGGCCGTGGCAGGGCAAGCCACACCAGCCGGCTACGGCACAGACGACTCCATCCCGTACCGTTGCGGCACCCCGGGAATATGGTCGGTCGTCAAATGCACCGTGCCCCACCACATTCCGGCCATCGCCAGCGCGCCTACCGCGAGCAGTCCCGCGAGGATCTTCCCCGGGCCGATCCACTCTCCCCACCGCGCGACCAAGGCCCGCACCGCCTCCACCACGAAGGTGAGCGCGATGAGGCAGAGCGTGGTCATCACCACCGCGAACGCGACCGGCTGGCGCGCGAAGAACCGGAGAATCCCCAAGGCGGCGAGCAGGATCACGCCACCCGGCACGACCACCACCAGGCCCACCATCACGTACGTCTCGTGCCCGTCGTGTTCGGCCTCGTCGGCGTAGCCGCGCATCCACGCCCGATACAGCGCCAGATGCGACAGCGCCGCGGCGACCACTGCGAACAGCATCACCCAGTAGCCGAGGCGAACGAGCCCGGTCGTCAACTCGGCGCGCACGAGCACCCCGCCCAACCAGGCCAGCAGGGTCACGCCGACCAGCGTCACCAACGCGAGGACCGCCGACGGCCTGTCCCGGAGCCTGGTGCGGATGTAGCGCGGCGGCAGCCTGCGCCGCAACTTCCGGAAGACGCCGAACCACGCGAACGGCACCAGCACGAAGAACACCGCGCTGGCACCCCGAAGCGCGGAGATCGGCAGCAGCATCGACAGCGTCGCCGTCGCGAGCACGTACACCCACAGCACCGTCACCAATCCCAGCAACGCGCGCCACAGGATCGACGCCAGCATCCGGCGCGCCTCGGCGTCACCGGGCCGGGTCCCGAGCAGGCCGCGCAGCGTGGCGGCCGCGCGATACCGGTGGAACCCGTCCACCTCCAGCCGGGCCTTGATCCGCAGCAGGTTCTCGTTGGCGGGGTCTTCCGCGAGTCCGGCGTCGACGTGCGCCTGGGCGGCCTCGCGCTCGTGTAACTGGTGGAGCACGTCGGCGGCGGACGCGTGCACGTCGGCGTCGCCGGGGGTGAGCTCCACCGCGCGCTCGACCAGTTCCTTGGCCTCCGCGCTGATCGCGGGGTCCTGTGCCGAGTAGACCGCGAGCAGCAGGGCCAGGGCGAGCAGGACCGGTGTGCTGTGCGGTGCGAGCCGAACGGCCTCGCGCGCGCACCGGAGCGCCTCGTCCTTGTCCCCGAGCCCGGCCGAGGCCCACGCGACCGTCAGGTACGCGTCGACCCGCGCCGGATCGGCGGCGATGGCCTGCCGCCCGAGCCGCAGCGCCTCGTCGGTGTCGTCCAACCGGTACGCCACATCGGCCAGCAACTCGAGCAGCGCGGGATCGTCCGGCGCGCTCGCCAGCGCCTCCCCCGCGATGCGCCGTGCTTCGTCCAAGCGCCCCAGCTTCTTGGCGGCGCGCGCCCTTTCCAGCCGCGTCTCGACGTGCACAGTTCCCCCTCCCGCGGGCCGGATCACCCCGTCCCGCACCGTCTTTCGCCCGTCAGGCGTCCACCAACCGCCGCACCGCCGCGGGCAGGTCCCGCCTGCGCCGGTACGGTCCGGCCACCGACACCCCGTACGGCCGCGACAGCAGCGTGCGGGCGACGGCGCTGACCTCCTCGGTGGTGACGGCGTCGATGCGGCTCAGCGTCTCCGAGACGCTGCGGTGGTTGCCGTAGCTGAGTTCGCTGCGGCCGATGCGGTTCATCCGCGACGCCGAATCCTCCAGTCCCAGCACCAATCCCCCGCGCAGCGACCCCTTCGCGCGGGCGCATTCGGCGTCGGTGATGCCGTGTTCGGCGACCTCCTCGAGCACGGTGCGCGCCAGCGACGCCACCTTGCCCAGGTTCTCCGGCTGGCAGCCGATGTACACCGAGAACGCGCCGGTGTCGGCGAAGGTGTCCACGCTCGAGTACACCGAGTACGCCAGCCCGCGCTCCTCCCGGATGCGCTGGAACAGGCGCGAACTCAGCCCGCCGCCCACCACGGTGTTGAGCACCGACAGCGGCCAGCGGCGCTCGCCCTCGTGCCTGCCGAACGCGCGCACGCCGAACGCGAGGTGCGCCTGTTCGCTGTCGCGGTGGCTCCAGTGCAGCGACGGCGCGCCGGTCGGCCGGAAGCGGCCCTCGCGGCGCGGCGCGGGCTTGGCCGACGGGTCGAGCCGGTTCTCGAACGCGCGGTGCACCAGTTCCACGGTGTGGTCGTGCTCCACGTTGCCCGCGACCGCCACGACCATCCGGTCCGGCCGGTAGCGCCGCTGGTGGAAGCCGCGCAGCTGCGCGGCGTGCATGGCCTCGATGGACTCCACCGAGCCGATCACCGGCCGCCCGATCGGGTGATCCCCGAACAGGGCGGTGAGGAACGCGTCGCCGACCAGGTCCTCGGGGTCGTCGTCGCGCATCGCGATCTCCTCGAGCACCACCTGCCGCTCCACGTCCACGTCCTCGGCGCGGCACAACCCGTTGAGCACCACATCCGAGACCAGGTCCACCGCCAGCGGCAGGTCCTCGTCGAGGACGTGCGCGTAGTAGCAGGTCTGTTCCTTCGCGGTGAACGCGTTGAGCTCGCCGCCGACCGCGTCCATCGCCTGCGCGATGTCCAGGGCGGTGCGACTCGGCGTGGCCTTGAACAGCAGATGTTCCAGGAAGTGCGCCGCGCCCGCGACCGTGCGGCCCTCGTCGCGCGAGCCGACGCCGACCCATACGCCGATGGAGGCCGAACGCACACCGGGTAGATGTTCGGTGACCACCCGCAGTCCGCCGGGCAACTCCGTGCGCCGGACCCCGGTGTCCACCATCGTCGTCTCGTCCACCCGCCGCTCCAGTGACGAACCCCCCTGCCCGGTCGGGAGCAGGGGGGTTGCCGTCTTCTTCGTCGTCACAAAGACCAGTACTACTCGGTTCCGGCTTCGACGGCATCCGCCGCGGCGGGTTCCTCGGCGTTCTCCTCGACCGGGATCAGCGAGATCTTGCCGCGGTTGTCGATATCGGCGATCTCCACGCGCAGCTTGTCGCCGACGTTCACCACGTCCTCGACCTTGGCGACGCGCTTGCCGTTGCCCAGCTTGGAGATGTGCACCAGGCCGTCGCGGCCGGGCAGCAGCGAGACGAACGCGCCGAAGGCGGTGGTCTTGACGACCGTGCCCAGGAAGCGCTCGCCGACCTTCGGCAGCTGCGGGTTGGCGATGGCGTTGATCGCGTCGATCGCGGCCTGCGCCGACGGGCCGTCGGTCGCGCCGACGAACACGGTGCCGTCGTCCTCGATGGAGATGTTGGCGCCGGTGTCCTCGGTGATCTGGTTGATGACCTTGCCCTTGGGCCCGATCACCTCGCCGATCTTGTCGACCGGGATCTTGATCGCGGTGACGCGCGGCGCGTACGGGCTCATCTCGTCCGGGGTGGCGATGGCCTCGGCCATCACGTCCAGGATGGTGACGCGGGCGTCGTGCGCCTGGCTCAGCGCGCCGGCCAGCACCTGCGAGGGGATGCCGTCCAGCTTGGTGTCCAGCTGCAGCGCGGTGACGAAGTCGCGGGTGCCGGCGACCTTGAAGTCCATATCGCCGAACGCGTCCTCGGCGCCCAGGATGTCGGTCAGCGCGACGTAGCGGACCTCGTCCTCGCCCTTGTCGTTGGTGACGGTGTCGGACACCAGGCCCATCGCGATGCCCGCGACCGGCGCCTTGAGCGGCACACCGGCGTTCAGCAGCGCGAGGGTGGAGGCGCACACCGAGCCCATCGAGGTGGAGCCGTTGGAGCCCAGCGCCTCCGACACCTGACGGATCGCGTACGGGAACTCCTCCTGGCTGGGCAGCACGGGGATCAGCGCCCGCTCCGCCAGCGCGCCGTGGCCGATCTCGCGGCGCTTGGGCGAGCCCACGCGACCGGTCTCACCGGTGGAGTACGGCGGGAAGTTGTAGTGGTGCATGTAGCGCTTGGAGGTCTCCGGGCCGAGCGAGTCGACCTGCTGCGCCATCTTCACCATGTCGAGGGTGGTGACGCCCATGATCTGGGTCTCACCGCGCTCGAACAGCGCCGAACCGTGCGCGCGCGGCACCACGGCCACCTCGGCGGACAGGGCGCGGATATCGGCCAGGCCGCGGCCGTCGATGCGGAAGCCCTCGGTGAGGATGCGCTGGCGCACCAGCTTCTTGGTCACCGAGCGGAACGCGGCGCCCAGCTCCTTCTCGCGGCCGGCGAAGTCGTCGGCCAGCCGGTCCAGCACGGCGAGCTTGACCTCGTCGATCTTGGCCTCGCGCTCCTGCTTGTCGGCGATGCTGAGCGCCTGGTTCAGCTCCACCTTCGCGGTGCCCTCGACGGCCTCGAACACGTCGGACTCGTAGGGCAGGAACACCGGGAACTCACCGGTCGGCTTGGCGGCCAGCTCGGCGAGGTCGGACTGCGCGCGGCACAGGCGGGCGATGAACGGCTTGGCGGCCTCGAGGCCCTCGGCCACCACGGCCTCGGTCGGCGCCTGCGCGCCGCCCTCGATCAGCGCGATGACCTTCTCGGTGGCCTCGGCCTCGACCATCATGATGGCGACGTCACCGGACTCGACCACGCGGCCCGCGACCACCATGTCGAACACGGCGTCCTCGAGCTGCTCGTTGGTCGGGAACGCGACCCACTGGCCCTCGATCAGCGCGACGCGCACGCCGCCGACCGGGCCGGAGAACGGCAGGCCCGCGATCTGGGTGGACGCGGACGCGGCGTTGATCGCCACCACGTCGTAGAGGTCCTTGGGATCCAGGCTCAGCACGGTGACCACGACCTGGATCTCGTTGCGCAGGCCGTCGACGAACGACGGGCGCAGCGGGCGGTCGATCAGGCGGCAGGTCAGGATCGCGTCGGTGGAGGGGCGGCCCTCGCGACGGAAGAACGAGCCGGGGATGCGGCCCGCGGCGTACATGCGCTCCTCGACGTCCACCGTCAGCGGGAAGAAGTCGAACTGGTCCTTGGGCGCCTTGCTGGCGGTGGTCGCCGACAGCAGCATGGTCTCGTCGTCCAGGTAGGCGACGACGGAGCCGGCGGCCTGGCGGGCCAGGCGTCCGGTCTCGAAACGCACGGTGCGGGTGCCGAAGCTGCCGTTATCGATCAGCGCGACGGATTCGAACACACCGGGCTCGACCTCCACGGCCGAGGACTTGCGTTCAGTTGTTTCGGTCATCTCTCTTCTCTCAACCTCTCGTCTCGCCGGCTCGAGCGCATGCGAGCGCGAGCCGACTGTCGTCAGCCGTACCCGGCACGGGCGCGCGGCAGCCTTCTCGGCCGCGACGCGCACACCCGGCCGTGTCCCCTTGGAGACGGCGACGCGGAGGCGGTCATCGATCGAAGCCCAACGGCGGATTTCTCACCGGCCGAGAGGCCACTACCGAAGACCGACGCCACGCGTTCGGGTGCGTACGGCTGTGCGGTGTTGCCGTGCGCAGAATACTGTTCGGCGTTCGCGCACGGATAGCCAACGAAAAGATTGTACGTCCGACCACCTAGGGTCCATCGATCGCCTCTGCCGGGCCGCGTGTCGCCGGAAATCCCACCGCACAGAACGCGACGGCCGCTCGTGGCCCTGCCTCAGACGTTGACGATGCGGCCCCAGGTGCTCTTGTTGCCCCAGATGTTCTGCCGCAACCCTTCCCATTGCAGGACCTGCGAGTGGTCGACGAAGAGGTTGACCTCGTTGCCGTAGTTCTTGATGTACCACTCGTAGACCAGCGGATCGGCGGATTCGAACATCACGTTCTCCAGGCCGACGCCGTTGATGATCTGGGCGACCGCGCCGGTGTTCCAGTCGGCGACGTTCTCGGTGATGCCCTCCGACTCGATCATGATGATGTCGGCGCCCGCGTCCAGCGCGCGCTTGGCCCGCTCGATCAGATCGCCGACGTCCTTCTTGCCCTCGGCGGCGAGTTCGGCCTCGGTGGAGTCGCCGCCCGAACCGAACTGGATGCCGAGTTCGGGCTTGGCCTTCAGTCCGGCCTTCTTGACGCGTTCGATCAGCCGCAGCAGCCCGGAGGTGGGCACCGAGATGAAGCCCGTGGAGATCTCGATGACGTCGAATCCGACCTCCTTGGCCTCGGCGAGATACCGGTCGATGTACTGGTCGCCGTAGCGCAGCACGGTCTCGAGCCAGCCGCCGGAGGAGATGTAGGCGTCGTGTTCGTGCGCGAGATCGCTGAAGGCGCGGACCTGCTCGCGCGGGAGCAGCGCGAACGAGCCGCCCGCCCACTTCACGCCGTCGACCCACTGCCCGGCGACCTCGAGCACGTCGGCCAGGTGCCGCACACCGTAGGTGGAGTAGTAGGGGCCGCGGACCTCGGTGAGCCCGTAGGCGCGCGGCTTGGCGGGCCGGTGGGCGCGCGGGATGAAGTCGAAGGCGGTGCCGGGGGCCAGGCCCGCGGCATTGTCGACCGGTCGAATTTCGGTGGTGGTCATGGTGGTTGCCTTTCGGGTGGTGAGGGTTCGCCCGGTGTCAGTGCGCGTCGGACCGGACGGTGGACACGCGGGCCAGGAGCGCGGTGAGGGCGGCGACGTCCAGGTCCTCCAGCCGCCGCACGGCGTCGGCGATGTCCTCGCGCAGCGCGGTATCGGCGAACGGGGCGGCCAGCAGGTCGAACTTGGCGCGGGCCGCCGCCCAGGTGAGCGGATCGGTGACGAAGCCCCGGTAGTCGTCGCGGGCGGCGGCGAAGACGGTGCCGTCGGCGAGTTCGACCTCGAGTTCGGCGGGCAGCAGCCCGGGGAACTTCGCGGTGAGCTCGGGCGAGGGGGTCACCTCGACCTTCGCGAGCAGTTCCTGCACGTCGTCGGCGGCGATCCGCTCGGGCGTGTACTGCTCAGGGGTGAGGTGTCCGTCGAGCAGGGCGACCGTCAGCATGTAGGGCAGCGAGTGGTCGGCCTCCTCCTTGGTGCGGATGTCGTGCTTACCGCCCTCCTCGCCGCCGCCGATGATCGAGAACGCCACGTCGAAGGTGCGCAGCCGCACGGCGCGCACGGCCCGCGCGGTGAAACCGTCCTGCGCGCGGATGTCGAGGGCGGCGTCCAGCGCGGACTGCGAGTGGATCTCGGCGTTGTGCTTCTTCACGATCGTCCGCAGCACCGCGTCGAGACCTTCTGCCGCCCAATCGATCTCGAACGGCCCGGCGATGGCGTCCTTGAATCCCTTGTTGCCCTCGAACACCGCCTCGGGTCCGGTGATCCCCCGGCTCGCCAGCAGCGCCGCGAAGGTGGCTTCCTTGGCCGTGTTGGGGTAGGCCAAGCCTTTCCAGTGCGAGAGATTGCCGGTGCGCGTGACGCGCAGCGCGTTATTGGCGGTGCCCGCGATCGCTATCGCGTTGGCGGTCTGGGCGGCGTCGAGTCCGAGCGCCTTCGCCGCGCCCGCCGCCGCGGCGTACGCGCCCTGCGTGGTGTGGTCGAATCCCTTGTCCCGCACCGGCGCCGCCTCGGATAGGCGCACGTGCACCTGATAGGCCACGGCCAGCGCGGTCAGGAACTCCCGGCCCGACGCGCCCACGCTCTCGGCGGCGGCGAGCACCGCGCCCAGGTTGTCGGACGGGTGGTTGGTCTCGCCGCGGCCGATGAACGAGTCCATGAAATCGAGGTAGCGACTGAGCGCGCCGTTGTAGAAGGCGACCCGGTCGGGCGCGGAGCGGCCGCCGCCGATCATGGTGGAACGCGGGTCGCCGCCCAGATCGTCCACCAGCCCGCGAATGGCGATCAGGGGTGGCGCGTCGAGCGCGCCGATGGCGACGCCGAGCGTGTCGAGGACGCGAATCTTCAACTGCTCCAGCGCATCCGGTGGTATTCGGTCGACATCCGCCGCGGTGACGAAGTCCGCGAGACGCTGGACTTCGGTGGTTGTTCGTGGGGCGAGCGTACTGGTCATACAGCCTCCTCGAGCCGAAACAGACCGAGTGAATTAGGTAAGGCTTGCCTTACAATTCTCACCGTACGCTCGTACTGTTAGGAGTCAAGGAGTATGACGCACGGCACACTCGCGCCCGGGCAAACGAAAAGCCGGTGGACGGTGTGAACCGTCCACCGGCTTTCGCGAGATCGGTCGGCCCGCCGCGCGGCGAGCCGGGCGATCAGTGGGTCACCGGCGCAGGCCGAGGCGCTCGATCAGCGAACGGTAGCGCTGGATGTCCTTGTCCTGCAGGTACTTCGAGAGCCGCTTGCGACGACCGATCAGCGCCATCAGGCCGTGGCGGGTGTGGTGGTCGTGCTTGTGGACCTTCAGGTGCTCGGTGATGTCGGCGATCCGCTTCGACAGCAGCGCGATCTGGGCCTCCGGCGAACCGGTGTCCTTCTCGTGCAGGCCGTACTCGGCCAGGATGGCCGTCTTCTGCTCGGTGGTCAGCGCCACGGGGCATCCACTCCTGTTTCTCAGTTCCGCGTGTGAGGTGACCGGCGAACCGGGTGGGCGCCGCCGCGGACCGCAGCAAACCCGAGGGTCCACCTTACCGGAGGTGGATTCCGGCACCGAATCGGGTCCGTCCCGAGGTGGTGCCGCACCCGGAGCGACCCCGCGCTACGACGAGGCGGCGCGGCGCTCGGCGCTCTCGAGCAACCCGCGAGCTTTGTCCACATCGCGGCCCATCTCGGCGAGCAGCGCGTCGATCGAGTCGAACTTCTGCATACCGCGCACGTGCTCGACGAAGTCCACCGCCACGTGCTGGCCGTACAGATCGGCGTCACCGTCGATGACGTAGGCCTCCACCGTGCGCGCGCGACCGGAGAACGTGGGGTTGGTGCCCACCGAGATCGCCGCCATGGCGCGCTGGCCCGGCGTGACGGTGCCGATCGTCGGGCCGGGCCCGAGCACCGTGAACCAGCCCGCGTACACGCCGTCGGCCGGGATCGCCGCGTGCATGGGGGGCGCGACGTTCGCGGTGGGATAGCCCAGTTCGCGGCCGCGGCCGTCGCCGTGCACGACCACGCCCTCCACCCGGTGCGGGCGGCCCAGCGCCTCGGCCGCGGCGGCCATATCACCGGCGTCGACGCAAGCGCGGATGTAGGTGGAGGAGAACGTCACCGCGTGCTCGCCGAGCAGCGTGACCCCGTCGACCTCGAAGCCGAACCGGTCGCCCAGCTCGCGCATGGTCTCGATGGTGCCCGCGGCCTTCTTGCCGAAGGTGAAGTTGTCGCCCACCACGACCTCGGCCACGTGCAGGCGCTCGACCAGCAGGTCGTGGACGTAGCGGCCGGGGGTCAGCTTCATGAACTCGTGGGTGAACGGCATCACGCAGAACACGTCGACACCGAGTTCCTCGACCAGTTCCGCGCGCCGGGTGAGGGTGGTGAGCTGCGCCGGGTGGGAGCCGGGCCGCACCACCTCCATCGGATGCGGATCGAACGTCATCAGGACCGACGGCACGCCACGCGCCGCCGCGGATTTCACCGCCCTGCTGATCAACTGCGCGTGACCGCGGTGCACCCCGTCGAATACGCCGATCGTGAGCACGCACCGTCCCCAGTCCGCGGGCACCTCGTCGAGACTTCGCCATCTCTGCACAGTTCGCAGCCTACGCAAGCCCCGGAACGAACCCTATTCGGGCGTACCGGATGTCACACAACGCTTCCCCGCCGGTCGCGCACGCGACACCGCGGCGTACCGCGCCGGACGGTCACCGAGGGGTACGCGGCCCGCCGTCGCGACTGGTCACGGGGGCGATCGCGACCGGGCGGACGGCCGAACACGACTTGGCCGCATCCCGGTGTCCGACTGTGTGAAAATGCGGCGATGTGCATAAGCTCGGGTATGTGCCAGGCAAACGTGATATCGCCACCCGCCGCGAGTTGAGCGACGGCTCCGCGGCGACCGAGCCGACGGGCAGCACCGCCACCCTCGCACCGGAGCTGACCTCGGTTGCCCAGGACTATCTGAAGGTCATCTGGACCGCCCAGGAGTGGTCGCAGGAGAAGGTGTCCACCAAGCTGCTGGCCGAACGCATCGGCGTCTCGGCGTCCACCGTGTCCGAGGCCGTGCGCAAGCTCGCCGACCAGGGTCTGGTGGAACACGCCAGGTACGGATCGATCACGCTCACCGACCACGGCCGCCGCGCCGCCGTCGCCATGGTGCGTAGGCACCGGCTCATCGAGACGTTCCTCGTCAACGAGCTCGGCTACGGCTGGGACGAGGTGCACGACGAGGCCGAGGTGCTCGAGCACGCGGTGTCGGAACTGCTGATGGCGCGCATCGACGCCAAACTCGGCTACCCCGACCGCGACCCGCACGGCGACCCCATCCCCTCGGTGGACGGCGCGGTGCCCACGCCCCCGGCCCGCCAGCTCACCGATTTCGAGGCGAACCAGGGCGGACGCGTCGCCCGCATCTCCGACTCCGACCCCGACATGCTGCGCTACTTCGACTCGGTCGGGATCGCGCTGGACACCCTGATCACGGTGGTCGAGCGCCGCGATTTCGCGGGGACCATCGCGGTGCGGATCGGGGACGCGGAAGCGCCGATCGACCTGGGGCGTCCCGCTACGGACGCCATTTGGATCACGACCTGAGGGTCGCGGTCAGCACGCCGTGAAGTAGATATCCAGGCGGGCCGGGGCGCCGTCGGCGACGGCTTCGCTCCAGCACTGGTTGTGCGGGAAGCGCACGTAGGTGCGCCAGCCGTCGGGGCCGTGGCGGACGATGCGCTGGCTGTCGCCGGGGATGTCCCACACGATGACCGCCCAGCCGCCGTCGCAGCCGGAGACCGAGGGGACGTAGTTCCCGAGTTCGCCGAGTTCACCGTGGCGGCCGAGATCGTCGACGATCCGCGTCACCGCGCACTCCGGTCCGGACACCGGGTCGTTGAACCGCAGCTGCCCGGTGACGTGCTGGCCGGCGTGGGTGACGAACAGCGTGTGCATGCCTTCGGGGACCGGATCGGTGCCGGCGGGCGGGTCCATGCGGAAGCGGTAGCAGCCGACCGGAGCGGTGAACGTGGCGCGCCCGTCGCTGCCGGTGGTGGCGTCCCAGCGCCCGATCTCGGTGGCGCCCAACGGGATATCGTTGTTCGCCTGGTCGCAGGGCTGCATCCGCATCAGCGTCACCGGCACGCCGGGGACGGCCGCACCACCCAGCGTCACCGTCTCCAGCACGACGGTCCCCTGCGCGGGCGACTCCGGCGGAATGGCGGGCGGCGGCGCCGAGGGCGGCTGCACCGGACTGGGCTGCCCGCCGCCGGGCGCGGTGGGCGCGGCCGCGATCCCCGGACTCTGCGGTGTCGGCGCGGTCGTCGCATCGGGCAGGGTGATGCTCGGCAAGCTGTCGACCTGCTCCGCCGCCCGGTCTTTCGCGCACCCGGCCACCGCGACCGCCACGCACACCGCCATCACACACCCGAACCACCGCTTCACCACACACCTCCGCAGAGTCCGCTGACACCCGGCCTATCGAGCGCACGACCCCCGCGTCAGCCCGCACCGGTCAAGTGAGCCAGGGAGTTACCGGCCCGCGCCCATCCGTGATCGGTGTGGTCGCGGGACCGCACGTGGTCGCCTGAAGTTTCGTTGTCGAGATAGATGATCCGCCTGCTGCGGGGAGTGCGTGGGGAAACCGGGCCGGATGCGCGCCTCGGTGGTCGCGGATGCGCGCCTCGGCGATCGCGAACGCAAGCCTCGGCGATCGCGGGGACCCAACCTCAGCGATCCCGACCGCACACCACGGCGACCCTGGACGCCGCTTCGGCGATCCGGGATGCCGCGCAGGTCCGGACCCCGCTGTCGCCGGTCGCGTTCGGGCCGATCCCGGCGGCCCCGAGGCGGGTAGGAATCGGCCGGCGCGGGCGGCCGTTGGTGGCGACGCCGGACCGCTCTCCACATCCGGGACGAACATTTCCGGGACCGCTGCGAACAACGACGAGAACAGCTGTCGGCCAACAGATCTGGGCCGACACAAGATCACATTGCAGAGACTTCAACTCAGTGCTATATCAAATCTATGTTGTGGTAGTCAGATTTTCTCCACCACTCAGTGGAGAACACCTGCTCCGCCCTCGCACCTACCGCCCGGAATCCGCGTGCGGGTACGACGACGTTCCGCACCCGGTCCCGGTGCGCCACTCCACCGACGCTCGACCTGTCACCGGAGGTCTCGACCCATGTACGGCGCCCTCGACAACATCGCCCCCACCATCCCGTTCAACCACATCGCACCCCCCACCCTCGAGCTGAGCCTCGACGGCTCACTCACCACACCCCTCGACCTCGCCACCACCTCGACCACACCACCCCGTCCGGTCGCCGCACCCCGCGGCGGTGCTGGACCGATCGCGCCCACCACGACTCCCAGCGAGGGCGCCGCACCTGTCGCGCCGGCCTCCGCACCCCACTGCCGCGCCACCGAACCCGATGCACGCAACGCGCCTCTCCGCGCCGCCGACGCACCCGGTGCCATCACCGCGTCACGCAGCGCCGCCGCGGCTGCCGAGACCCCGACTCGTGCCGCCGCCAAGCCCCTCACGCACACCGCCGCACCCCATGGTCGCACCGGCGAACCGGCCACACCCAGAGCGCCTCGCATCGCAGTCGCGGCCACCACAACGACGGGTTCGCCCCGCGCCGTAACCACACCTGTCAAGCCTCCGGCTCCCGCCGCACCCACCAAGCCCTTCGTGGCCACCGCAACACCCCGCGACCCCGCCGCCACTCGCTGCTCGGTCACCACACCTGGCACCCACACCGAGACGCGCGACTCTGTCGCCGCCGAGACTCCGACTCGTGCGGCCGCACCCACCAAGGCTCTCGCGCCCGCCGCCGCGCCTCACGGTCGCGCCACCGTGCCCGCCCCACCCAGCGCGCCTCTCGGCGCAGCTGACGCACCCGGTGCCACCGCTACGCACAGCGTCGGCGCCGCGTCCACCGAGACTCCGACTTCCGGCTCCGCACCCACCGAACTCCTTGTCCACGCCGCCACACCCCACGGTCGTGCCGCCGTGGTCGCCGCACCTCCCAGCCGTGCTGTCGCATCCACTACGCCTCGAGTCCCTGTTCCCCCACCTCCCGGCCCGGGTGGGGGATCACCCGGACCCACCCCGCCCGGCCGCAACTCCGCACCGGCCGATTTGCTCCCGGTACCTCGTCCTCCGGCCGCGCCTGTCGCTCCGGCCGGGACGCACGACCGGCCGAGTGAATGGCATCCCGGCATGCTCTGGTGGGACGCGAGCACGGTGCGGGTGACCCGGTCGGTGGCATCGGGACCCTGGCCGACCGTCGCCCACTTGGTGATCCCGATCGATCGCGGCCAGCTCGCGTTCCGTCTCTCGTCCGGGTCCAGCGAAGCGCGGCAGCTGGCTCGGGATCCGCGTGTGATCGTGCAGGCCGGGGACTGGCGCGGCAGGCCCGCGGTCGGCTCCCGCCAGCATCAAGGCGTCGCCGAAGTCGTCCACGCGGGACCCTTGTTCGACAAGATCACGGCGGGTCTGGAACTCAAATACGGCATGCGTCTCGGACTGGCCGAGCTGTACCACCGGATGGCACTGGGCTCCGCCCCGTACGGCGATCTCGCCGTCGTGGTGACGGTCCACGAGACCGCCCTGATGCCACCGGTCGGCTGATCCCGCACACCGTCAGGGCCGGGGCCGGCCGACCCACGGGCCTCGGCGACTTCACCGACGCGCGTTACGACTCAGCCGACGGCTGCTCGCGCGGCTTTCCCGCTCAGCGAGCCAGGTCGTCCCGCAGGGGCGGGACTTCGGAGGGGAACGCTCGCTCTCGCGGCCTCCCGCTCAGCGGGCGAGTTCGTCCAGGAGGGCGCGGAATTCGGACGGGGAGAGGTAACCGTCACCGTCGTGGTCGGCCGCCGCGAGGAGGTCGGCGGCCGGGGTATCGATCAGGCCCGCACCGACGTGGCGGATGAGGTTCTCCAGTTCCTCGACGGAGATGCGCCCGTCGCCGTTGGCGTCGAAGACGCGGAAGGCGGCGTCGGCGTCGTTCACGTCGAGACGCCCGGCCACCAGCGCGGCGTCGAATTCGGCACGCGAGACGAGGAAGTCGCCGTTGGTGTCGGCGGCCGCGACCATCCGCTCCACGGCCTCGGTGTCGACCTCGAGCCCCAGCGACCCGATGCCCTCGACGATGTCGCGCACCGAGACGAGCCCGTCGCCATCCCGATCCCACAACTCGAACGTGTCGACCGGCTTCTCACTCATACCCACTGCCTTCCCGGCCCACAATCCGGCGCTTACAACCACCGCCCACTGTACGGGGACCGCCCGCCCCCAGCAGCCCACGGCCACACCGGGATTCGGGCCTGCTCCCTCGAACACCCGGCGGCGGCTCGCCTTCCCGCGACGGCAGCGAATGACGGAATCGGCACTGCCCCCGACCACGTGGCGCACTCGCAACTGGCGAGGCGCCCAAGTCCCTCAGTCCACCAATCCGCGCGGGCGCACCACGAACACCGGCGACGACCGCTTGCCCTTCTCCTCCAGCAACGCGATGGCGATCCCCTCCGGCGTGAGGGCGGCGTGCACGCCCTCGATACCGACCGGGTCGAGCCAGCGCCCGTCGCGCAGGGATTCGGCTTCGTCCGCGTCGATGGTGCGGTGCGGGAAGGCGATTCGGATGGCCTCGTCGATGCCGAGGTTCAGGGTGGGATCGTCGGCGAGCGCTTCGAGGGTGCGCGCGTGCTCGAGGGTGAAGGGGCCCACTCGGGTGCGGCGCAACGCCGTGAGGTGGCCGCCGACACCCAGCGCCGCGCCCAGATCGCGGGCGAGCGCGCGCACGTAGGTGCCCGACGAGCACTCCACCACCACGTCCAGGTCGACGTACCCACCGTCGGCGACGTCCCGCCGCGCCAGCACGTCGAACCGCGACACCGTGACCGGGCGGGCGGCCAGTTTCACCTCCTCGCCCGCGCGATGGCGGGCGTACGCGCGTTCCCCGTTCACCTTGATCGCGCTGACCGTGGCGGGGACCTGCTGGATCTCGCCGGTCAGCGCGGCGACCCCCGCCGCGATCTCGGCGTCGGTGACGTGCAGCGCCGACGAGGTGGTGAGCGTTTCCCCTTCCGCGTCATCGGTACTGGTGGCCGCGCCGAGCCGGATGGTCGCCGTGTACGCCTTGGTGGTCAGCGTCAGCAGGCCGAGCAGTTTCGTGGCCCGTTCCACGCCGAGCACCAGCACGCCGGTGGCCATCGGGTCGAGGGTGCCCGCGTGCCCGACTTTCTTGGTGCGCAACAGTTTCCGGCAGCGTGACACCACATCGTGGCTGGTCCACCCGCCGTCCTTGTCGACGATGAGCAGGCCGCCGAGCACGTCGGGGCGGGTTCCGGCGTCGGTCATGCGTGCGCGATCGCGGCCAGGATGAGACCGTCGCCGATGCGCCAGCGCCCGTCGAACGAGGTGAGCGGCAGGCCGCCGTCATGGGTCTGGCCGGGCACCAGCAGTTCGCTGCGGAAGGTGCCCGAGCCGGTGCCCTCCCCCACCTCGTCGACGGTGAACGTGATGCGCGCTTCCTCGAAGCCGAGCCAGCGCGTGGTGAGCGGGAACCACGCCTTGTAGGTGGCTTCCTTCGCGCAGAACAGCAACCGGTCCAGGTGCAGGCCGGTGTCGGTGGACGCCAGCCATGCGCGTTCCTCCGGGAGGCTGGTCGATTCGAGCACGCCCTCGGGCAGCGCGCCGTGCGGTTCGGCGTCGATCCCGACGGAACGGAACCGCATCTTGTGCGCGAGCGCCGCCGCCCGGTATCCGTCGCAGTGGGTGAGGCTGCCGACGATGCCGCGCGGCCACACCGGCGCCCCGCGCTCGCCCTTGCCGATGGCGACGGGCGGCTCGCCGAGCTGTTCCAGCGCGAGGCGGGCGCAATGCCGGGCGCCGATGAAGTCGCGGCGGCGCTTCTCCACCGATTTGGCGATGAGATGCTCTTCCGCCGGATGGGGTTTCAGATCATCCGGGTAGTCCAGCAGTTCCGCCGAGGCGATCCCGCCGGGCAGAATGTTCTCGATCAGCGTCTTCACCTCTCCGCGCGGTCCGGGTGCGGACCGTCCTCCCGCCGGGCGGATCGCCCGTGCGCCCACCAACTCCGTAGCCCGATCGAGCCTACCGGCCGCTCAGACGCCCCGCCGACGCTGGGCGCGGCTGCGCATCTCGGCGGCGGCCGCCTCCATCTCGGGTGTCACCTGGAAGTGGCCGCCCCACTTGTTGAGGGTGCCGGGCGGGTACTCCGGGGCGGGCAGGATCTGGCGCAGCAGCCGGTCGGGCAGCCCGCGCCGCTGCCACTCTCTCGGATAGCCGAGCGACACCTCTTCGAAGCGGACGCCGTCGTAGTGCGAGGTGCGCGGGATGTGCAGGTGCCCGTACACCGAGCACACCACGTTGTAGCGGGTGTGCCAGTCGGCGGTGAGTTCGGTGCCGCACCACAGCGCGAACTCGGGGTAGAACAGCACGTCGGTGGGCTGGCGGACCATCGGGAAGTGGTTGATCAGCACGACCGGGGTGTCGGGTCCGAGTGCGTCGAGCTTGCGTTTGGTGACCTGCACGCGGGCGTGACACCACGCGTCGCGGGTGAGGTACGGCTCCGGGGAGAGCAGGAATTCGTCGGTGGCCACCACGTTGCGTTCGCGGGCGATCGCCAGGCCCTCGGCCTTGGTGGTGGCGCCCTCCGGCAGGAACGAGTAGTCGTAGAGCAGGAACAGGGGCGCGAGGGTGACCGCGCCGCCGTACTGTTCGCTGCCCGCGCCGCGCCAGACGGGGAACGGATCCTCCGGGGTGATCACGTCCAGATCGCGGCAGATCGACACCAGGTACTCGTAACGGGCGACGCCGTGCATCTGCACCGGATCCTTGGCGGTCGTCCACAGTTCGTGGTTGCCCGGCACCCAGATGACCTGCTTGAACCGGCTGCGCAACAGCTCCAGCGCCCACCGGATGTCGTCGGATTTCTCGGCGACGTCACCGGCCACGATGAGCCAGTCCTCCGGCGAATCGGGCCGGATCTCCTCCACGACGGGACGATTCCCCTGGTGGCCGACATGAATGTCGCTCACCGCCATCAACTTGGGTATCACCACACCCACCCTGTCATACCGTGCTCCTTCCGCCACCCGACCATGCCCGATGCGAACGCTCCCCGGCGCGTTCCCATTCCGGACCCCTCACTGCCACGGATCGACCACGGGCACCCCCGCGGCGCGAAACGGCTCGACATCGCGGGTGGCGACCGCCATATCGGAGGCCGCCGCCGTGGCGGCGATCAGCCCGTCGGCTATCCCGATCGCCACTCCGGCCGACCGGGCCGTCACCATGAGATCGGCGTACGCGCCGGACGCCGGGATATCGACGTCGAGAATTCGCCCATCGAACAAAGGCAGCACCCGGCGTTCCAGGTTGTCGCGCAACAGATCTCGCCGCGTTCCCGAAGGCATGGCCGCGACACCGAACCGCAACTCGGCGATGGTGATGACCGAGAGGTACAGGGTCGCCACATTCTGCGCGTCGAGCCAGGCGACGACGCGCGGATCGGGTGTCTTGCGCAGCGGTTCGGAGATGACGTTCGTGTCGAGGATGATCACCCGAACTCCATCGGCCGCACCGGGGTCCGATCACGGGCCGCCAGCGCGTCGACCTCGTCGTCGCCGAGCGCCACCTCCCGCCCGATCTCGACCAGGACAGACCCCAGCTCCACGCGACCGGGCGGCAGAACCGCCTCGGCGATGATCGACCGCAACTCCGCCTCCGCGCTCCGACCGTGCGCCGCCGCCCGCAGCCGCAGGGCACGGTGCACTTCGTCCGGAATGTTCCGCACCGTCAGGTTGACCACTGCCCTCACCCCTCCCGTAATGCTGTCAATGCAGTCATCGTACGCCCGATGCATGCACCCTGTCGGGCGCGCGGACTTCCGCCTCCAGACACGACGAACCAGGCGGCTCGAATCCGGCCGGATGGATCGGTGACCGACCACGAACGAAGCGGCGGACACCCCCAGATCCCTCATCGCCTATGACCACTGCCCCAGGAATCAACCGCCCAGGCGCGGTCAACCGGAGTCAGGGATGGGGCCAGAGGATGTGGGTGGTGGGGGCGAAGCCGCCGGCGACGATGAGCCGGCCGTTCGGTTCCCGGCGGCAGGAGGCGACGGCCACGTGGCACGGGCGCGGGAGGTCGGCGGGGACGCGGACGCCGCCGTCGATCTCGTAGCGCATATTGGTGACCTTCCAGGCGCGGGCCTGGGGGTCGTCCGGGGTGAGTGGGGGCGCGTCGGGGCGTGCCGCGACCATCACCTCGGTGACGCCGGTGGGCCAGTCGAACTGGAGAAGGCCGCCGTTTTCGCGGAGGGCGGAGACGACGGGGATGCCGTCCGGCATCGGATCACCTTGCGGTGCGGCGTGATTCGATGTGGTGGCCGCTGCGGCCGACATCGCACTCGGCTCCGCCGTGTCGGGCGACTGCGAATCCTGCGGCAAGACGGCACCCGCGGCGGCAGGAGACGATGCAGTGGGCGCTCCGGCGGATGATCCCGTACCCGAGGACGGATCACCCTGGGGCGCAGCGGCTCTCGCAGGTGCGACGTCCCCGGGCGATCCCGACGGCGATTCTGCGCCGGCAGACGGATCACGCTGCGGCACGGAACCCGCGGGGAATCGAACGGTCTCCGCGGGCGCTGCGGCCGTCGCGCTGGCAGCCGATGCTTCGCCGCTCTCATCGAGTCGGCCGCCCGAGTGCCCGGCCACTGCACCGGTGGCAGCATCGCCCGGGTTCGGGATCGACGCCGCGCGCACCTGTTCGTAACCCGGTTCCGACCCCTCGGCGACCGAGTGTTCGGCGCTGGATTCCGCACCGGCAGAAGGAAGTTCACGCTGCGCCGGATCCGCCGAGGGGACGTGTGTCTCGACGGTGGACGCGGAGGAGGTGGGTGCGGGGGCGGTGGCCCGCGCCGCGCGCGGTGGACGCCGGTAGTCGATCTTCTTGGCACCACCGGCATTCGGAGCATCAGCGACTCGCTCCTGCCCGCCCGGGGCGGTGGTCGGCCCGGTGCCCGTTGCGGAGCCCGCGACGGGCTCGGAACCTCTTACCGTAGGGTCCACCGCCGCGGCGCTCACGTCCGGCCCGGATGTCGGCGCGGTTGCACCGTGTTCGGACGTCGTAGCGGTCCAGGCACTCGCGACGTCCTCCCCGGTCGCGGCGTTCCCAGCCGTCGCCGAACCCGAGGCAGGCGCGACGTACCGGGGCTGCGCGGAACTCGCACCGGCACTTGCCGTGGCACCACCGACCGCACCGATACCGGGCGCCGAACTCTCATTCACCGAAGGACTTCGGGGCGCGTCGGAGCGAACCGCCTCGGAGTACCGACCGGAATCCGCCGCCGCCACCGCGTACACCGCCAGCTCACCGGCCGGAGCACCACCGTCTTCGATATCGGTGGTGCGGGTACGGCCGACAACCTTCCACGAACCGTCCGGCTGCAATCGGGTGACGCGGTAGCTCACACCCGCGGTGGACGACGGCTCCCACCTGATCTCCACCGAGCCGCTCGGCAGGCGCGAGGCGCGCACCGCGCCGGGCGAGGCCAAAGGGGTGGCGGCGAGCGCTTCGAGCACACCGGGGTGGTCGACGCACATGTCGCGAGCGGCGAGCAACGTGCGGGAACGGTCGGCGGCCGGACCCGAATCAGCAGCCGCGACAAGGCGATCCACCTCGGCGACCGCACGCTCGGCATCGGCGATGAGCTGGTCCAGTCCCGACGCCGACCCGTTCGGCGGCGGCACGTCGGCCGCGGTGCGGCGCAACTGCCCGAGTCGGTCCAGCGCCTCGACGTAGCGTTTGGCGGCGACGGCGGCCAGCGCGACGCGCCAGTGCGTGGCGGCCTCCGACAGCACGCGCTCCACCTCGTCGGACACCGACCGGATCGGGGTGGCGCCATCACCGGCCGGGTCGAATTGCCGCGCCCGCGCGATGTGGCGGGCGGCTTCCTGCGCGCGGCCCGCCCGCAGCGCGGCGCGCGCCTCCTTCAGCGGCTCCTCCCACTGCCGACGTGACGGCGCGGGAGAACCAGCAGCGGGCGACCGGGAGTAGGAGCCAGGCCCGGGGGCCGGGGTTCGCGAGTGGGAACCGGGCCCTGGAGCTGGGGTTCGCGAGCGAGCCCCGGGGGTCTGCGAGTAGGAGCCGGACGCCGGTGCGGGTGCATGCGCGTGCGAACCTGGCGCCGCCGCCCCCTGTGAGAAGGAGTTCGGCCCGGTCGGTTCCCCCACGCGCGCACCGAGATCGGCGGCCAGTTCGGCCAGCAACGCGACTGCGCCCGCGTGATCGAGCCCGAGCTCGATCGCCTCGTCCCGCAGGAATTCGTAGTCCTCCCCCACGAGTTCGTCCTCGACGAGCACCGCCGCGCGCACCTTCGGCCGCAGTTCGGCCGCCACGTCCTCGCGGATCGCCGCGACGTACTCCGCCACCACGGCGCCACCCGGCTCCAGCAGATCCTGGACGTGCACGAGCAGTTCGTCCAGCACCGCGCGCATCCGCCCGGCGGGCAGTTCCCGCGCCCGCGCGCGCAAAGCTTCTGCGCGCAAACGGATCTCGCCGGTGTGGGTGGCTCGGGTGGGATCGAGACCGAGCAGCCCCAGCAAGGTCGGCGCGGGCGGGCCGTCGACCAGCCTTTCCCATTCGCCGAGTAGTTGCTTGATCTGTTTGCGCCGCTGGTCGGTGAGCACCGTGGCCGGAGCGGACGCGGCGGGCGCCGGGGCTTCCTGGATGACCCGATGCCTGCGCAACCGGGCGGCTATCTCGGCGGCGGTGAGCCCGCCCATCGCCCCGATCTCCTCGAGCCCGGCCACCTTGGCGGCGGGAATGCCGCCGTGGCGCTGCACGAGGCGGGAGATGGCGGTGTCGAGCATCTCGTAGCGTTCGGCGTCGCGCAGTTCGCGTTCCTGCCGGATCCGCAGGGCTTCGGCCCCCCGCGCCGACGCGTTGAGCAGCAGGTAGGACAGCCGGTCGTGGCTTTCCACCAGCAACCCGACGAGCACCCGGTACTTGGGGTGGTCACGTTGCTTCTGCCAGAACCCCCACACCTCGTCGACCCGCGCGGAAACCTCAGCGTCGCTGAGGGTTTCGGCCTCGTCCAGCGGAATGTCGTAGAGTTCGAACGGATCCGAGTGCTCGGGCCCGCCACGGCGCTCGACGGCGGCCAGGACGCGCTTGCGGTAGTCGTTCGGGTCGAAGGCGTGCATGGGGCGGCTCAGCTGTCGCGGCGGCGCGTGCGCTGCACCTGGTCGAGTTCGCGCGCCACTTCCGACTGCGAGAGCGTGGCCCCGGTCTGCGCCGACAAGGTGAGCGGCATATCGGCGTCCACGTGATGCGCCGTGACGTGCAGGACGCCGTCGAACCCCATCTCGAACGTCACGCGCACCTCGCTGCCCGCCGGATACCCGGGTGGGATGCCGCGAATACGGCCCTCCACAAGGACTTTCGTGTCCTCGGGGCGCACCGACGCGGCTTGGCCCTGCTGCTCGACGATGGTCAGCTCGATCTGGTCCTGATCTTCGCGGACCGTGCCGAAGGAGCGGCGGACCCGCACCGGCAGCGTCTGGTTGCGGTGCACCAGCCACGCCGCGGCCAGGCCGTAGTGCGAATCGAGCGCGAGCACACCGAATCCGCGCGACACCACCGTGTCGACCTGGATCTCCAGCATGCGCCGCACCAGGCTCACCGGCTGGCCGAACGACGCGGCGACCCGCGACACCGACTGTTCGAGATCGGCCGGTGCCGCCTCGTTCAGCGTGGCGCCGTCGCGCAGCCGGCCGCGGGTGACGAGGTCGGCGACGATGAGCCGCTCCATCTCCAGCTTCTCGCCGTAGAGCGCGGCACCGCGCGCCACCGACAGATCCGGGTCGCGCAGTTCGCCGACGAGGCCCAGTTCGTTCTTCAGCTCACGCGCCACCATCGGCATCCGCGAGGAGCCGCCGACGAGCAGCAGCCGATCGACGTGCGTGATGCCTCGTTTCGCGGCGGCCTCGAGGCAGTCGCGGGTGAGGTCGATGGTGCGGCGCAGGAGCGAGGCCGTCATGGACTCGAGCTGGTCGCGGGTGAGGGTGACGACCGCGCGGACGCCGTCGTGCGCGACGACCACCTCGGTGCTGTCGGCCTCACTGAGTTCACGTTTGGCGCGCTCGGCGGCCAGCACCAGCATCTGCGAACCGGCCGAATCGTCGAGCGGGTCCTCGGCGTCGGGGTTGGCGGCGCAGAACTGCTGCGACAGATACAGGGCGATGCGCTCGTCCCAGTCGGCGCCGCCGAGCTGGTGGTCGCCCTCCACGGCGAGCACCGAGATCCGGCGGTCGGCCAGTTCGATGACGGTGGCGTCGAAGGTGCCGCCGCCGAGGTCGTAGACGAGCACGGTCTCGCGGGCGCCGCCCTTGCCGACGTCGACGCTGCCGTCGAGCCTGCCGAAACCGTAGGAGAAGGCGGCGGCGATCGGCTCGGACAGCACGCCCGCGACGTCGAGGCCCGCGTAGGTGCCGGCCTGGATGGTGGCGCGGCGCTCCTCGTCTCCGAAGTAGGCGGGGACCGTGATCACGGCGCGGCGCACCGGCTCACCGCCGCCGAACTCCGCATCGGCGGCCAGGCTCTTGAGGATGAGCGCCGAGACGGCCGGGGCCGACCAGGTCTCCCCGTGCGCGGCGAACCGCCACTGCGCGTCACCCATCCGGCGTTTGACCAGCGAGCACACGTGCTCGGGGTCCAGCCGGGCCTGGCGGCGCGCGCCCTCACCCACCAGGTGATCGAACGCGGACGCGAACAGCACGACGGACGGAACCGTCGATTCACCGCTCATGCCGATGAGTACTTCTGGCCTGCCGTCGGCGTCGATTCGCGCGATCGCCGAATTGGTAGTGCCCAGGTCGATGCCGTAGACCCCCATGGGACGCGATGGTAGCAGTCCCCTCCGACACCGGCCCGTGACGGGCGAATCCGGCTGACGCGCAACCCGATCGGCGCGGCTACAGTGCGCCTATGACCGATCCCGTCGAGCAGACCCTCGCCCAACTCGCCGAACGCGTCGAGGACCTGACCCGCGTGGTCACCCGCCAAGCCGCCACCCTCGACCGCCTGGCCGACGAGGCGAAGGAGCGCGACCGCCGCGACCGCGCGGGGGCGGACCTGCCCTTGGTTGTGGAGCTCTTCGCCCTCCACGGCGACACTTCGGCCTGCGCCGCCACCGCCGAATCCGAGCGCGAACGCGCCGCCTTCGACGCCGTGACCACCCGCATCGAGCGCCTCCTCACCGGCCGCGGCGCCACCCTCCTCACCCCGGGCCCCGGAACAGCGTTCGACTCGCTGACCATGGAAGCCACAGACGTGGTGTCGACCACCGACCCATCCGAAGACCGCACCGTCGACGCGCTCATCGCCCCGGGCCTCACCGTCGGCACCCGCTCCCTCCGCCCCGCGAGCGTGGTGGTGCGCCAACTCGCCAAATCCGAGTCGGACTGACTGCGTACCGTCCCGACACGCCGCCACGAGCGTGAGGAGCACCGGGTCGTGGTGTCAGGCATCGCCGTTCACTCCGGACCATCCCCACGTGCGTGGGGAGCACCCCTGGATCACTCCGTGCGCGCCGGTCGCCAGGGGACCATCCCCACGTGCGTGGGGAGCGCCACAACGTCTGGGACGACTCACTGATGTTCATCGGACCATCCCCACGTGCGTGGGGAGCACGACCTCACACAAGCGACAGCATAACTGGAGGCGGGACCATCCCCACGTGCGTGGGGAGCACCCCGACGACGTGATGAGGTTGAACGCCTCCTTCGGACCATCCCCACGTGCGTGGGGAGCACGTGATGATCAGCGGTTCGACGTACAGGTGACCCGGACCATCCCCACGTGCGTGGGGAGCACGCACTGGGACCCACCACCCCCATCGGAACGGACGGACCATCCCCACGTGCGTGGGGAGCACTCCGGCAGGATGCGGGCGAGCAGCCCGTGCTTCGGACCATCCCCACGTGCGTGGGGAGCACACTTCCTGACCAGACACTCTACCGGTGGGTAACCCTATTTTCGACCACTACTCCGATTCGGCTTCCGGGAGGGCGGGGTGCTGGTGAGAGACGCGTCGGGGCGGTTCGTGAATTGTGCCGAGTTGGCGAAGTCTCGATGGGGTCGACTCTCGCACTCAGCGGATTCGTTCGTAGGAGTTCTCCGGTCGCTCGATCAAGCGAAAGTCGTGGACTGTCAGGGTCGGGGTCAGTTCTGGGTCGGTGGGGGCGCTGTTGGGGACTACCGTTCCGCGGACTTCGATCCAGGTGTCTTCGGGGAGGGGTTGGGGGAGGGCGGTGAGGTGGAGGCGGACGTAGCGGGCGTCGGCTACGCAGCAGCTGATGGCGACGCGGGCGAGGTCGAGGCCGTCGCCGTGTTCGGCGCGCAGGATGAAGCCGGAGAGGGTGATTTCGCGGCCGTCGAGGGAGTGGGTGGAGTCGAGGTTGGCGCGGTTCATCACCTCGATCAGGGTGAGGGTGGGGGCGGGTTCGGCTGGGAGGGGCGGGAATTCGCGCATTTCAGGGATCTCGGACACAGCTGCCGGGCGCGCCGAGCCGCCCGTCGGAGCTCCGTTCGCGCCCAGTGCGGGCGGTGTGAAGACCAGTAGGGCGATGACGGGGGCGAGAAGTAGCCATTGGACGCGCCCGTGTTCGTGGGAGTGGTCGGGTGATGTACCGGCGCCCTCGGCGGAGGCCGCTGCGTTGTCGGCTCCGTGAGCCGAGGCCTCCGCCGCGCCGATCCCACGGGCAGAGGTCACTGCCGCACCGACTCCGTGAGCAGAGGCCGCTTCCGCACCAGCCTTGCGGGTGGAGGCCGCCGCGGTGCCGGCCCCGCGGCCAGAGGCCGCGTCCATACCGACTCCGTGAGTAGAGGCCGCCACGCCAGCCCCGGAAGCGGAGGCGGCTCCTGTACCGACCGCGCGATCGGAGGCCGCCGTGTCAGCCCCGTCCGCCGAGCCGACTCCCGTACCAACCGCGCGATCGGAGGCCGCCGCATCAGCCTCGTACACCGAGGCGGCTCCCATACCAACCGCGCCGGCGGCGGTCGCGGAGTCTGCTCCGGCATCGGCCTCGTGGCCGGAAGCCGCTGCGGTAACACCCCGTTGGGCTGAGGACCCCACGGGTCCGTGCCGATGCACGAGAATCCCTGCCGGTCCGACCGCCGGCCCGATATCCGGTTCGTGCCAGGCGGATTCGTGAACCGGCGAACTCCCCAGCACCAGAGATCCATGGTGGTGTCCGCCCCCGAACCCCCTACGCCGAGAACGTTCGTCGACGATGTCGCGCACGATCGCATACACAGCGAGCCCGACGATCACCACCCCACTCACCAGCAGAAACGGATACAACCCTTCCTTCACATACCGCAGATACGTCCCATCCAGCGTGGTCCGCAGAACCGCCACGCCCACGATCAACAGCAGCAAATTCTGCGTCTCGCGCCTCATCGCGCACCGCCGAGCGTCACGTACCCGACCACCGTCGCGCACACAACGGCCACCACGAAGGTCACCGGTGCGAAACGCAGCGCGAACGCACGCCCGAAAGTCCCTGCCTGCATCGCGAACAGTTTCACGTCGACAGCGGGACCGACGACCAGGAACACCAGGCGCGGCAGCAGCGGCAGCGACGACATGCTCGCGGCGACGAACGCGTCGGCCTCCGAGCACAGCGCCAGCACCACGGCCAGGATCGCAAGCACCAGGATCGCCAGCAGCATCTGCGTGGCCAGCTGCTCGTACCAGTGCGGCGGCACGATCACGTGCAGGGCGGCGGCGATCGCGGCGCCCAGCACCAGGAACGCTCCGGCTTGCAGGAGGTCGTGACGCGCGGCCTCCACGAACACCGCCGCGCGGGTGCGCCCGCTGACGCAGTGGTCGGCACCGCCGCGCGGCAGCATCCACGATGGACTCCCGAACCGCGACCACAGCAACCCCATCACCACCGCCGTGGCCAGCGACGCGACGAACCGCCCCGCCACCATCCCCGGCTCACCGGGAAACGCGACGGCGGTCGACACCAGAACCACCGGATTCACGGCGGGAGCCGACAGCAGAAACGCCAAAGCGACGGAACTCGGCGCCCCCTGATCGATCAGCCGTCGCGCCACCGGCACCACACCGCACTCACACCCCGGCAGCGCGACCCCCGCCAATCCCCCGACACCGATGGCCGCCTTCTCATTGCGCGGCAACACCTTCCGCAACAGGTTCGGCGATATGAACGCGGCGATCACTCCGCTCACCACCACACCGAGCACCAGGAACGGGACAGCCTGCACGAATACGCCGACGAACATCGTCATGCCGGTCTGCAATCGCGCGCTCGGGTCGACCGCCGACATCAACCACGCCTGCGTCAGCACGCCCACGGCCAACAGGCCGATCAGGACATACGTGGAGGACACCTTGGTCCGCAGACCCCGCCCCGGTAGCTGCTCGAGCATGCCCACATCTTGCCAGGAATGAAAGTCGTTATCGAACGACGCGGCCGATCACGCCCGCCCGGCGGGCACCTCCGCGCCCACGCGCGCCCAGGCTCCCGACCGCGCCCGCCACACCACCGCGGCCAACCGCAGCAGCATGAACGCCGCCAACCCGGTCCAGATGCCGGCCAGTCCCCAGTCGAACGCCAGCGACAGCCAGATCGCGGGCAGAAACCCGAGCAGGGCGGAGGCGAGCGTCGTGGTGCGCAGGTAGGCGGCGTCGCCCGCGCCGAGCAGCACACCGTCGAGCGCGAACACCACACCCGCGACCGGGATCAGCGCGACGAAGAACCACCACGCCACACCGGCGCGCTCGAGCACGTCGGGGTCGTCGGTGAACAGGCGCGGGATCACGGCGTAGCCGGCGGCGAAGACCAGCGCCAGCCCCACCGCGAACACTTCCGACCACGCGGTGACGCGCCGGGCCAGCCGCCGCGCTCCCCCGGCGTTCCCGGCGCCGAGTGCCGCGCCGACCAAGGTCTGCGCCGCGATGGCGAGCGAATCCAGTGTGAGCGCGAGGAAATTCCACAGGTGCAGCACCACTTGGTGCGCCGCCACCGACGCCGCCCCGAAACGCGAGGCCACCGCCGCCGCCGACACGAAACAGGCTTGGAACGCCAGACTGCGCACGATCAGGTCGCGGCCGAGCACCAGCTGGGCGCGCATCACCGACCAGTGCGGCGCGAGCGGAACACCCGCGCGCAGCAGCGGACTCAGGAACAGCGCGGCCGTCACCGTCTGCCCGATCACGTTGGCGACCGCCGACCCGACCAGCCCGAGATCCGGCGCACCGAACAGCCCGTGCACCAGCAGCGGGCACAGCACCGCCGAAAGGCCCAGCCCGGCAACGACATACAACAGCGGACGGCGCACCTGCTGCACTCCGCGCAACCACCCGTTGCCCGCCATGGCGACGAGGATGAGCGGCACACCGAACAGCGCGATCCGCACCCAGTCCAGCGCCTCGGCCGCGATATCGCCCCCACCCGCGATGGCCGCGGTGACCGGCCCGGCCACGATCTGCATGACGATCAGAATCCCCGTGCCCATCAGCAACGCCAGCCACGTGGCCTGCACGCCTTCGGTCACCGCGCCCCGCTCGTCACCGGCGCCGTGCCGCCGCGCCGACCGCGCCGTGGTGCCGTAGGACAGAAACGTGAGCTGCGTGCTCACCACCGAGAGGATCAGTCCGCCGACCGCCAACCCGGCCAGCGCGAGCGCCCCCAGCCTGCCGACCACGGCGAGATCGAACAGCAGATACAGCGGTTCGGCGACGAGCACGCCGAGCGTGGGCAGCGCCAGCGCCAGCATCCGTTTCGGCCCGGCGTCGGACGGATCGGCTGCGGCCGCGCTGCCTTTCTCGATCTCATTGCTGCTCAACGATTCTCACCCCAGCGCCACGAGCAGCGCCCGGACCACATCCTCCGGCCCACCGTGGGTCGTGTACCCCGCCGCGTACCGGTGCCCACCCCCGCCGAGCGCCGTCGCGATCTCCGCGACGTCCACGCCGTCGCGCGCGCCCGGTCCGGTGTCGCGGGAGCGCAGCGAAACCGTCCAGCGGCCGTCCACGGTGCGAGATTCCTTGAACACGGCGGCGATTCCCGCCTCGGCGGTGGTGCGCACGATGTCGATGACGCTCTCGATCTCCTCCGGGCCCACGCCCGTCACGTCGTCGCGGCGCACGAACGCGTAGGCGAGGCCGGTGCCGCCGCGCGCGCCGGGCTCCAGCCGCGCCGAACCGAGCACGCGGGAAAGCATGGGCAGCCAGTCGAACGGGTGCGTGTCGAGCAAGGCGCGCGCGATCTCGGCGCCATCGATGCCGGTGGCGAGCAGCCGTTCGGCGAGCTGATGCGTGCCGGGACGCACCCAGCGGAACGATCCCGTGTCGGTGACGAGTCCGGCGTAAAGACAGTGCGCCACTTCGGCATCGATCGGTTCGCCCCACGCGTCGAGCAGCCGCGCGATCACGCTGGTGGTGGACTCCGCGCTGGGATCCACCAGGTTCAGCTGCCCGAAACGGGTGTTCGACCGATGGTGGTCGACCACCAGCGTGGTGCGCGCGCCGTCCAACCGGTCGGCGAGCGCGCCGAGCCGATTCGCGCTGCCGCAGTCCACCGCCACCACCAGATCCACGGCGCGCGGTACCTCGTCGGGCGGCACCAGATGCGTGACCCCGGGCAGCGTCCGCATGGACGCGGGCAGCTCGGCGGGCTCGGCGAACGACACCCACACCGGCACGCCCCGGCGATGCAGCACCAGCGCCAGCGCGAGCCCGCTGCCGATGGTGTCGGCGTCGGGCTGCACGTGGCACAGCACGGTGACCGATCGCGCACCGGTCAGCGCCTCGACGGCGGCGTCGAGGCCGGGATCACCGTTCGTCATCCGCGCCGCGCGCTACTCGTCGTCGTCGCGGTCGGTCTTGTACGGGTCGGCGTCGCCCGCAGGGGTGGCGTTGGCCGCCACCCTGGCCACCTCGTCGTCGGCCGCCTTGGCGCGCGCCAGCAGTTCCTCCATCTCGCGCGCGGCATCGGGCACCTTGTCCAGGACGAACGCCAGCGTGGGGGTGAACTTCACGCCCGTGCCCGCGCCGACCTTGGAACGCAGCACGCCCTTGGCCTTCTCCAGCCCCATCGCCGCCGCCTCGTAATCCGGTTCGGCGTCGATGGTTTCGCCCATCACCGTGTAGTACACCGTGGCCTCGCGGAGATCACCGGTGACCTTCGCGTCGGTGATCGTCACGAAACGCAGCCGCGGATCCTTCACCTCGTATTCGATCGCGGTCGCCACGATCGAGGAAATCCGCTTCGCGAGTCGGCGCGCCCTGGCTTGATCCACCATGGCCTGTTCCTCCTCACTTCGATGAGACGGCGGCGGAGGGCCCGCGTGCCGTCAGGTCAGTCTTCCGGTCCGAAGATGCGGCGGCGTACTGCCAGCAACTCTAACTCCGGACGGGCCGCCACGTGGCGTTCACATTTGTCCAGCACGGCCGTCAGGTGGTCCATGCCGGAGCTGACCATGGCCACCCCCAGCAACGTCCGCCGGTACCGGTCGTGTTCCCCCGCCTCGGCCACGCTCACCCCGAATTTCTGGAGCTCGGCCAGCACCGGACGGATCACCGACCGCTTCTCCTTCAGCGAGTGCACATCGCCGAGCAGGATATCGAACTCCAGCGCCCCCAGGTACACGCACACCTCTTCTTGTGTTGGTCGGACCGAGGCGAACGCCGCACCCCGCGTGGCCACCCCTAGCGGGGCGACCGCACGCCGGTGCGGCGTTCGGAACTCGGATCGGCCTCAGTCGCGCGGCTTTTCGCGCAGCTCGTAGGCCTCGATGATGTCGCCTTCCTTGATATCGGAGTAGGTCAGCGTCAGACCGCATTCGAAGCCCTCGCGGACCTCGGTGACGTCGTCCTTCTCCCGGCGCAGCGACGCGATGGTGGTGGTCTCCGCGACCACCACGTTGTCGCGCAGCAGGCGCGCCTTCGCGTTGCGCTTGACCACACCCGAGGTGACCATGCAGCCGGCGATATTGCCGATCTTCGAGGAACGGAAGATCGCGCGGATCTCGGCGCGGCCCAGCTCGACCTCTTCGTAGATCGGCTTGAGCAGGCCCTTGAGCGCCTTCTCGATCTCGTCGATGGCCTGGTAGATCACCGAGTAGTACCGGATGTCCACGCCTTCGCGGTTGGCCAGCTCGGTCGCCTTGCCCTCGGCGCGCACGTTGAACCCGATGATGATCGCGTTCGACGCCGAGGCCAGGTTGACGTTGGTCTCGGTGACGCCACCGACACCGCGGTCGATGACCCGCAGGCGCACCTCGTCGCCGACCTCGATGCCCATGAGAGCTTCCTCGAGGGCCTCGACCGTACCGGAGTTGTCGCCCTTGAGGATCAGGTTCAGCTCCGAGGTCTCCTTCAGAGCGGCATCCAGATCTTCCAGGCTGATCCGCTTGCGGCTGCGCGCGGCCAGGGCGTTGCGCTTGCGGGCGTTGCGGCGGTCGGCGATCTGCCGCGCGATGCGGTCCTCGTCCACCACCAGCAGGTTGTCACCCGCGCCCGGCACCGAGGTGAAGCCGACGACCTGGACGGGCCGCGACGGCAGGGCCGCCTCGACGTCGTCGCCGTGCTCGTCGATCATCCGGCGCACGCGGCCGTAGGCGTCGCCCGCGACGATGGAATCGCCGACACGCAGCGTGCCGCGCTGGATGAGCACCGTCGCCACCGGGCCGCGACCGCGGTCCAGGTGCGCTTCGATGGCCACGCCCTGGGCGTCCATATCGGGGTTGGCGCGCAGGTCCAGCGCCGCGTCCGCGGTGAGCAGGACCGCTTCCAGCAGGGCGTCGATATTGGTGCCCTGCTTGGCGGAGATGTCGACGAACATGGTGTCGCCGCCGTACTCCTCGGCCACCAGGTTGTACTCGGTCAGCTGCTGCCGGATCTTCTCCGGGTTCGCGCCTTCCTTGTCGATCTTGTTGACCGCCACCACGATCGGCACGTCGGCCGCCTGCGCGTGGTTGATCGCCTCCACCGTCTGCGGCATGACGCCGTCGTCGGCGGCGACCACCAGGATCGCGATGTCGGTGGCCTTCGCACCGCGGGCACGCATGGCGGTGAACGCCTCGTGACCCGGGGTGTCGATGAAGGTGATGAGCCGGTCTTCCTCGCCCAGATGCGTCATGACCTGGTAGGCGCCGATGTGCTGGGTGATGCCGCCCGCCTCGCCCTCGCGGACGTTGGCCTTGCGGATGGTGTCCAGCAGTCGGGTCTTGCCGTGGTCGACGTGACCCATGACGGTGACCACCGGCGGACGCTGCACGAGATCGTCCTCGCCGCCCGCGTCCTCGCCGTAGGTGAGGTCGAAGGATTCGAGCAGCTCGCGGTCCTCGTCCTCGGGGCTGACGACGTGCACGACGTAGTTCATCTCGCTGCCGAGCAGCTCGAGGGTCTCGTCGTTCACCGACTGGGTCGCGGTGACCATCTCGCCGAGGTTGAACAGCGCCTGCACCAGCGAGGCCGGGTTGGCGTCGATCTTCTCCGCGAAGTCCGACAGCGACGCGCCGCGGGCGAGCCGGATGATCTCGCCGTTGCCGCGCGGCAGCCGCACGCCGCCGACGGCGGGCGCCTGCATCGAGTCGTATTCCTGGCGCTTCTGGCGCTTGGACTTGCGTCCGCGACGCGGGGCGCCACCGGGACGGCCGAACGCGCCCGCGGCACCGCCGCGACCGCCGGGACCACCCGGGCGACCGCCGCCGCCACCGCCGGGACGACCGCGGAAGCCGCCGCCACCGGCCGCGGGAGCACCCGCACCGGCACCGGGCGCACCGCCGCCGCCACCGCGGTAGCCGCCACCGCCGCCACCGGGACGACCCGCGCCGGGCGCACCGCCCGGACGGCCGGGACGACCACCCGCACTCGGACCCGGACGGGCCGAACGAGCGGGCATGGCACCGGGATTCGGCCGCGGCGGCATCGAGCCGGGGCTGGGACGCGGACCGCCGGGACGGGCGCCGCCACCCTGCGCGGCCGCCGGGCGGGGACCGCCCTGACCGGCGCCGGGACGCGGGCCACCCTGGCCGGGGCCGGGACGCGGACCGCCCTGCGCGGGACCCGGACGCGGACCGCCGGGGGCGGGACGCGGGGCCGGGCGCTCACGCTCGGGAGCGGGCGCGGTGGAGTAGGGATTGTTGCCGACGCGCGGGGTCTTCGGACCGGGCTTGGGACCCGGGCGCGGACCACCCTGCGGACCGGCGGGACGCTGCTGCTGACCGGGACGCGGAGCGCCCGGGGCGGGCCGCTGACCGGTGGGACTCGGGGCCGCCTTGGCCGCGGGCGGCTGCGCCGGAGCCGCGGGAGCGGACTCACGGGCGGGCGCCGCCGGACCCGGCTTCGCGGACGGACCGGGGCGGGCGTCGGAAGGACGCGCCGTGGGAGCGGGTGCCGACGAGGCCGCGGGAGCGGCGGGGGTGCGCGGTCCGGGACGCGGACCACCGGGAGCCGGCTTCGCGGCCGGGCGGGCCGCCGTCGCGGGGCCCGGACGGGCCGCGGACTTGGTTCCGTTCGCGGGCGCCGACTTCGCCGCGAAGGATTCGCGCAGGCGGCGGGCGACGGGTGCTTCCACCGTCGAGGACGCCGACTTCACGAACTCGCCTTGCTCCTTGAGCGTTGCGAGTAGTTCTTTGCTCGTGACACCGAGTTCTTTGGCCAACTCGTGCACGCGGGCCTTGCCTGCCACTGCTCTCCTCACTGAGAGGTCGAGCAGCGCCACCGTTTCAGGGGACGGCGGCCCGCACGACCTCGGGTTATCTCCGATGGACGTTCATCGTTGGTACTTCACGGTGTGCTCATGAGTGCTCGTGCCTGTTCTCGAGGTACTGCTCCAGGGCTGAGATATCCAGTGTTCCGGACACTCGTAGTGCTCTGCCGATCGCTCGGCGCCGAACTGCCGTGCTCAGACAAGCCGAAAGGGGGTGCAACCAGGCACCCCTCCCGGGAAGTCTGCGCCGCGGATCGGGAACGATCATGACGATACGGGATCCGTCTCCGGATTCCCGATCTTGTGCCACGATCCGCAACAGGTCGGCGGCCAACTCGCGCTTCCGGCATCCCACGCACGTCCGCACCGGGGCCGAGCGCCGCGAGGGTGCGCGGTGTTGCTCGGTGGTGCGATCGGGCGTAGAAGCCGAAGGCTCGTGCTGAACCTTGGACCACTCTACCGCTGCCGCGTGCGGCGCGCCGCACCCCTCCCCCACAGATGTTGCCGACTTGTCATCGCCGGGCGTGGATCCGGTGTGCGCGGTGGGGACTCGGGTCAACTGCGGTGCGCCTCCGTCCGCATGCCGCCGCCCACGTCAGGGGCCGCGTCGCTGCGGATATCGATGCGCCAACCGGTCAGGCGGGCGGCGAGGCGGGCGTTCTGGCCCTCCTTGCCGATCGCCAGCGAAAGCTGGAAATCGGGCACCACCACGCGGGCCGCGCGGGCGTCGGCGTCCACGATCGTGACCGACACCACTTTCGACGGCGACAGCGCGTTGCCGACGAAGGTGGCGGGATCCTCGGCGTAGTCGATGATGTCGATCTTCTCGCCGGCCAGCTCGCTCATCACGTTGCGCACGCGCTGGCCCATCGGGCCGATGCACGCGCCCTTGGCGTTCACGCCGGGCACGGTGGAGCGCACCGCGATCTTGGAGCGGTGCCCGGCCTCGCGCGCCACCGCGACGATCTCGACCGAACCGTCGGCGATCTCGGGCACCTCCAGCGCGAACAACCGGCGCACCAGATTCGGGTGCGTGCGCGAGAGTGTGATCTGCGGGCCGCGCGGGCCGCGCGAGACACCCACCACGTAGCACTTGATGCGGTCGCCGTGCTCGTAGGTCTCACCGGGCACCTGCTCGGCCGGCGGGATCAGGCCCTCGGTGCCGTGCAGTTCACTGCCGATGCGCACCACCACGGTGCCGCGGGCGTTGGCGCGCGCGTCGCGCTGCACGACGCCGCCGACGATATCGCCCTCGTGGGTGGAGAACTCGCCGAAGGACTTCTCGTTCTCGGCGTCGCGCAGCCGCTGCAACACCACCTGGCGGGCCGTGGTGGCCGCGATCCGGCCGAAACCCTCCGGCGTGTCATCCCATTCGGACACGACGTTGCCGTCGGCGTCGACCTCGCGGGCCATCACGCGGACCACACCGGTCTTCTGGTTGATGTCGATCCGCGCGTTGGGCTGGTGGCCCTCGGTGTGGCGGTAGGCGGTCAACAGCGCCGACTCGATCGCGGATATCACCGTCTCGATCGAGATCCCCTTGTCGGCGACGATCGCGCGCAGGGCTTCGATTTCGATGTTCATTCCACGATCCCTTCGGTCGAACCGGACGCTGCTACGGGTACTGCATCGGTGGGGTCCGGGACGTCGTCCTGTCCCGGTGCCGGGCGGCCGGGAGCGACCCCGCCCGCGAGCTCCAGTTCCCGCGCCCCCGGCGGGGTGAACTCGACCTGCACCACGGCTTCGGCGATATCGGCCAGCGGCACGGTCACGCGGTGCGGATTGCGTTTGCCGCCGAGCACCAGCGCGACGGCATCCTCGCCCAGGGCGCCGATCCGCGCCTCGAACCGCGACGAGCCGCCGGGTTCGGGAGGCTCGGCGTCCGGGCGCAGGGTTATTCGGGCCTTGCGGCCCTGGGCCCTGCGCCAATGTCTGGCGGCGGTGAGGGGGCGGTCGATGCCCGGGGTGGTGACCTCGAGCAGGTAGGGCGTCTCCCCGAAATCGCCCGCGTCGTCGAGCACCGCCGACAGGTCCGAACTGAGGGTGGCGACGGCGTCCAGATCGGCGGTACCGTCGCTGTCGACCGTCACGATGACCCTGGCCTGCCCGCCCGTCGTGATGTCGACGCCCTCGAGGTCGAATCCTCGGCGTTCGACGAGTCCAGCGACGAGCTGGCTCACCCGTTCCTCCGTCGGCATGGGCATGTGGGCGGCTCCTGGTTCAGTTGTGACGCGGTCGGAATTTTCTGTACCGAAGGTCTAGCGTAACGCGCCACGAGAGTGTATAGGACCAGCGGGCCTGGTCATCGCGCCGGACACGGCGGGTCGCGCGCGGGTGTCGCGGTGCCACTTCCGCCGTGTACGGCCGGGGCGGGGTGGTCGGGGGCGTCGGGGCGGTCTGGCACGATAGTGCGGTGCCCATCCGTCTACCCCACCCGCCGCGCGCGGGGTTTCGCTCCGGCAGTCGCGCCGACCGGCACACCTCCGGGGGCCGCGTCGTTATCGTCCGTGACGAGTTCGCCTGTGCGGCAGCCGAACCCACGCGCCACAGCGTGTTCGATCGTCGGACCGCGTTCCGGGTCGCGGGGGCCGGCGCCGTGGGCGCGCTGGCCGTGGGAGCGGTCGCCGGGTGTACCGACGACACGATTCACGATCCCGATCCCCTTGCCGCGCAAGAGATCACGGCCCGGGCCGACGCCGCGGCCGCCACGGCGGCGATCGCGCTGGCCCCGGAGCGGCACGCCGCGCTCACCGCGATCGCGGCCGAACGCACGGCGCACGCCGACGCGCTGCGCGACGAGGTGGCGCGAGTGATCGGCGTCTACGGCGACGGCACCACGCCGGTGCACCGCACCCGCGAACTCACGCCCGTCTCGGCCGCCGCGAGCCCGGGGGCCACCGGCGCCCCGGTCGCACCGGCCGGCGTGGACGAGTTGCGCGCGCGGCTGACGAGTTCGCGGGATTCGGCCGCGCAACTGGCCGCCACCCTGTCCGGTTACCGTTCGGGCCTGCTCGCGTCGATCAGCGCGGCCTGCGCGGCCCACGCGGAGGTGCTGCTCGCATGACCGACGCCGAGAACCGCGCCCTGCTGGACGCCCTGGCCGCCGAACACGCCGCCGTCTACGCCTACGGTGTGATCGCGGCCTGGGCCTCGCCCGAACGCACCCGCCTGGTGTCCGAGAGCACCGCCGCGCACCGTGCCCGCCGCGACGCCACCGTCGACGCCCTCGAGGCCGCCGGGGTCACCGCTCCCCCGCCCGACCCCGCCTACACGATGCCCTTCCCGATCGAAGGGTCCATCGACGCCGCCCGCCTCGCCGCCACCGTCGAGAACGACACGGCCATCGCCTGGCGCGCCGTCGCCGAGCAGGGCGGCACCGAGCAGACCCGCCGCACCGCCGTCGAGGCGCTCACCGAATCCGCGCTCCGCCTCGCCCGCTGGCGCGTGATCCTCGGCGAGCCGACGGCGGCGTTCCCCGGGAAGCCCTGAGAACGCACCCCGGAGCCGTCTCGGGCTACTGCGGAGCCATCGCACCCACCGGGCGCCACCACGGAACCAGCCACACCCCCGGGCTCGACCACCGAACCAGCCACTCCCCCGGGCGTGGCTGCGGAGCTCTCGCGCGGGACGGGGGTAAACCGCGGGACGGGGGTGAACATCGCACCGCCGCAGCCGACCCCAGACCATCACACCGCCGTGCTCGACTACCCGGGCCGTAGGCACCATCGAGGGCCGGTTCATCGCCCAGCACCGCGGCGCCCAGCACGCGTACGGGTGGTTCCCGCCCAAGCGCTGCTGCCGGTCGCCGACATCACATGCCCGCGCCGGAACGTGTCCAACACAGGCGACAGCGGAGTCTCCCGATGTCAGCAGCGGCACCGGGTCATCCGGTCGAAGCCGAGCGGTCGGGCAGACAAGATCGTTCGGACGCGGAAGCTAGGCCCGGTCCGGCGATTCCACTCGGTCCGCGAGCCGCGCGTCCTCGGGGGCCGGCGGCTCCGGCCGGAAGCAGAGCCAGGTGCCGACGATCACCATGATCGAGGTGCCGAACGCGGCGACCCACCACATCGGCGAGACGAGGAACAGGATCACCGCGCACACGGTCATGGTGGTCACCGCCAGCCACTTGGCGCGGCGGCTGACGGCACCGTGCTCCTGCCAGTCACGGATCATCGGGCCGAACCGGCGATCGGTGAGCAGCCGGTGGTGCAGGCGCTCCGAACCGCGCGCGGCGGCATAGGCCGACAGCAGGATGAACGGCACGGTCGGCAGCCCGGGCAGCACCACCCCGAGCACACCGAGCCCGAACGCGGCATAGGCCAGTAACCACCAGGCCCACCGGAATCGCCGTCGCTCGGACATGCCCGAATTCTAGGCGCGGCCGCCCGATTCGGCCGCCCACGAGCGACCGGCCTCACACCCGATCCACCCGCGCGCCACCAGACCAGCCCGCTCGGCCTCGGCACCACGAGCACGCGTTCACCCAGCTGGTCGATGACACGAACTCTCGCCACCAGCCGCCACGGGCGCCGCCACCCGAACGGCCCCGAACGACGGCCGGACCGCGCCGCCCCGGATTCGCCCACGGCGACAACGCCACGCTGCGACCGCACCGCGCCACCACGCGCGCAGAATCGAGCGTCACCGGACCGCGCGAGGTGATGCGCTCAGCACCCACCGCCGCGCACCGGACATGGGCGGCAGCGGCGCACCGTCGCCGGGGCGGTCTACTCGCGCAGTCGGCATGCCACACGGCTCCTGCCCGACGCACCACCAAGCTGACACGCGCGCCGGGCCGTCACGCCCACCGGGCTCACCCCCGGAGTGCGCGAATCTCCTTGCTCAGGGCCGCATCTCATACGCGCCGTCATACGACGCGACCTGCGCCCACACGCGGTCGAAACGCTCCCGATCCGCGACCGGGGTGCGCAGGGCCGACAGCGCCCACTCCTGCTGCGCCGGGGTGGCGGAGGGCTTGCCGTAGAGGGTCGTGGCGTAGCCGTTGAAGTCGCGTACCTGGAAGTCGAAGATGCGGTCCAGCACGTCGACGTCGAGGCCGGTAAGGGCGGCCTGCTCCAGGATCAGCTGGCCGTAGACCACCAGGGAGAACAGGTGGCCGATGGTGAGCATGAAGTCGAGGTCCTGCTGCTGGTCGGCGTCGGGCGCGGCGGTGGCCAGCAGGGTGCGCAGGGCCTGGGCCTGCTCGTAGAAGCGCGCCACGTTCGGCACGTCGGAGTGCTTCTCGTACACCGGGCTCCAGTCGGCGAACTGCACCTTGCCCGCGCCGCGCGCCGGACCCTGCCGCCAGAAGAACTCGTCGTCGGCCGCGTCCTGGCGGGTGCCGACCTCCGGGTACTCCTTGGGGTTGAACAGGTAGTTGGGCATGAACTTCAGGATCTGCCCGACGTTCACGTGCACGGTGCCCTCGAGCCGGGGCAGCGTGTTGATGAGCCGCTGCACCTCGTTGAAGTAGGTGTTCTTCTCGAATCCCTTGGCCGCCAGCACATCCAGCAGCAGCGTGATCACCACTTCGCCCTCGGAGGTGACCTTGGACTTGGTCATCGGGTTGAACAGCAGGTAGCGCCGGTCGTCGAGGCTCGCGGTCCGGAAGTAGTCGACGGCGCGGTCGCTGAACAGCTTCATGGCCACGATGCGCGTGTAGGCGTCGACGAAATTGCTGCGCACGTGCGGGAAGTCGGTGACGCGCTTGCCGTAGAGGATGCGGTTGTTGGCGTGGGTGATGGCCTCGTAGAAAGAGTGCTCCACCATGCCGATACCGCCGTGGCACAGGTTGAACTTGCCGACGTTCACCGTGTTCAGCGCGGCCGAGAACGCTTCCGGGCCGGTGTGCAGGATGTCCTCGGCGCGCACCGGGTAGTCCTCCAGCCGGAACGTGCTCACGTACATCTGCTGGCGCACAACGTTATCGATGAGGTGGTAGTTCTCGTGCCGGCTGTCGGCCGCGAACCACACGTACCCCTCGGCGCCCTCCACGTCGGAGCGGCGGGAGAACACCGACACCATGCTCGCCACGTTGCCATTGCCGATGTAGTACTTGGACCCGTTGGCGCGGAACAGGATTCCGGCCTCGTGATCGGCGCTGCCCGGCTCGGTGGGGGTGAGCACCATATCGGTGTTGTAGATGTCGGCGCCGCGCTTCTGCTCCGAGAGCCCGAACGCCATGACCTGACCGTCGGCGAGGTCGGCGGCGGCGCGCCGCTTGGCGGCCTCGTTGTCGCTCTGCCAGATCGGGCCGAGGCCGAGGATGGTGACCTGTTCGGCGTACCAGTAGGCCAGGCCGTAGAAGCCGAAGATCTCCGACAGGGCCGCGTTGCGGGCGGCGTCCCAGCGGCGGTTCTCGTCGCCGTCGGCGTAGGCCGCCGGGGTGAGGAAGGTCGCGAACAACTTCTCCTTCGCGACGAAGTCGAGGAAGTCCGCGGTCCACACCGCGTTGTGGTCGTCGTCGAGCAGCTGCCGCTTGCCCCGGCTCTCGAACCACTCGATGGTGGCCTTCAGCAGTCGTCGCGTCTCGGCGTCGAACTGCTGCGGGTCGTAGGTGGCGGGGTTGAACAACAACGCATCGGTCATGCCGGTCAACTTACCAGTGGGTAACAGCCCCGCGCGCGCCCTTCCCGGGACGCTGACCAGCACTTTCACCTACGCGAGCGTAGGTTGACAGCCACTTTCCGACATCGGCGCAGGAAACGCCCCGCGCACTCCGGGCCTCGCGGTGCGGGAATTTCGCGCCGCCGGGATTTGTCGAAGCTGGACGGCAGTCGCGAGCCGGCCGGGCGACGCCGCGCGTCCGGGTGCGTGCGACTCCGAACCGGACCCGTCGCGGCCCCCGATCAGCGACCCTCCAGGGAGACGACATATGAGCACGAAGAGCACCCAGGTCCGACTCGCCAACCGCCCCATCGGCGAACCGAGCGACAGCGACTTCGAGTTCGTCACCGTCGAATTACCCGAGCCGGGGCCGGGCCAACTGCTGGTGCGCACCGTCTATCTCTCGCTCGACCCGTACATGCGCGGGCGGATGAGCACGGCGAAATCCTATGCCGCACCACTGGAATTGGGGGATGTGATCGTCGGCGGCACCGTCAGCGAGGTCGTGCGCTCGGAGTCGCCCGACTACGCGGCAGGCGACGTGGTGCTGGGCTACCCCGGGTGGCAGACGCACGCGGTGGTCGACGCCGCGACGGTCTCCCGCATCGACGCATCCGCGCCGATCTCCACCGCGCTCGGCGTCCTGGGCATGCCGGGGTTCACCGCCTACGCCGGTCTGCTGGAGATCGGCAAGCCGCGCCCCGGCGAGACCGTGGTGGTCGCCGCGGCGGCCGGACCGGTCGGCTCCGCGGTGGGCCAGATCGCGCGGATCCACGGCGCGCGGGCGGTCGGCATCGCCGGAGGTCCGGAGAAGTGCCGCCTGCTCATCGAGGAGTTCGGCTTCGACGCCGCGATCGATCACCGCTCTCCCACCTTCACCGAGGACCTGGCCGCGGCCACACCCGACGGGGTGGACGTGTACTTCGAGAACGTCGGCGGCGCCGTCACCGAGACGGTGCTCGAGCGGCTGAACATCTTCGCCCGGATTCCGGTGTGCGGCTTGGTCTCCGGCTACAACGCCACCGAGGCGCCCGTCGGCGTCGACCGGCTGCCCGGCTTCCTGCGGCGCGTGCTGACCCTCAGCCTGACCGTGCGGGGTTTCCTCCAGTCCGAGTTCGTCCCGACCCACCACGACGCCTTCGTCCGCGACATGAGCGGCTGGCTGCGCGACGGGAAGGTGCGCTACCGCGAGGACATCGTCGACGGGCTGGACCGGGCGCCCGAGGCGTTCCGCGGGCTGCTCACCGGGCGCAACGTGGGCAAACTGCTGGTGCGGGTGGGCGCGGAACCCGCGGGAGTACGTGACAACCGACCCTGAAACGCACAGCGCCCCGGCCCGTCGAACGGGCCGGGGCGCAACGCGCGATATCAGCCGCGAATCCGCGCGACCACGGTGGCGACCGCGTCGGCGGCGGGCACGTCCTCGGCCTCGCCGGTGAAACGGTTGCGCAGTTCCACCTTGCCCTCGGCCCAGCCGCGGCCGATGACCAGCACCCACGGCATGCCGAGCAGTTCGGCGTCCTTGAACTTCACGCCGGGCGAGGCGGTGCGGTCGTCGAACAGCACGTCCAGACCGTGGGCGTCGAGTCCGGCCACGACCTCCTCGGCGCCCGCGCGGGCGGCGTCGTCCTTGTTCGCGATGACGACGTGCACATCGAAGGGCGCGATCGCGGCGGGCCAGCGCAGGCCCTTCTCGTCGTGCTGCTGCTCGGCCACCACCGCGACCATGCGGGAGACGCCGACACCGTAGGAGCCCATGATGAGCCGCACCGGCTTGCCGTTCTCGCCGAGCACGTCCACCTCGAACGCGTCGGTGTACTTGTAGCCGAGCTGGAAGATGTGGCCGATCTCGATGCCGCGCGCCGACACCAGGGTGCCGCGCCCATCGGGCGAGGGATCGCCGTCGCGGACCTCGGCGGCCTCGATGGTGCCGTCGGGGGTGAAGTCGCGGCCCGCGACCAGGCCCACCACGTGCTTGCCGGGGCTGTCGGCGCCGGTGATCCACGCCGTGCCGGTCACCACGCGCGGGTCGACCAGGTAGCGGATACCGTTCTCCTGCAACGCCTTCGGGCCGATGTAGCCCTTCACCAGGAACGGGTTGGCGGCGAAGTCGGCCTCGTCGAGCAGTTCGACCTCGGCGGGCTCGACCGACGCGGACAGGCGCTTGTCGTCCACCTCGCGGTCACCGGGCACGCCGATGCCGACGATCTCGGTCTTGCCGTCGGGGTGGCGCAGCTTCACCATCACGTTCTTGAGCGTGTCGGCGGCGGTGGCCTCGCGGCCGAGGACGCCCGCCCGATTCGCCCACTCGACCAGCGTCGCGATGGTCGGGGTGTCGGGGGTGTCGTGGACGACGGCCTCGGGCTTGCCCTCGACCGGCTGCGGTTCGGGAGCGGGCGTGACCACCGCCTCCACATTGGCCGCGTAGCCGGACTCACGGCACAGCACGTAGGTGTCCTCGCCGACGGGGCTGTCGGCCAGGAACTCCTCCGACGCGCTGCCGCCCATCGCGCCCGAGGTGGCGGCCACGATCACGTACCGCACGTCGAGGCGGTCGAAGATGCGCTTGTAGGCGTCGCGGTGGGCGTTGTAGCTGGCCTTCAGGCCGTCTTCGTCGAGGTCGAAGGAGTAGGAGTCCTTCATCACGAACTCGCGCCCGCGCAGGATGCCCGCGCGCGGGCGTTCCTCGTCGCGGTACTTGGTCTGGATCTGGTAGAGCGTGACCGGCAGATCCTTATAGGAGTTGTACTCGCTCTTCACGGTGAGCGCGAACAGCTCCTCGTGGGTGGGGCCGAGCAGGTAGTCGGCGCCCTTGCGGTCCTGGAGGCGGAACAGGGCGTCGCCGTATTCGGTCCACCGGTTGGTGGTCTCGTACGGTTCGCGCGGCAGCAGCGCGGGCAGCGAGATCTCCTGCGCGCCGATGGCGTTCATCTCCTCGCGCACCACGTTCTCGACCTTGCGCAGCACGCGCAGGCCGAGCGGCAGCCACGAGTACACGCCCGGGGCGACCCGGCGCACGTATCCGGCGCGGACGAGAAGCTTGTGACTGGGTACCTCGGCGTCGGCGGGATCGTCGCGCAGAGTACGCAGGAAAAGGTGCGAGAGGCGGGTGATCACGGCTCTGAAGCGTAGTCCCTGGCCGCGCGGCGTCTGCAAGGCATTATCCCTTTCGCGGCCCGGCGGCGGGCGGCCGGTACCGTAACGGCTCGTGCTGGTGCTGCTTCCTCCCTCCGAAACCAAGTCCGACGGCGGCACGGGCGCGCCCCTGGACCTGGACGCGCTCGCGATGCCGCAGCTCACGGCGGTGCGCGACAAACTGGTCACCGAGGTGATCGCGCTGTCGGCCGACCCCGACGCGGCCCGCTCCGCGCTGGGGCTCGGCAAGGGGGCTGACGCGGAGCTCGCGCGCAACGCGGCGCTGCGCATCTCGCCGACCCGTCCGGCGCTGGAGCGCTACACCGGCGTGCTGTACGACGCGCTGGACGCGAAGTCGTTCACCAAGGCGCAGCGCGCCAAGGCCGACGCGCGGCTGGCAATCGGCTCGGCGCTGTTCGGCGCGGTGCGCGCGACCGATCCCATCCCGGCCTACCGCCTCTCCGGCGGGTCCAAACTGCCCGGCCTGCCCACGCTCTCGGCCGTGTGGCGCGACGACCTGCCCGCCGCGCTGCGCGCCGAAGCCGCCGACGATCTGGTGATCGACCTGCGTTCGGGCGTCTATCAGCAGCTCGGGCGGGTGCCGGGCGCGATCACCGCGAACGTCCTCACCGAGCACCCCGACGGTTCCCGCACCGTGGTGAGCCACTTCAACAAGCACCACAAGGGGTTGCTCGCCCGCGCCCTGGTGCTCACCCGCGCCGAGCCGGGCGATATCCGCGCCGTCGCCCGGGTGGCGGGCAAGGCCGGGCTGCGTGCCGAAATCGCTTCGCCTACGGAACTTCTCATCATCACCTGAGGGTTGGTCGCGGCGCGCACAGCCACGGGAACTTCCCCGGGCAGGTCCACCACCGCGGTGCCGTTTGTCGTTCGCGTACGTGGGTCCATCGCGCGGCACCCCGTTGCGATTCGATCGCGGCGATCCGAACGCGTGCGTCGCGAGGGTGTGACGGGAACGCTGGACCGGGTGCCCCACGCGAAAGCTGTTCCATGACACTGTCTCCCGACGGCGCACCTGTCGCCCTGATAACCGGTGCCGCGTCGGGCATCGGGCGCGCGACCGCCGAGCTGTTCGCCGAGCGCGGGTATCGGGTGGTGGCGGTGGACGTTTCCGAGGCGGGGCTCGCCACGTTTGGCGGCGATGTCGTCACGGTCGCCGGGGACGTCTCCGGCGAGGCGGTCAACCGGCTCGCGGTGGACACGGCGCTGTCTCGATTCGGCCGGATCGACACCGTCGGCAGCATCGAAGAACACGGCGTGGATCGACAGCGTCCGCCGGAGGGCGGCCCTGTGCGATCGGCCCCGCGTCGCCCGCGGGAATCGAGTCCGGTATCAGCCGGCGCGCCCCGAGAGCCGCGCCAATTCCGCCGCGAGATTGGCGCGCGCCACCGACTCATACCGTTCCCGCCCGGTGTCCGTGTGAAACAGCTGCGGCAGCGCGGCGAGGTTCGCCAGCACCGCCGACCGCCCCTTGCGGTACAGATCGTCCGGGACGTGCGCGTACTCCGCCCGCACCGCCGAAGCGTATGCGGCGTAAGCGGATTCGCCCGCCGCGAGGATCGCCAGGTCGGCGTCGCAGAGGACGCCGCCGTTGCGATCACCGGCCTCGGGGGCGTGGGCCGCGGTGACGAGCACCAACCGGACCACCTCGCGGACCAAGTCCTCGGGGAGCCCGAGTTCGCGCAAGGTGGTCTCCGCGAGTTCGGCGCTGCGCGCCTCGTTGTCGTCGCGGTCCACCGCGTAGATCGCGTCGTGGAAGAACGCGGCGTAGCGCACGGCGTCCGGGTCGTCGGCGCCGGCCGCGAGCTCGTCGATCACGCGCAGCATGGCCGCCAGGTGCTCGACCGTGTGATAGTGCCGGTGCGGTTCCCGATAGCGGCGCACCAGGTCCTCGCCCACGTGCTCGGTGCCGGGCCTGGCCAGCGCCGCCCATCGGGCGAGCAGATCCTCCTCGATCCCCATCGGCCCAGTGTCCCCGGCGATCCCGGCCCCGACAACGCCGCGGGAGTGTGCGATTTCCCACCGTCGACCGGCGGTTTCGAGCCGCCCGGCACAGGCACGGCACGGGCCCGCCGGATCCCTTTCGAATCATCGTGCGCGATACGGAATCCGCCCGTGCGCCACGTTGTTTCCACCAAGCGTGACATCGACACTCTCCGACGCACTCAAGAAGTACATCGACGATGAGAAGGTCTACGCGACCGTCGCCACCCTCGGCCCCGACGGTCACCCGCAGCTGAAGGTGATCTGGCTCAAGCGCGAGGGCGACGACCTGCTGTATTCCACCACCGCCACCCGCCAGCAGGCCAAGAACCTGGCCAAAGACCCGCGGATCACCATCTTGATCAGCCCGCCCGATCAGCCGCAGATCTACGCCGAGATCCGCGGCACGGCCACCGTGACCCCCGACCCGGACAAGCAGCTCCCCGACGAGCTCGCCCTGAAGTACACCGGTCAGACCTTCGACAAGATCAACCCGGACGCCGCGCAGGACGAGCGGGTGATCGTGCGGCTCACCCCGCGCAAGGTCGTCGGCCAGTTCTGACGGCCGCTCAGGCCCGCTGCGCCTCTTCCTGCGCGTGGTGGGCTTGGGCGACCTGCTGCGGCGTGAAGCGCAACGTGAGCGCGATCAGGCCGATCAGCACCGCGATGCCCGCGCACACCGCGAGGACGAACGTGTAGCCGCTGCCGAGCGCCGCGATCTCGGCCGGGTTCATCTCCGAGGCCTTGCCGGTGGTGCCGCCGAGCGACAGCGTGCGCGACACCGCGATCGGGGTGAGCACACCGATCGCCATCGGGGTGCCCAGGTTCATGAACATCTGCCCGACGGCGGCGAGCGGGCCGATATCGGACGGCGGCACGTTCACCAGCACGCACAGCGGCGCGACCACCATCGCGATGCCGACACCGAACCCGATGACGAGCAAGAGGATCAGCAGCGTCGGCAGATAGCTCACGTCGCCGTCGAGGGTGGAGCCGAACAGCAGGCCGATGGCGAGCACCGTCGCCGCGCCGGTCAGCAGCCAGCGCGGCGCGACGAGCATGGCGAGTTTGGAGGCCAGCGCGCCGCCGACGCCGATGCCGATGGTGAACGGGATCGAGGCCAGGCCGGCTTGCAGCGGGCTGTAGCCGATGACGTTCTGCATGAACTGGGCGACGAAGTACGTCATCGCGCCGAGCACGCCGCCGGCCAGCAGGATGAGTAGGAAGGTGGTGACGCGGTCGCGACTGTCGAACAGCGACCACGGCAGCAGCGGGTCGTTCACGTTGCGCTCCGCGAGCACGAAGATCACCAGCAGGATGAGACCGCCCGCGATCGACCCGATGATCACCGGACTGGTCCAGCCGAACTGCGGGCCTTCGGTCGCGCCGAAGACGATCGCCGCGCACGCCAGCGTGCCGAGCACAGCGCCCCGGATGTCCAAGGTGACGCGGTGGTGGCCGGTGTCGGCCAGGCAGTACACCGCGCCGAGCACGATGAGCGCGCCGATGGGGACGTTGATGAGGAAGATCCACCGCCACGACACCTCGGTGAGCGCGCCGCCCACGACGAGACCGCCCACCGAGCCGATGCCGACCATGGAACCGACGATGGCGATCGCCTGGTTGCGGGCCGGTCCGGGGGCGAAGGTGGTGGCCACCAGAGCCAGCGCGGCGGGGGCCGCGATCGCCGCGCCCGCACCCTGCACCGCGCGGGCCCCGATGAGCATGCCCGCCCCTTGGGCGAGGCCGCAGACCAGCGAGGCCAGCGTGAATACGCCGACGCCGACGATGAGCATGCGTTTGCGCCCGAACGCGTCACCGAGGCGGCCGCCGAGCAGCATGAGGCCGGCGAAGGTGAGACCGTAGGAGGTGACGGTCCACGCGCTACCCGCGCTGGACAGTCCCATCTGGTCCTGCAGGCGCGGCAGCGCGAAGATCACGACCGTGCCGTCGAGCACCACCATGAGCTGCAGCCCGCTCAGGACCAATATCGCGAGCCCGAAGGCCCGCTGCGTCACCGGATACTGCATCGTCGCCGCGGGTTTCTCGAGCACAGTGAGTCACTGTAAACCACGGTGCTGGTTACCCGATCCCACGGGCGAGCGGGAGGCGAGGGCGGTCCGCCGGGGCACGGCCGAGATCCCGCTACTCGGCCGAGAATCCCGCCGTCGGCCCGATGACGATGATCGCGGGCGGACGGATGCCCTCGTCGCGGACCCGCGCGGCGACGGTGCCGAGATCCGCGCGCAGCACGCGCTGGGTGCGCAGCGTTCCCTCCTGGATCACGGTAGCCGGGGTGTCGGCGGGCCTGCCGCCGTCGAGCAGCGCGGTGGCGAACTGCTCGGTCCGCTCCACTGCCATCATCAGCACCAGCGTGCCGCGCAGCCGCGCCAGCGCGGGCCAGTCGACCAGCGAGTCCGGATGATCCGGCGCGACGTGCCCGCTCACCACCACGAACTCGTGCGTCACACCGCGGTGGGTCACCGGGATGCCCGCGGCGGCGGGCACCGAGATGGGACTGGTGACGCCCGGCACCACCGTCACGGGCACGCCCGCCTCGACGCACGCCTCGAGTTCCTCGTACCCGCGGCCGAACACATACGGGTCGCCGCCCTTGAGCCGCACCACGAACTTGCCCGCCTTCGCGCCGTCCACGAGCGCGGTGTTGATCGCCTCCTGCGCCATCGCGCGGCCGTAAGGGATCTTCGCGGCGTCGATCACCTCGACGTCGGGCCCGAGTTCGGCCAGCAGTTCCGGCGGGGCGAGCCGGTCGGCGACCACGAGGTCGGCGCGCGCCAGCAACCTGCGGCCGCGCACGGTGATCAGGTCGGGATCGCCGGGGCCGCCGCCCACCAGCGCGACGCCGGGCGTCACGGGGATCGAATCATCGGTCACCACACCCGATTGCAGCGCCTCGAGCAGCGCGTTGCGCACGGCCGCGGAACGCCGGTGCTGCCCGCTGGCGAGCACGCCGAGGGTGAGCCCGTCGTAGCGGGCGGTGGCGGGGGTGACGGCGCTGCCGAGGCGGGCGACGTCGGCGCGGACGCAGAACACCCGCCGCCGGTCGGCCTCGGCGACGACGGCGGCGTTGGTCTCGGGTTCATCGGTGCACGCGATGGCGTACCAGGCGTCGGCCAGGTCGCCGTCGACATAGGCGCGCAGGGTGAGGGTGAGCTGACCGGAGGTCGCCATCCCCTCGACGGCGGGGGTCACCTCGCGGCTGATGACGTGCACGTCGGCGCCGGAGGCGATGAGCAGGCCGAGCCTGCGCTGGGCGACGGTGCCACCGCCGATCACGACGACGCGGCGACCGTTCAGGTCCAGCCCGACCAGGTAGTTCGGGTCGCCGGTCGGCTGCTGCTCGGGGGTGTCTGACGTGTTCGGCACAATCTTCGAGCCTACGGCGTGACCGGCCGGAACGAGCAATCAGCGCCCGGCCGACGCGCCGTGCCTCAGTTCTCGGGCGCGTTCTGCACCCAGTGGAACCGGTCGCCGCGCAGCGGCAGCGAGTCCAGATCGAACTCCTCGAGCGTGAGCGCGACCGGCCTGCCCTCGATCTCCCCGCGCAGCACGAGCCGGTCGGGGTCGGGACGGTCGTAGGTGAACACGGCGACCCGGGTGACTCCGTCCGCGGCGGAGTTCACGGTGATGGTGCGGGCTTCGGCGTCGATGTCGGTCACGGTGGGCACCATGGTGTCGTCCATGCGCTGGTAGCTGGTGAGCTGGGTGTCGATGATCAGTCGCTGCCACCGGTATTCGTCGGTGGTGAGCGGCGGCACCGGCGTACCCTCGACCGCGAACTCGGTGACGTCCCAGATGCCGTAGAGCTCGGGTTTCGGTGCGCCGTAGCCGTATTCGCGCCAGTTGACCCACGCCCCGTATCCGGCGCCGGCGCACACCCACAGCCCGAGCGCCACCTGAACCACGGCCGCGATCCGGTTGGCCCGCGCCGAGCCGAACAGCTTCGGCTGCACGGCGGGTTCCGTAACCCGTTGCAGCACAAGGAAATTCAGCAGACGCTTCGCTTGCGGCGCGAGCACGATCAGGCTCAGCAGCACCAGGTGGAAGGACAGGATCTTGACCGGCACGTCGTAGGTCATGTTCAGCACGAACACCTGCGCCATGCTCACCAGGCTCAGCAGCGCGCCCGCGGTGGCGGTGCGCGGCAGGAACAGCAGCAGACCGCCCAGGACCTCGGCCGTGCCGAGCAGCACCTGGTAGGCCGGGGACACGCCCACCTGGTTCCACAGCACGCCCATCAGGCTGAGGTTGCCGTAGGGCTCGAGCAGGGTGGTCAGCTCGGGGTAGGGCATCTGGTTCGGCACCGCTTTGACCGAGCCGTAGAGCAGCATCTGCCCGCCCAGGCACAGCCGCATCCCGGTCACGAACCACGCGGCCAGCGTCGGGTAGGCGGGACGCCGCCGGTCGGCGATCGACCAGACCGCCGTGACGAGCACGGCCACGGCGAGCACCGTCGCGACGAGCACCCAGAACACGGTCTGGTCGCCGCTGCCCGACATGTGCAGGACGGCCTCGACACCGAAGATGTGCTCGCCGACCCACTCGGTCAGCGGCGCGGTAGCCCGCATCTGCCACACAATCGCGTCGTCCGGCAACCAGCGAGCCGCGTAGCCCGTGAAGACGAACAGGATCTGCGCGAAGACGAGGCAGAACAACGTGAAATAGCTGAAGCAGAAACGGAATACGATCCGCGCGAGGGGATGCCACGGCCGCACCTCGACGGGGTCCACGTCATCGATCCGCTCCAGTACCTGCGTCGCGCTCATGGCCACCGCCACTCCTTCGTAGTCCACCCCGGGGCCCTTCGAACCTATGCGGAGGCGGCGCCTCCCCGCGTCCGGCGAGTTCCCGATTTCCGGGTCGGCCGGACGGTGTAGCGGGCGTCGCTCGAAAGGATGACCCACCCCCGAGTCAATCCCTGATGCCACCCAGTGGGCGGATCATCCGATCGCCCCCGACCCGCACCTAGAACGCGTTACAGTCGCGTAGTCCGGGAGGCAGCGCCGGACCGGGCGGTGTGACGCCCGAGGGACGAGGAGGACGACCATGGCCGACGAGCCGGACCCCACCGCGCAGCGCAGGCTCACCGTCAGCGACCGCGATCTCGACGAGGTGGGGGCCGATCTCTCGCGCTGGCTCGGTGCCCGGGTGGGCGCCGACGCCCCGCCGCGCATCAGCGCGCTGGCGAAGCCGCAGGGGTCGGGGATGTCGAGCACGTCGGTGTTCTTCGACGCCGAATGGCAGGCGGGCGGAGTCGCCGAGTCCGGTTCGTTCGTGGCCCGGCTCGCGCCGGAACCCGGGGCGTTCCCGGTCTTCGAAACCTACGATCTGGCGCGCCAATACCACGTGATGGAGGGCGTCGCCGCGGCCACGGATGTGCCGGTGCCGCAGCTGTGCTGGCTCGAGGAGGACGAAAGCCACCTGGGCACCACATTTTTCGTCATGCGCCGGGTGGACGGCCGGGTGCCCGCCGACAACCCGCCCTATGTCTTCTACGGCTGGCTCTTCGACGCCGAGCCGGCCGAGCGCGCCCGGCTGACCGAGCGGACCCTCGACATCATCGCCCGCATCCACGCGATTCCCGATGCGGCGCTGCGCTTTCCGATGCTGGACGGCCCCGGAGACGCGTTGCGCAGGCACGTCGACTGGCATCGCGCCTGGTACCGGTGGGCGCTGGCCGATGACGGATTCCCGATCCCGCTCATCGAGCGGGCATTCGACTGGTTGGACGCGCACTGGCCCGCCGATCCCGGACCGGAGGTGCTCTCCTGGGGTGACGCCCGTCCGGGCAACGTGATCTACGACGGCTTCGAACCGGTGGCCGTATTGGACTGGGAGATGGCCGGTCTGGGCCCGCGCGAACTGGACGTGGCGTGGATCATCTTCATCCACCGGTTCTTCCAGGATCTCGCCGAGCGATTCGACCAGCCGGGTCTGCCCGACTTCCTGCGCCGCTCCGAAGTGGTCACGAAATACGAAGAGCTGAGCGGGCATACAGTGCGCGACCTCGACTGGCACCTGGTGTACGCGGCGCTGCGGCACGCCATCGTGATGGCCAGGATCAAGCGGCGGATGATCCACTTCGGCGAGGACACCGACACCGCCGACCGCGACGACTACGTGATGCACCGCGCGAGCCTGGAAGCACTGCTCGACGGAACCTACGAATGGACGTGAGGACTACCATGGCCGGACCGGCTCCGCTGGACGAATACCCGATCCACCAGACACCGCTCTCGATGGCCAGGGTCGGCACCAGCGATCGGAACTTCTACGACCGCAGCTACTTCAACGCCCACGACCGCGACGGCGGCACCCTGCTCGTCACCGGCCTCGGCGTGTACCCGAACCTCGGCGTGACCGACGCCTACCTGGCGGTGCGCCGCGGCGACGAGGTGCGCTCGGTGCGCTTCTCCGACGCCCTCGGGGAGCGGAGCCTGGACATGCGCGTCGGCGACTACCGCATCGAAGTGATCGAACCGCTCCAGAAACTGCGCTTGGTGTGCGAAAGCGCGGATCTGGCATGCGATCTCACGTGGACCGGGGCATTCCCGACCGTGCAGGAGCAACCGCATCTGATCCTGAACGGGAACCGTCCGATCATCGATGCATCCCGGTTCGCGCAGGTCGGCTCCTGGGAAGGCGCACTGCACGTGGCCGATTCGGAGATCACGGTCGATCCCGCCGTGTGGACCGGAACTCGCGACCGCTCCTGGGGTATCCGCCCGGTCGGCGAATCGGAGCCGCCGGGGCGGGCTGCGGCCGAACCGTCGGGCGGGTTCTGGTGGTTGTACGTGCCGTTGCGGTTCGAGGAGTTCGCGATCGTCGTGATCGTGCAGGAGGAGCCGCACGGGCGGCGCACCCTCAACGACGCCGTGCGAGTGTGGCCGGACGGACGCGTCGAACAACTCGGCTGGCCGCGCGTGCACATCGAATACCGTTCCGGGACAAGAATTCCCGTCGGCGCCCGGCTCGACCTCACCACACCGGATGGAAAGCCCCTGGAAGTGGAGATCACGGCAGGTATCGGCATGCCACTGCACGTCGGCTGCGGGTACGGGGGCGACCCCGACTGGCTGCACGGGCAGTGGAAGGGCCGGGGTTGGTCGGAATCCCGGCTGTACGACCTGACCGATCCTGCCGTGGCCGGGCGCATCCCGTACGGGGTGATCGACCACGTGGCTCATGCCCGGTGCGGGTCGGCGGAAGGGTGGGGGTTGTTCGAGCACGCGAGCATTGGGCGTCATGATCCGAGCGGGTTCGCGGACTGGGGGTCGGTGGCGCCGTAGGGCGATTGTCGGTGGGTTCGCCGCGCTTACCGGACTTCGCCGCGGGGTGGTCATCCCGGCGGCACTGGGCGAGCAGGCTGCCGCAGGGTGGGCGGCGGACGCGTCGGGCGTGCGCGATGGGACGCCGACGGGCGGACGGTTGCCGATGCCACCGTCACGCCGTTCACGATCCGCTTGGCGCACAACAGCTCCCGAGCGCCGGAGGCGAGCAGCGCGGCCGCCTCGGCGACGCTGGCGGTGCCGGTCGCCACCTTCGTCCGGCTGTCGGGGTTCGGCACCGGGACCGCGTCGAGTTCGGTGGCGGAGTAGGTGCGCAGCGGGACGCCCAGCCGTCGTGCGGCCGCCACCAGTCCGGGATCGTTCGCCCGGCGGTCCACCGTTGCCAAGCACCGGATGGTCGCGCCGCGCGAAACCTCCGCCACGGCAGCGAGTATGTCGGTGGTGGAGGTGCCCGGGCGCAACCCCACTCCGACTGCCAGGCCGGATGATGGGTCGTGAGCGGGTGTCATGTCGCGTACCGCTGGTGTATGTAACCGCACTGCCCGACCGACCGGCTCACGACCGAACACTTGCCCGCGCGAACACCTCGGCCGCTGCGACGAAACGCACTATGGCCGCAGGGTTTCCAGCCGGGTGGGTGTGGAGGTAGCTGGCGTGGACGTTGCCCCGCAACGCGCCCTCCCGCACCCGCTCACCACTGCCGCCGTGCCACCCCCACGCGGGGTGGTCGTCGCCGTTCGCCACCAGTTCGGTGCGGTGGAATTCGTGCCCGCGCACGCGTTCCCCCGCCCGCCACAGCGCGGAGTCCGCCAGCGCGACGGCGTCGCGGTAGCCCAGGGTGAGACGGGGGCCGAATACCGCGTCCGCGTCGACCACACCTGCCATCGCGTGACCGTCGAGCGTGCGTGTCAGGTACAGCAGACCGGCGCATTCCGCGTGCACCGGCATGCCGTGCAGACTCCGCTCCCGCACCGCGGCCAGCAGTCGGGTGTTCGCGGCCAGATCGGCGGCATGCTCCTCGGGGAAACCGCCGGGCAGTACCAAACCCGCTGCGTCGTCGGGCAATTCGTCGCGCAGCGGATCGAAGACGACCACCTGCGCGCCCGCCCCGATCAGCAGTTCCCGATGCTCGGCGTAGCCGAAGGTGAAGGCGGGCCCACCCGCCATGGCGATTATCGGGGCAGAGCCGGGAGCGCGGTCGGGGGTCGGTGTACGGTCGCCGTCGGCCGATCGTTCGAACACATCCCGGACGAGATCGGTTGTACCGGTGGCTGATTCACCGGATCGCAGCTCTCCCACCACTCGCGCCGGGTCCCACGGTTCACCGACCGCGTTCCCCCGAGCCGCAGCCACGATCGCATCCAGATCCACATGCGCCGCAACGAGATCCGTCATCGCCTCGACCGCCACCACGGCGGCGGTGCCGTGTTCGACGGCCGGCACCAGCCCCAGATGCCGGGACGGCACCTCCAGCTCCGCCATGCGCGGCAGCACCCCGAACACCGGCAGGCCCACGCGCGCGCAGGCCGCGCGCAGCACTTGCTCGTGACGCGGGCTGCCGACCCGATTGAGGATCACCCCGGCCAGGCGGACACCGCTGTCATAGGTGGCGAAACCGTGCAGCAGCGCGGCGAGACTCTGGCTGTGACCGCGGGCGTCGACCACCAGAACGACCGGCGCACCGAGCAATCCGGCCACCTGCGCGGTGGAACCCTCCGCGACGGGACCCGCGTGGTTCTCGTCGATGCGCCCGTCGAACAGACCCATCACGCCCTCGACCACCGCCAGATCACACCCCGCGGCACCGTGCAGATACAGCGGCACAACGCGTTCCGCGCCGACCAGCACCGGGTCCAGGTTGCGGCCCGGCCGCCCGGCGGCGAGCCCGTGATAGCCGGGGTCGATGTAATCGGGCCCCACCTTGAACGGCGCGACGCGATGCCCGGCTCGGCGCAGCGCACCGATCAAACCTGTTGCCAGAGTAGTCTTCCCGCTGCCCGACGCAGGTGCGGCGATGACCACCGCGGGTGCGGCGCCCATCAGATCCCCGTCGCGCGGTTCACCATTCGATGCCCCGCTGACCCTTGCGGCCGGTGTCCATCGGATGCTTGACCTTCGTCATCTCGGTGACGAGGTCAGCGGCCTCGACCAACGCCTGCGGCGCGTCCCGCCCGGTGATCACGACGTGCTGGTTGCCGGGCCGGTGGGTGAGAGTCTCGACCACTTCGTCCACGTCCACCCACCCCCATTTCAGCGGGTAGGTGAACTCGTCCAGCACGTAGAAGCGGTGCTGTTCGGCCGCGAGCCGGCGCGCGATCTCCCGCCACCCCGCCAGCGCGGCGGCCGCGTGATCCTCTTCCGTGCCGTGTTTGCGCGCCCACGACCAGCCTTCGCCCATCTTGTGCCACTCGACGGCACCACCCGTCCCGGTCTCGTCGTGCAGCCGCCCGAGCGTGCGAAAAGCCGCCTCCTCCCCCACCTTCCACTTGGCGCTCTTCACGAACTGGAAGACCGCCACGTCGAAGCCCTGGTTCCAGGCGCGCAGCGCCATCCCGAACGCCGCCGTGGACTTCCCCTTCCCCGGACCCGTGTGCACCGCGAGCACCGGCAGATTCCGCCGCTGTCGCGTCGTCAACCCGTCGTCCGGGACGGTCTCCGGTACACCTTTAGGCATCGCCTCTCCTCACGTCGTTCACCGCGGAGCCACCATGCGGAAGCGCGGATCGACGTCGCGCGGTGTTCACGCCGCCCGCGCGGAATCGGTTCCGGCACGGACGATCTCGGCGACCGCGGAGCCGGTGAGCTCGGTCAGTCGCACGCACCCGCCCTGGAGCGCCCGCGCGAACTCGGCGGCGAGCCCGAGACGCACCATGCCGTGCTCGCAGTCCACCACCATCGAGGTCACGCCCTCGCCCGCCACCAGTCCGGCGGCGGTGCGCGCGCGGAGCACCGGGTCGGTGCCGCCGGTGGCGCGACCGTCGGTGAGCAGCACCAGCATCGGGCGGCGGCGCGGGTCGCGCACCCGCTCCCGCAGCACCACCTCGCGGGCCTTCAGCAGACCGGCCGCCAGCGGCGTCTTCCCGCCGGTGCGCAGGCCGGAGAGACGGCGGACCGCGATATCGACCGACGATGTCGGCGGCAGCACGAGTTCGGCGTCCTGGCCGCGCACCGTGATCACGGCGACCTTGTCGCGGCGCTGGTACGCGTCGCGCAGCAGCGCGACCACCGCGCCGGTGACGGCGGAGAGCCGGTCCCGCGCGGCCATCGAACCCGAGGTGTCCACCACGAACACCACCAGATTCCCTTCGCGCCCTTCGCGATACGCGCCGCGCAGATCTTCGGCGGTGAGCGCCAGCGGTCCGGCGAACCGGCCTCGGCTCACCTGGTGCGGGGCGGCGGCGAACACCGTCCCCAGAAGGTGCAGCCCCGTGCCGGGCTCGGTGGTGGAGCGCACGACGCGCCCGCTCTTGGTCTGTGCGCGCGAGCGACGGCCCGGCGCGCCCTCGCCGACGCCGGGCACTTCCCACCGGGGCGGCTTGGCGGCACTGGAAGCCGGTGCGCCCGAACGGCCTTCGCCCGAACGGCCCGAACCGGGACCGTCCGGTGGCGTGTCGGGACCGTCCGGACCATCGCCCGGGTCCTCCGGGTCATCGTCCAAAGACGGTGTGGCGCTGTCGTTCTCAGGACCCGGCTCGGGTTCTTCCGCGCGCGCCGCTTCCTCGGCCGCGTCGTTCATCGCCTGGTCGAGCTGCTCCTCGCTGATGCCCGGTTCGTCGAACGGGTCGCGCCGCCTGCGGTGCGGCAGCGCGAGTTCGGCGGCGACGCGCACATCCTCCTCGGTGACGCTGTCGGCGCCCCGCCACGCGGCGTGCGCGGTCGCGGTGCGGGCGACGACCAGGTCGGCGCGCATGCCGTCCACGTCGAACGACGCGCACAGAGCCGCGATGCGGCGCAGTTCCACGTCGTCGAGGCCGATCTGCGGCAGGCGGTCGCGGGCGGCGAGGATGCGGTCGGCGATCTCGCGGTCGGCGGCGGCGTAGCGCGCGGCGAAGGCGGCGGGATCGGCTTCGTAGTCGAGGCGGCGGCGCACCACGGCCATCCGGACGTCCACGTCGCGGGAGGCAGCCACGTCGACCGTGAGGCCGAAGCGATCCAGCAGCTGCGGGCGCAGCTCCCCCTCTTCCGGGTTCATGGTGCCGACCAGCACGAAGCGGGCCGGGTGGGAATGCGACACCCCGTCGCGTTCGATGTGCACGCGGCCCATCGCGGCGGCGTCGAGCAGCACGTCCACCAGATGGTCGTGCAGGAGGTTGACCTCGTCGACATAGAGCACGCCGTGATGGGCGGCGGCCAGCAGACCTGGCCGGAACGCCTGTTCCCCGTCCCGCAGCACGCGCTCCAGGTCCAGCGAGCCGACCACCCGGTCCTCGGTGGCGCCCACCGGCAGCTCCACGAGTTTCGCGGGCCGCGCACCCGTCTCGTCCACGACCGGCGGCAACAACTGCGCGAGCGCGCGCACGACGGTCGACTTCGCCGTCCCCTTCTCCCCCCGCACCAGCACACCACCGATCCCGGGGTGCACGGCACACAGGATCAGCGCCAGCTGCAACCGCTCCTGCCCCACCACCGCGGAGAACGGAAAACCGGCCTCGACCTCGGCACGGGACGAACGAAACGACGCTGCGGACTCGACATGGGACACGGACACACCCCCACCCTATGCCGCTACTTCCCTCGACCCCGATACCACCCCGCGGCGTCGGAGAAGGCGAGCAGTTGCTCCCCTCGCGCCCTCCCGGAACACGACACGTGTCGTAGCCTCGCGCCGTCCGGCGTCGGACCAGCGCCCACATGCGGCACAGCTCGCGAGACCACCCACAGTCCGACCGACGTTCACCCGCAGAGCAGATCCCAGCCTTTACCTGCGAGGTAATCGACACCCGCCCCTCACCACGACACAGTCGTGACATGCCCGACGAAACCCTCCCACCACGCCCCATGCGCGCCCTCGCCTACGGCCGGATCGCCCTCGGCCTCGCCGCCCTCGCGGCCCCACGCCGCTCCGCCCGCCTCGCCCGCGTCCACCCCACCCCCGAACTCACCTACATGACCCGCATCTACGGCGCCCGCGCCCTCGCCTTGGGCCTCGGCTACCTCACCGCGAGCCCCACCGACCGCCCCCGCTGGCACCACCTCGCCCTCATGGTCGACGCCCTCGACACCACCACCGGCGGCACCGAACTCACCCGCGGAACCCTCCCCCGTGGGCTCGCGGCGGGGTTCACCGGGCTGACCGGGGCGTATCTCGCGGTGGGAGCGTTTCAGTTGGCGGGTGCGCGGCGGGGGTAGGTGGAGCACGGCGCAATAGTTCCCGGACAAGCCCTGCAACGGGGCAAAGTGTTCACTATTCCGAATACCGCCGCAACAATTGAAAGTCGGTGAGATCACCTCAGTATTCTTTGTGCAAATTGATAGCTTCCACAAGAGCGCCGTTGTAGTCGACCTGTCCGCGCCGGATGAAACTGTAGAACAGGTTGATCGGAGGGTACAGTATATGGTCCAGAAGTTCTCGTGGCGCAATTGCCGCAACAGCAGGATCGGAATTCTGCAAAGTCGCCGTCAGCTTCTCGATCAGGCCCGGCCGCTCTGCCCAGTAACTCTGTAGTGTATCGACCCAATCGTAGACGTATTCATCGTACTCCTGACCAGATGCACGCAGCAGCTCTATCGGCACATCCGATAGCGAATCCAACTCGTCCTGATCACGGCACACGATCGCCAGCCAGAATGCTGACAGCCAGTTTCCGGCGTTTACAAAATACGCTGATCCGATCGACGAAAATGTGTGGACTTCGTGATTTATTCTGCACTCAACAGAATCTCCAGGTTCTGCAGTGGCTGCAGCGAATATAGTAGACCCGATCTGCGATGCGGGTACAACAGCCTCCCATGAATTAATACTCATCGCTTCTGGGTCAACCAGCAACTGCGCGCCCATGTTGGCCATTGCCGTGTTGAATGCAGTGTCGAAGAATTCACCGGTACTCGAGATTCTGCTGATCGCCTTCGGAATCCTGGCCCGAAACTTCTCTGCCTGCAAAACCGGATCATCCCGGGGTAACGTATGAGCTTGGATTCTCATTGACGCCTCCCATCAATATTGAACACGGACATCGTGACACATTTCGTTTGGCCACCGGTATCCCGAATGGAGACGCATGATAGGTCATCGGACCAGCCTCGATCACGTCAGCTGTCAAGATAGGAATTAGGAATTGCCATACTGTACAACTCACTTAAGTCGCTTACTTCGCGAGACTCCCCGGAGATGGCCTTACCGGAAACCGGATCATCCGGATACGTCGCCATCGCCTCCAGCGCTCGGAGCGGTGTCATACCTCCAGCATAAGCGCGGCCTATCCTATCCAGCCATACAAGCCCCGCCGCATACCCAGCATCTTCCGGCCAGTACGGCTCGAACGACATGGCGCTCCCTGCATCGGAGGCCCACAAGTATCCGAGTAGCCCGGGTTCACCGATAACGGGCATGTACACGACAGGGCCGTCGGTGGACCGGTTGAATCCGCTTTCAGCGTCATTCTTCTGAAAAATAGAGTTTCGTCGCCGAACTTCAAAGAACCATGTATCCGCGGGATCACCGTTCAATTTGAAATCGTTCAAGATCCCTGTTTCACTGGCGTTCGCAAAAAGCGTCGGAGTATCAGGATCGGCCTCGTCATCCATCAAGTCAGATATCCGATCCAACGCGGCCGTCAGACGAGGCGCATTGTAAGCATACACAAACTTTTGCGGGCGCCCTTTGAGATCGAAGGGCAACCAAGCATCAGTGAAGGTCTCGAAGGAGATGGAGAGATGCGGTTCATCCAGTTGCCGCGCCGACGCGACAAATCGTATTGCCTTCTCTTGCCTCTCTGATCGCCCTTCTGGACCGATCACGATCGTCGGTGTGCAGTACACGAAAGCTGTCACCGACCCGACCTCCCCCTCAATAGCCTTGGATCGCAGGTCTTCTACGACCCGACCCATGTCTGACTGCGACATACCCGCCGACAGTACGACTGTGCCGTCCCACAGAACAACGTTGGATCGACCGACCTGATTCACGATCACACGGGCCTCGACACTCTCGTCGGATAGCCGCAACCCTACAAGCACGTCAAGGACGCTTCTGGCACCAGAAAGTGCCGAAAGTTCCAGCACTTGATCGGCAGGTGTGTAGCGCCCCCACGTCCAGCGTGCGATCGACTCCGACTCAGTGATCACGACTCAGCCTCTCCCGGAGAAAAAATGCCATCAGCAGGGACACGAACAACGTGCCCATCCACAGTTCGGATAAGAATCTGCACATCAGCAGAAGAGTGCATCTGCCCCAACCGCTCAGCCACTCTGTGCATATTGACCTCCTCCAGGGTGCCCGCCGTGTCAACCACAAATACCCTGACGTCCGCACCCGAGTTCTGGAGCTGGTACATGTTAGCATCCACTTTTTGGAAGATCTTCTTCGGGTTCGCCACACTCTTCAGCTGGTACGCGTAGGTTCGGCCATTGTTGTCGCGAGCGAGAACGTCGATATCAGTTCCATCTCCGGTACGGACGCCCGGCTTCAGATCATTGCCTTCCCCCTTCAATTCGAACTCTATATCACGCACACCCGCTTCGAACAAACTCTGCCCCAGTCTAATCTGTTCGATTGCCGCATTCAGAGAAGTCTCGTCCCGCTTGGCCAAGTTCGCGATCTGGTCCGAGTATCCGCGACAATGACGCAGATTGCCACTCGCTATAATTTCTGCAATACGAGCACCATCAGGATGGCTGCACAAGTTTCGTATAATTCCTTCTACATTATCTGCTTTTATTCGCGCGCTCCCACCGTCTGGCAGCTTAAATTGATCGCGGAGCCGCTGCTCGGTTTCCCCGCCCGCAGCCAACGGTTTTGGTTCGTTCTCCGTTGAACGGGCCCATTCGATAACGTCCGGTCTCAAGTTGCGGTTGCTGTTGTCAACAGCATCATCGCCCATGTAGTCGATGGGGGTGTCGGGGGATGGGGGTGGGGTGTTGGTGGGGGTTTGGGGTGGGGTGGTGGGGGTTTGGCCTTCGGGGGTGGTGGTGGTCCAGGTGCCGTTGTTGCGGATGTGGGCGGGGCTGTCGGGTTTGTTGGGGGTGCCTACGGCGTCGGAGGGGGTGTGGACGGGGACGCCGAGTTCGTTGGCTATGTGGCGGGCCAGGTCAGGGTTGTTGCTGGTGTTGCAGGCGACGAGGCGGATCGGGGTGCCGGGGGTGTAGTCGGGATTGTTGCGGATGGCGTCGACGATTTGGTCGGGGGTGAGGTTGTTGAGGGGGTTGCCGTTTTGGTCGGCGTGGAAGATGACGTCGAAGTCGCCCTCGTTGCGGAGGTTTTGTTGGACGCGGCGGGTGGCGGGGTCGTCGCCGAGGGCGGTGCTGGTGGGGGTGTGGGTGACCCGGGGGGTGGTGGGTTTGGTGGGGTCGGTTGAGGTGTCGTCGTCGGGTTTGGTGGGGTTGTCGGGTTTGGTTGGGTCGGTGGGGGTTTCGGGTTTGGTGGTGTTGGAGGGGGTGGTCGGCTCGTTTTGGGTAGGGGTGGTCGGCCGGTCGGGGGTGGCGTCGGCCGGTTGGGTGTTCCACGGGGTGGAGTTCGGGTTGTATTCGGTTTGTTTGAACCAGTTTTGCCAGTCCTGGTAGGAGCGCTGGTTCGGGGTGTTGCTTTGGGGGGTGGCGTTGGGGAGGGGTTGTGTGGGGAGGTTTGGGGTTGCCGGGTTCGGAGGCTGGGCGGAGAGGGGGGCGCGGGTGTCCGGGAGGTTTTTGAAGGGGGTGTCCGGGCGGCTTTGGTTTGCCGGATTGTTCGGGTTCCCGGGGTGGTTCCGGTCGCCCGGTTGGTACGGGTTGGTCGGCTGGTTCGGGTTACCGGGCTGGTTCTGGTAGTCAGGCCGATTCGGGTTGGCCGGCTGACTCGGGTAGTCGGGCCGGTTGCCGTTGCCCAGCTGATTCGGGCCGTTCGGCTGGGTTCGGTTGTTCGGCTGATTCGGATTACCCGGTGTGTTCGGCTTGTTTTGGAAGCCGGGCGGAGGCGTAGGACGCGGAGGTGTGCCCGGCTGAGAAGGGTTGGGGTGGTGTGGATTCCCGGGGTTTGCGGGATTCGGGAAGCCCTGTTGGGGGCGGGTCGGGGAGGTGGGTTGGTTTTGCCAGGACGATTGGCCGGGCTGGTTGGGGTTCGGGGTGTTGGGGCCCGCAGGGAACGTCGGGTGGCCGGGGGTGTTCGCGGCCGGGCCGCGGTTGGGCGGGTAGGCGGAATTGCCCGGGTGTGCGGGAGGACCGGGCGGCGTGTTGGTTGGAGGGTTGGTGGCGATGTGGGTGCGTTCGGCGCGGATTTCGGCGTCTGTGGGTTGGTAGCGGCCGATGTGGGGGTTGTATTGGCCGGCGTAGAACGGGTCGCGCGGGATGGGGCGGCCGTCGTTGAAATGGGCGATGTATTTGTGGGTCGCGGGGTCGTGGCCGGGGCGGTTGGCTGGGCCGAGGGGGTTGGGCTGGCGTGGGGAATCGCCCGAGGGACGATCGCCATTCGGGTGGTTCTGCGGGTTCGCCGACTGGGACCCGGTCGGGCGCTGGGGGCCCGGCTGGTCCGACGGGCGCTGTGCGTTCGGTTGATGCTGCGAGTTGGGTTGGCCCTCAGGCGAGTTGGTTCGGCCCGGTGAGTTCGGTTGATTCGGCGATCCGGGGACCTGGGGATTCGAGGGGCGTTGGCCGTTCGGCTGGTTCTGCGAGTTCTGATGGCTCGCGGGAGTGTTCGAGCTGTCCCGTGAGGTCGGTTGGCCCTGCGGGTTGGGGTTGGTCGGCGACGCCGAGGGTCGGTCGTTCGGCTGGGCCTGCGGGTTCGCCGGGGTCCGGGAGTCGTTCGGGCGCTGCGGGTTCGACTGCGCCGGGGGGTTCGGCGGCTGGTGCTGCGCCGGCCGGCTCGGTGAGTTCTGCTGACTCTGAGCGGGATTCGGGTTTCGCGCGGGGTCCGAATGATGCTGAGGGTTCGGTTGGCCCTGCGGATGGTTCGGGGTGTTCTGGGTTCCCGGCGGGCTCTGGGCCGGGCGGGGTTGGGCTGCGTTGGGGGCCGCCGCTGCGGCTGGGGCGCCCACGCCGGGATCACCAGAGGTGGGGCGGGCGGTGTCGACGGGGGTCGAGGCCGGTGAGCCGGTGAATGGGGTGCCGGTGGTGGGTGGGGCGGTCATTGTGGAGGCCGCCGCGGTCGTGGTGTCCGTGGAGGACGGGGTGTTCGACGAGGGCGTGCCCTGGGCTGGCGTAGCGGGAACGCCCGTGACGGGAGTGCCGGTGGGCGTGCCGGGCGCGCTGTTTTCGGTATCCGAGGGGGGTGTGGTTGCGCGAGAAGGTGATTGGCCGGAAGGGGTGGTGTCGGCTGGGTTGGGCTGGGAGGTGCCGGTGGGCTGGCCCTGCGACGGAGAGCCCGTGGAGGGGGTGGACGGCTGGCCGCTCAGCGGGGCGCCGGTCGGTTGACCCGTGCCCGAGGGTTGGGCGGGATCCGAGGAGGTGGGTGTGCCGCTCGTCGGCTGTTGGGTTCCCGAAGGTTGGGACGGGGTGCCGTTGTCCGAAGGTTGGCCGGTCGAGGGTTGGTTCTGCTGCGAACCCGGCTGGGACGGGGACGGATCGGACGGAGAGCCCGGCGTCGGGTTCTGATTGCCCGAGGGCTGCGGTTGGTCGCCGGACGGGGTCGACTGCTGGCTGCCAGACGGCAGAGACTGCCCCGGGTCCGACGGAGAGCCCGGCGTCGGGTTCGACTGCTGGTTGCCGGAGGGCGACTGGCCCGAGTCACCAGGAGTCGTCGGCTGTTGGCTGCCGGACGGCTGCGACTGGCCGGGGTCGGTCGGTGAGCTCGGGGGCCGACTGGGCTGCTGGTTGCTCGCGGGATCGTTAGCCTCGGGGCCGCTCGGGGTGTTGGCCTGACCACCGGTCGGCTGTGGCTCCCCCGCTCCGCCCGGCGAATCCGGCGACGGCTGGCTGCCCGACGGCTGCCCCGGGTCCGATGGCGAGCTCGGTGACGGGTTCGACTGCTGACCACCCGAGGGCTGCGACTGACTCTGATCGCCAGGCGAGCTCGGGGGCTGATTGGACTGCTGGTTGCCCGATGGCTGAGACTGCCCCGGATCGCCCGGCGAGCCCGGCGACGGATTCGACTGCTGATTACCTGAGGGCTGCGACTCCCCCGGATCGCTGGGCGACCCCGACGGCGGATTCGACTGCTGACCACCCGAGGGGTTGGTCTGGCCGGGGTCGCTCGGTGGGTTCGACTGCTCGCCCCCGGACGGCTGCGACTCCCCCGCCCCGCTCGGCGAACCGGACGGCGGATTCGACTGCTGGTTGCCCGACGGCTGGGACTGCCCGGGGTCGTTCGAGGACCCCGGAGGCTGTGAGCCCGATGGCTGCGATTGCTGCGATCCCGACGGTTGTGTCGAACTGTCCTCGTCGTTCGATCCCGACGGCTGCGACTGACCGGGATCCTCCTCCCCGGAATTCTGGTCCTGGTTCGGCGAACCCTCCTCGCCATCCCCGGAGTTGTTGTTGCCGTTATTGTTTCCGCCGTCGTTGCCGTCACCCCCATCACCACCACTGTTGCCCAGCGATTCCATCGACGACTGCGCACCGCCCGCCAGCGACGACGTCAACGTGTCGGCGGACAGCACGTCCTCGAGGTTGAATTCCTCGCCGGTCAACGCCGCCTCGGTCGCGGCCGACGCCACCTCGCTGCCGAGCCCGGTCAGCGTGTCCTTCGCGCCGTCCTTCAACGCCTCGGTGAAGCGGTTGCCCGGCGCATCGCCGCCGTCCGAGCCGTCGCCGTCGGAGGAATCGTCATTGCCACTCGGGTTCGTGCTGTCGTCGTCTTGGGAGTTGTTGTCGCCGCTCGGCGACCCGTCTCCGTCCGAGTTGTTGTTCCCGCTCGGCGAGTTGTTGTTGTTCCCACCGGGTGAGTTGTTATTTCCGCCGGGCGAGTTGTTATTGCCGCTCGGGTTGGTACCGCTCGGATTCGTGCTGTCGTCTTGCGAATTGTTGTTCCCGCTCGGGTTGGTGCTGTCGTCCTGCGAATTGTTGTTCCCGGGCTGCGAGTCATCGTCGTTCTGCGAATTGTTGTTCTGGGAACCGTTGTTCCCATCACCATCCCCCGACCCGTTCCCGTTCCCCCCGTCGTTCCCGTCCCCGCCGCGCTGCCGACCCCCGCCGCCGCTGAACAACCCCTCCGTGGCCCCGCCGACACCCGCGGAGATCAGATTCTGCCCGGACTCGATCCACTCTTCCTTCGACAGCGGGTCCCGCCGGTCCGCCGCCACCTGGGCGAGCTTGATGCCCACGTCGAGGATCGCCTCCTCGAGCACCGCCTCCCACATGCCCCGCAGCGCGGCGCGCCCCGCCGCCTTCATCGCGGCCTTGGAGATGATCCGCTTGATCAACTGTTTGATCGCGACGCGGATCGCCACCTGCGTCGCCGCACGGGCCGCGGCACCGGCCGCCGCACCGGCGGGCGCGCCGACACCGGTCGCCATCGCGGCCAGCGCCGCCGCCATCTCGATGGCGAAGATCACCAGCGATGCGATGATCACCAGTTTGGTGTGCTCGATATCGGCCGCGCCGTCACCGATCTGATCGGCCAGCGTCTCGACGTGTTTGACCAGGCCGGCGAACGCCCCCTGCCCCTCCCCCAGCTTCTCCCAGTGCTGGCTCAGCGCCTCGGCGGTATCACCGTCGACGGCCGTCAGCGCCGCCTTGACGACGGTCGAGGCGTCGGCGCCGAGGTCGTTCAGGGAGTCGGCCAGCCCGGTCCAGGCGGTCTCCACCCGGCGCATCGCGGTCTCGTCACCCTCGGGCCAATCCCCTGCCCCCACAACGTATTTCGCGGCCCATTGCAGCGGCTCAGGAATCTCGATACCCACCCGATCGACCCCTCCGACGACTCCACCCGACCGTTACCGGGCACAAACATACCGACATCCCACTAGACGCAGCCAAACCCCCTACGGTTCCACCAACTTTCGCCGAATCCCCGACCCGCAGCTCGACCACTGCGGCGAGTACCGTCCGGCACTCGGCGCTGGACCCATCCACCGAACCTGCTCCCCGCACCGAGCGCGGGACCCCGAAGACGCTAGCCGGACCTCCGCGAGATGCGGCCGCCCACCGCCGACTCATGAGCGACGCGATGACCGCGCCCCGCCGCACAACCTCATAACCGACACGACCACCGCGCCCCGCCGAACGACGCAACTGCCGTCCCGCACTCACCCGACCGTTCGGCCCTATTCGCCGCCGGTAAGCGGCGCACGCGCACGCACGCCAACTCCCAGCACGTAACCCTGCCCTCGACCCCGGACCCCGGACCTTCCGCTCATGCTGCGGCGGACTGCGCTCCACCCGCCCCGCCCAACGGCAACTCAGCGGCCACCCGCTCCCGTCCTACGGAAGCTCGGCGCTCCACCCGCCCCGTCCCACGGCAGCTGGGCGGGCCCCCGGCACGCACTCACCGTCGCGGTCTTCGCCGACGGCCCACCACACCCCATCGATCCGGAACAAAGCCCCCACACCCGAACGTCCAGTACGTCGCGACGACGCCGCTCCCCGCGCCCGATACGCTGGACCCATGTCCGTGCGCACACGTCAACCCCTCGTTCCCGGCACTGTCTCGCCCGTCCGCGAGGTGCCGCGCTCCATCGAGCGTCCGGAGTACGCGTGGAAGAAGACGGCGAACGAGGGCCGCGAGCCGTGGGTGCAGACGCCGGAGACGATCGAGAAGATGCGGATCGCGGGCAAGATCGCGGCGCAGGCGCTGGAGGAAGCCGGGAAGGCGGTGGCGCCGGGCGTGACCACCGACGAGCTGGACCGCATCGCGCACGAGTTCCTGTGCGACCACGGCGCCTACCCCTCGACGCTCGGGTACAAGGGCTTCCCCAAGTCGTGCTGCACCTCGCTGAACGAGGTGATCTGCCACGGCATCCCCGACTCCACCGTGATCGAGGACGGCGACATTGTCAATATCGACGTCACCGCCTACATCCACGGCGTGCACGGCGACACCAACAAGACGTTCCTGGCCGGTGACGTGGACGAGGAGGTGCGCCTGCTCGTCGAGCGCACCGAGGAGGCCACCCTGCGCGCCATCAAGGCGGTGCGCCCCGGGCGCGCGCTGAACGTGATCGGCCGGGTCATCGAGTCGTACGCGAACCGGTTCGGCTACGGCGTGGTGCGCGACTTCACCGGGCACGGCGTGGGCCCCACTTTCCACAGCGGCCTGGTGATCCTGCACTACGACCAGCCCGCCGTGGAGTCGGTCATCGAGCCGGGCATGACGTTCACGATCGAGCCGATGATCAACCTCGGCGGCATCGACTACGAGATCTGGGACGACGGCTGGACCGTGGTCACCAAGGACCGCAAGTGGACCGCCCAGTTCGAGCACACCCTGGTGGTCACCGAGACCGGCTCGGAAATCCTGACCCTGCCGTGAGCCCGCGCGGCGCGCTGCTGGTGGCGGGCGCCACCTCCGACGCGGGCAAGAGCGTCGTGGTGGCCGGGTTGTGCCGGATGCTGGCGCGGCGCGGGGTGCGGGTCGCGCCGTTCAAGGCGCAGAACATGTCGAACAACTCCGTGGTCACCCTCGACGGCGGGGAGATCGGGCGCGCGCAGGCGTTGCAGGCGCGGGCGTGCGGGCTCGAACCGAGTGTGCGATTCAACCCGGTGCTGCTGAAGCCGGGCAGCGATCGGCGCTCGCAGCTGGTGGTGCGCGGCCGGGCCATCGGCACGGTCGGAGCGGCCGACTACATCGAGCACCGGCGCGAGCTGCGCGCCGTGGTGGCGGCCGAATTGGCCGCGCTGCGCGAGGAATTCGACGTGGTGATCTGCGAGGGCGCGGGCTCGCCCGCCGAGATCAACCTGCGCGCGACAGACCTGGCGAACATGGGTCTGGCGACGGCGGCCGCGCTGCCGGTGGTGGTGGTCGGCGATATCGACCGCGGCGGCGTGCTGGCGCACCTGTTCGGCACGCTCGCCGTGCTCGAGCCGGAGGACCAACGGTTGATCGCGGGCTTCGTGGTCAACAAGTTCCGCGGCGACATCGACTTGCTGCGCCCCGGACTGGACCGGCTGACCGAGCTCACCGGCCGGCCGACGCTCGGCGTGATCCCGTTCGCCGACGACCTCTGGCTCGACGCCGAGGATTCGCTCGGCACCGTCGCCGACGCGCCCGTGGGGCGGCCGGGACCGCCCGCGGGCACGGAATGGCTGACGGTGGCGGCGATCCGCCTGCCGCGCATCTCGAACTCGACCGACGTGGAAGCGCTGGCCTGCGAGCCGGGCGTGGCGGTGCGCTGGGTGCGCGACGCGTCGCGGCTGGCCGGTGCGGACCTGGTGGTGGTGCCGGGCAGCAAGGCGACCGTGTCGGATCTGGAGTGGTTGCGGCGCAACGGCATCGCCGACGCCCTGCGCGAGCGGGCGGCGCGCGGCGGTCCGATTCTCGGCATCTGCGGTGGCTATCAGATGCTGGGCAGGCGCATCACCGACCGCGTGGAGTCGGGGGCCGGTGCGGTCGACGGGCTCGGGCTGCTCGATCTGGATGTCGAGTTCGAGGATCCGAAAGTGCTGCGGCGCACCGAAGGTCGCAGCTCGACGGGAATTCCGTTGCAGGGGTACGAGATCCACCACGGACGCGTCACGCGCCATGCCGAAACCTCCTGGCTCGAAGCGGACGGTGCGCCGGAAGGCAGTGCGCGCGAAGCGATCTGGGGTACGCACCTGCACGGCTTGATGGAGTCCGACGAGTTCCGCCGCGACTGGCTGCGCACCGTCGCCGAGCGGGCCGGACGCGCGGGTTTCGCGGTCGCGCCGGACACCTCCGTGGCCGCTGTCCGCACCGCCCAGCTCGATCTGCTCGCGGACCTGATGGAAACCCACCTCGACCTGGAGCGGCTCGATCACCTGATCACCCACGGCGTTCCCCCGGACCTGCCGGTCCTCACCTCCGCCCTCGCCGATCCGGTGCCGTAACCGAGATCCGACGCCTTCGGCGTATTGCTTGGCAGCATGTGCCGGACCCACATGTGTGCACTGAGCTAGGTCCCCCTGAGGGGGGCCAACGCCCTCGGCGCCCAGCGCTGAGCCCACAGAGCCGTCCTCGACCACTCCAGCGGCTGCCCGGGGCGCCCCGGAAACCGCCCCGTCACCTCCCTCACACGCCCACCGCACACCCGCTCCCCCCGCGGTGTCCACCACCACCCGAAACCGCCCACTGTCCGAATCGTCACGAGTACCCGTTGCCCGCTGTCCGACACACGCGCGGCGTGTACCGTACTCGGGCATGGAGACTCGGCGGATCACGGTCGGTGACCGGACCTGGACCGTGCGGGTCGACGGTCCCGCATCGCGGCACACGGTGCTGCTGCTGCCCGACGTGGGCGACCCGGCGGACGTCTACGACCGGCTCGCGGCCCGGTTGCACACCTCCGACCTGCGCACCCTCGCCGTGGAGGCCGTCGACGACCTGGATCCGGCGGCGGTGCACACTCTGCTCGACGAACTCGGCGTGCCCTACGCGCACGTCGCCGGGCGCGGGGCGGGCGCGGCGCTGGCGTGGCGCACCTGCGCGGGACCGTTCGGCCGGTTCATCAGCCTGGTGGTGGCCGACCACGGCCACCCGGCGGCGCCCGACGGCGCGGGCCACGTGGCCGACGCCGACTGCCGCCCGCTGGAGCTGCCGGTCACCATGCTGGTGACCAAGCGGCTGCCGCGCAGCGTCGCCGACGCCTCGGGCCGGTTCGTCTACGGCGAGTTCCGGGTGGTGCAGGTCGACGTGGACAATGTCGCCGCCGAAGCCGACCAGGAACTGGCCACCGAGATCGTGCTACGCACCGGCCTCTGGTGACTTGCGCCGGTACTCGGCCAACCAGTCCAGCCAGCTGTCCAGCTCTTCGAACGCCTTGGCGCGCACCTCGGGCGCGGAGAGGAACACGTCGTGGCGCGCGTTCTCGATCGGCACGATATTGGTGCGGTCGCCCAGGCAGCCGGCCCAGCGCTGGATCTGCTTGACGTCGAGCACGGTGTCGGCGACGTCGGCGGCCGGACCGTACTGGCGCATGAACTTCGTGAGCCGCGAGCGCAGCAGCAGCGCGGGCACGCCGATGTCGAGGCCCTGGTGCAGCCGGAAATGCCCGCGCCGGATGGCGCGCAACCAGCCGAAACGGATGGGGGCGCCGGCCAGCGGTTTCCAGTCCAGGTTGTAGTCCCACTCGCCCGCGGCGTCCTTGTGCAGACTGTGGCCGTAGGTGCTGATCTCGGCGCCGGGCAGCGTGGCGGTCTTGCGGAACCGGCCCAGCGCGTCGATGAGCGGCGTGCCGACGGTCCGGTAGTAGGACGGGCCCTGCAGGTCCAGCCACGGGCTGTTGAGCACCACGCCCACGACGCCCGACGCGACGCTGCCGGCCCGGCGGTTGAGCCGGTCCAGCCACAGCGAGGTGACGAGCCCGCCGGTGGAGTGCGCCACGATGAGCACCGGCAGCCCGGTCTCTTCGCGGATGATCCGCAGCGCCTCGTTCAGTTCCTCGTCGTAGTACGCCAGGTCGGTGACGTAGTGCAGGCTCTGCCCGTCGCGCAGCGAGCGGCCGCATTTGCGCAGGTCCAGCGCGTAGAAGCGGTGTCCGCGACCGGCGAAGTGCTCGGCCAGGTGCACCTGGAAGAAGTAGTCGGTGAAGCCGTGCACGTAGAGGACGGCGGTCTCGGTGGCCGGGGCGCCCGCGTCGGGGGTGTGGCGCACCAGGGTGGCCACCACGTCCCCTTCGCCGTCGGGATCCGGGCCCAGCGGGATGGTGCGCTGCTCGAAACCGGCGCCCAGCACGTCGGCCCGCCAGGTGCCGACGCTGGAATCGGTGATCTCGGACACGCCCAGCGAGGTCTCGTTCGTCACGGTCTTCAATCTAGGCCAGCCGGGCTCCGCATTGAAGACCGCGCCCGACCTGCGGCGCGGGAGGAAGATATCTCACATTCACCGGGTTCGTTCTCGGATATCCCGTGGGTGAGGTGCACAATTGGGCTTAGGTGAACGGCGGGTAACCTTATCGCCCGCCGAGTCATGACAGGCTCGTCCACAACCGCACAGCGCCCGTAGGCAAGGCCCACCGCGCCTGGTGGCCGCGCCAGAAGTGACAAGGAAGTCGATCGCCCCGTGCCGAACACCGTGACTGAAAAGACCGATGTCGTACTCATCGGTGCCGGGATCATGAGTGCCACCCTCGGCGCGCTGCTCCGTCAGTTGCAGCCCGAGTGGTCGATCTCGCTGTTCGAACGACTCGACGCGGCCGCGGCCGAGAGCAGCGACCCCTGGAACAACGCAGGCACCGGTCACTCCGCCCTGTGTGAACTCAACTACAGCCCGCTCGAGGCCGACGGCACGGTCAACGTGTCCAAGGCCATCGACATCAACGAGCGCTTCCAGGTCTCGCGCCAGTTCTGGGCGTACGCCGTGGAGAACGGCGTGCTCGGCGATCCGTCCGGGTTCATCAACCCGATCCCGCACGTCAGCTTCGTGCACGGTGCCGACGACGTGGACTACCTGCGCAAGCGCTACGAGGCGCTGGCCCCGCACCCGCTGTTCGAGGGCATGGAGTACATCACCGACCCGGCGGAGTTCTCCCGCCGCCTGCCGCTGATGGCCAAGGGCCGCGACTTCGCCGACCCGATCGCGCTGAACTGGACCGACGGCGGCACCGATATCGACTTCGGCTCGCTCACCAAGGGCCTGCTCGCCCACCTGGGCGCGACGGGCGCGGATCTGGCGTTCGGCCAGGAGGTCCGCGATCTGTCCAAGCAGTCCGACGGCAGCTGGATCGTGAAGGTGCGCAACGTGCGCACCCGCGAAACCCGCACGGTGCACGCGAAGTTCGTGTTCGTGGGCGCGGGCGGCGGTGCGCTGCCGCTGCTGCAGAAGTCGGGCATCAAGGAGATCAAGGGTTTCGCGGGCTTCCCCGTGAGCGGCCAGTTCCTGCGCTGCACCAACCCCGAGCTGATCGCCCAGCACGACGCCAAGGTGTACGGCAAGGCGGCCGTGGGCGCGCCTCCGATGTCGGTGCCGCACTTGGACACTCGCGTCATCAACGGCAAGCCCGGCCTGCTGTTCGGCCCGTACGCGGGCTGGACCCCGAAATTCCTCAAGGACGGCAAGAACACCGACCTGTTCAAGTCGATCCAGCCGAACAACATCGGCTCCATGCTGGGTGTCGCGTTCACCGAGATGCCGCTGGCCAAGTACCTGGTGTCGGAGCTGCTGAAGTCGCAGGCCGGCAAGGTGTACACGATGGAGGAGTTCATCCCCCGCGCGCACGGCCACGACTGGGAGCTGATCACCGCCGGTCAGCGCGTGCAGATGATCCGCCGCAAGGGTGTGGGCGGCGTGCTCGAACTGGGCACCGCCGTGATCGCCGCCCAGGACGGCACCATCGCCGGTCTGCTCGGCGCCTCGCCGGGCGCCTCGACCTGCGTCACCGCGATGCTGGACGTGCTGCAGCGCTGCTTCCCGAGCGAGTACGAGCAGTGGGCGCCGCAGCTGAAGTCCATGGTGCCGTCGCTGGGCGTGAAGCTCTCGGAGAACAAGGCGCTGTTCCACGAGGTGTGGGACTGGACCAACAAGGCCCTCGAGCTCACCGGCAGCACCACCGAGCCGGAGCGGGCCGGAGTCTCCGCCGCGCGCTGAGCGCACGCGTCGTCCACGGAAACGCCCGGCCTCCGGGCGTTTTCGCGTTTCCGGGGACGAATCCGTGCGGGAGTCGTGACCCGCTTCACCCGCCGACGCGCGTGGGTCTGTGATAGCAATGAGCGATGATGTCAACGGTAGTTCTCAAACGGTCATGGGCGCAGGATCTCGACACCGCGACCCTGTATCAGCTGTTGAAACTGCGCGTCGAGGTCTTCGTCGTGGAGCAGAAATGCGCGTACCCGGAGTTGGACGGGCGCGACCTGCTGCCCGAGACGCGGCACTTCTGGCTCGACGACGAGGGTGAGGTCATCTCGACGCTGCGGCTGCTCGAGGAGCACGAGGACGGCGTCACCTCGTTCCGCATCGGCAGGCTGTGCACCGCCCCCGCGTCACGCGGCCACGGCTACACCACCCGCCTGCTGCAGGCCGCGCTGGCGGAGGCGGGCTCGGCGACGGTGCGCCTGAACGCGCAGACCTACCTGGTGGACCTGTACGCCAAGCACGGCTTCAAGCCCGACGGCGAGGAGTTCGACGACGACGGGATCATGCACATCCCGATGCGCCGGGGCTGAGCGGGCAGGCCGACGCCCGGCTCTCGGCATCGCCGACCCGTCACGCGGCACCGGACCGTCTCGCGCCACCGGACGGAATAGATTCGGACCACAGTCCGTTTATTTGACCGATCGAACAAGGCAACTCACGGATCGGATGTGCGCTGTGGAACTGGGACTGACGACCTTCGCCGAGCTGTACCCCACCGCGGACGCCCCCGCGCCCAGCGCGGCGCAGCGGCTGCGCGAGGTGGTGGCGGAGGCCGTCGCCACCGAGCGCGCCGGACTCGACGTCTACGGCGTGGGCGAACACCACCGGAAGGATTTCGCCGCCTCCGCGCCCGCCGTCGTGCTGGCGACGATCGCCGGACGCACCGAGCGCATCCGGCTGACCAGCGCGGTGACCGTGCTCAGCTCCGACGATCCGGTGCGCGTGTACCAGGATTTCGCCACGCTGGACGGGTTGTCGAACGGGCGGGCCGAGCTCATGGCCGGGCGCGGCTCCTTCACCGAGTCGTTCCCACTGTTCGGGCTGGACCTGTCCGACTACGACGAGCTGTTCGAGGAAAAACTCGCGCTGCTGTTGAAGATTCGCGACGACGAGCCCGTCACGTGGTCCGGCCGGTTCCGCGCGCCGCTGCGCGACACGATCGTCTACCCGCGCACCGAGGACCGGCCGCTGCCGGTGTGGATCGCGGTCGGCGGCAGCCCGGAATCGGTGGTGCGCGCCGGACTCCTCGGCCTGCCGCTGGCGATCGCGATCATCGGCGGGCAGCCCGCGCGGTTCAAGCCGCTGGTCGACCTCTACCACCGGGCGCTCGACGAGGGCGGACAGGAACGGCAGCCGGTCGCGGTGCACGCCCACGGCTATGTGGCCGACACCGACGAGCAGGCCGTGGCCGACTTCTACGAGCCGTACGCGCGGGCGATGGGCATCATCGGACGCGAACGCGGTTGGGGCCCGATGACCCGCGCGCAGTTCGACGCGATGCGCTCCCAGAGCGGTTCGCTGTTCGTCGGGACACCCGACTACGTCGCCGAGAAGGTGGCCGATCTGCGCGATACCCTCGGCCTCGACCGGTTCATGCTGCACACCAGTGTCGGCACCCTGCCGCACGAGAAGGTGGTGCACGGCATCGAACTGCTGGGCACCAAGGTCGCACCGCAGGTGCGGTGAGACCCGTTGCCTCACTCCACCAGTCGCGCCTCGAAGGCGATGCGGTCGCCGCGATAGAGCGAGCGCACCCGCTCGACGGAGACGCCGTCCGGGTCGACACTGCGCCGGTTGAGCAGCAGCAGCGGCATGGCCGTGCTGCACTCCAGCAGCGCGGCCTCGCGGGGTGAGGCGAGCACGGTCTCGATGCGTTCGGTTGCGGCGCCGAAGGTGACGCCGCGCTCGCGCAGCGCCGCGTAGAGCGAGGTGGTGGGGTCGTAGCCGTCGCGCAGGCCGGCGAAGCGCGGCAATGGCAGGAACGTGCTCTCCAGGCCGATGCGTTCCCCGTCGGCCAGTAGGACCCGCTCCAGGTGCATGACCGGAGCGCCGGGGGCGATATCGAGATCGCGAGCCGTGTCGGCGTCGGCGGGGAGGTCTTCCCAGCCCACCAGGATGCGGCCGGGCACGCGTCCGAGGCTCAGCGCACCCTCGGTGTAGGAGCGCAGCGAGAGCGGCTGCACCATCTTCGGACGCGACACCACGGTGCCCCGGCCCTGGCGGCGAACCCGCCCCTCCACCAACAGATCTCGCAACGCCTGGCGCACCGTCTCGCGCGCGACCGCGAACCGGACGGCGAGTTCCCGTTCGGAGGGCACCGGATCGCCTTCGGCGAGACCGTCGATCATCTGCTCCAGCTCGGTCCGCACGTGGTACGACTTGGGCAGCCGCCCCGGAATCGCGGAATCGCCGTTCGCCCTGGGCATTTCGGCGCGCGCGGCGCGCGCTGGTTCGGTCGCCTCCATGAGCCCAGCGTACCCGAGACTGGTCTATACCAATTATTAACCTGGCGTTTGCACAGGAAACACCCATTGGTCTAGACCATTGCCCACCATGGTTCCCATGCGATTGGTCATCATCGGCGGCGGCATCCTCGGCACGGCGCACGCCGTCGCCGCGATCCGCCGCGGACACGAGGTAGTCCAGCTCGAACGCGAGCCCGAAGCGCGCGGTGCGACCGTGCGCAACTTCGGCCTGGTGTGGGTGTCGGGACGCACCGACGCGGAGCTGGCGCTCACCCTGCGTTCGCGCGAGCTGTGGGAGGAGATCGGCGGCAAGGTCCCCGGCGTCGGCTTCCGGCCCGCCGGGTCGATCACGCTGGTGCGCACCCCCGAGGAGTTGGCGGTCGCCGAAGCCGCCGCGGCGGGCGAGACCGCCGAGGCGCGCGGATTCACGCTGCTCGAGCCCGGCGAGGTGCGGGCGCTGAATCCCGCGCTGCGCGGCAAATACCTTGCGGGACTGCACTGCTCGACCGATGCCGCGGTCGAGTCGCGCCAGGCGCTGCCCGCGCTGCGCGCCTACCTCACGGCCTCGGGGCGCTACGTCTTCCACGCGGGCACCGAGGCCAGGGCCGTCACCGACACCGGTTCCGGCGCGACGGTGCTCGACGATCAGGGCCGCACGCACGCCGCCGATCTGGTGCTGCACTGCCCCGGCGCGGCCCACTCGGGCCTCACCAAGGAACTGGTCGCCGACCTCCCGGTGCGCCGCGTGCGACTGCAGATGATGCAGACCGCGCCGCTGGGCGAGCCGCTGACCACCGCGATCGCCGACGGCGACAGCTTCCGCTACTACCCCGGTTTCGCCGGGCCCGAGGTGGACGCGCTCACCCGCGAACAGGCGCAGACCGCGACCGCCGCCGAGCACAAGATGCAGCTGCTCTGCGTGCAGCGCCTGCACGGCGGGCTGACCATCGGCGACACCCACGAGTACACCGAGCCGTTCGCCTTCGACGTGGACGAGGCCCCCTACGACCACCTCACGACGGTGACCGAGGAACTGCTCGGCCGCGAGCTGCCGCCGATCGTGCGCCGCTGGGCCGGTGTCTACAGCCAGAGCGTCGACCCCGGCGCGCTGGTGACCCGCGCCGCCGCGAGCGACCACATCCGGGTGATCACCGGCCCCGGCGGCCGCGGGATGACGCTCGGCCCCGCCCTCGGCGAGGAAACCGCCGACCTGCTCGGACTCTGAGGAGAACCCATGTCGCCCAAGACGATCGACCTCGCCGTACTGGATATGGCGGGCACCACCGTCGCCGACGACGGCCTGGTGGTGCGCGCCTTCGAGGCCGCCGCCACCGCCGCCGGACTGCCCGCCGAAGGCCCCGAGCGGGACAAGGCCCGCGCCTATGTGCTGGAGACGATGGGTCAGTCCAAGATCAGCGTCTTCCGCGCCCTGCTCGGCGACGACCGGGCACGCACCGCCAACGAGGCCTTCGAAGCGGCCTACGACGCGCTCATCGACGAGGTCGGCGTCACGCCGATTCCCGGTGCGGCCGAGGCGATCTCGGGCCTGCGCGCCGACGGCGTGCGCGTCGCATTGACGACCGGTTTCAGCCGCGCGACGCAGGATCGCCTGCTCGCCGCGCTGGACTGGGCGGACCTGGCCGACCTCACGCTCGCGCCCTCGGACGCCGGTCGCGGCCGCCCCTACCCCGATCTGGTGCTGACCGCGCTGCTGCAGCTGCGCGTCGACGCCGTCGACCGGGTCGCCGTGCTCGGCGACACCACCAGCGATATCGCGACCGGACTGGCCGCGGGCGCCCGGATCGTCGCGGGCACGCTCACCGGCGCGCACGACGAGGAGCAGCTGCGCGCCGCGGGCGCGACCCACGTGGTGCCCTCCGTCACCGAGTTCGCCGACCTGATCCGCGCCGAGCGCGGCTGAGGCTCCCGCGTTCACGCGGGCGAAACCCCTGTCCCGTCGACCATCGAACCCCCACGAAGCGAAAGATGCTGCCATCGTGCGTACTTCACCCACGCGCCTGTCCCGAGTCCTGAACAGAACCGCCCTCCTGGTCGCGGCCGCCACCACCGTCGCCGTCACCGGGGCCTGCGGCGGCACCGGCGCAGGCGGATCCGGCGGGGAGACGGTCACCGTCTACTCCGCCGACGGCCTCGACGGCTGGTACGCCACCCAGTTCGAGAAGTTCGAAGCCGAGACCGGCATCGCGGTCGACCTCGTCGCCGCGGGCTCGGGCGAGGTGGTGAACCGGCTGGAGAAGGAACAGTCCAACCCGCAGGCCGATGTGGTGGTGACGCTGCCGCCGTTCATCCAGAAGGCCGACAGCGCCGGACTGCTCGAGCCGCACGGCGTCGACACCGCCGCCTACCCCGACACCGAGAAGGACCCCGCGGGCAAGTACGTGAGCCTGGCGGGCAACTACCTGAACTTCATCGCGCACTCCTCGGTCGACGCGTCCGCCCTCACCTGGGACGACCTGCTGAAGCCGGAATACCGTGGCAAACTGCAATATTCGACGCCGGGGCAGGCCGGTGACGGCACCGCCGTGCTGATCCTGCTGCAGCAGTTGCGCGGCAAGCAGGGCGCGCTGGACTACCTGAACGCGTTGCAGGTCAACAATGTCGGGCCGTCGTCGTCCACCGGCAAGCTCCAGCCGAAGGTCGACAAGGGCGAACTGCTCATCGCCAACGGCGACATCCAGATGAACATGGAATCGATCACCGCCAGCGGCTCCACGTTCGACATCTTCTTCCCCGCCTCGCCCGGCGGCGCCAAGCACACGGTGGCGCTGCCGTACTTCATGGGCCTGGCGAAGGGCGCGCCCAACTCCGAGGGCGGGCGCAAGCTGATCGAGTTCCTGCTCAGCAAGGACGTGCAGCAGACGCTGGGTCCCGACGCGTTCGCGGTGTCGGCGCGCACCGACGTCAGCGGCACCGGTTCCGGCACCACGCCGGCCTCGCTGCTCGAGGGCGTGGAGATCGTGCGGCCGGACTGGTCGCGCGTGCTCGCCGAACTCGACGCCGACCTCGCCGCCTACAACCAGGCCATCGGAGGCTGACATGATCCGCGGCGAGACGCTCACCGAATCGTCCACGGTCACCGGGACTTCCGCGACCGGGGCCACCGAACCCGCCATCGTCTTCGACCGCGTCGGCGTGCGGTACGGCACCGGTCGCACGTCCACCGTCGCCCTGGCCGATTTCACGCTGCGCGTCGCCGCGGGCGAAACCGTCGCGCTGCTCGGGCCCAGCGGCTCCGGCAAGTCGACCGCGCTCAAGGCGCTGGCCGGATTCGTCCGGCCCACCTCGGGCGCGGTCCGGCTGGCCGGGCGCGACGTCACCCACCTCTCCCCCGCCAAACGCGGCATCGGCGTGGTGGTGCAGTCCTACGCGCTGTTCCCGCACATGAGCGTGGCAGGCAACGTCGCGTTCGGGTTGAAGGCCAATCGCGTGCCGCGCGGGGACATTCCGGCGCGGGTCACCGAGGCGCTGAGCATGGTGGGCATGGCCGACTACGCCAAGCGGCTGCCCCGGGAACTGTCGGGCGGACAGCAGCAGCGGGTGGCGATCGCCCGCGCGCTGGCGATCCGCCCGAAGGTGCTCCTGCTGGACGAGCCGCTGGCCGCGCTGGACGCGCAGCTGCGCCACTCCATGCTCGGTGAACTGCAACAGTTGCGAAAGGCCTTGCCGGACACGGCGATGCTGTACGTGACGCATGATCAAGCCGAAGCGCTGGCGCTGGCCGATCGCATCGCCGTCATGCGGGACGCGCGGCTGGTCGACATCGACACCGCGCGCAACCTCTGGCAGCGCCCGCCCAGCGACTTCACCGCCGCCTTCCTCGGTGGCGCGAACCTGGTGCCCTGCACGGTCAACCGGTCCTCGGGCGGGACCGCGCTGGTCACCGCGGGCGCGCACACCCTGCGCGCCGAGGCGCCGAAACCCGGTATCGGCGCGCTGGATTGGGAACCGGATTCACCCGCCCTGCTCTGCGTGCGGCCGCACACGGTGACGCTGACGGGGCCCGGCGAGCGGAATGCGTTGCCCGGCACCGTACTCAGCAACGTGTGGCGCGGCGCGGTGACGCGGGTGGAGATCGAGGTGGACGGACTCGGTGCCGCGCTCGCGGTGGACGTGCCCGGCCACGCCGAGCCGGAACCCGGTGCGGCCGTGGGCGTGCGCCTGCCCGACCCCGCCGGTGTGCTGATCCCCCGGCCGGTCGGCGGCGCGGCGGCTTCGGGCGACGCGGAGGATCCGGCATGACCGCGCTGCTCGACACGCCCGCACCCGAGACCGAACCGGACCCGGTACGCGAAGGCCGAAGGTGGCAGCCGGTCGCGTGGGCGCTGCCGCCCCTGCTCGTTGTCCTGCTCATCGCGGTCTACCCGATCCTGCGGGTCCTCACCGAATCCACGGTGACGCCCGACGGGCGCGGGCTGACGGTGTGGACCGACGTGCTCGGCTCCGAAGCGTTCCGGAACGCGTTGTGGCGCACCGTGTCCATCGCCGTCGCCTCCACCGCGGGCTGCCTGGTGCTCGGCACCTTCCTCGCCGTGGTCCTGGCGTTCGTGCCGTTCCCCGGATCGGCGGTGGTGGGCCGGCTCATCGACACCGTGCTCACCCTGCCGTCGTTCCTGGTGACGCTGGCGTTCACCTTCCTCTACGGCACGGCGGGCGCGGTGAACGCGCTGATCTCCGAGATCACCGGCCGCACGACGCCGCTGCTGGACTTCCTCTACACCCCGCTCGGCGTGATCGCGGCCGAGATCACCTTCTTCACGCCGTTCGTGGTGCGGCCCCTGCTCGCGGCCTTCGCCCAGCTGCCCCGCGAACAACTCGACGTGGCCGCGAGCCTGGGCGCCTCGCCGTGGCGGGTGCTGCGCCAGGTGGTGCTGCCCGAGGCGTGGCCCGCGCTGGCCGCCGGCGGCAGCCTGGTGCTGCTGCTGACGCTCAACGAATTCGGCATCGTGCTGTTCACCGGCGCCAAGGGCGTGCTCACGCTGCCCGCGCTGATCTACACGCGCGGCATCGTCACCTTCGACCTGCCCGGCGCGGCGGTGCTGGCCACCGTGCAGGTGGCGCTGTCGCTCACGCTCTACGCCCTCTACCGAGTCGTGTTCGCGCGCATGACCGCGCGGAAAGGACGGTGACCCGTGCTGGTCTGGACCAGGACCGGCCGCGCCGCGGTGCTCGCGGTGTTCGGTCTGGTGGTGACGGTCGTGTTCGTCGCGCCGATCGCGACGGTGGTCGCGGCATCGCTGGCGGGTAGCTGGACCGGGCCGCTGCCCTCGGATCTCGGATTCGCCAATCTCGGTGCGGCGCTGTCGGGCCGGGAGGCGGCGAGCCTGTCGGTGAGCTTGCAGACCGCGCTCCTCGCCGGCGCGCTCGCGCTGGTGCTGGGCACCTGGGCGGCGCTCGCCGCGCGGGAGGCGCCCGGCTGGCTGCGCCGCGCCACCGACGCGGTCTTCCACCTGCCGGTGGCGGTGCCGTCGGTGGCGATCGGGCTCGGCCTGCTCATCGCGTTCAACGAGCAACCGCTGCTGCTGGGCGGCACCCGATGGATCGTGATCCTGGCGCACACGGTGCTGGTGCTCGCCTACGCGTTCAGCGCGGTCTCGGCCGCGCTGGACCGGCTCGACCCCGCCTATCACCAGGCCGCGGAGTCGCTGGGCGCCGGACCGGTGCGGGTGCTGTGCCAGGTGACGCTGCCGCTGCTGCTGCCTGCGCTGGGCGCGGCGGCCGGATTGTCGATCGCGCTGTCGATGGGCGAACTGGGGGCCACGATCATGGTCTACCCCGCCGCCTGGCGCACCCTGCCGGTGACCATCTTCGCCCAGACCGATCGCGGCGAGGTGTTCGACGCCGCGGCCGGGACCACCTTGCTCGTGCTGGTCACCCTCGTCGCGCTGGTGGTGCTGGGACGGCTGAAAGGCCGCGCGGCACTGCGCTGATCCGCGCATAGGATCACAGGGTGTCTCTGCTGCCTCTGATCTTCACCGCGGGCTGGGCCAGCGGCATCAACGCCTACGCGGTGGTGCTGCTGTTCGGGCTCTTCGGACTCACCGGCGTCTCCGATGAGGTGCCCGAGGGCTTGCAGCGCACCGACGTGCTGGTGGCGGCCGCCGTGCTGTTCCTCATCGAACTGGTCGCCGACAAGGTGCCCTACCTGGACAGCTTCTGGGACGCGATCCACACGGTGATCCGGCCCGCCGCGGGCGCGGTGGTGGCGGCGCTGATCGCGGGATCGGACGACTCGCTGCCCCAACTGGCGGCGGCCGCGGTGGGCGGCACGACGGCCTTGATCAGTCATCTGGTCAAGGCCGGGCTGCGGATGGCGGTGAACACCTCGCCCGAACCGGCGAGCAATATCGTCACCAGCGCGGTGGAGGATCTGAGCGTGGCGGGCGTGATCACGCTGGCCGTGTTCTTCCCCGTCCTGGCCGCGATCATCGCGGGCGCGCTGCTGCTGATCGGGGTGACCCTGATCGTGTTGCTGGCCGGGCGGATTCGCCGCTACCGGCGACGGCGCCGGGAACGCCGCGCGGCCGCGACGTGAGCGCTGGGTTCCGGGCGGGCGTGCCGCGCCAGTCGACCGCGCGGCACGCCGGGCGGGGCGCCCCGTTGCGCCCGCCGTCTCCGGGGGCGACGAGTACTCGCCGCTCGGCGGGCGGTGTCGCCGGTCGGGCGGGACACCGCGGGCGGACGCGGCCGGGGCGGGCTACTGCTCGGGCAGTCGACGGCGGCCACCGGCCACGTCGGATACCAGATCAGTGTATCCGTCGACCAGTTCGGCCAGGTGGTACCAGTGCTTATGGGTGTTGTCGCTGCGCGGGCCGTCGACGTCGATGGCCTGGTTCGCCTGCGCCCAGCTGCGCGCCATGCGGTCCACGACCGCGCCGAGGCTCTCGGTGTGCAGCGACGCGCCGTGGCGGTGCTGCGGCAGCTCCTGCGCGATCCAGTCGTTGATGTCGTCCACCAGTTCGCCACGGCGGCAATCGATCTCGGCCACCAGCCGCGCGTCGCGCACCTCGGCGCGGCGGGCGTGCAGCTCCGCCAGCGCGTGCGCCGACCGCAACAGCTCACGGTCCTGGAAGCGGCGTCCCTGGAAGGCGCTCAGTATCTGGGGCGCGGTCGGCAGTGCCCCCACCGCAGGCGCGCTCACATCTCCCCCTCGACAACACCCGACACCAACGCTCTATTTACCAACATCATTGGCTCTCGATTCGGTTATTCCCGGACATCGGATCGGCTCGGTCACACCAAGGCTAGCTGGATCATGCGCGTACAGATGCAAGAACACAAGACTTTGAAACGCAATAGTGCGAACTAGGAAGTGCGCGCGGCGGTGGGTATCTGTTACCGACGGAACGCTGCCGCAGGTTGCCGCCTCATTGCGAGAAGCGGCCAATCCGCGCCGCCAGCGGGCGCGATTCATCAACCCCCCTGAACGATTTCGGACCCCGATCTGCCCGCGCGGGACGCGGGCGAACGCGACCCCAACATGTTTTGGCGGGGAACGACTTTCACCCTGTGGGACAGACACTGTCCAGGGCTAATCCGAAGCAAATGCGACTGACCGGTCGGATGAGCGCGGAGAAATCAGACCGGTCGGATGAATAACTCGGCGGCCATCGGGATTTCGTCCACCCGAGAAACACAGCGCCGCCCGGCCGAGAAGGGCCGGGCGGCGCGGTTGAGCGGGCGTCGTGCTCGGGAGTCAGCCGTTGAGATCAGCGGGTTCGGGCGTGCTGACGCGCGCCGGATTCACGGCGACGAACGCTTCGGCCGGGTCGTGCTGGAGCATCCGGCCGAACGTGCGGGTGGTGCTGGGCCACGGGTTGGTGACGCGGCCGCTGGCGTGCTTGTACCAACTCGAACTCGTCTCGGGCCACACCGATTTCGCGATCTCCTGGTCGAGCCAGCGCTGATGACGGCGGATGGCCTCGTCGCTGACCTCGATGGCGGCCGCGCCGAGCGAGTCCCGCCAGCGCAGGCACTCCATGATGTAGGCGATCTGATGCTCCTTCATCGACGGGTTGCTGCCCGCCGGGGTGAACGAGTTCGGGCCGGCGATGAGGAACACGTTGGGGAAGCCGCCGACCGCCAGGCCCATGAAGGCGTGCCCACCGGAGGCCCACTCCTCGTGCAGCAGCAGTCCGTCGCGCCCGCGCACCGTGATCGGGGTGAGGAACTCGGTGGCGCGGAAGCCGGTGGCGTAGATGATGACGTCGGCGAAACGGTGTGCGCCGTCGGCGGTTTCGATGCCGTCGGCGGTGATGCGGCTGATCGGATCGGTCACGAGCTTCACGTTGTGCCGCGACAGCGTCGGATAGAAGCGGCTGTCGAACACGATCCGCTTGCCGCCGATCGGATAGTCGGGCGTGACGGCCGCGCGCAGGCGCCGGTCCGTCACCTGGTGGCGCAGGTAGGCGCGCGCGAACCACTCGGCGGGCCGCGCCGACCAGCCGCGCCGCATGATGGGCGCCAGCACCGCGTCGGCGCCGTGGTAGAGCGCCTTGCGGTAGGCGCCGTGGGCGCCGGGCAGGTGCAGCGCCAGGCCGGTGAGCGCCCCGAACTCGCGCGAGGGCTTGGGCAGCAGCCAGTGCGGCGTGCGCTGGTAGACGTGCACGCGCCGCGCGCGATTCGCGATCTCCGGCAGCAGCTGCGCGGCCGAGGAGCCGGTGCCGATCACCGCCACCGCCCGGCCGTGCAGGTCCTGGTGGTGGTCCCATTGCGCGGTGTGGAACGCGGCGCCCGCAAACTTGTCGCGACCGGGGATGCGGGGAATGTTCGGGCGGTGCAACTGCCCGACGGCGAAGACCACGACGTCGGCGAGCACCCGCTCGCCGCCGCCGGTGGTGAGTTCCCAGCGCGCGGTCTCCTCCCGGTACTCCGCGGCGACCACGGCGGTGTTCAGCCGCATGTGCGGGAGCAGGCCGTACTCGGAGGCCACGCCGCGCAGATAGTCGAGAATCTCCTCCTGACCCGGATAGCGTTGCCGCGCATCACGATAAGGCGCGAAAGAGAACGAATAGAGATGCGCGGGCACATCGCACGAGCACCCGGGGTAGGTGTTCTCGCGCCATACGCCGCCCACATCGGCGCCTTTCTCGAGAATCGCGAACTCGGTGATGCCCGCCTCACGTAGCGCGACGCCCATCCCGATCCCACCGAACCCGGCGCCTACCACCGCCACCTTCAGATCCAGCACACCTCTGCCCTCCAACTTGTTGCCAGCCAACATTCAGCAATCACTATTCGTGTCTCGGACCAGACCAGATGGTTCCGAATTGCGGCGTGCCGAAAACGTTGCCAAGCCGTAGTACGGGCGGCGGGGATCAGGCGGGCGAGGGCTCGCAATCCACCCATTCCAGGTACCCGCTGCCCGAGATGGCGCGGCCGGACCAACTGCCGGAATAGGAGTAGGCGCCCACGTAGCCGCGGCCGTGACCCCAGCGCAGCGGCGTATCGACCTCGGCCTCGAGCGCGAGCAGGTCCGCTCCCCCGTCGCGGACCGTCCAGCGCATCCGGGCGGGCACCCGCATCTGCCGGCCCAGTTCGTCGACGGCGGGCTCGTCGCGGTGGGCGAGCACCTCGAAGGTCACGTCCTCGAAGACGCGGGCGCTGCCGCCGATTGTGCGCAGATACGCGAGCCGGCACGCGACCGCCCCGGCCGCGCGGACCTCGGTGAGCAGCAACTGATTACGCTCGTCCAGGTCGATGATCTGATAGGTGAAGAAGTCGGCCGGGAGCTTGTACCGCTCGGGCAGCGGGCGTTGCGAGAACGCCTGCGGGCTGATCGAACGCGCGTACTCGACCGTGCACAGGCCGCCGATCTCGGTGACGCCGGTCGCGTCGGTGAGGGTGCCGGTGTAGGTGGCGAGCAGGCTGAAGTGGTCGTACACGCGGCTGCGCACGAACCAGGACACCTGGTCGGTGGCGGTGATCGCCAGGTCGACGCCGAAATGCTCGTAGCGGCCGCGCACGGTGTAGGCCGGGTGGTCGCGGGTGATCGACAGATCCGAGCCCCATTCGAGCGCCGAACCATCGGGGGCGAAACGACATTCGGTCGCGATGTTGTAGGCGCGGTAATGATATTGGTCGTTGTGGGCGGTGGACGAGAGCACCGTCGCGGTGTCGCGGACATCCGGCGCGGCGAGGTGGTCGTTGTCGAAGATCATCGTCCCCGTGGGGCCGATGAGCGTCATCGTGTTCAGGTAGCGGTGCGGGGCGGGCAGATCGGGGACGAAGACGCCGTAGTGCGTCCAGAAGCGCCGCGAATCGTGGTGCGGACGCATCATCTCCGGCCGGGTGAACGGCCGCGTCGAGGCCCGCAGCCTGCGGTCGATGCGCGGGCGGATGTGGTCGACCACGAATCGGGTGGCCGAGCCGAGCAGTCCGTGCTGTCTGTCAGGAACGGGATTCGACGACATTGTCTACCTCCGGGTGTGCCACGACGGGGCGGCGTTCGGTGTGGACGCCCGCGAGACTCGGCGGGCGGCGGGCGTGCGGATGTCAGGTGGGCGATTCGCTCCGGTGGAGGGGATTTCATCGGGGCGTCCGATCACTACGACCGCTGAGGGCGCTCGAGTTGTCGGGCGTCGGGCGTCGGGCGTCGGGCGTCGGGCGTCGGGCGTCGGAATATGTTGTCGCGCACCATGTATCCGCGCGAACTCAGCGCGGTGCGTCCGCTTCCTGGGCGTCGGTGATGCGCGCGGTGATGATCTCGGCGAGGCGTTCGGCGTTCTGTTCGGGGATCCAGTGCCCGGCGCCCGCCAAGTGCTCGAAGCGATACGGACCCGTCACGTAGTGTTCGGCGAGTTCCGCCCCGCGCCTGGCGAGCGCGATGTCGCGGTCGCCCCACACATGCGTGGTGGGCACGGAGACCTTGCGCCGCAACGCGTCCGGGGAGCCGAGGGCCATGGCGCGGTACCAGTTCAGGCCGGCGCCGAAGGCTCCCCCGTCGACCACCGTGCGGCGCACTTCGGCGACGGCGTCCGCGTCCATCCCGGCACGCTCGAGCATCCGCTCCAGCAAGGCCGGGTTCCGCGCGACCACGCGCTCGGGCACCCACGGCACCTGGAACACGGCCATATACCAGGACTTCAGCGCCTGATCGCTGCTCAGCATCGACCGCAGGAACGCGGCGGGATGCGGCACCGACACCGAGGTCAGCGTGCGGACCAGTTCGGGACGGGCGGCCGCGAGCGACCAGGCGACGACCGCACCCCAGTCGTGCCCGGCCAGGTGGACGGGCCGACCACCGAGGGTGTCGATCAGCGCCACCACGTCGTCGACGAGCAGCGAGGTGCGGTAGGCCCACCGCCCGCGCGGGCGGGCGCCCGGCGAGTAGCCGCGCTGATCGGGCGCGATCGTCCGGTAACCGCGCTCGCGCAGGAGGCGGGCGGTCGGCTCCCACGACGACGCGGACTGCGGAAATCCGTGCAGCAGCACCACGATCGGGCCGTCCAGCGGTCCGTCGTCGAGCACATCGAAGGTGAGTCCGGCGTGGGTGTAGGTGCGCAAGCGGGCCGGGGTGGTCATCGCGAGGCCCGGGACGCGGTGCGGACGATTGCCATAGCGACACCTCTCAGAATGTGTTACCGATTGTCACACACATAATTGACTAATCGGTAATATACGAGCGGGGACCGGCCCCGTCAACAGTCCCAGGGCTGAATTCCCGCCGGAGCCGCCTCGCGAAACCCCGGTCGCCGCACGCAACCCGGTCAACCGCAGCCACGCCCTCGCCAATGCACCGCGCGCACCGCAGCCCGCCCGCGCCGAAGCCCGGACGCCGCCCGATCCCGGCCACCTCGCAGACCCGCCGCACAAACCCCGGCCGCCGCAGCGCAACCGCTCACCGCAGCGCAAACCGCTCACCGCAGCCCTGCGCTCGCCGAAGCCCAGCTCTTGGCGAAGCCCCGCCCGCACTGTAGGCCGCGCTCACCGAACCCCGCCCGCGCCGAAACCCTCAGCGCCGACGCGCCCGCAACCTCGCCATCACGGCCGAACCCGGTGGCGTGATCATCGCCGCCGCGATCGCCACCACCATCAGATACGCCGCCGCCACGATTGCCGCGGCACGAACAGCCACCCACCCGGTTCGCTTCACGAACTCCCCCTTGCCTCGCTCGTAGAAGGCAAGGATATCCGCCGGTCGCGCCGGGCAGAGCTGTTCCGAGAAACACTGGGCACCACACCATCTCGGCCGCCCGCTGAATCAGGGCGGCCCTAGGGGTGTTCCCTGATGCTGGTTTCGCCCGCCGATAGCTACGTTGAGTCCGACGATCCGCACCCCGAGGGAGGACCCGCATGGCTGTCGTGGCTCTGCTCGCCACCACCGCGCTCACGGCCTGGCTCATCGCGGGCGTGGCGCGGCGGGTGATCGGAGCGCCGGTGGGGTGGCCGCGCACGATCCTGGTGTCCGCGCTGTTCCCGACGGTCGGTTCGGCCGCGGCCAACGCCCTGGTGCGAGCCCTGGGCACCATGGACGAGGACGGCGGCGTCCGCGATGTCGCCGGTACCGCAGCGGTGGTGGTGCTGGTGTGGGCGTGGTTGTTCGTGGTGCTGCTCGCCGTGCTCTACGTCGCCGAGATCGTCGTGCCGACGGGTTCGCTGCCGGGCCCGATCACGCTGGTGCGGCGCTGGTACGGTACCCAGCAGGAGACGAAGCGCTATCTGCAACTGCTCGTCGTCCTGGTGCGGCGCGGACTGGGCGGATTCCTGCGCCGGGGCGCGTGGCGCGGGAACGGCGACGCGCACACCGTGGGCGCCCGGCTGCGCGACGCGCTCGGCGACGCCGGCGTCACCTACGTGAAGCTGGGCCAGATGCTCTCGGCGCGGCGCGATCTGGTGCCCGCCGGGATCGCCGACGAGCTCGCCACGCTCCAATCCGACGCCGCCCCGCTGGACTGGCCGGAGATCGCAGCGGCGCTGGAGAATTCGCTCGGCGGGCCGGTCGCGGAATTCTTCGCCGAGATCGACCGCACGCCGCTGGCCGCGGCGTCGGTGGGCCAGGTCCACGCCGCGCGCCTGACCGACGGCACGTCGGTGGTGGTGAAGGTACAGCGGCCGGGTGCGCGCACCCAGGTGGATCGCGACCTGCGCATTCTGCGCCGTCTGGCCCGGCGGGTGCAGCGCGACGCCGCGTGGGCGCGCGACATCGGGGTGGTCGACCTGGTCGAGGGGTTCGCGACCTCGCTGCACGAGGAACTCGACTACACGGTCGAACTGGACAACATGCGCAATCTGGCCGCGGCCACGGGGGATTCGCCGATCGTCATCCCCACGCCGTACCCGGAGCTGTCGTCGCGGACCGTCTTGGTCACCAACCGGGTGCGGGGCACCCCGGTCGGCTCGGCGGGGCCGTTCCTCGCGCTGATCGACCTCGCGGTCCGCCGCGACGCGGCCGCCACCCTGCTGGCGCAGGTGCTGCGGCAGATCCTGGTGGTGGGCGTGTTCCACGCCGACCTGCACCCGGGCAACGTCCTGGTGGCCGAGGACGGCACCCTGGCCCTGCTCGACTTCGGCGCGGTGGGCCGCCTCGACGAGACCGAGCGCCTGGCCATCGCCGCGCTGCTGCTCGCCATCGACAACGACGATTCGGTGGCCGCCACCGACGGGCTGCTCACGCTGCTGGGCACCCCGGACGGGTTCGCGCGCCGCGACTTCGAGCGGCGCTTCGGGCAGCTGATCGTGCGCTACCGCAACGGATTCGGCTCCGGCGGCAGCGGCGCGCTGTTCGGCGACATGGTGCGGTTGATCACCGGCGCGGGCTTCGCGATCCCCGGCCAGATCGCCGGGGTGTTCCGCACCCTCGCGTCGCTGGAGGGCACGCTGCTGCTGCTCGATCCCGGCTTCGATCTCATGACCGCGGCGCGCGAGGGCGGCGGCGGTGTGCTGACCGAGATCGCCCGCCCGGAACGGCTGGCGGCCCGGGCCCAGGGCCAGTTGCTGACGAGTCTGCCGGTGCTGCAACGCCTTCCGAGCCGAATCGACGCGCTCACCGCCGACCTCGCCGACGGCAGGTTCACCGTGGGCACCCGAATGTTCGACCATCCCGAGGACCGCGCATTCGTCACCGGACTGGTGCAGCGGGTGATCACCGCCCTCATCGCGGTGAGCTGCCTGCTGGGCGCGGTGGTGCTGCTCGTCCAGCGCGACGGCCCGTATCTGGTCGCCGAGGTGCCCGCCACGGCGGTGCTGGGCGGCTTCCTCGGACTGGCCGGCGGGATCCTGGCGCTGCGCAGCCTGATGCGCTGAGACGCGGCCGCGCCCGGGTGGACGCGGCCGGTCACCGGCGCGAGGTCAGACGGGATCGCCCAGGCAGAACGTGGTCTTCTCCTCGGTGAGCAGGAGCACCTGATCGGCCTCCTCCCCGCACAGCGTCTCGTCGGCCTGGCCGTCGATGCGCTGCACCACCCGGAAGCTGGCCTCCGGGGCACTGCAGGCCACGTACTTGTAGCCCGTCATCATGCTCTCGTTGTAGCAGAGGTCCTGCTTGAAGTTGGGCGCCAGGCACAGGAAGGCCGTGGTGCCGCCGTTGAGGGTCTCCTCGTAGGAGGTGTAGTCCTCGTGGCACTCGGTCTTCTGGTCGTGGACCTGCGCGACCCGGTACACCGCGGTGTCCGCGGCGCAGTCGACCGGCTCGGTCTCCGAGTTGATCATCGAGCTCTCGATGACGTTGATGCAATCGCCCACGTTGGCGCGGGCGGTGTCCGACTTGCCGGCGTCCTGCACGGCATCGGTGGCCTTCTCGACCGCCGAACAACCCAGGGTGGCGAGTGCCGCCACCGTGGCCAGGGCCAACGGCACCCGCTTCAGCAGGCCGGAACCGACGAACTTCATTCGTGTCACTTTCTTCGGAGGGCAGGGTGGGCGGCCGACCGGGATACCCCTCGTCACGCCGAATCCCGGACGACGCCGTGCCCTTCGACGCAGCCCCGCCAGGGGCGCGACCGGCCTCGAACACCACACCGCACCACGGGCGCCCGAGCATCCGGGAAACCACGGGATCGCCCCGGGCCCCGGTGAGCCGGGGCTAAGCTCTTCGCGGCGCGTTTGCTGTCAACCGGGGCGGAGGGACATGGTCGAGCGTTCGTTCGTGGGGCGCCGCGCCGAGCTGTCCGCACTCGGCGTTGCCGCGGAATCGCCAGGCCAGCCGTGGGTCGCGCTGGTCGAGGGCCCCGCGGGCATCGGCAAGTCGCGGCTGCTCGGCGCGTTCGCCCCGGCCGCCGCGCGGCACGGCGGGCGCGTGATCGCGGTCACCGCCACCGAGGACGAGCGGCCGCAACCGCTGCACGTGGCGTACGACATAGTGGAGCGGCTCGCGGACACGGGTGCCGATACCGCCGGTATCCCGGACGACGCCGACGCGACCCGGCTCGGACGCGCCCTGCGCAAACTGCTGACCGACACGGTGCTCATCGTGGACGACGCGCACTGGCTGGACACCGAATCGGTGCGCCTGCTGACCTTCCTGGTGCGCAACCGTCCCGCCGCGCTGCGGCTGGTGCTGGCCTACCGGACCGGGCAGTGCCCGCCCGCCCTCACCCGGGCGCTGTCGGCGACCGGCACGTCCGTCCGCACCGTCACCGTGCCGCCGTTCACCGAGCCCGAGGTCGCCGATCTGCTGCCCGAGGCCACGCCCGCCCGGCGCGCGAAGCTGCTCGCCGCCTCCGGGGGCAATCCGCTCTATCTGCTGCTGCTCGCCGACCTGCCGGACCGGGAGCCCGCGGACGACGACGCCTACGCCGGTCTGGACCGGACGGTGCGCGCCGAACTCGCCCAGCTGCCGCAGCCGCAGCGGCTGGTGGTCACCGCGGCGGCGGTGTGCGGGCCCGACACCGACCTCGAAATGCTCTGCGCCACTGCGGAATCGACGATGCCGGAGGTGACCGCCGCGCTCGACGCGCTGTGCGCGCGGGGACTGATGACGGTCGATGGGGGCACGATCTCCTTCAGCCATCCCCTGGTGCGCACCGCCGCGCACCGGCTGGCCGGCGCCGGGTGGCGCACGGCCGCGCACCATCGCGTCGCGGCGGTTTTGCGGGCGCGGGGTGCGGCCGCGCCGGCGCTGGCCCGGCACCTGGAACTCGGAATGCTCGGCGCCGACGAGGACGCCGCCGCGCACCTGCGGCTGGCCGCCGAACAGACACTGGCGACCGCACCCGCGACCAGCGTGCGCTGGCTCGATGCCGCGCGGCGCGCCGATCCCGCGCGCGGGAACCACCCCGGCGACACCTTGTTGCTGGGCCGGGCGCTGCTGCTCTCGGGTGCGGGCGAACGGGCCCGCGAGGTGCTGGAGCCGCTCGTCACGAGTACCGGACCGCACCGGCTGGAGGCGCTGCTGCTCTCGGCGCGGTGCGAACGGATGCTCGGCCGGGTGGACCGGGCGCGGGCGCTGCTGGCGACGGCCGCCGACCTGCCGCTGCTACCCGGCGACGGGCCGGTCCAGCTCGAACTGGCCATCCTGGAGATGCAGGACCATCAGGACGCCGAGGGCCGCGCGCGCCTGGGCGCGCTGTTCACCTCCGAGGCCGTGGCCGATCCGGCGGTGCGCGCGGCGGCCACCGCGCTGGGCTGCCTGGGTACGGTGTCGGAACTGCGGATCGAGGCCGCGCGCACCGCGTTCGCGGCCGCCGACCGCGCGTTCCGCGATCTGGACGACGATCAGCTGCGCGAGGTGGTGCACGCGGTCCCCGCGCTGGGCTGGTCCGGCTTCTTCCTCGATGCCCACGCGCGGGTGCTGCCGCACCTGGATCGCGCGGTGCGGGTGAGCGCGCGGTTCGGCCGCAGTTACGCCCTCGCCGAACTGCACACGGTGCGGGCCTACGTCCTGCACAAGTTCGGGCGGCCCGCCGACGCGCTGGCGGCCGCCGACGACGCGCAGGATTTCGCGGAACGGTTCGGCTACCCCGATCTGCTGCCGTTGGCGGGCGCGCTGAAAATCCGTGTGCGGCAGTGGACCTCGCCGGACGACGAGGTTCGGCGGCAGTGGTCGGAGGTGGCGGGGCTGCCTCGGCCGGTGATGCGGTGGTGGCGGCAGGTCGTCGAGTGGACGCTCAGCGATGTGGGCGTCGGCCTCGGCGTCGTCGATCCCCCCGACCTCCCGGCGGCCCTGGACGACCGGCCGGGCCCGATGCAGCCCACCCAACTGTCCCGCTACGCGAACATCCTGCTGGCGCAGGATGATACGGAGCGGGCGCACGAGCAGCTCCGCCGCGCCGAGGCGGTGGCCGACGATCTCGGGTTGGCGAGCCAGCGGGCCGCCGCCACCCTCGTCCGCGCCGAATACCTCTGCGCCACCGGCGATCCGGAGTCCGGCGAGCGCGTCGCGCGGGCGGCCGCGGCCGAGTTCGAGGCCGCGGACATGCCCGTCCAGCGCGGACTGGCGATATTGCTGGCCGCCGACATCGCCGGGCGCCGTGGCGAATTCACCCGCGCCACCGAACATCTCGTCGCGGCGCGGGACTTGTTCACCGCCGCGGGTGCCACCCGACTGATCACCGCCGCCACCTCGGCGCAGCGCCGTCTGGCGGGCAGCCGCGCCCCGGGCGCCGCGACGGAGCTGACGCCACGCGAGCGCGAGGTCGCCGAACTCGCCGCGCGCGGCCACGCCAACAAGGAGATCGCCACCCTGCTGTTCCTGAGCCCGCGCACCGTCGAGGACCACCTCAGCCGCATCCTGCGCAAGCTGGGCCTGACCGGGCGCGCCGGGATCGCCCACCGGCTGGCCGAACTCGACTCCGCGACCTGAACGGAGCAGGCCGCCACCGAGTGCGGACGGCTCACGCGCCGATCACACCGCAACCGCGTCCGGACGCACGCGGCTGACGCGCCGATTGCACATTGAAAACGCGGCGAGCCCGACCCGGCGAGGTTCCCGCACGCCCCGCGCGAATCGCCGTGCCGACCGGCCCGGCGGCGGTACGCTGGGGCCCGCTGCGGATCGCATCGGCGCGAAAGGATTCGGTGAACATGGCAGGAAAACGGACCGTTCTCACCGCAGGCCTGCGCCGCCTCGCCGCACTGCTGTTCGAGATGCGCGAGGGCGTCGGGCTGAGCAAGGAGGAGGTGAGCGGACGGACCGGGATCAACGTCACCACCCTGTATCGCATCGAGGCGGCCCAGGCCCGCCCCCAACGCCGCACCCTCACCGCGTTGCTCGACCTGTACGACGTGGAACCGGAACGCCGCAAGTACGCCGTCGATCTGCTCGCCGACGCCCAGAAGCCCGGCATGTCGCGGCCGTACGAGGCCAATCTCACCGAGGTCTACGCCGCCTACATCAACTTCGAGTCCGAGGCGCTGTCGGCGCGGCACTACGAGACCTCGTTCATCCCCGGCCTGTTGCAGACCAAGGAGTACGCCCGCGCCGTCGTCGACACCTCCATGCCGAAGGTGGAGAACTCGGTGGTGGACAACCGCGTGGAGGCCCGCCTGAACCGCTCGGCCGTGCTGACCAGGGACGAACCGCTGGAACTGTGGGTGGTGCTGGACGAGGCCGCGGTGCGCCGCGTCGTCGGCGGGCCCGCCACCATGCGCGGTCAGCTGGAGAAGCTGGCCGCGCAGAGCACCTACAAGAACATCATCCTGCAGATCCTCCCCTTCGACGCGGGCGCGCACCCCGGCATGCCCGGCGCGTTCACACTGCTGGACTTCAAGGACCCCAACGATCCCGAACTGGTCTACGTCGAGGGCATCGCGGGTGACGCGCTCGTGGAGGGGCACACCGAGGTGCGCCGATTCGGCGTCATCTTCGACCAGCTGCGCGCCATGGCGCTGAGCCCGCGCGACTCGGTCGCGCTGATCGAGCGGATCGCCGCCGAAATGCGCTGAACAGGCCGCCCGCGGCGAATCCCGCGCTGCCCGAGCCGATCACGCGCGAGCGCCCCGTGACACGGGCGTGACGCCGTACGAAGCGATGGGTAGAGTGAGCGCCGATGACCAGCATGGAAGCCCGTCTCGGCGAAGCTACCCGGACGGTGCCGCTCCCCGCTCCGTGGGACCTCAACGCGTATCTGGCCGCCGTGGCCGCCCATCGCGGACGCTCCATCTCGCTGCGTCCGGTGTCCGCCGCGATGCTCGCCGAGGACGGCTGTCGCGGTAAGGGACTCTGGGTGGCGCGCGGACACGACGACATCATCGTCTACGACGCCGACGCCACCGACCGCAACGCCGAGCACATCATCCTGCACGAAGTGGGCCACATGCTGCTCGGCCACGGCAAGGATCTGGCCGAACCCGCCACCCCGCTGTCGCCGAAACTGGCCGCGCTGCTGCCCTCGCTGGCGGCGCAGCACGTGCTGGGCCGCAACGAGTTCGGCGTCGAAGGCGAGCAGGAGGCGGAGGTGTTCGCCGACATGACGATGGTGTACGCCACGCTGCCGCGCCGCACCGCGCGCGGGTTCCGGCTGTTCCGTCGCGACCGCTAGGCCGTCGGCGCGCGCCGCGCCGCACCGCGCATCTCGTCCACCAGATCCTCGTATCTGTCGGCGGTCTCGACCACCTGCAACCACGCCTCGTAGAACACCGCGTCGGGCGCGGCGGCGAGCGGCAGGTAGGCCTGCGTGGTGAGCTGGGCGAGCCGGTCGACCACACCGCCCACCGTCTCGCGCCGCGCGCACGGGGCGGGCGGCACCGGCGTCACCAAGGTCATCCAGCGGTCGATCGCGCGCACCAGCTGGGTCCGGCGGCGCTCGAGTTTCGCCGCCTGGCGCACCGGTGTGCGCTCCCGCAGGGCGTGCAGCTGGGCGAGTTCGCCCGCCGCCTCGAGCACCGGGTGATCGTCGTGCGGAAGTCCCCGGCAGGCCGCGAGCAGCAACTCCTTGCCGGGGATCGTCCAGTCAGCCGCACCACCGCGCGTCATCTCACCGCCCTCCGCGACACCATCATCCACGGGCCGAGGGGTACGCGCACCGCCTCGGTACCGTCGCGCACGAGCGCGAAACTCGCGATATCCGAGGTGTACCACCGCGCGGCCCGCACCGCGACCCCCGGCCGGAAATCAGGACAGCCTGGCCTCACTCCGGACGAAACCGGGTGCACGTCGCGCGCGTCACCGCGCGCGGGTCTAGGCTGACCGCCGTGGTCGAACCGCAACCTCCCGTGGCCCCCCACCCCGATATCGCTCCGCTCGCCCCGCTGCTCGGAACGTGGCGCGGCGCGGGCCACGGCGAGTATCCGACGATCGAGGATTTCGACTACGTCGAAGAGGTCCGGTTCGGCCACCTCGGCCGCCCGTTCCTGACCTACCGGCAGCGCACCCGCGCCGCCGACGGCAGCAGGCCGATGCACGCCGAGACCGGTTACCTGCGCTGCCCGCGCCCCGACCACGTCGAGCTGATCCTCGCGCACCCGACCGGCATCACCGAGATCTGCGAAGGCGGGCTCACCATCGACGGCGACGAACTGCGCATGGAGTTCGACTCCACCAGCATCGCGCGCAGCAGCACCGCGAAACTGGTGACCGCGCTGGGCCGTTCGTTCCGCGTCGCGGGCGACACCATCGACTACACCCTTCGCATGGCGGCCGTCGGCGAGCCGCTCACCCACCACCTCGCCGCCACTTTGCACCGGGCCTGATCAGCGGAGCCGTGGGCCCCGCACCCGGGCTCGATCTCCGTCCGCACCCACCTCACACACCGCGCGCTCACCCCGACGAACCGTGCGCGACCGTCAAGCCCCAGGCTCCCGGCCGGAAATGACCAGGTCCGCCCGGCCGCTGTGCTCTCGGACACGTTCCTCTTGCCGCTTCGACGCTCCCCGTCCTATGGTCCCATTCAGCTAATTTATAGCTAACTTCGAGCGCGTCGCCGCGCCGCCACCTCACCCGTCCATCCCCGGAACGAGAGAGTACGAACCATGAAGCGATCCACCACGCTCCTCGCCACCGCCGGCATCATCACCGCCGGAACCGTGGCCCTTCAGCTCCTCGGCGGCGCGGGCACGGGCGGCTTCGACCCGTTCACCGATGTCTCGTTCGGCCACGTCGGCCAGCCGTTCACCCCGGCGGGCACCGGCGGACTTCAGTAGCCAGGAGGTAACGCGGCGAACATATCGCGGGTCACCGCGACCGCGTTGTCGGAACTGCCGCCCTTGACCAGCAGGGTCGCGAAGGCCATATCACCGCGATAGCCGACGAACCACGAATGCGACCCGCCGTCCACCTCGGCCTCACCGGTCTTGCCGTAGACCTCGCCCTGATCCCGGATCCGCTCCGCCGTACCGCCCGTCACCACCTTGCGCATCATCATGCGCAGCCCCTCGACCACCTCGGGCGCGAGCGCGGGCCGCTCCCCCTCCACCGTCGTCTCGCGCCCCGCGATCAGATAGGGCGTGGGCGCGGACCCGTTCGCGATGGCCGCCGCCATCAGCGCCATACCGAACGGGCTCACCACCACCTTGCCCTGCCCGATACCGTCCTCGGTGCGCTGCACCATGTCCTCGGCGGGCGGCACCGACCCCGACGTGGTGGGCAGGCCGACCACCGAATAGTCCTGGCCCACCCCGAAGCGCGCGGCCGCCACGTGCAGCGCATCGGCGGGCAGTTCGCTGGCCAGCTTCGCGAACGAGGTGTTGCAGGACCGTTCGTAGGCGGTCGCCATCGGCACGCTGCCCACGCTGAACATGTTGTAGTTGGGGATGGTCCGCTCCCCGATGACGATGCTGCTCGGGCAGGGCAGCACGGTGTCGGGGGTGGCGGTGCCGTGTTCCATCGCCGCGGCCGCGGTGACCGTCTTGAAGATCGAGCCCGGCGGGTACTGCCCGATCGTGGCGACCGGCCCGTCCCGGTCGGCCGCCGCGTTCTGCGCGACGGCCAGGATCGCGCCGGTCGACGGGCGGATCACCACCATCATGGTCTGTTCGGTGCGCGGTTCCACGGCCCGCTGCGCGGCGTACTGGATGAACCGGTCCACGCTCAGCGCGAACGACGGCGCGGGCCGCGAGGGCACCTCGGTGAGCACCGAGGTGTCCGCGCCGTTGGCATTGCGCGTCACCACGCTCCACCCGGCCTTGCCGTCCACCTCGGCGATGACCGACTTGCGGACCTGCGTCATGAGGTCGGGCGCGAACTCGCGGTCGGTGGCGACCATGTCCCACTCCTGGGTGAGCGTCACCCCCGGCAGGCCGATGAGGTCGGCGCCGACCCGGTTGTACTCGACCTCGGTGAGCAGCAGGACGGTGTAGGGGCCGGCGGCGGTGCGCGCCGAGTTCAGGACGGCCTCGGGGGTGAGGCGTTTGTCGAACGGGCGCAGTGCGGTGGACAGCCGGGTGGCGACCGCGCCCGCGTCGGTGGCCTGGGTGGCGTCGAAGGTCACGCGGGTGACCTTGCCGGGGACCAGGACGTCGCTGCCGCCCTGTTCGTTCACCCGGGCGCGCGGGGCGGGATTCGAGCGCAATTCCATGGTCTGGGTGTCGCCGAGTTCCGGATGGATGTTCGACGAGGTCCACCGCACCGTCCAGCGGCCGCCGCTGCGACCCATCTGCAACTGTCCGGTGTAGGTCCAGACGCGGTCCTTGGGCAGCTGCCACTCGTAGGTGTAGTCGACGGTGGCGGTGTCACCCGTCACGCGCGCCGCGCCCGTGCGGGCGGACAGGCTCTCGGCCTGCAAGTTCTCCCACGCGGAAGTCATTGCGGCCAGGGCCTTCTCGGGCTGGCTGGTCTGGTCGGCGGCGCGCTGCAGATCCCGGTCGGCGAAGGCGGCGACGAAATCGTCGGCCGCGGGCGCGGGGCCCTGCGGACCGGTCGAGCACCCCACACCGGCCACGGCCAGCACCGCCACGAGGAGCGGGAGGAACAGTCGAGTCGCCATAACGGCCCGATCGTAACGGCCCCGACCGATCGGACCGGAAAGGCGCGCTGAGCGGGGCGGCTGCCGAATTCTCCGGCGCGTCAGTCCAGCAGCACGGTCGCGAAGGTGGCGATCTGGCGGAACCCGACGCGACCGTATGCGCGCCGCGCCACGGTGTTGTAGTCGTTGACGTACAGGCTGGCCGTACGACCCGACGCGACCACCGCGTTCGCGACGGCTGCGGCACCCGCCGTGCCGAGGCCGCGCCCGCGGCGATCCGGGTGCACCCACACGCCCTGGATCTGCCCGGTGCGCTTGGACAGCGAGCCGACCTCCGCCTTGAACACGACCTCACCGTCGTCGAAACGTGCCCAGGCGCGGCCGGATTCGATGAGGCTCTGGATGCGGCGGCGATAGCCGCGCCCGCCGTCGCCGGCCCGCGGATCGACGCCGACCTCCTCGATGAACATCGCGATGGCCGCGCTCAGGTAGCGATCCAATTCGTCGGGGCGGGCGCGGCGCACCTGCGGATCGGCGGCGACCAACGCCGGCTGGGCGAGCGCGAGCAGCGGCTGGGTACCGCGCAGCTCCCGCGCCGGACCCCACTTCTCGCTCAGCATCTCCCACAGCGGCAGCGCGAGTTCCTGGCGGCCCACCACCGACGAGCACACGCGCGGCCACCGGCCCGCGCGATCGGCGAAGGCGCGCAGGGCGTCCTGATCACCGCGCAGCGGCACCAGGTTCGCGCCCGAGTAGCACAGGGATTCGGCGGGCCCGCCGCGACTCCACAGCTCCCCGGCGCCCGTGTTCGCGGCCAGCCCGAATTCCTGCAACCTGGCGGCGATCATGCACGAGGCGATCGGATCCGCATCCAGCACGCGCAGGACCTGCGCCAGATCCCGATTCGCGAGCTGCCGCGCGGGGGCGTACTTGGCCCGTCGCGTCGGCTCCAGCAGACTCCGCACACCGACAGCCTGCCACGAACCGGAAGGTTCCGGTACGGGTATTCGAAAACCGCAGGTGAGGTGGATCAGCCGACGGTGACGACGGGCTCGCCGCCCGGCGCGTCCTCGCCCATCTCCTCGGCGATGCGCAGGGCTTCCTCGATGAGGGTCTCCACGATCTGGTGCTCGGGCACCGTCTTGATGACCTCGCCCTTCACGAAGATCTGGCCCTTGCCGTTGCCGGACGCGACACCCAGATCGGCCTCGCGCGCCTCACCGGGACCGTTCACCACGCAGCCCATGACGGCCACGCGCAGCGGCACCTCCATGCCCTCGAGCCCCGCCGTCACCTCGTTGGCGAGGGTGTACACGTCCACTTGCGCGCGGCCGCAGGACGGGCAGGACACGATCTCGAGCTTGCGCGGGCGCAGGTTCAGCGACTGCAGGATCTGGCCGCCGACCTTGATCTCCTCGACGGGCGGCGCGGACAGCGACACGCGGATGGTGTCGCCGATGCCCTCGCTCAGCAGCGCGCCGAACGCGACGGCCGACTTGATGGTGCCCTGGAACGCCGGACCGGCCTCGGTGACACCGAGGTGCAGCGGGTAGTCGCACTGGGCGGCCAGCTGCCGGTAGGCCTCCACCATGATCACCGGGTCGTTGTGCTTGACGGAGATCTTGATGTCGCCGAAGCCGTGCTCCTCGAACAGGCTCGCCTCCCACAGCGCCGACTCCACCAGCGCCTCGGGGGTGGCCTTGCCGTACTTCTCCATCATCCGCTTGTCCAGCGAACCGGCGTTCACGCCGATGCGGATCGGGATGCCCGCCGCACCCGCCGCCTGCGCGACCTCTTTGACGCGGCCGTCGAACTCCTTGATATTGCCGGGGTTCACGCGGACCGCGGCGCAGCCCGCGTCGATGGCGGCGAAGATGTAGCGGGGCTGGAAGTGAATGTCGGCGATCACCGGGATGGGCGATTTGCGCGCGATGGTCGCGAGCGCGTCGGCGTCCTCCTGGCGCGGGCACGCCACCCGGACGATGTCACAGCCCGAGGCGGTGAGCTCGGCGATCTGCTGCAGCGTCGCGTTCACGTCGTGGGTCTTGGTGGTGGCCATCGACTGCACGGAGATCGGGTGGTCGCTCCCGACGCCGACACCGCCCACCATCAGCTGGCGGGTCTTGCGGCGGGGCGCCAGCACAGCCGCCGGAGCGGACGGCATCCCCAGTCCGATTGCGGTGGTCACTTTCGGCTGCCTACTTTCCTACGTCTGCGGGCCGTTCGATTACCGAGCTTAGTCGCGTGCGCGGGACCACCACCGTGTGACTCCCACGACAAGCGGCCGGTGTTGGCCCCACCCCGGATGCCCGCGACAGGATACAGGGCGTGGGCGAACTCAGGGAAACAGCCGGATCGGGTTGACGATGTCGGCGGTCAGGGTGAGCACCATGTACGCGCCGCCCAGCACCACCGCCACATAGGTCACGGGTAGCAACCTCAGATAGTCGACGGGGCCGCCGGGCGCCAGACCGCGCCAGCCGCGAATGGTGTTGCGGATCTTCTCGTACAGCACGACCGTGATGTGCCCGCCGTCCAGCGGCAGCAGCGGCAGGATGTTGAACGCGCCGAGGAAGAAGTTCAGGCTGGCCAGCATCAGGACGAACATCTCCCAGACGCCGGCCTCGGCGCTCTCGCCGCCGATGCGGCTGGCGCCGTAGATGCTGACCGGAGTCTCGGGATCGCGCTCACCACCGGTGACGGCATCCCACAGCGCCGCGACCTTGGCGGGCATCTGCGCCAGCGCCTGGAAGGTGCGCACGAACAGGTCACCGGTGAACGAGGCGGCCGCCGGGATGGCGGGCAGGAAGCCGTAGGGCTCCATCCGCGGCTGCTCCAGGATGACGCCGACAGAGCTCACGTCGGCGCTGGTGCCGTCCTCGGCGTAGCGGAGCACCTTCTGCGGCGTCACCGTGACCTGCAACGATTCGCCCGCGCGGCGCACGGTGTAGGTGATCGGGCCCTCGTGCTTGCGGGTCTCGGCGGTGAACTCGCCCCAGGTGCTCACGGCGACGCCGTTGACGGCGGTGACCTCGTCGCCGAGTTGCAGCCCGCCCGTCTGGGCCGGGCCCGCGCCCTCACAGGGCGCGAGCGTGCCGTCGGGCAACTCGTCGGACACACACTGCAGCGCGCCCACCACCGGCGCGCGGTCGGCGGCGGGCGGCGCGTCCAGCTGCGGCAGACCCCAGCCCACGGCCAGCACCACGATGAGTACGAAGCCGAGCACGAAGTTCATCGCGATGCCGCCCGACATGACGAACACGCGCTTCCACGTGGCCTGCCTGTACATGGCGCGATCCAGATCCTCCGGGGGCACTTCGTCGAGCGCCGTCATGCCGGAGATATCGCAGAATCCACCCAGCGGAATCGCCTTGAGCCCGTACTCGGTCTCACCGCGCTTGGTCGACCAGAGCGTCGGCCCGAAGCCGACGAAGTAGCGGCGCACCTTCATGCCGGTGGCCTGCGCCGCCCACATGTGTCCGCATTCGTGCAGGGCGACCGAGATCAGGATGCCGACCGCGAACAGCACGAAACCCAAGGCGAACACCATATTGCTCTCCAGTCCTCCTGCGTCGCGCAGCCCATGAATCGTCCCGCGCACGCGTCCGGCGCGGTCGCGAGCACCCCGACCACCCTAACGGGGCCGCGCCCGCACGCATGGCCCAGTCTGCCAGCACCCGCTTCGGCGGGCGCGTCGGCGTCCGGGCTCAGGCCCGCACGAGACCGCGCGCGAACTCGCGCGCCCAGGCGTCGGCGGCCAGCACATCGGCGAGGTCGCGCGGTTCGGCCCGCCATTGATCGGCGGCCTCCACGGCCCGCGCCACGGTGCGCACGATCCCCGGGAACGAGATCGCGCCGTCGAGGAAAGCCTGTACGGCGATCTCGTTGGCCGCGTTGTAGACCGCGGTGACGCTGCCGCCCGCCTGCCCGGCGCGGCGGGCCAGTTCGACCGCCGGGAACACCGCATCGTCCACGGGCTCGAAGGTCCAGGTCGCGGCGGTGCCGAAATCGCAGGCTGGCGCGGCGCCCGGCACCCGGTCGGGCCAGCCGAGGGCCAGCGCGATCGGCAGCTTCATATCGGGCGGACTGGCCTGGGCGAGCGTGGACCCGTCGGTGAAGGTGACCATCGAGTGCACGATCGACTGCGGGTGCACGGTGACGTCGATGCGGTCGTAGGGGATGCCGAACAGCAGGTGCGTCTCGATCAGCTCCAGGCCCTTGTTCACCAGCGATGCCGAGTTCAGCGTGTTCATCAGCCCCATCGACCAGGTGGGGTGTGCCTTGGCCTCGGCCGGGCTCACCGATTCGAGCATCTCGGCGGTCCACCCGCGGAACGGGCCGCCCGAGGCGGTCAGCACCAGCCGGCCCACCTCCTCGGCGCGGCCGCCGCGCAGGCACTGCGCCAGCGCCGAATGTTCGGAGTCCACCGGCACGATCTGGCCGGGCGCGGCGGCGCGCGTCACCAGGGAACCGCCCGCGACCAGCGACTCCTTGTTGGCCAGCGCCAGCCGGGTGCCGGATGCCAGGGTGGCCAGCGTCGGTTCCAGGCCGAGCGAGCCGACCAGCGCGTTGAGCACCACATCGGCCTCGGTGCGGCGCACCAACTCGGTGACGGCCTCGGGTCCGGCCAGCTCGATGTCCAGCGCCTCGGCGGCGGCCGGATCGGCCAGCGCGACGTTGCGCGTGCCCGTGGCCGCCATCTGCGCGGCGAACAGCGCGGTGTCGCCGCCGCGCGCGGCCAGGCCGACCACCTCGAACCTGCCGGGATTGGCGGCGATGACCTCGAGCGCCTGGGTTCCAATGGATCCGGTGCTGCCCAGCAGCAGGACTCTCACGATGTCGGACACCCCGTCATTGTGTCCTACCGCCGCACCCGCCCCGCGCGGCCCGACTTCCAACGACGCGGCGTCGTATGTCACGATATGCGGCACAAGTCCGAGTTCGTACCGATACCGGTACCCGAACAGCCGAGGAGCGATCGTGGCCGCCACGGATATCGAACCCGCCGACACCGAACGCGGCATCGTCACCAAGGTGGACCCCGCCGAAGTCCCCTCCGCCGCCTGGGGCTGGAGCGGTGAGGCGCCCCGCACCTTCCGCGTGGCGGCCTGGATCGTGGCGCTGATCCTGCTGGCCATGCTGATCGGCAACCACTCCGGCCAGGTCGAGAACCTGTACCTGGTGGGCTTCGCGCTGGCGATCTTCGGCATCCTGATCTACGACAAGATCTGGCGCCGCAAGCCGCGGTAGCGCTTCGTCGCGAACACGCCGGTCCGCGAACGGGATTCGCGGACCGGTCTCAGCGGCCCCGCCGCTTGACCTGCTTCTTCGCGGGTTTCGCCGTCGATTTCCGCGCCTTCGCCGGTTTCTTGGCGGCCGCCCCGCGCTCCTTGTTCTGCCTGCCCGCAGGCGCGCGCGAACTGCGTGCCGACCGTCCGCGCACCACGCCCACGAACTCCTCCACCAGATCGGTGGTCCGGTCGGCGGGCCAGGCCAGCGCGATCTCGGTGTCGGGATGATCGGTGACCGTCCGGTAGACGAGGTCGCGCCGCGCGTGCAACCGGGCGATCGAATGCGGGACGATCGCCAAACCCACACCGGCGGCGACCATTTCGAGGATCACCGCCGCCTGGTCCACATCGCTCGCGTCCTGCATCCGCTCGTCGGCCAGATCGGCCGCGCGTACCTCGGTGAACAGCGAGATCTCGTGTTCCTTGGGCACCACCACGACCGGGAGTTCGCGATACAGCGGAATGGCGTCGATCCCGTCGCGCTCGATCGGCAGCCGCACGAAGCACATGTCGACCAGGCCCTCGCGCAGCGCGGTCAGCTGGTCGGCCGCCGCGATCGGGACCGTCTCGAGCGGCGTCTCGGCGAACCGGTCCGCCCAGATCCGCTCCCACTTCGACACCGTCACGCCCGGTACGAATCCCACACGCAGGGACCGCGATTCGGGATCGGCGGGCGAAGTGCTCACAGCGCGAGCGAGGATCTCGCGCGCCGCCGCGAGGGTGTCCCGACCGGCCTCGCTGAGCTGGGTCGGCGTGACGTCCGGGGCGAACAGCTCCACCCCGAGTTCGTCCTCCAACTCGACAACCGTGCGGCTGAGCCGCTGCCGGGAGATGCCGAGCGCCCGCGCCGCCCGCGCGAAGTGCAGTTCCTCGGCCACCGCGACGAACCACCGCAGACTCTCGGCGTCGATCGACTCGAGCGGGCTGGTTCGCGCACCGGGTTCACTCACCCGACAAGCCTAGGACACCGCGCGCACCGGCCCGCGCACGCGGCCCAGTAGGCTCTAGCGGTGAGTTCCGACCAGAAACCGCAGATGATGAAGCCGCTGACGGCGGCCAACAAGCTCGGCATCCACCTGCCCGCCGCGCCCGAGGAGTTCCGGAACTCCCCCCTCTCCCGGGCCGATCTCGAGCGGCTGCGCACCGATCCCCCGGCCTGGCTCACCGAGCTGCGCCGCACCGGACCGTTCCCGCGCGACATCACCGCCCGCAAACTGGGCGTCACCAACAGCGGCCTGGCCCGCGCGGGCGTATCCGACGCGCTCACCGCCGACGAGATCGCCGCGCTGCTGGCCGACCCGCCGGAGTGGCTGGTGCGCGAGCGCGAGAATTACGCGGCAGTGCGGCAGGAGAACGAGCGGATCGAAGCCGAGCGGGCCGAGCGGCGCGCCGCGAGCAACCGGCCGCCGAAGAACCGCTTCGGCCCGGCGGAGGGCGGTCAGAGCGGGGCGTAGCGGACCTTCTGGATCAGCTCGGCCGAGGCCTCCGGGCCACCGTAGGCGGGTGAGAAGGTGAGGACCCAGCGCTCGCGCGACGGATCGTCGTACGTCGTGACGATCATCGGATAGGTGTAACTCCCGTACGACTGGTACTGGAACAGGCGGTCGGTGCGGTTGCCCACGATCATCGGCTGGCCGTCGGATTGCGCTGTCGCCGAGAATGTCTCGACCGCCTCGCGCGCGTCGGCCGCCGATTCGTAGGTGTAGAACGTGTAGGCCAGCTCGGCGTCGCCTTCGAGCAGGCACTCCCAGCGCGCCTGCCAGAAGTCGAACGCCGCGAGGTCGCCTTCCTCGTCGTAGAAGCTCTCCCAGCGTGACGCCGGGCGGCAGCTCGCGCCCTCGTACCCCTTCCCCGCGTTGTTATCGCTCGGCAGCATCTGGGGGAAGGCGGCCGAGAGGGCCGCCAGATCCTGGTGCCCTCGCGACCGGCCGGTCACCTGGGACACCCAGGTCGTCTCGTCGTTCCACGCCCACACGGCGACCGCCGTCACGAGCAGCACGATCACCAGGCCGAGGATGCCCAGCACCTTCATCGCACCGGACCGGCGCGGGGCCGGCGGGCGATAGGCCGGGTAGCCGGGCGCCGAACGCGCGAGGTACGGGTTCGCCGGTGCCTGCCGCGCGCGATACCCCGGGTACGGATCGGCATGCGGCACAGGTGATTCCTGTGGCACGCGAGCTCCGGAATGTACCCGAGGGTCCGCATGGGCTCCGGGTGGGTGCGAGGCGGGTCCCGGTCCGGCCGCGTAGTGACCAGCGGGTGCTTGTGCGGGATTCGCGCCGGGTGCCGGGGCGCGGTAGGCGGCGGGTGACTGCGCGACCTGTCCTCGATCGCCGGAGGCCGGTGGCCCCTGGTGGGCGGGGGCTTGATACGCGGACGGCGCGACCACCGGCATCGGACGCGGAGCCGATTGCGCCGCAACGGGATTCGGCCCGAGCATCGCCTGTCGCACGGCCTCGGCGAACTCGACGCAGGTCTCGAACCGCTCCGACGGGCGCTTGGCCAGCGCCCGGTGCAGCACCCCGTCTAGCGCCGGCGGCATACCGTGACGCACCGAGCTCAGCGCGGGCGGCGGTCTGCGCAAATGCCCCTGAATGACGGTGACGGCTTGCGGGGCCTCGAACGGCGCTTCACCGGTCAGCAACCAGAACAGCGTGCACGCCAGCGAATACTGGTCGGTGCGGTGGTCGAGTTGCGCGCCGGTGAGCTGTTCGGGTGAGGCATAAGCCAGGGTCGCGGTGAAAGTGCCGGTCTGGGTGAGATGCGCGGCGTCCTCACGCGGCCGGGCGATGCCGAAGTCGGTGAGCAGCACCCGCTCCTGGCCCGCCGAGCGGGCGAGCAGGATATTGGCCGGTTTCACGTCGCGGTGCAGCACTCCCATCGCGTGGGCGAAATCGAGCGCCTTCGCCGTCTCCAGCACGATCTGGGCGGCGCGCGGCGGCGGCAGCGTGCGGGGGTCCACCGTGGAGGCGTCCACGCCGTCGATGTACTGCATCGAGATCCACAGCTGTTCGTCGTCGATGCCGCGGTCGAAGACGGCCACGATATTGGGGTGGTCCAGCTGGGCGACCAGATCGGCTTCACGTTCGAAGCGGGCGCGGATCTCCTTGTCGGCGAACAGTTCCCGGTTCAGCAGCTTGAGCGCGGTGCGCCGGGGCAGCCGGGGGTGCCGCGCCAGGTAGACCGCGCCCATCCCGCCCTGGCCGAGCAGGCGTTCGATGGTGTATCCGGCGAAGACGTCACCTGGCTGAAGCAATGGTCCCCTCTGGACGCAGTTCCCCGGCGTGGTCCGCCGGGCCTCCGGTTCATCGGCCTCGACGCTACTACCCGCGTTCCGATCGCGCGGGGCCGGACAGAGGACGGCCCGGGATCCGCGCGTCGCGAACCCCGGGCCGGCGGGAGCGCCTTACTGGTTCTCGGGCGCGTTGATGCGGTTGTGGAAACCGATGCCGATGGCGATCGCGGCGGGCACACCGGTGAGCACCAGGCCCGCGGCCGCCCCGAGCGGGATGCCGACGGCGGCACCGGCGAGGCAACCGGCGATACCGGTCGCGCCACCCAGCGCGAGCACCGGGATACCCAGCACCAGGCCGCCGACCGCGCCGATGGCGCAGCCGCCGAAGCCACCGACCAGGGTGCCGACGAGGGTGCCGATGGCCGTGACGATGCCGAACTGCGTGGCGGCGGCCGAGACCGCGTCGTCGAAGGCGTCCTGGCGGACCACGTCGCGCAGCAGGCTCGACGGGCGCGCCGAGGCCGGGTCGGTGTTCGGGGTGAGCACGGCGCGCAGGCCGTCGACGCTCGCGGCGATCGGGTACTCGAGATCGTTCAGCGTGTAGCTCAGCGGGAAGCCGACCACCACGTTGCCCTGATCGTCGCGGACCTGGAGCTGGTTGTCGGCGGTGGTGAGCGAGCCCGCGTCGGTCTCGACGACGACCGAGTCGCCCTCGAGGGCGGTCTTCCAGCCGATGCTCGGCAGCACCTGGGCGATGCCCTGGTCGACACCCTCCAGGAAGGACGGGATGACGGGGGCGGGAGCGGGGGCCGGGGCGGCGTGGGCGGTGCCGGTGACGACGCCCAGCGCGGCAATGGCGAGGACCGAGGTCGCGGCGACAGTACGGAACTTCATCAAACTTCGTGCTTTCCCTAGTGAGCGCTGCCCGGTGCGGGCGTGGATTCCCGGTTCGGAAATCCCTGGTCAAGTGTCCACGTGTTTGTTGCTGAGAAGTAACGAAAAGTTTCGTAAGAACCCAAAACGGACGCGACCAGTACCGATCCACCTGGAGTGATAGCCGAACTACACCCGCACAGGCCCGCATTCCGGCAATCTCTCAGCGTTACTCATGATCTGCGCCACAGCGCCGCCCCGGGATCGTGTTCGCCCGCAGGGAATACCCCATAGGGGTATATTGCTGTTCGCGTCGACCGCACGGCGCCGCGATCGGAAAGGGCCGACCCGATGTTCACGTCACTGTTCGCCAACCGCGACTACCTGCGACTGTTCATCGCGCAGGTGTCGGCGCTGTTCGGCACCGGGCTCACCACGGTCGCGCTGGGCCTGCTCGCCTACGAACTCGCGGGCGCCGACGCGGCCGCCGTGCTGGGCACCGCGCTGACCATCAAGATGGCGGTCTACGTCACGGTCGCGCCGCTGGTGGCGGCGCACGCGCACCGGCTGCCGCGCAGGCCGTTCCTGGTGGGACTCAACGCGATCCGGGCCGGCGTCGTGCTCGCACTGCCGTTCATCGACCAGATCTGGCAGATCTACGTGCTGATCGCGGTGCTGCAGACCGCGTCCGCCGCGTTCACGCCGACCTACCAGGCCGTCATCCCCGACATCCTGCCCGACGAGCGCGAGTACACCAGGGCGCTGACGGCCGCACAGCTGGCCGCGACCATGGAGACCCTGCTCAGCCCCATGCTGGCCGCGGCGGCGCTGACCGTGATCAGCTTCCACTGGCTCTTCGTCGGCACCGCCGTCGGCTTCGTGATCTCGGCCGTGCTGGTGATCACCACCCGGATTCCCGATTCGACCGCGACCGCGGCGGGCACGTTCACCGACCGGATCGCCGCGGGCGTGCGGATCTTCCTCGCGACACCGCGGCTGCGCGGGTTGCTCGGACTGAATCTCGTTGTCGCGGCGGCGGGTTCGGTGATCATGGTGAACACCGTGAACTACGTGCGCGACACGCTGGGCGGGACGCAGTCCGGTGTGGCGATATTGCTGGCGGCCAACGGCCTCGGCACGATGGCCGTCGCGCTGACCCTGCCGCGCCTGCTGGATCGCGTGCCCGAGCGGCCGGTCATGCTGGCCGGTGGCGCGACCTTGCTCGCGGGGCTCGGCGCGGCCGTCGCGCTGTCGTTCGCGAGCGGCGGCGAGTGGCGATGGACGGCGGCGCTGGCCGTCTGGGCCGTGGTCGGCGCGGGGACGGCGGCGGTGCTCACGCCGACCGGACAGGTGCTGCGCCGGTCCTCGCACCCCGGCGACCGGCCCGCGCTGTTCGCGGCGCAGTTCTCGCTCTCGCACCTGGCCTGGCTGGTGACGTATCCGATCGCCGGGTGGCTCACCACGGCCGCCGGCCTGACCGTCACCTGGGCGACGCTCAGCGCGTTCGCCGTCGCGGGAATCGCCGCCGCCCTGCGTTTCTGGCCGAGCGACGACCCTACCGAGATCACCCACCTGCACGAGGTGGGCACCGTGGACCCGGACATCCTCGTCGACGCGGTCCGCGTCGACGACCGGTTCTACCAGCACACCCACCCCTACGTGATCGACCGCAACCACCGCCACTGGCCCACCACCGGCAGCAGCCCGGTGATGCTCGCGTAGCGCGGATCACATACCCACCCCTGGTATATACCCCCTAGGGGTATTAGAGTCCGAGACGGACCACGAGGAGAAGAGGACGATATGAACGCGCATACCGGACATCAGGACCACGGTGGACACGGTGCCGCGGGCGGGAGCGCTGATCGCCAAGTGGTGCAAGCCGATACGAGCGACGCTGCCGGTCACGGCGAGCAAGCCGATCACGATGCTCACGGTGCTCACGGCGGCCAGGGTGGTCATGCCGAGCACGGTGACAAGCGCGGTCATGGCGAGCACAGCGGTCATGGCGAGCACGGCGGTCATGGCGAGCACAGTGGTCACGCCGAGCACAGCGGTCACGGCGAGCATGACGGTCACGCCGAGCACAGCGGCCATGCCGAGCACAGCGGCCATGCCGACCACGGTTCTCACGCCGCCCACGACGGGCACGCCACCACCGAGTTCCCCGGCGGCCTGCTCATCACCCAGGACGGCTACACCCTCGCCCTGGACAACTCGATCGTGGAGCCGGGCGAGATCGACTTCCGATTCCGCATCCTCGGCCCCGACGGCACGCCGGTCACCGAATACGCGCCGCTCCACGACCGCGAACTGCACCTGATCGTCGCGCGGCGGGAACTCACCGGGTTCTGGCACGTCCACCCCGAGCGGGCCGCCGACGGGACCTGGTCGGTGCGCCTCACGCTGCCCGAGGCGGGCGCCTACCGCGTGTTCACCGATATCGCCCCGCGCGCCCTCGGCCGCACCCTCACCCTCGGCGCCGACCTCGCCGTCGCGGGTCACTATGCCCCGCAAGCGGTTCCGCCCCCGACCCGCACCTCCCTGATCGATGACTACGAGGTCACCCTCGACGGCGACCTGGTCCCCGGCGAGGGCCACCTGCTCACCCTCACCGTCCGCAAGGGCGGCGAACCCGTCACCGACCTACAGCCCTACCTCGCGGCCTACGGCCATCTCGTCATCCTCCGCGCCGGCGACCTCGCCTACATCCACGTCCACCCCAACGGCGAACCCGGCGACGGCACCACCGCCCCCGGCCCCACCATCACCTTCCACACCCTCGTCCCGGGCCCAGGCACCTACCGCCTATTCCTGGACTTCCAACACGAAAACACCGTCCGCACCGCGACTTTCACCCTGAAGGCCTGACCACACGCCCTACGCCCATAGCGCAGACACGCCCCTCACTCGAGCCCGGTCAATTCGAGCTCGACAGGCGCGGCGACCCCGATCTCGTGACGGCGTGGCGTGGCTCACCGCGCCACGCCGTCACGAATCTCGGCACCAAACGTTTTGTCATCGGCGAAATCGTTGAGCAGCCTCCCGGAGCCGACGGCCAGTCCCTCCGCGGGGATGCGGACGGCAGCTCACATCGCAGGGACACTCGACAGTGCGGACTCAGTTCTCGGCAGCCAACTGCCCACACGCTGCCGCGATCTCCTGACCGCGGGTATCGCGAACGGTGCACGGCACACCCTGCGCGTTGACGCGGCGCACGAACTCGCGCTCGACCGGCTTCGGGGCCGCGTCCCACTTGCTGCCGGGGGTCGGGTTCAGGGGGATCAGGTTGACGTGCACGCGCGAACCCAGCGCCTTGTGCAGCTTCTCCCCCAACATGTCGGCCCGCCAGGGCTGGTCGTTGATATCGCGGATCAACGCGTACTCGATCGAAACGCGACGGCCGGACTTGTCGGCGTAATAGCGTGCGGCGTCGAGAACTTCGGCCACGGGCCAGCGGTTATTGACCGGGACCAGGGTGTCGCGGAGTTCATCGTCGGGAGTGTGCAGAGAGACGGCCAAGGTGACCGAGAGATCTTCATCGGCCAACTTGCGGATCGCCGGCGCAAGACCCACCGTCGACACCACCACACTGCGCTGCGAAATCCCCAGCCCGTCGGGCGCAGGCGACGTGATGCGCCGCACTGCCGCCACCACCCGCTTGTAGTTCGCCAGCGGCTCACCCATACCCATGAACACGATATTGGACAGCCGCCCGGGCCCGCCCGCCACCTCGCCGTCCCGCAGGGCGGCCGCGGCGGCGCGCACCTGGTCGACGATCTCGGCGGTGGACAGGTTGCGGTTCAGCCCGCCCTGCCCGGTCGCGCAGAACGGGCAGGCCATCCCGCAGCCCGCCTGACTGGAGATGCACAGGGTGTTGCGGTCCTCGTAGCGCATGAGCACGCTCTCGAGCAGCGTGCCGTCACCGGCCTTCCACAGCGTCTTGCGCGTGCTGCCGTCGTCGCAGGCCACGTGCTTGACCACCGACAGCAGCGGCGGGAACAGCGCCTCGCCCACCTTGTCCCGCACGGGCGCGGGCAGGTCGGTCATCAGCGCGGGATCGGCCTGCAACCGCCCGTAGTACTGCCGCGCGATCTGGTCGGCGCGGAACTTCGGCAACCCGAGCTCCTCGACCGCCGCCCGCCTGCCGTCCGCGTCGAGATCGGCGAGATGCCGCGGGGGCATACCGCGGCGCGGGGCATCGAAAACCAGGGGGAGGGAGACGGTCATAGTTGTTCCAGTCTCTCATCCGCCCGCGCGCGGCGAATGCCCAGCCCACAACAGTGCGCGAGGACACACCGCTCAGTGCTTGGCCGCGCGCCGCAGTTGCAGGATGCGCACCCCGCCGACCAACGCCATCACCAGCGCCCCGGCGATCACCGACAGGAGCACCGTCACCCCGATCGGCAGGTGGAAATCCCAGAAGAACAGGCTCACCTCGACGGTGTCCAGGTTCTGCAGGATGAAGATCAACAGCACCACCAGGATCAGCGCGCCGACCACCAGTCCCACCCAGGCGTAGCCGGTCCGGGAGGAGAGGTCGGGCGCGTCCCCGGTCATGGCGGGCCGGGACTCGGGCGCGGTCTTGGGCGCGGCCTCGGGCGGCAGGTCGGCACCGCCCGCGTCGGGCTGGTACTCGGCGTTCGCAGACATGCCACGATCATGGACGATCGCTATCGCGCACACGCGCATTTGGCGTCATGTCGCGCCGGATCGAAATCCGTCAGATCAGGGTGCTCAACACCAGCCACGACACGAACGCCGACGGCAGCATCGAATCCAGGCGATCCATGATGCCGCCGTGGCCCGGCAGCAGCGTGCCCATGTCCTTGATGCCGAGCTCCCGCTTGATCTGCGATTCGATGAGGTCGCCGACGGTGGCCACCAGCACCAGGCCGACGCCGAGTACCACGCCGATCATCGAATTGGCCTGCAGCAGCAGGGTGACCGTGAGCAGACCGCCGATCACGCTGAACACCAGCGAACCCGCGAAACCCTCCCAGGACTTCTTCGGGCTGATCGAGGGCACCATCGGATGCTTGCCGAACAGCACGCCCGCCACGTAGCCGCCGACGTCGGAGCACACCACCAGGATCATGAACGTCAGGACCCGCAGGTTGCCGTCGGGTTCGAGCAGCAGCAGCGTCGCGAACGAGGCCAGCAGCGGAATCCAGGCCAGCGTGAAGACCGCGATCGCGGTGTCGCGCAAGAAGTTCCGCGGGGCGGTCTGCAATCCGTGGTCGAACAGCCGCCACACCATGCACACCAGCGCCGTCGCGGCGAACGCCCCCGCCACACCGCTGGCGCCCCACGGCCAGCCGAGCCAGAACACCGCCTGGCCGCCCACCATGAGCGGGATGCGCGGCACCAGCACGTCGGCCTCGCGCAGGCGCTTGGCCACCTCCCAGGTCGCCACACCCACACCCGTGGCCGCCACCGGGATGAACACCAGCGGCGCGAAGAGCAGGATCGCGATGAGCGAGAGACCGAGACCGAATCCGACGGCGAGCGCGGCGGGTAGGTTGCGCCCCGCGCGCGAGGCGGGCGCCGGGGTGGGGGCGGCGTCCACCTGCCTCCCGTCCGCGGCGTCGCCGGTGTGCCCGGCTGTCGCGTCGGCGCCGTCCACCGGCGTCGGCTCCTCGGCCGCACCGGTGGCGGCGGCATTGTCGGCCACGATTGTCCCGTCGCTCACTCGTCGTTCCGTTCGTCCCCCGCGCCCGGGCGGGCCCCTGACGGTCCTGCGTCAGACCTCGAGCAGTTCCGATTCCTTGTGCTTGACCAGTTCGTCGATCTGGCTCACGTATTTGGCGGTGGTCTTGTCGAGCTCCTTCTCGGCGCGCCCGACCTCGTCCTCACCCGCCTCGCCATCCTTCTGGATGCGCCCCAGTTCGTCCATCGCCTTGCGCCGCACGTTGCGGATCGAGACCTTGGCGTCCTCCCCCTTGGACTTCGCCTGCTTGACCAGCTCGCGGCGGCGTTCCTCGGTGAGCTGCGGGATGCTGATGCGCAGGATGTCACCGTTATTGGTGGGGTTGACGCCGAGATCGGAGTTGCGGATCGCGGTTTCGATCGCGCCCAGCTGCCCGGCCTCGTACGGCTTGATCACCACCATGCGCGGCTCGGGCACCGTGATGCTGGACATCTGGGTGATCGGGGTCGGCGATCCGTAGTAGTCGACGACGACCCGGGAGAACATGCCCGGGTTCGCGCGACCGGTCCGGATGGACCCGAGATCGTCCTTCGCCACCGAGACGGCTTTCTCCATCTTCTCCTCGGCGTCGAAGAGCGCTTCTTCAATCACGACCGTTTCCTCCACAGCGTCGTCATCGGCATGATCCGCGGGATTGCGGCGTCAGGACCGAACCAATGTGCCGATCTTCTCACCGGCTACCGCACGGGCGATATTGCCCTTCGTCAACAAATTGAACACCAGGATGGGCATCTGGTTGTCCATACAGAGACTGAAGGCGGTCGCGTCCGCGACCTTGAGGTCACGCTCGATGACCTCCTTGTGGGTGATCTCGGTGTACAGGGTGGCGTTCGCGTCGACGCGCGGGTCGGCGCTGAAGACACCGTCCACCGCCTTGGCCATCAGCACCACCTCGGCGCCGATCTCCAGCGCGCGCTGCGCGGCGGTGGTGTCGGTGGAGAAGTACGGCATGCCCATGCCCGCGCCGAAGATCACGACGCGGCCCTTCTCCAGGTGGCGCTTGGCGCGCAGCGGCAGGTACGGCTCGGCGACCTGGCCCATGGTGATGGCGGTCTGCACGCGGGTGTCCACGCCCTGCTTCTGCAGGAAGTCCTGCAGCGCAAGGCTGTTCATCACGGTGCCGAGCATGCCCATGTAGTCCGAGCGGGCGCGTTCCATGCCGCGCTCCTCGAGTTCGGCGCCGCGGAAGAAGTTGCCGCCGCCGATGACGACCGCCACCTGCACACCGGTCGCGACGACCTCGGCGATCTGCTCGGCGACCGTCTGCACCACGTCCGGGTCGAGTCCGACCGTGCCGCCGCCGAACATCTCGCCGCCCAGCTTGAGGAGCACCCGGCCATATCCTGGGCGATCGGTCCCCGGGTCGGTCATCGGCGCTCTTCTCCTTCGGTAGTCGGCGTCACTGGTGTTCGATATCGAGAGAATCGGGAATATCCGAAGCGTTCCCATCCTGCCTCATCGCCTGTCGCGCGCGATGCGGACCCCCGGCAACGCTCAGAACAACCCGACGGTGAAACCCTCGTCCTGTACTCCCCGGTAGCGCGCGCCCCCGAACCGGCGCAACCCGTCGTCGAGCACCGGGACGAACCCGGCCTCCTGTCCGAACGGTAGCCGGTATCCGCCGCGCACGCGGTGGAACTCCCACAGGTGCTCCATTTCCGGGTGCCGGTCGCGGAATCCGGGACCGGCCGGGAACAGGTCCAGCCGCACCATCGCCGTGGGCGGCAGCATTGTCGGACGGCGATTCACGGTCCGCGACACCGCGACCGCCGACAGTTCGCCCCACCCCACGGTCCAGGAGCGCCCGGCCGGATCGTCCCAGCTCAGCCCCTCCGGCCCGATGACCAGCCTGCGCGGTCTGGTGATCAGCCGCCACGCCAGCGCGCCGCCGAGCGCGATCAGCAGCAGGAAACCGCCGAAGAGCAACCCGAGCACCTTCGTGACGACACCGCCCGGCAGCCGGTCGGTGAGCGCGCTCAGCACGGCGAACGCGCCGAACGCACCGGCCACGGCGATGCCCGCCGCCGATTTGGCCTTGCTCTGGCGGGCGACGTCGAGCACGACCGGGGCGGGGTGAGGAAGCACGCAGGCAGCGTACGAGAGCGCACGGGCGCGGTGTAGCCCGGAGTCCCCGGGGCAGCCGTGCCGACAGCAGAATGCCTCCCGCGCGGTGGGCGCGGGAGGCATTCGTGCGTGAGCGTCAGGCGATCAGGCCTGGCCGACCTCGAAGCGGGCGAAACGGGTCACGGTGACACCGGCCTCGTCCAGCAGCTGCTTCACGGTCTTCTTGTTGTCGGTGACCGACGGCTGCTCCAGCAGGACGACGTCCTTGAAGAAGCCGTTGACGCGACCCTCGGTGATCTTGGGCAGAGCGGCCTCGGGCTTGCCCTCCTCGCGCGCGGTCTGCTCGGCGATGCGGCGCTCGTTCTCCACCACGTCGGCCGGGACCTCGTCGCGGGTCACGTACTTGGCCTTGAGCGCGGCGACCTGCATGGCGGCGGCACGCGCGACCTCGGCGGCGGCCTCGCCCTCGCCCTGGTACTCCACCAGCACGCCGACGGCGGGCGGCAGGTCCGAGGAACGCTTGTGCAGGTAGGTCGCGACCGGGCCCTCGAAGGACACCGCGCGGCGCAGCTCGAGCTTCTCGCCGATCTTGGCGGCCAGCTCCTGCACGGCCTGATCGGCGGTCTTGCCACCGAGGTCGACGGCCTTGAGCGCATCCAGGTCGGCCGGGCGGGACTTGGCGGCCGCGGCCACGATCTGGGCGGCCAGACCCTGGAACTCGTCGTTCTTGGCGACGAAGTCGGTCTCGGAGTTGATCTCGATCAGCACGCCGTCCTGCGCGGCGACCAGACCCTCGGCGGTGGCGCGCTCGGCGCGCTTGCCCACGTCCTTGGCACCCTTGATGCGCAGGACCTCCACGGCCTTGTCGAAGTCACCGTCGGTCTCTTCGAGGGCCTTCTTGCAGTCCATCATCCCGGAGCCGGTGAGCTCCCGGAGCCGCTTCACATCGGCGGCGGTGTAGTTCGCCATCGGGGGCGAGCCTCCTTAGTCAAAGTCGAATACCGGTCGGTGGTGATCACGCTGGCACGCCTTCGTGATCACCACCGCAACAGCGGGTTACGCGCGGGCTCAGGCCTCGGCCGGGGCCTCGGCGGCGCCGTCGGCGCCCGGGGCGGCCTGCGCCAGCAGTTCCTGCTCCCACTCGGCGAGCGGCTCGCCCGCGCCCGACTCCGGCTTGTCGTCACCGGAGGACAGGCCGGCGCGCGCCTGCACGCCCTCGGCCACCGCGGAGGCGACGACCTTGGTCAGCAGGGCGGCGGAGCGGATCGCGTCGTCGTTGCCCGGGATCGGGTAATCGACCAGGTCGGGGTCGCAGTTGGTGTCCAGGATCGCGATGACCGGGATGTTCAGCTTGCGCGCCTCGCCGACGGCGATGTGCTCCTTGTTGGTGTCGACGACCCAGATGGCCGAGGGCACCTTCTGCATGTCGCGGATACCGCCGAGGGTGCGCTCCAGCTTGTTCATCTCACGCGTGAGCATGAGGATTTCCTTCTTGGTGCGACCCTCGAAACCACCGGTCTGCTCCATGGCCTCAAGCTCCTTGAGGCGCTGCAGGCGCTTGTGCACGGTGGAGAAGTTGGTGAGCATGCCGCCCAGCCAGCGCTGGTTCACGTAGGGCATGCCGACGCGGGTGGCCTCGGCCGCGATGGACTCCTGGGCCTGCTTCTTGGTGCCGACGAACAGGACGGTGCCACCGTGGGCGACCGTCTCCTTGACGAACTCGTACGCCTTGTCGATGTAGGTCAGCGTCTGCTGCAGGTCGATGATGTAGATGCCATTGCGGTCGGTGAAGATGAACCGCTTCATCTTCGGGTTCCAGCGCCGGGTCTGGTGTCCGAAGTGGGCGCCGCTGTCGAGCAGCTGCTTCATAGTTACGACAGCCATGGCTCTCGCACTCTCTTTCGTTGCCGGTTGACGCGGCGGATCGGCGATCCACCGCCCTGGCGCCGCCGAATCGTCGGGCCCGCTCGTTGCCGATCGGGACCAGCCGGCGATTCCTCGTTCCGTACCGATGCCGCCGCGAACAGAGGGTCCGAAGAAAGGAGCTCTGGGTTACGACAGCGCCGAGACGATCGAGCACGGTGGCGCGCGAAGTCGGTCCATGCCTGGCACAGACCGCTCGACAAGTCTACGACCACGGACCGCCCGCACCGAAATCGCCCCGGGCGTGTGCGCCCGACCAGGAGAAATACCAGGTTTCCACAGGTGCCGGGGTTGTCCCCATTCCGCACATCGGCGCTTCCGCGAAGGCCTTCGGCGGCCGACTGTGGAGGCATGTACCGACTCTCGATCTCCTGCACGATGATGTTGCCGTTGCTGCTGTTGTTCGCGGTGGTCTCGGCGCGGCCCGTCTCCGCCGGTCCACCGCCGTGCGCGGGCTCGGGGTGCCCACCGGGGGTGGCGCGCGAACTGCCGTTCGTGCAGCGTGCGCCCTTGCCGCGCCCTGCGGTTCAGTTCCGGATTCCTCTTCCGTGGGGCGCGGTGCCGATCACCGGGTCGTCGGAGTTGTGCGGGTATCTGGCCACGCACGGAGTCCGTTGCGTTGTCCGGCGGTGAACCCGTGGTCGCGGCGGTGTGGCGATCAGCGGCAGCTCGACGGGTGGTCGATGCGCACCGGCAGGTCGGAGTCCACATCGCGATCTCGCCGACCGCAGAGGCGAACGAGCAGGCCGGAGCCGCCGGGCTTCGCGTGCCCACGGATTCTCGTCGGCGAGGGCCGCACTCACGACGGCCGGGCGGCCCGGACGGTCAGCGCGGCCGGCCTGGCTGACGAGCGGCAGCCGTCAGGACCTGCGGCACCTGCGCGTGCGGTCCCTCCCCGTATTGACGGTGATGCGCTCCGGATCTACGGGGACGTGCTCCGGCGCTGGACGAATGACGACGACCTGAACAACAGATCCGAACCGCGGATCGGCACCCCTCGGGGCACACGGCCGAATCCTCATTGGCAGGTCGGCGGCATATGCAGGTCGGCGCGCACATGCCCTACGAGCAGGAAGAAACCTCCGCGGCGGCGGGGCAGGCCGCGCAGCGCGACGCCGACAGGAAATGTGCGCGCCGTGCGTCAATGGTGCGGCGGGCAAACGGTGTGGCTGAGGGCGATGATCCTGCTCGGCACAGTCGCGATGGTGATGCTCGCCGAGCCGGTGAGCGCGGTGGCTGCGCCGAGTGGTGAGTTCGGGTGGCCGCTGCGGCCCCGGCCCGCGGTGGAGCGGCGGTTCGATCCACCCGACCAACCGTGGTTGCCGGGGCATCGGGGCGTGGATCTCGCCGGTGCGCCAGGGCAATCGGTGTACGCGGCGGGAAGTGGGATCGTCGTGTTCGCGGGAACAGTCGCGGGCAAAGAGGTGGTGTCGATCGACCATCCCGGCGGCCTGCGCACGACGTACGAGCCGGTGCGGGCCGAGGTTCCGGTGGGGCGGCGGGTCGCCCGGGGCACCCGGATCGGGACGCTCGAGGAGGGGCATCCAGGCTGCGCGGCGTCGGCCTGCCTGCACTGGGGTCTGCGCCGCGAGGCCGGAAGACGAGGGCGGCCGGAGTATCTGGACCCGCTCGGATTACTTCGCCTTGCACCGCTGCGGCTGTATCCGGTGGAGGCGCAATGAGGGTCCGCCTGGTCGATCGAAGGGCGCCGAAACCATCGAAGGCTCGGTCCGGGGCTCCGGGCGGAAGTGAACTTCGGGGATACTGACTGGCGGGCGAACCCTCGACCGTCCTCGCGGACGTATGCCCTGCCCGCCCGCGCCCACGCCGAACGGCGTTCCACGCGCTGCGCGATCCTGGTTGGTGAGCCTGCGCACCGCCACACAGCCACGGGGATGGGCATCGGCGGAGGCGGGATCTTCTGCCCGCGGGCGGTGTCGGGGTACGCGGCGGGTGCTGGTGCGGGCAGCGGATCGGTAAGGCGGCGCGACAGGCGCGAGTCACCGAATGGGCGACTTCCTCTCGGGCGATCAACGTGACCCGCGCCGATCAACGTTCGCGCTGTGACGAGGTGGTGGAAGGACCCTCGGAGGTAGGTGGAAGCGACCCTCGGAGGTACCGAGCCACACAGATGGGCGTGATCCGCTAGGCGCGGGCGGCGTTTCGGATGATGATCGGAGGATGGAGCACGCGACGAGTGAGCCGTCCTTCACCTATTCCGAGGTCGGGGCGACGGCGGGCACCGCACCGGCCGGCTACCACCGGTTCCGCCTGCGGCGGCGCATCGGGCACGGCCGGGAGCTCTTCGAGCGGGCGGGCGCGGAGATCCTCACGTACCGAATGCAGAAGGGCACCAACATCTTCGACAAGGCCGACACCCCGGTGGCGGAGCCCGGGACCGGGCTCACGGTGCGCCTCGGTGTGGGGCCGGTGGCGATCGTCGCCCCGTGCCGGGTGGTGTACGTGCTCGAGGAGGAGAACCGCCGCGGGTTCGCCTACGGCACCCTCCCCGGCCACCCCGAGTCCGGCGAGGAACTGTTCGCCGTCGAGTACGACCCCGCCGACGACTCCGTCTACGGGCTCGTCACCGCCTTCTCCCGCCCTGCCGCCTGGTACACCCGCCTGGGCGGCCCGGTCGTGCGCGCCATCCAGCGCTTCATCGCCGGCCGCTACATCGCCACCCTCCCCACCTCGACCTGACGGTCGGGCCCTCGGTCCGGCAGTCGGACCCTCGGCCTGACAGTCGACCCCACAGCCCGACAGTCGACCCCACAGCCCGACAGTCGACCCCACAGCCCGACAGTCGACCCCACAGCCCGACAGTCGACCCCACAGCCCGACGGTCAGCCCCACGGCCCGACGGTCAGCCCCACGGCCCGACGGTCAGCCCCACGGCCCGACGGTCGGGCCCTCGGTCTGGCGGTCGGTCTGGCGGTCGGCCGCGCAGGGCGGGTCCTCGGCCCGCGACGGCTGTCCCAGCGAGACGTCTGCTAACGCGGACCTGAAACGTCTCAGCCCACGCCAGCCAGGCGCCCTGTGCTCGCGCCGGAGTCGCGCTCAACCTCACCCCATCGATTCGGGGCCGCCTGCCGACGCGCAGGCCACCGCCCGATTCAAGCCGGAACCCCTCACCCCATCGGCTGACCGGCCGGTGCGCATGCACCAGCCAGGGATGCAGGCCCGCGCGGCTGGTGGCGAATGCCGCGGGGCCGGGACGCCAGGGGTCGGCACGGAACGCCCGCCGCGCGTCTTGGCACCGGGGCGCAGTGAACTTACTTGACGCTACAACTTCGGTCGACAGCGGCGGGCGCGGGTGCGACCATGGAGCGAGATCTCGCTCGACGGTTCCGCTCGATTCCTCGCGATCGACCACCAGGAGACCCGGATGGGAGCGCCCACACCGCTGTTGGACGTGCTCGTCGGTTGCGTCGGCGCGCTCACCGGGGATTTCGACATCATCGACTGGTCGCAGCAGCTCGTCGACGCGTGTGCCCACCTCACCGGCGGCGCGGCCGCGGGCCTGTTCCTCGCCGACCACCGCGACGCGTTGCTGGTCCTGGCGGTGACGGACGAACCGGCACGGGCGCTGGTGGAGTCCAGCGACGGACCGCCCGGGCAGGCTTACCGCACCGGAAGTCCCGCCGTGGCCGACGATCTCACGACAGCCGCGCTGGTGTGGCCCGAGTTCGCTTCGCGCGCAAGCGAACAGGGCTACCGCTCGGTGTACGCCATGCCGCTGCGCATCGACTCCGACGATCTCGGCGCGCTCACCGTCTTCGGCACCATCCCGGGCGCACTGGATCGCGCGGGCCGGCGCACCGCGCGCATCCTCGCCGATGTCGCCACACTCGGCATCGCCCAGCACATCTTGCGACCCCGCGTCGAACCGGTCCGCACCCGGCTGCCCGTGGCCTTGCACGACCGCGTGGTGGTCGAACGCGCGAAAGGCGTTCTCGCCGAACACGGCGGCGTCGACACCGAGGAAGCCTTCGCACGCCTGCGCAGCCACGCGGTCCGCACCGGCCAGCGCCTCTCCGACCTGGCCGGCGCTCTGCTCGCGGGCACCGTGCACCCCACGGCCATCCTCACCCCGCCCACTCCACGAGGACGCTGACGAACGAACACGATCAGCTCGGCACGCTCCGGACCCCGGGCCAAACCTCCTCTGATCCAAGCGAATTCACGCCGATCCGACGATTGATCAAGTCGCCGCCGCCCCGCGTTCACACGGCCGAACAGTCGGTGAAATCCTCCGCGATGGTCTAGACCAGAAAACCGTCAGCCTGAAATGGTCTAGACTATTAAGTCGATCATGGCAGGCAAGGCCAGGACGAAGACCAAGGTGATGGTGGCGGTCGCCGCCGCGCTGATGACCGGGGCGGGAGGCGCCGCCGCCCAGCCGGGTACCGGATCGTCGGGATCGCCCGGCACGGGAGACGACTCGGTCAAGGTGGTGGTCATCGGCATCGACGGCGCCATGTACGACAAGATCGTCGAGGCGAAGGCGCCGAATCTGCTGAAGCTGGCGAGCGAGGGCACGGTCGGACAGTCCTCCATCGCCCCGCACACCACCATCTCCGGCCCCTCGTGGTCGTCAGTGCTGACCGGCGTGTGGGACACCAAGCACGGCATCAAGAACAACAACTTCGACGCCACGCCGTTCGAGGCCTGGCCGACGGTGTTCACGCGCCTGGAGCAGACGAATCCGGAGCTGCGGACCCGGTCGGTCGCGACCTGGCCCAATATCGCGATCATCGCGGGCAGCGGCACCCCCGCTGACGCCAACGTCGTCAGCCCGTCGCAGCCGGGGATCCGACCGGCGCCGCCGTGGACGCGATCACCGGCGACACCAACGCCGCGGCCATCCGCGACGAGGGACCGGACTTCCTGTTCACCCATCTCGATCAGGTGGACGCCGTCGGCCACGCCCACGGCAGCGCGTCGACGCAGTTCCTCGACTCGCTGCGCAGCGTGGACCGGGAAGTCGGCAAGATCGTGTCCGCCGTCGACGCCCGCGCGGCGGCGCACCCCGGGGAGACCTGGCAGATCATCGTCACCACCGACCACGGCCACACGCCGACCGACGGGCACGGTGGCCAGACACCCGAGGAGACGGCGAATATCGTGATCGCCCGCGGCTCGGCGTTCACGGCCGGTGCGGCAACGGCGGATTCGCTGATCGACCTCACGCCGACGGCCCTCGATCTACTGGGCGTTCCGGCCGACTCGGCGCTGGACGGCAAGTCGTTCGCCCGGACCCGGCGGTGAGCACGCGCCACCGTTAGCTCCCGCGAGCCTGTTCGCTCCCGCCCGCGAGGCCTGTCTCCCCGGAGAATCGGACTCGTGGGCGGCCGCCTACCACGCCGGAGTCGGTTGCTCACCGGGCCAAGCACGACGGGCCGAACAATGCCTTCAGTTCCCCCATCAGGGCGGGTGAGGGTGTCACGCGGAATCGGGGGTCGAGTCCCAGCAGCTGTGGCCCCTTCCGGCCCACGAACTGGATCCGGACCTCGCAGGTTCCGGCGTGCCGTTCCAGGGTCTCGCGCAGGCCGCGCACGGTCGCCGGCGTGCACGCGGCGACGGGCACGGTCACCACGAGCGGGCCACCGGTCCCGGCGAGGTCGGGCACCGTGACGTGTTCGCCGAGCAGCGACCACCGGTCCTCTCGCACACTCACCCGCACCGAGACCAGCACCACCGCGTCTTCGACCAGCATCGTGCCCAGGGCGGCGAAAGCCGTGGGAAAGAACAGTATTTCGGCCCCGGCATCCAGGTCTTCCAGCCGGACGATCGCCCACGGCTCGCCCTTCTTCGTCACCCGGCGGTCGATCGCCGCGACGATCCCGCCCACCGTGCCCTTCCATCCGTGCGGCAGCCGCTTGTCCCCGATGTCGGCCAGCGACGCGTCACAGCGCGCCGCCAGCACGGGCGCGACGTCGTCGAGCGGGTGCGCGGACACGTACAGTCCCAGCATCTCCCGCTCGAAACTCAACAACCGGTCCCGCTCCCATTCGCGCTCCGGCACCGGAATGTCGAAGGCCGATACGACATCCGGCTCGGTCACGCCCGCGGAGAACAGGTCGAACTGGCCCCGGGCGGCGGCCTTCTTCGTGCTCATCGCCGCGTCCACGGCCTCGCCGAGGATCTCGGACAGCCCACCGCGCGGATGCCCCAGTGAATCGAAAGCCCCCGCCTTGACCAGGGATTCGACGACCTTCTTGGTGCAAGCCGCCGCATCGACCTCGGCGAGGAAGTGGGAGAAACCGCGAAAGGGGCCCCGTGCGCGGGCCCGCACGATCGCCTCGACCACCGGTTCGCCGACGTTGCGGACCGCGCCGAGCCCGAACCGGATCGCCTCGCCGGCGCAGGAGAATGTCGCGGCCGACTCGTTCACATCCGGTGGCAGCACCCGGATTCCGCGCTTGCGGCAGTCGGCCAGGTACACGGCGGACTTGTCCTTGTCGTCGCCGACCGAGGTGAGCAGCGCCGCCATGAACTCGGCGGGGTAGTTCGCCTTGAGGTAGGCGGTCCAGTACATGACCAGGCTGTATCCCGCCGCGTGCGATTTGTTGTAGGCGTAGCCCGCGAACGGCAGCACCGCCTCCCACAGCGCCGTCACGGCAGCGTCGCTGTAGCCGTTGTCCCGCATGCCTTTTCGGAAGTTCTCGAACTCCATGGCGAGCACCTCGGGCTTCTTCTTGCCCATCGCGCGGCGCAGCAGGTCGGCCTGGCCGAGCGAGTACCCGGCCACGCGCTGCGCGATCTGCATGATCTGTTCCTGGTAGACGATCAGCGCGTAGGTCTCCGACAGGATCTCGCGCAGCGGATCGTCGAGTTCGGGATGGATCGGTGTGACAGCTTCGCGGCCGTTCTTGCGGTCGGCATACGACCAGTGCGCGCCGACGCCCATCGGACCGGGCCGGTAGAGCGCGTTCGAGGCGACGAGATCGTTGAACTCCGTCGGCGCCATGCGCAGCAGCAGCTCCCGCATACCGGCCGAATCCATCTGGAAGACACCGAGATTGTCGCCGCGCGCGAGCATCGCGTAGGTCGGCGCGTCGTCGAGCGCGACCGCTTCGATGTCGAGCTCGATCCCCCGGTTCGCGCGGATGTTGTCGAGGCAGTCACCGATCACGGTGAGCGTGCGCAACCCGAGGAAGTCCATCTTGAGCAATCCGATGGCCTCGCACGACGGATAGTCCCAACCGGTGATGACCGCGCCGTCCTGCGGCCGCTTCCACAGCGGCACCACGTCCAGCAGCGGCTCGCTGGACAGGATCACCGCGCACGCGTGCACGCCCGCGCCGCGCACCAGCCCTTCCAGTCCGACGGCCGTGTCGTGGATGCGCCGCACATCCGGATCGGTGTCGATGAGTGCGCGCACAGCGGCGGCCTCGCCGTAGCGCTCGTGCGACGAATCGGTGATGCCCGCCACCGGAATGTCTTTGGCCGCGACGGCGGGCGGGAGCGCCTTGGTGACGCGGTCGGCCACCGCGAAACCGGGCTGACCGAAATGCACACGCGCGGCGTCCTTGATCGCCGCCTTGGTCTTGATGGTGCCGAAGGTGATCACCTGCGCGACCTTCTCCGCGCCCCAGCGCTCGGTGGCGTAGCGGATCATCTCGCCGCGGCGGCGGTCGTCGAAGTCGATGTCGATATCCGGTGCGGACGGGCGCTCCGGGTTCAGGAACCGCTCGAACAGCAGTCCGTGCTCGATCGGGTCGATATTGGTGATCGAGAGCGCGTAGGCGACCAGCGATCCGGCCGCCGACCCGCGCCCGGGGCCGACCCGGATGCCCACCCGTCGCGCGTGCGCGACCAGGTCGCCGACCACGAGGAAGTAGGCGGGAAATCCCTTGTCGCGGATGATGTCCAGCTCGAAGTCCGCGCGGTCACGATAGGTCTGCGGGACGCCGCCCGGGAGGCGCCTGCGCAGGCCGGCGTCGACCTCGCGGCGCAACCAGCTGTCCTGGGTGTGTCCCTCGGGCACGGGGAAGACCGGCATCCGGTCGCGCGCCGCCCACACGTCGTCGTACGACTCGACGCGTTCGGCCAAGGCCAGGGTGGCATCACAACCGCCGGGCACCTCGTCGTCCCACAGGGCGCGCATCTCGGCCGCCGACTTCAGGTAGTAGCCGTCGCCGTCGAATCGGAAGCGGGTGGGATCGGAGAGGGTCTTGCCGGTCTGCACGCACAACATCGCCTCGTGGGCAGGAGCCTGCTCGCGCCGCACATAGTGACAGTCGTTGGTCACCAACGGCGTCAGACCGACTTTCGCGCCCACCGCGAGCAGGTCCTCCCGCACCCGGCGTTCGATGCCGAGACCGTGATCCATCAGTTCGAGGAAGAAGTTCTCCAGCCCGAAGATGTCGCGCCAGCGTCCGGCGGCCTCATAGGCCGCGTCGAACTGGCCGAGCCGCAACCGGGTCTGCACCTCGCCCGACGGGCACCCGGTCGTCGCGACGATGCCCGCCGCGTGCTCGGCGATCAACTCGGCGTCCATGCGCGGCCACTTGCCCAGCTGCCCTTCGAACGACGCGAGCGAGGAGAGCCGGAACAGATTCCGCAGTCCGGTCGCGTTCACGGCGAGCATCGTCATGTGCAGGTACGCGCCCGATCCGGAGACGTCGTCGGACTTCTGCGACGGATCGCCCCAGCGCACGCGCTCGGTCGAGAACCGGGATTCCGGCGCGATGTACGCCTCGATCCCGATGATCGGCGTGACGGCCGACTGCCGTGACCGCCGATAGAACTCCGCCGCGCCGTACATGTTGCCGTGGTCGGTCATGCCCACGGCGGGCATGCCGAGCCGTTCGGCCTCGGTGAACAGCGCGTCGACCTTGGCCATGCCGTCGAGCATCGAGTACTCGGTATGGTTGTGCAGATGGACGAAGGATGCGCCGGTCATAGATCTCCCCTGTGCGGCCTGTCTCGCGCGAGAACGGAACGGAATTCAGGTGTTCCAGCGGATATTCACGCTGGAAACGAGGTCAATCCGACCAGCAAGAACGCCGCCCGTCGAACAAGGGACACGCACTCATGAACAACCAAACGTTGTACTTCGAGGGCCGATGACCGAACTCGACCTCGGCGCGCTCCGCGCGTTCACCGCCGCGGCGGAGGAGCGACAGTTCAGCCTCGCCGCCGCCGTGCTCGGCATCAGCCAGCAGGCGGTGTCGAAGCGGATCGCGAAACTCGAGACCGACCTGGGTGTGCCGCTCTTCGACCGGGTACCCGCCGGGATCGTGCCCACCAGGGCCGGCGCGCGGCTGCTCCCGCACGCGCGGTCGCTGCTGGCGCTCGCCGACGACGCGGTCGCCGCCGTGCGCGCCGACCCGCGCCCGCTGCGGGTGGCGATGCTGGGCGAGCGGCAGGCCACGATGCGCTCGGTGCGGTACTACCTCGACCGGCATCCCGAGACCGACACCGAGATCGTGCTGTCCAACGCGTTCAACACCTCGCGGGAGGCGCTGCTCAGCGGGCGCGCCGACGCGGCGTTCGCCCGCGCGCACGGCGGTCCGCGGCCACTTCCGCGGCGTATCCACGCGGTGGCGGCGTATGTGGAGCCGCTGCACCTGCTGGTCGGCCGCGAGCATCCGCTCGCGGGGAAATCAGCTGTCGCGCTGGACGATCTGCGGGACCACCCGGTGTGGGTGCCCGGCGCGTCGGTGCCGTCGGAATGGCGCGACTTCTACGAGCGCCTGGCGGAGGCCGGCGGCATCACGATCGACACGGCCGCGCGAGCGGAGCGGTTCACCGCCGTCGACACCAGCCGCGGGCCCGCGCCCATCACGGCGCTCGTGGATCTGATCGCGACCTCCGATCACCTCGCGACGTTCAGCGGCGACGGGTTCCATAATCCCTGGCATCCGCACTTGCGGCGGGTGCCGATCGTGGATCCGACCCCCGCGTACCCGCACGCGCTGCTGTGGGACAGCACCAACGGGCACCCCGGGCTGGCGCATCTCGTGGCGCACTTCGCGGAGCACTACAACCGCGACGAGGCGGCCGAGTGCTGGGTCCCCGACGCCGATCGCGCGCTGTTCGGCGTGGGGACCTGACCGCGCTCAGAGGTGGGATTCGAGGGCGTCGGCCTCGGCACGCAGGCGCCCGGCCCGGTCGGCGCTGCCGCTAGCGTCGTATTCGGTGGCGGCGGAACGGCGTTCGGCGATCTCGGCGCGGACGACGGCTTCGATGTCGGATTCGCTGAGGGTGCGCCGCGCGACCTCCGCGCTGCCCACGCCGACGGGGCTGCCCTCGAGGGCGCCGGCGCGCCGGTCACCGAGGTCGACGGCGCCGGCGTTGTCGATTGCGCCCAGCGCCGAGCGCAGCGCCGAGATGGCCGCTCCGTCGCGCGCTTTGATCGCCGCGGGCAGCGCGGCGCGAAGCCGGTCCCGTAAGGGCAGGGTGCGGTAGGTGGACATGGATTCCTCCGATCGTGCGCCGGGCGGCGGGACGAGCCCGCCCGGAAGGGTGGTCAGGGCGTGACGATCGCGAAATCCGGGTCGGGTTCGTCGAGCATGCTCACCAGCGCGGCGAGCGTGGTGGGGTCGCCGTCGATCACGATGTCGCCCGCGGCGACGGCGACGCCGAAGTCCTCCCCCGCGAGCAGCACGCGGATCAGCGTGGGACGGGTGAGCGTGAACTCGGTGTCGGGAGCGGGCAGCGGCACCTCGGCGGGCTTGTCGTAGTGGCTGAGCCTGCCGTTGCGCAGTTCCACCCGGTGGACGCGCTCCTCGTCGGTGAAGCGCCAGTCGGTCACCACCCGGGCTTCCCACGCCTTCGGGCCGTCCACGCGCAGCGCCAGCGCGTCGAAGATCTGCTCGACCGTGAGCGCGGCCAGCACCGACGGCGCGTCGGTGCTCGTGGGCGTGCCGAACGATCCGTACCGCAATTCGTAGGCGCCGCTGAGGTAGAAGTTGCGCCAGGTGGCGTTCTCCGCGCCGTAGCCGAGTTGTTCGTAGGTGGCGGCGAGCAGATCCTTGGCCTCGTCGTTGTGCGGATCGGCGAACACCACGTAGTCGACGACCTGCGCGACCCACCGGAAATCGCCGTCCGCGTACGACTTGCGCGCCTTGCGCAGCACCTCCTCGGCGCCGCCCATGAATTCCACGTGACGGCGGGCGGATTCGACCGGCGGGTGCGGCCACAGGTGCGCCGGGTTGCCGTCGAACCAGCCCAGATAGCGCTGGTAGATCGCTTTGACGTTGTGGTTCACCGAGCCGTAGTACCCGCGCGCGTGCCACGCCCGCTCCAGCGCGGGCGGCAGCGCGAGCTGTTCGGCGATCTCGGCCCCGACGTAGCCCTGGTTCAGCAGGCGCACCGTCTGGTCGTGCAGGTACCCGTACAGATCCCGTTGCAGGCCGAGGTATTCCACCAGCCGGTCGGTACCCCACACCGGCCAGTGGTGCGAGGCGAACACCACGTCGGAGCGGTGGCCGAACAGGGTGATCGTCTCGGTGAGGTAGGCCGCCCACGCGTGCGGGTCGCGCACCTGCGCGCCGCGCAAGGTCAGTAGGTTGTGCAGGGTGTGGGTGGCGTTCTCGGCGGTGCACAGCGCCCGGTGGTCGGGGAAGTAGAAGTTCATCTCCGCGGGCGCCTCGGTGCCCGGGGTGAGCTGGAAGATCATCCGCACACCGTCGACGGTGAGCTCCTGCCCGGTCTCGGTGATGTCGACGGTCGGTGCGATGAGAGTGACCGAGCCGAGCGAATTGGTCTGGCCGAGACCGGCACCCACCTGTCCCAGCGGACCGCGCGGCAACACCGCCCCGTACATGTAGGCGGCGCGGCGCGCCATGGCCGGGCCCGCGAAGACGTTCTCCGACACGGCGTGTTCGAGGAAGCCGACGGGCGCGATCACCGGAATCCGGCCCGACGTGGCGTCCTCCGGCGCGGCGACGGCCAACGCGCCGCCGAAGTGATCGACGTGCGAATGGGTGTAGACCAGCCCGGTGACCGGCCGGTCACCGCGATGCGCGCGATACAGCCGGAGCCCGGCCGCGGCCGTCTCCAGGGACACCAGCGGGTCGATGACGATCACGCCCCGCTCCCCTTCGACCAGCGTCATGTTCGACAGGTCCAGTCCCCGGATCTGATAGATCCCCGCCGTCACCTCGAACAGGCCCTGCTTCGCCGCGAGGCCGGACTGCCGCCACAGGCTCGGGTGCACCGAATCGGGGCAGGGTTCACGCAGGAACGCGTAGGAGTCGTTGTCCCACACCACCGAACCGTCCTCGGAGGTGACCGCGCCCGGTTCCAGCGCCGCGACGAACCCGCGGTCGGCGTCGGCGCGGTCGGTCTCGTCGGTGAAGGGCAGTTCCTCCGCCGCGCGCCGCTGCCGGGCGACGATCGCGTCGCTCGGCCGGGTCACCTCACCCATCGTGTCCTCCTCGATCCGTGCCGTTACCCGTCCACAGCCCCCGATCCGCTCAGCCCGGTGGTTGCACCGCCCCCACATAGGTCGCGACACCGCCGGCGAACAGCACGGCCACCGTCGTCGCGGCGACGACGCGGTTCGCCCGGTCGCGGTGCCCGGTGCGCAGGCGGTGGCTGCGCACCATGCCGGCGACGGCGACGGCGACCAGCGTGAGCGCGGCGGCGATCGGGGCGAGCGCGGCGCCGCGCCACCCGCTGGTGAGCGCGTAGGCGACGAACAGCGCGGCCACGACCACCGCGCCGAGCGCGGTGCGCCGCCAGGCGAGCGCGGTGCGCTCCGGGACCAGAGTGGAATCGCGGATGCTCATCGCAGCAGCACCGCCACGCCCGCGAGGACGGCGACGACCCCGACGCCCGCCGAAAGTATCGGCACCAGCAGGGTTTCCGGCAGCGGATCACCGCGCCGCATGGCCCGTCCGACCCGCCGCCAGTTGAAGTACGCGCCGACGGCCACGATCACCGCGAGCACGACGCAGCTCACGGCCAGCGCGCGGCGCAGCCCCGCGAGCTCGAAGCTCTGCACCAGGGTGTGCACGGCGACGCCACCGGCCAACAAGCCGAGCGAGGTGCGCATCCACGCGAGGAACGTGCGTTCGTTGGCGAGGGTGAAGCGGTAGTCGATGACGTCCTCGCCGTCCTCCGATTCCGAACCCACGTCGGGCAACGTCATCGCGCACCCACGGGGAATTCGAACGCCGGCTCGCCCAACCATGCGCGGGCCACCTCCGTGGTGACCACACCGTCGCCAGGATGCACGGGAATCACTCCGTCTCTGGTCCGTTCCGGGCCGCGGGCAAACCGACCGCAACGCCAGACTAACGGCAGACCGGACGGCCGTCCACGAGCCTCGCCGACGCGTCCACCATGCCGGTGACCACCGGTTTTCACGCCGCTTGCGGGCCGGTGAACTGCGCATCGGCATGCGGGCGCGCGTGACCCGCCCACGTTTCAGGACCGCCGACGCCGTCCCGAGGAACCCTCTGTGGTCAGCGGGCGAGGGCACCACCGGATCCGCGGTGCGTGCCACCACGCCGTCGCGCTCGAGGTGGCGCGGGGTGCGAGTGAGCGTCTGGTGGTGCAGGCCGTCGATCTCACGGCCCGGTTCGATGATCCGCTCGCGGCCGACGCCCGTGCTGCCGGACTGCGCCGGAGTCCTCCGCCCATCGGATACCGGGGTCGCCCGGTTCTGGTCCGCCCGATCGCGTTCGGGCACCGTAGGAGTCGGCGCCCCGCCTTCGTTCAGGCGCGCGGGTGGGCCTGGTCGTGCACCTTCTTGAGTCGTTCGATCGACACGTGGGTGTAGAGCTGGGTCGTCGCCATGCTGGCGTGGCCGAGGAGTTCCTGCACGACGCGCAGATCCGCCCCGCCCTCCAGCAGGTGCGTCGCGGCGCTGTGGCGCAGGCCGTGCGGGGCGATGCTCGGCGCCCCCGGGATCGCCGAGACGACCTCGTGTACCACGGTTCTCGCCTGCCGCTGGTCGAGGCGCTTGCCGCGGCGGCCGAGGAGCAGGGCGCGGCCCGAGTGCGCCGTCGCCAGCGCCGGGCGGCCGTGGTGCAGCCACTCCCCCATCGCCTGATCGGCGGGGCCGCCGAACGGGACCGAGCGCTCCTTGTTGCCCTTGCCCAGCACCCGGATCAGCCGGCGTTCCCGGTCCACGTCGTCGATGTCCAGCCCGCACAGCTCGCCCACCCGGATGCCCGTCGCGTACAACAGCTCCACGATGAGCCGGTCCCGCAACGCCATCGGATCGTGCTGGGCCGCACCGGATTCCGCCGCGTCCATGGCCTCGATCGCCTGTTGCCTGCCGAGGACGGCGGGCAGCGTGCGGTGCGCCTTCGGCGCGCCCAGCCGCAGACCCGGGTCGGCGCTCAGCCGTCCGGTGTCGGTCAGCCACGCCGTGAACGTCCGCGCCGAGGACGCTCGCCGCGCCATCGTGGTGCGGGCCGCGCCCTTGGCCGCCAGCTCCGCCAGCCAGGACCGCAGCAGGCCCAGATCCAGTTCCCGCACCGACGAATCCGCCGACCGCGTGTACAGGTGCGCCATCAGCGACCGCGCGTCCCCCAGGTAGGCGCGCACCGTGTGCTCCGACCGGTTCCGCCCCAGCCGCAGATGCCGTCCGTACTCGGTCAGCAGCGCTTCCAGATCCTCCGGCAGTGACTCCACCCCACCACCGTCGCGTCCACCGCACCGCTTGGCAAGCCCACGCGCCGAACCTCCGCCACCACGGTCGGAAGCCGCGAAGATCGCGTCCACCGGCTCGTACGGCCGCGCGATCGGCACAGCGATCCGCTCCCGGTGCACATCGGTCACCGCTTTCGGACTCGCGGCGCGCGTCCACCCGCGGTCGATCCCGCAAGTCCGCACAGCTGCGCTCGTCGTGAAGACCGGTCTGGATGCCGGGAGCATCGTGAACCGGCGGACGCCAGCCGTTGCGCGCGAACGACCACCGGTCTCGCGCCACGGTTGCGGGCGCCGCACCCGCCACCGAGCATGCCTGCGCGAGCGCGCGCCACAACGTCGCGCCGAAGACGGTCAGAACGTTCATCAGCCGGTCCTCCCGCGCACGCTTCGGCTGGGCTCGGTTCGGTGCCAGCCCGTTTCGTCCAGGCCGACCAAGCCCGCGAGTTCCATCGCGACCAGCGCGGCGCGGATGGTGTGGAGGGGCAGGCCGGTGGTGCGGAGGAGTTCGTTGGGGAGGCGGGAGCCGACGGCGGGCAGGGCCGCGTAGACGGTGGCTTGATCGCCCGCGAGGCCGGCCGGGATGTCCGGGGCCGCGGGCGCGACACCCGGCAGCGCCAGGTGCAGCGGGCCCGCTTCGTCGATCACGTCTTCGGCCGAGGTGACCAGGTGTGCTTCGCCGTCGCGGATCATGCGGTGACAGCCGGTGGACGACAGCGAGGTGACGGGCCCGGGGATCGCCAAGGCCGGGCGGCCCAGGCGGCGCGCCCATTTCACGGTGTTGCGCGCACCGCTGCGCAGCCCGGCTTCCACGACGAGCACGCCGTCGGCGAGGGCCGCGATGAGGCGATTCCTGGCCAGGAAATGATGCTTGCGGGCGGGTACGCCGGGTGGGTATTCGCTGACCACCAGGCCGGTGTCGGCGATCGCGCTCAGCAGGCGGTCGTGCTGGGCCGGGTAGGGCCGGTCGACGCCGCAGGCCAGCACCGCGATGGTGGGACCGCCCACGGCCAGCGCCGCGCGGTGCGCCATCGCGTCGATGCCGAACGCCGCGCCGGAGACGATGGTCCACCCTTGTGCCGCCAAGTCGCCGGCGATCTCGGCGGCTACGCGATCGCCGTACCCGGTACTGCACCGCGCGCCGACCACGGCCAGCGCGCGCTCACTGGATTCCAGCAGCGACCGCGGCCCGCGCACCCAGAGCACCAGCGGCACCGCGCCTTCCGCGTCCCGACCCGTGTCGAGCTGGCCCAGCCCGAGCAGGCGCCATGCGGGCCACTCCGGGTCGTCGGGGGTGACCACCCGGCCACCGATCCGCGCCATGGTTTCGAGATCCGCTGCCGCCGAATCGATCCCGCGCCGCTGCCGCGTGGGTCCGCGCAGCGATCCAGGCAGCTCGCGCTCCCGCACCGCGCGGGCCGCCTCCACCACGCCGACCGATTCGATCAACGCCGACAGCGGCGCACACGGCCCCTCCACCACACGCGAGAGGTACACCCACGCCAGCCGCCGCTCCTCGACGGCACCGGCCGTGGACCCCGTACCGGGCGGGACCGCTTCGACGGTCGCCCCGATCTCGGCGTCACGCCGCCCGCCCGCGCCCGACACCGCCGAGGCTTCCCCGCGATCTTCCGTCACCACGCACTCCGCGACAGCACCCGCATCACGCCCAGCACCGCGCACCGCCGCAGGAACACCGCGCCCACTCTCTACCCCGCACTCCGCACCAGAGTCCACCCCGCACCGCACATCGCCACCGGACACCAACCCGACACCACCGCGCCCGCCTCGCACCCCGCACTCCGCGACAGCGACCGCCTCGCACCCCGCACCCGCACCAGGCACCGCGGCATCACCGCGCCCACCCGCTTCCCCACACTCCCCACCAGCGTCCACCCCGCACCTCACGCCACCACCGGCCATCGCGGCACCATCGCCGCGCCCACCCGACACGCAGCGCGCTACGGCCTCCTCATCGCATCGCGCGACCTCACCGGACGTCACCCCGCCCGCACCCCGCCCGCCCGGCACCATGCACTCCGCAACGGCTTCCCCACCGCACGCCACACCCTCACCCGACACAGCCCCGGCACCCTCACCGCTGCTCACTGCGCACCTCGCTGCCGGAAGTTCAACGCCAGCATGACGTCCTGGGCGCTGGGCACGTCACCGCCGCGCAGGTCGCAGATGGTCCAGGCGACGCGGATGGCGCGGTCGGCGCCGCGCGCGGACATCCGGCCGGTGCGCAGCGCCGCCTCGACAGGGGCGACGGATTCGCGGGGCAGGCGGAAGCGTTGGCGCAGTGCGTGTCCGGGCACCTCGGCGTTGGTGCGCCAGCCGAACTCGCGCCAGCGGTGCAGCGCCGCCGCGCGGGCCGCGCCGACGCGTTCGCGGACCACGGCGCTGCTCTCGGCGGCCTCCGAACTGAACGTGGCGCCGGCCTGGCCGTGCATCTGCACCCAGATGTCGATGCGATCCATCAGCGGGCCGGACAGCTTGCCCAGGTAGCGGCGGCGGGCCAGTGGTGCGCAGATGCAGTCCACGTCGCGCGCGGGCGCGCAAGGGCACGGGTTGGCCGCGAGAACGAGCTGGAAGCGGGCCGGGTACCTGGCCACGCCGTCGCGCCGCGCGATCCTGACCTCGCCCTCCTCCAGCGGAGTGCGCAGGGCCTCCAGCACTTTCGTGCCGATCTCCGCGCACTCGTCCAGGAACAGAACGCCGCGATGGGCGCGGCTGACCGCACCCGGGCGGGCCGCCGGAGAACCGCCGCCGACCATGGCGGTAGCCGACGTCGAGTGGTGCGGGGCGACGAACGGCGGTGCGGTGACGAGCGGGTGGTCCCCCGACAGCGCGCCGGCCACCGAGTGGATGGCCGTCACCTCCAGCGCCTCGGCCTCCGACAACGGCGGGAGCAGACTCGGAAGCCGCTGCGCCAGCATGGTTTTCCCGATCCCGGGCGGCCCGGTGAGCAGCAGGTGGTGGCCGCCCGCCGCGGCCACCTCGAGCGCCCATCGCGCCTCGTCCTGCCCCACCACCTCGCTGAGATCGCCCTGCGCGGTGACGACGTCGGGCACCACGCCGTCGGGTTCGGACAACTCGCCCTCACCTCGCAGCCACGCGATCACCTGCCGCAGGCTGGGCGCACCGAGCACATCGATGCCGTCCACCAGCCCCGCCTCGCCGAGCGCGGACTCCGGCACGATCGCGGCCGTCCAGCCCGCGTTGCGCGCCGCGATCACCGCCGGCAGTACGCCGCGCACGCGGCGCACCCGCCCGTCCAACGCGAGCTCTCCCAGCAGGACGGTCTTCGCCAAACGCTCCGAAGGCACCGAACCGGCCGCGTCCAGGACGGCGATGGCGAGCGCCAAGTCGTACACGCTGCCGTTCTTGGGCAAGGTCGCCGGGGACAGCGCGAGCGTCACCCGCCCGTCGGGCCACTTCTCGCCGGTGTTGGCGACGGCCGCGCGGACCCGGTCGCGGGATTCGGCGAGCGCGGTGTCGGGCAGCCCGACCAGGTGCACCGACGGCAGCCCTTGCCCGATATCGGCCTCGATCTCCACGAGTTGACCGTCCACCCCGGTGACCGCGACGGAGTGGGCGCGCCCGAGCGCCATCAGAACACCGCCTCGAGGTGCCGGACCTCGGGCTGGCGCCCCCGGATGATCAGCACCGAGACCACGTCGAACCGGATGCGCCGCCACGGCCCGTCCTGTTCGGCCAGCCAGAGCAGCGCCAGCCTGCGGATGCGCTGCTGTTTGGCGAAGGTGACCGCCTCGGCGGGTGTGCCGAAACCGAAACCGGTCCGCGTCTTCACCTCGACGAAGGCCGTGGTGTCGGAGGTGCGGGCGATCAGATCGAGTTCGCCGTACCGGCAGCGCCAGTTCCGCGCGACGATCTCCATCCCCGCGGCCACCAGATACCGGGCCGCGAGTTCCTCCCCGTATGCGCCGAGCGCCTGTTTGTCTGCCACCCGACGAGCGTCGCCCACCGGCCCGGACCCGGCACCGCGCCGACCTGGGCGAACATCAGCCCTGTGGACGGCCGTGGATCTGTGGACAACCCCGCGCGCGACCGGTCGGCCCGGCCGCGCCGCGCGTTAACCTACTCGGGAAGCCGCAGGTCGGGCTTCTCCAGCTCTTCGATGTTCACGTCCTTGAACGTGATGACCCGCACGTGTTTGACGAACCGGGCGGGCCGGTACATGTCCCAGACCCACGCGTCGCTCATCCGCACCTCGAAATACACCTCGCCATCGGCGTTCTGCGGGCGCAGCTCGACGGTGTTGGCCAGGTAGAAGCGACGCTCGGTCTCCACCACGTACGAGAACTGACCGACGATGTCCTTGTACTCGCGATACAGCGAGAGCTCCATCTCGGTTTCGTACTTCTCGAGGTCCTCGGCACTCATCGGGTGGAATGTCCTCCTTCTCGCCGCACTGCGTCGTCTGCGGACATCATCGCGCATGGGCGGCGTCGGTAGCCACTCGGCCGTCTCCGACAGCGTCTTCCGCGGCCGTTCGGACCGCGTCGGCGACCCTCGAACCCGAGGTCATGGCCAATGCTTCCCGCACGTTCCGCCACGAACGGCGGTGTTCGTCACATGGTCCGAGCGCGTTCAGCGCGGCGGTGTGCTCGGGCGTGTTGTAGCCCTTGTGCGCCGCGAAGCCGTATCCGGGGTGGCGCGCGTCCAGCTCCACCATCATCCGGTCCCTGGTCACCTTGGCCAGGATGCTGGCCGCCGCGATGCAGGCCGCCGCGCCGTCACCACCGATGACCGGCAGTGACGGCACCGGGATACCGGGCACCCGGAATCCGTCGGTGAGCACATAGCCGGGCGTGTGCCCGAGCCCGGCGACGGCGCGGCGCATGCCCTCGATATTGGCCACGTGGATGCCGATCGCGTCGATCTCCCACGACGGGACCACGACGACCTTCCAGGCCAGCGCCAGCCGCGTGATCACCGGGAACAATTCCTCGCGCGTGGCCTCGGTGAGCTTCTTGGAGTCGTCGAGCCCGGCGAGCTTGTCGTAGGACTTGGGCGCGAGCAGACAGGCCGCCACCACCAGCGGACCCGCGCACGGACCGCGCCCCGCCTCGTCGACGCCGGCCACCGGGCCCAGACCGCTGCGGATCAGCGCCGCTTCCAGCGTGCGCAGCCCCGACGCCTTGCGCATCACGACACGCGGCGGCCATGTCCGGCCCGCCGTCACTGCGTTTCCCACTCCGGCTCGCCCCACCGTTCGATTATCCTGCGACCGCGCCCGTCAGTTCGTCTGCGGGTTCTGCGAACCCACCGTGCCGATCCGGGTCGGCGGCCAGATCTTCACGATCGTCTTGCCGCGGACGTTGTCGACGGGGACGGTGCCGGTCAGATCGTCGCGCACGTGGAAGCGGGAGTCCGACGACTGGTTGCGGTTGTCGCCCATCACCCACAGGTGGCCCTCGGGCACCTCGATGGGACCGAATTCCCGCCCGCTGACGGGGCAACCGACACCCGCGCACTGGCCGGGGGTGTACGGGAAGTCATAGACGGCGTACGGCTCGTCCAGGGGTTTGCCGTCGACCAGCACCCGGCCCTGTTCGTCGCAGCACTGCACGGTCTGGCCGCCCACCGCGATCACGCGCTTGACGAGATCGTTCTCGTCGGGCGGCACCAGGCCGAAGAAGGAGAGGAAGTTCTGGAGTCCGCGGATCACGACGTTGTCGGAGCGGATGGACTGGTACCGCTCGTTCCAGGACGGCGGTCCCACGAAGACGACCACGTCGCCCGGCTGCGGCTCGCCACTGCCGTAGTAGCTGATCTTCTGGACGTAGATGCGGTCGCCGATCTGGAGGGTCTCCTCCATCGACTGGGACGGGATCACATACGGCCGCCCGACGAACGTGACCATCAGCGCCGCGATGACGGCGGCGATGACGATGAGAATCGGCAGTTCCTGCCAGAAAGGACGCTGCTTGCGCTGCTTGCGCTGCTTCTTGTTCCGGCGCCTACCGCGCCGCCCCGGCTCCTCGTCTCCCGACCCGGACACCGACACCGACTCACTCTCGTCTGCCACGCCGAACAGACTAGCCCGGCACCATGACTGACGTATGGTGCCGGGCCAGAAGAGATCATTCGTGCCGGTTCAGGCCGAAGCGCTCAGCGCTTCTCCTTGATCTTGGCCGCCTTACCGCGCAGCTCACGCAGGTAGTACAGCTTCGCCCGGCGGACGTCACCGCGGGTCACGACGTCGATGTGGTCGATGTTGGGGCTGTGCACCGGGAAGGTGCGCTCCACGCCGACACCGAACGACACCTTGCGGACGGTGAAGGTCTCGCGGATGCCACCGCCCTGGCGACGGATCACGACGCCCTTGAAGACCTGGATGCGCTCCTTCGAGCCTTCGATGACCTTCACGTGCACATTCAGGGTGTCGCCCGGACGGAAGTCGGGGACATCACTGCGCAGCGACTTTTCGTCGACGAAGTCAAGGGTGTTCATTTTCATCCTTCTGGAGTTCGCGCGAACAGAGGACCCTGGCGGCACCTGCGTGCTCGACCGGTTCATGCTCCGAATTAGGGGGATGCTTCCGGGGTCGAACTAGCATCCGGGGCAACCCGAGCATTGTGCCAGATCAGACAGGGGCCGGGAAAATCGGCCCCGTCAGTGATCGGCGCGTTCGGGCCAGAGCGCGTGCAGGTGGTGCCGGTGATGGTGCGGCGAGGGCGGGGCCGGGATCACCGTACGGGTGAGTTCGGCCTCGGCCGCCGTGCGCACGTGCTCGACGTTCGGTTTACCGGCCACCAGGTCCTGCACGAAGATCTTCGCGCGGATCACGGGCCTGCGATAGCGGCGTTCCCGCACGATCGCCCGGTACATCAGCCGCCTGCGGTCGGCGTAACGCCAGCGCGCCCACGGCGCACCCGGCCTGCTCAGCCGCGACGCACCCACGATCAGCAGCGGCGGGAAGAACATGCCGAACAGGCCGGTCCAGATCTTGCCCTTCGCGATGACGATCGCGGCCAGCACCAGGTTGACGATCGCGAACACCACGATCAGGCCGCGCGCCCAGCCGTCGGCGGTGTCGCGGAAGTCGTTGATCTCCAGCAGCGACAGCGGGTGGAAACCGAGCAGCAGCAGACCCGTCACCGCCAGCGCGACGAACACGGCGTCCACCGAGGTGCGGCCCTGCTCCTCCCAGTAGACGTCCTTCAGGTAGTAGATGAGCGCGAACTCGTCCAGCACCAGGGCCGCGCCGACGCCGAACGCGGCCGCCAGTGCCGAGGACGTCCACCGTTCGGCGTCCTCGGCCACCGCGACCAGGCCCAGCCCGGAGCCCAGCACCAGCACCACGCCGAACACCATGTGGTGCACGTGCACGTCACCGGCGCGCAGATTCCCCGGCCACCACCGCACCTTCGCCCGGATCATCCGGACGCTGAGCCGGATGAACAGGAACCCGATGATGAATCCGAGCAGGAAACACAGCAGCGGCAGGCGGCCGTACGCGATCACATCGTCTTCGAGCCACCGCCGCATGGCCGCCTCCGCCGCCGCCTACTGTCCGAAACCAGCCCGGCGCAGCGCATCCGCCATGGAACCGCTCGGCGCGGGGGCGTTGCGCCGTGGCGAGCCCTGGGTGCGGCCCTGCTGCTGCCGACCCTGACCATTCTGCCGTGCCTTGCCGTCCCCGCGCCCGCCTCGGCCGTCACCGCGACCACCGCCACCCTCGCCGCGACCGCCCTGGCCGCGCTGGGACGCGGGCTTGCCCGCCTGGCCGGGCTCGTCGTCCAGGCGCAGCGACAGCCCGATGCGCTGCCGGGCGACGTCGACCTCGAGCACCTTCACCTTCACCACGTCACCGGACTTGACGACTTCGCGCGGGTCCTTGACGAAGGAGTGCGACATGGCCGACACGTGGACCAGTCCGTCCTGGTGCACGCCCACATCCACGAACGCGCCGAACGCGGCGACGTTGGTGACCACGCCCTCGAGCACCATGCCCGGCTCCAGGTCGGCGACCTTCTCCACGCCCGCGGCGAACTCGGCGGTCTTGAACTCCGGGCGCGGGTCGCGGCCCGGCTTGTCCAACTCGCTGATGATGTCGGTGACGGTCGGCACGCCGAACTTCTCATCGGTGAAATCGGCCGGGCGCAGGCCTTTCAGCACCGTGGAATTGCCGATGATCTCCTGCACGTCGCGGCCGGTGCGCTCCACGATCCGGCGCACCACCGGGTAAGCCTCCGGGTGCACGGCGGAGGAGTCGAGCGGGTCGTCACCGCCGCGAATGCGCAGGAAGCCCGCGCACTGCTCGAACGCCTTCGGGCCCAGCCGGGGCACGTCGAGCAGGGCGGTGCGGCTGCGGAACGGACCGTTCTGATCGCGGTGCGCGACAATGCTTTCCGCGACCGAGGACGCGATACCCGACACGCGCGAGAGCAGCGGCACCGACGCCGTGTTCACGTCCACACCGACCGCGTTCACCGCGTCTTCGACCACGGCGCCCAGCGAGCGGGCCAACAGTGTCTCGGACACGTCGTGCTGGTACTGGCCGACGCCGATGGACTTCGGATCGATCTTCACCAGCTCGGCGAGCGGGTCCTGCAGGCGGCGCGCGATCGACACCGCGCCCCGCAGCGACACATCCAGCTCCGGCAGTTCCTGCGACGCGTACGCCGACGCCGAGTACACCGACGCGCCCGCCTCCGACACGACGATCTTGGTGGGCTTGTTGCCGCCCGCCGCGCCGATGCGGTTGATGAGTTCGGCGGCGAGGGCGTCGGTTTCGCGTGACGCGGTGCCGTTGCCGATCGCGATCAGCTCCACGCCGAACCGGGCGACCAACGCGCCCAGCACCGCGAGGGACTTCTCGGTCTGACCCTGCGGCTTGTGCGGGTAGATGACCTCGGTGGCGACGACCTTGCCGGTGGCGTCCACCACCGCGACCTTCACGCCGGTGCGGTAGCCCGGGTCCAGGCCCATGGTGGCCCTGGTGCCCGCGGGTGCGGCCAGCAGCAGATCGCGCAGGTTGGTGGCGAACACGTCGACGGCGTCCTTCTCCGCCGCCTGCCGCAACCGCATCCGGGTGTCGATGCCCAGGCTCACCTGGAGCTTGGTGCGCCACGCCCAGCGGACCGTGTCGAGCAACCAGGAATCCGCCGGGCGGCCCCGGTCGGCGATGCCGAAGCGCGCCGCGATTCTCGTCTCGTACACGGTGCGCTCACCCGGCGCCGGCTCCTCGGTGTCGGGCTCGAGGTGCAGGGTGAGCACCTCCTCCTTCTCCCCGCGCAGCAGCGCCAGCACGCGGTGCGAGGGCAGCTTGTTGAACGGTTCACTGAATTCGAAGTAGTCGGCGAACTTCGCGCCCGCCTCCTCCTTGCCGGGCCGCACCGAGGAAGTCAGCTGACCCCGGTTCCACATCAGTTCGCGCAGCTCACCGACCAGGTCCGCGTCCTCGGCGAACCGTTCCACCAGGATGGCGCGCGCACCGTCGAGCTGTTCGGCGGTGTACTGCGCCGGATCGGTGGACGGGTCGGTGATCAACGCGTCGGCCACCGGCTCGTGCCCGGCCTCGCGCGCGATCTGCGCCTTGGTCCGCCGCTTGGGCTTGTACGGCAGGTAGATGTCCTCCAGCCGCGCCTTCGTCTCGGCGAGCATCAACTGCTTGTGCAGCTCGGCGTCGAGCTTGCCCTGGCTCTTGATCGACTCGATGATCGCGCCGCGACGCTCGTCCAATTCCCGCAGATAGTGCAGCCGCTCGTCCAGCGTGCGCAGTTGCGCGTCGTCGAGGCCGCCCGTCACCTCCTTGCGGTACCGCGCGATGAACGGCACGGTCGACCCGGCGTCGAGCAACTCGACGGCGGCGCGCACCTGACTCTCGCGCACCCCGAGTTCCTCGGCGATGCGCCTGCCCACACTGGCGAGGGCGGCGGTCGGCGCGGCGGTGTTCGACTCTGAACTGGCGATCTCAGGCGCTGTCGTCACGCCCACAGACTAGTCCGCCGCCGCGCGACCGCTCGCCGGGTGTGGGTGCGGCGGAGCCGATCGTGGGCTGTCGCCCGGATCGCGGCGGATCAGGCAACCTGTCCACGTGCTCGGCGAGATCGCCTGCCGGCGTGCGCACCTCGCGAGGACCGGGCCGCCTCACGCGTCGCCGAGCAATTCCTTTGCGATCTCCCGCATTTCGGCCTTGCGAATCTTGCCGGTGACCGTCATGGGGAACTCGTCGACGAGGTGGACGTACTTGGGGATCTTGAAGTGGGCGAGTTTGCCGGCGCAGAACTCGCGCAGGGACTCGGCCGTGAGCGGGGCGGCGCCGTCGCGCAGGCGAACCCACGCCATCAGCTCCTCGCCGTACTTCGGATCGGGGACGCCGATGACTTGCGCGTCGACGATATCGGGGTGGGTGTAGAGGAACTCCTCGATCTCGCGGGGGTAGATGTTCTCGCCGCCCCGGATGACCATGTCCTTGATGCGACCCGTCACCGCGATGTAGCCGTCGGCGTCCATCACGCCGATGTCTCCGGTGTGCATCCAGCGGGCGGCGTCGATCGCCTCGGCGGTCTTGTCGGGCTGTTCCCAGTAGCCGAGCATGACCGAGTAACCGCGCGTGCACAGTTCGCCCGGTTCCCCGCGCGGCACGGTGAGACCCGTTGCGGGATCGACGATCTTGACCTCCAGATGCGGGCCGACGCGGCCCACGGTGGCGGTGCGCCGGGTGAGGTCGTCGTCACGGCGGGTCTGGGTGCTCACCGGGGAGGTCTCGGTCATGCCGTAGCAGATGCACACCTCGTGCATGCCGAGCCGGTCGATGACCCGTTTCATCACCTCGACCGGGCATGGCGAACCGGCCATGATCCCGGTGCGCAATCCGGTCAGATCGGGTGCGGCGCCGGACTTCTCGAGCTGACCGTCCAGCTCCGCCAGCACGGCGATGAACATCGTCGGCACACCGTAGAGCGACGTGCAGCGTTCTGCGGTGACGGCCGACAGGGTCGCGGCCGGATCGAACGACGGGGCCGGGATCACCACGGCCGCACCGTGACTGGTCGCGGCGAGGTTGCCCATCACCATGCCGAAACAATGGTAGAACGGCACCGGCACGCAGATCCGGTCCTGTTCGGTGTATCCGCACAGCTCACCCACGAAATACCCGTTATTGAGGATGTTGTGGTGGCTGAGCGTCGCGCCCTTCGGGAAACCCGTGGTGCCCGAGGTGTATTGGATGTTGATCGGGTCGTCCGCCGACAGCGTCGCCTCGATCTCGGCCAACCGGTCGCCGTCGGCCGATGTACGCGCGACCTCGTCCCACTCCGGGCTACCGAGGATCAGCACCTGTTCCAGCCCGGGGCATTCCGGCCGGACCTCCTCGATCATCGCCACGTAGTTCGACGTCTTGAACTCCGGTGCGGCGATCACCATCCGGACCCCGGCCTGCCGCAGCACGTACCCCAATTCCGAGGTGCGGTACGCGGGGTTGACGTTCACCAGGATCGCGCCCAGCGCGGCGGTCGCGTACTGGGTGAACACCCACTCCGCGCAGTTCGGGGCCCAGATGCCGACCCGGTCACCCTTGCCGATGCCGCGCCGGGCCAGTCCGGTCGCGACGGCGTCGACGGCCGCCAGCAGCTCGCGATAGGTCCAGCGCCGGCCGGACGGAACGTCCACCAGCGCTTCGCGATCCGGATGCGCGGCCGCCGTGCGCCGCAGGTTCGTGGCGATGGTGTCACCCAGCAGCGGCGCGTCGGAGACGCCGGAGGCGTAGCTCGGCACGGCGATCATCACGCCACTCCCTGCTGACGCAGCACGAACCGCTGCACCTTGCCGCTGGGTGTCTTCGGCAGCGATTCGACGAACCGCACCCGGCGCGGATACGCGTGCGCCGCGAACTTGTCCTTGACCAGCTGCTGCAACTCGGCGGCCAGCTCCGGTGTGCCTTCGACGCCGGGGCGGGGCACCACGAACGCCTCCAGCACTTCGCCGCGCAACTCGTCGGGCAGGCCGACGACCGCGGCCTCGGCTACGTCATCGTGCAGGACCAGCACGCTCTCCACCTCGAACGGGCCGATGCGGTAGCCCGCCATGATGATCACGTCGTCGTCGCGGGCGGAGAAGTGGAAGAAGCCGTCGGCGTCGCGGGAGCCGGCGTCGCCGGTCAGGTACCAGCGGCCGTCGGCGGTGTAGCGCTGCGCGGTGCGCTCCGGGGCGTCGAGGTAGCCGAGGAACCACAGCAGCGGGCTTTGTTCGGTGTCGATGGCGACGCGGCCGAGTTCGCCGGGCGCGGCTTCCACATCGGCGTCGTCGGACAGCACCGCGCACGACCAGCCCGGCAGCTGCCTGCCCATGGAACCGAGCGGGGCGGCGGAGTCCAGATCCTCGTGCCAGGCGTTGCAGATGACCATGCCGTGCTCGGTCTGGCCGTAGTGATCGCGCACCGCGACGCCCAAGTGGCGCTCCGACCAGGCGACGACCTCCGGCGTGAGCGGCTCGCCCGCCGAGGACGCGCGGCGCAACGCGATACCGGTGGGCACGGAGTCGTCGGCGCGCAGCGCGCGGTAGACGGTCGGAGCGGCGGCGAAGTTCGTGACGCCGAACCGTTGCAGCACCTCCCACGTCAGCGACGGGGAGAAGCCCGCGTGCAGCAGCAGGCTGCGGGTGCCCGAGGCCAGCGGCGCGAGGATCGCGTAGTACAGCCCGTAGGCCCAGCCCGGATCGGCGGCGTTCCAGAACACGTCGTCGGGGCGGACGTCGAGCGCGAACTCCTGGTAGGCGTGGAACGAAGCGAGCGAGCGCACCGGGATCGGCACGCCCTTCGGGGTGCCGGTGGTGCCGCTGGTGAACAGCTGCACCAGCAGTCCGTCACCGCCGACCGCGACGGCGGCCGCCCGCGGATCGTCGGCGGCGTGGTTCTCCATCAGATCGGCGAAGCTCAGCGCGTCGGCACGGACGTCCGCGCCGGATCCGCCCACCACGGCCAGCCGCCACGGCACCTCGGCCGCGATGTCGTCGCCGGGCGCGAGCTTGGCCGCCTGGTCGGCGTCGGCGAGCACCAGCGCGGCGCGGCTCGCGTCCAAGCGGAATGCGATCGCGGGCGGCGCGAACGCCGTGAACAGCGGCACGTGCACCGCGCCGCGACGCCAAATGCCGAGCAGCGCGACGATCAGCTCCGCCGACTTGCCCATCAGTGTGGCGACCCGATCGCCCGGCTCGATGTCCAGCCCGGCCAACGCCGCCGCGAAGCGGGCCGAGCGCTCGCGCAGCTCACCGTAGGTGAGATCGGTGGCGCTCAGATCCGCCTCGATCACCGTGAACGCGACGGCGTCGGCGGGATGCCGGTCGCAGAGCAGTTCCGCCGCACAGGCGTCGGGTCCGTCGTAATCCGCCAGCAGCGCGCGCACCCGCGCGTCCGGATCGGTGCTCATGCTTGCTCTCCTCGTTGGTGATCCAGGCCACCCTGGTGTCCACTAGGATGTGCGGCACATCACGTTCGTTACTACCCCCGAAAAGGGGTGAGTCCCCATGACCACCACTCACCTGCTCCGCCCGCGCGACGGTGACGCGCTGCGCGCCGAGATCCGCTGGGTCGCAAGCCGGGCCGGTGTACCCGTGCTGTTCGGCGGTGAAGTGCACGAGGACACGCTGCTGCTCACCGAGTTCGTCGGGACCATGACCAACGGGTTGCGCGGGCTGCCGGTGCGGCGCTCCTCCGGGCTCGGCGGACGCGTCATGGAGATGCGGCGGCCCGCGTCGGTCGCCGACTACCGGCGGGCCTCGTCGATTACGCACCACTACGACGGGCCCGTGTCGGGCGAGGGCATCCGGTCGGTGCTGGCGGTGCCGGTGGTGGTGGACGACCGCACCCGCGCCGTGCTGTATGCCGCCACCCGCGGCGGCAGCCCGATGGGCGACCGCACCGCCGACCTCATGGTGCTGGCCGGGCAGCGGCTGGCCACCGAGTTCACCATTCGCGACGAGGTGGACCGGCGGCTGCGGCTGCTCGAATCGGTGACTCCCGCCGCCGCCACCGCGCCCGCCGTCACCGAGGAACTGCGCGATATCAACGCCGAACTGCGCTCGGTGGCGCGCGCCCTGCCCGACGACAACGACCTACGCGACCGGCTGCACCGCGTCTGTGCCCGGCTCACCCGCGTCCTCACCGGCGAGCCCGCCCCCGACGCGCCGCGCCTGTCCCGCCGCGAACTCGACGTGCTCGCCGAGATCGCGCTCGGCTGCACCAATCAGGAAGCCGCTCAGCGTCTTTCACTGCGGCCGGAGACGGTGAAGAGTTATCTGCGCAACGCGATGACGAAGTTGGACGCGCACTCCCGGCACGAAGCGGTGGTGACGGCGCGGCGGCTCGGCCTGCTGCCCTGAGCCGGGAGATGACCGTGCGGCGCGACGCTCGGTCGACGCGGCCGGGCCGCTGAGGCGCCGGATGGACTTCGACACGGGGATGGCGGCCGGAGAGGCGAGTACGCACTGCCGGGCCGGATGCACGGCGAGTGTCGCCCTGACAGTTCAGCGGCGCGACAGGTTTCGCATCCCGAGCTCCACGATCGCGAATCTGTCGCTCTCGTCGCAGAAATCGATCTCACAGCGCCTCGCGGAGGCGTCCGATCCGCCCGCTCGACCTGAACGCCGCCTGATGTCCGGACGGCCTACCGCTCCTCCGGGGGCAACAGGTCCGGGCGTCTTTCTCGTGTGCGTTCGAGGGATTGTTCGCGGCGCCAGGCGGCGACCTTGGCGTGGTCGCCGGAGAGGAGGATCGGGGGGACCTCGAGGTCGCGCCACACCACGGGGCGGGTGTAGCTGGGGCCTTCGAGGAGGCCGTCGGAGAACGAATCCTCTTGGTGGGACTGCTGATTGCCCAGCACGCCGGGGAGCAGGCGCACCACGGCCTCGGTCATCACCAGCACCGCCGCCTCGCCCCCGATGAGGACGTAGTCGCCGATGCTGACCTCCTCGACGCGCACGCGGCGGGCGGCGTCGTCGAAGACGCGCTGATCGATGCCCTCGTAGCGGCCGCAGGCGAACACCAGGTGCCGCTCGTCCGCCCAGCGGTGCGCGGTGGCCTGCGTGAACGGCACGCCCGCCGGGGTAGGGACCACCAGCAGGGCGTCGTCGGGGCACACCTCGTCCAGGGCGTCACCCCACACGGTGGGCTTCATGACCATGCCGGGGCCGCCGCCGTAGGGGGCGTCATCGACGGATTTGTGCACGTCGTGCGTCCAGCGGCGCAGATCGTGCACGTCCACGGAGATCAGGCCCTTGTCGATGGCCTTGCCGAGCAGGGCCGTGCGCAGCGGGTCCAGGTACTCGGGGAAGATCGTGACGACATCGATCCGCATGGTCACTCCGGATCGAGCAGACCCTCGGGCGGGTCGATGACCACCACGCCCTCGGCGAGCGACACCGTCGGCACGATCGCGGTGACGAACGGGATCAGGATCTCGCGCCCGTCGTCGGCGGCGCGCACCGACAGCAGTTCGCCCGCCGCCGAATGCAGCACCTCGGTGACCGTGCCCACCTCCGACCCGTCGGTGAGCCGCACCGCGAGACCTTCGAGTTCGTGGTCGTAGTACTCGTCCGGATCGTCCGACGGGGGCAGATCCTCGCTGTTCACCACGAACAGGGTGCCGCGCAGGGCGTCGGCGGCGGTGCGATCGGACACGCCCGCGAGAAACACCAGAAGCCGGCCCGAGTGCTCGCGGGCCGACTCCACGGTGAAATCGCGGACCTGCGACGAGCGCGGCAGGCGGCCACGCAGGGTGGCGCCCGCCGCGAAACGCTCGTCGGGCCGGTCGGTGCGGATCTCGACGACGAGTTCGCCGCGCACACCGTGCGATTTGGCGACCCGCCCGACGACGAGTTCCATCCGATTACTGGTCGGTGTCGACCACGTCGACCCGGATGCCGCGGCCGCCGATACCGGCGACCAGGGTGCGCAGCGCGGTGGCGGTGCGCCCGCCGCGGCCGATGACCTTGCCCAGGTCCTCGGGGTGGACGTGCACCTCGACGGTGCGCCCGCGGCGGCCGGTGATCAGCTCGACGCGGACGTCCTCGGGATTGGCGACAATGCCGCGCACCAGGTGCTCCACGGCATCGGCGACGACCGCGCTCACGACTCCACCTCGCTGGCGCTCGGCTCCGCCGTGAGCCCGGTGGGCGCTGTGTCGATGGTTCGCTCGCTGCGCTCGTTCACGATTACTCGGCAGCCTCGGTGGCGGCCTCGGCCTCGGCGGCGTCGTCCTTCTTGGCCTTCTTCTTCGGGGTGACGGCCTCGGCGACCGGCTCGTTGTCGGCGGCGGCCAGCGCGGCGTTGAACAGATCCAGCTTGGACGGCTTGGCGGCCTTCACCTTCAGGGTGCCCTCGGCGCCCGGCAGGCCCTTGAACTTCTGCCAGTCGCCGGTGATCTCCAGCAGGCGCTGCACGGCCTCGGTCGGCTGCGCGCCCACGCCCAGCCAGTACTGCGCGCGCTCGGAGTCGATCTCGATCAGCGAGGGCTCTTCCTTCGGGTGGTACTTGCCGATGGACTCGATGGCCCGGCCGTCGCGGCGGGTGCGGGCGTCGGCGATGACGACGCGGTACTGGGGGTTGCGGATCTTGCCCAGGCGGGTGAGCTTGATGCGAACAGCCATGCTGATCTGCCTCTTTCAGGTAGTTGGTCACCGCGCGATTCAGCGACCCGCACGGTCTGCGAGCCCGGTTTCACGCTTGAAGTGTGTGACCGCCGCGCGGTACGTAACCGGAGACGGGCTGACACTGTCCATGAGGACGGTCGATCATTCTGCCAGACCGGGCGCGGTCTGCCGAAATCGCCTCCCGGTGGGGTCCTCTCAGACGGTCGGGTCTGCCCTCAGCCAGCCATATGGCGTCACACTCGACCCGGCCGTATCCGGCGTGTGCCAAAGGGGCGGCCGAGCACCGATGCGCTCGTACCGACGGCGCCGACACAGCTCACCGGTGGGCTGTCACCGGGTTGGCGCGGGGGTAGGCGTGGCCGCGGAGGACCACGTGAGCCGGGGTGGTGAGGGTGGCGAGGTTGGTGCGGGGGTCTTCGGGGTAGACGACGAAGTCGGCGGGGGCGCCTTCTTCGATGGTGCTGTGGCCGAGCCAGGTGCGGGCGTGCCAGGAGGCGGCGCCGAGGGCGTCGTGGGGGGAGAAGCCGGCCTCGGTGAGGGCGGTGATCTCGTCGGCGATGCGGCCATGGTGGATGGAGCCACCCGCGTCGGTGCCGGTGTAGATGGGGATGCCGGCGTCGTGGGCGTCGGCGATGGTGCGGCGGACGCGGCGGTGCAGGTCGCGCATGTGCGCGGCGTACACGGGGAACTTGCCCGCGCTGTCGGCGATATCGGGGAAGGTGTCGATATTGACGAGGGTCGGCACCAAGGCCGTGCGGTGCTCGACCATCAGCTCGATGGTCTCGTCGGTGAGGCCGGTGCCGTGTTCGATGCAGTCGATGCCCGCCTCGAGCAGGCCGGGCAGTGCATCCTCGCCGAACACGTGCGCCGTGACGCGCGCGCCGTTGGCGTGGGCGGCGTCGATCGCCTCCTTCAGCACGGCGTCGCTCCACAGCGGGCGCAGGTCGCCGACGGATCGGTCGATCCAGTCGCCGACGATCTTGACCCACCCGTCGCCGAACCGCGCCTGCTCGGCGACGATCTCCGGCAGGTCGCGCTCGTCGTCGAGTTCGATGCCGAGTTCGCGGATGTAGCGCTTGGGCCGCGCGATGTGCCTGCCCGCGCGGATGATGCGCGGCAGGTCCTCGCGCTCGTCGATGAACCGGGTGTCGATCGGGGAGCCCGCGTCGCGCAACAGCAACGCGCCCGCGTCGCGTTCGGTCTCGGCCTGCGCGATCGCGCCCTCGCGAGTCTCGTCGCCCCCGCCGTACCGGATGCCGACGTGGCAGTGCGCGTCCACCAGACCGGGCACGATCCACCCTGTGTCGCACAGGGTTTCGGCGCCGGGCACCGGCTCGAAGGTCACCCGCCCGTCGCGCACCCACAGGTCGCGCACCTCGTGACCGGGCAGAACAACACCACGCAGATGCATCGGCAACCTCCTCGCGAGTCGGCTCCACCGAACCTACTCCGCCCGTGAAGTCGACGACCACCCACACACGGGGGTACGCCACCCCGACCCGGCATGCACAGACCGGACCGGTTCCAGCCTTCCACCCCCCGACATGAGATCCGATCGCGCCGGGCCGGGTCCGACGGGCACAGCTCCGCCCGGCCGGAGCAAACACCCGAGCCATCGCGCCCGGTCACCGGCACCGAAGCGGTGCATCGTCGATGCCCACGCTCACCCGAGCGCACCGCCGCGACCTACCCACACCGCCCGTGAGCGGTCCCTCGACACGGCACCTGGACGCCGACGGCCCCTACTGCTTGGGGAACTTGAGCTTCGACAGATCGAACCCGTCCAACCCCGGCGGCAGCTGGTCGAGCCCCGCGGGCATGTTCGACAGGTCGGGCATCCCGGCGGGCATGCCCGGCATCCCCGGGAACCCACCGCGCACCTTCGGCGGTGTGGGGCCGCGCCCGCCCTTCTTGCCCTTCTTCCCCTTCTTGGCGTTGCGGCGGTTGGCGCCGGGCAGGCCCATCTGGCGGCCCATGCTCGCCATCATCTTCTTGGCCTCGAAGAACCGGTCCACCAACTGGTTGACGTCGGAGACCTGCACACCCGAACCATTGGCGATGCGCAGGCGGCGGGAGGCGTTGATGATCTTCGGGTTGGCGCGCTCGGCGGGCGTCATACCGCGGATGATGGCCTGCACCCGGTCCAGCTGCCGGTCGTCGACGGCGGCCAGCGCGTCCTTCATCTGGCCCGCGCCGGGCAGCATGCCGAGCAGGTTGCCGATCGGGCCCATCTTGCGGATGGCCAGCATCTGCTCGAGGAAGTCCTCGAGGGTGAGCTCGCCGCTGCCGATCTTGCGCGCGGCCTCCTCGGCCTGCTGCGCGTCGTAGACCTGTTCGGCCTGCTCGATGAGGGTGAGCACATCGCCCATGCCGAGGATGCGGCTGGCCATGCGGTCGGGGTGGAAGACGTCGAAGTCCTCGAGCTTCTCACCGGTGGACGCGAACAGGATCGGCGCGCCGGTGACGTTGCGCACCGACAGGGCCGCACCACCGCGCGCGTCGCCGTCGAGCTTGGTGAGCACCACGCCGGTGAAGCCGACGCCGTCGCGGAACGCCTCGGCGGTGTTGACGGCGTCCTGGCCGATCATGGCGTCGAGGACGAACAGCGTTTCGTCGGGCTGCACGGCGTCGCGGATGCCCGCGGCCTGGCGCATGAGTTCCTCGTCGATGCCGAGGCGGCCCGCGGTGTCGACGATCACCACGTCGTACTGCTTGGCGTTCGCCTCCTCGACGCCCTGGCGCGCGACGGCGACCGGATCAGCCGCCGTGATGCCCAGCGGGTTCTCGCCACCGCCGACGGAGGTGCCGGGGTGCGGGGCGAACACGGGCACGCCCGCGCGCTCGCCGACCACCTGGAGCTGGGTGACGGCGCCGGGGCGCTGCAGGTCACAGGCCACCAGCAGCGGCTGATGCCCCTGGCCCTTGAGCCATTTCGCGAGCTTGCCCGCCAGGGTGGTCTTACCGGCGCCCTGGAGACCGGCGAGCATCACCACGGTCGGCGGGTTCTTGGCCAGGTTCAGCCTGCGGGTCTCGCCGCCGAGGATGCCGACGAGTTCCTCGTTGACGATCTTGACGACCTGCTGGGCGGGGTTCAGCGCCGCGGAGACCTCCGCGCCCTTGGCGCGCTCCTTGATCCTGGCGATGAAACCGCGCACCACGGGCAGCGCGACGTCCGCCTCGAGCAGGGCCAACCGGATCTCCCGGCACGTGGCGTCGATGTCGGCCGGTGACAGACGCCCCTTACCGCGCAGATCTTTCAGGGCACCGGTTAGCCGGTCGGACAGGGATTCGAACACCGATCGCGCTCCTGATCTCGAATGACGTCAATTGCCTCCCAGAGTAATGGGATCGTCCACCCGCCCGCGCGGGCGGTGCGTCATCGCGCGCGCTGGTCGAGCGAGCGGCGGCGCCGGGCGGCGGGCCCGCGATAGTCGTGGTTCTCCAGACCGACCATGGAGGCGGCCTCGCGTCCGGTGAGCCCGAGTTCCAGCGCGAGGTCGTCGAGCTCGGCCGTATCCACCTCGGCCGGTGGCGTTTTCGCGGCGACGGCGATGGCGATCGTCATGGCGGTGACCGCCTGGCGACCGGTCAGCGTGCGGCCGGGCAACCAGGACACGACCCAGCGGTCCTCGCCGACGCAGCGCGCCATGTGGGTGGTCTCGTCGCTGGTCATCAGCGATGCCGCCACCACCTGAATTGCCACCGGCCTGCTCCCCTCGTGCTCGCGCTAGTGGAACGCTCCGATCGTAAGGGGCGCAGGCAGGTACGCGAGACGCTATCGAGCAAATCTCTCGCAACGCTACGACGCCGAGTCGCTCACCGCGGCGTCGGCGTCCTCCGGACGTTTCGGCGCGGGGTGCGGGACCACGTCGAGCACGGCCTTCTCGATGGCCTCGCGCCGCTGCGGGCCGTCGTCGGCGCCCAGGTCGAGGCAGAACGAGTCCACGACGGCCGCGCCCATGGTGACCACCTTCGCCCAGCGCACATCGGCGCGGCACGCGGCGAACGCGGCCGCCAGCCTGCTGAGCAGGCCGATCCGGTCCTCCGCGCGCAGTTCCAGGATCACCTGGCCCGGTGTCGAGGTGGACGACCAGATCAGCCGGGGCGCGGCCTGCGCGTACGGGCTGGGGCCGGCACCCGCGGCCTCCCGTTCGCGCTTGGCCAGCAACGCGGGCAGATCCAGATCGCCCGCGATGGCGCGGATCAGCTCCTGGCGCAGCAGTCCGGCGTCGGGCGGGTCGCCGAATTTGGGCGCCACCACGAAAGTATTGACCGCCGAAGCACCTTCGCCGCCCAGCGAGGCCGACAGCACCCGCAGCGAATGCAGCGCCAGCACGCCCGCGGCTTCCGACAGCAGCCCGGAGGTGTCGGGCGCGATCACGGTGATCCCATAGGTGTACTTGCCCTCGCCGGGCTCCAGCGTGACGTGCACGCCACCCGCTGCGGCCTTCGCCAGCAGTTCGGGCGCGATCGGCTCCGGCGCGGGCAGCTCGTCGCCCGCCATCACCAGGCGGCAGCGCCGCACCAGGTCGCCGATCAGCGAGGCCTTCCAATCGCCCCACACGCCGGGACCGGTGGCCAGCGAATCGGCCTCGGCGAGGGTGTGCAGCAATTCCAACGTCTGCACGTCACCGTCGAGGGCGTCCACCACGTACTGCACGGTCTCCGGATCGGCGAGGTCGCGCCGGGTCGCGGTGTCGGGCAGCAGCAGGTGGTGGCGCACGACGGCGCTGAGCGTGCGCACGTCGGAGGGCCACAACCCGAGCCTGCGCCCGATGTGGGTGGCCAGTTCCGCGCCGACGACGCTGTGGTCGCCCTGGCGGCCCTTGCCGATGTCGTGCATCAGCGCGCCGAGCGCGAGCAGGTCGGGGCGGGCCACCCGGGTGCTCAGCGCGCTCGCGTAGGCGACCGTCTCCATGAGGTGACGGTCGACGGTCCAGGTGTGCAGGGCATCGCGCGGCGGCAGATCGCGCACCGCGCCCCATTCCGGCAGCAGACGGCCCCACAACCCGGTGCGGTCCAGCGCCTCGATCGCGCCGATCGCGCCGCGCCCGGACCCGAGCAGCACGAGCAGATCGTTGAGCGCGTCCTTCGGCCACGGCTCGCGCAGTTCGGGCGCGTCCTCGGACAGGCGGTTGAGCGTGGTGGCCGACATCGGCAACCCCGTCTGCGCCGACGCGGCCGCCACCCGCAGGATCAGCCCCGGATCCCGTTGCGGGCGCGCGTCCCTGGCCAGGACCACCTCGCCCGCGTGCTCGACCACCCCCTCATCGAGTGGTCGCCGCACCGGCATCCGGCGCAGCCGGGCCAGCCCGCGCCGCGGCAGCGCGTTCGCCGCCGTGCGCAGCCCGACCTCGACCGAGTAGCTCACCGTCCGCGCCGAATCGCTCAGCGTCCTGGCCAGATCGAAGCGATCGCCGATGCGCAGCGCCGCGCCGATCTCGTCGGCGTCCTGCGCGCGCAACTGGTCGCGGGCGCGTCCGGCGACGCGATGCAACTCGGTGCGCACATCCAGCAGCCTGCGGTGCGCGTGCTTCAGGCCGCCGCCGGGCACCTCGGGACCGAGCCCCGGCATGGCGTCGGTCAGCTGCGCGATGGCGAGCGCGTCGAGCAGCTGGATGTCGCGCAGTCCGCCGCGTCCGTTCTTCAGATCGGGTTCGGCCCGGTGGGCGATCTCGCCGCTGCGCTGCCAGCGGGCCTTGGCCTGGGTGATCAGCTCGTCGAAGCGGTTGCGGATCCCGGTGCGCCACTCCCGGCGCACCCCGCCGATGAGCAGATTGCTCAGCTCGGCGTCGCCGACGATGTGGCGGGCCTCGAGCATGCCGAGCGCCGCGATCAGATCGTCGTTGGCCACCCGCAGCGCCTGCGGGACGGTGCGCACGCTGTGGTCGAGCTTGATGTGGGCGTCCCACAGCGGATACCAGAGCTGATCGGCGACCTCGGCGACCCGGGCCGGGTCGACATCGTCGTGCAACAGCACCAGGTCCAGATCGGAGTACGGCAGCATCTCCCGGCGCCCGAGGCCACCCACGGCGACGATGGCCAGTCCACTGTCGGCGGTGATGCCCAGTTCGGCGCCTTTGCTGGTGAGCCACAGTTCGTAGAGGTCTACCAGCGCGGCCCGCAGCGATTCGGCGTCCAGGCGCGGATTGCGCGGCAATCCGCCGTCCAGCAACTGCTTACGGGCCCGCACCAGATCCGCCGCCCCGTTCGACACCCGTTCGCCGCCCTTGCCGGCCCCGTCTCCACTACCCACAACCCACACCGCCCATCCAACTGAGGGCGGCCCCGTCCCGACCGGGCTTGTCCGGTGGGAGCGGAGCCGCCGCTCGATTTCCGCTAGTCGCGCTTACAGTGCGTCGGTACCGCGTTCGCCGGTCCGGACCCGGATGATCGACTCGACCGGGGTGACCCAGACCTTGCCGTCACCGATCTTGCCGGTGCGCGAGGCCTCGACGATCACGTCGACGACCTTGTCCACCGAGGCGTCGTCGACTACGACCTCGACGCGGACCTTCGGGACGAAGTCCACCGAGTACTCCGCGCCGCGATAGACCTCGGTGTGTCCCTTCTGGCGCCCGTAGCCCTGCACCTCGCTGACGGTCATGCCCAGCACGCCCGCCGCTTCGAGTCCGGTCTTGACGTCCTCGAGCGTGAACGGTTTGACGATTGCGGTGATCAGTTTCATGTTCGTCATGCCTCCTTGACGGCCGAGCGTGCCGTGCCACCCACAGCAGCGAAATCGTATGCCGTTTCCGCGTGTTCCGACTCGTCCATGCCAACCGATTCTTCCTCTTCGCTGGCGCGCAGGCCGATGGTCAGCTTGATGACGTAGGCGATCGCGAGGGCGACGACGAACGAGTAGGCGAGTACGGCGACCGCGCCGAGCGCCTGCCTGCCGAGCAGTTCCAGGCCACCACCGTAGAACAGGCCCTCCGCGCCGGCCGGAGCCTCGGGCGCGGCGACCAGGCCGATCAGCACGGTGCCGAGGACACCGCCGACCAGGTGGATGCCGACGACGTCGAGCGAGTCGTCATAACCGAACTTGAACTTGAGGCCGACCGCCAGGGCGCAGACCGCGCCGGCGATGACGCCGATGATCAGCGCGCCGAGCACGTTGACCGAGGAGCAGGACGGGGTGATGGCGACCAGGCCCGCCACGATGCCCGACGCCGCGCCGAGCGAAGTCGGCTTGCCGTCGCGGATCTTCTCCACCAGCAACCAGGCGAGCATGGCGGCGGCAGTGGCGACGAGGGTGGTGACGAAGGTGAACCCGGCGACACCATCGGCGGCTACGGCCGACCCGGCGTTGAAGCCGAACCAACCGAACCACAGCAGGGCCGCGCCCAGCATCACGAACGGCAGGTTGTGCGGACGGAACGGGGTCTTGGGCCAGCCCGCGCGCTTGCCGACCACGATCGCCAGAGCCAGCGCCGCGGCGCCGGAGTTGATGTGCACGGCGGTGCCACCGGCGAAGTCGATGGCCTCCACCTTCGACATGATCCAGCCGCCACCCCACACCCAGTGCGCGACCGGGAAGTAGACCAGGGTCGCCCAGATGCCGGCGAAGACCAGCCAGGAGCCGAACTTCAGGCGGTCGGCCACGGCGCCCGAGATCAGGGCCACGGTGATGATCGCGAACATCGCCTGGAAGGCGACGAAGACGGTCGCCGGGATCGTGCCGACCAGCGGGACGCCGACCGACTCCTCACCGAAACCGGCCAGCAGGGTGCGTAGCCCGAAGAATTCGGTGGGGTCGCCGATCAGGCTTCCCTTGTCCGTGCCGAAGGCCACCGAGTAGCCGTACAGCACCCAGAGCACCGCGACAACGCCCATGGCGCTGATGCTCATCATGATCATGTTCAGCACGTTCTTGCTGCGGACCATGCCGCCGTAGAAGAATGCCAACCCGGGCGTCATGAGCAGCACGAGGGCCGCACTGGTCAGCAACCAAGCCGTGTCACCTGTGTCGGGCACACCGATCTCCGGCGCCGCCAGGATTACGGGATTCACCACCTTTGTTCCTCCTCATCTCGGGCTTCGCCGGCAACGACGTAAGCCTGCACAGAAGGGTCCTCACTCGGTGTTTCATCTGTTGAGCTGTCGTGTTTCACCTGCGTGAACGGATAGCGCGGTTGTGTTGCTACCAGGTTTCGTGGCGTGCACCGGAGGTTTCGTACCCGCTGTGAGGTGCGTGTCGAGAGCATCCGATGCGCAAACGGCCACGGCCGGAGTCACCCGCCCGGCCGTGTGTCCGGTAGATCCGATTCGCGCTGAGACGATTCGTACCGTGCCCTCGTCGCGCTCAGCCCAGCAACGCGTCCACGAACGCGCCCGGTTCGAACGGCGCGAGGTCGTCGGAGCCCTCGCCGAGCCCGACCAGCTTCACCGGGACGCCCAGCTCGTGCTGCACCTGGAACACGATGCCGCCCTTGGCGGTGCCGTCCAGTTTGGTGAGCACCACGCCGGTGATGTCGACCACCTCGGCGAACACCCGCGCCTGGGTGAGCCCGTTCTGGCCGACGGTGGCGTCGAGCACGAGTAGCACCTCGTCGACCGCGGCCTTCTTCTCCACCACGCGCTTGACCTTGCCCAGCTCGTCCATCAGGCCGGTTTTGGTGTGCAGGCGGCCCGCGGTGTCCACGAGCACCGCGTCCACGCCGCGGTCGATGCCCGCCGCCACCGCGTCGAACGCGACGGCGGCCGGGTCGGCCCCCTCCTTGCCGCGCACGGTCTCGGCGCCGACGCGCTCACCCCAGGTCTGCAACTGGTCGGCGGCGGCGGCGCGGAAGGTGTCGGCGGCGCCGAGCAGCACGCGGCGCCCGTCGGCGACGAGGACCCGGGCCAGTTTGCCGGTGGTGGTGGTCTTTCCGGTGCCGTTCACGCCGACGACCAGCAGGATCGCCGGGTGATCGGGATGTGGCAGCGCGCGGATGGAACGGTCGAGTTCCGGGCGCAGCGCCTCGACCAGCACGTCACGCAGAACGGCGCGGGCCTGGTCGGGGGTGCGGACGCTGCGGGCGGCCAGTTCCTCGCGTAACCGCTCCACCACGGCGGTGGTGCTGGCGGTGCCGAGGTCGGCGAGCACGAGGGTGTCCTCGATCTCCTCCCACGAGTCCTCGTCCAGGTCGCCGCCGCCGAGCAGGCCGAGCAGGCTCTTGCCCACGGCGTTCTGGGAGCGGGACAGGCGGCCGCGCAGGCGTACGAGGCGGCCCGCGGTGGGCTCGATCTCCTCGAGTCCGGGGGCGGTCTCGACACCGGCGGGGGTGTCGGGGATCGCCGGGGCCGGTTCCAGGGTTTCCGGTTCGGCGTGTGCGGTGTCCGACGGTGCGGTCTCGGCGGGTTTCGCGGTCTCGGCGCGTGCGGTGTCCGACGGTGCGGTCTCGGCGGGTTTCGCGGTCTCGGCGCGTGCGGTGTCCGAGGGCGCGATCTCGGTGGGTTTCGCGTCCGAGGGCGTGGTATCGGTGGTCGACGTCGTGTCCGCCGGGTCGGCGGTGGCCGGCTCGGCCCTCGGAGGTTCCTCGGTGTCGGCGGCCGGCGCCGTCGACGTGGGCTGCGGGGGTTCCAAGACGTCGGCTTCCGGCAGCCGCACGTTGGTGATGCCGCGCTTCGGCGCGTCGCGCGGGATGGCCGCGTCGTCGCCGACGTGCGGCTGGCCCTCGTCGTCGGTCCGTTCCAGCAGGGGCGGGTCGGGTCGCGGTGCGGTTGCCGTGCCGCCCTGGCTGAACGAGAACCCGCCCGAGGCGGTGTACCCGCCGGAGCGGTCGGTCAGCTCCTTGTCCGGTTCCGGCGCGGCGATCGACACCCGCCTGCGCTTGTAGAGGATGAATCCGGTGACGAGCGCCACCAGTAGCACGGCGGCGATCGCGGCTATCAGTATCCAGGCTTCGGAACTCACGCCGACCATCCTTGCAGAACACATCGCCCCTGATGAGCGCGGCCGTGCGCCGGTCGCGCCGCGACACTCGGCCCCACGAGATTTCTTGTCCTGCGGAACTTCTCGCGAAGTGACAATAGGATCGGCGGCGTGACCGATCGAAACGTGCTTGGGGGGCCGCTGGAAGAGTGCGGCACCGATCCGCTGACGGGCTTCTACCGGGACGGGTGCTGTAGCACCGGTCCGGAGGACCTCGGCAGCCATACGGTGTGCACCGTCGTGACGGCGGAGTTCCTGGAGCACCAGGCGTCCATCGGCAACGATCTGAGTACGCCGCGGCCGGAGAACAACTTCCCCGGCCTGCAACCCGGGGACCGGTGGTGCGTGGTCGCCGTGCGGTGGCTGCACGCGCACGAGGACGGTGTCGCGGCGCCGGTGGTGCTGGCCGCCACCCACGAGAACGCGCTCGAAGTGATCTCCATGGAAATCCTGCGCAAGTACGCGGTCGACGTCCCCGACGACGTCAGCGATCTGCTCTAGGCGCGGGCCGGTCCCGCGCGGGTGGCGCGGGACCGGCCCCGGCGCACCCCGCGCGAACGGTCACTCCGCGGGTGCCAGGGGCTCCCCGACTGCCCGCGCAGTTGACCGACCTCATAACGAAATCCTCAGTCTGACAATGCCATTCGTGCCGCCCGAGGCGACAGTGGCGGAAAACACGGCTAGAGTCATCGGACATCAGCGCCACTCACGCCGCACGCACCGCCGCAGGAAAGCCGAGCCGCGATGGATCCGATCGCCGAGCGTTTGACCAACCCCGCACCGATCCGCACCGTGTCGTGCGGTGAGCTCACCGTCACGTATCTGCCGGACGGGCTCACCACCATGAACGCGCGCGCCTGGTTGCCCGCCGCCTCCGAGGAGTTCTGGCGCGGGCACGGCGAATACCTCGCCGACGACTGTTTCGTCGGCAGCGTCGGCGGGCTGCTGGTCGAGCACGGCACCCGGGCGATGCTGATCGACGCCGGATTCGGGCCGCTGGTCTACCGGACGGGGGTCGGCATCCTGCGCGGCGGCGCGCTGCTGGACAGCCTCGCCCGGGCGGGGCGCACGCCCGCCGAGGTCGAGTCCGTCGCGCTCACCCACCTGCACGCCGACCACTTCGGCTGGCTGTGGCGCGCGGCGCCCGGGCAGCCGCGTCCGCCGTTCACCCACGCACGGGTGTTCGTCGGCGCGCAGGAGTGGCGGCAGCGCGCGCTCGCCGCGATGTCGGGCACCCGGCCGGAGATGCTGGCCATGTTCGAGCGACAGGTGAGTCCCGTCGAGGAGGGCGACGAGATCTTCCCCGGCGTGCGCGCCCTGGCGCTGCCCGGCCACACCGTCGGGCACACCGGCTACGTCCTGGAGTCACACGGGCAGCGGTTGATCGCGTTCGGCGACGCGCTGCATTCGTCGTTGCAGATCGCCCACCCCGAACTGTCCGCCGTCGCCGATCTGGACCCGATGCGCTCGGCCGACGTCCGCCACGGCCTGGTGGAACAGTTGGCCGCACCCGGCACCCTGGGCTACGGCTGCCATTTCGCCGACGTCCAGTTCGGCAACGCGGTGCCGAACGGCGGCGGGCGCGTCTGGCAACCCCGCCGTTTCACCCCGGTTCCGGCCCGCTGACCATGCGTACGCTGGACGCGGTGAGCTTCTTCCGGAGGTGGCGCGGGCGGCGGGACCCTGTCGGCGCGGAAGTCGATGAGATCTTCGGCCCGTCCCGCAGACACATCCACGAGCACAAGGAGTGGATCGCGGTCGCCAAGCTCGACGACCGGATATCCGGCGACGATCCGCTGGTCGACCTCGAGTCGGGCACTGTCACGCTGCCCGCTCGCGATGACCTGTGGAGCTGATCTGCCGCTGCACTCGCCCGCGCAGACCTGCCCGCCCTATGCCGGTGCGGCGGCCATGTCCCCGCTGCGCAACCGCTGTGAGATCACCTGGGTGATGCCGTCTCCGCGCATGCTGACGCCGTAGAGGGCGTCGGCGATCTCCATGGTGGGCTTCTGGTGGGTGATGACGATGAGCTGGCTCTTCTCCCGCAGCTGCTCGAACAGGCCGATCAGCCTGCGCAGGTTGGTGTCGTCGAGCGCGGCCTCCACCTCGTCCATCACGTAGAACGGCGAGGGCCGGGCGCGGAAGATGGCGACCAGCAGGGCGACGGCGGTCAGCGACTTCTCGCCACCCGAGAGCAGCGACAGGCGCTTGACCTTCTTGCCCGGCGGGCGCGCCTCCACCTCGATGCCGGTGGTGAGCATGTCGGAGGGGTCGGTGAGCACCAGCCTGCCCTCACCGCCGGGGAACAGCTTCGCGAAAACCTGCACGAACTCGCGCTCCACGTCGGCGTACGCCTCGGTGAACACTTGCAGGATGCGCGCGTCCACCTCGGCCACCACGTCGAGCAGGTCCTTGCGCGCGTTCTTGACGTCCTCGAGCTGGGTGGACAGGAAGTTGTAGCGCTCCTCCAGCGCCGCGAACTCCTCCAGCGCCAGGGGATTCACCTTCCCGAGGGTCTGGAGATCCTTCTCGGCGCGCTTGGCGCGTCGTTCCTGACTGGCCCGGTCGTAGGGCATGGGCTGCGGCGGGCTGACCTGTTCGCCCCGCTCCTTGGCCTGCTCGTACTCCTGCATCTCCAGCGCCGAGGGCGGCAGCGGCACCTCGGGCCCGTACTCGGCGACCAGGTCCGACAGCGCGATGCCGAACTGTTCGGCGATGGTCGTCTCCAGCTGTTCGATCCGCAGCGCCGCCTGCGCCTTGGCCACCTCGTCGCGGTGCACGGCGTCGGTCAGCTGGGCCAGCTGGGTGCCGAGCGCCCGGACGCGCTCCTTCACCTGGTCCACTTGCGCGGCGCATTCGGTGCGGCGGCGCACCAGCTCGTCGCGGCGGGCGCTCGCCTCGGCCACCACGCGCTCGAGTTCCGCCGCGACCCGGGCCCCCGCCTCGGCGACGGCGGCCGCGACCGCCGCGGCCCGCTTGCGCGCGGCCTGCGCGCGTTCGGCGCGGGCCCGCGTCTCGCGTTCGGCGCGGGCGGCCCGGCGCAGCGAATCCGCTTTGCCGCGTACCGATTCCGCGCGTTCCTCGGCGGTGCGCACGGCGAGCCTGGCCTCGACCTCCATGGAGCGGGCCTCGGCCAGCGCGGCGGCCGCCTCCTCGCGGTCGCGGCCCGCGGTCTCGGTGCCCGCCGCGCCGAGCCCGTCGGCGTCCACGTCGGCCTGTTCGAGTTCGGCGTGGCGCAGCCGGTCCTCGAGATCGGCCAGGGCCGAGAGCGCTTCCTCGCGCCCGGCCTCGGCTTCGGCGCGCTGGGCGCCCAGCCGCTCGCCCTCGGACTGCGCGGTGCGGGCGGTCTGGCCGAGCCTGCCGAGCCGGTCGTAGATCGCCATCAGCGCCTGGTCGGATTCGTGCAGGGAGAGCAGCGCGTGGTCGACGGCTTCCTTGCGGTCGGCCTGTTCGGCGAGCGCGCCGGACAGCGCCGCCTCCAGTTCCTCGGCGCGGCGCTGCGCGGCGACGAGTTCGGCGCGCGCGGTGTCGATATCGGCCTGGATCTCGAGCTGGCTGGGCGCGCGGTCGGAGCCGCCGACCAGCCAGCCGGTGCCGGTGAGGTCGCCGTCGCGGGTGACCACCCGCAGGTCGGGGCGGGCCGCGACGAGTTCGGCCGCGGCCGCGAGGTCGTCGGCCACGGCGATGCCTGCGGTCAGCGCCGCGACGGCCGCGCGCACCGCCTCCGGGCACTCCACCACCTCGGCGAGCCGGCGCGCCCCACCGGGCAGCGCCTCGCGCGCGGGCTCGGGCGCGGCGGCCGCCGTGAACACCAGGGCGGCGCGCCCGCCGTCGGCCTCCTTCAACGCCCGCACGGCCGCGTGCGCCGCGTCGCCGGTCTCGGCGGTGACGGCGTCGGCGAGCGGGCCCAGCGCGGCGGCCACGGCGGTTTCGAATCCGGCGTGCACCCGCAGCAGCCCCGAGAGCGGCCCGAGCAATCCGTCGGCGTGGTTCTCCACCAGCCAGGCCGAGCCGTCGCGGCGGGCCAGGCCCATGCCGAGCGCTTCGATGCGGGCGGTCAGCGAGGCCACGAGCTTGCTCGCGTCGCGGTCCTGTTCGCGCAGTTCGGTCACCCGCCGGTCGGCGATCTCGAGAGCCTGCACGGCGTGTTCGTGCTGGGCGTCGAGCCCTTCCTCCCCGGCGTCGAGTTCGCCGAGTTCGCCTTGGACCGTGTCGAATTCGGCCTGTGCGGCCTCGGCGCGGTGCCGCGCCTCGGCGATCGCGACCGAGAGGCGGGCGATCTCGGCGTCCACCGACTGCGCCCGGGTGCGCAACGTGTCGACCTGGCCGGAGAGCCGCGCCAGGCCCTCGCGCCGGTCGGCGATGGCCCGCACGGCGGCCAGGTGCGCCTGTTCGGCGGCCTTGGCGGCGTGCTCGCGTTCGGCGAGCGCGTCGCGGGCGGCCTCCAGCGTCTCCACCGCCATCTCGACGGCCTCGCGCAGTTCGGCCTCCTCGGCCTCCACACGGTCGGCCTCGGCCTCGAGCTGTTCGGGATCGCGACCGGTGCCCACCGGCGCGTCGGTGTGCAGATGCCTGGCCCGGTCCTCGGCGATGCGGATGGTCGCGTTCACCCGCTCGGCCAGCGCCGAGAGCTGGAACCAGGTCTGCGCCGCCGCCTCCGCGCTCGGCGTCAGCTTCGACAGCTGGAACTCGCCCTGGGTCAACGCGGCGTTGGCGGCGTCCAGTTCGGCCTGCACGGTGATCTGCTGTTCGCGCGCGTAGGCCTCTTTGCTCTGCTGGCTCTCCAGCTCGCGGCGGCGCGTGACCAGGTCGTCGGCGGCCAGGCGCAGCCGCGCGTCGCGCAGGTCGGCCTGCACGGTGGCCGCGCGGCGGGCCACTTCGGCCTGGCGGCCCAGCGGTTTGAGCTGGCGGCGCAGCTCGGTGGTGAGGTCGGTGAGGCGCGCCAGATTGGCCTGCATCGCCTCGAGTTTGCGGACCGCCTTCTCCTTGCGTTTGCGGTGCTTGAGCACACCGGCCGCCTCCTCGACGAAGGCGCGCCGGTCCTCGGGCCGCGATTCCAGGATGGCGGAGAGCTGGCCCTGCCCGACGATGACGTGCATCTCCCGGCCGATGCCGGAGTCGCTGAGCAGCTCCTGCACGTCCATCAGGCGGCAGGAGCTGCCGTTGATCTCGTATTCGCCCGCGCCGTCGCGGAACATGCGCCGGGTGATGGACACCTCGGCGTAGTCGATGGGCAGCGCGCCGTCGGAGTTGTCGATGGTGAGGGTCACCTCGGCGCGGCCCAGCGGCGCGCGGCCCGCGGTACCCGCGAAGATGACGTCCTGCATCTTGCCGCCGCGCAGGGCCTTCGCGCCTTGTTCGCCCATCACCCAGGTCAGCGCGTCGACGACATTGGACTTGCCGGAGCCGTTCGGCCCGACCACGCAGGTAATGCCCGGTTCGAACCGCAACGTCGTCGCGGACGCGAAGGATTTGAAGCCCTTCAGCGTCAAGCTCTTGAGATGCAAGTTCGACGACCTTTCCGTGCGCGGTGGCCGGTGCGTGCTGCGCGGGGTGACCAGCCATGCTAACCGCCGGTCGGAGCCGGGGCGCGACGGCTCCAGGGTAACGACTCACACGCCGGGAGCGGGGGATCCGGGATGCCCGGCGTTTGCCGAGGCCACCGGGCGGTCCGGGTCGGCACCCGGTGCGACGGAGTCGGCTGCCACGCGCGGTGGCGGCGGCCTACGATCCTCTCTGTCTCCGCAAGTGGCCTCGTTCCCCGGGAGCAGTCAACGGATGCGCGCACCTTCGATCGACACCGGCACGGCCTTGCGGCTGACCCGCATCGCCGCGCTGGTCGCGGGCTGCCTGCTGTTCCTGCACGCCTGCGACCGGACGCGCAAGGTGATCCCCCTGGACGTGTGGATCGAACTGGGCGCGGCCGCCGCGCTGGGCGTGGGAGCCATGGTGACGGCGTGGTTCGAGATCTCCCGCACCGACCGCGGCCGCCCGGACGAGCCGCCCGAGGAGTTCGTGTTCGATTCCGGCGACCGCAGCGTGCGGGCCCGCATCGCGGGGTCCGGCAACCTGGTGTTCCACGGACGCGTCGAGGAGGGACCGCACGCCGGGCACGAATGGTCGTGGACGTTCCGGCCCGCGACGTTCGACGCGGTGCGAAAGGCGCTCGGCGGTGACGGCGATCTGATCGCGTTGCTGGACGAGGTGGTGCCCACGCTCACGCCCGAGGCCGCCGCCGATCCCGGCGGATGGTTGCGCGCGCACGGCATCGCGGCCACCTACCGGGAGAAGGGTGAGCATCCGAGCCGGATCACCGACAAGTTGCCCATCTTCCGGCCCACCTCGCGACGTGCGACCGAGCGCCCCGAGCTGTCGCCCCAGGCTCCCGCCGAGCGTCGTCCCCGTGCGGCGGATCCGCGAGTGATCGCCAGGCGGCAGGCGGCGGCGCGGGAGAACGAAGCGCGGTGGTCGCGCCGGGCCCAACCCGACGGCGACCCGCATCCGTCCATGCCGCTGCCCGAACACCCGACTTTGCGGCCCCCGGCACCTGGTGACGCGAACTATCGCAGGCCCGGACCCGACCGGTTCGTCCCCGATCGCCGCGAACCGTCACGGCGTCACGTTGACGAACCCGCCCCACCCCACGAACAACCGCGCGGCCGCTGGGCCTTCGACGAAGCCCCCCGCGGCGGCGCGGACCACCGGACATATACCGATCGCGAACCCTCGAGCCTCGGAGCGGACCAGGATCGACGGCGCGGCGCGGCCGCGCCGTCGTCTACGCCCGAGCGATGGCCCCGAACGTCTACTCCCGCAACGCCGTACGCCGACCACCCCGAGGACGAAGAGCCACCGCGCCGACGTCCGCACCGCTATCTCTGACCGACACAACAGGGCGGACCGGGGAGCCCCTCCGACAGAATTCAGCCGGCGCGGCGCACCCTGGGCGCACCGCACCCGCGCCCGGACTCGAACCCGGTGAGCATCCGGAAGACGAGCACCGCACCCCAGGGCCCGATGACCCACATCGGCCAGAAGTAGGTGAGTTCGCCGACCCCGAGCGAGATGGCGCCCCAGATGACCAGTACGAGCACGCTGACGCCGAGCCAGGCGCTGCCCTCGATGCGCTGCCACACCGGAATGCGCGGGCCGCGCGCCTTCGCGACCGTGGTGGTCGCGCCGCGTTCGCGCTCGAGCTTCGGCAGGTCCGCGAGGACGAGTTGCAGGTCCTCGCGCGTGGTCGTCCCGTAGACGCGGGCGACCCGCTGGTCGTATTCCGCGAGGTCCAGCCTGCCCTCGGACATATGCCTGCCGAGTTGCCGGACGATCTGGTCGCGCTCGGCATCGGATGCGCGGGTTCCGGGCGTGATGTCCATATTTCCTATCCCCTTCACCTTCCCACCCTCCACAATGGAATGTTGGTCAGTCCAGAGTGCTCCTCCCACAGTGGAATGTCAACTGGTTTCGCGGGAGCACGCGCGCGATGCCGATACGCTGGCTCGTATGCCGGTATCGGCATACGAGCATCGAGGAGGAATAGTGTCCGAGACTGTGCGCGGGGTGATCGCCCGGACCGTCGGCTCCCCTGTCGAACTCGTCGACATCGTCATTCCCGATCCCGGCCCGCACGACGTGGTGGTTCGCGTCCAGGCGTGCGGCGTCTGCCATACCGACCTGCACTATCGCGAGGGCGGCATCAACGACGAGTTCCCGTTCCTGCTCGGTCACGAGGCCGCGGGCGTGGTCGAGACCGTCGGCGAGGCGGTCACCCACGTGACGCCCGGTGATTTCGTGGTGCTGAACTGGCGCGCGGTGTGCGGCGAATGCCGGGCGTGTAAGCGCGGCCGCCCCTGGTACTGCTTCGACAGCCGCAACGCCAGCCGCAAGATGACGCTGCCCGACGGCACCGAACTCAGCCCGGCCCTGGGAATCGGCGCGTTCGCCGACAAGACGCTGGTGCACGAGGGCCAGTGCACCAAGGTCGATCCCGAGGCCGACCCGGCGGTCGTCGGACTGCTCGGCTGCGGCGTGATGGCCGGTATCGGCGCGGCCGTGAACACCGGCGGCGTCTCGCGCGGCGACACCGTCGCGGTGATCGGCTGCGGCGGCGTGGGCGACGCGGCCATCGCCGGCGCGAAGCTGGCGGGCGCGCGCACCATCATCGCCGTCGACCGCGACCCCGGAAAACTGCGCTGGGCCACCGACTTCGGCGCCACACACACCGTGGACGCGAACACCGAGGACGCCGTGGAGCGCATCCGGGAGATCACCGGCGACTTCGGCGCCGATGTGGTGATCGAGGCCGTGGGCCGCCCCGAGACCTGGAAGCAGGCGTTCTACGCGCGCGACCTGGCGGGCACCGTGGTGCTGGTCGGCGTGCCCACCCCGGACATGACGATCGAGATGCCGCTCATCGACCTGTTCTCCCGGGGCGGGGCGCTCAAGTCCTCCTGGTACGGCGACTGCCTGCCCGAGCGGGACTTCCCGATGCTGGTCGAGTTGTACCGCCAGGGCCGGCTGCCGCTGGAGAAGTTCGTCACCGAACGCATCGCCCTGGACCAGGTGGAGAAGGCGTTCACCGCCATGCACGCGGGCGAGGTGCTGCGCTCGGTCGTCGTGTGGTGACGAGTTGCCTACCGGCGGCCGGGATCGTATTCCCAGGCGTTCGGGGGCAGGCCGGGCCGCGTCGGGAACGGGGTGATTCGCGCATCAACCGCAATTCCGACCTGTCCGAGGGTCAACGGCATCGTGCAATCCCGCGCCGGGCGGGAAGCGGGATCGCCGCCGAAACCGGTCACCGACTTGTTGTAGGGACCGAACACCGGGCTGCCCCCGGCCAGATTCAGCCCGAAGCAATCGACTTCCAGGATGTAGGTCCCGTCACCGCCGCAGTGCGCCGAGGCGCCGGTCGGCGTGCGGTCGAGTACGCAATCGCGCGGTTCGGCGGCCGCCGAACCGGACGTCGCGATCATCGCGGCGCCGATACCGGCAACCACCGCCGATACACCCGTAACCTTCGTGGTCCAACGCATAGTCGAGCGCTCCTTTTCCGAGGTTTCGTGCCGATAGCACAGATAATTCGAGGCGGCGAGGCGGCGTGCGCTGCGCGAGGGGACCGTGTCTCCCGTCCGGAGCCGACCCGCGATTCAGGGGCGCTGAGAGGCCCGCTGGTGATCCGCCACAACCAACAAGGAGCCAGGCTACCCTCTTGCCGGCCTCGATGTGTGCAAGCCGGCTGCGTCAGATGCAGGGATCGTTCGCGGCGGTCAGCCAGTCTGGTGGGGGTCGGGTGAGCCGGTCCCCGAAAAGTTGCCCACGTGCTCGTGAAATCAGTTGTCGCCGATTGATGAAGCGTCGACGAAGAGTCTTGTATGACCGTTTCTGGAGGTGGTGAAGTGAGTATCGAACGAGTGGTTACCTCGGGTGTGTTCGCTCTCGATGGTGGAGAGTGGGAGGTCGACAACAATGTCTGGCTGATCGGGGACGAGCGCGAGGTGCTGGTGGTGGATGCCGCGCACGACGCCGCGCCGATCGTCGAGGCCGTCGGCGGACGGCACGTAATCGCGGTGCTGTGCACGCACGGGCACAACGATCACGTCACCGTCGCGCCGGAGCTGGCCGAGCGGCTGGACGCGCCGGTGCTGCTGCACCCCGGCGACGAACCGCTGTGGCGCATGACCCACCCCGACGCCGACTACCGGTCCCTGGCGGACACGTCGCGGATCACGGTGGCGGGCATCGACATCGACGTGCTGCACACCCCGGGCCACTCCCCCGGTTCGGTCAGCTTGTACCTACCGGAGCAAGGCGCGCTGTTCACCGGCGACACCCTGTTCGCGGGCGGTCCCGGCGCCACCGGCCGGTCGTACTCCGATTTCGACACGATCATCGACTCGATCCGCGACCACCTGCTCACCCTCCCCGAGGACACGACGGTGCACACCGGGCACGGCGACGGCACCACCATCGGCGCGGAGAAACCGCACCTGGCGGAGTGGATCGCGCGCGGTCACTGACCGCGGGCGGTCAGAGGATCGCGAACGCGACCACCAGGCCGATGGCGAAGTGCGCGGCGGCCACCACCAGCACCTCGGTGGTGCGCACATCGGAGTGCAGCGTCGCCCCGATGTCGATGCCGAGTACCCGCTCCAGCGCCCGCACGGAGATCACCTGCGCGATGATGCCGACCAGGCCGAACACGAGGGCGGCGATGAGTCCCTCGGCGAGCCTGCCCGCCGAGGCGTAGATGGCGAGCACGACGATGAACGCCATGCTCACCATGCCCGCCGCCGTCACGATGATCGCGTTCGGCTTGCCCGCCGAGACGAGCTCGCGCAGGTGGCCGGGGGTGGTGAGGTCGATGGCGAAGAAGCCGACAAGCATCAGCGCCAGGCCGACCAGGGCGTAGAGCAGGATCGCTCCGACGCCCTCGCCGAGCGAACTCCAGTACCCCGATTCGAGGGCGACTGCGGTCATCGTGGTCCTTCCGGAATGTGTTGTGCGGGTGGTCTATTCGGTGGGTATGCGGTGCGGCACGAAGGCCGCGCCGTCGTCGGTGATCAGTCCGGCGGTCTCGCGGATGCCGAGCCCGGCGGCGGTGTCGCCGACCAGCCACGCCCCCAGCACGGGGCGCATGTCGTCGAACACCGGTAGCGGGTCGAGCAATTGGTACACGAAACCCTCCGCGCCGTACACGCCGCCGGTGGCGGTCTCCATGCCGGCGCCGACGATGGTCATGTTCGCGCCCTCGCGCCCGAGCTTCGGTTTGCGGATGTACTCGGTGAGCTCGTTGGGCTGATCCAGGTAGGCGGGCAACAGGTTCGGGTGGCCGGGGTACATCTCCCACAGCACCGCCAGGATCGCCTTGTTGCTGAGCAGCGTCTTCCACAGCGGTTCGACCCACATGGTCGCGGGCAGGCTCTCCACCACGCGCTTGCCGAACTCGTCGTCTAGCACCCACTCCCACGGGTAGAGCTTGAACACCGACTCCATCGGCGCCTCGGCCAGATCCACGAAACGCGCCAGCTCCGTGTCGAATCCGACTTCCTCGATGGGCAGCGCGACGGTGTCGAAGCCGGCCTCGGCGGCGGTCTCCTGCAGGTACGCGGTCGTGACGTTGTCCTCGCCGGTGGCGTCGGCCCCCGACCAGGTGAAGTGCAACTGCGGCGAGGGCAGGGTCGCGCGCACCTCGGTCCAGCGCTCGACCAGCTTCTCGTGCAAGGAGTTCCACTGGTCGCTGCCGGGGAACACGTCGGTCAGCCAGTGCCACTGCACGATCGCCGCCTCCAGCAGCGAGGTGGGCGTATCCGCGTTGTACTCCAGCAGTTTCGCGGGTTTGCGCGCGTCGTAGCGCAGGTCGAAGCGCCCGTAGACGTACGGGTCACCGCGGCGCCAGGATTCGGCGATCGGCCCCCAACTCCAGTCGGGCAGACCGAAATCCGCGAACCGCTCGGTGAGGATCACGTGTTCGACCGCGTTGAGGCACATCGAGTGCAGCAGTTCGACATCGGCTTCCAGCGCGAGGATCTCATCCATCGCGAACTCGTAGTGCACCGACTCATCCCAGTACGGCCGCGGCAGTCCGCTAGAGTCGCGTCCGGGTGAGCCGTAGACGAGCCCCTGGTTCTCGATGATCTGCTGCCAGCCCGGTCGCGGTGTGCCGCGTACCCGGCGCATCAGGAGCCGCCGCCGGTGCTCTTGCTGCCGAGCCCGCCGCGCTGGATGGTGGTGCCCGAGCGCGTCTTGATCTCGGCGCCTTTGGGTTTCACCGTGGTGCCGCCGACGGGCGGCTTGCCGACGGTGTTGTTGCCGCCGTAGTAGTACCGGTACTGCGGGCCGCCACCGAGCACGACGAACGAGCCGCCGCCGGAGCCACCATTGCTGCCCTCGCAGTAACGGTCCTCGACGACGACTTCCTGTCCGTCCTCGTACTTCACGCAGTAGGCCGTGACCTGTTCGGCGTTCAGCGCGCGGTAGGCGAGGTAGCCGCCGCCGACCAATCCGGCCACGCCGACGATGGCGACGCCGCCGATCAGCACCCGATTGCGGGTGCGGCGCTTGGCATCCGCGGCGGCCGCCGCTGCCGCTGCCGCCGCGGCGGCGTCGCGGCGCGCCTTGTCCCTGGCGCGCGCCTCGGCCACGGTGGGCGGGCGCGGCTGGGTGACACCGGGTTCCTGCCGTTGGATGCTGCCGGGACGCGGACCGGAGGGCGGCACAGCGGGCTGTTCCTGCCCCGGCGGAACTCCCGGCTGCCCCTGCTCCGGCGGCTGCCACGGCTGCCCGGCCGAACCCTGCTGCCACGGTTGACCGGCCGGGCCTTGCTGCCCCGGCTCGTCCGGCCCCGTCTGCCCCGGCTCCGGGATGTTGAGTTCGGGCCTGGCCCAGTCGGGTTCCCCGCCGGGCCGATCAGGTGGCCGCTGGTCGTCTCCCGGGTTCTGCGTGCTCACCGATCCCTCCCCGTCACCGTCGGACCCACCACTCAGCGCTCCTCGAATCCCGTCATATCACCCCGCGCGGGCTCCCAGCTTTCCACAACCAGACTCACCCGGCCAGGCGTATCCGGCGAGCGCAGCAGTGCGAGCAACCGCTCGCACCCGACTCGCGGCCCCTCCGCGATCACGTGCACGCGCCCGTCGCTGGTGTTGCGCGCGTGGCCGACCAGCCCCAATTCCAGTGCGCGCGACCGGGTCCACCATCGGAACCCGACACCCTGCACCAGACCGTGCACCCACGCCACCAGCCGGACGTTCTCGTCGGGTGTCCCCGCCGTCGGTTCGCTCATGCTCGTCTCACCCCTCACTCGCCCGGGGCCGTGTCGCCCCCGTGTCCCGCCACCGGTCGGCCGCGCACGCCCGCACCTCCCGGCGCGCCGTGTGTTCCAGCTTTCGCCGCGGCGCGCTCCCGCTCAGGCGTCGACCTCGAAGGACAGCGTCACCTTGCTGCCCGCCTTCAGGGTGCGCCCGACGGTGCACACCTTGTCGATGGCCCGCTGCACGGTGACCAGCAGGCGTTCGCGGGCCTGTTCGTCGAGTTCGCTGAGGTCCAGCTCGAACACCTCCTCCAGCTGCGGGTACACCTCGTTCTCGCGATCGGGGTCGCCCGAGACGCGGATGGTCGCGTCGAAGTTGTCGCCGAGCTTGCGTGAGAGCGGGAAGTCGGCGCTCAGGCCCGAGCAGGCGGCCAGCGCGATCTTGAGCAGCTCGCCCGGGGTGAACACGCCGGGCACGCCCTGCGAGCCGATGAGCACCTCGGCGCCGCGCGAGCTGCGCCCGGTGTAGGCCCGCGTGCCGGTGCGCTCGACCCACAGGGTGGTGGGCTCCCCCGGTTTCGCGGCCCCCGTGGTCGATGACGTACCGGTCGCGGTCGCAGCGGTGTTCTCAGCCATGGGTCTGATCCTGCCATCCTCGTAGCGGTCGCTTCACGCCTGGCAACAGCACCGTCGCGGGCGCCATTCCGGGCGGGCGATCTCCGCCACACCGCCCGCCGGGCTACACCTGGAAGCGGTATCCCATGCCCGCCTCGGTCAGCAAGTGCTTGGGATGGGACGGGTCGCGCTCCAGTTTCCGGCGCAGCTGCGCGAGATACACGCGCAGATAATGGGTTTCGGTGGCGTAGGAGGGACCCCACACTTCGCGCAGCAGTTCCTTGCGGCCCACGAGCTTGCCGCGGTTGCGCACCAGCATCTCCAGCATCCCCCATTCCGTGGGTGTGAGGTGCACGGGTTCGCCGTCCTTGGTGACCTGTTTGGCGGCCAGATCGACGGTGAACGATTCGGTCACCACCACCGCGTCACCGGTGTCGGCGCCCGAGGCGCCCCGCCGCACGGCCGCGCGCAACCGCGCCAGCAGCTCGTCCATCCCGAACGGTTTGGTGACGTAGTCGTCGGCGCCCGCGTCCAGCGCCTCGACCTTGTCGGCGGAGTCGGTGCGCGCCGACAGCACGAGCACCGGCACCGTGCTCCATCCGCGCAACCCGGCCAGCACGTCGATGCCGTCGATATCGGGCAGTCCCAGATCGAGGATCACCACGTCGGGGTGTTTGTCGGCGGCCACCCGCAGCGCGGCGGTGCCGGTGCCCGCCGTGCTCACCTCGTAGCCGCGCACCGACAGGTTGATGCGCAGGGCGCGCACGATCTGCGGTTCGTCGTCCACGACCAGCACCTTCACCGGCGCGGCGGTCTGCCTGACCTCGCTCACCGCGGGATCCGTCCGCACCGCGTCATACTCGCCCACCTCCGTCATCCGCGTACCGACCTCCCTGGTCGCCATCGTCCACAGCTCATCGTCCTATCGCCACCGCACGCCGCGCGGTCTCCCGGCACGCGTCGTGTCGTCGGCGCTGCCGGGTCCGTCCGCACTCTGCTCCGCGCCCGGACGGTCTGCGATTCGCTCATCCGCCCCGGAGACGTCCACCTCGGAGTGCGCGCCCGCCGGATTCGCGCCGCCAGGTCCGGGATCCAACCGGTCCGCAACGGCCTCGTCGTCCGCCTCCGCCGATTCGCCCGCACCGGCCGCGGGCAGTTCGACCAGCATGGTCAGTCCGCCACCCGGCGTCGGTTCGGCGTGCACCGTGCCGTCCATCGCCTCGACGAACCCGCGGACCACCGAGAGGCCGAGGCCGACGCCGGTGGTGTTGTCGCGATCACCGAGCCGCTGGAACGGTTCGAACAGCTGGTCCTCGGTGCCGGGCGGCACGCCGGGGCCCCGGTCGGCGACCGCGATGAGCACCCGGTCGCCGTCGCGCTCGGCGGTGACGCGCACCGGCGTCTCGCGCGGCGAATGCCGCAGCGCGTTGTCGATGAGGTTGGCCAGCACCCGGTCCAGCAGACCTGCGTCGGCGAGCACCGACACCTCCCCGACCGCCACCTCGACGCGACCGATCGCCGCGCGCCGCAGCCCGCGCGCGCCCATCCCGGTGCTCACCAGCGCGCGGTGCACCGCTTCGTCCACGTACACCTGGCGCGGCGTGGGCCGGACCACACCGACGGCCAGCCGCGAGGAATCCAGCAGGTTGTCCACCAGCGCGGTCAGCTGGTCGACGGATTCCTCGATCGTCTCCAGCAACTCGGCGGTGTCCTCGGCGGAGAACTCGATATCGTCACTGCGCAGGCTGGACACGGCGGCCTTGGCCCCGGCCAGCGGCGTGCGCAGGTCGTGGCCGACCGCCGAGAGCAGCGCCCGCCGCAGCCGGTCGGCCTCGAACAGCGCGGCGGCGGCCTTGGCCTCCTCGGCCAGCCGCGACTGGCGGACCAGCCCGGCGGCCTGATTCGCGACGGCGACCAGGATCGACAGGTCCGCCGCGCCCAGTGTCGGCCCCGCCAGCAGCAGCGCGCCCGAACCGTCCCCCGCCTCCACGACCGTGTCGGCGGCGGCGGTGTTCGCGGGCGCCTCCGGTCCGACGCTCGCGAGCACCCGGCCCCCGCCGACCATGCTCACCCCGCGCATCCCGAAGGTCTCGCGCACCTGCTCGAGCATCCCGGGCAGATCCGCACCGTGCAGGACCGCCCCGGCGAAGGCCGCCAGCAGTTCCGCCTCTCGGGAAGCCTTGCGCGCCTGTCCCGTTCGCTTGGCGGCGACGTCGACCAGCGCCGCGACCGCCACGGCGACGAACAGCATCACCACGATGGTGATGAAGTTGTCGGGCTCGGCGATCGTGAGGCTGTAGCGCGGGCCGGTGAAGAACCAGTTGAGCATCAGCCCCGACAGCAGCGCCGAGCACGCGGCGGGCAGCACGCCGCCCAGCAGCGCCACGGTGACGACGCCGACGAAGAACACCGCGCTCAGTCCGCCCAGCTCCAGGTGCCGGTCCAGGACGGCGGCACTGAGCAGCGACACCAGCAGCGGCACCAGGACGGCGGCGGGCCAGGCCAGCGCGGGCTGGCGCGGCACCAGGGTGCGCCATCGCCACCCGCGATTGGCCTCCTCGTGGCTGACCATGTGCACGTCGACCTTGCCCGAGCGCTGCACGACCGAGGCGCCGATCCCCTCGTCGACCATGCGCGCCCACCGGGAGCGCCGCGAGGTGCCGAGCACCAATTGCGTGGCGTTGACCTCGGTGGCGAATTCGAGCAGGGCGCCCGGCACGTCGTCGCCGGTGACGGTGTGCAGGCTCGCGTCGAGGCTCGCGGCCAGTTCCCGCAGCCGCGCCAGGCGCTCGGCGGAGACCCCGGCCAGCCCGTCGCCGCGCACGACGTGCACCACCATCAGCTCGGCGCTGGATTTGGTGGCGATGCGCCCGGCGCGGCGCACTATCGTCTCCGATTCGGGGCCGCCGGTCACCGCGACCACCACCCGCTCACGCGCTTCCCACGGTTCGGTGATGTGGTGCTCGGCCCGGTACTTCGCCAGGGCGGCGTCGACCTGGTCGGCCAGCCACAGCAGCGCCAGCTCGCGCAGCGCGGTGAGGTTCCCGGGACGGAAATAGTTGCGCAACGCGGCGTCCACCTTGTCGGCGGCGTACACGTTGCCGTGGGAAAGCCTGCGCCGCAATGCTTCCGGAGTGATGTCGACCAGCTCGATCTGCTCGGCGCCGCGCACGACGGCATCGGGCACCGTCTCGCGCTGCCGCACGCCCGTGATGCGCTCCACCACGTCGTTGAGGCTCTCCAGGTGCTGCACGTTCACCGTGGAGATCACGTCGATGCCCGCGTCGCGCAGTTCGGCGACGTCCTGCCAGCGCTTCTCGTTGCCGCTGCCGGGAGTGTTGGTATGGGCGAGTTCGTCCACCAGCGCCACGGCGGGCGCGCGGCGCAGCACCGCCTCGACGTCGAGCTCGGGGAACACCGCGCCGCGGTACTCCACCAGCTTGGGCGGTATCCGTTCGATGCCCTCCAGCAGTTCGGCGGTCTTGGTGCGCCCGTGGGTCTCGACCACCGCCGCCACCACGTCGCGCCCGCGCTCCAGCCGCCGGTGCGCCTCGGCGAGCATGGCGTAGGTCTTCCCGACGCCGGGCGCGGCGCCGAGGTAGATCCGCAGCTTGCCGTCTCTCATCCGATCATCCTGCGCCATCGGCCACACCGCGGCGCCGACGCGGTACCGACTCCCTCAGCCACCGGTGCGGTACGTCCTCAGGCGCACCCGGCGCCGCTCGCGCAGCGCGAACACACGGATCGTCAGCGCGCCCAGCACGAATCCGGTGAGCAGCGCGACGGTCACGACCGACATCTCATTCCTCTCCACGGGCGGGATCGACCACCGGGCGGGTAGTGCTTTCCACTCGTCCGACCCGTCGATTTCTACCGCCGCGAAACGCGCCGACCTGGATCTTTACGATTTCTTGACGCTCACCGCCGCCGCTTTGACGACATTCGCCGCACCGGCCGCGTCCCCGGTCACCCCGCGGATCTCGTCAACGAACCGTCAAGTCCGCGCGCCGCGACGCCAAGAACTCGTCAGGGACCCATCCACGCGCCCGCATCGGCGCTTGACTCGGACCTCGCGCGTCCCGATCGCCGGGACCGCAGGAGGTAGGAGAGTCATGTCCGTCGTGGTGTTCACGGCACTGACCGTCGCGCTGTTCGCGCTGCTCGGCCTGATCCAACGGGGGGTCGAGAAACTGTGATCGCGAACGTGATCGGTCTCGCGCTGGCCGTCCTTGTCGCGGTGTTCCTCGTCGCCGCGCTGCTGTACCCCGAGAGGTTCTAGGTGAACACGACCACGGCGGGGATCGTCTTCGTGGCGTCCCTGATCCTCGCGCTGGCCTTGGTGCACGTGCCGCTCGGCGACTACCTGCACCGGGTGTACAGCGCGACCACGCACTCCCGCGCCGAACGGCTCCTCTACCGGGCCATCGGCGCGAAACCCGAAGTGGAGCAGAGCTGGCCGGTGTACGCGCGCAGCGTGCTCGCGTTCTCGGCGGTCGGCATCCTGTTCCTGTTCTTCTTCCAGCTGGTCCAGGGCAAGCTGCCGCTGCACCTGAACGATCCGGCCACCGAGATGACGCCCGCGCTGGCGTGGAACACGGCGGTCAGCTTCGTCACGAACACGAACTGGCAGAACTACTCCGGCGAGTCCACCCAGGGCCACCTGGTGCAGATGGCGGGCCTGGCGGTGCAGAACTTCGTCTCGGGCGCGGTCGGCATGGCGGTCGCGGTCGCGCTGGTGCGCGGCTTCGCCCGGCGCGACACCGGCGAACTGGGCAACTTCTGGGTCGATCTGGTGCGCGGCACGATCCGCATCCTGGTGCCGATCGCCTTCGTCGGCGCCGTCGTGCTCGTCGCGGGCGGCGTGATCCAGAACTTCCAGCTGCACGAGCAGGTCGCCCAGACCGTCGCCGGCGCGCAGCAGACCATTCCCGGCGGGCCGGTGGCCGGGCAGGAGGCCATCAAGGAACTCGGCACCAACGGCGGCGGCTTCTACAACGCCAACTCCGCGCACCCGTTCGAGAACCCGACCACGTGGACCAACTGGTTCGAGATCTTCCTGATCCTGCTGATCCCGACGGCCATGCCGCGCGCCTTCGGCCGCATGGTGGGCAGCGTCAAACAGGGTTACGCGATCATCGCCGTCATGAGCGTCATCGCGTTGGCGAGCATCGCGCTCACCACCGTGTTCCAGCTCCAGCACAACGGCACCGTGCCCGACGCCGTCGGCGCGGCCACCGAGGGCGTGGAAACCCGCTTCGGCGTGGCGAATTCGGCCACGTTCGCGGCCGCGACCACACTCACCTCGACCGGAGCGGTGGACTCGTTCCACGACTCCTACACCAGCCTCGGCGGCCTGATGCTCATGCTCAACATGCAGCTCGGTGAAGTCGCACCCGGCGGTGTCGGCTCGGGCCTGTACGGCATGCTCATCCTCGCCGTGATCACCGTGTTCGTCGCGGGACTCATGGTCGGGCGCACACCGGAGTACCTGGGCAAGAAGATCACCCCGCGCGAGATCAAGCTGGCCGCGGCGTATTTCCTGGTCAGTCCGCTGCTGGTGCTGATCTTCACCGCGATCGCCATGGCCATGCCCGGACAGCGCGACAGCATGCTCAACTCCGGGCCGCACGGACTGTCGGAGGTGTTGTACGCCTTCACCTCCGCGGCCAACAACAACGGCTCGGCGTTCGCGGGCCTCACCGGCAACACCGAGTGGTACAACACCGCCCTCGGCCTCGCGATGCTGTTCGGCCGGTTCCTGCCGATCATCTTCGTGCTCGCCCTGGCGGGTTCGCTGGCCGCGCAGGGCCGCTCCCCCGCGTCGATCGGCACGCTGCCGACCCACCGCCCGCAGTTCGTGGGCCTGGTCGTCGGCGTGACGGTGATCCTCGTCGCCCTCACCTTCCTCCCCGCACTCGCGCTCGGGCCACTCGCCGAAGGAATCCACTGATATGCCCACCACCACACCGGAACTCACCGAGAAACCGCGGGCGGACGCCCCCAGCCGCGAGCACAGGGTGTCCGGCGGCCCGTTCGACCCCACGATGCTGCTGACCTCTCTGCCCGAGGCGTTGCGCAAACTCGACCCGCGCACGCTGTGGCACAACCCGGTCATGCTGATCGTGGAGCTCGGCGCGGTCTGGTCCACCGTGCTCGCGCTCGCCGACCCGAGCTTCTTCGCCTGGGCGATCGTCGTATGGCTGTGGCTCACGGTCGTTTTCGCCAACCTGGCCGAGGCGGTGGCCGAGGGGCGCGGCAAGGCGCAGGCCGACACCCTGCGCAAGGCCAAGACCGACACCGTCGCCCGCCGCCTGGTCGACTGGGCGCCCGGCGGGCGGGTGGTCGAGGCGGAGGTCCGCGCCCCCGAACTGCGCAGTGGCGACCACGTCGTCGTCGAGGCCGGTCAGGTCATCCCCGGTGACGGCGATGTCGTGGAGGGCATCGCCTCGGTGGACGAGTCGGCCATCACCGGCGAATCCGCCCCCGTCATCCGGGAATCCGGCGGCGACCGCAGCGCCGTCACCGGCGGCACGACCGTACTCTCGGACCGCATCGTCGTGCGGATCACCCAGGAGCCGGGCCGCAGCTTCATCGACAAGATGATCGCCCTGGTCGAAGGCGCGAGCAGGCAGAAGACGCCGAACGAGATCGCGCTCAACATCCTGCTGGCCGCGCTCACGATCATCTTCCTGTTCGCGGTCGTCACGGTGCAGCCGCTGGCGATCTTCGCCAAGGAGTCCAGTCCGGGCGTGCCCGATTCGCTCGCGCTGGACGGCCACGGCATCACCGGGATCGTGCTGGTCTCGCTGCTGGTCTGCCTGATCCCGACCACGATCGGCGCGCTGCTGTCGGCCATCGGCATCGCGGGCATGGACCGCCTCGTGCAGCGCAACGTGCTGGCCATGTCGGGGCGCGCGGTCGAGGCCGCGGGCGATGTGAACACGCTGCTGCTGGACAAGACCGGCACCATCACCCTCGGCAACCGGCATGCCTCGGAATTCGTGCCGATGCCGGGCATTTCGGCCGACGAGATGGCCGACGCGGCCCAATTGTCCAGTCTCGCCGACGAAACGCCCGAGGGCCGCTCGATCGTGGTGTACGCCAAGAACGCCCACGGCAAGCGGGAACGCACGCCGGGCGAGCTCACCGGCGCCACCTGGGTGGAGTTCACCGCCCAGACCCGCATGTCCGGCGTGGACCTGCCCGGCGGGCACGCGCTGCGCAAGGGTGCCGCCAGCGCGGTCACCGAATGGGTTCGCGCACTAGGTGGTTCGATTCCGCGCGAGGTCGGCGTCACCGTCGACGGCGTGTCCGCCTCGGGTGGCACACCGCTCGTCGTCGGCGAGGTCCGCGATGGAAAGGCCCGCGTGCTCGGCGTCGTCCATCTGAAGGACGTTGTGAAGCAGGGCATGCGGGAGCGCTTCGACGAGATGCGCCGGATGGGCATCCGCACCGTCATGATCACCGGCGACAATCCGTTGACCGCCAAGGCGATCGCCGACGAGGCCGGTGTCGACGACTTCCTCGCCGAGGCCACGCCGGAGGACAAGCTCGCCCTGATCAAGAAGGAGCAGGACGGCGGCCGGCTGGTCGCCATGACCGGCGACGGCACCAACGACGCCCCCGCGCTGGCCCAGGCCGATGTGGGCGTGGCGATGAACACCGGCACGTCGGCGGCCAAAGAGGCAGGCAACATGGTCGATCTGGACTCCGATCCGACCAAGCTCATCGAGATCGTGGAGATCGGCAAACAGCTGCTCATCACCAGGGGCGCGCTCACCACGTTCTCCATCGCCAACGACATCGCCAAGTACTTCGCGATCATCCCGGCGCTGTTCGTGGGCCTGTACCCGGGGCTGGACCTGCTCAACGTGATGCGGCTGGCCAGCCCGCAGTCGGCAATCCTGTCGGCGGTCATCTTCAACGCGCTCGTCATCGTCGCGCTGATCCCGCTGGCACTGCGCGGTGTGCGTTACCGGCCTGCCGACGCGTCGGCGCTGCTGAGCCGCAACCTGACCGTGTACGGGTTCGGCGGTCTCGTCGCCCCGTTCGTCGGCATCAAACTCATCGACCTGCTGGTCCAATTCCTCCCCGGGATGTCCTGATATGCGTATCTCCACTTGGGTCCGTCAGCACCTCGCCGCACTGCGCGCGCTGTTGGTGCTGACGGCGATCACCGGAATCCTCTATCCCCTGGCCGTTTTCGCGGTCGCGCAGCTGCCGGGGCTGAACGGCAAGGCCGACGGCTCGCTCGTCACGATGGACGGAAAGGTGGTGGGCAGCAGCCTCATCGGCCAGTCCTTCACCGACGCCGACGGCGCGGCACTGATCCAGTACTTCCAGAGCCGCCCGTCGGGCGCGGGCGACGGGTACGACCCGATGTCCACGTCGGCGAGCAACCTGGGCCCGGAGGACATCGTGGACACCGCCGACCGCACCAGCCTGCTGACCACGGTCTGCACGCGCAGCAAGGAGATCGCCGACCGTGAGGGGGTCGACGGCTCCCGCCCGTACTGCACGAAAGACGGTGTCGGCGCGGCGCTCTCGGTGATCGGGCCCCGCGACGCCATGGGCGAGGTCATCGAACCCGTCGCGGTGGTGAGCGTCAACGAGCTGTGCCCGGCGAGCCCGTTCCTCGCCGAGTACCTCGGCGTGTCGGTGGAATGCGCCGAACCGGGCCGCGACTACGCCGAGGGCCGCATCATCGCCATTCGCGGTGACGCGCCCGCCGATCCCGTGGTGCCCGCCGACGCCGTCACCGCGAGCGGCAGCGGGCTGGACCCGCACATCTCGCCCGCCTACGCCGCGATCCAGATCCCCCGCGTCGCCGCGGCCCGCGGCATCGGCGAGGACCGCGTGCGCGCCCTGGTCGAAGCGCACACCAGCGACCGCACGCTCGGCTTCCTCGGCGAGCCCAGGGTGAACGTGCTGGACCTGAACCTGGCGCTGGACGGCGAACATCCGTACCGGGGCTGACGCACAGCGCGAAAGCCGGTGCCGGATCAGTCGATCCGGCACCGGCTTTCGTCACTTCCCGGCTTGCTCACGCATCCACACGGCGGGGTCGCGCGGCGGGCGGCCGAGCACTTCCGCCACCCCCGGGGCGATGCTCGCGCCGCCGTCGTGGCGGATCTCGCGGAACAGCCGGACCAGCAGTTCGGCGAATTCCTCCGGCATCCCCTCCGCCGCGGCGTCGGCGCGATACCGCTCCTCGCCCACCGATTCGAAACGCAGTGCGCGCCCCGTCGTTTGGGCGTACTCGGCCAGGAACTCCGGGAAACTCAGTGCCCGCGGACCGGTCAACTCGTAGATCCGGCCCTCGTGGCCGTCGTCGAGGAGCGCGGCCGCGGCCACCTCGGCGATATCGCGGGTGTCGATGAACGGCTCGCGGCCGTCGCCGGTGGGCAGTCGGAGCACCCCGGTCGCGAGCGGGTCGGCGAACACCGGGAACTCGGTGAAGTTCTGCGTGAACCAGGACGGGCGCAGCGCGGTCCACGGCACGCCCGCTTCCGCCACAGCGCGCTCGGACGCCCGCTTCGGCGCGAGGGTGACGGCGTCGCCGCTGCGCGCCGAGAGGAACACCAGCCTGCGCACGCCGGCCGCCGCCGCGCGCTTCGCGAAATCGGCTACGGGATCGGGGTTCTCGTCGTTCTCGACGAGATAGACGCCGCGCACACCAGCCAGGACCTCGTCCCAGGTGGACGGATCCTCCCAGTGGAATCCGGTGGCGCGGGAGACGGCGCGCACGGTGACGCCGCGCGCGGTGAGGGCGGGAACGACATGGCGGCCGGTCTTGCCGGTGGCGCCCAGAACGAGATAGGTCATGTCTTCATGGAATCCGACCGGGGCGAGACGTCCAATGGTCGCGCATCCACGGTCGATGTGAGATCGTCTACGGGTGGACCTTCTGGACTCGATGCTCCACGAGACGCGCGCCCGCCACGCCTCGATCCGCCTCTCCCGCATGGATCCGCCGTGGCACATCCGGTTCCTGGACCGCAGCCCCCTGACCGTGCTGGCCATGGTGGGCGGCGACGGGTGGCTACTGCGCGACGACCGGGACCCCGTGCCGCTCACGGCGGGCAGCATCGCGATCGTGCGCGGCCCCGAGCCGTACGCGGTCGCCGACGCACCGGGCACCCCGCCGCGCGTCCTGGTCGAATCCGCCGACTTCTGCACCGACGACCTGGGCCGCGACATCTCCGAGTCGCGATTCCTCGGCCCGCACACGTGGGGCGATCACGCGGCGGCGCCCGCCGCGCTCGTCACCGGCCTCTACCCGATCCGGTCGGAGGTGAGCGACTGGCTGCTCGACGCCCTGCCGCCGGTGCTGATCGTGCCGCCGGACCAGCTCGAGTCCCCGTTGATGGACCTGGTCACCGCCGAGATCGCGGCCGACCGGCCGGGCCAGCAGGTGATCCTGGACCGGGCGATGGACCTGCTGCTGGTGTGCACGCTGCGCGCGTGGTTCGACCGGGCCGATTCCACCGCGCCCGGCTGGTACCGGGCGCTGGGCGATCCGGTGGCGGGCCCCGCCCTGCGCCTCATCCACGACGATCCGGCCCACCCGTGGACGGTCGCCGCGCTGGCGGCCGCCGTCGGCGTCTCCCGCGCCGCGTTCGCGCGCCGGTTCGGCGAACTCGTCGGCGAACCACCGGTCTCGTACCTGACGAGCTGGCGAATCGCCTTGGCCGCCGACCGCTTACGCCACACCGACGACACCCTCGCGACGATCGCCCGGCGTGTCGGCTACAGCGACGGCTACGCCCTCAGCGTCGCGTTCACCCGCGTGAAAGGGGTGCGCCCCGGCGAATTCCGAGGGTGAAGCGTTCACCGGAATATTCACCGCCACTGAACCTTTCGGCGCACGCGTCGATCCCCGCGCGGAGGCGCCGCTCAACAACGGCGACATCGCGGCGGCGCTGCCCGACACCGACCCGTCCTCGTTCCTGCAAGCGTTCCTGGCCAAGGGATTCCGGCAGATCGACTCGGTCCGCGACAGCCACCCCGACCTCGCGGGCACCTCCGTGGCGGTCAGCAGCCAGGCCTTCCTCGACACGCACGCGGACTTCGGCCCGGCCTGGCAGGCCGCGCTCACCGAAGCCAACACCTATGCCGCCCAGCACTGGGACGATTACGTGAATTACGAAGTGGCCCAGTCGAAGGCGCCCGAAGCCGTGGTCCGCGCCGGTGCCGACCGCACCTACATCCCCGACACCCCCTTCCCCGAACGCGGCGTGACCCTGCTGACGGGCACCAAGAAGTTCCTCGTCGACGAGGGCAAGATCCGTGAGGACTTCGACCTCGAGGAGTGGTTCTACCGCCCGGTACCCACCCAGAGCTGACCCCCACCCGTCGACAGGCCCGGGACCGGCTTCCCGGGCCTGTCGCCGTTCCGCCTTGCCCGCGCACCGGACCCGCTTTATATTTAAGTGACTACTCAATGAATTATTAATTCCGGGAGATCGGATCCAATCATGCGTCTCGCCACGCTCACCGCCGCCGCACTCGGCGCCGCCGTCATCGCCTGTAGTACAACGGTTCCCGCTGCGGCGCACCCCGCTCCCCCGCCCGCGCCCGCCATCGGCTTCACCGCCCGCGTCGAAGGTGACAGTGTCGTCGTCGAGAGCGCCGATACCGTGTTTCACACCGCCGACGGCCAGTTGCGTGCCGGTCGGCCGGGAGCGAACGCCCTCGATCTACTCCCCCTCGAGTACCGGTTCGGCGACAGGAGTTATCCGATCGCGGCGACCGCCGAGGGCAACCGCGCGACGCTGACTCCCACCAGACCCGAACCGGGTGCGGTGGCGACCCAGATCGCCGGCCCCGGCGATCTGCTGGCGAAGCTGCCCCGCGTCATCGGGATCATCGCGCCGCAGTTGACCTTCGGCACCGCCGTCGGCTCCCTGATCGGCACCGTCATCGGCGGCAGCCTGGGCTGCCTGCTCGGTGCCGCCGTGCCGCTGACCTGGCCGCTGCTGCCGCTCGGCGGCCCGATCGCCGGGTGCGTCGCGGGCATGGTGGTGGGCGCGGCGGCCGGTGTGGTCGCGGGCACGATCCTGGTCGGCGGACCGAATCTCGTCATCCAGGCGATCCAGTTCTTCCACCTCATGGCCCAGCCCGACAGGCCCGCCGGAGAGGGCCGCTAGCCGGTACGCACCCCCGCGCGCCGCGTCCGTCACCCGAGCCGCCACAGTGTTGATCATGCGCAAAGTCGACCCCGAGCAGTACGCGGCGCGGCGGGAAGCCCTTCTCGCCGCGGCGGCGGCGCTGTTCGCCGAGCACGGCTACGACGCCACCCGCACCGCCGACATCTGCAAGGCGGCCGGGATGAGCACCGGCAACCTGTTCCACTACTTCCCCACCAAGCACGACGTCCTGCTCGGCGTGGCCGAACGGGATCGGGAGCGCACCGCCGCGCGGATGGCGGGCTTGGCCGACGCCCCCGACCCGAGGGCCGCGCTGCTGGACACGATCGAGGGCTTCTGCCGCCTCGCGGCCGACCGGCACGTGGCGGGACTGGCGTTCGAGATGTGGGCGCAGGCCCATCGCGACCCCGAACTTGCGGCGGTCTTCCGCACCACCGACCGGGAGACCCGGGAGACGTTCGCCACCGCCGTCCGGGCCGGAATCGACCGTGGCGCTATCGATTCCGCGCTCGACCCGGACAGCGCCGCGACCTGGCTCTCCGCCCTGGTGGAGGGGTTCTTCGCGCGCGTCGCCTCCGATCCCGGCTTCGATCAGGACGCCGAGATCGCCACCGCCCGGCGACTCGCCGCCGGGCTGCTCCGCCAGGCCTAGCGCGACCGCGGACATCCCCCGACCTGTCGGTGGGTTCGGTCAGGATAGGGGGCATGACGGAACTGTCGCTGCGTGAACTCAATCGGACCTTGCTGCTGCGGCAGCGGCTCGCGGAGCGGACCGAGGAGAGTCCGCTGGAGCTCGTGCGGCAGCTGGTGGCGGTGCAGGGGCAGGAACCGAACTGGCCCTACATCGGACTGTGGACGCGCTCGGCGGAGTTCCGGCGCGAGGGGCTGGCCGAGCTGCTGCGGGAACGCAAGCTGGTGCGCTCGTTGCTGATCCGGCGCACCGTGCACCTGGCCTGCGCCGAGGACTTCCGCTGGCTGCGCCCCACGGTGCACGCGGCCGTGGCGTCCTCGCTCAATGTGGCCTACTACCGAGACGAGATCGAGGGCATCGACCGCACCGAGCTGGCGGCCGCCGGGCGCGCGACACTCGCCGGAAAACAGCTGAGCCGCAGGGATTTCGGGGAGCTGCTCACGGCGCACTTCCCGGGTAGGCACGCGCGCAGACTGGCCGAGAGCGTCGAACTGCTGGTCCCGCTGGTGCACGGCGACGGCACCGGCGACTGGGGCCGCTGGCGCAACCGCTACGTCACGGTCGGCCTGGGCGAGGAGTGGATCGGCGCGCCGATGGCCGAACCCGACCCCCGCGCGCTGATTCGCCGCTACCTCGCGGCGTTCGGCCCCGCGACCGTCGCCGACATGCAGTCCTGGGCGGGTGTCACCCGGCTGGCCGAGGTGGTCGACGAAATGCGTTCGGAGCTGGTCGTTTTCACCGACGACCGGCACCGCGTGCTGTTCGACCTCCCGGACGCGCCGCTGGCCGACCCCGACCTCGACGCACCCGTGCGCCTGCTGCCCGCCTTCGACAACGCCCTGCTCGGCCACAAGGACCGCCGCCGCATGATCAGCGACGAGGACCGTGCCCGCACCGCGCGCGAGGCCTCGGCCGGCGTGCCCATGTACCTGGTGGACGGCTTCGTGCACGGCCGCTGGGCGCTGGAGGGCGCCGTCGTGCGCATCACCCCGTGGCATCCGCTCACCGCCGCCGACGAGGCCGCGCTCCGCACGGAAGCCGCGAGTTTGCTGGAATTCACCAATCCCGGCGAAACGGGCTCGATCATCATCGAGAACCAGCACTGACCGGGGCGAGCTACTTATCAGTATCATAACGATTTGGTAAACATAAACCCCAACTTGCAGGTTTGAGACACGTCAACGGAGGTACAAAACCTTCGGCCTCCCCTGCTCACGGTCCAGCGTGACAGGCCAACCAAGCCCCAATGGACGGCGGTGCAGTTCATCTCCACCCCCGCTGACGGCGGCCACCTTGTTCTACGCCCGGCACATTTGCCGGGTGGATGCGAGTGCGAATGGTTGTGTCCATGGAAGGAAGGTCATGAGCGCTGTGTTCCCCGCGTCGCTTTCGGCGCGAGATGTGGCTTCGAACCGATTCCGCATTGCGATGGTTGTGCCCCCGTATTTCGATGTCCCGCCCAAGGCGTACGGCGGTGTCGAGGCGGTCGTCGCCGACCTGGTGGACGCGCTGGTCGAGCGCGGCCACGACGTCACCCTGTTCGGTGCCGGCGAGCCCGGCACCAAGGCGCGTTTCGTCCCCGTGTGGGACCGCGCGCTGCCCGAACGACTGGGCGATCCGTTCCCCGAGGTGGTGCACGCGCTGAAGGTGCGGCGGGCGATCGAACGCCTCGCCGCCACCGACGGCGTCGACCTCGTGCACGATCACACGTTCGCGGGCCCGCTCAACGCGCCCGCCTACCGCGGCCTCGGCCTGCCGACCGTGGTGACCGTGCACGGCCCGGTCGAGGACGACTGCTACCGCTACTACCGCGAACTGGGCCGCGAGGTCTCGCTGGTCGCGATCAGCGACCGCCAGCGCGAACTCGCCCCCGACCTGCCGTGGGCCGGGCGCGTGCACAACGCCCTGCACACGCGGGAGTGGCCGTTCGTCACCGAGAAGGACGACTACGCCCTGTTCCTGGGCCGTTTCAACGAGTGCAAGGCGCCGCACCTGGCGCTGGAGGCCGCGCACGCGGCGGGCATCCCGCTGGTGCTGGCGGGCAAGTGCAGCGAACCGCCGGAGCGGGCCTACTTCGAGGAACAGGTCCGGCCGCTGCTCACCGAGCGCGACCACGTCTTCGGACTGGCCGATGCCACCGCCAAGCGCGAATTGCTCTCGCGCGCACGGTGTCTGCTGTTCCCGGTGCGCTGGGAGGAGCCGTTCGGCATGGTGATGATCGAGTCCATGGTCTGCGGCACCCCGGTGGTCGCACTGCGCGGCGGCGCGGTGCCCGAGGTGGTGGTGGACGGCGTCACCGGCCGCATCTGCGACGACCCGGCCGACCTGCCCGCCGCCGTCGAGGAGGTCCGCCACTATGACCCTGTCGCCTGCCGGGCGCACGTGGAGGCCAACTTCGGCTCCGAGGGGCTGGGGCGCGGCTACGAGCGGGTCTACCGCACCCTGCTCGAGCGCGAGCGGCTGCTCGCCGACGCGCTCACGCCGCCCCTGGCCGTCCCGGTCGGCGCGGGCGGTCTGGCGTGACCGCTGTGCCCGCGCCGCTCAACTCGGGCGAGCCGGCCGGTTTCGGCGGCGCCGGGTCGGTCACGCTGGTGGAGGGTGCCACCTTCTGCCTGTCGAACCGGCTCGGCGACGTCGAGCAGGGCCGTCCGCACGGGTTGTTCTTCCGCGACGCGCGCGTGCTGTCGCGGTGGGAGCTGATGGTGGACGGCAAACCGGCGGAATCGCTGTCGGTGCTCACCCCCGAGGCCTTCATCGCGCGGTTCGTGCTGCGCAGGCCGCCGCAGGAGGGCCTGGCCGACAGCACCCTGCTCGTCGTGCGCGAGCGCATCATCGCCGACGGCATGCACGAGGTGCTCTCGCTGGAGAACATGGGCCGCGAGCCGACGGCGGTGACGCTGGAGCTGCACGTCGACGCCGATTTCGTCGATCTGTTCGCGGTGAAGGAGGGCCGCGCGGGCCACGTGCGGGCCGAGATCAGCGTCGCCGACGGCGAACTGCTGCTGCACGACCGCACCGACCGGATGCGCGGGATCACCATCACCTCCACCGTGGAACCGGCCGTTCTGCCCGGCACGCTGGTGTGGCGGGTGGTGGTCCCGGTGGGCGGCATGTGGAAGACCGAGATCATCGCGCAGCCGACGCTGGGCAACCAGCAGGTGCCCGCGCCGCTCACGCCGGGCGAACACGTCGGCGTGAGCGCGCCGTGCCGCAAGATCGAGGCGTGGCGCGACACCGCGACCGATATCGTCTCGGCCGACGCGGTGCTCACCCAGGTGTTGCGGCGCACCGAGAGCGATCTCGGCGCGCTGCGCATCCACGACGACACCGCCGAGGGCAGGCCGTTCGTGGCGGCGGGCGCGCCCTGGTTCATGACGCTGTTCGGCCGCGACAGCCTGCTCACCGCATGGATGGCGCTGCCGCTGTCGGTGGACCTGGCGCTGGGCACCCTGCAACAGCTCGCGGAACTGCAAGGGCGAGAGGTGAATCCGATCACCGAGGAGCAGCCGGGCCGCATCATGCACGAGATGCGGCGCGGCCCCTCCGGCGGGCAGGTGCTCGGCGGCACCATCTACTACGGAACCGCCGACGCCACACCGCTTTTCGTGATGCTGCTCGCCGAATGCCATCGCTGGGGCGCGGATCCGGCGGCGATCGAGGATCTGTTGCCCGCCGCCGACGCGGCACTGGACTGGATCATGCGCTACGGCGACCGCGACGGGGACGGTTTCGTGGAGTACCGCCGCGCCACCGACCGGGGCCTGGTCAACCAGGGCTGGAAGGACAGCTTCGACGGGATCAACGACGCGGGCGGGCACCTCGCGCAGGCGCCGATCGCGCTGTGCGAGGTGCAGGGGTACGTGCACGCCGCGCTGCTCGCGCGGGCGGAACTGGCCGACGTGTTCGGCCAGCCGCGCCGGGCGGCGCGACTGCGCGACCGGGCCGACGAGCTGCGCGGCAAGTTCGCCGAACAGTTCTGGATGCCCGACCGCGGCTGGTACGCCGTCGCGCTGGACGCCACCAAGCGGCACGTGGACGCGCTGACCAGCAACTCCGCGCACTGCCTGTGGGCGGGCATCGCCTCCGACGAGCACGCGGCCGAGCTGGTGCGCCAGCTGGCCAAGGAGGAGATGGACACCGGATTCGGTTTGCGCACATTGGCTTCCAACATGGGCGCTTACAACCCGATGAGCTACCACTGCGGATCGGTCTGGCCGCACGACACCGCCATCGCGGTGGCGGGCCTGCTGCGCTACGGCCACGTGCCCGGCGCGGTGGAACTGGCCACCCGACTGGCGGGCGGGCTGCTCGACGCGGCGGCGGCGTTCGACGGGCGGCTCCCCGAGCTGTTCTGCGGATTCCCCCGCGCGCGTTTCGCGGTGCCGGTGCCGTATCCGACGTCGTGTTCGCCGCAGGCCTGGGCGAGCGCGGCGCCGCTGCTGCTGGTGCGCTCGTTCCTGGGCTTGAATCCCGATGTGCCCAACCGCACGCTGCGGGTGCGCCCGCGCCTGCCCGAATCGTGGGGGCGGGTGACGCTCACCGCGCTGCGGCTGGGCGATCTGAGCGTCGACGTGGAGGCCGAGGGCAGCACCGTGCACTCGGTCCGCCTGCCCGACGACTGGCAACTGATCACCGAGTGACGGCGGGGCCGCCGACGGTGAAAACGACTACGCGAGTGGGAGATCAACGATGCAGACATCGCTCGACACGCGCGACCTCTGGAACGCGCGGCACAGCAACTGCGCCGTGGAGCCGACCGATCTCGACGAGGACCTCGCGCACTACCTGCGCGGGGTCCACGCCGGTCACGGCCCGGAGTGCCGGCAGTACCTGGCCGCCTCGGCCTACTGCCTGAACCCCGACCACGTGTGAGTGGCGGGCCGGGCGCGCCACACTTCGCGCGCCTGGCCCGCGCAGTCGAACAGGCAAGGAGGCCAACAGCCCACGCAGGCACCCCAACCGGAGCACACCCGACCGCGACTACGACCCGGAAGCGCAGTGCCCCCGCGCATCCGACCCGCTCACGCACGGCTCGTTGCCGTGTGCGCGCAGCACCTCCGCGCCCAGTCCCGCCGTCAAGTAGTGCAGGAACCCGGCCGCCGGGGAACCCACCGGCAGATCGCCGTGGCTGTAGGCATATTCGACGCCGTGGAACGGGTAGGAACCGTCGAGAGCGGCCTCCCGCCCCGGAGCCACGCCATCCAAGGCGATGACCCGCATGCCCGCCCGATTCGATTCCGCCAGTTCGCCGTAGCCGATCGCGCCGGGAATCTCGCGCACGGCCTTGTGCATCTCCCTGGTGACCGGCACGTCGCAGAAGGTGCCCTCGGTGTCCTTGATCGCCGTGCAACTGCGGTGCGGACGGGCGGGTTGTTCCCCGCCGAAGAGAGCGTCCTCGAAGATCACCCGGGTGCCCGAACCCGGTGTGCGATCGATCAGCACCACCGGTAGATCCGGGCCGCCCACCTCGCGCCAGTTGGTGATCCGGCCGGCGTACAGGTCGCGCACCTGCTCGACGGTGAGGTCGGCGACGCCGAGCTCGGGGTGCACGAACATCGCGAACACCGCCAGCGCCAACGGCCGTGGACGCAACGCCGGGTAACCCGGCCCCTTCTCCCCGTCGCTGATGGCCAGCAGGCCCGCGTCCGGACCGGCTTCGGCGAGCCGGTCCAGCCCGCGTTCGGTACCGGCGAAATCGAAGGCGAATTCCGCCCCGGTGCACCGCTTCTCGTACTGGGCGGCGGCGTCGCGGATCACCGGCTCGAACGCCGACGACCCGATCAGCGTGAGCTTCCCGGTCGCGCAGTCCAGCGGGGTGGGATCGGGACGCAGGACGGCGACGGCGAACTGCGCCACGATCACCGCGACGAGAAACCCGGTGAGCACCACCATGACTCGCGGCACGCCGGTGCGGCTGCGCGTCTCGACCACGCGCCCACCCCTGATACGACCGAGCAGCACCGGCGCGGGATACTCCCCGCTGCCGCCGGACCGTTGCAGGATGGCCAGGATCTTGTAGTGGTCACCCCGCGCCAGCGGCACCTTGGGCAGGTCGATCACGCCGATGCGCCCGTCGGTGTCCTCCCGCACGGCGATTCCCGAAGCGGGACCCAGGCTTTCGGCCAGGTCGGGATCGCTGAGCTCGGTGACGGCCATACCCACCACCCGGCGGCGCGGGAACCGCAGGTGCAGCCCGATCCGCGCGGTCGGGGCCAGATAGTCCGCCACGCCGATGGCGGTGCTGCCGCTGTTCTCGATGCGCACCAGCACGACCGAATAGTCGCGCAGGTCAGGGGTATTGGCGGGGAGATCGGGGTGCAGCCGTGCGAGCGCGCCGGGGAACACCGACTCGATCTCACCGGTGACCGGCGTGTCCATCTGCACGCGGTACCCCAGCCGCCTGCGGCCCACGAACACGAACTCCCACAGGAACGCGCCGACGGGCACGACGAGACCGATCACCGCGAGCACGGTGTCGATCGGGAAGTCACCCACCAGCCCAGCCACCCCCGTGTTCGAAGCCGTGCACCCATTCTCGACCGCCTACCGCCCGAAATCGCCGCGCACACCGAATATTCGACCGCCGTTCACCCCACTGAGATAAGCCAACGCCTTCGGCGTATTGCTCGGCAGTTAGTGCCATTGCAGCAGGAGCAGGTTGTGGTTGCGTCGATGCGGGGTTCAGCGGCGTGCGCCTCCGACAGCCGGGTGAAGGCGTTCACGTCGACGCGCCGCATCTGGACAGCCAGCGCTACCCGTCGCTCACCCAACCCAGTAGATCCTCCAACGGCCAGGTGTTGATAACCCGCTCGGCGGGAACACCATTCACCACCGCGCGCTCGCATCCGTAACCCTGCCAATCCAATTGGCCGGGCGCGTGCGCGTCGGTGTCGACGGAGAAGTAACAACCCATCTCCACCGCGAGCCGCAGCAGGCGCGCGGGCGGGTCGCGGCGTTCGGGCCGGCTGTTGATCTCGACGGCCGTGCCGTAGGTGCGGCACGCTTCGAACACCACCTCGGCATCGAAGGTGGACTCCGGGCGGGTGCCCCGCGATCCCTCCACCAGGCGACCCGTGCAGTGGCCGAGGATGTCGACGTTCGGGTTCGCCACCGCGTACACCATCCGCTTGGTCATGGTGGCGCTGTCGTCGCGCAGGTGCGAATGCACGCTCGCCACCACGACATCCAGTTCGGCCAGCAGATCCGCCTCCTGGTCGAGGGTGCCGTCGTCGAGGATGTCCACCTCGATGCCGGTGAGGATCCGGAACGGCGCGAGCCGCTCGTTGAGCCCGGCGATCACGTCCAGCTGCCTGCGCAACCGCGCGGCGGAGAGCCCGTTGGCGACCTTCAGGCGCGGCGAATGGTCGGTCAGCGCGCAGTACTCGTGCCCGAGTGCGGCCGCCACCCCCATCATCTCGGCGATCGGGCTGCCGCCGTCGGACCAGTCGGAGTGGGTGTGCAGGTCGCCGCGCAACAGCGTGCGCAGCGACTTGCCCTGCGCACCGATCGGCTTTGCCGCGCCGCGCAATTCGGTGAGATAGGCGGGCACGGTCCCCGCGGCCGCGGCGGCGATCACGGCCGCGGTCTTGGGGCCGACCCCCGCCAGTTCCTGCCAGGTGCCCGCCGCGCGCCTGGCCTCGTACTCCGCCGTGGACAGTTCGGCCACCACGTCGGCCGCCCGCCGGTACGCGCGCACCCGGTGCGTCTCGGCGCGGCCGCGCTCGAGCCAGAACCCGATCTCGCGCAGCGCCTCCACCGGGCCCGGCGCGGCGGGTTCGGTGGCGGGCGCGCGGTCGGGCATGCCGGTCAGCGGATCCGGCTGTACTTGACGAAGGCGACGCCGTCCTCGAACACCCGGCTGGTGATCACCCGGAAGCGCGCGGGCTCGGGCAGCCCAGGCCCGTCGCCGAACAGCGACCGGCCGCGCCCGAGCACGATCGGGTACAGCTTCAGGAAGATCTGGTCGATCTCGGGCAGCAGCACCTGCGCCAGCTCCCCGCCGCCGCACAGCCAGATGCCGAGTCCCTTGGCGCGCTTGAGTTCCCGCACCTTCGCCAGCGGATCGGCGGAGATCAGCTCGACCGCCGGATCGGGCGCCTCGGGCAGCGTGGTGGACACGACGAACTGGCGCAGGTGCGCGTACGGGCTCGAGGTGCCGGTGCGCACGCCGAAGTCGTGCGTCTTGCGCCCCATGATCACCGTGTCGAAGCTCGCGTTGCGCTTGTCGATGCCCAGCGCCTCCCTGACCTTGAACGGCAGGGTCTCCGGATACTGCGCGGTGATCGCCGGGCCGTGATCACCGCCGACGGGGAAGAAGTCGACCGACCCGTCCTCCGTGGCGATGTACCCGTCGATCGTCGACGCGACATAGTAGGTGAGCTTGCGCATGTATACCTTTCCTCAGCCGACCACACATCGATCGCCTGAGGAAACGGTAGCTCGCGAGCGTCAGCGAAAGCGAGGCTTCGGTTGGCAGCGGGGGCAGTAGTACGAGGACCGGTTCATGAATTTCTCGCGCGCCACCGGGGCTCCGCAGCGCCGGCACGGCTCGTCCTCCCGCCCGTACACGGCCAGGGACCGTTCGAAGTACCCGGACTGACCGTTGACGTTGACGTACAGCGCGTCGAACGAGGTACCGCCCGCGGCCAGCGCCTCCCCCATCACCGCGCCGACCTCGTCCAGCAGGGTGCGCAACGCGGGCCGGGTGAGCGTGGCGGCGATCCGGTTACCGTGGATGCGGGCCCGCCACAGGGACTCGTCGGCGTAGATGTTGCCGACCCCCGAGAGGACGGACTGGTCGAGCAGCACCCGCTTGATCTCGGAGTGCTTCGCGCGCAGCGCCTTGACGGCGGCCTCCCGGTCGAAGCGGGGATCGAGGGGATCGCGCGCGATGTGCGCGACGGGTTCCGGCAGCAACGAACCGTCCACCTCGACGAGCGGGGCCAGCGCCCAGCCGCCGAAGGTGCGCTGGTCCACGAATCGCAGTTCGGTGCCATCGTGCAGCGCGGCCCTGATGTGGGCGTGCTTCTCCACGGGCGCGCCGGTGGGCTGGACCAGCATCTGGCCGCTCATGCCGAGGTGCACGACGAGGGCCTCGTCGTCGTCCAGGGTGAGCCAGAGGTACTTGCCGCGCCGCTGCGCCGAGTCCACCCGTCGGCCGGTCATCCGGGCCGCGAGATCGGCCGCGCCGAGCAGGTGCCTGCGCACCGAGCGGGGATGGGTGACGGTGACCGATTCGATGGTGCGGCCGACCACGTGTTCGGCGAGTCCGCGCCGCACGACCTCGACCTCGGGAAGTTCGGGCACGTCAGGCTTCGTCGGTCAGCGCCTGATAGGCCGCGCCCGCGGCCTTCTGCTCGGCTTCCTTCTTGGACCGGCCGATGCCCTGCCCGTAGGCCCGGCCGCCGATCACGGTGGTCGCCGTGAACTCCTTGTCGTGGTCGGGGCCCGTCGAGGTGATCTCGTAGCTGGGCACGCCGAGTCCACGTTCGGCGGTGAGCTCCTGCAAGCTGGTCTTCCAGTCGAGCCCGGCGCCCATGCGGGGGCCGCGCTCGAGCAGGTCGGCGAACAGGCGCAGCACGAGGTCGCGGGCGACCTGGATGCCGTACTGCAGGTGCACCGCCCCGAGCAGCGATTCCATGCCGTCGGCGAGGATGCTCGGCTTGTCCCGGCCGCCGGTGAGCTCTTCGCCCTTGCCGAGCAGCAGGTGCGCGCCGAGCCCGCCGTCACCGAGCCCGCGCGCCACCTCGGCGAGCGCGTGCATGTTGACCACGCTCGCCCGCAGCTTCGCCAGTTCGCCCTCGGACTTGTCCGGGTGCTCGTGGTACAGCCGCTCGGTGATGCTCAGGCCGAGCACGGAGTCGCCGAGGAACTCCAACCGTTCGTTGGTCGGCAGGCCGCCGTTCTCGTAGGCGTACGACCGGTGCGTCAGCGCCAGGCGCAGCAGGTCCGGTCGCACGTCGACGCCGAGCGCTTCGATCAGGCTCTGGTGTGCACCGGGCGAACCGGCATCATCCTTGCTGGCTGTCACGTCGATACGAAGGATCGAATGCCTCAGACGGCGGCGGTGACCTGGCGGCCCTTGTAGGTGCCGCAGGAGGGGCAGGCGATGTGCGGCAGGGTCTTCTGACCACAGCCGCGGTTCGGGCAGGTGATCAGGGTCGGCGCGGCGGCCTTCCACTGGCTGCGCCGCGACCTGGTGTTGGAACGGGACATCCGGCGCTTGGGAACGGCCACGACTAACTCTCCTCTGTTGTCTTGATGAACGCTGCCTGTTCGGCGGGTTATCGGTCTGGGTCGGCGTCCGCGTCGGGCGCGCCGCTGCCGGGCGATCCGGTGGCGAACTTCGCCAGCCCGGCCCAGCGAGGGTCAAGTATCTCATGCCGGTGATCAGAACCCGCAATCGCCATCCGCACGCCGCATTCCGGGCACAGGCCCGCGCAGTCGGGGCCGCACAGCGGCTGCAACGGCAGCGCGAGGCCGATGGCGTCGACCACCACGGGCTCCAGGTCGATGAGATCGTCCGCCATGCGGTAGACCTCGTCGTCCTCGGTGGTCTGCTCGGTGGTGCTGTCCGGGTAGGCGAACAGTTCCGTGACGTGCAGATCCACGCTGTCGGTGAACGACTCCAGGCAGCGCGAGCACTCCCCGGCCGTCGGCGCGGACACCGTGCCGGTGACCAGTACGCCTTCGGACACCGCCTGCAACTGCAGGTCCAGCTCCACCGTCGAACCCTCGGGGATGGCGATGAGATCGAGCCCGATCCGGCCCTCGGTGGTGAGCGAGCGCCGCAACTCCCGCATCGTGCCGGGCCTGCGGCCCAGACTGCGGACGTCCAGCACGAAACCCGCGTCCGGCGTGCGGTGGGAACGCGCGCGCGAACGCGACGCGGAACCGGAACCGGCGGGCATCACGTACTCACTCTCACTGCGGGAAGGGGGATGGGCAACCACTCAACAATACGCGAGGGCCCGGTCGAACCTCAAAACGGCCGGCGATCACCAGCTCCCCGCGCGCCGACCGGACGCCCGCGGTGGCGCCTACCGCCGGTAGTCGGCGGCGTAGTCGGGCGCACCCGCCCCCGTGCGCAGCTGGTGCCGACCACCGCGCACGGTGCGCAGCGTGCTGTTCAGCGTCTCCTCGAACTGCGCGAGCGTGGAGTCCACGTAGTGGTCGCACTCGTCGCGGGTGCGGTCGGCCTCCTCGGTCGCGGCGTCGACCAGGCGCGCGGACTCGGCGTGCGCGGCGCGCACCACCTCGGTCTGCGACACCAGGCGCTCCTGTTCGGCCCGGCCCTCGGCCACCGACCGCTCGTAGGACGCCTTACCCGCCTCGATCATCCGCTCCGATTCCGCGCGCGCCCGGCCGGTGACGGCCTCGTACTCGGCGTTGCCGTCGGCGACCACGCGGTCGGCCTCGGCCTGCGCGGTGGCGACCAGGTGATCGGCGTGCGCGCTCGCCTCGGCGACCATGCGGTCGGCGTGGGCCTTGGCGTCGGCGAGGATGCGGTCGGCCTCCTCGCGCGCGGACTCGATGGTCTGGGCCGCCTGCTCGTTGGCCGAGGTCACGGTGGCTTCGGCGCCGGTGCGGGCGTCGGTGACGATCTTGTCGCGGTGGTCCAGGACGTCCTGGGCGTCGTCGAGTTCGCCCGGCAGCGCGTCGCGCACGTCGTCGAGCAGGTCCAGCACATCGCCGCGGGGCACGATGCAGCTGCGGGTGGGCGGGATGCCGCGCGCCTCCTCGACGATCGCCACCAGCTCGTCGAGTGCCTCGAATACGCGATACATGCTCGTTTACCCCGCTTTCCTGCCGATCTCCGGCGAAACTCTCCGCCGGTGCCCAGTGTGCCCCTGATCACGGCATCTGCCGAGTCCCGGCCCGGTGTGTCGTGACAGTGTCTGCCAGACCACACAATCAAGTGGAGACTGACCCTCCACTTGATGCTAAATTTCTATGGAGAGATCGGCGCGCGGGACCCCGACAAGGATTTCGCAAGCCGGTCACAGGGCCACACCGTGAGTGTGGAACCACTCCCGAGTCCGACGGGAAGGATGCGGCCCCCGCCGCGGTTGTCCTTTACCGAGGGCTCACGGTTTCGATCGGAAAGAACGATGACGGTTCTGGAAGCGCCGCGATCGGCGGTGGTGCCCGCGGGGCTGTACACCCCGTGGGTGGTCGTCGCTGATCCCACCGCGCGCACCGCACCGGCCCTGTGGTCCGGCCCGCTCGGCTATCTGCGCGGTGACCGCGCCTTCGCCCAGCTCATCCGTTTCGCCCTCGTCGGCGGTTCCAGCAATGTGGCCTACGTGCTGCTGTTCTTCGCCATGCACGGCATCGGCCCGATCGCGGCCAATATCGCCGGCTCGGTGGTGAGCACGATCATCGCGAACGAACTGCACCGCCAGCTCACCTTCCACGCGGCGGGGCGCGTCGGCTGGTTCACGGCGCAGTGGGAGGGCGGCGGCCTGGCGCTGCTGGGCCTGGGCATCACCACGGCCGCGCTGGCCGGGCTCGAGGTCTGGGCGCCCGGACTCGGCGGCGTCGCGCAAGCCGGCGCGGTGCTGGCCATCACCGCCGCGGTCGGCGGCCTGCGCTTCCTGGCCCTGCGCGGCCTGGTCTTCTGAGTCCCGTAGACACACGAAAACCGGCGCCCACCATGTGGTGGGCGCCGGTTTCGCGTTCGGGTTACTTGTTCTCGGCGAGGCGGTCGAGCAGGCGCTTGTGCACGATGCCGGGCAGCAGATCGCTCACGTCGCCGCCGTACTTCGCGACCTCCTTGACCAGGGAGCTGGACACGAAGCTGAACTCCGGGTTCGACGCGACGAAGAAGGTGTCCACGCCGCTGAGCTTCTTGTTCATGTGCGCCATCTGGATCTCGTAGGCGAAGTCGGTGGAGTCGCGCAGCCCCTTGACCATCGCGGTGAGTCCTTCCTGCTTGGCGAAGTCCACCAGCAGGCCGCGCCACGACGCCACCCGAACATTGGGCAGATCGGCCGTGACCTCGCGGATCAGCTCCATGCGCTCCTCCACGGTGAACATGCCCTGCTTGTTGGGGTTCACCACGACGGTCACCACGACCTCGTCGAATTGCGCTGCCGCCCTGGCGAAGACGTCGAGATGTCCGTTGGTCACCGGGTCGAACGACCCGGGGCACATAGCTCCAGCCATGAGCCGAAACTATCAGGTCGATACCCGGGATTCGACCGGCGGCGTGCGGCCGAACGATGCCGCGAGCGCCGGGTTCCGACGAGCGCTGTTTCGCCGCACGCCATTCTCCGCGAGCCTTCGGCCGGGCGGCCCGACTGACAGGCCGGGCTCGCGACCTGATCGGGCCCGGAGAGCGCTCAGTCCTGCGGCTCGTGCTCCGCCAGCTCCAGCCGCGTCTCGCCGTAGCGGCGGGCCTTGGCGGGGACGAAACCCGCGGGCCAGTCGATCTCCGCCGACCGCGCTGACCGCTCGACCACCACCACCGCCCCTGGCCGCAACCACCCGTGCTCGGCCAGCGCGCGCACGTCGGCGGTGACCGCGTCGGTGGCGAGATCGTAAGGCGGATCGGAGAATACGAGGTCGAACTCCCCCGCTCCACCCTGTGCCAGCACGGCGGCGACCGCGCCGACGCGCAGCTCCGCTCCGGGCAACGCGAGGTCGGCGATATTCCCGCGCACCACCGCCGCCGCCTTGCGGTCCGACTCCACCAGCAACGCCGACGCCGCCCCCCGCGACAGCGCCTCCAGTCCCAGCGCGCCCGATCCGGCGTACAGGTCGAGCACCCGCGCGCCGTCGAAGTCCAGGCGCGCGTCGAGCGCGCTGAACAGCGCCTCGCGGACACGGTCGGAGGTCGGCCGGGTGCCGGCGGGCGGCACCCGCAGCCGCCGCCCGCCGGCCGTCCCGGCCACGATCCGCGTCATTGCGCCGAGGAGTCCGGCGCGGCCAGTTCGACCAGCAGGTCACCGCCTTCGACCTGCTGCACCTTGCCGATCGCCACCCGCGCGACGGTGCCGCCGCGCGGCGCGGTGATGGCGGCCTCCATCTTCATGGCCTCGATGGTGCCGATGGTGTCGCCCGATTCGACGGTGTCGCCCTCGGACACGGCGAGGGTCACCACGCCCGCGAACGGGGCGGCCAGGTGGCCGGGGTTGGTCTTGTCGGCCTTCTCCGCCACCGGGACCTCGCTGGCGATGGACCGGTCGCGCACCGCGACGGGGCGCAGCTGCCCGTTGAGGATGCACATCACGGTGCGCATGCCGCGCTCGTCGGGTTCGGAGATCGCCTCCAGGCCGATGAGCAGGGTGACGCCCTTCTCCAGCTGCACGCGGTGTTCCTCGCCGTAGCGCAGCCCGTAGAAGAACTGGTTGGCGCTCAGACCCGAAGTGTCGCCGTACTTTTCGCGATGCGCGAGGAGTTCGGCGGTGGGGCCGGGGAACAGCAGGCGGTTCAGGGTGGCGCGGCGCAGCGCGGAATCGCCCGCGAGCCCGGCCTCGTCCTCGGGCGTGAGCGGGGTTTCGGGCTTGGCCGCGCCGCGACCCTCGAGGGCCTTGCTGCGGAACGGTTCGGGCCAGCCGCCGGCCGGGGTGCCGAGTTCGCCGCGCAGGAAGCCGATCACCGAGTCCGGGATGTCGTAGCGGCCCGGATCGGCGGCGAAGTCCTCGATGTCGACGCCGGTGCCGACCAGCGCCAGGGCCAGATCGCCGACGACCTTCGACGACGGCGTCACCTTCACCAGGCGGCCGAGCAGGCGGTCGGCGGCGGCGTACTTCGCCTCGACCTCCTCGAAGCGGTCGCCGAGGCCCAGCGCGATGGCCTGCTGGCGCAGATTCGACAGCTGACCGCCGGGGATCTCGTGGGTGTACACGCGCCCGGTGGGGGCGGGCAGCCCGGATTCGAAGGGCGCGTACACCTTTCGCAGCGCTTCCCAGTACGGCTCGAGGTCGCACACGTTCTGGAGGTTCAGCCCCGTGTCGTACTCGCTGTGCGCGGCCGCCGCCACGATCGCCGAGAGCGCGGGCTGACTCGTGGTGCCCGCCATCGCGGCGCTGGCGCCGTCCACCGCGTCGGCGCCGGCCTGCCAGGCGGCGAGGTAAGTGGCCAGCTGACCGCCCGGGGTGTCGTGGGTGTGCACGTGCACCGGCAGGTCGAAGTTGCTGCGCAGCGCGGTGACCAGGGTGGCCGCGGCGGGCGCGCGCAGCAGGCCCGCCATGTCCTTGATGGCGAGCACGTGGGCGCCCGCGTCGACGATCTGCTCGGCCAGCTTCAGGTAGTAGTCGAGCGTGTAGAGCGTCTCGTTCGGGTTCGACAGGTCGCCGGTGTAGCTCATCGCGACTTCGGCCACGGCCGTGCCGGTTTCGCGCACGGCGTCGATGGCCGGGCGCATCTGGTCGACGTTGTTGAGCGCGTCGAAGATGCGGAAGATGTCGATGCCGGTGGCCGTCGCCTCGGACACGAACGCGCGGGTCACCGCCTCCGGGTAGGGCGTGTAGCCGACGGTGTTGCGCCCGCGCAACAGCATCTGGAGGCAGATGTTGGGGATCGCCTCACGCAGCGCGGCCAGCCGCTCCCACGGGTCCTCGTGCAGGAAGCGCAGCGCCACATCGTAAGTCGCGCCGCCCCACGCCTCGATCGACAGCAGCTCCGGGGTGAGCCGCGCGACGTGCCCGGCGACGCCGAGCAGGCCCGTGGTGCGCACGCGGGTGGCCAGCAGCGACTGGTGCGCGTCGCGGAAGGTGGTGTCGGTGACGCCCACCGCCTTCTGCTCGCGCAGCGCCTTCGCGAAGCCCTCCGGCCCCAGGCGCAGCAGGCGCTGGCGGGAGCCGTCGGGCGGCGGGGCGCTCAGGTCGATGGCGGGCAGCTTGTCGTGCGGGTAGACGGTGGTGGGCCGCTCGCCGTGCGGCTTGTTGACGGTGACGTCGGCCAGGTAGGTCAGGATCTTGGTGCCGCGGTCGGCGGAGCCGCGCAGGGTGAGCAACTGCGGGCGCTCGTCGATGAACGAGGTGGTGACCCGGCCGGCCTTGAAATCGGGATCCTCGAGCACCGCTTGGAGGAAGCCGATGTTCGTGGTGACGCCGCGGATGCGGAACTCGGCCAGCGCCCGCGCCGCGCGCGCCGCCGCCGCGGGCAGATCGCGGCCGCGGCAGGTGAGCTTGACCAGCATGGAGTCGAAGTAGGCCCCGATCTCGGCGCCCAGGTTCGCGCCGCCGTCCAGGCGGATGCCCGCGCCGCCCGGCGTGCGGTAGGCGGTGATGCGGCCGGTGTCGGGGCGGAACCCGTTGGCCGGGTCCTCGGTGGTGATGCGGCATTGCAGGGCCGCGCCGCGGATCGACACGCTGTCCTGGCTCAGGCCGAGGTCGGCCAGGGTCTCCCCCGCCGCGATGCGCAGCTGCGACTGCACCAGGTCGACGTCGGTGATCTCCTCGGTGACCGTGTGCTCGACCTGGATGCGGGGGTTCATCTCGATGAAGACGTGGTTGCCGCGCTCGTCGAGCAGGAACTCCACGGTGCCCGCGCAGCTGTAGCCGATCTGGCGGGCGAAGGCCACCGCGTCGGCGCAGATACGTTCGCGCAGCGCGGGATCCAGGTTCGGCGCGGGCGCCAGCTCGATCACCTTCTGGTGGCGGCGCTGCACCGAACAGTCCCGCTCGAACAGGTGCATCACGTTGCCGTGCTGGTCGGCCAGGATCTGCACCTCGATGTGGCGCGGATTCACCACGGCCTGTTCGAGGAACACGGTCGGGTCGCCGAACGCGGACTCGGCCTCGCGCGAGGCGGCCTCGATGGATTCGCGCAACTGCTCGGGCGCGGCCACCCGGCGCATGCCGCGCCCGCCGCCGCCCGCGACCGCCTTGACGAAGATCGGGTAGTCGAGTTCGGCTGCGGCGGCGAGCAGTTCGTCCACGTCGGCCGAGGGCGCACTGGACGTCAGCACGGGCAGACCGGCCGCGCGGGCGGCCTCGATGGCGCGCGCCTTGTTGCCCGCGAGTTCGAGGACCTCCGCCGAGGGGCCGATGAAGGTGATGCCGGCGCGCGCGCAGGCGGCCGCCAGATCGGGGTTCTCGGAAAGGAATCCGTAACCGGGGTAGACGGCGTCGGCGCCCGCGGTCTTGGCCGCGTCGATGATCGCCTCGATGGAGAGATAGGCGCGGACGGGGTGGCCGACCTCGCCGATCTGGTAGGACTCCGCGGCCTTCAGCCGGTGGACCGAGTTGCGGTCCTCGTACGGGAAGACGGCGACCGTCCCGATGCCGAGTTCGTAGGCCGCGCGGAAGGCGCGGATGGCGATCTCGCCACGATTGGCAACCAAGACTTTCGAGAACATCGGTCCAACGTACCTGCCCCCGGAATCGGCTCCTACATGGAACTACCCTTCGCAGCGATCTTCACAACCAGACATAGCAACGGTGCGAAGTTGCGTTCATCCGGCCGTCACATCTCACCGCCCGCCCGCGACCGCGGTGCGCGCCCGCGACGGGTACCCGCACGGAATAACCGCGGCGTCTTTTATGCTGGACGACGCAGCTGGTTCTCCAGTGCGCCGACGAGATGGAGCCCCTACGTCGCGCGCCGGAGTCGAAGCCCGCCCCGGCCAGCCGGGCGCGAGTGAGAGGGAACCCGGTGGGAATCCGGGACTGTCCCGCAGCGGTATGCAGGAACGAACACCGTCATCGAGCACTGGGCGCGAGTCCGGGAAGCGACGGTCAGTAGGTCGGCCGGGAGCCCCCGCGCCGGTGCCCGCGAGTCCGAAGACCTGCCAGTTGTGCCGGATACGCCGTATCCGGCGGCCACCGCCTCGTGGATTGGGCGCGCGGACCACCAGTGACGACATCCGGGCTCCGTTGCACACGGCTGCCCGCGAGGTCCGCTGGTCGACGCCGCCCGCATGGCGATGGCTCACGACCTAGGCACTGGAGCACAACCGTGACTGTTTCCCAGACTCCTTTCACCGCAACGGTTCTCGGCCTGCCCCGGGTGGGGCCGCGGCGCGAGCTGAAGCGCGCCACCGAGTCCTACTGGGCCGGGCGCATCGACGCCGTGGCGCTGCACCGGGTGGCGGCCGATCTGCGCGAGGCGCAGTACGCCGAGCTCACCGCGGCCGGGCTCGACTCGATCCCGGTGGGCACCTTCTCCTACTACGACCAGGTGCTCGACACCGCCGTGCTGCTGGGCGCGCTGCCCGAGCGGGTGGCGGGCATCGCCGATCCGCTGGACCGCTACTTCGCGGCCGCGCGCGGCAACGATTCGGTGGAACCGCTGGAGATGACCAAGTGGTTCGACACCAACTACCACTACCTGGTGCCCGAGATCGGTCCCGACACCGTGTTCTCGCTGCACCCGGAGAAGCTGCTCGACGAGCTGGCCGAGGCGCGGGGGTTCGGCGTGCCCGCGCGGCCCGTGGTGGTGGGCCCGATCACCTTCCTGAAGCTGGCCAAGGCCACCGAAGGCGCGGCACTGGATCGACTCGGCGAGCTGGTCCCGCTCTATCGCGAGCTGCTGCGCAAGCTGGCGGCCGCCGGTGCGGAGTGGGTGCAGATCGATGAGCCGTCGCTGGTCACCGACCTCACCGACGATGAGATCGCCCTGGTGCGCTCCACTTACACCGAGCTGACGGCGGGCGAGGACCGCCCGGCCGTGCTGGTCGCCACCTACTTCGGCGACCCCGGCCCGGCCCTGGCCGCGCTGGCCGGCACCGATGTGGAGGGCATCGCGCTCGACTTCACCGCGCCGATCGAGCTGTCCGCGGTGGCCTCGCTGCCCGCGCTGGCGGGCAAGTTGCTGGTCGCGGGCGTGGTGGACGGCCGCAACGTGTGGCGGGCGAACCTCGACGACGCGCTCACCACGCTGGGCACCCTGCTGGGCAGCGCGGGCGGCGTCGCGGTGTCGAGCTCCTGCTCGCTGCTGCACGTGCCCTATTCGCTGGAGCCGGAGACCGGCCTGGACGCGCGGCTGCGGGCCTGGCTGGCGTTCGGCGCGGAGAAGGTCGCCGAGGTGCGAGTGCTGGCCACCGGTCTGCACCAGGGCACCGAGGCGATCGCCGACGAGCTGGCCGCGGCCCGTGCGGCGGCGACCTCGCGCACCGAGGACCCGCGCCTGGCGGACGCGCAGGTTCGCGCCCGCCTGGCCGCGCTCGGCCCCGACGCCGCGCGTCGCGCCCCGGCCGACGAGCGGCGCGCGGTGCAGCAGGCCCGCCTGAACCTGCCGCCGCTGCCGACCACCACCATCGGCTCCTACCCGCAGACCTCGGCGATCCGCCTGGCTCGCGCCGCGCTGCGCAAGGGCGAGATCGACGAGGCCGAGTACACCGCGAGGATGCGCTCGGAGATCGCCGACGTGGTGGCGCTGCAGGAGAAGCTGGGCCTGGACGTGCTGGTGCACGGCGAGCCGGAGCGCAACGACATGGTGCAGTACTTCGCCGAGCAGCTCGACGGCTTCGCGGCCACCGAGAACGGCTGGGTGCAGTCCTACGGCACCCGCTGCGTGCGCCCGCCGATCCTGTTCGGCGACGTCGCGCGCCGCGCGCCGATGACGGTGGACTGGATCACCTACGCCCAGTCGCTCACCGACAAGCCGGTCAAGGGCATGCTGACCGGTCCGGTCACCATCCTGGCGTGGTCGTTCGTGCGCGACGACCAGCCGCTGGGCGAGTCGGCGCGTCAGGTGGCGCTGGCCATCCGGGACGAGACGGTGGACCTGCAGTCGGCGGGCATCCGGATCATCCAGGTGGACGAGCCCGCCCTGCGCGAGCTGCTGCCGCTGCGCGCGGCGGATCAGCCCGCGTACCTGGACTGGTCGGTGGAGTCGTTCCGCCTGGCCACTTCGGGCGTGTCCGATGCCACCCAGATCCACACCCACCTGTGCTACTCGGAGTTCGGCGAGGTCATCGACGCGATCGCGGGCCTGGACGCCGACGTCACCTCCATCGAGGCGGCCCGCTCGCACATGGAGGTGCTCGACGACCTGAACGCCGCGGGCTTCGATCTGGGCGTGGGCCCGGGTGTCTACGACATCCACTCCCCGCGCGTGCCCAGCGTCGAGGAGATCACCGTGTCGCTGCGGGCCGCGCTGAAAGCCGTTCCCGCCGAACGGCTCTGGGTGAACCCGGACTGCGGGCTGAAGACTCGCGGGCAGGCCGAGGTGGAGGCCTCGCTGGCGAACCTGGTCGAGGCGGCGCGGGCGGCGCGCCCGTAGGCCGGTCGCGCCGGTCGTCCGCTGTCCGGTGACGGGCCGCACGGACACATCCGTGCGGCCCGGTTCACCGGTGCCACTCCGGGCGTTCGTGCCACTTGCGCCGCGGGTAGCTCTCGCACACCGGGCGCGGGCCGGGCACGCGCGTCCGGCGTGGGCGGACACCCCGCCGGTACGCCGCCCAGCAGTTCGGCCTGTCCATCGGGCACCTTTCCTCGTTCCTCCGTGAACACCGCTCGTCTATTCGGACGTGCGGGAGTGCCCCTGAGTTCCCCAGGAACACAACGGATTTCACGGGGAGGCGTGATCCGCCCGCCTCGGACTCAGCCGGACAGGCCGAACGCGCGGTTGATCGCCGCCATGTCGAAGTAGTCACGCCAGGCCGCGATCTCGCCGTCGCGCACCTCGAACACGCCCATCACGGGCAGCGGGGTGTCGCGGCCGTTGCCGCGCAGCGTGTCGGTGCGCTCGTTCATGACGATCTCGCCCGCCACCACCTGGTGGTGGATCTCGAAGTCGATGGCGTCGAAGGTGGTGAGGAAGCCGGCGATGAAATCGCGGATCGCGGCGCGTCCGGCGATCGGCTCCATCGGAATGTTGTGGTAGACGGCGTCTTCGGCGAAGAACGCGGCGATCCGGTCGGGATCGGGGTCGGACCAGCTGCGGCACATGGCGCGCACGAGTGCGTCGGGACCGGACATGGGTCACTCCCTCGGGGCCGGGGTTGCGGACCGCCCGATTCAACCAAACAATTGCTTGGTTGAACAAGGTTTCGGTCCGCCGGGCGGCCCAGTCGCTCAGCGCAGCGCCGCGCCGCCCGCCACGAGCAGTTCCCGCTGCGGTGCGCCCGAGTACTCCGACAGCGGCCGGATCAGCGCGTTGTCGGCCGACTGCTCGGCGATGTGCGCCGTCCAGCCGGTGATGCGGCTGATCACGAAGATGGGCGTGAACATCGGGATGTCGAAGCCCATCAGGTAGTACGCCGGGCCCGCCGGGAAGTCCAGGTTCGGCAGGATCCCGGTGGCGGCTTCCATGGTCGCGGCCAGCTCGTCGTACATCGTCAGCCACCGCTGCCCGCCGGTGACCTCGGCCACGTCGTCGAGTGCGGCTTTCATGGTCGGCACCCGCGAGTCGCCCTTCTTGTACACGCGGTGGCCGAAGCCCATCACCTTCTGCTTGGCGGCGAGCTTGTCCTTCAGCCATTGCGCCGCCAGATCGGGGTCGCCGATCTCGAGCATCATGTGCATGACGGCCTCGTTCGCGCCGCCGTGCAGCGGGCCCTTGAGCGCGCCGATGGCGGCGGTGATCGCGCTGTAGAGGTCCGAGCGCGTCGAGGTCACCACGCGCGCCGCGAAGGTCGAGGCGTTGAAGCTGTGCTCGGCGTAGAGCACCAGCGACGTCTCGAACGCCTTCACCAGGCGCTGGTCGGGCACCTCCCCGAAGCACATGTTCAGGAAGTTCTCGGCGAAGCCGAGGTGCGAGTGCGGGGCGATCGGGTCGAGCCCGCGGCGGCGCCGCATATCGGCCGCCACCACCGTCGGCAGCACCGCGAGCAGCCGAAGTGCCTTGGCCAGCAGGTCTTTCGGCGCGGCGACGCCGTCGGTATCCGGCACCGGATCCTCCGCGCCGAGGTAGCTCACCACCGTGCGCACCACGTCCATCGGGTGGCAGGTGTCGGGCATCTTCTCGATCAGCGAGAGCACCGAGCGGTCGATGCGCCGCTGCGCGCGCTCACGCCGGCAGAACAGTTCCAGCTGCGCCACATCGGGCAGTTCGCCGTACCAGAGCAGGTAGGCGACCTCCTCGAAGCTGCAGTGCCGCGCCAGATCCTGCACCGCGTAGCCGCGATAGGTCAGCGAATTGGTCTCGGGCACCACCTTGGAGACGGCGGTGGTGTCCACCACCACGCCGGCCAGGCCCTTCTTGATCTCGGTCATGATTCACTCGCTCAGCGTGAAGTTGAATATTCCGGAGTCGAAGTCGTTGTAGCGCTGGTAATCCAGCAGTTCGTACAGTCGCTTGCGGTGCTGCATCCGGTCCAGCAGGCCGGATTGCGTTCCGGTGGCGGCGATCTCGGCCAGGCCCTGCTCCACCGCGAACATCGCCAACCGCAGCGTGGTGACCGGGTAGATCACCGCGTTGAAGCCCAGGTTCTCCAGCTCCCCGGCCGAGATCAGCTCCGACTTGCCGAACTCGGTCATATTGGCGAGCAGTGGAATGTCCACGGCGGCACGGAATTTCGCGAACTCCGAGGCATCGGCCAGCGCCTCGGTGAAGATCATGTCCGCGCCGGCGTCGGCGTAGGCCTTGGCACGGTCGACCGCCGCGTCCAAGCCCTCGATGCCGCGCGCGTCGGTGCGCGCGCAGATCACGAAGTTCTCGTCGCGCCGCGCCGACACCGCCGCCCGCAGCCGCCGCACCATGTCGTCGGCGGGCACGACCGCCTTGCCGTCGAGATGGCCGCAGCGCTTGGGGTTCACCTGATCCTCGATATGGCAACCGGCCAGGCCGGCGTCCTCGAGGAAGGTGAGGGTGCGCGCGGCGCTCATCGGCTCGCCGAAGCCGGTGTCGGCGTCGATCAGCACCGGCAGGTCGGTGACCCGCGCGATCTGGCGGCCGCGCTCGGTCACCTCCGTCAGCGTGGTCAGACCGATGTCGGGCAGCGACAATTCGGCCGAGACCACCGCGCCGGAGACGTACACACCCTCGAACCCCAGCTGCTGGACCAGCGTGGCCACCAGCGGGTTGAACGCTCCCGGTAGACGCTGAATCTTCCCCGACGCCAACCCGTTCCGCAGCGCGACGCGCTTGTCGGCGGCGGAGGTGGCGGCGGCCATCAGCCCGGTCATCAGAAGATCCCCTCGGGAATCCGCGGCGCGCGGCCCAGTACCTCATCGGACACGGTGAAGGTGAGCTGATCGAGTTCACCGGCCGCCAACTCGGGCGTGCGCTGCGCCGCGGTGAGGAACCGGTCCTGCTCGGCGGGCTCGACGATGCCCTCGGCCAGGGTGCGGAACTTCTCGATGTACTGCTCGCGGGCGAAGGGCCGCGCGCCCAGCGGGTGCGCGTCGGCGACGGCCAGCTCGTCGACGATGGTCTCGCCGCTCTTCAGCGTCACCACGGCCCTAGCGCCGAACGCCTTTTCGTTCGGATCGGTCGAGTGGTAGCGGCGGGTCCACTCCGGGTCCTCGACCGTCGAGATCTTGTGCCACAGCTCCACGGTGTCCGGGCGCTGCGCGCGTTCGGGCGCGTAGGACCGCTCGTGGTGCCAGCCGCCGTCCTGCAACGCGACCGCGAAGATGTACGGCACGGAGTGGTCGAGGGTCTCGCGGCTGGCGTGCGGGTCGAACTTCTGCGGGTCGCCCGAGCCGGTGCCGATCACCACGTGCGTGTGGTGGCTGGTGTGCAGCACGATCGAGGCGATCTGGTCGAGATCGCCGATGCGCTCGCGCATCCGGCGCGCCAGGTCGATCGGAGCCTGGCTCTGATATTCGGCCGAATGCTCCTTGGTGTAGCTGTCCAGGATGGCGCGCTTGGCCTCGCCCGGCGCGGGCAGCGGTACCTGGTACTCCACGCCCGTGCCCCCGAGCAGCCACGCGATGACGCCATCGGCGCCCTCCCAGATCGGGGCGGGCGCGCCCTCGCCGCGCAGCGCGCGGTCCACGGCCTCCACGGCCATCTTGCCCGCGAACGCCGGGGCGTGCGCCTTCCAGCTGGAGATCTCGCCCTTGCGCGACTGGCGGGTCGCGGTGGTGGTGTGCAGCGCCTGGCCGACGGCCTGGTAGATCGTCTCGGCGTCCAGGCCGAGCAGCGTGCCGATGCCCGCGGCGGCCGACGGGCCGAGATGGGCGACGTGATCGATCTTGTGCTCGTGCAGGCAGATGCCGCGCACCAGGTCGATCTGGATCTCGTACCCGGTGGCCAGGCCGCGGATCAGGTCCGCGCCGGAGCGGCCGGTGTGCTGGGCGACGGCCAGGATCGGCGGAATGTTGTCGCCGGGGTGTGAGTACTCGGCGGCCAGGAAGGTGTCGTGGAAGTCGAGTTCGCGCACGGCGACACCGTTGGCCCACGCGGCCCACTCCGGCGAGACCTTGGCGGCGGCCGGGAGGCCGGACACCGTGGCGCCCGAGCGGCCTGCGCGCGGGGTGTACGGCTGCGCGGCGGCCTGGGCGCGGGCGCTGGAGACCGGCTTGCGGACCACGGACGCGGCGGCGACGGCGGCGTTGTCGATGATCCGGTTCACGATCATCTCGCGCACCTCGGCGGTCACCTCCACCGGGTCGACGGCCACCTCGGCGATCTTCGTCGCGAGGTGCTCCTCGCGCGGAAACGCTTCGTCGGCGGCGCGGGCGCGTACGATGTGGGTCTTCATGCATCCTCCGGTTCGGACGGCTCGAGGATTTCCAGCCGGCTCTCTTCGCACACTACGCACGGGTGCATTTCGGTAAAAGCCCTCGCAGATGGCGATTTCTGCGGGGAAGAATCCTCGAAGTTGCGATGATTGCGAAGATCTTGGGCTAGCATGCTGGCGTGCGCAAGATGTACGCGGGCGCCCGGTTGCGGCGATTGCGTGAGGAGCGGCGGATGACCCAGGCCGCCCTGGCCAAATCGCTCGACCTCTCGCCCAGCTATCTCAACCAGCTCGAACGCGATCAGCGACCGCTGACCATCCCGGTGCTGTTGAAGCTCAATTCGACCTTCGACCTGGATGTGCAGTTCTTCGCCGCCGACTCCGACGCGCGGCTGGTCTCGGACCTGCACGACGTGCTGGTCGACGCCGCGGGCGGGGACTCCGCGCCGCTCACCGAGGTCGAGGAACTGGCCACCCGCCAGCCCGAGGTGGCGCGCATCCTGGTCGCCATGCACCGGCGGCTGCGCGCCGCCACCGATCAGCTGGACCTGCTGTCCTCGCGGGTGGCCGCGCCCACCGGCGCGCCCGGGGTGCCGATGCCCTACGAGGACGTGCGCGACTTCTTCTACGACCACCACAACCACATCCCGTCGCTGGATCACGCCGCCGAGCGGTTGTTCGAGGAGAGCGGGCTCACCATCGGCTCACTGGACCGGCAGTTGGCGCGGGTCGCCGAGGAACGCGCGGGCGTCACAGTGCTGGTGCGCGGCGACGGCGCCGACCCGAACATCCCCAAGCGCCACTACGATCCGGACAGCCGCACGCTCACGCTGGCGCGCCGGCTGCGCCCGGGGCAGCGCGCCTTCCAGATCGCGACCACGCTCGGATTCCTGTTGTACGGCAAGGAACTCGACGCCGTGCTCGCCGAAGCGCCTTCCCTCACCGGCGAATCCAGGTCGCTGGCGCGGATCGGGCTGGCCAACTACTTCGCCGGCGCGCTGATCCTGCCCTACGGGCGCTTCCTGCGATCGGCGGAGGAACTGCGCTACGACATCGACCTGCTCGGCCTGCGTTTCGAGGTGGGGTTCGAGACGATCTGCCACCGCCTGAGCACCTTGCAGCGGCAGGGCCAGCGCGGCGTGCCGTTCTTCCTGGTGCGCACCGACCGCGCGGGCAATATCTCGAAACGCCAGTCCGCCACCGCCTTCCACTTCTCCCGGGTGGGCGGCAGCTGCCCGCTGTGGGTGGTGCACGAGGCGTTCGCCCGCCCCGGGTTGATCCTGCGCCAGATCGCGTCCATGCCCGACGGACGGCGCTACCTGTGGATCGCCCGCACCACCATGACGGCGCCGCAGGGATTCGGCACGGCCACCAAGAACTTCGCGATCGGCCTCGGCTGCGATATCGAATACGCCGACCGCCTGGTGTATTCTGCGGGCCTGCAACTCGACGACCCGGCCGCGGCGGTGCCGATCGGCGCGGGCTGCAAGGTGTGCGAGCGGCCCGCCTGCCCGCAGCGCGCGTTCCCGCAGATCGGGACGCCGCTGGCGGTGGCCGAGCACACCAGCATCGACCTGCCGTACCCGAAGATGGTGCGCTGACCTACGACTTGGCCAGGTACTCCAGGCGCTCGGAGTCCACGGCCGCGCGCATGAGGGCGGCCAGGCCGGGGTGGTTGCGCAAGCCGGGGTCGTCTTCGACCAGGCGGCGGGCGAGATCCTGTGCGGTGGTGATGACTTCGAGGTCATCGATGAGGGAGAGCAGGCGCAGCGAGGTCGCGGTGCCGGACTGCGCCGAGCCGAGGACGTCGCCCTCGCGGCGCTGGCGCAGGTCGAGAACCGCGAGTTCGAAACCGTCGGTGGTGGCCGCCACGGCCTCGAGCCTGCTCATCGCCGAACCGCCCGGCGCGGCGTCGGTGACGAGCAGGCACAGACCGGGATGCTTGCCGCGGCCGATGCGGCCGCGCAGCTGATGCAGCTGGCTCACGCCGAAGCGGTCGGCGTCCACGATCACCATCACGGTCGCGTTCGGCACGTCGACGCCGACCTCGACCACCGTCGTGCACACCAGCACGTCCACGTCGCCGTCGTTGAAAGCCCGCATCACACGGTCCTTTTCGTCGGCGTGCAGCCGGCCGTGCAGTAGCCCGACCCGCACTTCGGCGAGCGGGCCGGAGCGCAGCGTCTCGAACATGTCCACCACGGCCTGCGTGGGCGGCGCCTCCTTCTCCTCCGGCGCCTTGCCCCGGCCTTTGCCTTTCGCGGGTGCGGCGTCCTCGTCGTCGCCGATGCGCGAGCACACCACGTAGGCCTGCCGCCCCTCCTGCACCTCTTCGAGGATGCGTTCCCAGGCGCGGTCCACCCAGTTCGGATGCAGTTTGCGCGGGACGACTCTCGACGTGATCGGCGAACGCCCACGCGGCAGTTCGGTGAGCGTGGAGGTCTCCAGGTCACCGAGCGTGGTCATGGCGATGGTGCGCGGGATCGGGGTGGCGGTCATGACCAGCAGGTGCGGGCTGGCGCCGTCTTTCGCCTTGGCGCGCAACGCATCTCGCTGCTCCACGCCGAAGCGGTGCTGTTCGTCCACAACCACCATGCCGAGATCGAAGAACTCGACGTTGTCCTGGATCAGCGCGTGCGTGCCGATGACGATGCCCGCCTCCCCCGTCACGGCATCCAGCAGCGCGGCCTTCTTCGCCGAGGCCGACATCGACCCGGTCACCAGGCTCACCCGGGTGGCCTTGTCGGCCGCACCCAGTTCACCGGCCGTCGCCAAGTCGCCCAGCATCGCGCGCAGCGACCGATAGTGCTGGGCGGCAAGCACTTCCGTCGGGGCGAGCAGCGCGCACTGCTGCCCGGCATCCACCACCTGGAGCATGGCGTGCAGCGCGACGATCGTCTTGCCCGACCCCACCTCGCCTTGCAGCAGCCGGTGCATGGGGTGGGCCAGCGAGAGGTCGGCGGAGATCTCATTCACCACCGTGCGCTGGCCCTCGGTCAGCTCGAAGGGCAACCGCTTGTCGAACTCCGCCGCGATCCCGTCCGTGCGCGGTGGGCACGGACGCGCGGTGCGGCCCGCGATCTCGTGGCGGCGGTCGGCCAGCACCAGTTGTAGCGCCAGCGCCTCGTCGAACTTCAACCGCTCCTTGGCGCGGTCGATATCGGATCTGCGCTCCGGCAGGTGGATCAGGCGCAGCGCGTCGGAGACGGGCATGAGCTCGCGATCCGCGCGCACGTCTTCCGGCAGCGGATCGTCGATCGGATCGAGTTGCTCGAGCACCTGTCGCACGCAGGCCAGCAGATCCCAGCTCTGCACCTTCGCGGTGGCCGGATACACCGGGATGAACTCGCGCTCCATGAACGAGACGTCCACGCCCCCTGCGCCTTTCGCGCTCTCGGCCAGTCCGCGCAGAGCGCCGCCGCCACGGACCTTGGTGAACGACCCGACGGTTTCGTCCTCGGTCTCGGGCAGGATGAGGTAGCCGGGGTGGCTGAGATTCCAGGTGCCGGGCCGCCAATAGCTCACGGTGCCCGACATCATCGCCCGCAGGCCTTCCTTGACGACGTACTTCACCTTGTCGCCGTTGAAGAAGGTCACGTCGACCGGACGCCCGGAACCGGTGTCCAGCAACACTTTCAGCAACGAGCCGCGCCGGTTGCGCATCGGCTTGAGCTCGGCCTTGGTGATCCGCCCGATGACCGTGATATGCGCGCCCTCCTCCGGCGCCTCCTCGGTGAGCGGCTGCCCCTGCGTGGCGTAGCGCAGCGGGTAGTGCCGGAGCAGATCCTCCACGGTGTGCATATCGAACGCGTCGACCAGTGAGTCGGCGGCCTTCTTCCCGAGAACGTGGTCGAGCCGATCGCTCAGTGTTGCCATAGCCGCTCCTGCACCCCGATTCCCATACCGCTCGCCCCGCGCATCATTCCACCCCGATCTGCACCAGATCCCCGTGCTGCCCACCGGAATACACGGTGACCTCCACGCCGGGGAAACCGCCCTCGATGTACGCGGACAGCTCCTCGGCCAGACCGGCGGGGGCGCCCGCGCCGATCAGCAACGTGACCAGTTCCCCGCCGAGCCCGAGCATCCGGTGCAGCAGAGTGCGGCCCGCGCCCGGCACATCGCGGTCGATCACCACCACGTCGTGCCCGACCAGACCGAGTCCGTCGCCGGGTTCGCAGGTGCCGACCATCGTCAGGGCGCGCTGGGTGGCGGCGCGGACCGAGCCCCACCGCATCGCCGCCGCCGCTTCCGACATGGCGAACGCGTCGTCGACGGCGATCCGGCCGCGGTCGTGCACGGCCAGCGCCGCCAAGCCCTGCACCATGCAACCGCTGGGCAGCAACAGCACGTCGCGGTGCTCGTCACGCGCGGCCACACCGACGGCGACCAGTTCGTGGGCGGGCAGCGCGCCGTTCGGCAGCACCAGCACCTCGCGATGGGGAAGCCTGCGGATCGCGGTGAGCAACCCCGCCGAGGTCACGGGATGCTTGTTCAGCACCACCGCGCCCGCCGCCTCGAACAACGCGGCCGCGCCCGCACCGGTCGCCACGGCCAGCACCGCGCGGTCGGCGGGCCCTCGCTCGGGCGCGACGACTACCCGTCGCACTGGCTCGAGCACGGGCGCGGTCACCGCGAAGCTCTCGATCCGGATGCGGCTCACCGTGCCCGCCGCCATCCCGGCTTCCACGGCCGCCCCCGCGTCGGCGCAGTGCACGTGCGCGGACCAGCTGCCCGCGCCGTCGCCGACTATGACGACCGAATCGCCCAGCTCGTCCAACCGGGTGCGTAGGCGCTCGACCTTCGCGGTGTCGGTGGCGTCCAGGACGTACATGACTTCGAAATGCGGGGCGGCGGCGTGGGCATGGTCGAACGCGTCCGCGCATGCGGCCATACCCTTCTCGGGCGCGGCGACGTCCAACGGTACCCCGTCTTGGTGCGCAGGGACGGTGTGCGCACCCGCCCTGTACTCGTCACCGGGAGAGAGAACGGAACCGAGATCGTCGGCCGCCGTATTGCGCACATCCGCCGCCCCTCCAGCACCCTCCGCCCGAGCGGTCCGAACGCCGGGGGTTCCACCTGCCCGATTGTCGCCGGTGGCCCCTGTGGTCCCGCGAGATCCCGCCGACTCGCTCACACCGCCGCACTGCCCCCGCACATACTCCGGCCGGGCCGGAGTCTCTCCCAAAGTCACCGCCACGAGCGCGTCCAGCAGCACCACCAAGCCGCGCGCCCCCGCGTCCACCACACCGGCCGCCCGCAGCACACCCAGCTGCGTCGGGGTGTCGCCCAGCGCCTTCGCCGCACCGTCGGCGGCCGCGACCGCGACCTCCGCCAGCGCATCCTGCTCGCACGCCGCCGCGCAGTCGGCCGCGCACTCCAGCACCGTCAGAATCGTGCCCTCCACCGGCACGCTCAAGGACTCCCGCACCAGCGCCGCCGCCCGGCGCAACGCCACCCGCAACGAATCCCCCGTCAACGGCCCCCGCACCGTCGCCTCCGCCACCCCGCGCAACACCTGCGACAGGATGATCCCCGAATTCCCCCGCGCCCCCAGCGTCGCGCCCCGCGCCAACGCCGCCGCCACCTCGTCCGCCCCCGCGCCACCCGGCAGCGGTTCGGCGGCCACCACGGCCGCGCGCATCGTGGCCAGCAGATTCGTCCCCGTATCCGAATCCGCGACCGGGAAGACATTCAGCGCGTTGATCTCGGCGCGGCGCTGCGCCAAACCGTCCAGGCAGAGCCGGCCCCAGTGCCTCAGCGCCGCGCCGTCGATCGCATCCCGCCGCCCGAACACCCGTCACCTCCCGCACTCGCCCGGACCACACCCGACGAACGCCAGGTTATCCCGCAGCACCGCCTGCGGCCGCCGGGCATGGGACCGGTATGCTGTCGCGGTGCCCGGCGGCCCCTCGGCCCGCCCCACCGGAGTCCCGGTTTGGTGGATCGACAGCCCGTTGGCTACCCTTGCAGGGTTGCCTCACGCGGCCGGCCCTGGCCGTCGCTATCCGCCGCCCGTCGGCGGGGCACATCACGACATCGTTTCCGGACATGCCGCACACGAAGGCGGCGGTCCCCACATGACATGAAGGAGTTCGCGACTATGGCTGCCGTCTGCGACGTCTGCGCCAAGGGCCCCGGCTTCGGGAAGTCGGTCTCGCACTCGCACCGGCGCACCAACCGTCGCTGGAACCCGAACATCCAGACCGTGCGCGCCCAGGTCGCCCCGGGCAACACCCGCCGGATGAACGTGTGCACCTCCTGCCTGAAGGCCGGCAAGGTCGTCCGAGGCTAGCGCTGTTCCGCCTCTCCGCGTTTTTCGCCGGTCGTGGGTAACGGGTTGGTCTTGTTGCCGGGCCGGCGGTGAGGATGTGGGTTTCGTTCTGGGCGTTCCCGACGAGTTACCCATGTTCTTGCGAGATCAGTTGGTGCGTGGAGTGAATTGAAGTCGGCTTACCCCGATGTCCTTTGGGCATCGGGGTTTTGCTGTGCGTCCTATGCACGTTCCGCCGGTGCGGGTGGTGCCGCACCGGGCAGTCACTGGCCGTCATGGTCGGCAGGCAGTTGTGAAGGGTGGCGCGCCCCTACGGGCGCGCCACCCTTCACTTGTCTCGTAGTGCCGGCATTTCTGTGGAACGCGGCCCGCCGATCCGGATCAGGATCGCGCCCGGCCATGGTCGGTCGGGTCGCGTTCGCTGCCTACCTCGTGCGGTCTCGGCACTGGCTTGGGCTGTTCACCGTCCGGCCCGAACACCCGCCCCTGCTTCCAGGCGCTGCGCTCGAAGAGACGTTGCAGTGGCGTCGCGGCGGCGGTGGTCACGAAAGTCATCAAGGCCAGGACGGTGAACAGCTCCGGGGTGATCAGGCCCGCGGCCAGTCCGATATTGATCAGCACCAGTTCCATCAAGCCGCGGGCGTTGGCCAGCGCCCCCATGGTGCCCGCTTCGCGCCAGCTCATCCCTTGCCAGCGGGCGGCGAGCCCGATTGCGCCGAACTTGCCCGCGAACGACAGCAGCAGGACCAGCAGCGCCATCGCGAGTACCACGGGTTCGAAGATCAAGGCGAGTTCGGTGTTGAGGCCGGTGTAGATGAAGAACGCCGGCAACAGCAGATAACTCACCAGTGGATCGACGCGATCCCGGATCCGGTCGATCAGCGTGCCGCGCGGCATGACCAGTCCGGCGACGAACGCTCCGAGAACGGAGTGGATGCCGACGAAATCGGTGAAGCTCGCCGAGAGCAGGACCACGATCAGAATCACCACCAGGGGACCGACAGGCAGCCCGCCGGTGCGTTCACCCTGCGCGGGCCCCGCGTCACGCAACCGCGCCAGGAGGGGCCGGGCCAGGAACGCCATGATCAGGACGAAGCAGACGCCACCCGCGCAGGCGAGCACCGCGCCGCCGGGACTCGCCTGCGCGGTGGCGACCACCACCGCGAGCAGGAGCCAGGCCACGGCGTCGTCCAGCGCGGCCGAGGCCAGCGACAGGGTGCCGAGCCGGGTGCGCACCAGGCCCGCGTCCCGGATGATCCACGCCAGTACGGGGAAGGCGGTCACCGCCACCGCGGCGGCCAGGAACAGCGCCGCTTGCCACGGTGCGACAGCGTCGGTGAACCATCGCTGGGATCCTGCCATCCACCACCCGGCCGCCCCGCCCAGCAGCAGTGGCACCACTATGCCGGTGGCCGACGTGATGGAGGCCTTGCGCAGGTGGGCGCCGAGAATCGTGAGGTCGAACGACGCGCCGACCATGAACATGAACAGCACCAGCCCGATCTGCCCGACCATGTACAGGACGGTCAGGTTCGGATGCTGAACCGCCGTACCGGAGATCTCCAGCGTCTGTGGGAAGAGCCATTGCTGGGCCCCCGGCCAGATCCACCCCAGCGCCGACGGCCCCAGCAGGAACCCGGCGACCATGATCGCCATGACCTGAACCTGTGCCAGGCGCCGCAGCAGCGGCCAGAGCAACCGGTAGGCCGCGAGGATCACCGCGATCTGCAGGAACAGTTTCGTCGAGATCTCCAAGAGCGTCGGCACGGCGGTCCTCCCTGTAGCACTGAAGATGGATGAGACGACCTGCTCAGACGAGGTCGCGTCGTCGGAAGCCGAGGAACCCGGACATCGCGGCGGCGATCGCGACGACCACACAGAACACGGCTCCCCATGCGGAGGGATCCGTCTCGAACAATCGTGGGGAGTGCTCGAACGGCGAGAGGTCGAGGGCCGCGCCGGGGAGCCGCAGCGTGCGGCCGAGCAGTGCGATCACCGCTGTCACGGCGTATCCGAGCCACACCCACGTCGTCCGGCGGGGAAACCAGCCGTACAGCAGGAGCGCCACACCCAGGAACGTCAGCAGCGCCGGCAGGTGTGCGATCGTCGCGACCGCGCAACGCCACAGCTGGCCCGCGTCGCCTGTCCGGAACGCATGGGCGGCGCCGATCCCGGTACCGCCCGCGACCAGCACGAGTAGCCCCGTCGTCGCCGCCGCGCCCGCGTGCCCGGCCAGCCACCGCGAGCGCCCCATCCGTCGGGCCAGGATCAGATCGGCCCGACCGGCCTGTTCATCACGGGCGGGGGCGAGAGCGACCGCGAGGGTCGCGCCCGCGGCGAGCAACGCGCTGATCAGGGCCGCCATGGCAAGAAAGGACGACAGGACGTCGGCGCCGCCGAAACCGCCGATCAGGTCCAGGACCGCCCGCGAGCTCTGCGCCACCTGACCCATCTCGACGGTGACGGCGCCGAACGCCACACCCAAGCCCGCCGCGGTCGCCCCCCAGCCCAAGGTGGTGCCACGGGCGAGCCGCACGGCGAGTCGCCACGGTCGCTGCGCACCCGGCACCGCTCCCGTCCGGCCCGCGCGCGCGCCGAACACGCCCGAGCCGAGATCGCGGCGCTCCTCCACGGCCACGGCGACGGCGAGCAGGACCGCGGCCGCCGACAGCGACAGCAGCAGCGGCCACGGCCGGTTCTCGGCGAACGGGTGGATGCCTTGCGACCAACCCAGCGGTGAGAGCCACGAGATCGCCCCGGTGGCCGTGCCGTCGCCGATCGCCCGCAGCGCGAACGACGCCGCGAGGGCGAAACCGGCGATGGTATAGGTGCCCCGCGCGTGCTCGGTGAGCTGGGCGGCGACCGCGGTGAGGGCCGCGAAGAACAAACCGGTGCCGAGCAGCGCCGCTCCGTAGGCCATGCCGCCCCGGAGGTCACCCGCCGCGAGCCCGACCCCGACGGCGGCGGCGACGGCGATCACGACGGCGACCGCGGCGGTCACCAGCACGGCCGCGCCGAGATCAGCGTGGCGTCCGAAACGCCTGGCCCGCAACAGTTCCAGACGACCAGACTGCTCCTGCCCCCGCGTGCTGTACCCCATCGTGGTGATCGCCATGACGGCGACCGCCAGTGCCAGGTACCAGCCCGCTTCGAACACGAAGATGCCTCCGTGGCTGTCGAGTCCGCGCGCGGGGCCGTTGAGGGCGTGCGCGGCGGGCAGGCCCTCCGTCACCTGGGCGTAGGCCTGTCGCTGCGGCCCCGGCGGGTAGAGCCCGCCGACGCTCACCGCGGCCGCCGTCGCGATGGCGGGCACGCCCACGCACCAGAGCAGCAGGAGGACCCGCGTCTGCCGAACGATCAGCGCCGCGGCGGTCCAGATGCCACGCAGGCTCTGGGCGCCGCCGCCTTGTGGGCGAACCCGTGTGGGATCGCGCACCCCTCTCAGCACGCGCGCCCCGCTGCCGGTCGCGGCCCGGACCGATCCGAGCGGGCTCGAGATGGCGCCGCGCGCCGCCGCGGCACGCGGGTGGAGATCCAGGTGCCGACGGCGTCGGTGACGTAGCCGACGAGAAATACCGCGGTGATCGCGGTTCCGGAGCCGCGCAGGACGAGCGGGCTGAATTCGGTGCCTTTCATCCGGAGGAACGCCGGTTCGCGCACTTCGCCCATGGTCAGGTCACGGGGGGCCGCGCGACGTCCGGCGAACAGCCGCCACAGGGCGGGGACCGGCGAATGCACCCGCATGATCGCCTGCACCGGGGGCTGCGGCGTACCGTAGCGCAGGCGCCGTTCGGCGCGTGCGGCCATCCGCTCGTGCATCCGCTCGACCGCGCTCGCCACCTTGTCCGGTTCGAACAACCGCCACGGCAGTGACTGGGACAGGAATACCTGCCGCTGCAGACGTTGCCTGCGCCTGCGCCACACCGCCGATTCGTGCGCGGTACGGCCACCGGTCTCGTGCAGCCACCGGGCGAGCTGGAATCTGCCCAGCAGTGCCGAGCCGAAGATCGAGTAGTCCAGCAGATGCTCGAGCAGGAAGAACCGGCCATCGGCGAGGCTGCCCTGGTACTTGTGCCGGATCATCGCGCGCATGATCCGCCAGTCGGCGCGCAGCGCGTTGTCGACGTGGGCGATCTCGTCGGTGTCGAGCCTGCCGTGATTGATGTCGTCGTCGACGATATTGGCGGTGTGCCACGACCCGAGCAGTGCCAGGGAGATGCCCTGGCTGTAATAGGCGTCGATGATGGAGGCGGCGTCACCCGCCATCGCGTACCGGCGCGGGGAAACATGGGTGTCGGTCATCAGCTGGACGTTGCGGTACATCTGATACTCGAGCACGTTGTCGCGGTCGAGGAAGTCGAGCAACGGATACCGCTCCAGCACGTCCCAGAAGTACTCCTTCAGCTTGGTGCCCACCTCGACTCGGCTCTTGTCGAAGCTGACGCCCACGCTGATGCGGTCGCCCACCAGGCGGATGAGCCAGATCCAGTACCCGTCACCCCACAGGTGGACGGTGTCACGATCCCGCTGCATGACCTCCGGTCCGGGGCCGTGGAACTGCCACGCCGGGCCGAAGTCGGCGTCGGTGCACCCGGAGAACTGCGCCCACACCGACGCGGTCTCGAAGCCGTCGGACAGATCGATGTCGTGGCCGAGCGTTTTCGCCAGCAGCCGCGATCGGCCCGAGCAGTCGATGATCCAGCGGGCGCGCACCGTCCCGGACGGGCCGTCCTTGCGCTGCGATCGCCACGTGAGTGTGTGGTCGCCCTCGTCGGACAACTCGAACTGCCTGGCCCGGCCGCATTCGACGAAGGTGATGCCCGCGGTGGCCCTGACGCGCTCGCGTAGCTGCTCCTCGATCTCGGGCCGGACGATCTGGCAGTCGGCGAACATCGTGCGACGGAACTTCGGGCTGCGGATGGCGGCGGCGTAGCGCTCGGGTAGGTCGGACTGAAAGGCCCACTCCGACATGCCACGGTCGAATCGGGGGTTGCCTTCCAGACCGTAGGTCATCCAGATACCGGATTTGGGCAACGACGCCGACAGAGCTTCGTCGAGTTCGGCGATCGAGCGCAGCAGCGCGTTGGAGAAGACCAGCAGTGATTCCCCGACCTTGTAGCTGCTCGCCCGCGCGGGTGTGATCTCGTCGACGAGCACCACCGACAAGTCGCGCTTGGCGTATTGCAGCGCGTTGAACAGTCCGACGATGCCCGCGCCGACGACACACACGTCCGCGCGGAGTTCGGCGGGCGGCGTGCGCGCGGGCTCGGTGACGGCGGGAGCGGTGGAAAGGTGGTCGATCGTCATCGCAGTTCACCAGCCTGCTCGTAGTGGTGGAGGAACAGGTCCTCGAGGGAGGGCGGGGCGCTGGTCACCGAGCGGACGTCGCTTGCCGCGAGGTAGGCCAGGGTCTCGTTCAGCCGCGCGGGTTCGATGTCGAATCGGACCTCGTGTGCGCTGCGCCGGATGTTCTCGGCGCAGCGCAGGTCGAACGCCGCGGGCTCGTCCATCTCGACGCGGAAGTGTGTACGGGTCGCGCGGCGCAGGTCCGACAGTGAACCGGAGGTCACCGTCGTGCCCGCCCGCACGATCGTCACGGTGTGACACAACTTCTCGACCTCACTGAGGATGTGACTGGACAGCAGCACTGTCCGTCCCCGCCGGGTCGCCTCGCGCACGCACTCGGTGAAGACGTTCTCCATCAGCGGGTCCAGGCCCGAAGTCGGCTCGTCGAGGATCAGCAGCTCGGGGTCGGAGGCGAAAGCCGCTATCAGGGCGACCTTTTGCCGGTTGCCTTTGGAATAGCTCGAGCACTTCTTGGACGGGTCGAGTTCGAAGCGGTCGACCAGATCGGCGATGGTGGCCGGGGCGGCCTCGCCTTGCAGGCGTGACAGGATGTCGATGACCTCGCCGCCGGTCAGCGACGGCCACAGATCCACGTCGCCGGGTACGTAGCCCACCCGAGCGTGCAGATCGACGGCGTCGCGCCACGGGTCGCGCCCGAACAGCCGGGCGGTCCCGCCATCCGCGCGAATCAGCCCGAGCAGGATCCGGATCGTCGTGGTCTTGCCCGCGCCGTTGGGCCCGAGGAACCCGTGCACCTCGCCCGCGCGGACCGAGAGGTCGAGCCCGTCGAGGGCACGCGTCGCGCCGTAGGACTTTCTCAGTCGTTCGATCTCGACAACGGTGGTCACGGTGCTCCTTCCGTGGCGGCGCCGAGAGCGGGTCGCGGGCTCGTCGTCTCGGTGCCGCAGCCGAATTCGGCCAGCCGATGGTTGGCGTACTTCACCCGCGTGGCCTTGCGTTGCAACTTTCCGCTGGTGGTCTTGGGAAGCTGCCCGGCCTGTACCAGCATGACCTCATGGGGCACCACATCGTGGACTTTCGCCACGGCCCCGCGAATCCGTCGTGCCGCTTCCGCGGCGTCGAAGGCGGAGTGAGCGTATCTGCGATCCACTTCGGCGACCACGATCAGCCGTTCCCCGTCCTCGTGGGCTATCGAGAAGGCGGCGACGTGCCCCGGGCGGATCTCGGGCGCCGCCGCGGCCGCGGTCGATTCGATGTCGGCCGGGTAGTGGTTGCGTCCGCGGGCGATGATGAGGTCTTTGAGCCGCCCGACGAGGTAAAGCTCTCCGCCGCTGAGAAATCCGAGGTCGCCGGTGCGGAGCCAGCCGCCGGTGCCGTCGCCCGGTTCGACCCGCGCGCCGAACACATCGGCGGTGTCGTCCGCGCGACCGAAATAGCCGCGTCCGACATTGGGTCCGCGTACCCAGACCTCACCCACCGTGTCCGGCGCCATGGCATTCCGGGTGAGCGGGTCGACCACCGCGACGTCTTGGTCGAGCGCGACGCCGCATCCGACCACGGGTGCGGTACGGTCGTCGCGGGCGGGACCCGGCACCGCCCGGCCGGCTTCCAGCGCCCGGCGGTCGAAGTGGCCGACGACCGGGCCGCGCCCCTGCGGGGTGAGGGATACGCCCAGTGTCGCTTCGGCCAATCCGTATCCCGGGCTATGCGACTCGGGCCGGAAGCCGTGCGGCGCGTAGGCCCGCGTGAACGCGGCGAGCGTGCCGGCGCGGATCGGTTCGGCGCCGTTGACGAGCGCCGTCAGGGTGGACAGGTCCAAGTCCTCACGCTCGACGGCGGAGATGTCGGCAGCCGCGGTCGCCAGGCCGAAATCCGGGCTGGCGCTGACGCCGCCGCCGAAATCGGAGATCGCGCGCAGCCAGCGCGCCGGTCGTTGGACGAACTCGCCAGGAGCCATGAACACCGAGTGACCGCCCGCGCTGAGCGGGAGCGCGACCGCGAAGACCAATCCCATGTCGTGGAACATCGGCAGCCAGGTCACGACAGGCCGGGAGCGGACGACGGGCAGGGCATCGCGCAGTTGCCGGAGATTGGCCGCCAGGTTCGCCCGGGTCACCACGACTCCGGCCGGTGCGCGGGTCGAGCCGGACGTGTACTGCAAGTAGGCGATCCGGTCGGGGTTGTCATCGTCCGGTGGCACGGCGGTCGTCGGGGCAGTCGTCAGGATTGACTCGACCACCGCGACCGGGCCCGCGCCGAACGCGGCCACCGGCTCGGGCGCGGCCGCGAAGATCAGGGCCGGAGCGCAGTCCTCCAGCACCGCGGTGACACGGTGACGGTCGCGAGCCTCACCCGGCGCGTGCAGCGGCACCGCGATCCTGCCCGCGTACAGGCAGCCGAGAAACGCGCGGACGTAGTCAGGCCCGTGCGGGCACATGATGGCGACGCGGTCGTCCTGCCGGGTGTGTCGCGCGATCCAATCGGCCACCGCCGCGGCGTCCCGATCGAGCTCTTGGTAGGTGACCACGGTGTCGTCGCGAGACCGCCCCCGGTGGGTCAGGTGGGTCAGCGCCGGCGCCTGTGGCCGGTGCCGTGACCAGTGGCGGACGGCCGCGACGAGATCGTGTGGGTGATCCTCCGGCGGTGCGGCGGGCAGGGGATGCTCGGCGCTCATTGACGGCTCCGTTCCTCGATCGGGCGGAATTCGGCGGGCACGTCGCCCCGGGGACGGAGATTGATCAGCAGGGTCGGCTCGACGGGGGTTGTGGCGAAAGACAGTTCGCCACTGGTGAGCAGGACCGCGGTGAAGATCTGTCCCTCGTAGACAGCGAGCGTGCCGCCGATGCAGACCCGAGGCCCGATCCCGAACGGGAGATAGGTGGCGCGGTCCCGGGCGCGTTCGGCTCGGGGGGTGAAGCGTCGGGGATCGAAGGTCATCGGGTCGGGGTAGTGCGCAGGCGAGCGGTGCATGGCGAAGGTCGACAGGAAGACCAACGTCCCCGCCGCCACGTCCACCTCGCCGATTCTGGTGTCTCGCACGGACTCCCGCAGGAAGCACGGCGCGGGCGGGAACAGCCGCATCGCCTCCTTGAACACTTGGCCGCAGTACTGCAATCGTGGCAGATCCTCGACCGAGGGCAGCCGGCCCCCGAGGACGGTCTCGGCCTCGGCGCGAGCCTCGTCCCGGATCTCGGGATGGGTGGCCAGCAGATACGCGGTCCAGAACTGGGCATCCGCGGAGGTCTCGTGCGCCGCGCCCCAGATGTTGATGAGCTCGTCGATCAGTTGCTCGTCGGACATCGCGGCACCGTCGGGATCCCGGGCGGAGAGTAGGTCGTCCAGGACATCACGATCGTCGTACGCGGCGTCCGCCCGGTCCAGGCGGCGCTCACCGATGACCTTGGTGAACTCCTCGCGCACCTCGGCGAGGTCGCTGCGCATCTGACGGTTGGCTCTGGTCGGCAGCCACAGCGGTGCGGCGAGCGGGTCGAGCAGTTGCTTCATCTCCCATTCGAAAAGCCTCGTGACTCCGGCGATGAGCCGCTCATCGTGCCCCAGTGGCCGCTGAGTCATCAGCTCCCCGACGACGTCGTGCATCATGACCTTCAGCCGATCCAGCACTGTGAACGGGCTGTCCACCGGCCACTGCCGAATGTGGCGGTGCATCGTGCGGGCGATGGGATCGATGTACGGACCGAGCTGCCGGGCGGCGAACATGGGGGCGATCATCCGGCGCTGCCGCGCGTGCAGCGCCCCCTCGGAGATGAGCAGGCCCTTGCCGAGCGCCGGTACCAGGGCCTTGCGCTGGAGTTCGCCCTTGTCGAAGTCGTTCTCGCGGGTGACGAGTACTTCCTTGATCTCCGCCGGGCCGCTGACCATCACCGCGCGGCGCCCGGCCAATCCGAAGGGCGCCACCGGGCCGTGGTCGCGTTCCAGCCTGCACATGAATCCGAGCGGATCTCGTTTGAACGCCAGCGCGTCCGCCACCGGGCGCCGGGCTCGGGCCGGGCGTGCGCGCAGTCCGCCGGTCGAGGTATGTGAGTTCATCGCGGGTCCCTTCGCAGTGAATCGTCGGCTCGCGCGTGACCAGCCCGGCGCCAGAGTTCGGCGATCGACGGGATCAGCCCGTTGCTTTCGGTGAGCCGGTAGGCGGCGTTGAGTGCCGGTGCCGCGACCATGCGCCGGTGCGCTTCGGGCAATGCGTGATAGGGCAGGCCGGGCAGTAGGTGATGCAGTGCGTGCAAACGCAATCCGAGTGGTCCCCACAACTCACCGAGCAACGGGTGACGCGCATAGGTGAAGGTGTCCATCATCTGCTCGGTCACCGACATGCGATCGTGATCGCCGAGGTACCGGTGCGCGCCGAGCAGCCGGACCGAATTCAGCACCGCGATCCCCGCCAGTACGGCGGCCCAGGTCACGGGTACCCGCCAACTCAGGTGCCCGGTCAGCACCGCGACAGCGACGACGAGCACCAGCGCGCACGCCGTGGCCTCCTGTACCAGCCAGGAGCGCCGCTGCTCCCCGGGCTGCGGTGGTTCGCCGCGGTAGTCCAGGTCGATCTTGAGCGTCGACATCTGCGCGTAGATGAACGGCCGGGTCCGGGGAATGAGCCACGAGACCGGCGCGAGCACACCGAATCGCCACGGCCCGAATAACGGCGCCAGCGCCGAGCCCGCGAGCACAGCGGCGATATGCCCGCGGGGCATGGTCGCGAAGCGCACGTACTCGGCATCGTGTTCGGTGCCGTACGAGCGCCTGCTGTGGTGCTCGCAATGGCGTTCGTACATGAAAGACGGGATGAGCAAAGGTATCCCCACCACCAGGTTCCAGACCCTGGTGAAGGGGCGGAACGCATTCCGGTGTCCGAAGTGGGCGATCTCATGGATGAACACCGCCGCCCGGTACAGCGCCAAGACCGCGACGACGTACCAGACCACCAGCCACCAGCCATTCGGCACACCCGCGGCGAACGCGGCGAAGGCGGCCCACCCGACGACGGCCGCGATTGTCAAGTCGAGGTAGTAACGGGGGAGGTGCGGTTTCATCAGGTCGTGCACCAGGGCCGCCGCGGCGCCCGTCGCGAAGACGTGCGCGGCCCGGTCTCGTTCGGCGACGGTACTCATCGCGGTTCCTTCCGGTCGGTTCGGTGATCGGGACGCCAGGTGGTGGCCCGCGCGAGCCGGAAGCCGTGACGATCCGCGAGCGTGGCCAGGCGGCTGATCGCCGCATCGTCGAGATCCGTACCGAGACTGGACAATTCACGCTCACCTGACAGGGCGGTCACCATGGTTTCCGCCATGCAGGCGTAGGTCAGTCCCGGCGGGAGCCCGTAGCGCACCCCGAAGTCGTGTCCCGCGGGCAGTTCGACGATCCCACCGTCGAAGACCGTCAGGTCCGGGCGCGCGCGGGCGATGTCGGCGGGGATGTTCGGTGGCTGTGCGACATCACAGACCACCGCGTCCCGCGCGAAATCCGCGGCGGCGAGCAAGGTGCGAGGCGCCGATGTCGCGGCGACGACCACCTCGGCGTCGCGCGCCGCGCCGACGGGGTCGGTGTCCAGCGAAAGGTGGCCGTGCTCGAGGAGGAAGTCGACCAATGCCGTGCCGGTGCGACCGCTGTGCCGCGCCGCGAGCGCGAGCGGCCCTTCGCCGGAGGCGGCCGCCCGCTCGCAGACCGCGACAGCCGCCTCCCGCAACCGCGACACGGCATCCGTAGCACCCGCGCGACCAACCATCCGCAGCACCCGGACCTCACGGGCCAGCGCCCTGGCGATGGTCCTGCCGATGGCGCCGCCGCCGCCCAGCACCGCCGCGGTCAGATCGTGGCGAGCCACCCCGCGTTCTTCGCACACCCGGCGGATCGCGTCCAGGGAGGCCGCCGCGGTGAACGAGTTGCCGGTGGTGATCCGGTCGGCGTAACCCCCGAGCGCCATGCCGTTGGCGGTGACGATGGAGGAGTAGGCGCCGAGCCCCACGATGTCGGCGCCCCGGTGAAGAGCGAGGTCCACCGCCTCGCGCACCAGTCGCACCGCCTCGGGGCCCGGCAGCCGCAGGAGACCCTCGGCGGTGTAGGGCAGCCCGAAGATCTCGCCGTAGGCGCAGTCGCCGACGCTGTCGATGCGGCCGGTACCGATGAGGAAGGGCGCGGGGTTGAGCACCGAGGCGGCCTGGGCCATCCGGGTGAGCAGTGCGGCCCGTTCACCGTGATCGAAGACCTCCAGCGCCGGATCGAAATCGAGGAGACTGTCCAGATCCAGTGGGTGGGCGATGAACCCGAACCGGCGATCTCCGCCGCGCGGCCGTGGATTGCGCGCGGAGGCCGCCACCGGGCGCCGCGCGGGAGGATCGGATTCGGGTGGGCGCCCCACGAGGTGGCCGACGAGTCGCGCGGTGTCGCCTGCGGCTACCGTGGCGATCGCCGATTCCATCGCCGCCAGGAAAGTCTCGCACTCCTGTGCCTCGACCGTCAGGGGCGGCTCCACCCGAAGTACACGAGTGCCGAAAAGCGTGGGGGCGAGCCGGATCCGCTGTACGTTGAGCAGATAGGAGGTCAAGACCATGGCGAGATTCGCCTGGTCGGCTATGGACCCGATCAAGCCTTGCCTGCCGCCGAGCCCGATGTCGCCGCTCAGCTCGACTCCGATCAGCAGACCACGCCCGCGGACGTCGGTGATGACGCCGGGGTGACGCACCGCGATCGCGCGCAGACCGTCCAGCAGCAGTCGGCCCGCGCGCTCGGCGGACCGGATGACCGCTCGCTCATCGCGCAGCAGTTCATCCAGGACCGCGGCGCCGACGCGCGCGCCGAGCGCGTTCCCGGCGAACGTCGAGGTGTGCCGCAGGGCGAAATCCTCGGTGGCCATCTCCGGGCGGCACAACACCGCGCCCATCGGCAGCACGCCGCCGCCGAGCGCCTTGGCCACGGTGAGGATGTCGGGCGCGGCGCCGTCGTGCTCGGCGGCGAACATCCGGCCCGTGCGGCCGAGTCCGGTCTGTACCTCGTCGAACGCGAGCAGGACGCCGTGCCGGTCACAGATCCGGCGGATGTCGCCGAGGTAGCCGTCGTAAGGGACGCGGACCCCGCCCTCACCCTGGATCGGCTCGACCAGGAACATCGCGTAGTGGCCCGGCCGCTCGCCGAGCGCGCGCTCGAGTTCGGTGGCGCTGCCGAACGGGATGCGGTCGAAATGGGGCACCGGCACGCCGAACGCTCGCTGGTAGTCGAGCCGTCCGGTGGCCGACAGCGCCCCGAGCGTCTTGCCGTGAAAACCGTCGTGGGTGCTCAGCACGCCCAGCCGTCCGGTGGCCGCACGCGCGATCTTGATCGCGATCTCGGTGGCCTCGGCGCCGCTGTTGACGAAGGTCACCCGCGACAGCTGCCCCGGCGCCACGGCCGCCAGCCGCGCGGCGAGATCGCCGGCGGCGTCGAGGATCGAGGGCTGGACGAAGACGGGCAGGCCGGTCGCCCGCGCCCGCTCGATCGCGGCCCAGACGGGACCGGGATCGTGTCCGAACGGCAAGGCGCCGTAGGCGCCGGCGAAATCGAGGTACCGGGTCCCGGCCGCGTCGTACAACTCGGTCCCGGTCCCGCGCACGTAGTGTTTGTCGAGGTCCAGGGCGGCCAGGAGCCGGGCGAGGTGCGGATTGACATGCCGCAGGTAGGCGTCGCCGGCACCCGTTGTCTGCGCGCGATGGGCGGCCGCGAGCCTGCGGCGCAGCTCGCTCTGCAGTCGGGCCCGGCGATCGGACGGGGCGTGGGTCTCACTGGTCACCGGTGACCTCCTCGGCGGCGTCGAGCGCGCTCAACGCCTGTTCCAGTTCCTCGATGGACATCTCCTCGATGCGCGACGACGTCTCGTCGCCGGCGAGCGCAGTGGCCATCTGCTCGGGACTGTCGCCACTGAGCAGCACCGACAGTGGAATCGGGATGCCGAGGGCCTGTTCCATTCGGTTGCGCACCTGAACCAGCTGCAGCGATTCGACGGCGCGCTCCCGGAGCGCCACGCCGGACGGATGCGTCTCGCCCGCGATCGCCGGGACGGCCACGGTGAGCTCACGGCAGAGCGCTTCCAGGATGCGCTCCCGCGACGCGACGCGCGGACGTGGCGCCGCGTCTTCGCCGGCGCCGAAACGGCCGGACTCGGTGGCCGTGTGATGCCATGGAATCAACGGGAACCCCACGCGCCGGGTGGGTCGGCCGAGCACCGCTTGCCAGTCCAGATCGCACCCCGCCCGATGCAGTGCCGCCGGTAACGCGGCGAGCGGGCCGCCACCGTGTCCGCGCGACATGGCTGCCACCACTGCCGCGCGACGCCCCGCACCGGAGGCGATTTCCACAAGCGCGGGCGTCAGCACGGGATGCGCGCCGATCTCGACGACCACCGACGACGTGTGCGTGGGCAGCGCCGCGGTGACCGCGTCGCGGAACCGCACCCGCTCGCAGACATTGGCCGCCCAGTGTCGTGCGTCCATCGGATCGTCGAACCGCGCTCCGGTCACCGAGGAGTAGAGCGCGACGGCGGCGGGCCGGGGGCGTACGCGGCTGTCGAGGCGGTCGGCGAACTCGGTGGCGTCCGCCGCGAGCCGCGGACCGTGAAAGGCGTACGCCACGGGTAACCGGCGATGCCGGATACCACGATCTTCCAATTCGGCGCACATCGCGGCGATGCGGGGTGCGGCACCGGAGAACACCACGGACTCCGGGGCGTTCTCGGCGGCCACCGTGACGTCGGTGCGTTCCGCGATCAGATCGAGTGCCGCGGCCAGCGAAAGACGGGCCGCGACCATCGCGCCTCCCGCGGCGACGCGATTGAGCAGAGCGGCCCGTTCGGCCAGCACAGTCAGCGCCGAGCGAAGGTCGAGAACCCGCGCCGCGACCGCGGCCGACACTTCACCCATGCTGTGCCCGACCACCGCGCGGGGTTCGAGACCCCACTGATCGAGCAGCGAGGCGATGGCCAGGTGCATGGCGAAATTGCCTACCTGGGCCCGTTGGGTGTCGGCGTAGGCATCGGGCCGGTCGGAACACAGCGCGGCCCGCAGCGACCACCCGAACACGTCCGCGACCTCACGCTCCAGCTCGTCGAAGAGGTCACGGAGGCGGTCGCTGCCGGTCAGCTCGCGCCCCATGCCCGGCCACTCGGCGCCGTGACCGGAGAAGACGAAGATCGCGGGTGGCTGGCCGGGGCTGGCCGGCGCGCTCACCGGCGCGCCGAGATCGGCCAGCAGTGCGTCGCGATCGTCACCGATCCACGCCGCGCGGTACGGCAGGCCGAGGTCGCGGGCGGCGACGCCGCGCGCGAGCTCACGAGCGTCGAGCAGCGGATCGGTGGTCAGCGCGCCGGCCAGCGCCCGCCGTAGACGTTCCACGCCGGCGGCCGAGGACGCCGCCACGGGCAGCACCAGGGGCTCGTCAACGCCGTCGGTCGCGGGCACGGCCGTGCTCGCAGGCCCGGCGAGCACGACGTGGGCGTTGGCTCCGCCGAATCCGAAGGAACTCACCGCGGCGTGCCGCGCGCCGTCGGCGAGCGGCACGGGATCGGCGCAGACGCGCAGCCGGGTGCCGTCGATCTCGATCTCGGGGTTGAGGTGTCGCAGATGCGGCAGGCCCGGCGCGCGACCACGCCTGAGCACGCCGAGCGCGTGCGCGACTCCGGCCAGTCCGGCGGTGGCTTCGAGATGCCCCAGCGCGGCCTTCACCGACCCGACCGCGCACGGCGCCGTCCCGACGCCGTATACCGCGGCCAGAGCGGCCATTTCGATCGGGTCGCCGAGCCGGGTTCCGGTGCCGTGCGCCTCGATATAGCCGACCGTGTCCGGCTCGACGCCCGCGTCGGACAGCGCGCGTCGCAGCACCGCCTCCTGGCGTTTCGGATTGGGCGCGGTCAACCCGTTGGCTCGTCCTCCGTGGTTGACGGCGGTGCCGAGCACCCACCCCCTCGGGGTGATTCCGCCGTCGAGCGCGCGCTGCCCGCGCAGCACCAGGACCACGCAGCCCTCCCCCCGGACGATGCCGTCGGCGGCCGCGTCGAAGGATCGGCAGCGACCGGTGGGCGAGAGCGGCAGCGTCCGGGACGTGATGGTGTCGGAATGCGGCGAGAGCAGCACATGGACCCCCGCCACGATCGCGGTCTCGCAGTCGCCGCCGCGCAGCGCCCGCACCGCCAGATGCAACGCGGTGAGCGAGGACGAACACGCGGTGTCCACCGCCAGACTCGGCCCGTCGACGTCCAGCAGGTACGACAGGCGGTTCGCCGCCATCGCGTGCGAGGTACCCGGTCCGGTGTAGGCATCGATACCATCCGGTTCGGCGGCGCGCAGCAGCAGCCAGTCGGCGGCGTAGGTGCCGACGTACACCCCGGTCCTGCTGCCGCGCAGGCGCGCGGGCGGAATTCCCGCGTCCGCCAGAGCGTCCCATGTCGTTTCCAGCAGCAGGCGGTGCTGGGGATCCAACGACCGGACCTCCTCGCCGGAGAGCCCGAAGAAGTCCGCGTCGAAGCCGTCCACGTCCAGCAGCAGGCCCGACGGTTCACCGTCGGCGCGGGGGGCGGGTTCGCGGACGTGCGCGCGGCGCCGCACCTGCCCGATGGCATCGCCGCCGGCGTCGACGAACTCGGCCACCGCTTCGATCCTGTCGATCGCCGGTGGCAGGCGCACTCCGGCGCCGAGGACGGCGATTCGTTCGCTGCGGGCTCCCCGCAGATCCTCGAGCGCGCGCAGGGCTTGTTCGAGCAGCGCCCGCTGTGCTGTCGTCGACGTGGTCACCACGGCTCCGATCCCGAATGCGCCGTCGCTGCGGCGTGATTCGCGTCCGCGCCGAGGACGAACCGTACGATCGCCTCGATGCTGGGGTGGTCGAAAACGGCGGTGGGCGCGACGGCCGTGCCGGTGCGGTCCTCCAGGTGGGCGGTCAGCCGCACGCACTCCGCGGACGCCAGGCCCAGGTCCGCGAAACTGGCGGTGGTCGACACCGTGTCTACGTCGACGCCGAGCAGGTCGGCGACGACGCCCGCCAAATGGCCGACGAGTTCGGTGGTGACTGCATCCTCACGCACTGCGCGTCCCCTTTCGATGCGGTGGCCAAGGCGCCCCGGCGGCCGGCCGAGCCCGGTGTGCGGCGACCATGTCGGCGATGGCGGGGTCGACGCGGCGGCTGGGTACCCCGAGGTCGAGCGCGGTCCGATCACCTCGGAATCGGGGGAACTCGACCAGCAGCGGCAGGTTCTCCCGCACCACGAGTGGGTCCCAGCGCGCGGGTGTCACCGCCCGTGCCGGCCCGAGCGCCGCCGCGGCGATACGCAGCGCCGGTCGGCTCACCGGGAGCCAGTGCCTGCGTACCCCGAGGGCGTGCGCGACTTTGGCGAACAAGGCGCGATAGGTGAGGTTCTCGCCGACGACGAGATAGCGGATTCCCGCCTCGCCGCGCGACAGCGCCGCCAGATGCGCGGCCACGACTTGGTCGCGCCCCACGAAGCCGAAACCACCGGGCGGGACGGGGATCACGCGGTGGCGCGCGATCTGCGGGACGAGCCCGGACCAGGTGGTGCGAGGATCGCCCCCCGACGCGAGAACCGCGCCCGGATTGAGGATGACCGCGTCCAACCCGCGATCGACGCGGCGCAGCACGATCAGCTCCCCCATCCTCTTGGTGGACGGATACGGATGGCGCGAAGGCGCCGTACTCGTCGGGGTGACGCGGTCCGGGCCGTCGCAGGCTTCGGAAAGCCACACGGTAGAGGCGGAGGAGGTGTGCACGAGCCGCGTGCGATGGCCCAGCGCGGCGTCGGCGACGTTCCTGGCTCCCGCGGTGTTGACCGCGTGCATCAGGCCCCGCCGTCTGGTCGAGATGCCCGCGACGCCCGCGATGTTGACCACGGCGCGACAGCCCGCGACGGCACGGTCCACGGCCGCTCGGTCCCGGATGTCGCCGATGTGCACCTGATCGGGCGCGACCTCGAGCGCGTCGTTGTTGCGGCGCCAGTCCTCGGCCGACTCGGCGAGCACGCGGACCGGTTCCCCGGTTCGGATCAGCGCGTCGGCCACGTGCCGTCCGACGCAGCCCGTCGCCCCGGTGATCAAGATCATCGCGACTCCCTCACAGTCTGCTGGCGTGGGTCAGGACGGGCTCGGCCAGATCGTCGACGCTGCACGGCAAGCGGCACATCCGCCGCTGCGCCAGCAGGCCCTCGAGTTCGTTGGCGTCGAACACTTCGAGCGGACCCAACACTCCCGAAGGCAGTTGCGGCCTGCTCAGCAGCGCGACACCGGCGCAGGCCAGCAGGTGCGCGGTCAGGGCGTAGGGGTCGGCGCCGGCGAAACGGACCTCTTGGAGCGGCCTGCCTTCGGAGTTCGAGGCCCGCGCCGCGACCACAGTGCGCGCCGGCCGGGTCGACCTACTGGCCGGGCGGTGCCGGGTGCGCTCCTCGAGCGTGTCGATCAGTCGCCGCCCCAGCTCGTTGCGTGCGGCGGACACACCGGCTCGCGCGGTGGCGGAGAAGACGCGCCCGAGTCCGCCGGGCGCGCCGAGGTACGAGCTCACCTCGCGCAGCCGCGGGAACGCCCGGGGCAGCGCCAGCGCTTCGGTGGTGCCGATCGACACGCCGTGATAACGCCTGCCCGCGATCGGCCAGACGCGTCGGCGCGCACCGAGTTCTTCCGACAAGAGGACGCCGCCGGTCAGCCGGTGCGCGGGTTCCTGAGTGGCCCGGACCGCGGAGTTGACGGTGCCGTGACTGGCCGCTCGTGGATCGCAGGAGTAGAAGATCTCCACGCCTGTGGCGCTGTCTCCCGCCGCCTGCACGGCGCGCGCCGCGGCGAGGTGGCCTGGTACCGACTCGAATCCGAATCCCGGCGCGACCACCGTGCCCGCGGCACGGGCGGCTGCGTGGCTCCCGGCGAAGACCTCGCGGAGGAATCCCGATTCTCCCGCGGCGTCGAGGTAGTGCGCCTTGCCTCGGATCGCGCTGTCGATGATGCCCGGTCCGGTGAGCGCGTAGGGCCCGATGCAGTTGATCACCACATCGCCCGCCGCGAGCCCCGGTACCGGCGAGCTGCCGCGGTGCGCTTCGAATGTCGTGGTGGTGAACATCGGCGGATGCCCGAGATCGGTGAGCAGCGACTGCCCCGCTTCGGGCCGACGGACGGCCAGTTGCACGGACACGCCGCGGGTCCTGAGTTCGGCGGCGACGAGCCTGCCGGTGTATCCGTTCGCTCCGGCGACGACGATCTTGCTCACCGTGGGACCCCGCTTTCTGAGTTCGGCTGTGGATGAATCGGCTGTTGAGAACGGTCGCCCGTGTCCTGCCCCACCGCGCGCAGGACAGCGGACAACCGCGTGGCGAGCTGTTCGTCGGTGAGTCCGGCCGGGGATTCGGCGGCCTCGTCCACGGCCACGGCGCGGCGACCCTCGACCTCGTCGTGATCGTCGGCCGCCGCCGAGAGCCGGCTGTCCACCAAGGCGGCGAGCGCGGTCACGGTGGGATGGCCGAAGACGTCGGCGGTGGATACCCGCACGCCGAACGCGGCTTCCACGGTCCGTCGCACCTCGAGGGCGAGCAGGGAATCGATGCCGAGTTCGGAGAACGGCGCGTCGAGGGGTACGCGGTGCGGGTCGATGTGCAGGGCGGTGGCGATGATGGCGCGAATCCGCTCCGGCACGGCGGGCGGGCGCGATCTCGTCTCGCGGATGGGGGTGGCGGACGCGGACGCGGGCGCGGGCGCGGGCCGGTGGTCCCCCGCCGGTCCGACCATCTCACGCAGGCGTCTGCTCAGCGTGTCGGCCGCTCGTGTGGGCGCGTAGCGCAGCGCCGCCACGTGGGCTAGATCGACGCTCAGCGCGATGTCGAGCAGCACGAGTGCCTGTTCGGCGCGCAGAGGGCCCACGCCGGCGCCGGGCAGGTGAGCGGCGCCGCCCTCGGCGAGCCCACGACCGGCCCACGGCCCCCAGGCGATCGATACCACGCGCTGTCCGGCCCGGCGGTGCCGTGCCGCGAGGGCGTCGAGCGCGGCGTTCGCCGAAGCGTACGCCGCCTGCCCGGGCGAACCGACCGTCCCCGCCATCGAGGAGCACAGCACGACGAAGTCCAGCTCCGGGGCGTGCGCCAGAAGATTGTGCGCCGCAACGAGTTTCGGTCGGTGCATACGACCCAGTTGGGCCGGCGTCACCGCCGCGAACTCGGCGTCCTCGAGCAGACCGGCGGCGTGGACGACACCGCGCAGGGGCCGTGGCCGCGATCTCGCGATGTCCACCAGCGAGCGGACATCCGCGTCGACCGCCACGTCCGCCTCCACCACGGTGACGCGGTGACGATGGGCGCGCAGTTCGGGCGGCAGCTCGCGGTGGCGCCGGGTGCCGATCACGATCTCACCCGCACCGGAGGCGAGCAGGTGAGCGCAGATCGCCGCGCCGATCGCGCCCAGTCCACCGGTGACCAGATACGTACCGTCCGAGATGGCCGGGTGCGTGAGGCCCCCGCGCTCGGTCCTGGCCAGTTTGCGCGTGAATACCCGGCCCTGCCGGATCAGGCACTCGCTGGGCAGGGTCGCGGCGCCGAGCGCGTGGGTGAGGCGAGCGAAGTCCGCGGCGGTCGGGGTTCCTGGCATCCGGGCCAGCACGATCTCACGTCCGCTCTCGAACATCAGCGTTCGGACGAGCCCGGCGACCGCGCCCAGGCACGGGTCGTCGACCTCATCGCCCGCCGATTCCAGAATGACGGTCAGCGACCGGGTCGACGGGTGTGCGACGAGTCGTTGGAGCAGCGCGAGCGCCGCCGCGGAATGCTCGATGACCTCGTCCGGGTCCGACGGACCGCTCGCACAGCAGACGACCACCTCGGCGGCGGCGCCGAGGGCCGCCTCGATGTCACCCTCGTTCCCGTCGGCGAGCCCGGTCACCGTATGTCGCGCACGACCGGCGAGTGCGTCGGCGAGCTGGTGCGCGACGGAAGTGGCGCCGACGACCAGCACCGGTCGCGAGGTCGCCGGGTCGCGCGGTGGCTCCGATATCGCCTCCCAGTGTTCCCGCAGCAGGACCTCGGGTGCCCCGAGCGCGGGGACCAGGCCCAGGTGTACCCCCGCGAGCACGATGCCGGCGGATCCGTCGGCGGCGATGCCCACGACGTCGGCGACGAGCAGATCGGGTTCGGTGTGGGTGACGCGTGCCAAGCACCGCACGAGGGGGGTAGCGGCGGGAGACCGCCACATCCGGTCGATTCGGACCGGCAGGGGCGTCAGCCCGGGACCGAGAGCGGCACTGGCGGCAATCGCTATCGTTTGCAGGCATCCATCGACGGCGACCGCGTCGGGGACTCCGGCGCGCAGTGAGCTGGTCGCCATGCCGGGGGCGCCCCGTGGGTCGACCAGAATCCGGAACCGCTCGCCATAGGCGAGACCGGCCGCGGCGAGGCGGCGGTAGAGGTCCCGCGCGGGAACAGGCTCGAATATCTCGTGCGAGGCGGCATCTCGGATGTCTCGTTCGACGCGCCGCGCCCACTCGACGTCCGTGTCCCTCTCCGGCGCGACCGCGGCGGCGATCACCCGGTCCGGCTCGTCGGCCGCGTGCACCGCGAGGTGTACACCCGCCGGCACCGTGCGTCTGCTCACGATGTACTCGCCGGCCCGTGCGACCGCGACCTCGATCCTCTCGTGCAGCCGCACCTCGGTGAGGACGCCCGTCGCGGACCGCGCCGCCGCGGCGAGGGCGATCACCCATCCCGCCCCGGGCACGATCGGCTGGTCGCCGACGACGTGGTCGTCGAAATCGTCCGGGAAGAACGGTGGCGGCGTGGGATGCGCGAGCCCGTCTGTGCGCAGGGGAAAGGTACGGTGCCGCCAGGAGCGCGCAGGCAGCGACACGAGCCGACCCGGCTGCTGGTCCCAGCTCAGATCGACTCCGCGGCAGAACAGTTCGGCCAGGCAGCGCAGCAGCGCCCGGGTCTCGTCGGTGCGATCGGCGGCAGGGAGCACCGACACCTCGGTGTCACCGGACTCCGCGATCGACCGGAACAACACCGGGTGCGGGGACACCTCTACGAACGTCCGGTGTCCTTCGGCGACGGCGAGGCGCACCGCGTCGTGCAACCGCACGGTCGAGCGCATGTTCTCCGCCCAATACGCCGGGCCGAAGTTCTCGGCGGTGACCGGCAGGCCGGGGCGCGTGGTCGAGTACAGCGGAACCGCGGGCGCGAGCGGGCGGATTCCGGCGACCTCGCGAACGAGAGCGTCGCGCAGCGGATCGACCTGCGGACTGTGCGCGGCGAAGCCGACCGCGACCGGCCGCACGAAGACGCCGGACGCCGAGAGTTCCGCGCGCACCGCGTCGATCGCCCGCACCGTCCCGGACAGGACTACCGAGCGCGGACCGTTGATCGCGGCGACGCCGGCCTGCTCGGCGTGCCCCGCGATCGCCCGTGCCGCATCTTGCGCGGTGAGTTCGGCGACCAGCATGGCGCCGCGTCCGTCCAACGTCGCGAGTGCCCGGCTGCGCGACACGACCACCCGCGCCGCGTCCTCGAGTCCGAGCGCGCCGCAGACGTGGGCGGCCGCGATCTCGCCGAGACTGTGCCCGATCACCCCGGACGGCTCGACTCCCCACTGCCGCAGCAGCGCCGCGAGCGCGACTTGATAGGCGAACAGCGAACACTGGATGACGGTGGTCCCCCCGCTGACGAAACTTTCCTCGTCGGCTCGGACCAGGGGACCGCCCACCTCGGTGATGGCATCGACGGCCTCCCGGAGGGCTGTCCGGAAGGCGCCATAGCGTCGGCACAGCGCACGGCCCATGGCCGAGTGCTGTCCGCCCTGACCGGGAAACAACAGCACCGGGCCGCGCGGCGCCGCCCCGTCGCCCGCCACGCTGTCCGGATCGGCCGATCCGTGCCCGGCCCGGTCCAGCGACTGCGCCAGCCCGGGCAGCGAGTCGGCGATCACCGCCAGCCGCGCGCGGTGGGGGCGCGGCCGGGCGCAAGTGGCCGCGATATCCGCCGCATGCACTTCCTGCGGTCCCTCGGCAGCCCAGTCGGCGATCCGGCGCGCCGACGCCCGCAAGCGATCGGAGTCGGTCTCCGACAGGCCGATCAGGACAGGTGCGTCGGCGACCGTGGCGCCGTCGGGTTCCACTCCGCCCACGACCGCGTGCGCGTTCGTGCCGCCGAACCCGAACGAGCTGACGCCGGCCAGGCGGTCCGCGGGGTCCCGGTCCCATCGGTAGGGTGTCACGGCCACAGCCATGCCTCGCTCCGCCAGCTTCAGCAGCGGATTCTCGGTGACGAAGGTCGCGTTGGGCGGAATGATCCCGCGATGGATCGACAGCGCCGCCTTCGCCAGCCCCACCAGTCCCGCGCCGGCTTCGAGATGGCCGACGTTCGACTTCACCGACCCCAGGTGCAACGGACGGCCTGCGGCGCGCTCGGACGTGCCGAGCACTTCCGCGAGTGCCGCGACCTCGACGGCATCACCCAGCGCGGTGCCGGTGCCGTGACATTCGATGTAGTCCGCCGCCGCAGGCGCCCGGCCCGATCGCGCCCAGGCGCGCCGGACCACCGCCTGCTGGGCACGTCCGTTGGGGGCGTAGATGCCGTTGGACCGGCCGTCGGAATTGACCGCGGTCCCGAGAATCTCGGCGTAGACCCGGTCACCGTCGCGACGGGCGTCGGCGGTGCGCCGCAGGACCAGCACCACGCACCCTTCGGCACGCGTGTACCCGTCGGCGGCGGCGTCGAAAGTCTTGCACCGTCCGTCGGCGGCCAGGAAGCCCCCGGCGGCGAAGGAGGCGCTGACGAATGGCAGCAGCTGGAGGTTGACGCCGCCCACCAACACCAAGGGGACCTCGCCGGACTCGAGCAACCGGCAGGCCAGATCGACGGCGGCCAGCGAGGACGAACAAGCGCTGTCGAGCACCAGACTGGGCCCGTGCAGATCCAGGACGTAGGAAATCCGGTTGGCGATGATGCTCAGCGCCGAGCCCGTCACGGCGTAGGGACCGACGTGATCGGGACGGCTGAGCACGGCGGCGCCGTGGTCGAACGACGACGCGCCGACCAGTACCGCTGCGCCGCTGCCGCGAACATCGAAGGAGAGCGCGGCGTCATCGAGCGCCTCGACGGCGACCTCGAGACACAGGCGCTGCTGCGGGTCCATCGCCGCGGCCTCACGCTCCGAGATACCGAACCACGCGTTGTCGAAACCGGTCACCTCGGACAGGTAGCCGCCGTGGTATTCGCCGATGTGCCGCGCGGGCGGCGGCGGCGATGTGCAATCGCGCCCGTCGACGAGTACCCGCCAGAACTGGTCCACGCCACCGATACCGGGCAAGCGGCAGCCGATTCCCACGATCGACGCCGGAACCGATCGCTCGGGAACGGGATTTCCCGCCGAGACCGGGCCCGTCACGTCGCGACGGCTTTCTCTACGAGCACCCACTTCTTGTGGGCGCCACTGCGGAGATAGTGCGCGATCACCCGGCCGAACGACAGGTTGCTCTCGTGCACCCACGTGGTCTGCACCGAGCGGTAGCGGCTGCCGCGGAGCGCGTCGAGGCTGTGCACGAGGAGTTTGCTCGTCGCGCCGACTGGAGCGTCGGGTACCACACCCATGATGAGCACCATCGCCGAGTCGATGGACCGGCTGAGCCGACGGACCCGAGGGTAGTCGCGCAGCCGCGCCCGGCCGCCGAGCGCGTGCAGAATCCGGTTCAGGTCGGGCGCGATGAACATGAATCCCACCGGCCTGCCCTCGTGCTCCACGAACACCACCATCGAGGGATCGAGGAAGCCGCGGATCGGCAGCACCGTCCGCTCGAAAACCTCTCGGCTGTAGGCGATCACTTCGGAGTTGTCGGCGAACGACCGGTTGAACAGGGTGCGTACCAACTCCAGATCGCGCTTCATGGTGCGCCTGGTCATGCTCCGGCAGGTCAACGCGGCATTGTCGGCGAAGCGACGGTCGTAGCGGGCCAGCCGGTCCCGGAAACGGGTGATGTCCGCCACGGTGAAGCGGTATCCGGCGAGTTCGACGCGGATCGTGAATCCGAGTTCTTGCAGCAACTCCAGCGTGCCCCGGGGGTTCCAGGTCTGGAACACCTGCGGTGGTTCGTCGAAACCGTGTACCAGCAGGCCCATTTCCTGGCCGCTCCAATAGTTGTACGGACCGGCCATGGTTCGCAGCCCGTGCCCGCGTATCCACTGCTCGGCCGCGGTGGTCAGCGCCCCGAGTGCGGCGCGGTCCGCGGGCGCGTCCAGAAACCCGAAGAAGCCCACCTGTTCTCGGTGTTTGTCGATGTAGGCCTGCTGGATCGTCGTGGCGACGCGTCCGATGGGCTCGCCGCCGTCGTAGAGCACGAAGTGCTCGGTGATCGCCTCCCCCCGCAACGGACTACGCGCGGGATCCAGGTATCGAAAGGAGTCCTTGCGCAGTTGCGGTACCCAGTTCGGCTCGTTGCGATAGAGCCGGAACGGCACATCCACCCATTCGCGGGCGCGCTTGCGATCGGTGCCCACTGCTTTGACTTCCATCGCCGGCTCCTCTCGTCCTCGACATCTCAGACGCCGGCTCGCAGCATGCGTGACATGCGTTCGTGCCGAACTCGGAATACTCGTTCCATCTCGTGTGCGACCACGATCCGATCCATCCACGGCCCCAGCGCGGTACGGAAGACGATCGTGTCGCGGTAGTGTGTGCCGCCATCGTCTGTGGGCTGGCAGGTGTGGGTGTGATGGAAATAGCGAAACATTCCGCGCACTTGGATGTCGGAGAATTCGCGGCCGTCGTCGTAATAGTCTACGAGCGCCGCCCAGCGAATCGGGAAGACGCGTTTGTACCACCAATCGAATACGTACAGCCCGCCCAGTTCGCCCTGCAATTTCGATGCCCAGAAATACTCGAGCGGATCCGGCATGGTCGCGGCGAAGTTGATTCCGTTGAGGCAGAAATCGAATACCGTGCGCGGATCGTGCGGCAACGTCGTTTCGATGGCCAGCGTCGTCGTGCGACCGGGCCGGATGTGTGGCTGCTTGCCGCTCATCCAGCTGCGTCCGACAGCGGTGAGGATGGAATCGTATCGATTCGGATCGTAGTCGGTCGTATTGCGCCCGTGGTCCGGTCCGGCAGAATTGTTCGACACCTTCCAGCCTGCGGATTCGGTATGCATGCAGCGCTCCGATCGGATCGAAATGTGCGACGAGTATTTCCCGGTCACTTCAGAGTGACGCGCCGGTGCGGGTAAATCAAGGCCGGAAAGCGATTTCAGGCATGTCGATTCAGCGTCTTATCGGCGAGGTTTAAGTGAGGCTTAAGCGCCATTTATGGGTCATTCTCGGAGATATTATGTTTCAGCAGGTTGCGCTTGCGTCGGTAGCCGGACGCCGGTCCGCGAACGCAGGCCCGCCGGCTCGAGCGCAGATCTCCGAGGACGCCACCGGCGCCAGGATCGGCGACCGGTCGCTCGGCGCGACCGTGGCGGGGCCGGGCATGACCGAACTCCGTGGCGGCACGGCACGGCGGCAAGGTCACGAACCTCCGCCCGTGCCGCCGGCGTCAGGAGTGGTGCCTGGAAATCGGCCGGTGCGGGAGGACCACGCGGGCGCGGGCGCGGAGCACGCCATCGCCCGTGCCGATCGGTTCGGCGAGCAGTGCGGGGTCGGCCAGGTCCGGATCGCCGCGCAGGATCATCTGCTGGAGGATTCTCAGTTCATGGCTCGGCCCGATGCCGTGTGAGGTCACCAGTGAATTCCTGATCCTGGTGAACACCGCCAATGCGTCGGCCGCGCGCCCGGACCGGAAGAGAGCCAGCATGAGGTAGGCCCCGATCTTTTCCCAATGCGTATGACGCGCAACGAGATCGACCAGTTCGGGGACGAGTGCCTCGTGGCGTCCGAGCACGAGATCCAGCGATATCCTGCGTTGCAGAGCGCGGGCTCGCTGCTCGTCGAAGTAGGCGGCCAATTGGGTCATGTGGGCCGTTCGCCGAACGTCGGCGAACGCGGGTCCGGACCAGAGGGCCAGGTACTGGGACAACAACGCCGAGGCCTCCGACCGGTTGCCGCGGCATTCGGCGGCATTGACCTGTGCGCGCAGGAGTTCCGCGCGGTGCAGATCGCTTTGCTGGGCAGTCGAGTGCAACACGTAGCCGGGGTCGCGGGTTTCGATGAGCGTGGGTAGTGACGCAAAGTGCTTTCGCAGTTGCGACACGTAGACCTGTACCGCGCACACGGCGGTCTTCGGCGGCTTGTCCCACAATCCGGTGACCAGTTCATCGACCGAGACAACCCCATTGGCGCCCTCCACCAGCAGGGCGAGGAGTATCCGGAGCTTCAATGTCCGTGGCGAGCAATCGCTGCCGTCTTCGCTATGAGCGCGGATTGGACCGAGGACCGAAAACTGCACAGCACCACCCCATATCACCACACAGGTCCCGCGCCGAGGGCCACATTGCCGCCGCTGCAAGACCTCCCAGAGAACCGCATGAATCGGGCATGCAGACGGATGGGAGATTACCGTGACCCAAGATCAACATCTACACCACGCGGCGGAATGCGAGCCCTGTCCTCTGCCGCGTGAATCCAGGCCGGGACCATCGAAGGCCGGGTCGCGGGCCGGTCGCTCCGGTACTCTGGCTAGTCGATGCTCGACAAACCGCGAAAACGACCGCGCCAGGATCGATCTCGAAATACGGTGGACGTCCTGCTGGAGGCGGCCGCCCAGATGTTTTCGAAAGAGGGCCTATCCACAACAACCGATCGCATCGCCGAACGCGCCGGGATGTCGGTCGGGACCCTCTACCAGTACTTTCCGAACAAGCAGGCGATGCTCTACAGTCTGGCCGAGCGTCACCTGATCGAGAGCGGCCGTCGGCTGGGTGCGGTCCTGTCCGATCTGCGCCGGACGCTGCCGCCGTTCGAGGTCACGATGCGCACGATCCTGGACGTCGTCATGGATCTGCACAGCAGTCCGCCCGCGGTGCACGCTCTGATGCATCGCCTGGTGCTCCGGCACATCGAAGAGCTGGAGGCCGTCCAGGCCTTCGAGGAGTACCTGGCCACGGAGGTCGCCTTTCATCTCGAACGATGTGGCCGCGGCGGCGACGATTCGATGATGACCGCGCGTGCGGTCATCCACGGTGTCGACGCCCAAGTGCATCGTGTGCGGCTCTGGCATCCGGTCACGACCGACAGCCTGCTGGAACTGGTGTGCCGACTGGCCCCTGAGAACAGCAGGATGCCGTCACTGGATTGACTCGATCACCCGCGCGCGCACGGCACGCAGTGCGTCCGCCAGTTGCCCGACCCCGGGCTCCTCGACAGGGAAGTGTCCGCAACCTTCCAGCAGGATCATCTCGGTTCGGCCGGGGATGCGCGCGAGGAACCGCTCGCTCAGAACGGGTGGTGTCCACTCGTCCGCGGCTGGGTGGACCAAGGTGATCGGTGTGGCGAATTCCTCCGGAGGCGTCGTGGGGTAGGCGACGAAACTCGCCAAGAATCCGAGCGGAACCGAAACCCCGCCGCCGACCGGGTCCTCGGCACAGCGCTTGGACAGCTTCGGATCCCGGCTCATCTTGTCCATCTTCACCAGCCATCGGATCGGCACCCGTACGCGTCCGAACAGCGTGTCGGTCACCCCGAGCAGTTGAGGGGCGTAACGCCCGGCGGCGGCGCAGCGCATCGCGGCGGCGCGGGCCTGCGGATCGGCCGGGTCCAGCAGGCATGTCACCACCACGTAGGCCACCGCGTCGGTGCGGGCGGCGACCTCGTAGGCCAGCAGTCCGCCCATACTCGCGCCGAAGAGCACGAGCGGACGATCGTCGATCGCGGTCTGCGTATGGACGAAGTCACACAGCAGGTCGACCCAGTCCGCGTAGCGGACCGTCGCGGGGTTCGGCTCCACCGTCCGCCCGTACAGGGGCAGGTCGAGGGCCGTGACGTCGACGCCTTCGCTGGCGACCGCGGCTGCGAACGGCCACAGCATCGCGGCGTGTCCACCCGCGCCGTGGATGACCACCATCCGGACCGGTGCGTCATCGACGACCGCGCGAAGCAGGTGAACATCGCGCCCGCGCCACTCCCACCAGCTGGAACGTGGCTCGATGGCGATGCCGGTCCGGTACTTCGAGGACAGGAACTCCGCGTAACCCAGATGATCCATCACCCTAGTCTTCCCTTACCACCGCACCCCGACAACTCGCAATCACTCGCTGCGCGGAGCTGCGGAAACACCGCCGAATTCACGCGGACCTCAGGTTCCGGGAAGCGGCCGTTCAGGCGACGGTCTGCCCGCCGGCTCGCCAACCGATTCGGCGGCATCGTCGTGGGCGGTGCTCGAGCGGTCGGATCGCACTGCGGCGGTCCGGGCGGCGTCGGTCGCGCCGGAGGCCGAGGTTCGCCGATCTCGTTGCCGGTCTTGGCTATTCGCGGTACTCGTCCCGCGACGGTCATCGCGCCGCTGCGGTGCCGCGCGGCCTCGGGCCGCGGCATATCGTGTCCGCTCGTGTCCCGACCGCGCTTCGCCCGATGCGCAGCACGGGGATCACCTGGCGCAATTCGTCGGCGGGTAGGCGTGGTGCCGCACTGGCGAACGACGGATCGAGAGTTGTCGCGCTGTGGGAGTCGTGGGTATGAGCCCTGAGGCAGATCGCGACGAACCGGCCGTCACATTGTTCGACGCCCGAGTTGCCGGGGCCGCGGCGCACGTCGGGAGATGACCAGGGGTCGGCACGGACGTTCGCGGCCGCGCCAGGGTATTACGCGGCGGACCAGGAGGAGGACCAGGGCTGCGAAGAGGGTCAGGCCGATCAGGTTCCAGAGGAGGCCGTAGGTGGAGGCGCCGGTGGACAGGGCGCGGAGCGAGTCCGAGGCGAGGGCGGCCGGGTTGTAGGGGCCCACGGCGCGCAGCCAGGACGGGAGGCGGTCCGGCGGGATCACCACCGGGCCCGCGCCGGACAGCAGCACGGTCACCGCCAGGCTCAGGCCCGACGCCTGGTTCGGGGAGGACGAGCCCGCACCGATGATCGCGCCGATCCCGGCGAAGGCCGCCACCGCGCACACCACCGGCGGCACGGCGAGCACGTTCGGGGTGAAACGCAGATCCAGGACCGCCCAGCCGACCACCGTCGTCACCACCAGCGCGGGCAATGCGAGCAGCAGAAACGCGGCCAGGGTGCCGGCGATCAGCGACTCGCGGCGCAGCGGGAGCGAGGCGAAGAACTCGAATGCGCCGGTGTCGGTCATGTGCGAGAAGTTCGCGGCGATCTTGTTCTGCATCTCGAACAGCAGGGCGATGGTCAGCGCGCCCGCGAAGATGTGGGGCTTGGCAGCGGTGTCCGACGACATGGCGCCCAGCGCGAGCAGCGAGACGATCGGCGTGATCATGCCGGTCAGCACCATCGAGGGCCACGACCAGCGCCAGTTCGTGAGCTGGATGCGCACCACGTCCAGGACATGCCCGACATCCCTCACCGCCGCCCCTCCCCGTCACCGGACAGCGCCGTGATGTAGATGTCCTCCAGGCCCACCGGCCCGATCGTGTAGTCGTGGACGCCCAGTTCGTCCAGCACGCGCGCCACGGCCTCCACCGCGCCCGGCTCGGTGTGCGCGAGCAGCGCGTCGTAGGTGAGCGTGAGGTCGGTGCACCATGGCTCCACCGCGTTCCGCAGGCTCTCGACACCGGTCGCCAACTCGTCGGTTCCGACCCGCAGCCGCAGCCGACTGCCGGTCTCGGCCCGCAATCCCGCCGGACTGCCCAGCCGCACCAGCCGGCCGGAGTCGAAGATCGCGACCTTGTTCAGCACGCGCTCCGCCTCGGCCGGACTGTGCGTGACCATGATGATCGTCTTGCCTTCCGTGCGGTTGAGCCGCCACAGCAACTCCCACACCTCGCGGCGTCGGATCGGGTCCATCTCGTTGGTCGGCTCGTCCAGCACCAGCACCGGCGGGTCGGCTGTCAACGCCACACCCAGCTGTAACAGCCGCCGCTGGCCGCCCGAAAGTCGTTGCGCCGAACGGCCGGTCAGCGCGCCCAGATCGAGGGTGTCCACGATCCGGTCCCGGTCGGCGCGCGCCGCGGCCCGGCCGAGGCCCTTGATCTTCGCCGTGTACAGCAGCGCTTCGGCGACGGTGAGGCTGTTCAACGCGAACGCCGACTGCGGCATGTACCCCACCGACTCCACCACCCGCGCCCGCCGCTCCAGCACGTCCACTCCCCGGTACCGCACGCACCCCGCGTCCGGTTCGAGCAATCCGAGCATCAGCTTCACCAGCGTGCTCTTCCCCGCCCCATTGCTCCCGAGCAACCCGAAGAACTCCCCCTCCCCCACCGTCAGACACACCTCGTCGTTCGCGACCGTCTCCCCGAGCCGCTTCGTCACCCCCTCCACTTCGAACAATCCCTCACCCTCCCTCCAGCGCGGACCGACCTCCGCCCGAATGTACCCGCCCGCGAAACCCCCACTTCCAGCTCGCACACCCACCAGGAATCCCCCACCTGATGCTCGCTGTCCTGCGATGAAGTGCTTAGTGCCCTCGCTCGCCGCGACGTATGAGGTCGCCGTCCCGTGCCCTGGTCGGCGGCGGACCCTGCCGGGAGCCGCACGGGGCTTCGCGACGTCGGTCGTGCGGAGGCACGGGATCACCCGCAGCCGATGGCGCTACCGGCAACTCAGTCCACCGGAGACGGCTGCTTCCACGCCGACGAGCGGAGCATTCGTAAACCGTTGAGGGCCACCAGGATTGTGGACCCTTCGTGGCCCGCCACGCCGAGCGGGAGGGGGAGGTGGCCGGCGAGGTCCCAGATCACCAGGACGGCGATGGCGGTGGCGGCGAGGGTCAGGTTGGCGATGACGATGCGGCGGGCGCGGCGGGAGAGGGCGATGACGGCGGGGATGGCGGTGAGGTCGTCGCGGACGACGACGGCGTCGGCGGTCTGCAAGGTGAGGTCGGCGCCCGCGCCGCCCATGGCGATGCCCGTGTGCGCGGCGGCCAGCGCCGGGGCGTCGTTGATGCCGTCGCCGACGACGGTCACCTGATGCCCCGCCGAGCGCAATTCCTCCACCGTAGCTACCTTCTCGTGCGGTAGCAGATCCGCGCGAACGTCGGCGATGCCGATCTCCGCGGCCAACCGGCTCGCGGTCGCGGCATTGTCACCGGTCAGCAGAATCGGCGCGGCACCGGTGACGGCGCGCGCCGCGCCGACCGCGTCCACCGCGTCGGGTCGCAACTCGTCAGCGAGCGCGAGCACCCCGACGGGCTCTCCATCGCAAGTCACGACGACGGCCGTCCAGCCCCGGTACTGGAACTCCTCGACGGTGAAGGCCACTGTGTCGCCGAGTGATTCACCCAACACCGCCGCGGGTGATCCGGCAGCGATGAGCCGTCCACCGACGACGCCGGATACACCGCGCCCCGGCGACGCCACGAAATCGGTCACCGCCGCAGGCTCGACCCCGCGCTCACGCGCCGCCCGCACCACCGCGACCGCCAGCGGATGTTCACTGAAGTGCTCCACCGATGCCGCCAGCCGCAATAGTTCGCGCTCGCCGAACTCCGTTGTCAGCACGCGGATCTCGACCAGTCGCGGCGTACCGCGCGTGAGGGTGCCGGTCTTGTCGAACGCGATCACACTCGTCTGCCCGAGTTGTTCCATCACCACCGCCGACTTCACCAGCACACCGTGGCGCCCCGCGTTGGCGATGGCGGCCAGCAGCGGCGGCATCGTCGCCAGCACGATCGCGCACGGCGACGCCACGATCATGAAGGTCATGGCGCGCAACAGGGCTCGCTCCAGATCCTCGCCCACCAGCAACGGCACCGTGAACACCGCCAGCGTCGCGATCACCATCCCGATCGAATACCGCTGCTCGACCTTCTCGATGAACAGCTGGGTCCGCGCCTTGGTGCGACCGGCCTGATCGACCAACCCCGCGATCCGCGCGACGACGGAATCCTCGGCCCGCCGGTCGACGCGCAGCCGCAAAGCGCCTGTGCCGTTGAGGGTTCCGGCGAACACGTCGTCGCCCGCGCCCTTGTCGACCGGTAGCGGTTCGCCGGTAATGGTGGCCTGGTCGACTTCGCTCGCCCCGTCGATCACGGTGGCGTCGGCGGCGATTCGTTCTCCGGGGCGCACGACCAGCACGTCGCCGACCGCCAGCCGCGCCGCCTCCACCACGTCCTCCGCACCGTCGGCACGCACCCGGGTGGCGGTGTCGGGCGCGAGGTCGAGCAGCCCCCGCACCGAGTCCTCCGTCCGGGCGGTCGCCAGCGCCTCCAACGCCCCGGACGTCGCGAAGATGACGATGAGCAGCGCACCGTCCGTGATCTGACCGATCGCGGCCGCGCCGATCGCGGCGACCACCATCAGCAGATCGACGTCGAGCGTCCTCTCCCGCAGCGCCCGCAATCCCGACAGTCCCGGCTCCCAGCCGCCCGCCGCATAGCAGGCGAGATACAAGCCCCACCACGACCACTCCGGAGCACCGGCGAGCTGAGCGGCCAATCCCGCCAGGAACAGCACCAGAGATGCTGCGGCCCAGCGCATCTCAGCGAGCTCGAACAACCTGGTCCGACGCACTGGCACGCGCCGCGCGGGACGGGTCGACGGAACGGTCGGCGCGACCACAGGCCACCTCCAGGACGACGAACGGAACGACCCGACCATATCAGAATACTTGAACATGTCTTCATATGTTCTGCTCGAGGTACCCTGCCCCCATGGGACACGGCGTCGAAGGCAGGGACCGCCCCGCCGCGCGTCTGGACGCCGAAGCGGCCGCCCACGTCGCCACCACGCTCCAGGCGCTGGCCACCCCGAGCCGCCTGATGATCCTCACCCAGCTACGCCACGGCCCCCTCGCCGTGACCGAGCTGGCCGAGGCCATCGGCATGGAGCAGTCCGCCGTCTCCCATCAGCTGCGCCTGCTGCGCAATCTCGGCCTGGTCGTCGGCACCCGCACCGGCCGCAGCATCGTGTACACCCTCTACGACACCCACGTCGCCCAACTTCTCGACGAGGCGATCTACCACAGCGAGCACCTGCGCCTCGGCATTCCCGACAAACCCCGCGAAACCGGCTGACTCCCACCGCAACGGCGCGAGAATTCACTCTCGCACCATTCGATGGCGTGCCATAGAATTTCACCCTCGCCATTCCTCGGCGAAATAGCGGCAGATCGGACGAATCGGCGAATCCCTTGCACCGGAGCGCCTCTCACCACGGACGGCAACACTTCCGATCCCCGGGATCGAATGTGTGTCCCCGCCGAAACGCGCGCACCTACCCTCGAATCGGGCGCGCTCCACTGATCGACATTCCATGTTCTCAGGTTCGGCATACCCACGAGGGGGTTTCGGTGGAAACTCGTTTGAATCGCTATTCCCGCTTCATCGGCTGTTCGCCCGGCTCGGGGTGATCGAGGACGACCATCACGACAAGCTCGCCACGCTGGCCGCCGATCTCGACGGCCTGTACGACGTGCCGTCCGCCCAGGTGGCACGGGCGTTCGCGGAGCGCAGCATCGACGCCAACATCATGATCGCCACGCCCAAATGGCATGAGAGCCTGCTGAAGCTGGCCAAGATGCACCTGAACGAGATGGCGATGGTGCCCGCCACCCGCACCTACTTCCACGAGTTCTGCCACAGCGAGGTCGCCACGCTCTCCGACCCCGAGCGCAGGCACAGCGTGCTGCTCATCGACGATCCCGACGACGACGAGTACACCCGCCGCAAGGCGGCGAACCTGGAATCGCTACTCACCGCGCCGCGGCCGGAGAACGCCGAGATCAGGTTCACCCGGCCGACCTTGCGCGGAGACACCTTCTTGCACAAGTACTTCCACGCACTGGAGGTGATCCAGCGCGCCACGCTGGAATCGGGCAGGTATCGCGAGGTCGACTCGCGCAATCTGATCTCCGAGGCGGCGGGCAATCCCTGGTACCACAGCACGACCATCGACCGCGAACTGGCGGCGGTCGCTTCGTGAGTCGGGAACGCGCGGGCGAGCGGGGCCGGCGCGTTGTTCGACCTGACCGACCGGGTGGTGCTCGTGACGGGCGCCACCCGGGGGTTGGGGCGGGCGATCGCGACCGGCCCCGCCCGGCTCGGCGCACATGTCGTGATCGGCGGCCGCGACGCCGGCACGGCCGCGAATATCGCCGCGTCACTGCGTGATTCGGGTTCGAAAGCCTCCAGCATCGCGCTGGACGTCACCGCGCCCGAAGCGCGGATCACCGCGGCGATCGATGACCTGGTTGCCGCGCACGGCGTGCCGCACGGTCTGGTCAACAGCGCGGGCATCATCTCGCGTGCCCCCGCGACCGAAGTTCCGGTGGAGCGGTTCGAGGCGGTGCTGGCGACGAATCTCACGGGAATCTTCGCTGTGACGAGGGCGGTCGGAGGGCATATGCTGGCGGCCGGACGCGGCAGTGTCGTGAATCTCTCGTCGGTGCTGCAGCAGTCCGGGGGACGCCATGTCGTCGCCTACGCCGCCTCCAAAGGCGGTGTGGCACAACTGACTCGAGCGCTGGCGGTCGAGTGGTCGAGCGCCGGGGTGCGGGTCAACGCGATCACGGCGGGGTACTTCGCCACCGATCTCACCGGCGCGCTGCGCGCCGACCCCGACCGGTCGGCGGCGCTGCTGGCCAGGATTCCGCCGGGGCGATGGGGCCGCCCGGAGGAGTTGGTCGGCGTGAGCGCGTTCCTGCTGTCCGATGTGGCCGGGTACGTGACCGGCGCGACGGTCGAAGTCGACGGCGGCTGGACCGCCGCCTGAGCGCTACTGAACAGGGAGGCAAATCGATGGTTTCCCAACGACTTTCGTCGGTGACCGATTCGGTGATCCGCGACACCACCGCGCGCAGTATCGCGCGCGGCGCGATCAACCTCGGCCAGGGCTTGTCGCGCACACCGCCGCCGCCCGCGCTGCTGGATGCCCTCGCGCACCGGGCCGCGGGCGCGAACCAGTCCTACGGCCCCGCGCGGGGCGAGCCGGCGTTGCGTCGTGAGATATCACGAAAATTCTTGACCTACAACGGTATCGAGTACGACCCCGAACACGAGGTGGTGGTGACCATCGGGGCGACCGGGGCCTACAGCGCGGCCCTGCTCGCCCTGCTGGACCCCGGATCGGAGGTGCTGCTCATCGAACCGTTCTACAGCTATCACCGAGATCTGGCCCGCGCGCACGGATTACAGGTCGCGACCGTGCCGCTGGACCCGTTCACCGACCGGCTCACCGAGGGCATGCTCCGCGCCGCCGTCTCACGGGACACCCGGGCCGTGGTGGTGTGCACGCCGTCGAATCCGTCCGGGCACCGGCTGACGCGCGCGGAACTGGAGGCGGTGGCGGCGGTCGCCGAACAGTACGACTTGCTGATCCTGTCCGACGAGATCTACGAGTACATCTATTTCGACGCCGCGCCGCACCTGTCGCCGGCCGCGCTGGCTCCGGAGGTGCGCGCCCGCACGGTCACCATCTCGGGTCTGTCGAAGACCTACGGCGTGCCCGGCTGGCGACTCGGCTACGCCGCGGCCCCCGGTCCGCTCGCGGCGGGGCTCGGCAAGGCGGCCGACCTGCTCACCGTTTGCGCGCCGACACCGCTGCAAGAAGTGGCGGTGGCCGCGCTGCGCCTGCCCTCCGGCTATTACGAGTCGATGCGCGCAGATCTGCGCCGCCGCAAGGACGTGGTGGCCGCCGCGTTCACCGCGCTCGGCCTGCGCCCGAACTCGCCCGTCGGCGCGTACTACCTGCTCGTCGACTGCACCGAGATGGGCGTGGCCACCGGCTGGGACGCCGCGGAGGTGCTGCTGAGCGACTACGGGCTGGCCACCATTCCCGGTGACGCGTTCCACGACCGCGCGCCGTTGCGCCCGTACGTACGGGCGTGCTTCGGTATCGATGACAGTGATGTTCGCGCGCTGACCGCGTTCGCGGAGGAGGTGCCGCGCTCTCCCAGCTACTCGGCTTCGTCGCCGTCTCGCTGATCATCATCGTGGTGCCGGGGCCCGACCTCACGCTCCTGCTGCGCAACGCGGCCTACGGCGGGCGGCCCGGCGCGGCGGCGACCGCGGCGGGGATCATGACCGGCAACGCGGTGCTGGCGGTGGGCCTGACCGCGATCCTCGCCGCATCCGAACCGGTGTACCTGGCCCTGCGGGTGGCGGGCGCGGCCTACCTGCTCTACCTGGGGATCGGCGCGCTGCGCGCTGTCCCGTCGCGGGCGGGAACCGGTGACGGCGGAACCGGCGCCGCGCCGCACCGCCACCCGCGCGGCGGGCTTCCGGCAGGGACTGTTCAGCAACCTGTTGAACCCGAAGGTCGCCGCCTTCCACCTCTCCTTGTTCCCCCAGTTCGATCTGCACCCGCTCACCGGGCTGGCCCAGCACGCGGTGCTGGCCGCCACCTTCCGGGTCCTCGCCCTGGCCTGGTACTGCGCGGTGGTCGCCCTGCTCGGGAAGGCAGAGGAGCTGTTGCGTCGCAACACCGTTCGCCGCCGCATCTCCGCGCTGTCGGGGGTGGCGCTGGTCGGACTCGGTGGCGCGCTGCTCGCCAAAGGCTGATCGCCCCGGGTTTTCACCCGGCGTTTCCCCCGACTTGCCCGTCCGGCGCTCGGCAATCGGCGGGCGGTGTGGTGTGGTGGTGTCGGCGCGTCCGGAACGGCTCTGACAGGCCGAAATCCCGGACGTTCGACCAAACCGGAGCCGTTTCACCCCGACCACCGCCTACCCTTCGGAGTTCGCCTTGACCTTCGATCCGCTCGGCGCCCACGACCGCGAGAACGGGCGCGACCCCGCAGTGACCGCCGCCGAACGGGCCGTCGCCCGGCAGCGGTCGCTCGCCGCCGACCCGGACGCCTTGGCGGAGGCGTTGACGAGCCTCGGCGCCGCACTCGGGCAGGCCGGCCGCACCGACGGCGCGATCACCGCCGTCGAGGAGGCACGCGGTCTCTACCGGCACCTGGCCGGCGACGATCCGGACCACCTCCCCGATCTGCTCGCCACACTCGGCACGCTGGCCGATCTCTACGACCTTGGGGAACGGTTCGACGACACCGTCACCGCCTACGAGGAGATGGTGGACATCTACCGCCACCTCTCCCCTACGGACCGGTCCTGCGTCACCGGCCTCGCGCAGGCCCTGCACGCGCTGGAACTCGCCCTCGCCCAGGTGGGCAGGCGCGACGAGGCCGAGGACGCGTGGCAGCGCGCCATCGCGCACCTGGACACCGAACCGTCGCAGTTCCTGCGACTGGCCCGCGCGCGCGGGAAACACCCGGGCAGCAGGCGCGCCCTGGAATGGCTGGCGCAATTGCAGTCCGAGGTGACCGACCGCGGACTGCTGGCGATTCTCCATCACGCGGTGCGCTGGCACCGCCGCAACGATCCGCTCACCTGGGACGCGTGGTGGGCCGAGCGCACCGGCACGCAACCCGCGCCGTGGATGACGGTCGACGCACGGCTGGTCGAGACGGCCATGCGATGGGTGGAGTGCGAGACCTTCGACCAGGAACGCGACGTCCTGCTCGACCATCCCGAACTGCTGCGACCGCACGCGGATGTCGCTGTGGCGGAAGCGTTTCTGATCGTCGACGAGTTCCACGCCGCCCGGCTCGCCGCGACCCGCGACCACGCCAAGGACCACGGTGTCGAGGACGCCTACGAACCCCTCCTGCGCCTGGGCGCGTGGCGGGACTTCCTGTCCGCTCCCGCCGCGACGCAGCGCGAGACCCTGCGCGGCGATCTCGGTGACCTCGCCGAGGAGGGCACCTTGGCCGCCATCATGGAGCAGGTCCGGGCCGATCCCGCCGACGTCCGGCTCCGGCGCGCCGCGGGCCTGGTCGCCCTCGCCGTCGAGGAGCGCGATCAGGACTTGCTGGACGAGGTCTTCGCGGCCGTCGAGAACCCCACCCGCTTCCCGCCCCTGCTCGACGCCACCATTCGCGACCTCCACCGCGCCCCGGCTCTCCAACTGCTGGTCGAGGTCGCCCTCACCACCGCCCGCGACCACGACGCCCTCGCCGTCATCGGCTTCTACGACGCCTGTTCGGCCGCGATCGACGAAAACCCCAACGCCGCCACCAGCTTGCGCCAAGCCCTCGCCCTGTCCCCGCACCGCCGCCCGGGGTGGGCGAAGGCACTCACCGAACTCGCCGAGCTGCACCCGGCTCTCGAGACGCTGATTCCCGTTGTCACAGAGGATGTTTCCCCGGGGACGAACTGAATGTCCGCCGCGGCCAGCACAACTACACTGAACTCCTCAGACAAGTAGAGAGGTTCGCCGATGTCCGCGCCCGCGCCCTGATCGACGACCCCGACGTGCTGCTGCTCGACGAACCCGCCACGGGTCTCGACCTGGCCGCCCGCGAACAGCTCCTCACCACCATCGACGACCTCGACCGCAGCCACCCCGGCGTGGCATCGGTGCTGGTCACCCACCATCTCGAGGAGTTGCCGAGCAGCACCACGCACGCGCTGCTCATCGCAGGCGGCCGGACGGTCGCCTCCGGCACCGCGACCGAGGTGATCACCACCGAGCACGTCTCGACGGCGTTCGAGCACCCGATCGAGGTGCGCTACGACGGCCGCTGGAGCGCTCGCGCACGCTGACCGGGGGCTCGTTCCCGCGGGCGTACGATCGCAGGCATTCATGTCAGCGTGGACGGGAGGATGTCGTGGGAATCGTGCACCGGATCATCGCCACCACCAGTGTCGCGGCGGGCTTGACGCTGGCCGTCGCGGGCGTCGCGAACGCCCAACCGCAGGAGCCCGAGGAGCGGCCGACCTGCCCGCTCGCCCAGTGGATCGAGACGTGGCCGCCCGCCCCCGAGGGCTGCGCCGCCGCGTGGGACCCCATCGAAGACGCGATCGAGGACTCGATCCCCGAGCCCGCCCAGCAGGCGTTCGACGCCTTCGACGACTGGTGCGAGGGCGACCAGGACTGACCGCGCGGCCCTCGCGCTTCGGCGCCCCCGCTCGGCGGCGGCACGGTGGCGAGGTTCGCCACACATGACCGGAAAGCGTTGTCCGCGTTTGCGTTCTACGCCGGCAGCGCGCGTGCGGCGAACTGAGGGTACAGCTGCCGGACCGCGATCGCCGTCAGCACCACGACGCAGAACAGGTCGAAGATAACGCTGAACAGCGCCAGATCACCGCGGATCGCGGCGTTCGGCAGAATCAATGCGAGGAACACCGTTTTCGTCGCGACCGCCCCCAGCGCCGCGGCCGGGCGGGCGGGCCGGAACCACGCCGCCCACACCAGAGCCGCGCCCAGCACGAATTGCAGCATGCCGCGATGTTGCAGCAGCGCGAGGGTCATCGCGTCGGGATTCGTCACGCCGTAGGTCCATTCCAGCGCGTACGGGTCGAGCAGGGCCAAAGCCGGCGTCGCGGTGACCACCCCCGTCGTCACCAGCAGCACTCGAACCGTTCGCTCACCACGTCCTGTGGTCATGTCGAATCTCCAATTCATCAGTAGCACTGATTATCAGGCTATATGACCATCACAGGTGTTGACAATGATCGGTAGGGTGAACACATGGGTCGCCTTCCCCCGGTGCAGCCGGAACTCGTCACGTCCTCGACCGGGTATCTCGTGGTGCGGCTCGGCGAGGTCATGCGGGAACGCACCGAATCACTGCTGACCCGGTGGCAGCTGACCGCCCGGGACGTGCGCGTGCTCGGATTCGCCGCCGCGCGGCCGCTCTCGCAGCGGGAACTGGCCGAGGTGGCAGGGCTGGATCGCACGACGATGGTCGGCGTGGTCGACAAGCTGGAATCCCTCGGCTACGCGCGCCGGGAGCGCGACGCGACCGACCGCAGGCGCTTCCTCGTCACCGTCACCGAGTCCGGGCAGCGGTCGCTCGGCGAGGCCCTGGCCCTGCTCGCCGCCGCCCAGGACGAATTCCTCGCGCCGCTCAGCGCGGACGAGCGCGGGTCGTTCCACGCCGCGCTAGAACGCCTCTTCCTCGCCCACGACCCCAGTTGCCGTCCGGCACAAGAGGATTCCCCGCCCGCGAACGGCGCCTCGGCGTGAGCGAGTGGCGGATCGAGGAGTTGGAGGCCCGGCACGTGCGGGGGCTGGCCGAGTGCCATATCGCCTGCTGGCGGGAGGCGTATCGGGGGATCGTGCCCGACCACGTGCTCGACGCGTTCGATGTGGAGCGGCGAGCGGAGCAATTGGAGCGGTTCCGGGTGGCGCACCCCCACGACACGGTGGTCGCCCTGCACGGGGACGAGGTCATCGGGTTCGCGAGGGCCGCGGTCGCCGAGGACGATGCCGCCGCCGAGCGCATCCTGTACGCGCTGTACGTGCGGGCCGCCTGGTACGGAAAAGGTGTGGCGCACGACCTGATGCGTGCCGTACTCGTCCCCGAAAAGTCCCACTACCTCTGGGTTTTCGAGGCGAACCCGCGCGCCCGGCGGTTCTATCGCAAGTACGGCTTCGAGCTCGACGGCGGGCGGCGGACCGAGGCGTTCACCGTCGCCCAGCAGCTGCGGATGGTACGGCCCCCGGGACCTGTCGAAGGCCGACCGAGCAAACGATAGGGTGCGGTTCATGACCTCCACCGAGCAGACCGAGTACGTCACCGCCACCGACGGCGTCCTCCAGATCACCATCGCCACCGCCGCCAACGGCACCTCGATGGACTTCGCCGGGATCAACGCGGGCACCGCCGCGCTGGCCGACCTCGGACCGGAGATCGGCGCGGTCGTGCTGACCGGCGCGGGCGCGAACTTCTGCGCGGGCGGCAACGTGCGCGATTTCGCGGCCGCCGAGGACCGCGCGGGCCGCCTGCACCAGCTCGCCACCGAACTGCACGATTTCGTGCGCGCCCTCGACGCCACTCGCGTCCCGGTGCTCGCCGCCGTGCACGGCTGGGCCGCGGGCGCGGGTATGAGCCTGGTGCTCGCCGCCGACATCGCCCTCGGCGGACCCTCCACCAAGCTGCGCCCCGCCTACCCCGGCATCGGGTTCAGCCCCGACGGCGGCATGTCGTGGACCCTGCCGCGTGTGGTCGGCGCGGGCCGCGCGCGCGAAATCCTGCTCGCCGACGCGATTCTCGACGGCGAGGAAGCCGTGCGGCTCGGCATCCTCAGCCGCCTGGTGGACGACGCCGACGTCCGCGCCGAAACCCTCGCCCTGGCAACGACTCTCGCCCGCGGCCCGCGTTCCACCTACGCGGCGATGAAATCCCTTCTCGCCCAGTCGGTCACGAACACCCTCGACGAGCAGCTCGACCGCGAGCGCGACTTCATCGCCGCGGCCGCCGCCAGTCCCACCGGCCGCGAAGGCGTCGACGCCTTCGTCGCCAAGCGCAAGCCCGACTACACCGCCCTCACCTGAACCTCCCGCGTGCCCGCCCCCGAGCAGGCACGCACACCCTTTGTTAATGACTGATCACCCCCAATTACCAGCTGATATACATAATTGTGTATATCAGTCAGCGTGAAGGAGGAAACTCGGAGAGACGCCGAGAGGAGCGAAACCGATGCCACGTGTCGGCAAGGGCGCGTGGAGATCTGTATAGCTGAAGACGACGGCTGGTTCCGCGTGTTCTACGTCGCCGATATCGGCGGGAAAGTATGCATCCTTCACGGCTTCCAGAAGAAGTCCAACCAGACTCCGAAGTCAGCCATTGATGTCGGTGCCAGGCGGTACCGGCAAGCTGTGGAAGAGTCCCAGCAACGAAGACAGGAACCGGGCTCGCACGGCCGCCAGGTCCGTGCGAGATGAACGGCACGACAAAGAGCTATACGGCGTGACCATCTCTCGCTCCCCAGCGCATAGTGGACGGTCCGGAACAAGAGGCAATCTCATGACCAGGCAGCAGGAGAACACTCAGCAGGAGTACGCATCGGTCTTCGATGCCTTGGCAGACACCCCTGCCGAGGCGGAAAACCTCGAGGTCAGGTCTCAGTTGATGCGCGCGATCCGCGATCGAATCGATGAGTTCGGCTGGTCGCAGCAGGTCGCGGCGGACAACCTCGGCGTGACGCAACCACGGATCTCGGAACTGAAGAACGGCAAACTGAGCCGGTTCTCGATCGATGTGCTCGTGAATCTCGCGACCAAGGTCGGGTTGGTGGTGGAAGTGCGTGTGGTCGAGGCGAATTCAGCACCGTCGACACGTCATGTCGATGCTTGAGACGTAGCAGAGGCCCGCCGGGTCGAGCCGACGCCTAGCCTCCGTTCGCACGAACATCTGTCAGTCCGCTACCGCCTCCACCACGAACTCGGCGACCGCGTCGGTGAAGGCGTCGTTGTCGTCGCCCGCGGCGGTGTGGGCGGCGCCGCCGATCTCGGCGAGCCGGGCGTGCGGGACCAGTGCCAGGAAGGCGGCCGCGCCCTCCTCGCTCACCACATCGGACTGGACGCCGCGGACCAGCAGGACCGGGATGGTGAGGGAGCGCGCGGCGGCCTCCATCGACTCGATCATCGCGGAGGGGTCCTCCACGCGGTCGCGGAGCATGTCCGGGTCCCAGTGCCAGTACCAGCGGCCGTCGCGCTCGCGCAGATTGCGGCGCAGGCCGTCAGTGTTCTTCGGGCGCGGGCGGTGCGGAAGGTACTCGGCGACGGCGTCGGCGGCCTGCTCGAGGGTGTCGAACCCGTCGCGGTGCTTGCCGAGGAAGTCGATGACGCGCTCCACGCCCGTGCGCTCGGGCCGGGTGACGATGTCCACCAGCACCAGCGCGCGGATGAGCGGCCCGGCCGGCGACCGCGTGGCGAGCAGGCTGGTCACACCGCCCATACTCGCGCCGACCACCACCGCGCCGTTCGCCGGCGTCGCGCCCAGTTGTTCGAGGATGAGGCCCAGGTCGGCGACCATCGTGGCGCGGGAGTAGTCGCGGTCGGGCGCCCACTGGCTGTCGCCGTGGCCGCGGGCGTCGACGGTGACGACCTGCAACCCGGAGGCGGCCAGCTTCGCGCCGGTCGCCTTCCACGAGTGCCTGGTCTGGCCACCACCGTGCAGAAAGACGACGAGCTGGCCGTCAACCGGTCCGAACCGGTCGGCGGCCAGCTCCAGCCCGCCCGAACCGCGCAGGGTGAGGCGGGTCGGTTCGAGCAGATAGTTCGCTTTACTCACGATCCGAGCATCGCACAAGCGCTCGCTCGGGTCTACGGGAGATGCGCCGGAATCAGCAGTCCAGCACCATGGCGCTGAAGGTGCGCTGGAACAGGCACGCGACCTTCGCGTTCACCGACGCGGAGATGGTGGAGGACCCGAACGAGGTGAACTCCTCGGCTACCTGCGTGTTCGCGACCGGCTCGGTGTAAGGCTCGAGCGGCAGCGGCGCCGCGCTCGCCGACGCCATGCCACCGGCCAGCGCGGCCGTGACGGCCAGGGTGGCGGTGACGCCGCGAACGGTGTTGTGCTGCATGGAATTGCTCCTCATCTGGGGTAACTCGGTGGTGCGGATATCGGGCGGAGAAGTCAGGGCAGGCGCCAGTCGACGGGTTCGGCGCCCAGCTCGTCGAGCAGTTCGTTCACGCGCGAGAACGGGCGCGAACCGAAGAACCCGCGCGAGGCGGACAGCGGCGAGGGGTGGGCCGACTCGATGTAGGGCACCTCGGCCTCGCTCAGCAGTGGCTCGAGGGTGGAGGCGTCGCGGCCCCACAGGATCGCGACCAGCGGCTCGTCGCGCGCGACCAGCGCGCGGATGGCCTGCTCGGTGACCGCCTCCCAGCCCTTGCCGCGATGCGAGGCGGGCTGGCCGGGCGAGACGGTGAGCACCCTGTTCAGCAGCAGCACACCCTGGTCGGACCACGGGCTCAGGTCGCCGCAGGACGGGGTGGGGTGGCCGAGGTCCTTGTGCAGCTCGGTGAAAATGTTGGCGAGACTGCGCGGCACCGGCGAAACATCCGGCGCGACAGAGAAACTCAGCCCCATCGCGTGGCCGGGCGTCGGGTACGGGTCCTGGCCGACGATGAGCACGCGGACCTTGTCGAAGGGGCGCTGGAAGGCGCGCAGCACGTTCTCACCGGCGGGTAGGTAGCCGCGGCCCGCGGCGTTCTCCGCGCGCAGGAACTCGCCCATCTCCCTGATGCGGTCCGCGACCGGTTCCAGCGCCTGCGCCCAGCCCGGGTCCATGATCTCCGACAGTGGTTTCGCGCCCATGACCGCACAACTTAGCGTGATCGGGGTCCGGATGCCGAGTCCACCCCACCGAAGGATTCCCAGCCGCCCGCGCCGGGCCTGCGCGTCCCGTCGACGGTGACGCCCTCACCTGCCGTGACGACGCCGATCGCGCGCCAACCGGGGGGCAGGTCCGCGTCACCGGGCCAGGTGCCCGCGAAAGCATGGTCCTCGCCGCCGGTCAGAATCCATTGCGCCGCATCGTCATCCAGGGCGCGTGCGAAGCGCTCGAGTTCCGGGTCGCGTAACGCACCGGCGGACAGGTCGATCGCGACACCGGACGCAGCGGCGATGTGGCCGAGGTCGGCGAGCAGGCCGTCGGAGACGTCGGTGAGGGATCGGCAGCCGCGCCACCCCTCCCCCAGCACCGCGTCGTAGGGGGGCTGCGGAACACGATGGGCGGCAAGGATTTCGGCGAATTCGTCGCCGGTGCGGTCCTGTCGCAGTGCGGCGAGTCCGGCCGCCGACCAGCCGAGGCGTCCCGCGACGGCGACCCGATCGCCGGGGCGCGCGCCCGAGCGCAGCACCGGCTCGCGGCCGCGCGGATCGCCGAACGCCGTCACCGAGATCACCAGCTCGGGGCTGCGCACCAGATCACCGCCCGCGATGGACGCGCCCGCGCGCCCGGCCTCGGCCCACATGCCGTCGGCGAGGGCGTCGATCACGTCGACGGGGGTATCGGCGGGGCAGCCGAGCGCCACCACGAACGCCGAGGGCGCCGCGCCCATCGCCACCACATCGGCGGCGTTCTGCGCGATCGCCTTCCGCCCGATATCGCGGGGGCCGGACCAGTCGCGGCGGAAGTGCCGGCCCTCCACCAGCATGTCGGTGGTGACGACGAACCGGCCGTCCGGCGCCGCGATCAGCGCCGCGTCGTCGCCGGGGCCGAGCAGCACGCCCGGCGCTTGCACCCGGTGTGCGTTGATGCGGTCGATCAGCGCGAACTCCCCCAGCTCGCGTACCGTCCGCCGCGCCGCGCTCTCGCCGATGACCCGTCCCTTCCCGAGGTGATGCCGCCTGGAATCGGCTCGACGGTACCCTGTGCTGGGCGATCGAAACCACCGGCCCGGTGGGCGTGAACAGGAAGGACCGCACAGCGATGGCGTCGGACCCGACGGACGGTGACGCGAAGGACGCGCAGACGCCGCGCACCGCCGGGGAGAGTGACGCGGTGGGCGCGGGCGGCCAGGACGCCGAGACCGGAACCGCCGATTCGGCGGGCGACGCGGGCTCCGGCGCGAAGTCCGAGCACGCCGAATCCGAGAGCGGATCGGCAGAGGACAGGGGATCGGAATCCCTGAGGGCCTCCGACGATTCCTCCGCCACCCCAGCGGTTTCCATGAGCAAAGGCGAGGGCGGCGGACCCGCCGAGGGCGCCGCGTCCGCCGAGGACACCGGGTCCGACGACAAGGCATCCCCCTCCTACCCACCCGCGCTGATCGCGACCGCCGTCGCCCTGCCGGTCGTGCTGATCGTCGGCATCCTGGTGGCCGCCGTGCTGGCCCGCAACATGCCGGTCGAACGCGAGCCGCTCGCCCTCGGCCCCGTGCCCGCACCCGCCGCCGAGAGCGAGACCTGCCTGGCTCTGCTGCCCGCGCTGCCCGCCGAACTCGGCGAGTACACCAAAGCGACCCTGGTGGAACCGGCCCCGCAGGCCACCCGCGCGTGGCAGCCGGAGGAGGGCGGCGACCCGATCGTGCTGCGCTGCGGCCTGGACCGCCCCCTGGAGTTCAACCGCGCCTCGCCGCTACAGATCGTGAACGGCGTCCAGTGGTTCCAGGTCCGCGACGACGTCGCCGCCACCGGCACCTGGTTCGCCGTCGACCGCGAAACCTACATCGCCCTCACCGTCCCCGACGCCTACGGCCCCACCCCCCTCCAGGTCGTCTCCGACACCATCGCCGCCACCCTCCCCGCCAAGGACATCGACCCGGGCCCCCTCCCCAACTGACCCGCAGAGCGGCTGTCAGTCGCGAACTTCAGCCGGGGCGATCGTCACCTTTCCCGAGCCCAGGTCCACCCGAACCGGTCCCGGCGCACCCGCGCTCTCGTCCTCGCGCAGGAGCGAGGTGGTGCGGCGCTGGTCGAGTTCCAGGTGGCGGGCGCTGTTGAAGACGGCGTCGAACTGTTCGAAGCCGACGGCCGAGACCGGGCGGCCGTCGCCGCGCATCCACGGCACCAGGGCACGGCCGGTCGCCCTGCGCCACATCACCTCCGCGAACGACAGCGCGATGAGCAGCAGCGCCAACCCCGGAATCGTGGCCGCGATCACCATGATTCGAGCGTACACGCCGCGAAGCGACCCTCAGCGCAACCCGGTCCCCCGCGCGACCGCCGTCTCCACCAGCGTCGACACCAGCGTCGCGTAGTCGACCCCGCTGGCCTCCCACATGCGCGGGTACAGCGAGATCGACGTGAAGCCGGGCATGGTGTTGATCTCGTTGATGATCGGACCCCGGTCGGTGACGAAGAAGTCGACGCGGGCCAGCCCCTGGCAGTCCAGGGCGCGGAAGGCGCGCACGGCGAGTTCGCGGATCTGCTCGGACACGTCGTCGTCGAGCTTGGCGGGCACGTCGAATTCGCAGACGTCGTCGAGGTACTTGGTCTCGAAGTCGTAGAACTCGGGGGCGTCGTCGTCGGGCATCCGGATCTCGGCGACCACGCTGGCCGCCACCCGGCCGTCCGGGAACTCCAGCACCCCGCACTCCACTTCGCGGCCGACGATGCCCGCCTCCACGATCACCTTCGGATCGTGCGCGCGCGCCACGGCGATCGCGGCGTCGAGCGCCGTCCAGTCGTCCACTTTGGTGATGCCGATCGAGGATCCGGCCCGCGCGGGCTTGACGAATACCGGCAGCCCGAGCAGGTCGCGCTCGTCCTCGGTCAGCGTCGCGACGCCCGGGCGCAGCACCACCTGGGTGCCCACCGGCAGCCCGTCGGCGGCGAGCAGCTTCTTCGTGAACTCCTTGTCCATGCCCGCCGCGCTGGCGAGCACGCCCGGCCCGACATAGGGCACGCCCGCGAGCTCGAGCATCCCTTGCAGGGTGCCGTCCTCGCCGAACGGGCCGTGCAGGATCGGGAACACCACGTCCACGGAACCGAGCGCGGCGGCGGGATCGTCCAGCGGCACCAGCGAGCCCGCGCGCTGCGGATCGGTGGTGAGTGTGAGCGCGGTGCCGGAGGCGTCCACCGACGGCAGCTCATCGCCGGTGCGGCGCAGCGCGGACGGGTCGGTGCTGCCCAGCACCCACGCGCCGCCGGTGGTGATGCCGATCGGCACCGGCTCGTACTTGTCCCGATCCAGGTGGGCGAGCACGCTACCGGCCGACAGACACGACACGGCGTGCTCGTTGCTGCGCCCACCGAACACCACAGCGACCCTGATCCGGTTCGTCATGCACCGAACCGTACCCGCACGGGCGCGCGGTGCCGTCCACCCCCGTGAGGGCTCACTCCGGTTTGATGCGCCTGCCGAGCAGGCTGCCCACCGCGTCGGCCACCGAGAGGCCCTCGTGACAGACCTGGTGCACGGCGTTGGTCAGCGGCATCTCGACGTCATTGGCCGCCGCCAGCGCGCGCACCGATGTGCAGGACTTCACACCCTCGGCCACCTGTCCATGGGTGGCCTCCTGCGCCGCCTCCATCGACCCGCCCGCGCCGAGCACGTGCCCGAACGACCGGTTGCGCGACAGGGGCGAGGTGCAGGTGGCGACCAGATCGCCCACCCCGGCCAGGCCGGCCAGCGTCACCGGATTCGCGCCGAGCGCCACCCCTAGGCGGATGATCTCGGCGAGCCCGCGGGTGATGAGGCTGGCGATCGAGTTGTCGCCCAGCCCCATTCCGGAGGCGATGCCGCACGCCAGCGCGATCACGTTCTTGCACGCGCCGCCGATCTCGCAGCCCACCACATCGGTGTTGGTGTAGGGCCGGAAGTACCCGGTGTAGCTGGCCCGCTGCACCGCCACCGCGCGGTCGGCGTCGGAACAGGCCACCACCGTGGCCGCGGGCTGCCCGGCCGCGATCTCCTTGGCCAGGTTCGGCCCCGAGAGCACCGCCACACGGCTCTCCTCGGCACCGGTGACCTCCGCGATCACCTGGCTCATGCGCAGCAGCGTGCCGGTCTCGATGCCCTTGGCCAGGCTCAGCAGCGTGGCGTCATTGCGCTCGATCGTGTTGCGCAGCGCGGGTTTCCACACCTCGAGATTCGCGCGCAAAGACTGGGACGGCACGGCGAGCACCACGATCTCGGCGCCCTCGAGCGCGCGCTCGTGGTCGTCGGTGGCCGCGACCGGAGGCAGCTGCACATCGGGCAGATACAACGGGTTGCGGTGCTCGGTGGCGAGCGCCTCGGCCACCTCGGCGCGGCGCGCCCAGATGGTCACGTCGGTACCCGCGTCGGCCAACACCTTCGCGAACGCCGTCCCCCACGATCCCGCACCAAGTACCGCAGCCCTCGTCATCAGCCCACTATGCCACGAGCGATATGCGGCGCCGTGGAAGGATTGGACCCATGCGTTCGCACGCCGTGCACGCCGTGATCGCGGTCAAGAGCCTCGATCTGGCCAAGAGCCGACTGTCCGACCGGCTGCGCCCGGAGCACCGGGCGCGGCTGGTGCTGGCCATGCTCGGCGACACCGTCACCGCCGCCTCGGCCACACCGCAGGTCCGGTCGGTCACGGTGGTCACCCCCGACCCGGCGGTCGCCGAGCTGGCGCGCGACCTCGGGGCGCAAGTGCACCCCGAACCGCGCATCGCCGATTCCGACGGGCTCAACACCGCGCTGTCCGACGCCGCCGCCGCGCTGCGCGAGCGCCACGGACCGGTCGAACTGCTCGCGCTGCAAGCGGATCTGCCCGCGCTGCGCCCCGCCGAACTCTCCGACATGATCGCCACCGCGCCCCCCGGCCACCGGTCGGTCGTGATCGACCACGCGGGCACCGGCACCGCCGCACTGCTGGTCCGCGATCCGCAGGCGCCACTGGATCCGCGCTTCGGCGCGGGCTCGGCGCGCAGGCACGTCGCGGCCGGCGCCGTCGCGCTGGCGGGCGCCTGGCCGGGCCTGCGGCTCGACGTCGACACCGCCGAGGATCTCGCCGCCGCGGCCGCACTCGGCACCGGTCCGGCCACCCGCGCCGCCCTCCTCGACATCGGCTGGTCCGATCGCGTTCACGCGCCGGTTCGCCGCGTGTGCTAGCGGATCGCCGCACCCGGTGTGATCCGCTCGCGAATCCCGGTGTCGGCCTGCACACGCGGCCGCTCGTAGGGGATGATCGTTGACGTGAGCGATACGGAAACCGTCAAGCAACAGCTGCTGCCCACACCGCCCCCCGCCGCGACACCACTGGAGGCCGAGACGGCCACACAGCAGTTGCCACGTGATCGCTACCTCAACCGCGAGCTGAGTTGGCTCGACTTCAACGCGCGCGTGCTCGCCCTCGCCGAGGACGAGTCGCTGCCGTTGCTCGAACGCGCCAAATTCCTGGCGATCTTCGCCTCGAACCTGGACGAGTTCTACATGGTGCGCGTGGCCGGGCTCAAACGCCGCGCGGAGACCGGTCTGTCGGTGCGCTCGGCCGACGGGCGTTCGCCCAGCGAACAACTGGAGTTGATCACCGCGCGCAGCCAGGAGATCGCCGTCCGGCACGCCGGGGTGTTCCTGGACTCGGTGCTGCCCGCACTCACCACCGAGGGCATCGCCATCATCGACTGGGCGCATCTGGACGACGAGGAGCGCACCCGCCTCTCGGCCTACTTCCAGGATCAGGTGTTCCCGGTCCTGACGCCGCTGGCCGTCGACCCGGCGCACCCCTTCCCCTACATCAGCGGCCTGAGTCTCAACCTCGCGGTGACGGTCAAGGATTCGGTCACCGGCGGCGAGCACTTCGCCAGGGTGAAGGTGCCCGACAATGTCGACCGGTTCGTGCGAGTGCGCCGCACCGCGTCCGGCTCGCCGGTGGCCGCCTTCCTGCCGATGGAAGAGCTCATCGCCGCGCACCTGGATCTGCTGTTCCCCGGGATGGAAGTGGTGGAGCACCACTCCTTCCGGATCACCCGCAACGCCGACTTCGAGGTCGACGAGGACCGCGACGAGGACTTGCTGCAAGCGCTGGAACGCGAACTGGCGCGCCGCCGTTTCGGTTCGCCGGTGCGGCTCGAGGTCTCCGATGACATGACCGAGCACATGCTCGATCTGCTGCTGCGCGAACTCGACGTGGACCCCGCCGACGTGGTGCAGGTGCCCGGCCTGCTCGACCTGTCCTGCCTGTGGCAGGTGTACGGGGTGGACCGGCCCAATCTCAAGGACGCGCCGTACGTTCCGGCCACCCCGCCCGCGTTCGGCGAGCGCGAGACGCCGCGCAACGTCTTCCAGGCGCTGCGCGAGGGCGACGTGCTGGTGCACCACCCCTACGACTCGTTCTCCACCAGCGTGCAGCGCTTCATCGAGCAGGCCGCGGCCGACCCGCAGGTGCTGGCGATCAAGCAGACGCTGTACCGCACCTCCGGCGATTCGCCGATCGTCAACGCGCTCATCGACGCCGCCGAGGCGGGCAAGCAGGTCGTCGCGCTGGTCGAGATCAAGGCGCGCTTCGACGAACAGGCGAACATCAAGTGGGCGCGCCAGCTCGAACAGGCCGGCGTGCACGTGGTGTACGGATTGATCGGCCTCAAGACGCACTGCAAGACCTGCCTGGTGGTGCGCCGTGAGGGCTCCACCATCCGCCGCTACTGCCACATCGGCACCGGCAACTACAACCCGAAGACCGCACGCCTCTACGAGGACGTCGGATTGCTCACGGCCGCACCGGAAATCGGCGCCGACCTGACCGACCTGTTCAACTCACTCACCGGATACTCGCGAAAAGCCAACTACCGCAACCTTCTCGTGGCGCCGCAGGGTGTGCGCGCGGGCATCATCGAACGCATCCAGCGGGAGATCGAACTCGCCGCCCAGGGCCACGACGCGCGAATCCGCTTGAAGGCCAACGCGATCGTCGACGAGCAGGTGATCGACGCGCTCTACCGCGCCTCGCAGGCGGGCGTGCCCGTGCAGATCGTGGTGCGCGGCATCTGCGGGCTGCGCCCGGGTGTTCCCGGCATGAGCGACAACATCGAGGTGCGCTCGATCCTCGGCCGCTTCCTCGAGCATTCGCGGGTGCTGCACTTCCAGGCGCAGGACGAGTACTGGATCGGCAGCGCCGACATGATGCACCGCAACCTCGACCGCCGGGTGGAGGTGATGGCACAGGTGAAGGACCCGAAGCTGGCCGAGCAGCTGGGGGGTGTCTTCGATTCGGCGCTCTATCCGACCACCCGGTGCTGGGTGCTGCAGGCCGACGGCAGTTGGCACGCCGCACCGGAACCGGGCGGCGCCGACGGTGAACGGGTCCGCGACCACCAAGAGTTCCTGATGCGATTGCGGCGGCCCGGACAGCAGTGAACGCGACAACCGGATACGCGATGGACGGCGCACCGATCTGGGATCCCCGAGTACGAGCCAACATCCACGCGGCGGGTGCGCTGCTGTGGCGGCGCGGGGCGAAGAAGCGCGGCGGCGTGGAGATCGCCGTCGTGCACCGGCCCAAGTACCAGGACTGGTCACTGCCGAAAGGCAAGCTGGACCCCGGTGAGACGCCCGTGCTTGCCGCCGTGCGCGAGGTGCGAGAGGAGACGGGCATCGACTCGCGGCTGGGCCGCTACCTCGGCCACGTCACATACCCGATCCCCGGGCACCGCAAACTGAAACGGGTGGACTACTGGGCGGCGCAGGCCACCGCGGGCGAGTTCGCCGCCAACTCGGAGGTGGACCTGCTGCGCTGGTATCCGCTGGACCGGGTGATGGACGAACTGTCCTATCCGATGGACCGCCAGGTGGTGCGCGCGTTCAGCAGGCTGCCCGCGGCCACCGACACCCTGCTGCTGGTCCGGCACGCGAAAGCCGGTCGCCGGGAACGGTTCGACGGCCCCGACGATCAGCGCCCGCTCGAACCCGCCGGGCGCGAGCAGGCCCGCGGGCTGGTGCCGAATCTGCTCGCTTTCGGTGCGGCCGAGGTGTATTCGGCCGATCCGCTGCGCTGCGTGCAGACGGTGGAGCCGCTGGCCGACAAGCTCGGCGCCGAGATCCACCGCGAGCCGCTGCTGTCCGAAACCGGTTACGCCGCAGCGCCGAAGAAGGCGCGCGAGCGGGCGCTGGAGCTGATCCCCGACGGCACCGTGCGGGTGGTGTGCAGCCAGGGCAAGGTGATTCCCGATCTGATGCGGTGGTGGGCCGAGCGCGACGGCGTCACCCTGCCGCCCGCGCGCAACCGCAAGGGCAGCGTCTGGGTGCTCTCGTTCCACCAGGGCGCGATGGTGGCCGCCGACCACCTGGACCGGTCGCTGTCGACCGGCGTCGTGAAGGCCGATTAGGGGGCGATTAGGGGATCGTGCGGGGATCCGGTCGGTGAAAACCGGACGCGCACAGCCGAAACGGCCCCGGGGCGAACCCCGGGGCCGTTTCCGGTCCGTATGACGTGTCCGTGCCGGCCGGGCCGCCGGCGCGAACTCAGCGAGCGCGGCGGGCGGGAGCCTTCTTCGCCGCGGTCTTCTTGGCGGGCGCCTTCTTGGCGGCCGTCGTCTTCTTGGCGGCGGTGGCCTTGGCGGCGGTGGTCTTCTTCGCCGCCGTGGTCTTCTTGGCCGCGGCCGTCGTCTTCTTGGCGGCGGTCGTGGTCTTCTTGGCCGCCGTCTTGCGCGCGGTGGTCTTGGCGGGAGCCTTGGCCGCCGCCTTGCGCGCCGTGGTCTTGGCGGGAGCCTTGGTGGCGGTCGCCTTCTTGGCGGCGGTCTTCTTGGCCGCCGTCTTCTTCGCGGCCGCCTTCTTCGCCGCCACAGGGGCATTCGCGCCCCGCTTGACCGCAGGACCGCTCGCGGCGAGCTTCTGCTTACCCGCGATGACGGCCTTGAACTGGGCGCCGGGACGGAACGCGGGCACCGAAGTCGGCTTCACCTTGACGGTTTCACCGGTGCGCGGGTTCCTGGCAACACGGGCGGCACGCTTACGCTGTTCGAACACACCGAATCCGGTGATCGTGACGCTCTGCCCCTTGTGCACCGCGCGCACGATCGTGTCCACAACATGCTCGACTGCCGCGGTAGCCGTGCGCCTGTCCGTACCCAACTTTTCGGTCAGAACGTCGATCAGTTCCGCCTTGTTCATTGAATCCTCCGCAGACTAATGGCCCGTCGTCGGACCGACTAGGTACCACGGTAAACCCACATTGAGCAAGAGTCTATGTGCCACGCCAAAATTCATCGTGGTTTAGCACACGTCTAGCTACCGACCGCCATGGCGTCCAGCTATCGCTCGGGAACGATTAGGCCTGTGAAATGCGCGCGGGCAGGGTCGTGGGCTTCCAAGCCGGCCTTGCCTTTTCGTAGTCCGCGATGACGTCGCTACGGCGCAGCGTCAAGCCGATGTCGTCCAAACCCTCCAACAGACGCCAGCGCGTGTAGTCATCAATATCGAACGGCAACACGACGGTTCCCGCCGTGACGGTGCGCTCGCGCAGGTCTACAACCAATTCGAGACCGGGCTGTTCCTCGATCATCTTCCAGAGCATTTCGACATCGTTCTGTGACATCTGGGCCGCCAGCAGGCCCCCCTTGCCCGCATTGCCACGGAAGATGTCGGCGAACCGGGACGAGATCACGACTCGAAAGCCGTAGTCGGACAGCGCCCAAACGGCATGCTCGCGTGAGGAACCGGTACCGAAATCCGGACCCGCAACCAGCACACTACCCCGGTCGTAGGGCCCGGTGTTCAAAATGAAGCCCGGGTCCGACCGCCAGCCCGCGAAGAGGCCGTCCTCGAATCCGGTTCGGGTGACGCGCTTCAGATAGACGGCGGGGATGATCTGGTCGGTGTCGACGTTGGAGCGGCGCAGCGGCACGCCGATCCCCTTGTGCACGGTGAACGGTTGCATCGGAATCTCCTGGGTGAGTGAGGCGTCGGGGGCCGGGTCAGTTCAGATCCGCGGGCGCGGACAGCGTGCCCCGCACGGCTGTCGCGGCCGCCACCAGCGGGGAAACCAGGTGGGTGCGGCCACCTTTGCCCTGCCTGCCCTCGAAGTTGCGGTTGGAGGTGGAGGCGCAGCGCTGGCCCGGGGAAAGCTGATCGGGGTTCATTCCCAGGCACATCGAGCAACCCGCCTGCCGCCATTCGGCGCCCGCGGCGGTGAAAATCTCGCCCAATCCTTCTTTTTCCGCCTGCGCCCGCACCCGCATCGAGCCCGGTACAACCAGCATTCGCACACCCTCGGCGACGCGGCGTCCCTTCAAAATCCCGGCCACCGCGCGCAAATCCTCGATGCGCCCGTTGGTGCACGATCCGACGAATACGGTGTCGATCGGGATCTGCCGAAGCGGAGTTCCCGGCTCCAAATCCATGTACCGCAGCGCTTTCTCCGCGGCCTGGCGCTCGTTCTCGTCGGCAATGGCGGCCGGATCGGGGACGGCCTCGCCCAGCGGCAGGCCCTGGCCCGGGTTGGTGCCCCAGGTGACGAACGGCGTCAGCGCGCTGCCGTCGATGTGCACCTCGGCGTCGAAAACCGCGCCCTCGTCGGTCTTCAGCGCCTCCCACGCCGCGACCGCCGCGTCCCAGTCCGCGCCCTGCGGCGCGTGCGGGCGGCCCTTCAGGAACTCGTAGGTGATCTCGTCGGGGGCCACCATGCCGGCGCGGGCGCCCGCCTCGATGGACATGTTGCACATCGTCATCCGCGCCTCCATCGACATGGCGCGCACGGCCTCGCCGCGGTACTCCAGCACGTAGCCCTGGCCGCCGCCGGTCCCGATCTTCGCGATCACCGCCAGGATCACGTCTTTGGACGTGACGCCCTCGGCCAGCGTGCCGTCGATATTGACGGCCATCGTCTTGAACGGGCGCAGCGACAGCGTCTGGGTGGCGAGCACGTGCTCGACCTCGCTGGTGCCGATGCCCATCGCCAGCGCGCCGAACGCGCCGTGCGTGGAGGTGTGGCTGTCGCCGCACACCACGGTCATCCCGGGCTGGGTCAGGCCGAGCTGCGGGCCGACCACGTGCACGATGCCCTGATCCAGATCACCCATGGGGTGCAGGCGGACACCGAATTCCTCACAATTGCGGCGCAGCGTCTCGACCTGGGTCCGCGAGACGGGATCGGCGATGGGCTTATCGATATCGATGGTGGGGACGTTGTGGTCCTCGGTGGCGATGGTGAGGTCAAGGCGGCGCACCGGACGCCCGGCGGCGCGCAGGCCGTCGAACGCCTGGGGGCTGGTGACCTCGTGCACGAGGTGCAGATCGATGTAGATCAGATCGGGCTCGCGCGCGGCGCCCTCTCCCTCGCCGCGGACGACGACATGCTCTTCCCACACCTTCTCGGCCAGGGTGCGTGGGCGGTCGGCCATTCTCGGATCACCTTTCGGACGAGCAGCGGGGGGTTCGCGATCCGGGCTGGGCGCGCCGCTCCCGCTGCACAACGTTGTGGTCGCGTCGGCGGATACCTCGACCACCGGCGCCGCCGGGCTGCGGCGACATGCCAGACAGAGTTGACTATCTCAATATCCGAGACGCTAATATCGTTCTATGAGACAGCATAGCGGCATCGGCGTTCTCGACAAAGCAGTGGCGGTCCTGTACGCCGTCGCGGAGCATCCCTGCGGTCTCAACGAGCTGTGCACGCGCACCGGCCTGCCCCGCGCCACCGCGCACCGGCTGGCCGTGGGGCTGGAGGTGCACCGGTTGCTGGCCCGCGACAACAGCGGGACCTGGCGGCCCGGCCCCGCGCTGGCGGAGCTGGCGACGGGCGCGAGCGATCCGTTGCAGGAGGCGGCCTCGCTCATTCTGCCCCGCCTGCGCGAGATCACCGGCGAGAGCGTCCAGTTGTACCTGCGCGACGGCAACGCGCGCGTCTGCGTGGCCGCGATGGAACCGCCCTCCGGGTTGCGCGACACCGTACCGATCGGGGCGCGGCTACCGCTCACCGCGGGGTCGGCGGCGAAGGTGTTGGTCGCGTGGGCCGACGCCGAGGTGCAGCGCACCGTGCTGTCGGACGCCGTGTTCGGTGAGCGGGCGCTGGCCGAAGTGCGCAAGCGCGGGTGGGCGCAGAGCGCGGCCGAGCGCGCGGCGGGGGTGGCGAGCGTCTCGGCCCCGGTGCGCGATACGGCGGGCAATGTGGTGGCGGCGGTGTCGGTGTCGGGGCCGATCGACCGGATGGGCCGCAGGCCGGGGGCGCGGTGGGCAGCGGATCTGGTGGCCGCGGCCGACGCATTGCACAAGCGCCTGTAACAGGTTTCAGATTCGTTCTCTAGAGTTGGCTCATGGGAGTCAATCAACGGGCGCAGATCGTGATGTCCGAGGCCGAGGTGGCGGATTTCTTGGCGCGCAGCCGCATCGCGACGCTGGCCACCCTCGGCCCGCAGGGCACGCCGCACCTGACCGCGATGTGGTACGCGCTCATCGACGGTGAGATCTGGTTCGAGACCAAGGCCAAATCGCAGAAGGCGGTGAACCTGCGCCGCGACCCGCGCGTCACCTGCATGGTCGAGGCGGGCCAGACCTACGACCAGCTGCGCGGCGTCGCCCTCGAGGGCCGCGCCGAGATCGTCGACGACCCCGACCGCCTGTTCGCCGTCGGCGTGAGCGTCTGGGAGCGCTACACGGGCCCCTACTCCGAGGAGGTGCGCCCGCTGGTCGAGAACATGCTCCACAAGCGCGTCGCCGTCCGCGTGATCCCCACCCGCGTCCGCAGCTGGGACCACCGCAAACTGGGTTTGCCCGAACTGCCGCTCGGCGGCACGACGGCGGGGGCGCTGGACTGACGGCGGGGCGACCCACCTTTCGATCCGAGCGCGGTGCGATCGGCGTCGGTTCGAGAGCACCGCTCGAGGCCCGCACCCGCACCGCCATCACCAGCGCGGGTCGAGTCGGCGACGGTGCGCACGATCCCTCCGGGTGGTGACGCCTCCTCGCCCCGACGTCGCAGGTGGCATCGCCGCGCACCTTCGCACTTGCCGCCCTGAGCTCCGGTCCGGCATCGAACGCGCCGAGTGCCACACAGAGCGACCACCGCTCGTGCGCGATGCCGGCCTCCCCTGCCGGCCGCGACCGAGCACAGTGGGCCCACCAGCCGCGGCCGAATGCGACGCCCACGCACTCGTCGACCCGACGACACCCACGCACACGCAACCACCACTACCGAACGCGACGCCCACAGGGCGAGCCCGCGTGCCGGGGGAAATTGGGCTGACACGGTCGGCCGGGCGGACTAGCGTCGTGAGCGTTCGACACGATTCGGCTGGGCAGCGCCGCCCGTTAGCGGCGCGCGGCCGCGACGACAGGAGCAGCAGCCATGACGGAATCGGGTAATTCACACGGCAATGCCGACGAGGTGAAGCGCAAGTTCCGCGAGGCACTGGAACGCAAGAACGCCCATCACGCCCAGTCGGGAGGCGCCCACCTGGACGGCCACTCGAAGGCCAACGGCCCTCACAACGCCGCCAGCCACAAGCGCGAGTTCCGCCGCAAGAGCGGATAGAACCCGCCCCACCGCAACGGCCCGCCGCCAGCCCTTCCGGCAAGCGGCGGGCCGTTCCGCGTCAACGGCCGTCAGCCCGCAGCATCACACCCCGGCCGGCCACCCGAAGACCACGCACAAAGCCGCACTCCACCGAGCGCACCCACCACCACGCGGCGAAGCCCGCGAATCCCACCGGCAGATCAGCGAACGCAACCACCGACACCCAGCGACCGCCCCACAACTCCCCCAACCCTCGCCCACCACGCGGCGAAGCCCGCGAACACCGTCCACGCGAGACAACCACCAACAAACCCGCCGACATCCACCCAACGCACCACCAAGACGCGGCGAAGCCCGCGAACACCGTCCCCAAAGACGACCAACGACGCCCCCACCGATTCCCCACCAACGGAACCACCCCACCCCCGCAGCCACCCCACCCAACGCACCCACCACGACAAGGGGGGTCCGGGGGGCAACGCCCCGCCGGGCGGGGCCGCGGGGGCTGCGCCCCCGCAAAAGCATTGCGAAGCAAAAACGGCCCATGCTCTCCATGAGCATGGGCCGCCGATTTGCGTAGCCCCGACGGGATTCGAACCCGCGCTACCGCCTTGAGAGGGCGGCGTCCTAGGCCGCTAGACGACGGGGCCAGGACTGAATCATCCGATTTCTCGGTGATCCTCCGGTGTGGATCTTTCGATCCGGTGGAAGCTCGGTTAGCTTAGCGCACCGAAGCTCGGCGACCAAATCGCCGGATGCTGAACAACTTTCGGCCGCGAACCGAGAGCGATGCAACATTCTCCGCTGGGGTACCAGGACTCGAACCTAGAATGGCTGAACCAGAATCAGCTGTGTTGCCAATTACACCATACCCCAATGACCAGGCTCTTCGACCCCGCTACCTGGCTGGCTTCGGGGCCTCGTTCCGGCCGAGAAAGAGACTACCAAACCTCTGCCGGTAAACTACAAATCGCCTGGTCAAACCCACCTTTTCGAGCGCTCGGGCGGCCGTGTGCCGACCGGGTGGCGATCCCGGCCGGCACACGGGGCGGACGAAGGCCCCGCGACGTTCGGCCCGTCAGGCGCTCTGCGCCGACCACTCCCGCGCGGAGCGCAACCGCGCGAGGGTGGTGTCGCGGCCGAGCAGTTCGAGCGATTCGTACAGTGGCGGGCTGATGTGCGACCCGGTCACCCCGACCCGCACCGGCGCGAACGCCTTGCGCGGTTTGAGCCCCAGATCGTCGATGAGAGCGGTTTTCAGCGCCTCTTCGAGGGCCGGGGTGGTCCACTCGGCCACCGGCTCCAGCGCGGCGATCGCGGCGTCCAATACCGGGGTGGCGTCGGCGCCGAGATTCTTGGCGGCCGCGGCCTCGTCGACGGTGAACTCGTCCTCGGGCACGAACAGGAAACGCAGCAGCCCCCAGGCGTCGCCCAGGACGACGATCCTGGTCTGCACCAATTCGGCCGCCGCGGCGAACACCTTGTCGTCCACTTCGGCCCCGATGTGGCCCTGTGCGGTGAGGAACTCGCGCAGCCTGCGGGTGAAATCGCCGGGCTCCAGCAACCGAATGTGTTCGGCGTTGAGCGCGTCGGCCTTCTTCTGGTCGAATCGGGCCGGATTCGAATTCACTTTCGATATGTCGAAGGCCTCGACCATCTCCGCCATGGAGAACACGTCGTGGTCGTCGGCGATGCTCCAACCGAGTAGCGCGAGGTAATTCAGCAAACCCTCGGGGATGAATCCGCGGTCGCGGTGCGCGAACAGATTGGACTCCGGATCACGCTTGGACAACTTCTTGTTGCCCTGGCCCATCACGAACGGCAGGTGACCGAACTCGGGCGTGAACTCGGCGACCCCGATGCGCCGCAGCGCCGCGTACAGCGCGAGCTGGCGGGGCGTCGAGGAGAGCAGGTCTTCGCCGCGCAACACGTGGGTGATCCGCATGAGCGCGTCGTCGACGGGATTGACCAGCGTGTAGAGCGGGTCGCCGTTGCCGCGGGTGAGCGCGAAGTCGGGCACGGTGCCCGCCTTGAAGGTGGTCTCGCCGCGCACCAGATCGTTCCAGGTGAGATCTTCGTCGGGCATCCGCAACCGGATGACGGCGGGCCGTCCGGCGTCGCGGTACGCCTCGATCGCCTCGAGGGTGAGGTCGCGGTCGTAGTTGTCGTAGCCGAGCTTCGGATCGCGGCCCGCGGCCCGGTGGCGCGCCTCGACTTCCTCGGGGGTGGAGAAGGATTCGTACGCTTCGCCCGCTTCGAGCAACTTGCGCACCACATCCAGGTGGAGGTCGCGCCGCTGGGACTGACGGTAGGGGCCGTAGGGGCCGCCGACCTCGGGGCCTTCGTCCCAGGTGAGCCCGAGCCAGCGCAGCGCGTCGAGCAGCGACTGGTAGGACTCCTCGGAATCGCGTGCCGCGTCGGTGTCCTCGATGCGGAAGACGAACGTGCCGCCGGTGTGGCGCGCGTACGCCCAGTTGAACAGCGCCGTGCGGATCAGGCCGACGTGCGGCGTTCCGGTCGGCGACGGGCAGAATCGGACCCGTACTTGTGTCATGGCTCTCTTTCGATTCAGCGTTTGGCGGCAACGGGATTGGTGAGCGTGCCCAGGCCCGAGACGGTGACCGACACCTGTTGCCCGTGCACCATCGGGCCCACGCCTTCCGGTGTGCCGGTGAGGATCACGTCGCCGGGCAGCAGGGTCATGACCGCGCTCACCCATTCGACCAGGGCCGGAATATCGTGCAGCAGAAGCGAAGTGCGGCTGCGCTGGCGGACCTCGCCGTCGAGCTCGGTGACGATCTCGAGATCGGCCGGATCGAGGTCGGTCTCGATCCAGGGCCCGAGCGGGCAGAACGTGTCGTACCCCTTGGCGCGGGTCCACTGACCGTCCTGGCGCTGCTGGTCGCGGGCGGTGACGTCGTTCGCCACGGTGTAGCCGAGGATCACGTCCTTGGCGCGCGCGGCGGGCACGTCCTTGCACGGGCGGCCGATGACGACGGCGAGCTCGCCCTCGTAGTCGACCTGAGACGAGCTGGGCGGCAGGATGATCGGCGCGTTCGGGCCGACGATGGCGGTGCTCGGCTTCATGAAGATGACGGGCGTTTCCGGGGCGGGGCCGCCCATTTCGGCGGCGTGGGCGGCGTAGTTCTTGCCGACGCAGATCACCTTGCTCGCCAGGATGGGAGCGAGCAGGCGCACGTCGGCCAACGGCCAGGTGCGCCCGGTGAAGGTCGGCGTACCGAACGGGTGTTCGGCGATCTCCTTGGCGACGGCGGAACCGCCCGCGCCGCCGCCCCCCTCCCCCTCGATGCTGACGAACGCGACCCCATCGGGACTGGCAACTCGACCTAGACGCATGGCCGGAAGTCTATCGACCTGCCCGAACGCGCCCGACCGCGCGGTCGGATACCCCAGGCAGGCGGCACGCGCGCCATCCGGCGCGACAGCGGTGTCCGCGCGGGTGTAGCGTGAGCCCTGCGTTCATCTTATGGGAATAGAGTCCCAATATTTGAGATTGAGGTGAAGCCGATGGCTACCGTGACCGAGATCCGCGACTCCCGGATGTGGTCCATGCTCGGCCTCGGCGTGTTCGCGCAGGCGGCCAGCGCGATGTTCGTCCACGGCACTCCGTTCCTGCTGCCCGCGCTCACGTCGGGCGGGATGTCGCTGCCCGCCGCAGGGTTGCTGGTAGCCATGCCGACCGTCGGACTGGTGTGCACGCTCATCGCCTGGGGCTATGTGGTGGATCGCATAGGCGAGCGAAAGGTGTTGGTGGGCGGGCCTTTGGTGATGTTCGTCGCAGGATGCGCGGCCGCGACAGTGACGAACGAAATCGCCTTGGGCGCACTGCTGTTCCTCGGCGGCATCGGCGCGGCCAGCACGAACGGCGCGAGCGGCCGCGTGATCGTGGGCTGGTTCCCGCCGCACCGGCGCGGTCTGGCGATGGGTATCCGCCAGAGCGCGCAACCGCTCGGCGTCGGGCTGGGCGCGCTGGCGATCCCCGCCGTCGCTGGGGCGCACGGGGTTTCGGCCGCACTGCTGGTACCGGCCGTGATGGCCGGGGTGGCGGCGGGCGCCTGCTTCCTCGGCATCATCGATCCGCCGCGTCCGAAAGGCACCGCCGCCGACCGTGCCAATCCGTATCGCGGTGACGCGACACTCTGGCGCATTCACGCTGTGTCGATCCTGCTGTGCATCCCGCAGGGCACGCTGTGGACGTTCGCGCTGCTGTGGCTGCACCTGGACGCCGGCTGGTCGATCCCGGCCGCGAGCGCGCTGGTGGTGGTGACGCAGGTGCTGGGCGCGTTCGGCCGGATCGGCGCGGGCGCGTGGTCGGACCGCGTGGGCAGCAGGCTCGGCCCGCTGCGCACGGTGGCCGTGGCGGCCGTGATCTCCACGGGCGCCCTGGCTTTCGCGGCGTGGACGCACTGGTGGTGGGCGGCGATCCCCCTGCTGGTCGCGGCGTCGGTGATCACGGTCTCCGACAACGGTTTGGCGTTCACCGCCGTCGCCGAGCACGCCGGGCCGCACTGGAGCGGGCGGGGCCTGGGCATTCAGAACACCGGCCAGAACCTCGCGATCGCCGCCATCCCACCGGTTTTCGGCGCACTGATCACCGTCACCGGCTTCGAGGCCGCCTACCTGGCCGCCGCGCTGTGCGCGACGGCGGCGATCCCGCTCGTGCCGACCGAGCGCCGTTCTCGGTGACCCGCCGGTTTCCCCGGCAGACGGCGACCGACTCCGCGTGCGTGACGCCCGGCGGCGGCGGAAAAGCCGCCGAGGAACGCGAGTCCCGCGCCCGTATCAGGTGCCTCCGATCACGCACAGCACCGAACCTGCGCTCGCCGCAGCAGCTTCGCGGCCGAAACCCGGCGTCGCAACCGTCGACCGCTCGCCGCCCAGGCCGAGCCGAGCTCGGACGTTCGCAACGCTGCCGGAGGGGACGACCTCGCTGAAGCGACCGAGCGGTCGCCAGGAAAGCAGCGGTCGGTGACGCGACGGCGTAGAGGTGCGGAGCGTGGCGGCGACGAGCTGGGCGGCCCGATGCGTGACGAGACCCGCTGCGACAGAACCACGTTGGTGGAACACTCACACCTCGAGCAGCGCGGCCGGGTGCACGGTGACCCGAAAGTGGTTGTCCCGCCCGATTTTCGTGTCCAGGGTGGCGCCGGCGCCGACGGAGGGCGCGGACCGGTACATCTCCCCGTCGAGCACGAACGGGTGGATGCGGACGTCGGGGTGGTGCTCGACGATCCAGTAGTGCTGGATGCCGACCGCGGCGTACTCGCGCACCTTGCGCACGCGGTCGGTGCGTTCGCTGCCGGTGCCCGGCGCGATCACCTCGACGGCCAGGTGCACGGCCTCGCCCGGGATGACGCGGGGCGGCCCGGCGACGACGGCGGCGCGCACCACATCGCGCGGCACCACCACGATGTCGGGTCTGCGCACACCGCCGGGCGTGGTGATCGCCCAGCCGCCGCCCACGCACACGTGCACCGCGTGGTCGGCGCCCACGTCGAGGAAGCGCGCGAGCCGCTGCGTCACGTGATTGTGCCGGGCGCCGCGCACCAGTTCGACGAGCCAGCCGTCCTCGAGTTCGTAGCTCTTCCCGTCCTCGGGGAGGGTGTGCAGGTCCCGGACCGTGTACGGCCCGCATCCGCGTTTCGTTGTTCGCACCCGCCTCCCCTCTCATCCGGTCGCGCGTGTGGAACCACCGATGCTAGTGGCATACCCGCAAAAACGGCCCCGCACCGGCGGATGCGGGGCCGCTTACGACGAGGTCAGACCGAGGTGGCGATGCGATCGCCGATCTCCACGGTGGAGGCCGGGCCACCGCGCGAGGCCAGATCCTTGGCCACGGCCGCCTCGATGCGGGCGGCGTTCTCGGCATCGCCGAGGTGGTTGAGCAGCAGCGACACCGAGAGGATCGCGGCTGTCGGGTCGGCCTTCGACTGGCCGGCGATATCGGGCGCGCTGCCGTGCACCGGCTCGAACATGCTGGGGTTGGTGCCCGAGGCGTCGATATTGCCGCTGGCCGCCAGGCCGATGCCGCCGCTCACTGCCGCGGCGAGGTCGGTGATGATGTCGCCGAACAGGTTGTCGGTGACGATCACGTCGAAGCGGCCCGGATCGTTGACCATGTGGATGGTCGCCGCGTCGATGTGCTGGTAGGCGGTGGTGACGTCGGGGAACTCGGTGGCGACCTCGTCGACGGTGCGCTGCCACAGCGAGCCGGCGAAGGTGAGCACATTGTTCTTGTGCACCAGGGTCAGGTGCTTGCGACGGGCCTGGGCGGCGGCGAAGGCGTAGCGCACCACGCGCTCGATGCCGAAGCGGGTGTTGGTGCTGACCTCGGTGGCGACCTCGTGCGGGGTCTCGACGCGGATCGCGCCGCCGGTGCCGGTGTAGGGGCCCTCGGTGCCTTCGCGCACCACCACGAAGTCGATGTCGGGGGTGCCCGCGAGCGGGCTGGTGACGCCCGGGTACAGCTTGGAGGGGCGCAGATTCACGTGGTGGTCCAGCGCGAAGCGGGTGCGCAGCAGCAGGCCGCGCTCGAGCACCCCGCTGGGCACCGACGGGTCGCCGATCGCGCCGAGCAGGATGGCGTCGTGCTGCTTCAGCTCCGGCAGCACCGAGTCGGGCAGGATCTCGCCGGTCGCGTGGTAGCGCTTGACGCCCAGGTCGTAGTGGGTCTTCTCGACGCCGGGGACCACCACGTCGAGCACCTTGAGCGCCTCGGCGATGACCTCGGGACCGATCCCGTCGCCGGGGATGACAGCAAGCTTCATGACAACTCCGTTTCGTTATCGCCGTGACGCGCGGCGGGTGACCGGCGATGGTGCGCGTGCGGGCGGGACGAGGTACGTCCCGGGCGGCCCGCCCCGGTGCGGATCCGGGCGAGCGCCGAGCACCCGTCACGGTACTAGGTCGGCGGCCATTCGTGTCCATCCGGTAGGACCCGGTGACCACCATGCGGGATCGCCGGTCCGCCCGAGACGCGGCGCGCGCCGCCACCTTTCCGGTGACGGCGCGCGACTCGTGCGTGCGGGAACAGCCCTCAGGACAGGTCGACCAGCGCGATCTTGGCGGCGCCGACCGCTTCGGCGATGGCGGACTGCACGTCGGCGGGCACCTCCTTGTTCACGCGCAGGACGACGGTGGCGCCGTCCTTGTCGATGTCCTGGCTCAGCTGCGCGGCCAGGATGTCCACCTCGGCCTCGCCCAGCTTGGTGCCGATCTTGCCGAGCGCGCCAGGACGGTCGTCGTAGTTGAGGACGGCCAGGTTCAGGCCCTCGGCGCGCATGTCGTAGTTGCGGCCGTTGATATTGACGATCTTCTGCACCTGCTGCGGCTCGGTCAGGGTGCCCGCCACGTTCAGGGTGCGGCCGTCGCCGAACACGGCGCGCAGGTCGACGACGCTGCGGTGGCTGGGGCTCTCCGAAGCGGTGGTGACCTGGGCGGTGATGCCGCGGTCCTTGGCCAGCGCGGGGGCGTTGACGAAGGTGACCGCCGGGCTCTGCCCGTTTGCGCCCGCCTCGACCAGCGCGGAGAAGATGCCGCGCAGGGCCGCGAGTTCGAGCACGGCCACGTCCTCGGACGCCAGCTCGCCGCGCACCTGCACCTCGACGCTCACCGGCAGCTCGTCGGACAGCGCACCGACCAGGGCGCCCTGCTTGCGCACGATCTCGAGCCACGGAGCGACCTCTTCGCCGACCGTGCCGCCGGTCACGTTCACCGCGCCGGGCACGAACTCGCCGGCCAGGGCCAGCAGCACCGACTTGGCGACGTCGGTGCCCGCGCGGTCCTGCGCCTCGGAGGTGGAGGCGCCCAGGTGCGGGGTGACCACGACCTGCGGCAGGTCGAACAGCGGGCTGTCGGTGCAGGGCTCGGTCTCGAACACGTCGAGGCCGGCGGCGCGCACGTGGCCGGACTTGATGGCATCGGCGAGGGCGTGCTCGTCGATGAGACCGCCGCGCGCGGCGTTGACGATCACGACGCCCGGCTTGGTCAGCGCCAGCTTCTCCTTGCTGAGCAGGCCCTTGGTCTCGGGGGTCTTGGGCAGGTGCACCGAGATCAGGTCGGCGCGCTGCAGCAGCTCGTCCAGGGTGACCAGTTCGATGCCGAGCTGGGCGGCGCGGGCCGGGGAGACGTAGGGGTCGTAGGCGATGACCTTGGTCTCGAAGGCGGCCAGGCGGGCGGCGAACAGCTGGCCGATGCGGCCGAGGCCGACGACGCCGACGGTCTTGCCGAAGATCTCGACACCGTTGAACTTGCTGCGCTGCCAGGTGCGCTCGCGCAGGGTGGCGTCGGCGGCGGGGATCTGGCGGGCCGCGCTGAGCAGCAGCGTGACGGCGTGCTCGGCGGCGGTGTGGATATTGGAGGTGGGCGCGTTGACCACCATGACGCCGCGCTCGGTGGCCGCGGGCACGTCGACGTTGTCGAGGCCGACGCCGGCGCGGGCGACGATCTTGAGGTTCTTGCCCGCCTCGAGCACCTCGGCGTCAACGGTGGTGGCCGAGCGCACGAGCAGCGCGTCGGCCTCGGGGACCGCGGCGAGCAGGGCCGGGCGGTCGGGGCCGTCGACCCAGCGAACCTCGACGCCGTCACCGAGCGCGTCGACGGTCGACTGGGCGAGCTTGTCGGCGATCAGAACAACAGGACGGCCTGCTTGGCTCACTGTGGGGTACTCCTGGAGGAAAGGGTCGGCATTTACCGCCGATCAGCTTAATGGGCGGCGTTTCGAGAACGGGTACCACCCGGTCGGGCGGGCGGACGGTTCGGGTGGCCGCGGCCGTCCGATACACCGGTCGCGGCGGGCGCCCCCGAACGAATGCCGTTCTGCCGCAACCCGGCTGCGCGGGGCAGAGGGCGGACCGCCCGCTGGAGCCGCGTTCGGGCGCATGGCGATCGCGTCCAGTGGCGTTCTCATACCGCGCGGCGCTCCGACGTGGTCCGCAACAGCCCCGGCAGCGGTCAGCGACGGGGCATGAACAGCCGTCTGCGACAGCCCTACACCTGGGGACACCGGTCCACGCCCCGGCGCAAGCGCCCGAACACTGCTCGCGCTCGGCACGGCGGACCCGGCGCGGCCGCGCTCCGGCTCGGCCGCGTGCTTGCTGCGGCGCGGTGGGCAGCGGGCGGTGCGATCCGCGAACAGCTCCGGTGACGAGCGGCGGCGCTCAGCCCGGGGCACCACGGACGACCCCGGCCCCGCGCACGACAGAGGCCCCGCACCGAGGGGGTGCGGGGCCTCGTCAGCGTGCCGGTCCCGGCGCACGCGGGGCGATCGACAACCTCGATCGCGACGTCTGATCAGCGGCCGCCGAACGATCCCGTCCACAGGGTGTTCAGCACACCGTGCAGCGCGGCACCGAGAGTGTTGAACAGGCCGTCGATGGCAGCACTACCGGTGTCGATGATAACGGGGATCATAATTAATTCCTCTTTCGTCGAATTCATCCAGACGAGCTGGCTGACACACGGCACATCGGCGGCCGAGCGGACTCGGTTACGAAATTCTCCAGGATTGTGACGCAGACAACATTTTTCGATTCGGAGTGATCCAGTCGACACCGCACACGCCGATCTCGCCCTGGAAAACGGGGTCTCACCTGGGATTTCATAGCCTCCCAAACCTGGTCGCACGTCCAGTGCGCACGCGCGCGAATGATCCTCGCTTTTCTGTGAGAACTCTGAGAAACGTGCTGAGAATCCATGAGAATCCCGCGTGGAAATCTACGAGAATGACACTTCAAAATCAGCTGCGGCAGCATCGCGCGTGCCCCGAGTAACAGGGGCGGGAGCCATTGGGGGAATTCCCAGGGAATGGTCGACAGCGAATACATGGCAACACGATCGAAAGCGCCCGGCGACTGCGTGAACGCCCGGACTCACCCCGCGCGATCACGGCCGCGCACCCACCCCCGGCAAACATCCGGGAGAAGCCCTCAACCGACCCGCACCGCCGCCTCCACGTCCACCTCCGACGCCGCGTCGAGACTCTCCCTCGCGGCGACCACCGCGCGCGCGAACGCCCGCACCCGCGCGTCCTCCGCGCCCCGCCGCCACACCACCCCGAGCCGCGAATCCGGCAGCCCCGTCACGGGTACGAACACGACCGGAGGTCGCTCGTGATAAGACGCCGTCGGCCGGCACAGCAGTAACGCGCCGCGCCCGGTCGCCACCACCGCCAGCCCCTCCTCCAGCGTGCCCACCTCGGGGCCGGCGGGGATCGCGCACCCGCCCGGCGTCACGTCGAGCGCCTGCGCGCGCCGCCAGTAGTCGGGGGCGGGCCCGCGCATCCCGATCAACGAGCACTCCGCCAGTTCCTCCGCCGACACCGCCGCCCGCCCGGCGAATGGGTGCCCGGCGGCCACGGCCACCATCATCGGCTGCTCGGAGAACGACGGCCCGAGCACCAGATCGTCCTCCGCCATCGGCAACAACACCGCCGCCACGTCGGCGTCGCCGCGCCGCACCGGGCCGAACGGGTCCGCCAGCGGGATCTCGACCAGATCCACGGCGCAGTCCGGATGCCGCTCCTCGAACACGCCGACCGCCGCCATGATGTGGGCGTTGATCGCGCCCTGAAATCCGACGCGCAACCGGCCCGACACGTCGCGGGCGGCGGCGCGGGCCGCGTCCACCGACGCGTGCAACGCCGCGTACGCGGGGCGCACCCGCTCGAGGAAGTCCGCGCCGAGCGGGGTGAGCCGCACCCGGCGACTGCTCCGGTCGAACAGCCGCGCACCCACCCGCCGCTCCAGCGCCCGCAGCAGCTGGCTCACCCGACTCTGCGACACGTACAGCCGTTCGGCGGCGCGCCCGAAGTGCAGTTCCTCGGCCAGGGCGAGAAACGCCTCGACTTCGCGCAGCTCCACACCGCTCATCCGCACCTCCGCCGTCGATCCATGAGTCCGGCTCATGCAACGATGAGACCTTCGCCGTTGTTTCCGGCCCGGTCGCGCTCTTGGCTGGATGACATGACCGTGACGACCCCGTGCCTCGAAAACCCTCCCGCCCAGCACCTTTCGCCGCGCCGCGCCTGGCTCGGCGTCACCGCGCTCGGCGGCGCCACGTTCACCGTGGTCACCTCCGAGATGCTGCCGGTCGGACTGCTCACCCCCATGGGCGCGAGCCTCGGCGTGAGCGAGGGCGCGGCCGGCTTCGCGCTCACCGTGACCGGCCTGATGGCCGCGGTGTCCGCCGCGCCGCTCACCGCCTGGCTGGGCCGGTTCGACCGCCGCACCCTGTTGTGCGTCCTGCTCGCGGTGGTGGCGGTGGGCAATCTGGCCGCCGCCTGCGCGCCCGGCTACGCGATGCTCATGGCGGGTCGCGTGCTGGTCGGCGCCGGCATGGGCGGGGTGTGGGCGCTGGCGGCGAGCGTGACCGTGCGCCTGGCGCCTGCGCGGTCGATGGCGCGGGCGCTGTCGGTGGTGTTCAGTGGCGTGGCTGTGGCCTCGGTGCTCGGCGTGCCCGCCGGGACGGTGCTGGGGTCGGTCGCGGGGTGGCGCGCGGCGTATGTGGCCGTCGCGGGGCTGTCGGTCGCGGTGTTGCTCGCGCTGGCGCTCACCCTGCCGCGGCTGCCCGCCGAGGGCGCCGTCTCGGTGCGCGGCGCGCTGCGCCGGGCCATCGATCCGCGCGTGCGGGTCGGACTGATCGTCGTGGCGCTGCTGGTGACCGGTCACTTCGCCGCCTACACCTACGTGCGGCCGGTGCTGGAACAGGTCGCGGGCGTCGGCGCGGCGCAGCTGGGCCTGCTGTTGCTGATCTACGGAATCGTTGGCGTGGCGGGCAATTTCGTGTCCGGATCGGTGGCGGCGGTCCGGCCGCGAGCCCTGATGCTGGTCCTCGGTGCGACGATCGCGGTGAGCGTCGCGCTCCTGCCCGTGCTCGGCACGTCGGCGCTGTCGGCCGGCATGCTGCTCGCCGTGTGGGGGCTGGCCTACGGCGGCGTGTCGGTCGGCACCCAGACCTGGGTGCTCACCGCCGCGCCGGACGCGCGGGAGAGCGTCTCGGCCGTCTACGTGTCGGTGTTCAACGCCGCCATCGGCTGCGGCGCCCTGGTGGGCGGGTTCACGGCGGACGGGTTCGGCAGCACGGCGGCGATGGCGCTGGGCGCGGGTCTCGCGCTCGCCGCGGTGGTCGCCGTGGTCGTGGGTCCCGCCGAAAAGGAGATGAAGTCGGCCGCGCCGCGCCTTTAGCATCGAGCGCATGTCTTTGCGCGCTGTGCCCGATTCGATGGACCCGACCGTGGTCGGGTCCATCGACGCCGAGCTGGATCGGGTGGCGCGCGAGCATCGCGTGAACGTGCGGCTGGCGGTCGAAAGCGGCAGCCGCGCTTGGGGTTTCCCGTCGCCGGACTCCGACTACGACTGCCGTTTCGTCTACGTCGCGCACCTGGATACCTACCTGTCGCCGTGGACCTCGCGCGACGTGATCGAGACGCCGCTGGTGGGTCTGCTGGACGTGAACGGCTGGGATCTGACCAAGGCGCTGCGCCTGCTGGTGGCGGGCAACGCCGTGCTCATCGAGTGGCTGATGTCGCCGATCGTGTACCGGGGCGACGCCGAATTCCGCACGGAGCTACGGGAACTCGCCGCGCGGGTGACCGACCGCGACCGCGTGGCCCGCCACTACCTGCACCTCGGCGGCAAGCAGTGGGCGCTGCACCACCGCAACGGTTCGCTGAAGAAGGTGTTCTACTCGCTGCGCCCGGCGATGGCGCTGCGCTGGTTGCGAGAGCATCCCGACGCGGCGGTCGCGCCGATGCACCTGCCCACGCTGCTGGCCGAATGCGAGCTGCCCGTCGATCTGGTCGCGGCGATCGCCGAGCTCACCGAGCTCGAGTCGCGGACCAGGGAGATGGGCGACGGTGCGGTGCCCGCGCCGATCGTGGCCTTCCTCGAGGGTGAGTTCGACCGCGCGGCAATGGAATTCCCGTCCTCGTCGGGAGGGGACCGGTCGCGGGCGCGGGAGCTCACGGCGGAGTTCTTCCGCGCGCAGGCGCTGGCCGTCAGCCGATGACGCGCACGCCGACGGCTTCCGGCCCGGACTTGCTGTGGCGCAGCTCGAACTGCACCCGCTGCCCCTCGGCGAGGGACCGGAAGCCGGAACCCTCGAGTTCGAGGTAGTCCACGAACACGTCGGAGCCGCCGCCGTCCTGGGCGATGAACCCGAAACCCTTTTCACTGTCGAACCACATCACTGTGCCCTGAGCCATACGCCGCACCTTCTCCGAACGCGCAGAACCGGGGAAGGGTACTACGGCGGGCGCCATCCGGTCCACGGGCCCGCCGGTCACGACGTGCCCGGACATAGCGAAAGGCCCCGCACCGTTGCCGGTGCGGGGCCTCGCAAAGTCACGTCGAATCAGGCGACGACGCGGACGTCCTGGGCCTGCGGGCCCTTCTGACCCTGGCCGATCTCGAACTCCACGCGCTGTCCCTCATCCAGGGAGCGGAACCCGGCGCCACTGACCGCCGAGTAGTGCACGAAGACGTCGGGGCCTCCGCCGTCCTGAGCGATGAAGCCGAAGCCCTTCTCGCTGTTGAACCACTTCACAATGCCTTGAGCCATTTCATACTTTCTTGTTGACGAGCCGGGCGCTAGCGTTATGCCCCGGTCTCGTAGATCTACAATGCCATCATCCGACGATTTATTCCACTTTTCGGCGCGAGCACTGTGAGCTATTCAACGTCGGGACCCCCACGTGTCGTGCGGCGCGACAACGCCGGGCAGCGAACACCGACGGCTACCGGGCGGTATTTCCACCCGGCAGCACCACCCACTTCCCCCGCTCACGGGCCGCCAGGGCCCGGCTCATCCGGCCCGCCCCGCCCCCCACCACACCTCCTTCGTAAGACGTTGCAGCGCAACGATTTACCATAGTCAACCGACATCGATCCGCCGCGCGGTCACGCCGCTGGAGCCATTCCGCCCGAACGGCCGCGGACCGGAACCCGCGGGTACTGCCGCGTACCGTCATCGCGGAAATCAGCCGTACCTGTGACCGCAAATGTCAGGCAAACCTCACCTTCCGAGCGCCGAGTTCGGGTCAACTCCGTTTCTCTTTGCCCGGCGCGAGATACCGGAGCTGATCCGCTTTCGCGGATTCGTAGGAGGAACGTCCGGACAGGTGTTCGGGCACACCGACCTCCCACCAGGCGCCCGCCTCCGTCCACGACGACGGCTGCGTGCGGACCACCACCACCGCCGGGCGCGACTCCGCGACCGCGACCGCGCGCGCGTCCCGATAGGCCGCCGCGAACCCGGCCGCATCATTCGCCGGGAACACCGCGCACCCCAGCGATCGGGCGTGGGCGGCGAAATCCACGCGTGGCGGCTCGGCGTGGGTCGTCCGGCAGTCGGCGTAGAAATTGTTGAAGGGCGCGCCGCCCTGGCCCTCTTGCAGCCGGGCGATGACGGCGTAGCCGTCGTTGTCGCACACCACCGCGACGAACGGGTGCCCGGCGAACGCGGCGGAGAACAGCTCGGAGTTCAGCATCAGATACGAGCCGTCGCCGAGCAGGGTGGTCACCAGCCCCTCGGCGTGGGCCATGGCCGCGCCCCACGCGCCGGCGATCTCGTAGCCCATGCAGGAGAAGCCGTACTCGACGTCCATCGTCGGCGCGCCGCCGCTCGCCCGCCAGCCGCCGACCAGCTCGCCGGGCAGGCCGCCCGACGCGGTCAGCACATAGTCACGCGGCCCGGACAGCTCGTTGACGATGCCGACCACCTGCGCGTAGCTGGGCACACCCGACCCGGGGGCGCGCAGCTTGTCGATATGGGCGTCCCATTCCCCGCGCACCGCGGCCGCTCGGGCCGACCAGTCCTCGTCGGCTCGCCAGGTGTCCAGGAGCGGGCCGAGTTCGGCGAGCGTCGCCCCGGCGTCACCCACCACCGCCAGCGCGCCGTGCTTCACGGCGTCGAAGCGCGCGGTGTTCACCGTGACGAATCGCGCGGACGCGTCGAACACGGTCCAGGAGGCGGTGGTGAAGTCCTGGAGCCGCGTGCCGACAGCCAGCACCAGATCCGCCTCGGCGGCAAGGGAGTTCGCCGACGCCGAGCCGGTGATGCCCAGCGGACCGGCGTAGAGCGGATGATCGTGGGGCACCAGGGTTCGCCCGGCCGTGGTCTCGGCGATCGGAATCCCGTGCCGCTCAGCCAGTTTCCGCGCCCGCTCCCCGGCACCCGAATAGCGCACGCCACCGCCGAGCACCAGCAGCGGCCGCCGGGCCGCGCGAACTGCCGTGGCGGCCGTGGCGAGAGCGTCGATGTCGGGGCGCGGACGTGGAATCCGGTGCAGCACAGGCTCGAACAGCGCATCGGGGAAGTCGAAGGTCTCGGCTTGGACGTCCTGCGGTAGCGCGAGCGTCACCGGTCCCGCGTCGGCCGGATCCGTGAGCACCCGGGCGATCTGCGGCAGTGTCGAGATCAGCTGTTCGGGCCGGGTCAAGCGGTCGAAGTACCGGCTGACCGCGCGGAACGCGTCGTTGACGGTGGCGGTCGGGTCGTCGAAGTGCTCCACCTGTTGCAGCACCGGGTCGGGCGCGCGGCTGACGAAGGTGTCACCGGGGAGCAGCAACAGCGGCAGCCGGTTCGCGTGCGCCACCCCGGCGGCCGTCACCATGTTCAGCGCGCCGGGACCGATCGAGGACGTGGCCACGCCGACCTGTCGCCGGTGCGTCGTCTTGGCGAGACCCACCGCGGCCAGCGCCATGCCCTCCTCGGTATGTCCGCGCCACACGGGGATCTCGTCGCGGCGCTCGGCCAGTGCCGTCCCGAGCCCGAGCACGTTGCCGTGGCCGAAGATCGCGAAAACGGCGGGGAACAACGGGACTTCGCGGCCGTCCAGCGTCTGCGACCGCTGCGCGATCAGCCATGCCACCAGGGCCTGGGCCGTCGTCAGTTTCATCGAACCCGTCCTTCGTGCGTCGTGACCGGACAGCGCGGATCGGCCGTCTCGCCCTCCCAGTGCGCGCGGACCCAGCTGTGCGCGGGATCGTCGCAGAACGCCATCGAGCGCTGCGGCGCGGGCCCCGCCAGTACGTTGAGGTAGTACATGGGGTAGCCGGGCGCGGCCACGCACGGGCCGTGGTAGCCGCGCGGGATCAGGAATACGTCACCGTCGCGCACGGCGACGTTCTCGTCCAGCTCACCGTCGGCGGTGTAGGTGCGGTGCAGGCCGAATCCCTCTGGCCCCGGCGTGATCTCGTCGCGCCCGGCGATGCGGAAGTAGTAGATCTCCTCGTTGATCACCTCGCATTCGGAGGCTTCGTCGTGCTTGTGCGGCGGGTACGACGACCAGTTGCCGTCGGGGGTGATCAGCTCGCACGCGTTGAGTTTGTCGGCATGCTCCCAGACGCCCGGGGTACCGAAGTTGTTGACCTGCCTGGTGGCTCGGCCCGCGCCGCGTACCTCGACCGGAACCCCTTCGGCGGGGCCGTATTCCGCCGTCAGCCGCCGATCACATCTCGCCATGGGCAGGGCGATCTCGGCGTCACGCTCGGCGATCAGCTCCACCTCGGCGTCGCGCGGCACGTAGGCGAAGTCGGTCACCCTGGTGAACACCGAATCCCTTCCGGTGAGGGTGAACTCGCGTCCGTCCACGCGCACCGCGCAGCCACCCGAGAGCGGCAGCACGAAGGCCTCGAACTCGCCGGTGTGGACGGTGCGGGGCACCCCGGCGGACAGGTGGAGGACGCGCAATCCCGCGTAAGTCCAGCCCGCGTCGGCGGGGCGGAGCAGGACCGGATCGTCACCGTCGCACAGGGTTCCGGCCGGGCGGTGCAATGCCGTCATGACCGCGCCTCCAGCAGTCGCGCCGCCGCGGCCACCGCGCCCGCGACGTCACCGTCGGGCGGATACAACAGCGTGCGCCCGACCACCAATCCGCGCACCACGTCGTGCCGCAGCGCCCCGCCCCACGACGCGAGGTCGGTCGCCGGATTGCCCGACGGCACGCCGCCGAGCACCAGCACTGGCAGCGTCGTGGCGTCCAGCACCGAAAGATCTTCGGGCGCGGGGATCTTCAGCCACGTGCGCGCGGAGGTGACGCCCAGACCAGCCGCGACCGTGATGGCGCGTTGTAGATCCGGTGCGTCCTTCTGCATCACCAGCGCGCCGTTCTCGTCACGCCGGTACGGCAGCGGTTCCACCATCGCCATCAACCCGTGTTCGGCCAGCTGGGTCACCGCCCGCGCGCACGCGTGCAGGGTCGGCGCCGTGCCGGGATCGGAATCCACCAGGCGCAGCAGCATTTTCCCGCCGTCGAGGCGGCAGCGCACCAGCGATTCGGCGTCGTAGCCGGTGAACCGGTCGTCGATCTCCCAGTCCGCGCCGGCCAGCCCGCCCCGGTTCATGGACCCGATGACGACCTTGTCGTCCAGCGCGCCGAGCAGCAGCAGCTCCTCCACGATGTCGGGCGAACCGAGCACGCCGTCCACAGCCGGGTTGTCCAGCGCGATGAGCAAGCGCTCCAGCAGCGTGCGCCGGTCGGCCATCGCGGTGCGGTCCGGCCCGACGCCGAGCGCGCCCCGCGCGGGGTGGTCGGCGGCGACCAGGAACAGGGTTCCCCGCTCGGACAACAGGTTCGGGCGCCGGCGGCGGCCCGCGTAGGCCTGGTGCACGGCGCCCGGATCGGTGCCGCGCACGCGCAGCAGTTCGCGCCAGCGTTCGTCGGACAGGGTGCGGGTTCCATCGGTCAGGAACACAGCATCTCCTCGATCTCCGCCGCGGTGGGCATGGCGTCGGCGCAGGCCAGGCGCGAGGCGACCAGCGCACCGGCGGCGTTGGCGTAGGCGGCGATCCGCTGCGGTGGCCAGCCCGCGAGCAGTCCGTGCACCAGCGCGCCGCCGAATCCGTCACCGGCCCCTAGTCCGCAGACCACCTCGACGGGGCACGGCGGCACCGTCCAGCGGTCCTCGGCGGTCGCCACCAGTACGCCCTCCGCGCCGCGTTTCACCACCGCGAGCCGCACTCCGCGCGCGAGCAGGCGATCGGCGGCGGCATCGGGGTCGGCGGTGCCGACGGCCACCTCCACTTCGGCGCGGTTGCCGACGACCACGTCGACATGGTCGAGCATCCAACCGATTTCGGCGCTCGCCACCTCCGGATCCGGCCAGAACATCGGCCGGTAGTCGAGGTCCAGCACGGTGTGCCCGCGCCGGGCCCGCCGGATCAGGATCGCGCGCTGGGTGCCACGCGCGGGCTCCGCCGACACCCCGGTGCCGGTAACCCACAGCACCGGAACGGATTCCACGACATCCCAGGGCACGTCGTCCTCGGTGAGCGTGAGATCGGGCGCGATCGGCGCCCGATAGAACAGCAGCGGCGGGTCGGCGGGCGGGTCGAGTGCGCAGAACACCACGGGCGTCTGGAGATTCGCGGCGGTGCCCACATGGGCGGGCGACACCCCGAACCCGGTCAGCGCCTCGCGCACGAAATCGCCGAACCCGTCGGGCCCCACTTTGGTGAGCACCGCCGAGCGCCTGCCGAGCCGAGCCGCCGCGACCGCCACATTGGTGGCCGTGCCGCCCAGGAACTTGCCGAACGTCTCGACCCTGGCCAGCGGGACATCGCTCTGCAACGGATACAGATCCACGCCGACGCGTCCCACGGTGAGCAGTTGGAGCGCGCTCACGGCGAGACCACCCGCTCCAATTCGTGCTGGAGCGCATCGAGTTCGGCGCCACCGGCCATCTGCCGGGTGAGCTCGGGCAGGTCGATCTCGGACTTCTCGTAGGAGCCGAGCATGGTGCCGCGCTTGAGCAGCAGGAACCGGTCGCCGACCGGGTAGGCGTGGTGCGGGTTGTGCGTGATGAGGATGACGCCGAGGCCGCGATCGCGCGCCTGCACGACGTACCGCAGCACCACACCGGCCTGCTTCACACCCAGCGCCGCCGTGGGTTCGTCCAGGATCAGGACCTTCGCGCCGTAATGTACGGCGCGCGCGATGGCGATGCACTGGCGCTGCCCGCCCGAGAGCGTGCCGACCGGCTGCTCCAAGTCGCGGATGTCGATGCCCATGTCAGCCAGGGCGTTTCGCGCGATCTCCTGTCCTTTGCGGCGGTCCAGCAGGCGAATCGGACCCCAGCCGTAGGTGGGTTCGGAACCGAGTACGAAGTTGCGCCACACGCTCATCAGCGGCACCACCGCCAAATCCTGGTAGACGGTGGCGATCCCGCGATCGAGCGCTTCGCGCGGCGAGGCGAGCCGCACCGGCGCGCCGTCGATCCGCAGTTCACCGGCGTCGTGCTGATGCACCCCGGCGAGAATCTTGATGAGCGTGGACTTGCCCGCGCCGTTGTCGCCGAGCACGCACGTGACCTCCCCCGCGTTCACCACGGTGGACACATCGCGCAGGGCGACCACCCCGCCGTAGCGCTTACCGATCCCCTCGGTCTCGATCAGAGCGGTCATCGTCGCACCCTTTCCGCGCGCTTCTTGAAGGCGTTGTTCACCAGCACCGCCGAAAGCAGCAGGATGCCGAGGAACAACATGAACCAGTCGCTGTCCCAGCGGGCGAACACGATGCCCTGGCGCGCCATACCGAAGATGAGCGCGCCGATCGCGGCCCCGATCACCGAGCCGAAGCCGCCGGTGAGCAGGCAACCGCCGACCACCGCGGCGATGATGTACTGGAACTCCAGTCCCACACCCTGATTCGCCTGCACGCTCGCGAATCGCATGATATTGCAGGAGCCGACGACCCAGCCCGCGAACGCCGTGGTCATGAACAGCAGGATCTTGGTGCGCACCGCGGGCACGCCGACGGCCCGCGCGCTGACCAGCGAACCGCCCACCGCGAAGATCCAGTTGCCGAACCGCGTGCGCACCAGCACCAGCGCGGCGATCGCGGTGAGCACGATCCACCACACCACCGACGCCTGGATGCGGGCGTCACCGATATTGGTGGTGGCCGCGAAAACCCAACCGGCCGAGTCGTATCCGTCGGCCGAGCGGATCCCCGAGACCTGCACGGTGCCGGTGACCAGCCGCGTCACACCCAGGTTGAGCCCTTGCAGGGCAAGGAAAGTGCCCAGCGTGACGATGAAACTCGGTAGGCCGGTGCGCATCACGACCCACCCGTTGAGCGCGCCCACCGTGAGCGCGAACGCCAGCGAGACCAGCAGTGCGAACCACACGTTCCAGCCGGCGTGCACCGCCAGCATCGCCGTGATCAGCGCCGTGGACGCGGTCATCACCCCGGCGGAGAGGTCGAATTCGCCGCCGATCATCAGCAGCGCCACCGCGACCGCCATGATGCCGAGCGTCGAGGCGTCGTCCAGCCAGGTCGCGACACCGAGCGGGCTCAGGAACCGATCGGTGATCACCGAGAAGAACACGAACACCACGGCCGCGCCGAGCGCGGCGCCGAGCTCGGGCCGCACGATCAGCCGGTTCAGCAGGGACGGGCCCGCGTCGGGCAGGTTCCCCGGTGCGGAGGATGTCTTTGTGGCAACAGTCATTTCATCACTCCTGGGGTGTCACCGGGTGCCCTGGCCGACCAGCGGGGCGATGGCGTCGACGTTGCCGTCGTCGACGAACGCCGGCCCCGTCTGCACCGGCAGGCCGCCGCCGACCGAGTTCAGGTTCGTCCGGTACAGCTGGAGCATCACGATCGGCAGGTAGCCCTGTTCGTACTGCTGCTGGTCCACGGCGAACAGCAGCCGCCCCGACCGGATCGCCTCCACCACATCGGTATTCAGATCGAATGTCGCCACCGCCGCCTGCGAGGAGGACTCCGAGACCGCGTCCACCGCGCGGGCGGCGATCTGGGAGTTCAGCGTGAGGACCGCGTCGATCGACCGGTCGGCCTCCAGCGCGCCCTTGATCCTGGCCTGCGCGTCGGTCGGATTGTTGATGTCGACCTGCAAGGTGGTGGCGTTGCCACCGAATCCGTTGGTCGCGCCGCCGCAGCGCTCGTTGGCGCCGATATTGCCCGCCTCGTGGATCACGCACAGCAGCTTGGTCTTTCCCGCCTCCGCCAGCCGCCGTCCGGCCGATTCACCGGCCAGGCGCTCGCTCTGCCCGACGTGGCCGATCGCGCCGAACCGCGCCGAGTCGGCCTCGCCGGAGTTGATCGTCACCACCGGGATGCCCGAGGCGATCGCCCGTTCGACCGAGGGCCGCAGCGCTTCCGGGTTCGCCATCGACACCACCAGGCCGTCGACGCCCTGGGCGATCGCGTTGTCGATGAGCTTCGACTGCCCGCCGGGATCACCGTCGGAGGTGTAGTCCACTCGCACGCCCAGCCGCTCCCCGGCCGCCTCCGCGCCGTTCTTCACCACGTTCCAGAACGCGTCGCCCGCGGTGCCGTGGGTCACCACCGCGACCGATTCGAGAGTGCCCGCCGCGACCGGGGTCTGGGTGGTGCCCGCGGTGTCGGCGCCCGGCCCGCTGCACGCCGCGAGCACCGCGCCCGCGGCCAGCCAGGGCATCGCACGCCACCGGCGCCGTCGAAGTGATCCAGACATCGTTGTCCTCACTTGCTCGTTCCGATCAGATTCCGGCACAGGCGGTTTCGATGCCGAGGCCCGCCAGGTACCGCAGGCTGCGACGGGTGTCGCGTGTCGGTCCGGCCGCCGCGCCGGAGGGGTCGAGGGCCGTATCCTGTTCCAGCACATACCATCCGCGGTATCCCGCGTCGTGTACGTGGCGGATGAGTGCGGCGATGTCCACGTCACCGTCGCCGAGCGGGACGTAGAGGCCGTCGCGCACCGCGGCGCTGTATTCCGCGCGGCCGGCGCGTACCTCCTCGGCCAACGCCGCGCGCACGTCCTTGAGGTGGACGTGGCCGATCCGGTCCGGGTGACGCGCGGCGAGCGTGACCGGATCGGTGCCGCCGATCAGCAGGTGGCCGGTGTCCAGGCACAGGTCGAGGTCGGAGTCGGCGAGGAACCGTTCGACCTCGTTGTCGCGCTCCACGCAGGTACCGACATGCGGGTGCAGGACCGTGCGCACCTCGTGCTCGGCGGCGATGTCGCGAATGGTGGCGGCGGTGTCGATCAAGGTGCGCCACTCGTGGGTGGTGAGCACCGGCCTGCTGTCGTATCCGGATTCGCCGGTGGCGGCGGCCAGCACCAGCACTTCGGCGCCCGCGGCGGCGAGCAGGCGAGCAGTGTCGCGCGCGGCGGTGAGCGCGGCGCCGGTCTCCCGGTGCAACGGCACCGCCAAGAAACCGCCGACCACGCCGATGCCGTACTCGTCCAACAGGACGCGCAGGTTGGCCGGTTCCGTGGGGAGGTAGCCCGGCGGACCGAGTTCGGCGGCGGTGATCCCGAGCCCGGCCATCTCCGCGAGCACGGTGCGCGCGTCCAGCACGTGGCCCCAGCCGGGCACTTCGCAGACGCCCCAGGAGATCGGCGCGGCGGCCAGGCGCAGGGGGTGTGTCGAATCGGTCATCAGGACTACTCCGGCCTGTCGATGATCGGTCACGGGGGGCGCTCGTGGAAATCGTTAGAGCGCTCCAACTATGTAACCTGCGTCATAGTGTGTCAAGAGGTACGCACGAGGCTGTTTTCGTCATCTACCTCGCGGTACTTGTTTACCGGCGGGTAGCTCGCGGGTTGTCGGGGAGGTATTGGAGCGCTCTATTGCCCGGGGCGCGCCGACCCAGTACCGTGCCTCACATCCCCACTCGCCGCTCCCCTCGGAGGCTCCCGTGACCCGACCCACGATGGAGGACGTCGCCGCCCGCGCCGGCGTCTCCCGCGCGCTGGTCTCCCTGGTCATGCGCGGGTCGCCCAAGGTGAGCGAGCACCGTCGCCGGGCCGTCCTGGCCGCCGCGCAGGACCTCGGCTATCAACCGCACATGCTGGCCAGGTCGCTGGCCAGCCGCACCTCGAACATGGTGGGCGTCATGGTGTCCGACCTGCGCAACGCCTATTTCGGAGATGTGGTCGAGGGCATGGACGCGGCGGCGCAGGACGCCGGGCTGGAACTGATCCTCAACACCGGCAGGCGCAGCGCCACCCGCGAACGCACGGCGCTCGAAACGCTGCTGTCGTTCCGGCCGGGCGGGATCGTGCTGCTCTCTCCCGTGCTGCCCGCCGCCGCGATCCGCGAGGCGGCCCGGCAGTGCCCGATCGTGCTGGTGTCGCGCAATTCGTCCATCGCCGCCGTCGACACGGTCAACGACGACGGCGAGGCCGGTGCGGCGCTGGCCGTCGACCACCTGGCCGGGCTCGGCCACCGCCGCATCGTGCACTTCGACGGCGGGTCGGCCTTCACCGCAGCGCCCCGCCGCCGCGGCTACGTGGCCGCCATGGAGCGGCACGGGCTCGAACCCCTCGTCATCCCCAGCGAGCACACCGACGACGCGGGCATCGCCGCCGTCGGCAAGATCCTGAAACTCTTCTCCCGCAACGCCTTTCCCACGGCACTGGTGTGCGGCAACGACTTCAACGCCGTGGGCGCCATGTCGGCGCTGGAAGAAGCGGGACTGCGTGTGCCGCAGGATGTCTCGATCGTCGGCTACGACAACAGCTCACTGGCCGCGCTGCGGCACGTGTCGCTCACCACCGTCGACCAGCCCCGCACCAAGATCGGCCGGCTCGCCGTGGTGGCGCTGGCCGAACGGCTCCGCGACGGGCGGACCACCCCGGTCCGGCTGCGCCTCGAGCCCACCCTCGTGGTCCGCGCGACGACCGCCGTGCCGCCGCGCTGACCCCCGAATCCGAACGGAGACAATCGTGTCCGAGCTCGTCACCCCTCGCGTCATCGGCCTCGCCGGCACCGGCCGCATCGGCGTGGCGCACGCCGAAACCCTCGCCGCTTTCGAGGAAGTCGACACCGTCGTGGTCGCCGACGCCGACCCCGATCGCGCCCGCGGCGCCGCCGACAAACTCGGCCTGCGCTTCGCTGCCGATATCGAGACCCTGCTCGGCTCCGGGATCGACGGCCTGGTCATCACCACAGCGACCGATTCCCACCCGGAGCTGATCACCGCCGCCGTCGACCGCGGCATCCCCGTGTTCTGCGAGAAGCCGGTCGCCGCCGACATCGACGGCACCCTCGCCGTCCTCGAGCACATCGCCGACTCGACCGTCCCGGTCCAGATCGGCTTCCAACGCCGCTTCGACGCCGGCTACCGCGCCGCCCGAAACGCCGTCGCCACAGGCGAACTCGGCCGCCTCCACACGGTGCGCGCCACCACCCTCGACCCCGCCCCGCCCCCGGCCGAATACATCCCCCGCTCCGGCGGCCTCTTCCGCGACTGCGGCGTCCACGATTTCGACATCATCCGCTGGGTCACCGGCCGCGACATCGTCGAGGTCTACGCCACCGGCGCCAACCGCGGCGACCAATTCTTCACCGCCGCGGGCGATGTCGACACCGCCGCCGTCCTCCTGCGCCTCGACGACGACACCCTCGCCACCGTCTCCCTCACCCGCTACAACGGCGCCGGCTACGACGTCCGCCTCGAAGTGCTGGGCTCCACCACCAACACCATCGTCGGCCTCGACCCCCGCTCCCCCCTCCACTCCGCCGAACCCGGAGCCACCCCCTCCCCCCACCCCCCATACCCCAACTTCATGGACCGCTTCCGCGAGGCCTACACCACCGAACTCCAAACCTTCCTCTCAGTGGTCGCGGGAAGCCTCGAAAGTCCCTGCACCCCAGCGGATGCGCTGGAAGCATTTTATGTTGCGGAGGCTTGTGAGCTGTCGCGCCGGGAGCGGCGGCCGGTGCCACTGACCGAAGTCCGCCGCTGAACACCGGTCCTCGTTGCCGATGCCGGGGCGACGCTGCCTCACACAGTCGCGGGAGCGGCCCGGCTCGGCACCGTTGCGAGCATCGCACGCAATTCGTCAGGTTCCAGCCAGCGCGGACCGCGGTGAATCATCCGATGGCAGTTCGAGCACAACAGAATCAGGTCGGAAAGCCGTGTCTTGGTCTCGCCGGACACGGACAACGGCACGATGTGGTGGCACTCGATGAAGCCCGCGCCTCGCGGCCCGTACACCTCTTCGAAATCGAACCCGCATACTTCGCACCGCACCCGCTGATTGGTCCGGCAGAACTCCTCGATCTTGTCAGCGCGCAGCTTCGGGTCACGTTCTCGGCGAAAGTGCTGCGCGGCGAGCAGGCGCCCTTCGCGAACCTCCGTTCCGGCGAACTCCACGTCCGCATGGACGAATGAAATGTCTGCGACAACCCGGTTGCCCGAACCGACCCTGGCGAATCCGTTCCGAATGGCCGCGGCAGCATCACTCATCGCCTCGGGCGCATGCAGGAAGTCGGCCAGCACCACACGGTCCAACTTCGACCCACTTGTCGGGCTGCCGTCGTGCTCGGGAAGAGCAGTGACAATGTTGGCAGACTTGCGTGAGACGCTTCCTACGCTACGAAACTTCGGCGACCGCGTCTCGGGTGGATGGATCGGCAATTCTCGCAGTAGCGCTGACAACTCGGCGGCTCGCGGATCCGTCTCGCGGATCTGCAGCCAATCGTTCTTCCGCATCTCATCGCAGACCAGGATCAGCTCGTCCCTCGTCCACCGCGGATCTTGCACCATACTGTCGAGCGTAGCCGGACAGGCCGACACTTTTGCAGTCGCGAATTGCGCGACTTCCGTCCGATCGCCGCCGCATAGCCGCCCTTATGCAGGCAGCAAGCGGGTGATTACCGTCGTCAGTTGGTGGATGTTGCGGCATTCGTGCATGGAAACCAGGTCCGCGTAGACCGGGGCCGCCGAGTCGCCCGTGGTCCAGGAGCGGGCGGGTTCGGGGTTGAGCCAGTGGGCGTGGCGGGCTCGGGCGAGCATGGGGGTGAGGTGGGGGAGGCCGGGGTCGGTGCGGTTGGTGCGGGCGTCGCCGAGGATGAGCAGGGAGGTGCGGGGGCCGAGGGCGTCGAGGTGGTGGTCGGCGAAGGTGCGGAAGGCTTCGCCGTAGTTGCTGCTGCCGAAGCGGGAGACGGTGGCCTCGCGGATGATTCGAGCGGAGAGGCCGGGTTCGGGAAGTTCGCCGGGGGTGAAGAAGGCGGTGATCTCGTCGCAGGTGTCGACGAAGCCGAAGCTGCGGACCTTGCTGAACTGGTCTTGCAGGGCTTGGACGAGGTGCAGGGTGAATTCGGCGAATCCGGTGACGGAGCCGGAGAGGTCGGCGAGCACCACCAGGTCGGGGCGGCCGTGTTTGCGGGCGCGCAGCACCGGGTCGACGGGGACGCCGCCGGTCGCCATCGAGCGGCGCAGGGTGCGGCGCATGTCGATCTGCCCGCGCACGGCCTTCTTGCGGCGGGCCGCGAGGCGCGTGGCGAGCTTGCGCGCCAACGGATTCACTAGGCGGCGCATCTCGGCGAGGTCGCGTTCGCGTGCGCCTAGGAAGTCGACGCGGTCGACGGCGGATTCGACGCCGCGGCGGGCGATGTAGTCGGTGCCGCGCAGTTGGGCCGACCGCAGGCGGGCCTCGTTCTGCACGGAGGTGCGGAACGCTTCCACGCGGCGGCGGGCTTCGATCGAATGCACGGCGGTGTCGAGTTCGCCTGCTCCCGCCATGCCCGCGACGACGCGTTCGGTAAGTTCCTCCGGCCGAAGGGCTTTCATCGTCTGGTAGGAGGACCATCCCGCCCCGGAGGCGGTGGTCAGCGGGCGGGAACTCTGGCCGGCCGCTTGGACGCCGCCGTAGCCGCCGAGTTCGGTGAGGGTGGTGCGGGCGAGTTCGGTTAGAGCGCTCTGATCGTCGGCCACCAGCGCCGCGGTGAGGCGTTCACGCAGATCGTCGACGGTTTCGGCGGCGCCGGCGGGGACCGGGAGCTCGGCGGTCAGGAAGTACAGGTCGAAGAGCTGGTCGAACACCGCCCGCTGCCCACCGCGCCGCAGCAAGCACGCGGCCAACCCGGAGCGCAGCCGGGCCGGGTCCGCGGTGCCGAGTGCGAGCATGGCCGCTGCCGCGTCGAGGGTTTCGCTCGGCCCCGCGTTGATGCCGTACTCGCGCAGGAGTCCGACGAAGTCCACGAGACGATCGGTGGGCGTCGGAGGCCGTTCGGACGAGCGCTGCGCCGCGTGCTTACCGCTCATCGCGAATCGTCCTGCCCCAGACCGAGTTTCTCGATCGCGACGCGATGATCGGACTGGTGCTTCAACAACACCCCGAGTGTCGAGCGGACCACCGTTCCGGTCAATGTCCGGGTGCCGAGCGCGACGAGAGTCCTTGCCCAGTCCACGGTTTCGGCCACCGACGGTGATTTGCGCAGCGGCAGGGCCCGCAGTGCGCCCACCGTGCGGACGACGGGTTCGCCGAGTGCGGCGTCGAGTTCGGGGACCTTCGCGCGGACGATCGCGCGTTCGAGATCTGCTGTCGGATAGTCGATGTGGAGGTACAGGCAGCGGCGTTTGAGCGCTTCGGACAGATCGCGGTCGGCGTTGGAGGTGACGACGACGAACGGCTTGCGGACCGCGGTGACGGTGCCGAGTTCGGGGATGCTCACCTGATAGTCGCCGAGCACCTCGAGCAGCATGCCCTCGAGCTCCACCTCGGCCTTGTCGAGTTCGTCGATGAGCAGCACGGTGCGGCCCGTGTTGCGCAGCGCCGCCAGCAGCGGGCGGTCGAGCAGGAACTCCTCGGTGAAGACGTGGTCGCGGGTGCGGTCCCAGTCACGCTCGTCGGTGGCGGTGATGCGCAGCAGCTGTTTGGCGTGGTTCCACTCGTAGAGGGCGCGCGCCTCGTCGATGCCCTCGTAGCACTGCAACCGAATCAGCTCGGCGTCGGCGCAGGTGGCGATCGCCTTGGCCAGCTCGGTCTTGCCGACGCCCGCGGGGCCCTCGATGAGCAGCGGTTTGCCGAGGTGGTCGGCGAGGAACACGGCGGTCGCGATGTCGAGCGAGGGCAGGTAGCCCGCCGCGGTGAGCCGCTCGGTCACCGCGTCCACCGAATCGAAGAACTTACTCATCGGTAGCCAGTGTAGGCAGGGCGGTGGAGAGGGAGCGCAGCACCGGCTGGACTCCACGCGCCCAAGCGCCAACCCGAGCCGGCTACAGGGTGGCCTCCACCAACCGGTGCCCACGGCCGACTGTCCCCGCACGCCCGACGCCGACCCAGCACGCCGGGAGGACACGCGCCCTCGAGCCCACGGCTCAGGCCACCAACACCCGCCCAGCACGCGGGAGGACTCATGCCCCCTCGAGCCCCAGCCTCAGCCACCGGCACCCGAGAGGACACGTGCGCCTCGAGCCCCGGCCTCAGCCACCTGCACCCGCCCCAGCACGCAAGGACACACGCCTCCCGAACCCCCGGCCCAGCCACCAACACCCGCCCCAGCACGCGGGAAGACACGTACCCCTCGAGCCGCAGCCACCAACACCCGCCCAGCACGCGGGAGGGCTCATACCACCTCACACCCCAGCCTCGGCCGCCTGCACCCGCCCCGACTCGATCGCCTCCACCAACGCTGCCCGATCCACCACCGTCTGCTCGGCGTACGCGAGCGCGAACTCCTCCATCGCGCGATCGAACGCTTCCCCGCTCCCCAGATACGCCGCGATCGCCACCCGATCCCCGGACCGCGCGTGCGCCCGCGCCAGCACGCGACCGCACAACTCCGCGTAGCGCGTCAGCGTCCCGGCCGACATGTCCCCCACCTCCGCCGACCCCTTCATATCGCGCAGCTGCCGCCAGTAGAAGAACCGGCCTTCGGGCCCGGTGGCCCAGCCGAGGAAGATGTCGCCGGCGGCCTGCATCACACGCTGACCGTGCACCACCCGATGCCCCTGGTGCCGGAACCGGCTCGGCGCCAGATGTGGTGCCAGCACCGAGGTTTCCGCCTGTTTGACCTGCAAGAACAGCGGCGCGCCGGAATCGCGGTCGGCGAGCAAGGCGATGAAGCAGCGGGTGCCGACGCTGCCGACGCCGACCACTTTGCGGGCGGTCTCCAGGAAGCGATACCGGTCCAGCAGCACGCGCCGCTCCTCCGGCAGGCTGTCGCGGAATTCGGCGAACACGTCCGCGACCGCGCGCTCGTCGAACTCCGCCACCGGCACCAGCAGCGGTGGCCGGTGTTTGATGCGCGGCACACCGTCGGGGCCGGGTTCGGTCAATTTCGTCAGCGCCTGCAAGCTGGTGCGGTTGCGCGCGGCGTCGAGGCGTTTCGCCACGCGATCGCGTTGCCGCGGCTTGCGCACCAGCGCGGCGGCCTCCTCGGCGTCGATGCGCTCGTACCAGACGGTCAGGCTGTCGAGGGCGGCCAGCCGCGCCATCGACTCGCGGTACCCGCACGCGGCGGCCCGCGCGGCGCGTGCGGCCGACTCGTCGTCGAACCCGTTGTCCCTCGCCGCTACGGCGCAACTCGCCACGAGCCGTTTGACGTCCCATTCGAACGGGCCGGGCAGCGTCTCGTCGAAATCGTTGAGGTCGAACACCAGGGCGCGCTCCGGGGAGGCGAACACGCCGAAGTTCGACAGGTGCGCGTCGCCACAGAGTTGCACGCACAGCCCGGTGCCGGGGGAAGCCGCCAGGTCGCCGGCCATGATGGCCGGCGCTCCGCGCAGGAAGGGGAACGGCGCGGCGGCCATCCGGGAGTAACGGATGGGGACCAGGTCCGGCAGACGGGTCGCGGCCTGGCGCTCCAGGATGGTAACTGGATCGGTGCGGTGGGTTCCCGGCCGCCACGAGCCGAGGGAGGATCTGGGTACTTGCTTGCGGATGGCGCGACCTGTTGCGAGGGCCGTGCGGTCGGCGTGGATGACGGTCGGGTTCGCCATCATCCCAGTCTGATCCGGTCGGTGGGCGGGAGCAAGCACCACCGCGCCGCGGCCGGCGCCACGTCGGCGGGAGGACGAGGCGCGCGGAAGAACTAATGTTGCCCTGAATTCGCCACTGCTCACCACCGGATTCGGCGACCCGCACCTACCCGCGCGCGACACCCGATCCCGCTGGGCGACAACGGAAATCGCCGCTTCTCAGGGTGATCCCCTAGGACACCCGAGGGGCCTCCCTTCCACCGTGTCCTCCGAAGGACTGAAATTCTTCTCGAATCCGGTCCGACTTGCTGACCTTTCGCAGCGAGTGCGCAACAGTGGGGTTGTGCGGTCGTCGCGCCGAGTCGGGTCGGGCAGCGCAGGTGACCAGCCACCATTCCGACCTTCCGCCCAGCCCAGGTGGCAGGTCCATCGAAAGGATTCATGATGTCGACGAAGACCTCGGCACAACGCACCGTGGCCCGCATCGCCATGGCGAGCGTCGTCGCCGCGATCCCCTTCACCCTCGCCGCCGCACCCGCCTCGGCCGAACCGGCGTCGCCGTCGGTCACCGAGGTCCGCCACGACAAGTGGGACAAGCACGACCGCGACAAGTGGGACAGGCGCGATTGCGGCCCGTGGGGCTGGCACAACAGCTGGGATCCGTGGAACAAGTGCGATCGCTGGCCCGGCCACAACCCGTGGGGCCCGCCCTTCTGGCGTCCGTTCCCCTCCGGCTCCTTCGGCAGCAGCTAGCCCCAGCACCTTCCCCGCCGACGGCCTCGGGCCGATCGGGCGATGAAACGCGCCCGCGGGTCGGCCCGTGCCCTCCCTCACGGTCACGACAGGACTCACATGACACCCCAGCGTCGCCTGCTCGCCCGCCTCACCGTGGCGGCTGCGCTCGCCGCCGCACCCCTGACCGCGCTGGCCCTCCCGGCCGCGGCGCACGCCGGCCCACCCTGCGCCCACCACGGCACCGCCGCGTGCGACCGCACCTCCGACTACGAACTGCCGAGCATGGCCGATCCCAACAACCCGATCAGCCCCATGAACCCCATGAACCCGGTCAACCCCGCCAACCCCCTCTACCTCTACCCCTGAGCCCGGACACGATGGTGGCCCGCTCCCCGAAAGGGAGCGGGCCGCCTTTGTAAGTACCTATGTGCCAGTCGGTTTCGAGATGAGGGAATCGAGGCTCGCCTCGAGGTCGCGATCGCGATGAAATCCTCGTTCCGTGATCAGGCGGACCGCCGTTCGTGCGCTTCGGACATCGTCATCGGTCGCCACGGCGAGTAATTCACGCAGGTCCGCCAAGTCCTGGGGTCTGGCGGAATCGTCTCGCGACAGTATCTTCAGCGCGATGAGGTGCCCGGTTGTCGCGACCGGGAGCGTGAATTCGGGCACGATTGCCAACTCCTCCGCGGCATCGACGATCTCCGGCTCGATTCCAGAGCTCGCGAAGAGAAGGTCCACAAGAACCGGGACACCGCCGAAGGCTCGACGCAAACGGATCGTTGCGAGTCGGCCGTTGTCGTGCTCGACGGACGCGTACATGACGTATCCCGCGTCGAACATGCTGCGTACCAAGGCTTCCGCGGCGCCGTCATCGGCTACCGCGACGGCCAGGTCGATGTCCTGGGTGAACCGGGGGATCGAACGAGCGGACACCGCGAACCCACCGACGAGCGCCCAGCGATAGCCGAGTCTGTCGATATCGGCGGCCGAACGACGCAGCGCCGCTTCGAGCGGGTTCACGCGAATCTGGTGGACGGACGACCGGTGGCATCGCCGGCAGGCGCGCCCGGACGGGACAGCAGCCAGGCGTGCACCTTGGACTCGATCTCCTCCGTCGATGCGGCCGGAAAGATGCGCCGCATGCGAGTTCGGTACATCTGCACGCCGAACTCCGACATCTGCAGCGCGAGCCGGAGCCGCTGAGCTGGTGTTCCTTCCGTCACTCCTCGAGGTTACCCAACAGACACCGAGGGGCCTGCTCACACGCGGTGAGCAGGCCCCTCGGTCGAACTGCGAAACTCAGGCGGTTTCGGTGATGGGGCGGTCGACCCAGCTCATCAGGCCGCGGAGCTTGGCGCCGGTGACCTCGATGGGGTGCTCGGCGTTCTGCTTGCGCAGAGCCTCGAGCTCCTTGTTGCCGCCCTCGACGTTGGCGACGAGGCGCTTGACGAAGGTGCCGTCCTGGATGTCCTTCAGGATCGCCTTCATGCGCTCCTTGGTGTCGGCGTCGATGACGCGCGGACCGGACAGGTAGCCGCCGAACTCGGCGGTGTCGGACACCGAGTAGTTCATGCGCGCGATGCCGCCCTCGTACATGAGGTCGACGATCAGCTTCAGCTCGTGCAGCACCTCGAAGTAGGCCATCTCCGGCGCGTAGCCGGCCTCGACCATGACCTCGAAACCGGTCTTGACCAGTTCCTCGGTGCCACCGCAGAGCACGGCCTGCTCACCGAACAGGTCGGTCTCGGTCTCTTCCTTGAAGGTGGTCTTGATGACACCCGCGCGGGCGCCACCGATGGCGGCCGCGTAGGACAGCGCCAGCGCCTGGCCCTCGCCCTTGGGGTCCTGATCGACGGCGATGAGCGCCGGAACGCCCTTGCCGTCGACGAACTGACGGCGCACCAGGTGGCCGGGGCCCTTCGGCGCCACCATCGCGACGGTGACGTTGGCGGGCGCCTTGATCAGGCCGAAGTGGATGTTGAGGCCGTGGCCGAAGAACAGCGCGTCGCCGTCCTTCAGGTTGGGCTCGATGTCGTTGGTGAAGATCGAGGCCTGCGCGGTGTCGGGCGCGAGCACCATGATCACGTCGGCCCACTCCGAGACCTCGGCGGGGGTGCCGACGGTCAGGCCGGCCTCCTCGGCCTTCGGCCGCGACTTCGAGCCCTCGGCGAGACCGACGCGCACGTCGACGCCGGAGTCGCGCAGGCTCAGCGAGTGCGCGTGGCCCTGGCTGCCGTAGCCGATGACAGCGACCTTGCGGCCCTGGATGATCGACAGGTCGGCGTCGTCGTCGTAGAACATCTCGACTGCCACAGTGGTTGTCCCTTCTCCTCACGTGTGTGAGGAACTTTGCCCAGCGTTCTCGCATCGTGTGCCCCGCGTGCGCGGGGCACACGAGAACCAGGGGCGACTATGAAAATCTGTCGGTCGGTCAGCGCGTCGCGGTGATGGACTTCGGACCGCGGCCCACCGCCACCACACCGGACTGCACGATCTCGCGGATGCCGTACGGCTCCAGCATGCGCAGCAGCGCGTCGAGCTTGGACCGGGTCCCGGTGGCCTCGACGGTGAGCGCGTCCGGCGAGACGTCGATGACCTTCGCGCGGAACAGGTTGACCGCCTCGATCACCTGGGTCCGCACGCTGGCGTCGGCGCGGACCTTCACCAGGATCAGCTCGCGGGCCACCGAGGCGTCGGCGTCCTGTTCGACGATCTTGATGACGTTCACCAGCTTGTTCAGCTGCTTGGTGACCTGCTCGAGCGGCAGGTCCTCCACGGTGACCACGATGGTCATCCGGGAGATGTCCTTGACCTCGGTGCCGCCGACCGCGAGCGATTCGATATTGAATCCGCGGCGGGAGAACAGGCTGGCGACGCGCGCGAGCACGCCGGGCTTGTCCTCGACCAGGACGCTGAGGGTGTGGGTGCTGCTCATTCTGCTTCGGTCCCCTCGGTCTTGCCGTGCGTCATCGCCTCGTGGATGACGGCGGGCTCGGCGGCCTGCTCGTCCTCGTCGAACAGCGGGCGGATGCCGCGCGCGGCCATGATCTCGTCGTTGCTGGTGCCCGCGGCGACCATCGGCCACACCTGGGCGTCCTTGCCGACGATGAAATCGATCACCACCGGGCGGTCGTTGATCGACTGCGCCTCGCGGATGGCGGCCTCGACCTCCTCCTCCTTCTCCACGCGGATGCCGTGGCAGCCCAGCGCCTCGGCCAGCTTGACGAAGTCGGGGATGCGCAGCGTGTGCGTGCCCAGGTCGGTGTTGGAGTAGCGCTCCTCGTAGAACAGGGTCTGCCACTGGCGGACCATGCCGAGGTTGCCGTTATTGATCAGCGCGACCTTGATCGGCACGCCCTCGACGGCGCAGGTGGCCAGCTCCTGGTTGGTCATCTGGAAGCAGCCGTCACCGTCGACCGCCCACACTTCCTTGTCGGGCGCGCCCATTTTGGCGCCCATGGCGGCCGGGACGGCGTAGCCCATGGTGCCGAGACCGCCGGAGTTCAGCCAGGTGCGCGGCTTCTCGTACTTGATGAACTGGGCGGCCCACATCTGGTGCTGGCCCACGCCCGCGCAGTAGATGGCGTCGGGACCGGCCAGGCGGCCCAGCGCGTCGATGACGTACTCGGGCGAGAGCGACCCGTCCGACGGCGCGGTCCAGCCCAGCGGGTACTGGTCGCGCACACCGGACAGGTAGGTCCACCACTCGGTGAGGTTCAGCAGCGGCCCGTCGCCCACCGCGGGGTCGGACTTCAGCGTCTCGATGAGTTCGGCGATGACCTCGCGGCAGTCGCCGACGATCGGCACGTCGGCGTGGCGGTTCTTGCCGATCTCGGCCGGGTCGATATCGGCGTGGATCACCAAGGCGTCGGGCGCGAACGAGTCCAGCTGGCCGGTGACGCGGTCGTCGAAGCGCGCGCCGAGGGTGATCAGCAGGTCGGAGCGCTGCAGCGCGGCCACCGCGCCGACGGTGCCGTGCATGCCGGGCATGCCCATGTTCAGGGTATGGCTGTCGGGGAACGCGCCGCGCGCCATCAGGGTGGTGACCACCGGGATGCCGGTCAGCTCGGCCAGTTCCAGCAGCTCGGCCGACGCCTCGGCCTTGATCACGCCACCGCCGACATAGAGCACGGGGGCCTTGGACTCCAGGATCATCCTGGCGGCCTCGCGCACCTGCTTGCCGTGCGGCTTGGTGACCGGGCGATAGCCGGGCAGGCGCATCTCCGGCGGCCAGGAGAACGTGGTCTGCGCTTGCAGCACGTCCTTGGGGATGTCGACGAGCACCGCGCCGGGGCGGCCGGAGGCGGCCAGGTAGAACGCCTCGGCGAGGATGCGCGGGATGTCGTGACCGTCGGTGATCAGGAAGTTGTGCTTGGTGATCGGCATGGTGATGCCGGAGATGTCGGCTTCCTGGAACGCGTCGGTGCCGATCAGGCCGCGACCGACCTGGCCGGTGATGGCGACGATCGGAACCGAGTCCATCTGCGCGTCGGCGATCGGGGTCACCAGGTTGGTCGCGCCGGGGCCGGAGGTGGCCATACACACACCGACCTTGCCGGTGGCCTGCGCGTATCCGGTGGCCGCGTGACCCGCGCCCTGCTCGTGACGCACCAGCACGTGGCGCACCTTGGTGGAGTCGAAGAGCGGGTCGTAGACCGGGAGGATCGCGCCGCCCGGAATGCCGAACACGGTGTCGACGCCGAGCTCCTCGAGCGACCGCACGACGGACTGCGCGCCGGTGACCCGCTCGGGCGGGACCTGGCGGCGGTTCGCCGTGGTCGTCGGGGCAGCAGGCGTCGCCTGCTGGTTCGCCGAAGGCGCTGACCTGCGGGCCGAGGGCCCGGGCCGTGCGGTTGGTGCGCTCACCGTCTTCGTTCCTTACTTTTGTCGTTCTCGACTCCGGACAACACTGCTGTGCCTGACACGACCGGTCGGGCGACCCGCCGCGCCGGGCACTGCCCGAACACAAAAAAGCCCTCGATCAGCACAAGGCTGTTCGAGGGTGGCGCGTCGCAACGCGAGCTGACGTATTCGACTCAGGTAGTCAGGCTCAACGCTGGACGCGCCGGCCGATTACGAGCAACTCGTTTCGATTCACGCGCACGACGTTAAGCGGGCGTGAACCGAAGAGTCAAACAGTTGACCCGGTATGTCCCATTATGTGGGACGCCAGTGGTTGCTTGTGTCCGATTACCAGGATGCGAGGATGGTGGTGTGTCATCACCGCATCAGTCCGTGCCACCTACTGAATCGTCCCACACCGCCGCGGCGGGATCGGATACGGGTCGCGGCGACGTGAAGGTCATCCGAGTCACCCGGCTCAACTACCTGGGCGTGGTCGTGCTCGCCCTCGGCGTGTTCATCTTCATCGTCGGCTGGCCCGCCCTGCTCGGCTGGACGGCGATCCTGCCGCTGTTCGCGATCTACTGGATCGAGCGCACCCGCACCGTCGTGTCCGACCGGGGGCTGGATCTGCGCACGGTGACGAGCTCGCGGCACCTGGACTGGGACCGGATCCGCGGCGTGAGCATCCCGCCGCGCGGCTGGGTGCGCGCGCACCTCACCGACGACACCGAGGTGAAGCTGCCCGCGGTCAGCTACGACCAGCTGCGCAAGTTCATCGAGGCGTCGAAGGGACGCATCCCGGACCTGTTCGCGGCGGCCGCCGAGGCCGCGCGCGCCGAACGCGAGGCGCAGAAGCGGGCCGAGTCGGCGGGCGGGTCCGCGGACAGCGATTCGTCGGACAACAGCGGCGCGACCGGTGGCGGCTCGGGCGACAGCGGCTCCGCGAGCGGCGGCTCGGACTAGACACTCGGCGACGACCTTCCGCGGGCACCACGAACGGATCACACCTTCGGTGTTCACGGAATAATCTCCCGACCAAGCGGGTTGCGCCCAGGTACGCGCGGCTGACCTGCCACCAAGTGGGTTCGCCGGCAACCAGCGCAAGGCCAACCCCCAACCAACCGGGTAGCCCAACACGCAACAAGCTCCCCAGCCAAGCGGGACACCCACAGTTCGCGAAGCGGGACCCGGAGCGAACGCGGAAGGACCGCCGATGCGCAGCCCGGAGCGAATGCGGAGGGACCACTCCTCGGCGACATCTCCGGCTACGCGTACTCGATAGCCCGCACGGGCGCTCCGGACGCGCCGAGTCGGGGAGTAACGTAGACAGGCCGCCGAAATCGTTCGGCGCCGTCGCACCACAGCCCCCGCGACCACCCGAGGACCCCCCAAATGCCACCCCTTCGCTCACGCACCACCACCGCCGGACGCAATGCCGCAGGCGCTCGCGCGCTGTGGCGCGCCACCGGCCTCACCGATTCCGATTTCGGCAAGCCGATCGTCGCGATCGCGAACTCCTACACCCAGTTCGTGCCCGGCCACGTGCACCTGAAGGACGTCGGCGAGATCGTGGCCGAAGCGGTCCGGGCCGCGGGCGGCGTGCCCCGCGAGTTCCACACCATCGCCGTGGACGACGGCATCGCCATGGGTCACGGCGGCATGCTCTACTCGCTGCCCTCGCGCGAGATCATCGCCGACTCCGTCGAGTACATGGCCAACGCGCACACCGCCGACGCGCTGGTGTGCATCTCCAACTGCGACAAGATCACCCCCGGCATGCTGAACGCCGCCATGCGGCTCAACATCCCGGCCGTGTTCGTCTCCGGCGGCCCCATGGAAGCGGGCAAGGCGGTGGTGGTCGGCGGTGTCGCGCAGGCGCCCACCGACCTGATCACCGCGATCTCGGCCAGCGCCAATAACGCGGTGTCCGAGGAGGGCCTGAGCGAGGTCGAGCGCAGCGCCTGCCCCACCTGCGGTTCCTGTTCGGGCATGTTCACCGCGAACTCGATGAACTGCCTCACCGAGGCGCTGGGTCTGGCGCTGCCGGGTAACGGCTCCACGCTGGCCACGCACGCCGCGCGCCGTGCCCTGTTCGAGCGGGCGGGCCGGGTGATCGTCGACATCGCCAACCGCTGGTACCGCGACGACGACGCCTCGGTGCTGCCGCGAAACGTGGCCAACGCCAAGGCCTTCCGCAACGCGATGGCCCTGGACGTGGCGATGGGCGGTTCCACCAACACGGTGCTGCACACCCTGGCCGCCGCGCAGGAGGGTGAGATCGACTTCGATCTGCAGACCATCGACGAGATCAGCCGCCGGGTGCCGTGCCTGTCGAAGGTGTCGCCGAACTCGGACTACCACATGGAGGACGTGCACCGCGCCGGCGGCATCCCCGCCATCCTGGGCGAGCTGCGCCGCGCCGGACTGCTCGACCCCGACGTGACCACCGTGCACACCGCGAGCTTCGACGAATGGCTCGACACCTGGGACATCCGATCCGGCAAGGCGTCCGACGAGGCGATCGAGCTGTTCCACGCCGCGCCGGGCGGCGTGCGCACCACGCAGCCGTTCTCCACCGAGAACCGCTGGTCCTCGCTGGACACCGACGCGGCGGGCGGCTGCATCCGCGACAAGGAGCACGCCTACACCGTCGAGGGCGGACTGGTGGTGCTGCGCGGCAATATCGCGCCCGACGGCGCGATCCTGAAGACCGCGGGCATCGACGAGGATCTGTTCTCGTTCCAGGGCCCGGCGGTGGTCGTGGAGTCGCAGGAGGAGGCCGTGTCGGTCATCCTCGGCAAAAAGATCAAGCCCGGCGACGTGGTCGTCGTGCGCTACGAGGGTCCCTCCGGCGGGCCGGGTATGCAGGAGATGTTGCACCCCACCGCGTTCCTGAAGGGCGCGGGCCTGGGCAAGCAGTGCGCGCTCATCACCGACGGCCGCTTCTCCGGCGGCACGTCGGGCCTGTCCATCGGCCACATCTCCCCCGAGGCCGCCAGCGGCGGTGTGATCGGCCTGGTCGAGAACGGTGATCAGATCCGCATCGACGTCGCCACCCGCACGCTCGAGGTGCTGGTCGACGACGCCACGCTGGCCGAGCGCCGCGCCAAGATGGAGGCCCGCGAACGGCCCTGGCAGCCGCTGCACCGCGACCGCCCGGTCACCACGGCCCTGCGCGCCTACGCGGCGCTGGCCACTTCGGCCGACAAGGGCGCTGTCCGCCGCGTCCCCTGATCCGCGAAAACCGAACGGCCCCCGATGTTTCGGGGGCCGTTCGGCATTCTCGGGACGTATCTGCCGTGCGAGCGAGGATCGCCGCTCACATCGCGCCAGTACTGCGGCCCCACGTCGTCAGCGGGGATACGCCCCGGCACAACCCGAGACCGTCTCGCGACGGCTGCCTCGCGCGGTTGTGCCGGGCGCGCTGGTCAGTCGAAGGGCCCGATCCCCGTCAAGGGGTTGCCGCCGTGCAGGTACCAGTAGGTGAGCGCGGCGGCGGCGATCGCCAGCAGCAGGACGGCGAACGACCCCCAGGCGGGGCGGGTGGCCCAGCCGCGGTTGCGGTCCAGGGAGAGCCGGCCGGGGCCGGTGAGGATGAGGACGGCGGCCGCGCCGGCCAGGATGCTGTCGAGTTCCACGCCGGTCGGGGTGCCGCTGTTGTACTGGAAGCCGGGGATCATGCCCTGCTTCCAGGCCCACGCGTTCAGGATCACCGCGAGCACCGAGCCCGCGGCGAGCGGGGTGGCCAGGCCGAGGATCAGCAGGATGCCGCCGCCCACCTCGCCGACGGTGACCAGCACGGTGGACACCGTCGGGTGGTCCCAGCCGCCTTCGGCCATCATGTCGCGGGTGCCGTCCAGGCCGGGGCCGTGGAACCAGCCGGTCAGCTTCTGCAAACCGTGGTAGAGGAAGGTCGCGCCGACCACCACCCGCAGCAGGAGCAGGCCCAGATCCAGTGTGCCGCGCCGGTTCTCGGCCTCGCGCCGCCGCGCCGCCTTGCTCGGCTCGCCCGGCGCGTTGGCGGCGGGCGGGATGCTGGCGTAGGAGTAGGTCGGCGAATCGTCGGCGGGGAAGTCGGCGGCCCCCGGATTCTTGCCCGTGCCCGGCACGTCGGGGTCCAGGCCGAGTTCGTCGTCGGTGCGCGGTAGTTCGCCCGGCGCCGGTTTGGTCAGGTCCGGTTGCGGGAACTGTTCGGTCGGCGAATCGAACGGGCTGGTGACGCCGCGGCCGGTGGTGGTCGCCGAGGGCTGCTCACCCGTCGCGGTGTCGTTCGGCTTGTCGGTCACAGGCGCGCCTCACTGGTTTCCGGCTCCCCCGCGCCGATGGATCGCTCACGCTCGGTCATGGGTGTACACCCTATGTCGCGGCGGGCGTGCGCGGGAGTCCGGCGGTGACGGCGTGTCAACACGCACCCGGGAGCGGCGCGCCTGCGGGTATTTCCGTAACGTCAGGGGCATGAGATTGGTTGTCGTGGGACGTCTCGTCATGAGCGTGGCACTCGGGGTCGCCGCGCTGTCCGGGTGCGCCCGGTTCGATGACTCCGCGTCGAGCCCGTTCACGCCCGAGCCCACGTTCAACCCGGCCAACCCGAGGCCGCCGGAGGACAGCGGACCGTCCACCACCCGCCCCAGCGGTCCGTGCATCGATCAGGACCCGGCCGTGGTCGCCACCTGCCTCGACACCACCGGCGGCCTGGTCGGCATCGGGGAGGGCGCGCTGGTCGCCGAGCGGCGCACCGGGCGCATCCTGAAGGTCGTCGACCCCGACACCCCGCCGGTCGAGGTGGCGCGGGTCGAGGTGGACGGCTCCGGCGACGGCGGCCTCACCGATATCGCGCTCTCACCGAGCTACCGCGAGGACGGCCTGCTCTTCGCCTACATCACCACCGCCTCGGACAACCGGGTGGTGCGCATCGCGGAGGAGGGCGAGCCGAAGCCCATCCTGACGGGAATCCCGAAGGGCGCCACCGGCAATCGTGGCGCGATCGAATGGGCCAACCCCGGCCAGCTGCTGGTGCTCACCGGTGACGCGGGCAATCCCGGCCTGGCCACCTCGCCGTCGTCGCTGGCGGGCAAGGTGCTGCGGCTGAACTCCCCCGCGCCCGGTTCGGCATCGCCGGAGATCGCGGTGTCGGGCATCGGCGTGGCGGGCGATCTGTGCCGCGACGGCGACAGCGGCGTGTGGATCACCGACCGCACCCCGGCCGTCGACCGGTTGCAGCGCCTCGGCAACGACGGCACGGTGATCACCGGGTGGACCTGGCCCGACCGCCCCGGCGTCGCGGGCTGCGCGGCGGGTGGCGACACCGTCGCGGTCGCGCTGACCTTCGCCAACGCGCTCGCCATCGCGACCGCCGACCCCGGCACCCGCACCATCACCACCGCCCCGAGCATGCTCGCCCAGGACCGCTACGGCCGCCTCAGCGGCGCCACCATCGGCCCCGACGGCAACGTGTGGGTCGGCACCGTCAACAAGTCCGACGGACAGCCCGGCCCCAACGACGACCGCGTCGTCCGCATCCCGCCGGATTCCGCGGGCGGCACCGGACCGGACTAGAAGAAGCTCGCCCGCGACCGGATTCGGTCGCGGGCGGTTCCGATGCTCAGGAGCAGGCGGCCAGCACGAGTTCACGGACGCGGGCGGCGTCGGCCTGGCCCTTGGTGGCCTTCATGACGTCGCCCACGATCTTGCCCGCGGCCTGCACCTTGCCGGAGCGGATCTTGTCGGCGATATCGGGGTTGGCGGCCAGCGCCTTCTCCACCTCGGCCTGCAACGCGCTGTCGTCGCTGACCATGCCCAGGCCCTTGGCCTCCACGATGGCGGCGGGCTCACCTTCGCCGGCGAGCACGAAATCGACGACCTGCTTGGCGACCTTGCTGTTCACCGCCTTGGCCTCGACCAGCGCCGCCACCTCGGCGACCTGGGCGGGCGTGATCGGCAGGTCCTCGAGGGCGACCTCGCGCTCCTTCGCCTTCTCGGTGAGGTAGTTGACCCACCAGGAGCGCGCCTCGTTGGCGGGGGCGCCGGCTTCGACGGTGGCGATGATGGCGTCCAGCGCGCCCGCGTTCACCACGTCGCGCATGACCTCGTCGGACCAGCCCCAGTCGGCCTGGATGCGGGCGCGGCGCAGCCACGGGTACTCGGGGATGGTGGCGCGCAGCTCCTCGACCCACGCCGCGTCGGGCGCGACCGGCTCGAGATCGGGCTCGGGGAAGTAGCGGTAGTCCTCGGCGGTCTCCTTGCGACGCCCGGGCGAGGTGGAGCCGTCGGCCTCGTGGAAGTGCCTGGTCTCCTGCACGACGGTGCCGCCGCCGGTGAGCACCGCGGCCTGGCGGCGCATCTCGTAGCGCACGGCGGTCTCGACGCTGCGCAGCGAGTTGACGTTCTTGGTCTCGGTGCGGGTGCCGAACTCGCTCGCGCCGACCGGCATCAGCGAGACGTTCGCGTCGCAGCGCAGCGAGCCCTGCTCCATGCGCACATCGGACACCTCGAGCGCCTTGAGCAGATCGCGCAGCGCGGTGACGTAAGCGCGGGCCACCTCGGGGGCGCGCTCGCCCGCGCCGGTGATGGGCTTGGTGACGATCTCGATGAGCGGCACACCCGCGCGGTTGTAGTCCAGCAGCGAGTGGCTGGCGCCGTGGATGCGGCCCGTCGCGCCGCCGACGTGCACCGACTTGCCGGTGTCCTCCTCCATGTGGGCGCGTTCGATGTCCACGCGGAAGGTGCTGCCGTCGTCGAGCACCACGTCGAGGTAGCCGTCGGTGGCGATCGGCTCGTCGTACTGGCTGATCTGGTAGTTCTTCGGCTGGTCCGGGTAGAAGTAGTTCTTGCGCGCGAACCGGCCCCACGGCGTGATCGAACAGTTCAGCGCCAGGCCGATGCGGATGGCCGAGGCCACCGCCTGCTGGTTCACCACCGGCAGCGAGCCGGGCAGTCCGAGGCACACCGGGCACACCTGCGTGTTGGGCTCCGCGCCGAATTCGGTGGGGCAGCCGCAGAACATCTTGGTCGCGGTGGACAGCTCGACGTGGACCTCCATGCCGAGCACCGGCTCGTAGCGGGCGACGACATCGGCATAGTCCATCAGCTCGACCGTGGGTGCACTCATGGCGACAAGTGTATGTACTTCGCCCTCGGCTTCCGCGCCCGGATCTGGTGCGCGGGAACCAGACCTGGCGGGGGATCACCGGCTTCGGGGCCCGCGATCCCCTCGGCCGCGCCCCTCGGCCGCGATGACTCGTCGGCCGACCCGTCGCCGCAGGAACACCTCGGACCCGCAGTCGCCGTCACGCACCAGCGCTACGGTCGAGGCGTGGGGAAGGCCGCACGACGCGACCACCACGCGCGAAGCCCCGGACGGCAGCCGAGGTCGGGCTTGATCGCCCATTCGCTCTACCCGCAATCGCGGATCCCGTTCGGCGATGCGGCACACGCTCAGCAGGCACCGTATGGCGGACGGATCGGGCAGCTCGGACGATGCCCCGAACGCCCGACGGTGACCACCGACGTGCGACGGGGCGGGCGGACCGGCCGTACTCGGATACGGCCGGTCCGCGTCCACTACGAGATGGGGACGTGCTGGGTGAGCCAGTCGGTGATGAACGTGAGCACCTGCGGGTCGATGGTGGTCTCGATCGTGGGGTACTCGCTCGGCGCGCCGGTCTCGGCGGGCTGCATGAGGTGATTCAGGCCGCCGAAGACGTGCACGGTGGCGTCCGGGTTCTGCGCGAGCGCCGCGCGCGCCGGGCCTTCGTTCTGGGACGACAGCACTTGCAGGTCCCGGTCACCGTAGAAGGCGAGCACCGGAATGCGCAGCGCCGACAGCGCCGGGGCCGGGTCGTAGTTGATCAGCGCGGCGAAGTACGGGGTGATCTGAGCACTCGCGTCGTCTTCCGGCAGGCGCAGTTCCTCGGGCAGCGCGGCGTTGCTGCGCTCGACCGCTCGCTTGGCGCCCTCGATATCGCCCGCCCGGATCAGCGCCACCATCTCGGTGGTGTCGGCGATCTGCCGGTCGATCACCTCGGGGGGTGCGCCCTCGGTCCGCATGATCACCCCGGACTGTTCGATGAGCACGTCACCACCGGACACCGCGGGCCCGGCCATGAGGACGACGAACGCGACCCCGCTGTCGGGCCGCGCGGCAACCATCGGTGCGAGGTAGCCGCCCTCGCTGTGGCCGAACAGTCCGATCCGGGTGGGGTGGATCTCGGAGCGAGCGCGCAGGAAGTCGATCCCCGCGGTGACGTCGTTCGCCAAATCGTCGTAGGTCGCCTGGTTCAGATCGCCGCCGGTGTCGCCGACGCCGCGGTCGTCGGTGCGCAGCACGGCGTACCCCGCGCGGGTGAGCGTGTCGGCGACGAGCAGGAAAGGCTTGTGCGCGTACAGCGTTTCGTTGCGATCCTGCGGTCCGCTGCCCGTGATCAGCACGACGGCCGGGAACGGGCCGTCGCCTTCCGGTGTGGTGAGGGTGCCGCCGACGGTGATGTCACCGCTGGTGAACGTCACGTCCTCGGACTCGTACGGGAACGGCGGCTTCGGCTCCTGCGGGCGGGCCGGCGGTGCCAGCGCGCCGCGCTCGAGCGTCAGCGGGAACGACTGGCCCGACTGGGTGAAATCGCCGGTGATCTTGCCGGTTTCGGAGTCGTACCTGCCCTTGAAGACCGGATCGCCCGGGATGTCGGGAATGGCGAATTCGACCGCCTCGCGATCGGAGCGCACATCCTTCAGGGGCAGATCCTCGGCGCCCTGGTCGGGGATGTCGATGGTCGCGGTGCCGTCGTCGCCGAAGGTGACGCCGACGTTCACCGCCTGGCCGGGGATCTCGATCGCGCCGTGCCAGTCGCCCTTGGTGGGGTCGGGCGGGTCCGCGTCGGATCCACACCCTGCCACCATCGCGGTGACGACGAACAGGGCCAACGCAATCAACCGACCTTTTCGCATGGCACGAACCTACTCAAACACACCTGGTTCGGCGTCCACCGAGAGGCTACGGCCCATACCTCTGGCGGATGATCTTCACCTGAGCTGTCCCGGTGATCCCGTCGATGACGACGCGGACTCGCCGGCCTCCGCGTTCGGCGTCGAGCAGTGGTCAGGCTCCGCGCGCGTAGGCGATGGCCGCAGCCACCTCCGACAGGTCGGCGTCCTCCCCCATCACCTCGCGGAACTCCTCCAGCGAGTCCGCCACGGTGGCCCGGCGGGCCGAGCCGATCAGTTCCTTGCGCGCGAACTCGCCCAGCGGCAGGCCCGCCGCGCGCGCCCGCGCGCCGAACACCGCCAGCGCGTCGGACGGCAGGTCGTAGAGGGTGACCAGCGCCGACGCGTCGGCGTCGATCTCCGGGGTGAGGTCACGCCCCGCCGACCGCAGGAAGTCCACGATCGTGTCCTCCGGCGTGCGCCCCGACGCCCGCGCGACCAGTTCGGCGCGCACGTACGCGGTGATCGGCAGCCCGGCGGCCCGCGCGCGGCGGCGCAGCACGGTGGCGGTGGCGGCGGGCAGATCCTCGATGGCAAGACCCATGGCGGCCAGCGTAGTTCGCCGGCCGCGCCCCGGCCACCGCGTCAGCCGAAGAACGCCTCGGCCTCGCGGTAGCGCTCCGGCGGCACCCGCTTGAGCTGCTTGGTGGCCTCCGACAGCGGCACCAGGCCGACCTGGGTGCCGTGCAGCGCCACCATCTGGCCGAAGTGCCCGGCGTGCACGGCCTCGGCGGCGTGCAGGCCGAAGCGGGTGGCCAGCACCCGGTCGTACGGGGTGGGGCTGCCGCCGCGCTGCACGTGGCCGAGCACGGTGGTGCGCACTTCCTTGCCGATGCGGCGTTCGATCTCCGCGCCCAGCTGCTGGGCGACGCCGGTGAACCGCTCGTGCCCGAACTCGTCGATCCCGCCCTCGCGCAGCGCGAACCCGGAGTCCGGCGCGGGGTGCGAACCCTCGGCCACCACGCAGATGAAGTGCTTGTCGCCGCGCTGGAATCGCTTCTTGATCATCGAGCACACCTCGGCCACGTCGAACGGGACCTCCGGCACCAGCGTGAGGTGCGCGCCCGCGGCCATGCCCGAGTTGATCGCGATCCAGCCCGCGTGCCTGCCCATCACCTCCACCAGCATCACGCGCTGGTGCGATTCGGCGGTGGTGTGCAGGCGGTCGATGGCCTCGGTCGCGATGGAGAGCGCGGTGTCGTGGCCGAAAGTGACGTCCGTGCAGTCGATGTCGTTGTCGATGGTCTTGGGCACGCCGACCACGGGCACGCCCTCGTCGGACAGCCAGCTGGCGGCGGTGAGGGTGCCCTCGCCGCCGATCGGGATGAGCGCTTCGATGCCGTTGTCGTCCAGGGTCTGTTTGATCTTGCCGAGGCCGTCGCGTAGCACGTCGGGGTTGGTGCGGGCGGTGCCCAGCATGGTGCCGCCCTTGGTGAGCAGCCGGTCGGTGCGGTCGTCGTTGTGGATGTGGATCTTGCGGTCCTCCAAGAGGCCGCGCCACCCGTCCTGGAAACCGACGATCGCGTCGCCGTAGCGTCCGTTCGCGGTGCGAACGACGGCACGGATGACCGCGTTCAGCCCTGGACAGTCCCCGCCTCCGGTCAAGACTCCGATGCGCATGGCCGCTATCTTGCCCCTCCCCGGCGCGCGCGGCATCCCCGCCCCCGTGAACCCTGGGTAACGGCGGGACTCAGGGCGGGCAGGAGCCTCCGGTGAGCTCGCCGAGGTGCTGGGACAGCAGCGTCGCCATCCGGTTGAGCGCGTTCATCCCGTCGGCGAACGCGCCCGAATCGGGTTGCGCGGCAAAGGCCACCGCGAGGCGGCCGGTGGGGATGTCGATCACGCCGAACTGGCGCACCAGGTACGCGCCCGAGGCGTCGGGCCCCCAACCGCCCTTGAACTCCGCGGCGCTGAGCTGGCCGAGGCCCCACCGGTGGTTGGGGATGATCTGGCCCATGAGGTTCAGCGCGGTGTCCGACTGCGGCAGGCAGGGCAACCGCGAGGCGAACCGGACCTGTTCGGACAGCGACCATTCCGCCTGCCCGAACGCCGAATGCTCGGCGCGGCTGCGGGTCGCGGGCACCACGGTGGTTTGATCGCCGCCCTCGCGCAGCACGGCCTCGACCGCCTGCGCGGCCTGCTGCCCGGTGCCGAGGCCCTGCCACAGCGCATCGGCGGCGGCGTTGTCGGACGACGTGATCGCCGCCGACATCGACCAGGTGGACGCGCCCGCGTTATCGCGCTGGGCGGCGATCACCAGCGGCACCTTCATGGTCGACCAGGCGGGGCCGGTGGTCCAGTCGCCGAAGGTGACCATGCGCTCGCCGCCGACCGGCATCACGGCCATCCCGAAGGTGCCGCTCAATTGCGCGGTCAATTCCTGGAATCCGTGGGCCAGCGTGCCGGGAACCGTGATCTGGAGGCGTTGCTGCCCCGTGTCCGACGCGGCGCGGGTGGTGGTGGTCGTCTCCTGTGCCGCCGCCCCCTCGGACTCCGTGCCACAGGATGTCAGCAACAGCACGGCGAGCGCACTCGCCCCCAGCGCCTTCGCCAGACGCCCCGGTTCATCACTAGCCATATCGCGAATCAGAATCCCTGCGTACTCACCGGACTACAAGTCAGCACGCCCCCCAAGAGTCCGCGCGCATCCATGCAGGCATAGTAGCGGCCGCCGCCGATCACGGCCGCCCGCAGACCTACACCACCGTAACTTCGCAGCTCCCGGCCTATTTCGCGCCGGCAGCGCGGTCGCGGCCTAGCTCGGCGAGGCCTTGCCGAAGCGCCAGTAGCCGGTGAAAGTGATGTCCGCCTTGGGGACGCCGCGGTCGTTGGCGAGGAAGCGGCGCACGCCGGAAGCGAGCTTCTGTTCCCCGGCGACGAAGGCGTAGACGCCGGAGGACGGCACCTCGGCGGCGCGCACGGTGTCCAGCGCCAGCTTGCCGACCTCGTCGTGCGGGTCCGCGCGCGGCAGCCAGTGCACCCGCACACCCTCGGGCGCCTCCAGCTCCTGGACGTCGTCGGGATGCGGGATCTCGATATAGGCGCCGCCGCGCAGGTCGCGGGGCGCGTCGCGCAGGATGCCCGCGATGGCGGGCAACGCGCTCTCGTCGCCGACGATCAGCGACCAGGTCGCGTGCTCGGGAAGTTGGTACATCAGGCCCTCGTCGAACAGGCCGATCGGCGTGCCGGGCTGCACGTTGTTCGCCCAGCGCGAGGCGGGGCTGTCGTCGCCGTGCGCGACGAAATCGATGTCGATCTCGGGGTGCTCGCCGTATTGTCCTTCGCCGGCCGGACGATACGCGCGCACGGTGTAGTTGCGCACCAGCGGGCGCGAATCCTTGCTCATCAGCAGGTACTGGGCGTACCAGAGGTCATTGGCGACGGTGGGCAGGCGCAGGTCGGTCTGACCGTCGCGGCGCAGGAACAGCCGGAACCACTGGTCGAACCCCATGGCGTCGAAATCGTGCAGGTCCGGGCCGCCCACGGTGACCCGGACGAAGTTGGGACTGATCCGCTTGTTCGCCAGGGTCTGCGCGGAACGGATCCGCCGCTCCGCGGGCTTGACGTACTTCACGCGCTTGGCCATGCCGTTAGGTTAGCAAAACCTAACGTGACCGGGTGATCGTCGTCAGTACACGTACACCAGGGCGTTCTCACCGCCCGAGCAGGCCACCAGCTGGCCCTGCGGCGTGCACGTCATGGTGTAGGTGCGGCCGGTGACCGGGCTGGTCGCCACCACCGTGGCGGACTCGGACGCGGCGTACGCGCGGCGGACCTCCTCGGCGAACGGGCAGCTCGTCACCGAGTTGCCGATGGCCGCCCGCGAGAACTGGCCGGCGGGTGCCGAATCCGCGCCGCAGGCCGTCGCGCCCGCCGGGAGCCGGACCGGGGTGGCCGAGGTCGTGGTGGGTGCGGTGGTGGGCGCGTCCGAGGTCGCGGGACCGGCCGCGGGGGGCGTCGTGCGGGGTGCGGCGGTGGTGCCCACCGCGGCGGGTTCGTCGCCGCCGCCGCGCAGCACCTGCCAGCCGACCACGCCGACCACCGCGATGGCGACGATCGCGAGCAGCGAGACCAGGACAGGCATCACGACCGAGCGGCGCTCGTCGGACCGGTCGTGGTCGTAGCCGCGCCGGTTCGGGTCGGGCGCGCCGTAGCCGGATTGCGGGTCGTAGCCGCTCTGTTGGTCGTAGCCGTGCTGGTCATAACCGCTCTGCTGGTCGTAACCGCCCTGAGCGCCGTACCCACCCGCGGCGCCGTAACCGCCCTGCGCGTCGCCACCGCCCGGCCCGTCGTAACCGCCCGGAGCTCCATACCCGCGTGGCGAGTCGTAACCACCCTGCGGACTGTCGTCGTAGTTCACGGCGCTGTACGCCTGCGCGGGAGCGCCGTAATCGGGATACGTGGGCCGGGGCGCGGGTTCGGCCGTGTGCCTCGGCTGAGCCGGCGGCGGGAACGGCGGTTCGGGATAACGCCTGGTCTCCGGAGCGAGTTGCCCGTCCGGATCCACACCGGGGCCGCCGTATCCGCTGTCGGGAGCTCCGAACGCGCCCTGGTTTCCGGAGGCGCCCTCGGAACTCGCGTACGCCGCATCGGGATTCGCATAGGTACCCTGCGCAGCCCCGTAAGCGCCTTCGGGACTTCCGTATCCGCTGTCCGGAGCGCCGTACCCGGCGTCCGGATTCCCATAGCCTTCCGCCGCGCCGTACGCCCGGGTCTCCGGAGCAGGTTGCGCCACCGACGGATACACGCGGGTCTCGGGAGCTTCGTAGGGCTCGGCGGGATCCGCGTACCGCTGTTCCTCCGGGTACAGGTGGGCGTCGGGGAACGGACGCACCTGCGGGATCGGCCCGGTCGCCGAGGGCGGCGGCGGGGTCACCGCGGGCTGTTCCTGCGTGGGCAGCGGGGTGAACTCGATCTCGGTGGGGTGCACGGCGGTGGGGTCCGACGGGCGGATGACGGCCGGGATGGACATCTCCCCCGTCGACTCCGGCGGCACCACGGGATTCGCCCCGGTCCCGTCGGGATCGGCGAAACGCGCGGGCACGCGCACCACGAACGTCGGCGCGGACACGGCCGGATCCGGCTGCGCGCCGGTGGTCTGGCCCGGGACCACGGGTGGTCGCACCGCGGCACCGGGCGCGAGCGGCTGCGCACCCGTCGTGTGTCCGGTCGGATGCGAACCAGCACTCGGCGGGACCGCTCGCGCAGCAGTCGCGTGCCCACCCGAACGCGCGGCGGCGCCCGGCGGGATCGGATGCGCGCCCGTCGCGTGCCCACCCGAACGCGACGCGGTGCCAGGTGGGACCGCTTGCGCGCCCGTCGTGTGTCCACCCCGACCCGCGGCGGCGCCCGGTGGGACCGGATGCGCACCGCGCGCATATCCGCCCGCGCCCGGATTCGGCCGCACCGCACCCGACAACGCCGCCCGCGCCGCGCGCACGAGTTCCATCGCCGTGGCGAACCGCTCGCCCGGATCCTTCGCCATGCCGCGCGCGATCACGTCGTCCAGCGCGGGCGGGATGCCGGGCACCTGCTCGCTCGCACGCGGCGGCGGCTCCGCCAGATGCGATTTGATCAGCACGCTCATGCTGGCCGCCGGGAACGGCGAAGCCCCCGTGAGGCATTCGTGCAGCACGCAGGCCAGCGAGTAGATATCGGCGCGACCCGTCACCGGCCCCACGTCGAACCGCTCCGGCGCCATATAGATGTAGGAACCGACCGCCATCCCGACCTGGGTGACGGCCGAATCGCCCTCGGTGTGCGCGATGCCGAAGTCCACCAGGTAGGCGAAGTCGGCGTCGGTGACGAGGATGTTGGCGGGCTTGACGTCGCGGTGCACCAACCCGCCCGCGTGCGCGGCGTCCAGGGCCGCGGCGATCTGCTCGACGAGGCCGACAGCGCGTTCCGGGTCCAGCGGACCGGTGGCGCGCAACAGGGTGCGCAGGTCCAGACCGCGCACCAGGCGCATGTCGATGAACAGCACGCCGTCGATGACGCCCCAGTCGTGGATCGGGATGACGTGCGGTTCGGCGAGCCGGGCCGCGGCCTGCGATTCCCGCCGGAACCGCACCTGATACACCGGGTCCTTCGCGAGTTCCTCGGAGAGGAGTTTGACCGCCACCACGCGGTCCTTCACGGTGTCGTAGGCCTCGTAGACCTCGCCCATGCCGCCTTTGCCCAGCAGCGCGCGCAGCTCGTACGGCCCGAACCGACTACCGACCCGCCATCCAGGTCCGTCCACCCCGTGCAACCTCCACATCCGGTGGTGACCCGGATCGCCGGGCTACCGTCAAGGAGTGGATTCTCCGGGGGAGACCACTCCGTGGTCAAACGCAAAGACGATCGCCGCCGAGCGATCCCTCAGATCCAGTTTGCCGAAAATGTGGCCGACGTGACTTTTCACGGTGACCTCGGAGATGCCCAGTTCCCTGGCGATTTCCGCGTTGACGCGGCCGCGGCCGATGAGTTCGAGCACCTCGTACTCGCGGGCGGTGAGCTCGGCCAGCCTGCTGTCGGCGCGTGTGGACACCGGCCGCACGCTGCGGTAGGTGGACAGCACCCGGTCGGTGACCGAGGGGTCCAGCCACGCGCCGCCCGAGGCGACGGTGCGCACGGCGCGGATCAGGTCCTCGGCGGGCGAGTCCTTGAGGATGAAGCCCGCCGCGCCCGCGCGCAGCGCTCCGGACAGCAGCTGGTCATCGTCGAACGTGGTGAGCACCAGCACGGGGGGCGCGCCGTCGAGGCCGCGCAGCATGCGGGTGGCGTCGATGCCACCGACGCGCTTCATGCGCAGGTCCATCAGCACGACGTCGGGACGGTCGGCGCGCACGGCGGCCACCACCTCGTCACCGTCGGAGCACTCCGACACCACGAAGCCGTCCCGCCTGCGCAGAATGCGCCGCACTCCCCCGCGCACCAGTTCCTGATCGTCGACGACGAGAACGTGGACCAGCGCCTCGCCGCCGTTCGGCGCTATCGCTGTCACGCACTCTCCAATCCGGGCATCGCGTTGCGTGGCCGAAGAAGGGCGCTCTCGGTGATCGGGCACGCCGGCCACGACTTGGCCGCGTACAGCGGGAACTCGGCGCGCACCTGCCACCCGTCGTCGTGCGGCCCCGCGCTGAACCGCCCGCCCAGCAGCTCGACGCGCTGGCGCATACCGGTCAATCCCATGCCGTGGCCCGGGTGCGCGGGTGGCCCCTCGGGCAGCGTGTTGCCCACGGTGAGGGCCGCCGAGGTCGTGCCGACCGAGAGCCGCACGGTGGCCGAGGCGCCCGGCGCGTGCTTCACGACGTTGGCCAGCGATTCCTGCCCGATGCGGTAGAGCGCGAGACCGACCGCCGCCGACACCGGGCTCACATCCGGGTCGGGCCGGTAGCGCACGTCGAGTCCGGCGCGCACGAAATCGCCGACCAGGTCCTCGATATCGCCGATGCCGGGTTCGGGCGCCGTGGTGGCGGGCCGCTGATCCAGCAGCCCGACGGTGCGGCGGATATCGGCCATGGCCTGGCGGCCGAGCCGTTCGGCGTCGACCAGCGCGTCGACGGCCTCGTCCACATCGCGGTCGGTCTGCAGTGCACGCCGGGCCGCGGTGAGGTGCAGCAGGGTGACGCTCAGCGAATGCGCTATCACGTCGTGCACCTCGCGCGCGATGCGCCTGCGCTCCTCCTCGGCGGCGCGGGCCGCGCGGATCTCCTGGTAGTCGCGCTCCTGGTAGAGGAAACGTCGCTGGTATTGCAGCATCAGCCCGCACATGAGGCCCAGCAGGACGCCGATCGCGTACATGGACACGGCGTCGAGTTGCCCGGCGGGGGCGCCGATCGAGGGCGCGAACACGTCGAACAGCACCAGCTGGCCGATCGCTCCGGCCGCGATGGCGACGCCGACCCGCGCCGAAGCGATGGCCGACACCTCGCCCACCACCAGGACCAGCACGAACGGCGCGATGTCGTTGTCCACCGGTTGCACCAGGAACAACGCGGTCGCCACCATGCCGCACAAACCCAGCGTCGCCGGGTTCGGCACTACGCCGACCAGGCAGAACAGCGGAATCGAGACCAGCAGCAGCATGATCGCCAGGAACGGCAGCGCGGTGGGGAAATACTCGTGGCGCTGGGCGGTGGCCGCGAGGGCGATCGCGAAGATCGCGACGTCGGCGAACAGGATCACCCGCGGCGGATAGTCGAACGGCAACTCCGCGATATTGCGGAGGAAGACGCCGAGCGGGTCGCGGGCGAACTCGCGCAGCCGGTAGCCGACGGTGCCCCGATCGCGGAAGGGCACCGGCCGCGCACCCGCCTCGGAAGGGATGGCCTGCATCACACCCATTGTGTCAGGCTAGCCCCGTCACGCCGGTGGCCGCATCGTCCCGGAAACGGTCCGGCTCTCCTACCCCGGTAGGAGAAGGATTCGCTGCCGCAGCACGAGGACAGGGTGCGCGGCGCTCCGTAGCGTGGACCGCACCCTCGCCGGACCGCCCGATCGGCAGCCGGCGGACACATCACGAAAGGCCGATGTCATGTCCTGGGACGACGTACACGCTAGGACCGCGATCGTGCACACCGTGCTGGACCGGGCGGCGGTCGACCCGGACCGTCCCGATCTGTTCGACGACCTGCCCGGACTCGAGCGCCTGTTCGGCGGACCCGAGGGGCTGCTGCTCGCGCTGGAGTACCGGTGGCACAACCACCTCGCCGCGCGCTCGGAACTCGGCCTCCTGCTCGGCATGTCCGAGGTCGAGGTCTACCTGCAACTCACGGCGGAACAACCCGCCCTGCGCGCCGTGCTCGATCGGTGGGGCGTGCGCAGCGCCACGCCCGCGCTGGCGCGCTGAAAAGACGAACGAAAGAAGAGGGGGACCGGACCATGCCGGAGCCGGCCATGCTGGAACTGTCGGATGTCGTCAAGCAGTACCGGATCGGAGAGCAGACGGTGCGCGCGCTGGACGGAGTCAGCGTGCGGGTCGAGGCGGGTGAATTCACCTCGATCATCGGCCCTTCCGGTTCCGGGAAGAGCACGTTGCTGCACCTGCTGGGCGCGCTGGACTCCCCCGACGCGGGCTCGATCCGCTTCCAGGGCGAGGAGATCGGCGCGCTCACCGACGAGCAGCAGTCCGAATTCCGCCGCCACCGCGTCGGTTTCGTGTTCCAGTTCTTCAACCTGCTGCCCACCCTCTCGGCGTGGGAGAACGTCGCGGTGCCGAAGTTGCTGGACGGCACCGGCTTACGCAAGGCCAAGCCCCGGGCGCTGGAGCTGCTGGAGCGGGTGGGCCTCGGTGACCGCGCCGAGCACCGTCCCGCCGAGCTGTCCGGCGGGCAGATGCAGCGGGTGGCGGTGGCGCGCGCGCTGATCATGGACCCGCCGCTGATCCTGGCCGACGAGCCCACCGGCAACCTGGATTCCAAGACGGGCGCGGCGATTCTGGCGTTGCTCGGCGAGATCGCAGGCGGCGGCAGCTCCGTCGTCATGGTTACCCACGACATGGGCGCGATCGAATACTGCGACCGCGTGATCACGTTGCGGGACGGGCGGATCGGCTCCACCGACGTGGTGCGCCGCGCCGACCTCGACGGTGACGCGGTGCACGCATGATGCGCGCGGCGTGGGATCGCCTGCGGCTGTTCAATATCGGTGAGCTGCTCACCCACCGCGGCCGCACGCTGATGTCGCTGGCGGTGATGGCGGTGTCGGGCGCGCTACTGGTGGCGGTGCTCAGCATCACCGGCTCGGTCACCGGGTCGGTGGACCGGCTCACCGAATCGCTGGGCGGCACGGCCGTCCTGGAGGTCACCGGAATCACCGACGGCGGTTTCGAGCAGTCGCTGCTCGGGCCCATCGCCGCGACACCCGGTGTGGCGACGGCGGTTCCGATGCTGCGGGCCCCGATCGGCGCCGGCGACGAGCGGGCGTTGCTGATCGGCGCGGACGCGAACGTCGGCGCGCTCGGCAGCGATCTTGCCGGTCCGATGGGCGAGCAGTCCGCCGCGCTGATCAGCACACCGCGCGGGGTGCTGGTGGGCGCGGCCATGGGCTACGAGAAAGGTGAAACCTTCCCGCTGGGCAGCGGAACAGTCACGGTCGCCGGGGTTCTCGACGAGGAGGTCTCCCGCAGGCTCAACGGCGGGCACCTCATCGCCGCGCCACTTCCGTTGGCGCAGTTGCTCACCGGGCGCACGGGGATGCTGGATTCGGTGCAGATCGTCGCCGAGGACGGCGCCGACGTGGGCGCGCTGCGCGCCGCGCTCACCGACGCCGTGGACGGGCGAGCCGTGGTCGCCGACCCGGATCTGCGGACGATGCAGGCCAGTCGCGCGATCCAGATCATGCGGTACTCGACGCTGATGTCGTCGTTCGCGGCGCTGATCGTCTCGGCCTTCCTGATCTACAACGCGATGAGCATGGCGGTGGCGCAGCGCAGGCCCGCGCTCTCGCTGCTGCGGGCCATCGGCGGGCGGCGCGGGCCGATCGTGCGCGACCTGCTGGTGGAAGCCGCGCTGCTCGGACTCCTCGGCGGCGGACTCGGCGCTCTACTCGGCATGGCGATGGGATCGACCGCGCTGGACCGGATTCCGGCGGCGATGGTGCAGTCGGTGGAGGCGCGCACCGAGTACATGGTGCCGGTGTACGCGATCCCGGCGGCGATCGTCGCGTGCGTGCTGGCGAGTGTGATCGCGGCCGGGATCGCCGCGCGGCAGGTGTACAAGGTGCAGCCGATCGAGGCGCTGGCACCGGTCGGGGTGGGGCAGGCCGACACCACGCGACCGCTGCTGCGCTGGACGGCGGTGGCGCTCGGCGTGGGGCTGGCGGTCGCCGCCGTGCTGATCGCCCGGGCGGATCTCGGCAGGTTGTCGCTGGCGTCGATCACGACGGCGTTCACCGCCGCGCTCTTGCTGGCGTTCGCGGCGACCGGGCCGATCGTGCGGGGCGCGGCCGCCATCGCGCGGCTGTTCGGGCCGCCCGGCGCGCTCGGGGCCACCACGCTGGAGCGGGCGCCGCGCCGCGTGTGGGCGACCGCGATGACGGTGATGATCGGGGTGTCGGCGACGGTCGCGATGGGCGGGGCGTCGGCCAATCTCGTTGATTCGGCCACGGATTCGTTCTCGGATATGGCACGCACCGATCTCTACGTCAGCCCGGCGCCCATGGAGCAGTTCCCCACCGGGCCGCTGCTGCCCGCCGGGTTGCCGGAAAAGCTGGCCGCCGTGCCGGGAGTCGAGTTCGCCGAACCCGCGCAGATGGCGTTCGCGACGCTCGGTGGCGGTCGGGTGATGTTGCAGGGGTTCCCGGCCTCCGGCGGCGATATCCGGGAGGGCTCGGTGGACCGGGACCTGTTGCCGCGCATGGCATCCGGTGAGGGCGTGGTGGTGTCGCGCGACGTGGCGCGCTCACTCGGCGTGTCGACCGGGTCCGAGCTGACCTTGCAGACGCCGACCGGCCCGCACACCGTGCTTGTGCTGCAAGTGATTCCGTACATGTCGGCGATATCCGGCGTGGTCATGATGGACGTGGAGTTCCTGCGCCAGTGGTATCAGCGCCCGGGCGAGACCGTCATCGCGATCGACATCGAACCGGGCGCCGACCCCGTGGCGGTGCGCGCCGCCGTCCGGGAGGTCGTGCCCGCCGAATTGACGGTCTCCTCCGGTGACGAGGCGCTGACCGCGGTGTCCGGGAGCGTGCGGCAGGGCTCGTCGATGAGCCGGGCGATCCTGTGGATCGTGGTCCTGGTGGCGACGGTCGCGCTGCTGAACACACTGATGCTCTCGGTGCTGGAACGCCGCCGCGAGCTGGGCGTGCTGCGCGCCATGGGCACCAGCCGCCGCTTCCTGCTCCGGTCCGTGCTGGCGGAGGCGGCGGGCATCGGCCTCATCGGCGCCGCGATCGGCCTGGCTGTCGGCGCGGCCGTCCAGTACCTGGCCACGGTCGCCATCGGCCAGGCCATGACCATCGACATCGTCTACGAGGCCAGCCCCATGCTGATCGTCTACGGCCTCGCCGCCCTCTGCCTCGCCCTCCTCGGCTCCATCCCACCCGCCCTCCGCGCGGCCCGCATGCCGATCGTCGCGGCGCTGGCGGTGGAGTGAGGGGGGTCGTCAACGTCTCCACGCCAAGGAGACTCACACGGATGCGTGACCGGGACTCCGTGCGGACCGACCCGTTCACAGCGGGGCTTCGGCCCACCAGCGGTCGAGTTCGGAGGCGGCGGTGGGGCGGGGAGCGAGGGGATGGGTGGAGGCGCCTCGGTGGCTGACGTGGATCAGGTAGGTGGAGCGGTCGGGGTCGGTGGGGAATCCGATGATCAGGTGGGCGGTGGCGAAGTAGGACGGCACGGGGCCCTGCGGGTCCTCGCGGGTCCAGGTGTAAGCCGTGTACGGGACGTCCTGTTTGCGGCCGGGAGTGGCGTCGGTGATGGGTAGCGCGGCCAGTACCGCCCTCGCGGCGGTCGGGGTTTCGTACTCGAAGACGGTGTAGTTCATGCTGAGCGAGTCGTCGACGTCGCGGCGACACTCCCACGCCAGCACCCAGTCGCTGCCGGTGAGCGCGTCCACCTCGACCCGCAGCCGGTCACCGGGCCGCTCCGCGTAACAGGTGGCGCCCTCGTACCCCTCACCGATGTCGCCGGATTCCCGCGGCAAGAGCGACGGGAACGCATCCCGGCTCGCCTCGAACGGGTCCGGCGCGGCGGGAGCGGGCGCACCGGTGGTGGTCGGAACACTCACGGCCGCTTGCTCCTCCGAGTCCGACCCGAGCAGCACCACGGCGGCCACCCCGACCGCCACCACCAGGATGCCCACGGCCGCCAGCGCCAGCACGACCACGACCCAGGACCCCCTGGGCTTTCGTGGGAACCGGTGCGCCACCTGCCGATTCCCGTACGGCGGATAACCCGGCGGGATCGCGGCCCCCGCACCCGGAACCGGTTGCGCGACAGGCGGAGCCGAGCCCCGCCCCGACGCCTCCACATCCGGCGCATGCGCCTCCGGCCCACTGGAGCCGGCCGCCCCGCGCCCCTTCACGAGATTGACCCGTCCGGCCTCACCCTGTGCAGCATCCCCGACGGTGGCGAGGTGAGGTTCGGCGTCACCCTGCCACGCGTCGTGCGCCGCGGCGCCATGCCCACCGACAACCTCGATCCGACGGGTCGCCTGCTCGCTCGCAGCGCCACCCCCACTCGCATCGTCGGCGGTACCATCGCTCGCATCATCGGCGGCCGTCGCCTGCGTGGAACCGTGTCCGCCCCAGCCGGATTCCGCCGAACCCCGCTGCGGCACAGCGGAATCCCGCGATTCGCTCCGCTCCGCCGAGCTCACCCCATCGGCGTCACCGAGCCGCCCGGAATCCTTCCCCGCAACGGCAGCACCTCGCCCGCTCACCTCGACAGCACGCACGCCGTCCCCGTCCCTGACGTCCTGCTGCGATACAGCAGATCCCGGCGACGCGACCCCCTCCGGCAACCCCGCGCCCGGCCGCTGCGAATCTCGCCCCGACACAGGGGCACCCGGCGGCCCCTCCCCTGCGGTATCCCCCACGCCATTCTGGGCCGAGTCCATCCGCCCCGGACCCTGCTGCGGTGCATCGGAACCCGTCGAGGCACCGTGCTCAGGGGGTCCCCCGGCAGCCTCGTCCCCCGCACCGGCCCGCCACGACGGATCGCCGACAGCAGCGGACTCGCCTACCGCGGCGCCGCCGCCCGGGCCCGCACCGACAACCCCGATCCGCCGGGTTACCTGCTCTCCCGGCCCAGCGGGCGACCCCTGCGCACCGGCCGGGAGCACGGACCCACCGGGCGCCCCACGCGCCTCAGCCCGTTGCTGAGCATCAGCGTACGGCGCACCGGGCGGACCAGGCGGTGCAGACGGATCATATTGTGGCGCAACCGCATCAGGCACAGCCGCGCCATAGGGCGGCGCGGGCGGTGGTGCGGGCATTCCCTGCCGCGCGACCGCACCCGCGTGCGGCACCACACCACCCGGCCCAGCATGGGGAACACCAGCGGAAGGCGCCTGAGAACCGGCGGGCGGTGCAACGGCCCCCGGCGGCGCAGCCGAACCGGGTTGCGGCGCACCGGAACTCGGCACCACAGCACCTGGGTGCGGTGCAGGCGCCCCGGCGTGGGGCGCAACCGCATGCGGCACTCCCGCACCTCCAGGCGGCACCACACCCCCACCGGGTGGCACCACACCGGGCACCACACTCGGCGGCACCGCGCCCCCCGGCGGCACCGGCATCCCACCCCCCGGCGGCAACTGCGACGGATGCCTCGGAACCTGCTGCGGCGGAACGGGTTGCGCGTAACCCGGCGGCCCCGGATATACCGGCGGCGCGTACACGACGGGCGGAGGCGGCGGCAGCGGGGGCGGCCCCACCGCCGTCAACGCCTTGCGCGCGGCGGCGGCGAACTCCGTGCACGTCGCGTACCGGTACTCCGGCCGCTTCGCCATGCCTGCGGCGATCACCAGGTCCAGCGCCGGATTCAGCTTCGGCCTGCGCAACCGCACCGAGGGCGGCGCCAGCTGGAGGTGGCCGTGGATGATGTCGGCGGGGTTGTCGGCGTCGAACGGTCCGATGCCGGCGAGCAGCCAGTACAGCGCGCACGCGAGCGAGTACTGGTCGGAGCGGTTGCCCAGCGGCGCGCCGGTCATCTGTTCCGGCGACGCGTAGGCCAGCGTCGCGGTGAACATGCCGGTCTGGGTGAGGTGGGTGGAGTCCTCCCGCAGGCGGGCGATGCCGAAATCGGTGAGGAAGACCCGCTCCCCCTTCCCCGCGCGCGACCGGGCCAGCATGATGTTGGCCGGTTTCACATCGCGGTGCAGCACACCTTTGCCGTGCGCGTAGTCCAGCGCGTCGGCCACGCCCTCGATGATCTGTACCGCCCGCTCGGGCGGCAGTGTCATCGGGTTCACCGCGGCGGCGTCGACACCGTCCACGTACTGCATCGAGATCCACAGCTGCCCGTCCTCGGACCCGCGGTCGTACACGGTGACGATCCCGGGATGGTCGAGCTGGGCCGCGAGGTCGGCTTCCCGCTCGAAGCGCGCGCGCACCTCGGTATCGAGGAACAGGTCCCGGTTGAGCAGTTTCAGCGCCGTGAGCCGCGCCATCCTGGGGTGGCGGGCCAGGTACACCGACCCCATCCCGCCCTGCCCGAGCAGGCGTTCCACGGTGAATCCCGCGAACACCTCACCGCTGCTGAGCAAGGCGACCCCCTTCCACAGGTCTCACAGCCTACCGGCGACCTCCGGTCCCCGGTTTCCCATCCGCCGGATGATCGGCGAAACTGTCCACAGCACATCATCCCCGCTCCCGATTGCCAAGCGAGGACGGTGGTGCGTCCCGGCCGGCGGTTCGCGGCCGGGCAGAGCTCGAAGGGCGCCGCGAGCGCGGCGCGGGGAGGGTCACCGTGGTGAGGTCGTCACGAGCCGCCGCCTGTCGCCGGGTGGTGGCCGGCGCGCTGGTCGCGGCGTCACTGGTCACGGCGGGGTGCGGGCTCACCGAATCGGAGGGCGATCTCGTCCGCACCGCGGGCGGCTGGACCCCGCACGCGGCGGTGCGCCTGCCGAACTCGCTGGCGGCGGATTTCACCCGCTGGCAGTCCTCGGCGCCGGGTCAGGTGGGCCTGGCGGTGATGCCGTTGGGCGGCAACAGGATCACGGTCTTCGGCGACTGGTCCTCGGGGGCGGCGTGGTCGACGATCAAGGTGCCCTTGGCGCTCGCCGCGCTGCGCGCCGATCCGGAGGGCGCGCTCGACACCGCGGAAGCCTCGATCACGGTGTCGGACAACGACGCCGCCGACGCGCTGTGGAACTCGCTGGGCGGCGGTCTCGCGGCCGCGCGCGCCGTCGAAGACGTGCTCGCCGAGGCGGGCAACCCCACGACCGGCGTGGCCGGCCCGCGCACCGAGCTGGACTATCACGCGTTCGGCGCCACCGAATGGTCGCTGACCGATCAGATCCGGTTCGCCTCGCGCCTGCCGTGCCTGCCCGGCGCGGAGCCGGTGGTACGCATGATGGGCGAGATCACCGCCGAACACACCTGGGGCCTGGGCGCTTTCGCGGACGCGCGGTTCAAGGGCGGGTGGGGCCCCGACGACGGCACCGGCGTGTACCTGGTGCGCCAGTTCGGTGTGGTGCCCGCGCCGGGCGGCCGGCTCGCCGTCGCCTTCGCGGCCGAGGCCGACTCGGGCGGCTTCGAGGACGCGGTCGCCCTGCTCGACGACCTCGCCGCCCTGATCCACCGCCACCTGGACGAATTGCCCGGCGGCACTTGCTGACTCAGCCGGGGGTCACCAAGCCGGTCTCGTAGGCGAGCACCACGGCCTGCGCGCGGTCGCGCAGGTTCAGCTTCGAGAAGACCTTGGACACATGGGTTTTGACGGTCTGCTCGGCGACGAACAGCGACTCCGCGATCTCGGTGTTGGACATCCCCTTGGCGATCAGCTCGAGCACCTCGCGCTCGCGCGGCGTGAGCGTGGACAGCTGCGGCGCGGGTTTGGGGCGCGCGGCGGCGCGGCGGCTGGTCACGTCGGCGATGAGCCTGCGCGTGACGGTCGGCGCCAGCAGCGCCTGTCCGTCGGCGACCACCCGCACCGCGCGCACCAGTTCCTCGGCGGGCGCGTCCTTGAGCAGGAAGCCGCTCGCGCCGATGCTCAGCGCCTCGTACACGTAGTCGTCGATATCGAAGGTGGTGAGCATCAGCACCCGCACCGGCGGATCGAAGCCGGCCGAGAGGATGGCGCGCGCCGCGTCGAGCCCGTTCATCTCGGGCATGCGCACGTCCATCAGCACCACGTCGGGCCGCAACCGCTTGGCCTCGGCCACCGCGACCTTGCCGTCGGGCGCGTCGCCGACCACGCTGATGTCGGCCTGCGCGGCGAGCAGTGCGCCGAACCCTTGGCGCACCATCGCCTGGTCGTCGGCGATCAGAACCGTTATAGCCACGCGCCCACCCTAGTTCGCCCGCCGCGCGCACGGCGCCACCCGTTCCGGAACACGGACTCCACCACCTCCCCTCCATGCTCAGTGCTCGGCGAGCTGCGCCGGATCCGGTGCGACGGTCGGCTGGTTCAGCGGGAGCCGGGCGGTCACCTCGAAGCCGCCGTCGGCACGCGGCCCGGCCGTCACCTCGCCGCCGACCGCCAGCGCGCGGGCCGACATGCCCGCGATGCCGTGGCCCCCGTTGCCGACCGGGCGGGCCGGGGTGACGCCGGGATCGTTGCCCACCACGAGGGTCACCTCGGGGCCCACGGTCACCGTGACCCGCACGGGCGCGCCGGGAGCGTGGCGAGAGGCGTTCGACAGCGACTCCTGCGCGATGCGGTAGAGCGCGAGACCGGTCGTCTCTCCGACCCACGCGAGATCACCCGCCACGGTCCAGTCGATGCTCACCCCGGCCCGGCGGGCGCCGTCGAACAGGGCGAGCACGTCGGCGGCCTTGGGCTGCGGGGCGTGTTCGGGGAGCTGGCCGTCGCTGCGCAGCACGCCGAGCATGCCGCGGATCTCGTTGAGCGCCTCGCGCGCGGTCGCGCCGATCGACTCGAACTCCTCCCGCGCGGCCGGACTCACGTCCGTCACCCGGTACGGCGCGGTCTGCGCCTGCACCACCACCAGGGACATGTGGTGGGCCACCACGTCGTGCAGGTCGCGGGCGATGCGCGCCTTCTCCTCGAGGATGGCGCGCCGGGCCCGCTCGAGCTCGGTCACCTCCTCCTGGCGCACCAGTTCGCGGCGGGAGAGCACCAGCCAGCGCACCATCAGCCCGAACAGCACCACGGCGGCCAACCCGATCGGCCAGCCCCACGCAGCGTTCGCCGACCCGGGCATGGTGGTGCCGAACAGCAGTGAGCTCGCGATCCACGCCACCGCGACGATCTGCATCGGCGCGCGCAGCGCCACCGCGAACAGCAGCACCAGCAGCGTCAGCAGGTGCACCACCTGGAACGGCATCTCGTTGCCCGGCTGGTGCGGGATGGCCAGCGCGATGAGCAGCGCCGATCCGGCCGCGATCGCCCAGCCCAGCTGCGGGTTGAAACGCACCAGCAGGATCGGGAACGCCGCGAACGCCGCGACGAACGGCTGCACGGCCGGCGACACCTCGTGCGTGAGGTGCAGGGTGGGCCAGGCGACCGCGTAGAACACCAGCGCCACGAACACCGTGCCCGCGTCGAACCAGTGCCGCGCGCTCATCCGCTTGGTCAGAGCTCGGCTCTTCTCCTTCATACCCACGACACTAGGAACCCCCGGCCCGCGCGGCGTCATACCCACGGGGGAACTCGCGTCCAGTACCTGAGGGTGAGGAGGGCGCCGCGATCCGCCGCAGGTAGTGCCCGGGAAACGCTCCGCGGCGGGACGCGCGAGAGGGTGCCGGATTTCTAGCGTCGAAGATCATGAGCGAACGCAGTGAGCGAATCGTGTGCCAGCGCGCCGTGCGCATGCCGGAGCCGAGCGCCAGCGAGGTGCTGGCATGAGCACCACGACCACTACCGGCCGCCGGGGCGCCTCCACGCGGGGACGCCGGGCGGCGGCGTTGACGGCCGCGGCCTGCGCGGCCGCCGTCGTCCTCACGCCCACCGCCGGCGCCGCCGAGCCCGCGCTGCCCGTCACGGAGAACCGGGCGGCCGCGTTCGCCGTCGGCCACCTGACCGACGCCGAATCCGTCTCGGCCGCGGGGATTCCGGACGATTTCGCCGAGCTCTTCGGCTACCTCCCCGAGGCCGTGGACGGCCTGCTGGCCAATCCCGGCGGCGACTGCTCGTCCCCCGTCCCGCTGCCCGCCGAGTTCGACACCGCCTGCAAGGCCCACGATCTCGGCTACGACCTGCTCCGCTACGCCGACCTGCGCGGCGAACCGCTCGGCCCCTGGGCGCGCCAGGCGCTGGACGCCACCCTCGACCGCCGGATGCGCGAAGCCTGCGACACCCGCGCCGAACCGGTCAGCCGCGCACGCTGCCACGCCATGGCCGGAATCGCCGACACCGTGGTCGATCTCAACTCCCGCCGCCAGGACTACGGCGCACCGGTCACCGAATCGCTGCGCGACGCGAGCGGATGGGTGCTGGGCAGCGCCGGGGTCGGCCTGCTCGGCCTCGGCTCGCTGTTCGTGCTGGTCCTCGGCCGCACCCGCCGGAAGGTGAACACCGCTGATCCCGTGGAGGTTTCGTCATGACAACGACGCTCACCCGGCCCCACTCCGGAGCGGCCGAACCGGAACGCGAACCGGCCCCGAGGATCTCGCTCCCCGAACGCCTGCTGTCCAAGCTGACCTATCCACGAGTCGGCACCACCCTGGGAGCCGGTGCCGGCGTGCTGATTTCGCTGGCACCCGGACTGCTGCCCCGCACCCCCTCCGCGCAGGGCGTGCTGGCCGGTCTGCTGGTGGCGCTCGCGCTCGGTGTCGTCGGGGTGGTGCGCGTAGCGCTCGGCAGGCGCGGCGTCGCACTCGGACAGCGCGTGCGGCACTGGCGCAAACCGCTCGCCCTCGCCGCGGCGGTCGTGGTGCTCACGGCCGCGTGGCGGGCGGGCATGTGGCAGAACGAACTACGTGCCGCCATGGGAGCCGCCCCGATCGCGGCGAACTACTGGCTGATCGGCGCGCTCGTCGCGTCCGTCGTCGCCGGACTGCTGGTCGGGCTCTCGGCGGCCGTGCGCGCGGGAGCACGCCGACTGGGCCTGCTGCGGTCGGTGGTGGCGGCACTGCTGGTGGCGGCCATGTCGGCCTTCGTGCTCGCGCCCGCGCTCGCCGGGTGGCGGCAGCAGTCCTACGCGGCGTCCAACGCCCTGTTCGACGACGGTGTGGCGCAACCCGTTTCGTTCACGAAGTCGGGGAGCGCCGAGTCGGAGGTGAGCTGGGATTCCCTCGGTGTACAAGGGCGGCGTTTCGTGACGGGCGGGCCGGAGGGACCCGTGCGGGTCTACGTCGGGATGGATTCCGCGCCCGATCTGGATTCCCGTGTCGCGCTGGTGGTCCGGGAATTGGAGCGCTCCGGCGGGCTGACCCGGTCTAACATCGTGGTCGCGATTCCCACTGGTTCCGGCTGGATCGACGCGAACGCCGTCACCGGGTTCGCCGAACGCTTCGCCGGTGACGTGGCCGTCGTCGGCATGCAGTACTCCTACGCGCCGAGCTGGGTGGGTTTCGCGTTCGGCCGCGACGAGGCGGTCGAGGCCGCGCGGGCCCTGTTCACGGCGGTGGAACGCCGCGTCGCGAGCATGGACGCCCCGCCGAAGCTGTTCGTCTACGGGCAGAGCCTCGGTGCGTCGGGCGGGGGCGCGGTGTTCGCCGACGCCGCCGACCAGGACCGCCGCACCTGCGCCGCGCTGTGGGCGGGCCCGCCCGCCAACGACGCGCCGCGCGCCGGCGCCACGATCCTGTCCAACAGCTCCGACCCGGTGGTGCACTGGTCGCCCGCGCTGCTGTGGCGGGCGCCCGACCTCACCGGCGTGCGGCGCGACGCCCCGCTGCCGCCGTGGCTCCCCGGGGTGAGCTTCGTGCAGACCACCGCCGACCTGCTCGCCGCGCTGGACGCGCCGCCCGGCCACGGCCACCGCTACGGCACCGACCAGGGCACCGCGCTCGGCGACTGCTGACCGGATTGACGCCACACTAGAACTTGTTCTAACTTGCTGGCATGGGCTTTGTCATCGACTCGGCCGTGTACATCGACGCACCGGCCGAGCTGGTGTGGCAGGTGATCACGGACCTCCCCCGCTACGGCGAGTGGAACCCCTTCGTCCCCGAGTGCACCAGCACGCTGGAACCCGGCGAGCCCATCGACATGCTGGTGCGCCTCGGCCCCCGCCCGCGCCGCCAGCGCGAGTGGATCCGCACCCACACCCCGGGCCGCGAACTCAGCTACTCGATGAAGCCGGTCCCGCTCGGCGCGCTGAATTCCCTGCGCTCCCACACCGTTACCGCCGTCAGTCCCGAACGCACCAGGTACGAATCGCATTTCGAGCTCAACGGCTGGTTCCACCCGGTCGTCGCGGGGCTGCTGGGCAAGCACCTGCGCAAAGGGTTCGAGGGTATGACCGAGGGCATCCAGCGCCGCGCGGAATCCCTTCGCACCGCCTGACTTTCCCGACGAGCCGGGCCGGGATCACTCCCGGCCCGGCTTTCGCGCGTCTCAGGCGATGGGGCCGCGGGCGGCTTCGTAGGCCGCGCCGACTCGGTACAGGCGGTCGTCGGCCAGGGCCGGGGCCATGATCTGCAAGCCGACGGGCAGGCCGTCGTCCTCGCTGAGCCCCGACGGCACCGACATGGCCGGATGGCCGGCCAGGTTGGTGGGCAGGGTGCACAGGTCGGACAGGTACATGGCCAGCGGGTCGTCGACCTTCTCGCCCAGCTTCCACGGGGTGAACGGGCTGGTCGGCGAGACCAGCACGTCGACCTTCTCGTAGGCGGCGTCGAAGTCGCGGGCGATGAGGGTGCGGACCTTGAGCGCCTGGCCGTAGTAGGCGTCGTAGTAGCCGGCCGAGAGCGCGTAGGTGCCGATCATGATGCGGCGCTTGACTTCCGGGCCGAACCCGGCCGCGCGGGTGAGCGCCATGACCTGCTCGGCGCTGTGGCCGCCGTCGTCGCCGACGCGCAGGCCGTAGCGCATGGCGTCGAAGCGCGCCAGGTTCGACGACACCTCCGAGGGCATCACCAGGTAGTAGGAGGGCAGGCCGTACTCGAAGTGCGGGCACGACACCTCGACCACCTCCGCGCCCAGTTCCTTCAGCACCGCGACGGCCGCGTCGAAGGAGGCCAGCACGCCGGACTGATAGCTGTCGGAGTGCAGTTCCTTCACCACGCCGACCTTCACGCCGCGCAGATCGCCCGACGCGCCCTCGCGGGCGGCGGCGACCACCGGCGGCACCGGCACGTCGCGGGAGGTGGAGTCCTTCGGGTCGTAGCCCGCGATCACCTCGTGCAGCAGCGCGGTGTCGAGCACGGTGCGCCCGCACGGGCCGCCCTGATCCAGCGACGACGCGCACGCCACCAGACCGAACCGCGACACCGTGCCGTAGGTCGGCTTGGTGCCGACGGTGGCCGTGACGGCGGCGGGCTGGCGGATGGAACCGCCGGTGTCGGTGCCGATCGCCAGCGGCGCCTGGTTCGAGGCCAGCGCCGCCGCCGAACCGCCGCCGGACCCGCCCGGGATGCGGGTGGTGTCCCACGGGTTGCGGGTAGGGCCGTAGGCGGAGTTCTCGGTGGAGGAGCCCATCGCGAACTCGTCCATATTGGTCTTGCCGAGGATCGGGATGCCCGCCTCGCGCAGCTTGGTGGTGAGCGTGGCGTCGTAGGGCGAGATCCAGCCCTCGAGGATCTTCGACGCGCAGGTGGTGGGCATGTCCGTGGTGGTGAACACGTCCTTGAGCGCCAACGGAACTCCGGCCAGCGGCGAGGCGACGGTGCCGTCGGCGAGCTGCTTGTCGACCGCGCGCGCGGCGGTGAGCGCGGCGTCGGAGGCGACGTGCAGGAAGGCGTTGTACTCGCCGTCCACCTCGGCGATGCGGTCCAGGTGCGCGCGGGTCACCTCCTCGGAGGAGACCTCGCGGGCGTGGATCTTCGCGGCGAGCTCCGCGGCCGTGGCCTTCGTCAACTCACTCATTCGCCCTCCCCCAGGATCTGCGGAACCATGAACCGCTGTTCTTCCACCGCGGGCGCGGCGGCCAGCGCCTGCTCGGGAGTGAGCCCCGGGGTGATCACGTCGGGCCGGGTCACGTTGACCGCGGGGTTCGGCGAAGCGGTGGCGGGCACGTCCGCGGCGGCGACCTCGGAGATGGTGCGCACGTGGCTCAGGATCGAATCCAGCTGACCGGCGAACTGGTCCAGTTCGGCCTCGGACAGCGCGAGCCGGGACAACCGGGCGAGGTGTGCGACCTCGTCGCGGGAGATGGCGGGCACCGCGGACCCCTTTCGGCGTTGGTGTGTGGTCGGACGTGATCGGTCTCGGTCCGATCGCACCGGGGTGAGATGCGCGGCCTCCCGGCCGAATCGCGTGACCGCATCGGCACCGCGCCGGAATCGCACTGTGCCGTTCCGTCACAACCGCCGATCTGTCACAGGTGCGGTGTTGTCACATGTCACCCGAGCAGACAGTCTACGAGCGCCCCGGTAACCCGTACTCGCGCGGGTTACATCCCGACGACACACCCCCACAACTAGCGCGACACGCCGTATCGTGACGAAAAACCGGCGTGGCATTCCTCACCGGCCGCAGTTCGACTCGATAAGCGCGGCCGGGGGGTGTAAGTATTGCCAGACCCGGGTATCCGACCACCAGGCTCGGCCGGCCAGAGGAAAGGAACGCGCGTGTCATACCTGCTCCGCGTGCAACTTCCGGATCGCCCGGGAAGCCTCGGCGCACTCGCGGTCGCACTCGGCTCCGTGGGCGCCGACATCCTCTCGCTGGATGTGGTCGAACGCGGCGCGGGCTTCGCGGTGGACGATCTCGTCGTGGAGGTTCCACCCAACGCACTGCCCGACACGCTCATCACGGCGGCGGAGTCGATCGGCGACGTGCACGTCGACTCGATCCGCCCGTACTCCGGCGTCCTGGACACCCACCGCGAACTCGAGTTGATCGACCAGGTGGCCAGTGCCCGCGACGATCGCCTCCAGGTGCTGGTGGACGGTGTGCCGCGGGTGCTGCGAGTCGGCTGGAGCACCATCATCGATATGGGCCCGCAAGGCGCCTACCGGGTGGTGGGCAGCCAGAGCGCCCCACAGACGCAGGCCGGTTCGGCGCCGTGGATGCCGCTGGAGAAGCCCTCCACCCTCGACCCCGAGGCCGAGTGGGTGCCGCAGATCTGGCGCGATATGGACACCAAGCTCGCCGCCGCGCCCCTGGGCAGCACCGGCAAGGTGCTGCTGCTCGGCCGCCCCGGCGGACCCGACTTCCGCCCCTCGGAAGTCGCCCGCCTCGGCTACCTCGCCGGCATCGTCGCCACCGTCCTCGGCTGAATCGACTGCCGCACAAGCTTTCTCGCGAGAGTCCGGTCCACCCGCACCTTCCGACGAGTTCGCCACGGGTGTTCGTCGTGTCGAATGCGCGCGCGGCGCGTCGCGTGCCAGTCGTCGCACTGCGCGGCGTGTAGGCCCCGACCCACTGCTCGCGACGAATTCCCGACGACTACGCCCCGAGAGCGAGCCGGTACACCCGTAGCGGAGCACCCATCGGCGTCGCCCAATCCCGTTCGGGCACAGCGACGAAACCAAGTCGTTCATAGATGCGCAGCGCGTCGACCATGGGCAGCATGGTCGTCAGCACGACGGCGTCGTATCCCTCGGCGGCCGCGCGGTCGATCACGGTGCGCACCAACGCCGTTCCCGCGCCGAGGCCGCGCGCCCGCTTGGCGACGGCCAGCATGCGGAACTCGAGTTCGCCGGGGCGGGCCACGTCCGCGAAGGGCGTGCCGGGCGCCGCGACAGTAAGCGATCCGATCACGACGCCCTCGTGTTCGGCGACGAGCACATCGGCGTCCGCCGCCCGGCGCGCGGTATCGGCCAGCTCCGCGGCGTACGGGCTCTCGGCGCGGACGAACCCCTCGCCCACGTACACCTCCACCGTCAGCGCCCCGACCGCGTCGAAGTCGCGCGGCGTGGCGGCACGGACCATCACGTCATCAGCACCCATGCCCGGCATCCTGCCATCGCCGGCGACATCGCCGCGATAGTCCTGGTCACAGGTTCAGGAGCCGAGTCCGGGCCGGGCGCCGGGGTGCGCGATGCGCCAGCGGTCCGGGTTCTTGGGCGGGTACACGACGTCGATGTAGTCGCCGATCGACGGCCACTGGTTCACGTCCCACGCGAACCGCCCGTACACCACCTTGCCCGCGACCGACGGTCCGGTGAGGTTGCCGGTGATCGTCACGTACTGCTCGCCCTCGGCGTCCGGGCGCGGGCTCACCCCGGTCACGTACAGCGACCCCGCCTCGGCCTGCGCCAGCGGGCTGCCGCCGCCCCGCCCGCGCCGGAAGGACACCAGCAACGCCACGAGCACGGCGACCATGATGATGAGCATGGCGAATTCGAGCATGTCTCGATCCTAGGGCCGTGTGGTCACAGGGCCGCGAGTTCGGCGGCTCCGTTCTCGCCCCGCCGCACCTGCCACACCGCGGTGCGGGTGCGCTGCGAGCGCCCGTTGCCGCGGTCGATGAGCTTGCGGTCGCCGGTGGTGAACACCAGTTGCGCGCCGTTGGCGTTGGTCTCCGGGTTCTGGAACAGCTGGATCAGCCGGTCGGCCTGCTCGCCCGACAGGCGTGCGTCGATGTCGTCGACAGCGAGCACCCGTCCGTTGTCGAGCGCGTCCAGCATGGTGGGCAGCAGCCGCAGCAGCGCCAGCGTCGAGGTGGACTCGTCGGCGATGTCGAACGGCGCGTCGATGCCCCGGTGCACCAGTTTCAGCCCGACGCCGCGGCGCGCCACCATCCTGGCGTAGAGCGCGTCGCGGGCGGCGCGCAGATTGGAGAGTTCGCGCTCGAGCAGCAAGGGGGTGAGTCCGCTCTGTTCCAGCAGCTGGTCGGCGTGGCCGGGCGAGGTGGCGCACAGTTCCAGCTGTTTGGCGCCCGCCTCGATATCGCCGTCGAGTTCGCGCAGGTAGTCGGCGTACAGCGGGTCGTGCTCGGCGATCAGCAGATCGGTGATGCCCAGTTCGGCGGCGCGCAGGAGCAGCAGCAGGCGGGCGGCGTTCTCCCCGGAGCGCGACAGGTGCGCGCCCAGCCGGTGCGCGATCGCGTCGGGCTCGGCCTCCCCGCGCTGCACCTCGAGCATGGCCGAGAACCAGCGGAAGGCGGGCACCAACGCCTCGGCGTACATCTGCCCGGCCAGGCTCAGCAGCAGCGCGTTCGGGCGCACCAGCGGCACCAGCGCCGCGATGCCGTAGCGCGCCGCCTCGAACATCGGGCCGATCTTGATCTGCTCACCGGTGCGCTCGAACACGATGCGCTTGCGCGAGCGCGGATGGCTGTGCAACCACTCGGCGACCACCTCGGCGTTGTCGATGCGGAATCCGTAGGTGTAGGGGCAGCCCTCCGCGACGAACGACGCCACGAACTCGGTGGGCTGGTCGGGCGCGCCCAGGTGCGGACTGCGCACCGGGCCCGCGTACGGGTCCCACCCGGTGACCGACTCCAGCACGGCCTCGCGCATCCGCCCGAGCGCGTCGATCAGGCTCGTCTTGCCCGCCGCGGTGCCGCCGTGGATTGCGGTCACCGGCACCGCCACCGGCCCGCTCCCCTTCGTGAGCCGCAACTCCTGCCGGTCGGCCAGCGCTCTGTGGTTGGTCACCTGAAAACTCCGCAGCATGCCGCAATCCTTCCGGTTCGGGCGCGGGGCCGCGACACCCACCCCGCCGACGTGCTCGCCGGGTGGGCGCGTCGGTGGGAGGGTTTCCGGCGTGTGTCTCGCGGGCCGAGGACCGAGCGCCCCCGGTCGGAGCGGGTGCGGGGCGGCTCGGGCGGACGGGGGCGGGGATCGGCGTTAGCATGCTGGGCAATCGCGGCCGGTCGGGGCAAGGTGGGTCGTGCCTGATGGATGACGCTGAAGAAGATGAGGTGGACGATGGTGCCGACGAAACTGACGCGGCTGACGGTTCGGGCCGCGGTGATCGGCGCGCTGGCGGCGGGCGCGGTGGTGGCCGTGCCGAAGGTGGCGATGGCCGACGCGAAGTGTCCGAACGGGACGGCGCGGGTGTTCCTCTACGCCTCGACGAACCACTGCCAGGGCGGCACGCAGACCTACACCAACCCCACCGTGGTGAAGGTCTGCTCGATGAGCCGCACCAAGGTCGTCATCGAGACCAAGGGCGAGCGGCGGATCAATAACCGCACCGTCGAACTCGGCCCCGGCCATTGCGCGGCGTTCGAACCGCGCGGTCAGGAGAGCGCGACCGTCGCCGTCAGCGCGACCTGAGCGTCCGGTCCGGCGCGAACAGCAGCGCGCTGTCGCCGAATTCGTGCCACAGGTAGCCGGCGTCGAGCGCTTCGGCGTAGGCGCGGCGCACCGTGTCCTCCCCCGCCACCGCGACCAGCAGGTCCAGATGCGAGGCCCCGGGCGCGTGCCATCCGGTGATCAGGCCGTCCACCACGCGGGCGGGGCGCGCGGGGCCGAGCACGAGATCGGTCCATCCCGACGCGGCGTGCACGAAACCGTCGGGGGCCGTGGCCGATTCGAGCGCCCTGGTGACGGTGGTGCCGACGGCGACGATCCGGCCGCCCGCCGCCCGCGCGTCGTTCACCAGGTGCGCGGTGGCGGCGGGGACGTCGAATCGCTCGGGGCTCGGCGGTTCGCCCGCCTCCGGTGAGGAGACGCCGGTGTGCAAGGTGATCGGTGCCAGCCACACGCCGGAGGCGACCAGATCGAGCACCAGTTCGTGCGTGAACGGTCTTGCGGCGCTGGGCATTTCAGCGCTTCCCCGCTCGCGTCCGAACACGGTGGAGTAGTACGTGGGTAGCCAGCGTTCCGGTACGTACGCGTAGGTGATCGGATTCCCGTACTGCCACAGCAGGGCTCGCACATCCGTGGACACCTCGGCGATCCAGAGTCGCCGCCCGCCCGGTAGCCACGGGGCGCGCAGCGTCATCCGGGCATCGCCGGGAAGGTCGACGGCATCGCCCGGCTCGAAGCTCCGATCGGCCAGCGGCAGGCGGTCTTTCGTGCGCAGCTCGATCACCCACGTCCCGTCGTCCAGCCAGGTCGAGAAGTGCACGACCACCGGCGCGCCGGCGACCTCGCCCTCGACGGCGGCCGTCACCATCGCGGAGTTGTTCACCACGAGGACGTCGCCGGGCGCGAGATGTTCGGGCAGCCGGTGGAATCGAGTGTGCGTCAAGCCGCCGTCGGCGACGAGCAGGCGCACATCGTCGCGCGACAATCCCCGCGCCTCGGGCGGGGCTGTCGCGTTGAGCCGCTCCGGCAGGACGAAATTCGCGTCGAAAGGCCGGTATACACGACCGGGGCCTCCCTCGCGCGCACCCCCGATTCGACCGCTGTCGACGTGCCGGTCCGGACTCCCGGCGCGTCCACTCTCGCGAAATCTCCTGCCCTCCACCTTCATCGCGCCGCCGCGAAGTCGGACACCGCGTACCGCGCGCTCTTGGGTCGTTCGTCGACCAGCCGCAGGAGTGCGGGCACCACGGATTCCGGAGTGGGACGGTCGGAGATGTCCGCACCCGGGAACGCGTCCTGATGCATGGCGGTGCGCATGTCGCCGGGGTCGAAGGTGTAGACGTCGAGGTCGGGATGCTCGGCGGCCAGCACCGCGCTGAGCTGATCCAACGCCGCCTTCGTCGCGCCGTACCCGCCCCACTCGGGATACGGTTCGACGCTCGCGTCCGAACTGATACTCACCACCGCGGCACCGGGCGCGAGGACGGGCAACACCATCTGGATGATCCCCAGCGGCGCGACGACATTCGTCCGGAACAGCGCCTCGAGCGCGTCGAGCGGAAACGCGGCCAAGCGCGGCAACGGACTCGGCCCCAACCACCCCGCGTTGTTCACCACCAACAGCAGATCCCCCGCCCCACCGGCCACCTCGGCCACCCGCGCCCGGTGCGCGGCATCGGTCACATCGCCGACGACCGGCACGAACGCTTCCCCCAACTCCTCCCGCATCCGCTCCAGCGGTTCGGCGCGCCGCCCGGTCCCGACCACCCGCCACCCTCGCTCGACCAACCCACGCGCCAACGCCGCCCCCAGCCCCGCCGACACACCCGTGACCAGCGCTGTCCGATGAAATCCCATGACACTCTCCTCACATCCAGGTACGACACCGATCGTCATACCTGAAGGTAGGTTAAGGTCAAGGGTGTGTGCTCAGCCCAGTTGCGCGGCGATGTCGGTGTGCAGCGCCAGCAGTTCGCCGATCGGCACCGGGCGGCGATCGGCCGCCGCGATACCGGCCCGCCCTTCGGCGCTCCACAGCGGCGGCACCACCGACAACCCCTGATCGAGCCGCAGCCGGCCCACCTCCCCGGCCCACCCCGGCCACCGCATGCCCTCGTAGAAATCAGCATGTCCACCGGAGAGCACCCAGGAGAGGAACGCCGAATGGCCGCCGCCGATCGGCTCCCACCGCAAGGTCTCCGGCCCGAAATAGCAGATCTCGCCGGGCTCACCCGGCAACGCGCCCCCGTTGACGGCGAAGCGCCCGCCCAGTGCGTCGACCGCGACGGTCAGCGCACCCGGCGCACCGCCACCGGGCTCCCCCATCCCGTTCGCGGTCGCCAGATCCGGCAGCCCGTCGTAGCCGCCGCCGAGGATGCGCAACCACCCGTGCTCGGCGACGATCCCACCGGTGTGCAGCGCCAGGGCGCCGAGGGTCGACCACGCCGTCACCTGGAGCCGGAACAACACCGACTGGCCCTGCGCCGGCTCGATCGGGAGCACCGTGATCGGGATTGCGGCGGAAGCGATCTCGCTGCGCAGCCCCGGCCACGCCGGATCGTCTACATGAATCAAGTCCTCTACGGGACGTACTGTCGACACCTGCGCCATCCTGCCCGAATCCGGCGCGCCCCGTTCTGCTCATTCTCGGCGGACGTCAAGGCGCTCCAGGTCCACTCCCACGGACCGGCGTCCGGATTTTCGGGCACAGCCGCTCAGCTTTCGGCGCATTGGGACGCATCGTGGGGCACAGCCCTGGGCGGACTTTCGCCCTTGGGCCCTACCGCTCAGCCCTCGGACTCTTCGTCGGCGGGCGCGGGCGTGACCGCCTCCGGTCCTTGCGCCAGCAACCGCACGAACCCTTCCTCATCCAAAATCGGGACACCGAGTTCTTCGGCCTTCGCCGCCTTCGAACCGGGCGCGTCACCGATCACGACGAACGCGGTCTTCTTCGACACCGAACCCGCCGCCTTCCCGCCGCGCATCAGGATCGCCTCTTTGGCGCCGTCGCGTGAAAAGCCTTGCAGGGAGCCGGTTACGACGATGGACAACCCTTCGAGGGTGCGTGCGATGGACTCGTCGCGCTCGTCGCGCATCCGCACACCGGCGGCACGCCACTTCTCCACGATGGCGCGATGCCAGTCGACGGTGAACCACTCGACCACGGCCGCGGCGATGGTGGGGCCGACGCCGTCGGTGGCGGCGAGTTCCTCGGCGGTGGCGGACTCGATGCGCGCCATCTCCCCGAACTCGGCGGCCAGCGCACGCGCCGCGGTGGGGCCGACGTGCCGGATCGACAGGCCGACAAGCACCCGCCACAGCGGGCGGTCCTTGGCCGAATTCAGGTTCTCCAGCAGGCGTTTGCCGTTCGCGGAGAGGCTGCCGTCCTTGTTCACGAACAGCGTGGTGGTGAGCAGGCGCGGCTCGTCGAGGTCGAACAGGTCGCCCTCGTCGGCGATCGCGCCGGACTTCAGCAGGTCGATCGCGGCCTCGTAGCCGAGCGCTTCGATATCGAAGGCGTTGCGGCTGGCGACGTGGAATACGCGCTCGCGCAATTGCGCCGGGCACGCCCGCTGATTCGGGCAGCGGATATCGGCGTCGCCCTCCTTCTCGGGCGCGAGTTCGGTGCCGCACTCGGGACAGTGTGTGGGCATGACGAATTCGCGTTCCGCCCCGGTGCGCGCGTCCACCACCGGACCCAGCACCTCGGGAATCACGTCGCCCGCCTTGCGGATGGTGACGGTGTCGCCGATCAGCACACCCTTGCGCTTGACCTCGGAGGCGTTGTGCAGTGTGGCCATCGCGACCGTCGATCCCGCGATCGACACCGGCTCCATCACCGCGAACGGCGTGACCCGCCCGGTGCGGCCGACATTGACCTGGATGTCGAGCAGCGTGGTGGTGGCCTCCTCCGGCGGGTACTTGTAGGCGATCGCCCAGCGCGGTGCGCGGGAGGTGGCGCCCAGGCGGCGTTGCAGCGCGACCTCGTCGACCTTGATCACCTGGCCGTCGATCTCGTGTTCGATGTCGTGCCGGTGCTCACCCCAGTACTCGACCCGCTCGATCACCGCGTCGATGCCCTGCACCCGCTTTGTGTGCGCCGACACCGGCAACCCCCACGCCGCCAACGCCGAGTACGCCTCGTGCAGCGACGACGGCGTGTAGCCCTCGGTGCGGCCGACGCCGTGACAGATCATGCGCAGCCTGCGCCGCGCGGTGACCGCCGGGTCCTTCTGCCGCAGCGAGCCGGCGGCGGTGTTGCGCGGATTCGCGTACGGCGGTTTGCCTTCCGCGACGATGGACGCGTTGAGGGTTTCGAAATCCTCCAGCCGCATATAGACCTCACCGCGCACCTCGAGCAGCTCGGGCACCGGGAACTCGTCGGTGCCGGTGAGCTCGGTGGGCACGTCCTCGACGGTGCGGGCGTTGAGCGTGACGTCCTCACCCGTGCGGCCGTCGCCGCGCGTGGCGGCGCGCACCAGCTTGCCGCGTTCGTACACCAGGTTCAGCGCGACACCGTCGATCTTCACCTCGCACAGGTAGTGCAGATCGGAACCGGTCTCGGCCTCCACACGCGCCGCCCAGGCGCTCAGCTCGTCGTAGTTGAAGACGTTGTCGAGCGAGAGCATCCGCTCGAGGTGGTCGACAGGCGAGAAATCGGTCGCGAAACCGCCGCCGACCAGCTGGGTCGGCGAATCGGGCGTCAGCAGATCGGGATGCTCCTCCTCCATCGCCTGCAACCGCCGCAGCAGCTCGTCGAACTCGCCGTCGGAGATGACCGGCGCGTCGCGCACGTAGTAGCGGAACTGGTGCTCGCGCACCTCGTCCGCCAACCGCTGCCACGCCACCCGCTGCTCCGCCGTCGCCGGAACCGCCACACTCTCGCTCTCACTCACGAACAGCACATTAGCGCAGGCCACCGACATATTCCGGCACGTCGGCGGGGTGGTGGAAGCGGGTTCGGGAAGCCTCTGCCGGGGGTCCCGAGGGCTCGGATCGCGGCGACCAACCCTCGGCAACTCGTACCACATTCCGGTACCGTCGACCGTGTAGCCGGAGAGGTACAGCGATGACCAGCATGTCTGCCAGCGAAGCACGAGCCAGCCTTTACCCACTCATCGAACGAGTCAATGACGATGCCATCGCCATCCACATCACCAGCCGCAAAGGAAACGCCGTCCTCATCTCCGAGGACGAGTACAACTCCTTGTGCGAAACCCTCTACCTGATGCGTTCTCCGGCCAACGCCGCCCGGCTTGCCCAGGGGGTCGCGCAACTGGAAGCCGGCGATACTGTCGAAGTCGACCTGGATCGCCTCGCGCAGGAACTCGGGTGAAGGTCACGTTCGCGAAGGTCGCATTCGAAGACCTCGCTCACCGGATCTCCACCGACCGCAAACTGGCGCTCCGGATCCTCCGCTTGATCAACGACATAGAACGCGATCCGTTCACCGGGCTCGGGAAGCCCGAGCCGTTGAAAGGTGACAAGTCCGGGTACTGGTCACGCCGCATCAACGACGAACATCGCCTGGTCTACGCCATCTCGGGGGACAACATCCTCATCGCCCAAGCTCGCTACCATTACTGACCGCGTCGGCGACGGTTCGGCCGTGGGCGGACGATACCGGCGTGAGCCTCCCTCCGTGAACCAACAGGCAGCGGTTGTCGCCCGCACCTGCGACGGTGATCAGAAGTCCAACGACTCCGGGTCCTCGGCGAAGGCGCGGGAGACCTCGGTCGCCAGCTCCAATGCTTTTCGCGCCCACCCCAGGGGCGCACCCCCCAACCCGCAAGCCGGCGAAACGAGTACGTCGCGCAGCGCGGAACGGGGGAAGCCGAGGCGGTCGATCAGGCGGACGCCGGGTTCGGCGAGGTCGCGCCAGGTGGGTGAGGTGGTGGGGGCGGTGGTGGGGACGAGTCCGAGGACGAGGCGTTTGCCCGCGTCGAGGGATTCGCCGAGGGCGTCCAGATCGCGGGTGGCGATGGTGGAGAGGTCGAAACCTATTGCGGCGGCCTGACTTCCGCGCAGGAAGTGCACGGGCGGCCGAGCGGCGCAGGTGTGCACCAGCACCGGAACGGATTGCGCTTCGATCACCGAATCGAGAATCGCCAGCGCTTCCGGCGCGGGTACGGCGCGCACGGTGTCGAGCACGCTCACGCCGCGCAATGATCCTTCGAGTACGTCGCCGAGCGAGGGTTCGTCGAGTTGCAGCACCACCCGCGCGTTCAAGCGCTTGGCGACTTCGGCGACGTGCTGGTTCAGTCCTTCGGCCAGGGATTCCGAAAGATCGCGCACCGCACCGGAATCGGTGAGCACGCGGTGCCCGACGGGCAGCTCCGCTTCGGCGGCGAGGGTGAGCGGGCCGGTGGCCTGGAGTTTGATCACGCGGCCGGTCCCCGCGGAACCCGTTGTCTCCCACACCTCTTCGAGGGCGTCGAGATCACCGCGCAGCAGGTCGTGCGCGCGCCGCGACACCGCTCCCGGACGGGCCGCGAGCCGGTAACCGCGTGTGCTGGTATCGAACCGCAGGTCCACGAGCAGCGCCGAGGAGCGGCCTATCATATCGGCGCCGACCCCGCGCGCGGGCAGTTCCGCCAGATGCGCCAAGTCGGTGAGCTCACCGACGACGGTCGCGGCCGCCTCGCGCGCGTCGGTGCCGGGCCAGGACCCGACACCGGTCGCGACACCGCCCCGCAGTACCTCGGAAATCGTGCTCTCCGTTACGGTTTCGCTCACGTCGCCCATTCCACTCCGCTACACCCGGGCCGTCCCGCCTGCTGACGGAAAGACATCGACCAGCCACACCGCTCAGGAAACCGGCGCCAGCTCCCGCGACGTACCGGAGATCGTCCCACTGCCGAGGACCTCGTCGCCCGCCGGATCGGGCCGGTACAGCACCACGGCCTGCCCCTTCGCCACACCGGTCAACGGCTCGCGCAACCGCACCACGAGCCCCGCGCCGGAGGGCTCTGCGACGGCGGGCGCCGTGCCGCCGTGCGCGCGCACCTGCGCCACGCACTCGACGGGCCCGTCCGGCACCTCACCCGAGGTCCAGATCGCCCGGTCGGCGAGCACGGTCCACACGTGCAGATCCTCCACCGAACCCACGCGCACGGTCCCGGACTCGGGATCGATCCCGGTGACGTACCGCGGCTTGCCGTCGGCGGCCGGGCCCGGCAGGCCCAGACCCTTGCGCTGTCCGATGGTGAACCCGTGCACGCCGTCGTGCTTGCCCAGCTCACGGCCGTCGGCGTCCACCACCGCGCCCGGCCGCACGCCGATCTTCGCGCCGAGGAAGGCGCGGGTGTCGCCGGAGGGGATGAAGCAGATGTCGTGACTGTCGGGCTTGTTCGCCACGGCCAGTCCGCGCTCGGCCGCCTCGGCCCGGATGTCGGGCTTCGGCGTGTCCCCCACCGGGAACATCGCGCGGGAGAGCTGGTCGGCGGTGAGCACGGCGAGCACGTAGGACTGGTCCTTGTCGGCGTCGACCGCGCGGCGCAGCACGCCGCCGTCGAGCCGCGCGTAGTGCCCGGTGACGACGGCGTCGAAGCCCAGCGCCACCGCCCGGTCGGCGAGGGCGGAGAACTTGATCTTCTCGTTGCAGCGCAGGCACGGATTCGGCGTCTCACCGGCGGCGTAGGAGGCGACGAAATCGTCGATCACGTCCTCCTTGAACCGGTCCGCGAAATCCCAGACGTAGAACGGGATGCCGAGCACGTCGGCGGCGCGGCGCGCGTCGCCCGCGTCCTCCTTGGAGCAGCAGCCGCGCGAGCCGGTGCGCAGTGTGCCGGGTGTGGCCGACAGCGCCAGGTGCACCCCCACCACGTCGTGTCCGGCGTCGACGGCGCGCGCCGCCGCAACGGCCGAGTCCACACCACCGCTCATCGCCGCGAGAACCCGCATCACACACCACCTTTCGCACCGGCGAGACCCGCCACGCGGGCCCGCTCCACCACCTGGGGCAAGACATCGAGGAGGGCGTCCACGTCGGCGCGGGTCGACGTGTGCCCGAGGGAGAAACGCAGGGAGCCGCGCGCGACGCGGGGCTCGACGCCCATCGCGATCAGCACGTGGCTCGGGCTCGCCACGCCCGCGTTGCAGGCCGAGCCGGTGGAGCATTCGATGCCGGCGGCGTCCAGCAGCATGAGCAGCGAGTCGCCCTCGCAGCCCGGGAACGTGAAATGCGCGTTGCCGGGCAGGCGGCGCTCGTCGACCGGGCCGTTGAACACGGCGTCGGGGATCGTGGCGAGCACGCCGTCCACGAGCGCGTCGCGCAGCGCGGCGAGTTCGGGGGTGCGGATCGGCAGCTCGGCCGCCGTGATCCGCAGCGCGGTGGCCAGGCCGACCGCGGCGGGCGTGTCGGAGGTGCCCGACCGCAGGTCGCGCTCGTGACCGCCGCCGTGCAGCAGCGGCACCACCTCGACCTGCCTGCCGAGCAGCAGCACGCCGGCGCCGTGCGGGCCGCCGACCTTGTGCCCGGCGAAGCTCGCCGCCGACAGGCCGCTGGCGGCGAAGTCGATGGGCAGCTGCGCGGCCGCCTGGATCGCGTCGCTGTGCATCGGCACGCCGAATTCCTGGGCGACCGTGGCGAGTTCGCGGATCGGCTGGATCGCGCCGACCTCGTTATTGGCCCACATGATGGTGACCAGCGCGACCTCGTCGGAGTGCGCGGCCAGCGCCTCGCGCAGGGTGGCGGGCGAAACCATGCCCTCGGCGTCGACCGGCAGCCAGGTCGCGCGCGCGCCCTCGTGCCGCTCGAGCCACTCGATGGCGTCGATCACCGCGTGGTGCTCGACCGAGCTGGCGATGATGCGGGTGCGGCGCGGATCGGCGTCGCGGCGCGCCCAGTAGATGCCCTTGACGGCCAGGTTGTCGCTCTCGGTGCCGCCCGAGGTGAAGATCACCTCCGACGGCCGCGCCCCCAGGCTCTCGGCGATCGACTCGCGCGCCTCTTCCAGCAACCGCCGCGCCGCGCGCCCCGACCCGTGCACCGACGACGCGTTGCCCGGCCGCGTCATGGCAGCCGTCATCGCCTCGACAGCGGCGGGCAGCATCGGTGTGGTGGCCGCGTGATCGAGGTAGACCGTCCTGGGCGCAGCACCGGTGACCGGACCCGAAAAAGCCGACTTCATGACCGACAAAGCCTATACCACCGCTGACCTGGGCATCTTGCGGGTCCACCCCTGCTTTCTACGATTTACCCAGGATTCTCAACACGAGTATCACTAATCGGTATTCCCGCGACTCGCTCGGCGCCTCATCCCTCTGTCCGTGACCAGCTGAGACGTATGCGTCGAATGTCATGGTGTCGTTCTTGCGCGGCATGCATCGCGTCTCATCCGCCAAGCCGTACACGTCAGCGGCGACCCTGTATGGACTCCTGGCACGCCGCAGCGCCCCGCTGCCAATGGGGACGCGAAACGGGGTACCGCATGGCTAGTTTCTTCCGCGTCTGGCCAAGCCACGGCCTAGTTTGCGGCGTTGCACGCCGGGCGGGTGACACCTCCCGGAGGCACGCCAAGGACGGGCAAGCAAGCCCGGCCCCCTCTGACCGCCCACCAATTGTGAGCCGTCCCGCAGTCGAATCCGCCTGACATTCCGCGACGCGAGTCAGCTGGCGACGGACCAGCCACCCGTCGTCGGATCAGACGACGCCGTCTTTGAGTTCGTCGAGGTCTACCTCGTCGTCGAGGTCGATGGTGCGGCGATAGTCGGGGTGGTCTTTATCCATTTTGGCCGCGAGGTGGATGGGCGCCGGGTAGCTGGTGCGGCCATCCCATGAGACGGCGTGGTCGCAGAGCCGTGCGGCGGCGATGGCGTAGCGGATCGGGTCTGTGTCTGCGCCGACGACGACGATCTCGGTGGTTGTGTGGGCATACCAGGTGTGTTGGCCAGCTTCGTTGTCGGCGGTCCAACGGGTGCCGTGCTCTCCCGCCCGGCTGTACCGGCGCCCGCCTGTGAACTGGCGCGGGATGTTGGACAGGATCCATGTGTTCTGGGCTCCGTCGAGCTGGTAGAGACCCTCGGTGGTCTTCTTGATGTGAGGCTCCTTCTGGACGGTTCCTTCCGTCTGTCTCTCGTCTACGCCAACGTGCAACTCGACCGGCCGGGGGAGGTCACGGGAGCCGGAGGTCACGCGAACGATGGCCCGCGGGCGATGACCACTGGAGGGGCTGCACCCTGGGAGCGCAGGCCGGTCGTTGATCCGGCCTGCTGAGTCCGGACGCAGGTCAAGGTTTTTGTTGGCGAGGAGCGGCCACAGCGCGCGGGAGCTGTCTCCAGAAACCAGCAGGACGTAGCCGGTGGCGGTATCGAGGTGGTCTTGGAGTTGGCCGAGTGCGGTGTCAATGCTGTCGACGAGCGAGAGGTCTTGGCGTTTACCTTCGGGCAGCGAGTGCGAGCGAAAGGCAGTGTTGGCGGCGAAGTAGTCCTGCCACCCAGTTGTTCCCCCGCGCGGGTGTCGTTTGGGTTGATATGCCTTGGTGTGCCAGTGGTCGCCCTCGGGGATGAGCGCCACCAGCGACCAGCTCAGGCGCGGTCCCGCCGAAGTCCAACGCGCCCCGCGCTGTTCGCGGATGTGAAGGCCGACGAACGCGACGGGTTCCTTCAAACCGTAGCGGCCGTAGGCCAGCGCTCGGCTGAGTCGAGGATGGATCAGACCAGCGGCTCGGAGCATGTCGGCGACTGCGTTGTGACCCGGATGATCTTTCTTCAGGCTGAGTCCCAGCTTGGTCAGCGGGTCATTCTCCTCACTGGGAGCGGTCTCGTTGTTGCCGGACTCGGTACCGTCGGTGGCGTTCCCGTTGCTCGTCTTCGTCGCCGGTTCGGTGTCTGATTTGGGCGAGGGCTTGGTGGTGATGAACTGGGCAAGTACGTGGTGCTGGGCAAGCATTCGGTTGAGGGGGTGCTTGGCGTCGGTCAGATCAGGGTCGTCCACCGTACTGTCGGGTCGACGGGACTGCTTGCGTTGCGCGGCCCATGCGCGCGCGTCGTACTCGGTCTCGCACAGCGCCACGATCCGTGTGTCGTCGGGTACGTCGAGGTGAGGCACCGCAGCCAAGAGCTCAGCTCGGCCGGAGTGGTCGCCGTGGGCCAGCAATGCGGCGGCCCGGTGGAAGATGATTTCGACGTGGTCGCCGATCAGTGTCGGTTCGTCCTCTGGCATGCCGATGTCGGCGAGGTCGGGGCGGTTGAAGTGGTAGGCCAGCAGGCGCTGGAGCCGGGTCCGGGTGTGCTGGTGGCGGTAGAGGACAAGGATCCGTAGGCGTCGGCAGCCTGATGCTTCGATGATTGTGGGCAGGGCGGATTCGTCGAGCAGGTCGGTGTCCCGGCCCGCTGTCACTTGTCGGCGCGTGCCCTTGGGGAACCTGTGGCCAGCTACGTTGCGGGCGATGATGTTGGGGGTATCCAGGACCGTGGACAGGTGACTGCTGAGTTCACGGATGGTGTGCATGCCGACGCCGCGGCCGATCGGGAAGCGTACGGACTTCGGGACCAGCGCACGCAGTCTGCCGGGTTCGCCGGTCATGTCGCGATCTTCTGGCCGGATCAGGGTCTCGCCACCCAGGCGTGCCCACACTGTGAGGGCGATGTCGCTGGTGCGTTCGATCCGGGTCGCTCGGCCGCGGCCTTCGACGGCGAGCGTGAGCAGTGGATCCTGTGTCGAGCGCTGGGCCAGCCAGGCAGTGCGGGATGAGTTGAGCCAGCGACTGAGCCTGGACACCGAGGGGTCGACGACAACGACCGGGTCGCGCATCCAGGGCAACGTCTTCATCGTTAGTTGCACGCGAAGCGCGGCATAGGACGGGTTGTTCTCGTCGTTGTCCCACTGGCCGGTCCACAGCAGGTCCTTGTCCCAGACCAGCAGGTTTCCCTGGGTGTCGGCCCGCAGGGCGATTTCACGGTCGTCGATCTTCCACGTACGGTCGGCCAGTTGTTGGGCCACTTCCCAGGTGGCCGCGTCGTACACCCAATAGGCCGCATCGGGCTGGTCACCCACCCGCTTGATCTCGTTGCCCAACATGACCTCATCGGGCTCGATGCTGGCGAGGAGTTCCGCCAGTTCGCTGGCGTAGGAAAAACTCATCTCGTCCTCGGGCACCTTGAGCAGAGCCTGTTCCCACAGGACCACGGCGTCGTGGATGTCGCGGCTGTCCAGGCTGCGGCGACTGATCATTTGCCGGGGTGGATTGTTGCGGCTGGTCGGAAACAGGTTGACGCTGGTGCGGCCGATGGCGCGTAGCGCGGTGGCCAGGCCGGCGTAGGGCAAGTTTCCGTGGGAGCCGGTGATGTCGCGGTAGCGATCGAGCAAGTCGCTCCACACGTCGCGGGCTCGTTCTGGGAAGCGGTAGACACGCACCACCCCGTGCAGTTCTGCGGTCAGCGGGTAGGCCAGCAAGTGCAGCTTGTCATCGCCCATGGTCATCGGTTGTCGTCCTCGGAAGTGTGGTCGATCCCGGCGAAGTCGAGCCAGGACACCAGTGTGGAGCCGTAGATGCGGCTCAGTGCACGCTGGCTGGCTGGGGTGAGGTTGTCGTAGTAGAAGCGCAGCAGGCCCGGCAGGTCGCTGCCGAACTTGGCGTCGTGGAAAGCACCGTCGACAAGGTAGAGCTCGACCGGAGTGCCGCCGCGGCGAGCGCGTCCGGCGAGCTGGATTAGGTCGACAAGCATCCCCGCTACGGCTTCGGCTTTGAGCACGCGGCTGAGCCTGCTGAATCTGGGATCGCTGGCCAGGATGTGGTAGAGCCGTGAGAACGCGGCCTGACGTTGCTTGTTCAGTACGGCTGCGGGGCCCGGACCAGGGATGCCGATGTCGAGCGCATGGGAGTTGACGCTGGCGAACATCTCGGCCGAGTCGGTCAGTTGAGTCGGTGGACGCACGCACACCCAGACCGATGCCAGCGCGGAGCGCTGGTCACCGGGTACCAGGATGTTGAGACCACGCGCCACCAAACTCAACGGCGCGATGCAGACCTTGACATTCGGATATTCCCGCGGCAGTGCCTCCAGATCCTCCACCGTCACACGCACTACCCCGGACGGCAACGCCACGGCAGACGAGCGATGGTCTTTCGGCACGACAACGGCAACCCAGCTCGGGTCGCCGATGTGTGAGGCGATCCCGGCACCGAGCAGCGCGGCATGTTTGTAGGAGTTGCCGACCAGCATGCACAGTTCCCGATCGGGCGCGGTCTCGGCAAGCTTGCGTAGGTGCCTGTCCAGGTGCTGGTCCCACAGGGTCTTGCCGAGTTCCCGGATCGCGTCAGGCTTGTGGGACTCGGAGCGGCCACCGATGTGGATGGCCTGAAACTCCTCGTCGAGCGCCTTGCCCGCTCGGGTGGTGAACGCCCCGGGCGCTGCGTCGGTCATGGCGTAGGTGACCTCGGCCTTGATGTGCTCACGGGCGGCGCCGGGGAAAAACGCCGTGGCCGACAAGCCCAAGACGATCCGTTGCACACCCGCGGTGGACAGGGCCACAGTGCCGCCCAGCTGCGCAATGGTGGTGTGCGGGTCACCGGCGATGGCCTGCACCGACAGCTTGCCCTGCGGGTAGGGGTCGGACACCTTGTCCACGCGGAATCCGAACAGCAGGTACCCGAGCGGGCCGTAGGGGATCGTGGCGTGCTGGACGAAGTTGCCGAGCTTGTCTGCGAGCACGCGTGCCGCGGGAAGCTCAGTGCCTGGTGAGCTGACCGCAAAGGTCAGCCGAGTCAGCGATTGGTGCAGCGCGCCAAGCCATGTCCGCACGAGCAGGGCATTGACCACGGCGCGGCGCAGGTCCTTATCCCGCACTCGTCGGGCCAGCGTGCGGTGCAGGCTGTGCGTGACCTCACGAATCCGGTCCTGGCCGGTGTCGTTGCTGACGACCGAGCGCAGCAGAGTGGCGACCTTGCGCATCTTGCGCGGCGGCGTTCCGCCGTTGACCTCGCGAGTATCTGGGAACAAGGCATTGAACTGCTCGTAGATTTCCGGTGCGATCCCGTCGATATCGTCCTCGACACCGAACAGGGCTTGGAGCAGCATGCGGTCGTTGGCGCCGGGAACATGCCAGCCGGAGCCTGGGCGGTCCAGGTCTGCCTCCAACCAAAGGTCCTGTTCCAGTATGTAGTTGAGGAACTGGTCAGCCAGGAATCGGGTGCGAGACAGGGCTGGAAAAACTTCACGGTCCTCAGCGGGCATCAGCATCGTGCGTTGGGTGTCGAGCTGGGCCAGGGGCAGCTCTTGTCGCCCACCGCTGGCGGCGAGCACCAGTTGCCGGGCACCGGCGTCGAACATGTTGCTCTGCAACAGGTCGATCTCGTCGATGATCAGCACCGGACAGCGACGCATCAAGAACTCCAGCACCGGCATACGGCTGTGGTCGATGCCGTCGACTCGTACAGGTATCGGCACCGTGCCGTGGATCAGGTTGTGGTGGTTGGTAACGATGATGTCGGCCGCGGCGGCATTGTGGAACCCTCGATGTCGCCCGCACGCGCTCAGCATGGGACAGGCGTACCGCTGGTCTGCATCAGACTTGGCCTGCCTACCCTTCTTGTCAGAGCTGGTCTCTTCCTGGTCGGGCTCAGGCAGAGCACGCAGGGAGGTGCAAGGCTCGTCCGGTGCGGCAGGCGGCGGGCCGTCGACGGTGAGGGCGGGCAGAACGCAGCCATAACCCAGCTGGTCGAAGCGATCCCACTCACCGCGTTCGGCCGCCTGAGTGGCCTTTTCCTCCAGCCGCCGCGGAGACACGAGAGCTACACACCGAGCGGGGGTGCCCAGGACGGCGAGGTCGTGCTCGATACTCGTGGTCAGGCGCCGCGCGGTGTTCTCCTCGTCAGCGATCTGCTCGGCGGTGCTAAGGGCGTCGTGGATAGTGCCCACCACGATCGCCACGGGAACGCCCTGCCGTGCCAAATGGACTGCCAGCAACCGGGTCAGCACGCTCTTACCGACTCCGGTCGGCGCGTTGAGCAACCGGATGCCCCCAGCTCGCAGCAGCAACTCGGTCACAGGCAAGTCATCGACGTCGCGCAGCTTGTCGAACAGCTCCTCGATAATGCCGCTCTGCCAGGGTGAGGATCCCGAAACCTGAGCCAGATGGTTTGCCAGTGCCTTGAGCTCGGCCGGGCTGACTTTGACGTCATCCACCTTCCCGGCTGTGTCCAGCACAACGGGGGCGACCGTGGCCCCGTGCACGGTGATCGGCAGCTTGACTGTGGACTCGCCGTGCCAGCCGAAGCGGTACTTGCCGGGTCCGGCCACCGGTAGCGGACGCCGGCCCTGTAGATACTTGGTTTCGGCCTCCTCGAGCAGACGCTGCGCGAGTTCGAGTGGGCGTTGGCCGTGCCGGGCGATCACGTAGGTGACCGCGTTGTCGGGAATCTCGTCGGGCACCTGGTAAGGGCTGTTCTGATCGTGGCGCAGCTTGCGGGCTGCTTCGAGGAACCGCCGGGGCGAGCCGAGCTCGTTGTGGCGGAGTCGCAGGAACTGTCCCACCAGCCGCTGGGTGTCCTCGGGCTGGTCGGGCCAGTCCGACCACAGATCCATCCTGCCCGAGGCGATCAGACCCGCCTGGTCCAGTGGGACGACGGTGCGGCCGTCGGCGCCAGGGAACCCGAAGAACTCCTCAGAGAACGCACATGCGATCTGCGTGGCCAACTGGCGCAGACTGGTCACCGCTGCACCCCCGCGGACCTGTCGACATCGTTCTTCAGGTCGGTCGCCGTCATGACCCGGTAGCCGGTACCGCGCAACATGGCGGCCAGGAGGTCGCGGCTACTGCGTTGGTGGTCCGGAATCACGATGATCAATCCGGGCTCGGCCGGTTCCGTCTCGCGTAGCGCCTCGCCGAGTGCGACTGGGGACGCCCACGCCTTGGCATCAACCCTCCACACCTTCCCCTTCAGTGTGATTCGCAGATCGTAGCGATCTTTGTGAGGCCACATATCAACTTTCGCGCCAGCCGCACGGGCGTGGTCACGCAAGTCGCACTCCAAGATCCCCGGCAGGGTCACATAACGCCAGATCACCCGTGACACCGCGCGCGACTCTGGGGTAGCCGGTCGAGCCTTGACCTCACTCGCGTGTGGGCCTGCGGGTTGAAGGACGGGAGCGCGGTCGGTAGGTCCGTCGGTGTGGCAGGTGTAGGTGATGCCGTTGCGCGCGTGTGCCTCACAACGCACCTCCACAACCGCACCTGCGCCGACCACGCGCATCGGCCAACGGCAAGTCGGACACGCGAACCACCATCCGCGAATCTGGCACCATGCCCATTCCACGATGTGCTCGTAGTGCTCGAACCGTCCCCACATCGCGTCCCAGGTACGGCGCAAATCGCGCAGGTCTCCGGAAGGCTCATCGACAAGCAGCTCGCGGGCTCGGGTGTAGTCCTTTGCGGGCAACCGTCGCAGCACCTCGTAGATGCGCCGCTCCTCCTGTTCCGTGGCGACCTTTGCCCATGGCCAGTGCTCGTCCAACGCTGCTGACGGAACTAGATGCTCGACACACAGGTCGCGGGCCTCGTCACTGAACTGCCCCATCCCGTCGAGCAGCACCAGATCACCGACTCCCCCCGAGTCGACCCCATTGGGTAGCAACTGCCGCAACGGGCGAGAGAGGCCGCTGCGGAACTGCGCCATGGTCGGAGCTTGCCCCACCGGATATATCGAGGCCAGAACCCCCAGGCAACTCATCAACGCACGCCCCTGCCTGCGGGGCGCCAGATCAGGATCTCCAAGGGCAGCGGCAGCCAGGCAGCAGGCAGTGATCGCCTGATCGCGGCGGCGGCGATCAACCTCGGTCACGGTCGAAGACATACCGGGCACCATAGAGACGACCACCGACAATCTCGTCAGCGCTCAACCATGGGCAATTGCCTTACGTGGTGCTTTCGGCGCAAACGGCACCTTCACGCCAAGGCTGACGGCGGGTCGACCGGCAGAAGTACCAGGTCCAGTCATGTTGGGGCACTTCGTGCTCGGTGGTTGTTAGTTAGCCGCAACGAGTGCTTGGGCCTTGCCCCCGGGTGATGGACACGCTTGAGCTTGGTCTCAGACCAGGGAAAGCGAGAAGATCTACCCGATGTCCAACAAGAACTACACCGAGGAGTTCCGCCGCGACGCGGTCGCGCTCTACCGCGACACCGACGGCGCGACCATCGCCGGGATCGCCACCGACCTCGGCATATCCCACGGCTCACTGACCGCGTGGCTCAAAAAAGCCGGCGTCCCGGTCCGTAAACCCCGAACAACTCCGATACCTGGACCCACTCGCGAGGAAACCCCCGAGCAAGAAGCCGCCCGCCTGCGCGCAGAGCTCGCCCAGGTCAAGGCCGAGAAGACCAAGCTCGAGACCGAGCGCGACATCCTGCGATCGGCGGCCAAATATTTCGCCGGGGAGACGAACTGGTGACCCGCTTCCAGTTTGTCGCCGACCACTCCGACACCTACCCCGGTGAAGCGGTTATGCCAGGTCATCGACATCGCCCGCTCGTCGTACTACACATGGATCAACGCCGCCGACAAACGGGCAGCCCGCGCTGACGCCGACGCTGATCTCGCCGCCAAGATCCGCGCGGTCCACGACGCCGACAACACCTGCGGGCGACCCAGGATCACCGCTGAACTCAATGACGGTGCATCCGCCGGGCAGAGGATCAACCACAAACGGATCGCAAGGATCATGCGCGAGAACAACATCGAGGGTTTGCGGCTTCGCCGCCGGCACCGCACCACCGTGCCCGAGCCTGCCGACACCCCGCCTGTTGACCTGGTGCGCCGGGATTTCACCGCGACCGCACCGAACACCAAATACGCCGGTGACATCACCTACCTGCCCTGCGGAGACGGCGAGTTCTTGTACTTGGCCACGGTGATCGACCGCTTCTCCCGCCGCCTGGTCGGGTGGTCGATCGCTGACCACATGCGCACCGAACTCGTCGAAAACGCCCTGGCAGCCGCCGCTGCGACCCGCGGCAGCCTCGCTGGGTCGATCTTTCATGCCGATCACGGAAGTCAGTACACCGCAAAGGCTTTCGCGACACTCTGCACGAAACTGGGTGTCACCCAATCGACAGGCTCGGTGGGCACAAGCGCGGATAATGCCCTCGCGGAATCGTTCAACGCGACCCTGAAACGCGAGACGCTGCAAGGCGCGGCCCGGTGGGAATCACCGCGAGCGGCGCGGTTGGCGGTGTTCCGGTGGATCACCCGCTACAACACCCTGCGAAGGCATTCCTACTGCGGCTACCTCAGCCCCGTCGACTACGAAACCGCCCACGCACTCGATAGCATGGCTCACGCCGCGTAAACACAAACCCCGTGTCCAGATTCCGGGGTCAAGGCCCGGGAGATTATCGGAACTCGGGATTCGTACCACAGCCATTCGATATTGTGCTGCGCTCGCGCCAGCCCCGGAACGGTACGCAACAGCCATTTCATCCGTGCGTTCGTGCGATGATTCCACTTGTTGCCCACCCAGTTCGGAGAGCGCTGGATCACGTGCAGCCGGGCGACTCCATCGACGATCGCGGGAACCAATTGCACGGCGCTGGCACCACTGCCGATCACCGCGACGGTCTTGCCGACGAGATCCACACCGTGGTCCCATTGCGCCGAATGGAATTGCGGACCGGTGAACGATTCGATGCCCTCGACACGCGGAATCTGCGGCCGGGACAGCTGTCCCGGGGCCATGATCACGACATCGAACCACTGTTTCTCCCCATCGGCGAGCTCCACCAGCCAACTGCCGGACCGCTCGTCGAAGGTTGCCGCGGCCACCTCGGTGTTGAACCGGATGTTGCCGAGTACGCCGTACTTCTCGGCGCACCGCTCCAAGTAAGCCTTGATTTCCGCCTGCGTCCCGAATCGCTGTGACCATTCCGATTCGAGTTCGAAGGAGTAGGAGTAGGTGGGGGACGGAACATCACACGCCGCACCGGGATAGGTGTTCGCGCGCCAGACGCCACCGACGCCGTCGCCGCGTTCGAAGACGACATAGTCCCGAATACCGTTACGTTCCAGCTCGATTGCCGCGCCAAGGCCGCCGAATCCGCAGCCGATGATCGCTATCGAGAGCCTCGTTGCTCGCATGGTCCAGAAGTTATCCGCAGGACGCCCGGGCAGGACATGTCCTGCCCGGGCAACAAATAGCCATAAGCGGACAGTCACCGGTTCCCGGGTTCGGGCGCCGGCGTCGCACTGTGACGATTGCGGAGGCCGATTCAACGGGTGGGTGGCAGGTCGTGCCGCCCGGCAAAGGGGTTGTTCATGTCGTCACCAGTGACCGGGCGCGTCGTCGCTGTCACCGGAGGTTCACGAGGGATCGGATTCGCCATTGCCAGGGCGTTCGTCCAGCGTGGCGCGCACGTCGCCATCGGCGCCGTGCGCGAGGACCGGTTGCACACTGCCGCAGGAGAACTGGGCTTGTCGTGCTACTGCTCGGTGAATGTTTCCGATCCGGAATCGTTCCGCGCGTTCCTCGCGCGGGTCACACGCGAACTGGGACCGGTGGATGTGCTGGTCAACAACGCGGGCATCATGCCTGTCGGATCGCTGCTGGACGAGGACGACGCGATGACCAAGCGCGCCGTGGAGATCGACGCCTTCGGGATGATGGTCGGGACCAAGCAGGCACTCGAGCTGATGATTCCGCGCGGCCGCGGGCACATCGTGAACATCTGCTCCACGATGGGCGAGGTCGCGCTGCCCGGCATGGCCACCTACAACGCGAGCAAAGCGGCCGCCATCACCTTCAGCGACGCTGCCCGCCTGGAATACCGGGACAGCGGAGTGCGGATCTCGACCGTCCTTCCGGGCGCGGTCAACACCGAGCTGGTCGCGGGCCTGGACGGGACCGTCTCCCTCCCGGTGCCGGGAACCAGTCTCCGTATTCCCCTGGTCAAGCCGGTCGAGGCGACGGAGGTGGCCCGTGCCGTGGTGGACACGGTCACCCGCGATGTCGCGCGAGCACGGGTGTACGTGCCCCGGCTGGCGGGGGTCCTGCTGGCCGGACAGCGGCTGCTGCCACGCCGCGCCGCGGAATCGCTCAATCTCCGGATGGGCGGGAAGAACGCCCTGAACACCGACCACGAAGAACGCCGCGGCTACCACGACCGGATCAGTCGCGACACCCGGTGAGGGTGGGCCACGGGGACGTGACGCGGCGGAAACAGGTATGTCCCCGGTCGTTCGGCCGTGGTGGGCGACGGCGTGGAGGTCCCACGCTGGACGCTACTGCCGTAACCACGATCGAGCGAAGGTGTCATGTCTCGAGTCATCCATGGTCACAGCGCGGTTCACCGCGACCACACACAGCATCCACACTCGTCTTCCAGCGGACAGGCCGGTGCCCGATGACGGACCCGGCTGCCATCATCGCGGTCATCGCGATCGCGACCTCCGACGCCGCGAACGACAACCGAACACCTGATCGGCTCCGCCCGGCCGTCACCCGCGGTCGGCGACGCCGTCCAGATGTTCGTGCCGGTCATCACACCGATGGTCGACCAGGCTGTGGCGAGCCTGCCCGAGCCGATCCAGAACGAGGTGGATACCGCGCTCGACGCGGCGGCGGCCCGCCTCGGCGCCGACGCGTCCACACCACCCACGGCTCCCGACGGCTCGGGCGTCCGGATTCCACCACCCGGCGATCTCCTCTTCGGGAACTGGGGCCGGACGGACCCGGTCATGTCGCGATTTCCCTAGGCGACGGCACCATGGTGCACGCACCGACCACCGGCGACGACGTGCGGGTCGGGCCGGTCATGACCGGCATGGTGACACGCCGGATTCTCTGAGCTGCTCGAGGATCGCGTCGGCGCAGCGCTGGGGATCGTCGTAGAAGGGGATGTGGCCGCACCCCGGCATCGCGATGTGCCGGCTGTGCGGCAACCGGGTTCGCGCCTCGCGACTCTGCGTCCGGTACACCAGCAACCGGTCACGTGTGCCCCAAGCGATGGTGACGGGAAGCGTGTGCAGCCGAGCGGAATCCTGAAATCGAAAGCGTCGCACCCTGGCCGGCACGGACAAAGTTGATTTCGGCTACCTCGGCGATCCTGGGTGCACGACAGGCGATCGGCCATGGCCGCTGCGGACAACCCGATGTCCTTTCCGGACAGGATGTCGCGGGGCGGGAGCAGTCAGGATTGATCAGGCGCCCGTGCCAACCCCCGATCCAGGCCGCGATCTGCGCGCGCGAGGTGAACCCGAGTGTTGCCAGGATGTGCCTGGAGGAGGCGCCTCGTTCCGGCTGTGCGGACGCCGACTCCCCCTGCCGCGGGCGTCGCCACCCGAACCACTCTCATTTTTCGTCGGGCTACTCGGCGTACTGGTCGGCAGTGCACCGCGAGAATCAGGACTGGAAGACCTCGGCTGGATCGTCGGTGTCTCCTCCGAGGGATACCTAGCCGGAACCATCGGCGACTACATTGCCGCCGGCCGATACACACGAGCCAGGACCGCTCAGCGGCTCGGAGCACGTGGCGAGGCGCCCTCCGTGGAGCGGGACGTGCAGGTAGTCGGGTCGCCGTCAGAATGCGGCCGATAGCAGTCCATGCGGGACCGCGATGATCTGATGAGGCAGATCCAGGTGATCGTCTTCGCGATCGGCAGGCGAGCGAGGAGGTCCCGCGCACCCTCTGCCGCATCGGCGTCCTGGACGTCAAAGCCTTGGTGTACTCGGCGAGGCGAGCTCTTCGATCTTGCCGCGACCGGGACCAGCAGCCGAACCTGCCCGGAGGGTCGCTACCGGAGGGGTTCCGCGTTCGGGAAGGTCCAGGTGCTGTCGATGATTTCCTGGTGCGGGCGGTAGAGGCGCACGGTGTAGTTCCAGCCGGGTGCGGTGGGCAGGCAGTTGGGTGTCGACTCATCGCAGCCGCCGAACTGGATATCGACCGAGCCGTCCGGGTTGGTCGCGGCGGTGACGTTGTTGACCGAGTAGGCATTCTGCGGGTTGGGCTGCATGTAGCCCTCGGCGTTGTAGACGGTGATCGACCAGAATCCGTCCACCGGAACATCTTCGACATGCAGACGGTAGGTGGTCCGGCCGTCGTTCTCGGTCGGGGTGATCGACTCGTACACCGCGTCGCGCGCTGGGTTGCCACCCCAGCCGGCCGCGGCGCCGATCACATGCGCGACGGGGTCGACGGCGTCCTGCTCGCCGAACGCGGAGGTGAAGTTCGACATGGTGGAGGCCAGCGTGAGCAGCGCGCCGCGGACCTTGTCCTGGCTGGTCTTGTCCCACTGCGGGATCTCGAATTTTCCTGGGCCGCCGGGTTGTTCGACCTTGATCGCGTCTTGCAGAGCGTGCGCGGCGGCCATATCGGCGGGATTGCCGGGATCGACGAAGGTACGGATGACGATCGCGGCGTATCGAGTACCGACGGTGTCGCGGTCGAGGGTGTGGCTGCCCGCGCCATAGAGGGCGTCAGGAGCGTACTCGTCTTGATTGATGATCTGCATGGACATGAACCGGGTACTCGGATCAGGCAGGGTGACCGTGACCGGTCCCGCATCCAGGTCGAACACCCCGGTCGAGTAGATCGTGTCGCGGTTCATCCGGACCACGGGCTGCCGGTCGATCGGAGCGACTTCCCGCGCGTGATAGAGCTTGCCGAACGCTCCCCGGTCGTCGACGAATACAGCGAACTGCCGGTCGGTCTCGGCGCGTACGAAGTTCAGCGGGGTAACCACGAGCGGCTGGTTCAACGGATACTCCGATCCGGGGCGCTCGCCCCTGGTAGCGCTGCGGGCAGTGGTGGCCTTGCTGGGCTCGGAGGAGTCGGCGCCCCACGCCTTGGCGCCGGCCAGAGCCGCACCGACGAGCATCATGCACCGTCGACGAGGTTTGGACAGTCCTGCTCCTTCGCTACCGGGGCCTGGACCGAGCCAGGGGTACAGATTGGACGATCAACGCAGCGATGGTACCGGCGGGTGACGCGGTCAGGTCGGATACGCCACGGCATGTCCGGTAGCTGAACCGTCGGCTTCACCCTTCGCGGGACGGTGTGTGAGAACGCCATCTACCGGGATCCCTGACATCAATCACGGCCGTCCTCACCCCCTGGCGGATCGGGCGGTGTGCAGGTAGATCAACCGCTGCCGACATCCCACACAGTTGAGCCATGGCCGAGCGGCTCCCCCGTTGACGGTGCCCGGTGGCCGGTCCACGGAATGGGAGAGCCGGCCATTGACGTGTGCGGACCGCAATGTATCCGGCTGGGGTGCGCGGGGCCGGAGACAACGAAGCGTCTCGACGAACCGCCCGCCTGCTCAGAGCCGCGGTCCCACCCCGGTTCGCCGATTGGGCGGGGCGTGCTGACGTGCGGATACCCGCCCGACTGGTCAGGTATCCGGATCGCCCACCTTCCGAGCCGACAACAGCCGGGCCTGCAAGGTGAGATACAGCAGGGCGGCCTCGGCCGGGACGGCGAACGCCTTCCCGGTCAGGCGCTCGATCCGGTTGAGGCGGTGCAGCACGGTGTTGCGGTGCAGGTGCAGGTGCTTGCCGACCGCCGTGGTGGAACCGCCGAGCTCGTACCAGGCCAAGGCCGTCTCCACCAGGGCGTCGGCGTCGGCCGCCGGGAGGGTCGCGAGTGCGGCGAGCGGATCGGCGAGCACGTCGGATGTGAGGTCCGGATGGGCCGCGAGCAGCGCCCGCACCGGCGACGACGCGTAGGCGTGTACACGGTTCTCCGACGGCGCCGAGCACCGGAGGGCGAGGCGGGCCTGGTCGAGAGCGACGGGCGCGCAGCGCAGATCGGTGAAGGGACGGCTGGCACCGGATCGGGCGGTGATCGCGCTCAGGGCGTGGTCGAGCAGGCCCGAGGAAGCCGCGGCCACCAGCGTCACGCGGTCGTCGCCGATCAGCGTACGGACGGTCGTGACCCCCGTCGCGGCAACGCGGACATCGCCGACCAGGAGGGCGAAGGTCGCGCCGGGCGCCATCCCCATCTTCTCGGGCAGACCCTCGCGTTGAGCGGCGGGCAGATCGGGATCGAGCAGCACCCGCAACAGCAGTTGCTTCGGTCGCCGATCCTCGGTTCCGGCGGCGCGCCGGTGTGCTTCGGCGGCGGCGAGGGAGAACTTGTCGACGGTCGCCCACACCAGCGTCGACAGCTGCGGGAGTCCCGGGCGATCCTCGCCACCGGCGCGGTCGACGGCGACCTCCCAGATGGCCAAGCCGGCGACCCGGAAGGCGTGCAGCACGCTGTCGAGCGGAACTCCGCGCTCGGCCTTGAGGCGCCCGGTGCGGCGGGCCGGTTCGAGCGAGTAGGGGGTGCCCGCCATCGCGTCCAGCAGCGCGGCGGTGTTGTCGGTGACGAGGGTGCGCAGTTCGTCGTGGCCGAGTACGGCGTCGCCGTAGTCCTGCCCGTCGTGTTCGATCCGGGTGGTCACGTGCTCGGAGATCGCGTCCAGATCGCTGCGCAGCGCGTGCAGCAGGTGCACCGAGGCGATCTGGGTGTGCTGCGTCACAGTTCCGACGATAGCCCGCCGTTGTGCGACGGCACAACGGCGGCGGCGGAAGTGGCGGCGTGCGCCCGTCGCCCGGGCCGAAGGTCCCCGGCCACACTGGAATTCCCCGATCCGCACCGAGGGAGACACCGTTGACGAAACCCTCGTACCCGACCGATCCCGAGATCCTGGGCGATGCCGAGACCGCCGCACTGGATCGCGCCGTCGCCGAGCGGCGGCCCGGCGCCGAGCGGTGGTCTCGACTCGGGATCGCCGAGCGCGCCGACCTGCCGGCGAGCACGCACGCCTCGATCCGCGCGCATGCCGAAGAGTGGGCTGCCGTCGCCGCCGAGCGCAGGCCGACCGGATCGTGGGACGGCGAGGAATGGGCTGTCCGGGCCGTACGCGGCGTTGACGAACGTGGCGGCGAGTTGGCCGCGGCTGCCGAGCTCTTCGGCTCCGCGTTGCGCGGGTGACGAAGCCCGTCGAACGCCCGGCTGTCCGCCGGGATCACAGAGATAGGAACACCGCCATGAGCACCGCCACCCGCGAACTGTTCGAGCGCTACCACGCGTGCTGGCAGGATCGCGCGCCCGACCGGATCGCCGAACTCCACACCCCCGACTCCCTGTTCCACCTGCACGCGAGCCAGGAGCCCGCGCACGGTCGCGCGGCCATCCGCGAGGCGGCGGCCGGATTCCTGACTCTCGTCCCCGACCTGACGTTCCACCAGATCGCGCTGCGCGTCGGCGACGACTTCTGGGTCGCGCAGTTCGAACTCACCGGCACGACCGCCGTCGGCAATCCCCTGCGGATGGATCTCGCGGACTTCGTCCTGGTCGAGAACGGCGCGATCAAGGAGAAGCACTCCTACGTCGACGGGGTCGCGATGCAGGCCGCGCTGACGCCCGCTACCGCCGACCGGTAGAGCGCGGCCGTTCCGCACCCGGTCGCTCGACGAGTTCCGTGGCCGATGCCGCCCTGTTCCGAGATAGCCGCTACGACAAGCGATCCCGGAACAGGCCGGCGTCGGTCGACGGCGCGGCCTTCGATTCGACCGACACGAAGGGCACCCCCGAGGGTGTGCAGTGGATGAGGGGCTGCCGGTGCGCGGCGGGCGGCCCGCACCGGCGAATTGCCGAGTCGGCAAATTTTCGCGCCAGAAATGTTGCGGGGCGCTGAAACTGGGCCGGACGTCACCCGCCCGACCGGCGGCCGACATCCACCGCGATGTCGACGCACGCCGACTCCCCCTGCCTGGAAAGGACCCCATGCCCCCGTCATCGATACGCCGAACCTCGCGACCGGTGGCGAGTCTCGTGCTCGCCCTGCTGCTCGCGATCGGCACGGCCGCCTGCGCCACTCCGGCGGCCGACACCGCCGCACACACCTCCGCCACGCGGGACGACCCGGCGTTCCAGGGCACGTTCCGGCACGAGTTCGCCGACGTGGACGGCGTCCGGATGCACTACGTCGCCGGTGGCAGCGGGTCGCCGGTGGTGCTGCTGCACGGCTGGCCGCAGACGTGGTACGGCTGGTGGTCGATCATGCCCGCCCTCGCCGAACACCACACCGTCTACGCCGTCGACCTGCCCGGACTGGGCGACAGCACCGGCACGCCGACCGGCTACGACAAGGCCACGCTGGCGCGGTACGTGCACACGCTGATCGCCGATCGGCTCCAGATCCGGGACGCCGCGATCATCGGACACGACTTCGGCGCGGCGGTGGCGTTCCAGTACGCCGCCCAGTTCCCCGGCGACACCGCCAAGCTCGGCTACCTGGACCTGCCGCTTCCGGGACCCGCGATCGACGCGTCCACGTACCGAACGTTGAGCTGGCACATCGCGTTTCATACTCAGCGAGAGGTCCCCGAGACGGTCGTGAGCGACGACGTGCGCGACTACCTGGCGCTGTTCTATCCGCAAGTCTCTTTCGGCGGAACAGCTTTCGGTGGCACCTCGGACCACTCCCCCTTCACCGATGCCGAAATCGATGAGTACACCCGCACATACAGTCGGCCCGAGGTCTTGTCCGGCGGTTTCGAGCTCTACCGGGCGCTCGACGACGACGTGCGCGACACCGTGGCAGCGGCGCCGGTTACTGTGCCCACCCTGCTCATGGCGGCCCCAGGCCAAGTGGACGCCATCCGCGCCACCGTCGCCCCGCGTATGACCACGATCGTGCGCGCGGTCGACGTGCCGCGCGCGGGCCATTGGCTCGCCGAGGAGAACCCCGAGTTCGTCACGGCGGAACTGCTGCGCTTTCTCAGAGAGTGAATCCGTTGGGCGGCAACGTGAGACAGAAGGGGTGGCCCGAGGGATCGAGCAGCACCCGCCACTTGTCCGGCGCGGGCTGGGTGTCCGGTTTCGTCGCGCCGATCGACAGCGCGGCGGATTCGGATTCGTCCAGGTCCGAGACGAAGAGATCGAGATGCATCTGCTTGGGGATCCGGTCGTCCGGCCAATCCGGAGCCTTGTAGTCGGCAACCTTTTCGACGGTGATCGTGACGTCGCCGCCGCGGAGCACCACCAACTCCGCCGACTCGTAAACCAGTCTCAGATCGAGCAGTTCGCGATAGAACCGACCCAGCGTGCTCGGGTCGTCACTGTCGAGTGATACCGCGCCCAGCCGTGCGATCGCCATGAACTTCCCCTGCCGACGGAATCAACGTCGTGACTCGACATTGCCGAGACTACGTCGATTCGGCGGCTCCGGCCATCGCGCCGGGGTGGACGCTCGACGCTCGTTGCCGACGGGAAGTCGGCGATCGGGCGGCCGACTGCCGCGCCGTCCTCGAGCGGGACCAGGGTGACGTCGGGATCCCAAGCCATCGTGAACGCCCGGGCCCGGGCCGGCGGGCTCACGTGGACGGCGACCTCGCGATGGGCGGACAGGCCGCGGGGACTCAGGGGCAGAGTCAAACCCGCGTTGCCGTCCTGAGGGATGTCCGGCCGCGCACCGTGCGCACCGCGAGCACGGTGCGGGCCAGCAGCAGGGTGGTGGTCAGGAGGAGGATGCCGTAGACCAGCCAGGCGAGATCGGGGGTCCACAGGACCATCTGAGGCAGCGTGGTTCCCTGGGAAGCGGGCAGCATGGAGCCGAGGCCGTACAGCACACCGGCGGCGACGAGGACCCGGGCCAGACCGAGTGCGATCGGCCGCCACAGCGGTCCGTCGGCTGGGCGCCGGGTGATCAATCGGAGCGTACGGACGTTCAGCGCGAGCAGGAGTGCCAGGCAGAGCGCGAGCGCGGTCAGGGCCGCCGGGTAGACGCGGCCGGCGCTGTCGTCAGGAGCGGGCGTGCCGGTGGCCAGCAGCCGGGCCAGGCCGAAACCCGTGTGGAGGTAACGGGATTCGTGCAGTGGACTGTAGGAATTGGCCAGCAGCACCACGGCACGCTTTTGCTCGGGCAGCAAAATGACCTGCGCGAAGTATCCGGGCGCCGCGCCACCGTGCCAGACGATCGGCGTCTCGGTGCCGGGCAGCGACCACAGCCGCCAGCCGAGGCCGTATTCCCGGCCCGTGCCGGTCGAGGTCTCACCGCGAAACATGCTCGCGCGCTGGTCGTCACTGATCACACCCGTGCTGCCACCCAGTGCCCCGGACGCGAAAGCGGCTGCGTCGCGCAGGGTTCCGCCGAGATAGCCGTAGGCCACGCCGGCCGGATCGACAGGCGCGTCGAACGGCACGGGCCGGCCGAAGACGAAGCGGTGGCCCTTCGGCACCTCACTCGCCCGGTTCGCGTCGATGACGGCGGAATCCATGCCGAGAGGCACGAGCAACCGTTCGGTGAGCACGTCGATGAACGACCTCCCGGTGACCGCTTCGACGACCGCCGCGAGCACCAGATAGTTCGTACTCGAGTAGTGGTGTTCGGCCCCGGGTTCGCTGACCAGGTCCTCCTCCGTCAGTTCCGCGACGGCGCTCGTCGGCGTGCGTCCGGCATCGGGGCGGTCGGTGTACCGGGTGGAGGTGGGCAACCCGCTGGTCTGAGCGAGCAAGTGGCGCAGGGTGATCCGCTCCGAGCGGGCGGCGTCGCGCAGCCGGAAAGACGGCAGGTAGGTGATGACGGGCGCGTCGAGCCGCACCTCGCCGCGCTCGGCCATGCTCGTCACCACCGTGGCCGCCACCGGCTTGGCGACCGAGCCCCACAGGAAGGGTGTCGATGCCGTCACCGCGTCACCGTCGCCGTCGACACCGAAGACGCCGGTGTGCGCCACACCCGTCGGTTCTACGACCGCATAGGCGATTCCGGGAATGCGCACAGCCTGCATGCGGGACAGCGCATAGCGGTCCAGCTCGGCGTATTCGCCTGTCGCGGAATCGAATTGCACGGTGTGCCTTTCGGCAGCGCACCCGACCAGAAGCGTCAGCACCGGCAGGAGCCACACCAGACGACGTAACAATACGGCCATACTGGAACACATAACCATATGGGTATATTGTTTGTCACGTGCCCCGCGTCGCCGACCATGACCAACGCCGCGAGTCGATCGCGCGCGCCTTCCAGCGCCTGCTCGCCACCGAGGGACCGGCGCGGGTGACCTTCGCCCGCGTCGCCGCCGAAGCGGGCATCTCGGTGGGACTCATTCAGCACTACTTCGCGAACAAGGATGCGCTGCTGCGGTTTTCGTACGAAGAATGCCTGCACCGCATCGACGAACGCATCGCCGCCCGGATCACCTCGGGCGAAGCCGCGCAGCAGCCGATCTCGGTCATGTTGCTGGACTGCCTGCGCGAGCTGCTACCGCTCGACGCCGAACGGACCATCGAGTTCCGCGTCGAACGCACCCTGTGGACCTCGGCGTTCCATGACGACTCCCTCGCCGAACTCGCCCGGCGCGCGAACGCCGACACGCACCGCCGCGTCGCCACTGCCGTCGAGAACGGAAAAGAGTGCGGCGAGGTCCGCGGCGAGGTGGCCGGCGACACCGCCGCGACCATGATCCTCGCGACGGCTCGCGGTATCGCGGACTCGCTCGCCCTCGAACCCGGCGGCGCGGCCGAGACACTCGTCGACACGTCGCTGCGGCCGGTGATCGCGACCGTCTTCACCGGCCGATGCCGACACCACGATCGGTGAAACCGCTTCCCACACAGCAGCTTCCGAACGCCACGAGTCACCGCCGTCGGGCGCGTGCCTCGAGCATGTTGCGCACGGCCGCGCGCACCGTGTCGGCGGGCGCGCCCGGTGCGGTGGCGTCGAACTTGCCGTGCAGGAACAGGAACGCCAGGCCGTGCACCATCGACCACATGGCCGTGGCCATGGCCTCCTCGTCGTCGTCCGGGAAGGCCTGGCGCACAATCATTCTGACGTACCCGTGGATGGCGGTGGTGGCCGCGAGCCGCGATGTGCTACCTGGCCGCCGCCGCGATCGGCTCGCGCCGCAGCGGTTGGGTGATGGTCGGTGTCGCCGGCGGTGTCGTGTTCCCGGCCCCGCTCGTCGGCGTGGACCCGACCGCGGCGTTGCTCGCCATGGGCGTCGGGTTCGCCGTGTTCGGATTCCTCCGGGGCGACCGCATCGACCGCCGCGAATTGGGCGTCCAGACACTGGGATTCGCGGGATTCGGCGCGATCGCGCTCACCGCGATGATGTCGGGGCCGCTGATCGCCGCGCACCTCGCCGCGGTCGCGGCGCTCGGCCACGCGCTCTGGGACGTGATCCATTTCGCCCGCGAGAAGGTGGTCAGCCGGTCGCTCACCGAGTTCTGCGTCGTGCTCGACTTCGGGCTGGGCGTGCTGCTGCTCCTCACGGCGTGGCAGGTGTTTCCCGGCTGAGTTCGGCCCCTCGAACCCGCGTCGGCACCGGCGCGGGCTCGATCCACGCCGCGGCGGGTGCTGTACTGAGGCGGTCGTGAATCTCGCGCAAAAGGGAGCCCATGGCACAGGACGCGTCCTACATCTGGCACGGGGTCGAGACGCCGAGCACCGAACGTCTGCGCCTCACCGCCGCCGACCGGATCGACGTCCGGTCGACCGTCGAGGTCGGCGACCAGCGCTACGACTACGCGGTGGAACTCGACTCGGAGTGGGTGTTCCGAGCCCTGACCATCCGGACGCGGGACGGACGGGGACTGCTCCTGCGCCGGGACACCGACGGCGCGTGGTTCGCCGACGACGAACCCCGGCCCGACCTCGCGGGCGCCGTGGACATCGATCTGTCGTTCAGCCCGTTCACCAACACGCTGCCGATCCGGCGACTGAACCTGCCGCCCCGCTCGTCCGCCGAAATCGTCACCGCCTACGTCGAATCCCCCTCCCTGCGCGTACTCCCCGACCCCCAGCGCTACACCCGCCTCGCCCCCGACACCTACCTCTACGAATCCCTCGACAGCGACTTCACCCGCCGAATCACGGTCGACCCCAACGGATTCGTCGTGGACTACCCGGGATTGTTCCGCGCGGGCGGCGGTTCAGCGCTCGAAGGGTGAACAACCTCCGGATCATGACGGCCGCGAGTCCGGCGGCGTCAGGCTGATCAGCTCGGCGGCCGGTGCGGGCCGGCAGCAGGAACTCTCGGCGGAGGCGTCCGGGTCGTCGAAAACGCCTGCGCCGCCGCATACTCCGGTTTCGGGGAGTACCAGCTCGACCCGCTCGGCCGACTCGTGGTCGCCGGCCAGGGCGGCCGCGAGCGAGCGGACCTGTTCGTAACCGGTCATCGCCAGGAACGTGGGGGCGCGGCCGTAGCTGTTCATGCCGGCCAGGTAGAAGCCCGGTTCCGGATGGGTCAATTCGTGCACGCCGTGCGGGTAGACGGTGCCGCAGGAGTGGACGTTGGGGTCGATCCGCGGCCCCAGCGCCGATGCCAGCGGGACGAGATGGTCGCGCACCCACTCCCGCCCGGTCGGCTACGCGTCGGCGTCCGGCGCGGTCCACGCAGCCCCGTCGAGCAGCCGGCGGGCGGCCGGGGCGACGAGCTCGGCCCACCGGGAGCACAGCCGGACGTGATGCCACTCGGCCACGGCCGCACCCGCGCCGGGGCCGCGTTCCAGCACCACCGCCTGCACCCCGCGCTCGCGCAGTTCCGCCGCGGCGGCCAGCCCGACCGGACCGGCGCCGATCACGACGACAGGAAGCTCCGAAGCCATCACACACCTCTTTAATCGATGTTCATCGATCAATGTTCCCGAGACTCTGCCGACACACGTCGATGAAGGCAACCATCGACGTTCGTCGATATACTGGGCGCATGACTGCGCTCGACATGCCGACCGTCCGCACCGGCGGCTCGGCCCGGGACGACGCGCTGCCGGTGGCCGAGGCGACCAGGTACGCGGGCTGGTTCGCGACGCTGGCCGATCCCACGCGGGTGCGCCTGTTGCACCAGGTCGCGACCCGCGCGGGCGGGATCACGGTGGGCGAGTTGGCCGAGGCGCTGGGCATCGGCCAACCCACGGTGTCGCACCACCTGCGCAAACTCGCCGAAACGGGCTTCGTCACGCTGCACAAGAACGGCACGTCGACAGTGGTCGCGATCAACCCGGCCTGCTGCACCGGCCTGCCGCACGCCGCCGATGCCGTGATGGGCGTCCTCGCGCCGCGGCCGTGCTGTCCGAGCGAGCTGCCGCCCGATGTGAGCGTGCGCGCCGCCACCGACGCCGACGCCGGGGCGATCCGCGAGATCTGTTCCGAGGCAGCCGAATTCGACGCGGTATCCCCCGCCGACCCGACCGCGCACTGGCTTCCGGACCATCGGTGGGTCGCCGAGGTCGCGGGCCGGGTGGTCGGCTGGACGGCGTTGAGCCCGGTCTCCGACCGCCCCGCCTATCGCGGCGTCGCCGAGAGCGAGATCTATGTGACCGAGCGGGCCCGTGGCCGGGGTATCGGGAAGTCACTGCTGTTCACGCAGGTCGTCGCGGCCGACGAGGCCGGGCTGTGGACCGTGCAGACCTCGCTCTCCCCGGAGAACCGCGCCGCCCTGGCCCTGCACCACAGTGCCGGATACCGCACAGTCGGCGTGCGCGAGCGCGTGGTGCGAGTGGGCGACGCGTGGCGGGACGCGGTCTTCCTCGAACGCCGCAGTCCGGTGCGCTGAGTCCGATCGGGGTCACGTTCACCGGCCGTTCGCTTGGCATTGATATCGATAACTGTCAATATCGATGTATGTCTAAGGCTGCGCGAGACAGGCCTGCTGACCAGTGAACGCCGCGCATCCTGGGTGTATTACCGCGTGGTTCACGAAGTGCTGCAACGGATTTCCGGCGTCCTCGCCGGTGACTCCGATCGCCTGACGGTGGCCGGCGCATGACGATGGACACCGCGCCACCGGCCGTGGCCGGCAAACTCTCGACGCTCGACCGCTACCTGCCGGTGTGGATCGGAGCCGCGATGGTGGCGGGCCTGCTGCTCGGACGACTGATCCCCGGCCTCGGCGAGGCGCTGGGCGCGGCGGAGATCGACGGCATCTCGCTGCCCATCGCGATCGGGCTGCTGATCATGATGTATCCGGTGCTGGCCAAGGTGCGCTGGTCGGATCACCCGTGGAATCCACCGGATCCTGGGCACTTTCGCCGGACTGCTGGTGACGGCGGCGCTCCTGCTGCCGAATCCGTCGCCGGGCGCGCTCGCGGTGCTGGTGATGGTGCTGCTGTCCCCCACCGAACTGTTCATGACCCGCAATTACGCGCTCTCGCTGGGGTTCTTCACCCCGCTGATCATGCTGATGACCGATCTGGCCGCACCCGCCGAGCCGATGACCATGCTGACCGAACGCGGCGTCGACACATTGATCGGCGTGAGCGCGGGGATCGCGGTGGCGGTGCTGGTGCGCCGGTCCCGCACTTCGCGCACGGATGACGACGTCAGCGCCCCGACCCCGGGGGTCGAGGCGCGGAGTGGTCGTGGCTGAGGCGACCGTCGCGGGCGCTCAGTCCTCGTCGTCGGCGTCGGCGGCCGCGTTGCGCTCACGGGCGATCTCGAGCGCCCGCTCGGCGGTGGCGCGGTCCGGGTAGGGCCCCATCCGGTTGCCGACCCACCCGAGCTTGCCCTGCTCGGCGCGGTGCGTCTCGAGGTTGTAGTACCAGGCGGTCTCGTCGTCACTCATGCCCACCAGCATGGCACCGATCGCCCGCGAGGTGTGTGATGTCGAGGGGTCCGTACCGAGATCGGAGTGGAGCATGTTGTTTCGTCAGCTCGAGTACTTCGTGGCACTCGCCCGTGAACGGCACTTCGCGCGCGCCGCGGCCGCCTGCTACGTCTCCCAGCCCGCGCTGTCGGAGGCGATCCGCACCATCGTCCCCGACACCTGGCTACACGCCCTGCGCCGCCCACCCGGCACCCGCGTCCTGCACCTGGACGACCCGTCGATCTCCGCCGACGTCGCACTGTTCACCCCGGCGAGCGAGCCCGGCTCGGTGCTCGCCCGCGCCCTCACCGAGACGGCGCGGGGGCACGATCTCGACGCGATCCTGGGCCGGGCACCGGACTGACCGAGCCGTAAGAGCCCGGGTGCGCCGCCCGAGTCCTACCTCGCGGAGAAAGAACACTCCCGACGCGCGATTTCGCGGTCGCCGGCCGCAGGGCTGTCGAAGGCCCGCACCCGGAAGCCGCCGACGGCCCGTTCACCACCCGCACCGGAGATCCGGTGCGCGGCAAGACCACTGCCTTGACCATGGCGTGGCGTGCGGATTACCGCGACGACCTCACCGGCTCGGGCGTCTCGCTCCTACGCGACCGCTGCCGGCCGGGCGCTCAGCACCAGCAGCACCGTCGCCGGACTCAGCTCGAGATCGTCCGGATGCCACGTGAGCATCCGCGCCAATCCGCCGACCATGCCGTGCGATAGCTCGTCCGGCCGGTCCGAGCCGTAGAACTCGGCCGCGTGCAGCCGGAGGAGCCGCGCGTACGTCGGCGCGTCGACGCCGCCGATCTCCCCGGCGGCGGTGACCTCGGGAACGTGCCGGTGCCGGTGGCGCCAGGCCAGGTCGACCAGCACCGCCGCACGCATCGACGGATCCGCCCGCCGCCACGCCGTCGCGAACGCGGCATCGCCGGCCAGCGCGACCGGATCGCTCCCACATCGGCGCAACGCGGACTCGGCGCTCTCGTTCAGTGCGTCCCTCGGTCCGGCCATGCAGGGAGGTTATCGGTGTCGGTTTCGTCCAAGACGGCCGGATCGTCCGCCCCTACGCTGGGGACGACAGCGCGCCGAGTGGGGGCGCGAGTGGCCGGGTTCGGCCACAACATTCGGTCTCAGGAGGGTCGTTGACACGCGAATTGGTCTACACGGGTTTCATGTCGGTCGACGGGGTGGTCGATTCGCCCGGCGGGACGGTGGAGGGGCACCGCAGCGGCGGGTGGGTGCTGGACACCGAGTTCCTGCCGGAGGCCTTCGCGCTCAAGGGCGAGGAGCTGGCGGACACCACGGCGTTGCTGTTCGGGCGGCGCAGCTATGAGGCCTTCGCCCCGGTCTGGCGGGATTCGGAAGACCACGCCGCGTACAAGGAGCTGCCCAAATACGTTGTCTCCACGAGCCTTTCCGCCGACGCCCTGGTCGACGGATGGGGCCCGACCACCATCCTGCGATCCACCGAGGAGGTGGTGAAGCTCAAGGAGACCGAGGGCGGGGGCATCTTCATCCACGGCAGCGCGGAACTGGCCCGGCGGCTCGGCGAGGCCGACCTGATCGACCGGTACAACCTGCTGGTGTTTCCGGTGCTGCTGGGCGCGGGCAAACACTTGTTCAGCCGAGAGGACCGCGACAAGCAGTCGCTGCGCTTGCGGGAATCGGAGTCCTACCCCAACGGCATCACGAAACTGATCTACGCCGTCGTGCGCTGAGCCGGGTCCAGGGCGATCGCGCCGCCCACGCCCTCGCGCAGTTCGCGCGCCGTGCGCCCGACGAATCGGCGCAGCGCGCGGGCGAGGTGCGGCTCGTCGTAGTAGTCGAGTTTGCTCACCACGTCGCCGGGCGTCTCGCCCGAGGCGAGCAGGATCGCGGCGGTGCGGGCCCGCTCGATCTGGCGCACCGCACCGCGGGTGAGGCCGGTCGCCGCGCGGAAGCGGCGTTCCAGCGTTCGCTCGGTGACCGTCGGCGGCGCGCCGTGCAACGTCTCGGCGACCAGCGGGTCTCGCGCGACGACGCCGCCGCGTACGAACCGCTCGACCAGCGCTTCGACATCGTCGGGGCGCGGTGTCTCCCAGCGGGAGCCATCGAGCCAGAACCCGCGGTCGGTCACGTCGGGCAGCATGATCCCGCTGTCCACCAGCGACGGTGCGGCCACCGCGCGCAGCGACGTCCCGACCGCGAATTGCACGCCGACGAAATCCGCGCCCTCCGGAACCGGCGCGGTGCCGGTGCGGCTCTCGGGCCCGGTGACGCCCGCGTGCGCGGCGCCCTCCTGCTCCCAGAACACCAGCCCCCAGGTCTCGGTCGCCACGGAGGTCATCTCCGCGATCCGCTCGCTACGGCACGTCCACACCGAGGAGATCCACGGCGAATCCGACGCCCGCCTCTCGAACACCAAGCCCACCGTCGGCAGTCTAGTTCGCGGCCCGAACTGCGTCTTTCCGAGTTCGGCACGTCCCTGAACCCCATGCCGCCCGAGGCGTCGAAACACCCCGAGCAGCGGCACTTCAACATCCACGAAGACCACGCCGTGGACGACGCCCAGCTCGTAGCGTGGATTCGCCAGGCGAGCGAACTGCCCGGCGAAAAGCACTGAGCCGCCGGGGTTTACCCGCCCGACCGGCCGAGTCGTTCGGCGATGTCGTCCGGAAGCCCGTGCGGCAGTTCGCGTTCCGCCGCCAGCGCCGCGCGCCGGCCCGACGTGGCGGTGTCGGCGTAGAGCTTCTTGTAGATCGCGTTGGTGCCGGGCGAATTCGCGACGATCTCCGCCGCCAGCGCCTCGACCGCGGCGTCGAGTCCGTCGTCGGGCACGCAGTGGTCCACCAGTCCGTACCGCAGCGCGGTGGGTCCGTCGATCCGCCTGCTGGTCCAGCTCAGTTCCTTGGCGCGCGACATTCCGACCCGTTCCGGCAGCCGCACCGACATCCCCCACACCGGGACCAGGCCCCACTTCCCGTGGGTGTCACCGAGACTCGCGGATTCCGTGGCCACCAACAGGTCGCAGCCCAGCGCCAGCTCCAGCCCGCCCGTCAGGCAGTGCCCACGGATCTTGGCGATGGTGGGGCACGGGAACGACTCGAGCAGGTCGACGGTCTCCGCCTCGAAATGACGGGAGCCCTCGGCGTCGCCCGAGGCCAGCGCGGTCAGATCGTGGCCCGCGCAGAACGAGCGCCCCGCCCCGGTGAGCACCAGGCATCGCGGCACCGACTTCGCCAGATCCTCCAGATGCGCGCGCAGATCGGCGAACACACCCTCGTGCAGGGCATTGAGCTTGTCGGGACGGTTGAGCGTCAGCGTGGTGACGCCGTCGCGGTCCTCGCGCGCCACCAGTGCGTCGGTCATGGGTTCCTCACTCGGCAGCGGGTCCGCGTGCCAGGGTCGAACGGAGGGGCACACGTCCGCCGCACACGAGCGACCCGCGCCCCGTATCTGGCAGCATCCTCTACCAGAACTGACGACCGGGCAAGACCCGGCTCCGTGCCGGTGAGCCGTCCCGCGCGCTACGGTCGGATCAACCGTTCCGAAACAAGGTGAGGACACCATGACCACGTTGCGGCGAGTGCGCGTCGACGACCATCTGGAACTCCAGGCCAGGACCGACGACGGCGAATGGCGCGCCTCCGACAGCACGGCGCTCGGCGGCGGCACCTTCGCGCCCGAGTGGGAGTGGGCCAATGCCCAACGCCACCTGGCGGATTCGGACCACCTGCTGCCGTTCCAGCCGCTGTCGTTCCGGGACTTCATGCTCTACGAGAAGCACACCGTCGACGCCAGCCGCGGGCTGGTGCGGCGGTTCCACCCCGGCCAGCACCGGGTGACCAGCGCCTACGAGTCGGTGACGGGCCGGCCGTTCCCGCTGTTCAAGCCCAACGCGCTGTTCCACCGCCAGCCGATGTACTACATGTCCAACCACCTCACGTTCGTGCCGACCGGCACGCCGATCCGCCCGCCCGCCTACACGACGGCGCTGGACTACGAACTCGAGATCGGTTTCGTGCTCGCGGCCCCGCTGCTCGACGCGACGCCGGAGGAGGCGCTGGCCGCCGTCGGCGCGTTCGTGCTGCTCAACGATTTCAGCGCCCGCGACGTGCAGCGCGCGGAGATGGCCAGCGGGTTCGGGCCGCAGAAGTCCAAGCACTTCGCCAACTCGATGTCGGCCACCGCGGTCACCGCCGACGAGATCGCGCCCCGCGTCGCGGCGCTCACCGGGACGGTGGCGATCAACGGCAGCACCGTGAGCACGGTGAGCAGCGCCGGAATGCGGTGGAGCATCGGCGAAGTCCTCGCCCACGCCTCGCGCTCGGAACGACTCCTGCCCGGCGAGCTGTTCGGCACCGGCACCCTGCCCGGCGGGAGCGGCATGGAGACCGGCCACTGGTTGCGGGCCGGCGACACGCTCACCCTGACCCTCGACGGCATCGGCGAGGTGGAGCACACCGTCATCGATCGCTGAGCAGCGCACGGCCGAGTGACCCGGACGCGCGCCGAAAAGATGAGCACTCACCTGAACAGTTGGTGAGTCGCACGCACATCCGGCCTGTCCGAGCCAGCCATCGCCCATGGTAGACGCCCACTTTTCCGTCGTACGAAACGGAAATGAAACGGAGTAGAAGGTGAGCGCCAGCTCAGATTACCGTTCCTATAGAGCGAACGGCCGGTAACAGCAACAGTGTTCGATCGGTGATCGCTCGGCGCTCGCGGTCCCCGGGCCGCGGCGCGTACGGCAGTACGTGACAAGGAGGTCACCGTGACGATCGAGAGCATCGCCCGCCCCACCACCCACCCCGCGGGACGGGCAGTGTCGCCCGCACCGCACGACCTGCACGCGCTGGCGCGCGAGGTGGTCGCCCACCTGGAGGAGTCCGTCGCGACGTGCCGGACCCTGCCGGGCGACGGGCTCGGCCCCGGCGTCACCGGCGTGGTGCGCGTCTGTCTCGGCTGGTTGATCGACCGCCTGCGCGGCGGTCCGCTGCCCGCGCGGACCGAGCGGCTGGAGGCCGCGGCCGCGAACTGGGCGTGCGAGGGCATCCCCATCGAGGTGGTCATGCACGCGGTGCACGAGGGGTTCAAGGCCGGGCTCGACCTGCTGCCCGGCCGCGTCGGGCCCGCCGCCGAGTTCGACATCGTGGCGGGCACGGCGGCCATGCTGGAATTGCTGAACCTGGTCACCGCCACCGTCAGCAAGTCCTACGTCCGCGAGCACAAGGCCATCGCGGGCCAGCACCACACCGCCGCCCACACCCTCACCTCGGCGTTGCTTGCCGGGCACGCCGACTCCGCGATGGCGCGCGAATGCGGAATCGCCATCGCCGCGGAGTATTTCGTGCTGGCCGTCGAGTTGCCCACCCACCCCGACGAGCACAACGCGGAGCTGGACCGCCAGGTCGTCGCGCGCCGCAAGCTGCGCCGCGTGCAGGCCGCCCTCGCGACGCAGTTCGGCGAGCAGGTGCTCTCGCTGCTCTCGGTGGACGGCGGCACGATCCTGGTGCCCACCACCGCGTGCGCCGAATCCGGTCTGGCGGATCTGGTTGGCCGGCTCGGCTCCGCCGCGCGGGTGCCGTTGCGCGCCACGGTCGTTCGCGCACCGGCCGACCGGATCTCGACGGCGGCCCGCGACGCGCACGAACTCCTCGACACCGTCGACCAGCTCGGCCGCGCCCCGGGCCTGTACCGGTTCGCCGACCTGGCGCTGCACTTCCAGCTCACCCGCCCCGGGATGGGCCGCGACCTGCTCGACGCGCGGCTCGCGCCGCTGGACGGGCACCCGGATCTGTTGCGCACCTTGGCGACCTACATCGACAACGACCTGAGCAGACGGCGCACGGCCCGACTGCTGAACGTGCACCCGAACACCGTCGACTACCGCCTGCGCCGCGTCGGCGCCCTCACCGGTCTGGACCCGGCCGAGGCCGACGGATTGTGGTACCTGCGCTCGGCGTTGATCGCCCGCGCCAATCGCGCGGCGGCACACGGGGAATCGTCCGGCGATACGGCGTCACGGCCGCCCGCCGAGCCGCGCCCCACCGCGCACCGCTACCGGTTCCACAACGCCAGGTCCGAATCGCTCGTGGGCGCGGCACCCGGCGCGCATCGCATCCCGTAGGACGAGGCCGGCCGGCACGAATCCGATCCGCGCGCCCTGGACCGCGTCGTCCGGCACGCCTAGGAAACCGTCGACCACGGTTCCGGGCCGGCCCCTCGAACGCCCGCCGCGATCCGGACTACGGTGAGCGGCGCACCCCGCCGGTCCGCCGACGCCTCGGGCGGCCACCGCACGCACTGTCCGGCGACCCGAGCCGATCGGATGTCGCGGCGGCGTTCGCCGCCGCGATCCGGCGAATGGTCCCCTGCCGACCTCAGACCGTGAAATCGATATCGGCGGCGGCATATCCGAACACGCGCCGACCCTCGGCACGCATATCGATCGTCACCGTCGCCCGCCGGCGCTCGGTGTCCAGCGCCGTGATCCGGCCGCGAATCGCGAGCCGCAGGTTCCGGCGCGCCGCGCAGCCCGGGTGGTGGATGCCCGGCGCCCGCTGCACGCGCAGCCGGGTGAGCGCGCCGGGGTCACCGATCCAGTCGGTGAGGTAGCCGGTCAGGTAGCCGAGATCCAGCGCGCGGAACGCGGCGGCGTCGACCGGGTCGGTCACCAGCGGATAGGTTCCGGCGACATCGTAAGTGCGCACGGGCAATTCGGCGTCCACGGCGAGGCTCTCGAAATCGAGGCTCGTGTTCGGATAACGCCGGGGAATCGCAGGCCGCGTCGGAGTGCGTTGCGCCCCCGACGATTCCGGGAACTGCTGCGACCCGGCCGCCGGTCCACCCGAGGCGCGGGCCAGCATCGTCGTGCGATCGCATTGCAGCGTGCGGCCCCATTCGTCGATGAGCGCGGTCCGCAGGCACAGCACCCGGTAGTCGGCGAAATACCGGAACGATTCGGCGTGCACCCGGCACAGCAGCCGGTCCCCCGCCATCAGCGGTTCGTAGAAATCGACGGTCTGATCGGTGTGCAGGATGCGCAGGTCGGGCACATCGCGGGTGTGCAGCGCCACCGCGTCGCGGCGCAGGCGGTCCAGGTGGACCAGCGAGAACGCCGGCGGCGCCACGACATCGCCGAAGCCCAGTTCCTGCGCGGCGTCGGGGTCCCAGTGCGCGGCGTGGTGATTCTTGGTGGCGGCCGCGAACTTCTTGATCGCTTCCATCCGGACCGACCAGGTCACCGACGTGCCGCTGTCGAGGAGGCGATCGGCGTGGTGGGTGGAGACGGACGGCTGCTGTTCGGTCATGAGGCGAATTCCGTTCTGATTCGGCGGATCCGGGTCGGCACGGTCACGGCCGGGGACCGAACGCGGCGGGCAGGTTCGGCACCTGATCCGGGGTCACCTCGGCGATCACGGCGACACCCGCGTGCTGGAACAGGCGCGTGGCCCGCGCGATGTGGTCGGCCGACGTGACGAGCACCGCGTCGGCCGCCCCCACCTCGCGCAGCATCCGCGCCGAGTAGAAGGCGTTCTCCGCGGTGGAGGTGGCCCGGTCCTCCACCACCACCCGATGCGCCGGGAGTCCGTGCCCGATCAGCCAATTCGCCATGGCCTGCGCCTCGGTGCGCCCGTTGCGCGGGTTGCCGCCGGTCACGATGACCGGTGAGGCGGGCGCCAGCAACGCCTGCGCGTAGCCGGCGCGCAGCCGCGCGTAGAGCTCGTCGCGCATCCCGCCGTCGGGCAGCAGTCCGTGCCCGAGGATCACGATGGCGGTGGCCGGGCCGCGGAACGCCAATCCCGCGGCGGGCGCCACCGACGGAGCCGGCGGCGGGCCGCCGCTGTCGGCGACGGCGAAGGAAGCACCGAGGAGCGTGGACGCGATCGCCACCACACCGGCCAGCGCCACCACGGCGCCGAATCGGGATCGCGTCTTCGAGATCGAAACGAGCATGGGACTACTCCGGGGAAAGGCCGTCGATATCCGCACCGGGCGGGCGAAGGCGTGGGGAATTCCCTTCCATGGTTTCTCGGAATCGACCGTTGCGGACCGCACCGGCACGAGTCGAGGACAACTCACCGCACGCGCTACTCTGTAATTGGCTGCCGCACAGACGGTCTTATGATCGGGCCTAGACGGTGGCGGCCGATCGTTGTGAATTCGCCGCGATCGGCGGCATATTCGGCTTCGCCACGCCTGATCGCCGCGCCCGCGGATCGGCTTTGGGATGCCGTCCACACCCTGGCGGCCCAGTTTTGTGAGTTCCTCGGAAACCCTGGCCTGTTCGGCCTTTTTATGCCTGACCACCACGTCCGGGATTCGTCGGTGAAATGTCCAGACGACCGCCTCACGGTGCGATTCAACACCTTTCGAAGGAATAGCGTTTGCCCGAGTTTCCGGCGGCCTACCGGCAGTCGCCCGAAACCGAGTAGGACGACGTCGTTCTTCAGGAAGGCATCCGAATGAAACGAAGTATCAGCCGCCGCCCGTGGGCGGGTCTGTTCAGTGCCGCGGTGATGGCGGGTGTCGCCGTGCTCGCCGTGAGCCTCACGGGAGTGACCGCCAACGCTTCCCCCGAAGCGCCCACCGAGCAGGATCTCGCGCAGTACATCGCCGAGGGCCGCAAGGCCGGGCCGGTGGCCGATTCCGGCAGCGGCGCCGGCTCCTCGTGCGACTCCGGCAGCGGCACCGGTTCCGGCAACGGGTCCGGCGACTGCTACGCGGGTTCCGGTTCCAGCTCCGGCTCCTCCGGCGGGTACGCCAGCGACACCATCGGCCACGGGCCGCAGATGACCTCGTGGCTGGCGGCGTTCGGCTACGGCCTGGCCAATCCGGACGCGGCGCCCCCCGGCGCCAACGACTGGAACTGCAAGCCGACCGCCGAGAACCCGCGTCCCGTGGTGATGCTGCACGGCACCTGGATGAACGCCTACAACGGCTACGCGTTCATGGGCCAGCCCATCAAGGACGCCGGGTTCTGCACCTTCACGTTCAACTACGGCCGCTCGAACCTGCTCGAGGGTGGTGGGCTCGGGTCGGTGCTGCCCGGCGTGATGGGCACCGGATACATCTGGGATTCGGCCAAGCAGCTGGCCACGTTCGTGGACCGGGTGCTGGCCGCCACCGGCGCCTCCGAAGTGGACATCATCGCCCACTCGCAGGGCGGCTCGATGGCCAACTGGTACACCAAGTTCGAGGGCGGCGCCGACAAGGTGAAGAACCTGATCACCTATGGCGCCACGCACCACGGCACCACGCTGATCGGCATCGGCGCGCTTGGGCGGGCGATCAACAATCTCGGTATCGATATCCTCGGATTCATCGAGATCTTCGTCGGCCACGCCGGTATCCAGCAGACCGTGGGCTCGGAGTTCGTGCAGAAGCTCAATGCCAACGGCGACACCATCCCCGGGGTGGACTACACCGTCGTCGGCACCCGCTACGACGAGATCACCACGCCGTACGACTCGACCTTCCTGCAGGCCGGGCCGGGCGTGAAGGTGGACAACATCACCCTTCAGGAAGGCTGCGAGCAGGACCTGTCGGATCACCTGACCATCCTGTACTCGCCGCGCGCCCTGTCCATCGCGCTGCGGGCGCTCGACCCGGTCCGGTTCCCGAACCTGAACTGCACCTTCAACCCGTGGCTCATCGGAGGCGGTGGTTCCCTCTGACGGGAACCTGCCGGTCCGCCATCCGGTGAAAACGGCCCACCGAGCGCATCCCGACACGGCCGCTCGGTGGGCCTCCCGGCGCCTCGGAACCGAAATCCGCGCGCCGCGAACGAGATCCGCCTACTTCACGAGGAAGACAGCCATGAGTGCGCCCACCCGATCCCGCCACCCGGCCCGGATTCTTCTGGTCGCCTGCACCGCCCTCGCCCTCGCGGCGGGGTTGTCCGCCACACCGGTCTCGCACGCCGAGCCCGACCGGGCCGCCGTGACCGGCTCGTGGGTGGAGAACGACCGCACGCTGCAACTGCGCGTCCATTCCGCGGCGATGGGGACCGACATCATGGTGAAGGTGCAGCGCCCCACCGATCGCTCCACGCCCGCCCCGACGCTGTACCTGCTCAACGGCGGGGGCGGCGGCCAGGACAGCGCCACCTGGCAGGGCAACACCGACGTGCTGGAGTTCCTCGCCGACAAGCACGTCAACGTGGTGCAGCCGGTCGGCGGCCGATGGAGCTACTACACCGACTGGCGCGACGACGATCCCCGGCTCGGCCGGTACAAGTGGCGCACCTTCCTCACCGAGGAACTGCCGCCGCTCGTCGACGCCGAGGTCGGCGCGAACGGCGTGAATGCCATTGCGGGACTGTCCACCTCGGGCACCTCGGTGCTACAACTGGCGATCGCCTCGCCCGGACTGTTCCGCGCGGTGGCGGCCTACAGCGGGTGCGCGCAGACCAGCGACCCGATCGGCCAGCGCTTCATCCGGCTGGCGGTGGAGAACTGGGGCGGCGGCGACGCCGACAACATGTACGGCCCGCCCGACGATCCGATGTGGGCCGCCAACGACCCCTACATCCACGCCGAGAAACTGCGCGGCACAAAGCTTTTCCTGTCCACCGGCACCGGCGTGCCCGGCATGTACGACGTGTACGGCGGCACCCACATGCAGCCGGGGCCGCGCGGGTTCCTCAACCAGCTCGTCCTGGGCGGCGCCATCGAGGCCGCGGTGAACTGGTGCACGCACAACATGCGGAACCGGTTGGGCGAGTTGGGCATTCCGGCGACGTTCGACTTCCAGCCGACGGGCAGCCACTCGTGGGGGTACTGGCAGGACGCGCTGAAGAAGTCGTGGCCGGTGCTGGCCGAGGGGCTGGGGATCTGAGCGGTCAGCCCGCCTGGGCCTGCGCTCCGTCGACGACGTCCAGGACGAAGTCCGCGATCTCGGCGAGCGCGGCCCGGCTTTCCGGCAGGATGTTGCCCAGCACGGGGAAGCAGTGCACCTGCCCCTCCCACACCTTCAGCCGGTGCGGCACGCCGCGCGCCTGGAGCCGGTCGGCCATCAGTTCGGCGTCCACGCGCATGACTTCCTCGGCGGCGCAATGCAACAGCACCGGCGGCAGCGACGACAGCGGCCCGTTCACCGGCGACAGCGCCGGGTCGACCACGCCCTCGTCGTCACCGGCCATCAGCCGCGCGATCTCCGGGAAACGGCGGGCGGGCAGGAACACATCGGTGCGGGCGTTGGGATGGGCCTGCTTCGCGGCCGGGTCCATGTCCAGCCACGGCGACAAGCCAACCACCCCAACGGGTTTCGCCACGCCGCGCGCCGCCGCCTGCAAGGCCAGCTGGAACGCGAGGAAGCCGCCCGCCGAGTCGCCCACGAACACCAGGGGTTCGCCGCCGGTGTAGTCGCCGAGCCAGCGGGCCGCGTCGGCGGCGTCGTCCAGCGCGTCGGCGAGCCGACCGACGGGATGCTGCCGGTAGTCCACTGACAGCACCGGCATCCCGGTGCGCAACGCCAAGCGCTCCACGATGCGGCGGTGGGTCGCCACACCGCAGAACACGAACGCGCCACCGTGGAAGTAGATGATCGCCCCCGGCCGCGCCGGCCGCCGCTCCGGCGTGACCAGCTCGGCGCGCCACCGCCCGCCCCGCACAGTGCGCAACTCCGTTTCGGCCAGGCGCGGCACGGGCCGGTGCACCAGATCCACCAGTCCCATGAACGGCGCCAGCGGGCCGCGCACCGGCCAGATCGTCAGGGTCGGCCGCACGAAGATCCGGCACAGCAGCCGGACGATCCGCGCCCCGCGGCTGTGGCCTCCGGCCTGGAATTCCCGCATCGCCCACCTCTCCTCCGGGTCGGCCGGTACCGACCCGCTCCGAGGATGCCCGACACCCGAACCTGGTCAGACGTCCGTCTGCGGAGATTCCGACAGGTCCCAGCGGGGAGCGCGAATGTTTGTGCCGCTACCCAACGGCGTCCGCGCGCCACCGCGCCACGGCCCGGCCGATCTCGGTGGCGGGCGGTTCGTCGTAGAGCCATTCGCGCGCCAGGCGATGCCAGTTGTTGGTGGTGCCGAGCTGCCCGAGCGCGGCGAAGGTCCACAGGTCCACCCGGCGCGAGAAGACGTGCTCGGGCGGCAGCAACTGGTGGCGCATATTGCGGAACTCGGCGGCCCTCGGGTCCACGGCCAGCAGGATCGCGCTGGTGGCGACCTCGGGGGTCACCGTGATCTCCTCGTCCAGCAGGTGCCACCCCGCCGCCGCCCACACGTACTCCAGGCACTCCTCCGGCGTGACGGCCGACTCCGGGTCGACGATGCCGCGCGCCACCCACGTCGTGTAGATATCCTTCGGACGGAACTCGCCCGCCGCGCGCAGCACCATGCGCTCGAAGTCCAGGTGCGCGGGGTCCATCCGGTTGTAGAGCCCGAAATCCACGAAGGCCAGGCGCCCGTCGGCGGCCAGCAGGATATTGCCGGGATGCGGGTCACCGCAGAACTCGTGGTCGGCGAACATCGCGCTGATGTAGAAGCGGTAGATCAGCTCGCCGAACTCGTCGCGCGCCGCGTCGGGCAGTTCCTGCAGGCGCTGGAACGGATGCCCGGCCACGAATTCGCTGACGAGCACGTGGTGCGAACAGAGCTCGGGCACGGTGTCGGGAACGGTGATGTACGGGTGCCCGCGGTAGCGCTCCGACACCCGGTGCTGGGCCAGCGCCTCGCGCGGATAGTCCAGCTCACCGGCGATATTGCGGCTGATCTCGTCCAGCACACCGGCGTCGGCCGCGCTGGGCAACATCGACTTCCACAGCTTGCTGAACAGGTCGAGGTTGCGCATGTCCGACTCGACTGCTTCGTCGACGCCCGGGTACTTCACCTTGAGCGCGACGTCGCGACCGTCGTGGGTCCTGGCCCGGTACACCTGGCCGATCGAAGCGGCGGCGACCGGCGTCTCGTCGAAGTCGGCGAATGCCCGCGCCAGCGGTCCGAGATCCTGTTCGATCACCGCGCGCATGGTGTCGAACGGCACCGTCGGCGCGCGGTCGGTGAGCTCGGACAGCTTGGTGCGGAACAGTTCCCGATGCGATTCGGGCACCAGGTCGATGTCGAGGACCGACAGCATCTGCCCGAGCTTCATCGACGCGCCCTTCATGCCGCCGAGCACGGTGACGACCTGCTGGGCGGCCTGCAACGCGGACCGCTCGGCCAGCAACTGCCTGGCCTGCTCGGGTTTGCCGATCATCGACAACCGCGTCCCGACGCCGCGCACCGCCTGCCCGGCGGCCAGACGTCCGATCCGGCCGCTGCGCGCGAGCCGTCCCTTGGGCAACCGACCGGCGACCATGCCTCACATCCCTCCGAGACGAAGCGGTACGCGCGAACTTACGGCACAGGTCGCGGTTCGGGGCCGGGTTGCTCCGGGTGCGCCGGATCCTGTCCACCGTGACGAGGATCAGGCCGGTTTGGCTGTGATCGCTCCCAAAAAGCTCCGCTACGAGCCGATCCGCTTCTCGAACCAGTGGTCGGCGTAGGGCTCGTCGTTGAACGGCGCGATCTCCTCGAAGCCGTGCGCGCGGTAGAGGGCGATCGCGGCGGTGAGCGTCTTGTTGGTGTCGAGGCGGACGCGGTCGTGGCCGTGTCGGGCGGCGTGTGCTTCCAGTTCGGTGAGCAGCCTGCGGGCGAGGCCGAGGCCGCGCACGTCCGGGGAGACCCACATCCGCTTGATCTCGGCGACGCCGTGCACGGGCAGTTTCAACCCCGCGCAGCCGACCGGTTCGCCGTAGAGGCGGGCGACCAGCAGCAGGCCGCGCGGCGGGCTCAGCTCCCCGGCGTCGGGCAGCAGGCTCCGGCCGGGGTCGAATCCGGTGTCGAAGTTCTCGTGGAGTTCGGCGTAGTAGGACCGCAGGCAGTGTGCGGCGTCGGGGTGATCGGGCGCGACGACGTCGACGGTGACGGTGGACGCGGTGAGCAGCCGGTCGACCTCGGCCATCGCCGCCACCAACCGCTCGCGCTGAGCCCCGTTGAGCGGGCCGAGCAACGAGGCCGCCAGTTCGTCACTGCGACGGTCGAGTTCGGCCCGCTCGGCGCGGCCCGCGTCGGTGAGGTGGACGGTGCGCAACCGCCGATCGCCGGGGTGCGGCGCCACCGTCACCAAGCCGTCGGCCTCGAGGGAGCGCAGCAACCGGCTGACATAACCCGAGTCCAAGCCGAGCCGCTGCCGCAACCACCGCACGTCACACCCGCCCTCCCCCACCTCCCACAGCAATCGGGCCTCACCGATCGGCCGATCACGACCGAGGTAGTGATCATGCAGCACCCCCACACGTTCGGTGACCGTCCGGTTGAACCGCCGCACCCGCCCGATCAGCTCGTCGCCCATTTCTTTGACTTTAGTCAGAGAGTTGTGGGGAGTTCAAACCTTGGGCGGACGCGATCGTGCCGCTCCGCACGCCCGGTCGTCAGCCGGACAATCCGGCGAAGCGGGCCGCGGCGGCGTCATGGGTGGCGCGGTCGGGGAGGTCGGCGCCGGCGCGGGCGACCGTGAGAGCGGAGTTGAGGGTGGCGGTGCGGAGGATGCGGGCGACGGTGGTCGTGTCGATGTCCGCCAGGGCGGGGCGGCGGTGGGCGCCGAGGAGGTCGGCGGACCAGAGGGCGTCGAGCAGGCCCGCGGTGGCGGCGTCTCCCGCGCCGACGGTGTCGATCACGTCGACCGGGTAGGCGGGCACTGTCACCAGGCCCGTACCGCTCACCGCGAAGGCGCCGCGGCCGCCCATGGTGACGACGACGAGCGCCGGGCCGGAGGCGAACCAGTCGCGGGCGACCTCCTCCGGGGTCCGGTCCGGATCGAACCAGTGCAGGTCCTCGTCGCTGACCTTGACCACATCACTCAACGCGACGAGGTCGGCGATGCGCGCGCGGGCCGCGTCCTCGTCGGCGATGATCGACGGCCGGACGTTCGGGTCGTAGGTGATCGTCGCCGATGTCCTTCCTGCGCGCAGCATTTCGGCCACGGCATGGCACCCGGGTTCGAGGACCGAGGCGATGGAACCGGTGTGGATCACCCGTGGATCGCCGAGGTCCGAGGGCACCGGCAGGTCCCAGTCGAGGTCGAATTCGTAGTCGGCCGAGCCGTTTTCGTCCAGGGTGGCGATCGCGGTGGAGGTGCGCGCGGCGGAGCGTCCGGGCGGCAGCCGGACTCCGGAGGCGGTGATGTACTCGACCACGTCGTCGCCGTGCAGATCCGGTCCGAGGTGGGTGCGGAAGTCGACGGGCCTGCCGAGCCGCGCGAGTCCGACCGCGACGTTGAGCGGGCTGCCGCCGACGTGTTCGTCGCGAATCCGCCCGTCGCGCACGACGACGTCGATCAGTGCCTCGCCCACGACGAGCGCGCCGTTCATACCGTCACCTCGGAGATCAAGTGCGCCAACGTCTCCCGAGCACCATGACGGTGCAGGGAGTCCAGCGCGCGCACATACGCGTCCACGAAGCGCGGCTGCTCGGCCAGATCGCCGAAGACGGCGGTGTCGGTGAGGAAGGCGATCGGATCGTCCCGCTGCGACCGCGCCAGCGGAACCAGCCGGTCGGCCAGCTGGTCCACCACGTGGATCGGCTCGCCGTGCTCGTCCACCCCCTCGGCATACCGCGCCCACGACGCGACCGTGGCGGCCGCCAGGCGCACCGAGCCCCCGGACGCCAGGTTGGCGCGGACGACCGGCAGCAACCACTGCGGTATGCGGTCCGACGACCACGCGCACAGCCGCTCGACGGTGTCGGCGATGCCGGGGTTGGCGAAGCGGCGCAGGATCGTGCGCCGGTAGTCGGCGAGGTCGATTCCGGGCACCGGCAGCAGAGTGGGTGTGGCCTCGTATTCCATGTAGGCGCCGACGAATTCGGCGAACAGCGGGTCGGCCGCCGCCTCGTGGACGAGCCGGTATCCAGCAAGATAGGCGAAGTAGCACAGACTTTGGTGCCCGGCGTTGAGCAGCCGCAGCTTCATCAATTCGTAGGGCGTCACATCGTCCACCAGCAGCACGCCCGCGTCCGCCAGCGGCGGCCTGCCGTCGGCGAAGTCGTCCTCGAGCACCCATGCCGAGTACGGTTCGGCCACCACCGGCCACCGGTCTGCCACGCCGAATTCCGTTGCCACGGCGTCGATCACGGACTCGGTGGTGGCGGGGGTGATGCGGTCGACCATCGAACTCGGGAACCGCACCTCGGCGGCGATCCACGCGGCCAGGCCCGGATCGATCCGTTCGGCGTACCCGGTGAGCGCCCGGCGCGCGACCACGCCGTTGCCCTCGATGTTGTCGCACGACACGATGGTCGGCGCGGGCACCCCGCGCTCCCGCCGACGCGCCAATCCCGCTGTGAGCAAACCGAATACGGAGACCTCGGCATCCGCCGCCGCGTCGATGTCGTACCCGCCCTCGGTGATGGTGAGCGACACGATCCGGGTGGACGGCGCGGCCAGCAGTTCGACGACCGACTCGGGATCGTCGGGCGCGTACCGGTAGTCGACCAGCGACCCGATCACGCGGGCCGACCGGGTGCCGTCGGGATGTTCGACGAGCAGCGTGTACAGCCCGTCCTGCACGGTGAGCGCGTCGGCCATCCGCCGGTCGCCGGGCAGCACCCCGACCCCGCAGATGCCCCACTCCCGCGCCTCTCCCGCGTTCATCAACCGGTCCAGATAGACGGCTTGGTGGGCGCGATGGAAGCCGCCGACACCGAAATGCACGATGCCGACGCCGATTCCGGCGCGGTCGTACTCGGGTGCGGGAATGCCGATCTCCGGCAAGGTTTTCGCGTCGAGCCTCATGACACCTCCACCACCGTCTTGACGTTGCCGGGCACGCGATCGGCGTCCAGCGCTTCGGCGACCCGTTCGAGCGGGAACCGCGCGGTCACCAACCCGTCCAGGTCGATCCTGCCCGTCACCGTGAGCGCGATCGCCGCGGGCCAGGTGTGGGCGTAGCGGAACACGCCGGTGACCGTCAGCTCCCGGTTCTGGATCAGCTGGGTCGGCAGTTCCATACTGCTCGCACCGGACCCGACCAGCACCACCGTGCCCGCCGGGCGCACCGCCCCCATGCCCGCCACGACGGCCGAGGCGGCACCGGAGGCGTCGATGAACGCATCCGCCCGCAGGCCGGAGAGGTCGTCGCCCGGCTCGCACACCGTGGTCGCTCCAGAGGCCACGGCCCGCTCCCGTCGCGCGGCGTCCGGATCGCTCACCACGATCTCCACCGCCCCGCAGGCGCGCGCCACCTGCGCGGTGAGCAGGCCGATGGGCCCCGCACCGGTGATCAGCACGCGAGAACCACCGGATATCAACGCTTTTCGCACGGCCGCGAGCGCCACCGACAGGGGCTCGCACAGCGCCGCCGCCTCGTCGGACACGCTGTCGGGCACCGGGTGCGCGAAGTCGGCGCCGATGGTCACGTAATCGCAGAACGCACCGTCGACGGGCGGCGTCCCGAAGAACCGCATGTGCGGGCACAGGTGATAGTCACCGCGACGGGTCTCGGCGCTGCTCGGGTCGGGCCGCTGCGGCTCGATCGAGACCCGCTGCCCGATCCGGCTCGCGTCGACGCCGGCACCCACCCCGACGATCCGGCCCGCCGCCTCGTGCCCGAGCACCAGCGGTTGCGCGACGACGAAATCGCCGACGCGCCCGTGCCGGAAGTAGTGCGTGTCGGACCCGCACACCCCCACCGCCGTCACCTGGACCAGCACGTCACCCGGCGCGGGCGCGGGCACCGGCCGCTTCTCGATCTCGATGCGTCCCGGCGCGACCAGGACCGCCGCCCGCATCCGCGCGCCCGGCGAAGGTGTTGTGTACGTCACAGTCCACATGTTAGCGTATTGAGCATCTACTCAGGCTACTGAGCACATGCTCACCGAGAATCGGCCTGAGGCGCGGAGCATCCGGAGGTCGACGGTGACAGAGGTGGCGGTTCCGGCGGCCGAGGGCGGCCAGGGCGCGAACGCACCCGACGAGCTGCGCCTGGCCCTGCGCGCCGCGACCATGTACTACCTCGACGGCCTCACCCAGGCCGAGATCGCCAAGCGCCTCGGCGTCTCCCGCCCTACCGCGGGCCGGTTGGTGGCGCGCGCCAAGGCCAACGGACTGGTCCGCATCGAGGTGGTCATCCCGCCCGGCCTGCGCGACGACCTGCACGCCGACGAGGAACGCGAGCTGGAACGCCGCTTCGGCCTCACCGAGGCCGTGGTGGTCGCCGCGCCGCGCTTCGACCCCGGGCCGCCCGGCGACCCGTCGCTCTACACCGGCATCGGACGGGCCGCCGCCGCGCTGCTGCTGCGACGCCTCGCGCCCGACGATGTCCTCGGCATCACCTGGGGCCCGGAGCAGGCGGCCGTCGCGATGGCGCTCACCTCGGGGCTGGCCACCTGCCGCGCCGTGGTGCAGCTCGACGGCGCGATCACCACCGCCGACTACCAGACCGGCACCGAGTTCATCCTGGGCCGCTGCGCCCAGATGTTGCAGGCCGACATCGTCCGCCTGCCCGCCCCGCTCTACGCCGACGCGGCCACCGTGGCCTCGCTGCGCGCGGATTCGATGCTCTCGCAGACGCTGGAGGCCGGTCGCACCGCCGACGCGATGCTCTTCGGCGTCGGCCCCGCCTCCACCGCGACCACGCTGTTCGAAGGCAGCTTCCTGAACGCCGAAACCCTCGACGAACTCCTCGATCTCGGCGCCGTGGGCGAGATCGGCGGCCGGTTCTTCGACGCCGAGGGCACACCGGTGGACAGCGGCCTGCAGGAGCGCACCCTCTCGGTGCCGCTGGAGGACATCCGGGCCTGTCCCAAGACGATCCTGATCGCCGGCGGCGCGGGCCGCCACCGCGCCATCCTCGGCGCGGTGCGCGGCGGCCTGGCCAAGCTGCTCGTCTGCGATATCGACTGTGCCCGTTATCTGTTGGATCAGTGAGGATGAGTTGACCGTGAAAACACAACGACGTGTCCGGCGCCGCACCGCGGGCTGCCTCGCGGCCGTCGCGCTGCTGGCATCGGCGGGTTGCGCCGGTGCGGGAACGCTCGGCACGACCGATCAGACCGTCACCATCGCCATGGTGTCCAACTCCCAGATGACCGACGCCCGCGCGCTCTCGGACCGCTTCGAAGCCGAGAACCCCGGTGTGGACCTGCGTTTCGTCACGCTGTCGGAGAATCAGGCGCGGGCCAAGATCACCGCCTCCACCGCGATGGGCGGCGGCGAGTTCGACGTGGTGATGATCAGCAACTACGAGACCCCGCAGTGGGCCGAAAACGGTTGGCTGGTCAATCTTTCCGACTACATCGACCAGACGCCCGGTTACGACGCCGACGATTTCATCCCCTCGCTACGCGAATCCCTGTCCTACGAGGGCGATATGTACTCGGTGCCGTTCTACGGCGAGTCCTCGTTCCTGATGTACCGGCAGGACCTGTTCGACCAGGCGGGCATCACCATGCCGCGCGAACCCACGTGGCAGCAGGTCGCCGACGCGGCGCGCCAACTGGATTCGCCCGACATGTCGGGAATCTGCCTGCGCGGCAAGCCCGGCTGGGGTGAGGTGCTGGCGCCGGTGAACACGGTGATCAACACCTTCGGCGGCCGCTGGTTCGATAACGACTGGAACGCCCAGCTCACCAGCCCGGAAACCGAGAGCGCCGTGCAGTTCTACGTGGACCTGCTGCGCGACTACGGCCAGTCCGGCGCCGCGACGAGCGGATTCAACGAGTGCGCCACGCAATTCGGCCAGGGCCGCACCGCGATGTGGTACGACGCCACCTCGGCGGTGTCGGTGCTGGAGGATCCGAACTCCTCCACGGTGGCGGGCAAGATCGGCTACGCGATGGCCCCGAAGGTCGACAAGGCCAGCCCCGGCTGGCTCTACACCTGGTCGCTGGGCATCCCGGTGAGCAGCGACAAGCCCGACGCGGCATGGAAATTCATCTCCTGGATGACCGACAAGGACTACATCCAGCTGGTCGGCACCGAACTCGGCTGGGAGCGGGTACCGCCGGGCAGCAGGCTCTCCACCTACGAGATCCCGGAGTACAAGGAGGCCTCGGCCGCCTACGGTCAGCTGACCCTCGACTCCCTGGGCAACGCCACCCCGAACCAGCCGACGCTGGATCCGGTGCCCTACACCGGAATCCAATTCGTGGCCATCCCGGAGTTCCAGGACCTGGGCACCCGGGTGAGCCAGCAGATCAGCGCCGCGATCGCCGGCCAGAAATCGGTCTCCGCCGCGCTCGAGCAAGCCCAGGACTACGCGCAGTCCGTCGGCCGCACCTATCAGGAGACGTCATGACCGCCATCGCCCCGGAGACCCCGCAGGAACACAGTCCGCGCACCCAGGCCGACCGCGTCGCCGCGATCCGGAAGTCGAAGAACACCACCATCTCTCGCGCCGAAGGGTGGCGCAGGCGCGGACCGCTGCTGCCCGCCCTGATCTTCATGATCGTGGTGACCCAGATCCCGTTCCTGTTCACCCTCTACTACTCCACGCTGTCGTGGAATCTGGTGCGGCCGGGCTCGCGTCACTTCGTGGGGCTGCGCAACTACCTCGACGTGGTGGTCGACAGCACGTTCTGGCAGGTCGCGTTCAACACCGTGATCCTCATCGTGGGGACGGTGCTCATCTCGGTGGTGCTCGGCCTGCTGCTGGCGCTGCTGCTGGACCGGGTCTTCCTGGGCCGCGGCATCGTTCGCACACTGCTCATCACACCGTTCCTGGTGACTCCGGTGGCGGGCGCGCTGCTGTGGAAGACCGCCATGCTCGACCCGGTGTTCGGCATCGTCAACTTCGTGCTCTCCCCGTTCGGGGTGGGTGAGGTCGACTGGGTGAGCCGCTTCCCGCTCGCCGCGGTGATGATCAACCTGGTGTGGCAGTGGACGCCGTTCATGATGCTGCTGATCCTGGCCGGCCTGCAATCGATGCCGCGCGACGTGCTCGAGGCGGGCCGCGTGGACGGCGGCGGCGCGTTCCAGCTGTTCCGCGAACTCACCCTGCCGCACCTGCGCCGGTTCATCGAACTCGGCACCGTGCTGGGCGCGATCTACCTGGTCAACACCTTCGACGCGATCTACATGATCACCCAGGGCGGGCCGGGCACGGCCAGTTCCAACCTGCCGTTCTACATCTACCAGCGCGCCTTCCTGGGCTTCGACATCGGCCAGGCCGCGGCGATGGGCGTGATCGTCGTGATCTTCACCCTGGTGATCGCCAACTTCGCACTGCGGTTGATCTTCAAGACATTCACCGGCAAGGAAGAGGCAGCGTGATGAGTACCGCAACCACCACGGCGGGGCGCGCGAACAAGGTCAAGCGCCGCAAGTTCGAACCCTGGGGCGTGATCGCCTGGATCGCCGGGCTGGGCTTCTTCTTCCCGGTGTTCTGGATGGTGCTCACCGCTTTCAAACAGGAGGTCGACGCCTACACCACCACCCCCAAGGTGGTGTTCAGCCCCACGCTGGACGGTTTCCGCGCGGTCTTCGACCAGGGCGTCGGCACCGGATTCCTGAATTCCCTGTTCGCGACCGGCATTTCGACGGCGCTGGTGCTGCTGCTCGGCGTGCCCGCGGCGTTCGCGCTCTCGCTGCGGCCGGTGGCCAAGACCCAGGACGCGCTGTTCTTCTTCATCAGCACCAAGATGCTGCCGATCGTCGCGGCGATCGTGCCGCTGTATGTGATCGTGTCGAATATCGGCCTGCTGGACAACATCTGGGCCCTGGTCGTGCTCTACACGGCGATGAACCTGCCGATCGCGATCTGGATGATGCGCTCGTTCTTCCTCGAGGTGCCCGGCGAACTGCTGGAGGCGGCGAGCCTGGACGGCGCGAGCCTGTGGCGCTCGGTGCGCGAGGTGATCCTGCCGCTGGTCTCCCCCGGCATCGCGGCGACGGCGCTGATCTGCGTGATCTTCTCGTGGAACGAATTCTTCTTCGCCGTCAGCCTCACCGCGGTGCGCGCCCAGACCATGCCCGTGTTCATGGTCGGTTTCATCGCCGGTGAGGGCCTGTACTGGGCCAAGCTGTGCGCCGCGGCGACCCTGGCCGCGCTGCCGGTGGTGCTGTGCGGCTGGCTGGCGCAGAACAAGCTGGTCCGCGGCCTGTCCTTCGGCGCAATCAAGTAATCCCCGTTCCCGGAAGGCATTTCACTCATGGCAACGATCACCTACCGCAACGCCTCGTGCATCTACGAGGGTTCGGATCGACTCGCGGTGGATTCGCTGGATCTCGACATCGCCGACGGCGAATTCGTCGTGCTGGTCGGGCCCTCCGGTTCGGGCAAGAGCACCGCGCTGCGCATGCTGGCCGGGCTCGAGGACATCGACGACGGCACCATCGAGATCGGCGGCAAGGACATGGTCGGCGTCGCGCCGAAGGACCGCGACATCGCGATGGTGTTCCAGAACTACGCGCTGTACCCGAACAAGACGGTCGCCGAGAACATGGGCTTCGCGCTGAAGTTGCGCGGCGTTCCCACGGCCGAGCGCCGGGCCAAGGTCGAGGAGGCCGCGCGCCTGCTCGACCTCACCCAGTACCTGGATCGCAAGCCCGCCAAGCTGTCCGGCGGGCAGCGCCAGCGGGTGGCGATGGGCCGCGCGATCGTGCGCGAGCCGAAGGTGTTCTGCATGGACGAGCCGCTGTCCAACCTGGACGCGAAGCTGCGCGTGCAGACCAGGACCCAGATCGCGGCGTTGCAGCGCAGGCTCGGCACCACCACCGTCTACGTCACGCACGACCAGGTCGAGGCGATGACGATGGGCGACCGCGTGGCGGTGCTGCGCGACGGCAGGCTCCAGCAGTTCGCCTCGCCCACCGAGCTCTACGACCGTCCGGCCAACGCGTTCGTCGCCGGGTTCATCGGCTCGCCCGCGATGAACCTGATGACCGCGCCGATCACCGCCGAGGGCGTGCGCATCGGCGAGAAGGCCACGCTGGAACTCGAGCGCGACCAGCTGACCCTGCTGCACGAGGCCGGGCTGAGCGAGGTCACCGTCGGCATCCGCCCCGAACAGCTGGAGCTGTCCGAGGGCGAGGGCATCGAGATCGTCATCGACCTCATCGAGGATCTGGGCAGCGAGGCCTACATCTACGGCCACCCGGCCCCCGGCACCCAGCTGGTCGCCCGGTCGCTGCCGCGCATCCCGGCCAAGCTCGCCGACGCGGTCCGGCTGCGCAAGCGGTCCGACGCGACGGTCCACCTGTTCGACCCGGAGACGGGCGAGCGAATCGGCTGAACCGCGGCGGCGCCGGGTACGTCCACCTGGGCCGCCACGGACGCCGCGCTCGGAATCGGCGGAGCACGCGGCGAGTGCGAGAGCGGCGTCGACGGCGATCGAGAGCAACGGGCGCGTACCTCCGAGGCTAGTGATCTTGCGCGGTCCGGTGTAGCCTCGCGATTAGCCAAATTTGGCTAATCGCTCGGAAGGAAGGTTGTGAACTCGGTACGGCTGTTGGTCTCAGGCGCGTTGCGCAGGCGGGGGCGGGCGCACGGGTATCAGATCCGCGCGGATCTGGAGTCGTGGGGCGCGCACGAATGGTCCACGGCCACTTCGGGTTCGGTGTATCACGCGCTCAAGAGCATGACGCGACAGGGACTGTTGATCGCGCACGAGACGGCGCCCTCGGAGGCGGGCGGGCCGCCGCGGATCGAGTACGAGCTCACCGAGGCGGGCGAGCGCGAATACCTCGCGTTGCTGGGCCGCGCGCTCACCGATCACGCGCCGGGTCTCGACGTGCTCGGCGCGGCCGTCGGCCTGATCGAAGACCTCCCCCGCGATCAGGCGCTGGAGATGCTGCGCGCCCGCGCCCGCGCGATGGACGAGTGGCGCGCGAGCATCACCGCCCACCTGCCCGGCGAAGCCGATCTCGACGCGTGGGGGCCGGTCGGCGAGGTGATCTCGCTGTGGCTGCGCACCGCCGACAACGGCGCGGAATGGACGCGCCGGCTCATCCGCCGCCTGGAGGACGGCGCGTTCACCATGGCCGGCGAGCGCGAATGACCTTCGCACCCAAGGCAACCCGATCACCGAAGTGAGGAGGACATCGTGGCGAACGAGACCATGGTGCCGATGCTCCCCTGCCCCTCCATCGACGAGATCGTCGAGTTCTACACCATGCTCGGCTTCTCTCGCGCCTACTACCAGAAGGTCCCGAACCCGTACGTGTCGTTGCGCCGCGAGGACATCCGGCTCGATTTCTTCGGCATCCCCGGTTTCGACCCCGAGGATTCCTACGGCACCTGCGGAGTCCTGGTGTCCGACACGGGCGCGCTGTTCGACTCGTTCGCGGCGGGCATGCGCCGCGTCCACGGCAAACTCCTGGTCTCCGGCATCCCCCGCATGACCCGTCCCCGCATCCGCAAGAACGACGGCAACCGCACCGGTTTCACCGTCATCGACCCCGGCGGCAACTGGGTCCGCTTCATGACCGACGACCCGTCCCCCACCCCCGCCGACCCGGCCGCGACCAAACTCACCACATCCCTGCGCCGCGCGATCGTCATGGGTGACTCCCACGGCAAACACGTCCGCGCGGCGGAGATCCTGGACGCCGCATTGGAGCGCGACAAAGACACCGCCACCCCGGCCGAACTCGTCGAATCCTTCACCTACCGAGCCGAACTCGCGCTGCGCGCGGAGGATTTCGAGGCCGCCGAGCATGCGTTGGCGCGCGCCCGCGCGGTGCGTCTGGAGGACACCGATCGCGAGCGTCTGGCGCGGGTTCTCGCGGAGCTGGACGAGATGGAAGCCGGGCTTCGCACCGCCCGAGATCGGTAGCGTCCGAACTTCAACGTGAACCGGCCACGGATTCCGAGCCGGCGGTCGCGGAGCGCGAACTGTCGCCGGGCCGCCTACTCGAACCAGCCTGTGCCGCCGGAGAGTAGTGGCACAAATTCCCGGGCGAGGACGCCGCACGTCGCGACCGTCCCCCGCTCGCAGTCAGGTCGTCCGACCGGCCTGCGAATTCGCACCGATGAGTTTTCGTTCCGGGCGTCGTCTACACCCGTATGACGACTCACGTACTCGAGCTCGACGGGGTCGACCTGACCTATGACGTGCACGGTCCGCTGCCCACCGCCGACGGGCGGCCACCCTTGGTGCTGATCGCCCAGCCGATGGACGCGAGCGGCTTCCGCGCGCTGGTGGCCCGGTTCCCGGAGCGCACGGTCGTGACCTACGACCCGCGCGGACTCGGTCGCAGTGTGCGGTCCGACGGGGTCGAAACACACTCGCCCACTGTGCAGGCGGGCGATGTGCACGCGCTGATCGAGGCGCTCGGCGCGGGGCCGGTCGAATTGTTCGGCAGCAGCGGCGGCGCGATCGTCGGCCTCGCGCTGGTCGCGGCCCATCCCGGCGACGTGCTCACCCTCGTCGCGCACGAGCCGCCGCTGATCACCTTGCTCCCCGACGCCGAGCCCGCAGCGCGCGCCCGCGCGGCCGTCACCGAGGCCTACCGGGCGAAGGGTTTCGGGGCCGGCATGGCTGCCTTCATCGCCATGACCTCGTGGCCGGGCCCCTATACCGACGACTACTTCGCCACTCCCCCACCGGATCCCGCCCAGCTCGGCATGCCCACCGAGGACGACGGCACCCGGGACAATCCCCTGCTCTCCGACCTCGCCTGGGCCGTCAGCGACTACCGCCCCGACGTCGACGCCCTGAAATCCGCCCCCACCCGCCTGGTGATCGCCGTCGGCGAGGAATCCCTCGACGTGGAGACCGGCCGCACGGCGCTCGCGACCGCCGCATTCCTCGGCACCGAGGCCGTGGTCTTCCCCAGCCACCACGGCGGCTTCATGGACGGCGAATTCGGCTACGCGGGCCAGCCGGAAGCTTTCGCCGCCAAGCTGCGCGAGGTGCTCGCGGGGAGCTCCTAGCCGGAACCGGCCAGCCACCACGAGGATTCGCCTGGCACACCGAGGCGTGCCGACGCGCGATCGGCCACCTCCGCGAATCGCGCGGCCACCCGTCAGGCGTAGAAGCCTTCGCGCAGGACGATGCCGTGCTCGAGCCAGACCTTCATGGCGGCGAGCATGCCGGTCCAGCCTTCGCAGTTGCCGGTCGCGCTCTTCACGCCCTCGGGGGTGGGGCGCCAGGAGGATTCGGTGATGGTGACCAGGGTGCGGGTGTCGCCGTCGAGCGGCTCGAATTCGAAAGTGGTTGTGGTCTTGCCGGATTCGCCCGCGGTGTGTTCACCCTCCCAGCGGATCACGATGCGTCGCGGGGGAATCGCCTCCACCACTTCGACGGGAAACGCGCCGGGGAAATCGTGGAAGTCCCAGGTGATGTCGGCGCCGGGTTCAAGGCGGCCCCGCGCGCCGCCGGTGGTGAAGTACTTGGAGAGCTGGGCCGGGTCGGCGACGGCTTCGTACACCTCGGCGCAGGGGCGCGCGATCCGCCCCGAAACGGTGAAGGAGATCTCGGTGAGTGCGTCGGTAGCTGTCATGTTGTAAATTTACAACATGTCAGAGCGCGCGGACAAGACCTCCGACGATGACGCGGTGTTCAAGGCACTCGCTTCCGCAACGCGGCGCGGGATGCTCGACGCACTGAAGGAATCGCCGCTGACCACCGGTGAACTGTGCGCGCGCTTCCCCGACCTCGACCGCACCACCGTGTTGCAGCACCTGCGCGTGCTCGAATCCGCCGAACTCGTCACGGGGCGCAAGATCGGCCGCGAGCGCCACCTCTCCCTGGCCCCGCTGCCGATCAAACGCATCTACGACCGCTGGATCGGTGAGTACGCGCGCGCGGCGGTCGAACTACTGGATCGGCTGGATACGGAGTAGGCGGTCCTCACTCCCGACCATCGGACGAACCCTCCGCCAACCCGATTACCGCTTCGGCCAGCGCACGCAGCGATTCACCAGCCGTCTCCGTGTCACGATCCGCGAGCCACGCCAACACCGCCCCGTCGATGGAGGTGGCGACCATGCGAGCCAAGGCCGGGACGGGCACGCGCCAGCGCACGCCGAAACGCCTGGTCAGCGCGCCCAGCAGGGCGGTCGCGCGTTCGGTGTAGAGGCGGTACTGCCAGCGGCCCAGCGCGCCCGGATCGTCCTCGGCGCGCAGGTCGAGCAGCATGAGTTCGTAGAGGACGGCCTGGCGGCCCGGTTCGGTGACGGTCGCGGCGAGCAGGTGCTCGAACGCCGCGTGCACCATGCCGCGCAGGGTGGTCGCGGTGACGTCGAGATCGTCCAGCGCGGCGGTCTGCGCGTTCACCACCACCGCGGTGAGCTCGCGCAGCAGCTCCTCCTTGGACCGGAACACGTAATGGAACGCGCTCTGCGGCATCCCGGCCTCGGCGCAGATCGCACGCGTGCTGGCCGCCGCGACCCCGTCGCGCGCCATGACGGTGAACGCCGCGTCGACCAGCAGGCGCCGCCGCTGCTCGGCCTTCAATCGCGTCACGCGCAGCCCCTTCCGTTCCGTCCGCACCGCCGACGTGGCACGGGCACACCGCCGCAGCCTACTGAGCCGCGCGGCCCGACATTTCTGGACGTTTGACCAATTCGTAACACGAAACACTGGCGGGCCGCCCGCGCGCCGCCTATCCTCGACGGAATTCGGTCAGTCGACCTGTTCGAGTGACCGAATCGTATCGCGCCGAAGGAGAAGCATGACGAAATCCACATATGCGCTGGTCACGGGCGCGGCAGGCGGCATAGGGCTGGAGGTCGCCCGGCGGTTGGCGGCGCGCGGGCACCGCGTCCTGGCCGTCGAGCGCGACCGCGAACTCGCCGCCGAAGCCGCCCGGCAGATCGGACCGACAGCCGAACCGGTGGCCTGCGATCTCGCCGACGACGCGGCCGTCGCGGCGCTGGCGGACCGCATCGAACACGAGTGGGGCCCCGACCTCGAGATCTGTTTCCTCAACGCGGGCATCATCATTCCCGGCGACGTCGTCGAAACCTCGCCGCGCGCCATCGATCTGCAACTGCGCGTGATGCTCACCTCGGCGATCGCGCTCGCCAGGGCCGCGGCCCGCGCGCTGCGCGCCCGCGGCTCCGGTCACATCGTGGCGACCGTGTCGCAGGGTGCCATGCTCGCGCTGCCCGGGTCTGCCACCTACACCGCCGCCAAGGCCGGACTGCGCGGCTTCCTCGCGGCGCTGCACCTCGAACTGCGCGCGACCGGCGTGCGGGTCTCGGGTGTCTACCCGAGCGCCGTCGACACCCCGATGCTGCGGCACGAAGCCGAAAACGGCGGCAGCGTACTGAATTTCGTCGGCAAGCTCTCCACCGTGGCCGAGGTCGCCGACGGCGTCGACACGGCGATGCGCACGGGGCGCGTGGAGGTCTTCGTCCCCTTCTCCGACGGCGTGCTGGTCCGCCTGTTGCAGGCCGTGCCGCGGATCGTGCCCGTGCTCCTGCCCGCCCTCCAGCGCGTCGGCGAACGCGGCCGGCTGCGCTATCTCGCCCGCCCCGCCGGCTGAAACCACCGCTCGAACCCACGGGAGTCACCATGACCGAGACCATCATCCAGCGTGAGCAGGCCGTCGCCGTCGTCGGCGCGGGCCCCGCCGGACTGAGCGCGGCCCGCATGCTGCGCCTGCACGGCATCGACTACGACCACTTCGAACGCCACACCGACGTCGGCGGACTCTGGGATATCGACAACCCGGGCACGCCGATGTACGAGTCGGCGCATTTCATCTCCTCCCGCGATGTGTCGGGCTTCTACGACTTCCCGATGCCCGGCCATTTCGGCGACTATCCGAGCCGCCGCCAGATCCTCGAATACACAAGGAATTTCGCCGACACCTTCGGCCTGCGCGACGGCATCGAGTTCGGCACCGCGGTGGACTCCGTCGTGGCCGACGGCGACGGCTGGCTGGTCACCCCGGCCGGTGGTGCGCCCCGTCGGTACCGGGGCGTGATCTGTGCTTCCGGCACCAACTGGCACCCGCGCATTCCGCACCACCCGGGCGAGTTCGACGGCGAGATCCGGCACGCCGTAACCCACCGCAGCGCACGGGAATTCGCGGGCAAGCGGGTGCTGGTGGTCGGGCTCGGCAACTCCGGCGCCGATATCGCCTGCGACGCCGCGCAATCGGCGGATGCCGCGTTCATCAGCGTGCGGCGCGGTTACCACATCGTGCCCAAGCACATCTTCGGCGTCCCGGCGGACCAGCTCGACGAATCGGGGGCGAGTCTGCCGCGCTGGATCGAGCGCCCGGTGCTGGCGGGCCTGCTGCGCCTGCTGGTCGGCGACGTCACCCGCTGGGGCCTGCCCAAGCCCGACCACAAGCTGTTCGAATCGCACCCGCTACTCAATTCCCAACTGCTGCACCATCTCCAGCACGCCGACATCACCGCCAAGCCCGATATCGCCCGGTTCGACGGCCCCGACGTGGTGTTCGCCGACGGGTCGCGCGAACGCGTCGACGTGGTGCTCTACGCCACGGGGTACGAGATGCGCATCCCCTACGCCGACCCGGATCTGTTCTCCTGGAACGGCGATCGCCCCGCGCAGTACCTCACCGCGTTCAACCGGCGCCACCGCAACCTGTTCACGCTCGGCTTCCTGGAGGTCAACTCCAGCGCTTACACGTTGTTCGACAACATCTCCCACGTCCTCGCTCAGTACCTGCGCGACCAGACCGACCGGCCCGCCGCGGCGGCCCGTTTCGACCACCTCATCGCCACCCACCACCCCGACCTCTCGGGCGGACTGCGCATGGTGAGTTCCGCCCGGCACGCGGGCTACGTCGACGCCAAGACCTACAAGAAAGTGCTGGCCGACGTCCGAACCCGCATGCAGTGGCCCGATCTCGAACCCGGCTTCGCCGACCACCTACGGCGCACCGAGGTCGGCGTATCCCGCTGATACACAGGGCCTTCGACGATCACCTGCCCGCTAGCGGGGGGATCGGCCTGGGGTGATCGCCGCCGCTCACCTCTCGGCCGACAACCGGCACCGGCACGAAAACCCTCCCACCGCAACTGGATCGGTCGGACCTGTCGCCTCCGAGTCAGTCGAGAAGCCCATGGCCACGGCCTTGGTGTTCCTCAGCGACGGGCCCCATCAGACCGTCTCCGGGGGCAACGGGCGTGCCCATGTCCGAGGCCGAAGGTGGCAGCCTCCGTTGCGGCTCAGGCCGCCCCATGCGAACGTCCCCGCAGTACCGCCAGCGCTCGGCGGTGCAGACCCGGGCGGGCCGGCATCGGCGGGTCCGGGACGGCCGCGTCCACGGGCGCCGGGTCTTGGACGCGGGTGGTGGTCGCCTCGATCCAGGTCGCCGAGTCGCGGCCGTGGCGGGGGCGCCCCGCGCCGCGCACGGCCCGCTCACAGCGGCGGGCGAGGTCGCGACGGTCGGTGCCGGGGTATTCCGGTGCCTCCAGGACGATTTCGACGGTGATGCCGCGGGAGCGGAAGATGCGCCCCGCGGAGTCGCCGAAGGAATCCTCACCGACGAATCCCGGTACGGTGCACTGGGTTCCGTGCCGGTCGAGGTAGCGCAGGCGCACCGGCTGGACGTAGGTGCCGGTGTCGATCGCCGCCTGGAACAGGGCGGGCCGCATGCTGCCGTAGGCGCGCCCGCACCACGTGGTGCCCTCGGGGAACACGGCGACCCGCTCCCCCGCCGCGAGCCGGTCCGCGATCTGCTCCACGATGCCGGGCAGTGCGCGCAGGCGCTCGCGCTCGATCGGGATGACGCGCATCAGCCGGGCCAGCGCGCCGAGCACGGGCCAGTCGATGAGGTCGGCGCGCGCCACGAACCCGAGCGGCTGCACCGCCGCCAGCGCCACCACATCCGACCAGCCGACGTGTCCGGTCACCACCAGCACCCCGGTTCCGGTGTCGGCGTAGCGCGCGGCGGCGTTCGCCGCCCGTTCGGCCCCGATCCGCGCGGCCACCGCCCGTTCGGCCGGCACGGGCTCGGTGGGCACCCGGTTGTCGACCACGCGCAACCGCATTCCCATGCAGCGCAATAACACTCGCGCGTACTTGCGTTGCAGCTCCTCGCGATGCGCGGCGGGCGTGGCGAGGTGACCCACCGGGTAGGTCAGGAGCAAGCCCGCCACACCGAGGGCGCGGACCACCACCCCGGCCGTCCCGATCTCATCGGTCGGCTCGATGCAGCCGGGCCCGCAGGGGCTCGACGGCATCCACGCGTGGACAGCCTGTGCGGGTGGCGCGTCGAAAACCATGGGTACTCACCGTCCTCCGTCCAACGACGCGGCCGCGCCTTGCAGCCGCTCGAGGTAGCGCGTGTTGATGGTGTCCAGGCCCAGCAGCGCGACGAAGTCGGCCACCGCGAAATCGGGATCGTGCGCGGGCTCACCGCAGATCTCCGCGCCCAGGCGCAGGTAGCCACGCAGCAGCGGCGGCAGCTTGGGCCGCGCGGGCGGGGTGAGCTCGTCCAGGGTGCGTCCGTCGACGATCACCGGATTGTGCGGGCGCACACGGCGTTCCGGGTCCGAGGCGTGCCTGCCGAGCAGCAGGTCCCGCACGCCGCGCACGTTCACGCCCGGCTCGTCGGCCGGGGTGTCGCGCATGGGCACGGACACGCAGCCCATCACCCACTCGTAGCCGGTGAGCTGGATGTAGTGCAGGATGCCCGCCCACATGAGGGTCAGCACCGAACCGTTGCGGTGCTCGGGCACCACGCAGGCCCGCCCCATCTCCACGATCCGCTGGCCTTCGGGATCGAGCTGGGTGAGATCGAATTCGGTGGCGGTGTAGTAGCCGCCCGCCGCGGCGACCTTGTCCGGGGGCAGCATGCGGTAGCAACCGACGAAGCTGTCGGTCGCCTCGTCGCGCACCAGCAGGTGGTCGCAGTGGTCGTCGAACCGGTCGGCGTCGCGGCCGGTGCCGTCGTCGGGGATCTGGAAGCCGGGTTCGGCGGCGAACACGCCGTAGCGCAGCCGCTGCGCCGCCTCCCGGTGGTCGGCGTCGGAGGACACGACGAGCGAGTAGCGAGACCGTTCCGCCCCCGAGTCCGTCGGGCGAGCCGGGGCCGTCAACACGGACGAAATAGTCATATCCGTGATGAAGCCAGTCCGAGACTGCGCCCCAGCGACCTCGAAGTGTCGCGTCGATGCCGGTTCGGTGAACGAGATCGCGGTCACACCGAGCGTTCACCGGCGCGATGCGTCCCGTTCGCGCCCCCGCGCCGCAATCGCGCCTTTTCCCTGTTCACGACACACGAACGCCCCCGGCGAACCGAGGGCGTTCGGGGCGGATCTCAGGCGGCTATGCGTTCCCGCGCTCGGGGCGCCTCGGCCCGCTTCTCCTTCTCGATCTCCGCGAAGCCCGGCCTGCCGTTGCCGGTGAACGACACCAGCCACGAGAGCACGGCCATGAAGCGGTTGCGGAAGCCCACCAGGTAGAACAGGTGCACCGCGAGCCACATGTACCAGGCGATCAGGCCGCGGAAGCCGATCTTGTCGTTGAGCTTGGCGATGGCGCTGCGGCGGCGGATCACCGCCATGCTGCCCTTGTCCCAGTACCGGAACGGAGTGCCCGCGGGGATCTCGCGCCGGATGATGTCGGCGGCGTGCCTGCCCTCCTGCATGGCCACCGGCGACTGGCCGGGGTAGCCGTTGAGCGAGGTCATGTCCCCGATGGCGTAGATGTCGGCGTGGCCGCCGACGGTCAGGTCGGGGTTGATCAGCAGCCGGCCCGCGCGGTCGGTCTCGGCGCCCGTCGCCTCGGCGAGGACCCGGGTGAAACCGCTGGCCTGCACGCCCGCCGACCACACGACGGTCTCGGCGGCGATGCGGCGCTCCACGCCCTCTTTGTCCTTGACGGTGACCTTGCCCGGCTCGATGTCGGTGACGAACGTGCCGAGCAGCACCTCGACGCCGCCCTTGGTGAGCGATTCCTTCGCGTACTCCGACAGCCCGCCGCCGAACGGGGGCAGCACCTCGCCCGCGCCCTCGACCAGCGTGACGGTGACGTCCTTCTTGTAGTACCGCTTCGCCAGTTCCGCGAGCTGGCCCGCGACCTCCACGCCCGTGGCGCCCGCGCCGACCACCACGAAGCTGAGCAGGCGGCGCCTGGTCTCGGGATCGGCGTCGGCGGCCTCGCGGTAGACGCGGTCGATCTGGGCGCGCAGTCGTTTCGCGTCGTCGATGGTCTTGAGGGCGAAGGTCTTCTCCGCGAAATCGTCACGGCCGAAGTACGACTGGTTCGCGCCGGTGGCGGCGATCAGCGAGCCGTAGCGCAGCACGCGCCTGCCCTCGGGAGTCTCGTAGGTCACCTCGGCGGCGTCGGCGTCGATCGCCACAACCTTGCCCAGGCGGGCCTCGCCGCCATGGCGGCGCACGATGGTCGCGATCGGCGGCGCGATCTCCTCGGCCGACAGCACACCCGTGGCGACCTGGTACAGCAGCGGCTGGAACAAGTGCTCGGGGGTGGCCGAGAGCAGGACGTAGTCCACCCCCGACTTGGCCAGCTGCTTGGCGGCCGCCAGCCCGCCGAACCCCGATCCGACGATCACCACACTCGCGAACTCCGGCTCCGCGGTGTCGAGCACCCGTACCGGACCCTTGTCTCGCATCCTCACATCTCCCCGGTCGATCTCGTGAACATCTCTTCTCTCATGAAGAACCGTTATCGAGTTCCGAGATATTTCACCCGATGGGGCGCATAATTTAGATGACTCTTATCTGCATCGCTCATGAATGGAGATCAACTATGGAGCTCCGCCAGCTCACCTACTACGTCGCGGTGTGCGAGGAGCTGAGCTTCAGCCGGGCGGCCACCCGGTGCTTCATCTCACAGTCCGCGATCAGCCATCAGATCGCCCGGCTCGAGCACGACCTCGGGGTGCAGTTGTTCGAGCGCTCGACCCGATCGGTGTCGCCGACCGACGCGGGTGTGCGCCTGCTGCCGCTCGCCAAGCAGATGCTGAGCCTCGAATCGGCCATCCGCGCGGCCGTACGCACGTCGCGCCCGCGCGTGCGGCTGGCCGCCAACATGTCGTTCGCCACCCGGTCGCTCTCGGCCATCGCCGGGGCGCGCGAGGCGCATCCGGGGGCGGAGATCGAGTTCGTGATCAAGCCGTTCCGCCAGCGGATCGCCGCCGTCGCCGACGGGGACTGCGACCTCGCGCTCATCCGCGGCAGCGTGGAACAGCCCGGTCTCACCGTCGAGCAGTTGTGGGTGGAGGATCTGGTGATCGCGACCTCGACCATGCATCCGCTGGCCGGCCGTACCGACGTCACGCTGACCGACCTCAGCGGCTTCCCGCTGCTGCTGCCGCCGGAATCCGAACAGGTCCTGCTGCACAACGTGGTGCGCGCCGCGTTCGCCGACCAGCCCTCGGGGCCCACCTACGGCCCGCCGATCCCGCCCGACCACACCGCGACCATGGAGCTGATCAACCGGCCCGACGCCTGGACGATCCTCTACGCCAACAGCCCGACCGAGGGAATCGCGACCCTCATGCTGTCGGGCAAACCGCTGCGCATCCCGGTGTCGGCCGTGCTCCGAAGCGGGGCGCGACGGGCCTCGATTCTCACGACGTTGCTTGCGGCGCTGCATAGTTCGTAGCGGGCGGGGTCTGCGCTCGGCGGCCGGCGAGGCGTGAGTCAGCGCGTAGCGGCCCGACGGAAGCGACTCGGCGCGCACGCATTGAGCGCACAGTGGCCGGGCGGACGCGCCTTACCGCGCCCGACGCGCCTGCCGCAGCGCGACGCGATGGTGCACCCAGCGCTTGGTGGCGGGCACCACCGCGCAGACCAGCACACCGGTGTAGAGGAACGTCAGCGGCACGAACACCGCGAGCGGGCCGAAAGCGCCGGTCGAGCCGATGCCCACGCAGATCAGGACGAGGATGCCCCAGGACAGCACGGCGCAGACGATCGTGAGGATGCACCCGGCCTTGCGGCCCATCAGCAGCAGGGTTCCGGAGCCCAGCCACAGCGCCGCAATGCTCGCCACGAACAGCAGGGCGAGCACCGCCCCTGGGTCGCCCGGCTCGATGGTGCCGCGCAAGACGTCGTTTCTCGTCCGGACCACCCCGAGTCCGAGGATCCCGAGCGCGATCAGACCGAAGAACAGGATGAACAGACCGGCCATGATCGCCGTGGCCGCCGGCGGCGCTCGCTGGGCAGCGCGCGACGCGACCGCGACGTTTTCGCCCCGGCCCACCGCGTGCGGAAGGCGGCCGATTACGGGGGATGGTCCCAGCCGAGGGTTCTCGCCGCCGCACCGCTTTCGGTTCGGGGCGACAGTCATTCCCCGCACCTACGACTACCCGGCGGGCACGGACGGCGAACCGCCCGTGCCCGCCTCGGTCGTTCCTACGCCGAGCGCGCACCCACCGGCTCGGGCTCGTGCTCGCGCATCGGGTCCAGTTCCGGGTCGATGTCGACGGTCCGGCGCAGCGGACGGTTCGGCAGCAGCGCCGTCGCGATCAGCGCCACCACGGTGGCCACCGCGGCGATGAGGAAGATGCGGCCCGTGGCGTCACCGTAGGCCGCGCGGATCACGGTCGCGATGGGCTCGGGCAGCGCGCCGATGTCGAGGTTGCTGCCGCCCTCGGCCGCGCCGCCGATGCCCAGCTTCGCGAAGCCCTCCGTCGACAGTTCGCTCACGCGGGTGGCCAGCACCGAGCCGAGGACCGAGACGCCGATCGCGCCGCCGAACGTGCGGAAGAACGCGACGCTGCTGGAGGCGGCGCCGATATCGTGCACGCTGACGGTGTTCTGCACGGCCAGCACCAGGTTCTGCATCATCATGCCGACGCCGAGACCGACGACGGTGATGAAGGCGCCGACCAGCCACAGGTTGGTGGCGTGATCGATGGTCGACAGCAGGCCGAACCCGACCACCAGCAGACCGGCGCCCGACACCACGAACGCCTTCCACTTGCCGAACCGCGTGATCAGCTGACCGGAGGCGACCGAGGCGATCAGCATGCCCGCCACCATCGGGATGCTCAGCACGCCGGCGATGGTCGGCGAGAAACCGCGCGAGGTCTGGAAGTACTGGCCGAGGAATGTCGTCGCGCCGAACAGGCCGATGCCCACGGCCACCGAGGCGATGATCGCCAGGCCGGTGGTGCGCTCGGTGACGATAGGCAGCGGCACCACCGGCGACTTCGCCTTGGACTCCACCCACACGGTCGCGGCCAGCAGCAGCACACCCGCGCCGACGTAGAGCGCCGATTCCCGGGAGAACCACGCGTAGTAGCCGGCCTTGCCCGCGAACGACACCCAGATCAGCAGCACCGAGACACCCGCGGTGAGCAGGGCGGCGCCGAGCCAGTCGATGGAGACGCCCTCCTTGCGCTCGGTCGGCAGGCGCAGCGTGCGCTGCACCAGGATCAGCGCGATCACCGCCAGCGGCACGCACACGAAGAAGCACCAGCGCCAGCCCAGCGGGCTGTCGACGATGACGCCGCCCAGGATCGGCCCGCCCGACATCGACACCGCCATCACCGCGCCCATGTACCCGGAGTACCGTCCGCGTTCGCGCGGGGCGACGATGGAGCCGATGATGGCCACGACCAGCGCGGTCAGCCCGCCCATGCCGACGCCCTGGATCACGCGGGCGGCCAGCAGCACGGGCACGTTGTGCGCCACACCGGCCAGCACCGAACCCGCCACGAAGATGACGATCGCGAGCTGGACCAGCAGTTTCTTGTTGAACAGGTCGGCGAGCTTGCCCCACAGCGGGGTGGAGGCGGCGTTGGCCAGCAGCGCCGAGGTGATGACCCAGGCGTAGGCGGTCTGCGAGCCCTGTAGGTCGCCGATGATCGTCGGCAGGGCGGTGGCGACGATCGTGGTGCTCAGCAGCGCCGTGAACAGGGCGGCCAGCAGGCCCGTCATCGCCTCGAGCACTTCGCGATGGGTCATCGCCGGGGGTTGGGTTGAATTCGACACTTACACTTCCCGATTCCTGGTTGCGGCCGGGCGCTCCGCGTCGCGGTGCGCGTGGGCGGCCAGTGAGTTCCTGAGTTCGCGGACCGAGTCGAGGGCTGCGGCGGCGTCCTCGTCGCTCCAGCCGTCGAGGGCGGCTTGCAGGCCGCGGGCGCGCGAGGCGCGCACCCGGCGCAGCAGTGCACGCCCGGCGTCGGTTACGTGGATGAGCGTGGCGCGACCGTCCTCCGGGTCGGCGTCGCGCGCCAGGTATCCGGCCGCGACGAGTTCGGCGACGTGCCTGCTCAGCACCGACGCGCTGATGCACAGCTCCCCCGCCAGATCCACCTGCCGGCACGGTCCCCTGACCTCGACCGTCCCCAGCACCCCCACCCCGCCGGGCAACATCTCGCCCTCCTCGGGATGCAGGAGGGTCGCCCGGATCGCCCGCCCGATCAGATACAGCTCCTTGATCAGCCCTTCGGCTGTCTCACCCGAAACCCCCACACCACCCTCCTCCACTCGTTTACTTGCAGAAAGCAACTATATATCCAGTTACTTGCAGCAAGCAACAATCGGTCAAGCGCGCGAATCCGGCACTACCCGCTCGCACCCGGCGGGCATCTCGAGCTACCGAACGAGCCGCGAAGGGACCTCGACGCCCGACCGGCGGTGATGTTTACGGCGTCGCCCGGCGTCCTCCGCTACCGGGTCCAGCGAGTCGTCTCCCCCGCACAACGATCGACGTCGCCGGGCCATCGGGCACACACGGATCCAGCACATCGGCCAGGGCCGCATCCGGAGCTGCGGTGCCGTCCGCCCACGGTCTGCGAGGTGGACAGATGGAAACCGCCGCGCCCCTGAGCATCCGGGGCGCGGCGGTTCCGTTTCCAGTCAGAAGATTGCTTCGTCGGCGTGCGTGACCAGTTGCCAGCCGATCATTGATCCGGGCGGGGGATCTCCCGCGACCGGCCCGCCGGCCGTCGGCGCACTCAGACCGAGGCAGTGCCCTCGATCGCTTCGCGGGCCTCTTGCTGGATCCGTGGAAACTGCTCGGCCATGCGCGCGGCCAGCGCCTTGGCCGCCGAGAGCGGGCGGACCATCACCGTGAACTCGTCGATGCGACCGTCGGCGTCCATGTGCAGGAAGTCGCAGCCCGTCAGCTGCAATCCGTCGACGGTGGCCTCGAACCGCAGCGCGTGGTCGCGTCCCTCTGCGCCGGCGAGCTCACCGACGTAGCGGAAGTCTTCGAACACGCGCAGCACCGCGCGCAGGATCGCCGCGGTCACCGGCTTGCCCTCGTACGGCGCGAAGGCCACGGGGCTGGTGAACACCACGTTCTCGGCGAGGAGTGCTTCCACGGCGTCGAGATCCCTCGACTCGATCGCGGTACGGAACGGATGGGACACGCCGACCTCCTAGGCAAATTATTGAGTAATGGTTGGCAGGCTAGCGCTGTTCCGGTGCGGCAGTCCAGTGACGCGACACTTCGGGAGTTGAATAATCGAAATACTGTTAGGGTGACCGGATGGCGTTACGGGATGCGGTGCTGGCCGCGTTGATGGACGGCGAGGCCTCCGGCTACGACCTGGCCAAGGCGTTCGACGCGTCGGTGGCGAACTACTGGATGGCGACGCCGCAACAGCTCTACAAGGAGCTCGAGCGGATGACCGCCGACGGCCTGATCGAAGCTCGGGTCGTCGAGCAGGAGCGGCGCCCGAACAAGAAGCTGCACTCGATCAGCGACACCGGCCGCCAGGTCCTGCGCGACTTTATCGCCGACGCCACCAAACCCGCCGCCATCCGCGACGACATGCTGGTCAAAGTGCAGGGCATGGAGACCGGCGACAGCGAAGCCGTCGAGGCCGTGCTGGTCGAACGCATGGGCTGGGCGCGCGCCAAACTCGCCCGCTACGAACGCCGGCGCACCCGCCTGCTCGCAGGCCGCAGCGAGCAGGCCTACCTGACCGAATCCGACCGCATCGGCCCCTACCTGACCCTCCTGCGCGGAATCGCCTTCGAGCAGGAGAACATTCGCTGGGCCGAGTTCGCACTGGGGGTTATCCGGAGACGCCGCGAGGCAACGGACGAGGCACCCGTCAGCCAGAGCTGAAACCGACTGCGCCCGACATATCCTGCCGTTCCGCCATCAACCTCCGACCGGAGCGCGCACACGGGGACCAAACCAAAATGCTCGCCAAACCTGTTGCCACACAACGCAACAACAGATCTGGCGAGCACATGGGTAACTCACCGGGAACGGGCTGACCCGACCACCTCCCCCACCGGAGACGGCAGACCAAACCAACCCGAACCCTCACCCAGCCGCCTTGAACGCGGAGAGGCGGGGGAGCTCAGCCCTTGTGGGCCTTGACCGCTTCGGTGAGCTGCGGGGTGACGTTGAACAGGTCGCCCACGATGCCGTAGTCGGCGATCTCGAAGATCGGCGCCTCTTCGTCCTTGTTGACCGCGACGATGGTCTTCGAGGTCTGCATGCCCGCGCGGTGCTGGATGGCGCCGGAGATGCCGAGGGCGATGTAGAGCTGCGGGGAGACCGTCTTGCCGGTCTGGCCGACCTGGAACTGGCCCGGGTAGTAGCCGGAGTCGACGGCGGCGCGGGAGGCGCCGACGGCCGCGCCGAGGGAGTCGGCGAGGGCCTCGACGACCGCGAAGTTGTCGGCCGAGCCGACACCGCGACCACCGGAGACGACGATGGCCGCCTCGGTGAGCTCCGGACGGTCGCCGCCGACGATGGGCTCGCGCGCGGTGACCTTGACGACGCCCTCTTCCTGGACGGGGACCTCGACGGTCACCTTCTCGCCGGCACCGGCCTGTGCCACGGCCTCGACCGCGCCGGGGCGCAGCGAGATGACCGGCACGTCGCCGGTGGCCTTGGCGTCGACGGTGAAGGCGCCACCGAAGATGGAGTGCACGGCGGTGCCGTCCTCGCCGACGCCGATGACGTCGACCAGCAGGCCGGAGCCGATGCGGGCGGCGAGGCGGCCCGACACCTCCTTGCCCTCGGCCGAGGCGGGCACGATGACGGCGGCCGGGGAGACCGACTCGACCAGGCCGGCGAGCACGTCGACCTTGGGGGTGACGAGGAAGTTCTCGACATCGTCGGACTCGGCGATGTAGATCTTCTCGGCGCCGGCGGCGGCCAGGGCGTCGGCCAGCTTCTCGCCGGTGCCCGCGGTGCCGAGCACGACGGCGGCGGGGGTGCCCAGCGCGCGGGCGGCGGTGATCAGTTCGGTGCTGACCTTCTTGAGCGCACCGTCGGCGTGCTCGACGAGCACGAGTACTTCAGCCATGTGTGTTCTCTCCTAACAAGTCTCGGATCGGGCTCATCCCGCGCGCGCCGGGAGCGCTCGGGGAGCCACCGATACGGTTCGGCGTCGCCGGATCAGATGATCTTCTGGCCGATCAGGTACTGGGCGATCTGGTTGCCGCCCTCGCCCTCGTCGGCGATCTTCTCGCCCGCGGTGCGCGGCGGCTTCGGGGTGGACGCCGTGACGGCGGTGCCCGCGTTGGCGACACCGACGGTCGACGGGTCGACGCCGAGGTCCTCGAGGGTGAAGACCTGAACTTCCTTCTTCTTGGCGGCCATGATGCCCTTGAAGGAGGGGAAGCGCGGCTCGTTGATCTTCTCGTTGACCGAGACGATGGCCGGGAGGGTGGCCTCGAGCTTGAAGACGCCCTCGTCGGTCTCGCGCTCGCCGGTGATCTTCTCGCCGTCGACGGTGAGCTTGCGCAGGTGGGTGAGCTGCGGCAGGCCCAGGTACTCGGCGATGATGGCGGGCACGGCGCCGGCGCGGCCGTCGGTGGACTCGTTGCCCGCGATGACGAGCTCGACGCCCTCGACCTGGCCCAGCGCGCTGGCCAGGATCCACGCGGTCTGCACCGCGTCGGAGCCGTGGATGGCCGGGTCGTTGATGTGGATGGCCTTGTCGGCGCCCATGGACAGCGCCTTGCGGATGGCCTCGGTCGCGCGGTCCGGGCCGGCGGCCAGCACGGTGACCTCGCCGCCCTGGGCTTCCTTGATCAGCAGCGCTTCCTCGACGGCGCGCTCGTTGATCTCGTCGAGGACGGCGTCGGCGGCCTCGCGGTCCAGGGTGAAGTCACCGTCGGTCAGCTTGCGCTCGGACCAGGTGTCGGGAACCTGCTTGATGAGTACGACGATGTTCGGCATCGGTCTTCGTCGACCTCCTGTTCTGGGGGCGTATGTCTGGCGGTCGCACGAACTGGGCCGTACGTCCTTTGAGTAGCTCAGGGCGGAACACTACCCCATCCCAAGTTACTCGTGGGTAACTTAGTCCGGCAACCCCGCAACACAGGTCCGGGCGTTATCGTGCGCGGACCTTTCAGTAACGTCGGCATGATGAGCGAGGCTGTGATCCCTGCCGCAGTGGAAGACCCGAATGTCACAATCACGGGCGCGAGCGGCGTCGAACCGCTGCCGCTGACCGGCGAGCGCACGGTGCCCGGCATCGCCGAGGAGAACTACTGGTTCCGCCGCCACGAGATCGTCTACGCGCGCTTGCTGGAGCGTTGCGCGGGCCGCGTGGTACTGGAGGCGGGCTCCGGCGAAGGCTACGGCGCGGACATGATCGCGGGCGTCGCCACGAAGGTGATCGGCGTCGACTACGACGCGAGCGCGGTGGCGCACGTGCGGGCGCGCTACCCGCGCGTGGAGATGATCCAGGGCAACCTGGCCGCGCTGCCGCTGGACGACGCCGCGGTCGACGTGGTGGTGAATTTCCAAGTGATCGAACACCTTTGGGATCAGGCGCAGTTCCTGCGCGAATGCCTGCGGGTGCTGCGCCCCGGCGGCGAGCTGCTCATCAGCACACCGAACCGGATCACCTTCTCCCCCGGCCGCGACACCCCGCTCAACCCGTTCCACACCCGCGAGCTCAACGCGGCGGAGCTCACCGAGCTGCTGGTGGAGGCCGGTTTCGAGGTGGCCGAGATGACCGGCGTGCACCACGGCGCCGCACTGAAAGCGTTGGACGCCAAGCACGGCGGCTCCTTCATCGACGCCCAGATCGAGCGCGCGCTGGCCGGTGAGCCGTGGCCCGCCGAGCTGACGGCCGACGTGGCCGCGGTGTCGATCGACGATTTCGACCTGATCGCCGCGGACATCGACGCGAGCCTGGATCTCGTGGCGATCGCGGTGAAGCCTTGAGCGGTAACGCGGTTCCGGGCCAGTTCACGCTGGTCCTGCATTCCCATCTGCCCTGGCTGGCCAATCACGGCCGCTGGCCGGTGGGTGAGGAATGGCTCTACCAATCCTGGGCCGCCACTTACCTGCCCGTCGTGGAGGTGTTGAGAACCCTTGCGGCCGAAGGTCGTTCGCATCTGCTGAGCCTGGGCATCACGCCGGTACTCGCGGCGCAGCTGGACGATCCGCACTGCCTGGCGGGCATGCACCACTGGCTCGGCAACTGGCAGTTGCGCGCCGACGAGGCCGCGCTGGCGGGCAACGTGGCGCTCGGCAGGCACGAACACCGGCTCGCGGCGGCGGCGCTCACCGAGTTCGAGACGAACTGGCGTCACGGCGCCGCACCAGTCTGGCGCGCGCTCGCCGACGCGGAAACCATCGAGTTGCTGGGCGGCCCGCTGGCGCACCCGTTCCAGCCGCTGCTGGACCCGCGCCTGCGCATGTTCCAGCTCACCGAAGGGCTCGCCGACGCGCGCCTGCGCTGGGGCGCCACCCCCACCGGCATCTGGGCGCCCGAGTGCGGTTTCACGCCCGGTATGGAGACGGAGTACGCCGCCGCCGGTGTGACTCATTTCATGGTCGACGGCCCCGCGCTGCGCGGCGACAGCAGCCTCGGGCGGCCGGTGCGCGACTCCGACGTGGTGGCGTTCGGGCGCGACCTCCAGGTGAGCTACCGCGTCTGGTCGCCGAAATCGGGCTATCCCGGCCACGCCGCCTACCGTGATTTTCATCACTACGATCACGCGACGGGTCTCAAACCCGCGCGCGTCACCGGCAAGACGGTGGCGGGCCCGGACAAGGCGCCCTACGACCCCGAACTCGCCGCCGCGGCCGTCGAACGCGACGTCGAGGACTTCGTCCGCACCGTCCGCGAACGGCTCGTCGCCGAGTCCGAGCGCATCGGCAGGCCCGCCCTCGTGGTGGCCGCGTTCGACACCGAACTGTTCGGCCATTGGTGGCATGAGGGGCCGCAGTGGCTGGCCCAGGTGCTGCGCGCGCTGCCCGAGGCGGGCGTCACCGTGGGCACTCTCGCCGACGCCAGAGACCGCGGTTACGTCGGCGAACCGGTCCCGCTGGCCGATTCCTCGTGGGGCTCGGGCAAGGACTGGCGCGTCTGGGCCGGTGAGCAGGTGCGCGATCTGGTCGAGCTCAACGACGACATCGTGCGCCTCGCGCTGGACACCCTGGACAAGGCCCGCGCCGCCGAGGGCGGCGCGCCCGCGCTGCGCGATCCGGTGGCCGACCAGTTGCTGCGCGAGGCGATCCTGACCGTCTCCAGCGACTGGGCGTTCATGGTCAGCAAGGACTCCGCCGCGGGGTACGCGCGGGAGCGGGCGCACCGGCACGCGCACGCCGTGCGCGAGATCGCGGGCGCGCTGGGCGCGGGTCAGGTCGCGAAAGCACGGCGGTTGGCGGCAGGATGGAACGCGGCCGACGGTCTCTTCCCCGGAGTGGACGCGCGGCGCCTGCCGACCGCCGCGGGATGCGACGGCCCCGTCTCAGAAGGACATGCATGAAAATCTTGATGGTGTCGTGGGAGTACCCACCCGTCGTGGTGGGCGGGCTCGGCAGGCATGTGCACCACCTGGCCACCGAGCTGGCGGCGGCGGGCCACGAGGTGGTCGTGCTGTCGCGGCGTCCCTCCGGCACCGACTCGGCCTCCCACCCCACGCATTCGTTCATCGAGGACGGCGTGCTGGTGGTGGCGGTGGCCGAGGATCCGCCGGTGTTCGATTTCGGCGAGGACATGCTGGCCTGGACCCTGGCCATGGGCCACGCGATGGTGCGCGCGGGCGTGGCGCTGGGCAAGCCCGGCATCGGCGACGGCTGGACCCCCGATGTGGTGCACGCGCACGATTGGCTGGTCGCGCATCCGGGGATCGCGCTGGCGGAGTACTACGACGTGCCGCTGGTGTCGACCATCCACGCCACCGAGGCGGGGCGGCACAGCGGGTGGGTCGCGGGCAAGGTCAACAAGCAGGTGCACTCGGTGGAGTGGTGGCTGGCCAACGAGTCCGACGCGCTGATCACCTGTTCGTCGTCCATGCAGGACGAGGTGGAGCGGCTCTACGGCCCCGAGCGCGTGCCGATGACGGTCATCCGCAACGGGATCGACGTGGGCGCGTGGACCTTTCGCCCGCGCGCGCCGCGCACCGGCCCGCCGCGCCTGCTGTATGTGGGCAGGCTGGAGTACGAGAAGGGCGTGCAGGACGCGATCGCCGCGCTGCCGCGCATCCGCCGCGCGCACCCCGGCACCACGCTGACCGTCGCCGGCGTCGGCACCCAGTTCGAGTGGTTGCGCGAGCGGGCCCGGGTGCACCGGGTGGCGCGCGCGGTGAACTTCGCCGGGCAGCTCGGGCACGACGAACTGCTGGGCTGGTTGCACGGCGCCGACGCGATCGTGCTGCCGAGCCGGTACGAGCCGTTCGGGATCGTCGCGCTGGAGGCGGCCGCGGCGGGCACCCCGCTGATCACCTCGACCGCGGGCGGGCTCGGCGAGGCCGTGATCGACGGCGTGACGGGCGCGTCGTTCGAACCCGCCGATGTGGACGGCTTGGTCGACGCGGTGCGCGCCACCCTCGACGACCCCGCCGCCGCCCAGGACCGCGCCTACGCGGCCCGCGAACGCCTCACCGCCGACTTCGCCTGGGACGTGGTCGCCGCCGAGACCGCGCATGTGTACTCCGCCGCCAAGCGCCGCGTCCGCAATCCGCTGGGGCGGCCGACCATCGTGGAACGTCCACTGCCGGAACGGGATCCGAACAACCCGGTGTGAACGGCGGCGTCCGCCGTTCCTCACGGATGCCGCTCACCGGCACCGAACCTCCGGCGACTCGACGTCGACGCCTCCCACCTGGGCATGCGCAGGCTCACACCTCGAGGCGGGCGAATCCGCCACCGACGTGGACGATCTCGACATCCCCGCCTGATCACCCGGGCTTGGCGCGACCGCTCCGAGCGCGCTGTCCGGTCGGCGAACGACGCACGCGCCGACCGGTTTCCGGGCCGGTGCCCTCGGCAGACAACACTCGGCGTCGCGAGCATCTGATCGACCACGCCGGTGACCGTCCGCGATCGGGACGCAACCCCCTCACCGCCTACTCCGGCTTGAAGGCGAACACCTCACCGATGCGCGTCGCCACCACCACGTCACCGTCGGCGCTCACCGATGTGCCGGTGGTGGTGCCGAGGGCGCCCGGCAGGACGTCGGAGTCGATGGTGGCGCCGGTTTCGGTGTCGAAGGTGATGAGGTTGAGGCCGTCGCCGATCGCGGCGGCGGTGTAGCCGGTCGCGCCCGCCGTCTGCACCGGGGTGCCGCGCAGGGCGAGATCCTTGCGCTCCCAGGCCAGTTCGACGCCGTCGCCGGTGTCGCGCAGGGCGTGCAGGTAGCCCTCGTCGCCCGCGGGGATGATCAGGCCGTCACCGTCGACGGAGATGCCGCCCTTGGGGGTGAACTCCAGCTGCCGCACCCATTTGGTGCTGCCGTTCGCGGCGTCCACGGCGATCAGCCGCTTGCTGTTGTCGCCCACGTAGACCGTGGCGCCGTCGGCCGACAGCGTCGGGCTGGTGGCGCTGCCCTCGGTGAGCATGTCGGCGCTCCACTCCTGCGCGAGCCTGCCGTCGGCGTAACGCAGCGCGACCAGCGAGCCGGTGGGCGAACCCGGCCGCCACACCGTCACGAACACGCGCCCGCTGCCCTGGTCGACGGCGGAGACGGTGGCGATCGAGCAGCGCGGACCGCCGTCGAGGCAGTCCAGCAGACCGTCCCCCGAGGCGGGGCGGGTCAGGTCCGGGTGCTCGAGGAAGTCCGGTTCGCCGAGCAGCTGCACGGTGGGCACCGTGCGCCTGCCGGTCTGGCGGTCGAGCACGTCGACCTGACCGGTCTGGGTGATGGTGAGGACGTGGCCGTCGCCGGTGAACTGCAACGACACCGGCACACCCGCGACCGGTGTGCGCCAGCGCGGCTGGCCGAGGTAGTTGTAGGAGTTCACCGCACCGTCGTCACCGAAGTACACGTTGGTGAGGCCGTCCACGACCGTCGGCGAGGAAATGGTGTTGGGGCCCAGGCGATCACAGAAGCGTTTGCGTCCGGTCGGCATCTGGAGCGAGAGGATGGCGCAGCCGCTCGGCGTGCGGGTGGTGAGGAAGAGCTGTCCCTCCGCGCCGATGCTCACCGGTCGCTCGATCGGACCGCCCACGGGCCGAGTCCAATTCAGCGTCATCTTGCGGGAGCCCTCGACGGGGCTGACACCGCTGTTGCGGCTGTCGTGATGGGCCGCGGGCCAGCCGGTACCGGGGCCGACGGCGATGTCGTCGACGTCGGTGCCGCATCCGGCCAGCACGGCGCCGAGGGCGGTCAGCGCCACCGCCGCGCGCACGCCGGTTCGCCGCGGTGTGGATACAGCCCGCACGCTACGGGTTCGCACCTGCTGTTCTCCCCTCTGTCGATGGCCGCTCGCAAGACTAGCCGGTGCCCGATCCGCCGCGCCCGCGGCACAGCGGGTTCACGGCACCCGCGCTCGCGCGCGTTGCGCGCGAAAGTACTCTGTCTACCCAAAGACAGGCCCCCCGGGTCGCCGCCCGGGGAACACGACGGGAGAACGGTTCGTGACGAGCATGTGGGGCGCACCGCTGCGCTCGCGGTGGCGGGGTTCGCGCCGCCGGGATCCGCAGCAGGCGCGCTTTCTGACCGTTGCCTCACTGCGGTGGGTGCTCGCCAACCGCGCGTACACGCCGTGGTACCTGGTCCGCTACTACCGGCTGTTCAAGTTCAAGCTGGCCAACCCGCACATCGTGCTGCGCGGCATGGTGTTCCTGGGCCGCAACGTGGAGGTGCACGCGACGCCCGAGCTGGGCCGCATGGAGATCGGCCGCTGGGTGCACATCGGCGACGGCAACGCCATCCGCTGCCACGAGGGGTCGCTGCGCATCGGCGACAAGGTGGTGTTCGGCAAGGACAACGTCGTCAACACCTACCTCGACATCGAGATCGGCGAATCCACGCTGGTCGCGGACTGGTGCTACATCTGCGACTTCGACCACCGGATGGACGACATCACGCTGCCGATCAAGGACCAGGGCATCGTCAAGAGCCCGGTGCGCATCGGCCCCGACACCTGGATCGCGGCGAAGGTGACCGTGCTGCGCGAGACCCGCGTGGGCCGCGGCTGCGTGCTCGGCGCGCACGCGGTGGTCAAGGGCGAGATCCCGGACTACAGCATCGCGGTCGGCGCGCCCGCGAAGGTCGTGAAGAACCGCAAGGCCACCTGGGAGGCGGGCGCCGAGGCGCGCGCCGCCTACGTCGCGGCGCTCGAGGACATCGAGCGCAAGAAGAACGGTGTCGCCCGGCAGGCGTAGTTTCTCCTCCCATGAACGACTACGCGGCGCTGCTGCGCGGGATCGCGCCGAGCAACCCGAACATGCGCAACGAGAAACTGCGGGCGGTGTTCGAAGGGCTCGGTTTCACGAACGTGGGCTCGGTGGTGGCCTCGGGCAATATCGTGTTCCGCGCGCCGGAGACCGACGAGGCCGAGCTCGAGGACCGCATTCAGGAGGCGCTGCACCGCGAACTCGGCATTCCCGGCGGCACCATCCTGCGGAACCTGCCGGACCTGCGCGCCCTGCTCGACCGCGACCCGTTCGACGGACTCGTCCACCAGCGCACCACCTACCTCACGGTGACGTTCTTCAAGCACCGCATCGAAGCGCCCGCGCTCTCCGACGACCCGCTGACCCGCGTGATCGGCTACGACGAGGACGCGCGCGCCTTCCTCGCCGTGGTCGACAACAGCACCCCGCGCACACCGGATTACATGGCGTGGCTGGACAAGGCGTACGGCAAGGACATCACCACCCGCACCTGGCTCACGGTGCAGCGGATCGTGAAGAAGATGGAGAGCTGGCCGCCGGCGGCGTAGTACAGAGGAATGCGGTGCCGGTGCGGCCGATGCGGGTGAGCACGAGCGTGAACGCCCGGGAACCGCGCAGCTTCAGGCGTTTCCGCAGTGCGTCGGGGTCGACGTCGACGCCGCGGACCAGGATCTCCAAGGTGCCGCAGTCGCGGCGGGCGAGTTCCTGGCGCAGCGTCTTCTCGCGCAGGTCCAGCCGGTCCTCGACGCGGAAGCCGCGGATGCCCTCGGGGACGTGATCGCCGGTGAGATAGGCGATCTGAGGGTCGAGCTGCCACAGGCCGTGGCGGGCCGCCCAGTGGCGCACGAGTCCGGCGCGCACGATCGCGCCGTCGGGGTCGATGATCCACTCCCCCGGCGCGCGTTCGGGGATGTCGTCCGGCTCGGCGTCGGTGACCGTTTCCGGCGGGGTGTGGGAGTGCGGGGGGCGAGAACGCAGCACCGTCGCGCGACGGGTGACGCCCGGATCGGCCAGGCCCTGCGACCACAGGCACGCCTCGCGCACCGCGCCGTCGAGCGAGACCACCTCCACCTCGCCCGCCCAGTCGAGGCGGTCGAAATCCAGTCCGGGAGCGCACTTCACGGCCAGCTCCCGGCCCGCGTACGCGTTGAGCAGGTCCGGGAGCGGGGGTTGGAGTCTCGCCGGGTCGTGGGTGCGTTTGCCGTCGGCGCGGCGGGCCGGGTCGGCGATCACGACCGTGCCCCTACTGACCGGAACCAGGGCGTCGGCACGGGCCAGCACCACGTTCCCGCCGGATTCGACACCGAGGGGGCGCAAGCTCGCGGCGAGGTTGTGCGCGGCCATGGCCAGGCGCACGTCGTCGAGGTCGCTGCCGAGCACAGCGGGACACACGGCGGCCAGGGCCGTGAGATCGGCGCCGACGGAACAGGTCACGTCGTGGACGGCGCGTCCCGCCAGTCGCGCCGCGCGATGGCGGGCGACGGCGGTCGGGGTGGCCTGCTGGAGTGCGTCGTCGGTGAACAGCCAGTCCGCCGCGCCCTCGAGTTTGGCGGCGGCCTTGCGGCGCAGGCGAATCGTCTCCACGAGCGCGGCGGCGCGATCACCGTGCGCGCGACGCATTTGCTCCAGATCGCGCAGATGCGTCGCGGGCGTGAGGTCGAGCGCACCCGCCTCGGCCAGGGCGGACCGGCCGGCCGCGCCGCCGAGGAACTCGACATCGGCGCGGCCGAAGCGGTAACCCACCTACTTGGCGGAGGAGCCCGGCTTCACACCGGTGATCATGGCGTTGTAGAAGAGTTCGCGCGGCACCACGCGGCGCATCACGTTCTCGTCCACCCAGCTCAGGCCGAGCCAGGCGCGGTACATCGCCATGCGGTACTGCCAGGTGAGCTTCTCGGCGGGCACGGCCGCCTCGAAGGTGCGCACCGGCCAGCCCCACAGCGCGGCCGCGAACTCCTCGGTGGTGGCCTTCACCTCGACCGCGCCCGCCGAGCGCGCCATGGCCTCGAGATTGCTCGGATCGAAGGTGTGCAGATCCACGACCGCCTCCAGCGCCGCGGCGCGGGAGGATTCGTCCAGCTCCTCCTGCGGCCGCCGCCAGCCCGACAGCAGCGGGAGCTTGGTGACGGTGGTGGTGGCCTTCCAGGTGATGCGGCCGAGCCAGCGGGCGTAGAAGTTGCCCGCGGTGGTGGGCTCGCCGGCGAACACGAAGCGACCGCCGGGCTTGAGCACGCGCAGGCACTCCTTGAGCGCCAGTTCCACGTCGGGGATGTGGTGCAGCACGGCGTGGCCGACCACCAGGTCGAAGGTGTCGTCCTCGTACGGGATGGTCTCGGCGTCGGCGACGCGGCCGTCCACGTCGAGGCCGAGGTGTTCGGCGTTGCGCAGCGCGACCTTCACCATGCCGGGCGAGAGGTCGGTGACCGAGCCGGTCTTCGCGACGCCACCCTGCATCAGGTTGAGCAGGAAGAAGCCGGTGCCGCAGCCCAGTTCGAGGGCGCGCTCGTAGGGCAGGGGCGCGGGGCCGACCGCGGCGTCGAAGCGGCCGCGGGCGTATTCGATGCAGCGCTCGTCATAGGAGATGGACCACTTGTCGTCGTAGGTCTCCGCCTCCCAGTCGTGGTAGAGCACCTGGGCGAGCTTCGTATCCTTGAACGCTGCTTCGACCTCGGCCTCGGTGGCGTGCGGGTTCGGCGCGGGGTCGTCGGGACGTACCGTCATGGTCGCCTAGCCTACATAAATGCCCAGATGAGCGGTGCTGTCGGCCCGGCGGTTCCGAGGGGCCGCAAAACGAGAACACGTTCTCATCAGGGCAATCGCCCGGCGATCATGTTTCCGACCGATCGGTCTGCGGGAAACAGTGGCTGGTCGGACGCTCAACGCCCGACGAATGCCGCCGAACCCGGGCCGTCGGCGACGTAGGACGCGGTGCCGATGCGGAGGTCTTCGGTGTCGAACAGGTCCGCCCATTCCTTCCGCGCGCGGTCGTGACCGTGGGGGCCCGCCTCGAAGACGGCTTTGGCGGCGGCGAGGGCGCGGGACGGGCCGTCCACGAAACGGCGGGCCCACGCCATGGCGGCGGCGTAGACGTCGTCGGGCGGGACGACCTCGTCGACGAGGCCGAGGGACAGGGCCTCGTCCGGCTCCACGAACCGGCCGGTGTAGACGAGGTCCTTGGCGGCGCCGGGGCCGATCAGGAGGGAGAGGCGGCGGATGCCCGCGAGCGGGATCAAGCCGGCGCGGATCTGCGGCAGGCCGAGTTTCACGTTGTCGCCGATGATGCGGCGGTCCGCACCCAGGGCGAGTTCGAGGCCGGCGCCGAGGGCGTACCCGCTGATGGCGGCGACGGTGGGCTGCGGCACCGCGGCCAGGCAGCCGAGCGCCGCCTGCACGTCTCCGGCCATCGCGGTGGCCTCGGCGGCGCTCAGCGCGGAGAGCTCGGCGAGATCGTCGCCCGCGGAGAACACGCGCTCGTCGCCGTAGACCACCAGCGCCGCCACGCGCGCATCCCCGGCCACCGCCGCCGCGGCGGCCGCCACCTCCCGCGCCACCTGGACGTTGATCAGATTCATCGGCGGTCGGGCGATCCGCACCACGGCGACACCCCGCTCGCCCTCCGGCAGCTCCAGGGTCACGAATTCGGCCATGGGACGCACGCTACCGCCCTGTGCCGCACCGCCCCGCATCCGCGAGCCGAATCCGGTGCGGCAGTTGGGTCGGACGGGTCGAACTCAGCGTCGTGCGGTCGGGCGCGCACGTGAACAGCGACCGGGTGTCGACCTCGCCGCCATGCCGGTCGGGCGCGCACGAAACGGCGAACGGGCGCGGGGCCCTCGCCGCCATGCCGGTCGGACATGCACGAACAGCAACCGGGCGCGTGCCGGGCATCCCTGGTGCCCGGCGCGATCCCCCCGCGCGCTCGCCGAGCCGTGCCGCGCAGTCGAAGATCGGGTGGCCCCGAGATCGGAATCAGCGTGCCGTACCGCGCAACTGCCCCGTGTCGGGCAGGTCGGCGAAGTAGCGGGCGGCGTCGGGGAAGGAGAGTGGCTTCGCGCCTTCGGAGGCGGCGAACACGGGCATGATCGGGTCGATGACGGGTTCGGCCGCGAGGATCTCCGCGGTGGACGCGTAGGCGGCGAGCGCGTCGAGCTGCGCCCAGGTGGGCGGAAGCAGGATGTCCTCGCCCGCGCGCCAGCGGCCCAGCTCCTCGGCGGGGGTGTGCCAGCGGACCTCGGCGGCCTCGGTGGTGGCGCCGTCGGCGAGCTGGCCCTCGGGCAGGACGGCCACGAAGAAGTGGGTGTCGTAGCGGCGGGGTTCCACGACGGGGGTGATCCAGTTCGCCCACGGCCGCAGCAGATCCGCGCGCAAAACCAGATCCTGCTCGGCCAGGAAAGCTGCGAGCGAAAGTTCTCGGCGCTCGAGCTTGCCGCGCGCCTCGCGGTAGCGGGTGGTGTCGCCGACGACGGTGTCCGCGGTCGGGCCGGCCAGCAGCACACCGCATTCCTCGAACGTCTCCCGCACGGCGGCGCACACCAGTGCCTTCGCCCGCGGCTCGGTGGTGTCGAAGCGCCGCGCCCACCACGCGGGTTCCGGCCCGGCCCAGGCGATCTCGGCGGTGCCGTCCGAGGGGTCCACGCCGCCGCCGGGGAACACGGTCATCCCGGCCGCGAACGCCATCGCGCCCACCCGTCGCTGCAGGAACACCTCGGGCCCGCGCTCGCCGTCGCGCACCAGCATCACGGTCGAGGCGTCCTTGGGCGCGGGCGCCTCCGGCTGAGAGCCCGCCGACATCGTTGTCTCACTCACCCAGCCACCATAACCGGGCCCCTGACGGCCGCGCGCCGGGTGCGCCGCCCTGTCTCCCCTACCGCGAGCGGTGCTTGCCCGCGCGCCGCGAGCGGCGGGCGAAGTAGCGCCCGTCCACCCGGTCGAGGGTGATGGACTGGCGGAACGCCTCGCTGAGGTTCTCGGAGGTGAGCACGTCGGAGAGCAGGCCCTGGGCGACGACTTCACCCTCGTTGAGGAGCATGCCGTGGGTGAAGCCGGGCGGGATCTCCTCCACGTGGTGGGTCACCAGCACCATGGCGGGAGCGTCGGGGTCGGCGGCCAGATCGCCCAGGCGCTCCACCAGTTCCTCGCGGCCGCCCAGGTCCAGGCCGGCGGCGGGTTCGTCCAGCAGCAGCAGTTCCGGGTCGGTCATCAACGCGCGCGCGATCAGCACCCGCTTGCGCTCCCCCTCGGACAGGGTGCCGTAGGTGCGGTCGGAAAGGTGTTCGGCGCCCAGGCTTTCCAGCATGTCGACGGCGCGGTCGGTGTCGATGTCGTCGTAGCGTTCGCGCCAGCGGCCCAGCACGGCGTACCCGGCCGACACCACCAGGTCGCTGACCTTCTCGTCGATCGGCACCCGGCCCGCCACCGCCGCCGACGACAGGCCGATGCGCGGGCGCAGTTCGGAGACGGCGACTTTGCCGAGCACTTCGCCCAGCAGATGCGCGGTGCCGGAGGTGGGGTGCACCTCCGCGGCGGCCATGCGCAGCAGCGAGGTCTTGCCCGCCCCGTTGGGGCCGAGCACCACCCAGCGTTCGTCGAGTTCTACTTGCCAGGTGACCGGACCGACGAGGGTGTGTCCCGATCGTCGGATGGTCACGTCGGTGAAATCAATGAGCAGATCCGGATCCGGTTGCGGCACGCGCTCCATCTTGGCCCACGGCCGCCGAACTCGCCCGCCCGCCCCATCTCCGTCGCGAGCGCGCGGCCCGCGACGCCGGGACACCGCGCTCCGGTGGCGCTGCGCCCTTGCGGAACATCCTGGCCACGACGAACGCGACCGGTATCGAGAGCAGCACCCACGCGGCGAGCACCCACAACAGCGTCGTCATGACAGTCCTCCGGTGACCTGGCCTATGTCCGAGTCGGGTACCCGATCCGCCGCTCGCGACACGCACGGCGCCGGTGCCGGGTCCCTACCAGTGTCGCAGGTCCGCGACTCACCACGCGTCGGGCGCCACCGCGATCACCGTCAGCGAGCCGGGCGCGATCTCGGTGAAGCCCGCGTCGCGCACGGCCACCGCCGATCCCTCGGCCACCCGGCGCGTCAGCGCGCGCCACCGCTCCGGATCGGATTCGCGGACGGCACAACGGAATCCGGCCTCGGCCCACCGGTATGCGCCGTCGGCGGAGAGCGCACCGGCCAGCAGCATGCTCGCGTGCCCCACCTGCGCGGCGGATTTGCCGAGCGTCATGCCGAGCGCCGAATTCACCCACAGCACGGGCAGATCCGGATCGGCGGGGCCGGGGTCGTCGTGTTCGAGGTCGGTGCCGCCGATCTGGAGTCGCTTGATCCGCGGGTCCACCTCGCCGACCGGCCCCGGCACGAAAGCGCGCGCCTGGGCGCCGTCGATCTCGACGGTCACGCCGTCGACCTCCCCCGCGGCCACCCATTGCGCACCACGGGCCCGTCGCGCGACCTTGCGGATCCGGGAGCGCTTCCACGCGAGATACGGCTGTTCCCATACGCCGCCGGGCCCGACACGCTCGTCCAGGCAGAGCGCGACCGCCGACGCCGCGGCCGCCGCGAGCAGGGCACTGCGCGCGGGCGGATCCACCTTGGGCAGGTGCAGCACCATCTGCATGGCGAGCACGCGCGCCGGATCCTCGGGGTCGGCCCCGCCGCCGTAGCCGAGGGCGAGTTCGGCGTGCCGGAGGCGGAAACCCGCCTCGTCCGTGGGCAGTTCGCCCACCGCCGCACCCGGCTCGGGACCGCTCATATCACTCCACCTCGATCGTCACCGTGAACGTGCGCGCCGGTTCCACCCCGTGCTCCCAGGGCCGCGTGTACTCCAGTGCGAGCCCGGTCGTGCCCGCCGCATTCCCCGCGAAGGTCCACACCTCGACGCCGCCCGCACCGGGCAGGACGGGGCCGTCGCCCTCGTTCCGGAAGTCCGATTCGCCGACCTGGTCGACGACGGCGCGATCCAGCGCGGCCAGCCGCCAGGTGTAGCCGGTGGACGGGTTGCTGGGCAGCGTGATCGTGAACCGCTCCCCCACGCGCACCGTGCGTTCCTGTCCCGCATCGGCTTCGGTGAGATGCACGGCGTCCTCCTGCGCGGGCGGGGTCGGTGGGGTGGTGCTCGCGGGATCGCCTGAGCCGCACGCGGCGACCGTCAAGCCGCACGCGGCGACGGTCAGTCCGAGCAGGAGCACGAGCAGGGATTTGCGCACCACAACCCTCCGATCGCCGACTTCGTTGCCGCCCAACCCTACCGACGCCGGCGCCCCCTACTGGTTCAGCGGGACCCGGCGCAGCAACCCGTCGCGGGCATCCGCCGCCTCCACCTCGTGCCGCGTCACCCCGAGGATGAACAGCACGGCGTCCAGGTACGGGTGCGAGAGCGCGGTGTCGGCGACCTCGCGCAGCGCGGGCTTGGCGTTGAACGCGACACCCAGACCGGCCGCGTTCAGCATGTCGATGTCGTTGGCGCCGTCGCCGACCGCCACCGTCTGCTCCATCGGCACGCCCGCCTCGGCCGCGAACTCGCGCAGCGCCACGGCCTTCGCGGCGCGGTCCACGATCTTGCCGACCACCCGGCCGGTGAGCTTGCCGTCGACGATCTCGAGCGTGTTCGCCTGCACGAAGTCGAGTTCGAGTTCGTGCGCCAGCGGCTCGATCACCTGGCGGAACCCGCCCGACACCACACCGCAACGGAAACCGATGCGGCGCAACGTGCGAATGGTGGTGCGCGCGCCGGGGGTGAGCTCGATGCGGTCGGCCACCTCCTCGATCACCGACTCGTCCAGACCGGCCAGCGTCGCGACGCGCTGGCGCAGCGATTCGGCGAAGTCGATCTCGCCGCGCATGGCCGCCTCGGTGACCTCGCGGACCTGGTCCTCCACTCCGGCGTGCGCGGCCAGCATCTCGATGACCTCGCCCTGGATGAGCGTGGAATCGACGTCGAACACGATGAGCCGCTTGCCGCGCCGCGCCAGACCGGCCCGCTCCACCGCGACGTCCACTTCCTCGGCCACCGCCACCTCGGCCAGCGCGGTGCGCAGCCGGGAATCGGTGTCGGCGCCGGTGTCGGTCGCGGTGACCAGCAGTTCCATGCCCGTCACCGGGTAGTCGGCGATGCCGCGGATGGTGTCGATGTTCGCGCCGAGCGCGGCCAGCTGCCGCGACACCGCGCTGAACGCCCGCGCGGTGACCGGCGCGCCCAGCACCACCACGGCGTGCGTCGACATCGGCGGACGCGCGGTGGCGGCGCCCACCTCCACGTCGACCGACATGCCGACGGTGTTCATCGCCTCTTCGAGCTCGTCCTGCAACGCCTCCGGATCGTTGGGGCAGGTGACCAGCACACCCAGGGTGAGGCGACCGCGGATCACCACCTGCTCCACGTCGAGCAGGCTCACCTGGTGCCGCGACATCGCCGCGAGCAGCACGGACGTCACGCCGGGCCGGTCGGGCCCGGTGACGGTGACGAGAACGGTGGTGTCGGCCAAGTCGCTGTGCTCCATGTCTGTGGGTACTCCCCTGCGTGCGGCGCCGTTGTCGCGATTCGTCCGGGGTGTCACGTGCTCACCAAACGAGTGTGCACCCGCCGTCGACCAGCGGGTGCACACTCGTCCGTTGCATGCTAGTGCTTTGCCAGCTCACCTTCGCTGACGGTGTGGGCGTGCTTGCCCGAGCCCCAGCCCACGTGCGCCTCGGCCCGCATGCGGTCCACCATGTGCGGATAGTGCAGTTCGAAGGCGGGACGCTCGGAGCGGATGCGCGGCAGCTCGTAGAAGTTGTGCCGCGGCGGCGGGCAGGAGGTGGCCCACTCCAGGGAGTTGCCGTAGCCCCATGGATCGTCCACCGTGACGACCTCGCCGTACCGGTAGCTCTTGAAGACGTTCCAGATGAACGGCAGCATCGAGGCGCCCAGCACGAACGCGCCGATCGTGGAGATCGTGTTCAACGTGGTGAAACCGTCCGACGGCAGGTAGTCGGCGTAGCGGCGCGGCATGCCCTCGTTACCCAGCCAGTGCTGCACCAGGAACGTGGTGTGGAAGCCGACGAAGGTGGCCCAGAAGTGCCACTTGGCCAGGCGCTCGTCCACCATGCGGCCGGTCATCTTCGGGAACCAGAAGTAGATGCCCGCGAAGGTGGCGAACACGATGGTGCCGAAGAGCACGTAGTGGAAGTGCGCCACCACGAAGTAGGTGTCCGACACGTGGAAGTCCATCGGGGGCGAGGCCAGGATGACACCCGACAGGCCACCGAAGAGGAAGGTCACCAGGAAGCCGATCGACCACAGCATCGGTGATTCGAACGTCAACTGCCCGCGCCACATGGTGCCGATCCAGTTGAAGAACTTCACACCGGTCGGGACGGCGATGAGGAAGGTCATGAACGAGAAGAACGGCAGCAGCACCGCACCCGTGGCGTACATGTGGTGCGCCCACACCGCGATGGACAGCGCCGCGATGCCGAGCGTCGCGTACACCAGCGTGGTGTAACCGAAGATCGGTTTACGGCTGAAGACCGGGAAGATCTCGGACACGATGCCGAAGAACGGCAGCGCGATGATGTACACCTCGGGATGGCCGAAGAACCAGAACAGGTGCTGGTAGAGCAGGATGCCACCGGTGGCCGGGTCGTAGATGTGGCCGCCCAGGTGCCGGTCGTAGGCGAGGCCGAACAGCGCGGCGGTGAGCAGCGGGAAGGCCAGCAGCACGAGCACGCTGGTGACGGCGATGTTCCAGGTGAAGATCGGCATCCGGAACATGGTCATACCGGGCGCGCGCAGGCAGACGACCGTGGTCAGCATGTTCACGCCACCGAGGATGGTGCCCAGACCGGAGACGGCCAGGCCCAGGATCCACAGGTCGGTGCCGACGCCGGGCGAGTGCAGGATGTCGGTCAGCGGAACGTAGGCGGTCCAGCCGAAGTCGGCCGCGCCGCCCGGGGTGACGAAGCCCGCGGTCGCCATGGAGCCGCCGAACAGGTACAGCCAGTAGCTGAAGGCGTTCAGGCGCGGGAAGGCGACGTCGGGGGCACCGATCTGCAGCGGGAGGATGATGTTGGCGAAGCCGAACACGATCGCCGTCGCGTAGAACAGCAGCATGATCGTGCCGTGCATGGTGAACAGCTGGTTGAACTGCTCGGGCGAGAGGAACTGCATGCCGGGGCGCGCCAGCTCGGCACGCATCAGCAGCGCCATCAGACCGCCGACCATGAAGAAGCTGATCGCGGTCACCAGATACATGGTGCCGAGCACCTTGGGGTCGGTCGTGGTGACCATCTTGTAGAGGAAAGAACCCTTGGGTCCGGTCCTGGCCGGATACGGTCGAGTCGCTTCCAACTGAGGGACTGGTCTGGGCTCTACCGCAGTCACTGATCCTCCTGAAGGTGCCTTTAGGTCGCTCCGCAGGCTCCGCTGCTCGCCTCCATCCCGTTTCCGAGACAGCGGACAGTTCGCTTGCGCTCCAGTGATCGTAAACGGTGCCGGGGCCGCTGGAGACACGGGTCCTACTCTGCGTCGTATTTCCCCGATTCCCAGGGGTGACCGATGAGTTCCCGGCGCGGGCGGGGTCTGTACCGGTGTCAGTGTTCCCACCTGCGAGGAGACGCGCATGAGCACCGTCAGGCCAGGAGACCCCGTATGGGTCGACCTCTACACCGCCGATCCCGACCGCAGCATCGCCTTCTACGGCGATCTGTTCGGCTGGACCGCCGAACGCAACGAGGATTTCGGCGGCTACATCACCTTCCGTAAGGACGGACTCGCCGTCGCGGGCGGCATGGGCAAGCAGGAAGGCGACACCGGTCCCGACCTGTGGACCGTCTATCTGGCCGCGTCGGACGCGCGCGCCACCGCGGCCGCGGCCGTGTCGCACGGCGGTTCGGTGCAGCTCGAACCCATGGACGTGGCCGATCTCGGTGTGATGGCGGTGCTCGGCGATCCGGGCGGCGCGAGCGTCGGCGTGTGGCAGGCGGGCACCTTCCCCGGCATCGAGACCGACGCGCTGGTGGAGAGCGGACGGTGGCGCGACTGCGCGGGCGCGCCGTCCTGGTTCGAGCTGAACAGCCGCGCCTACGACGCGGCGCTGGCCTTCTACCGCGACGTGTTCGGCTGGTCCGACGTCTTCGTGATCTCCGACGATCCGGCCTTCCGCTACAGCACGATTCACGCCACCAGCCCGATGCTGGGCGGCGTGGCCGACACGGCCCGCTTCGAACCCGGCGACGCGGCGCTGGGCTGGGGCGTGTACTTCGGCGCCGACGACGTGGACAAGACCGTCGAGAGCGTCGTCGAACTCGGCGGGCAGGTGGTGAACCCGCCGGAGAACAGCCCGTACGGCCGGATGGCGACGGTGCTCGATCCGACCGGAGCGCGGTTCAGCCTGGGTGGCGACGCGGACTGAATCGCGACCGGGCGCGGTTCAGCGTGGGTCACGACGCGAACCGAATGCCAGCGGGCGCTGACGTGTGGGATCGAGGCCCGCCGACGAGGGGTGCGGGCTTCGATCCGATCGCGTGACGGGTGCGCACGCCGGGCAGTTCGCCGCCCCGGCGTCACGTGGCGACGCGCGGGGCGCACCCGCGAACCCCCGCGTCCCGCGCGCCTGTACCCTCTCCCGCATGCCGGTGAGCGCACTCGTACGCACCCGATTCCGCACTGTCGCCGCCCGGTTCGGCGCGGCCGCCGTGGCCGTCTGCTGTGCCGCCGCGATGGCCGGATGCTCCTCGGAGTCCGATCCCGCGAGCTCCATCGTGCGCACCACGACCAGCATCGCGGGCGCGGGCGTGGTCGGCCTGGAGCGCGACACCACGCAGGCGTGCCCGCTGCCGAGCGCGCCCGACGCCAGTGGCGCGACGCGAAGCGTCACGCACGCGGCGGGCGTCACGGAGGTGCCCGCCGATCCGCAGCGCATCGTCGTGCTCACCACCTCGGCGCTGGACGCGGCGTGCGCGGTCGGGCTGTGGGAGCGTGTGGTGGGCGCGGTGACGGTGCCCGGGGAGCGCCCGCAGCCGATGTTCCTCGGCTACGGCGTGCTGGAGATCCCCGGCCTCGGGACGGCCGCCGCCCCCGATCCGGCGAAGATCGCCGAGCTGAACCCCGACGTCATCCTCGGTGATGTGCCGTCGGGCGCGGCCACCTACGAGGCGCTCAGCGCCATCGCCCCGACCGTGCTGGTGGGTTCGCCGGCCAATTGGCAGGCCGAATTCACCGCCTACGCAGAAGGTTTGAACCGCCGCGCCGCCGCCGACGCGGCCCTCACGGCCTACCGGACCGAGGCCCGCGAGACCGGTGTCGCGCTGGCGGCCGAACTCACCGAGGCGTCGGTCGTGCGGATCACCGCCGACACCGTCCAGGTCCAGGGCGACAACAGTTTCGCGGGCCAGGTGCTGGCCGACGTCGGCGTGCGCCGCCCCGCCGCCCAGCGCCGGGCGTCCTTCGACGTCCAGCCCGGCGCGTACGCGACCGAGGTCGAGGGCGATCTCGTGTACGTCATCCTGGCCGGCCCCGAGGGCACCGAGTACGGCGAGCGGGTCATGCGCGGTGACGAGTGGAAGGACCTCGGCGCGTCCACCGACCGCCGCGTCTTCGCGGTGGAGGACCATGTCTGGCGCGGCGACGGCCTCACCGCCGCCCGCGCCCTCCTCACCGACCTGCGCGACACCCTCAACGGCTACGTGAACGACTGAGCGACCACCCGCATCGCCTCACAGCGAACTCCCAGCGATTGCCCAGGGTGGGCGGAGTGGGCGCGCCTACCTTCGGCCAGGACACGGAACCGCAAGGAGGACGCAGGATGGCCGAGGAACGGGACGAACACGATCTGGGGTTGGCGCACGACCTGAGGGTGATGTCGCGCAGGCGGGCGCTGTTCTTCCTCGGGGCCGCCGGGGCGGCGACGGCCGTCGCGGGGTGCGCGGCAACCGATGGTGGTGGCGCGACGACGACCACCGCGACCACCTCGGAGCTGCCCGAGGCCGCGCCGCAGGAGACCGCCGGTCCCTACCCCGGCGACGGGTCGAACGGACCCAACGTGCTGATCGAGTCGGGCGTGGTGCGCTCCGACATCACGAGCAGCTTCGGCGCGTATTCCGGAGTGGCGCAAGGTGTTCCGATGACGCTGGAACTCTCGCTGCACGATCTGGCCGCCGGTGCGGTCGGCGCGGGCATGGCGGTCTACGTGTGGCATTGCGACCGCGAGGGCAACTACTCCCTCTACAGCCCCGGCGTCACCGAACAGAACTACCTGCGCGGGGTGCAGGTGGCGGACTCCGCCGGCAAGGTCACCTTCACCTCGATCTTCCCCGCCTGCTATACGGGACGCTGGCCGCACATCCACTTCGAGGTCTACGACTCCCTGGAAACCGCCGTCGCCGGCAGCAACGCCCGGCTGACCTCGCAGATCGCCCTGCCCGAGGAGGTCTGCACCGAGGTGTTCGCCTACGACTCCGGCTACTCCGCCAGCGTGCGCAATCTGTCCGGCGTCACGCTCGCCTCGGACAACGTCTTCGGCGACGGGTGGGACGCCGAGATGGCGACCGTCGCCGGGACGCCGGCCACCGGCCTCGCGGTCTCGCTCACAATCGGCGTCGCGGCCAAGTCAGAGAACGTCGAATCCGGAACAGGACCGGGCGGCGGCGGGCCGGGCGGTCCCCCGCCGGGACGCTGAGTGAGGATGATCCCGTTGCGGGGCAGGAACTTTCCCAGCGACGGCACCGTCCGAGCCACCGTCGCACACGAGACGATCCCTGCCCCCGACGCCACGCGCGAACGAAATACCCTGCGGGACAGTCGAACCCGCCCACTCCGGCACGGGAACGAAAAACGGCGGCGGGCAAGGCAACCCGCCGCCGTTCAACGGACGGAACTCAGAACTCCCAGTCCTCGTCCTCGGTGTTGACGGCCTTGCCGATCACGTACGACGACCCGGAGCCGGAGAAGAAGTCGTGGTTCTCGTCGGCGTTGGGCGACAGCGCCGAGAGGATGGCCGGATTGACGTCGGTCTCGTCCTTCGGGAACAGGCCCTCGTAGCCGAGGTTCATCAGCGCCTTGTTCGCGTTGTAGCGCAGGAACTTCTTGACGTCCTCGGTGAGGCCGACCTCGTCGTAGAGGTCCTGGGTGTACTCCACCTCGTTGTCGTACAGCTCGAACAGCAGCTCGAAGGTGTAGTTCTTCAGCTCGTCGCGCTCGGCCTCGGAGACCAGCTCCAGGCCCTTCTGGTACTTGTAGCCGATGTAATAGCCGTGCACCGCCTCGTCGCGGATGATCAGGCGGATCATATCGGCGGTGTTGGTGAGCTTGGCCCGCGAGGACCAGTGCATCGGTAGGTAGAAGCCGGAGTAGAACAGGAAGCTCTCCAGCAGCGTGGACGCCACCTTGCGCTTGAGCGGATCGTCACCGTTGTAGTAGGCCAGCACGATCTCGGCCTTGCGCTGCAGGTTGCGGTTCTCCTCCGACCAGCGGAACGCCTCGTCGATCTCGCGGGTGGAGCACAGCGTGGAGAAGATCGAGCTGTAGCTCTTCGCGTGCACCGACTCCATGAAGGCGATATTGGTGAGCACCGCCTCCTCGTGCGGGGTGAGCGCGTCGGGGATCAGGCTCACCGCGCCGACCGTGCCCTGGATGGTGTCCAGCAGCGTCAGGCCGGTGAAGACCCGCATGGTGAGCTGCTTCTCCTCGGCGGTGAGGGTGTTCCACGAGGGGATGTCGTTGGACACCGGCACCTTCTCCGGCAGCCAGAAGTTGCCGGTCAGCCGGTCCCAGACCTCGGCATCCTTCTCGTCGGGCACCCGATTCCAGTTGATGGCCGACACCCGATCGATCAGTTTCATCCTGCCTCCACACCCTTTCGGCGAGCACACGTCCGCACGGAAGTTTCTTCCCCTCGAACACTACTCCTTGTGGGTAAAAACTCCATGCAGCACAACACCTTGTGTCGCGACACTGCGGAATGCCGACCCCTCGATCCGTGGGGAACCCGCCGCGCGCGGCACCCATTGTGCGCGACGCGGCGCCGGGGCGATGCAGCGGTCCCCCGACTCCGCGGCGCGTGTCGCCCAGGGTTAGCTGGGCGCGCCCTGTTGTCCCAGCCCGCGCCCGTGCGGCAGACTCGGCGCGGCGATCGGGTTCCGGTCGCCGCGCCCGAGCCGGGCGCCCGGACCGAAGAAGGGGGACTCCCGTGCGCCGAACCCTGCTCGCGGCCGCCGCCGTGGCACTCGCCGTCAGTGGTTGTCAGAGTGATCCGGCCGAGGAGGCCGCGCCGACCGGTGGATTCTGGGGCACGGCACCGGCGAATGAGGAGCAGCGTCTCGAGGTGCTCGAGCGCGCCCGCCTGATCGATCCGTGCGCGCTGCTGACCCGGGACCGGCTCGGCGAACTCGGCGAGGTGCGCGAGGTTACCCAGAACGACATCTCCGCCTGCCAGGCCTCGGTCGGCCCGGAGTCGCTGGACGAGCGCATCGAGCTGAGCTGGTCGGTGGAGGTGCCCGGCACCGCGTCGGAGCGAGCCGAGGAGGGTGAGGTCATCCAGGTCGGCGATGCTTCGGTGCGCCTGCTCAGCGACGCCGACGCTCTCGGCGAGGAGTCCGTCGCCTCGATGACCCGGCTCGGCTGCCATGCGGCGGCGGAACTCCCTTCCGGCGCGGAATTCGTACTCGACATCCGCATTTCGCGCGACCAGGACGCCTGCGCGGTCGCGACCGAACTGACCGAGTCGGCACTGACGGAGTGGTGGCAGGACCCCCGACCGGGCACCTCACCCGACGGCGCGCGCACCGTGCTGACCGGCGCCGATCCGTGCGCCGTCACCGGGAAACTCGGCGTCACCGTCCCGGCCGATGAGCAGACGCTGAGCGTGTGCCGTTTCGTCTACCGGGACAGCGAGGTGATCGTCACCTACGAGTACGAGGAAGAATCGCTCGCCACCGGCGACGAGGCCGCGTTCACCGTGGGTGAGCGCCCGGTGTACGCGCTCGGCCCGAGCGGCGGCGGGGAGTTCGGGAACATCCGCTCCTACAGCGCCGTCGTGGGCCCCGCACTCTACCCCGGCGTCGACCCGGGCACGTTCAGCAGTCCGACCGTGCCCTCGGTCCGCGCGACGGGCACCGAGGGCGTGGTCGAGGACGTGCTGCGCGAGCTGCTGCCGACCATCTCGTAAGCCGTTCTCGCGCAGCGTCTTTCGCCGCTCAGATGCCCAGCACCAGCTTGGCGGTGGTGAAGTAGATGACGAGGCCGGTGGCGTCCACCAGGGTGGTCACCATCGGCGCCGACACCACGGCGGGGTCGATGCGCAGCTTCTTCGCCAGCAGCGGCATGGTGCCGCCGATGGTGGCGGCCCACCCGCAGATCAACACCAGGGTGACCGCGACGACCACCGCGATGCGCGGGCCGACGAACACCGCAGCGATCGCCAAACCCGCTGCGGCCAAGAGGCTTCCGAGCACGAGGCCGACTCGGCACTCGCGCCAGATGACCTTGAACAGGTCGGAGCCGCGCACCTCGCCGACCGCCAGCGCGCGCACGCACGCGGTGGCGGCCTGCGCGCCCGCGTTGCCGCCCGCGCCGATCAGCAGTGGGATGAACAGCGCCAGCTGCGCGACCTGCTCGAGGGTGCCCTCGAAGAATCCGGTCACGCTCACGGTGAGCGTCGCCGCGAACAGCAGCAGCATCAGCCACAGCGCCCGGTAGCGGGCCAGCTGGAACACCCCGGCCGCCATGTAGTGGCCCTCCCACGGCGCGGAACCGGCCTGGCGGGCGACGTCCTCGCTGTCGGCGGCCTCGATCACCTCGACCGCGTCGTCGATGGTGAGCAGACCGACCAGGCGGTCCTCGCTGTCCACGACGGGCAGGTTGATGTCGTTGGTCTCGCGCATCAGCCGGGCCGCCTTCTCGGCGGCGTCGGTGGCGCGCGCGAACGCGGGTTCGGTGACGACCAGCTCCGAGACCATGGTCTCGGGTTCGGCCAGCACGAGTTCACGCAGCTCGACGATGCCGGTGAGCCTGCGGCCCGAATCCACCACGGGCAGCGTGTAGACGGTCTCGGCCGCGCTGCCCTTCGCGCGGACCATCGCCAGGGCCTGCGCGACCGTGAGGTTCCGGGGCAGCGCGACCACTTCGGGCGTCATGTACTGGCCCGCCGACCCCTCGGGGTAGCCGAGCAGGCTGGCGGTCATGCGCCGCTCGCGCGGGCTCAGGCCGGCGAGCACTTTCTTGGCGACCTTGGCCGGGGCCTCGCGGAGCATGCGGGCGCGATCGTCGGGGGCCATGCCCTCGACCAGGTCGCGGAAGCTCTGGTCGCGCAGGCCCTGCAGGATCTGCTGCTGGTCGACCGGTTCGAGTTCCTCGAAGACGGCCAGCGCGCGGTCCTTGTCGAGCAGGCGGAAGGCGACGCCGGCCTGCACCGCGTCCATGCGGGCCAGTTGGTCGGCGATGACGTGCGGCGGCTGGTCGCCGAGCCAGTCCAGCGCGGCCGCCATCCGGTGTTCGGCGACGAGGTCGGTGAGGGTTTCAGGGGTCGTCGGACGTGCTTCGATCAGGTCGATCTGCGACATGGGAGGTCCTCAGCACAGCGTGGGGTGTAAGAGAGCACGGGTACACCGCGCGGGCGCCCACCCTGGACGCAGACCTACCGGGTATGCGAAGGGGCGGCGCCGCGCGGCCTTCGACTGGGAGGTTCACTGCGCATGACATCCACCTCCCGCTCGTCACCGGCCCGACCCGACTGGTCGCGGCCTCGCCAAAGGATTTCCACAGTGATCGGACACGAATGCGTCCCCGTCGCAGGATACACGCCCCCGCGGAAATGATCACATCGGTTGGCGTGTCGCCTGGTGCGTGGTCCGATTCGCCGGGATCGGTGTCACCGCAACGGATTCCGCTTCGCCCGCGTGATCCGTCACGCACCGGCGCTATCGGGTGACCGAGGCCACCACGGCCGTCTCCACGGCGGGCCACGTCGCCACGTGCTCGACCCAGTCCGGCGCCGGTTCGGGCTGGACGCCGAACAGATACAGGTGCGGCACCAGCCCGCGCAAGGCGCGATGCACGTCCAGCCGGTCGTCGATCATGTGGGTGATGCCGAGTTCGGCGCAGTGCGCCGCCTTCTCGTGGCGACGCAGGCAGAACCGCACGTTCTCGCGCGGAATGCCGGTGCGCCCGTGGAAATCGTGGTGCTCGAGCCACTGCCGGGTGCGCTCCTGCACCCGCGGACCGCATTTGGAGATCACCCACGCCCGCCCCGCGAACAGCGGCACCAGCCTGGCGATCACTTCGAAAGCGTTGGGGCTGGCCGGAGTTCGCATCGCCTCCGCGAACCCACCCGACAGGAACACCGTGTCGGCTTCCCCCGAAGCCAACGTCGCCCCCTGAATCACCCGCCCGAAATCCACTCCGAGCCCAACTCTGTTCATCTCATTCATCTCCGGCCAGCATGACCCACCCACCCCACCCCGGTCGACCCATTTTCGGCAGTCCCGCAGTGGCCCGGAGTTCGGCGCGGCGCGCGTTAAATGGTTGATCGTGGGGGGTGGGGCGGTGAGAGTGGGTGGGGGCGGCGGGTCGTCGTCTGTCGAGTCATGCCCGGAAGGAGAGCGCGGTGCGCTTCGGATTGTTCGTTCCGCAAGGGTGGCGGTTGGATCTGGTGGGGATCGAGCCCGCCGCGCAGTGGGAGGTGATGCGGGGGCTGGCGCAGCGGGCCGACGCGCGTCCGGAGTGGGAGTCGATCTGGGTGTACGACCATTTCCACACCGTGCCGGTGCCGACCGAGGAGGCGACGCACGAGGCGTGGACGCTGATCTCGGCGTTCGGCGCGGTCACCTCGCGGGTGCGGCTCGGCCAGATGTGTACCGCGATCAGCTACCGCAACCCCGTGTACCTGGCGAAGGTGGCGGCGACCGCCGACATCATCTCCGGCGGACGCGTCGAGATGGGCATCGGCGCGGGGTGGTACGAACACGAGTGGCGCGCTTACGGTTACGGCTTCCCGCCGGCCGGTGAGCGCCTGCGCCGCCTCGACGAGGGCGTGCAGATCTTCCGGCAGGCGTGGACCACCGGCGTCGCGACCCTGGACGGCGAGGACTATCAGGTGGACGGCGCGATCGTGCGCCCGCTGCCCTTGCAGGAGGGCGGCATCCCGCTGTGGATCGCGGGCGGCGGAGAGAAGAAGACGCTGCGCATCGCCGCGAAGTACGCGAACTACACCAACTTCAGCGGCGTGATCGAGGAGTTCACCCGCAAGTCCGACATCCTGCGCGACCACTGCGCCGAGGTGGGCACCGATTTCGACGCGATCACGCGCACCGCCAACTTCAACGTCGCGATCGGCGCCACCGAAGCCGAGGTCCAGCAGCGCCTCGACGACCTGCGCGCCCGCCTGGCCCCGTTCGTCGGCGAGGAGGCCGCCGCCCTGCGCGTGCAGGAACAGTTCGGCACGTCCGCCACCGTCGGCACCCCGGAGCAGATCGTGGAGAAGCTGGGCAAGGTCGGCGACCTCGGCCTCGCCTACGCCATCCTCAACTTCCCCGAGTCGGCGTACGACACCTCCGGTATCGAACTCTTCGAACGCGAAGTGATCCCGGCCCTGCGCTGAGTGGGTGCGCCGGTATCGGTGTTCGCGACGGAACCGAACTCCCTCAGGCCCATCCAGATTCATACGCATCCACCCGTCCGTCGGCGATGGCGGTGACGAGTTGGGTGTGGTCGCGTTCGGTTTGGTCTGCGTAGGCGTTGGCGAAATTCACCAGGGTGGTGTCGGTGCGGGGGGAGGTGCCGAGGTAGTCGGCGATGCGGGAGGCGTCGCCGGAGCGGGCGTGGGCGCGGGCCAGGACTCTGGCGCAGGCGCGGGCGAAGTGTTCGAGCTGGGGCGCCACCATGGGGCCGTCGGCGGTGATCTTCATATCGCGGAACTGGCGGACGTAGAAGTCCATGTCGGCGACGCGTGTCCAGCCGAGGAACTGGTCGGTGGTGGCCTGGAGCATGCGCTGGCCGTGCGCGACGCGGGAGCCGTGGTTGTCGTAGCGGCTCGGCGCGAGGAAGTTCTCGTACACCGAGGGGCCCGCCTGTTTGACCTGCACGAAGAACGGGTCGCCGGTGCGGCGTTCCTCCAGCAGCGCCAGCAGCACCCGCATGCCGACGCTGCCCACGCCGACCACCTGCCGCACCACGTCGATCACGCGGTAGCGGGTGAGCAGCGACCAGATGTGGTCGGGCACGGATTCGGCGTACCCGTGCACGATGGCGGCGGCCAGCCTGCGGTGGTCGTCGCCGACCTCGATGCGGAACGGCGGCTGCTGGGTGATGCGCCGCCGTCCGTCGCGGATCTCGGTGAGCTTCTCGAACGCGCCGCGGCTGGTGCGTTTGCGCACCTTGCGCTCGATCTGCTGGGTCGCCATCTTCCGCGCCCGCGGCCCGAAGTAGCCGAGGAAGTCCTGCACGTCGACCCGCTCGTACCAGATGTCGATCTCGGGCGTGCCCGCGTACTCGGCCATGGCCTCCCGGTAGCCGGCCGAGGTGGCCGCGACCGCCGCGTCGGCCCGCTCGGGCGACACCCCGTTCTCCCGGGCGAGCACCACCAGCGAGGCCCCCAAGCGCAGCAGGTCCCATTCGAACGGGCCGGGCAGCGTCTCGTCGAAGTCGCGCAGGTCGAAGACGAGGTTGCGTTCGGGACTGGCCCACATGCCGAAGTTGAGCACGTGCGCGTCCCCGCACAGCTGCACCTCGATCCCGGTGTGCGGACGCGAGGCCAGATCGGCGGCCATCACCGCGGCCGCCCCGCGATAGTAGGTCCACGGCGAGGCCGCCATCCGCGCCATCCGGATCGGCACCAGATCCGTTGCGCGCATGGCGTTCTGGGCGAGAATGGTCTCCAGGGCGTCGTGTCCGCGCCGGTCCGGGTCCCAGTCCCCCAGCGCCGAGCGCGACACGATCTTGCGCGCCCCCCGCCCCCGCGCGCCCCGCTCGGGCCGCTCGATCCCCGCCCGCGGTGACAGTGGAGGGTCGAGTTCTTCCGGCTCGACGGTGGCAGCGAGGGTCATCCCGCCTCCTGGACTCGGTGCCGTCGAGCACGCTCCGGCACAACGGGTGTGCGAACTGCCCACAGCATAGGCCGCGAGCAACCCCGCAGCTGTCGAATTCACCACCGCGCCCGCCGAACCCGACCAGCGTGCGGCACAGTGACGAGATGAGCTACGTCTTCGACGTCGGCGGTGAGACCGTGTGGAGCCCCGCCCTGCGGGTCGGCGACCTGTATGTGCGCGCGGCCCTGAACATCGCGGACGTGCTGGGCGTGCCCAGCGGCCTGACCGCGGAGGCCGAGGACCTGTGGCAGATCGACATCGACGCGTTCGAGGGCCTGATCACGGCCGTGCGCGAGGTGTATTTCACGCGGCACCACGAGATCCAGCGAGCCCTGCTCGCCGGGGTGCTCGGGCCGGCGATCGTGATGCTCGACCGCGCCGGTCGCCCGATCGAGCCCCGTTCCACCGCCGAGCGGGATTTCGCGGCGTGGGCGCGCACGCTCTCGATGCCGCGCTAGAACGCCGAAAGGGGCGGCCTCCCAATGGAAGCCGCCCCGAACTCCGACGATGCTCAGAGCATGCAGCTCACGCAGCCCTCGACTTCGGTCCCTTCCAGCGCCATCTGGCGCAGGCGGATGTAGTAGAGGGTCTTGATGCCCTTGCGCCAGGCGTAGATCTGGGCCTTGTTGAGGTCGCGGGTGGTGGCGGTGTCCTTGAAGAACAGCGTCAGCGACAGGCCCTGGTCCACGTGCTGGGTGGCCGCGGCGTAGGTGTCGATGATCTTCTCGTAGCCGATCTCGTAGGCGTCCTCGTAGTACTCGAGGTTGTCGTTGTCCATGTAGGGCGCCGGGTAGTAGACGCGGCCGATCTTGCCTTCCTTGCGGATCTCGATCTTCGACGCCACCGGGTGGATCGAGCTGGTGGAGTGGTTGATGTAGGAGATCGACCCGGTCGGCGGCACCGCCTGCAGGTTCTGGTTGTAGATGCCGTGCTCCATGACCGAGGCCTTCAGCTCGCGCCAGTCCTCCTGGGTGGGGATGTGCACGCCCGCGTCGGCGAACAGCTGCCGCACCCGGTCGGTCTTCGGCTCCCACACCTGGTCGGTGTACTTGTCGAAGTACTCACCGCTGGCGTACTTGGACTCCGGGAACCCGCCGAAATAGGTGCCGCGCTCCTTCGCGATCAGGTTCGAGGCCCGGATCGCGTGATAGACCACGGTGTAGAAGTAGATGTTGGTGAAGTCGATGCCCTCTTCGGACCCGTAGTGGATCCGTTCGCGCGCCAGGTACCCGTGCAGGTTCATCTGCCCCAGGCCGATGGCGTGCGAGGAGTTGTTGCCCTGCTCGATGGAGGGCACCGAGTAGATGTGGGTCTGATCCGACACCGCGGTCAGCGCGCGGATCGACACCTCGATGGTGCGCGCGAAATCGGGCGAGTCCATCGCCTTGGCGATATTGAGCGACCCGAGGTTGCACGAGATGTCCTTGCCCACCTTCGAGTAGGACAGGTCCTCGTTGAACTCCGAGGGCGTGGAGACCTGCAGGATCTCCGAGCACAGGTTGGAGTGGGTGATCTTGCCCGCGATCGGGTTGGACCGGTTCACCGTGTCCTCGAACATGATGTACGGGTAGCCCGATTCGAACTGCAGCTCGGCGATGGTCTGGAAGAACTCGCGCGCCTTGATCTTCGACTTGCGGATGCGCTTGTCGTCGACCATCTCGTAGTACTTCTCGGTGACGTCGACGTCGGCGAACGGCTTGCCGTAGATGCGCTCCACGTCGTAGGGCGAGAACAGGTACATGTCCTCGTTCTTCTTCGCCAGCTCGAAGGTGATGTCGGGGATCACCACGCCCAGCGAGAGCGTCTTGATGCGGATCTTCTCGTCCGCGTTCTCACGCTTGGTGTCGAGGAAGCGGTAGATGTCGGGGTGGTGCGCGTGCAGGTACACCGCACCCGCGCCCTGCCGCGCGCCCAGCTGGTTGGCGTAGGAGAACGAGTCCTCCAGCAGCTTCATGATCGGGATGACGCCCGAGGACTGATTCTCGATCTTCTTGATCGGCGCGCCGTGCTCGCGAATGTTGCTGAGCAGCAACGCGACACCGCCGCCGCGCTTGGACAGCTGCAGCGCCGAGTTGATGGAGCGCCCGATGGACTCCATATTGTCCTCGATGCGTAAAAGAAAGCAGTTGTGCACGACGGTGCCGCGGATCGTGTAGGTGTGGGTGCCCTCGACGTGGAGGTTGTACACCTTCTCCGGAATCTCGGTCGTGTGCTCGATTGAACGGATACCGTAGACGTGACGACCATGAACCACCTGGTAGGTCGTGCGCTTCACGCCCTTACGGCCGACGTAGTTGTGCAGATTCTTACCGATGTCGAAGATGAACTCTTCGTTCGTACCGGGAAGGCCGGGCACGAAGACCTGGCCGGTCACATTGCCCGCTTGGTTGATGTAGCCACGGACCACCGACACGATGCCGAGACGCCGCAGAATCAACTGGACCTGGTCGACAAGTGCGGGGTTGACCAGATCGAGCATCATCCCGCCCGAAGTACTGCACCCGTCGCCACGGAACAGCCCGGCCAGCAGGCCACGCTGAAAATCCTCGTCTGCGGTCAGCACGTCATGGGACAGCTGCTTGGCGTTGTAGCCGGTACCTGCCAGCGACAGCAACAGGGAAGCGACAACTTTGCTGTTGCACACCATCCTCGTGGAGTGGTCGGAATGATTGGTATGCAGGGAGAGATCGGTTCCGAACACCTGCTTGAACGCCATGCCCAGCTCGACGTGGTATTCGACCTCATGGGCACCCAGGGTGAAGTGAACGCCGTTGGGCTGCTCATCGTCACGGCCCGACCGCTTCGACACATGCCCCTCGGCCAGGTACCAGCCGAGAATCAGCCCCAGTTCGTAGGACTCTTCGACGTAGCGGTTCACCGCGACGAAACGTTGGCTGTGCCGGTCCCTACTGCGATGTTTGGCATCGGTGTTGACCTTGCGGATCAGCCCGTCGACCTCTTCATAGACACCCGAACCGGTGTGATCCATGAGATCGAACACGCGCCGTGCGCGATCGACGGTCGGTGCCGCCGTCACGATGAAGTCGGTCGGTCGCACGTCCCGCGCGGCCAACCACACGAACCCGTTGAACGGATCGGCGCCGTCACCGTCGATCAGAGTGCCGACCTCACGGGAGGTCCACACCAGGATCGGATGCTCGGGAGTGCACCGAATCGGCTCCTTGTGCCCGAAGTGCGAAATCGACACCAGCGCCTGATCGTTCGGGTTCTCCACCAGCGTCTCCACCACGCGGAAAGAGCCGTCGTGGGACAGCACACGATCGCCGGGTCGCAGGGTCTCGATGGCGCGGGGTCCGTCGATGGTGTCCACCGGTGTGCCCGCCGGGAAGCAGCTCACCGGTTCGCCGCGCTGCTTCTTGCCGGAGTTGAGGAAGGTGGGGGTGGCCGGTTGGAAGCGGCCGTCGATGATCTCCTCGACCAGCTTGCGGGCCAGGTCCTCGTCACCGTCGGCCAGGGTCAGCGCGACCATGCAGACCCGGTCCTCGAACCGCTCCAGGTAGCGCTTGCCGTCGAAGGTCTTGAGCGTGTACGAGGTGTAGTACTTGAACGCGCCGAGGAAGGTCGGGAACCGGAACTTCTTGGCGTAGGCCTGCTGGAACAGGCTCTTGATGAACTCGCGGCTGTACTTGTCGAGTACCTCGGTCTCGTAGTAGTTCTCCTCGACCAGGTAGTCCAGCTTCTCGTCCAGATTGTGGAAGAAGACGGTGTTCTGGTTGACGTGCTGGAGGAAGTACTGCCGGGCGGCCTCACGGTCCTTGTCGAACTGGATCCGGCCGTCCGGACCGTACAGGTTCAGCATCGCGTTGAGCGCGTGGTAGTCCAGGCCCTCGGTCGCGGCGTCGGTGCGCACCGGCGGCTGTTCTAGGCGGGCCGACTTTCCAGCGGGCGCTGTCGTTGCTGTTGCCAAAACAATCCCAATCCCTCTCGGACGCGCTCGACGTCCTGCGCGGTTCCCATGAGTTCGAAGCGGTACAGGTACGGCACCCCGCACTTGCGCGAGATCACCTTTCCCGCATAGCAATAGGTGTCGCCGAAGTTCGTGTTGCCCGCCGCGATCACGCCGCGCAGCAGGGCGCGGTTGTGCGGATCGTTGAGGAACTTGGCGACCTGTCTCGGCACGAAGTCCTTGTCGGATCTGTTCCCCCCCAGGACGTGCCGACCGCCCCCGTAGGTGGGGACGATCAGCACGTAGGGTTCGTCCACGCGCAGCGAATCGGCGGTGTGCAGCGGTATGCGAGTCGCCGGGAGGCCCAGCTTCTCGACGAAACGGTGCGTGTTCTCCGAGGCGCTGGAGAAATAGACCAGCGCGTTGTCCGCGGTCACGGCCTGCCCTCCTGCCTTCCCGGATGAACCGGACCGGTTGGTGTCGATCAGGCCGCCACGGTGGCGAGGGCCTTGATGCGGTCGGGGCGGAAGCCGGACCAGTGGTCCTCGCCCGCCACCACGACCGGCGCCTGCAGGTATCCCAGCGCCATGACGTAGTCACGCGCCTCGTCGTTCACGGAGATGTCGACGACCTCGTAGTCCACCCCGGCCTTGTCGAGCGCCTTGTAGGTGGCATTGCACTGAACGCAAGCGGGCTTGGTGTAAACGGTGATGGTCATTGGTGTCCCTCTCTCCTGATCCACAGCCGGTGATCCGTGTGCAGTGCGTGTTCCGACGTACGCTGCGCAAACTCCTGGATCAGGTCGAGAAACTCCTGCTCACGCCCCCTCGGGGTGGAGCCCAACGCGGTGTGTCTCGCGCCGTCTTCCAGTACCGAAGACACTACACCTAGTGGCCGACAGAAAGAAACGACACGACATGTTGCGAGTCGCAAAGATGTAATTTCACCGGCAGAAGTACCAGGACGCTCGATTCGCAACCCGACACGACAGTGCCCCAGATCACAGTTTTGTGTCGCAGCGTTTCTTCAGCAAACACTTCCGTCACACCCGCCACACCCGGCTCGAACACCCCGGACGACCCATCGCGGCACACCCGGCACACGCGAGCGCCCCCGCCTCGCGAACCGAGGCGGGGGCGCGGCGGAGACGAGATCAGGCGGAGACGCCGGCCCGCACCGCTTCGAGCAGCTCGTGCACGGAAGCGCCCAGCTGGGTCAGCGCCTCGGCGTCCTCGCGGGGGTGCGCCTCGCCGAAGCGCTGGCCGATGACGCCGAAGTGCGCGTGCGCGCCCTCCACCACGACACCGCCCGCGACGCCCACGGACTTGACCGCGTCACCGTGCGCCCACTGCGCGGCGTTCGGGCTGATCGACGCGCTCACGATGGCCACGGGCTTGCCCTTGATGACACCGGCGCCATAGGGGCGCGAGATCCAGTCGATGGCGTTCTTCAGCACGGCCGAGAGAGTGCCGTTGTACTCCGGGGTCATGACCAGCAGGGCGTCGGCCGCGCCGACGGCGGTGCGCAGCCGCTCGGCGGCCGCGGGCGCCGACTCGGGGGTGTCGATGTCCTCGTTGTAGAACGGGATGTCGCCGAGGCCTTCGTAGATGTCGATCTCGACGCCCTCCGGCGCCGTCTGCGCGGCGGCCTCGGCGAGCTGCCGGTTGATCGAGCCCGCGCGCAGGCTGCCGACGAGTGCGAGGATCCGGGTCTGGGCCATGAGATCTCCTGGTGTACTGAATGTGATGTCCCTGCTTACCTTCGTGATTAACCGGACCTCGGTCCGATTACTTCCCGGGAGACGGCGAGAATCTCTGTGACCTACCGCACACCTTCGTCCGGCGGCCCGCTCGCCGAGCGTCCGCTGCTCCCCGTCGGCGCCGTCCGGCTCGGTCCCGGCGAGCCCACCGAGCGCGCCGACGCCGCCCGCAACCGCAGGTTGCTGCTGGACGCCGCCCAGGAACTGGTGCGCGAGCACGGCGTCGACAACCTGACCATGGACGAGGTCGCCAAGCGCGCCGGCGTCGGCAAGGGCACGGTGTTCCGGCGGTTCGGCAGCCGCGCCGGCCTGATGCTGGCGCTGCTCGACCACTCCGAACGCAAGTTCCAGGAGGCGTTCATGTTCGGCCCGCCGCCGCTGGGCCCCGGCGTGCCGCCCCTGGAGCGGATCGTCGCGTTCGGCCGCGCGCGGCTCACCGACTACGAGCTGGAGGGGCATCTGCACCGGGCCGCGGAGGTCGGCGAGGCCGCCGAACGGTACGCGGGCAGCCCGTACAACCTGCACAAGGCGCACCTCATGATGCTGCTGCGCGAGGCCGACGCGTCGGGCGAGATCCCGCTGCTCGCCGATACGCTGCTCGCCCCGCTCGGCGCCCTGCTGGTGGTGCATCAGCGCGGCGTGCTCGGCTACACGCTCGAGCAGATCGGCGACAACTGGGAGGTGCTCGTACGCCGGCTGGTCGCGCCGCGCCCGCCGGTAGAGTGAGGCGTCATGGCTAGCGTGCGCGAACAGATCATCGCCGAACTGGGCGTCCGGCCCGAGATCGAACCGAAGGTCGAGGTGCGGCGGCGGGTCGACTTCCTGAAGGAGTACCTGCGCGCCACGCCCGCACGGGGATTCGTGCTCGGCATCAGCGGCGGACAGGACAGCGCGCTCACCGGCAGGCTGTGCCAGCTGGCGGCCGAGGAGCTGCGCGCCGAGGGCCACGACGCCACCTTCCTCGCGGTGCGCCTGCCCTACGGCGTGCAGGCCGACGAGGCCGACGCCGCGATCGCGATGACGTTCATCGCGCCGGATCGCGCGGTCACCGTGGACGTGCGACCGGGCGCCGACGCCGTCGCCGCCGAGGCCGCCGCCGCGCTGGGCGCCGAGCGGCTGCGGGATTTCGTGCGCGGCAATATCAAGGCCCGCGAGCGGATGGTGATCCAGTACGCCCTGGCCGGACAGGAGAACCTGCTGGTGGTGGGCACCGATCACGCGGCGGAGGCCGTCACCGGGTTTTTCACCAAGTACGGCGACGGCGGCGTGGACCTGACCCCGCTCACCGGGCTCACCAAGAGCCAGGGCGCGGCGCTGCTCCAGGAATTGGGCGCACCCGCCAGCATCTGGTCGAAGGTGCCCACCGCCGATCTGGAGGACGACCGGCCCGCGCTGCCCGACGAGGAGGCGCTCGGCCTGCGCTACAGCGAGATCGACGATTACCTCGAGGGCAAGGACGTCGCCCCCGAGGTCGCCGCGAAGCTGGAGTCGATCTTCACCAACACCAGGCACAAGCGCGCCGTACCCGTGACGCCGCTCGACACCTGGTGGCGCTGAACGACTTTCAGCGGGCGGTGCGGCCGAGCAGCGGGACGAAGCGCCCCACCTCGGCGGTGTGGTCCCGGTAGCGATCGCCGTGCACGCGGCGCAGATACGGCTCCTCCACCACGCGGACGTGTCCTTCGATGCCGGCGACGACCAGCGCGAAGCCCACGGTGCACACCAGGCCCGCCGGCGCGAGAAGCACACCGATGGTTCGAACTATTCCGTTGTCCAGCAACGAGATCGGGTCCACCAACCGAACAGCTGGGCGACCGGGGCCGCCACCGCGCACACCACCGCCACGACGAACGAGAGCTCCGCGAACCACGCCGCCGACCCGTGCTCGCCACGCTCCCCGAGTAATCCGGTCGGCCCCGTGCGCCGGTAGTGCAGCCGACTGCGCCAACCGAATCCGCCCGCGGCGAACACCAGGTAGAACGCCAGCACCGTGCCAGCCATGCGACTCCTTCCGAGAGAACCTGGTACTCGCGGGAGGAATCGCGGACCGTCGCGGGCCAGGTACGGATCCGGCGGATTCAGCCCGCCTCGACCTCGGCGAGACGGCGGGCGAGGAAGCGGCGGGTCTGGTCGTTGCCGACGGTGGCCAGCGCGGCGCGATAGTGTTCGGCGGCCTCGCGCGGGCGGCCCGCCCGGCGCAAGAGGTCGGCGCGGGTGGCGGGCACGACGTGGGTACCGGCCAGCCGCGGATCGGCCGCCACCTCGTTCAGTGCCGCGAGACCGGCGGCGAAGCCGTGCGCGAAACCCACCGCCACGGCGCGATTCACGCGGATCACCGGGGAATCGGCATACCCGAGCAGCTCGTCGTAGCCGGAAAGTACCGCGTGCCAATCGGTTTCGCCCCAGCTCGGCGCCGTGGCGTGCGCCGCGGCGATGCGTGCCTGCGCCAGATACGGTCCCGATCCCCCGGCCGCCGCCGCGTGCAGACAGGACAGTCCGGCCGCGATCGCGGCGCGATCCCACCGCGCGCGGTCCTGCTCGTCGAGCGGCACCGATTCCCCGTCGGCGGACCGGCGCTGTGCACGCCTGCTGTCCTGCAACAGCATCAGCGCGAGCAACGCCCGCGCCTCCGGTTCCTCCGGCAGCAGTCCGCACACCAGCCTGCCGAGCCGGATCGCCTCGTCGCACAGTTCGTCGCGCACCGCGACCGGACCGGAGGTCGCCGAATACCCTTCGGTGAACACCAGATACACGCACGACAGCACCACCGGCACCCGGTCGGGCAGCAGGTGCGGCGGCGGCACCCGCAGCGGGATACCGGCCTGGCGGATCTTCGCCTTGGCGCGCGTGAGCCGTTGCGCCACCGTGTGTTCCGGTTGCAGGAACAGCCGCGCGATCTCGGCCGTGCGCAGGCCGCACACCAGGCGCAGGGTGAGCGCCACCTGCGACGGCGGCGACAGCGCCGGATGGCAGCAGGTGAAGATCATCCGCAGCTGGTCATCGGCCACCGGGGACACCTCGGCCTCCTCGACCGGCGCGCGCAGCAGTGCCGCGTCGTATTCCTTGTCCGCCCTGGCCGATTCGCGCCGCAACCGGTCCAGGGCGCGGTGCCGGGCGGCCGTGGTGATCCAGGCGCCCGGATTGGCGGGCCACCCGCGCTCGGGCCAGGTGCGCATCGCGTCGGCGAACGCCTCCTGCACCGCGTCCTCGGCCAGCCCGATATCGCCCGCCAGCCGGGCCACGGTCGCCACGGCCCGGCCGAATTCGGCGCGGTAGACCGCGTCGAGGGTGACGGCCGGGCCGGTGCGCACGCTCAGTCGTCCAGCTCGACGACCTGTCGCACCTCGGCGCGGCCGCCCGCGCCGAGCGGGATGGCCAAGGCGATCTCGGCGGCCCGTTCGCGGCTGTCGGCGGCGAACAGGTAGAGCCCGTCGACCACCTCGGCGAACTCGGGGTAGGGGCCGTCGGTGAGCAGGAGCCGTCCGTCGCGCACCCGGACCGTGGTGGCGGTGGACGGCGGGCGCAGCGCCCCGCCGCCGCGGATCGCGTCGGCGTACTTCTCGCCGAACCGGCCGTGTTCGGCCGCCATCGCGTCCCACTCCGGTGTGCCAGGTTCGACCACCGCGTCGGGCCGCTCCCACAGCAGCGCCACCCACCAGTCCGCGCGCGGGGTGTCGTGGGGCAACCACTCGGCGAACGGGCGCACCTCGATGCCGCCGGTCTCGGCGGCGGGCAGCTGCCGGGCCAGGCCGATGGCCTCGTCCAGATCGGCGGCCTCGAAGACGTAGAACCCGCCCACGATCTCGGCCTGTTCGGCGTAGGGGCCGTCGGTGACCAGGGTGCGGCCGTCCGCGCGCCGCACGTGCAGCGCCGCGTCGGACGGGTAGAGCGCCGCGCCGCCCGCGACGGCCGCGGCTTCGCGCTCCTCGAACGCCGCGTACAGCGCGACCTCGGCGTCGAACTCCGGTGAACCGGGCTGGGCGGCCGGGACGTCCTCGCGCCCCACCAACGTAGCCAGATAGTGCATGGCGTCATCCTTCCTCGCTGCGAGGGGCCTGATACCCCTTCTCTACCAGGACGACGAACCGTGCGGCGCGTTCTCTACATCGAGGCCGGAAGAAATTTTCCGGCGTCAGCAGATCGAGCCGGGCGGCAGTGCGGCCGTGGCCCGCAGCAGATCGCGGACCAGATCGAAGTCCACCTGGTCGGCCCGGCGAAAGCGCAGGCAGCCCTTGCCCATGTCGTATCCCGCCAGCCGGTCGGCGAACATCTCGCGTACCTCCGTGCGCAGCAGGTAGATCGACAGGTACTGCTTCTGACCGGCGAATGCGACCTCGCCGACGCCGTCGCGCGCGTAGTTCGGCATCCCGTAGGCCATGACCTCGGTGAATCCCGGCAGTTCGGCCCGGCACAGCTCCCGCAACCGGGTCAGCGCCGCCCGCCGCTCCTCGGGCAGCTCGGCGAGATATTCGTCGACGTCCGAAGCCTGACTGCGCACCATGCGCCGACTGTAGCCCGGCCGACACTTGTGGTGCTGCGACCCGCACGGCGGCGCCAGCGCCGAGATCCCGGCCCGAAGCCCGGGCGTATCCGGCGTGTGGACCGCTCAGGTGACCGTCGGCGCGGGGGACGACGCTCAGCCCCGGGCTGAGCACCCGGGACAGGCTGGTCGCGACGGAAGTATTACCCGCCCGCGAAGGGCGGCAACACGTCCACGCGCGGGGTGAGGGTGGTCGACGGGTCGCGGGTGAGTTCGTCGTCCACCAGGTACGCGCACACGCCGAGCATCTTGTCCAGGTCGGGGCCGTAGGTGTCGGCGAGCGCGGTGCGCAGGTCGGCGACGGTGGCCCCGGCGGGCAGCGACAGGTGTTCGCTGTCCTTGCCGACGGCGTCGGCGATGGCGGCGAAATAGCGGACCTCAACCACCGATGGCTCCCATCGTGCGTTCGGGCGGGACGAACCCCGCGGCGTCGATACCGTGCCCGGCCCACTTCTGCCACATGGCGCCGCGCCAGATCTCGGCGACGTCGTCGTCGCTGGCGCCGGAACGCAGTGCGCGGCGCACATCGAACTCCTGATCGCTGAACAGGCACGAGCGCAGCATGCCGTCGGCGGTGAGGCGGGTGCGGTCGCAGCTCTCGCAGAACTTGCGGGTGACGGTCGCGATCACGCCGACGGTGGCGGGTCCGCCGTCCACCAGCCACTTCTCGGCCGGGGCCGAGGGGTCGGCGCGCCCGGCCGGGGTGAGGGTGAACCGGGAGCCCAGCACGTCGAGCAGTTCGGCGGCGGTCACCATATTGGCGCGCGCCCACTCGTGGTCGGCGTCGAGCGGCATCTCCTCGATGAACCGCAGCTCGCAGCCCTCGTCCAGGCACCAGCGCAGCAGATCCGGTGCGCCGGAGAGGTTTTCGCGCATGAGCACGGCGTTCACCTTGACCGGCGCGAGCCCGGCCTCGCGGGCGGCGCGGATGCCTGCCAGCACCGAGGGCAACCGGTCGCGGCGGGTGAGCCGGGCGAAGGCGTGCCGGTCGACGGTGTCGAGCGAGACGTTCACACGGGTGAGCCCGGCCGCGACGAGACCGCGTACGCGATGTTCGAGCCCGACGCCGTTGGTGGTCATGGCGATCGGCAGGCGCGGCAGCCGGGCGCGGCAGCCCGCGACGATCTGTTCGAGTTCGCGCCGCAGCAGCGGCTCGCCGCCGGTGAACCGCACCTCGCGCACGCCCAGCTCGCGCACCGCGAGGGTGACCAGGCGCACGATCTCGCCCGCCGTGAGCAGTTCGTCCTTCGGGATCGGCGGCAGCCCCTCCTCCGGCATGCAGTAGGTGCAGCGCAGCGAGCACTTCTCGGTGATCGAGACCCGCAGATCGCGCGCCACCCGGCCGAAACGGTCCACCAGCAGCGGCGTCTCAGGGCGTCCGTCGAGCGAGGGGCGCCCTGATCGCACGGCGGGGATGCCCATCTCGACCAACGTCACCCCTCCATTATGACCGGTCGACCGATTCGCCGTGGCACCCCGCCGCCGCGCCGAGAACCGGCGAGATCTCACAAACTCCCATGTCAGTACGTGAGATTCCGGTAGCGAGAGGTGCGCGGGCGGCGGGGGACGGTCGCCGGGCACGCGCGTGGCGGGGATAGGCTGACCGGTATGAAACACCGGTCGGCCGCAACCACGGCCCGGTCCGTCGACGACCACCGCGACCGCATCGAGCAGGTGCTGCGGCCGCTGGCCGCGCGCCGCGTGGAGTCGGTCGCGGTGCCGTCCGCGCTGGGCAGGCAGCTGGCCGAGGACGTCCGCGCGCCGATCGACCTGCCGGTGTTCCGCAACTCCGCGATGGACGGGTACGCGGTGCGCGCCGACTCCGTCGCGGTCACGCCCGTCACCCTGCCGCTGGCCGGCGTGGTGGCGGCGGGCGATCCGGGGCGGCCGCTGCCGGAGGGCGCGGCGCTGAAGGTGATGACCGGCGCGCCGATGCCGCCCGGCGCCGACTGCGTGGTGCCGGTGGAGGACACGCACGCCGACGGCGCCCGCGTGACGGTCGAAAGAGGCCGCAGCGCGGGCGAATTCGTGCGACTGCCGGGCGCCGACGTGCGCGCGGGCGAACTGCTCGTCGCGGCGGGTGTGGCGCTGAACCCCCGCCACATCGCCGCCCTCGCGGCCGCCGGACTGCCCACGGTTCCGGTGTTCCGGCCGGTGTGCGCGGCCGTGATCACCACCGGGGACGAACTCGTCGCCGCCGGTACGCCGCTGCGGCCGGGCCAGATCTACAACTCCAACGGCATCGCGCTCGCGGCCGCGCTCACCGCGAACGGGGTGGCGGTGCAGTCCGTCGAGCACAGTGTGGACGACCCCGGGGTGTTCGGCCGATTGCTCACGGCCGCAACGCGATCCGCTGATGTGGTGTTCACCACCGGCGGCGTCTCCAAGGGCGATTTCGAGGTGGCGCGCGATGTACTGGCCGCCCGCGGCGGCGAATTCGGGTCGGTAGCCGTGCAACCGGGTGGTCCGCAGGGGCTCACGGTGGTGGACGGCGTTCCGGTACTGAGCTTTCCGGGCAATCCGGTGAGCACCATGGTGTCGTTCGAGGTGTTCGCGCGCCCGATCCTGCGCCACCTCGCCGGTCTGCCGCCGGTGCGCGTCAGCACGGTCGCGCTGCTCGAGGACGTGCGCTCCCCCGCCGGGCGGCGCCAGTTCCTGCGCGGGCGGCTCACCGAAGGCGGCGTCACCTCGGTGTCCGGCCCTGGTTCGCACCTGGTGGCCGGGATGGCCAAGGCCGACGTGCTGATCGACGTGCCCGCCGAGGCCACCGACCTCCCCGCGGGCACTCCCGTGACGGTGCGGGAACTGTGAGCGCGCCGTCGGGGCCGCGGGCCCGCTGTGCCAGGCTGGTGTCATGAGTGAGCTGTCCCATCTCGACCGGGAAGGCCGCGCCCGCATGGTCGACGTGAGCGCGAAGGCCGACACCGTGCGCGTCGCGGTGGCGGCCGGGGCGCTGCACACCACGCCCGAGGTGGTGGCACTGGTGCGCGCCGACGGACTCCCGAAGGCCGACGTGCTGTCCACCGCGCGCCTGGCCGGAATCGCCGGTGCCAAGAAGACTTCCGAGCTGATCCCCCTGTGTCATCAGCTCGCGCTCTCCTCGGTGAAGGTGGAGTTCGGGTTCACCGGCGACACCATCACGATCGAGGCGACCGCGAAGACCAAGGGCCCCACCGGCGTCGAGATGGAGGCGCTCACCGCTGTCGCAGTGGCCGGCCTCACCCTGCACGACATGGTGAAGGCGGTGGACCCGGCGGCGGTGCTGAACGGGGTGCGGCTGCTCACCAAAGACGGCGGGAAGCGCGGACATTGGGAACGTCCCGGCGCCGAGCATCACGAGGGCGAAGGCACGAACGCCGCGGAGAGTCCGGGTCCCGGCGCGGACCATCCGCGCATCACAGCATCGGACCCCACCGAAAACGGCGGTCCCGCACCGCGATCCGCGGTCGTCGTGGTCGCCTCCACCCGTGCGTCGGCGGGCACGGCTACCGACACCACCGGCCCCGTGCTCGTGGAATGGCTGACGCGCCAGGGCTTCTCGGTGCGCGGCCCGCTGGTCTACGCCGACGCCGAGATCGCCGCCGGCCTCGCCGACGCGCTGAGCCCCGCCCCCGCGCTGGTGATCACCACGGGCGGCACCGGCGCCTCCCCCACCGACGCCACTCCCGAGGCGACACTCGCCCTGCTGGACCGGGAACTGCCCGGCGTCGCCGAGGAGATCCGTCGGCGTGGCGCCGAGAAGTTCCCGCTCGCCGCCCTCAGCCGGGGCGTCGCCGGACTGGCGGGCCGCTCGGTGATCGTGAACCTGCCCGGATCCCCCGGCGGCGTGAAAGACGGTATGGCCGTGCTGGAACCGCTGCTCGACCATCTGCTGGCCCAAGTGACCGGAGGCGGCGACCATGACCGCGTCTGAAAGCACCGTGCGGCTGGCCCGCATCAGCGACCAGCCGCTCGATCCCGCCGAAGTCGAGGCCGCCGTGACCGGGCCGGAGCACGGCGCGGTCGTGGTGTTCACCGGCAAGGTGCGCAACCACGATGGCGGACAAACCGTATCGGCGCTGGAGTACTCCGCGCACCCGCAGGCCGAGCGCTTCCTGCGGGAGTGCTGCGCGAGCGCGGCCGCGGCGAGTGGGCTGCCCGTCGCGGCGGTGCACCGCGTGGGCCCGCTCACCATCGGCGATCTCGCGATCGTCGTCGCGGTGGCCGCGCCGCACCGGGCCGAGGCGTTCACGGTGTGCGCGGCGCTGGTCGACCGGATCAAACACGAGGTGCCGATCTGGAAGCGGCAGCGCTTCGCCGACGGCATGTCCGAGTGGGTCAACGCCTGTGGGTGATGTCACGGCCGGCTGACAAGGTCGTAACCCGAATCCGATGACGGATCACATCCGGCGACGTTAGCGTTCTCGTCCGGAGTTGTTCCGCCCCGGACGGCAGGAGGACGCGTGGGAACCGATCAGGTGCTGCTGCATCGCTTCGTCATCTCGCAGCTGACGGCCGCCGGGCTGGACCGCGACCGATTGATCAAAGAGACCGGGCTACCGGTGTGGACCATGTCGGGCGACGACGTCCACTTGCCCAGCCAGACCTTCTCGCGCCTGTGGGAACTCGCGGCGCACGGCCTGGGTGATCCGGACATCCCGCTGCGGGTCGCGCACCGCTACGAACTGCGCAGCCTCGGGCTCTACGACTACCTGTTCGCCACCGCGCCGACGCTCGGCGAGGGGCTGGCCACCTGCGGGCCCTACGTCTCGGCGGTCACCACCAATCACCGCTTCGACCTGGTCACCCACGACGAGCACGAGACGGCGCTGTACCTGGAGATGATCGACGGCGAGGGCCTGGGCCGCGACCTCACCCAGCTGTGGGGGTTGAGCGCGGTGCTCAGCCGCGCGCGGCGCGTGGTCGACGGTCCGCTGGTGCCGCTGCGGGTCACGCTGCGCAGACGCGCGCCCGCCGACCACCGCGCCTACGTCGAGGTCTTCGGTACCGACGCCGTCGAATTCGAGGCCGACGCCGACGCCCTCGTCTTCCGCACCGCGGATATGTCCCTGCCGCTCACGACCGCCGATCCGGTGCTGGCGAAGATCCTGCGCCCGCTGGCGGCCGCGCTGCCGCCGCCACCGCCGCTGCCCTCGGCCTGGCCGCAGCGGGTCGCCGACGCCCTCGCCGACGCGTTCGCCGCCGGCGACACCTCGCTCGACGCCGTCGCCCGGCGCCTGGCCACCAGTCCGCGCACCTTGCAGCGCAGGCTCATGGAAGCGGGCACCACCTGGCGCAAGGAACTGGACCGGGCGCGCGCCGACCGGCTGCGCGCGGCCAGGGCGACGGGCCCGCTGAGCCGGTCCCGCCAAGCCCAGCTGCTGGGCTATTCCGACGCGGGCTCGATCCGGCGGGCCGCCCGGCGCTGGCGCGTCGAGGGCGGCGCGCGCCAGGCCGAACGCTTCGACTGAGCGGTAGTGGGTCACGGGCACCCGGCATATCGCCCGGTGCTCACACGCGCAGGAACGTGGCCGCGATACGCCAGAAGGTGGCGGCCTCGATGGCGCGGAAATCCCAGCTGTCGGCGATATCGCGGCTCGCGGCGACGATGGCGGGTACGTCGAAGTCGTGGCGCGTCGCCGTCCCTTTGGCCTCCAGGGCCGCGATCACGTAGGCGGTGGCGCTCTCCCAGGTCTCGGACACCGAACTCTCCCCTCACTCGCAGAACGAACGTCCGACCCATCCGGCCCCTCGCGCGGCGCAGTGCACCGACGCGGCGGCGGGCGTGCTAGCAGTGTCGCGGCAAACCAGGTGGCGCCGCCAGCACCGAACGCGCCAGCTCGCGGCAAACGCGCCAATGTGCGTACTCAGTGCGGCGTGTAGCGCCAAACGCCCAGCATGGCCCGCTCGTCGAGGGGGTCCTCGCCGGTGTGCACCGTGTCACGCAGACGCGCCAGCGCACGGTCGGCGGGCAGGCCCGCGCCGATGAGCACGAGGTTGCTGGCGCGCCGTTCGCCGCGCCGCCACGGGCTCGGCTCGAACACGATATGCCTGCCGACCATGTGCAGCTCGAACTTCCGGCGCTCGGCCGCGACGCCGAACGCCGCGAACCCCTTGGCGCGGAACAGTCCGCGCGGCGGGTCCTCCAGGAAACCGATCAGCGCGCGCGGGTCCAGATCGCGATCGCTGGTGAAGCTGACGCTGGTGTAGTCGTCGTGCAGGTGCTTGTGGTCCGGGTCGTTGTGATCGTGGTCGTGCTCGGCGAGCAACGAATCGAAGCTCAGCTGTTCGGCGACGCGCGGCTCGGCGCGCAGCGGCTCGTCGAAGAGCAGGCCGGGGTCGATGCGCCCGCGCGTGGTCGCGTACACCGGAACCTGCCCCACCAGGTCGGTCAACTCCGCGCGCAGGGCCTCGAGGTCGGCCTCGGGCACGCGGTCGGCCTTGTTCACCACGACGAGGTCGGCCAGGCGCAGGTGGGTGGCGAGTTCCGGGTGGCGGGCGCGGGATTCGCCGAACAGTTCGGCGTCGACCACCTCGACCAGCCCGCCGTAGCGGATGCGGGGGTTCTCGCTGCCGAGGACCATGCGGATCAGGTTGCGCGGCTCCGCGAGACCGCTGGCCTCCACCACGATCACGTCGATCCCGGCGCGCGGTTCGGTCAGGCGGGTGAACAGGTCGTCGAGCTCGGAGACGTCGACGGCGCAGCACACGCAGCCGTTGCCGAGCGACACCATCGCGTCCACCTGGCCCGCGACCAGCATGGCGTCGATATTGACGGCGCCGAAGTCGTTGACGACCACACCGATCCGGGTGCCGCGATTGTTGCGCAGCAGGTGGTTGAGCAGCGTGGTCTTGCCCGCTCCGAGGAACCCGGCGACGATCAGGACAGGTATCCGGTCAGCCACGCGGACCACCATAGCGGCCCGCGCGGCCGTGCTTTCCGGGTGAAGCCGCGCCGCCCGGTCAGTCGGTCGGCGAGAGCAGGGCGCTGGCGAGGGTGTAGGCCAGGTTGATCAGCTCGGCCGTGATCCTGGTGTCGTCCATGCCGAGCGCACCCGCGAGCGGCATGAGTAGTTTCATCACGGTGCCGACCAGCGAACTCGACTCGTCGGGCGAGGAGCCGGGCAGCGTGGGCGTCTTCGGCCGCAGCGGCGCCGAAGGCTCCGCACCGGGCGCGGGACGGCTCGGCGGCGCGAGTGCCGCCGGAACCTGTGGTGACCCGGGAGCTTGCGCGGCCGGGGTCTGCGGTTCGGAGGTCGGCGCGGCCTCCGGCTGCGGATCGGCGGGCGCCGGTGCCGAAGTCGGTGCGGCGGTGGGCGATTCCGGTGCGGCAGCCGGGGTGTCGGCCGGCGGCGCGCCGCCCAGCAGGTGGTTCACCAGACCGGTGGTGATGGCGACCGCGTGCTTCAACTGCCCTTCCGGGCTGCCGAGTTCGGTCGCGTCGTCGGCGTTGGCGCCGTTGCCCATCTCCACGAACACCAGCGGCACCCGGGTCAGCGCGGGGCCTGCGATATCGGTGCGGGTCTGCAATCCGTTCTGGATGCCCGCGTAGGTGGCGGCGGGGAAGCCGGCCGCGAGGTAGGCGTCGCGCACCGATTCGCTGAGCGCGCGACCCTCGCCGGACTGCGCCGCGTCAGCCTGGGAATCCGGGATCGGCAGCGCGGGCACGATGAGGTGGAAGCCGCGCTCGGCGGGCGGTGCGCTGTCGGCGTGGATGCTCACCGCGACGGCGGCGCCGGACTCGTTGGCGGCGCGGGCGCGCTCGTCGATGCAGCCGCCCCAGCCGGTGTCGTCGGCGCGGCTGAGCACCACGCGCGCGCCCAGGTGTTCGAGCGCGGTCTTGACCAGCTGGGAGACGTTCCAGTTGATGGTGTGTTCCGGCACGCCGTGCACGGAGGTCATACCGGTGGTCTGGCAGTCCTTGGTGCCGCCGCGTCCGTCGGAGACCTGTCTGCCGAGGTTCTCGGCGTGACCGGGGCCCTGGTGGCCGGGATCGAGGAACACCGTGGTGCCCGTGAGCCTGGCGGCGTTCTCGGGGGACACCGGTTCGGCCGACGCGGTGAGCGGGGCGATTCCGGCGAGGGTGACGGTTACCGCGGCCGTGACGGCGGTGGAGATACCGGCCTTGATGATGCTCGGCTTCATGTTCGGTCGGCGCCCCGGGACGGAGCACCCCTCCCTTCCCACTAGTAACACCAAACCCAGTGGTTCACTCTTGCAACGCCCGACACGGCGGGGCAACCCTGGTTACCGAACTGTTACCCGACACTCGGCCCGCATTCTGCCTGGTCAATCGGTATAGAGCGGGCTCGTCGGATGCGGATCAAGCCGCCCTGGCGACACATTCCCGCCGGTCCAGCAACCATTCCACCCCGAAACACGACCGCGCCCCCGGTGAATGTGACAGAAATCTCTTGAATCGAGGGACGGCGCGCCGGGACTCTGGTAGATCTGGCCTTCGAGACACGGGGATCTCAGCAGGTCAGCCGCCCGACTCGGGCGACACGCGAGCCGGAGGAGAACAACGTCATGCGTGCCAGCACGCTCTTGATCGCGGGCGCGATGGCGTCCGCGGCCACCCTGCTCGGGGCGGGCACCGCCGCCGCCCAACCCGCCACCGTCATGCCCGGCGACGGGCTCTACCTGGTGGGCGTCGACATCTTCCCCGGTGTGTGGGAGTCGCCGGGCACGCCCGACCCCGCCTACGGCTGCGATTGGCGCAGGCTGTGGAAGGTCGAGGGCGACAACACGAACATGAACTACATCATCGGCAACAACTTCACCCGCCTCGCCCCGGTGCGCGTGGTGATCAAACCGACCGACGTCGCGTTCAAGACCGAGAACTGCGGCGCGTGGCGGATGCTGCCCCCGCCGCCGTCCACGGGCTCAGCCGGCTTCTGAGCGGGGCGGCCCGCGCATTAGGGTCGCCGCATGACGAGGCAGAGGATTCTGATCACCGGCGCCAGCTCCGGGCTGGGCGCGGGCATGGCGCGGGCGTTCGCCGCCGAGGGACGCGATCTCGGGCTGTGCGCCCGTCGTACCGAACTGCTCGAGGAGTTGCGCGCCGAACTCACCGCCGCGCACCCCGGCAGCACCGTGGCGATCCGCGCGCTCGACGTGAACGACCACGCGGAGGTGCCGCGCGTCTTCGGCGAGCTGCGCGCCGAACTCGGCGGCCTGGACCGGGTGATCGTGAACGCGGGCCTCGGCAAGGGCGCGGTGATCGGCAGCGGGCGCGCCGACGCCAACCTGGCCACCGCCACCACCAACTTCGTCAGCGCGCTGGCCCAGGCCGAGGCGGCGCTGGAGATCTTCCGCGAGCAGAACGCCGGGCACCTGGTGCTGGTGTCCTCGATCAGCGCGCTGCGCGGGCTGCCGAAGAAGAAGGCCGCGTACTCGGCGAGCAAGGCCGGCCTGGCCGCGCTGGGCGACGCGCTGAGCACCGAGCTGGCGCGCACGCCGATCGCCGTCACCACTCTGCTGCCCGGCTTCATCGCCACCGATATGGCCGCGAAGGCGGGTGACGCGAAGCTGGTGGCGCCGCTGGACAAGGGCGTGACCGCGATGGTGCGGGCGATCGAGCGCGAACAGACCCGCGCGTGCGTCCCGGCCTGGCCCTGGCGCCTGATCGGCGCGGCGCTGCCGCACCTGCCCGCCGCACTCGTCGCGCGGATCGGCTGACTCGCCAGTTCCCGCCATCCCCGCGCGGATCGGCGCCGATTACCTCGCGGGTAATCGACCGGCGCGCCCGCGCCGGGCAGCATGGCCCCCATGATCGACGAGACCGGCACCGCCCTGTTCCATCAGTCCATGCCGTTCACCGAACGCCTCGGCGTCGAGGTGCTCGAACACGGCCCCGCCCTGGTGCGCAGCCGCCTGGCCTGGGACGAGTCGCTGTGCACGCTGGGCGGCGCGCTGCACGGCGGCGTCCTGATGGCCTTGGCCGACGCGACCGGCGCGGTGTGCGCGTTCCTGAACCTGCCCGAGGGCAAGCAGGGCACCACCACCGTGGAGTCCAATACCAACTTCCTGCGCGCGATCCGTTCCGGGCACGCGGTGGCCTCGGCCCGCGCGCTGCACGCCGGCCGTTCGTTCATCGTGGTGGAGACCGAGATCCACGACGACGCGGGCAAGCTCGTCGCCAAGGTGACCCAGACCCAGGCCGTGCTCTGACCCGATAAGCCCTCCTTAAGCCCCTGTCAAGCCCCCCGAGGCATGGTTCTTCCGAGCCCGGCCGAACCTGCTCCAGGAGGGGGGAGCAGGAGCGGCCGGGCCCTTTCTCGCACGGCGTCCTTCGCACAGCCCCTCCGCGGCCCGCCCGCGCGGGATACAGTCTCGGCCATGCGAGTCCACGCCTACCCCACCGGCGCGGCCACACCGGTGGACGCCACGGCCGCCCGGGGGATTGCCGACAAGTACTTCCCCCGCCAGGCCGGGGACGAAATCACCACTGTCATCACGGAATTCGACACCTGTTTCGTGGTGTCGGGCGTACTCGGACCGCTCGCGGCGAACGGGGAAGGCGTGCCACCGCCGCTCGCGGCCGGCTCGATGTCGGTGATAGACAAGGAAACCGGCGCGGTGTCGCTGTGGCCGACCTATCCCGTCGCGTGGATCGCCGAACAGTACGCGAAGGCGCGTGCCGAAGGCGGGGTCGTCGTGGAGGACGCCTGGCCGAAGTAGCGGGTCAGCTCACCGGCACCGCCGCGCGCTCCGCGTCGGGAACCTCGGTGCCGCGCAACGACGTTCCCGCCGTCTCGCGCAGGTACGCCCAGGCCACCAGGCCGATCAGCGAGGCGCCCACCATGTACGCCGCGGGGAACAGCGACCACCCGGTCGACTCGATGGCGGCCTCGTTGACCAGCGGCGCGGTGCCGCCGAACGCGGCCGTCGACACGTTGTAGGCCAGCGCGAAACCGGCGTAGCGCACGTGCGTCGGGAAGATCGCCGGGAAGGTGGAGCTGATCGTGGCCAGCTGCGGCACGTACAGCAGGCCGAGCACGATGAATCCCGTGATGGCCCAGGCGGTTCCCTGCCCCATCAGCCAGTACATCGGCACGGCGGCCACCGCGAGACCCACCAGCGAGACCAGCCACAGCGGCCTGCGCCCGACGCGGTCGGAGAGCAGCCCGAAGAACGGCAGCACCAGCATCATCACGATCTGGCCGGTCAGCATCATGGCGGTGGTGCCCGATTCCGACATGCCGATGGTGTTCTGGAGATAGGTGGGCTGGTAGGTGAGCAGCGTGTAGTTGACCACGTTCAGCGCGATCACCAGACCGCCCAGGGTGAGCAGCTCGCGGCGGTAGCCGGTGACCAGCTCGCGCAGGCCGGTCGGCGGGTGCGGCTTCTCGGCGACCTCCTCGAACACCGGCGATTCGTCCAGCTTGGCGCGCAGGTACCAGCCGGTGAGGCCCAGCGGCACGGCGATCAGGAACGGGATGCGCCAGCCCCAGTCGTGCATGGCCTCCGACCCCAGCGCGAGCTGGCAGGCGAGCACCACGGCCGAACCGCCGACGAAGCCGGCGAGGGTGCCGAATTCGAGGAAGCTGCCGAGGAATCCGCGCCTGCGGTCGGTCGCGCATTCGGCCAGATAGGTGGCCGCGCCGCCGTATTCGCCGCCGGTGGAGAAGCCCTGGACCACGCGCAGCAGGATGAGCAGGATCGGCGCGAGCACGCCCACCGAGGAGTGCGTCGGCAGCAGGCCGATGAGGCCGGTGGCGGCCGACATCAGCAGAATCGTGGTGGCCAGCACCGCTTTGCGGCCGATGCGATCGCCGAGCGGGCCCCACACCATGCCGCCGAGCGGGCGCAGCAGGAACGAGATGGCGAAGCCCAGCATGGTGCCGAGGGTGCCGAGCTCGCCGGGGAAGAACGCGTCGGTGAGGTAGGTGGCGGTCGCGGCGTACACGCCGTAGTCGAACCACTCGGTGGCGTTGCCCATCGCGGACGCGGCCACCGACCGTTTCAGCGGCCTCGCCTCCTGTGCGCGGTCGGTCATCTCCGCCTCCTCACCCGATGCGCCCCGTGGGCCTCGATTCGTCGATCGGGCCCGGGCGCGACGAGCGGCCGGGCACGGAAGGAGGCGTTACCCGCCGCGGCGGAACCCAAACGGCGCGGGCCCGATCACCCGTTCGGCATCTACCCGCTCACCTGCGCGGCAACCACGAATTGTGACAGTGGTCATAGGGGCGTCAGAGCGGGGTGACGTAGGCGCCCGAGATGCCGCCGTCCACCAGGAACTGCGACGCGGTGATGAAGGAGGCGTCATCGCTGGCCAGGAACGCGACGGCGGCCGCGATCTCCTCCGGTTCGGCGAACCGCCCGACCGGGATGTGCACCAGCCTGCGCGCCGCGCGCTCCGGGTCCTTCGCGAACAACTCCGCCAGCAGCGGGGTGTTCACCGGGCCGGGACACAGCGCGTTCACGCGGATGCCCTCCCGCGCGAACTGCACCCCCAACTCGCGGCTCATGGCCAGCACGCCGCCTTTGGAGGCCGTGTAGGAGATCTGCGAGGTGGCCGCGCCCATCACCGCGACGAACGAGGCGGTGTTGATGATCGACCCCTTGCCGCGCACCAGCATGTGCTCGATGGCGTACTTGCTGCACAGGTACACCGACGTGAGGTTCACCTCCTGCACCCGGCGCCAGGCGTCCAGACCGGTGGTGCGGATCGAATCGTCCTCAGGCGGGGAGATGCCCGCGTTATTGAACGCGATGTCCAGGCCGCCGTACGCGGCGACCGCCGCCTCGAACAGGGCGCGCACCTGCTCCTCGTCGGTCACGTCGGCGCGCACGAACAGCCCGCCCGCCTCCTCGGCGGCGCGCTCGCCCGCGGCGGCGTCGATATCGGCGACCACCACCCGCGCGCCCTCGGCGGCGAAGCGGCGCACGGTGGCCAGGCCGATCCCGCTGCCGCCGCCGGTGACCACGGCGACCCGATCCTGTAAGCGCTGCAACGCATCTCCTTTCGTGGGATGGCCTGAACCACTCACTCGGTGGCGAGGAAGACGTTCTTGGTCTCGGTGAAGGCCAGCGCCGCGTCGGGGCCGAGTTCGCGGCCGAGCCCGGACTGTTTGAACCCGCCGAACGGCGTCCAGTACCGCACCGACGAGTGCGAGTTCACCGACAGGTTCCCGGCCGCCACCCCGCGACTCACGCGCAGGGCGCGGCCGAGGTCGTTGGTCCAGATCGAGCCGGACAGACCGTATTCGGTGTCGTTGGCCAGGCGCAGTGCGTCGGCCTCGTCCTCGAAGGGCTGCACCGTCACCACCGGGCCGAACACTTCTTCGGTGAGCACACGGGCGGTCGGCGAAGTGGGCAGCACGACCGTCGGCGGGTACCAATATCCCGGGCCGCTCGGGCAGTCACCGGTGAACGCCACTTCGCCCGGCGTGACGAATCCCGCGACCCTTTCACGATGCGCCGCCGAGATCAGCGGGCCCATCTCGGTGCCGTCCGCGCCGGGGTCACCGACCTGCACACCGCGCACCGCCGGTTCGAACAGCTCCAGGAACCGGTCGAACACACTGCGCTGCAAGAGAATTCGCGAGCGCGCGCAGCAGTCCTGCCCGGCGTTGTCGAACACGCCGTAGGGCGCGGTGGCCGCGGCGCGCTCCAGGTCCGCGTCGGCGAACACGATATTGGCGCTCTTGCCGCCGAGTTCCAGCGTCACCCGCTTCACCTGCTCGGCGCAGCCCGCCATGATCCGCTTGCCGACCTCCGTCGACCCGGTGAACACCACTTTGCGCACGGCGGGATGGGTGACGAACCGCTCCCCCACCACCGAGCCCTTGCCGGGCAGTACCTGGAACACGTCGTCCGGAATGCCCGCCGCGCGCGCCAGTTCGGCCAGGCGCAGCGCGGTGAGCGGGGTGAGTTCGGCGGGTTTGAGCACCACGGCGTTGCCCGCCGCCAGCGCGGGCGCGAACCCCCACGCGGCGATGGGCATCGGGAAGTTCCACGGCACGATCACGCCGACCACGCCGAGCGGCTCGTGGAAGGTCACGTCCAGCCCACCCGCGACGGGAATCTGCCTGCCGGACAACCGCTCCGGCATCCCGGCCGCGAAATGCAGGACGTCGCGGACGTTTCCGGCCTCCCACCGGGCGTTGCCCAAGGTGTGGCCGGAGTTCTCGACCTCGAGCCGTGCCAGTTCCCCGAGGTCGGCGTCGACCGCCTCGGCGAAGCGACGCAGCAGCCGGGCGCGGTCGCCCGGCGCCATCGCGCGCCACGACTCCGACGCGCGGACCGCCCGGTCGACGGCGGCGTCGGTCGCGGCCAGATCGGCGAGTTCTACTGTCGCCACGACCTTTTCGGTCGCGGGGTTCACCACCTCGGTGGTCACCATCCGTTCCACTCCTCTCCGCTCCCACCGGTCCGCCCGGACGCGGCGGCGACCAATCCCCGCACCAGCCGGTCGTCGTCCCGGTCGGCTTCCGGATGCCATTGGACGCCCACGAGGAATCCCTCGCCGGGCCGTTCGATCGCCTCGATCGTGCCGTCGTCGGCGCGCGCGCTCACCACCAGACCCGGCGCGAGGGCGTCGATCGCCTGGTGATGGTGACAGCGCACCGTCGCCTCGGCGCCGACCAGTCCCGATACGCGGGTGCCGCCGACGGTGCGCACCCGCACGTCTCCGAACGATCCCGGCCCGCCGGAGTGCTGCTCGTGCCCCACCACGTCCGGCACATGCTGGATCAGGGTGCCGCCCAACGCCACGTTGACCAGCTGCAAGCCGCGGCACACCGCGAGGATCGGCAGGCCCGCGGCCAGCGCGAGGGCGAACAGCGCGAACTCCGACTCGTCGCGATCGGCGCGGGTGTAGCCGAGCGCGGCGGGCGGGCGGCCGTAGCGAGCCGGCTCGATGTCCGCGCCGCCGGTGAGCAGCAGCCCGTCCAGCCGGTCCACCAGTTCAGGCCGCGCCACCCCGCCCGGCGGCAGCAGCACCGGGATGCCGCCCGCGCGCACCACCATCTCGACGTAGTCGTGGTGCAGGACGGCGGCGGGCACGTCCCAGTCGCCGAACCGCGTCCGCTCGGCGTAGGTCGGCAGCCCGAGGACGGGACGGCGGTCGCCGTCAGAGTCGTTCGAAGCCACGCACCCGCTCCCAGTCTGTGACGGCCGCGTCGTAGGCGTCCAGCTCGACCCGCGCGGCGTTGCGGTAGTGCTCCACTACGTCGGCGCCGAAAGCCGTTCGAGCGACGGCGCTCTCACCGAACAACTGCGCCGCCTCCCGCAGGGTGGCGGGCACCCGCGGACGGTGGGAGCGGTAGGCGTTGCCGTGGAACTCCGGTTCCAGCGGCAGCCGGTGCTCGATGCCGTGCAACCCGGCGGCGATCGAGGCCGCCACCGCGAGATAGGGATTCACGTCGCCGCCCGGGATGCGGTTCTCCACGCGCAGCGAGGGTCCCTCCCCCACCACGCGCAGCGCGCAGGTGCGGTTGTCGCGACCCCAGGCCAGGACGGTCGGTGCGAAGCTGCCCGGCACGAATCGCTTGTAGGAGTTGATGTTCGGCGCGAGGAAGTAGGTGAATTCGCGCAGGCAGTCCAGCTGGCCCGCGAGGAAGTGGCGCATGAGCGGGGACAGGCCGCCGGGGCCGTCTCCGGCGAACACCGGCGCGCCCGACCCGTCCCGCAGGCTCAGGTGGATGTGGCACGAGTTGCCCTCGCGCTCATCGTATTTCGCCATGAAGGTGAGGCTGCGGCCTTCCTGGGCGGCGATCTCCTTCGCACCGGTCTTGTAGATACTGTGGTTGTCGCAGGTGACCATGGCTTCGTCGAAGCGGAACGCGATCTCGTGCTGGCCCGGATTGCACTCGCCCTTGGCCGACTCGACATACATTCCGGCACCGGCCATCTCGTTGCGGATGCGGCGCAGCAGGGGCTCGACGCGGGCGGTGCCGAGCATCGAATAGTCCACGTTGTACTGGTTGGCCGGGGTCAGGTCGCGATATCCGGCGCGCCAGGCCACCTCGTAACTGTCGTCGAAGACCAGGAATTCGAGTTCGGTGCCGACGTAGGCGCGCAGGCCGTGCTCGGCCAGCCGGTCCAGCTGGCGGCGCAGCACCTGGCGCGGAGAGGCCACGACCGGTGCGCCCACGGGTTGTACGCGCTCCACATCGCACAGCACCAGCGCCGTGCCGGGCTGCCACGGCACCAGGCGCAGCGTGGTGAGGTCGGGGCGCAGGACGAAGTCGCCGTAGCCGGTGTCCCACGAGGACATCGCGTAGCCGTCGACGGTGGTCATCTCGACGTCGACCGCCAGCAGGTAGTCGCACGCCTCGGTGGCGTGCCCGACCACCTCGTCCAGGAAATACCGTGCCGCGCAGCGCTTCCCCTGGAGCCGCCCCTGCATGTCGGTCATCGCGACGAGCACCGTATCGATCTCCCCCGATTCGACCCGCGCGCGCAACTGCGTGAGTTCGAGCATCCCTGTTCGCATCACACGGCCCCTCTCGGCGTCGACCGTGCCTACGGTAGAGGAAGAGCTAGCGCCTGCGGCGTATTGCTTGGCATTTAGTGCCGTGGCAACAGGCGCAGGTAGTGGTTGCGTGGGGGTGGGACACGTAGTGGGGGCGGGCTACCGGCTGAGACGAACACGATCCCGACATCACGAAACCCGCGCGGTGTTGCCGCGCGGGCTTCGCGGGGAGGCGTGCAGAAGGTAGGTGAGTTTCGCCAAAATCGGATCAACCCCACATGCGCGGGGAGCAAACAACGTTTCCAGCGTGCAGCGGCGGGTCACCCCCATGTCTGCGGGGAACAGCTTCCGACTCGGATCAGAGAACGCCCCAGGCCTGGAGGATATAGGTTACGTTCGCCAAGATGCCGGTAACCGTGTTCGCCAGGTTCAGCGCTGACGAGCCGAGATCGATGATGTTCACCGGATTCCTCCGTGGGTGGGAACTACTGGATCGATGTCCAATGTATCGACGCCATCCGACCACCCCTTTCCATCAAGATCACCACGTGGCGCCCGGAATCCCACCGATCACACTGGCCCGCAACGACTTACGGCCCTTACCCAATCCCGCCGTCCCGAACAGTAATGTGATGCAGGTCATACTTATTCGGCGGGCGAATCCGGCATACGGAACACCGTGAGCGCCGCCGGTTTGCTCGTGAACACGAACTCCCGCCCGCTCGCGGCCACTTCACCGTCGGTGGCCAGGGCTACGGGCGCTCGCGCCGTCCGCACCACCAGCCGCTGCGCCTCCCGGTGCCGATACGCGGCCGAGGTGCCCAGCGTGCCGGTGAGCGTCGCCCAGATCAGGCGGGCCCGCGAGAGCGGCAGGTCGGCGCGCAGGTACCGCACGTCGAGGGTGCCGCGGTGCAGTTCCGGCCGCGACATCGGTACCTGGTCGGACGGGTGATAGCGCCCGTTGCCCACGAACAACATCCACAGCAGCACCGGCACGCCGTCCACGGTGGCGCGCACCGGACGGGCCCGCATCAGCACGCGCAGCATCGCCACGCCCGCGGCGGGCCATTTGCCCAGGCGCGGCCGCCAGCGGTCGCGCAGGCGCACGAAGCGCGGGTAGCCGCCCAGGCTCGCGGTGTTCACGAACACGCGCTCGCCCTCGTCGTCGTAGCGCACCGTCGCCGCGTCGAATCGGCACACCGATCCCGCCGCCAGCGCGGCCAGGGTCTTCTCGTGCGTCTCCACCCCGGCGTCCCTGGCGAAGTGGTCGAGGGTGCCGCCGGCGAACACCGCGAGCGGCAGATCGCGCCGCACCGCCACCTCGGCCACCGACGACACGGTACCGTCGCCGCCGAGCACGCCGAGGGCGACGACGCCGCCCGCCTCGATCGCCTCGTCCAGCTGCGCGCCGAGATCGCGGTCGGGATCCATCCGCAGGAACCGCGCCCGTGGCAGCCGCGCCCGCAAGCGGGCCTCGGTGAGCGCGGAATCACCCAGTCCGGCAAGGGGATTGGTCACCATCAGCAGTCCGCGCCCGTGCGGCAGCGGTTCGATGTTCTCGGTGACGCACTCGGTGGCGGGCTCGTCGTTGCGCACCGCCCACCAGCGATGCGTCGCCAGCGCGATGCCGGAGCCGAGCAGCGCGCCCGCCACGACGTCGGAGGGCCAGTGCACGCCGATGTGGACGCGCGAGTACGCCACCGCCAGCGCGACCGGCGCGACCACCGCCGCCGCGGCCGGACTCTCCAGCGCCACACCGGTGGCGAAGGCGGCGGCCGAGGCCGCGTGACCGGACGGGAACGACGAGGACACCGGCGGCGAGAGCGGCCTGCGCACGAACGGCACGGAGCCGTCGGGCGGGCGACGGCGCGGGAACAGCGGTTTGGCGATGCCGTTCGCGACGCCGCTGGCCAGCAGCGTCGCGAGCACGCCGCGCAGTCCACCGCGACGCACCGGTCCCGAGCCGAGCACCGCCATCGCCGCGCCCGCGGCCAGCCACAACTTGTTGTGGTTGGCCGAGGCGCTCAGATCCAGCAGGGCCCGGTCCGCGATCGTGGGCGGGACCCGGGCGCTGTGGTTCACCAGCCGGATATCCACCGCGTGCCAGCGCATTCCGGTCACTCCGCGCCGACGAGGAGCACGACCTTGCCCGGCCCTCGACCGTGCTCGGACTCGCGCTGTGCCGCACCCGCCCGCGCGAGGGGGAAGGTGCGCGCCGGGCCCGGCAGCCGGAACGCGCCGGCGGCCACCCGCTCGGCCACGTGGGCCAGCAACTCGGGCGAGCGCGGGCCCGGCGCCGAGGAGAAGGTGACGCCGAGTTCGGCCGCGGCGCCGTCGGCGATGGTGACGATGCGCTCGGTGCCGCCGCGCAATTCGATGGCCGCGGGCAACGCGCCGTGTCCGGCGGCATCGAACACGGCGTCCACGCCGCCGGGCGCGAGCGCGCGCACCCGGTCGGCCAGTCCGTCGCCGTGGGTGGTGGGGATCGCGCCGAGCGCGGCGACCAGATCCTGGTTGGCGGCCGAGGCGGTGCCGATCACGGTGGCGCCCGCCTCCCGCGCGAGCTGCGCCGCGATCGAGCCCACCGCGCCGGACGCGCCGTTCACGAGCAGGGTCTCCCCCGGTTTCGGTTCGAGCAGGGCCAGCACCTTCGCGGCCGTGCCCACCGCCACCGGCAGGGCCGCCGCGTCGGCCCACGCCAGGCCCGCGGGCTTGGGCGCGTAGTCGGTGACCACGGCGTACTCGGCGTACCCGCCGCGCGTCCAGGCGATCACCTCGTCGCCGACCGCGACGCCGGTGGCCAGCGGCCCGACCGCGTCCACCACGCCCGCCGCCTCGGCGCCGGGGAACTGCGGGAACGACGGCTCACCGAAAACCAGGGCCCCGGAACGGATCTTCCAATCCGCGGGGTTGACGCCCGCCGCGCGCACCGCGATGCGGACCTGCGCGTCCACCGGTTCGGGTGTGTCCACCTCGACCGTGCGCAGAACCTCCGGACCGCCGAATTCGTTGAACGCTATGGCGTGCATGTCACCTCCGTGCCGATCGACGTCCCCCACAATAGGCCGCCGCGCGACTAGGAAGCGCCCGGCAACCCCGACGGTCGCGGCTCCCGGTTCCGGACACCGCGGCCCAGCCAGGCACCCGCGGAGTAGACGATCGGGACGCTGATGATGCTGTACACACCGGCGGGCACGGCCATGCGGACATCGCCCAGCACGCTGATGGCGATGGTCATGGCCAGCACGCAGTTGTGCACGCCGATCTCCATCGCGCACGCCAGAGCCTGGGCGCGCACCACGCCGAACGCCTTGGGCACGAAGTAGCCGACCGCCAGGCTCGCGACGCACAGCACGACCACCACCGCGCCGATGTCGACCAGGTAGTCGACGATGTTGTTCCGTTCGGCGACCAGTGCCGCCACCGTCACGATCACCAGGAACAGCACCGAGAGCACGCGCACCGGCCGGTCCGAACGGTCGGCGAAACCGGGCCGCAGCCGCCGGGCGATCATGCCCGCGACGACCGGAACGAACACCAACGCGAACACCTGCGCGACTTTGGTGAACTGCATCCCCACCCCGCCCGTGCCCGCGGGGTCGAAGTATCCGAGCGCGATATTGGTGATGAGCGGCAGCGTCGCCACCGACAGCACCGAATTCAGCGCCGTCAGTGAGACATTGAGCGCCACGTCGCCGCCGAACAGGTGGCTGAGCAGGTTCGCGGTGGCCCCGCCGGGCGAGGCCATCAGCAGCATCACGCCCACCGCCAGTTCCGGCGTGACGTCCAGACCGGCCACCAGCCCGAACGCGAGCGCGGGCAGCACGATCACCTGGCAGCACAGCGCGACGAACACCGCGCGCGGATACCGGACGACGCGCAGGAAGTCCTCGACCGTGAGCGAGAGGCCGAGCCCGAACATGATGAACCCGAGCGCCAGCGGCAGCGCGACGGCGACCGGCCAACTCTCCACGGGGCACCCTCATCGGTCGAGGCCGCCGGCCACCCGACCGGGAGAACGCGACGATCCGAACAGCACTTGTTTCGCCCCTGTCTAGCACGCCGGAGTGTCCGGCGGCACCGGCCGACCGCCCACCGCGGCCGCCGAGGCATTTCCCGGCGAGTGAATCCGTGTTAACTTAATTCGGAATCACAGTTAACATAGTCGATCGGAGACAGCCATGAGATCCGCCGTGATCGTGGACGCGATCCGCACACCGTCGGGCAAGGGCAAGGCGGGCGGTGGCCTGTCCGAGATCCACCCGGCCACCCTGCTCGCCGGCGTGCTGGCCGAGCTGGTCGCGCGCAACGATCTGGACCCGGCGCTGGTCGACGACGTCGTCACCGGCTGCGTCACCCAGGCGGGCGAACAGGCCGGCAATATCGGCCGCACCGCCGTCCTCGCCGCCGGGTTCCCGGAGTCGGTGCCCGCCACCACCGTCGACCGCCAGTGCGGTTCCAGCCAGCAGGCCGCGCACTTCGCCGCGCAGGGCGTGATCTCGGGCGCCTACGACATCGCCATCGCCTGCGGCGTCGAATCGATGAGCCGCGCGCCCATGTTCTCCAATACGCAGGGCAAGGACGTCAACCGCGGCCCGCTGGCCCACCGCTACCCGGAAGGTTTTGTCCAGCAGGGCATTTCGGCCGAGGTGATCGCGGCGCGCTGGAAGTTCGACCGCGCGGCGCTGGACGAGTTCGCGGCCCGCTCGCATCGCCTGGCCGCCGCCACCGCCGCGGCGGGTGGCTTCGACCGCGAACTCGTCGCGGCGGGCGCGCTCACCGCCGACGAGACGATCCGGCCCTCCACCACCGCCGAGGGGCTGGCGGGGCTGCGGCCCGCGTTCGCCGACGAGCAGTACCTGACCCGGTTCCCGGAGATCGACTGGTCGATCACGCCCGGCAACTCGTCGCCGCTCACCGACGGCGCGTCGGCCGCGCTGATCATGGGCGAGGACACCGCGGCGAAGCTGGGCCTGCGCCCGCGCGCCCGCTTCCACTCCTTCGCCGTGCTCGGCGACGACCCGCTGCTCATGCTCACCGCCGTGGTCCCGGCCACCCGCAAGGTGCTCGACCGCGCCGGACTCGCCATCGACGACATCGACGCCTACGAGGTGAACGAGGCGTTCGCGCCGGTGCCGCTGGTCTGGCGGCACGAACTGAACGCCGATCCGGAGCGGCTCAACCCGCGCGGCGGCGCCATCGCCCTGGGACATCCGCTCGGCGCGTCCGGCACCCGCATCCTGTCGACGCTGCTCAACCACCTGGAGCAGACGGACGGCCGCTACGGGCTGATGACGATGTGCGAGGCGGGCGGGCTGGCGAACGCCACGATCATCGAACGGCTGTGACGCCCGGTGATTGAGCCTCCATCGACCGGGTAGGGCGCAACTGTCAGCCGACAACCCCGATCATGGAGGTACAGCGTGACGAAGCACGAGAGCGGATTCCGCGAAGGCGTCAAGGGCGTCGTCGAGGACGTCAAGGGCAAAGCCAAGGAGGCCGCGGGCACCGTCACCGGCAACGAGGACCTCGAACACGAGGGCCTGGCTCAGCAGGACAAGGCCGAATCCCAGCGCGAGGCCGCGCGGAAGGAAGCCGAGGCCGAGAAGGCCAGGGCCGAAGCGGATGTGGACGAGGCACGCCAGCGGACGCATCAGGACGATGACAAGCGGTAATCCCTTGCCGCACACGGGCGGACGGGTCCAAGCACCCGTCCGCCCCGTCGTTTTGCTCAGCGGCCCGACAGCCGCTCGGCCACCGCACCGAGCCCGTCGGCGACGGCGCGGCGTTGCCCGGGGGTGAGCACGTCGATCAGCGCCCGCCGCACCGTGGCGACATGCCCTGGCGCGACCTCGGACAGGCGCTGCCGCCCGGCCTCGGTGAGCACCGCGACCACACCGCGCTCGTCGCCGGGGGCCGCGGTGCGCCGCACCAGCCCGGCCTTCTCCAACCGCTCGACCTGATAGGTCAGCCCGCTCTTCGAGGTGAGCAGCGCCTCGGCCAGATCGGTCATGCGCAGCGCGCCGTCCGGGGCGTCGGACAGCCGCACCAGCGTCTCGTACTGGGGGTGTGAGAGGCCCTCGCGCTTGAGGTGCTGTTCGACCTCGCGAGTGACCAGCGCGCCCGCGGCCAGGAACGCGTGCCACGCGCGCATCTCCCCCGCGTCCAGCCACTTCGGTTCGTCCACGGGCACCAGCCTAGCCCTGTTGTTCAAATTTGAACAAAGCGCTACAGTTGTTCAAACTTGAACGACTTCGGCAGGAGACCGGCATGTCCGACCGCGCACCCGTGCTGTACCTGTCCCACGGCGCGCCACCGCTGGCGGACCACCCGCACTGGCCCGCCGAACTGGCCGCCTGGGCGGGCGAACTCCCGCACCCCACCGCGATCCTGATGATCTCGGCGCATTGGGAGGCCGCGCCCATCACGCTCGGCGCCACCACGACGGTGCCGCTGGTCTACGACTTCAGCGGCTTTCCGAGGCACTATTACGAGGTGGTCTATCCCGCGCCCGGCGCGCCGGACCTCGCGTCGAAGGTGCGCGCACTGCTCGGCGGCCAGGTGCACGACGCACCCGGACGCGGGCTCGACCACGGCGCCTATGTGCCGCTCAAAGAGATGTATCCGGCAGCCGACGTGCCCGTGTTGCAGATGTCGCTGCCCACGCTCGATCCCACCGAACTGTTCGCGATCGGGCGCACCCTCGCGCCGCTGCGCGACGAGGGCGTGCTGATCGTCGGCAGCGGCTTCTTCACCCACAACCTGCGCGCGCTCACCCCCGACGACGAGCACGTCCACGCGTTCACCGCCGAGTTCGACGACTGGGGCGCCCGCGCGCTGGCCGAGGGCGATCTCGACTCGCTGCTCGACTTCCGCCACCGCGCGCCGGCGCCGCACCTGGCGCATCCGCGCACCGAACACTTCGCCCCGCTGTTCGTGAGCCTCGGCGCGGGCGCGGACGATCTCGCGACGCTGCGCACGCCCGTCGACGGCTACTGGCTCGGCATGGCGCGCCGCTCGATCCAGCTCGGCTGAATCCCCCTGTCCCACAACTGAACACCAACACCGGCTCCGGCCGCAACGAAAGGACTCGACCATGACCACACCGGCGACGACCACCGCGCCCGGCGACATCGGCATCGACCTGGGCCTGCTGGTACTGCGCCTGGGCGTCGGGCTCACCATGGCCGCGCACGGCGCGCAGAAACTGTTCGGCTGGTTCGACGGCGGCGGCATCGACGGCACCAGCCGGTTCTTCGGCTCCGCGGGCTACCCGGCGTCGCGGTTCTTCGCCATCGTCGCGGGCGTCACCGAGACCTTCGGCGGACTGGCGCTGGCGCTGGGCCTGCTCACCCCGCTGGCCGCGGCCGCGATCCTGGGCACCATGCTCAACGCGATCGCGGTGAAATGGGGCGGCGGCTTCTTCCTGCCCGAGGGCATCGAGTACGAACTGGTGCTCACCCTGGCCGCCGCCGGACTCGCGCTCACCGGTTCCGGCCGCCTCGGCATCGACGGGTTCGCGGGCCCGCTGCGCACCCACCGCCTCACCTACGGTGTGGGCGCCGTCCTGCTCGGCGTGGTGACCGCGGGCATCGTCCTGCTCATTCGCAACTGACCGTGCGCCGGCGCGGCGGGTCGCGCGGTCGACGCGGGTACCAAAGAAGTGGTACGACTGCACCGGGAACGATGCGCCCGTCGCCGGCGGGGTACTACGGGACGTAGAATCACCCGCACCACCGGACGAGGCGAGGGCACATGGTGAATCCGCGGGCGACCAACGACGATCTGACCGCGAAGGCGCGCATCAGGAACGCGGCCATGGACCTGTACGCCCAGTACGGCGCGGAGCGCGTCTCGCTACGCGCCGTCGCCGCCGAGGCCGGGGTCACCCTCGGCTTGGTGCAGCACCACTTCAAGACGAAGGCGGGCCTGCACGCGGCGGTGGACCAGTTGATCGTCGACTTCTTCGCGCACGCGGTGGCCTCGGTGCCCGCCGAGGGCTCGACCGCCCAGGTGGCGGCGGCGCGCGACGCGGCGGTGCGCACGATGCTCGCCGAGAACCCGGCCGTGGTGAACTACGTGCGCCGCGCCGTGCTCGAACCCAACGACGCGCGATTCGAACTGCTGGAATCGCTGGTCGACCTGACCCGGCGTGAGATCACCGCCCTGCGGGACGCGGGCGTGGCCTCCACCGATCGTCCCGAGTCGGCGCAGATCGTCACCGTGCTGGTGCGCCAGCTCGGCGAGCTGCTGCTGGCGCCGCTGGTGGACGCGGTGTGGGAGCGGGTGGCCGCGCCCGGCGAGCCGGGCAAGCCCCGGCTGGTCATCTCCGTCGAGCACTGAGCCGGGCCGCTACCGTCGAATCATCGCTACCCTCGAATCATGTCGTCCCTCGCGCCACCCGCGTCCGGCATCGACGTGCGGCGGGTGGCGGACCTGCTCGCCGGCCGCCCGGTCGCGGTGCTCACGGGCGCCGGGTTGTCCACCGACAGCGGCATTCCCGACTATCGCGGCCCCGGCTCGCCCCCGCGCACGCCGATGACCTACCAGCAGTTCGTGGGCGATCCCGTCTTCCGCCAACGGTATTGGGCGCGCAATCACGTCGGGTGGCGGCGCATGGACGCCGCGCGCCCCAACGCGGGCCATCGCGCGCTGGCGCGGCTGGAGCGCGCGGGCGTGGTGACCGGGCTGATCACCCAGAACGTGGACATGTTGCACACCAAGGCCGGCCATCGGGGCGTGATCGACCTGCACGGCGTCTACGCCCGGGTGCGCTGCCTGGACTGTTCGGCGCTGATCTCGCGGATGACGCTGGCCGAGCGCCTCGAGGCCGCCAACCCGCACTTCGCCGAACTCGCGACCGCCACCGGCATCGAGGTCGCACCCGACGCCGACGCGGTGGTCGCCGACACTGCGACCTTCCGCATGGTGGACTGCGCCCGCTGCGGCGGCCTGCTCAAACCCGATATCGTCTACTTCGGCGAGAACGTGCCGAAGGACCGGGTCGCCGCCGCGTTCGACATGGTGGACCGGGCCGGGGCGCTGCTGGTGGCGGGGTCCTCGCTGACGGTCATGTCGGGGCTGCGGTTCGCGCGCCGGGCGGCGGCCAACGGATGTCCCATAGTGATCGTCAACCGGGGCCGCACCCGGGCGCACGATCTGGCCACCCACACCGTCGACGCGGGTTGCTCCGAAGTGCTCACCGCGCTCGCCACCGAATACGCCGCCTGAGCGCAACCGGTCCGCGGCCGTTCGCCGTGTAAGACTGGGCGGCGTGAGTGAGCGCGAAGAGCCCACATCGGGGGCAATCGGCAAGGACACGGCCCCGGATCGGGGAGCCGTCATCGGTACCGGCTTGTTCTGGTTGGCGAAATGGTCACTGTGCGTGGTCGCGATCGCGGCGGGCGCGTGGGTGCTCGGCTGGGTCGTCGCGAAGCTGTGGGTGGTCGTACTGCCCGTCGCGCTGGCGGTCGTCGTCGCGACCGTGCTGTGGCCGCCCACCCGGTGGCTGATGAAACAGGGACTCAAGCCCGCGCTGGCCGCCACACTGACGCTGCTCGGGTTCTTCGCGATCGTGTCGGGCGTGATCGCGCTGATCGTGCCGTCGGTGGTGGATCAGGCTCCCCAGCTCGCCGACAAAGGCACCGCGGGCGTCAACCAGGTCCGCGACTGGCTGCAGGGTCCGCCGCTGAACATCCGTGACGAACAGCTGGATTCGGCGGTCGAGGCCATCGTCTCGCGCCTGCAGTCCAGCGCCGAGACCATCGCCACCGGCGTGTTCACCGGCGTCACCACCGCCACCTCGGCGTTGGTCACCCTCTTCCTGGTGCTGGTCCTCTCGTTCTTCTTCATCAAGGACGGGCCCCGGTTCCTGCCCTGGCTGCACAACGTCACGGGCTCCAAGGGCGGCAGGCACTTCGAGGCCGTGCTGAGCCGGATCTGGGACACCCTCGGCGGATTCATCCGCACCCAGGCGCTGGTGAGCCTGATCGACGCCGTGCTGATCGGCGCGGGCCTGGTGATCCTCGGCGTGCCGCTGGCCATGGTGCTGGCCGTGCTCACGTTCATCGGCGGTTTCATCCCGATCGTCGGCGCGTTCGTGGCGGGCGCGCTGGCGGTGCTGGTCGCGCTGGTCGGCAACGGCTTGACCACCGCGCTGATCGTGCTCGGCATCATCATCGCGGTGCAGCAGTTCGAGGGCAATGTGCTGCAACCGATCCTGCAGAGCCGCTCGATGCAGTTGCACGCCGTCGTGGTGCTGCTGGCGGTGACGGCGGGCGGCGCGCTGTTCGGCATCGTCGGCGCGTTCCTGGCCGTGCCCGTGGCCGCGATCGTCGCGGTGGTACTGCGCTACGTCGGCGAGCAGATCGACACGGCCACCGCCCCACCACCCGAAGTCACGGACGAACCGGAACCCGAACCCGCCACCTGACCCGCGGGCCTTCGCTCCGGCGAACTCATTCCGGTGCCGCGAGTCGCGCGGCCTGGTCGCGCAGTACCGCGGTGGTGCGGGTGACCCAGGTGGCGATCACGCCCAGTTCCTCGGGCGTGAACGTCGCCGACACTGCGGCCATCGCCGCGCGCAGGTCGGCGAACGCGCGCCCGTAGCGGGGATTGGCGATCGGGCGGGCGGTGAGCACCGAGCGGCGGCGATCCGCGTCGTCGCGGGTGCGCTCGACCAGCTCGGCGGCGACCAGGCGGTCGGCGATCCCGCTGACCGCCGCCGGGCTCAGCGACAGCCGGCGCGCCAGTTCGCCGCCCGACATCGGGCCTTCGCGGCCGAGCACGCCCAGCGCTTTGTGATCGGTGGCGGACAGCCCCAGCAACGCACCCACAGCCTCGTGGAACACGACGACCGCGTCGCTGAGTTCGGCGCCCATCCGGTTCCCGATATCAGGGTTTTCCACCATGGTGCCATCGTCACGGGCGGCATATCCTTCAGTCAACTGAATCTTTCAGAAAAGTGAAGGAATTGCCATGGACGTAGCGACGGCCGCCCGGGTGTTCACGGACGCGATCCGGTTCTCGATTCGGCACTATCCGGTGATCTTCTGCTGTGGCGCACTGGTTTCGGCGCAACGGTTCCTCGCCGTCGGCGGCGGCGACCGGTTCGCCTTCGCCGGCGGCGTGGCGGGTGAGCTGTTCACGCTCGCGGTGCGCCTGGCGTTCCTCGGCTGGGTGATCGCGACGGTGTTCCGGCCACGGGTGCCGTGGCGGACCGCGGCCGACCGCCTGGGCGAGGCCTTCCGCGACCGGACGCGCTTGCTGCTCGCGTCGGCGGGCATCCTCGTGGCGCTGGCCGCGGTGTTCAAGGCGCTGCCGTGGATCGTCGCCACCTCGTTCGTCGAACCCGACGGGCGCGACACGTTTCTCGCGTGGGAGCTGGCGGTCAAGAACGTCACCGTCATCCCGTTCACGATGATCTGGATCGCGTTGCTCGTCCGCGAGATCGTCTACGACGGAAGCGAATCCGTGCCGAGGCGGGTCACGCCGGAACCAGGGCGCCGTCGAGGAATTCGCTGATCGCCGGCCAGGTGGTGTCGGCCGCTTCGGGGGCCGCCACCGAAGGTCAGCGCCCAGCCGTGGCCGAGCGCGGTCGCCAAATCGGGAATGGTGAAGGCCTTCCGTCCGGTCTTGCGTGCCCGAGTCCCAGCGTGAATGTCGCACCCAGCTCAAATAGGTGTTACTCGCGGTAACAAATTTCGTGGCCGATTTCACCGTCCCCCGGCGATTCGCCGCGCGATCGGGTGCCGAGGTGGTCCAATTGATGACCATGAAGACGCTGGTAGGAGCGGTTGCGACACTGACGGCGATCGCGTGTTCGGCGATGGCGGCGCCCGCCGCGCACGCGGCGCCGGTGTGTCCGGGCGCCGGGCAGCCGACGCTGCTCTCGGCCGTCGTCGGCGGCGCGCTCGAAGGGCTCACGGTGGACGCGCGCGGCCGCGCCTTCACCACCGACGCGCTGACCGGGCGCGTGTTCCGCATCGACGCGCCCGGCGCGGCGCCGGTGCCCCTCGCGACGGTGCCCAGCGGCGGTGCGGGCGCGCTGGCGTGGACGCCCTCGGGGCGCCTGCTCGTCGGCTACGGCGCGGACCCGCGCGTGGTGGTGGGCGACACGCTGCGGCACGCGGGCATCGTGGAGGTCGATCCCGACACCGGGGCGGTCGCGCCGTACGCGGCGGGACTCAGCGCCGCCAACGGCATGGCGGTGGCGCGCGACGGAACCGTCTACGCCACCAACGATTTCGGCGTGCTCGTCGGCCGGGTGGCGCCGGACCGCGCGGTCCAGGCGGACTGGACCACCCTGCCCAGCGCCAACGGCGCGGTCCTCGACCGCCGGGGTGAATTCCTCTATGTGGGACGCACTTTCGCCGACCCCGGGGTGAGCCGCATCCCGATCGCCGCGCCCTGGGCGCCGCAGTCCCTGCTCGATCTCGGCGGCGGTGACGCCTTCGCCGCGCCCGACGGCCTCACCCTCGATTCCCTCGACCGCCCGGTCGTCCCGTTCAACACCGCGGGCCAAGTGGTCCGCCTCGACGCACCGCAGTCGTACTGCGTCCTTGGCTCGGGCAACCCCTTCACCACCGTCGTCACCTACGGCCGCGGCGAGCGGGGCTTCTCGGCGGGCCGGCTCTTCGGCGCGACGTTCACCGGCGTCGTCTACGAGATCCCCGGCGGCTTCGATCCGGCCGCGACGACCGCCGCGCCCTGAGTCGCGCGACCCGTTCCGTCCGACCACCCGCCGGACTACCATGCAGGAGAGGACCACTCGAGTCGCACGCGCTACCCACACCGGCCGCCTCGCCTCGCCCGCCAGCGGGTCGCGGGGCTCCAGTCGATCGGCGCCGCCGCCCCGCCGGTCGTTCGTCCGACCTCGCCAGGAGGACGCATGTCCTACCCGCTCCATTCGAAGATCTGCCTGACCGAAGCGGGGTGCGTCTGCCCCGCGATCACCCTGTTCCTGGTGCCGGAGCCGCTGATGCCCGGCGGCAGCGTGCTGCACCTGCTGGAACAGGCCGTCGTCACCGATCCCGACGCGCCGCCGCAACCCGATGTCGCGCTGGTGGCATCGGTGGAGACGCCCGCCGAACCGGAGCGTCCCGAGCCCGCGGTACGTCCCGAACTGCGCGCCTTCGCCGCCGCGCTCCCCGACCCCGACCGCGTCCGCGCGATCCTGCGCGACCACCTGATCCTCGACCCCTACGGCCTCGATCTCGGCGATCGCGCCGAACTCACCCGGCTCGCGCTGCTGCCCGAACGCCGGATCGGCTTCCGCCGCACCGAGGACTTCCAGGCCGACTCGATGCGGCGGGCGATGCTCGCCGTCTACCGCCACTTCGGCCTCGACCAGCGCGTCCCGCTCGTCTACCACGGCTACGCCGACCCGGCCGCCGGCTGGTTCGGCCTGCGGACCGCCGCGGCCTGACTCACCCCTCGACCGCACTCCACACGTCGGGGCGCACCACCCGCGTGCTGCGCCCCCACACGTCGAGCACATGCCCGAACAGCTTGTCGTGGCGCAGCGTCACGGTGCGCTCGGCCGCCCGCAGCCCGGGGTGCGCGGACACCAGCGCGGCTTCCAGGCGCGGAATATCGCCCAGGCCGTGCAGATTCGCCTGGACGAGCAGATTGTGCGGGCCGCTGACCGCCGCGCAGTTGCGGGTCTGCGGCCACCGCACCACGGCGTCGCCGATCTCGGCGAGCCGGTGGGCGGGCACGTCCGACCACAGCGTCACCGCCACCGGCCAGCCGCCCAGCGGCCTGGCGAAATCGCAGCGGAACCGGATCAGTCCCAGCGACACCAACCGGTCGAGCCGACGTTTGACGGTCGACGCCCCGACCCCGAGCGCGTCCGCCACCGCGCTGTGCGTGGCGCGCCCGTCGTCGGCGAGCACCGAGAGCAGCGCCCGATCCAGCTCTCCCAAGACGGCCGAGCGCGCGGGCGCCGCGGCGGGTGCGCCGCCGCTGAGTTCGGCGCGCTGTTCGGGCGCGAGCGCGTCGATGCGCCAGCTCCCGCCCTCGGTGAACATGTGCGTGACGATCCGCGCTCGCACCGCCGTGACGTGCTCGACGGCGGGCAGGGTCTCGAGGGTGTAGTGCGACATGCTCGCGAGATCGGCCGTTGCGACGGTGGCCAGCAGGGTGGCGCTGCCCGCGCACCGCTCCACCGTCACCGCGTACGCGTGGTCGCACAACGCCCGGCTCACCGTCGAAGCGGCGGCCGCCGTGCAGTCGATCTCGACGTAGGCGACGGTCACCTGGTCGAGCAGCCGCGGCCCGGGTGACGGCCCGACCCACGCCGCCCCGCGCGCGGTGAGCCGCTGCCAGCGCCGCGCGAGCGTCACCGGATCGGCGCCGAGCACCCGCCCGAGTTCGGTCCAGGAACCGCGCGGGCGCAGTTGCAGGGCGTGGATCAGCGCGAGCTCGTCCTCACTCAGCAGATCGGCGGAATTCTGCATATTCTTCGCCCTTCCGCACGATTCCTGCGATTCAACGGCCGCGACAACCGGATATCTCATGATCGTGCCACAGCACGGAAAGGCGCGGCACCCATGGCATTCGGCGACTACCAGAACGAGATCTACCTGCGCGGGCTCGGCGGCATCGCGCCGGAGTACCCGATGACCTTCGCCGATCTGGAGGAGCGGGCGCGGGCCGCGCTGCCGCCGGGCATCTGGTCGTACGTGGCGGGTGGCGCGGGCGACGAGCACACCCAGCGCGCGAACGTCACGGCGTTCGACCGATGGGGATTGGTGCCGCGCATGTTCGTCGGTGCCGCCCAGCGCGACCTCTCCGTCGACGTGTTCGGAACCACCTGGCCCGCACCGGTTTTCCTGGCACCGATCGGCGTGATCGGCCTGTGCGCGCAGGACGGGCACGGCGATCTGGCCACGGCCCGCGCCGCCGCCCGCACCGGGGTGCCGATGGTGGCGTCCACCCTGTCGGTCGACCCGATGGAGGACGTCGCGGACTCGCTCGGGGAGACCCCCGGCTTCTTCCAGCTCTACACTCCCACCGACCGTGACCTCGCCGAGAGCCTGGTGCGCCGCGCCGAGCGGGCCGGGTACCGGGGCATCGTCGTCACGCTCGACACGTGGGTCACCGGCTGGCGCCCGCGCGATCTGAGCACGGCGAACTTCCCGCAGCTGCGCGGGCACTGCCTGGCCAACTACTTCACCGACCCGGTGTTCCGCGCCGCGCTCCCCGCTCCGCCCGAGGAGCAGCCGCAGGCCGCGGTGCTGCGCTGGGTCCAGGTCTTCGGCAATCCGCTCACCTGGGACGACCTGCCGTGGCTGCGCGAACTCACCGACCTGCCGCTCATCGTCAAGGGCATCTGCCATCCCGAGGACGCCCGGCGCGCGAAAGACGGTGGCGTGGACGGCATCTACTGCTCCAACCACGGCGGCCGCCAGGCCAACGGCGGCCTGCCCGCACTCGACGTGCTCGCCGAGGTGGTCGCCGCCGCCGACGGCCTGCCGGTGCTGTTCGATTCGGGCGTGCGCGGCGGCGAGCACATCGTCAAGGCGCTCGCGCTCGGTGCCGCGGCGGTCGGCGTCGGCCGCCCCTACGCCTATGGGCTGGCGCTCGGCGGCGAGGACGGCGTCGTGCACGTGCTGCGCTCGCTGCTGGCCGAGGCCGATCTGACCATGGCCGTCGACGGCTACCGCACCCCCGCGGAACTCACGCCCGACGCACTGCGCCGCGTGCTCTGAGCGCGGGGCTGCGCGATCTACGTGAGAACGCGCGCCGGACCGCTCGGTCCGGCGCGCGACCGGTCTCAGCGCACGCTGACCGTGGTGGGCAGGCTCGCGAAACCGCGATTGTTCGAGGAGTGGATGCGGCGCAGATTCGCCGGGTCGATCTCGTAATCGGTGATGGTGGAAGCGATTTCGCCGAGCGCGATGCGCAGCTCCAACTGGGCCAGGTTGGCGCCGAGGCAGTGGTGGCGGCCGCTGCCGAACACCAGCGCCCGCGAGGTGTCGCGGTCCAGATCGAAGGCATCGGCCGCGTCGAACACCTCGGGGTCGCGATTCGCCGAGCCGGTCAGCAAGAGGATGCGCGCACCGGCCGGGATGTCGACGCCGTGCAGCGAGACCGGCGCGGTGGTGGTGCGCAGCTGGGATTGGGTGGCCGGGTCGTAGCGCATGGCCTCGTCGATCCAGTCGCCGATCCTGCCGTCGAGCGCCGCGCGGCGCTGATCCGGGTGCTGCCAGGCGGCGTGCCAGAGATTGCCCAGCGTGAGCATGGTGGTCTCGATGCCCGCGCCGACGAGCAGGATCAACACGCCGACGATCTCCTCCGGGGTGAGGCGATCGTCACCTTCGGCGGCGGCCAGCAAACCCGAGAGCAGATCGTCGCGGGGCGACTTCGCGCGCTCGATGGTGAGTTCGGTGTAGTAGCCGACGAGCGCGCCGATCGCCTGCATCGCCTCGGGGCGCAGATCGGTGGACTCCTCCTCGGTGTACATGATCTCGGTGCCGAGCTTGCGCAGCATCTCACGATCGGACTCGGGCACCCCGACCAATTCGGAGATCACGTCGGTGGGGAACGGTCCGGCGAAATCCGCTATGAGATCGAAACTTTCGCGTTCCAGCAGCGGCTCCCACAGCCCGCGCGCGATCTCGCGCAGGCGCGGCTCCAGGCCCTGCACGCGCTTGTTCGTGAACGCCTTGGTGACCAGTCCGCGTAGTCGCGTGTGCTTCGGCGCGTCCATCGCGACGAACGAAAAGAACTGTTCCGCTTGGGGTCCCCAGAACGCGGGCTCCATCCGCAATCCGTTGGCGCTGGAGTATGTGTCCGAATCCCGCAGCGCCGCAAGAACATCGGCGTACCGGGAGTAGGCGTAGAAATCGTCCTGCGCGTTCCGGAAGACCGGCGCCTCCTCGCGCAGCCTGGCGTAATAGGGGTAAGGGTCGCGGTGGACGTCGAAGTCGTAGGGGCTGTACTGCAACTGCATGACGGAGCCTTCCGGGGGCCGTGCGAGGGCAGCCCTCGCAACCGGTTCGCAACTCGAGCTGACATGATGACCCTAGTCGAGACGAAGTGAGGACGCGGTGGACTCGGAATCGGCGGCAGCCAGGATTGACACCTCCAAACCGCATCCCGCGCGGCGGTACGACTACTGGCTCGGCGGCAAGGACAACTACCCCGCCGACCGGGACTCCGCCGACGCGGTGGCCGAAGCGTTCCCGACGGTCCGCCTCTCGGCCGTGGAGAACCGCAGCTTCCTGCGCCGGGTGGTCACCTACCTGGCCGCCGAGGCGGGCGTGCGCCAGTTCCTCGACCTCGGGACCGGCCTGCCCACCGCGGGCAACGTGCACGAGATCGCGCAGAGCATCGCGCCCGAATCGCGCATCGTCTACGTCGACAACGACCCCATCGTGCTGGTGCACGCGCGCGAACTGCTGAACTCCTCCCCCGAGGGCGCGACCGCCTACCTCGACGCCGACGTGCGCGATCCGGGCGGCATCCTGCGCCACCCCGATCTGCTGCGCACCCTCGACCTCTCCCAGCCGGTCGCGCTGATGCTGGTGGCCGTCATGCACTTCATCACCGACGACGAGGGCCCCTACGGGCTGGTGCGCGAACTCTGCGAGGCCCTCGCGCCGGGCAGCCACCTGGTGATGACCCACGCGACCAGCGATCACCTCACCGACGAGGACCTCGCCGAGGCGAACCTCGCCAACAAGCGCAGCGGGGTGCCGTTCCAGCTGCGCTCCACCGAGGAGTTCAAGCAGTTCTTCACCGGCTTGGACCTGGTGCCGCCCGGTATCGGCTCCATCCTGACCTGGCGGCCCACCGAATGGCGGCCGCACCCGCGCCCCGAGGCCGTCTCGATGCTCGGCGCGGTCGCGCGCATCCCCTGATCAGGTCGCGCGGCGGGCGCGGGCGCGGCGTTTGCCCTCGTGCATGGCCTGCACCCGGGCCACGGGAATGGTGTGGCCCTCGGCGACCAGGTCGGCGGGCAGTTCCTGCGGCGCGGGCATCTCCTCGGCCCACGGGTCGCGCTCGCCCAGGCGTCGCGGCGCGGTGCGCAGGGTGAAATCGGCCGGGGTGGCGTCGGCGAGGTCGGCCCAGCCGACCGGGTACGAGACCGGCACACCCGGCCGGATGCGCGGGCTGTAGGCCGAGACCACGGTCGCGCCGCCGGACCGGGTGGAGTCGAGGAACACCTTGCCCTCGCGGTCGTCGCGGATGAACGCGGTGGTGGCCAGCGCCGGGTCGAGGCGTTCGGCGCGGGCGGCCACGGCCCTGGTCGCGGCGGCCGCGTCCTCGATCGGGATGCCCGCCACGATCGGCACGAACACGTGAACGCCTTTGGCCCCACTGGTTTTCACCGCGCCGTCCAAGCCGTCGGCCCGGAGCGCGGTCCGGATGAGCTCGGCCGCGCGCACGGCGTCGCGGAACGTCTGGCCGGGTGAGGGATCGAGATCCAGCACCAGGTGTGTCTGCCCGGCGGAATAGTCGGCGAGCAACAGCGTCGGGTGATATTCGACCGCACGCTGATTGCCGAACCACACCAGCGTGCGCACGTCGTCGCACAGCGCGTATGTCACGTCGCGGTGGGAACTCTCGGCCCACACCGTCACCCGCCGAACCCACTCCGGAGTGTATTTGGGCAGATTCTTCTGCATGAACGGCTCCTGGCCGGGCCGCACCCGCACCATCGACAGCGGCCGGTCGCGCAACTGCCGCACGAACCGCTCACCGACCGCCTCCAGATAGTCGATCAGATCCCGCTTCGTCGCGTCCGCCCCGTCGAACAGCGGCTGGTCGAGATTGGTCAGGGTCACGCCCGCGCGCACCTCGTCGCCCATCGCCCCACCATGCCCGGCCCCACCCGACCGGTCAACCCACCGCCGAGGTTCCCCGTTTCTCGGAGGACTCTGACCGTGGTCCGATAGGGCTTTCAGAGTCATTCGATCGCGCATACCTGCCAGCGATCGCCTTGTTTGGCGTAGGTGGCACGGAACCGTGCGGTTGCGCTGCCGGTTTCGGCTGATGGCCGTTCGTATCGCACGCTCACCGTCGCTGTGGCCTCGTCGGGATCGTCCGGCCTGTTCGGCCCGCACCAGTCGATATCGCCGAGGTCCACCAACTCGCTCCTGCCGCGGGCAGCGACGTTCGCGCGGGCGGAGTCCTCGAACGTGGTGTCGTCGTGCTTCCAGACACGAATAGCCGACAAGTCCTGCTGGATCGCACGCAAGGTGACCCCGTAGGCCGTGTCCAAACAGGTGACGGACGACGACTGGCGCACGGTCGCCGACCCGGATCGCATCAGTTCCGGTGAGGCTCTCGGTCACTCCGCCGGAGGCCGAACAGCGCGGTTCACCTCGGGCGAGCGGCGTGCGAAATCCTCGTTAATGCCGGATGTGGGGTGCGTCGCGGGTCGGCCCGGCCCGCGGGCCCGATGTACCGTGACTTATGGCCGTGTCTCGTCGACAGCTCTTGAGATTCGGCGCCGCCGGATCGGCCGCGGTCCTCGTGGGCGCGTCGGCGGCGAGCAGCGGGCGGTTCCGGGTGCCGCGATGGGGTGGGGATCCGTTCACCCTGGGTGTCGCCTCCGGCGATCCCGCGCCCGACAGCGTTGTGCTGTGGACACGCCTGGCGCCCGACCCGTTCGCCCCCGACGGGCACGGCGGCATGATGAACGCGCCGGTCACCGTGGACTACGAGGTGGCGCACGACGAACAGTTCCAGCACATCGCGGCGCGCGGTTCCGCCGTCGCCACCCGCGAACTCGCGCACAGCGTGCACCCCGAGGTGTACGGGCTGGAACCGGACCGCTGGTACTTCTACCGATTCCGCGCCGGCGCGGCGATCTCCCCCGTCGGCCGCACCCGCACCGCACCGGCGGCGGGCGCGCCGACCGAACGGATCCGCTTCGCGTACGCCTCCTGCCAGTCCTGGAGTTCCGGCTACTACACCGCCTACGACCATCTCAGCGCCGAGGACCTGGATTTCGTGGTGCACCTCGGCGACTACATCTACGAGAAGGAGTGGACGCGCCGCCTGGGCCGCCCGTCCGGACCCGAATTCCGGGACGAGGCCGTGGATCTGCGCTCCTACCGCCTGCGCTACACGCAGTCCAAGGCCGAGCTCCCGCTGCAAGCCGCGCACGCCGCGTTCCCGTGGCTGGTCACCATGGACGACCACGAGGTCGACAACAACTGGGCGGGCGACTCGCCGGGCCTGGGCTTCGACATCTACCTGATCCCGCCGATCTTCCGCCGCCGCCGCGACGCCGCGCTGCAAGCCATGTACGAGCACCAGCCGCTGCGGCTGGCGCAGTTGCCGACCTCGTCGGGGATGCGCCTGCACCGCCGCTACCGCTTCGGCGACCTGGCCGAGATCACCATGATCGACACCCGTCAGTATCGCGACGCGCAGGTGTGCAGCGAGAACGTCACCGCCGACTGCCCGGAGCGCTTCGACCCGGACCACACGATTCTCGGTGCGGAGCAACGTGACTGGCTGATCAAGGGCTTCCGCGAGTCCCCCGCCCGCTGGCAGGTGTTGGGCAACCAGGTGGGCATGAGCCAGACCGATGTCGACGTCGGTCCCGCGCTGGTGATCTCGACCGACTCGTGGGACGGCTACGTGGCCGACCGCAACGCCGTGCTGGGCTCGGCCACCGACGCCGGGGTGCGCAACCTGGTGGTCATCACCGGCGACCGGCACCAGAACCACGCCACGGACCTGCGCCGCGACTACGAGAACCCCGAATCACCGGTCGTGGCTTCGGAATTCACCGGCACGTCGATCACCAGCGGCGGCGACGGCGCGGACATGAACGAGGTCGGGCGCCGCCTGCAAGCCGCCAATCCCGATATCAAGTTCTTCAACTCCCAGCGCGGGTACGTGCGGGTGGAACTCGATCATCAGCTGTGGCGCAACGATTTCCGCGTCGTCCCGTTCGTGCGCAGGCCCGGCGCGCCGATCCACACCCGCGCCACCTACGTGGTGCGCGACGGTGTGCCGGGTGTGGTCGAGGCGGCGACGCACACACCGCCCGCCGTCACCGACACGCCGGAACCGGATGCCGCCGCCGCGCCGACACACCCGGGCGGACGCTGAGTATCACCCGTTCGCGTGTCGTACCAGTGACGTTTCACCCGTGCGCGGCGTCGTACCAGAGGTAGGGGATCGTCCAGTCCCACTGCGGCCCGGGTTCTCCGGCGGCGCTCTCCGTTGTCCGCGCGGGCGTGTTCTCCCGCGTGGTCGACGCAGTGCCTCCCGCCTCACGCGTGTCCCATGCCGGTGCGGCAGCGTCCGCCTCACACGCGGAAGTGTTGTCCCACGACATCGACGCGACATCGTCCGTCTCCCCCGCTGACGTTCGCTTCCACCCGCGCTCCCACTCCGCACAGCAGCGCGCCGCGCCGCCGAAGCTCACGCCGTACAGCAGCAGCCCGCGCAGGATGTGCCGCCAGATCGCATGTTCCGAGATGCGCCGCAACATCGCGACCTCCCGTGTTCGAGGGTCCGGTTCCGATCAGGATAGGGGTGGGCGGCGCCGCTGACCACAGATTCGCCACGATCGCGGACTGCCCGGCGGTGGAGCCGCCGCCCCCTTGGCTCCGCCCTGACCGCGCCATGACGCGAACGTTCGTTCGACGGGCGGCGATCACTACACCGGTGACGGCAGCTCCGGCAGCAGGCCGTCCTCGCGGAACCAGCCGAGGTAGCGGTCGATGACCGCGTCGGTCACCTCCGGGCAGGTGATGCCCAGAGGTGCCAAGGCGCGCCGGGCCTGGGCGTCGTCGAGGATGACGTCGGCGGCGGCCGGGTCGCCGACGTGGACGAAGTTGCCGACCAGGAGGGCGGCGCGCATGAGATCCGCGTTCTCCGAAGCCCTTTCGGCGAGGCGCTGCTCGGCCTCCTCGACGCTCACGGTCTCGATCGGATAGCCCAGGCGGCGCAGGCCCGCCAGCAGGTCCGTCACGGGGGTCGGGTGGGTGTTGACCAGGTGGTATCGCTGACCGGTGGGCACACCCTGCGCCGCGAGGGTGACGATGGCGCGAGCCACGTAATCGACCGGGGCGAGCAAAACGGTCGCGGTGCCGACGTCGGGCGCGACGCCCAGCAGGGCGGCGGCGCGCACCATCGTCCACATCGAGTCGTCGGCGCTCATCACGCCGGAATCGACGGAGCCGCAGATCAATCCGGGCCGGTGGACCGCGACGGGGATGCCGCGCGCGCCCGCGTCGAGCACCAGTTGTTCGGCGACCCATTTGGTGGCGACGTAGCCGTGGCGGGTGACCTCCTCGGCGGGAATCGCGCTGTCCTCGTCCACGATTCCGTCCGTCTCGGTGCCGAGCACGGCGTTGAGGGTGGACACGAAGTGGACGGGCTTCACGCGGGTGGTGGCAGCCAAGCGCAGGACCTCGGTGGTGCCGCCGACGTTGGCGGCGCGCAGATCCCCGTAGGACTCCATGTGGTTCACGCGCGCGCCGTTGTGGATGATCACCGCGACGCGCGCGGCCAGGTCGGCGAACGCGGCGTCGGAGAGGCCGAGGCGCGGGGCGGCGAGATCGCCGGGGACCGCGATCACCCGGTCGGCCAGATCGTGGGCGGGCAGGCGGTATTCGTCCGCGACGGCGGCGATCCGGCGCAGTCCCTCCTCGGGATCGCTCGCCCGCACCAGGCAGTGCACGCGAGAGTCCGTGCGGTCCAGCAGTTCTCGCAGCAAGTGGATGCCGAGGAAGCCGGTGGCGCCGGTCAAGAACACCTCGCCGGTGGCAGAGGCGGGTGCGGCGTCGTCGGCCACGGAGAACGAAGCGTCGAGGCGGCCGTCGGACACCAGCCGCGCCACCCACCGTTCGTCCTGCGCCGCGCCGAGATCGAGCGCGGCGAGGGCGCGCACGGTGGGCTGTTCGAAGACGGTGCGCGGATCGACCTCCGCGCCCAGCGCCTCCGAGAGCCTGCCCCGCAGCTTGAACACCATCAGGGAAGTGCCGCCGAGCTCGAAGAAGGTGTCGTCCAGGCCGACCGCATCACATTCCAGGATCTCGGCGAACACACCGGCGATGAGCTGTTCCTGCTCGGTCAGCGGACGGTCGTCGGAAGGTGTTGCGGCCTTACGAGTTCCGTTGCCGGACGGGGCGACCGCGACGCACGTATCGCCGTCGGCCGGGGCTACGACGGCGATCGGCGCGGCGGGGTCGGCGACGACAGCCGACAGGATGCGCAGGTAGCGCGCGGCGAAATCCTCGACGGTCGAGTGATCGAAAAGCTCGGTGGCGTAACGGAAGACGGCCGTGAACCCCTCGGCGCCGGGCTCTTGGCGCAGGGTCAGGGCCAGGTCGAAATGGGTTGTGTCCTGCGGCAGGTCGAGCACCGCCAGCCGCAGGCCGTCGAGCTCCAGTTCCGGGATGGCGGGCAGGTTCTCGAAGGAGAAGACGGTCTGGAACAGCGGGTGCCTGCCCTCGGCGCGCGGCGGGTTCACCGCCTCCACGATGTGGTGGAACGGCACCTCGGCGTTCTCGAACGCGTCGAGCGTGACGGTGCGGACCAGCGACAGCAGCTCCGTGAACGGCGCGGCCGGGTCGATCACCGTGCGCAGCGGCAGCGTGTTGACGAACATGCCGACGAGATGGTCGAGCGAGGGGTGTCCGCGCCCGGCCACCGCCGTGCCCGCGGTGATATCCGTACTGCCCGAAAGCTGTTGCAGGAGAACGGCGTAAGCGGCGTAGGCGGCCATGAACACGGTGGATTCGCTGGTGCGGGCCAGCTCGCCCAGCGCCGAGGCGATCTCGGCGTCCACCGCGAATTCCACCGCCGCCCCGCGACTGTCGCCCGTGGCGGACGAACGATCCACCGGCAGCGGCAGATAACCCGGCGTGCCCGCGAGTGCCCGGGTCCAGTGCGCGAGCTGACGCGCCGCCACCGACTCCGGGTCGTCGGCCGCGCCGAGCCGGTCCTGCTGCCACAGCGTGTAATCGGCGTACTGCACCGGCAGCGCCGCCCAGTTCGGGTGGCCACCGGTCGCCCGCGCGGCGTAGGCGGTGGTGAGGTCGGCGACCAGCGGGCCGAACGACCAGCCGTCGGCGGCGATGTGATGGGCGACCAGCACCAGCACGTGATCGTCGGTGGCGGTGCGCAGCAGGCGCGCCCGCACCGGCAGGTCGGACGTGATATCGAAAGGCGCGCCCACGAATTCGGCGATCGCACCGTCCACGGTATCCGGTGCGACATCCACCGGCTCGAGGTCGAGACGGGCGACCGCGTCGTCCACCGGCAGGATCCGCTGGTACGGCCCCGCCGGGGTTTCCGGGTACACGGTGCGCAGCACCTCGTGCCGTTCCACCACGGCGGCGACGGTCGCGGTGAGCACCGAGGGGTCCAGCGGTCCGGTCAGCCGCAGCGCCACCGGCAGGTGGTACGCCGACGAGTCGGGGAACAGCTGGTTGAGCAGCCACAACCGCAGCTGGGCCGGGGCGGGCGGAATCCGCTCGGGGCGCGGGCCCGCGATCGGCTCCGGCACCGCCGTGGCGTCGGCGAGTCGGGCCGCCAGCGCCGCGACGGTCGGTGCGTCGAACACCTCGCGCACACCCACACCCAGCCGGGCCGCGACCTGCGTCGCCGTCAGCGACGTACCGCCGAGCAGGAAGAAATCGTCACCGGCGCCGACGGATTCGACCTCCAGCACCTCCGCGAACACCGCCGCCACCCGGCGCTCCCCCGGCGTGGCGGGCGCGCGGAAGCCGGTGCGGCCGAATACCGGAGCGGGCAGCCGGCGGGTGTCGAGCTTGCCGTTCGGCGTCAACGGCAACGTGTCGAGCACGACGTAGGCGCCGGGACGCAGGTAGGCGGGCAGCGCGTCGGCGACCTCGGCGCGCACGGCTTCCACGTCGATGGCCGAACCATCCTCGGGTACAAGATAAGCCACCAGGTGCGCGCCCGATCGTTCGTCGGTGTGCGCGATCACCGCCGCGCGCGCGATCTCGGGACGCGCGGTCAGCACGGACTCCACCTCGCCGGGTTCGATCCGGTGCCCGCGCACCTTGATCTGGAAATCGGTGCGGCCGTGGTAGAGGAGCGCGGGATCGGGGCCGGGGGTGATGGCCACGAGATCGCCTGTGCGATACATGCGTTCGCCCGGGGCGTAGGGGTCGGCGACGAAACGCGCCGCCGTGAGCGCGGTGCGGCCGTGGTAGCCGCGCGCCAGAGCCGGTCCGCCGATGTACAACTCGCCCGGCATCCCGGGCGGCACCGGCCGCAGCCGGGCGTCGAGCACCACCGCGCGGAAACCGCGCAGCGGCGCGCCGATCGTCACCGGTACGCCCGCTTCCAGTTCGGCGATGGTCGCGATATCGGTGGCCTCCGTGGGGCCGTAGCCGTTGCGCATGAGCCGGCCGGGCGCCCAGGCGTCGACCAGATCGGCGCGCACGGCCTCGCCGCCGACGCCGAGCACCTTCAGATCGGGCAGTTCGGCCGGATCGAGGGTCGCCAGCACAGCGGGGGTGATGATCGCGTTCGTCACCCGCTCGCGGCGCATGAGGTCGGCCAGATCGGGGCCGGCCACCACATAGCGGGGCGCGACGATCACCGTCGACGCTCCGGCGAGCGCGCAAAGCTGTTCTCCGACAGCCATATCGAAGCCGGGTGAGGCGTGGTGCAGCGCGACCGAGCCGGGGTGCAGGTCGTAGCGGTCGCGACGTTCCTCGGCCAGGTTCGCCAGGCCGCCGTGGGTCACCAGCACGCCCTTCGGGACGCCGGTCGAGCCCGAGGTGTAGATCAGGTACGCCGTGTTTGCCGGGGAGAGCGCGGCGGTGCGGTCGGCGTCGGTGAGGGCGGCCCCGCCGAAACCGGCCGTGGTGGCCGGGTCGTCGAGCAGCAGCCAGTGCGTGGAATCCGGCAGTTCCGCACGTAAAGCGCTGGTGGTGAAGCCGATTCGCGCGCCGCAGTCGCCGAGGATATGCGCGATCCGCTCCGGCGGGTAGCCCGGGTCGACCGGCACGAACGCCGCGCCCGCCTTGGTGATCGCCCAGCCGGCCGCCACGGACTCGGCCGAACGCTCTACCGCCATGGCGACGCGCGTCTCCGGACCCGCGCCCACGGCGACCAGCGCACGGGCCAAACGGTTTGTCCAGGTGTCGAATTCGGTGTAGATCCAGCGGCGGTCGCCGTGCACGACGGCGGTGCCGTGCGGGTTGCGGGCCACCGCGTCGGCGATCAGGTCGCCCAGGGTCGCCGCGGGGATGCCCGGCGTGCCGCGCCACGGCAGCAGGCGCTCCCGCTCCTGCGCGTCGAGCACCTCGAGCGAGCGCAGCGGGGTGGCCGCGTCGGCCGCGACGAGATCGCCGAGCAGCCCGACGAATCGGCGGTGGTGGGCCTCGAGTTCGGTGTGGGAGTAGCGATTCGGGTTGCCCTCGAACTCGATCCGCAACCCGGAATCGGCCGGGTAGATATTGAGCGTCAGATCCTCGACCGGGCCGGTGGACAGCAGGTGCAGGGTGCCGCGGGCCGGGCCCAGGTCGACGCCGGTGCGGAAGTTCATGATGTTCACGGCGGGCCCGAAACCGCGAACATCGGTGCCGCGCGCCGCCATTCGCGCGATGTCCTCGCCGCGGAAGCGCTGGTGGCGCAGCGCGCCGCTGAGTTCGCGGCGGGTGGCGGCGAGCAGATCGGCCAGCGTGGTGTCGTCGGTGACGGCGACGCGCAGCGGGACGATGTTGTTCACCATGCCGCCGCCGCGCCGCAGCACGGCCGTGGTGCGGGCGGTCACCGGCAGGCTCATGGTGATCTCGTCGGCGCCGGTCATCCTGGCCAGGTAGCCGGCGAGCGCGGCGATGAGCACGCCCGAGGTGCCCGCGCCGTCGGCGGCGCGCTCCAGCGCGGCGTTCAGCTCGTCGGGCAGCGCGCCGCCCACCACCAGCGCCTGCGCGGCGGGGGCGCCCGGCCTGGTGGCCAGGGTGGTCGGGGCAGGCAGGTCGGCGGCGCGCTCGGCCCAGTGGGCGCGGTCGGTCTCGTAGCGCGTGGACTCGCGGTAGGCGATATCGGCCTCGACCAGCGCGGCGGGCGGCTGGAGCACGCCGGGCGGGATCTCCTCGCCGCGGATCATGGCGGCGTAGATCTCGGCGTGCCGCTGCTGCATGCGCATGGCGCCGTAGCCGTCGAGCGCGATGTGGTGGGCGCGGGCGTAAGAGAAGTGGCGTTCGGGGCCGACGCGCAGGAACGTCCCCTGCAACGGCGGGTCGGTGTGCAGGGCGAACGGGCGGGCCTGGTCGGCGCGCATCCAGTCCAGCGCGGCCGCGGCCGGGTCGGGTTCGCCGGTGAGGTCCAGGTAGCCGATCTCGTCGTGCTGATCGTGCTCGATGGACTGCGTGACCGATCCGTCGGCGGCCTGGGTGAACCGCAGGTACGCGCCCAGCTCCCGGCCGGCTAACCGCCCGGCCTCCTGATAGGCCGCCAGATCCAGCGGACCTTCGATATCGATGTACTGCGTGGTGGTGACCGGCACCTCCCCTAGCAGCTGCTGGGCAAACCACACTTCGCGCTGAGCGGACGTCAGTGGCAGGAATTCATCGTTGTCACCGGACGAACGCATCACGCACTACCTTGAACCTATCGGGAACAAAGCACAAAGGTTAGCCTAAGCTCGCTGCCCGCAGCCACTCGGGGCGCGTCGCCGAGATCCAGTTGCTGAACGTTCGCCGCCTGATGTCGGCGGGCCACACGGAGGCCGTCCTCAGCCACACCCCCGAACAGCAACCTCGCCCACCGTCACGCGATTCGATCCGGCCGATCGTAATCCTGGCGCCGGCCGGGCCGCGGTGGTCGGATCTGGGGCCTACGTCCCGGTTCGAGAGGAGTCCCTCGTATGTCTGGCGAGCACACTGCTGACGCCGCCGCCGTGCAGGTGGTCAAGCTCGGTATGCACATCGGCGCGCAGGTCGACGGGGTGCGGCTCGGGGGTGACCTGGACGCGGCGACGGTCGAGGTGGTGCAGGCGGCGCTGAACGAGCACAAGGTGATCTTCTTCCGCAACCAGCACCACCTCACCGAGGACGGGCAGTACGAGTTCGCCGAACTGCTCGGCACTCCCACCACCCCGCACCCGACGGTCACCTCGGCGGGCGTGAAGAGTCTGGCCATCGACTCCCGGCACGGCCGCGCCAACAGCTGGCACACCGACGTCACCTTCGTCGACCGGGTGCCGCGGGCCTCGATCCTGCGCGCGGTCACGCTGCCCAGCTACGGCGGCTCCACCACCTGGGCCTCCACCGTCGCCGCCTACAACTCGCTGCCGGACCCGCTCAAGCGGCTCGCGGAGAGCCTGCGCGCCCGGCACACCAACCAATACGACTACGCCGCCACCGCCGAGGACCGCGTGGACGACACCATCAAGGCCTACCGCCGCGAATTCGAGGCCACCTACTTCGAGACCGAGCACCCCGTGGTCGAGGTCCACCCCGAAACCGGCGAACGCGCCCTGCTGCTGGGCGGTTTCGTGAAGGAGATCGTCGGCCTGCCGAGTTCGGAATCGCAGGCGCTGCTGCGCCTGTTCCAGGAGCGCGTCATCCGCCTCGAGCACACCACCCGCTGGAACTGGGCGCCCGGCGACGTCGCGATCTGGGACAACCGCGCCACCCAGCACTACGCGGTGGACGACTACGACGGCCGCGAACGCCGGCAGCTCACCCGCATCACCCTGGCGGGCGAGGTCCCGGTGGCGGTCGACGGCACCACCAGCACCGTCATCGCCGGCGACGCCCAGGGCTACGCCACCGGCCCGCTCACCCGCGCGGCGTAGGGGAACACGCCGGTGCGTCTCATCCCGAATCCGGCGCCCGGCATCGTTTACCCTTCGACGACCCGCGCGTCCGGTGCCTATCAGGCCGGTACCACCCGGTTCCGGCCGACGAGGGGAATCCCGTGAATCTGTGGAACTACGTCCGAGGCCGGGGCGAGGTGCTCACGTTCCTCACCTACCAGCACGCCTCGCTGGCGTTCCAGACCGTGCTGGTGGGGACCGTGCTGGCCGTGCTCATCGCCGTCGCGGTGTACCGGCTGCCGCTGCTCTCCTCGCTGACCCTCACCTCCAGCCGCGTCGCGCTGACCATTCCCTCGCTGGCGCTGCTGGCGTTGCTGCTGGTCCCGTTCGGGCTGGGCGTGGTGCCGTCGTTCATCATGCTGGCGTTCTTCGCGACGCTGCCCGTGATCGGCAACGCCATCGTGGGCCTGCGCTCGGTGCCGGAATCGGTGATCGAGTCCGCGCGCGGCATCGGCCTGCCGCGCTGGCGCATCCTGCTGACGGTCGAGTTGCCCATCGCCTGGCCGGTGATCCTCACCGGCATTCGGATCAGCACGCAGATGATCGTCGGCGTGGCCGCCATCGTCGCCTACGTGCTCGGCCCCGGCCTCGGCTCGCTGATCTTCAACGGCCTGTCCCGGCTCGGCGGCGCGAACGCCCTCGAGATGGCGCTGACCGGCACCATTCTCATCGTCCTCGTCGCGTTGGTGTTCGACGCGCTGCTCGTCCTGCTCGGACGCCTCACGATCGCGAAGGGACTGTCATGACCGATGTGACCAGCCTGCCCGCCACCCCGGAACGCAACGTCACCGGCGCGTCCATCCGGCTCGACGGCGTGGTCAAGCGCTACAAGGGCCAGGACAAGCCCGCCGTGCAGCGCCTGGACCTGGAGATCGAGGCCGGTGACATCGTCGCGTTCGTCGGCCCGTCGGGCTGCGGCAAGACCACCACGCTGAAGATGATCAACCGGCTCATCGAGCCCTCCGAGGGCCGCATCTTCATCGGCGACCGCGACGTCACCAAGGAGGACCCCGACGAGCTGCGCCAGGGCATCGGCTACGTCATCCAGTCCGGCGGCCTGTTCCCGCACTGGTCGGTCACCAAGAACATCGGCGCCATCCCCCGCGTGCTCGGCTGGGACAAGAAGAAGATCGCCGAACGCACTGAATACCTGCTGGACCTGGTCGGCCTCGACCCGGCGGTCTTCGCCGACCGGCTGCCCAAGGACATGTCCGGCGGCCAGCAGCAGCGCGTCGGCGTGGCCCGCGCGCTGGCGGCCGACCCACCCGTCCTGCTCATGGACGAACCGTTCGGCGCGGTCGATCCGATTACGCGAGTCCGGTTGCAGGACAGCCTGATCGCGATCCAGCACGAACTCGGCAAGACCATCGTCATCGTCACGCACGATTTCGAGGAGGCCACCAAACTCGGCGACAAGGTGCTGATCCTGTCGGAAGGCGGGCACGTCGAGCAGTACGCGCGGCCCGAGGAGATCCTCACCGATCCCGCCACGCCGTTCGTGGAGGAGTTCGTCGGCTCGGGCGCGAAGCTGGCGTATCTGACCGTGCAGCGGGTGCGCGACGTCGAGCACGACGCGGTGACCACCGCGCGGATCGGCGAACCGTCCGGCGAGGTGATCGCCCGCGCGAAGGCCGCCGGGCACACCTGGGTGGTGGTCGTGGACAAGGCCGGGCGGCCGCGGTCGTGGCCTTCGCTCACCGAGGTGGCGTCCAAACCGGAGATCTCCGACTACCTCGACCGGCGGCTGCCCGTGGTCGCGCGCTCCTCCACCCTCAACGACGCGCTCGACGCCATGCTTGCCGCCAGCCAGGGCGCTGCGCTGGTGACCGACGGGCGCGGCGCGGTGGTCGGATCGCTCAGCATCGGCGCGGTGACCGAGACGATCCGGGACAAACTCGCCGACGTGCGCAGCGACGAGGACGACCCGTCCTACTCCACCTACGTCGACGGTACCGACACCACGCCGACCCCGGTGGTCGCCGCCGACGACGAACACGGATCGGCCGAACCGTCATGAATCGCCTGCGCCGCTTGCCGATCGACGTCTGGTTCGAACCGCTGATCATCCTGGTGATCGGCGTCGGCTACGCGGTCTGGTACCGGTCGACCACGTTCACCAGCACCGAACAGGCCGCGCTCGGCTGGTCGAACCTGCGGACCACGATCGCCGAGCACGTGAAGCTGACGGTGGTGGCGACGCTCATCGTGGTGGCCATCGCGATCCCGCTCGGCATCGCGCTGACCCGGCCCGCGCTGAAACGGTTCGAGCCGCTGGCCGTCAATATCGCCAACATCGGCCAGGCGGCGCCCGCGATCGGCCTGCTGGTGCTGTTCACCTTCTGGCTCGGCACCGGATTCCGCACGGCCATAGTCGGTCTCGTGGTCTACGCGGTGCTGCCGATCCTGCAGAACACGATCGTCGGGCTGCGGCAGGTGGATCAGCGCACCATCGAGGCCTCGCGCGGCATCGGCTATTCGGCGTCGCGCACGCTGTTCCAGGTCGAACTGCCGCTGGCGGTGCCGGTGATCCTCAACGGCGTGCGCACCGCCCTGGTGATCCTGGTGGGCACCGCGACGCTGAGCACGTTCATCGGCGCCACCAGCCTGGGCACGCTGATCACCACCGGCGTCACTCTCTTCCTGCCGAAACTGCTGATCTCCGGCGCGATCCTGGTCGGGTTGCTCGCGCTGATCATCGACTGGCTCGGCCGACTGGTGGAACTGGCCGCGACCCCGAGGGGTGTGTCATGAGAGCGCGTTGGCTGACCACGGTGCTGGCCGCGACGCTGGCGCTGGCCGGTTGTGGCCTGGTGAGTTCGTCGGGCACGTTCCACGACGCCACCCTCCCCGACGGCCAACGCCCGCTGGCGGGCGCGAAGCTGGTGGTGACCTCGAAGAGCTTCACCGAGGGCGTGCTGCTCGGCAAGATCACCGCCACGTATCTGGCGGCGGCGGGCGCGTCGGTGACGGACCTGACGGGCGCGCCGGGTTCGGCGTCCTCGCGACAGGCCCAGCTCAACGACGACGCCGACGTGCTGTGGGAGTACACCGGCACCGGCTGGGTCAACTACCACGCCGAGACCGAGACCATCTCCGATCCGGCCGAACTCTGGCAGCGGGTCCACGACGTGGAGAAGCGCGACTACGACCTGGAGTGGCTGCCGCCCGCCAACTTCAACAACACCTACGCCTTCGGCGCCTCGACCCCGAACGCCGAACGGCTCAACACCCGGTCGCTCTCCGATGTGGCCGCGCTGCCGGTGCCCGATCGCACGTTCTGCGTGGACGACGAATTCTTCAGTCGCTCCGACGGTTTCCTCCCGATGCTGGAGAAGTACGGCATCCCGTACAACATGCCGACGGGCGTGCCGTCGGAGAACGTCACGCGCATGGACGCGGGCGTGGTCTACACCGCCACGGCCAGGGGCGAGCCCTGCAACTTCGGCATGGTGTACACCACCGACGGGCGGGTGAAGAACCTGGATCTCGTTGTGCTGGAAGATGATCGGGAGTTCTTCCTGCCCTACAGCGGCACCGCCGTGGTGCGCGGGGTGATCCTGGAGGCCCATCCGGAACTGCGCACCCTGCTCGGCACCATCTCCGAGCGCCTCACCGACGATCTGATGCAGGAGCTCAACGGCCGCGTCGACATCGACGGCGAGGACCCCTCCGACGTCGCCTATGACTGGCTGAAGAGCGAGAACCTGATCGCCTGAGTGCTTGCCGGGGACATCGGCGCGATGTCCCCGGCGCGCGGCACATCGGGGCTGGAGGGCCCTTCTCGGTGAACATGACGCCGACGGGTGCGAACTCCCGGATCACGGTCGCCCGCACGCTCGTACACGGCAGCGACGGCCTGCGGCACCCGGCACGTGCTCGTCGTCGGAGCTGTGCCACACCTGACGCACGTGCCGCGCACCCGACCCGGCGCGCGTGCGTCCGAGGTGTCCAGGCCTCTGGACACCTCCTTCCGGGTGGATAGGGTGGCTGGACCTAGGGCGACGGGAGTCATTCGTGGTGCGGCTGGACCATCTCGTGAACGTTCTGGGCGGCTACGGCGTCCGGGTGTCGAGTTGCCCGGTGCCGCCGTCGACGGTGATTCGCGGTGTCGCGGTCCACGATCCGACCGGCCCGGAAGGTACGGCGGGCGATGTGTTCCTGGCTGTCGGCGCTCGGTCGCTGTCCGAAGCGGTGTCCGCCGCGCGGGCGGCACGGGCCGTCGTGGTACTGGCCCGCGACGGCGACGGCGAGCAGATGAGCGCCCCCGATCTCGCAGTGCTGGTGGTCGACCCGTCGGTGTCGTGGAGTCAGCTGGCCGGGGTGGTCTACGGGGTGGTTCTCGAAGGACGCGAGACGGCGGCCGGGCGCGGGCCGACCGACCTGTTCGCCCTCGCCGACAGCCTCGCGGGCACCGTCGGGGGCGCGGTCACCATCGAGGACCGGCTCGCGCGAGTGGTGGCGTATTCGAGCTTGAGCCAGGAGTCGGACCCCGCGCGTTCGGAGACGGTCCTGCGCCGCCGCGCGCCGGAGACATTGCGCGCGCTGTTCGAATCCCGGGGCGTCCCCGCGCATCTGGCGGCCTCCGACGAGCCGCTGTTCGTCGCGCCCGCACCCGGCCTCACCGGACGGATGGTCGTCGCGGTCCGCGTCGGACGCGAGCCGCTGGGGTCGGTGTGGGTGAGCACCCCCGCTCCGCTCACGGGCGACCGGCTGGCCGCGCTGGCCGACAGCGCGCCGACCGTCGCCCTGCACCTGCTGCGCTCCCGCGCGAGCGCGGACCTGGAACGCCAGGTGGAATCCGACCTGGTGATCCGGCTGCTGGAAGGCACGCCCGACGCCGCGACGCTGATCGGCAGGCTCGGGCTCGCGCCGGGCACGCTGCGCGTGGTCGCGGTGCGCACCCGGGCGGCCGCCGACCGGCACGCCGGGCTGCTGCTGGCGTTCGAACACGCGACCATGGGCTTCGGCTGGTCGCGGCCGGGCCGCAGCGCGCTGACCGACAACACCGTCTACACGATCCTGCCCGCCGACCGGGTCCGCACCGCCCGCGAGTGGCTGGCCGGCCTGCGCGCCGGCCTGCCCGCGCACCTCACGCTGTGCGCCGGGATCGGCGCGGCGGCGTCGAGCGCGGACCTGAAGCTCTCCCGCCAGGAGGCCGACGAGTGCCTGGCGCTGCATGAACATCGGCCGTCGGTTTCCGTAACTCCGGCCTACGACGAATCGTGGGGCGACATCCTGCTGCAACGGCTGCGCGCCACCGCCCGGACCGGCCGGGTCCCCGCGCGCGGGCCGGTGGCGGAACTGCGCAGCCACGATCGGGCAAACGGCACGCCCTTCGTGGCGACGCTGCGGGCGTGGCTGGACGCGCAGGGCGATCTCACCGAGGCCGCCGACCGGCTGGGCGTGCACCCGAACACCGTGCGCAACCGGCTGCGCCGGATGAACGAGATCGCCGTCCTCGACCTGCACGACGCGCGGGCCCGCCTGGCGATGACGATCGACCTCGCAGCCGCCGAGGACGAGCCCGCTGTGGAGAACCCCTAACCGACCGGTGCCGAACTGTGCCGATCGGACAAGCCCACCGGGTCCGAACCGGGCCATGATGGCGGGAACAGCGCATTTCGCCCGGCAGCAGGAGGTGACCATGGCACGCACGGCGAGACGGCTCCGTCCGGAGCGCACCCCGTGGTGTCCGCCTCCGAGCGCGCCACCGGGCTGACTTCCGGAGCCATTTCCCCCGATCCGCGGGAGCCGGATGCCTCGATGCCCGGCGCCGCGGACTTCGCCGTCAGGGCGGCCCCCTCCTCCAGGCCGCCCTGACGGCCTCCGCTGTTCCACACCCCGACACACCCCGGTAGGGAGACATGACACCTGTCTGGCTGACGCCGCACGCCCGCGAACAACTCCAGGCCGAACTGGCCGGCCTGCTCGCCGCCGACCACGCCGAGGACGCGCACACCGCCGACGACGACCCGGCCGCCGCGCTCTACCGGCGCCGGACGCGGATCGGGCAGATCCAAGACCTGCTCACCAACGCCGTGGTCGGCGAGGACCCGCCCGACGACGGCATCGCCGAACCGGGCATGGTCCTCACCGTGCGCTACGACGGCACCGACGACACCGAGACCTTCCTGCTCGGCACCCGCGGCGCCGACGGCTCGCACCTGGAGATCTACTCCCCCGACTCACCGCTCGGCGCGGCGCTGGTGGGCGCGCGGCGCGGCGAGCGGCGCAGCTACACGGTGCCGAACGGGGCGCGGGTGCACGTCACCCTGCTCGACGCCGTCCCGTACGGCCGGGTCGCGGGCGCCGCGGTGAGCCGGGACGGCTGATCCGCGGCCTTCCTGCCGCGCACGTCGATCCCGCGCTCCACAGCTAGCCCGGAGCAAATGCCCGCGGCACCCGCATCGCACGCCCGCCCGCGCGAGACCCGTCCGGCCGCGCGCCGGCGGCCGGTCACGCCGGCCTTCGAAGGAATACGTGCGGGTAACCCCGGAGTGCTGTGCACTTATGGACGGGGAGGGGGCAGACTACGCGTAATCGGGATCGAAACCCTCGCCCGACCGGGCCAGTGCATACGCAGGAAGGAGACGGCGAGTGTTCAGCCGCATCGCCATCGTGAACCGGGGTGAGGCCGCCATGCGCCTCATTCACGCTGTCCGAGATCTGGCCGCGGAGACGGGGCGGCCGATCGAAACCATCGCGCTCCACACCGATGTCGATCGCCACGCCACCTTCGTCCGGGAAGCCGACGTCGCCTACGACCTCGGCCCCGCCGCCGCCCGCCCGTACCTCGATCTCAAAGCGCTCGAGCAGGCGCTGGTCACCACGAAGGCCGACGCCGCGTGGGTCGGCTGGGGCTTCGTCGCCGAGGACCCGGCGTTCGCCGAGCTGTGCGACCAGATCGGCGTCACCTTCGTCGGGCCCAGCCCCGAGGCGATGCGCAAGCTCGGCGACAAGATCGGCGCCAAGCTGATCGCCGAGGAAGTCGGCGTGCCGGTCGCGCCGTGGAGCCGCGGCGCGGTGGACACCGTCGAGGACGCCCTCGCGGCCGCCGAGCGGATCGGCTACCCGCTGATGCTCAAGGCCACCGCCGGTGGCGGCGGGCGCGGCATCCGCGTGATCACCAACGAGGCCGAACTCGTCGACGCCTACGAACGCACCAGGCAGGAGGCGGTGCGTGCGTTCGGCAGCGGCGTGGTCTTCCTGGAGCGGCTGGTCACCGGCGCGCGGCACGTCGAGGTGCAGGTCATCGCCGACGGCCAGGGCACGGCCTGGGCGCTGGGCGTGCGCGACTGCTCGGTGCAGCGGCGCAACCAGAAGATCATCGAGGAGTCGGCCTCGCCGGTGCTCTCCCCCGAGCAGACCGCCGAACTCAAGGCCTCCGCCGAGCGCCTGGCCGTCGCGGTCGACTACCGCGGCGCGGCGACCGTCGAATTCCTCTACCACCCGGGTGAGCGGCTGTTCGCCTTCCTCGAGGTGAACACCCGCCTGCAGGTCGAGCACCCGATCACCGAGTACACCACCGGATTCGATCTGGTCCGCGCCCAGCTGCACGTGGCCTCCGGCGGACGCCTCGAGGGCGAGCCGCCGGCCGAGCGCGGCCACGCCGTGGAGGCCCGCCTCAACGCCGAGGACCCCGACCGCGACTTCGCGCCCGCCCCGGGCCGCATCGCGCGCCTGGATCTGCCCGCGGGCCCCGGCATCCGCGTCGACACCGGCGTCAGCGAGGGCGACACCATCCCCGCCGACTTCGACTCGATGATCGCCAAGATCATCGCCTACGGTCACGACCGCGAGCAGGCGCTGGGCCGGCTGCGCCGCGCGATGGCGCAGACCACCGTCGTCATCGAGGGCGGCGCCACCAACAAGAGCTTCGTGCTCGACCTGCTGAACCAGCCCGAGGTGATCGACGCCAGCGCCGACACCGGCTGGATCGACCGGGTGCGCGGCGAGGGCAGGCTGGTCTCGCAGCGGCACTCCACCGTCGCGCTGGCCGCGGCCGCCATCGACGCCTACGAGGAGGACGAGCGCGCCGAGCGCCACCGCCTGCTGTCCACCGCGTCGGGCGGGCGCCCGCAGGTGCAGCACGAGAGCGGCCGTCCGCGCGATCTCAAGCTGCGCGGCGTGGGCTATCGCGTGCGGGTCGCCCGGATCGGCGCGCACCGGTTCCGGGTCGGCATCGAGGCGGGCGGCGACGTGCGCACGGCCGACGTGGATCTCGAGCGTTTCGACGAGCACACCGGCCAGATCGTCGTCAACGGCACCCGCTACCGCCTGACCACCGCCACCCACGGCCCGATCCACCTGGTCGACATCGACGGTGTGGCGCACCGGATCAGCCGCGACGAGGGCGGCGTCGTCCGCTCGCCCGCGCCCGCGCTGGTGGTCGCCACGCCGCTGGAGGTCGGCGCCGAGGTCGAGGCGGGCGCGCCCGTGCTGGTGCTGGAGTCCATGAAGATGGAGACGGTGCTGCGCGCACCGTTCCGCGCCCGGCTCAAGGAGTGCGCCGTCACCGTCGGCACCCAGGTCGAGACCGGTGCGCCGCTGCTGCGTCTGGAGCCGCTGGCCGAGGACGGCGTGGAGGCCGAGGAGTCGACCGGCGCGGTGGAGCTGGATCTGCCCGCCGAACCCGCGACCGTGCAGCCGCACGAGCGCATCTCGCGCGCGCTGCAGGATCTGCGCAGCCTGCTGCTCGGCTTCGACGTGGACCCGCACGACGACCGTCGCGTGCTCGACGACTACCTGGTGCTGCGCCGCGCCGCGATCGAGGACAACCGCAGGCCGCTGGCCGAGGAGCTGGAACTGCTCCAGGTGTTCGCCGATCTCGCCGAGCTGAGCCGCGACCGGTCCTGGGAGGACGAGGGCGGCCAGAGCCACGTGCACAGCGCCCGCGAGTACTTCCACACCTACTTGCAGAGCCTCGACGTGGAGCGCGCCGGCCTGCCTGAGTCCTACCGGGCCAAGCTGGCGAAGGCACTGGGGCACTACGGCATCGAGGATCTGGACCGCACGCCCGATCTCGAAGGCGCGGTGTTCCGGATCTTCCTCGCTGCCCAGCGACCCTCGGCCACCGTCACGATCGTGACCACGCTGCTGCGCGAATGGCTGGGCGAGCCGGTGCCGGACCGCGCGCTGCAGGAGCCGGTCGGCCTGGCGCTGGAGCGCCTGGTCGCGGCCACGCAGGTGCGGTTCCCGGTGATCGCCGACCTCACCCGAGGCGTGGTGTACGCCTGGTACGGCCAGCCGCTGCTGCGGCGCAACCGCGCCCGCGTCTACACCAACGTGCGCAAGCACCTGAGCCACCTGGACGCGAACCCGGCCGCGCCCGATCGCGCCGAGCGCATCGCCGACATGGTGCGCAGCACCGAGCCGCTGGTGCGCCTGCTCGGCCAGCGCCTGGTGCGCGGCGATCTGGACAACACCGTGATGCTCGAGGTCCTGACCCGCCGCTACTACGGCAACAAGGGCCTGTCCGAGGTGCGCACCCAGCAGGCGGCGGGCACCACGTTCGTCATCGCCGAGCGCCGCGGCACCAGCCTGGTCTCGGCCGCGGTGAGCTTCGACGCCCTCGACACCGCGCTGGCCGGTCTGGCCGAACTGGCCGACGATTCCGCCTCCATCGAAGCCGATATCTACCTGAGCTGGGAGAACCAGCCGGAGGACTTCGACGCGCTGGCGGCGGCGCTGCAGGAGGTGCTGGGCGCGCGGGCGCTGCCCAACCAGGTGCACCGGATCACCACCACCGTCGCGGGCAGCGGCGGCGCGGTGATGCACCACCACTTCACCTTCCGGCCCACCACCACCGGCATGGCCGAGGAGCGCCTGATCCGCGGCCTGCACCCCTACATCGCGCAGCGCATGCAGATGACGCGGCTGCGCAAGTTCGACCTCAAGCGCCTGCCGTCCTCGGACGAAGAGGTCTACCTGTTCCGCTGCGTCGCCAAGGAGAACGCCTCCGACGAGCGACTGGTCGCCTTCACCCAAGTGCGCGACCTGACCGCGCTGCGCGACCACGACGGCAGGTTGCTGGCCCTGCCGACGGCGGAGAGCACCATCGCCGCCTGCCTCGACTCCATCCGCCGCGCGCAGTCGCTGCGCCCGTCGGCCAAGCGGTTCCACACCAACCGCGTCGTCATGTACATCTGGCCGCCGGTGGACATCACGCGCGCCGAACTGGACATGATCGTGGACCGCATCCAGCCGATCACGGCGGGCGCGGGTATCGAGGAGATCCTGCTCATCGCCCGGCATGTGCATCCGAAGACGGGCGAGCTGGTGAAGGTCGCGGTGCGGATCGCCTTCGACGCCACCGGGACCGAGGTCACCATCGGCGAGCGCTCCGACGACGCCGTCGAGCCGATCGACGAGTACCGCCAGAAGGTGCTGCGCGCCAGCAGCCGCAACACCGTCTACCCGTACGAATTGACCGGCTTGCTCGGCGAATTCACCGAGTACGACCTCGACGCCACGCACGCGCTGGTGCCGGTGGACCGGCCGAAGGGACAGAACAAGGCCGCGATCGTCGCGGGCGTGGTCACCACCAGGACGGCGCAGCATCCCGACGGCATCACCCGCGTGGTGCTGCTCGGCGATCCCACCAAATCGCTGGGCGCGCTGTCGGAACCGGAGTGCCGCCGGGTGATCGCCGCGCTGGACCTCGCCCAGCGGATGCAGGTGCCGCTGGAGTGGTACGCGCTGTCCTCGGGCGCGCGGATCTCCATGGAGTCGGGCACCGAGAACATGGACTGGGTGGCGGCCGCGCTCAAGCGGATCGTCGAGTTCACCCAGGACGGCGGCGAGATCAATATCGTGGTCGCGGGCATCAACGTCGGCGCGCAGCCGTACTGGAACGCCGAGGCGACGATGCTCATGCACACCAAGGGCATCCTGGTGATGACGCCGGACTCGGCGATGGTGCTCACCGGCAAGCAGTCGCTGGACTTCTCCGGTGGCGTGTCGGCCGAGGACAACTTCGGCATCGGCGGCTACGACCGTGTGATGGGCCCCAACGGCCAGGCGCAGTACTGGGCGCCGAACCTGACCGCCGCGCGCGACGTGCTGATGTCGCACTACGACCACACCTACGTGGCGCCCGGTGAGCAGACGCCGCGCCGTTCGGAGACCAGCGACCCGATCGACCGCGACGTGTCGAGCTTCCCGCACGTCTCGCCGGACAGCGATTTCACCACCGTCGGCGAGATCTTCTCCGCCACGGCCAATCCCGACCGCAAGAAGCCGTTCGACATCCGCACGGTGATGCGGGCGCTGGCCGACCAGGACCACCCGGTGCTGGAGCGCTGGGCGGGCATGGCCGACGCCGAGACCGCGGTGGTGCAGGACGCGCGCCTGGGCGGAATCCCGGTGTGCCTGTTGGGCATCGAGTCGCGCGGTGTGCCGCGTCGCGGGTTCCCGTCCACCGACGGCCCCGACGTCTACACCGCGGGCACGCTGTTCCCCCGCTCCTCGAAGAAGGCGGCGCGGGCGATCAACACCGCCAGCGGCAACCGGCCGCTCGTGGTGCTGGCGAACCTGTCGGGCTTCGACGGCTCCCCGGAGTCGATGCGCAAGCTCCAGCTGGAGTACGGCGCCGAAATCGGCCGCGCCATCGTCAATTTCCGCGGCCCGATCGTGTTCTGCGTGATCTCCCGCTACCACGGCGGCGCGTTCGTGGTCTTCTCGAAGGCCCTGAACCCGAACATGACGGTGCTGGCGCTGGAAGGCTCGTTCGCCTCGGTGCTCGGCGGCGCGCCCGCCGCGGCCGTGGTGTTCTCCAACGAGGTCGACAAGCGCACCGCCACCGATCCCCGGGTCCGTGAACTGGAGGAGCGCGCGGCGAACGCGTCGGGCACCGAACGGGCCGCGCTCACCGCCGAACTCGACGAGCTGCGCGGTTCGGTGCGGGCCGAGAAGCTCGGCGATGTCGCGGCGGAGTTCGACCGGGTGCACAGCATCCAGCGCGCGGTGGAGGTCGGGTCGGTGGACGCGATCATCCGCGCGGCCGAGCTGCGTCCGCGCATCATCGAGGCGATCGAGACCGGGTTGGCGAAGTAGTACCGGCTCCGTCCAGCGACCGCGCCCGCACGGTGAACTCCGTGCGGGCGCGGTCGTTTTCGTGGCCGTGAACCCGTTTGCCGGGCAAGCCGATACCGGTTCCGCTCCGGAATCGGCTGCGGGACAGCCGATTCAGCAGTTGCTCTCGTCCGGAATGGGGACACCCGGGTCGAAGTACTCCTCCGGATCACGCGCTTCACGGATGGGCGTGACAGCGGGCGGATTGCTGTAATTGGGTGCGAGGAAACCCTTGTCGTGCAGCGAGCAGTTCACCGAGTAGCTGTGCGCGGCGATGTCGCCGTAGTAGATGCCCTGGGAGCCCGCGTCGTACCGCGGGTCCTGCACCCAGATGTAGTCGAACTCCCAGCGGTCGACCGCGACGATGTCCATCGGGCCGTCCAGCACCTTCGGGTAGTCGTGGTGGAACGCGTAGGCGATCAGGAAGTTCGTCCGGATCACCAGATCGCCCTGCTCGTCGATGATCGGCGTCATCGACCCGGCCACGCGCGGGGCGACGGGCAGCAGCCGGTGCCCCGGCGCGATCTTGACCGACACCCACCACGTCTCGGCCTCGTTGCCGGGACGCAGCAGTGCGCGCGCTTCCTCTGCCTGATGCCCGGCCAGCAGCGCCAGCACCGGCTCGGCGTCGTGGGTTCCGAGCACGTGCGGGTTCAGCCGCGCGGCGATGATCAGCTCGCGCACCCTCGCCATCGCCGCGCCGACGTCCTCGGCCGTGAACCGCCCGAGCGGAACCGGCGGCGGCACCACGATCCCCGCTTCCCCCTCCGCCCAGCCTGCGGCGGGGGTGTTCGCGTACGGCTTGGTCGGATCGACCGGCGCGAGTTCCCGCAACGGGCTCGAGGACGCGGACACACCGGAGGACGCGGACTCCCCCATCATCGAAGGCAGCATGATCGCCACGAACGCGACCAGCGCGACGACCGCGAGCGGCACCAGCGTCACCACGAGCACCGTGCCGATCCGCTTGGACATCACCGACTTCCGCCGCTGGGCGCGCAGGAGCCGATCGGTCGACTCGGAATCGAACGGATCGGGTGGAAGTTGGTACATCGATACCCCCGAAAAGCCCTGCCAACCAACCGATACCGATTCTAGGGGCAGGGCCCACCCGCCGCAGGACGGCAGAAGTCAGGGCATCACGGCAGAGATCGACTGTCACCGATTCGTCACTCTCGGCGGCCGGATGTCTAGTGACTCGAGCCAAATTCACCACCCTCTTGTTCTCGTCAGCGTGCAGTGACTCGCCGGGCTCCGTCTGGACATACTCGGGTGATGTGCCCGCGCCCGTCTGATACAGAGCCGTTCACGACGAGCGTTGCGTGGACGGTGTACGGGTCGCACGAATAGTCCGGAGCCGACGCGACATTCCGGCACGGACCACCGAATTCGCGTGCGACGAGGCAAAAAGCAAGAACGGCTGGGTCTTTCGCAGGGCAACAGCCGACGAGTGGGGCGAAGGTGTGAGTGATGGTCGCAGCGACCGAGACGGCGGACGCCATCGACGCGGGCCGGGTGCTGCGGCTGGAGGGAGTCTCCAAGAGTTTCCACCGGGGCGGTGAACTGGTGCGCGCGCTCGCCGAGGTCGACTTCGCCGTCGGGCCCGGCGAGTTCGTGGTCGTCACAGGGCCGTCGGGCGCGGGCAAATCGACGCTCCTGCACGTCGCGGCGGGTCTGGAACCCCCCGACGCCGGGCGGGTGCTGTTCGGCGACGAGGACATCGCCGCGCTGCGCCCGAACCGGCGCGCCGCGTTCCGCCGCCGCCACCTCGGATTCGTCTACCAGTCGTTCAACCTGGTGCCCACCCTGTCGGCGGTGCACAACGTCTCGCTGCCCTTGCTGCTCGACGGTGTGCCGGCCCGAATCGCCGACGCCCGCGCCACCGCCCTGCTCGAGCGCGTTGGCCTGGGTGACCGGACCGGGCATCTGCCCGCCGAACTGTCCGGCGGGCAGATGCAGCGCGTCAGCGTGGCCCGCGCCTTGGTGGCCGAGCCCGCCGTGCTGCTGGCCGACGAACCGACCGGCAACCTCGACACCCGGTCCTCGGAATCTGTTCTGACGCTGCTGCGCGACGTTGCCGACGAGCAAGGCACCGCGGTGGTGATGGTCACCCACGACGCCGCCGCCGTCGAATACGGCACCAGACAGCTGGTTCTCGTCGACGGACGCGCCGAGGAGCGAGCGGCCGCCTGGGGGCTGGGCGAGTGAGGGGACGAATCGGCGCGGCCCTGCGCGTGTTCGGCCGTCTCCATCTCGCGGCCGTACTGCGCGACTGGCGGCGCAACGTGTTCACGGTCGTCGGCGTCGCCGTCGGTGTGACCTTGGTCGTCGCGGTGGTGCAGCTGAATCAGGTGCTGCTGCGCCCGTTCGACGCCTTCGGCCCCGCGTTGGCCGAGGGCGCGGGATCGGAAGTGCTACAAGTCATTCCGTTGGTCGAAGGGCGGCTGCCCGCCGGTGCCGTCGCCGAGGTCGCGGCGGTGCCCGGCGTCGACGCGGTCGTCCCCGTGACCGCCGGGATGACCCAGATCGACCTCGGCGGAGGCGCCGAGGGATTCTTCGTGCTCGGCGCGACCTGCGCGGTCGAACGACTGCTCGGCCCCTTCGACTGCGCGGGCCTCGCCTCGGCGACCAGACTCACGCCGGGACCGGGCCTGCCGCTGGGCATGTCCGAGGACGCGGCCCGCGACCTGGGGCTCACGCCGGGAGCGCCGATCCCGCTGCCCGGCCGGGCCGCCGACGCCGCGCACCTCGGCTGGACGTTCCCCGCGCGCGCACCGCTCGACGGCATGAACGCCGGCCGCGTGCTGCTGGCCACCTCGCCCACCGACGCCGGACGGGTGCTCGGCGCGTCCGACCACCTGACCTCGCTGTTCGTCCTGCCGCACGCGGGCGCCGACCTCTCCGGCGCACTCGCCGCCGCCACCGACGGCATCGCCTCGGTCGGTCCGCCGCGTCCGCAGATCCCCGCGATCTACGCCAGTTCCAAACAGACCCTGGACCTCACCGCGATCGCCGGCCTGCTGATCGGCGTGCTCATCGCCGTCAACACAGTCCTGTTCGGCTTCGAGCGCAGGCGCCGAGTCATGGGCACGATCGGGGTGCTCGGCGCGACGCCGCGCCGTATCCTGGCCGGCTTCCTTGGCGAGGGCGCGCTGCTCGGCGCGGTCGGCGGGCTGCTGGCCGTGCCGACGGGCTATCTGCTCGGCGCGTGGCTCGTCGACCGGTTCGGCCGTTCGGTGCTGTCGGGCTCCGGGGCCGAGCTCGCCCTGGCCTGGGACCGGTCGATCATCGCGCTCGGTGTGGGCGCGGGCGCCGTCTGCGGACTGCTCGCGATGGCGGTGCCCGCCTGGCAGCTGGTCCGCGAAGGACCGCTGGCCTCGGTGGCCGGGTTCGGCGGGGTTCAGGCGCCCCGGCGGGTGTCGTGGTATCCGATGCTCGCCGGTGTCGCGCTGATCGTGCTCGCGATCGTGGTGCTGCGCCGTTTCAACAAGGGCGAGGTGTCGCTGACGGTCGGCAACGCCGGGATCTTCCTCGGCCTGGCCGGATTCACCGCGGCGATGATCTCGCTCACCCCGCGTCTGGTGCGCGTCCTGGTGACGCCCGTCGCGGCCCGCCTGCCCGCGATCGGCAGGCTGGCGCACGGCGACATCCGGCGCTACGCCCTGATGTTCGCCTCCACGGCCGCCATCGCCGCGCTCGGCGCCACCCTGGCCATCGGCGCGCAGACCATGCAGGCCCTGCTCACCGCCGACGTCTCGGGGCACAAGACCGCGGGGTTGCCCACCTCCCTGGTGATCGAGCCGAAGAGCATGCTCGACCAGCGGCCCGCGAGCATCGACGACGCCACCTACGCTCGAATCGAGGAAGCGGCTCGAGGGAATCCGGTCGACGATCAGTGGACGGCCGTCATCCCGTCGCCGACCGAACCCCGGCTCATCGTCGGGGTGACGCCCGGCAGCAGGCAGGCGACCGCCCTGGCCACCCCGCTCGGCGACGCGGACCGGCTCTGGAACGGATTGCGGGCCGGGGAGATCGGGCTCAGCGTGGTCGCCGCCGGACGGCTGGGCGCCGCGGCGGGCGACACGGTCACGCTGCCCACGCCCACCGGCTACGCCGACTTCCGCGTCGCGGGCGTCTTCGACCCGGCGATGTTGTCGGACAGTCCCATCGGCGATGTGGTGCTGGTATCGGGCACGCAGGCCGCGCAGCGCTGGGCGGCGGCCCGCACCCGGGTGGCCGTGCACTTCCCGTCCGCACCGGAGGCCGCGGCGCAGGTGGACACCTTCGCCGCCCTGGGCGAGGGCCTCTCGGTCTACGACAACGACCGCTGGCGCGCGGCGGCGGCCACCGTGGTCCCGCGGTTCTTCGAACCGTTCACCGTCACCGGCTACGTGATCATGGGCATCGCCGGGGTGAGCGTGCTGAACATCTTCCTGCTGGGGTTGGTCCAGCGGCGCCGCGAGCGCGCCGTCGTCCGCGCGCTGGGGGCCACGCCCGGCGTCGAACAGGCCGTCATCGTGGTGCAGGCGGCGCTGCTGGCGGCGGCCTGCGTCGCGGCCGGTCTGGCCGGCGGCTCCGGACTGGTCTACCTGCAAGCGCTGACCTCACCGGTCAATTACGGCGTGCAGGTCGACTGGGGCGCCGTCGGGCGTCCCCTCGTGGTGGTGCCGCTGTGCCTGGTCGCGATGGCCGCGGCCGCCGCGCTGTACCCGGTGCTGCACGCGCGCCGTCTGGAAACCGCCGCCGAACTTCGATCGAACTGACTGAGGAGTCCCAGTGCCCGCGTTCTCTGCCATGGAATCGCTGTTCCTCTTCGCGGAGTCCTCCCGCCTGGCCACCCACGTCGGCGCCGTCCAGATCTTCGAACCACCGCCCGACTCCGGGCCGGATTTCGTTCGCGCCCTGCATGATTCGATGCTGGCCGAAACCGATCTGCTGCCGGTGCTGCGGCGCAAGGGCCGCAGGCCGCTCGGCCGGTTCGTCTGGACCGAGGACCGCGCACCGGATCTGGCCGCGCACGTGCGGCTCACGACGTTGCCCGCGGGCGCCACCGAGGAGACACTGCTGGCGGCGGTGGCCGAGTTGCACGCGCGACGCCTGAACCGGCGCAAACCACTGTGGGAGTTCCACCTCTTCGAGGGCCTGCCCGAGGGACGGTTCGCCGCGTACTTCAAGATCCACCACGCGATCGCCGATGGCGCGACAGTGCAGACCGTGCTGCGGTCCGGGTTGTCCCCCGACCCGGCCGAGCGCGGATCGTCCATGCTGCGGGCCACCGCGCGTCCGCAGCTCGGCCTGGTGCGCGAGGCGCCCACACCGCCCGCCAAAGCCGGAATACGCGTCAGGACAAGACGATTGACGCGCCCCGAACTGGCGAACATCCGCTTTCGCGCGCCGCGCACGATGTTCAACCGGCGCATCAGCGCCCGCCGCGCGATCGCCACCACCACGTGGTCGCTGGACCGGGTGCGCGCCGTGGGCCGAGCCGTCGACGGCACAGTCAACGACGTGGTGCTCGCCGCCTGCGCCGGTGCGCTGCGTTCCTACCTGGATGAACGCGGTGTGCTGCCGGACCGGCCGCTCGTCGCGGCGGTGCCGGTGTCGACCCGGTCGGCGACCGACGACCGTCCGGGCAACGAGGTCGGCGTCGTGCTGGCCGGGCTGGCCACCGACCGCCCGGATCCAGCCGAACGGCTGCGCGCGATCACGGCGAGCACGTCGGCCGCCAAGGCGTTGTTCGCCGAGTTGTCCGAGCCGGAGATCTCCGCGCTGCTCGTGGCCAACGGCGTGGGGCTGCTCGCCCAGGCGGTGCCCGGCGTCACCCGTCTCACGGGCCGGGCCGCGGTCAACCTGTTCGTCTCCGATATCGCCGGACCCGACCAGCCGCATTACTGGCGCGGCGCGCGGCTGGAACGCATCTTCGGGCTGCCGATGCCCAGCGATCACGTGCCGCTGATCCTCGTCGCCTTCGGTCACGCCGGGCGGCTGCACCTCTCGGCGACCTGCTGCCCCGTGGCGGTTCCCGAGGTCGGCCGACTGATCGCCTTGCTGGACAACAGCTTTCACGCGCTCGAAAACCACGCCGAACTCAGGACCGCCGAATGACCCTGCCACCACCCGCTTCCGACGCCACCGCCGTGGTGACCGGTTCCTCGTCCGGGATCGGCGCGGCCATCGCCCGCGCGCTCGCCGCGCGGGGCCACCACGTCAGCCTGGTCGCGCGCCGCGCCGACCGGCTCGCCGACCTCGCGGACCGCATCCGGGCCGAGGGCGGGGCCGCCGACGCGGTCCCGGCCGATCTGACCGATCCCGCCCAGCGCGCCGCCCTGCCCGACCGCGTCGCCGCGCTCGGGCGCACGCCGTCCATCCTCGTCAATAACGCGGGCACCTCGATCATCGGCCCCGCCGTCGAATACGACCCGGCGCGCCAGCTCGCGGTGATCGAGGTCGACGCCGTCGCGGTCGCCGACCTGTGCGTGGGGTTCGTGCCCGGCATGGTGGCGCGCGGGCGCGGCGCGGTGCTCACCGTGTCGTCGACGGCGGCGTTCCAGCCGATGCCCGGCCAGGCCGCCTACAGCGCCGCGAAAGCGTTCGCGCTCACCTACACCCAGGCGCTGGCCGCGGAATTGCGCGGCACCGGCGTCACCGCGACCGTGCTGTGTCCCGGCCCGGTCGCCACCGAGATCGGTGTCCTCGCGGGCATGACGCAGGAGGAGTTCGAACGGTCGATGCCCGCGCCGTTCTGGCTCTCGGCCGAGCAGGTCGCCGAGAGCGGCATCGACGCCGCGGACAAGGGCAAGCTGCTCGTCGTGCCCGGCGCGCCGAATCGCGCGCTCGGCGTCTTCGGCCGGCTCGCGCCCCGCGCCTGGTTGCTGCGTCAGCTCGCCACGGCGAGTCCCGCGATGCGCTCACGTCCCCGGACCGCCTCCGAATACGCCACGAAAGGAATCTGATGAACCGCAAAGTTGTGATGATCACCGGCGCCGCCTCCGGAATGGGCGCGGCGACAGCGAGATACCTCGCCGAACAGGGCGCGATCGTGGAGGGCTCCGACCTCGGACCCGGCACGGACACGGCGATCGAGACCGTCGATGTGCGCGACACCGACGCGGTGACGCGGTGGGTGGAGCAGGTGTACCAGCGCCACGGCCGGATCGACGCCGTGGTCACCTTCGCCGGGTACGGCCTGCACGGCGGTGTCGAGGAGACCACCGCCGACGAGGCCGCCGATCTGCTGGACGTGAACGTCGTCGGCAGCGCCCGCGTGATCCGCGCCGCGCTGCCATACCTGCGCAGGCAGCGCAGCGGCCACGTGGTGCTCGTCGGTTCCGGGTCGGGGATCGTGGCGCAACCATTCGGCGGCTGGTACTCCGCCACCAAGGCCGCGATCGAGAAGCTCGGCGACGCGCTGCGAATGGAGGTGCGCCCCTTCGGAATTCAGGTGTCCGTGCTGAACCCCGGCTGGACGCGCACGTCGATCCTGGACGCGTCCCGTCAGATCGCGCAGCCGATCCCGGCCTACGCCGACGCCCGGCGCGCGGTGGCCGACCGGCTCGCCGGATACCTGTCCCAGGGACAGCCCGCGGAGGCCGTCGCGCGCACCGTCCACGAGGTGCTCGAGACGCCGCGCACCAAGCAGTCGTATCGCGTGGGACGCGATGTGCGCGTGTCGTATTGGCTGCGCAAGGCGGTGCCGCCCGCAGTGCACGAGCGGCTGGTCCGCGGCTACTACGGCATCGGCCGGACCACCGAATCCGGTTGGTCCCTCACCGAAGTGGCCGATCTGGTGGACCCGGCGACCGGGCGCGCGCTCACCGAGATCTCCGACGGCTCGCTGGTCGATCCGGCCGGGGAGGTGGCGATCTCGGTGCTCGACCGCGAGCGCCGCCTCTACCGCGACGAATCCAGTGACCCGCTCTACGAGCGCGTGGTCGACAACGACCGCCTGCGCTTCGCCTACCGGATCTACTCCAAGGCGTATCCGCTGGTCGCCACGCTGGTCTTCTGGTTCGTCTGGAACGGGAAGCTCCGCGAGCTCGGGAAGTTCTACGCGGCGCGCCTGGCCGCCGCCGCGGCGGGCGGGCACACCTTCGTCGAGGTGGGCGTCGGCGACGGCAGCCTCACCGCCTTCGCCACCCGCGGCACGCGCCCCCGCGACCTGCCCCGCATGCTGTTCATCGACCTGTCCCCCGACATGCTGGTGAAGGCCGCCAAGAGGCTGCGCGGCACGCCCCAGTCGGCGTTCCTCGTGCAGGATGTCGCCAAGTTGTCGCTGCGGCCCGGCTCGGTCCACCACCTCGCCTGTTTCGGCGCCCTGCACGTGTTCCCGGACCCGAAGGCCGCGCTCACCGAATTGACCCGCGCGCTCGCACCCGGCGGCGAACTGTCGCTGTCGATCCTCACCAGCCCCGGCGTCCGCTGGAAGGACCGCCTCATCGACCGCTTCGTGGCCACCAACACGATCACCTCGAATTTCACGAGCGAGCAAGTGACCGAACTGATTTCGGCCGCCGGCCTCGAGATCACCGAACTCCGGCACAACGGGCACCAGCTACTCGTCCGCGCGACACCGCGCGAGGACGCCTGAGGGAGGAGTCTTTACGACAGCCGCGCCGCGTCCACGGTGACCGCCTCGACGCGCGCGGTACCCTCGAAGTTGTTCGACATCCGCTCCAGATCCGTTTCGGCGGTGCACAGGTAGAGCGTGCGCCCGTCCGGGCCGCCGAGTGCGCACGAGACCACGAAATGCCCCGGGGTCGCCGTCGCCACCCGGTCGGTCACCGTGCCGTCGGGCGCGATCCGCCGCACCTCACTGCTGAAGGGGCACGTAACCCACACGGCGCCTTCGGCATCCACGCACAGGCCATCGAGGGCGTCGGACTCGAGACTGTCGAACTGTTTGAACACCCGCTGATCGGACAGGCTGCCGTCGGCGGCCACATCGAACGCGCTGATCCGGAAGGCGAAGGTCTCGGCGACGTAGAGCGTCTTGCCGTCGGGCGACAGGCCAACCCCGTTCGGGCAGACGAGCCCAGATCCAGCGGTGTTCACCTCGCCGTCCGGGTGTACGACGATCATCGGCGCGACCTGCGGCTCGGCTCCGCCGAACAGGTCGTAGCCGATCTGGGTGATGTAGGCGCGCCCCTCGGCGTCGACCCACATATCGTTCGCGCCGACCGCGACCGCGGCGAGGTCCGCGACGACCTCGGTGCCGCCGTCGGCGGTGATCCGCCGTAACGCGTTGTCCGCCTGGGTCACGACCAGCACGGTGCCGTCGGGGGCGAACCCGAGGCCGGAGGGTTTGGCGTCGACGGTGGCCGCGACGGTCGCGGTGCCGTCGAGGCCCAGCCGATACACCTTGCCTCGCGGAATGTCGGAGAACCAGAGCTGGTCGTCGTGCCAGCGCGCCCCTTCGAGGTACTGGAAGCCGTCCCGGACCACGGTGGCCGTTTTGACTGTCATGGTGTGTCGTCCTTTCGAATCGTCTCGCCGCGGATCACCCCGGCACATGTAAGTGAATCATTCATAGATCTGTTCCGCAGCTGATTCGGGCATATCGCCAGCATTACACCCCGACACACGGCAGTCTATGTGTATGATCATTCGAGACATGGACAGGATTCGACCGCGCTCTGCGCCGAGGATGCCCGGCGTTGCGTGGCGACGTCGATGAAGACCGCTCCACCGGGTCGACCGCGCCCTGCCGAGCGCGTCGGCCGCCAGAGGATTGGGAGACGAGCATGAGAGAACTGGACGGCGCCGGCCGGACGCCGGTCCGTGGCGGCGGGTTCTCGGCGTGAGCGCCACGACCGAGCACCGATCCCCGTGGATGACAGACGATCTCGACGCGTTGCGCGACCTCGCCCGGTCGTTCTGCGCGAAAGAGGTCGCCCCGTACCAGCGACGCTGGCGTGATCAGCATCGGGTGGACCGTGACGTGTGGACGCGCGGCGGCGCGGCGGGGTTGCTGTGCCTGTCCATCCCCGAGGAATTCGGCGGCGGCGGTGGCACTTTCGCGCACGAGGCGGTCCTGCTCGAAGAGCTCGCCCGCGTCGGCGACACCGCATGGGGCGTCGCCGTGCACAACGTCGTCGTCGCGCACTACCTGCTCGCCTATGGCACCGAGGAACAGCGACGCACCTGGTTGCCCGCGATGGCGTCCGGCGCGGCCGTCGGCGCCATCGCCATGACCGAACCCGGCGCCGGGTCCGACCTCCAGGGCATCGCGACCACCGCGACGCGAGCCGGGGCGGACTACCTGATCCGGGGCGCCAAGACGTTCATCACCAATGCCACCCAGGCCGACCTCGTCCTGGTCGTGGCGCGCACCGACCCCGACGCCGGCTCCCGCGGCATCTCACTGCTGATCGTGGAAACCGATCGCGAGGGATTCCATCGCGGCCGGATCCTGGACAAGATCGGCCAGCGCGGCCAGGACGCCTCCGAACTCTTCTTCGACGACGTGCGCGTCCCGGCGGAGAATCTGCTCGGCGGCGCCGAGGGCGCGGGCTTCGCCCAATTGATGGGTCAGCTACCGAAAGAGCGACTCACCATCGGCGTCACCGCGACGGCCGCCATGGAGACCGCGCTGGCGCACACACTGCGATATACGAAGGACCGAAAGGCGTTCGGCTCCAGCATCTTCGACTTCCAGCACACCAGGTTCACCCTCGCCGAGGCGGCCACCGAGGCGCGCGTCGCGCGGACGTTCGTCGACGACTGCGTACTCCGGCTGCTGCGCGGTGAGCTGGACGGGCCGACCGCGGCGATGGCGAAATGGTGGACCACCGAACGCGCCATGCACGTGATCGACCGGTGCCTGCAACTGCACGGCGGGTACGGGTACATGTCCGAGTACCCGATCTCGCACCTGTGGGTCGACCAGCGCGTGCAGCAGATCTACGGCGGCACCAACCAGATCATGCGGGAGATCATCTCCCGCTCCCTGTAGTCCCGGCGAGCGCACAGGAGCCGAGCCGATGTACCTCACCCGAACCCTGCACAACGCCCTGCAATCCGACCCCGACCGCGAGCTCACCGTGGACGGCACGAGGGTTCGCACCGTCGCCGAGAGCGTCGACCGGATCGCTCGCCTCGCGCGCGGGCTCCACGCCCTCGGGGTGGCGCCGGGCGATCGTGTCGCGATGCTCGGCGTCAACTCCGACAGGTACTTCGAGTATCTTTTCGCCGTTCCGTGGGCCGGTGCGGTGCTCACCCCGATCAACAGCCGATGGAGTCCGGCCGAGGTCGCCTTCGCGCTGGCGGAGTCCGAGGCCCGGGTGTTGCTGATCGACAACGTCTTCCGCGACCACCTGCCGTCGATCCGGGAGTTGTACAACGGGCTGGATCACGTCGTGTACTGCGGCGACGACAACTGCCCCGAGACGACCCTCGCCTACGAAAGCCTCGTCGCCGACAATGATGTCGCCGAGGACGCCCGTCGCGGCGGACAAGATCTGCTCGGCCTCTTCTACACCGGCGGCACCACGGGTGCGCCGAAAGGCGTGATGCTCAGCCACAACAGCGTGCTGACGAACGCCCTCGGCTGCTTCGCCACCGGCGAGTGGCTCACCCAGCGTGGCCGAATGCTCCACGTGGCGCCCATGTTCCACCTCGCGGATCTCTTCTTGCTGATCAGCGGCGCGCTGGCCGAGCACACCCACGTGCTGCTGCCGGGCTTCTCCCCCGAAGGCGTCTTGGACGCGTTCGAGCGGTACCGGATCACCGATGTGCTGCTCGTGCCCACCATGCTCCAGCAGATCGCCGATCATCCCGACGCGAAGGCGTTCGACCTGAGCACCGTCCGCCGTGTCCTGTACGGCACCTCCCCGGTGTCGGAGAGCCTGCTCGAACGCGTCGGAGCGTTGCTGCCGGCCGCCGGTCTCGCGCAGGCGTACGGCATGACAGAACTGGCGCCGGTGGCGACGATCCTGCGCCCGTCCGACCACGAGGACCCCGCCCTGCGCCGATCCGCGGGGCGGCCCGCCCCGCACACCGAGGTCCGCATAGTCGACAACGACGACAACGAGGTACCACGTGGCGTGGTGGGCGAGATAGTCGCACGCGGCGACCACGTGATGCTCGGGTACTGGCGGCGTCCGGACGACACTGCCGCGGCATTGCGTGGCGGCTGGATGCACACCGGTGACGCCGGATACATGGACGAGCGCGGCTATGTATTCGTGGTCGACCGGATCAAGGACATGATCGTGACCGGCGGCGAGAACGTGTACTCCGCCGAAGTGGAGAACGTGCTGTCCCACCACGACGCGGTGGCGGCGTGCGCGGTGATCGGTGTGCCGGACGAACTCTGGGGCGAACGGGTGCACGCCGTCGTCATGTTGCGGCCGGACCGCACCGCGACGGCCGAGCAGCTCCGGGATTTCTGCCGCTCGCGGATCGCCGCCTACAAGGCGCCGCGTAGCGTCGATTTCGTCGAGGCGTTGCCGGTGTCCGGCGCGGGCAAGGTCCTCAAACGCGAGCTGCGCAAGGCGTTCTGGCCCAGCGGCGGCCGACAAGTAGGCTGACGCGGTGACGACGCGATCGGCGCGCCTCGCGCCACCACGGGGGACTCGGCCGCGCAATCGCCGGGACCTCGTCATCGCGGCCGCCACCGATCTGTTCCACCGGCACGGCTACGAGCAGGTGTCCATGAGCGCGGTGGCGGAGGCGGTGAACGTCAGCCCGTCCGCGCTGTACCGGCACTTCTCCAGCAAGCCCGACTTGCTGATCGCCGCGGTGGTTACCGAGATGACACCGTTCCGCCAGGTGTTCGACAGCTGCGCGCAAGCAGACGCCGGTCTGGACGTACTCGTCGACGGACTCGTCGGCGTCGCGGCCGATGTACGGCGCCTCGGCGTGCTCTGGCAGCAGGAAGCCCGCAGTCTGCCACCCGGCGCCTTCGCGGAACTGCGCGCCGAGATACGCCGCACACTCGGCCAACTGGCCGCGATCATCCGGGCGAAGCGGCCGGAGCTGGCGGCGGCGGACGCCGAGCTGCTCGCCGCGAGCACGTGCTCGGCATTGTGCGGCGCCTCGCCACGCAGCCGCGATCTCACCCGTGGCGAGTTCGAGCGCGTCTTCGGGCACATCGCCCGATCGGTCCTCGGCGCGGAACCCGCGACCGCGGCGGACGAGATCGGCGCCGCCGATCACCTGCCCTCGGCCCGCCGGGAGCGTCTACTGTCCGCCGCCGCGAACCTGTTCGGCGCGCGCGGCTACGACACGGTCAGCATGGAGGAGATCGGCGCCGAGGCCGGCGTGGCCGGGCCGACGATCTACCACCACTTCGCCTCGAAACTGGATCTGTTGACCGCGGCTGTGGAACGAAGCATGGAGTGGGTGTGGCGCGATCTCTATCGCGCGCTCGCCGAGGCCGGTGACCACGAACGCGGCACCGCGATTCTGCGCGGGTATCTCGACTTCGTCGATCGTCACGGTGGGTACGCGGCCATACTCGCCACCGAGACCCGGCATCTGCCCGCCGATGTCGGCGACCGCATCCAGCAGAGTCGCCGCGACTACTTCGGCGAATGGCTCGAGCACATTCGCGCGCAGCACGTGGCCATCGGCGAGGCGGAGGCCAGAATCCGGCTCGACGCCGTGCTCGCGGTCGCCGTCGACCTGGCGCGCACACCCCATCTACGCACGCGGCCCGGCGCCTTCGCGACCGTGGAGCGGATCGCCGACGCCGTTCTCTTCGGCCCGTCCACGGCGCCGTAGACCGAGCCGCGGCGAGGAAGAACTACCGTGCGGGCAACACCTTGTGCAGGAACGTGATCGCGTCCGGCAGCGAATCGGCCGTGATCTTCTGGTGGTCGGAGTCGTAGCTGCGGAACTCGTATCGCGTTCCGGCGGCGTCGAATTGGGCCAGCAGGGCCAGGGTGAGCGGGATCGGGACGGTCGTGTCGGGCACGCCGTGCGCCACGAAGATCGGGCGGTCGTAGCCGGCGGTGGGCACCGCCATGTACCGACTGAGCCGGGACGCGAACGGCGGATCACCCAGCGGCCGCGCGAGAATCGACCCAATCGACGCGCCATCCGCGGAATCACCCCATGCGCCAACGCATTTCGTGGCCAGGTCCGCCACCAGCCGCTGCCCGGACGGCGTCAGGTAGTCGCGGACCGGGAAGTCCGGGTCGGCCAGCTGGAGCCCGCCGAGCAGCGCGGCGAGGTTCGGTGTGAGCGCGTTCAGCAGGTCGACCGAGGGCACGTGCGGGCCCGCCAGGGCGAACACGGTCTCGAAGTTCGAGGCGGGCGCCATCGCGACGGTGCCGCGAAAGTCCAGCTCCGGCGCGTAACTCGACGCGAGATGGCCGGCGTTGAGCGCCGCGTGCCCGCCCTGGGACACCCCGGCGACCGCCCACGACGAGGAGAGCGAGTCGTCCGAGCGCACCGCCGCGCGCACGAGGTCGATGGTCGCCGTCGCCTCGGTCCGGGACTGTAGATACGGGTGCGTGGTCTCCGCACCCGGCCCCAAGCCCAGGTAGTCCGGCGTCGCCACGGCATAGCCCGCCGACAGCAGCCGCTCGACTATCCAGCCGTCACCGGCCGCGGCCGACGGCGTGACGCCGCAGGTCGGCCCGAGCCCGGACGTTCCGTGCGCCCACGCCACCACGGGCCACCCGCCGTCGGGGGCGGTGCCGGGCGGCACGAACACGGCGCCCGTCGCCGTGGTCGCCGCGCCGGTCGGGCCCTCGGTGCGATACGAGACGAAGTACGCGTTCTCGAACCCACCCCATCCCGCGGGCTGCGCGCGGTACTCGACCACACCACCGGACTCGGCGACCGCCGCCCCCATCGGCACAGACAGCAACGACACCAGAGCTGCGATTATCACGGCGAATCGGCGAATTGCCATACCCGACACTGTAGATGGCGGTGAGGTGGTGGTGCGGGAGGGTGAGGATGCGTGGGCTGGTGGCGCTGGATGCGGCGGTGGGCGGCCCGACCGTGGCACAGGGGATAGCTGGCGGGACGCCGTGCGGGGCGCAAGGTGCGGCGGTGGGCACCCTCAACCCGGCGCGAGGTGCGGCGGTGGACGCTCCCGCCCGGTGACGCAAGGTTCGGCGGTGGACGCCCACCCGGTGACGCCCGGTACGACAGCAGACGCCCCGCCCGATGACGCGAGGGTGCGGCTGGCGGCCGCCGACCGGTGACGCAAGGCGCAGCGGCAGACACCCCCAACCGGCAGCACCCTGCGACGGCACACTCACCCCGGCGGCGCACGGATACCGCTGACGGCACGCCGACCGGCGCCGCGCAGCGCAACGCTGGCGTTCGAGTCGAGCGCGATGGCGTTTCGGTCGCGTCCCGGCGACGCTCACGGCTGTTGCACCCGGCATGACGACAACGACCCAGCCGGCGATCTCGACGCCGGACGCGACCCGCCGGGCCTGGCCCGCCCTGCTCACCATGTTCCTGGGCAGTTTCACCCTGGTCACCGCCGAGTTCTTGCCGCCAGGCGTGCTGACCACGATGGCCGACGATCTGGGCGTTGCCGAAGGCGTCGTCGGGCTCTCGGTGAGCGCGACGGCCCTCACCGCCCTGCTCACCGCCGTCGGCTTGAGCTCCCTGTTCCCGCGCGTCGACCGCCGCACGCTGCTGGTCGCGCTGACGGTCGGCGCCGCGGTGTCGAACCTCGTGGTGGCACTGGCCCCGAACATCGCGCTGCTGCTGATCGCGCGCCTGCTGCTGGGCGCCGCCGTCGGTGGCTACTGGTCGATGGCGCTGGTGATCGCCGCCCGGCTGGTGCCCGCGGACCGGCTCGGCAGGGCCATGATGATCGTCAACACGGGCACCACGGTCGCGACCGTCGCCGGTGTCCCGCTCGGCGTCCTGCTGAGCACCTTCGCCAGCTGGCGGGTGGTGTTCGTCGTCGCGGCCGCACTCACCGTCGTCGCCGCCGTCGCGGTCCAGCTGACGCTGCCGCCCGTGCCGCCCACGCCGGGTATCGGCTGGTCGGCGATGGGCGCGGCCCTGCGCGCTCCCGGTGTCGCGCTCGGCCTGTTCAGCGTGATCGCCGTGATCGGCGGCCACTTCGCCGGCTACACCTACATCCGCCCGGCCCTCACCGAACTGCTCGACGCCGGCCCCACCGCGATCCCGATCCTGCTGGCGCTCTTCGGCATCGGCGGCCTGCTCGGCAACTTCGCCACCGGCGCGCTCGCCGACCGCAGACTCGAACCGCTGCTGCTGGCGGTGCCGCTGGCCATCACCGTGTCGATCCTCGTCATCCTCGCCTCCGGCTCGGTGCCCGCCCTCGCCTACCTGGCCGTATTCGTCTGGGGCGGCGCCTTCGGCGGCATCCTCAACCTCGTCCAGGTGTGGGTCTCCCGCGTCCTGCCCGACCGCGTCGAAGCGGGCAGCGGGCTGGTCGTGGCCGGCTTCCAGCTCGCGATCATCCTCGGCTCGGCGGTCGGCGGCCGCGGCGTCGACGCCATCGGCCTCACCGCCACCTACCTCGCCGCCGCCGTCGCCGCGTTGGTCGGCGGTGTGGTGATCAGGACGTCGCTCTCACGCTCCCGAGGGTGAGAGTTGTTCCGGCTCGGGTCGTTTCGGCGACCCGAGCCGGTGGGCGGGCGGGCGCACCGTCGGTCAGAGATCGTCAGGGAGCACCCGGAAAGCCTTGTGGCTGGTCAGCGGTGCGATCGCTCGGAAGTCCCGCCGATCCAACGTCAGCACGTCCACCGTCTCATATCGTTCGGCCAGCGCCACATTCGTCGCGTCGGTCAAGTCCAAACGCAGTGCGCCATAGCGGTTCTGCACTTTTCTGGCGGTCCGAAGCACCATCGAAGTGATCTCCGGTACCTCGATTCGCCCCGTGCGCTCCTGTGCGAGCAGCCAATCGTTGACGCCGTAGGCCGCTGCGCGGTTGACATTCCGCGTGAGCACATGCTCGATCTCGAGCAACACCAACGGCGACACGACTGTGAGGGCAGCCTGTTGGAGCGCCTTCCGCGCCGGATCGTGCTCGGGATCCGAAGGATTGAATGCTGCGACGAAACCGGACGTGTCACCGATCAGCAGCATCGATCAGCGGCCCTCCGCCTCGATGATCCCGTCGCCGATGGTTCGGTCGATCTCGTCCGCAGAAATAGACCGCCCGAAGTCGACAACCGGAATGTCCCAGTCGTCCTGCCAGCGGCGGCTCCGAATCGCCGCGAGGTGGAACGCCTCACGGAAGAACTCGGATTCGGGCCTCCCTTCTCGTGCCGCAGCCTGCTTGATCAGCTCCAGGTCGTTCTCGTCGACCATAACGGTGGTCTTCTTCAGTGCCATATGGTTATGGTACCTCCACCATATGCGTTGCGCGGAGCAATTCGCCGCCTCGACCAATCCAGGTCAGATGCGGGCGGCGCGCCTCCACTCCGAGGGCGTGACACCCGTATGCCGACGGAACGCGCGCCCGAACGCGGTCTCCGACCGATAGCCGAGCCGCCGCGCGACCACGCCGACCGGTGCGTCGTTCTCGGCGAGAATCCGCTGCGCGTGCTCCACGCGCAGCTTCGCCAGGTACCGGCCCGGCGTGAGCCCGGTCGCCGCCTGAAACCGCGCGGCGAACCCCGAGCGCGACGCCAACGCGACCCGCGCCAGCGCCTCCACGGTCCACCCCCGCCCCGGGTCGGCGTGGATCGCCGCCACCGCCCGCGCGATCCCCGGCTCGTTGACGCGCAACAGCCACCGCTTCGGCGCGCACCCGCGGGTGTACCACGATTCGACCGCCGCCGACGCGACCACGGTGACCACCCGGTCACCCTGCACCCCGCTCGGGTCCGCGCACTCCTGCACCAGATACCGGAACATCGTCGCGGCCAGCGGCGCGTGCCGCCCGAACTCGTGCAGCACCAACCGCTGCGGCAACGCGTCCACGGCGTCCCCCATCGCCACCGGCGTGAGCTGCAACCGCAGCACGATCGCCTCGGTCATCGCGTTCAGCGCGAACCGCTCGTCGCGCGGCACGAACAGAAAATCCCCGCACGCCAGATCCTCGGACTCCGCCAGCCCCTCGACCCGCACCAACCCCTCCACCACCACGAGCGCACTGGGCGCACCCGACAGGTGCTCCCATCCCCCGGCCTCGAACTCCCACACGTCCCGCCCGGCGAACCGCCACCGCTGCGCGGCCAGCACCTCCTCGAGCCCCCGGACACCCACATCTACCTGCGCCAACATGCCCATCCTCATCCTGAACCCCCGACCGATTCACGGTAGCAAGGGGAGGTGGAGTGGGCACGGTGAGCGGTTTCGCCACCGGATCAGGGCTTCACGCACCCTCTGTTTCCGGGATGTCGTCCTCCGGTGCGATGCGCGCGAGTTGCGGGTGGACCGGGACGTGGTTCGCGAGGGGATACAGCAGCTCGTCAGCGGTGGGCCGGAGCCGCGACGGCTCGTAATCATCTGTGGTGAACCGATTTTCGATCGGCGGGAGGGCGATATCCGTGTTCGGGAAGAGATACCGTGCCCCCTCCCGACGCGAGGTGTGGATCTCACCGTCGGGAGCGGTCCACTGCAACCGATCCGGATCCGCCTCCCACACTCGCCAACGCTGCTTCCCCTTGTCCGCCAACACTTTCAGCCTCCGATGCCGCACGCACAGCGTGAGGAACGAAGTGCGTCCGCGAACGACCTCGGCGGCCGCGGCCGGGACCGTACAGCCCGGGAATCGGCACACTCCGTCGACAGCCCGCGCCGCGTCTTCGGTCGACTCGTCGCGCTCGCGGACGATGCGGAAGCGCGCGCGTTCGGCGATCTCGCGGGCGAGGTCGGCATCGATAGGCCCGTAGCCGGCGAGAAAGGCAGGCGCATCACGCATATCGAACAGCGTGTCCGCGGGGATGCCGATTTGAATGAGCGGTTCGCGCGGCTCCGCTTCCGGCACAGCCGATTTCGGGCACCGCCCACCACGCCCGCACCGACAGCGCAACCGCCCCGACCCGTCCGCCAGCGCCACCAGCGCGTCGGCCCGCCGCTGCGGCATGGTCCGCGGATCCGCCGAGCACACCTGAAGACTCAACTCCCGCAACCGCATCGCCACCGTCTGCGCACCGGGCGCGGGAAGTATGCCGTCGAACACCGCCAAACCGTCCTGGACGGCCCGGATACGCACGTCCCGATCGTCCTGCCTGCGCTCCCGGCGGCGCCTGGTGCCCGCCGGGTCGATCCGGTGCACCCAGCGGCGCGCCGCCTGCCGCAACCGGGCGGGATTCGTGCGGCCGGCCGCGTCGAGCAGTCGCGGCTCGAGCACGTCCACCACCTCGCGTGCCAGCGCCCGCGTGCTGTCGACGATCACCCGCACCTTCGCCAGATCGATCCGGCCCGCCGCGAACGCCGCCCGCGTGCGCGGCAACGACTCCTCCAACGCCAGCCCGATATCGATCAGCGCCCCCACCGTCCCCTCGTCCACGAACAGCGCGACCGCCACCTCCGCCGCCGCGAACTCCCCCGCCCGCACCCCGCCGGGCCCCGGTTCCGCACTCTCCGCCCGATGCCGCCGATACAGCTCGCGCACCGCGAACACCTCCGCGGCCTGCGCGGCCGCCGCCGCCCCGTGAGCCTCCCGCAGCGCCTCGATCAACGCTTCGTCGCTCAACGCCCCGAAGTCCCCGGCCACCCGTCGATCTCGATCGAACATATGTTCGAATATACCGCCCCGTTCACCACCCCGCCACCCCCATTTCCAGGCGATTTGGCCCTTGACCTCCGCGTGGTGTAACTTTCATCAGGCGCGAGGGAAACCTCGCCAACATCTGAACAAGGGGCTATGGCGCAGCTGGTAGCGCACCACACTGGCAGTGTGGGGGTCAGGGGTTCGAGTCCCCTTAGCTCCACCAGGAAAGACAACCATTTTTCGCTCGTCTAGATCGACCGCTGACGACACTTTTGACGACAAGTCAGATCGCAGTGTCGTCGGCGGAAGCGAGCAACACGTCGAACGAATCCAACGCTTCACGCTTCACGGATTCGATCACTTCCACGTAAGTGCCAGTCGTCACACTGATCGAGCTGTGGCGAAGTATCCGCTGAACTGTCGCGGCATCCACACCCATCGTGAACAGCAGAGTCGCGCAAGAATGCCGCAAATCGTGAACACGAACAGCTGGCACACCTGCCTTGTTGCACAGTTGCCGGAACATCCGGTTCATATTCCGGGGCTCGATGGGCCGACCCAGCGATGTAGTGAAGACCAGCCCGGATTCCGTCCACCGACTACCAGCCGCGAACCGCTCTTCGAGCTGTCGTTTGCGGTGATCGCGAAGCACCGCACCCAGCGCCCGCGGGATGGGCAAGGTAGCGTTCGACCCCGCGGTCTTGACCGCATCGAGCTTGAGCGAGCCGTCCACCCGGTGCAGGGCTTGCCGAACAACTAGACGGCCCGCGACAAGGTCCACGTCATCCCAGGACAACCCGAGCGCCTCTCCGCGTCGCAAGCCCATCGATAGCGCCACCGCCCACAACGCATGAAGCCGGTGATCCTCTGCGACCTGGAGGAACCGCCGAGCTTCCACCCTGGTGAACGCTCGGACCTTGTGCTCGCCAACGTCGCTGACCTTCACCGGCCGCGCGACATTCCGGCTGATGAGTTCGTCGTCAACCGCATCTTGCAGCGCCGCCCGCAACACCCGCAGAACATGCCGAACCGAACTGATCGACAACACATCACCGCAACACGTGGCCGGAGACTTCGCGCAGCACCGAGGTTTCGCCCGTTTAGCGTCCTTGCCCTGCGCGCAGCACTGGCATTTCGTCCGCAGACCTGTGATGAACGTCCGCACGTGCCGACTGTCCAGCGCTCGGAGCTTTCGCTTCCCCAGCCCCGGAATCAGATGCAATCGAACATCGCCCTCGTACGTGGCGAACGTGGTCCGTCGAATCTTCGGTTCCGCGACTTCGGTCAGCCAATACCTGAGGTACTGGGCAACCGTCATGGTGGTGACATCAACAGGGATTCCCTTGCGCTGCAACTCTTTCAGCCGCGTTCGTTCGGCGTCGGCTTCTTCCCAGGTTGCCCCATAGACGCTGATCCGTTTGCGGGTGCCGTCGGGGGTATCCACGAACAGTTTCAGCTCGTAGCGGCCGTCTTTCCGGGCACTGATGTTGCCGGAGCCGTTCGGGCTCTTCTTCCGAGCAGGCTTCTTGTCGGCCATCACGCCGCCTGGTCGATCAGGTCGGACACGTAGGTGTCGAACGACTGCCGGATGATCCGGCGAGACCGACCAATGGTGACCGACTGCACCTGCCCGGACCAGATCAGCCGATAGATGCTGTAGCGCGACACCTGCAACACGTCCGCTGCTTGCTGCACGGTCATGAACGCTGTGCCCATTTCCTTACCTCCCCTGCTACGCCGCCGTCAGCAGCGAATGTTGTTGTGTTGCAACGGTTTCACGTGAAGCCGGAGTGTCTGGTGGCCCTGCCGCGAGCAGGGCTTTGGTGTATTCGGCTCGCCATGTGGCGCGTTGGGCGATGGCGGCCATGATGAGGTGGTCTCGGGGTGGTGCGGTGTGGTCGCCGGGTTCGACGGGCCGCACGATCAGGTGTGAGGTGTCGGGTTTGTGGATTCCGACGCTGGCGAGGAGTTGCCGAACGAATTCGGCGCGATCGTGTTTGTGGTCGGGCAGGGTTTTGCCGGACCATTTCCGGGAGACGAGGACGCGGCGGCCGGGCAGGCCGAGGGTGTCGCGGCGGTGGGCTTTGCCGCGGCAGCGTCCGGGGATGGTTTTGTCGGTGGCGCCTTGGGGGACGATGCCGTAGCGCAGCCAGACCGGGCAGCGTGGCGAGCACGGGGTGTGCTGCAATTCCGCGTGCAGCCGGTCGTAGTGGGCGGCGGTGCGGGCCGAGTTCGTCTCCAGGACTTCGGAAATGCTTTTGGTGAGGTATTTGGTGACGTAGCCGATGGCGCGGTCGGCTTTCTCGCCGGGGATGAACCCTTTCATGTGGCCGGGGTCCATGCGTTCGCCGAAGCGCACCGTGTAGGCCGGTTCGAGGTCGTCCACGCCGTCGAGTACGTCCAGGGCGTCGTCCCAGCCGGTCAACGGCCGACCGGAGTCGGGGTCTACGAAGGTGAGCGCTTGGTAGTCCCAGCGCGGCATCCGGTCCCCGGAGTACACCTCGTGTTCGGGGCCGAAGTGGGGCCACCACACTTGGTGGTAGGTCGCCGCGGTCACCGCGCGCAGCAGTTCCCGCGAGATCGCGCCCCGCAACAGCAGGTGCAGGTGCGGGGCGCCGCGTTTCTGCGGTTCCACGGTGGCGAAGTACTGCACGTCGAATCCGACTGCGCGGCGCAGGTTTTGAATCCAACGGTCGACCAGGCGGGAGAAGAACACGATGTCACGCGCGGCACGCGGGTAGTCGTAGGAGTCGGGGTGGCGGGGTGAGCCGTCCGAGCAGGGTTTGCCGTCGTTGTCGGTGGCGCCGTCGCGGTTGATCGCCCCGTAGGAGGGCATGGTCAGGGTGACCATCATCGAGGACCGGTAACCGCCGATCACCTGCCCGACGGTGGTCTTGGCGACCTTCTTGCGTGGCAGGTTCGGGGCGTCTTGGCGGCGTTTGGTGGAGCGGGTCCGACGCTTGCGCGACCGTGGTTCCAACGGCGGTAGGGGTCCCCGGAATCCGGAATCGCGCAACTCGCGATCCAGGTCGGCTACCAGGTCCGCGAGCGCGGTGGCGAGTTCGGGGTCTTCGCCGTGGTCGCGGGCGTGCTGGTATTCGGTGATCAGGTCGGCGCGGGCGGTCAGCAGGGCGGTTTGCTGCTCGGTGGGTTCGCGAACGTCCTCGACGGGTTCGGTGTCGGCGTGCCAGCCTTCGCGGCATTGAGTCATCCGCAGCCAGCGCGCTTTGTCCGCACACGGCTTGCACACGCTCGCCACCGTGGACTTGCATGGCGCGGCGACATAGCTGGTCGTGCCGGTCGCCGGGTCGATGACCCGCATGGACACCGGGCGGGTGCAGACTCCGAACTTCTCGGCGGTGGCTTGGGCGACATCCCGGAAGTCCGGCAGGCTGCGGCGCTGGGCCGCGGTCTGCCGGACAACCGGAACGACCACGCTGTCTGTGGTGTTCACGCGGCCCCCTCTAGGTCGAATAGGGCAAGCTGATTCGGTGCCACGCGATGCGCGTGACGGCGGCGCGGCGAACTTGGGGTCGGGGTGAGTTGTGCGAGGACTCGGTTACGCCAGGCCAATGCGTAGCGCAGGCAGTTCGCGCAGTTCTTGTGCCCGGTGCAGCCCGGAAGCGGTCGAGCCTCACGGCGTGCGTTGTAGGACCAGGCCATCGAATCCGCGCTGGCGAGCAGGGCGCCGTATTTGCCGAGTCCGGTGGTCTTGATACCGAACCCGTGCAGTCGTACGCCAGGCAGCTGCTCGGACAATGTGGACATGATCAGGGCGGCGTCGGTCGTGGCTTGGCGGCGGCAGACCGACCCCACTCCCACAACGCTCGCGGCGACCAGGTCCACCCCTGCCTTGTCATACAGGTGCGCGCAATGGGCGTAGTCCGACAGGTCGAACCCCTGCAAGACGGGCGCGAACGGCAACTCCGGTGCCAGCGAACGGAGCTCCAGGTAGTTGCTGACGGTCCGCGCCTGGTGCTCGGCGACCGTCAGCCCGGTTCTGGCGATGATGAACGGCTCACACATCCAGTCCTGTGGAGCGGCCCAATCCAGTCCACCAACCTCGACTGCGTAACGACGCACGCGCTCGGCGTACTGCTTCGGGGTCGGCCCATCCGACCACGAACCGTGCACGCTCAGCATGGAAAACCCACCCGAATCCAGTGCCCACCGGCCCTTGGCGCGAGGCAAGGTCTTGTACCGCGACAGCCGTACATCCGAGATAAACAACGGCAGCCCCGTACGCGACAACCAACCCGGATGATGACTTCCCAGATAGAACCTCATACCGCCTTCTCCCACGACAAGCCGCCGGCGATATGCCGTAGCGGCACCGGAGTAACCAAAGAATCCCCGTGGCGGAAGGCCAGTTCCACGAGCGCGGGGCCGGTGATGGTGGCTCGGCACGCTGCGGCGCCGAAGGCGTGCGCGAGGTGGTCGGTGCGGTTCTCCCAGTCGGCGGGGCACTGGCCGGGCAGCATCCGCACCCGCACCCGATCCGAGCCCGTCCCCAACTCCACCGACAGCAGGCGGGGCACCAACACCCGATCCTGTCCGCTGATGGTCAGGTGGCAGGCGCTCAGCAGCCGGGTCCAGCGACGCCGGTACCGCCACCAGGCCAGGGCTCGGTGTCGTGCCCGCGAGGTGACCCACCGCTCGAACATCTCTGGTCTCCTGCGTCGCCAGAGCATGATCCCCGCAGCGGAGCACCCCGCGACCCCGACACCCGCCCACCAGGCGAGCAGAGTGCCGGCCGCGACCGCGATCCCGAGGGGCAGTGAGAACATCGGGAACAACACCATCCACCGCGCCACGACCAGGACGCCGACCAGGATGGCGGTCACGGTGTTGAGGATCGCGAGCCCGAGCACGTCCATCGGATCACGCTGCACCGCAGCGAGTTTCGTGGTCATGACGTGTGCTCCTGCGGTAGATCGAGATCGAACAGGGCGAGTTGATCGGCGTGCGGGGTGTGCAGGCCCTGACGAGACCGGGTCTCGCGAGCCTTGCTCTGCGCGTTCTGTTTGGCCGCCTCGGCCACGATCGGGTTCACCGGCCGAGGTTTACGGGTGCTCATGCCGCCCACCCGCCGTCGCCGTCATCAGGGCCGAGGTCCCAGCCGGTCAGGGTGTGGCCGGACTCGGCCAGCACGTGGACGGCGACTTCGGTCGGGGACAGGCCGCGGCGTTCGTGGTGAGTGCGCCGCCACGCGGCCAGCTCGATCACATTCGACCCATCGGCGTCGATGCCGTGGACGACGCGGGTGTTGTTGTGGTGCTTGCGGTTTCGGGTATTCATGATCAGACCTCGTTTTCGGAGATGCCGCACACGTCGCAGGTACGGGAACGGGTGGAAACGCCGAGGGGCCAGGTGACCGACCGCCACGACGACGTGGTGTAGGTGTGGCCGTTGACGGCGCAGTGTTCGGTGGCGTGGCAGCCGTCGCAGGTGACTTTGTCGCCGTCGTAGGACCAGGCGATCCCGACCGCGCCGAGAGTCAGAAACGAGATGGCCTGATTCACGCTGTCGAAGCAGGCCGCTTCGCCGCCGTCGCGGTCGGTGTAGATGTCGCCGCAGGTGTCGCAGTAGACGACCACGTGTGTCTCGGTCACGAATCCCCGCTTCACGCCGCCACCCCCGAACTCGTCTCGTCGTCCTCGCCGGGGATGTAGTCCGGGTCGAAATCGCTGTAGTCGTCTTGGGGTTCGAGATCCACGACGGTGGGACGGGCCGGGGCGTAGGCGTCGATCAGGGCATCGATATCGGTGTCGGAGACGAAGAACGCCCGTACCCGGGTGAAGGTGTTGGAGCCGTCTTCGCCGACGTAGCCGACACCGGGTGTGTCCGTGGCGATCTCGTCGCAGCGCGCACCCCGAGCCCGAGCGCCCTGCCCGTGCACCATCGCGACCTGGGACGGTTCGTCCAGGCGCAGGCCGATCCGGACCGGGAACAACTGCCGCAACGGCATCGTCTCCTTGGACGGGTCCTGCAACGCCGCCACCACCGACACACCGACCGCGCGACCTTGGGACAACAGCAGCCCGAACAACCGCTCGAACTCGGCCTTCTCCTCGCGCACCGCATACGCCGACAAGGCCGCGGCCTCATCGATGATGATCAGAATCAGCGGCTCATCCGGGGTCGGGACATGCTTACGGACCCCGGCGCGGCGCAGTTTCACCGCCCGCTCCGACAGAACCTCCACGGCGTCGGTGAGCATGGCCAGGATCGAGGCCGGATCGGTCGCGAACCGCACGAACAGCCGGTTCTCACCGCGCCCGAATTCCATGCCGCCCTTCGGGTCCGCCAGATACACATCCACCAGACCATCCCGGATCGCCGGACCCAACCCCGCCAGGATCGACCACAACACCGAGCCTTTGCCGGAACCGGTCGCACCAGCCAACAGGATGTGGGAGTACAGGACCCGCAGCCGCCACCAGTCGTACTCCTCAGTGACTCCGACCGGGACCGCCTCCAGGTCCACCCCGCCACCCACACCATCGGAGGCGACAGGGTGCACCACATCCGGCGCCGTTGCCGGGGCGGCGAGCGTGTCATGCACGCGCACCTGGAGACGGACCCAGCTCGCAGCGGGTGACGACGCACTCACCCGAGGAACACCGAGGTAGGTCGCGAACTGTTGCAGGACTTCGTCGTTGGACCAATCCGCCAGCGACTGCCCGCCCAGCATCATCACGTCGACCTCGATGCCGTGGATCGTGTAGTCCCACGCATCCACATACGGGAACCCGGTCTCCGGGGAACCGAGGTCCAGCGCGGACAGCATCAAGTTCGTCTGTCCCCGATCGGCCAGGATCAGCACCGCCGTCCGCAATGCCGGCGGGGCCTCGGCCACGATGTCAGCCACGGACAGCCGGCGCGGACCCGGACCCTGATGACGCATCCACGCCAGCCCACCCGCTGCGGCGAGCGTGCCACCCGCCACCAGCACCGTCGTCAACGCCGACATCACGCCACCGCCTTCAACAGGCTCACCCGGTCGGTGAGGTCGGATTCGGCATCGGAGATCGCGGCATCCAACAGCGCGCGCAGGTCCCGCGCCTGGGCCACCGTCAACTGCATCCCGCAGTCCGGACCGAAGGCCACGAACACCTTGCCGCGGAACCACTGCGTCTCGAACGAGACGTGATGCGCCGCCATCGTGATCAATACGTCGTCGTTCTTGCCGGTCGAGTGACGCGGCCACAGCTTCTTGATATCGGACATATCAGTTACCCCCAACAGGGACAGCGATCGGCAACATGGCCTGCTGGGCCGGGGCCGGTCGCGAGGAACGAACAGGACTCACCCGAACCACCGACACCGGCGACGACACCGACGCCGGAACGGACTCGGACTCGGAATTCGAAACCGGTTCCACCGCAGACGGTTTCGCCGGTTTCAGGTACTTGCGGACCGTGCCTTGCGACACGCCCAACTCGGTCGCGATCGCCGCCACCGACCGACCCGACGCAGCCAGCACCACCGCCCGCGCAGCCCGATCAGCCGAAGACCCACCCGACCGCTTACCGCCCCGCGAGCCAGACTTCGGCTCCACCACCGTCGCGGCAGGCACGGAAACCGGCTCAGCGACGGCCACCGGCACCGGTTCCCGCATCGGGGCCGACTCGATCACAGGTGCCGAATGCCGTTGCGCCGCACGGAACAACAACGCCAGCCCATGAGTGTCGGCCAGCAGCGAGATCGGGGCGATCCCCGCCACCAACGCCGCCGCCCACCCCGGCAAGTCCCGACCGGCCGCGACCGCGTGCAAACTGTTACCCGCGACCGAGACCAGCGCACCGACCACCAGCACCGACACGAAGAACCGACGCTCCCGGCGATCCGGGCACACCAGCACCCCCGCCGTCGCCAGCAGGATCGTGCCATCCACGATCACCGGGAACAGCCACGCATCCCCCGCCGGGATATGCGCCAGCCGGGCAAGGTCCTCCAGGGTGGCGAACGACAACCGGAACGCCGCCACCCCCACCGCCACGATGATGACCACGGCGGACCAACGCGCCCAACGCATCCCCACCGACACCCGATCCGCCGCGTCCATCGTCAGGCCGCCTTCGCCGACCCGGCACCCTTGGCACCGGAGTTATCGCCCACGATCCCCGTCGCCCGGAAATCGAAGCCCACGTACTTGAACTCACCGGCGCCCATCAGCTTCGGCATCGCGGTCAGACCCTCCAACTCGATCTGCCGCATCCCCGGCAGCACCTCCGCCGTCGACGGAACCGGCTGCACCGGCGACACAAACGTCACCTGAAAGCTCGCCCGCTTCGCGTTCGTCTCCGACGGATCGGTCACCGTCGCCTTCCACAGGCGAAGCCCCGTGCCGTTGCCGTCACGATCCATGTCGACCTTCTGCACCTGCGGCGCGTTGCGGTCGGAGTTGTACTCCGTCAACGGGGCGATCTCCCCCACCAGCACCAAACCCATCGGGAACGCATCCTTGAACGCCACCGGGAAACGGAAGTTCTTGAGTGCCATGTCTGTCGGCTCCTTATGGTTGAGTGGAACTCCTATATAGGACTATCTCCTATATAGGAGCACAGTGGACGCCATCTTGGCAAGACCTAAAGAGGACCTAAGATGAATGAGTCCTCGGCAGAGAGAAGGGACCGGATGCCAGCGAAGTACGAGCTAATCTCCGACGACATACGCCGCCAGATTGCCGACGGAGAGCTACGCCCTGGCGATCGCCTGCCGGGAGAAACTGCACTGATCGAGCGCTACAAGGTCAGCGTCCCGACTCTTCGCCAAGCCCTGTCCACACTGCGCGCGCAGGGCCTCATCGAGTCCAAGCACGGGATCGGTACCTTCGTTCGGAGTCCGCGCCTCAAGGTCATTCGACGCAACGAACGTCACCAGCGGGAAAAGTCCCTCGTCCACGCTCCCGAAGAGGAACGCCGCCGCAACGGAAGCGCTGAGACGGACACGGGCCGAAGGACTGACGAGTTCTCGTTCTCGGCGCAGTACGAGACCATCCCCGCCCCGGAGCCCGTGGCAACCGCTCTCGGTGTCCCTATCGGCACTGACCTTCTCCGGCGTACGTATCGGTCGCGGTTCACCAGCGAGGATGTGCCGCTTGCCTTCGGTAACTCGTATCTTGTGCTTGACCTGGTCAAGAAGAATCCAGACCTACTGGACCCCCACCTCGAACCGTGGCCTGGCGGCACCATGCACCAGCTATCGACACTCGGCATTGAGGTCGACCGAGTAGTCGAAGACATCACCACACGACTGCCTTCGCCCGACGAGATGCGAGAACTCGGACTCATCCCCGGCACCGCGGTTTTCGTCGTGCACAAGTCGATGATCGACACCAACGACCGCGTCGTGGAGTTCAGCGACTTCGTTCTGCCCGGCGACCGGCACCGCCTCATCTACACAACTCAACTGGAACGGTGGACATGACCTACGAGACTCTTGCACCGCAAACGGCCGAACCGCTCCAGTTCGTGACCGATCTAGTTGAGGACATCGCTGCTCCCAATCCCGCTGCACGAACGCTGACCGATCCCGTCGAAGCGGCCAGCCTGATTTCCGAGGAGACACGCACGCGGGTCGCCTCCGTGCTCGACAAGTTCGGTGGAACACCGGCCGTTCTGCTCAGTGGTGGTGTCGACTCGATCTACGTTGCTGCAGTCGCGGTCCATCTCGGTGCAAAGCCCGTTGCGGTCACCATCGTGACGGATGGTCAGTCCGATGAAGCCAACGCAGCTGCGGCGGCGAGGGCGCTTGGCCTCCGGCACGACATCATCCGTTTGACTGCCGCCGAGGTGGTGGATCTGTCTCGCGATGTGATCACCAGACTCGGGACATCAGAACTTTGGGAGGTCACCGCAGGAATTCCCCTCCTCGCAGCTCGCCGCACCTTCGATGCTATTCCTACCCTTGGTGCGGTCTTGAGCGGAAGCGGTGCGGACGCCATCCTGGGGGGAGGCCGGACGCTCACTCACTCACCCGCTTCGCATGAGGCCACGATCGAGCTTGACCGTCTAATCCGTGCCGAGTCGGCGGCGAATTTCCGCTACGACCGCTTGGTGCCGAACTTCCACCCCGCCCTGCTCGACCAGTACGCCGACCGACTCATCCACGTATTCCAGACGGTTCGCTGGTGGCAAGTAGCTGAAAGATTCGCGCCCGCAGCTCTTTTCGGCATCCACGATGACCGCTTGGTCGACAAGTACGCCCTTCGGCTTGCTTGCGAGGCTCAACTTCCCGAAGAGGTCAACTACCTCGCGTGGGCCACGAAGTCGCCGATCCAGCGCTCATCCGGCCTCATGAGCGTGCTCGCGACCGCTGCCCGGACGTATGCCGCCAACCTGCCAGGAGCGCAAACCTACACCGACCCAATGACCGAGGACGCCGAGGCCGTGGCGACGCGCCTGTACCTCTCGATCCTTGGTGCGTGAGGTGCCCGAAGCCGAGTGCGTAAGGTGCGTAACGTGCGTAACGTCTGTAAGGTTGAGTCGTCACGAGAGTGATGCCGAGAGGCGGGACGCCGCGTCACCGACGCCCCGCCAGGTGGGTTAGCTAGCCCGCACTCGGCGGACCACTACGAGCGCCCCGGCGGCCACGGCAGCAACCGCAAGCAGCATGCCGTAGTCGACCGGGGCCTTGCTCTTTGCCCGGCGATGTTTCGCCATTCCCCACCACCTCCTTTCTCGGCGCGGTGCGGCCTGGACCAACTGCCGCACCGCCCCTTAACGGGAGGTGGCATCACCCTACGCCACCGCGCCGACGGATTGCCCGAAAAGCGCTGCCAGCCCGCACAGTTCAGACCAGCGCGACGAGTTCGAGACAGCGCGACGAGCCGCGAGGATGGTCTGCAAATGCCCGTCGCCCATCGCGGGTTGTTGCCGAATTTCGCCATACAGGATCAAGGGCGGCGCTGCGCGCCGCGCACCGCGCCGCGCGGTGCGCCGCGCAACGGCGTCCCTGTCAACTCCGGTTGAATCGTGACCCGGTCGTTCCGGTTGAATCCGGACCCACCCCTGGTGGTGTGGTCAGTCGTTGGTCTTGGCCGCTGGGACG
>NZ_QNRE01000002.1 GCF_003315035.1 Nocardia puris
GGTGGTGTCGATCGTGTGCGTGAATTTGTTGTTGACGCAGGTGACGGCGATGTTCTTGCCGACGAGGTTGGCGTGATGGCCGTATCCCCTTACGTTCCAGGCGGTTTCGGCAAGGTCGTGCGCAAGGCGCGCGCGCTCGCGTCCTGGCATCCCCTCGAATCACTGGGCTTCACCGCGGCGTTCATCTGGCAGACCCTCAGCGCGATTCCGCTGACCGTCACCCACTACCGCGCCGAGACCATGCGCGCCATCACCAACATGACCTGGGGCCGCGGCTCGGTGATCGTCGGCGGCGGCACCGTGCCGATGATGATCGTGCTCGGCCTGGTCATGGGCGCCTCGGTGGCCGTCGAATCCTTCGCGACCCTCGACATGCTCGGCATGGGTCCGGTCACCGGCCTGATCTCGGCCTTCGCCACCACCCGTGAACTCGCGCCCATCGCCGCGGCGGTCGGCTTCGCGGCGCAGGCCGGCTGCCGGATGACGGCGGAGATCGGGTCGATGCGCATCTCCGAGGAGATCGACGCCCTCGAGGCGCTGGGCCTGAGGTCGGTGCCGTTCGTGGTGACCACCCGCGTGATCGCCGGCGCCATCGCGATCGTGCCGACCTTCCTGATCGCGCTGATCCTGGCCTACCTGGCCTGTCGCGGTGTGATCACGCTCGTGCACGGCCAGTCCGCGGGCGTCTACGACCACTACTTCTTCCAGTTCGTGTCCGGATTCGACGTGATCGCCGCGGTGATCAAGGTCGCCATCTTCGGCACCGTGGTCATCCTGATCCATTGCTACTTCGGCTTTTTCGCCACCGGTGGTCCCGAGGGGGTCGGCATCGCGTCCGGAAGGGCGGTGCGCGCCAGCTTCGTGGCGATCATCGCCGTCGACATGGTCCTGTCCATCGTGCTGTGGGGCTTCAGCACCGCGATCACTTTCCCGGGGTAGGGGATGCCGAGTTACGGAATGCCCGGTGTCGCGATCGACAAGAAGCAGTCGACGCGCACCGCACTCGCGCTGCTGCTCGTGCTGGCGCTCGTGATCGTCGGCTGGCGCGTGTACAGCGGTACCCGTGATGAGGAGGGCATGCGCCTGGCCTTGCACACCGAGCAGATCGGCGACGGCATCGTCGCCGGGACGCTGGTCCGCGCCGACGGCGTATTGGTCGGTGAGGTCACCGAGGTCGCGCCCGCCGAGGCGGGCACGCAGCGGATCAGTCTGCTGCTCGACCCCGACCTGCTCGAGGGGTTGGACGACAGCCTGCGCGTCGACTACGCGACCGGAAACCTGTTCGGTATCAGCGAGATCGCGCTGCGGCCGGGCTCGGGCGGTGCGCCGCTGCGCTCGGGCAAGGTCATCGATATGACCGGCGGGCAGGCCGATCGCGCCTACGACGCCACGATGGGCAGTCTGCTGCGCAGCCTCTCGCAGGTGAGCGGCGAAGTGCTCACCCCGCAGTTGGCGTCGGTGCTCGCGCAGCTGGCGGGCGACATCCGCGCCTACACCCCGCTGTTGCAGTCGATGGTGGTGCTGTCGCGCACGGTCGCCGACGTCCAGACGCTGCCGATGTCGTTGCAGCTCGGCCAGTACGGGCGCGCGCTGGACGGGGGCGGCGTGTTCATCGGTGCGGTCCTGCAGGTGATCGATCAGGTGTACCGGATCCAGACGCTGCGCGAGGACCGGCCCGATATCGACGCCACCATCACGGCCGTGATCGAGGACATCTTCCCGTCGCTGGAGAACGCGATGTACAGCGCCGACGCCGGATTCGGCGGCTACACGGCGCTGCTGGCGCCGATCCTGAACGCGGCCGCGGGCACCGTGTCGGACCCGCAGCGGTCCAGCGCGGAACTGCGCGCGCTGATCGACCGGCTGCGCGCGGCGATGCCGGACACGCCGGACGGCCCCGTGCTCAATGTCGATGTGGACCTGAACGGTTTCCCCGTGCTGGCCCCGGTTCTCGGTGGAGGTGTGCGATGACCTCGGTGCGCGGAGCGGCGTGGCGGCTCGCCGTGTTCGCCGCCGCGATGGTGGGTGTGCTGGTGTTGATCATCAGTGCGATCCAACGGCCGGTGGGCGGTGCCTCCGACTCCTACGACGTGCTGTTCACCGACGCGAACGGCCTGAAGACCGGCGACGACGTGCGCATGTTCGGCGTGCAGGTGGGCAAGGTCGAGTCCATCGACCTCGACGGGAACCAGGCGCGCGTCGGCATCACGGTGCGCCGGTCCTCGCCCGTCTACGAGAACAGCCGCTTCGCCATCCGCTACCAGAACCTCACGGGGCAGCGGTATGTCGATCTCCAGCAGGAGAGCACGCCCACCGGGCGCACGCCCGCGGGTTCGACCATCGGCACCGACCGCAGCATCCCGTCCTTCGACGTGACCGGTCTGTTCAACGGGCTGAAGCCGGTGCTGGCGACGCTCTCCCCAGAATCGCTGAACCAGTTCGGGGAGAGCATGCTCGCCGTCATCGAGGGCGACGGCACCGGCATCGGCCCGGCGCTGGACGCCATCGGCATGCTGAGCACCTACGCCACCGATCGCCAGCAGGTGATCTCGGTGCTGATGCGCAATCTGGCCGAGATCTCCGACCAGATCGGCGGGCGCTCACCGCATCTGGTCACCCTGCTGGGCAAGGTCGCCGACGTGTTCACCTCGTTGCAGATCAAGGTCGAGGGCCTCATCGACTTCGCGCTCACCGCGCCGCCGGTGCTCGATCCCGTCGATTCGCTGCTGGCGACGCTGGGGTTGACCGAGGACGCGAACCCCGACGTGGACAACATCGTTCGGAAGCTGTTCCCGAATCCGCAGGAGTTGGTGGAGATCCTGAGCAGCCTGCCCGGACTGATCGCGGGCTTGCGGGAGTCGCTGCCCGCCAAGACCGGCACCGAGCTCTCGTGCAGCCGGGGCTCGGCCGAGCTGCCCGCCGCGTTCGCGGTGCTCGTCGCGGGGCAGAAGGTGTCGGTATGCAACCGATGACCAAGGTGCGCAAGGCCTTCGGCGGTGATCGCCCCCGCCGCACAGAGCAGGCGAAGCTGCGCCACGATCTGCGGCTCGGCATTCTCGGCGCGGTGCTCGTGGTGCTCGGCATGGTCGCGGTGGCGGTGCTGTACACGGTGCCGTTCGGGCGCGAGACCTATACCGCGGAGCTCACCGAAGCGCAGTCGGTGCGGGTCGGCGACGATGTGCGCCTGGCCGGCATCTCGGTCGGCAAGGTGGAATCGCTGGAGCTGCAACCGGAACGGGTGCTGATGACGTTCTCGGTGGACTCGTCGGTGTTCCTCGGCAGCGAGACCTCCCTCGACATCCGCATGCTCACCATCGTGGGCGGGCACTACGTGGCGCTGTTCCCGGCGGGCGAGGAGCCGCTCGGCGACCGGATGATCACCGCCGACCGGATCCGCCTGCCCTACAGCCTCGTCCAGGCCTTCCAGGACGCCGCCCAGCCGCTGCGCGAGATCGACGGAAACACGTTGCGCGACAATCTGACCGCCATGGCCGACTCGCTCGAGGCCAGCCCCGACAGCTTGCGCCGCACGCTCGACGGCGTCGAGCATTTCGTGGATGTGCTGGATCAGCAGCGCGCCGACGTGTCGCGGGCGATCGCGCTCGCCGACGAATACCTGGGCGCGGTGTACCAGGCCAAGGGGGAGCTGGGCAGGTTGGTCGAGCGGATCAACGTGCTGGAGACGGTGCTCGCCGACAAGCGCACCGAGGTGCGTACCGCCGTCGAAGCACTGGATCGGGTGATCAGCAGGCTCGCCGCGCTGCAACCGGCGTGGGAGACGACGCTGAAGCCGATGGCCCAGCAACTCGCGGCGGCGGTTCCGGAGCTGGAGCGGCTCGGGCAGCAGTTGCAGCCGCTGATCGACGACGTGCACGCGCTCGGCGAACGTGTCGGGACGTACTTGCCGCCCGAAGGCGGTGTGCGCGTGGATCATTCGGGCGCGACGATCGAGGTGCCCGAGGGTGTGTGCGTGCCGGTGCCGGGGAGGGTCTGCTGATGTTGCTGCGTTTCCTCGGATCCCGCGGATTCATGTCGGTGGCGGGTGCGCTCGCGATCGGTGTGCTGGTCGTGGTGGGCTACGTCGTCGCGTTCCAGCCGTTCAAGAAGACCGAAACCTATTGCGCGCTCATGCCCGACACCATCGGCTTGTACGTGGGCAATCACGTGACGATGCGCGGCATGCCGGTCGGCGAGGTCACCGCCATCACGCCGTCGCCGGAGCACGTGCGCGTCGAATTCACCGTCGACGCCGCCTATTCCCTGCCGGCCGCCGCCTCGGCGACCACCGTGTCCGACACCGTGGTCGCCGACCGCGACCTGGCGCTGGTGAACGTCGACCCCTCCGAACAACTGCGCGACCCTGCGGAGTGCATCACCAAAACGCTGACGCCCAAGAGCCTCACCGAAACCCTGGGCGCGCTCGCCGAACTCTCCAGCGAACTCCTCGGTCCGCAGGACTCCGAGCAGAACGCGCTCGCGCGCGGCATCGGCGCGCTGAACTCGGCGACCGCGGGCACCGGGCCGCAGCTCAACGAGATCATCCGCAAACTCGGCACCGCGCTGCACTCCCCGGACGCCGCCATCGGGCACCTGGCCGGGCTGCTCGATTCGCTGGCCGCGCTGTCGAGCACGGTGGCGGGGCGCTGGGGCGATATCAAGTCCATGATGCTGCGCCTGTCGGACGTGCTGGACAACGTGAACAACGAGCTGTTCAACCGGACGGTGGAGATCATCGACAGCTTCCAGAAGCTGTTGCCGATGCTCAACGACATCACCACGCTGTTCGGCGATCCGATCCTGGACGTGCTGGACGCGGCGGTGCCGCTGGTGCGGCTGCTGGGCGACAACGTCGACGCGCTGCGCGACATCATCACCAAGATACCGGCGCTGACCGGTGCGTTCACCACCGTCGCCGGGCCCGGTGCGCCGGGACTGACCTACGCGCCGCCGCGGGTGGCGCTACCCGAACAGGATGCGAACCAGATGTGCGCGCTGATCAACGCGGTCTCGCCGGGGCGGTGTGCGCCCGGCGCGGACGGCAGGCCCCAGGTCGACCTCGCGCAGTGGGTGCTGGCGATGACGGGGGCGAGGTGATGGGTATGACCCGGCGACTGCGGCGCGGCGCGGGGGCGATGCTGCTCACGGCGGTGTTGCTGACCGGTGGCTGCGCGTTCGATCCTTCGTCGGTCCCGGTGCCGGGCGCCGGTGTCTCGGGCCCGACCTATCAGGTGCGCATCGAGTTCGCGAACGCGCTGAACCTGCCCGCGCGCGCCCGGGTGATGGCCAACGGCGCGCAGGTCGGCACGGTGACGAAGGTGTCGGTCGTGGACCCGGGCGAGGCCTCCGGTGGCGGCGGATACGTGATGGTGGACACCGAGATCGAGGACTCGGTGCGGTTGCCGCGCACCACGATCGCGCAGCTGCGGCAGGAGACGGTGCTCGGCGACATCCACATCGCGCTGCTCACCCCGCCCGACGGGTTCGCCGACACGCTCGCCGACGGTGACACGCTCCCGCGCGCCCAGACCATTCCCGCCACCCAGATCGAGGACACCATGGCGGGCATCGCCACCTTCGTCCAGGGCGGCGCGATCGGCCAGTTCCAGGACATCATCAACAGCCTGAACGCGGTGCTGCCGCCGGATTCGAAGGAGACGGCGCGCATCTCGGGCGTGGTCGGCGCGAACGCGTTGGACCTGGCGGCCAACCTGGCCGAGGTGGACGCCTTCCTGAACGGGTTGAGCACCGATGCCGCCGTGGTGCACGGGATGGGGGAGCGCACCGCGGAGATGCTGACCGAGCCCGCCGTGCAACAGATCTCGGCCTCGGTGGAGTCCATCGTCAACGTGGTCGGCGTGCTCGGCGCGCTGGGCAATGTCGCGCACTCGCTGGTGTGGCTGGCCCCGCTGGCGCAGTCCGGTGACGCGGCGGCGCGCGCGTTCGTGCCGCTGGCCTTCACCTCCCGGCCGCTGGACCTGGACGCGCCGTCGAACCTGAACGCGCTGGTGGCCCTGATCCGGGATCGCATCGTCCCGTTCGTCGAGCGCGGGCCGAAGGTGAACGTGGTCGGTGTGTCCACCGACGGGCAGGTGTCCACCGACGATCAGGTGGATCAGATCGTCCGGACACTGCGCATGATCGGAGCGGTGCGGTGAAACTGTCGTCGGCGCTGTCCTTCTCGGCCATCGGCCTCATCACGGTGCTCGGGATCGCGTACCTCACCTTCGGCGTGGTGCGGGTCGACCCGCTGCGCGAGGACGTGCACGCCACGCTGGTGCTGCCCAATTCCAGTGGGCTGGAAACGGGTTCACCGATCCTGTACCGGGGTGTCGAGGTCGGGGAGGTGACCGGCGTGCGGCGCGGCGCCGGGGAGGTGCGGGTCGAGTTCCGGGTCGGCCGCGACAGTGATCTGCCGGTGGACAGCGATATCACCATCGAGGCGCTGTCGGCGCTCGGCGAGCCCTATATCGAATTCCGGCCCACCTCGGGCGGCGGGCCTGTCGTGTCGGATGGTCAAGTGTTGCAAGGGCTTCGGATCCAGGCACCTATCTCCACCCCGGAAGTCGCGCGGCTGGTGACGCAGGCGATGAACCAGCTCGACCCGGAAGCGATCGGCGAGTTCATCCAGACCTTCGGCCTCGCGCTGGAGGGCACCGAATCGATCACGCCCGGCCTGGCGCGCTCCACCGATCTGCTCGCCGCCGTGATCATGAGCCGCTCACCCGCCATCGGCACCATGCTCACCGATCTCCAGTCGATCGCGACCGATATGTCGTGGGCCGACCCTGCCTTCCGCGCGGCGACACCGGATTTCATCGAGTTCGGCCGCCGGGTGGACGAGATCGCCGAAGCCGTCGGCCGGCTCGCCCGCACGGGCGAATCCCCGGAGATGTACTTGGAGGGCAACGGGCTGGTGCCGTTCCTCCAGCGGCTGAAGGCCTGGATCGACGTGGTGGGACCGGATCTCGCGCCGCTGGCGCCCATGCTGCAACCGCTGGCCGACGCCGCCGTGTATTCGATCCCGCAGGTCGATATCAGCGCGCTGATCAGTCAGGCGTTGCAGGCCACCGAACCCGAAGGCGCGGTGCATATCCGACTGAACGTCAAATGAGCCGGACGGTCGAGGAGCGGGAAACCTTGGTGTGCGCAGGTAATCTCGATCCATCGGTCGATGCTGTGAGGGCCCGGCGCTCGCCGGGCCCTCACACGCAACTCAACCGGCCTTGCGCAGATCCGCCGGACCCGCGTCCGCCTCGCTCGCCGCCGACTTCACGATCGGCGTCAACAGCCTCGCGATGATGAACTGGTCGCGGGGCAGCCGCGCGGCCTCGGGCAGCCAGTTGTGCACGAACCCGACCGACAGGCCGCTCTCCGGATCGGCCCAGCCGGCCGACCCGACGAAACCGATGTGCCCGAACGCGCGGGGCGCGCCCAACACCGGCAGCGAGTGGTAGCCGAGCCGCCAGCCCATCGGCAGGAACAGGTTGCGGTCGGGCAGGATGGTCTGGATACGCGACAGCGCCCGCACGCGGCCCCGCGAGATCCGCGGGTTCTCACCGGCCAGCAGGCTGTACACGGCCGCGATGCCGCGCGCGGTGAACACGCCGTTGGCGCCGGGCATCTCCCCGCGGAGGATGGCGGGGGCCTCACCGGACGACAGGTTGCCGACGCCGGGGGTGTAGATCGCGCGCACGAAACCGAGGCCGGGCACCGGTCCCAGCGACGCGGCGCGCAGCACGTCCTCGGCGCGCGGGATGCCGAACGGCACCGGCGAACCGTGCGATCCGGCCACCGTGGTCGGGGAAGTCGGGGGCGGGGTGCCCAAGTGCAGGCCGTCCACGCCCAGCGGTTCGGCCAGTTCGGTGTGGTACAGCTCGCCCATGCCCTTGCCGGTCACCGCGCGCGCCAAGCCCGCGGCCAGCCAGCCGAAGCTGATCGCGTGGTAGGCGGGCAGGCCGCGGAAGCGGTCGGGTTTGGCGGCGGCGAGGCGCTCCTCCATCAGGTGATGGTCGAGCATTTCCTCGAGGTTCTTGGCCAGCGGACCCACCCGGGACAGGCCCGCGCGGTGGCTCATCATCTCGGCGACGGTGATCGACTTCTTGCCGTTCGCGCCGAACTCGGGCCAGTACTCCGCCACCGGCGCCTGGTAGTCGATGAGCCCGCGCGCGGCCAGCAGGTGGATCACGGTCGAAGTGATGCCCTTGGAGGTGGAGTACGACAGCGCGGCCGTGTTCTCCGTCCACGGGGTTTCGCCGGTGTTGTCGGCGGTGCCGGTCCAGATGTCGAGCAGCGGCTCGCCGTGCCGGTAGACGGCGAGGGCGCCGCCGCCGCGGTTCTGGCCGAACAGGCGGGAGAACGCCGTGACGACACGCTCGTAGCGCGCGTCGGCGACGCCGTGGACAATCGGTCCGCCCTCGGGGCTTTCCACAGGTTTCGACACCACGATCACACCTCACAAGTCACCGTTGACCAGCGATCGGGTTCTGTTTTCGGGACCCGATCCTCGTTCAACGATACGGAACATACCGGCTATTCCTGAACCTCGAAGTCACAGAAAACGCCCGGATCGGCGAATTCGCACTCCGGGCACGAACGATGTGGCCCCCGATTCGTCACCGGACACCGCGCGATATCGGACAAATCGGTCAGGGATTGGAATCATGCTGATCCGGGTCGTTGCCGAAGGTAATGACACTGGCCGATGCTCGGATCGACGATCCGGAGGAGGCATGGTGGCGAGCGGGGACAGATCGACCTCCGGGTGTCGAGTCCGATGAGTTTCGGCAGGGGCGCACCGCTGGCGGGGGCCGACGACACGCGACGCGACGGACGCACCCTGCGCTCCGGCCTGGCGATCATGACGCGCGGCTGCCTGCGCCACCCCGGCGCGACGGCGGTGGCCGTGGGGTCGGCCCTGGTCAACGGCAACACCATGGTGCTCGCCGCCAAGGCGGTCGGCTGGAGCACCGAGCACTTGGTGATCGCGAGCTTCCGCGAGGACCGGTTCCTGGTCGGCGCGGCCGTGTTCGGCGCCGGATCGTCCAAGAAGTCCTTACGATCACCGCGATTGCAGGCGGATTCGCTGGGTGGCCCTGCCCGGCCTGCAGATCGCCGCTCGAAGGTCACCTTGACGCCGGTCGGGCTCAGGACCTCGGGTGCCGAGGAAACCGATCCAGTGCGGCCCGAGGAGAGGCGGGAGAGGGCGAAACGAGAAGGCCCCGCCGCCCCAGGGCGGAGGCGGCGGGGCTCGCGGGGGTGGGTCAGGCGTCGAGGTCGGCGGCGACCAGCTCGGCGATCTTGTCCAGGGCGGCCTGATCATCGCTGGCGACGACGACCTCGGTGCCCTGGGTGGCGCCCAGCGTCATGATCATCAGCGCCGAGTTGGCGTCGACGGGTTCGCCGCCGACGAGCGACAGGGTCACGGGGACCCCCGCGGCGGTGGCGGCTTCGGCGATGAGCGCGGCCGGACGGGCATGCAGTCCGATGGACGAGCCGACGGTGACGGTGGTGCTCGGCATGGTGTTCTCCTGTGGGTTGCGGGGTGGGCGGGGTCAGACGGTGGTGAGCGCGGGCTGCGCGACCGGGCGGGGCTTGGCGAACTCCTTGGCGGCGGTGACGCACAGCGCGCCGACCAGTGTGCCCGCCGCCAGGGCCAGCACGAACCAGGCGATGCCGCCGACCGCGAAGAAGACGAAGATGCCGCCGTGCGGCGCGCTGAGGGTGGTGCCGGTGGCCATGATCAGCGCCCCGGTCACCGCGCCGCCCGCCATCATCGACGGGATCACCCGCAGCGGGTCGGCGGCGGCGAAGGGGATGGCGCCCTCGGAGATGAACGATGCGCCCAGCAGCCAGGCGGCCTTGCCGTTCTCCCGCTCGGCCGGCGTGTACAGCTTGGGGCGCAGCAGGGTGGACAGCGCCATGGCCAGCGGCGGCACCATGCCCGCGGCCATCACGGCCGCCATGATCTTCAGGGTGGCCGGATCGGTGACCGACAGGCCTGCGACGGCGAAGGCGTAGGCCGCCTTGTTGACCGGGCCGCCCAGGTCGAAGCACATCATCAGGCCGAGGATGACGCCGAGCGCGACCGCCGAGGTGCCCGACAGCCCGTTCAGCCAGTCGGTGAGCCCGCTGGTGACGGCCGCCAGCGGCTTGCCGAGCAGCGCGAACATGATCACGCCGACGATCAGCGAGGCGAACAGCGGCACCACGACCACCGGCATCAGCCCGCGCGCCCACTGCGGCACCGGCCGTCGCGCGATCCACAGCGCCGTGATTCCGGCGATGAGACCGCCCACCAGGCCGCCGAGGAAGCCCGCGCCGACGAACACCGCGACCGCGCCCGCCGTGAATCCCGGTGCGAGACCGGGCCGGTCGGCGATCGCGAAGGCGATGTAGCCGGCCAGCGCGGGCACCAGGAAGCCGAAGGCCAGGGATCCGAGCTGGAACAGCACCGCGCCGAAGTAGGTGGCCAGCCCGCCCGCGGGCAGCTCGGTGAGCGAATTGTCCAGCACGATGGTGCCCGCGGATTCGGAGATCTCGTAACCGCCGAGCAGGAAGCCGAGCGCGATGAGCAGGCCGCCCGCCGCGACGAACGGGATCATGTAGCTCACGCCCGTGAGCAGGACCTGCCGCAGGCGCGTGCCCCAGCCGAGGGTCTCGGCGCCCTCCTCGCCCTCGGCCGGCGCGTCGCCGGAAACCTTGGCCGCCGAAGGGTTCTCGCTCGCCCGCACGGCCTCGGCGATCATGGCGTCGGGTTCGTTGATGGCGCGTTTGACGCCGGACTCGATGACGGGTTTGCCCGCGAACCGTTCGCGGCCCCGCACGCCCACGTCGGTGGCGAACACGACCGCGTCGGCGGAGGCGATGGCGTCGGCGGGCAGGGGCGTGCTCCCGCTCGAACCCTGGGTCTCCACCAGGACTTTCACGCCCGCGCGCGAGCCGGCGGCGACGAGGGAGTCGGCGGCCATGTAGGTGTGGGCGATGCCGGTCGGGCAGGCGGTGACCGCGACGACCGTGCGTTCCGTGGCCGGAGTCGTTGTGGTGGCGGCCTTTTCGGCGGGCTCGGCAACGGGCGCCGCGGCCTGCGCGGGCGCCGGAGCGGGCGCGATCACGCCCTCCACCAGCGCGACAATCTCGGAAGGTACTGCCGCCGCACGCAACTGGCTCACGAATTCGGGACGGACCAGCGCCCGCGCCAGGCTCGACAGCAGCTTCATGTGCTCGGCCCCCGCCCCTTCCGGCGCGGCGATCAGGAAGACCAGATCGGCCGGGCCGTCGGGCGCCCCGAAATCGACCTTCGGCGCCAGCCGGGCGAAGCCCAGCGAGGCGGCGGTGACGGTCTCGGCGCGGCAGTGCGGGATGGCGATCCCGCCGGGTAGCCCGGTCGCCGATTGCGCCTCGCGCGCCAGGGCGGCGGCGGTGAGCGCGGACGCGTCCCCGGCGCGTCCGGCCTCGGTCAGCCGCGCGGCGAGCGCGGTGATGACCGAGTCTTTCGTGGCGCCGAGATCGGCGTCGAGCGTCACGAGATCGGCGGTGATGATCGGATCGCTCATGTCTGCGCCTCGCTAGCGCTCGGCTTCGGCATGCGTGACGCACGCTGGCACATGATTCGCTCTCTGCGTTCGCTCATGGCAGTGTCCTTCAGAGGTGGGGCAGGGGATGAAGCGCCGTCACGGAAACGGCGCCGGGGTCGGTGTGGCGCGGTGCGGGCAGTTCCGTGCCCGGCAGCGCGGCGGCGGCGCTGCCGTAGGCGACGGCGTGGCGGAGCCGGTCGGCGGGACCCGCGCCCGCCAGATCGGCGAGCAGGTACCCGGCCAGCGCCGAATCGCCCGCGCCCACGGTGCTGCGCGGGGTGATGGCGGGCGCGGTGGCGTACCAGGCGCCGTGCGCGTCGGCGAGCACCGCGCCCGCGCCGCCCAGCGTCGCCAGCACGGCGCCGACCCCGCGTGACACGAGGGCGAGCGCGGCGCGGGCGGCGGCGGCCGGGTCCTCCAGCGCGTGCGGGTCGCCGCCGGTGAGCTGCGCGAGCTCCTCGGCGTTGGGCTTGAGGAGATCCGGTGCGGCACGGTCGAACTCGCCGGCCATCGCGCGCAGCGGGGCGTCGGAGGTGTCTACGGCCACGCGCGTGCCGCGCAGGCGGCGCACCAGCGAGACGTACCAGGCCGGATCGACGCCGGGCGGCAGGGAGCCGGAGAGCACCACCCACTCGGCCGTGCCGGCCAGCGTCTCGAGTGTTGCGGCGAGTTCGTCCAGGCGCTCGGCGTCCAGGGTCGCGCCAGGTTCGTTGATCTTCGTCGTGGTGCCGTCGAGTTCGGCGAGGGTGAGGTTCACCCGGACCGGCCCGTCGGACGGGACCAGACGGTGGTCGATGCCCGCGTCGGTCAGCGCGCGGGGCAGCGGGTCGCCCGCGTTGCCCGGCAGCACCGCCACCGTTGCGGCGCCCGCGGCCGCGACCACGCGCGACACGTTCACACCCTTGCCGCCCGGGTGGGTGCTGACCGTGGTCGCGCGGTGCACGGCCCCGCGCCGCAGCGGTTCGGACAGCGTGACCGTGCGGTCGATGCTGGGATTGGCGGTGAGGGTGACGATCATGCCGCCACCACCTCGATGCCGCACTGTTCCAGTTCGCTGTGCACCGAGGACGGCAGCCCCGAATCGGTGACCAGCACGTCGACCTCGTCGATCGAAGCGAAGCGCACGAAATCCTCGCGCCCGATCTTTGTGGAGTCGGCGACCACCACCACGCGGTGCGCCCCCGCGACCATCGCGCGCTTGACGGCGGCCTCGTCGAAATCGGGGGTGGACAGGCCGTGCGCGGTGGTGAGCGCGTTGGTGCCCAGGAACAGGGTGTCCACCCGCAGGTCGGCGATCATGCGCAGCGTCTCCGGGCCGACCGCGGCCTGCGTGACGCCGCGGACCCGGCCGCCGAGCAGGTGCAACTGCATGCCGGTGTGCGCGCCGAGCCGAGCGGCGATCGGGATCGAGTTCGTGACGGCGACCAGGTCACGATCGGCGGGCAGCAGCGCCGCGATGCGCGCGGTGGTGGTGCCCGCGTCGAACAGGACGCTGCCGCCGGTGGGTGGCAGGTAGTCCAGCGCCGCTTTGGCGATGCGCTCCTTCTCCGCGGTCTGCGAGTGCTCGCGCTCGGTGGTGCCGAGTTCGATCGCGGTGAGCGCGGCGGCGGGCACCGCGCCCCCGTGCACGCGGCGCACCAGGCCCATGCGGTCGAGGACGGCGAGGTCGCGGCGCACGGTCTCGGTGGTGACGCCGTAGAGCTCGGCGAGTTCGGCGACCGCAATGCGGCCACGGTGGCCCACCAGGGTGGCGATGGCCTGTTGCCGTTCCTCCGCGTACATCCGAGCCTCCGAGGTAGATGTTGTTTCATGTTGTTTTATGCCCGTGTGTGTTGCTTTGTCAAGGGTTTGGCGTAGTCTGGATCACAACGGTGATGTGGTCGCATGACCGCCCGGCTCGCTCGACAGCGGTGTGGAGGAGAACGATGACGATGGAATCTCAGCAGGTGGAGATGGTGCTGACCGGTATTCCGGCGGTCGCGGGCATCGCCGTGGGCCCGGTCGTGCGGCCCGCGCCCCGCGTGTCCGCGGATGTCCGAACGGGCCCGATTCCGGAATCCGATCGCGACGCCGAGGCGGAGGCCCTGCGCGCCGCGGCCGCCACCGTCGCCGCCCGCCTGCGGGAACGGGCCGCCGCCGCGAGCGGAGCCGCCGCCGAGGTGCTCGCCGCGAACGCCGCGATGGCCGCCGATCCGGGCTGGCTCGCGGCCGCGCGCAAACGCATCGACGCGGGCGACCCGGCCCCGGCCGCCGCGTCGGCCGCCACCGAGGAGTTCGCCACGCTGTTCACCCGCCTCGGCGGCCTGATGGCCGAACGCGTCACCGACCTGCGCGACGTGTGCGACCGCGTGGTGGCGGAGCTGGCGGGCGCGCCCGAGCCCGGCGTGCCCACGCCCGAGCGGCCGTCCGTGCTGCTGGCCGAGGATCTGGCCCCCGCCGACACCGCCGGGCTCGATCCCGCGCTGGTCGTCGGCATCGCCACCTCGCTCGGCGGCGCGACCAGCCACACCGCCATCATCGCCCGCCAGCTCGGCATCCCCTGCGTGGTCGGCGTCGCCGGGCTCGACGACGTGCCCGTGGGGGCCGAGGTCCTGGTGGACGGCGGCGCGGGCTCGGTGACCGTCGGGCCCGACCCGCGCGAGGCCGCGCGCCTCGTCGCGGAGTATCGCGCGATCGTCGTGCGCAACGCCGCGTGGACCGGGCCCGGGGCCACCTCCGACGGCCACCGGGTGGAGGTGCTGGCGAACGTGCAGGACGGGGCGGGCGCCCGCGCGGCGGGGGAGACCGCCGCCGAGGGCATCGGCCTGTTTCGCACCGAATTGTGTTTCCTGGACCGGGATTCCGAACCCACCGTGGCCGAACAGGAGGCGATCTACCGCGAGGTCCTCGACGCCTACCCCGACGGGAAGGTGGTGGTGCGCACGCTCGACGCCGGGTCGGACAAGCCGCTGCGCTTCGCCACCCACCCCGACGAGGCCAACCCGGCCCTGGGCGTGCGCGGCATCCGTATCGCCGCCCGCGACGCCGGGATATTGGACCGCCAGCTCGACGCCGTCGCGGCCGCCGGCGCCGGCCGGACCGCCCGGCCGTGGGTGATGGCCCCGATGATCGCGACCCCGGCCGAGGCCGAGGATTTCGCCGCGCGGGCGCGGGCGCGGAATCTGGTGGCGGGCGTGATGATCGAGGTGCCCGCCGCCGCCCTGCTGGCCGAGGCGATCCTGGCCCGCGTCGATTTCGTCTCGATCGGCACCAACGACCTGGCCCAGTACACGATGGCGGCCGACCGCATGTCGCCCGAGCTGGCGGCGCTCACCGATCCGTGGCAGCCCGCCGTGCTCGCACTCGTCGCCCGCACGGCGGCGGCCGGACGCGCCGAGGGCAAGCCGGTCGGCGTCTGCGGCGAGGCCGCCGCCGATCCCGTATTGGCTTGCGTCCTCACCGGTTTGGGCGTCACGTCGCTGTCGGCCGCGGCGCCGGCCGTCGCCGCCGTCGGGGCGACGCTGGCCACGGTGACGCAGGACGCCTGCCGCCGCGCGGGGGAAGCGGTGCTGTCGACCACCACGCCGGAAGAGGCGCGGGCGGTGGCGCGCCGAATCCTGTTCGGGGACTGACGGTTCGACGCCCGGTCGCTCACCCTCCAGGCGGGTGAGCGTCGGCCGTCGCGCCGAGCACCCACCCCGACTCCACCGATGCCCGGCTGCACTCCGGATCGTCGCCCGCCGCGACGAACAGGGCCGTGAGCATCGGCACCGCGAGTCCGAGCGCCTCGTGGGGGAGCGGGCCGGTGGCGGTGAGCGAGGCCAGGCCGTGGCCGACCACCCAGGTCTGCGTGGCGAGTTCGAGCGCGTCCACGTCCTCGCGGAATCGTCCGGCCGCCGTCGCCCGGCCGACCGCGACCACGAGCTTGTGCAAGCTCGCGTCGGCGGCCGCCGTGTCCTCCAATTCGAAACCCGCGTCGAACATCACGCGGTACAGGTCCGGATTCTCCAGTGCGTTGTCCAGATACGCGGCCCCCAGCGCGGCCAGATCGCGCACCGGATCGGCGGTCTCGGGCACCTCGCTCAGTTTCGCCGAGAGGCGCACGAAACCCTCCTGCCGCAACGCTTTCCACAGCCCGTCCATGCCGTCGAAGTAGGTGTAGACGGCCATGGTCGACACCGTCGTGCCCGCGACCAGCCCGCGCAGGGTGACCGCCTCGCGACGCCGCAACATCGCCGCGGCCCGCTCCAGCAGCAGCGCGCGGATCTCCGGATTTCTCGCCCGAGGCATGGACCGATGATACATAACATAGCTATGCTATAGAACGAGCCGCGTGAAGCGGATCGATCCGACATGAAGGAGCGGTCATGGCCGTCACCCTGGTCAATCCCGAGGGATTGCCGAAACCCGATGTGTACCGCCAGCTTTCGATCGCGCAGGGGTCGCGGCTGGTGTTCCTGGCCGGGCAGGTCGCCCGCGACGCCGAGGGCAACAAGGTCGGCGAGGGCGATTTCGCCGCCCAGGTGGAGCAGGCGTACCTGAACGTGGCGACCGCGCTGGCCGAGGTCGGCGGCTCGTTCGACGACGTCGCCAAACTCACCATCTACGTGGTCGACTGGAACGCCGAGAAGTACCCGCTGCTCGGCGAGGGCGTCGCGCGCGCCGCCGCGAAACTGGGCGTGGACCCGGTCAAACCGATCACCCTGCTCGGCGTCGCCGCGCTCGGCGAGCCCGATCTGCTGGTCGAGGTGGAGGCCACCGCGGTGCTGGACTGATCACCCCAGGTCAGAGGCTATTTTTGTTTCAATCTCCGGTGAGTGGGAAACCCGCTGGCACCGGCTGCTCGAACCGGGGCGGCCCGCAACCGGAGGTGAGCCCATGACGCCGGCACGGTCGGGAACGGTGAGCTGGTCACGCGGCACGGTCGCGTGGTTCGACGCACCGAAGGGTTTCGGATTCATCACCGCCGACGGGGACCCGCGCGCCCTCGTCTACGTCGACTTCTCGTGCATCGAGATGGCCGGCTACCGCACCCTCGTCGAGGGTCAGCGGGTGGAGTTCCTCCGGTCCCGGCACCGATCGGAGGCGGCCGCGGTGCGCGTGTCCGCCGCGTCCGGGCGGATCGCCGCCTGAGCCTTCGGTCTCAGTGCTCCGGGCGGGCGATGATGAGCGGGCAGTCGATGCTGTGCAACAGGGCTTGCGACGTCGAGCCGAGCGTCATCCCCGCGAACCCGCCCTTGCCGTGACTGCCCACCACCACGAGCTGCGCGTGCGCCGATTCGGTGAGCAGCCGCCGCGCCGGGCGGTCCTCGGCCACCACCCGCCGCACCCGCACCTCGGGGTTCTCGGCGAGCGCGGGCGCGATGCTCTCCTCGAGGAGTCGCGCGCCCTCGCGCTGGGAGTCGGCGACCTCGGCGTGGCGCAGGTAGCGGGTCCACGCGTGCACGGCGACCAGTTCGACGCCGCGGCGCGCGGCCTCGTCGAAGGCGAGCGCGACCGCCCGCGCGCTCTGGGGTGACGCGTCCACGCCCACCACCACGGGAGCCGTCCGGTCCGGCGGCGGACCGGTGACGATCGCGACCGGACCGGGTGCGTGCCTGGCCAGCGCGGTGCTCACCGAACCGAGCAGGCTGCGGTGGTAGGCGCCCAGTCCGCGGGAACCGACCACTACGAGCCGGGCCGTGGTCGCCGCGGCGCACAGTGTGGGAATGGGGGCGTCGTCCACGAGGTCGGCGGTCACCTCGATCTCGGTGATCGGTTCGGCGGCGGCCGTCGCCACCTCCGCGGCGATCGCCAGCGCGTCGCGCGCGTTCTCCAGGTAGCGCTCGCGGTGGGCGCGCAACTCCTCGGCGTCGGCCTCGTCGGGCTCGCCGACCGCGCACACGATGCGCAGCGGGACGTCGTGCAGCGCCGCGTCAATCGCCGCCCACCGGGTGGCGTGCAGGGCATCCTCCGAGGCGTCGATGCCGACGACGACCGGCGCCCTCAGCACGGGCGCACCGGAGTGGAACGGTCGAGTGGGCGGACGCGGATCCGGTCGGCCACTGGCGATCACCTCCGCTTCTGGCGAACCACGGGCCCGCCGGGGGACGGGCCGTCGGACGTGACCTCACATCGTACGCCCCGGCCGGAGGTCGCTTCCGGCCGACACGCCGCAGGTGGCCGCGCGGCCGGAAGTGACTGGGCGGCAATGGGGATGCGCGCGCCGGGGACCTATCCAGCGCGACTCCTGGGACGAATGTCAGGGGGAGTCGACGCGAGGTTCGCCGCCGGACGCAGGCGGCGCGTATACGTGGAGTGCAGGTGCGATGTCGGGGTCGTCGGTCGGCAGAACGGTGGTGCGGGTGGTGACGAGCGAGGGCGGCGGAACAGCGCTGCCGTCACGAGAACTGGTGTTGCGGGCCGTGTGTGGCGTTCTCGACGAGGACGATCCGCTGCTGGCGGCCGCCCACCAGTTGTCCCGGCTGCACGAGCAGCGCGAGGCCGGCACCGCCGAGACGTCCGATATCGATTGGCAGCGCGCCCGGCTCGTCTGCGAGATCGACCGCTGGGTCGGCCTGCTCACCCCACCCCCGAGCCCGGAAGCGCCCCTGCACACCGAAAGCGTCGGCACCGTCGTCGACCGCCTCGCCCAACTCGCCGTCCTCACCTACCTGGCCCTGGCCCGCGGCTGCGACGACCGCCTCGCCGACTCCCAGCAGCGCCTCCACGAATTGAGCTGGGCCTACGACGATCTCATCGCCGAAATCCGCACCGGCACGCGCCGCCTCCCCGGCGTGGACCTCGACTGACGCGGAAGTCGTTGCGCGGCAGGATCATCTGCGACCTTCAGCAGGGGAGCCAGTGGACGTAGTGTTCGGGCCAGCTGGGGTCGCGGGATTCGCAGAGGCCGCGGACGTCGGTGGAGACGCCGAGTTCCCAGGGGATGCCGCCGCCCGCGCAGGGTTGGTGGGAGGGGGTGCCGACCGGGGAGACGGGGCCGAGCTGGCTCCAGCCGCCGATCCAGGGCAACGTGATGCCCTGGGCGATGGCCAGACCGGTGAGGCCGAAGCAGTCGACCTGGACGCGGTGCCTGCCGTCGCCGCCGAAACATTCGGAAGTGCCGCCGGTGCCGGTGTTGGTGGTGCGGCAGTCGGCGGGACGGGCCTCGGCCGTACCCGCCGCCAGGGTGAGGGCGGTGGCGGCGAGCGCCGTGGCGAAAGCACCGCCGAGAACACGTCGGACCATGGTGGAGCCCCTTTCCGTCTGTCAACCCCTCTGTCGGTCTCGCGGGACGCATCGTTTCACCCTCGCGTGCCGTTCGCGGGGTCCGGCGGGGCCGACGCGCCGGGGCGATTCGAAATTCGGCAAACCTACAGTTTTGCCGACACGCCCCCATGGACTATGAATGTGGGGTGCTGCTCACACTCGTGATCACTTGCCTGCCATCGGATCTCCCGGGGCGGAGGTCGTTGTGACCATCGAGCACCCCATCGAGGACGAGGTCACGCAGCTGGCGCGCCGGGTCGAGAAGGCACGCGGCCGGCTCGCCTACCAATTCGACCCGGCCCTGACCGAGGCGCTGTCGGAGGACGAACTCCACGCCGAGCGCGAACTCGCCGAACGGATCAGGGAGCAGGAACGCGCGCAGCGCTGGAAAGAGGTGCAGGCCGCCGCGTCCGCCTCGGACCGGTCCAGGCTCACCGCGGAGGAGATCGCGAAGGCCGATATGCGAGATTTGCTGGTCGCCCGCAAGGCGATCGCCGCTCAGCGGCGCGAATCCAGCCCCCACGCCAAACTGGCCTCCCTCTACCGGCATCGCGCGTGGTCGCTGCGGGCACTGGCCGGCGTGGTCGGCGCGGGCATGCTGTGGTCGGCGGTCAACGTGCAGCAGAACATCGCGCCGGGCGGGCCCAGCGATCCGCTGTTCTGGTTCAGCTACCTGCTCGAGGGCATGATCAGCGTCTGCCTGATCATCATCATGATCGGCACCAACAAGGTGGCCGAGTGGGGCGTCATGGACAACCGCGGCCAGGTCGCCGCGGCCGAGATCGCGCTGCTGGGCCTGACGGTCGGTCTGAACACCTACCCGTATGTGCGCGCGGGGGAGTGGTACGAGGTCGGCACGCATGCCATCGCGCCGGTGATGATCGGCGTGGCGCTGCTCATCCACGACGCGGCAAGCGCCCGTTACGGTTTGGCCATCGCCCGCGCCACCGAGCAGATTCGCGATCTGCCCGACCCGGCCGAGGAGATCCGGCGCAGGCTGATCTCGTTACGGCCGACCCCGCCGCCGGAACTCGTCGCGCCACCCGAACCGCGCCAGGCGCTCGCCGCGGCCGAGGATCACGTCGAGGTGCTCGACGAGGAGGTGCCGGACGAGGTCGACGACGCCGTCGAGGACTTCGCCGAAGAGGTGCCCGACCCGGCGCCGGTCGCCGAGAAGCGCGTCGTGGCAGCCGAATCCGGGCGGCGCGAGGTGGAAGCCGAAGAGCCGCGCCGGGTTTCGGCCGCCACCCGGCCGACCGTCGCCGAGAGTGAGCCGGTGGAGCCCGAATTCGTGGACCCCGAGCCGGTGCGGACGGTGGCGGCGAAGAGCGTGAAGACGGTGGCCGCGAAATCGGCCACGCCGAAGCCCGTCGCCGCCTCGAAGACCGCGAAGTCCGTCGCGCCGGCCGCGAAGCGTGTTGCGGCGGCCGCCGAGCCCGTCGCGGCCACCCCGAAGCCCGCCGCGCCGAAACCGGTAGCGCCCGAACCGATCGCGCCCGAACCGATCACTGCGAAGCCGGTGCCAGAGAAGGTGTTCGAACCCACCCCGGTGAAGTCCGCGGCGCCCGAGCCTGTTTCGGCGGCGGTGACCGAACCCGTGCGCTCCGCGCCGAAGCCCGCCGCGAAGGTCGCGACCCGCGCCGCGGTGACGCCCGAACCCGCTCCTCGCGCGGAGGATACCGTCACGAAGGTGTCCGCTCGCACGTCCGCGGCGAAGACCGCGCGGACGGAGGCGCCCGGCCGCGAGGCCCCGGCCGAACCGGCGCGCGCGGGCAAGGAGCGCACGGTGCCGCCGCCGGATCCGGGTGGCGCCTACCACGAGGTGGTGCGCTCCACCGGCATCTACGACACCGGACAGTTCCGCATCGCCGACGCGCTCGAGCGCGAACTCCAGGAAATGCAGGAGGCGCGCAGGCGGGCCCGCAGCGGCAAACGGTGACCGGTGCGATGCCCCGTGGTTCGGTACCCCGAATCGCGGGGCATCGCCCGTTTCGGCGGTATGAAACCGTGGGGTCGCAAAAATTTTGAGCCGGTGTTCGCGCAGGTAGTGGGCGCTCCGGTGTCCGTTTCGCCCGATAACGAACCTCTGATCACGTTTCGGTAACGGCCCGGCCGGGTATCCCGGGGGAAGTCGAATTCAGTGGAAACGAGGTCCTTCGGATGAATCGCGAATCGACGGAAACCACCGTGAGCGATGACACCTACGAGTCGGTCGAACCGTGGTTCGAGAAGCTCGCCGCGCTCGACGAGCGCGACCCGCACCGCGCCGGACTGCGCGAGGAGATCGTGCGGATCTGCCTGCCGCTGGCCGAACACGTCGCGCGGCGCTTCGCCGGGCGCGGCGAGGCGTTCGACGACCTGCACCAAATCGCCAGGCTCGGCTTGGTGCAGGCCGTGGATCGCTTCGACGTCGCGCGCGGCAACTCCTTCCTGGCCTTCGCCGTGCCCACGATCATGGGCGAGGTGCGCCGCCACTTCCGCGACCGCACCTGGTCGGTGCGGGTGCCGCGCCGCCTCAAAGAGGTGCGCCAGCAGATCGGCCCCGCCACGGAGACCCTCTCGCAGCGCCTGGGTCGCATGCCCACCGCGCGCGAACTGGCCGAGGAGCTGAAGGTGGACCTCGAGGAGATCACCCAGGCGCTCATCGCCGGCAACGCCTACCAGAGCACCTCGCTCGACGTGGGCACCCGCGAATCCGACGAGGGCACCGCGCCCGCCGCGGTCGCCACCCTGGGCGCCGAAGAGCCCTGCTACCGGCTGCTGGAGGACGCGATGGCGGTGCGCCCGCTGATCGCGCGGCTGCCCGAACGCGAACGCCGCGTGCTCGTCATGCGCTTCTTCGAGACGAAGACGCAGAGCCAGATCGCCGACCGGCTCGGCGTGTCCCAGATGCAGGTGTCGCGCATCCTGTCCAAGACGCTGGCGACCCTGCGGGAGCAGGCCCTCGGCCGGGAGATGCGCGCGGCGGCCTGAGCGATGCCCGCCCGCAGGGGACCCCGCCGTGTTCCGCCGGGTGCTGATCGGGTTGATTCCCGAGACGCGGGGCCGAAGTTTGTATAGTTTGGCCTCGTTCAGTGAAGTCCTGGCAAACACTATTCGCGCTCGGTACGCACGCGCACGTGTCCGGTCGCGAGGAGGGGGTGGACGGTGACGAGCACGTTCACTGGTGAGGGGACGAGACCGTGGTGACCATCGCGCAATTGCGGGCCGTCCTCGCCATCCTGCACATCCAGCCCGAGCCGTGGCCCGATCCGGCAAGGCCCCTGGACCCGGCGGCCGAACACGCCCGGCTGCTGGACATGGTGCACCGCGTGGTGACCGGCGAGCTACAGCGCGCCGCCGTACCGGGCCGGTCGACCGATCAGGCGCGCACCGACGCGCGCTGGTTGCACGACCGCATCGACGCGCTGGCCGAGGATGCCACGGTGGATCCCGCGCCGGTGCTGCTCGACGCCGCCGCCCGGTCCGCCGGCGCCACCGAGGTGCTGCTCACCCTCACCGGCAATCCCGCGGGCGGCGAAGCGGATTCGTACTGGCGGCGGGCGCTCACCGATCTGGGGCACGCGTATCACCTGATCAACGACGAATACGTCGGGCGCTCGAACACCACCACCGCACCGCTGCGCTGAACGGTCAGCGTTGCGGTCCGGTGCGGTGCGGTGCGCGGGCGTCCGCGCGTCGGAGTGGTGGCGCGGGCTGCGGTGCGGGAGCCGGACGCGGGTGCCCGGTGCCGAGTGCCGCGGCGGTGGTGATCGCGGCGCCGAGCGGCAGTCCGCGGCGGGTGAGGCGGTGGAAGAGCATGGTCAAGCATGGTCCGCGCGCGGGCGCCCGCGCGTCGCCCGCGCGGGGGAAATCCGTCCACCGGGTGTCATCCCTGGGGAGGACACGGTCTCAGGGTGGTTCCGCTCGCCTCAGGGGGTGGCGATGTCGGTAGCGGGTCCTAGCATCGGGGTATGACGACGCGAGCGGTCCTGCGCAAGGCGGCCTCCACCTTTCCGGAGGTCGAGGAGAGCAGCCGTGCCGGTGCGGTGGTGTTCTCGGTGCGGAACAAGGAGTTCGTATCGCTCACCGCCGACGGCACCGTCCGGCTGCGGCTGCCCGCGGGCGACGTGGGCCCGGCGGTGGAGCGATACGCCGATGCCCGCCCCCTGACTCACGCGGGCCGCACGATCGGCGCGGAGATTCCGCTGCGCGACGCCGATGGCCAGCACCTGTGGGCGCTGGTGATGGCCGCATGGAAGTATCGCGCGCCGAAAAGCCTGGCTGCCGAACTGGATTCGATCACCTCGGGTGCCGCGACTTCCGGCGACCTCCCGCCATCCATCGGCAAGGCCGCCACCCGCGCGCTCCGCACCGCCGAACTCTCCACCCTCGCGGCGGTGTCCGCGCGCTCGGAAGCCGATCTGCTCGCCCTGCACGGCGTCGGGCCGAAAGCCGTGCGGATTCTGGGTGAAGCGCTCGCTGAACGCGGTCTGGCGTTCGCCGCCGAGTCCTGAGGGGGAGTGCATGGAGTATGAGATGTGGTTCTTCGGGAACGTCCGGGTCGAACACGACCCGGATATCCCTCCGGACGCGGACCGTCCGTATTCGCAATACCGGTTCACCATCGACGGTCCGCCCATCGCGCATGCCGTCGCCGCGGGTACCGGAAAGGCGGTGTGCGGCAACGCGGATCGCATCCTTCCACACGGGCGCTCCTGGGCCGATGCGATTCCGGACGGGAATGTACGGTGCCCGGACTGTCTGCGGGCGCACCCGGTGTAGCGACGCCGGAACTCACGCGAAGTCGGCTCGGTGTCGAACCGGTGGTTCGCGCACAGTTGCGGCCGTGCGGGGGAGCTCGCTCGGAATACGTGACGCGATGCGGCTATTCGTCGCCGAGGTCGAGTGCCGAGCGTTCCCGCCAGGCTCGCGGTGTGCGACCGTGTTCGCGGCGGAAGACGCGGGTGAAGTATGCCGGGTCGGGGAGGCCGACGCGGCGGGCGATGTCGTTGACGGGTAGGTCGGTGTCGGTGAGCAGGTGTCGCGCTCCGGTCATGCGGCGTTCGACGATCCAGGACTGAACGGTGCGGCCGGTGCGTTTGCGGACGACGGTGGTGAGGTAGGCGGGGGTGAGGCCGACCGCGTCGGCCACGTCGCGCAGCGAGAGCTGCTGGGGGAAGCGGGTTTCGATCACGTCGAAGACCGCCGCCAGCAGCGGTTCGTTGTGGCGGCGCAGCTCCTCGACCACATCGGCGGTGAGGCGGCCCACGTCGACGAGGAGCAGCCTGAGCAGGGCGACGGCCGCCTCCCGGTACCCCGTCCGGCGCGCGGACAACTCGTCCTCGATGGACTCGAAGGTGTTGCGCCACATCGGTTGCCGACTCTCCGGCACGCGGAGGGAGAGGATGCCGCCCGGCGTGCCGTGGATGAACGGGAACAGCAGGGGATGGGTTCGCCACGCCGGCCACAGCGCCTGCGCCGGTCCGCCGAACACGCCTGGATCGAAGAACAGTCCGTACACGCCCTCGTAGGTGGCGACGCCGGTGCCGTCCACCACCGCGCCGGGCGCGATGACGTGCACGTCGCCGGCGCGCATCGGTCGCTCGCCCGCGCGATGCCGCAGCTCCCCGCCGTCGCGCCACACGTACAGCAACAGCGGGAAGTCGTGGATATGCGGGCGCCCGTCCGCCGGCCGGGTGTGCGGCGTGAAGCGCACCAGCCGCAACGGCGGCGCGTCCGGCTCGACCGGGTACTTGTACACCGGCACGCCCGCCTCGAACCGGACCGGCTGCGCGAAGCTGGACATGGAACCAAAGATAGTCCTACTACTGTCGAGAATCGACCAACTATGGCTCTGATCTGGCTATCACCATGGTTTCCATGACGAAGAATTCTCCGCACTCGCGCACCATGGGCAACAAGCACGACTATCTGCCCGCTGCGGGGCACGACGCCTTCCTGCCGGTCTACGACCTCTTCACCCGGCTGCTCGGTGTGCGCGGCATCCACCGCACGCTGGTCGACCAGGCCGAACTCGCGCCCGGCGCCGAGGTACTCGAAATCGGCTGCGGCACCGGAAATCTCACCCTCCTGTCGGCCGACGCCGCACCCGGCGCGAGCCTCGTCGGCACCGACCCCGACCCACGCGCCCTCGCCCGCGCCGAACGCAAGCGCAAGCACCGCGAGAACGTGCGCTTCGACCGCGCCTACTCCCAGGAACTCCCGTTCCCGGACGCCTCGTTCGACCGCGTTCTCTCGGCCTTCATGTGGCACCACCTGGACTCCGACGTCAAACGCGCCACCGCCGCCGAACTCCACCGCGTGCTGCGCCCCGGCGCCCGCCTGCACCTCGTGGACGTGGCCGGCCACCCCACCCCCACCGACGGCCGCGTCGCCCGGCGCATGCACCGCAACCCCCACCTCGCCGAGAACCTCGGCGACGCCATCCCGAACCTCCTGAGCGACAACGGTTTCGACTGCGCGGAAACCTCCTCCCGCGCCTTCCGTCGCTTCGGCCGCATCACCTGGTACCGCGCCACGCGGCGGTGAGCGGGCGCCGGTCGGTGCGACCGTGATGGCACGCTCGGACCCGTTGCCGTCGCAGGTCCGTCGCTACCTTGCCGTTCCGCGGCGGCCACTGGGTGCAGGAGAGTGCGCGTGATGGTGGCGGCGCACCTCGGAAATGCCGATCCGGGTGGCCGCTCGGCTGGGCTCCGCCCCATGTCGGCAACTGGAGCATTCGGCGCTTCGTTCGAACCGGGGCGGGCGGTGGAAGAGGTTTTCGAGGGTGCTGCCACCGGCGTGGAGGTGGAGCCGGACCTCGGCGCTCGGCCCGAGGTGGAGCTCGAGCCGTGGGATCCGGAGAAGATCCGGGTGACCACCAGGCAGTTCGCGTTGCGCGACGTGCTCGACATGATCGATGACGACGATCTGGAGCTGGCACCGGATTTCAGCGGAACCGTGTGTGGCGGTCATGGCAGAAGTCCCGGTTGATCGAGAGCCTGCTGCTTCAGATTCCTCTTCCCGCTGTCTATTTCGCCGAAGATGGTGAAGGGATATTGAGAGTGGTCGACGGGCTCCAGCGGCTGTCGACGATCCACAACTTCGCTCGGAGAAGCGATTTCGCGTTGAGCGACCTGGAGTACCTGGACGGCGTGGACGGCTTGTGGTTCGAGGACCTGACTCCACCGTTGCGTCGCCGGCTCCTCAACGTTCAGATCGTTGTCCACGTGATCGACCCGTCGATTCCGAGCGATGTCGAGTACAACATCTTCAAACGAATCAACACCGGTGGTGAGCCACTCAATTCGATGGAGATCCGGCATTGCATGAGCCGGAACCGCAGCTGTGATCTGCTGAAATTGTGTGCCTCGCAGGACGAGTTCACCGAGGCGACGGGCGGTGTGCTTCGCAACCACGTGCGCATGCATGACCGCGAGGCGGTGCTGCGCTTCCTCGCGTTCCGCCGGTTGAACGACATCAAAGCCTATGACGAGTACGGCACGCTGGAGAGTCTGCTCGACAAGACCGCGGAGTTGATCGATTCCGAAGGCCAGGTACCGTCCGCGCAGATCGACAGATGGTTCGAAGAGTTCGTCCGGGCGATGCGCAACGCCACGTATGTGTTCGGTGCCCACGCATTCCGGAAATGGCCGCACGGCTCCGAACGCCTGTCGCCGATCAATCGGGCGCTGTTCGAGAGCTGGTCGGTGGTGCTGGCCGACTACACCCTCGATCAACTGGAACCGGCCAAGGAAGGCTGAGCACCAACACCTTCCCTTTCCGAATACGACTTTCGCCGAGAACATCTGGCGACAGATCGCGCGGTTCAATGGTGCCGCACTCGAAGTGCGACGTCAGGCGATCGCGAACCTGGCCGGTCTCGACGACCACGCGGTACGGGTCTGGGCCGAGGAATCACGTCCGGATCAGCGTCAGAGACGCATGCAGATCGAAGCAGGCGTGGTCTGCTCGCCCGAGAGCCCGAATACGCACAAAAACGCGAAGGCCACGCGTCAGCGTACTGTCGATTTCGCCGGGTCCGCCATCAGCTGTGAGTGGCACGCGAAGTTGTCACCGGTCCGCAACCGCATCCACTTCGCGGCGCGCGGCGGCCGACTTTACGACCGGCATATCGCAGCGCCGAGCTGGGGGTTGATCCGCACGACGGGGGCGTGTCGAACGACAATGCCCCGTAAGGTCGGTGGACCTACGGGGCACTGCGGCGTCGGCTCAGCAGCTGGTCGGGACGGGCTCACCCTTGAATCGCGACTCGACGTAGTTCCAGGCGTCGGCGAAACCGGCGACGGCGGCGGTCATGTGCTCGGCGATGTCGTAGGTGGCCAGTTTCACGGGAGCGCCTGCCGCGCAGTACTTCTGGACCACTTCCTCCACGGAGTCGAACGGGGTCAGGGTGTCGTAGCGGCCCTGCCAGAGGTAGGTGGGGGCGGTGGGCGTGCCGGAGTAGCGGCGCAAGCTGTTCTCGCGCAGGACTTCTCGCGCGGCCGGGCTGTCCATCAGGCTCTTGGAAGCGGCCATCTGCTCGGCGCTGCGGAACGCGCCGTGGAAGAGCAGGAAGCGACGGCAGGCGTCGTGGGTGAATTCGCGGAACCACAGGCCGTTCTCGTTGAGCTGATCCGAGATCGGCAGGCGCTCCGGGTATTCGCGCTCCAGTCCCATGGCGGCGGCGAAGGCCAGGCCGAAACCGGGATGCGGGTCGAAGCCGAGACCCAGTGCCATCTGCTCGAGATCGGCCGGGATGCCGCCCGCGACGGCGGCGGTGATCTTCAGTTCGGGAGCGTAGGTGGGTTGCAGCGCCGCCGCCCACGCCGTCGCCATACCACCGCCGGAGTAGCCCGCGAGGGCGACGGGCGAGTCGGCCAGGCCGAGCTCGGCGACCTTCCGCACCGCGCGCACGCTGTCGAGGGTCACCATGCCGCTCAGCTTCGCCGCGCCGTAGGCGACGTTGGGGCCCAGGTAATCCGGGAGCGACACGGCCCAGCCGCGACCGATCGGCAGCATCGCGCCGGGCGCGTCCTGCAACTCGCCGTTGAACAGTGACCGCGACGGATTGCAGCTGGTGCCCAGCGAATTGATCAGCGCCTGGTACGACACCAGCGGCGGCTTGTCGACGCCGATCGGCATCAGCACGGTCGTCATCGCCATGATCGGCTTGCCGCCGGAGTTGGTGGAGCGGAACGCCACCTGCCAGCCCGTCGTGCCCACGTACGGGCCGGTGTCGATCTGGCGGGCGCGCACCACGTCACCGGCGGCGTAGGAGCCGAGGTCGGCGGGCGGGGCGAAGAACGGGTCGGGATCTTGGTGCGGGTACAGGGGTTCGGCGCTCGCGGGCGCGCCGATCAACCCGAGACACAGGATTGTGACGAGAAGGAGGAAGCGCGGAGGGACTCTGGACACGATCTTCTTTCGGGCAGGGGGTAGCGCCGACGGTCACCCGCGGGATGAGGGACCGCGACGGCGTCGGCGCACCGACTGATGGAGCGGGGACGGGGAGCGCAGCGAGACGGCGGCAGGCCGGAATCCTTTCGTCCGTCTCGTTGGGCTGCCCGGTGGCCGTGGTCGACGGCACCATCCGCGCGAAACATATCGCGGGCCGGATCAAGATCAGCACAGCGCGAAACCAACATTGGTCGCATTCACAATCCCGCTCCCGAAGAACCTGTCACCTCACTATTGATTCCCAGGTCGCCGTCGCACCGTTTCGGGAGATCGCACAAAACACCGCCCCGTCCGGTGTGGCTGCGCACGACCCGAATCGGAGCCCGCACGCCGGGATTCGCGGGGGTTTGCCGACGGCGGAAAGTGAAAGCGAACCCTACGGTATGCGAGATCGCTCACGATGCCGAACGCCGTCGCGAGCCAGTACGCGAGGAAACCGAGATCTGTCCACAACATGACCCGCTTGGTGCGGGCGAACTGCGATCCGTCCATGACGGCCCCCGGGTGCTACGTCAGCGACCTTCGCGAGGGTAGCGGCAAAAGTAGGTCGGTCGACCTAATTGTGAGCAGTCACTCGGTGCTGTGCGCTTGGAGGGCGGTGAGGACGGTGTCGCGGAGGGTGGGGCTGCCGGTGTGGCCGGAGTCCTCGATGATGTTCAGGTCGGCGGTGGGCCAGGCGCGGGCGAGGTCCCAGGCGGTGCGCAGCGGGGCGGAGAGGTCGAGGCGGCCGTGGATGAGGGTGGCGGGGATGCCGGCGAGACGGTGCGCGTCGCGCAGGAGCCGGCCGTCCGCGAGCCAGGCGTGGTGGGCGAAGTAGTGCGTGCAGATGCGGACCATCGCGAGCCGCGCGGCCTCGGGCTTGGCGCTGTATTGCCCTGGCTTGCCCTGTGATTCGTGCGCGATCACCGCGTCCTCCCACGCGCACCAGGCGCGGGCGGCGGCCTCGTGCACGGCCGGGTCCGGGTGGTTGACCAGGCGCGCGTAGGCGGCGACCAGGTTGCCGTCGCGCTCGCCGGGCGGCAGGTGATCGCGGAAGCGCTCCCACGCGTCGGGCAGCAGCAGGCCCGCCCCGCGATAGAGCCACTCGATCTCGGCGGGCGTCGTGGTGGTAACCCCCACGAGCACGATCCGGCTCACCCGCTCCGGGAATCGCTCGGCGTAGGCGAGGATCAAGGTCGAACCCCACGATCCGCCGTACAGCAACCAGCGCTCGATCCCGAGATGCGTACGCAGCGCCTCTATGTCGGCGATCAGGTGCTCGGTCGTGTTGTGCGCCAAGCTCACTCGCACATCGGACGCGTGCGGCTCGCTCCGTCCGCACCCCCGCTGATCGAACTGCACGATCCGGTACACCCGCGGATCGAACCCCCGCCGGCTGCCCGGGCTCGACCCGCTCCCGGGCCCGCCGTGCACGAGGAGTGCGGGCACACCTTCCGGATTCCCGCTCACCGACCAATACACCCGTTGACCGTCGCCGACGTCCAACAGGCCCTCCTCGTACGGGTCGACGGGCGGAAACGGTTGCGGGGGAGCGGCATCGGACGACACGGCACCGATTATGCCGGGCCCGCGCACCGGACACTGGCACGCCGGTGACACCGCCGGACCACCCACCTCAGCTGATATTCGGCAACCGCCCACCCGCCCGCGCATTTCTGAAATACTCCCGGTAGGAATCGCGCCGTGGCGGTGCCAGGACCTGGTCCGGGCAGGGCGGTGCGCGCTCGGCGAGGAGGCCCTGGGTATGGAGTTGATCGCACCGGCCGACGCCGTGTTCCTGCTGGGGGAGTCGCGGGAGCATCCGATGCATGTCGGCGCGCTCCAGCTGTTCGACCCGCCCGCGGGCGCCGGCCCGGATTTCGTGCACACCCTGTACGAGACGCTGGCGGCGGCAGACGATCCGCAACCCACGTTCCGGAAACGGCCGGGCCGGCTGTTCGGCGGCATCTCGAGCCTCTCGTGGAGCTACGACCGCGACATCGATATGGACTACCACGTGCGCAGGTCCGCGCTACCGCAGCCGTGCCGTATCCGGGAACTGCTGGAACTCACCTCGCTGCTGCACAGCGGCCTGCTGGACCGGCACCGCCCGCTCTGGGAACAGCACATCGTCGAGGGGCTGGCCGACGGCCGGTTCGCGATCTACACCAAACTGCACCACGCGCTGATCGACGGCATCTCCGCGCAGCGGCTGCTGATCCGATCGCTGTCCACGGAACCGGACGGCGAGATCAAGGTGCCGTGGACGCTGCGCCGCCCGCCGCGCGACGCGGTCGAATCCAACGGCGGCGCTTCGCCTTTCGGCGCGATCAGGCGCGCCGTGCGCGGTGTCGCCGGGATGGCGCCCGGCACACTGGCCCTGGCGCGCGCCGCACTGGACGAGAGCCAGGGCGTGCTGCGCTCGGCGGCGCCGCGCAGCATGTTCAACGTGCCGATCGGCGGCGCGCGGCGGTGCGCCGCGCAATCCTGGCCCCGCGAACGGATCCGGGCGGTCAAACAGGCGACCGGCGTGACGATCAACGACGTGGTGCTCGCCATGTGCTCGGCCGCCCTGCGCGCCTACCTGCTCGAGCGCGACGCCCTGCCCGACGATCCGTTGATCGCGATGGTGCCGGTCTCGCTGCGTTCCGAGCACGAGGCCGACGCGGGCGGCAACATGGTCGGCGCGATCCTGTGCAACCTGGCCACCGACGTCGCCGACCCCATCCACCGGCTCGCCCTGATCAACTCGTCCATGCGCTCGGGCAAGGAGATCTTCGCCCAGCTGCCGCGCGCCCAGGCGCTCGCCCTGTCGGCGGTGACGATGTCCCCGCTGGCGCTGGCCGCCGTGCCCGGCTTCGTGAACGCGACCAAACCGCCGTTCAACCTGGTGATCTCCAACGTCCCCGGCCCACGCGAACCCATGTACTGGCAGGGCGCCCGCCTCGACGGCAACTACCCGCTGTCCATCGCCCTGGACGGCCAAGCCCTCAACATCACCCTCGCCGACAACGCGGGCAACCTCGACTTCGGCATCGTCGGCTGCCGCCGCTCCGTCCCCCACCTCCAGCGCCTCCTGCTCCACCTGGAGGAGGGACTGAGCGAACTCGAGGACGCGGTCGGCGTCGCGACCGGGTAGCGCGGTTTCTCGGCCCCGCGCGGAGTACCGCGAGTGAGTCTGGCGAAACCCGGGGACCCTGGGCCTCCGGCTGCGCCTGCCGTAGGAGAGCACGCTCGCGCTCACCGTCCCCACGAGCGGGCCGGTGCGGACCCGTCCATCGGCTTGCCCTTCGACAGGTCGGCGCGTGATAGACGATCGAACTGCTCGGCATCGCCGTGTGGATCGGTCACGACGCCCCTGCGTTCCGATGGCGCCGAGCTCACCAGCGCCGCCTGATGCGCGCCGTGTAGACGATCTAGTCCGCGAGCAGGGTCAGGAGGTGCTCGCGCATGTCCGGTCTGCTGGCCGCGACGAGGGTGAAGGTGGCCTCGCGCACGAGGCGCTGGGCGGTGTGGCCGGCGAGCAGGGCGGGCGCGCCGACCGCGGCTACCAGCGCGCCCGCCGCCTGCAATGCCACGTCGGCGGCGGCCGCCCGCGCGGCGGGCATGGTGTCGGGGGCGGCGAGTGCGGCGTCGAGGGCCGAGCGGGCGGCGTCGAGGCGCTTGCCGAGCGCGGCCGCGGCCGTCTCCTGTCCGGCTTCGCGCAGCAGCCGGATCGCGCGCCCCGCGACACCGCAGGCGACGCAGCCGTTGAGCCGGGAGCCGAACGCCTGGTAGGACAGGAAATCGCTGTAGGGGGCGGTGCCGGTGACGCGGTCGGCGGGCAGCAGGTAGTCCTCGAACTTCAGGCGCACGGTGCTCGTGGCCTGCCCGGCCACCAATTCAAGGGTGTGCGCGGACAATCCGTCCCCGGTCGCGGCGTCGACCAAGCCGTTCACCACGAGATCGGTGCCCGAACTGTCGTCGCGCGCCGACACTTGCAGCAGGTCGACCACACCCCAGCCGCTGACGAACGGCGCGTCGCCGTTGAGCAGGTACCCGCCGTCGACCTCGCGGGCGAACAGCTTCGCCGGATTCGAGACCGCACCCGCGAACGCGACGCCCGCGCGGATCGCACCGCGCACCAGCCCGTCGAAGTACCGGTCGCGCAGCGCGGTGTTCTCCGTTCCGGCGAGCCCCAGCACCGCGCCGTTGTGCTGCATCCACACGAAAGTGGTGGACAGACAGCCGCCGGACAGGGTCTCCAGGATCTCGACGATCTCCGGGACGCCGAGCTCCCCGGTGCCCGCCGACGCCGCCAGTCCGTAGAAACCCTCGCGGGCCAGCAGTTCCCAGTGCTCACCCGGCACCTCGCCGCGGCGATCCACCTCGCCCGCGGCCGGGAACAGCACGTTATCGGCGATCTCCCGCGCCCGCCGGATCATCGGATGTACGTCGTCCACGTTCGCCGTCACCATGGAGGTGAGCCTAACCTTACTTCGGTGGCTGTGGGGGTGCGATCGATTCCGCGCATCGCAGGTGCGCGCGGCTGGTCGCGCCCCGTCGTCGTTCGGGTCGGCGGCCGACCCTATCCAGGAACGACACGCACCGCCGCATCGGAACGGCTGCGGCGGTGCGCTTTCCGTCGATCACGGCGTGGCGAAACCGATGAGCGCTCCGATCCCCGCGCCGATCGGCACGGTCACCAGGGCGCCGACGCCGCCGAGGAAGAAGCCGATCACGGCCCCGATCCCCGCGCCGATGAGCGCCCCGATGCCCGCGTTGTACTGCTTGCGGGCGACGGTGTCGTCGGGTTCGGCGATCTGCGCCAGGTGCTGGGTGGTCGCGGCGGGCGCGTTCACCGGCGTGAGCGTGAGCGTGCGGCCCGCGTCGGTGATCGCCGGCGACAGGCCGAAGGTCTGGCCGTGCGCGTGGAATCCGAGCGGCAGCGTGGCCACGACCTGCCCCGCGGCGTCGGTGAGGGTGACGGCCTTGGCGTCACCACTCACGGAGAACGCGCCACCCGTGACGGTGGTGACGATGCCCGTCCCGTTCGCGGTGGGTGCGGCGGCGTAGGTGACGCCCCGGTCCACGCCGTGCACGCTCACGGGCGCGTCGGCGGGGGAGGAGGGCTGGGCGTGGACGGCGCCGGCCGCGAGTCCGGTGGCCCCGATCGCGAGCACGGCGGTGGCGGTGAATTTCTTGACTCTCATCGTGTTTCCCTACGTGTTTCGTTCGGGCAAGACAGCCGATGCGTCCCCAGGAGGCCGGTAGTCGGCCGCTATCATTCTCGCTTCCACTCGCCGTCGCGGGGAGGGTTTCCCGCATTCGTGATCACAACCCGGCGCGTCGTATTCCGGTGTGTCGCGCGGACATTCGCGTTGCTGGTTGGTAGCTGAAGGGATGCCCCCGAACGCACAAAGGCGGGACCATCCCTGAGGATGGTCCCGCCCCGCCCGCCTGGCTCGCGGCAGCCAGGCGTGGTCTTTTCGTGCCGCTCCGCGGAGCGGTGCCGGGGTGCGCCGCTACGGCGCTACCGCCCGGCTATCACCGATCGAAAGTCTTCTTCACCTTGTCGACGGCGTCGCCGACCGCGTCCTTGACGTCCTCGACCGCGCCCTTGATCGCCGAGGTCGCCTGATCGGCCTTGCCCTCGTTGCGCAGATCCTCGTCGCCGGTCGCGTTGCCCGCGGCTTCCTTGGCCTTGCCGCCGAGATCGTCCACCTTGTTGCCGACCTTGTCGCTGAACGACATCGCGTCCTCCTCCTCGTATCGGCACACCCGGCGTTTCCGGGCGTACAACCGATACAGACACCGCGACGCGCGGAAAGCTCACGTGGCAAACGATGAGACACCGGTCACGGATAATTCCGCGTGACGTTCGGTGCGCCACGGTGTCGGTACTACGAGCGGTGGAGGAGGTGCTGTGACGGCGATCGATGCGGAGGCGTCCGTGACGCCCGACGAGGTCACGCTGGTGGAGCGGGCCCGCGACGGCGACATGCGCTCCTACGAGCGACTCGTGGTGCGTTATCAGGCGCCCATGTACCGGTTGGCGGTGCGGATGCTCGCCGATCGCGCCGACGCCGAGGACGTGGTGCAGGAGGTGTTCCTGAACGCGTGGCGGCGACTGGACCAACTGCACGATGCGGAGGCGTTCGTCGGCTGGCTGTACCGCATGACCACCAATCGCTGCCTGAACGTCATCCGGGCGCGCAGGCCCCAGGTCGACGTGGACCTGGACACGGCCGAATCGCCGCGCGCCGACACCCGGCCCGACCACGCCGTGCAGATCAGTTCGCAGCTGGAAGCGCTCACCGAGGCGCTGACGCGGCTCACGCCCGAACAGCGCGCCTGCTGGTTGCTGCGCGAAGTGCACGGCCTGTCCTACGAGGAGATCGCCGAGATCGTCGAGACCAACACGACCGCCGTGCGCGGGCGCATCGCCCGCGCACGCGCCCAATTGTTCGAGGTGATGCAGCCATGGCGGTGAACGACACGACCGAGCGGGAGTACCTGCTGCCGTGCGGCCGCGACCTGGAGCGGGTGTGGCGGCGGCTGGACGCGGTCGAGGCGGGCCTGGGCGACGAGCACGAGCGCGCGTGCCCGCACTGCCGGGCCGCGCGCGAGAGCCTGCGCGCCCTGCGGTCCGCGACCAGGGAGTTGATCGAGGAACCGGAGGAGCCGCCACCGGACCTCGTCACGCGCATCATGTCGGCGGTCCGCGCGGAGGCGCGGCGCGGACGCACCCTGGCCCTGCCCACCGACGAGCCCGGTGGGGTCGAGGTGAGCGAACAGGCGGTCGCGGCCGTGCTGCGCTACGCCGCCGACACCGTGCCCGGCGTCCACGCCCGGCACTGCGCCGTGCGCACGGTCGGCGAAGGACCGGACGGCGAGCTGCTGGCCGATGTGGAAATCGCGGTGGCCGTGGGCTTTCCGGGAACGCAGGTCGACGAGGTGGTGCCGCTGGTGCGGGAGCGGGTGCGCGCCGCGCTGGCCGCGCGCATCGGCTTGGTGGCCGCGCGCCTGGACGTCACCGTCACCGATGTGTACCGGAAGCCGAAGGAGGACCGCCGATGACGGCGCCGGTCACCGTCACGGTGGTCGAACCCGCGGTGATCGCGGCCGTCGCGGCGCGCGCGGCCGCGGCGGCGCCGGGCGTGGTGCGGCTCGAGCCCGGTGTGCGCGGACTGGTCGGCACCTTCGTCCGGGCCGGACGGCAACGCCTCGCGGGCACGGAACCCGCTGCGGCGGAAGGCGTCCGGGCCCGACGCACCGCAGCCGGCGCGATACTGGTGGAGGTGGACGTGGTGCTGGCGGCCGACACCCACGCCGCCGAGGTGGGCGCGGCGGTGCAGCGGGAGGTGACCAGGGTGGTCGCCGAGCAGACGGGACAGGAGATCGACGCGGTGACGGTGACGATCCTCGATATCGAGCCGGAGGCGTGATGCGGCGGGACGAGACGTCCGTGCTCGCGGACGCGGTCCTGGCCGCACTCGACGACGTGGCGGGGCTGCGGCCCGCCACGCCGCTGGGCGCCGAGGACCCGGCCTGGTGGCCGTGGGACACCCGCCGCTACGCCGTGGATCTCGCGGCCGACGCGGTGGAGGTCCGGGTGATCGCGGCGGTGTTGCCGTTGCCGCCGCTGCTGGTCCTGGCCGAGAAGGCGGTCCGCGACGCGCTGGCGGGCACCGCGCTGGCCGCGGCCCCGCTGCGCTTGGTGGTCACCGAACTCGACGCGGCCGCGTTCGACGGCGAATAGTGGGTAACTCAGTTCACACAACCGATGCGTGACGAAAGCGGCACGGCCGGTGTCGACAGAGATGTAGGTCCGATATCCACTGCACCACAACGGAAATCAGGAGGAACCATGACCACGGCGACCACCGAGAAGGACACCTCGAAGAACACGGCGGCCGCGGCGGCGCCGAACGCCCCCGCCAAGAAGCGCAATGACCTGGTTACCGACCAGGGCACCACCACCATCGCCGACGTGGTGGTCCAGAAGGTCGCCGGCCTCGCCGCCCGGGAAGTGCGGGGCGTGCACGACCTCGGCGGCGGCGCGGCGCGCGCGTTCGGCGCGATCCGCGACCGCATCCCCGGCGCGTCGGCCAGCATCGGCCAGGGCGTCTCGGTGGAGGTCGGCGAGACGCAGGCCGCCGTCGACCTGGAGATCGTCGTCGAGTACGGCGTCGCCATCGCCGAACTGGCGCGCACGGTGCGCCGCAACGTGATCACCGCGATCGAGCAGATGACCGGGCTCGAGGTGGTCGAGGTCAATATCAACGTCAACGACGTCTACATCCCGGGCGACGACGATGACGACGCCACCACCGCCGCCCCGACCGGCCGGGTGCAGTAACCACCCACCCATCCGCTGGGAGAGGAGTCCGTTGTGAACGCGACAACGATCTGTCTGGCCGTCGGCCTCGCGCTCGGCTTCGCCGCGGCGTTCGGCGGATTCGGCGCCTTCGCCATCGTCCTGGTGTTCGGGGCGCTGGGACTGCTCGTCGGGCGCTGGTTCGACGGTGAGCTCGACCTGTCCGGTCTGGTGCGCTCCACGCAGCGCCGGAGCAGGCGATGACCACCGCGGCCGCCGCAGCGGAGCTGCCCGGCCTCACCACCGTCGCGGGCCGTGCCGTGCGTCGCATCGCGGCGCAGGCGGCCCGCGAGGTGGCCGGTGTGGGGCGTGACGTCGACGCCGAGGCGCGGGTCACCGGCGATCGCACGGCGCTGGATCTGCGGATCCCGGTCGTCTACCCCGCCCCGGTGGGGCGGGTGGCCGACGCGTGCCGCGCGCACGTGCTGCGCCGCACCACCGAACTCACCGGGTTGGCGGTGACCGGGGTGGACATCGTGATCGGCGCGCTGGTCAGCGAATCCGCCGTCGTCGAACGGAGGGTGCGGTGATCCGCAGGCCCCGCCGAGCGGTGCCCGCCGCCCTGCTCGCGCTGCTCCTGCTGGCCGGGTGCGTCGCGGTGGGGGTGTGGGCGGGCCAGCGCTTGGCGGGGACGCGCGAGTACGTCTCCTACGATCGGATCGCCACCGAACTGCACGGCATCACCTGGAACGAGGTGCCCGTACTGATCGCGGGCATCGCGGCCGTGGTGGTCGGTCTGCTGCTGCTGGCGGTGGCCGTGCTGCCCGGACGCGCGCTGTTGCTGCCGCTCGCGGAGGAGCAAGGGCTGCGCGGTGGCGTCACGCGCAGCGGCCTGCGCACCGCGTTGCAGGAGACCGCGACCGGGATGGACGGCGTGCGCAAGGCGCGGATCAAGGTGAAGCGCAAGGGCGTGAAGGTTTCGGCCCACACCGACCGGGCGCAGTCCGAAGGCATGGCGGATGCCGTGTGCGATCTGCTCACCCGACGGGTGCAGGAGATCGGGCCGCAACCCGTGCGGCGGGTGCGCGCCAGCGTGCACGCGAGCCGTAAGCGAGGTGTGCAATGAGCGCGATCAATCGTCCGGCCAAGCTGAACCGCGGCCTGATCGGACTCGTGGGCGCCGCGCTGATCGCGGCGGGTGTGCTGGCACTGGTCGCGCACTACGGGCGACTCGGCTGGGTCGACTCCGACGCACCCCTGGTGCCGGGCACCGGCGGGCCGCCCACGTGGGTGCTGTGGGTGACCATCGCCGGCGCGGTGGTGCTCGGATTGCTGTGCCTGCGCTGGCTTTTCGCGCAGTTGTTCCGGATGCCGAAAACGGAGGTGTGGCGCGTCGGCACCGATACGGGAACCGGTACAACGACCCTGGAATCCGGGACGGCCGCCGACGCCGTCGCCGACGACATCGAGAGCTACCCCGGCGTCCGTTCGGCCGCCGCGTGGCTCTCCGGCCCCGGCGACGCGCCGGAACTGCACCTGACCGTCACCGCCGAGACCTTCGCCGATATCGCGGAACTGCGCAAGCGGATCCTCGGCCACGCGGTCGCCCGCCTGCGCGAAGCCCTCGAGGTGACCGCCATCCCGGTCACCTTGGAGCTGGACCTCGCCCAGGGGCGGGGCAAGCGCCACCTGGCGTAGCGAACGCGGCCGCTCGACCCGGCACCAGACCCGCCGGGCCGAGCGGCCGATCGCGCGGAAATCCGGTCCGCGAGCACCGTTGCGTCGCTCCCCGAAAAGTATCGGTTGGTCATCCGGGACAACTAGTGCCAGTCTTATCCGGTGAACCAACCTCCGGATATCAAGGCGGGCCCGGACCCGGCCTCCGACAAGCTGGACGCGGGTGTGTTCAAGGTGGCGGGCGTGGTCGTGCTGGGCGCGATCATGTCGATCCTGGACATCACGGTCGTCATCGTCGCCCTGCCGACCTTCCAGAACGAGTTCGGCACCAGTCCCGCGATGGCCGCGTGGACGGTCACCGGCTACACCCTCGCCCTCGCCACGGTCATCCCGCTCACCGGGTGGGCGGCCGACCGGTTCGGCACCAAACGCCTCTACGTCACCGCGCTGCTGCTGTTCGTGATCGGCTCGGTGCTGTGCAGCGCGGCCTGGAACATCGAGTCGCTCATCGCGTTCCGCGTCGTGCAGGGCATCGGCGGCGGCATGCTCATGCCGCTGGGCATGACGATCATGACCCACGCGGCGGGCCCGCACCGGGTCGGGCGCGTGATGGCCGTGCTCGGCGTGCCGATGCTGCTGGGCCCGATCAGCGGCCCGATCCTGGGCGGCTGGCTGATCGACGCGTTCAGCTGGCACTGGGTCTTCCTCATCAACCTGCCCATCGGCGTGATCGCGATCGCCGCGGCCTGGATCATCCTGCCCGCCGACGATCCGCACCCCTCGGAATCGTTCGACTTCGTCGGCATGCTGCTCGCCTCGCCGGGCCTGGCGCTGCTGCTCTACGGCGTCTCGATCATCCCGGAGGAGGGCACGGCCGCCACCAAGAAGGTGATCATCCCGATCGTCGTGGGCGCGCTGTTGCTCATCGGGTTCGTCTTCCACGCGCTCAACACCAAGCACCCGCTGATCGACCTGCGGCTGTTCCGCAACCGCGCGATGACGTTCTCGGTGCTCACCATGATGCTGTTCGCCATCGCGTTCTTCGGCTCCGGCCTGCTGCTGCCGTCCTACCTCCAGCAGGTGCGCGGGGAGACCGCGCTCGCGGCGGGTCTGCTCATCGCGCCGCAGGGTCTGGGCGCGATGCTCACCATGCCGATCGCGGGTCGCCTGGTCGACAAGATCGGACCGGGCAAGATCGTGTTGTTCGGCGTCGCCCTGCTCTCGGTGGGCATGCTGTACTTCACGCAGCTGACCTCGGACAGCTCCTACTGGGTGATGTGCGCGGCGCTGTTCGTCACCGGTCTGGGCATGGGCTGCACCATGATGCCGATCATGACCGCCGCCATCCAGACGCTGACCCACGAGCAGGTGGCGCGCGGGTCGACGCTGATGAACATCGTCAACCAGACCGCCGGTTCCATCGGCACCGCGACCATCTCGGTGGTGCTGGCCAACCTGCTCAAGGACCAGATGCTGGCCGGTCCCGCGATCGCGTCGAACATCGATCCGGCCATCGCGCAGCAGCTCGGACCGGAGGCGGTGGCGATCGGTCTCGCCCAGGCGGCCGACGCGTTCGCCGACACGTACGTGGTGGCGGTCGTGCTCATCGTGCTGACCTTGATCCCGGCGTTCTTCCTGCCGCGCACCAAGCCGCCGATCCCGGAGGGCGCCGACACGAAGGTGCTGGTGCACTGACGGAGGCACCGAACGGGGGCCGTGGCGAGATCGCCACGGCCCCCGACTCGTCACCGGCGCTCAGCCGTAGAGCGCGACGAACTTCTCCAGCGACTTCTCGATATCACCCTTCACCGCCCGCGCGACGCCCGAGCCGATCGGGCCGAACAGCGGCGCGCCGCCGAGTTCGAGGTCGACCGTCACCTCCGAGCCCGCACCCTTCGGCGCGACCAGCAGGCCGAGCGTGAACTTGGTGCCGCCCTTGCCGGAGCCCTTCAGCACCAGCTTGCTCGGCGCGTCGGCCGTCTGCACCTTCCAGGTGACCCGGTTGCGCATGCCCTTCACCGTGGCCACGCCGACCAGCTCGGTGCCCGGCGTGAGCGTCGCGGGCACCTCGCCGCGCCACGCCTCGTGCATGGTGAGCCACCGATCGAGCTCGGCCAGATTCGCGGTGTGCGACCACGCCTCCGCCGGGGGGATCGGAACGTCGACGGAGACCTTTACCTTTGCCATGCGCGGATGGTATCCGGTACCGCCAGTCCCGCCTCGCTCCGCATCGCGTCCCACTATGTGAGCCGCGTCACCGTGGAATACCCACGGGGGCGCCCCGGTTGTTATGGTTGCCAAGTCAACCAATTAGCCGAGGAGGCCTCGTGCAGTTCGGAATCTTCTCCGTCGGTGATGTCACCACCGACCCCACGAACGGCCGCACGCCCAGCGAGGCCGAGCGGATCAAGGCGATGGTGGCGATCGCGCAGAAGGCCGAGGAAGTCGGGCTCGACGTCTTCGCCACCGGCGAGCACCACAACCCGCCGTTCGTCCCGTCCTCGCCCACGACCATGCTCGGCTACATCGCCGGGCGCACCGACCGTATCCTGCTGTCCACCGCGACCACGCTGATCACCACCAACGATCCGGTGAAGATCGCCGAGGATTTCGCGATGCTCCAGCACCTGGCCGACGGCCGGGTGGACCTGATGCTCGGCCGCGGCAACACCGGTCCGGTTTACCCCTGGTTCGGCCGGGACATCCGCGACGGCATCCCGCTCGCCATCGAGAACTACCACCTGCTGCACCGGCTCTGGCGCGAGGACGTGGTGGACTGGGAGGGCAAGTTCCGCACCCCGCTCCAGTCGTTCACCGCCACCCCGCGCCCGCTCGACGGCGTGCCCCCGTTCGTGTGGCACGGTTCCATCCGCAGCCCCGAGATCGCCGAACAGGCCGCCTACTACGGTGACGGTTTCTTCGCCAACAACATCTTCTGGCCCAAGGAGCACTTCCAGCGGCTCATCGAGCTGTACCGGCGGCGCTACGAGCACTACGGCCACGGTTCGGCCGATCAGGCGATCGTCGGCCTCGGCGGGCAGGTCTTCCTGCGCAAGAACTCCCAGGACGCGGTGCGCGAGTTCCGCCCCTACTTCGACAACGCGCCCGTCTACGGGCACGGCCCCTCGCTGGAGGAGTTCACCGAGCAGACGCCGCTCACCGTCGGCAGCCCGCAGGAGGCCATCGACAAGACCCTCACCTTCCGCGAGCACTTCGGCGACTACCAGCGCCAGCTGTTCCTGGTCGATCACGCGGGCCTGCCGCTGAAAACCGTGCTGGAGCAGCTGGATCTGCTCGGTTCGGAGGTGATTCCGGTGCTGCGCAAGGAATTCGAGGCGCGGCGCGCACCCGGTGTGCCCGACGCGCCCACCCATGCCTCGCTGCTGGCGGCGCGGGAAGCGGAGGTGGTGTGATGATGACCGAGACGCGGATCGCGGTGGTGTCGGGCGGGCTCTCGCAGCCCTCGTCCACCCGGCTGCTGGCCGACCGGCTCGCCGCCGCCACCGAACGTTTCCTCACCCAGCGGGACCGGCGGGTGCGCTTCGACGTGGTCGAATTGCGCGACCACGCCCACGATCTGGCCAATAACCTGGTGACCGGGTTCCCGTCGCCCGCGCTGCGCAAGACCCTCGACCGGGTGGTCGGCGCCGACGGGCTGATCGCGGTGACGCCGATCTTCAACGCCTCCTACAGCGGCCTGTTCAAGTCGTTCTTCGATGTGCTGGAACCGGATTCGCTGGTCGGCATGCCGGTGCTGCTCGGCGCGACCGGTGGCACCGAACGGCATTCGCTGGCCCTGGAACACGCGCTGCGGCCGATGTTCGTCTACCTGCGCACCGTGGTCGCGCCGACGGCCGTGTACGCGGCCTCGGAGGACTGGGGCGCCGGTGGCGCGGCCGACGCGCTGGACCAGCGGATCGCCAGGGCCGGGGAGGAATTCACCGAGATGCTCGCCGCCCGCTCCGCGGTGCGCCCGCCCGACCCCTACGGCGAGCCGGTGCCGTTCGAGCAACTGCTCAGCGGCCGCGGCCTGGACTGACCCCCGGGCGCCGACGATGTCGCCCACGTATCACCCGATGATTGAAAGTTCTACCAACAAAGGAGAATCGACCATGACGACCGGAATCGCCAACGGACTCACCGCCGGTACCTGGGTCATCGACCCCGCCCACTCGAGCGTCGGCTTCGCGGTACGCCACCTCATGGTGAGCAAGGTCCGCGGCCGCTTCACCGATTTCGACGGCAAGCTCGTCATCGACGAGGACGGCACCGCCTCGGCCGAGGCCGAGATCCGGGTGAACTCGCTGACCACCGACAACGACCAGCGCGACGCCCACCTGCGCACCGCCGACTTCTTCCACGCCGAGCAGTTCCCGGTGATGACGTTCAAGTCCACCGGCTTCCGCGTCTCCGGCGACGACTTCGTGGTGGACGGCGATTTCACGGTGCGCGGCAACACCAAGCCGGTGTCGCTCGAGGTCGAGTTCCTGGGCGTGAACCCGGGCATGGGACAGGGCACCGTCGCGGGTTTCGAGGCCAAGACCGTGGTGAGCCGCAAGGAGTTCGGGCTCGACATCGACATGCCGCTGCCCGACGGCGGCACGGTGATCGGCGACAAGATCACCCTGAGCCTCGAGATCGAGGTCGTCCGCCAGGACTGACCCGCAACGCCGAGATGCCGTGCGCCGGAACACGATCCGGCGCTGCGGCGTTTCGCGCGTTTGTCGGGTGTCGCCGTGGGCGGCGTTTCGTCCCGGGCCGGACGCATCCTGACCTGACACGAGATGGGCGGCCGCGCCGAGTATCCCGCGAGTGAACCGCCGACGCCGCTATTCGGTCTCCGGCCACTCGATGCGGCGCACGCGCAGATCCCGCGCGAGGTGGTCGCGCTGTTCGATCACCAAGCGCCGCAGCGCTCCCGGCGCGTCCTCGTTCGCCGCGAGCCAGTCGTCGACGGGCGCGAGCGACTCCGTCGTGGGGAACAGGCCGAGCACGATGCGCCGCGCGATCTCGATACTGCGCCGCGCCCACACCGTGCGCAGGTTCGCGAAGTACTCGCCGTCGTAGGGCGCGAGCAGGTCGCGGCGCGCGCCGGCCCGGAAGCCGTCGATCACCGCGTCGAGGTGGTCGTTGGACAGTGCGGTGTCCTCGAGTGCCGACGACCACGCTTCGGCTTTCACCCGGGCGTCCGGTCGCGCCGCCAGCGCTTCGAGCCGGGCGGTGCGGCCCGACGACGTGTCGTCGCGGGCGAGTTCGGCGTCGAGATCCGCGGCGTCGGCGGCCCCGGTCGCGGCCAGCGCCCGCCACAGCGACCAGCGCAGGTCGGGATCGAGCGCGAGCCCGTCGGGCGCCGGTGCGCGCTCGAGCAGGATGTCGCGGATCTCGGTGGCGTGCCGCCCGTCGACGGTCGCGGCGGTCGCCGTCGCACGCGCCCAGGCCAGCTGCGCGCCCGAGCCGGGTGCGGCCGAATGCAGGGCGGCCCAGCAGGATTCGAGCCAGTCGCCGCGCCACCGGTCGCGGGCCGCGCCGGGCAGATAGTGCGCGATGGTGAACGACGCGTTCGCCAGCACCGCGGTCAGCAGCGCCATATTCGATTCGGCGGGGGCGAAGCGCCGGGCCATCGCCAGATACCGGGACGGGTCGAGCACCCCGTCGCGCACCGCGTTCCACAGCGCCGACCAGAGCAGCCCGCGCGCCAGCGGATCGGTCACCCGGTCGAGGGAACCCTCCACCGTGGCAAGGGAATTGGCGTCCAGGCGGATCTTCGCGTAGGTGAGATCGCCGTCGTTGAGCAGGATCAGGGGCGCGGGCGCGAGGGCGACCGGCGTGCGCTCGCCGACCAGGTCCAGCTCCACGCGGTCGCGGCGCACCAGATCGCCCGCCGTGTCGAAGTCGTAGAGCCCTACGGCCAACCGGTGCGGGCGCGGGTCGGTCTGCATGATCGCGCCGTCCTCGAGCGAGATCGTCGACATCCCGGACATCTGCAACCAGGCCCGCGCCCACTGCTCCAAGTCGCGTCCCGACTCCGCCGACAGCTCGGTCAGCAGATCGGCCAGCGTTGTGTTCCCGAACGCGTGCTTGCGGAAGTATCGCCGGGAGCCCGCGAAGAACTCGTCGCGCCCGACCCACGCGACCAGCTGCTTGAGCACGCTCGCGCCCTTGGCGTAGGTGATGCCGTCGAAGTTCAGCTTCGCGGCCTCCAGATCGGGGATGTCGGCCACGATGGGGTGGGTCGTGGGCAGCTGATCCTGCGAATACGCCCACGCCTTACGGCGATTCGCGAACGCGACCCACGCGTCGCGCCACCGGGTGGCCTCGGCGTTGGCCAGGGCGCCCATGTAGTCGGCGAAGGACTCCTTGAGCCACAGGTCGTCCCACCACGTCATCGTGACGAGGTCGCCGAACCACATGTGCGCCATCTCGTGCAGGATCGTGTTGGCCCGGCCCTCGTACTGCGCGGCGGTAGCCGCGCCGCGGAAGACGTACTCCTCGGTGAAGGTCACCAGGCCGGGATTCTCCATCGCGCCCAGGTTGTATTCGGGCACGAACACCTGGTCGTACTTCCCCCACGGGTAGGGGTAGTCGAAGTGCTCGGCGAAGAAGTCGAGCCCCTGGGTCGTGACCTCGAGGATCGTGTCCGCGTCCAGGTACTTCGCCAGCGAGGCGCGGCACAGCACACCCAGCGGCACCACCAGATCGTCCCGCCGCCAAGAGGATTCGACGCGGTGATACGGCCCGGCGGCCACCGCCGTGATGTAGGTGGAGAGGGGCAGCGTGGGGGAGAACGTCACCGTCTGCCGCTCGCCCTCGGCCGCCACCGCCTCGGCGGGCCGGTTCGACAGCACCTCCCAGCCGCGCGGCGCCGTCACCACGAACGTGAACGGCGCCTTCAGGTCCGGCTGTTCGAAGCACGCGAACACGCGGCGCGCGTCGGCGGGCTCGTATTGGGTGTAGAGGTAGGTCTGCCCGTCGGCCGGGTCCAGGAAGCGGTGCAGGCCCTCGCCCGAGCGGCTGTAGGCGCCGGTGGCCCGGACCGTCACCACGTTCGACGCGGCCAGACTGCCGAGCGCGATCCTGGCCCCGTCGTACTCGACCGGCACCTCGCGGCCGTTGACCGTCACCGCTTCCACCGCCGGGCCGAGAAAGTCCAGCCACGTCCGGTCGGTGGTGGCGTCGAACTCGACGGTCGTGGTGGTCGCGAAACCGGGGCGGTCCGGGTCCGGCGCATCGGAGACGTCGAGCTCCACGCGATAGCCGCGGACGGTCACGGCGGCCGATCGCGCGGCCGCCTCGGCACGGGTCAGATTCTCGGTGCTCATCCCCTCGATCCTGCCAGCCGCCCCGGCGCGTCGCGGTGCGCCCCGGCCGTTCCGCGCGGGTTCGCCGCGACGGCCGCCCCCGGTGGCCAGCCCCCTTGCCGGGCTGTGGCGTTCGTGCAGGTCACAGCGAAAAGCGCAGCGGTTCAGCGGGATACGATGAGACTTCGCTGTGATGCTGCTAGGGTTGGCGAGTCGCCGGGTTCCCGGCCGGTCGGGTGGGTGACGATCGGTCCGGTGATCGATACATCGATCACCGTCCCGCTGCATCGTGAGGCGTGCGGGTGAGCCTCGAGAGGATGCGGCACGGGTCCGTCGGCGTGGTACTGATTCCGATCAGGCTTCACACGATCGGACATCGTGGCAGGCGAGACGGAGATCTGTGGTGGCAGGGTGCTGGTTCAGGCGGGGGCCGTAGGGGGGCGGGATATCGGGGGAGGACTCGATCCCGTCGACCACGAGAGAACTGATGAATCTGGATATCGCCGTACTTCTTTCCTGGATCCTCGCCGCCGCGCTCGTGCTGGCGGTGGTGCTGTTCGCGATGAACGCCATGCGCCGGGAGCGCGCGCGGGCCGATGCACTCGCGGCCGATCGCGACCGGCGTGAGGAGGCGCTCGACCACTTCGCCACCCACACGCTGCCCGCGATCACCGAGGCCGCGCGGCGCCACGAGACGACCACCGTCGCCGTGGAAGTGCCCGCCGGACTGGAGAATTCGCGGCTGGCGGGCTTCCTGCAGTGGATCGCCGAGCGGCACGCCGAGGACCTGCGCCTGCTGCGCAACGAGACCGCGGAGCAGGTCGCGCTGGACGCCGAGAACCGGACGCGCCAGGCGGTCCGGGCCGCCGAGGACGCGGTCCGCGAGGAGATCGCCGCCGCCGCCCGCGACGCCACCAGCGGCGCGGTGCGCTCCTTCGGCACCTCCGTGGTGAGCCTCGGCGCCGACGTCAGCCAGGTGGTCAGCGGCGCGCTGCGCGCCCACCGCGACGACGAGGTGTACGCCACGCTCACCCGCATCGACCACACCGTCCAGCAGATGATCCGCCAGGCCCAGTCGTACGTGATCGTCTGCGGCGGCCTGCCCGGCCGCCGCTGGCCCGCCCAGACGCTCACCGACGTGGTGGGCGGCGCGACCGGCCGCGTGCGCGACTACCTGCGGGTGCGCACCAACCAGTCGGAGCGGGTGGTGGTCTCGCGCGCCGTGGAGCCGCTCGTGCACACGCTGGCGACCCTGCTGGACAACGCCCTGCGCTACTCGCCGCCGACCTCCTTCGTGGACATCAGTTTCCAGGAGGGGCACCACGGCGTCACCGTCATCATCGACGACGCCGGCGTGCGGATGAGCCCCGAGCAGATGGAGGAGGCCAGGCAGATCCTCGCGGGCGAGCGCCCCATCGACATCCACCAGCTCGGCCCGTCCCCGAAGGTGGGTTTCCCGGGCGCCGCGGCGCTGGCGCGACGCTACGGGTTCACCGTCTTCATCGACGGGCCCAACGCCTACGGAGGCATGCGCGCCATGGTGTACATCCCGGAGGCCCTGCTGGCCCCGGTGGACTCGACCGCGGGCACGCCCGCCACCCCGGCGGAGGCACCGGCCCGCGAGGCCGCGCCGATCCGCGAGAGCGCGCCCGCCCCGGAACCCGCGCCGGTCCGCGAACCCGTCGCGGTGGCCGTGGCGCAGGCCGAGAGCGAGCCCGTCGCCCACGAGATCACCGAGGGTGGGTTGCCCAAACGCCGTCGCCGCGAAGTGGCGCCCCCGGTCGTCGCGCGCACCGACACCGGTTCCCAGCCCGCGCTCGCACGACCCGACATCGCCGCCGCATGGCACACCGGTTCCAAGAGCGGCCGCGCCGCCGCCGACAACACGGAAGGAACACGTTGATGGGCACCCCGAACACGGCCGTGGCCGACAGCAGCAACAAGCTCGGCTGGCTTCTCGAAGACCTGAACATCCCCGGCGTCCGTTTCGCGGTGCTGCTGTCCGACGACGGACTGCGCATCGCCCACTCCAAGGGCATCGCCCGCGACGACGCCGAGCGGTTCTCCGCCGCCGCCTCGGGGCTGCGCTCGCTCGGCAAGGCGCTGGGCGAGTTCTGCGGCGGCCCCGGCACCGGGCTGCGCCAGAACGTGACCGAGTACGACGACGGGATGATCTTCATCACCGCCGCGGGCGAGGGTGCGCTGCTGGGTGTTTCGACGACGGCCGATATCGACGTGGCCCTCATCGCGCACCGGATGAACGAACTGGCCGGCCGGGTCGGGCACGAGCTAGGCAGCCTGTCGGGGCAGAGGTCGGACAGCGACCGGTCATGACCAGGTCCCGGCGCGACCCCGACCTGGTTCGGGCCTATGTGCGCACCGGCGGGCGCTCCCGCGCGACCCGCGACCTGGATCTGGTCACGCTGGTGGCCGCGGCGCTGCCCCCCGCACCCGGTCTCGGGCCGGACGCGCGCCGGGTACTGGGTCTGTGCGGCGGGCGCGGCGTGCTCTCGATCGCCGAGATCGCGGCCTACCTGGATCTGCCGCCCTCGGTGGTGAAGATCGTCGTCTCCGATCTCATGGACGGCGGGCACCTGAGCACGCCGACACCGGCCGAGACCGTGCCGGAGATCGCCCTGTTGGAGGAGGTACTCAATGGGCTCCGTGCTCTCTCGGCCTGAGCGCGTCGTCGACTATGTGCCGGAGACCGTCACCCGGTCGGTGAAACTGTTGGTGGCGGGCAACTTCGGCGTCGGCAAGACCACGTTCGTCAGCAGCGTCTCCGAGATCAAGCCGCTGCGCACCGAGGAGACCATCACCGAGGCCAGCATCGGCGTGGACGATATGGCGGGCCTGCCGGAGAAGACGCAGACCACCGTGGCCATGGATTTCGGGCGTATCACGCTGAATCCTCAACTGGCACTGTATCTTTTCGGTACACCGGGACAACAGCGGTTCGTGCCGCTGTGGGAGGAACTGGCTCGCGGCGCGCTGGGCGCGCTGGTGCTGGTCGACACCCGGCGCATCGAGAAGGCCGACGAAGTCCTCTCGGTGCTCGAGGAGCGCGGCGTGCCGTACTCGGTGGCGGTCAACGAATTCGACGGCGCCAAGCGGTATCCGCTCGAGGAAGTGCGCGACGCGCTCGACCTGACCGCCGACACCCCGCTCACCTCGCTGGACGCCCGCAACCGCGGCACCTGCCTGCACTCGCTCATCACGCTCGTCGAATTCCTGTTCCACCGTCTGGAGTCACGACTTTGACCACGCCCTCGCATACGGCCTCCGCCGGTGTCTGCCCCGTTCCGCACAGTTCGCCGATCGACACCGACGGCCCCCGGGTGCCGCTCTACACCGAGGAATTCGCCGCCGACCCGCATCGCGCCTACCGGCAGATGCGCCGCCGGTACGGCCCGCTGGTGCCGGTCGATCTCTCGCCGGGAATCCCCGCGACCCTGGTGATCGGCTACCACACGGCCGTGCGAATCCTCAACGACCCCGAGCACTTTCCCGCCGATCCGCGCAACTGGCAGAAGAACGTGCCGGGCGAGTGCCCCATCCTGCCGATGCTGGAATGGCGGCCCAACGCGCTGCGCAGCGCGGGCCTGGACCACACCCGGTACCGGCAGGCGAACGTGTCGGCCATCGGCGAGGTGGATCTGCACGCCATGCACGCCACCATCGAGCGCGTCGCCGTCCCGCTCATCAACGCGTTCTGCACCGACGGCGCGGCCGATCTGATCAGCCAGTACGCCTTCCCGCTCACCTTCGCCGTGCTCAACGAAATGCTGGGCTGCCCAGGCGATATCGGCCAGCAGGTGGCCACCGGCATGGCCGCGATCTTCGAGGGCGTCAACGCCGACAAGGGCAACGCGATGCTCACCGACGCGCTGCTCGACCTCACCACCCGCAAGCGCACTCAGCCCGGCGACGACATCACCTCGCGGCTGATCCAGCACGCGGTCGGGCTCGACGACGTGGAGATGATCCACCAGCTCGTCACCCTCTACGGCGCGGGCATCGAACCCCAGCAGAACCTGATCGTGAACGCCCTGCTGCTCATGCTCACCGACGACCGGTTCGCCGGAAACCTGTTGGGCGGCAGCCTGTCCACCCGCGACGCGCTGGACGAGGTGCTGTTCACCGACCCGCCCATGGCCAACTACTGCGTGAGCTACCCGCGCCAGCCGATCCTCATCGACGGCGTGTGGCTGCCCGCGCACCAGCCGGTGGTCATCAGCATGTCCGCCTGCAATAACGATCCCGCCATCGACGCGGGCGAATACACCGACAACCGTTCGCATCTGGCGTGGAGCGCGGGCCCGCACTCCTGCCCGGCGAAGTCGGCGGCCTATCTGATCGCGCAGGACGCGATCGACCAGCTGCTCGACGCGCTGCCCGAGATGCGTCTCGCGGTCCCGGTCGACCAGTTGACCTGGCGGCCGGGACCTTTCCATCGAGCCTTGGTGTCCCTTCCGGTCACCTTCCCGAAATCCCCTCCGCTGAACGTGTATTAAGGAGTACCCGATGGACAGCCAGCCCCTTGTCCTCGATCCCACCGGCGCCGACATCCAGGGTGAATCGGCGCGCCTGCGTGAACGCGGCCCGGTGACCCTGGTGGAGTTGCCCGGCGGAGTGCGTGCCTGGTCGGTGAGCGATGCCGAACTGCTGAAGAGCCTGCTGGTGGATTCGCGCGTGTCCAAGGACGCGCGCCAGCACTGGCCCGCCTTCATCAACGGCGAGATCCCGCAGGACTGGCCGCTGTTCCTATGGGTGGCGGTGAACAACATGTTCACCGCCTACGGTGCCGATCACCGCCGCCTGCGCAAGCTCGTCGCCCCCGCGTTCACGCACCGCCGCACGGAGGCGATGCGCGAACGGGTGCAGGCGATCACCGCCGCGCTGCTCGACGAACTCGCCGCCGCCCCCGAGGGCCAACCGGTCGACCTGCGCGAGGGTTTCGCGTATCCGCTTCCCATCCAGGTGATTTCGGAGCTGATGGGCGTGCCGGAGTCGCTGAACGCCGGGCTGCGCACCTGTGTCGACGGCATCTTCGACACCTCCCTCACGCCGGAGCAGTCACAGGCCAACTACATGGAGATGTACCGCATCCTGGGCGAACTCGTGGCCTTCCGGCGCGAGCACCCGGGGGACGACATGACCAGCCTGCTCGTCTCGCACCGCGACGAGGAGGACGGCACCCAGCTCACCGAGCAGGAACTGATCGACACGCTGCTGCTGGTGATCAGCGCCGGGCACGAGACCACTGTCAACCTGCTGGATCAGGCGATCCACGCACTGCTGACGCGCCCCGAGCAGCGGGCCGCCGTGGTGTCGGGCCAGGTCGCCTGGACCGACCTCATCGAGGAGTCGCTGCGCTTCGAGGCGCCGGTCGCGCACCTGCCGCTGCGGTTCGCCGTGGACGACATCGAGGTCTCGGGCGTGCGCATCGCCAAGGGCGACCCCATCCTCGCCTCCTACGCGGCCGCCAACCGGGACCCGAAGCTGCACGGCGACACCGCCGACGAGTTCGACGTGCACCGGATCTCCAAGGAGCACTTGGCCTTCGGGCACGGTGCGCACCACTGCCTCGGCGCGCCGCTGGCGCGGCTGGAGGCGGCGGTCTCGCTGCCCGCGATCTTCGACCGGTTCCCGAACATGCGGCTGGCCGACGAGAACGCCGATCTGGGCTCGGTGCCGAGCTTCATCTCCAACGGGCACCGCCACCTGCCGGTGTTGCTGAACCCGTAGGGTTTCGCCAGGCTTGATCCGAGAACAGCGCCCCCGGAGCATCTTCGGGGGCGCTGTCGGCATTCGGTGACGTGGCGGAGGCGTCAGAGTTGGGTGAGGCTCGCCAGCAGGGTCAGGCCGGGGAGGGTGCCCTGACTGGCGGCGGCCTTGATCATACGGCGATCGGTGGCGACCAGGACCAGCGCCGCGGCCAGCATCGACCCGCAGGACAGAATCACCAGCGCCCATCCCGCATCCGGGTTGGGGCGCAACAGGATCGCACCGACGAGCGCCCCGACGCCGAGGAACAGGTTGTACCAGCCCTGGTTGAAGGCCCAGGGACGCACGGCGGGCAGATCGGCTTCGGCGACGCCGAACAGCCCGCGTGAGACCTTCGGGTCGGCGAACCGCACGGACTCGAGCAGGAAGATGTAGCCGTGCAGGAGTGCGGCCAGCACGGCCAGGATCTGGACGACGGTGAGCACGGCGCCTCCTCGCGCGGGGGTGCCCGGCGGTGCGGGCGGGTCTGGTCAGCACGGTAGCCGGGACGAACGCGACGCGCCGGGTGCCGCGCCGGGCTCGCCAACGGCTCGGCCTGTTCGGGGGCGCCGCGTCGGCGGGGCGCCTTCACGGTTCGTCAGGCTCGTTCCAGTTGTAGGTGAGTTCGGCGGCTCGGGACCAGCGGCGGTATTCGCGGTCGCGCCGGGACTCGGGCACGGTGGGCAGCCAGCGGCTCGCGGTGTGGCGGTTGCGGCGCAGGCCGGGCATATCGGGCCAGAGGCCGACCGCCAGTCCCGCCGCGTAGGCCGCGCCCAGCGAGACCGTCTCCGAGTAGAGCGGGCGTTCGACGGGCACACCGAGCGCGTCCGAAACCTGTTGCATGAGCAGATTATTGGAGGTCATACCGCCGTCGACGCGCAGTTCGGCGAGCGGGTACGGGGTGTCGGCGTTCAATGCGTCGACCACCTCGCGGGTCTGCCAGGCCGTGGCCTCGAGCACGGCGCGTGCCAAGTGCCCCTTGGTGATATACGACGTGAGGCCGGCGATCACGCCGCGCGCCTCGGAGCGCCAGCGGGGCGCGAACAGCCCGGAGAACGCCGGCACGACGTAGCAGCCGCCGTTGTCGTCGACGGTGCCCGCGAGAGTCTCGATCTCGGGAGCGGCGTCGATCAAGCCGAGGCGGTCGCGCAACCACTGCACCAGAGTTCCGGTGGCGGCCATCGATCCCTCCAGCGCGTAGTGCGCGGGCGCGGTACCGATCCGGAAGGCGACGGTGGTGAGCAGCCCGTGGGTGGAGCGCACGGGTTCGGTGCCGGTGTTGGCGAGCAGGAAACTGCCGGTGCCGTAGGTGCATTTCGCCTCGCCCGCCTCGAAACACGTCTGCCCGAACAGCGCGGCCTGCTGATCGCCGAGCGCGGCGGCGATGGGGATGCCCGCCGCGGTGTGGCCGTATACCTCGGCGTTGGAACGGATCTCGGGGAGCATCGCGCGGGGGACGCCGAAGAACGAGAGCAGCCGGTCATCCCAGTCCAGGGTGCGCAGGTTCATGAGCATGGTGCGCCCGGCGTTGGTGACGTCGGTGACGTGCACGCCACCGTCCGGGCCGCCCGTCAGGTGCCAGATGAGCCAGCTGTCCATGGTGCCGAACAGCACCTCGCCGCGTGCGGCCTTGGCGCGCAGGCGATCGTCGCGATCCAGCAACCACCGCACCCGGGGCGCGGCGAAGTAGCCGAGCAGCGGCAGGCCGCAGCGCTCGACCACCTCGGCGGCGTCGGCGCGCTCGGCCAGGCGGGCGACGAGTTCGTCGGTACGGGTGTCCTGCCAGACGATCGCGTTGGCGACGGGCACGCCCGTGTCGCGGTCCCACAGGACCGTCGTCTCCCGCTGATTCGCGATCCCGATCGCCACGACCTGCTCGGCGCGGATCCCGGCCTTGGCGATCACCCGATCGATCAGCGCCCGTACGTGCCGATGGATCTCGGCGGCGTCGTGCTCCACCCGCCCCGCCGCCGGATACAGCTGCCGGTGCTCGCGCTGCGCGACCGAAACCAGTTGTCCCGCCGCGTCGTAGAGGATCGCGCGGCTCGAAGTGGTGCCCTGGTCGACGGCCAGGACGTAGCGGGCGCGGGTGTCGGCGCTCATCGGCGGGGGTGCTCGGCGGCGAGATCGCGCGAAATCGACTGGGCGACAGCGCGAACGGTGTCGAGGTGGGCGGCTCGGTGCGACGGGTCGGTGAGCCGGTCCAGGTCGCCCACGATGCCGATCGCGCCGACCACGCGCCCGCCCGCGTCACGCAGGGGCGCGGCGAGCGACGCGCGTTCGAAGGAGTACTCGCCCACGTCTTCGGCGTAGCCCTGCGCGCGGACCCGGGCGATCTCGCTCGCCAAGGTGCGCGGGGCGGTGATCGTGCGGCGCGTGAAGGCGGCGAGCGCGCCGGTCCCGGCGCGCTCGGTGAGTCCGGGAGTGTAGGCGAGCAGCACCTTGCCGAGCGCGGTCGCGTGCAACGGCAGGTCGACGCCGACGCGCAACGTCTGGGGACCGCCGCCGGGGCGGAAGACGTGGTGCGCGATCCGCACCCGCTCGCCGTGCAGCGCGCCGATGCGCACCGACTCGCCGGTGCGGGCGGCGAGGGTGTCGGCCCAGTTCATGGCGTAGGAGCGCAGCACGTTGGTGTCCAGCGGCGGCGCGGTGAGCCCGAGGGCGGCGGTGCCGACGAGGTAGCGGCCCGTGCGCGGGTCCTGGTCGAGGTAGCCGACGCGCAGCAGGGTGCGCAACAGACCGTGCGCCGTGGTCTTGGGCAGGCCGAGCGCGCTCGCCAGCTCACCCACGCCCACGCCGAACGGCGCGTCCGCCACCACGCGCAGGATCGCGGCGGCGCGCTCGATCGACTGGATCGGACCCGGCACCCCACCACCCTAGCGCCGAAACGTTCGACATTGTCGTACGGACCCCGTTGCCGGGCCGGTGGCGGCTCCCTACTGTCGGCAACGACGCCCCGGCCACGCGCGCCGGGCAACGGACAGCATGGAGAACGAGACATGCCAGACCTCATCGGTGCGGTCGACCAAGGCACCACCAGCACGCGCTTCCTGGTCTTCGACCGCGCGGGCGCGGTGGTGGCCGGCCACCAGCTCGAGCACGAGCAGATCCTGCCGCGTCCCGGCTGGGTCGAGCACAACCCGGTGGAGATCTGGGAGCGCACCTCGGCGGTGATCCAGACCGCGCTCAACGCCCACGGCCTGCGCGCGGGCGATCTCGCCGCGCTCGGCGTGACGAATCAGCGCGAGACCACCGTCGTGTGGGACCGCCGCACCGGCAGGCCATATCACAACGCGATCGTCTGGCAGGACACGCGCACCGACCGCATCGCCGCCGACCTCGAGGACCGCGCCGGCGCGCTGATCCGGCACCGGACCGGCCTGCCGCCCGCCCCGTATTTCTCCGGCGGCAAACTGCGCTGGCTGCTCGACACCGTCGAGGGCCTGCGCGCGGCGGCCGACCGCGGCGACGCGCTGTTCGGCACCATCGACTCCTGGCTGCTGTGGAACCTCACGGGCGGTCCGCGCGGCGGTGTGCACGTCACCGATGTGACCAACGCCAGCCGCACCATGCTCATGGATCTCGAAACCCTGGACTGGGACGACGAATTGCTCGCGCTGTTCGGCATCCCGCGCGCCATGCTGCCCTCCATCCGCCCCTCCTCGGACCCGGATCTCTATGGGCACACCGCCGCCCACGGCCCGCTCGACGGCGAGGTGGCGCTGGCCGCCGCCGTGGGCGATCAGCAGGCAGCCATGATCGGGCAGGTGTGCTTCGCACCGGGCGAGGCGAAGAACACCTACGGCACCGGAAACTTCCTGCTGCTCAATACCGGAACCACACCGATGCGCTCGTCGAACGGCCTGCTCACCACCGTCTGCTACCAATTGGGTTCCGCCGCACCGGTCTACGCGCTGGAAGGGTCCATCGCGGTGACCGGCTCGGCCGTGCAGTGGCTGCGCGATCAGCTCGGCATCATCCAAGGCGCCTCGCAGAGCGAGACATTGGCGGGCGAGGTCGCCGACAACGGCGGCGTCTACTTCGTGCCCGCGTTCTCCGGCCTGTACGCGCCGCACTGGCGTTCCGACGCCCGCGGCGCGATCGTCGGCCTCACCCGCTACGCCACCAACGCCCACATCGCCCGCGCCACCCTGGAGGCGATCTGCTACCAGACCCGCGACGTGGCCGACGCCATGGTCAAGGACTCCGGTGTGGCGCTGGAGGTGCTGAAGGTGGACGGGGGAGTCACCGCGAACAACCTGTGCATGCGCATCCAGGCCGACGTGCTGGGTGTGCCGGTGAGCAGGCCCGTCGTCGCCGAGACCACCGCCCTCGGCGCGGCCTACGCGGCCGGACTGGCCGTCGGATTCTGGGGCGGGACCGACGAATTGCGCCGCAACTGGCGCGAATCGGCGCGCTGGCAGCCGGAATGGACCCCCGCGCAGCGCGCCGCCGGATACGAGGGCTGGCGCAAGGCCGTCGACCGGACGCTCGACTGGGTCCCCACGCACTGAACAGCGCACGCGCGCAACCACTACCGAAAAGGACACCGACAATGGCCGACCGATCCCTCACCGCCCCGGTCGCGATGAGCCCGGCGCGACGCGCCCGCGCCCTCGACACCATGGCGAACACCGAACTCGACGTGCTCGTCGTCGGTGCGGGCGTGGTGGGCGCGGGCGCGGCGCTCGACGCCGTGACACGCGGGCTCACCGTGGGACTGGTGGAGGCCCGCGACTACGCCTCCGGCACCTCCAGCCGTTCCTCCAAGCTGATCCACGGCGGGCTGCGCTACCTCAAGCAGCTCAACTTCGCGCTGGTGTTCGAGGCGCTGCGGGAACGGTCGCTGATCCTGGACACCCTCGCGCCGCACCTGGCCAAGCCGGTGGAGTTCGTGTACCCGCTCGAGAAGCCCGGTCTGGACCGGGCCTGGGTCGGCGCCGGCGTCGGCGTGTACGACGTGCTCGGCGCGGGGCGCGGTGTGCCCGCGCACCATCGGCACCTCGGGAAGCGGAAGACGTTGGCGCGCTTCCCCGGAGCCAAGCGCGGCGGGGTGCACGGCGGCGTCAGCTTCTACGAGGGGCAGCTCGACGACGCGCGCCACACCATGATGCTGGCGCGCACGGCCGCGAGCCACGGCGCGCACGTCGCCTCGAGTGCGCGCGTGGTGGACTTCCTGCGCTCGGGCGACCAGGTGGTCGGCGCGGTGGTGCGGGATCTGGAGACCGGGCGGCGGATCGACGTGCGCGCGAAGCGCGTGATCAACGCGGCCGGGCCGTGGACCGACGAGATCCAGGAAATGCTGGGCGGCGACCGGGAATTCGGCATCCGCACCTCCAAGGGCGTGCACATCGTGGTGCCGCGCGACCGGATCGACTCCGAGGTCGGGCTCATCACCGAGACCGAGAAGAGCCTGCTGTTCGTCATCCCGTGCCCGTGGAGCGACGATCACTGGGTCATCGGCACCACCGACACCGACTGGGACCACGATCTCGCCCACCCCGCCGCCACCCGCGCCGACATCGATTACATTCTCGCGCAGGTGAATCGTCTGCTCGAGCAGCCCATCGGCCATGAGGACATCGTCGGCGTGTACGCGGGGTTGCGGCCTCTGCTGGCGGCGGGTGACGTGGCGCAGACGAGCGCGCTCTCGCGCGAGCACACGGTGGTGAACCCGGTGCCCGGCCTGGTGATCGTGGCGGGCGGCAAGTACACCACCTACCGCGTGATGGCCGCCGACGCCGTGGATCTGGCGGTCCGTGACCTGCCCGGCCGCGTCGGCGCCTCGCGCACCGCGAAGGTTCCGCTGGTCGGCGCCCACGGCTACCGCGAACTGTCGCTGTCGCGTTCCCGCCTGGCCGCCGAGTTCGGCGTCGACGCCCGCACCGTCGACCACCTCCTGGGCCGCTACGGCAGCGCCGTCGCCGAACTGCGCGACCTGATCTTCGCCGACCCGGAACTGGCCGCCCCGCTGGGAAATTCGCGGTACCTGCGCGCCGAGATCGTCTACGCTGTCACCCACGAGGGCGCCCTGCACCTGGACGACATCCTCACCCGCCGCACGCGGCTCTCGGTCGAAACCGTCGACCGCGGCGTCCTTCTGGCGGGCGAGGTGGCGAAACTGGTCGCGCCGCACTTGGGTTGGGACGAGTCCGCCGTCGCGCGCGAGATCGAGAACTACCGGGCGCGTGTGGAGGCGGAGATCCGCTCCAATGAGCAGGTGGACGACATGGCGGCGGACGCCGTGCGTCTCGCCGCGCCGGACTCACGCGGCGCGGCCCCGGAATCCGACGCCGTGTCGGTGTCCTGACGCGGGGCGTCGCCCCGTCCTCATCGCGGCAGTTGCGCCTCGATGCCGTCCAGGACGATGTTCAGGCCGAGCGCGAACGACTCGTCGAAATCGGAGAACTCGAGGTGGGCGTGCGCGGACAGCGCGGGATACCGGTCGGCGCGCTCATCGATGTGGGCCTGGGCGTCGCGCCGTAGGTGCTTCTCGTCGTCGGAATCGCGCATCGTGGCCCGCCACACATTCTCCGACGCGACGAATCCGCTGACGTAGTAGCTCAGCGCGCCGACCGCCGCGAGCAGGGGCGCACCGGACAGTCCCGCGCGAGCGAGCGCGGCGTAGAACAGTTCGGAACGGGCGAGGGCGTTCGGGCCGAGCAGCGGGCGGGTCGCGGTGAGGACCGGGATCCACGGGTGGCGGCGCATCACCTCCCGGCTGCGCGTGAGCTGGCGGGTCAGGAGTTCCCGCCACGGGGCGTTCGCGTCGTCCGGTGTGCGGTCGATCTCGGCGAACGCGGCGTGGAGGGCCAGGTCCAGCACGTCCTCTCGGGTTTCGACGTAGGCGTAGAGCGACATCGTGCCCGCGTCCAGGCGGGCGGCCAACCGGCGCATGGAGAATCCGTCGACGCCTTCCGCGTCCAGCAGATCCATTGCGGCCGAGACGATCCGCTCCCGGGAGAGCCGGGGTTTGCGCGGCGGACCCTGATCGCGCAGCCAGACGGTGCGAGGCATAGCTCCTCCTCGAACGTGCGCTGTACGAAAAATCGTACAGCTAGCTTCGCGGTGATGACTGTCGAAGTGTGGAGGCGACGATGACGACGCGACAGGAGTGGATCCGCGACTACCGCTGCTGGCCCTGCAGCTCGATCGGCAGGTGAGCGGGACTGTGCTCATCTACCAGGGGCCGCCCGAATGGAACCGGCAGGTGGACGCCGAGGAACCGCCGCCCGCCGGTCGATTGGTGGATGACGCCGACCGGTTGCTCGGCACGCTGCCGTTCGAGCCCGCGCGCTCGCGGTACGTCGCCGCGCAGGTCCGGGCGATGCGGGCGGTGGCGCGGCAGTCGGCCGGCGAACTGTTCAGTGGGCCAGGGCGGAGGATTCGGTGCCGGTGAACGTGGTGTAGATGATCACGTTGTCGCGGTAGGCGCGACGGACCGGGTCGAAACTTCCTCCGCAGGTGACCAATTGGAGGTCGGCGGTGCCGTGGAAGCCGTAGACGGCCTGGTTCGGGAAGGCGTTCTTGGGGACGGTTTCAGTGCGGGTGACGAGGAATTCGGCAGTAGTGTTGTCGGCTCTGTCGACGCGCACGGTGTCGCCGGGGCGTAGCTCGCCGAGGCGGAAGAAGACGGCGCGGCCGCGATAGGAGTCGACATGGCCGAGGATCACCGCCGAGCCGAGTTCGCCTGGCGTGGCGCCTGATTCGTACCAGGACGGGCGATCGAAACGCGCCGGGTCGGCGACAGTTCCGTCCGGGCGTAGGGCGACCCGGTCGAGTGGAATGCTGAGGTCGAGGGCGGGGATGGAGAGCGCGGTGGGGGTGGAGCGGGGGAGCGCGCCCGCGGGGGGTGTCGGGGCGCTGAGAGCGCCCGTGCCGTCATTGGGCGGCGTGGACACCTGGTGTGCGGTGGTGAGGGCGGAGGCCGTGAACAGGGTTGCCGCAATGGTGAGGAGCGTGAGCGATGCCCGTACGCGGAAGCGGTGTTTCGGGTCAGTGGCGGGTTCCGGCGCCGATGCGATAGGGGACCGGGTGTGTTGGTTCGCTTCGACAGGGGGCGGGTTGTGTTCGCGGCGAGGGGTTTTCATTCGTGGTCCCGGGTGTGATTTCAGGGGGTTGTCGGCGATTCGGTTCACTGCCTATGCCGCTGGATGGGTTGTGGTCGCGGCGAGAGATTCTCGTCGTGGATCCGAATGAGGTTCCGCCCGGCGATCCGGTCACATCGGTGACCGGATCGACCGGGCCGGTCCAGACCACGGTGGGGTTCGGCGTTCAGCGGCCGGTCGCGCGTATTCTGTTCGGTCGACGGATGAGGTAGACCGCCGCCACCAGCGCCAACAGCCCGAGGCCGGCCAGCACAGCGCGCGCGGAGTGCAGGGCACCGCCCAGGCCGGTTTCCGGGTGCCCCGTGGGGATGGGATACCCGGGAGCGGATGTGACGGCCGAATCGGTGGAAGGGCCACCGGCGGTCGAGGTTCGGCCATCGGGTGCGGACGTGCCCGCGGCGCTGCTGCCCGGAGCTGCCCCACTGGGCGCGCCGGGATTGCCGCCCGAGGGCGCGCCTGGCTGCTGCCCCTTCGGTGCGGGGGAGGTCGGGCCGAGCGCCAACCCGCCGAGCGCGGCCGCCCCGGCGCCGGCGCCGACCGCCGCGCTGCCCACCGCCGCGCTGCCCACCGCCGCACTACCCACCGCCGCGCTGCCGAGGGCTGCGCTACCCACGGCCGCGCTTCCGGTGCTGAGCAGCAGCCCCAGCGTGCCGATCCCGCCGAATGCGCTGCCTGTCCCGAGGACGGCGAGTAGCGGAGCCGCTGCCGCGCTTCCGGTGCCGAACAGCGCCGCCCCGCCCAGAGCGCTGCCCGTGCCGACGCCGAGCAGAGTGGTCAGTAGCGGTGCCGCTGTCGCGCTTCCGGTGCCGAGCAGTCCGGCGCTGCCGGTGCCCAGCGTGGTCAGAGCCCCTGCGGCGCTTCCTGTTCCGAGTGAGCCGGCGCTACCCGCACCCACTCCCAGCAATGTGGTCAGCAACGGGCCGACCGCCACCGCGCTGCCCGTGGCGAGCGCCGACGATCCGGCATCCAGCGCACTGGCTCCGAGCCCGAGTGCGGAACCCGCGCTCCCTGCGCCGAGCGCTTCGGCGCTGCCCAATCCCAACGCGCTCGCGCTGCCGGACCCTGACGCGCTCGCGCTGCCGGAACCCAGCGCGTCCGTGCTCCCGGTCCCCAGAGCGAGTGCTGTTCCGGCACTACCGCTTTCGAGTACACCGCTTCCGCTACCGAGCGCTTCCGTGCCGAGGCCGAGTGCTGTTCCGGCACTACCGCTTTCGATTCCGGTCGCACTCCCGGACCCCGCGCCGAGTGCGCCTCCGGCGCTCCCCGGCTCCAGGGCGAGCGGAATGCCGGCACTGCCGGTCGTGGTCGATCGGGCGTCGATTCCGGAGGACCCCAAGCTGAGGCCCGCCGAGCCGGTGCCGATCTCCAGACCGTCGGCATGGCCCACGGGTGCGGCGACCGCGACGAGTGCGGTCGTGCTGAGAGCTGCGGTGGCCAGGGTCGCCGCCCGCCGCAGTCGTATACGAGAGTTCATCATGTCATTCCCTGCCGAAACTAATGACCCGCACGCAGGAAGCGACATTGCTAGATGTGTGCTGAATCGGATACCTCCGCTGGCGCCGCTGTCGATCATTCACCGAATTCCGGACCGAGCAAGACGGAAGTGAGAGGGAACATGCCGGAACTGGGACTGTGGTCTGCGAATCAGTCCGGAATAGATTCGAGTGTCCACAGATTAGCTGAATGGTCGAGCAGATGCCGTTTCGCTCGGATTGTCCCTATTTCTAGAGCTACCGCAGGCCTCGAACGACTGCGCGAGCGGTCCCGCCGGAGCCGCGCTCCGGCTGTCGTTCTCGGACTGTTATTCGGGTGTCGAAGGATCGTTACATCCAATCCGACGGTGCTCCGCGCGCGAGAGGGCCGACTGGCGTGGACGTGAGACGCCGCCGCGACAGTGGAGCGGCCCTGCGCCGGCACGAGATGCCCGTCAGTCATGATCGCCTTCGCACGCTGTGTTCGCGGTCTGGACTTCCGGCAGCGTGCCCTCGCGTCGGCCCTGCCCGGAGGTGATCACTTCTCCGTCGGTACGGGTCGCTCGATAGGCATCCGACGCGGGTCGAAATGCCCGAAAAGCCCTGCCCAGGTGTGCGACTCTCACGGGGCGAAGTCGTCCGGACCGTCGGGGCCGCCCGCCCCGCCATCCTGTTCCTCAGCGCTCGGCCGAGAGGATGCCGGACGGCTTTCATGGGGGTGGTGTCGTTGAGCGACTCGTTGAACGTCGATCCGGAGCGTATCCGGACGCACGCGGGGAATGTGGAGAAGCTGGCGGCGCCGTTGGCGCAGGCGTTGGAGGCGGCGCGGGCGGTATCGGCGCCCTCGGACGCGTTCGGCAAGTTGTGCGCGTCCTTGCCGCCGTTGTTCGTGGATTCGGTGCAGGAAGACGGGATCGCGGCGATCCAGGCCGCGATCGACGCGGTCGGCGTCGATGCGGGAAAGCTGCGCCAGGTGGCGGACGGTTTCACCACCACCGACGCGTCGAATGCGAACAAGGTGAAATCGGCGCAGAGTGATCTGCCGGGGGGGAGCAGGTCGAATCCGCTGATCGCCTCGGTGGAGGATTCCACCGAATGGTATTCCGGCGTCACGCTTTTCGAGACCGTAGCCGATCTCAATTCGGCGATATCGTCGGGGTCGTGGATCGAGGCCGGGGTGGGGCTGGTGGCCACCGGCATCGAGGTCGCCGCGATGGTTGTCGACCCGCTGGGCACCCTGGCGGGCTTCGGGGTCGGGTTCCTGATCGAGCACGTGCAGCCGTTGCAGGACGCTCTGGATTGGGTTGCGAGGGACCCGGATCAGATCACCGCCTACGCGAAGACCTGGGAGAACGTGTCGGCGAAGATCGCCGAGACGGCGGCGTCGCACAAGAGTGCCGTGGGGTCGGACACGGAGGAGTGGCAGGGCGCCGCGGCCTCCGCGTACAAGACACGGGCGGCGGAGACCGCGGATGCGCTCTCGGCCGCGGTGGAGGCGGCTTCGGCGGCGTCGCAGGCGATTTCGATGGCCGGCAGCATCGTGGCGGCGGTGCGGATGACGGTGCGCGACATCGTCCTTGATGGAAGCACCCCCATTCATTTCAACCTGGATGGTTTGTCCGACTCTGAATGGATGTCGGCTGCACGGTCGGCTCGGAATTTCGATCCTCGGTTCGATGGACATGCGACACCGTGGGAGCTGGGATTCATTCAGGATAATCGTGCGTCATGGCACACGACAGGTACGGGGGCGTTCCCGAGCGCGACCGAGCACAGGTTCTGGTGAATCGGCGCGCGGATGGGCTACCTCCGCTCATAGTGGCGACGCCGGCTTACGCGCCGGTCAGTGGGACGATCAGGGACCAAGCGGCCGTGGGTGAACGGTTGCGTGTGATCTTCGGGCGATGCATCGATGCGATGGCTGAGTTCAATGAAGGCGAGCGTGCCGAATGATCAGTTCTGTGGTGCTGAATATCGACAACGTGGGTCTGGAGGGGGTTGACGAAATCCGGGTCGCGGAGGCGTTCATGCAGTCATTGCCGGCGCACGGCTCATGATCTCCGAGGGTCCGTGCGGTGGGGAGACATTCACGGCCCGCTGACTTTCAGCCCGGCGGCCGCCCCGGCCTCGGCGAGAACTTTCTCGATCATCTCCGGAGTCAATCTCCCGGTGAACGTGTTCTGCTGGCTCACGTGGTAGCAGCCGAACAACGCCAGGGGGTGGGGGCGGGAGGGGCCGGGGGAGAGGTTGATGCGCACGCCGTGGCCGAACTTGGGGCGGGGGCGGGGTACTGACCACCCGGCGTCGGAGAGGACGGGAAGTAGTGCCTGCCAACCGAATCCGCCCAACACGACGATGGCGCGGAGGGTGGGGGCGAGGAGGTCGAGTTCGGTGGTGAGCCAGTGGCGGCAGCGGTCGCGTTCGTCGGGGGTGGGTTTGTTGTCGGGTGGGGCGCAGTGGACGGGGGCGGTGACGCGGGTGCCGAGCAGGCGGAGTCCGTCGCCGGGGTGGACGGAGGTGGGTTGGTTGGCGAGGCCGACGGCGTGCAGGGCGGCGTAGAGGACGTCGCCGCTGCGGTCGCCGGTGAACATGCGGCCGGTGCGGTTGCCGCCGTGGGCGGCGGGGGCCAGGCCGACGATGAGGAGGCGGGCGTCGGCGGGGCCGAAGCCGGGGACCGGTCGGCCCCAATAGGTTTCGTCGCGGTAGGCGGCGCGCTTCTCGCGGGCCACCTGCTCGCGCCACGCCACCAGCCTCGGGCAGGCGCGGCAGTGAGAGACCGCGTCGTCGAGAGCGTCGAGCGTGCGGTACGCCACCGGAGCCGGGCTTCGCGAGCGAGCCGTATCCATGGTCGAAGGATAGGCGCATCCAGAAGGACCAACCGCGCCCGCGTCCGCCTACCTGCGAGCGCGGTGCTCGCCCGCCCTCAGGCGATCCACCGCTCACCCACCGGCCTGCACTGCCGATAACCACCCGTTAACCACTCCCGCGTGGAACACGCACGAACCGGTTGCCACCCCCCGCGCGGCGGCGGTACGTTGCCAGGGAGCGGGAGGCGACTCCCGCTCGGTCGCCCCGGCGTCAGGGGGACGCGAGGTGAACGAGCGTGAACCGTGAGCAAGTCCCGGTGCCGACGCGTCCGGCACCGTCCGTGATTCGTGCCGGCGCCCACGCGCCGCCGACGCAGTGAGGTGGACATGACCGAGGGTTGGCCGCACTCGATGAATTCCTTCGACGATATCTTCCAGCGATTCTTCGGTCCCGGGATGGCTGCGCGACCACCGGTCCAGCGCATCGATCTGGGGCGCTTGATGACCGATAACGCCAAGTTGCTCGTCAACTCCGCGCGGGAGGCCGCCCGCGACTGGGGCAACACCGAAGTCACCCCCGAGCATCTGCTCTACGCGGCCACCGAGGCCGAACCCGGCCGCAGCATCCTCGCCGAACTCGGCCACGATCCGGACAAGGTTGCCGAGCAGATGCGGACCGCCGAGGACACCGGCGAACCGTCCGAACCCGCCGACGAGACGCTGATCCTCAGTCCCGCCGCGAAATCGGCGTTGCGCGCGGCGCAGCGGAGCGCCGCCGAGGCGGGCAGCAGCTACATCGGCCCGGAACACATCCTGCTCGGCATCGCCGAACTCGGTGACGGCCCGGCCGCGCGGACGTTGCTCACCGGCGCGAAGAACATCGCCCCCGGCAAACAGGAACCGAGCCAGACCCCGACCCTGGACGAATACGGCCGCGATCTCACCGCCGAAGCGCGGGCGGGCAAGGTGGACCCGGTGGTCGGGCGCGCCGAGGAGATCGAGCAGACCGTCGAGATCCTGTCGCGCCGCCGCAAGAACAACCCCGTGCTGATCGGTGATCCCGGCGTCGGGAAGACCGCCATCGTGGAGGGTTTGGCGCAGCGCATCGTCAACGGCGACGTGCCGAGCACGCTCGCCGACCGGCGCGTCATCGCCCTCGACCTGGGCGCGCTGGTGGCGGGCAGCAAGTACCGGGGCGAGTTCGAGGAGCGGCTCACCAAACTCCTGGACGAGGTGCGCGCGCACAGCGACGAACTCGTCCTGTTCATCGACGAACTGCACACGATCGTCGGCGCGGGCGGCGGCTCCGAGGGGTCGATGGACGCGGGCAATCTGCTCAAACCCGCGCTCGCCCGCGGTGATCTGCACGTCATCGGCGCCACCACCATCGACGAGTACCGCCGCCACATCGAGAAGGACGCGGCGCTGGAGCGGCGGTTCCAGCCGGTCATGGTGTCGGAGCCCTCGGTCGAGGACACCATCGAGATCCTGCGCGGCCTGGCCGACGTGTACGAGGAGCACCACGGGGTGCGGTATCAGGACGAGGCGCTGATCGCGGCGGCGGAACTGTCCGATCGCTACCTGACCGACCGGTTCATGCCGGACAAGGCGATCGACCTGGTCGACCAGGCGGGTGCGCGGGTCCGCCTGCGCACCCGGACGCCCGGCCCGGACCTGCGGTCCAAGGAAGAGGAACTGGCCCGGCTGCGCCGCGAGAAGGACGCCGCGGTGGCTGCCGAGGACTACGAGAAGGCCAACGAACTCAAGGCCGCGATCGCCGAGGCCGAGCGCTCGGTGTCGGCGGCGGAGTCCGCGGACGAGCCGGAGGTCACCGTCACCGATATCGCCGAGGTGGTGTCGCGCCAGACCGGCATCCCGGTCGCCGACCTCACCACCGAGGAGCGCGAACGCCTGCTGAAGCTCGAGGATGTGCTGCACAAGCGCGTCATCGGCCAGGAGGAGGCGATCGTGGCGGTGGCCGAGGCGGTGCGCCGGGCGCGCGCCGGTCTCAAGGATCCGAACCGCCCGATCGGCTCGTTCCTGTTCCTCGGACCCACCGGCGTCGGCAAGACCGAGCTGGCGAAAGCGTTGGCGGAGGCCGTGTTCGGCGATGAGGACCGGCTCATCCGCTTCGATATGAGCGAGTTCCAGGAGAAGCACACGGTGTCGCGGCTGGTCGGCGCGCCGCCCGGATACGTCGGCTACGACGACGCGGCCCAGCTCACCGACAAGGTGCGCAGGCAGCCGTACTCGGTGATCCTGTTCGACGAGGTGGAGAAGGCGCACCCCGACGTGTTCAACGTGCTGTTGCAACTCCTCGACGACGGCCGGGTCACCGACAGCAAGGGCCGCACCGTCGATTTCAAGAACACCATCGTCATCATGACCAGCAATATCGGCTCCGACCTGATCCTGTCCGCCCCCGACGGCGACGTGGACTCGATCACGCCGAAGCTGATGGAGCGCCTCGGGCAGCACTTCCGCCCCGAGTTCCTCAACCGCATCGACGAGACGATCGTCTTCCACCGCCTCGACCGGCGCGAACTGCGCGACATCGTGGAGCTGGTGCTCGACGGCACCCGCAGGTTGCTGCACGCTCAGGACATCGATCTCGACATCACCGAGTCGGCGGTGGACTGGCTGGCCGACCACGGCTACCAACCCGAGTACGGCGCGCGGCCGCTGCGCCGCACGGTGCAGAAGGAACTGGACAACAAGCTGTCGCGCCTGCTGCTCGACGGCGGCCTGGAACCCGGCGACACCGTGCGCGCCGACGCCGACGACCACGGTTTGGTGCTGGCCGCCGTGGAGCATCGCGGCGACAAGACCGTGGAAGCGACGGTCTGAGCGGGCATGGGTGCGGCCCGGCCGGCGGGCGGCCCCGGGTGGGCGCCGCCGGGCCGGGGCCCGCGCGGGGAGTCGGTATCCTGCGAGATGGGGTGGGGCGCGTGCGTCCCACCGCCGTGCACGGAAGCCGGGAGGCGGTGGCGGCCGCCGGGGGAGTGGGATGCTGGGTGAACAGGCGGGAGACGTGAACTCCCGCGAGGAGATGCTGCGCCGCGTGCGCGATGCGCTGATCGACCTGCCCGACGACGAACGGGTGGTGCGGGTGCCGCGCGGGGAGCGCGGGCGCGCGCCGGTGAAGGCGGCCCACGAGCAGGCGGCGCTGGCCGACGCGTTCGCCGACCGGTTGGAGGACATCGGCGTGCCGGTGCACCGCGTCGCGGTCGCCCAGATCCCGTGGCTGGTGGACACGGCGTTGCGCGAATACGAGGCGCGGTCGGTGCTGGCGCCCGACGGGCTGCCGGAGGAGTGGCTCTCGGTGTGGTCGGGCGACGCCGCGCACACGGTGGTGCCCGACAGCCCGCTCGTCGAGCGGAGCACGGTAGAGGACGTCGACGCGGTGGTCACGTCGTGCGTGGCCGCGGCCGCCGACTCCGGGGCGATCGTGCTGGACGGCGGTGCGGGTCAAGGCCGCCGCGCGCCGACGCTCGGCTCCGCGTGTCACGTGTGCGTGGTGCGCGCCGATCAGGTGGGTCCCACGTTGCCCGAGGTGATGGACGGGCTCGATCCGCGCCGCCCGATCGTCTGGTTCGGCGGTCCCGGCGCGGGCGAGGAAACCGCGCGCCGATTGGTCGTCCTGCTGGTGGAATAGCGGAAAGGGCAGTGCCATGGGTGAATTCCGCGCCAAGCGGGTGTACGAGGCGCCCGCCGCCGACGACGGCACCCGCGTGCTGGTCGACCGGCTGTGGCCGCGCGGCCTGAGCAAAGAGCACGCGCGTCGACGTGTGGGACAAGGAGGTCACGCCGTCCGACGAACTGCGCACCTGGTTCCACCACGACCCGGCCGCGGACTTCGCCGAGTTCACCCGCCGCTACGAGGCCGAACTGACCGGGCCGCGGCAGCGCGAGGGTCTGCGGCACTTGCGCGCGCTCGCGGGCGATGCGCCGGTCACGCTGCTCACCGCGTCGAAGGACCCGGCGCACAGTCACGTCGCGGTGCTGCTCGAGCACGTGCGGGAGGCGTGAAGGATTACTGAAACCCCGCGGCCGCGACTGGCGCGGGACGCGGCTCGTTGGCACGGTGGAGCCATGCTTCCTGTGCTCGATCTCTCCGATCCTGACCTCGCCGCGTTCCGCACGGCGGTGCGCGAGGCGGCGCACGACGCCGGCTTCTTCTACCTCGTCGGCCACGGCGTCGAGCGGGCGCGGATGGACGAGATCCTGGCGCTCGCGCGGGCCTTCTTCGCACTGCCCGACGCCGCGAAACAGGAGATCAGCCAGTTGGAGAGCCCGCAGTTCCGCGGCTATTCGCGCTTGGGCGGCGAGTTGACCAACGGGTTGGTCGACTGGCGCGAGCAGATCGACATCGGCCCCGAGCGCGAGGTGATTCCCGGCGCCGAGGGTTACTGGCGGTTGCAGGGCCCGAATCTGTGGCCGTCGGCGCTGCCGGAACTGCGGCCCGCGTTCGAGGCGTGGGACGCGACGCTCTCCCAGGTGGGCTTGCGGCTGCTGCGGCACTGGTCGGCGTCCCTGGGCGCGGCCGAGGACCATTTCGACGCCGCGTTCGCCGAGGCGCCCGCCACGCTGATCAAAGTGGTGCGCTATCCGGGCAGCGCCGATACCACGCAGGGCGTGGGCGCGCACAAGGACTCCGGCGTGCTCACGCTGCTGCTGGTGGAGCCGGGATCGACCGGGCTGCAAGTGGAATCGCGCTCAGGGGAGTGGATCGACGCCGATCCGCTGCCCGGAGCGTTCATCGTCAATATCGGGGAACTGCTCGAAGTCGCGACCGGCGGGTATCTGCGCGCCACCCGGCACCGGGTGCTCGCGCCCGCGCCCGGCACGGACCGGATCTCGGTGCCGTACTTCCTGAACCCGGCGCTGGACGCGCGGATTCCGCTGATCACGCTGCCCCCGGAACTGGCCGCGCTGTCTCGGGGCGTCGAAGCCGACCCGGACAACCCGATCTTCGACACCTACGGCGAGAACGCGTGGAAGTCGCGCACCCGCGCGCATCCCGATGTCGCGCTGCGTCACCACGGCATCGCGCCCTCCGGCGCCGCCTCGGCGTACTGAGGGCATTCGTTCACCCTGATCGCAAAGCTGGAGGGCGCGACCGCGCGCGACCTAGCGTGAGGTGATGTTCGACGTCCGCAGGCTGCTCGTCCTCCGTCAGGGGGTGCAGTGCGGTTCGCTGACCGCCGCGGCGGCGGTGCTGAACTACAACGACTTCGGCGGCGTCCCAGCAGATCTCGGCACTCGAACGGGAACTGGGGCAACCGCTGCTGGTGCGCGGGCCGTTCGGCGTGCAGCCCACCCAGGCCGGCACCGTGCTGCTCGAGCACAGCGCGCGCATTCTCTCGGCCGTGTCGGACGCCGAGGCGGAACTCACCCGGCTGCACGCGTCGGGCGAGGTGCTGCGCGTGGCGACGTTCGCCGAGCGTCGCGGCGACCCTGCTACCCGGCCCGCTGGTGCGGTTCCGCACCGCGAACCCTTCGGTCGCACTGGAACTCGTGAGCGCAGATCCGGACGACGGCGTCGCTGCTGCGGCGCGGCGAGGTGGGCGCGGCCCCCGGCTGACGGGAGCGTGCTGGGCCTGTTCGTCGGTCTCGTCCGCAGCATGGGCTCGCGCTGGAGCGGTGCGGAGTCCGTCTTCACCTCTTCTGCACGCCCCTACACCAACGCTTGATCGGCCGACCACCGGGCCGCGCGGCTCCCTACGGCGGCCTCACCGACGAGCAGCGGAGCATGACGAGCATCGGGATCGACGTGACCACCGAATTAGTCTGCCGCCCAACGGAAGTCGCCGACGAGCCGGGGCGGCCGGCCGAGCGTGACCTGCGCGCCGCGCCGGGGGAGTTCGGCCTCTCCACCGAGTGCGGGCTGGGCAGGCATTCCGCCGAGCAGGTGGCGGCGGGGCTCGTGGGCCGCCCCCGTGCCGGAACCTGCGGGCTCACCGCGCTCAGGTCAGCGGGACCGACCAGGTGAGCGTCGAGCCGCGACCCGGCGCGCCGGTGACGGCGAACGTGCCGCCCTCCTGCCCGGCGCGGGCGGCGAGGTTCGCCAGGCCGGAGTGGCGGGTGAGCTCGGCCGGGATGCCGATGCCGTCGTCGGTGACCTCGACCGTGACGTCGTCGCGGACGGTGAGCGTCACCGCGACGCTGCTCGCGTCCGCGTGGCGCACCACGTTGCTGAGCGCTTCGCGCAGCACGGCTTCCACGTGTTCGACCAGGTGCGGCGGCAGCACCGACATCGGTCCCGTCAGCCGTACCGTGGTGCGCAAGCCGGTGTCGGCGGTCATGCTGGTCGCCACCTCGTGCAGCCGTTTGCGCAGCTTGGGGGTGTCGGCGCCGGGGCTGCTGTGCAGGTCGAAGATGGAATGGCGGATGTCCTGCACGATGGACTGGATGTCGTCGATGGCATCGCCCAGCCGGGCGCGGGTCCGGTCGCCCTCGGCGCGTTTCGCGGTGCCCTGCAAGGAGAGTCCCACCGCGTAGAGGCGCTGGATGACGTGATCGTGCAGATCGCGGGCGATGCGGTCGCGTTCGGAGAGCACGTCCAGTTCGCGCATCCGGCGCTGCTGGTGAGCCAGTCGCAGGGCGAGCGCGGCCTGATCGGAGAACGCCGCCATCATGGTCCGGCCCGCCTCGTCCAGCGGGGGCGTGCCCGCCTCGCGCACGGTGACCAGCACACCGGTCACCGTGCCGCCGGCGCGCAGCGGCAGGATCAGCACCGGCCCGTGCTCCGCGGGCAGCAGCGGTGCGCCGATCTGTTCGAACTGTTCGATCTCACCCGCGAGGCCGGAGCGGAAGGCGGCGCCGAAGGGCGGATCGGGCACCGGAATGATCTGTCCCGCAACGGTGTCGGCCTCCTTCCCGGCGGCGGCTACCACCACCAGTTCCTCGACTTCGCCGGGCGGTGCGTCGGGATCGCCCGGGAGCGCGAGGAATCCGAGTGTCGACTCGGTGAGGGTGAGCGCGCGTTCGGCGACGAGCGCGAGCACGTCGTCGGGAGCACCGCCCGCCAGCAGTTCCGTCGCGACGTCGCGGGTCGCCTCCAGCCACTGCTGGCGCCGGCGCGACTGTTCGTAGAGGCGGGCGTTGGCGATGGCGATACCGGCCGCAGCGGCCAGCGCGCGCACCACCACCTCGTCGTCCTCGGTGAACTCCTGACCGCCGGATTTCTCGGTGAGATAGAGGTTTCCGTATACCTCCTCGCGCACCTGCACCGGCACGCCGAGAAAGCTCCGCATCGGCGGGTGGTGCTCCGGAAAGCCCACCGACGCGGGATGCGTCGAAAGATCCGACAGGCGAATGGGTTTCGGTTCGTCGATGAGCAGGCCGAGCACGCCGCGCCCGTGCGGCAGGTCGCCGATCATCACCCGGGTGCGATCGTCGATGCCCTCGTAGACGAATTCCGAGAGCTGTTTGCCCGCGCGGTCGGGCGCGCGCACGCCGAGCGCGCCGTAGCGGGCGTCGACCAATTCGATGGCGGTGTGCACGATGGAGCGCAGCGTGTCGTCCAGGTCGAGACCGGCGGTGACGACGAGCATCGCCTCGATCAGCCGGTCCATGCGGTCGCGCACGCCGACGATCTCGGCGATGCGGTCCTGCACCTGGCCCAGCAGTTCGCGCAGGCGCAACTGGGCGGACGGGTCGAGCACCTGCCCCGATCCGGAGGGCCCGCTCATTCGCGGGTGGCGCCGAGTTTGGAGGCCAGCACCGCCGCTTGGGTGCGGCGCTCGACGCCCAGTTTCGTGAGTAGCCGCGAGACGTAGTTCTTCACCGTCTTCTCCGCCAGGAACATGCGCGCCGCGATCTGCCGGTTGGTCAGCCCCTCACCCAGCAGCGCGAGCAGGGTGCGCTCGCGTTCGGTGAGCGCGGCCAGCGGGCCGGTGCGGGCCTCGGCCTCGGCGCGCAGCTTCGCCATGAGCGCGGCGGCGGCGCGGTTGTCGAGCAGCGATCTGCCCGCGCCGATCGCGCGGAGGGCGTCCACCAGTTCGGTGGTGCCGATGTCCTTGACGACGTAGCCGCCCGCGCCCGCCAGGATGGCGTCGAGCATGGCCTGTTCGTCGGTGAACGAGGTGAGGATGAGGCAGCGCAACTCCGGGTGGCGGGAGAGCAGTTCGCGGCACAGCTCGATGCCGTTGCCGTCGGGCAGGCGCACGTCGAGCACCACCACGTCGGGGTTCGCCGCTGGTACCCGCGCCAGCGCCTCCGACACCGAGCCCGCCTCGCCGACGACCTCGAGGTCGTCTTCGCAGCCGATGAGGTCGGCGACGCCGCGCCGCACGATCTGATGGTCGTCGACCAGGAACACCGTGATCATGCGCCGCCTCTCTTCCGTGCCACCGGTGGCACCTTCGAGCGTAGGCATCCCGGGGTGCGCCGGCGTCCGGACTTCGGCCTCGCTCTGGTGACTGTAGGCCCTTGACATGCGCGGCTAGGTGAGGTCGGCCGACCCGCTGACCTCGCCGCGGTCGATCCGGGTGCGCGTGCCGGCTTCGAGGAGACGGCGGGCGGGGATGTTGTCGGTCGTGGTGACGGCGGTCAGGCGGCGGGCGGTGCTCTCGGCGGCGAGTTCGCGCAGTCGGGCGGCGACGATCCGGCCGATCCCGAGCCCGCGATGCGCGCGGCCGATCCACATTCCGGCTTCGACGTCCTCGCCGTGCGGTTCCAGGCGCGCCGCGCCGACCGCGACGCCGTCGACGGTGATCACGAACGTGCGCTCGACCGGGTGCTCCCGGTGCAGGGCGCGGCCGCGGTGGAAGGCGAGGAAGGCGGCACGGCGTTCGGCGGTCCAGCCGGGTGGGTCGCTGACCGGGGGCATGACTTCGAGCGGGTCGGCTCCGGCCACGGCCGCCTCGAGCAGGTCGGGAAGGTTCGCTTCGGTGAGTTCCACGAGCGCGATCGCGGCCGAGGGAAGCGCGCCGAACGGACCCGGCGGCGCGCCCGCTGCCGCTCGCGACTCAGGGGTGACGTCGGCCGGCGGGGGTGGTTCCGCTCCGGCGGGCGACTGCGGTGCCGTCATGGTCGGCACTCTGTCACGTTCTTGCCGCGGGGTCGCGGGGTTTTCCGGGGCCGTCGGTCCCGGCGCGGCGGGACCTTCGGCCCTGTGGCGGTGCGCCGGGCCGGTGGTGGCATGGGACGGCCGATGTCGTGACGGAGGAGAGCGGGGTGTGTGCGGTGGTCGCCGAGATTTCCGAACTGTGGGTGCCCGAGACCGGATTCGCTCCGGAGCATGCCGAGGCTGCCGCGACGGCGGTGTCGGAAGTGCTTCGGGCGCACGGGATCAGCTCGGGATTCCGGCTGCGAACGCGCCGTGTGCCCGGTGGGGCGGTCGCCCAGGCCGGGTTCGAACTCCGTGGGCGGCCGGCGCGCGTCCAGGTCGCCGATGCCCCGGCCGACGTGGTGGATCGCCTGGTGCGGCGGGTGGATCGGCATCTGACCGTGCTCGCGGTCCGGGGCACGCGGCCGTGGCCCGATCCCGACCGCGTACCCATCGGGTATGGCACCGCTCCTCGGCCGGTGGTGCGGCACAAGAGGTTCCGGCTCGCGGTCTGTTCCGTGCTCGAGGCGGTAGCGGTGCTCGACGCCATGGACTACGAGGCGCACCTGTTCACCGACGCGACCACCGGCAGCGACGCCGTCGTCTACCGGGGAGGCCCGTTCGGGGTCCGGCTGGCGCGGCAGTGCTGCGGTGGTTTGCCCTGCCGCACCGGGCGGTTGGCGCTCACCGTCGACGCCCGGCACACTCGTCGATTCGACGAGCGGGAGGCCGCCGCCCACCTCTGCCGCTACGGTTTGCCGTTCCTCTTCCACACCGACCCGCGCACCGGCCGCGGGCAGCTCCTCTACCGGCGCCACGACGGTGATCTGGCCGTCGTGTCCCCGGCCGACACTCCGAAAGGCGAACAGTGGCACGCGATCTGACGCAGCGCGAAATCCTCACCGAACTGGAACCGGTCGCCGAATCGTGCGTGAACCGGCACCTGGCCATGGCCCGCGACTGGCATCCGCACGACTACGTCCCGTGGGACGAGGGACGCAACTTCGCCATGCTCGGCGGAACCGATTGGGAGCCGGAACAATCCGCGCTCAGCGATGTCGCGCGGGCGGCGATGATCACCAACTTGCTCACCGAGGACAACCTGCCCTCCTACCACCGCGAGATCTCCGAGAACTTCTCCCGCGACGGCGCGTGGGGCACCTGGGTGGGTCGCTGGACGGCCGAGGAGATGCGCCACAGCACCGTGATTCGCGACTACCTGGTGGTGACCAGGGGCGTGGACCCGGTCGCGCTCGAACAGGCCCGCATGGCGCATATGACGGCCGGATTCGACTCCGGCATCGGACAGGCCGACGTCGACAGCGGCGCGGGATTCCTGCATTCGGTCGCCTACGTCAGCTTCCAGGAACTCGCGACCCGGGTGACCCACCGCAACACCGGCAAGGTGTGCCGGGACCCGGTGGCCGACCGCTTGTTGCAGCGCATCGCCGCCGACGAGAACCTGCACATGATCTTCTACCGCACCGTGTGCGGGGCGGCGCTGGACCTGGTGCCCGACCAGGCGATCGAGGCGATCGACACCATCGTGGAGAACTTCCGGATGCCGGGCGCGGGCATGCCCGACTTCCGCCGCAACGGCGTGCTGATGGCCAAGCACGGGGTCTACGACCTGCGCCAGCACCTCGAGGAAGTGCTCGAACCGGTGCTGCGGCAGTGGAAGGTGTTCGAGCGCAACGACTTCGGGCCGCGCGGCGAGGTGGTGCGGGAGCGGCTGGCCGCGTTCCTGGACGATCTGGCCCGGGTGCGCATCCCGCGTTTCGAGGAGCAGCGCGACCGCGCGCTCGCCCGGGAACGGGCGCGGGCCTGAGTGCGGTCTCCGGGGAAGGACTAATCGCTCGACGGGAGGCCGAGCAGCACGCGCTGCACCTCGTGCAGCCGGTCGACGTCGTTGCGGATGCCCGCGGCGGTGTCGGTGTAGAGGAAAGCCTCGCCGAGGCGGACCAGGGTGTAGGCCAGCAGGTCGCGCTCGAGCACGGGGTCGTAGCCGTCCTCGTCCTCCACCTTCGCGATGAGTTCGGCGACCGCGGCCACGGCGTGCGGCTGCACCGGTCCGTCGCTCGCGGTGAGGATGCGCAGGCCTGACATGGGTTCGTTCTCGAAGTACCGCCGGAACGGCTCGTTCACCGCCTCCCAGCGCGCCACCCGGTCGAGCACTTCGAGGATGCGCCGCGCGCCGCGGGTGCGGCACTTGGCGTCGGCGCGCGCGATCATCTGCTTGTACTCCTGCACCAGCATCGCGCCCAGCAGGCCGTCGCGGGAGCCGAACCAGCGGTAGATGGACGCGCGGCTGAGACCGAGTTCCGCGGCGATCGCCTGCACGTCCACGCGCTCACCGGCCAGGAACGCGCGGCGGGTGAGGGCGATGACCTCCTCGCGGGTGGCCGAAGCCGGACGTCCTGGGGAACGGGTGGCGGCGGGGCGAGGTGCGGTGGTCACCGGGAGAATCGTACAGCCGTGCGAGTGTGTATCTAACGACCTGGGGTTTTCGCCGCCGTCCGCCCGCGACCCTTTGAGACGTGGCGGCCAAGATGTAACTTATGGGTGTTCGCAGCCGGAGTTTGTCCCGACAGTCAGGAGAACCATGAGCGCCACCACCACTCGCACGGCCATCGTCACCGGATCCGCCCGCGGAATCGGCGCGGAGACCGCCCGCAGGCTCGCCGCCGACGGACTCGCGGTCGCGGTGCTGGACCTGGACGAGTCGGCCGGTAAGCCGGTCGTCGCCGAGATCGAGGCCGCGGGCGGACGGGCGATGGCCGTCGGCGTCGACGTGTCCGACGAGGCGTCGGTCGAGGCCGCGGTCACCCGGGTGGCCGAGGAGCTGGGCGCGCCCACCGTGCTGGTGAACAACGCGGGCATCACCCGCGACAACCTGCTGTTCAAGATGAGCGTCGCCGACTGGGACGCGGTGATGAACGTGCACCTGCGCGGCTCCTTCCTGATGAGCAGGGCGGCTCAGAAGTACATGACCGAGGCGAAGTGGGGACGGATCGTCAACCTGTCCAGCACCTCGGCGCTGGGCAACCGCGGCCAGGCCAACTACTCGGCGGCCAAGGCCGGCCTGCAGGGCTTCACCAAGACGCTGGCCATCGAGCTCGGCAAGTTCGGCGTCACCGTCAACGCGATCGCGCCCGGGTTCATCGAGACCGACATGACCGCCGCCACCGCCGACCGGCTCGGCGTGCCGTTCGAGCAGTTCCGGGCCGCCGCGGCCGCGCAGATCCCGGTGCAGCGCACCGGCAGGCCCGAGGACATCGCCAACACCGTGTCGTTCTTCGTCGGCGAGGGCGCGGGCTTCGTCTCCGGCCAGGTCATCTACGTGGCCGGCGGCCCGACCGACTGAACGGAGCGCGAGCATGCGGATCTTCCAAGGCATCGCCGAGCTCGAGGCGGCCCTCGGCACCCACCTCGGCTACAGCGACTGGCACACCATCACCCAGGAACAGGTGAACCTCTTCGCCGACGCCACCGGTGACCACCAGTGGATTCACGTCGATCCGGAGCGTGCCGCCGCCGGGCCCTTCGGCGCGCCCATCGCGCACGGCTACCTCACCCTCTCGCTGCTGCCGATGCTGGTCGGCGAGGTGTACCGGGTGGACGGGCTGCGCATGGGCATCAACTACGGCACCGACAAGGTGCGCTTCCCGTCCGTCGTGCCGGTGGGCAGCCGCGTGCGGGCCGGGGTCGAACTGGTCGCCCTCGCGCCCAGCTCGGCCGGCACCAGGGTCACGGCCCGGGTGACCATCGAGATCGAAGGTGGCGAGAAGCCCGCCTGCGTCGCCGAGGCGCTGTCGGTCCTGGTGGAGTGAACCTGTCGCGGCGGGCATCGTTCGGGCGCCCGCCGCGCCTGGCTGCGTGGTGCACCGCGGCGGGACTTCGTTCCGAGTCGGCGCGGATCGGCCCGGATTCGGACCGGGCGGGATTACCATCGGGGGATCACCGTCCCGGAAGGGGTGCACGATGGTCGCTGTGGGGCAGAGTCGCCGCAGGCGGTTGGGTGCCGCCGTGTTCGCCGGCGCGTGCGCGGGGGCGCTGACTGTCAGCCTTGCGGGCGCACCGCAGGCCGCCGCCGGCGCGACCAGGGTCGGTGTTCTCCCCGATCTGGCGTACGGGATGGCGACGAACTACGGCACGAGCTGTAGTTACACCATTCAGGCCTTCGTCACCGACGCCGTGCAGCCGGTGTACTTCTACGACAACGGCGTGCCCCTCGCGACTGTTCGCCCGACGGGTGGTGTCGCGCTGTTGAAGTGGGTTCCGCCCACTCCGGGGCACCACACCATCAGCGTCGTCCAGGTGCCCGACACCACCCGAGTCGCCTCCGTCACCGTCCCCGTGGGCAATGGCGTCCACGTTGGGCACGGGTGCTTGGTGTTCGGCGGCTGAGCAAGCCTCAGTGAGCCGACCGTGCGGAACGCCGGTCGGCCCCGCCCCGGTCTGCCACCGATGCGTACCGGTTGTCCGGCGTGGTTGCCGGTGCGGGGCGTCGAGCGCCTCGGGCAACGGCTCACGCGCCGCCGCACCCGGACCGACGGCGCCCGCGCCCGATCGTCGCCGGGGCAGGCCACCGTGTCGCGCTTGCACGCACTTGTTCGCACTCCACGATTCAGCCGTTCGGCCGGATGCCGCCTCCGGCAACAGGGCTCGCACCGCCGGCGGGCGGGCCCGAGCAGGAAGTGGGCGAGCCCGGCCCGGCCGTGTACACCGGTTGTCAGCCGGTGGTAGCGAGTAGGGCTGCCAGGGCTGCCGCCGGTTCAGGGTGGCGGTCGAGCAGCAGACCCGCCGGGTTGGGGGCGGTGGATACCGTTGGTGTCCAGGCGATTTCATGGCCGAAGAGGGTGGCCAGGGCGTCGCACGTGGACGGGTGGGCGGCCAGGAGATCCGGGACCGGCCCGCCCGCCGCCGTGGTCGTAGGCGGGGGAGCGGGGTGGGCGGAGGCCTCCCACGGTGGGGTCCACGCGTCGATGGCGGGGAGGTTCGGCGGGAAGGTGCGCGCGGCCTCGCGGGTGAGGACCGGGATGAGCTCGGCCGCCTGTCCGCGCAGGGTGGTGACCAGTTTCGGCAGCCAGGGCAGCAGGATGCTGTCGGGGAGGCGGCCGAACGCCTTCGAGAGCAGTTCCACCACAAACGGTTTCAGCGACGGCACCGGGTCCATGGCCTGGATGAAACCGCTGAGGTAGTGCGGGAAGGACGGCACGACCAGCGGATTGGACAGCATCGCGTCGCAGCGCTCGCGCAGCTCGGCGAGGGTGAGCATGCCCAGTTGCAGGCGCGTCGCCCACAGCAGCGCCACCTTCGCCGGAGCCTCCGGATGGGATTGCAGCACCGCCAGTTCCAGCTGCGAGTGGTCGCAGCCGAGCGAGAGCGCCAGATTCTCCATCCCGAACAGGAAGCCGAGCATGGCCCCCACCGGGCGCACCCCGGTGTTCTCGTCGGTGAACGCCGTCGGCAGCAACGTGCAGTAGTGCGCGTACCCCTCGGTGACGAACCGGCCCACCCACCCGGGCAATCCGTCCTCGGTGGAGCGGAAGTAGTTGAGCAGCAACCTGATCCGCCGCAACACCTCGGGGGCGTCGTCCACCGAGCGTTCCGCCGCGAGCAGTTCGACGGCCCGCGTGCCCAGCTCGTCGGCCAGCCGCGTCGAACCGAGGAACAGCAGCGCGTCCTCGACCGCCGCCAGCGCGCCCGCGGCCGTGGCGTCGGGCGCGCTCACCGCGCGGCGCAACCGCTGTTCGAGCACCTGCTCGATGGTCACGCCCTCGTAGCCGAGCTCCACCAGCGCGCGCTGGTGTTTGCCCAGCGCGAGGTCCCAGCTCTCCTGCACCGACTTCTCACCCAGGGCCCGCTGCCCCATGATCGGGCGCGCCGCGTCGGCGGGCAGCAGCTTGCGCAGCATCCACAGCAGGTCCGAACACGGCCGCAACTCCGGCTGCGCCCGCAGATCCAGCAGCGTCCGCTGCACGGTGCGTTTGGTCATGTCCAGCCGCAGCGGCGCCAACCGGTCGAGCACGTCGCGGGCCAACGGCGGCAGCGCCTCATACCCGACCTGACCGATGCGGTCGCCGCCGAGCAGGATCTCGCACAGCCGCCGCACGTCCCGTTTGCCGGGGACGTGGTCCTTCTCGATACACGTGACCGCCGCGTCCTGGAAGTCGTACGGCGTGGGCCGCGCGCGGTTGCGCATGCCCGCCAACAGGATCGAGGTCTCGAACACCGCGATGGCGTCGGCGGTGCTGGCCAGGTAACCGTTGCGCCGGGCCAGCCGCACGATGTCGACCGACCACTCCAGCAGCTCCGCTTCGTCGAGCGTGTCCAATACCGGTGGGGTGGACAGGAATCCGGTCAAGCGGTCGGTGACGGCGGCGGATGCGCTCGGCGCGGGCAGCTTCTTCGCGCGCGTCTTGCGGCCGGACTTCTGGCCGGCGAGACGGAACGGGTCCACGCGTCCGCGCTTCAGCTCCTTCGCCCAGGTGGCCGCCGCGATCGAGACCGACCCGCCCGCCAGCCCGAACTGCGCCTCGATCGCGGAATGGCTGGACGGGATCAACCCGTACTGCCACGTGGTGGCCGTGGGCGGCGTGATCTCGAACGGTTCGGCGTCGGCCAGCCCGAACTGTTCGACATGGCTCACGGCGTGGAACGCGCCGCACACGTAGAGGCAGTCGCCCGGATCGGTGCCGGAGCCGGCCAGGTGTTCGCGGATGCGCGTCCACATGTACCGCTCGCGGTTCTCGTCCTCGGCCACCCCACCCCGGCGCAGCCTGCGGAACAGGCTGCCGATCATCACCATGACCTGCCGGTAGGTGTCGTAGTCCGCGCCGGCCAGCGGCTGCTCGACGTACTGGTCCCACCACTCCGACCAGTGCCGCACCCTGCCGTGGTGGAGCAGGTGCTCCTCCAGTTCGGCGAAACGCGGGCGCAGATCGCCGATCTCGAGGCCGACGGCGTCGCCGTGCAGCGCGCCCTCGGGTTCCTTCTCGGTATCCGGTGCGGCCTCGGATTCCCTGGGCGCCCACTGGAAGACGTGATCGGTGGAGCGATCCACCAGCACCAGCTCCACGCCCGGGGTGTCCAATGCGTAGGAGATGGCCTGGTATTCGGCCGACGCCTCGGTGATCGGCGCGACTACGGAGAGCGGCGCCCACCCGGCGGGGAAACCGTCCAATTCACCGGCCCACGCCTGCACCGCCACCGGCAAGCGGCAATTGCGCAGCTCGTCCAGGATCGGGCGCATATCCTCGCACAGCTCCAGGTACACCACCTTGGGCTGCTTCTCCCGCAGCCTGCGCACCATCGCCAGCCCGGAGGACGGCGAATGGTGGCAGACCGGAAAGATCTCCAGTTCCGCCGCCATCGCGCGGTCCACGTCGTCGGCGATGCCGGCCAGGATGTCGGCCACCGCGCCCGGCTGGTCGGCGAAACGGGTTGCGGCGGAGGCGAGTTGATCGCGCAGCGCGCCGAAGGTCGCGGCCGTCACGAGAGCCTCGCGATCGCGTCCTTGCCGCCGTCGAGGAATTCGGTCCACGCACCGCCGCGGTCCTTGCTGCGCGGCTCCACCACGCCGTGCCAGAACTTGTTGAGGATCGCCAGATCCTCCGGCGTGCGTCGGGCCAGCGACCCGACCAGCGATCCGGCCAGGGTGTGGGCGCCCAGGGCGCGCTCACCGAAGAACTGGCTGTGCAGGATGGCGTCCTCGAGCACGCCGATCTGCTCGGCGGTGGACAGCGCCGACTCCAGCTTCTCCTCGTCGGAGGTGGCCGCGGCCGCGGCGGCGCGCAGATCGGCGAAGCTGTCGAGCAGGATGTCCAGCAGCGTGGGCGGCACGTCGAGTTCGATGCTGTGCCTGCGCAACAGTTCCGCCGTGCGGAAGCGCACGATCTCGGCCTCGCTGCGCTTGTTCGTCACGACCGGGATGCGCACGAAGTTGAAGCGCCGCTTGAGCGCCGAGGACAGGTCGTTCACGCCGCGGTCGCGGCTGTTGGCCGTCGCGATGATGGAGAAGCCGGGCTTGGCGAACACGATATTGTCGTCGTCGAGTTCGGGGATCGAGACGTACTTCTCGGACAGGATCGAGATGAGCGCGTCCTGCACGTCGCTCGTGGAGCGGGTCAGCTCCTCGAAGCGCCCGATGACGCCGTTCTCCATCGCGGTCATGATGGGCGAGGGGATCATCGACTCGCGCGACTGCCCCTTGGCGATGACCATCGAGATGTTCCACGAGTACTTGATGTGGTCCTCGGTGGTGCCCGCGGTGCCCTGCACCACCAGCGTGGAGTTGCGGCTGATGGCGGCGGCGAGCAGTTCGGCCAGCCAGCTCTTGCCGGTGCCGGGGTCGCCGATGAGCAGCAGGCCGCGGTCGGAGGCCAGTGTGACGATGCTGCGTTCCACGAAACTGCGGTCGCCGAACCACTTCTGGTCGATCCGGCGGTCCAGCCCGTCGGCGCGCTCGGAGCCGAGGATGAACAGCCGCACCATCTTCGGGCTCAGCCGCCACGCGAACGGTTTGGGGCCGTCGTCGATGGACTCCAGCCAGTCGAGTTCCTCGGCGTACTTGATCTCGGCGGGGGCGCGCAGGGTGTCGGTCATGGGTGTGGTGCTCCTAATCGAGGAAAGTCTTGAGTTCGGTGACGAGTTTCTGGATGCGGCCGGACAGGACCGGCGTGCCCATCGCCTTCAAGCGTTCGCGGAACCAGGGATTCACGCTCTGGTGGCCCGAGCTGTTCACCGAGCCGACGGGAATGAGCTTCACGCCGCTGCGGTGCACGGCCTGCATGCTCTCGAGCAGTTCGTGCGCGTCGTAGAAGTCCGAGATCCACACCAGCACGGTGTTGGCGGGATCGGTGATCTTCGGGCGCGCCATGGTCATCGCCACGGGGCCGTGCGTGCCGCCGCCGAGCTGGGTGCGCAGCAGCACCTCGAACGGGTCGTGCACCCACGGTGTGAGGTCGATGGCGCGGGTGTCGTAGGCGATGAGGTGGACGTCCACTTTGGGCAGGCCGGCGAAGATGGAGGCGAGGATGGTGCAGTTGACCATCGCGTCCACCATCGAGCCGGACTGGTCCACCACCACGATCATCGTCGCGGGCACGACCCGTTTCGCGGTCTGGCGGTAGAAGAGCCGGTCGACGTAGAGCCGTTCGTCCTCGGGGTTCCAGTTGGTGAGGTTCTTCCAGATGGTGCGGTCCACATCGAGATTGCGCAGAATCCGCTTGGGCGGCACCGACCGGTCGAGGGTGCCCGCGCTGGTCTGCTGCACCTGCGTGCGCAGCACCTGGGCCACCTCCTCGACGTAGCGCCGGATGAGCGCCTTCGCGTTGGCCAGCGCGACGCCGGAGAGGTTCGACTTGTCGCGCAGCAACTGCTCCACCAGCGACATGCTGGGGGTGAGCTGCGCGGCCAGCGCCGGATCGGCCAGCACCTCGCGCAGCCGCATCCGCGAGACGAGATCCGCCTCGAGATCGGCCAGCACCCCGGTGATCGACCCGCCACCCTCGGTGCCGAGCATGCGCTTCAACCACCCGGCGTCGCGCTGCCAGCACGCCAGCTGCGTGGCCGTGACGGCGCCCGACCCGGTCGCGAAGACGTTGAGCAGGAGCTTGGACAGCAGCGCGGCGTTGCGGACCTCGTCGGCCCAGATCGCGATATCCACTGTGCCGGAATCGGTTTCGTCCACTTCGGCACCGACCGGCCCGCCGGTGCCGACGCCGCGCCGCGCGCTATCACCCGGCCCTGCGACGGACTCGGCCCCGGTGTCGTCGCCCGGTGCTCGGGTGCCCGGCGCGGCGAGGCCGGTATCCGAAGTGCCTGCCGTCGAATCGGTGTCGTCCGCTACATCATCGACCGGAACCTTCTGGGCTTCGACCGCCTCGAGCGCTCGCAGCGCCTCGCTCACCCCGGGCACGGCGTCCTCGTTCACCCCCGCCCGCGCGCCGACCGCGTCGAATTCGTGCTCGAGGTCGGGGAAGCGCTGGATGACGGTGTCGATGGCGACGCCGGGCTCCAACAGGGCGGCGGGCAGGCCCAGGTCCTCGATGACGGCCAGGCTGCCGGTCTCGAGGGTGGGCTGGGCGTCGGCGTCGAAGATGCCGGCCAACAGGCGCCAGTAGAGGATCTGGCGGCGGGTCTCGTGGTTCTCGCTCATTTCCGCAGCAACCGTCCCGCCCGCTCGCGCAGCACCGCGACGGCGTCGCCCGTCTTCGCCTGCGCCTTCACGACTTTGGGGTCGGTGGGGCCGCAGGCCCAGTCACCGCCGTGCAGGTCGACGTCGGCGCCCTTGACCTTCTTGCGCACCGCCAGCGGCCGCAGCGACCAGCCGCCGGAGTCCCAGCGCAACAGGCCGAGGCAGGTGGTGGACGCCGTGACAGCCGCGCGGGTGAGCGGACCCGCGCTCGGCAGATGGTCCAGATCGAGCGCCACGCGCTGACCGTCGAGTTCGAGCGCGCCCTCGCGCACCCGGTACCCCTCCAGCAGCACCGGCTCGGCCAGGTGCACGGGATCGCGGTCCAGCGCCGGTGTCGCGGCCGCGACGGCGGTGGGCAGCGCGACGCGGGCGGTGGCGAACGGGTCGGCCGCCCCGCCGAATTCGGCGTGCTCGTCGCGCCAGATCAGGTCGCCGCTCGCGGTGAGCGCCATCCCGTCGATCTCCAGCGCGAGATGGTCGGCCAGCGCCTTCAGCAGGCGCGGATGCTCGCCGAGGACCTGCCAGGCGGCCGGTCCGACGATCGTGTCCACTTTCGCGGCCGAGACGCTGACGCGCACGCGCCGGGCGGGCGCGCCCGCCGCTTCGAGCACGGCATGGACCTGCGCCTGCACGGCGGTGCCGTGCTCGTGCAGATCGACCCCCAGCGGCAGCAGGCGGCCGGACACCGCGGTGGCCGAACTCGTCGCGCCGCTTCGCCAAGTCAGCAGCACCGCCCTTGTCCACAGATCGGCCCAGCGCCGCGCGGGCACGCGGTCCAGCGTGGCGACCGGACAGGACGCGCCGAGTTCGGCGGTGAATCCGTCGAGCAGCACCGCGAGCCGGCGCAGACCCGGTTCGGCGAGCAGCGCCTCCACGGTCTGATCGGCCGCCGCGACCAAGTCGTGGTCCACGCCGCGCCACCCGCTGATCGCGACCTCCTGCAACCACGCCCGCGCGCCCACCGCGAGCGGGTGCGGTGCGGACGGAGGAGCGGCGTCGTCCGGCGCGTCGGCGCGTTCGCGGCCGAAGGCGTTGTCGCACTGGGCCAGCAGCGCGTCGTGCACCGCGCCGAGCAGGGCGGCGCGCGCGGCGGCCAGTGCGGCGAGTTCTTCCGGGCCGATCGATCCGGCCGTCACCTTCGCCACGGCCTCGGCGACCGGCGTGCCGAGCGGGGAACCGGCCACCGCGGCGGCCAGCGCCGCGAGCGCGGCCGCGTGGTCGTCGGTCACGCGCGCGAGCCCGTGCACCAGCGCGCCGTCGAATCCCGATACCACCTCGAGCGCCTCCGGCACACCGGAGGGCGAATCCGCCAGCGCGGACATCTGCACAGCGAGCATCAGCGCGCCACCCCCGTGGCCGGGAACCACTGCATCTCGGGCAGCGGCTCCGCGCCGCCGGGCAGTTCCAGATAGGCGAGGTGACGCAGGAAGCGGCTGAACACGACCGCGGCGGGCGCGGGTTCGTGCGTGCAGCGCAGCGCGGAGAGCAGCCCGGACCCCTCGGGCACCTCGACGCGCAGATACCGCGCCACCCGCGCGAGGCCGTACTGCGTGACCGCCTCGTCCAGCAGGGCGCCGATGTGCTTGCACGGATACGCGCCGCGCAGACCGCCGCAGGGGCGGTTGTTATTGGTGCTGCAACTCAGCCCGTGCGTGGTCGCCGATACCGACGACACGTAGACCCGGGCGATATCCGATCCGCTGGACACGACACCTTGCAGCCGCCCGTCGGCCATCTCGACGAAGGGCACCTTGGCCAGTTTGCGCGGGGCCACGACGGGCAGCACCCGCACCACCGCCGCCCGCTCCCACTCACGATCATCCGCGTCCATCGCGGTCCCTCCCGTTCGTTCTCATGACCGATAACTTACGCGACCCCACCGACAAGTTCCGGTGCTCAACGGATGATCTTGTGAACAACGAAATCACCTGTGGAGCAGTCGGATTCGGTTGCGCCGATCCTGTCGGTCGGCGCTGTTACGCTCCCGCCGGGCGGCTCCGCGCCGACCGAAGCAAGCACGCCACGGCATCCGTTCGACCACCCGGTCCGGCGCGGCGATCGAGGGCGGACCCGCACGGACGTGGTATCGAGAACGGATGACGCCGAGGCACTCCTCCTATGACGTAGTGGTGGTCGGCGGCGGCCACAACGGTTTGGTCGCCGCGGCGTACCTGGCTCGCGCGGGCCGGTCCGTCCTGGTCCTGGAACGGCAAGCGCACACCGGGGGCGCCGCCGTCTCCGAGCAACCTTTCGCTGGCGTCGAGGCTCGGCTCTCCCGCTATTCGTATCTGGTGAGCCTGCTGCCGCGGCGCATAGTCGATGATCTCGGCCTGCTCTTCCGTACACGCCGCAGGCGCGTCTCGTCCTACACGCCGGTCGGCGCGGGCGGACTCCTCGTCGATACGGGCTCGGAGTCCGCGACGCGGGAGTCCTTCGTCCGGCTCACCGGATCGGATCGCGAGTACGAGGCATGGCGGCGCTTCTACGGCACCACAGGGCGCCTCGCCGAGCGCGTATTTCCCACCCTCACCGAACCGCTGCCCACCCGCGCCGAACTCCGCCGCCGCGTGGACGACGAGCCCACCTGGGACGCCCTGTTCGAGCGCCCGCTCGGCGAGACGATCGAGACGACGTTCGCCGACGACACCGTGCGCGGCGTCGTCCTCACCGACGCGCTCATCGGCACCCTCACCCATGCCCACGATCGCGCGCTGCGCCAGAACCGGTGCTTTCTCTACCACGTCATCGGCGGCGGCACCGGCGACTGGGACGTCCCGATCGGCGGGATGGGCGCGCTCACACACGCGCTGGCCGAGGCCGCCCGCGCGGCCGGCGCGGAACTGGTCACCGGCCGGGCGGTGACCGCGATCGACAGCGACGGCACCGCCGCCGAGGTGCGCTACGACGGCGGCCGCGTCGGCGCGCGGCACGTGCTGGTGAACGCCGCGCCCTACGTGCTGGACCGGCTGCTCGGCCGCGAGCCCGCCGCCAAACCCGAAGGCGCGCAGCTGAAAGTGAACATGGTGCTGCGACGGCTGCCCCGATTGCGGGATGCCGCCGTCGATCCCGCCGACGCGTTCGCGGGTACATTCCACATCGCGGAGTCCTACACGCAATTGGAGGCCGCGTATCGCGAGGCGGTGGCGGGCCGCATCCCCTCGGCGACTCCGTCGGAGATCTACTGTCACACGCTGACCGACCCTTCCATCCTGTCCGAGGCGGCGGCCGCCGACGGCATGCACACGCTCACCCTGTTCGGATTGCACACCCCGGCAAGGCTTTTCGAAGACGATCCGGCCGCCGCCAAGGCCGCGGCCACCCGGTCGGCGCTGGACCAGCTGGATGCGGTACTGGCCGAACCGGTTTCGGCGTGCCTGGCCGAGGACGCGAACGGCGAACCGTGCCTCGAGGTGAAGACGCCGCTCGATCTGGAGCGTGAGATCGGGATGCCCGGCGGGCACATCTTCCATCGCGATCTGGCCTTCCCGTTCCTGGAGGGGGAGGCGTCCACCCCGGCCGCGCGCTGGGGTGTGGAGACGTCGGTGCGCAACGTGTTCCTCTGCGGCGCAGGGGCGGTGCGCGGCGGCGGCGTGAGCGGCATCCCCGGCCACAACGCGGCGCGGGCCGTGCTGGAAACCTGAGCCAAGAGCCGGGTGCGCGGGCGGGATCGGTTGTAGAGTCACCGCGTCGTCTTTTTCAGGAGCCAGCATGGCAGACAAGCGCCCCAGCCCGATCCGCACGGACATCCCGCATTCGGCGAGAATCTGGAACTACTGGCTGGGCGGCAGCGACTTCTACGAGGTGGACCGGCTGGCGGGGGAGGCGGGCGTCGCGGCGTATCCGCAGATCGAGGCGATGGCCAAACAGTCGCGGCAGTTCCTGATCCGGGCGGTGCGCTATCTGGCGGCCGAGGCCGGGATCCGCCAGTTCCTCGACATCGGCACCGGACTGCCCACCATGCAGAACACCCACGAGGTGGCCCAGGCCGCCGCGCCGGACGCCAGGATCGTCTACGTGGACAACGATCCGCTGGTGCTCGCGCACGCCAGGGCGCTGCTGGTGAACACCACCGACGAGGGTGTCACCACCTACCTGGAAGCCGACTTCCACGAGCCGGAGCGGATTCTCGCCGACGCCCGCAACGTGCTGAACTTCCGGCAGCCGATCGCGGTCATGTTCATCGGCGTGCTCGGCCACGCGCAGACCTACGCCGAGGTGCGCCGGGTCGTGGACACCATGATGGACGGCGTACCGCCGGGCAGCTACCTCGCGCTCTACGACGGGTCCACCGACGACGCCGCCTACGTCCGCATGTGCCGCAACTACACGAGAACCGGTGGCGTGCCGTACAACCCGCGCACCTCCGACGAGATCCGCGGTGTCTTCGACGGTCTCGAACTCGTCGAGCCCGGCGTGGTCCCGATCAACCATTGGCTCGGCGACCCCGGCGAAACCCCCACCTCGGCGTGGGGCGGCGTCGGCCGCAAACCCTGACCGCGGCGATCTTCACGAAATCTCCACGAGGTGGCCCCGGAATCCGCACAGCGGGTTTCTAGGGTTGCGGCCATGGTGAGGACACTCGGTGGGGTGAGCGAATTCGGGCGGTGGACCACGGAATTCGAGGCGAAGGTGCGGGCGCGGGTGGTCGCGGGGGACCCGGACTGGGGTGCGGGGGCGCGGCTCGATCCTGCGGTGGTGCGCAGCCTCCAGCGATTCCAGGTGGGGGAGAGCGGGGACGGTGCGCAGTTGATCGGGAAGGCCGAGCGGGCGGGTGATCCCGAGTACGCGCGGGCCGTGCGGTTGTTCGTCGCCGAGGAGAGCAATCACGCCCGGCTGCTGGAACTGCTGTTGCGCGCGGCCGGAGCGCCGACGGTGCCGGGGCACTGGAGCGACACGGTGTTCGTGTGGTTGCGGCGCGCGCTCGGGCTGCGGCTCGAGGTGCTGGTCCTGATGGTCGCGGAAGTCGTTGCGGTGCAGTACTACCGGGCGCTGCGCGACGGGGTGGGCGATCCGCTGACCGCTCGGGTGGCGGCGTTGATCCTCGACGACGAGTTGCGCCACATCCCGTTCCACTGCCTGCGACTGCGGCTCGGATTCGCGCGCACCCCGCGCCCGGTGCGGCTGGCCGTGCTCGCGGGGTGGTGGGTGCTCGTCTCGGGCGCGAGCGTCGTCGTCGCGCTCGACCACGGTCCGGCGCTGCGCACGCTGGGCCACACCAGGATCGGATTCGTGCGCGGTGTGCTGGTCCTGTTCGCGGTCGTGGCGCCGACAGCGCTGTCGACCCGTCGGAGCTGAACCTCTCAGCGCGCGGGGAACCGCAGCACGCGGTCGTCGCCGGCGCGCACCCGGCCGCGCCCGTCGGTGTTGGACGTGGTGACCCACAGCGCGCCGTCGGAGGCGACCTCCACGGTGCGCAGGCGTCCGTACTCGCCGTCGAACAGCGCGCTCGGCGTGCCGAGTCCGCCGTCCGTGACCGGCGCCGTCCACAACCGCTGCCCCCGCAGCGCCGCCACGTAGAGCGTGTCGCCCGCGATCGCGATACCCGACGGTGACGCCTCGTCGGTCGACCAGGTGACCAGCGGATCGACGTACCCGCGGTCCGCGCCGCCGGTGCCCTCCACCTCGGGCCAGCCGTAATTGCCGCCCGGCGTCACGAGATTCACCTCGTCGAGCCGGTTCTGCCCGAACTCGGCCGCGAACAGCCTGCCCGCCGCGTCCCAGGCCAGCCCCTGCACGTTGCGGTGCCCGTAGCTGTAGACCGGCGAATCGGCGACCGGGTTGCCCGGCGCGGGGGCGCCGTCGGGAGTCAGGCGCAGGATCTTGCCGTTGGGACTCGAAAGATCCTGGGAGAGCGAGGGTTCGGCGGCGTCACCGGTGCCCGCGTAGAGCATGCCGTCGGGGCCGAAGGCGATACGTCCGCCATTGTGGTTGCCCGCCTTGGCGATACCGTCGAACACCACCTCCGGATCGCTGTCGAGCCGGAACCGGACGATGCGGTTGTCGTCGGCGGCGGTGAAGTACGCGTAGACGTATCCGTCGGTCGCGTAGCCGGGGGAGACCGCCAGGCCGAGCAGCCCGCCCTCGCCGCGCGCGACGACACCCGGCACCTCGTAGACGGGTTCGGGCTCGCGGCCCGGCGTCAGGCGCAGGATCCGGCTGGTGTCGCGTTCGGCGACCAGCGCGGCGCCGTCGGGCAGGAACGCCAGCCCCCACGGCACGTCCAGCCCTTGGGCGACCACTTCGGGAGCGCCGAGATCGGGTGCCGCCGAGGGCGTGCCGGCCGCCGTGGTCGAGGCGATCGGCGTCTCGGCGGGTGGTGGAGTGTCGTCGGGCGCGCCGCACCCGATGAGCCCCACGGCGAGGATCACCGCCGGGATCGCCGCTCGCCGCCGGTTCCGCGTGGTGTCCATGGCCGTCGCTCCCTGTCGCTCGGCGTTCGCGCAGCTCGGCGCCACGCCCGGTGTCTGGCCCCTTCGATCATGCCCGGTGCCGAGACCGGGCGACACCCGCCGCGCGGATCAGGACTTGGTGAGCGTGCCTTCCATCGCGCCCGCCAGGCCCGGGGTGGTGTAGCGGACGGTCCCGTCGGGCTGGAGCGTCACCGTGGACGTGGAGCCCTCGTCGACGCAGGTGCCGGGATTCTCGGTGAGCCGCGCGACCAGGGTGATGGAGTTCTCCGTCGCGGCGGTCAGGCGCTCGGCGCGACCGCAGCGCGTGCCGGAGAGCCTGCCGGTGTTGGCGGAGGTGGCGACCTCGTCGCCGACCGCGCCCTCCCGGATGGTGATCTCGAGGTCGAAGGTGAAGATCGGGTCGGCGACGGTGCCCCGCCACGTCCCGACCAGCGCGCTGGGCACCGCCGAGGCCGCCGCGGCGGCGGTCGCGGTGGCGGCGGTGGTGGTCGTCGTGGTCGTGCTCTCGGCGGATGTGGTGACCTGCGTGGTGGTATCCGCCGCCGACGGCCCGGAGTCGTTGTCCCGCAACTGCGTTCCGATGACGTACGCGCCCGCAGCCACCAGCACGGCGACCACCGCGAGCGCGGCCAGCAGGGGGCCACGCTTCGACTTTGCTGGCGGCCGCTGCCCATACCCCGGCTGGTCGACGGAGTTGTGCTGCGGGGAAAAGTGATTCGCCCGCTGATCTACGGAGTTGTGCTGCGGAGCAAAGTGACTCGACTGCTGATACCCGGCCTGCGGCCCCGGTCCACCCGCGTAGGGCCCCGGTGCGTACCCGGAGGTCGTCGGCGGTGGAGTGTGGTGGGAGCCGGACGAATAGCTGTTCTGCTGGGTGCCGTTCGGAAAACCTTGCGGCCCGGGGTTGGTATGCGGTCGCGCGGGCGTGCCCCCCGTCGCCGGGTGCGTCGGCAGGTCGAGCGGCCCGGAATCCAGATCGAGCAGCCGGACCGCCCGGACGCTCACCTCCTCCAGGACCGCGGGCGGCAACCAGCCCGTGCGCTCGGGCGCGCCGAGCGCCCCCAGGTCGTCGAGCAGGCGCGCGGGTGCCGGCCGGGCGGCCGGATCCTTGGCCAGGCAGGACGCGACGATCGGACGCAATCGCTCCGGCACCGCGTCCAGGCGCGGATCCTCGTAGACGATGCGCCACAGCAGGTGCATGGTCTCGCCGGTCCCGAACGGTCCCTGCCCGGTCGCGGCGAAGGTGAGCACACCGCCGAGGGCGAACACGTCGCTCGCCGGCCCGACCGGCTCGCCGGTCACCTGTTCGGGGCACATGAAACCCGGTGAGCCGACGACCTTTCCGGTCGTGGTGAGCGCGGTGTCCTCCACGGCGCGCGCGATGCCGAAGTCGATCACCTTCGGCCCGTCCACGGCCAGCAGCACATTCGACGGTTTGAGGTCGCGGTGCACCACGCCCGCCTCGTGCACCGCGACCAGGGCCGCCGCCAGCCCGCGCGCCAGCGCGAGTAACGTGTCCTCGCCGAACGGCCCGAAGGTCTCGACGGCCTCCGACAGCGCGAACCCGGCCACATAGCCGGTCGCCAGCCACGGCGGGTCGGCGTCGACGTCGGCGTCGAGCACCGGGGCGGTGAAGCGGCCGCCCACGCGCTGGGCGGCCGCCACCTCGCGGCGGAAGCGGGCCCGGAATTCGGTGTCGCCCACCAGATCCGGGCGGATCACCTTCACCGCGACGGTGCGGCCACCGGTGTTGCGCCCGAGGTACACCTTGCCCATTCCGCCCGCGCCGAGGACGCCGAGGATCCGGTAGTCCCCGATCCAGCGGGGATCGTCCAAGCCGAGCGGTCGCACCCGGACAGGCTACCGTCGCTCAGAGTTGCGGCCGGACCTGGTCGGCGATGAGGGCGAGATGGTCCAGATCGGCCAGGTCCAGGATCTGGAGGTAGATCCGCTCGGTGCCCACCTCGGCGTAGCGGCCGATCTTGTCGACCACCTCGGCGGGGGAACCGGCCAGGCCGTTGGTCTTCAGCTCGTCCACCTCTCGGCCGATCGCGGCCGCCCGCCGCGCCACCTCGGCGTCGGTGCCGCCGACGCAGGCGACCAGCGCGTTGGAGTACACCAGGTCGCCGGGCTGCCTGCCGTGCTCGCGGACCGCCGCGCGCACCCGCTCGAACTGCGCCGCCGTGTCCTCGAGGGAGGCGAAGGGCAGGTTGAACTCGGTGGCGTAGCGCGCCGCCAGGCGCGGTGTGCGGGTGGGACCGTTGCCGCCGATCAGGATCGGCACCGGATCCTGCGCCGGTTTGGGCAGCGCGGGCGAGTCGGTGAGCGTGTAGTGGGCGCCGTCGAAGCTGAACGTGTCGCCGACCTTGGTGGACCACAGGCCGGTGATGATCGCGAGCTGTTCCTCGAGCCGCGAGAACTTGTCCTTGGGGAACGGGATGCCGTACGCGGTGTGCTCCTCGGCGAACCAGCCGCTGCCGATGCCCAACTCGACGCGCCCGCCCGACATCCGGTCCACCTGCGCGACCTGGATCGCCAGCGGGCCGGGTAGCCGGAAGGTGGCGGCGGTCACCAGGGTGCCGAGGCGGATGGTGCTGGTCTCGCGCGCGAGCCCGGCCAGGGTGATCCACGCGTCGGTGGGGCCGGGCAGCCCGTCGGAGTCGCCCATCGCCAGATAGTGGTCGGAGCGGAAGAACGCGTCGTAGCCCAGGTCCTCCGCGGTTTTCGCGACGGTGAGCAGGGTGTCGTAGTCCGCGCCTTGCTGCGGTTCGGTGAAGATTCGCAGTTTCATGGTCTCCATCGTGCCCGAGTCCGGCGCGCGGGGGCGTTACCGTCGGGTTGCCGCGCACGCGGTACGGGTGAGACGAGGAGGATCGGTGGGCGCAGACGAGGCCGCGAAGCCGCTGGTGGTGGCGATGGGGGTGTCCGGGTCGGGCAAGTCCACGGCGGGCGCGGCGGTGGCCGCCGCGCTGGGCGTGGAGTACGCCGAGGGCGACGCCTTCCACCCCGAGGCCAATCTGGCGAAGATGGCGGCGGGCAGCCCGCTCGACGACGCCGACCGCGCGCCCTGGCTGGACCGCATCGCCGCCTGGCTGGCGGAGCGCGGCGAGCGGGGCGGGGTGGTGAGCTGCTCGGCGCTGAAGGTGAGCTACCGCGACCGCCTGCGCGCCGCCGCGCCCGACCTGTTCTTCCTGCACCTGACCGCGTCGTACGAGGAACTGTCCCGGCGGATGCGGACCAGGCCGGGCCACTTCATGCCCGCGAGCCTGCTGGACTCCCAGCTCGCCGACCTGCAACCGCTGACCGCGGCCGAGCGCGGGATCGTCGTCGACGCCACGCGCCCGGCGGAGGAACTGGCGCAGGAGGCGCTGACGGCGTTGGGTTGTAGCCGCTGAACGTGCCGGCGCGCCCGGTGCGCTAAGGAGCAGCCGGGCACGGCCCCGACACCACCGGAATGCACGCCCCCGTGGCGTCGGAGAGCAACAGCCCGCCGCCGACGACCAGCGCGCCCACGGCGATCGCCGCGAAGAACAGCACCCACAGGATGGCGGGGAGGTGGGTGAGCCGGGCCAGCTGGTCGGCGTCGGAGTCGACGTCGGCGGGGTTGCGCCAGCGCCTGCGGCGGCCGCGCTGCATCTCGATGACCGGCCGCAGTCCCGCGAACAGCAGGAACCACGCGGACAGGAACGCGAACGCCGCCTGCCAGGTGTCGTCGCCGAACCACGACACCGCGAACACCGCGCCGCCCACCACGAGCACGCTGAACAGCCCGTAGAAGTTGCGGATCTTGATCAGCACCGCCGCCAGCAACAACAGGGTGGTCCACAACATCAGCGTGATCCGCTCGGTCGCCAGCAGCGCCGCGAAACCCAACCCCAGCAGAGGCGGCGCGGGATAGCCCGCCATGGCGGTGAGGATCATGCCGAGCCCGTACGGTTTGCCGCTCGAGACCGTCAGACCGGAGGTGTCGGAGTGCAGGGTGATGCTGTTGAGCCTGCGGCCGGTGAGCAGCGCGACGAAGGCGTGGCCGCCCTCGTGGGCGATGGTGACCACGTTGCGGGTGACGCGCCACAGCGGTCCGTACCCCACCAGCACCAGGGCCGCGACGGCGGTCACGACCACCAGTTGCCAGGGCGGCGGGGTCTGCGTGGTGGTCAGCCGATCCGCGATGGAGGCGCCGCGATCGACGAGTTCTGCGGTGTTCACCGCCGCACCCTACCGGCCGCGCGCGCGAAACGCACCGGGGCGCCGACGGATCCGGCGCTCAGGCCAGGTGCACCACGGCGTCGCTGCCCGCCGACCGCCGCGCCGCCTCCAGCACGCGCAGCACCGCGACCGCGTCGTGCGGATCGACCGGGGCGTGCGCGCCGTCCAGGATCGCCGCCGCCATCGCCGTGTAGAAGGCGGGGTAGTCGCCGGGCAGGGTGGGGTAGGGCGTGAGGTCGGGGTCGGCGCCGAGCAGCCCCCACCGGTCGGGTTCGACCGTGCCCCAACCCTCTTCGCGGGGATCGCCCCCGGCGCGCAGCGCGTCCTCCTGCGGGTCGAGGCCGTAGGTGACGTACCCCGACTCCGACCCGAGCACCCGGAACCGCGGCCCCAGTTGCGGGGTCACCGCGCCCATCGACAGGTGCGAGCGCACGCCCGAGGTGTGGGTGAGCGCGAGGAACGCGTCGTCGTCGGTGGTGACGCCCGCGCGCCGGTTGTCCAGCTCCGCGTACACCGACCGCGCCGGACCGAACAGCGTCAACGCCTGGTCGACCAAGTGGCTGCCGAGATCGAGCAGGGTGCCCGCGCCGTCGGCCACGCCGCCGACCTCGCGCCAGCCGCCCTTGGGCACCGGCCGCCACCGCTCGAAGCGCGATTCGAACCGGCGCACCTCGCCCAGTTCCCCGCCCTCGACGAGCGCGCGCACGGTGCGGAAGTCGCCGTCCCACCGGCGATTCTGGAAGACCGAGAGCGGAACGCCCGCGTGTTCGGCACGCCGCAGGACGTCCTCGGCCTCGGCAGACGTCACCGCGAACGGTTTGTCGACCACCGCCGGGACACCGGCGTCCACGGCGCGGCGGGCGATCAGCGCGTGCGTCCGGTTGGGCGTCGCGACCACGACGAGCCCGAAATCGCCGATCGCGGCGAACAACGCGTCCACGTCCGGGAACACCCGCACGCCCGGGTGCGCGCGGCGCGCCTGCTCGGCCCGCTCCGGTGACCCGGTCACCACGGCGGCCACCCGCATTCTCGGTTGCGCCGCGATCAGCGGTGCGTGGAACACCGCACCGGCCAGCCCGTACCCGACGATCGCCACGTCCACGCTGCTCATCTCCCCGACGCTACCGCCCGTCCGCGCGGGGCTGCGGTGAGCGCGCCCGATCCGGGGCGAACGCGGTGCGGTCGGAGATGAGCGCGGCGAGGGTGAACAGCCACGCGCCCACCGCCACCACCAGCAGCAGCCTGCCGAGCAACGGCAATCCGCCGACGTCGACACGTTCTTCCGCGACCGCTGGAGCCACGACGAAGTCGTGTACTCGACGCGCGGCGTGAACTGCACGGGGTCGTGCCGGTGGAAGGTGTACGTCGAGGACGGCATCATCACCTGGGAGACCCAGGCCACCGACTATCCCTCCGTCGGCGCGGACCGCCCGGAGCACGGGCCGCGCGGCTGCCCGCGCGGCGCCGCCTTCTCCTGGTACACGTATTCGCCCACCCGTGTGCGGTATCCGTACGTGCGCGGCGTGCTGCTCGAGCAAGCGCGTCGAGGACGGGATCGTGCTGGTGGATCAGGACAGCTGCCGGGGCTGGCGCATGTGCGTGACCGGATGTCCTTACAAGAAGGTGTATTTCAACCACCGCACCGGGAAAGCGGAGAAGTGCACGTTCTGCTATCCGCGCGTGGAGGTCGGGTTGCCGACCGTCTGCTCGGAGACCTGCATGGGGCGGCTGTGTTACCTGGGTGTGGTGCTCTACGACGCCGATCGCGTCGCCGAGGCCGCTGCGACTCCCGACGAAAAGGATTTGTATGAAGCGCAATTGGGCGTGTTCCTCGACCCCGAGGATGCCGAGGTGCGCCAGGAAGCCGAGCGGGCCGGGATCGCGCCGGACTGGATCGACGCCGCCCGCCGCTCACCGGTGCGCGCGCTCATCAGCGAGTATCGGGTGGCGCTGCCGCTGCATCCGGAATTCCCCACCCTGCCGATGGTCTGGTACATCCCGCCGCTGTCGCCGGTGGTGGACGCGTTGACGGCGACCGGATTCGACGGCGAGGACGCGCACAACCTGTTCGGCGCCATCGGCTCGCTGCGCATCCCGCTGGAATACCTCGCCGAACTGTTCACCGCCGGTGACCCGGTGCCGGTGCGCGACGCGCTGGCGCGGCTGGCGGCGATGCGCTCCTACCTGCGCGACATCAATCCGGCGGAGCCGCCCCGACGAGTCGATCGCCACCGCCGTCGGCATGACCGGCGCACAGCTCTTCGACCTGCACCGCCTGCTCGCCGTCGCGAAATACGAAGAGCGCTACGTCATTCCGACCGCGGCGGCCGGTGACGCGCGGCAGCTGGAGGAGTCGGCGCTGCCGCAGGGGTGCAGCCTCGACTTCGACGGTGGTCCGGGGATGGGCGGCCCGGCCCGTTCGGGGACGAGTCGGGCCGCAAGTTCCTACCGCTGGCCACCGTCGAGAGCTTCCACGCCTTGCGCCGCAGGCAGACCGCCGACGAGGAGGCGGGATGAGCACTCGGCCCGCGTTCTACCAGGCGGTCGCGGACTGCCTGGACTATCCGGACGAGCGGTTCGCGTCCCGGCTGCAGCTGCCGGCCGCGTGCGCGCCGGAGCTGCGTCCATTCCTCGGGTACGCGGCGTCGGTGCCGTTGGGCGCGCTCGCCGAAACCTATGTGCGCACTGTCGATTTCCACAACCGGCATTGCCTGCACCTGACCTGGTGGCTGGACGGCGACACCCGCAGGCGCGAGGAATCCCTGGTGGCGCTGAAACATCGGCATCGCGCGGCCGGGCTCGAGCTGGCGGGCGCGGAACTGCCGGACTACCTGCCGCTGGTGCACGAGTACGTGGCCGCCACGGGGGACCGGGACGTCCTGCTCGAGCACCGGCCCGGGGTAGAGCTGCTGCGGATCGCGCTGGGGGGAACGACGGTCCGTACGCACAGGTCGTGGCGGCGCTGTGCGGGGCGCTGCCGAGGCCGTCGCCGCGCGACCGGGACGCCGCCCGCGCGCTGGCGCAGGCGGGCCCGAATCCCGCACCGACGCCGTCGGATTCGACGAGCACGCCTATCACCTGCTGTCGTTGTTCGGCGGGACGGCGGCGGGTGTGCTCACGGTGGTGGGCCTGGCGGTGCTGGTGTACCGGCGGCGCACCAGGGCGGCGGTCTTCCGCGCCACCACCCGCAACGACAAGCAGATGTACCTGGTGCTGGTGTCGGCCATCGTCCTGGGTATGTGGGCCAAACTCTCCCAGTCGCGGATCGACGAGGGCTACGACTACCGGCAGACCATCGCGCCGTGGGCGCGCGGCATCGTGACGCTGAACTCCGACCCGTCGCTGATGGCGGGGGTGCCGCTGTCGTATCAGCTCCACGCGGTGATCGGGATGGTGTTGATCGCGCTGGTGCCGTTCACCCGGCTGGTGCACATGTTCAGCGCGCCCGTGGGGTACCTGTTCCGGCCCTGCATCGTCTACCGGTCGCGCGATCCCCGGCAGCTCGGGGAGCGGGCGCCCCGCCCGGCTGGGAGCCGGTGGAACGGTAGACAATCAGGCCAGACCTTGGTGACTGGCTCTGTTCACGCAGTCCAGTGGTGGCCCATCCTGGTCTGCATGCTTGTGCGTCGGTTGGTCGCGCTCTACAGCGGACTGTGGTTGTACGGCTTCTCCATGGCGGTCATGGTGCGCGCCGGTCTCGGGCTCGACCCGTGGGACGTGTTCCACCAGGGCGTGGCGGGCCACGTCCCGCTGAGCTTCGGCATGGTCACCGCGGTCACGGGCGCCGTGGTGCTGCTGCTGTGGATTCCGTTGCGGCAGCGGCCCGGTCTGGGCACGATCAGCAACATCGTGGTGATCGGCGTCTCGGTGGACGCGGGCCTGTGGTTGCTGCCCGAGTGGGAATCGATGCCCGTGCGGGTGGGCGCGATGCCGGCGGCGGTGGTGCTCAACGCGGCGGCGACCGTGCTGTACATCGGCGCGGGCATGGGGCCGGGACCGCGTGATGGACTGATGACTGGACTGGTCCGGCGCACCGGGTGGTCGGTGCGCGTGGTCCGCACCGGCATCGAAGTGGCCGTGCTGGCCACCGGCTGGCTGCTCGGCGGCACGGTCGGCGTGGGCACCCTGGCGTACGCCTTCGGCATCGGGCCGCTGATCCAGCTCATGATTCCGTTCGTCGACCGGTACCTGCCCGGATTCCATCCGGTGCGGGCGCGCGCCGACGAGCCCGTGCCGGTGGCCGACTGACGGCGGCGGTCCGAGAGGCCGAGATGTCGATGCCCTCGGACGCCGCTCGAATCGTCCGAAGGAAGGTCGCCCAGTAGTACGAACGGCCGACTCCCGCGGCGTTGCGACGCGCGAAGGTATCCATATGCCCTGGATACAACGGATCTCCGTACTGGTCGCGACGTGTGCGGTAGCGGTCTGGTGCGCGAATTCCGCCACCGACGACGCGCCCGCCGCCACCGACGCGCCCGCCGCCCTGGCGTGGTCGCCGTGCGCGGACCTCGCGGCACCCGACGACGGACGCGTATGGGAGTGCGCGACACTCCCCGTCCCGTTGGATCACGCCCGTCCGGACGGCCCCGCGATCGACCTCGCCGTCCTCCGATCGCGCACCGCCGACCCGGCCCGGCGGCTCGGCTCGCTGGTCTACAACCCCGGCGGACCGGGTGGCTCCGGCTTCGAGCACGCGCCCGCTGTCGCCGCCCGCTTCGCCGGTCTGCTGGACCGCTACGACCTGGTGTCCTGGGATCCGCGCGGGGTGGGGCGCAGCGCGCCGATCACCTGCGAGCAGCCGGAGCTGCCCGCTCGCGTGCCGCGCACGGACGCCGAATGGGCCGAACTGGACGCCGCGAGCCTGCGTTTCGCCGACTCCTGCGTGAACGGCTCGGGCCGCTTGCTGCCGCACGTCGGGCTCGCCGACTCGGCACGGGACCTCGACCTCATTCGTGCCGCTCTCGGGGAGCGCCGGCTCGACTTCCTCGGCGTCTCCTACGGCGGGCAGCTCGGCGCGGCCTACGCCACGCTGGCCCCGGAGCGCGTGGGCCGCATGGTGCTCGACGCGCCCGGCACGCCGCTGCGCGAATTCCGGCGCACCCTGCTGGACCAGGCCGCTGGCATGGAGGCGGCGCTGCGCGACTTCGTAAGGTTCTGCCTCGACGACGGACAGTGCCCGCTGGGCCGCGACGAGAACGCCGCCCTGGACGGCACGGATCGCTTCCTGTCCGCGCTGGATACGGAGTCGAGCGATCTCGACCGCGCCACGGCGACCGCCGCGCTCGGCATCGCGCTCTCCGCGCCCGAGACCTGGCCGCACCTGGAACTCGCGCTCGGGCGGGCGCTCGCGGGTGACGGAAGCGAATTGGCCGGGTACGCGGCACTTTTCACGGGCCGGCGCGCCGACGGGACGTTCTCGAACTTCGCCGCCGCGAACACGGCGATCAACTGCGCCGACTACCCCGATATCTACACCGTCGCGCAGATTCGCGACCTGATGCCCGAATTCGCCCGGGTATCACCGCGTTTCGGCGAACTGACCGGCCTGCGCCTGGCCGAATGCGCGCGGTGGCCCGTGCACGGAGTGGGACGGGTCGCCTTGGACGGCGGCGGTGCGCCGACGGTGCTCGTCGTCGGTGCGACGGGGGATCCGCAGGCGCGCTACGAGTGGGTCACCGAGGTCGCCGAGCACCTGCGTCCCGCCACCCTGCTCACCTACGACGGGCCGGGCCACGGCGCGTACGGAGGGGTCGATCCCTGTGTGGACCGGGTGGTCGAGGACTACCTGCGGGAGGGTGTCGTACCCGCCGAGGGCGCGCGGTGCCCCTGAAAGTGGGGTGTGACCGATCGGTTATCGTTCGATAACCTGGGAGTGGTTATCGAACGATAACCGCCATCGCTTGGGAGGTACTCATGCCCGTGCTCACCCGAATCGACGACATCCTCACCGATCTGCGCGCCTACCTGGGCGACGACGCCCCCGCGCTGAGCCTGCCGCCCGCCGCCTACACCTCCCCGGAACTCTGGGAGCTGGAGTGCGAGCGGATCTTCCATCGCTCCTGGTTCCTGGTCGCGCACACCGATCAGCTCGCCGCGCCGGGCGACTACGTCGCGGTCTCGGTGGCGGGCGAGATGGCCGTGGTCGTGCGCGACGGCGACGGTGTGCTGCGCGGGCATTCGCCGGTCTGCCGGCACCGGCTGATGCCCCTGGTGGAACCCGGCGCGGGAAACACCGCCGCGTTCACCTGTCGGTACCACCTGTGGAAGTACGGATTGGACGGGCGGCTGCGCGGCGCGCCGTACATGGCCGAAAACAAGGAGTTCCGCGCCGACGAGTGCCGGCTGCCCGGTTTCGCGGTCGCGGAGTGGAACGGTTTCGTGTGGCTGAATCTGGACGCGCGCGCCGAGCCCGTCGCCGCACATCTGGATCTGATCGCGCCGCACTTCGCCGGATACCGGCTGGACCGGATGGTGCAGGTGGACTCGTGGTCGCTGGAGTGGCGGGCCAACTGGAAGCTGGTGATGGAGAACGGGCACGAGAACTATCACGTGCTCGGACTGCACCGGGAGACGTTGCAGCCCTTCATGCCCGGCGGTGGCGACATCCACGTGGAGGTGGCGTCTCCGTGGATGCTGCACCTGCGCATCCCGCTCGCGATGTCCGTGGACTCGGCGATGCTGTCCCTCGACGACGTCCAGCGGGCGCACGCCATGGTGGGGCTGGCGTTCCCCGCGAGCGCGTTCATCGCGCTGGCCGATCAGGTGGTGTGGCTGACGTTCCTGCCGTCGACCATCGACAGCGTGCGGGTCCTCGGCGGTGTGCTGACCCTGCCCGAGCTCGCCGTGGGCTCAGCGGATCTGGCGCGCACCCAGCAAGCCGTGACCGCGATGATCAACGACGAGGACCGGAGCGGGCTGGAGGCGGTGCAGCGCGGGGCCGGGTCCCGGTACGCCGAGCGCGGTCACCTCAGCCCCAAGGAGAGGCCGGGCGTGCTCGCGTTCTACCGCGATCTCGCGCACGCCCTGCTGGACGACGGACCGTGGCCGGGCACGCTATAGCCTGAAGCGCGTGACCGCCGAGACCGCACCCCTGAGCCCGGCGGCCGAGCGGATCCTGCGCACGGCCGCCGAGCTCATCGCCGCGCGCGGCTACTCGGCGACCTCGACCCGTGATATCGCCTCGGCCGTCGGGGTGCGCCAGCCCGCCCTGTACAAGCACTTCGCCGCCAAGGACGACATCCTGGCCGCGCTGGTGCGCCTCGGTCTGCAAGGCCCGCTCGAGCTGGCCGGCGCGCTGGTCGCGACCGACGCGCCCGCGATGGTGAAACTGCACCGCTGGCTGCGTGATTCGCTCGAACACCTGCGGGATTCGCCCTACGTGCTGATCTCCATCCTGACCACGCCGGAACTCCAGCAGGACCGGTTCGACGCGGAACGTGAACTCCTGCACCGCTTCGACCGCGTGGTCGTGGACTGGGTGACGGAGGGATTGGCGGAAGGCGAGGTGCGGCCGATGAATCCGGTGTCGGGGGCGCGGCTGGTGCAGGCGCTGTTCGACGCGCTGGCGCTGCCGGAGATCGCGGTGAGTCCCGCGGAGATCGTGGAGTTCGCCCTCACCGGACTGCTGGCCGACGCCGGGCGCCTGCCGGACATCCGGGCTGCCGCCGAAGCGCTGCCGCTCCCGTGACCATGTCCTGATCCAAGGGGCCGATGTCCTCGAGGACATCGACGGCGTCGCGAAGACTGAGATCGTGGACGAGCAGCGCGAGGTCGTGATCGCGGTGGGGGAGGGGGTGATGATGCTGGATGTGGCCGGTCGGCGCAGGTGTTCCACTGGGCAGGCTACCGGGTGCGGCTGGCGTCCCCGGATGGTGCGGCGGTGGTGACCGACGTCGGCGTGCCGATGGGGGTCGGGGGCGCGATCCCGGATTTCGCGGGGCGGATCGACACGTTGATCGTGCCCGGCTACGCGATCTTCGTGCGGGACGCGCCGGTGGTGACCTCGGCGGGCGTGACGGCCGGAATCGATATGGCGCTCGCGCTCGTCGAGGAGGATCTCGGCGCGGAGGTGGCGCGGTCGCTCGCGAAATCCCTCGTGGTGTTCCTGCGCAGGCCCGGCGGGCAATCGCAGTTCAGCGTGCGGACCGAGGTCGCGCTGCCGATCGGTCACCGGCCGACTCGCTGGCCCTCCCCGCGACTTCGCTCGCCACCCGCGTCACCGAACACATCGCCGACTACGACGACGAACTGCTGTCTGTGATCTGCGCGCTCCACGACATCGGCCTCGGCGCTATCGCCAACGGCGCGAACAGATTCGAACTAGACGGCGCCGACCACGCGGCGGAGTTCCTGGAGCGGCACGGCATCATCGACGAGCGCGTCGACCTCGTGTGGGACGCGATCGCCGCCCACACCACCGGCCTGTTCGAATCACCGGTGTACCGGCGCCGCCGTCCCGCGGCCGCCTGGATCGCGGTGGAGGGCATCGGCATCGACGTCGGCGGCGCGCCCGGCGATCTGCCGCCGGGCTACGCCGACCTGGTGCACGCCCGCTACCCACGCCTAGGCGGCAGCCGGGCACTCGCCGACGCCATCGCGGCGCAAGCGCTCGCCGACCCGCGCAAGGCGCCGCCCGGTTCGCTGACCTCGGTGATCATGGCCGAGCACCACCCCGAGATCCCGCAGCCGACCTGGGAGATGCCGCTGTCGAGCAGCGAGTGGGGCGACTGAGCGCGGGCGCGGAACTCGTTCAGGCGGGCGCGGATTCCTTCGCGGCCAGGTCGGCCTTCCACTCCCGGAAGCCCTCCTCGGTGCGGCCGCGCCGCCAGTACCCGGAGATCGAGGACGCCCACGCGGCGGGCACCTGCCGGTCGCGGCGGATGTAGCGGCGCAGGTCGTGCATGACGGCGCTCGCCTCGCCGTGGATGAACACCTGCACCTGACCGTCGCGCCACGGGGCGGCGCGCACCGTCTCGGCGAGCAGTTCGCCCGCGGGCCGCGCGCCCCGGTGCAGCCAGGTGAGTTCCACGCCGGCGGGCTTGTCCAGCTTCAGCTCGTCGTCGGGGCCCGACACCTCGACGAACGCGTCGCCGACCGCGTCGGCGGGCATCGCCTCGAGCGCGGCGGCGATGGCGGGCAGCGCGGATTCGTCACCGGCGAGCAGGTGCCAGTCGGCGTCGGCGCGCGGCGAGTAGGCCCCGCCCGGTCCGTACAGGTCGATGGTCTCGCCGGGCTCCACCGACGCGGCCCACGGCCCGGCGATGCCTTCGGTGCCGTGGAACACGAAATCGGCGGCCAGGGTGCCCGCCTCCCGGTCCACCGCACGGACGGTGTAAGTGCGCAGCACCTCGATGCCGTCGCGCGGGAAGATGAACTTCACGTAGGAATCGGAGTGCTCGATCGGCTGGAAGGCCGCGAATCCGGGGCCGCCGAAATGCACGCGGATCAGGTGCGGCGTCAGCCACTCGGTGCGGAGCACGGTGAGGGTGGTGCGTGGGCGGGCCAAGATTACCTCCGGACGCTCGAATTAATTAGGCATGCCTTACCAAGGTACTCGCGTTCGCGCCCGGCGGGCACGGCGGTTGCGTTCACGGTGAGGGTTACCGCAGACGCGCCGACCCCGCCCCGCGAAGATGACCGCATGACCCAGATCGCGCCCACCCCGACCGACACCGTGCGGCAACGCTACCGCGACCCGGTGCCCGTCGACGCCGCCCTGTGGAATCCGGTGCTGCAGGTGCTGCACGACCACCGCTCGGTGCGGCGGTACCTGCCCGACCCGGTCTCCGACGACGTGCTGCGGCTGCTGGTCTCGGCCGCCCAGTCGGCCGCGACCTCCTCGAACCTGCAGGTGTGGAGCGTGGTCGCGGTGCGCGATCCCGAGCGCAAGGCCCGGCTGGCGGCGCTGGCGGGCGGCCAGGCGCATATCGAGCAGGCGCCGGTGCTGCTGGTCTGGACCGCCGATTTCGCGCGGCTGCGCCAGCTCGCCGCCGACCGCGAGGCGCCCCTGGAGGGCGCGGACTACCTGGAGTCGAGCTACGTCGGGTTCATCGATGCCGCGCTGGCCGCGCAGAACGCGGTGGTCGCCGCCGAATCGCTGGGCCTGGGCACCGTCTACATCGGGGCGCTGCGCAACCACCCGGAGCGGGTCGCCGCCGAAATCGGCCTGCCGCCCAGTGTTTTCGCGGTGTTCGGCCTCGTCGTCGGGCATCCCGATCCGGCGGAGGAGGCGAAGGTGAAGCCTCGCCTGCCGCAGGCCGCGGTGCTGCACCACGAGACCTACGACCTGCCCGCCCAGCGCGAACACGTCGCCGACTACGAGACCAGGATCGCCGACTTCTACGCCGAGCAGAACCTCGCGCACTCTTGGACCGAGCGCGTGCTCGCCCGCCTCGCCTCGCCCCGCAGCCTCAACGGCCGCGACCGGCTGCGGGAATCCCTTGCCACGCTGGGCTTCCCGCTGCGCTGAGCTTGTCAGGAGGACCCGGACCCCGGGTCGATGATGTGCCGCGCTGAGGTCACAGGAGCCGCGCTGAGGTCACAGGAGCCGCGCTGAGGTCACAGGAGCCGCGCTGAGGTCGTCGGGAGGTGTGCCCGAGGCCGTCAGGAATTGCGCTGAGGTCCTCAGGAAGCGGCGATCTTCTCGATGAGTTCGAAGGAGCGGGCCCGGTCCTCGATGTCGTAGACGAGCGTGTTGAGCATGAGTTCGTCGGCGCCGGTGCGGTGCAGGAGATCGGTGAGCTGGGCGCGCACCGTGTCCGGGGAGCCGGTCGCCTGCCCCTGCCTGCGCTGCGCGATGAACTGCCGTTCCCGTTCCGTGGGGCGGAATTTCGCCGCCTCCTCGGTGGACGGCAGCGTGCCGGGCCGCCCGGCGGCCAGCTGGAGGAACGCGAGATCCCGTGGCGCGGAGAGTTCTTCGGCGCGCTCGTCGGTGTCGGCGCAGACCGCCGACAGGGCCACCATGGCGTAGGGGGTTTCCAGATCGGCCGTCGGTCGGAAGCTGTTGCGGTACAGGGCGAGCGCGTCCTCGGTGCCGAGCGGATTGATGTGGTGGGCGAACGCGAACCGCACGCCGAGCACCGCCGCCACCTGCGCGCTGTAGCCGCTCGACCCGAGCAGCCAGATCTCGGGCTCTTCGCCGCGCCCCGGCGTGGCGCTGATGCCGTCGGCCGAGGTGCCACGGAAGTAGCGCAGCAGCGCGGCGAGTTCGGTCGGGAAGGATTCGGCGGCCAGCCCTTCGGCGGTGCGGCGCAGCGCCAGCGCGGTGGCCTGATCGGTGCCGGGCGCGCGGCCGATGCCCAGGTCGATGCGCCCAGGATGCAGCGCCTCGAGCGTGCCGAACTGCTCGGCCACCACCAGCGGCGCGTGATTCGGCAGCATCACCCCGCCGGAGCCGACGCGGATGCGCGAGGTGGCGTTGGCCAGGTGCGCGATCACCACGCTCGGCGCCGAACTGGCGATGCCCGGCATGTTGTGGTGTTCGGCCACCCAGAATCGCCGATAGCCGAGAGCTTCGGTCCGCCTGGCCAATTCGGTGGTCGCGGCCAGTGCCTCGCCCGTGCTCGCGCCGGTCTGCACCGGGGCGAGGTCGAGCACGGACAGGGGGACGTCGATCATGCGGCTCCTCTCGGCATCACTCGAGAGGTAACGCCGGGGCGTCCCGGACTATTTCCGCGCCGCGCGCGGTGCCGTCCACACGCTGCCCCGGCATCAGGGTGGCGACCGCGAACATGACCGCCACGGCGATCGTCACGCTCACGAACACCAGGTGCACCCCGTCGGCCAGTAGACCGGGATCGGGCGTGTCGGAGGCACCCACCCGCGCGTTGACCAGCGCGCCGAACACCGCGACGCCCAGCGCACTGCCGAGTGCGCGGGCGAACATGTTGGCCGAGGTCACCACGCCGCGCTCGGACCACGCCGCGCTGGTCTGCGCCGCGATGAGCGTCGGCGTCGCGACCAGACCCATCCCCGCGCCGATCACGAAACAGGACGCGGCGATCCGCCACGGCGAGGACTGCTCGTCGATGAACAGCGTCGAGACCGCGCCGAGTACGCCGAGCCCGCTGCCGATCAGCGCGCTGCCGCGAAAGCCGATGCGCAAGTACACCTTTCCGGCCAGCGATGCCGCCAGCGGCCAGCCCAGGGTGAGTGTGCCGACGGTGAGTCCGGCGACCAGCGCACCGGTGCCGAGCACGCCCTGGGTGAAAGTCGGGACATAGGTGGTCAATCCGAGCAGCAGCGCGCCGATCAGCAGCGACACGGTACTGCTCACCACCACCACACGCCGGGTGAAGATCCACAGCGGCAGAATGGGATTCGCGGCGCGCCGCTCCACGAGCGCGAACAGTAGCAGCGTGAGGACGCCGCCGGTGAAGATGGCGATGCTCACCGGCGAACCCCACGCCCACGCCTGCCCGCCCTCGAGCAACCCCAGCACGATCGCACCCGCGCCGAGGGCGAGCAACGCCGCGCCGAGATAGTCGATGCGCTGACCGCGTCGCTGGGCCCGCTCCTGGAAGCCGCGCAGCAGCATCCACGCCGCCACCGCCGCCAGCGGCAGGTTGATCAGGAAGATCCACCGCCAGCCGACGTAGTCGGCGAACAACCCGCCCAGCAGCGGCCCCGCCACCGCCGACATCGCCCACACGCTCGCCAGGTAGCCCTGCGCCTTGGCCCGTTCGGCGAGGGTGTAGATATCGCCCGCGACCGTCATCGTCATCGGCAGGATGGCGCCCGCGCCGATGCCCTGCACGGCGCGGAACACGATCAGGGCGGTCATGCTGGTGGCGAGTCCGCACAGCAGCGAACCCAGGGCGAACACCGCGATGCCGAACATCAGGACCGGTTTGCGGCCGAACGTGTCGGCGAGTTTGCCGTAGATGGGCACGGTCACGGCCTGGGCCAGCAGATAGAGCGAGAACAGCCAGGGGAACTGGGTGAAGCCGCCGAGACTCTCGGTGATGGACAGCACGGCGGTGGCGATGATCGTGGTGTCGAGCGCGACCAGTCCGGTCGACAGCATCAGCGCGCCGAGCACGGCTCCGCGCTCGGAGCGCAACCCCACCGTCGGCTGGGCGGTCTCGGTCGCCACGCGGGCCCCTTTCGTTCGTCTCTCTAACCATCTTCACCGAACGCCGGGCCGCGCGGACTATTCCCGAATGGCAGCAATCGATTCCGGTGCGCGGGAAAACTCAGCTCACACGGGGTCGTGCCCGGTGATTCGCCGACTGCGTGCCGATTTCAGCCCGAACCGTGCGACCATGGTCGGAGGTCGTGGACCACGCCCGCCGCGTCACCGGGGACACGGGGGATTGGCCACGACCTAGCGGTGCCGCCGGGCAGGGGTGACCCTCCGGCGCCGGCCGTGTTGCGACAGCGAAGGTTAGGTTTTCCGTGAAGGGGGAACAGTGGACACGCTGAAGCTCGACCCGGCGGCGATGGCCGCCTACTCCGCGATGGCCAGGACGGTCGCCGAGCAGTTGGCCTCGGCGGCCTCGGCGGCGTCGGGTGCGGTGAATCCGCAGAAGCTGGACACCGATCTGGGGCTGATCGGCGCCGAGTTCGTCGCGCGGTTCACCAGCGCGGTGCAGGAACACACCCAGGCGCTGTCGACGGCGAGTCAGCTGGTCTCGGCGTACGACCGGGTGCTGCGCGACTACGACGAGCGGATGCGGGCCGGCGACGCGTCGACCGCGCGGGCGCTGTCGCGGACCGAGGAGGAGTTGTCGTGAGGCGGCTGAGCGGGTTGCGCAGGCGGCGTCCGGCCGAACAGGCCGCCGAGTCGCTGCCGGTGGTGAGCAACGATCCCACGGCCGATCCGCCGCTCATCGCGGCCCTGGTGCAGCCGATGTTGCAGCTGCGGGCCTCGCTGGGCACCGGCGCCACGCTGCCCGATCGCGCGATCACCGCCGCGCTGTCGACCGCGGCCACGCACGCGGCCGATTCCGAGGGGCCGCACCGCGAGGGGTTGCACGCCCTCGAATCGACGTGGACCTCGCGCGGTGCCGACGCGGCCGTGCCCGCCCTGCGCACGACGCAGACCGAGATCGGGGAGATCTCCGATCGGGGCCCGGCGTATCTGTCCGTGCTCGGTGACGCGCAGGCCACGAGTGCGCGCGCGGCCCGGCGGGTGGATCAGATCATCGCCGACTTCCGCGCCGACGCCCGCCGGGTGCTGGCGGAAGCGACGACCGCGCCCGACACCGACGCGGTGATCGATCTGGCGGCGATGGCGCTGCGCGACGCGCTGGTCACGGTCGACGGCGCGCGCACGGAGATGAACGGCCACACGCGGCGATTGGACGAGATGGGCCCGCTCACGGTCACCCGGCCCGGCGCGTTCGGCGACGGGCGCGGCGGCACCGACCCGTCGTACGCGATCTCGCCCGGCACGTACGGGACGATTCCCGGGACGAACGGTCAGGGGCAGCAGCTGGATCCGGCGCAGCTGGCGCAGTTGCAGTTGCAGCGGGAGCTGATCTCGGCCGGTGTGGAGCTGGGCACCTCGGCGATCTCGGCGGGCGTGGACATCGGCACCCACTTGATCGACAAGATCGTGGAGGTCGGCACGCACGCGATGGACACGGTCGCGGCGTCGGCGGACAAGGTGATCGACAAGGCGATCCCGGAGCTGATCAATCCCGGCAGCACGACGAACAACGGCGCGGGCACGCCCGGCGGTGGTCAGCAGTCGTCGCCGTCGCGGGTCATCGACTTCGGGGGCGGCGCCGCGCCGGGCGGCGGCGGGACCACGCCGGGTCAGAACGCGGGCGGTGCGCGCCCGGAGCCGCCGAAGCCGAGTTCCCCGCCCGCCACGTCGGTGCTGCCCGCGCCGGCCCCGCAGGAGAGCGCGCCCGCGCCCCGGCCCGATCCCGCGCCGTCCGGGCAGCCGGGTGGCGCGCACGGCGGTGTCGCGATGCCGCCGCCCGGCGGCGGCGATCAGGACCGCAGGCCGCGCGACGGCCAGCTGGGCGTGACCATTCCCGCGTCGGCGTTGATCCCCGAGACGGCCACCGTTCCGGCCGCCGTCATCGGCGACTTCGGCGATGACGCGCCCTGATCCGGACGGGGCGAATCCAGGGCACCGTCAGCCGAATCCGTTCGACACGGGCCTGCCGATGCTCCGGCTGCCCGCCCCGCCCGCCGGGAAGCGCCGCAAGCGCAAGTCTGGGCGATCCGCGCCGCGAGTGCGGACCCCGGAACAGGCGGGCCCGGTCGACCCGGCCGTGCCGAAACCCCTGAAGCGGCCGTCGCGCAGGCCCGACGCCGAATGGGCCGAATGGCTCGACCCGCCCGCCCGCCCCGCCGAGCCGCCGAAAGCACCACCCCAGCGGCGGCGGGTCCCGGAGGACGATCCGGTCGCCGACGATCAGCCCGAGCAGCGCCCGCTGCCGTCGGTGCCAGGCATCGTCGACCGCACGGGCGGCAATCCGGGTCCCGCGTTGCGCCGCCCCCGTCCGGAAGGCGCGCAGCAACAGCGTGGCAACAAGGTGCTCGCCGTGCTGATCCTGGTGGGCCTGTTCATCGCGGTGGGGTCCATCCTGTGGGCCGTGCTGCCGGACGCCTCGCCGCGCAAGGCGACGCCGCTCACCGTGCCGACCGACGGACCCGCCGGTCAGCCCACGTCGGAGCCGCCCACCGATCCGCCGTCGCCACTGGCGACGCCGGGCTGCCAGGAGCGGCGCGGCGGGGACGTGGTCTCGGGCACCGGCGCGGGCGGCACCCAGGACGGCCCGTCGGCGATCCTCGCGTTCGAACGCGCCTATTACGAGGCGCGCTCCGGTGCGGCGGCGCGCGCCGTCGTGGCCCCGGACGCGGCGGTGCCCCCCGCCGACCAGATCCAGCGCGGCATCGATCAGGTCCCGGTCGGCACCCGCTACTGCGTGCAGATCACCCGCACCGCCACCGGCGCGGGTGACGGCCAATCCCACTGGGTGGTCCGCCTGACCCAGCAGTATCCGGGCGAGGAAGCCCGCACCTTCGGTCAGATCATCACCACCCGAACCGAACTCGGCCGCACCCTGATCACCGGCATCTCCATGGCCTGAGGTTCGCTAACCCCAGGTGAGCGGGTCCAGGTGCAGGTAGAAGCGCAGCCGTTCGGAGTCGAGGGTGAGGCCGTAGCGGTGGGCGAAGTCGCGGTCGGCCTTCGCGGCGGACGGCTCGTCGGGCCAGGTCTCGCGTGAGCTGGCCAGCAGGAGGGCGATATCCGCGTAAGGGTCGGCGGTGCCGAGGCGGCCGAGGTCGAGGAATCCGGTGACGGTGTCCGTGGCCGGATCCACGACGATGTTCGGCAGGCACAGATCCCCTTGGCAGACCACCGCATTCGCGCGTTCCTGGGCCAGCCGCGCGTCTATCCGCGCGGCCAGCCGGGCGAGCAGCACGGCGGGCGGGGTGCCCACCTGCTCCTCGGGCAGGAACTCCGGGTGGACGGCGTCGCGGGCGACGACATCCTGGGCGAGCGCGAACATACGCGCCACGCCGCGGTCGAAAGGGCAGTCCGCGGTGGGCGTTTCGTGCAACCGCCGCACGGCGTCGGCTATCGACGCCCACGCCCGGCCCAACTCGTCGGCGGAGAGCGTCTCGGCGGTCACCCCGGGGACGGTTCCCGTGACGAGACAGGCGATTCCGGCGCCGGCGTGCCAGTCCAGCACCGGCGCACACGGGATGTCGTGCGCGCCAGCCCAGACCAGGCGTTCCCGCTCACCATCCAGGGCCGGGACATCCTGGTCCACAACGCATTTCGCGTAGCGTGATCCGTCCGCCGACCGGAAGACCCCGGCCCCGGATTCGCCGCTCGCCACCGGCGTCCATGCGGTGTCGGTGGGCAGGATCGACCGGTACCGCTCGGGAGCCTCCACCACGCCTCGACACTATCAGGGGAAAGAATCGCACTCGCCGTGCCTGGCCAGGCGGCGCTCCAGACCTTCGAGCGGAACGGCGAGCGTCTTGTTGGGGCAGCCGTGCCCTGCCAGGCCGCTACGCTGATCGCGACGGCGTGTCGCCAAGTAGCGGGACCGGGCTCGCGCCGACCGGCGCGGTGGTGGCGACCAGGTCGGCGGGCGGGCCCTCGGCCACCAGTCCGCCGTTCTCCAGCAGCAGGCAGTGATCGCTGGTCAGCGCCTCGTCGCGCTGGTGTGTCGCGTGCACGACGGTGGCGTCGAGATCGCGGATCAACGCCGAAATACGGTGGCGCGACTCGATATCCAGCCCGGTCGTCGGCTCGTCGAGGAGGAGCAGCTCGGCCTCCTGGGCGAGGGCTTGCGCGAGGAGGGCGCGCTGGCGCTGCCCGCCGGACAGGGTGTCGAGCCTGCGGTCGGCCAAGCCGGTGATGTCCATGCGGGCCAGGCATTCGTCGACGCGCTCGCGGTCGGACCGGCGCAATCGCCGCCACGCGCCCCGGTGGGCCCAGCGGCCCATGGTCACCGTCTCGCGCACCGTGGTCGGGAGCGTGGACGGCACCGCGCTGTGCTGGACCACGAACGCGATCCGCAGCCCCTCCGGTCGCTCGATCGCGCCCGTCATCGGCGGCAGGACGCCCGCCAGCGCCGACAGCAGCGTGGATTTGCCCGACCCGTTGTGGCCGAGCAATGCGGTCACCCGGCCCGCCGGAATCTCGGCGGTCACGTCGTGGACGGCCGCCCGCCCGCGGTAGCCCGCCGACAGCCCGGTCAGGCGCAGCGGCGTCGCTGTCACAGTGTGTCTCCCGTCACCCAATTTTGGAATGAAAACCATTTCCATCTTAAGGTGTCGCCCCATGGAGTGGTTGATCGCCCCGTTCGAGGTGTCCTTCGTGGCGCGGGCACTGTGGGGCGGGCTGCTCGTGTCGTGCCTGTGCGCGATCGCGGGTACCTGGGTGGTGGTGCGCGGCATGGCGTTCCTCGCCGACGCGATGGCGCACGGGATGCTGCCGGGCATCGCCGTGGCCGCGCTGCTGGGCGGAAACCTGTTGGTGGGCGCGGCTTTCAGCGCGGGCGCGATGGCGCTGGGCGTCACGGCGCTGAGCCGCGACACGCGGTTCTCCGCCGATATCGGCATCGGGCTGTTGTTCGTCGGCATGCTGTCAGTGGGGGTGGTGATCGTGTCGCGGGCCCAGTCGTTCGCGGTCGACCTCACCGGGTTCCTGTTCGGCGACGTGCTCGCCATCCGCGACCGTGACCTGTTCTGGCTGGTCGTCGCGCTGCTCGCGGCCGCGGTGACGGCGGCGGCCGGGCACCGGGCCTTCCTCGCGGCGTCGTTCGACGAGCGCACCGCGCACACGCTGGGCCTGCGGCCGAAGCTCGCGCACGCGGCCATGGTCGGGCTCATCACCCTCGCCATCGTCGCCTCGTTCCACATCGTCGGCACGCTGCTGGTGTTCGGGTTGCTCATCGCGCCGCCCGCCGCGGCGATGCTGTGGGTGCACCGCATCCCGCTGATCATGCTGACGGCGGCGGGGCTGGGGTCGGCCGCGACGTTCGTGGGCCTGCTGGTGTCGTGGCACGTCGGCACGGCGGCGGGCGCCACGATCGCGGCCACGGCCGTCGGATTCTTCTTCCTGTCCGCCGCGGCCTCGGCGCTGCGCGCGCGAATCAGGTTCGGCGGCAGGGGAACCCGAGTGGGTGCGGCGGCCGTCGTGGCGGCGGTGTCGGTGGCGGGCTGCGGTGCGGCGGGTCCGGTGGACGATGACGCCGAGCCGACGCCGCACGGGTACGTGGCGGGCGCGGAGGAGACCGCCGAGCCGAACCCGCGACTCGTCCTGGTGGACAAGGATTCCGGCGCGGTCCGCGTGCTCGACCTGCTCTCGCAGGAGGTCACCGAACTCGACACGGTGCCGGCGGCCGACCGGATCGCGACCGACCGGCGGCACGTGTACGTGTCGGGCGAGCGGGGCGTGACGGTGGTCGATTCCGGTTCCTGGCTGGTCGATCACGGTGATCACGTCCACTATTACCGGGCGCCCATCCGAGCGGTGGGCGCGCACGAGTCCGGGGACGTCGCCGCCGCCGCATCGGATTCGACGGTGGCGGCGCTGAGTTCGCCGGACGGTGGCGCGACACTGCTGGATCGTGCGGCCTTGGACAACGGCGAAGTACGCGAAATCGGTTGGCGCGCCGACGGTCCGTCCGTCCCTCTCGGCGAGCGCGTCCTGGTCGCCGATCCGGCGACCGGTGCGGTGACGGTCCGCACGCGGGAAGGCGCGGTCGAGTCCACGCTCGACGCACCCTGTGCCGAGGCGCGCGGGACCGCCGTCACCCGGCGCGGTGTCGTGTTCGGTTGCGCGGACGGCGCTCTCGTCGTCTCGGCGGACGGCGGCGCGTTCGCGGGCGAGAAGATCGCCTACCCCGCGCCGGTGCCGCCCGCGGAACGCGCGGTGGCGTTCACGCACCGGCCGAACAGCGCGACGCTGGCCGCCGCGGCGGGCGATCGCGGGGTGTGGGAGCTCGACATCCGCAAGAAGACCTGGAGTTTCGTCCCGACGGGCGCGGTGGTCGCGGCGAACACGCCGGGGGAGGGGGCCGCGCTGCTGGCCCTCACACCCGACGGAGTGCTGCGCGCCTACGACGTCGAGAACGGCACGGAGGTGAAGAGCGCACCGCTCGTCACACCGGGCGCAAGCGCCACGATCGCGATCGACACGAGTCGCGCCTATGTCAACGATCCCGTCGCACGAAAGGTTTTCGAGATCGACCACGCCGACCTGCGCGTAGCCCGCACCTTCGACCTGGATATCAGTCCCGGCCTCCTGGCGGAGACGGGCGAATGAGGACCGCGGCGCTGTTCGGCGCGCTCCTGGCGGCCGCGCTGACGCTGACCGGATGCGACGGCGGTGGCGGCGACCGTCCCGAAATCGTCGTCACCACCAACATTCTCGGCGACCTCACGGCCGCCGTGGTGGGCGCCGCCGCCGAGGTGACCGTGCTGATGCCGCCGGACGCCGACCCGCACAGCTTCGCCGTCTCCGCGCGACAGGCCGCGACCCTGGAACGCGCCGACTTGATCGTGCACAACGGGCTCGGGCTCGAGGAGGGCGTGCTGCGCCACGTGGAGGCCGCGGCCGAGGCGGGCGTCACCACCGTCGCGGTGGGCGAGCACGTCGATCCGCTGCGCTACCGCCCGGAGGTCGGCAGCGGACGCCCCGACCCGCACTTCTGGACCGATCCGCGCCGCGTGCGCACGGCCGTCGAGGTGATCCGCGACGAGATCCTCACCCACGTCGACGGTATCGACGCCGACGCCGTGCGCGACCGCGCGACCCGGTACCTCGGTGAGATCGACGGCTTGGACTCGTGGATGACCGAACAGTTCGCGACGCTGCCCCCTGAGCGCCGCAAACTCGTCACCAACCACCACGTCTTCGGTTATCTGGCCCAGCGTTTCGGGTTCGAGGTGATCGGCGCGGTGATACCGGGCGGCACCGCGCTCGCCTCGCCCAGCCCGTCCGACCTGGCCGAGCTGGCCGGGGCGGTGCGCGCGGCCGGGGTACCCACGATCTTCGCCGACTCCGCCCAGCCCGACCGGCTGGCGCGAGTGCTGGCCGAACAGGCGGGCCTGCACGTCCGCGTTGTCGCGCTCTACACCGAATCGCTCACCGGCCCCGACGGCGGCGCGCCCACCTACCTGGCGATGATGCGCGCCAATACCGAGTCGATCGTGCGCGGTCTCGCCTGAAACTCGCAGTGTCACAACGAAAGAGGAGCACCACATGCACATTCGGACCCGGGCGATGGCCCTGTCCGGCCTGCTCGCCGCGGCGGTCGCGCTGGCGGGCTGCGGCGCGGACGACGCGTCACCGGACGCGCGGGAACCCATCGCGGACCCGATCGCCCTCACCTACGACGGCGGCATCTTCGTGCTCGACGGAAACACCCTGGAGCTGAAGGGAACCACCGAACTCGAGGGCTTCAACCGGCTGAACCCGGCGGGCGACGACGACCACCTGATCGTCTCCACCACCGAGGGCTTCCGAGCCTACGACGCCACCGCGGCCGAATTCACCGACGTCGAATTCCCCGGCCCCAAGCCGGGACACGTGGTGCGCCACGCCGGCCGCACCGTGCTGTTCTCCGACGGCACGGGTGAAGTGATCGCGTTCGACTCCGACGCGCTCGGCGAGGGCGAGCCGCCCACCGACACCTACAAGGCGGAGCAACCGCACCACGGCGTCGCGGTGGAACTGGCCGACGGCTCGCTGGTGCTCACCCTCGGCACCGAGGAGGCCCGCACCGGCATCGTGGTGCTCGACAAGGACCGCAAGGAGATCGCCCGCAACGAGGACTGCCCCGGCGTGCACGGCGAGGCCACCGCCAAGGGCGAGACCGTCGTGGTGGGCTGCCAGAACGGCGTGCTCTACTACCGCGACGGCGTGATCACCAAGGTCGCCAGCCCCACCGAGTACGGGCGCATCGGCAACCAGGCCGGCAGCGACGCGTCGGCGATCGTGCTCGGCGACTACAAGCAGGACAAGGACGCCGAACTCGAACGGCCCGAGCAGATCGCGCTCATCGACACCGAGACCGGCACGCTGCGGCTGGTCGGCCTCGGCACCAGCTACACCTTCCGGTCCCTCGGGCGCGGCCCGCAGGGCGAGGCGTTGGTCCTCGGCACCGACGGCGCCCTGCACATCATCGATCCGGTCGCCGGCACGGTCACCAAGAAGGTGCCGCTGTTCGATCCGTGGCAGGAGCCGCTGAAGTGGCAGGAGGCGCGGCCCGCGCTGTTCGTGCGCGAGGGTGACGCGTACGTGTCGGACCCGGCGAGCAAGACCGTCAAGCGCGTCGACCTCGCGACCGGCGAGGTCACCGCGACCGGCACGCTGCCGGAGAGCCCCAACGAGATCAGCGGCGTGCTCCACCAGCACTGAGCCACGACGGCCCCGGCATCCCGCCGGGGCCGTTTCTCGCTCGGCCGGTCATGTTGTGCCGCAGTAGGTTTCGCGCGCGACGTATGAGCTCGGCCGGACACCCGCGGACCCAGGTCCGCCGCAAGCCCGCGCCGATGGTCGCGAGCGTGAAGTCTGGCGGATGGCCCCCTGCCGAAGCGGTCGCAGGACTGCCTGAACCGGCACTCCTGCTAGCGTTTCCGTCGTCCGATCTCGGGAGAAGGGGGCGCACATGACCGAACTCGCGCCGAAGGCGTTGCTGTTCGACGTGCAGGGCACCGCCACGGATTTCCACACCACGGTCCGCACGGCGGCGGCCGAGATCGCCGGCCCCGACCACGCCCACGTGGACTGGTCGGCGTTCGTCAACGACTGGCGCGCGGCGTACTTCCGGGAGACCTCCGCCGGGCGCCCGGCGGGCACGCCCTGGATCTCCGTCGCCTCGATCTATCGCGCCACCCTGGACGAGGCGCTGGCCGCCGTGGGCGTGGATCTCCCTGCGGCCCAGCGCGATCGGCTCAGCGATGCCTGGAAACACCTGGACCCCTGGCCCGACGTGGTGCCCGCGCTGCACCGCCTGCGCCGCCGCTACCTGCTCGCCACGCTCTCCAACGCCGACGTCGACGCGGTCGTGAGCATCACCCGGCACGGCGACCTGCCCTGGCACGCCGTCTTCGCCGCCGAGATGGCGGGCGTCTTCAAACCCGACCCCGCTGCCTACCACCTCGCGAACCACTACCTGGGCCTGCCCGCCACCGACATCATGATGGTCGCCAGCCACAAGTACGATCTGCACGCCGCCCGCGCCCTGGGTTTCCGCACCGCCTTCGTCCTGCGCCCCCTCGAACACGGCGACCCCTCCCTCGCCGACCTCACCCTCGAACCCGAATTCGATCTGACCGTCACCGATTTCGCCGACCTCGCCGATCACCTGGGCTGCTGAGCGGAGCCGGGCTGCTACCGGACCCGGACCCCAGCGGGTCGGCACACCGGACCGGTTCGGAGGTGAGACCGGTGGCGTTATCGGCGCGCACGGCGTACTGGAAGCCGGGGGCGTGCACCTCCGGCGGGACGGAGCCGATCGGGTCGCCGGTGCGGCACGCGCGGGTCGGCGGAGAACGCCATCTTCTCCGAAGCGGCGAGCTCGCGCAGTGTGACGACCGGGGCGGCGGCGGGCTCGTCCGTCGCCGCACCGGCCACCCCGATCAGGCGGAGCGGGCCGCCGCTACGAAGGCGCGCATACGGCCGAGATCTTTGACGCCGCGGGTGGATTCGATGCCGCTGGAGACGTCGACGCCCCACGGGCGGGCTTCGGCGATGGCCTCGGCGACGTTGTCGGGGCCGAGGCCGCCGGCGAGGAGCCAGTGGCCCTCGGGGCGGGCGGTGAGGGTCGAGAGGTCCCAGCGGCGGCCGGAACCGGCGTCGGGGGAGTCGAGCAGGAGCATGTCCTCGCCGAAGGCACCGACAGTCACGTCCGTGTCGGGCGTCAGGGCGACGGCGCGGAGCAGCCGCAGGCCGGTGTCGGCCAGGTCGGCGAAGGCCTGTTTGTCGTAGGCGCCGTGCAGCTGGATGGCGCCGACGCCCGACTCGAGCGCGACGCGGCGCACCTCCTCGGGAGGCATTCCCGCGAACACGCCGACGGTCAGCACGGACGAAGGCACCTCGCGCACCAGCGCACGCGCGGCGGCCGGTTCGATCCGGCGCACGCTCTGGGCGAACACGAATCCCACAGCGTCGGCGCCCGCCGTCACGGCCACCTCGACCTGCTCCCCGGTGCGCAACCCGCACAGCTTGACGTACATGCCGGTCACGCTAACAGCGGGCGCTCACGCGCCGTTCGTCGCCGTCCACACCAGCAGCGCCATGAACAGCGCGAACACGCCGAGCACCCCGCCGATCACGGCGTCCTTCCCGTTGGTGGCCTCACCCCGGTCGGCCCGCAGCCATCCGACCGAGCCGGTGAGCACGGCGCCGACGGCGGCGGGCGCGGCCAGGATCTCGCTGACGAACGGGATGAACGAGAACGCGGCGGCGAAGATCCCCAGGACCAGCGCCGTCAGCCCCATGCCGTTGCGCGGCCGGGGCCTCCCGTTCTCGAATTCGGGCGACATGACGCCCAGTATCGTCCCGTCGCCACGCCCGCGCGCACCGACATGGCGGCGATCACCGAACGGACCGCTCAGGGCTGCCAGGTGATGCGGCCGCCCTGGAAGTCCTGCGCCTTGCCGCCCTGGTAGTCGTACTCGTCGCTGGTGGGGTAGCCGTAGCGGCCGTTCTCGGCGCCCGCGCGGGCCCAGTCGTCGCGGATCGAACCCCAGACGGCGTGCGCGCCGGTGGACGGCGACCAGTAGATCGCGCCGCCGGGGAAGAGGTTGTAGCGGCCGTTGTTCTTGCTGGCGGCCTCGCTGCTGATGGGGAAGCCGAGGGGACCGCCCTCCCAGCCGAGCTGGCCCCACTTGTCGCGGATCTGGCCGCCGATGTAGGCGGCGCCGGTGCCGACGGACCAGTAGATGGATCCGCCCTGGAAGTGGTTGAAGCGGCCGGTGTTTCCGGGGGTGCCCTGTTCGCGGGTCACCGGATAGCCGAGGACGCCGCCCTCCGCACCGAATTCGTTCCACTTGTCGCGGATGGAGCCGTTCACGCTCTGCGCGCCGGTGTCGGGATGCCAGTAGATGGCGGCGTTGCGCTCGAACACCTGGTGGCGGCCGCCGCGCGCGGCGTCGAGTTCGGGGGTGACGGGGTTGCCGAAGACCGCGCCGCCGCCGGCCTGGTCGTATTCGACCTCGATCGCGCCGCCGACCTCGTGGTCGCCGATGGGGCGCGCGGTGGCCGCGCCGACGCCCGCGCTGAGCAGCAGCGCGAGGGCGGTGGTCGCGACCGCGCCGCGGCGGGTCGTGGACGGGCGGACGGTGCTGCGGTGCCGGGCCAAGAGAACTCCCTGACGGATAGGTGGATGGGCGGCCGCGGGCATGGGCACGGCCGTGACATGCGATTTCAGCCTAACGGGCGGATCAGCCGCCCGGGTTGAGCCACTGACCGACGGGCATCGGCGGCAGCGCGCGGACCGCGGCCATGATCGGCGCGCACAGCGGGTTGCCGCCGCCGGGACCCCAGGAGGTGGAGCACACGTGGTTGCCGAGCTTGTCGTAGTGGGACGAGACACCCTTGTACGACCAGGTCAGGCCGTCCTCGGACGGGCTCCACGGACACTGGTTCTGCGCCACGCCCTTGCAGGGCCCCTCGACGCCCCACGGGCCGACCGGATAGGCCGAGGCGCCCGGGGCCAGGCCCAGGGTGAGCAGGCCTGCGGCGGCCGCGCCGAGTGTGACGCGCTTCATCGCTGTTCTCACGGGGCTTCCCTTCGACTGGAGCTGCGTGCCGATGTCGTCAGGTGTTCGACACCGGGACCATCGGTCCCGGACGCGCGATCGTTAGCGGAGGTCGCGAACGGTTCAGCGGGTTGCGAGGTAGTCGGTCACCGTGCGGCGCGGCGTCGGCGGTGTGGGTTCGGGCGGTGGAGCGGCGCCGATCCGCACCACGACCTGCGGCGCGCGGCCGTCCGGCAGCAGGCCCGCGAGGATGCGCCGCGCGGCGGGTAGCTCGGTGATATGGGTCAGCGGACAGGTCCCGAACCCGGCCGCGGTGGCGGCGAGCAGGACCGCCGAGAGCGCCTCGCCGGTGCGCAACCACTGTTCCGGGGAATCGCCGGTCGAACTCAGGGCGATCAACCGGGCGTGATCCACCTCGGCGCCCGCCGGACGCGCCGGGCCGGGCGGGGTGGGGAAGTCGCGGCGGACCGGCACGCGCTCGGCCTGCCCGGCCGGGGTCAGCGCCGTGGGCGGAATGCCCTCCGGCAGATCGAAATTACCTGTCCACCACCGGAGTTCGCTCTGGTAGGGCTGGTCGAAGCGGCGCAGCGCCGCGGCCTGGCCGGAGGCCGCGGCCAACCGGTCGGACGCCGACTCGGGCAACTCGTCCACCGCGATGCCGGTGCCCGCGGCGGCCTCGGTCAGCTCGGGCAGCGCCCGCTCCCACCCGGGTGGCGCGGCCATCGGCGGGCGGAAGGATCGCCGCGCGCCGATCGCACCCGCCAGCGCCACCACCCGCTCACCCGGGGCGAGCACCGGCTGGAAGGTGAGGGTGGCGAGGAGGTCGGGCTGGTCCGGATCGGGCAGCCGGTCGACGTCGGCGTGCCAGCCGCGCACCTCGAACGCCATTTCCAGGTGGTGGAGCAGCGCGCCGCAGCTGATCACGCGCTGGCGCCCGCTCGGGTCGGCCATGGGCAGCAACCGCTCCGGATCGCTGGACAGGTGCAGGCGCGTTCCGTCGAAGAACAGGCGCCAGGGCTGGGAATTGTGCAGCGACGGCGCGCGGCCCGCGGCGCGCGCGACGGCGGTGACCGTCGAGAGGTCCGGTGCTCCGGCTCCGGCGGCGATGTCATCTGCGGTCATGCCTATCGAGTATGGCACTGTCCGCGCCCGCCGCCCCGCGATTCGAGGCGTCCGCTCCGGTGCGCGATTGCGCGGCGGTCGCTGGGACTATGGAATCAATTCGCCGCCACGCCGTCGCGAAGATTGCCTTGGTGCCGATAGTTACCCAGGCTTAGCGCCTATGTCGTGCCCCGCGTGCTCGTGGTCCTCGCCGATGGTGGTGTCCTCCCATGGATCGGTTCGTTATCTGCGTTGTGTCTGCGGGACGTGGTTGGTGCAGCACGGGGGAGGCGTGGACATCGTCACCGGTCGCGCCGCGCTCGCGGACGCCGACGAGGCCGAACACCTCGAGCTGATCCCGTTGCCGGACGAGTGAGCCCGGGAGTGGCGACGCCCACCACCGGGGAATAGCGAACCCGTAGCGGCGCTTCTATCGGCGGGAGGGCCGAGCCGGAGGAGTGGACGATGACGCCGACACCGCGGGTGCGCGTGGTGCGCGCCGACGAGCGCGCGCACTGGTGGAACGAGTGGCTGGACTCGCGGCAGTCGTTCCCGGCCACCGGCAACTTCGATCTCGCGGCCAACGCGCACGGCCTGCTGCTCGTCCACAACGAGGACGTCGTCGGCCCGGGGGAGGGTTTCGACACGCACCAGCACCGTGACATGGAGATCGTCACGTGGGTGCTGGAAGGTTCTGTGGTGCACCAGGATTCGGCGGGCAACTCCGGCGTGATCCACCCGGGCCTGGCGCAGCGGATGAGCGCGGGCACCGGCATCCGGCACTCGGAGAAGAACGGCGCGGCCTACACCGAACGCGAGCACCTGCGCGTCGTGCAGATGTGGGTGCCGCCCACCGAATACGGTGCGCGCCCCGGATATCAGGAATCCGACGTCGATACCGCGCTGCGGGGCGATGCGCTGGTGCCCATCGCGTCCGGGTTGCCGCGTGACCGCGCCACCACCGCGATCACGCTGGGCAACCGCCACGCGGCCCTGCACGTCGCGCGCCTGGACGCGGGCCGCTCGGTCACGATACCCGACGCGCCCTACGGCCACGTGTTCCTCGCCAGGGGCGCGGTCGATTTCGAGGGTCACGGCGCGCTGGCACAGGGTGACGCCGTGCGCCTCACCGCGACCGGCGGGCACCGGATCACCGCCACCGATCCCGCCGAAGTGCTGGTGTGGGAGATGCACGCGGCGGCCTGAGCCCTGACTCGGAGTCCGTCCGGCGCCTAGGACCCGGCGGTGCCGCCGCCGATGGCCAGGTAGAACACCATGAGCACGAGCAGGAACCAGCCAGCGCCCTGCCAGATCGGCCACGCGCCGCCGCGGCGCAGGGTGCGCACGGTGAGCACGAACGCGCCGATCCCGCCCGCCAGCAGGACCAGTCCCGGTCCCAGCACGACGGCGAGCCGCGCGGGCGTATCGCACAGGATCGGCCCGTCCAGGCAGACGTCGCGGCGGGCCGCCCAGACCATCGTGACGGCCGCGACCAGCGCCGCGACCGCGATCACGCCGAGGTCGTAGCGGACCGCCCGGCGGAACGTCCCGGGCTCGGACCAGCGCTTCTCGACATCGTCGACCATTCGGATCACCTCCGCTCGCGTGGATGTCGGCCCACCGCCGAGTCTACGGATCCCGGTGGCTCAGGGTTTGCGGGCGACGCCCGCCCAGTACCAGGCCGAGGTCGCCTCGGCGGGCGCGTCGGCGCCCCGCTCGGCGAGATCGGGCCGCCAGGTGACCACGGGCACCACGCCCGGATCCACCAGATCGGTTCCGGCGAACAGGTTTTCGGTCTCGGCGCGGCTGCGCGGCCGGAACGGAATGCCCGCGCTCTCGGCCGACTCCACCACGCGGGCCATGGCGCGCGCGTCGAAATCGGCGGTGGGGTGCGTGATCACCAGGTAGCTGCCCGAGGGCACCGCGTCCAGCAGCGCGCGCACCTTGGCGGCGGGATCGTCCTCGTCGCGGAAGTACATCAGGATAGCGACCAGCATGATCGCGACGGGCCGTTCGGTGTCGAGGGTGGCGGGCAGCGCCGGATCGCCCAGCAGGGCGCCCGGATCGTGCAGGTCGGCGTGGATGAACGCGGTGCGCCCCTGGCCGGTGCTGCTCATCAGGGCGCGGGCGTGGGCCAGCACGATCGGGTCGTTGTCCACGTACACCACGCGCGCCGCCGGATCGTGCCGCTGGGCGACCTCGTGGGTGTTGCCCGCGGTGGGGATGCCGGTGCCGACATCGAGGAACTGATCGATGCCCGCCTCCTGGACCAGGTAGCGCACCGCCCGGCCCAGGAAGGCCCGGTTGGCGCGGGCCATGGTGCGGATGGCGGGGACGTGCGTGGCGATCACGTCGCCGAGCGCGCGGTCGGCCGGGTAGTTGTCCTTGCCGCCGAGCCAGTAGTCGTAGACGCGCGCCTCGTGGGCGACGCTGGTGTCGATCCGGGCGGTCGTGCCCTGATCGGCCGGGCCGCGCTGGGCTCCGTTGTCCGGCATGACGTTTCCCCTTCGCGGCGCCCGGGTGCGCGGGTGGCCGCCGGTGCTGAGATCTGCGCGCTCAGCTTAGTCCAGCGAACACCCGGCACGCGGCGATTCCGCGAACCGAGAGGCGGGCATCGCGCGGTCCGTCCGGCGTCGCGGGCCGAGCGGCGGGCACCGCGCGGCGCCGCGGCTACTCGACGACCCCGGTACGTCCCCGCGAGCGGGCCGAATGCGGCGATGACGCCGCGAATCCCGGGTTCGGGCCCCGCTTCGGACATGCACTCGGCAGTGTGGGTCGAGACCCGAAATATCCGGTGTGTCGGGTACATCCCCTCCCGGCGGTGCGATTCAATCGATGGGTTGCACTCTTGTTCCTCGCAGTAACGCGCTCTGTGTGAAGACGAATCCCAGCATCACCTCGGCATCCGTGAAGGAGCATGACAGTGAGCACCATTCTCTGCGCGCTACACGACACCGTCCTCGCGCAGGTCAGCAACCCGTCACCGGAAGCGCCGCCATTGGCGGACAAGCTCATGCAGATGGGCCGGTATTTCACCTGGCTCGTCCAGTTGTCCGGGATCACCGCGATCACCTACGGCGGCGGTCGTTTCGCCTGGGAGAAGTGGAGCGGCGGTGGACTCCAGTCCCCGAAGATGGTGGCCAGCGCGATGGCGGGCGGTGCGGTCGCCACCAGCGCGGGCACCATCATGAACGCGGTCATCTAGCGCGGTCCGAGGCCGCGCACCACGGGGTCACCCGCGGTGTGCGGCCTCTTTCACACCCAATAATAGTTGTGCACAATTTAGTTGCTCGCTACTGTTCTTGATGGAGTCATCCCGAGGGAAGGAACAACCATGAACATCCTGTACACCGCCGAGGCCACCGCGACGGGCGCCGGGCGCGGCGGCTACGTCCGATCCTCCGACGCCGCACTGGATCTCGCGCTGAGCGTGCCGAAGGGGCTCGGCGGCGCGGGCGGTGCGGGCACCAACCCCGAGCAGCTGTTCGCGGCCGGCTACGCGGCCTGCTTCCACAGCGCCTTGCAACTCGTCGCGCGTCAGCGCAAGGTCGCGATCGCGGATTCCTCGGTCACCGGGTCCGTCGGCATCGGATCGAACGGACAGGGATTCGGCCTGGCCGTCACCCTCACCGTCGACCTGCCGGGCCTCGAGCACGACGCGGCGCGCGAGCTGGTGGAGGCGGCGCACCAGGTGTGCCCGTACTCCAACGCGACGCGCGGGAACATCGACGTGGACCTGGTCGTCGCCTGAGTCCGGCGGGCGCGGGTGGTCAGGGCGGCGGGGTCCCACGGTCCCGTCGCACCCCTGCTCAGGTAGCCGGCTCCCGCACGGAGCGAGGGGCGGCCGCGCCCCGCCGGTCGGCCTCCGCGTGATCGGATCGTCGTCGGGAGCCGTCCGGGGCCGGAACCGTCAGGTAGTGCGCGGCCGGTGGAACGGACGCGCGGTGCCACGCCGTCGCGCGGGCGGGTCGGCCAGGTGGTCGCGGCACGCACCGGGCTGCTGTCCTGGCTGCGGCGGGAAGCCGAACCGGTCCGGTCGGTCCTGCGCGCCCGGTGGGCGGCGCGACGTCACCACCCGGCGATAGGCGCACAGGTCACGGGTCGGCACGGTGTCTCTCATGCGTGCACCGCGCGCCTGGCGTAGGCGCGGACGTCGGCGTCGGTGTCGGCGACGGCGCGGGCCAGGGCCGCGCGGGCGTCGTGGTCGTCGCGCCAGGTGGTGAGGGAGAGGACGGCGGCCTTGCGGACGTCGAGGTGGGGGTCGGCCAGGGCTTCGGACAGCACGCCGACCGCGAGTTCGCGGCCCGCGCCCGCCAGTCCGCGCGCGGCGCCGGGTCGTCGTCGGTCAGGTAGGTCGAAAGGTCTTCGGCAGTAGGCGAATCCAGCGCCAGCAGGGTGACCAGCCGGGGCGAGGCGGCGAAACAGGCTCCGTCGGTGCGACGGTCGGTGCGTCGTCGCGCTGCGGCGCACGTCCGGCCCGCACCTGCGGCTGCTCCACCGGGATGATCGTGGGATCGGTGGACGGCACGTCGTCCAATCCGGGCACCGGCACGAGATACGGCGCGACCGGCCGCTCGAGGAACACCATCTCCCCGTCGTCGCCCTTGCGCACGTTCAGGTGATAGCGCCACTCGTGGTCGTCGCGCTCCGGCAGATCGGCCCGATCGTGGTAGAGGCCCCAGCGGGATTCGGTGCGGGTGAGCGAACTGCGCGCGGCCATCTCGGCGCAATCGCGGATGAACGACACCTCCACCGCGCGCATGAGCTCGTGCGGGGTGCGCGCGCCGATGCCGTCGACCTCCGCGCGCATCCGCTCGAACGTCTCCACGGCGATCGACAGCTTCGTGGCCGTCTTCGGCGGCGCCACATAGTCGTTCACGAACCGGCGCAACTTGTACTCGACCTGCGGTTGCGGCGGGCCGTCGGGATGGGTGAGCGGACGGTAGATCAGCTCGTGCGCGGCGGTCAGCTGATCGGCGGGCAATTCGGCGGGCGCGTCGAGCTCGGACAGCGTCGAGGCGGCGTGCGCCCCCGCCAGGTCGCCGTAGACGAACGCGCCGATCATGTAGTTGTGCGGCACGCACGCCAGGTCGCCGGCCGCGTAGAGGCCGGGCACCGTGGTGCGGGCGTGTTCGTCCACCCAGACACCCGAGGCGGAATGCCCACTGCACAAACCGATTTCGGAGATGTGCATCTCGATGTCGTGGGTGCGGTAATCGTGGCCCCGGTAGTCGTGGAAGGTGCCGCGCGTCGGGCGCTCGGTGGTGTGGAGGATGCCCTCCAGCGTCGACAGCGTCTCGTCGGGCAGGTGCGAGACCTTGAGATAGATGGGGCCGCGGGCGGATTCGATCTCCCGCTTGACCTCGGCCATCATCTGCCCCGACCAGTAGTCGCAGTCGACGAACCGGTTGCCTTCGGCGTTGACCTGGTAGCCGCCGAAGGGGTTGGCGACGTAGGCGCAGGCGTCGACTTGCCGCAGCCGGATTTGCCCACCACGACGAGGATTTCGCCGGGCGCGATCTCCAGATCCACGCCCGCCAGCACGGTCGTGCCGCCGTAGGCGATGCCGATCCCGTCCAGCGCGAGGCGCATCCCGCCGGTGGCGGTGGACGCGGTGGTGACGGTCATCGCGTGACTCCTCTCGGCAGCCAGCGTGTGACGCGGCGCCCGGCCAGTTCGACCAATCCCGAAGTGGCGAAACCGAGTACGCCGATGGTGATCATGCCGACGAACACCGCCGGATAGTCCACGATGGTGTAGGCCTGCCAGGTGCGGTAGCCGACGCCGAGGCGCCCCGAGATCATCTCCGCGGAGATGAGGCAGATCCACGCCACCCCGACACCGACCGACAGGCCGCCGAGCACGCCGGGCAGGATGCCGGGAAACACCACCCGCAGCAGCACATCCCGGCGCGAGGCGCCCAGGGTGCGCACCGCGTCCTCCCAGATCGTCGGCAGCGCCCGCACCGCGTGCCTGGTGCTGATCAGCACCGGGAACAGCGAGGCGGTGATGGTGATGGACACGATGCCGGACTCGTCGCTGGGGAACAGCAGGATCGCCACCGGGACCAGCGCGATCGCCGGGATCGGGCGCACCAGTTCGGTGAGCGGGCCGAACGTCTCGGCCAGCAGGGCGGGAGCGGCCCAGGCCGATCCCGGCGACCACGCCCACCACGGCCGCCAGCCCGAACCCGGTGACGATCCGCACCAGCGACTGGGCGACGTCGAGGAGGTACTGATCGGAGCCGAGCTGCTGACCGAACTCGGCGACGATCTCGGTGACGGTCGGCAGGGCGTCGAAACGCAGGCCGGTTACACCGGGTGGATCAGCGCGCTGACCTGGTGGTACGCGGATGGCGGGGGCTATTGCGCCACCCTGCGGGGCGGACCGTGATTTCGATCAGGGCGATTCGAAATACGCGCCGGATCCGTCAGAACCAGGAGTCGCGCATCTCCAGGGTGGTGCGGTCGAGCGAGGCGAGCAGGTCGAGCTGCGGGCCCGTCTTGGGCAGCTCGTAGCGGAAGAAGTAGCGGGCGGCGGCGCGCTTGCCCTCGTAGAACTCGCCCGCACCGTCGGCGGCGGCGAGGGTCTGTTCCAGCCAGATCCACGCGACCACCAGGTGCCCGAACGCCTCGAGGTAGACGGTCGCGTTGGCCATCGCGGCGGCCGGGTCGCCCCCGGCGAACAGCCCGCCGGTGACGGTCAGCAGCCGCTGCCAGGACGCGTCGAGCAGCGCGGCGTGCTCGGCGAGTTCCCCGCCGCGCGCGGTCGCGGCCGCCGTGGTCTCGGCGATGCGGTCGGTCAGCAGTCGCAGCGACGCGCCGTCGTGCTGGATCACCTTGCGCCCCAGCAGATCCAGGCCCTGGATGCCGTGCGTGCCCTCGTGGATCGGGTTGAGCCGGTTGTCCCGGTAGTGCTGTTCGACGTCGTACTCGCGGGTGTAGCCGTAGCCGCCGTGCACCTGGATGGCGAGGCTGTTGGCCTCCAGACACCACTGGGAGGGCCAGCTCTTCGCGACGCCGGTGAGGATTTCCAGCAGCAGCGTGTGGTCGCGGGCCTGCTGCTCGTCGGTGGCCGTGCGGCGCAGGTCGACGAGGCGGTTGCAGTAGAGCAGCAGGCCGAGCGCGCCCTCCACGTAGGCCTTCTGCGCGAGCAGCATGCGTTTGACGTCGGCGTGCTCGATGATCGGGATCTGCGGTGTCGCAGGGTCTTTCGCGGTGAGCGCGCGGCCCTGGGTGCGCTCGCGCGCGTACTGGAGCGACTTGAGGTAGCCGGTGTAGCCGAGCGCCGTGGCGCCGAGGCCGACCCCGAGGCGGGCCTCGTTCATCATGTGGAACATGTACGACAGGCCACGGTGCGGTTCGCCGACCAGGTAGCCCACCGCGCCCGCGGCACCGCCCGGCGTGTGCGTGCCCTCGCCGAAGTTCAGCACCGTGTTGGTGGTGCCGCGGTAGCCCATCTTGTGGTTGAGGCCCGCCAGCGTCACGTCGTTGCGCTCACCGAGCGAACCGTCTTCGCGGACAAGGTATTTCGGCACGACGAACAGGGAGATGCCCTTGGTGCCCGCCGGCCCGCCCGGGATCTTGGCCAGCACCAGGTGCACGATGTTCTCGGTGAGTTCGTGATCGCCGCCCGAGATCCACATCTTCGAGCCGAACACCCGGTAGGTGCCGTCCTCGCGCGGTTCGGCGCGGGTGACGATATCGGCCAGCGACGACCCGGCCTGCGGTTCGGACAGACACATGGTGCCGGTGAACCGGCCCTCGATCATGGGGCGTACGAACCGGTCGACCTGCTCCTCGGTGCCGTGCGCGGCGAGCAGGTTGGCGTTGCCGACGGTGAGGAACAGGTAGCCCGCGGTGCCCACGTTGGCGGCCTGGAACCAGCTGAACCCGGCCGCCTCGACGGTGGCGGGCAGTTGCAGCCCGCCGATGCGCTCGTCCATGCCCGCGCCGACCAGGTTGGCCTTGGCGAACGCCTCGACGGCGGTCTTGACCTCGGGGATGAGCGTCACGCGCGCGCCGTCGAAGGTGGGCTCCTGCGCGTCCGCGCGCTTGTTGTGCGGCGCGAAATACCTGGTCGCGATGTCCTCGCACAGGTCGAGGAATCCGTCGAAGGTCTCCTTGGAGTGTTCGCCGAAGCGGGGGAGCGCGGTGAGCCCTTCCACCCGCAACCACTCGTAGAGCAGGAAATCGAGGTCCCTGCGGGAGATCAGATTCGAGCGCACCGGCCATCCTCTCGCGACGTCACATCCGCCAAGGCCGCCGCTCTCCCGGCGGCCAATTTGATACGTTACTACCGATGTGTCGCGAATGTCACCCTCCGGGGGCGGCCGATCGCGCCGGCCGCCCCGCCGATCAGGCGAGGTCGTCCAGGAGCGGCAGGATGCGCGCGGCCATGGCGGCCGGGTCGCCGTCGGCCGGGCGCAGGACCAGGTCCGGGGCGGCCGGTTCCTCGTAGGGGGCGTCGATGCCGGTGAAGTCCCGGATCTCGCCCGCCCGCGCCTTGGCGTACAGGCCCTTGGGGTCGCGGGACTCGCAGAGCTCCAGGGGCGTGTCGATGAAGACCTCGAGGAAGGGCAGGCCCGCGGCCTCGTGGGCGGCGCGGGCCCGGTCGCGGTCGGCGCGGTACGGGCTGATGAGCGAAACCACCGCCGTGACACCGGCTTCGGCGAACAGGCGGGCCACCTCGGCGACGCGGCGGATGTTCTCGGCGCGGTCCTCGGGCGCGAAGCCGAGGTCGGCGTTGAGTCCGTGGCGCAGGTTGTCGCCGTCCAGGAGGAACGCCGGGCGGCCCGACGCCACCAGCCTGCGCTCCAATTCGACCGCCACCGTTGACTTCCCGGAGCCCGATAGCCCCGTCAGCCACACCGTCGCCCCGCGCGTGGCGCGCTCTTCGCGCCCGACGGCCGTCGCGTGCCACACCACGCGTGAGGACGGCAGCGTCGGCCCGGTGATCATGCCCGCCGCGACCGTGTTATTGGTGACGTCGTCCACCAGGATGAAGCTGCCGGTTGTGCGGTTGCGCCGGTACGGATCGAACAGCAGCGGCTGGCGGGTGCGCAGCTGCACGCGCCCGATCTGGTTGAGCGACAACGACTCCGCGTGCTCGTCGCGGTGCAGGGTGTTCACGTCGAGCCGGTAGTCGAGGCTGCGCACCTCGGCGGTGGCGGCCCGGGTGGTGTGGCGCAGTGTGTAGGTGTTGCCGGGCGTCAGCGTGGCGTCCTCGGCGAACCAGCACACCATCGCGTCCAGGTCCCGCCCCACCTGCGGCCGGTTCGCGGGGCGGCACAGCAGATCCCCGCGCGCGATGTCGATCTCGTCGGCCAGCTGCATCGTGACCGCCTGCGGCGGAAACGCTTCGGCCACCGGCGCACCGCCCGGCCCCCAGATCGCCGACACCGTGGTGGTGAAACCCGAAGGCAGCACGGCGACTTCGTCCCCGGGCTTGAACACCCCGCCCGCGACCGTCCCGGCGTAACCGCGGAATTCGCTGCCGTGCCTGCGCGTTACGTACTGCACCGGGAACCGCGCGTCGATGAGATTTCGGTCCGAGGCGATGTGCACCTCCTCCAGGTGGTGCAGCAGGGGAGTGCCCTCGTACCACGGCATGCTCGCGCCCCGGTGCACCACATTGTCGCCGTGCAGCGCCGACACCGGCACGAACGTCAGGTCGGACACGTCCAGTTTGGTCGCGAAACCGGCGAACTCCTCGCGGATCTCCTCGAACCGCGCCCGCGACCAGCCCGCCAGATCCATCTTGTTCACGCACAGCACCAGGTGCGCGATGCCCAGCAGGCTCGCCAGGAACGCGTGGCGGCGGGTCTGCTCCACCACGCCCTTGCGCGCGTCCACCAGGATCAGCGCCACGTCGGCGGTGGACGCGCCGGTCACCATGTTGCGCGTGTACTGGATGTGGCCTGGGGTGTCGGCGATGATGAATTTCCGCCTGGGTGTGGCGAAATAGCGGTGTGCGACGTCGATGGTGATGCCCTGTTCGCGTTCGGCGCGCAACCCGTCGGTGAGCAGCGCCAGGTCGGGGTAGTCGTCGCCGCGGTCGCGGCTGGCGCGCTCCACGGCGGCCAGCTGGTCGGCGAAGATCGTCTTGGAGTCGTAGAGCAGGCGGCCGATGAGCGTCGATTTGCCGTCGTCGACGCTGCCCGCGGTGGCCAGGCGCAGCAGGGTGGTCATCAGAAGTACCCTTCTCGTTTGCGATCTTCCATGCCCGCCTCGGAGATGCGGTCGTCGGCGCGGGTGGCGCCGCGTTCGGTGACGCGGGCCGCCGCGACCTCGGCCACCACCTCCTCGGGGCTGGCCGCCGCGGATTCCACGCACCCGGTGCACGTCGCGTCGCCGACCGTGCGGAACCGCACGGTGGCCTCGTAGGGTTGCTCGCCCGGCAGCAGCGTCAGGAACCTGGTGTGCGCCAACAGCATTCCGTCGCGCTGCACCACCTCGCGGCGGTGCGCGTAGTACAGCGGCGGCAGCTCGATGCCCTCGGCCGCGATGTAGCCCCAGATGTCGAGCTCGGTCCAGTTCGACAGCGGGAACACCCGGATGTGCTCCCCGGGCCGGTGCCTGCCGTTGTACAGATTCCACAGTTCGGGCCGCTGCGCGCGCGGCTCCCACTGCCCGTACTCGTCACGGAAGCTGAACACCCGCTCCTTGGCGCGCGCCTTCTCCTCGTCGCGGCGCGCGCCGCCGAACACCGCGTCGAACCCGCCCTCCCGGATCGTGCGCAGCAGCGTCGCGGTCTGGAGGCGGTTGCGCGAGGCGCGCGGCCCGGTGTCCTCCACGACGCGGCCCGCGTCGATGTCGTCCTGCACCCGCCCGACGATCAGGCGCAGGCCGAGGCGTTCGACGGTGCGGTCGCGGTACTCGACGACCTCGTCGAAGTTGTGCCCGGTGTCGATGTGCAGCACGGGGAACGGCAGCGGCGCGGGCCAGAAGGCCTTGGCCGCCAGGTGCAGCATCACCACCGAGTCCTTGCCGCCGGAGAACAGCAGCACCGGACGCTCGAATGTCGCTGCCACTTCACGGAATATGTGTGCCGACTCGGCCTCGAGCGCGTCCAGGTGGGGTAGCTCGTAGGTGCTCGCCGTCGACTTTGCGTACTGGCTCACGGATCAAAACTAGAACACGTTTCGATCATCGGTCAACGGGTGCCCGTCCGCCGCTGGCCCGCGTCACCGCGTCGGCCGCCGCCATCAGCGCCGCGCCGCGCCGGGCGATCTCGGCTCCCGTGATGGCGGCGCCGACGTACATGGTGAGGATCATGTTCTGCCTGCCGTCGCCGCCGTAGGTGGGGGCGGCGAGCAGGCTCACCGGATGCTCCTTGCGCGGGCGCAGATCCGCGCCGAGGTAGACCCGCTCGCCCAGGCTGCTGACCAGTTCGCCGACGAGTTCGCGCAGCTCGTCGGGCAGATCGCGGTCGGCGACGCCGGCCAGCAGCGAGTAGAGCCGCCGGCCCGCGCCGGTCATACTCTCGATGAGGTAGCCGCGCGCCCGGCATTCCGCGACGACCTGGCGCAGGCGCGTCTCGTCCTGGCGCAGCGGCACGGTCGACGGGGTCGCCAGCCACGCGTCGAGGGCGGCGTCGGTGTCCCACAGCACGTACATCAATCCGACCGGCGGCGCGAAATGGTAGGACGCGCCCACCTTCACCATGCCGGGCCCGGTGCTCTCCAGTACCGAGATCCGGTCGCCGACCACGGCCGACGCGGTGCAGGTGGTGCGGTATTTCGCGCTGAGTTCGGCCAGTTCGCCGCGCGCGATGGCCGAGATGGCGAACCCCTCCTGGGCCACCCGGCCCGCGGCGATGAGCGCGGGCCCGAGGCCGTAGGTGTGGGTGTGCGGGTCGCGGACCAGATACCCGGCGGCGGTGAGCTCGGTGAGAATGCCCAGGCAGGTGGGCTTGGCCATGTCCAGCTCGCGGGCCAGCTCGGACAGGCCGTAGCGCTTGCCCCCGCGCTCGACGAGGAAATCCAGCAGCTGGACCACCCGCTGCGTGGGGGCGGATCGGCGCGCGACCATGGACAACTCCTAGAACACGTTCTAATCTGACTCGTATCGAAATGTACCAGAGCGGTACATATTTGGACCAGCAGGAGAAGCCTTTGCTGACCGCACCGTTCGCGGACGCGATCGCCGCCGCCGAGCAGCTCATCACCGCGGCCCCCCACGTGCAGACCGAGCAGGATCTGGTGGAGGGCTACGACTACCTGGCGGGCAGCATCCGCGCCTCGCTCCAGATGGCGTGGGCCTACGAGCGGGACTTCCCGTTCTTCGTCCAGTCCACGGGCCCGTACACCAAGATGGGCCTGGACAACCCCGACACCCTGTACTTCCACTCCTACCTGCGCCCGGACGCCGAATACGTGGTGACCGGCCGCCGGGGCACCACCCGCGACCTGAGCTTCCAGGTGCTCAACGGCGACTACTCGCCGGTCGACGTGCCCGACAGTCACACCGCCTTCGACGACCGGGAACTCGACATCGCCGCCGACGGCTCCTTCGAACTGCGCCTCGGTCCGGGCGAGCCGCGGCGCGGTTACGTCCACCTCGCGCCCGATTCGGCGATGCTCGTGGTGCGCGAGGTGTTCAGCGACTGGGCCACCGAGCGCCCCGGACAGTTGCGCATCCAGCGTGTGGACCGGGTCGGTGACGCGCCCCCGCCGCTCACCCGGGATCTGCTCACGAAGCGCTACGGCGTGGCGGGCAAGATGCTCGTCTCGCGGATCCAGACCTTCCTGGCGTTCCCGAAGTGGTTCTACCTGAACCTGCCGGTGAACACGATGACCGAACCGCGCCCCACCCCGGGCGGGCTGGCCACCCAGTTCTCCTCGGTGGGGCACTACGACCTGGCCGACGAGCAGGCCATGATCATCACGGTCCCGAAGTCCGACGCGCCGTACCAGGGCTTCCAGCTCGGCAGCATGTGGTACATCTCGCTGGACTACCTCAACCACCAGACCAGCCTCACCGCCGACCAGGCGCGCGTCGACCCCGACGGCATGATCCGCCTGGTGGTGAGCGAACGGAATCCCGGTCTGGCCAACTGGATCGAGCGCACCGGCCACGCGCGCGGCTATCTCCAGTTCCGGTGGCAGCGGCTCTCGCGCGATCTGAAACCCGAGGACGGGCCGGCGGTCGAGATCGTCGACGTGAGCGAATTGCCCGCCCGGTTGCCGTATTACGAGGACGCCAGGGTGACGCCGGAGGAATGGAAGGCGCGGATCGCGGCGCGCCAGGTCGCCGTGGCGGAGAGGATGCTCGGCTGATGTTGTTGCAGGACAAGGTCGTTGTGGTGTCGGGCGTCGGCCCGGGTCTCGGGCGGGCCATCGCGGTGCAGAGCGCGAAGGCCGGTGCGGACGTGGTGCTGGCCTCGCGCACCGAATCGCGGCTCACCGAAGTCGCCAAGGAGATCGCCGAACTCGGCAGGCGGGCGGTGGTGGTGCCCACCGATATCAACGACGAGGACGCGGTGGGGCATCTGGTGGAGACCGCGACCGGTGCGTTCGGGCGCGTGGACACCCTGGTGAACAACGCGTTCGCCATCCCGCCCATCACCGATCTGGCCGTGGTGGATCTCGACCAGGTGCGGGCCGGTTTCGAGACCAACGTGCTCGCCGCGCTGCGCCTCACCAGGTTGTTCGTCCCGGCGCTCACCGAGACGAAAGGCTCGGTGGTGATGATCAATTCGGCGGTGCTGCGGCATTCGCGGCGCACCTTCGGCCCCTACAAGATGGCCAAGGCCAGCCTGCTGGCGCTCGCGCAGAGCCTGGCCACCGAGCTGGGGCCCCAAGGCATTCGGGTGAATTCGGTGGCGCCCGGCTACATCTGGGCCGACAACCTCAAGTGGTATTTCAACTACCTCGCCAAGGAGCGCGGGGTGACGCCCGAGGAGATCTACGCCGAGACCGCGAAGACCATCGATCTGCGCAAACTGCCCGAACCCGACGAGATCGCCGACGCGGTGGTGTTCTTCGCCTCGTCGCTGGCGCGCGCGATCACCGGGGCCTGCCTGGATGTCAACGGCGGCGAGTACCACCACTGATGAGGAGACAGCACGACATGATCGGCAGGGACGACGTCGGCACGGTCGACGATCTGCACGCCTCGGCCACGAAAGTGGTGGGGCTGGACGATTTCGGCGCCGACGACTACCGCGAGGGGCTGGGCGTGCTGCTCGACTCCTACGCGAAGGAAGCCGAGCTCACGCCGTTCGGCAACAAGATCACTCGCGCGTTCCTGCGCGGTGCGCTCATCGCCCGCCTGCTCAGCGAGCACGCGTGGAAACAGCATCCCGACCACGAACAGGTGGCCATCGAGCGGCCGATCTTCGTCACCGGGTTGCCCCGGTCGGGCACCACGGCCGTGCACCGGCTGCTCAACGCCGACCCGGCGCACCAGGGCTTGGAGATGTGGCTGACCGAGATGCCGCAGCCGCGCCCGCCGCGCGAGACCTGGCCGGGCAACCCGGTGTACCAGCGGATCGAGGCCGCGTTCGAGCAGCACCACGTGGAGCATCCCGAGTTCATGGGCGTGCACCACATCTCCGCCGACCAGGTGGAGGAGTGCTGGCAGTTGCTGCGCCAGTCGGCGATGTCGGTGTCCTACGAATGCCTGGCGTACCTGCCCGGCTATTCGGAGTGGCTGGCCGGGCGCGACTGGACCGGCGCCTACCGCAGGCACCGGCGCAACCTGCAATTGATCGGCCTGCCCGACGCCGGGAAGCGGTGGGTGCTGAAGAACCCGAGCCACCTGTTCGCGCTGGACGCGATCTTCGAGGTGTATCCGGACGCGCTGGTCATCCAGATGCACCGTGACCCGCGCACCATCATCGCCTCGGTGTGCAGCCTGAACGAGCAGGCGTCGGCGGGCTGGTCGGAGAAGTTCCGCGGGCCGGTGGTGGGCAGCACGCAGCTGGACCTGTGGGCGCGCGGCGCCGAGCGCTTCCGGCGCGATCGGGCGCGCCACGATCCGTCGCGATTCGCCGATGTGTACTACGACGATTTCGTGGCCGATCCCCTCGGTGCGGTCGCCGCGATCTACGGGAGGTTCGGGCTGACGCTGAGTCCGGAGGCCGAGCGGGCGATGGCGGCACTGCACGCCGAGAGCACGTCGGGCGCGGCGCGGCCCTCGCATCGGTACACGCTCGATGATTTCGGGCTCACCGCCGATCAGGTGGACGAGCGATTCGGCGAGTACCGGGCGGAGTTCTTCCCGGGGAAGTGAACGCGGCGCGCCGGGCGGTCTGCTGTACCGACCGACGTCTGTTCACGGTCTGCATAGTTGCATCACCTGCAAGAATCGGTGCCGATTCCGCGTGTCCGATACCTGAAAACCGGCTCTGTTCAGGTGGTTTCCCGTGCGTGGGCCGGGTATCGACGGGGGGCAATCGAATTGGTGCCGACCATGCAAAGGTGCATCGACTGCCATTCCGAAGGGCCTCGGCACGCACCATCGAGCATGGCACAGCACCACGAAAGGCCGCGACCCGAAATCCGCTGCGAAAAACGCGGATTCACCGGGTCGCGGCCCTCGGGGTGATCCCTACTGCTGTCCCGGCTTCAGGACGATGAACAAGCCGTTCGCCTCCGCGCACAGGCGGTCGCCGTCGTGCAGGGTGGCGCGGACGTAGACCTTGCGGCCCTCGATGCGCTCGGCGAAGGCGTGCAGGCGCAGCGGGGTGTCGAGCGGGGTGATGGAGCGGTAGTCGACGGTAAGCGAGGCCGTGCGGGTGACCGCGCCCGCATGCAGGGCGGCGGCCATGCCGAGCAGATCGTCGAAGGCGACGCCGATGTGGCCGCCGTGCGCGGCGCGGTTGCCGCCGAGATGGAAGGTGCGGAACGTGACGCGGGCGGTGACGCCGTCGCGGCCCGCCTCGTCCACCACGTACGGCGGCAGCGTGATGTTGCCGCGCGCCGGGAGGTCGGCGCGGGTCCAGGTGGGGGCGGACCACTCGTCCACCACCGCGCCGTCCAGCTTGGCGTTGAGTTCCTTCAGCAGGGTGATCGCCTCGAGCGCCAGGTCGTCGGACGGCGAGGACAGGCGGACCCGGTCCATCAGCGCGCGCGTCTGCTCGACCAGCTCGCCGTAGTGCGGGCCGCCGCGGGAGATGTCGACGTCGCGCGTCGCGGCGTCGATCAGTTCCGCCATCGGGCGGAAGCCGCCCTCGTGGTGTTCCGCGGTGGGTAGCGCGTCCACCCGCTGTTCGTCCATGAGAACAAGTTATCGGTTGCCCGCCGAATGCTCGCGGCCCGGGCCTGTGGGCCCGGTCACCGTCGGTAGGACTCCAGCAGGGTGCGGGCCGCGCCGGTGAGGTCCGCGTCGAGCCAGTCCGGCAGCGACGGCGCGTGCGCGTGCCTGCGCAGCGCGGCGTACGGCAGGTCCACCACGGCGCGGCTGATCGCGTCCAGCTCCCGCGCGCCGTCCCCGCCCAGCAGCTCGCGCGCCATGCGGCGCAACCGCCCGAACAGCGGCGCGTTCATGGTGCTCAGCCGCTCGTGGAACTCCGCGTCCGGCGCGCCGTCGAGCAGATCGCGCGGCCGCAGTTCCAGCAGCAACCGCGCGTCGTCGGGCAGGTCGCGCCCGAAGCCCACCGCCGCGGCGACCATCGCCACGCCCGCCTCGACCGGGTCGTCCGGCGCGGCCGCCGCGAGCGTCCGCTCCTGGAAACGGGCGAGCGCACGCAGCCAGGCGGCCGTCAGCACGCCGTTGCGGTTGCCGAACCGGTGGTAGAGCGTGCCCACGGGTGCGCCGCTCGCGGCGGCGATCGCGGCCACGCTCGCGGCGCGCGGGCCGTCGGCGAGGACGAGCGCGCGGGCCGCGTCGAGGATCGCATCGGTGTCGTGCTTGCGAGGTGGGGCCACTACTAGTACGTTCCTTCTATATGGAGCGATTGTCCTATATCGATGAGCATGCCAGAGAAGTCGACGCGAATCGGGACCGGGCCTGGAAAGCGGTGTGTCGTGTCGCGGGGACCGACCCCGCGAACCCGTCCGGCGCGATGACCGGCTTCGCGGTCGAATCCGCCGAGGAACCGAGCCGCCTGGCGCTGCACGGGCGGCACTGGTTCTCCCGCTATCAGCTGATCTTCGAACTCGACGAGCACGGGCCCGGCCGCACCACGGTGCGCGCGATCACCCGCGCCGAGTTCCCGGGTCCGCACGGAAAGGTGTACCGCGCGTTGGTGATCGGCACCGGCGGCCACGTCCTGGTGGTGCGGTGGATGCTGCGGAAGATCGCGGCCGCGGCATGACGCCCGGACAGGTCTGGGGCGCCACCGAAGCCGAGTGCGAGACGCCGCTGCCGTGTGACCGGGTACTGCCCGGCGCGTTCGCGGCGGACCGCGCCATCAGCATCGACGCCCCGCCCGCGCTCGTGTTCGGCTGGCTGTGCCAGCTGCGGGTCGCGCCCTACAGCTACGACCTGCTCAACAATCTGGGCCGCCGCAGTCCGCGCCGCCGTGACCCGGAACTCACCGAACTCGCGGTGGGGCAGCGGTTCATGCGGCTGTTCACGCTGGAATCGTTCGTGCTCGGGCGCCACCTCACCCTCGTGTCGGGCGACGGCATCTGCGTCACGTACGCGGTGCGGGCCGAGGGCGGCGGCACGCGTCTGGCGGTCCGGGTCCGGTGCGCCGCACCCGCGTTCGCCGCGCGGCTGCTGGTAGCCGGCGACGTGATCATGATGCGCAAACAACTGCGGACCTTGCGCGCACTGGCCGAGGCCGAAGCGCGGGACGCGCGGGCGGCGGCCGGAGAGTCCTGAGCCGGGGGTGCTCGCCGGACGGTCGTGCTCCCGATGTGGCGGAACCGGTTTCCGAAACGGCCGATTGTCGGTAAAACGCCCGCCGTGCGGCATGGCCGTGCGAAAGTATTCGGCGTGGTGCGGCGTGGTACCGGGAACCTTCCCGTCGAGGTGACGAGCTTCGTCGGACGCGGGGACGAGGTCGCATCGGCCAAGCGGCTGCTGGGGAGTGCGCGGGTGGTCACCCTGACCGGGCCCGGCGGCGTGGGCAAGACGCGGCTGTCGCGGCGAGTCGGGGAGGTGGTGCGCCGCGCGTTCCCGGACGGTGTGTGGCTGGTCGAGGTCGCGCACGTCAGCGAGGGGGAGTTGGTCGCGTTGAGCGTGGCGCAGGCGCTCGGCGTGCGCGACGACACGAGCGCGCCCCTGGCCGGGCTCATCGACTATCTCGCGGACCGGCACCTGCTGATCGTGCTCGACAACTGCGAACACCTCATCGACGCCTGCGCGGCGCTGGTGAGCAAGCTGATCCCCGCGACCGCGCACGTGCGGGTGCTCGCGACGAGCCGCGAACCCCTCGGCGTGGACGGCGAACAGGTCGTGCCGGTCGCGCCGCTGCCGGTGCCGGAGGTGGACGAGCACACCGGCGAGATCCTCGGCGAGGCCGAGGCGTTGCGCCTGCTGATCGACCGCGCCGCCGCCGCGAACCCGGATTTCGTTGTCACACCGGAGAATCGGGCCACCCTCGCCGCGATCACCCGGCGGCTGGAGGGGATTCCACTCGCTTTGGAACTGGCCGCGCTGCGGCTGCGGATGTTCACGCCCGAGCAGGTGCTGGCCCGGCTGGACGACGCGATGCGCCTGCTCACCACAGGGCTGCGCACCGCCCCGCGCCGCCAGCAGACGCTGGAGGCGGCGATCCGCTGGAGCTACGACCTGTGCACCCCCGACGAGCAGCGCCTGTGGGCCCAATTGGCTGTTTTCGCGGGCGGTTTCGACCTGGATGCCGCCGAGGCGGTGTGCCGGGTGGACCCGCCCGGCGCGCTGGTCGACGCCCTCACCGGACTGGTCGAGAAGTCCGTCCTCGGCCACCGGCACGACCAAGGCGGCCGCTACACCATGCTGGAACCGCTGCGCCAGTTCGCGCTGGCCCGGCTGCGCGACGCCGGGGACGAACGCGCCGTCCGCATCCGCCACCGCGACCACTACCACGCGATCGCCCGCCGCGGCCGCGCCGCCTACTGGGGTGGCGAGGACGTGCGGTGGTTCCGCGATGTCACCACCGAGCACGCCAATATGCGTGCGGCCCTGCGCTTCTCGCTCGCCGATCCGGAGGGCGCGCACCGGGCGCTGGAGATCGCCACCGAACTGCGCCCGTTCTGGGAGCACTACCGGTTCCTGCTCGAGGGCTACCGCTGGCTGCTCGACGCGCTGGACAAGGACCGCGCGCCCACCGTGGACCGGGCGCGCGCCCTGGCCGCCGCCTCGGTGATCGCGGCCATGCTCTCCGATATCGGGATGGCGACCCACTACGCGCGCGAATGCGTCGAGCTGGCAACGGAACTCGATGCCGCCCAGGTGCTGGTGGAGGCCACGCTGCTGTCGGCGCTGCTGACGTTCGGCGACGATCCGCGCCGGGCGCTGGAGATCGCGCTGACCGGAGCGGACCGCGCGCGGGAGGTGGCGCACCACGGCACCGAGATGGAGTGCTACGCGTTCGCCTACGTGTGTGCGCTGGTGCTCGACGACGAGCGTGCGTCGGCCATCGCCACCGAACTCGCCGCCAGGACCGCCGCGCACGATTCGCACCTGCTGGGCGGGCTGGCGTACTGGGCGACCGGCACCGACCGCTGGCGGCGCGGTGAGCTGCTCGAAGCGGCCGCGGACCTGCGGCGGGCGGTGGAACTGTTCCGCCGGTTCGACCGGTGCGTGTGGACGGCGTCGGGTCTGGACGGCCTGGCCTGGGTCGCCGCGTCGGCGGGCGCGCACGAGCGCGCGGCTCGGTTGATGGGCGCGGCGACCACGATCCGGCGCGGCAGCACCCAGCGCCTCGCACACGCGATGACCCAGGTGGTCGGCGACAAGGTGTCCGACGAGGTACGGGAAGCCATGGGGGACAGTGCCTTCCGCGCCGCGTTCGAGCGTGGCGCGGCACTCGGCACGGAGGCCGCCGTGGCGTACGCGCTGGGCGACGAGCCCGCCGCGCCCGAGCCGAAACCCGGTGCGGCCGAGGTGCTCACGCGCCGCGAGAAGGATGTGGCGCGGCTGGTGGCCGCCGGCTACAGCAACAAGCGCATCGCCGCCGAGCTGGTGATCTCGGTGCGCACGGCCGAGAGCCACGTCGACCACATCATGACCAAACTCGGCTTCGGCTCCCGCGCCGGGATCGCCGGCTGGGTGGCCGATCACCTGCGCTGAGCGCTCAGCGGCCGGTGCGGCCGTCGATGTGTTCGCGCACCAGGTCGGCGTGCCCGTTGTGGCGCGCGTACTCCTCGATCATGTGCGCGTACACCCAGCGCAGGCCGAACCGCACGCCGCGGAATTCGAAGGTGTGGTCCAGCGGCAGGTCCGCGACGGACGCGTCGGCGGCCGCCACCTCCCGGTGGTAGACCTCGAACGCCTCGGCCGGGTCGGCGTCGGCGATGTCGTCGAAATCGCCGTCCGGGTTCGCCTCGTCGCAGTAGAGATAGTCGAGCGGCTGCCCGGCGGCGGCGATGCGGAACCAGCCGCGCTCGACCTCGCTGAGGTGGCGGACGAGCCCGAGCAGCGAGAGGGTGGACGGCACGAGCGGGCGCAGGCGTAGGGTGTCGGCGTCCAGCCCCGCGCATTTCCACAGCAGGGTGCGGCGGTGCTGATCGAGCCACCCCTGCAGCATCGGGCGTTCGTCGGCGACGAACGGAGCATGGGTCCGTTCGACATCCGGAGCGATCCACGTCATATGCGCAGGCTAGCGCCCGCCACCGCTCCGGCGCGCCCCGTTTTCGGTGCGTTTCGTGGGTCAGCCGTGGCCGTGGGTCAGGAAGTCCAGGACCGCCCGTTCGAACGCGGCTTTGCGCTCGATCTGCACCCAGTGCCCGCAGCGGCCGAAATACCGCAGGTCGGCGTTGGGCAGCTGGCGGGAGGGCAGCAGCGCGCCCTCGGGCGGCGTCACCCGGTCGTCGCGCCCCCACAGCAGCAGCACTTCGTGCCGGAGTCCGCGCAACCGCGCCCACAGTGGAACCCGTTCGGCGAGAGCGGGATCGGCGAAGGTCGCGTACGCGTCGCGCAGCGCGGCGACGGCGGCGGGATCGGTCGCGGCGGCCAGCCGGGTGCGCACCAGATCCTCGGTGAGCGTCGCCGGATCGGACACCATGGTGCGCAACCAGTCCCGCACGCGGTCGGGGCCGGGGTCGGCCAGGAAGTCCAGTAGCCGGCGAATCCCTTCGGACGGTTCGGGTCCCAGCACATTCGCGCCGACCCCGCCCGGCGCCATGAGCACCAGCCGGTCCACGCGGTCGCCGTGCTCGAGGGCAACGAGGGTGGCCACCGCGCCGCCCATCGAGTTCCCCAGCAGATGCGCGCGGGGCACCTCGAGCGCGTCGAGCAGAGCTAGCACCGCGTCGGCGGCGATGCGCAGATAGTTGCGGTCGTAGACGGCGGGCCGCGCGCTGTCGCCGAAACCGGGCTGATCCAGGATCAGGCAGCGGAAGCGCGCGGCCAGCGCGGGCAAGTTCGCGCCGAAATTCGCCCAGCCCGACACGCCGGGGCCGGAGCCGTGCAGCAGCACCAGCGGCGGACCCGAACCCGCCTCGTGGTAGCGCAGATCCAGTCCGTCGGCGCGCACGTGGCGCGCGGTGCCGGTCTCGGTAGGCGCCACCGTCACACCATCCGGTCTTCGACGGCGAGCCCGAATTCGCCCCGCCCGTACATCGCCAGCGCGCGCTCCACGTCGTTGATGACGTGCACGCTGCCCGCGTGCGCGTCGCGCCAGTGCCGTTCGATCGGGTTCGGCGTGCGGATGCTGTGCCCGCCGGAGTTGTCGAACAGCAGCTCGATCGCGGCGATGGCGCGCTCGGTGCCGCGCACCTGGTCGCGGCGGGTGCGCAGGCGCACTTCGTCCGGAATCGGCTCGCCCGCTTCGGCATAGCGCAACTGCTCGGTGATATTGCGTTCCATTTGCAGGATCGCGGCGTCGATCTCGGAGGCGGCGCGCGCGACCCGCACGTGCGCGAACGCATCCTCGGCCACCTTCTGCCCGCCGTAGGACAAACGGACCCGTTCGCGCATCCGCTCGATGTGCGCCCGGTAGGCGCCCTGCGCGGCGCCGATGATGGGCGCGGTGATGGTGTTGGAGAACACCCCGGCGAACGGAATCCGGTACAGCGCAGCGGGATTGGCCTCCTGGCCCGGCCCGCGCAACTGCGACTGCTCGGTGGCGCTGTAGGCGCGGTGGTGCGGCACGAACGCGCGCTCGATGACGATGTCGTTGCTGCCGGTGCCGGACAGGCCGACCACGTGCCACACGTCGTCGATCGCGTAGTCCGCGCGCGGCACCAGGATCGTGAGATAGTCGCTGGGCGTGCCGTTCTCGTCGGGCGCGAGCGCGCCGAGGAACGCCCAGCGCGCGTGATCGCAGCCGGAGGAGAAGCTCCAGCGCCCGGTCACCTCGTAGCCGCCCTCGACCGGGGTGAGCGTGCCGGTGGGCGCGTACGACGAGGAGATGAGGGTGTCGGGGTCCTCGCCCCACACGTCCTCCTGCGCGCGCAGCGGGAACAGCGCCAGCTGCCACGGATGCACGCCGAGCACCGACGACACCCACCCGGTGGACGGGCACGCCGCCGCGATCGCCCGGATCACCTCGTAGAACGCGACCGGCGAGGACTCGTCACCGCCGAAGCGCGACGGTTGCAGCATGCGGAACACGCCGGCCTCGGTGAGCTCGGCGATGCTCGCGGCGGGCACCCGCCGGTCCCGGTCGGTACCGGCGGCGCGGTCCCGCAGCGCGGGCGACAGGTCTTCGACCCGGTCGAGCACCTTGTTGGTCATGTGGGTGTCCTCCTGTGTATCGGATGGCGGGTCAGGCGGTGCGAGCGGCGGCGCGTCCCGCGCGCCTGCCGAAGTAGGTGCCCTCGCCCAGCGAGGTGCCGCTGATGTAGCCCTCGCCGTGCAGGCCGCCGAGGGTGAACACCGAGGCCCCGGTGCCGCGCCGGTCGCCCGATTCTGCGGGCGGGCGCATCCCGGTGCGCACGTCGATCGCGGCCAGCGGATCTCGCAGGGGACGCAGCCGGCGGGCGGCCTTGTGGAAGTCCGGATCCTCGGCGCGCGAGGCGAATTCGTTGTAGCGGGTGAGGGTGGCGGCGAGCGCGCCCGGGGGAGTGCCGATCAACCGTTCCAGTTCCTCGGCGGTCTCCGCGACGTGGGTGGGGCGCACACCCCAGCGCTGCTGTTCGGGGACTTCCTCGAACGCCTGCTCGTCCACCACGACCCATACGTTCATGTCGCGCTGGAACGGGCGGCGGTCTCGGGGGAGTCCCGCCGGCAGGAGGTGCCCTCGGTCCGTTCGCTCATGCCGTCAGCGTGGTGGCCGGCGTGCCTCACGGATACCGGTGGTCCCGGTGGTCGATCGATGCCTCCCGGTGAGTGGGACTGCGGCGGTTGCGCGGGCGCGCCGCTGGGAATGGTGTGTGAACGGCGTCACGTTCGCGCCCGGGTAGTGAGGAGAGATGTCGATGCGGGTTCTGATCACCGGAATCACCGAGCCGGGCGGTCCCGCGCCCGCGCGCATGCTGCTGGCCGCCGGCCACCGGGTGATCGGCCTCGACCGCCGGTGGCACCGGCACGTCGATCCGCGCGTCGAGTTCGTCGCGGGTGACCCCACCGACCGGGCGGTGTGCACGCGCGCGGCGGCCGGTTGCGACGCCGTCCTGCACCTCGCGGGTCCCGATGTGTCCGCTATCGGCGTGGCGGCGCGGGAAGCCGGTGCGCACCTGATCGTTCCGGTGGTGGCGGGCGCGCGGTGGTCCGGCATCGCGGAATCCGCGGTGGCGCAAGCCGTCCGGAGCTGCGGTGCGGATGTCCTGCTGATCCGCACGGCGCCGGTCGTCGGTCGCCGGGTGGGTCACCAGACGCGGCGGGCGCTGGAGCCGATCCTGGGCGCGGGGTCGCCGACCGCCGAGTTCCAGCTGCTGCACGCCGACGATCTGGACCGGTTCCTGGTGGCGGCGGTGACCGCACCCCGCGTGGGGGAGGTCGAGCTGGCCGCGCCCGGTGTGATCACGAAGGGCCAGCTGCGGATTCTGTTGCGCGGGGCCGGTGTTCGCTATTCGGCGTGGGCGCCGGGGTGGTCGGGAACCAGGCCGGTGCTGGATCCGGCTGCCGCGCGGGAGGAATGGGGTTTCCGCTGCGGATGGAACGCGGGGGAGGCGGCGGCTGATCTGGTGCGCGGTCTGGTCGGCCGTGCCCCGGCCGGCGGGGCGTTCCGAACGCGGCGCGGTGCGATCCCGTTGCCCGCGCACGTGATTCCCGCCCGCGCGGCCACCTCGGACGGGCACCAGCTGGTCGACGTCGCGCCCGAGAGGCTGGAGGGCGAGTTCGACGATCGCGTCGACCCGCGCTACCCGGTGCACACCGCCACCAACACCTCCGAGGCGCTGCCCGGCCCGATGACCCCGCTCACCATCGACCTGCACGCCGGCGCCATCCGGCTCGCCAACGAGGCCATGGGCACCATGATCGCCCTGGACGGTATCGCGTTGGAACACTGGACGAGTCGCGTCACCACCGTGCTCGGGCACCACATCTACATCAACGCCTCGATCGGCGTCCTCGCCGCCGAGAACATGCCCGGCTGGGACGAGGAGAGCATCCGCCGCGACGCCTACGGGAACATTCCCGCCGAGATCGCCCTGCAACCGCACGGGAAACCGCCGATGCCCACGGGCCTGGCCGGCACGGCGGCGACCTGGCGCGCGACCGCCCGGGTGCTGGCCACGGCCCGGCGCTACGCCGCGACGGCCGAGGCGATCAACGCCGCCGCGCGCGCCGAAGCGCTGCCGTCCGAGCGGATCGCGGCCCTCACCGACGAACAACTGCACGTGCGGGCGCTGCTCTGGCGCGACCGGCTGCACCAGGCGTGGCAGGCGGCCTCGATCGGCGTCATGATGACCGGCGCCGCCACCGCCGTGCACGCGCGCGGCAAGGACGCGGGCGAGGTGCCGATCGACCTGAGCCGCCTCGAATCGGCGAAACCCATGCTGGCGGTGGAACGCCTGGCGGCGCTGTGCCGGGCCGACAGCGCGCTCTACGACCGGGCGCGCGAGGGCGACGTGGACGGCGCGCGGGCCGCGTCACCGGCGTTCGCGGCCGCGCTGGACGCGGAGCTGGCCACGGTCGGGCACCGCGGGCCCGGCGAATGCGAACTGAGCAATCCGACCTTCGGCGACCGGCCCGCTCTGCTGGTCACGGCCGCCGCGCGGGCCGCGCAACTGCCCGCACCGCAGCGCCCGCCGGCCGAGCCCGCGACCAGCCGCACGGCGCGGATGGCGGCCGGGGCGACCGTGGCGCGGGAGCGGGCGCGCGACGCCGTCGTCCGGATCACCCACTGCCTGCGCGGGGCGGTGCGCGAGCGCGGCGAGCGCCTGGTGCGCGCCACGGTGCTGCCCGACGCCACCGACGTGCACTACCTGACTCTGGACGAAATCTTCGTTCCCCCAGCGGATGTGGCCGAGCGGGCGCGCCGCCGCCGCGCGGAGCGCGAACGGCTGCGGGCGATCCGGATGCCGGACGTGATCACCGGGCGGTGGGAGCCGGTGCCCGCGGCGGGTGCGCTGGACGCCGGCGAGAGCCTCGGCGGGATCGGCGTGTCCGCGGGCGTGGTGGAGGGCACGGTGAAACTCGTGCTCTCCCTGGACGACGACATCGAACCGGGCGACGTTCTGGTCGCGTCGGTCACCGACACCGGCCACACCGCCATGTTCGCCTACGCCGCCGCCGTGGTCACCGATATCGGCGGGTCGGCCTCGCACGCGGCCATCGTCGCCCGCGAGTTCGGCATCCCGTGCGTGGTCGACACCAAGACCGCCAGCGCCCGGCTGCGCGACGGGCAGAAGGTGCGCGTCGACGGCGCCGCGGGCACGGTGACCCTGCTCTCGGACTGAGCGCGGCTCCGCGGATCCGAGGGTGGTGGCGGGTTTCGGTCGCCGACGGGTGATACTGGCTCGATGGGTGATGTGCCGAACGACGGGGGCGAACCGGGGGCGGCGCCGCGCGGGCCGTGGCTGGAGCTCGCCCGCGGGCGGGAGGTGATCACGGCCCGGCGCCTGCCCGACGGCATGTACCAGGTGGAGCACCGCCGGTGCGAGGGCGACCGACTCGAGTTCTACACGACCGACCACTGCCTGGTGCGCGACGTGCTGTGCGGCTGGCTGGACGACGCCGAGGGGTGGCGCGCGGGCGTGGTCTGGGCGCCGGTGGATCCGGACATCGCCGAACTGGAGCGAATGCGGGGCGAACTGTCCGGGATGCTGGGCGGGCTGTCGCTGCTGGACGATCTCGGCGCGAGCATGGATCAGGCGCTGGCGCGCGCCGATGATCTCCTCGCCGGATTCGACGAGGATCCGTTGGCGCGGTGAGGATTCCGGTGCGGACGGATCAGAGACCCGGCCAGCCGTAGCGGGCCGGGCCGTGCGCCGGTCCGGCCGTGCGCGGCGGCGCCGAGGGGGCGGCGGGCTGCCCCTGCGCCTCGGCCTGCAACAGCCCGGTCATCTGCCTGCGCACCTCGTCCATGTCCAGCCAGCGCACCTGCTGGACCACCTCCTCGAGATCCGCCGCGGGCAGGAAGCCGGCCTGGTTGAACACCAGCAGGCCCTCGCGGAACGCCATGAGCGTCGGGAACCGGTCCACCTGCGCGCTCGCGGTGAGGGCGGTCTCGGCCTCGGTGTCGACCTTGCCGTGCACGATCTCCGGATGCAGTTCCGAGGACGCCTCGTACACCGGCGCGAAATGACGGCACGGGCCGCACCAGCCCGCCCACCAGTCGACCAGCACGATGTGGTTCGCACTCACGACCTGCTGAAAGTTCTGCTGTGTCAGGGTCACTGTCGCCATCGGCGCCCTCCTCACGATTCGCCTCCAGCATCCTGACACGCCGGAGGGCTCCCGGCGAAGCGCGGGGTGCGTCAGCCGTGCACCAGGACGCGGCGCAGCGCGGTCAGCTCGGTCCCGGTGAGTCCGTGGGCGCGCAGCCACCCCGCCGCACCGCCGTGCTCGGCGCGCAATTCGGCGAGGAATCGGAGCATCACGGCGGGGTCGACGGCGAGGATGCCGGTGCGGACCGGCGGCAGGCCGCGGTAGGAGGGGAGCGCGTCGAGCCGGGCGCGCACGCGCGGCATCCGCTCGCCGGACAGCGCGTAGTCCGCCGCGATCGCCTCGGCGGGCACACCGACGGCGTCCAACAGGACGGCCGCCAGCACGCCGGTCCGGTCTTTGCCCGCCGCACAGTGGAAGACGAGCGCCGGCGTCTCCGGCGCGATGATCAGGCGCACCGCCGCGAGCACGGAATCGACACTGCCGGAGAGGAGTTCGCGATAGAGGGCGGCCAGGTCGTAGTGCACCCCGTCCGGGACGAGGTCGGTGGGTGTGGCGGTGACGCGTGCGGCCTTGCGCACCGGCAGGTTCACCAGCCGGACCGAGGTGGTGGTGAGCAGTCCGTAGCCCTCGCGCTCGACCTCGTCGGGATTGCGCAGATCGAGCAGGGTGCGCAATCCGATCTCGCCGACCAGCCGGTCCAGGTCCGCGGCGGTGAGGTGCTGCGGGGTGCTGGCGCGGTAGACCGTGCCGAAGCGCGTGGTGGCGCCGCCGTGGACGGGGAGACCGCCGAGGTCGCGCACATTGTCGATCTCGGCGAATTCGAGCCAGCGGCTTGCGGTGTGGGTCGTCATGGCCGGATCAGTGGGCTCGGCCTGCGGCGGCCTCGGCGGCGCGATCCAGCCCGCACAGGCCGATGAGGTCTTCGTGCAGTTCGAACCAGACGGTGTGATAGCTGTCGGTGATCGGCCGGGCCACCCACGTGTGGTCGCCCGCCTCGATGCGGGCGACGGCGTGGTCGAGGCGCCCGGCGTAGCGGGCCAGGCGCGGGGCCAGCGCGCCGAGCCGCCGGACCAGCGGGGCGATCCGGTGGTGGACGGCGGTGAGGCGGGCCAGGACGGCGGCGTCGTAGGCGGCGTCGGTGTGATCGTTCACGGTGGCGGCGTCCTTCATCTGCCAGGCGGTGATGATCTCCTTGAGTTCGGCGTTGGCGGCGCAGAATTCGTCGTAGGCCGCGGTGAGGGCGTCGCGGTCGACGGTGTCGCGTTCGCGAATCAAGAGGTCGGCGAGGATGTTCCGGCCGTGCGGGGTGAGGCGCAGCGCCGTCGGCGTGCCCGCGCAGCGGCCGTCGTCGAGGAAAGCGGCGCAGCGGGTGGCGACATCGGCGTGGTCGGCGGCGAGGCTGTCGGCGAGCGCGGTGGTGCCCACCCGGCCCTTGATGCCGATGAGGCGGAGCACCGCGAGGTCGGTGACGGGCCCGGCCGCGTGTCCATTGGTTGCAGTGGAAATCATTGTGGCAGAACCGGAATTGGGTGCTTCGAGGGCGTCCGCCAGCCGGTCGGGGTCCACTCCCGCCCATCGCGCGAGGATGTCGATGTCGTCCAGAACGTCGCGCGCGACGGGCTTTCCGGCGATCTCACCCGCCCACACCGCGCCCGCGCCGCCGTCCACGGTCACCAGGCGGCCCGCCAGGGCCACGACCGTGCCGGTGCCGCAGCCGACCACACACGGGCGGCCGAGTTCGCGGCTCACCAGCGCGGCGTGCGAGGTGGCGCCACCCAGTTCGGTCACCACCGCGCGGGCGGCGATCATGCCGTGCAGGTCGTCGGGGCTGGTGGTGGGCCGCGCGAGGATTACGGGTTCGCCTGCGGCGGCGCGTCTTTCGGCCTCGTCGGAGTCCGTGACCACCACGCCGGTCGCCAGGCCCGGACAGGCCGCCTCGCCGCGCGCGATCGGCGGTGTGGTCGTCTCGCCCGTTGCCGGGCGCAACACCGCGCGCACGTGGTCGGCCTCCACGCGCCGCAGCGCGGTCGGCGCGTCGATGAGCCCTTCGCTCACCATCGCCACGGCGGTGCGCACGGCGGCGCGAGCCGAGCGCTTCGCCGGGCGGGCCTGGAGCAGCCACAGGGCGCCGGACTCCACGGTGAACTCGATGTCCTGCATGTCGCGGCCGTCGCGTTCGAGTGTGTCGGCGGCGGCGAGCAGGCGTGCGTGCACGTCGGGCAGGGCGGCGGCGAGGTCGTCCAGCGGGCGCGGGGTGATCCGGCCGGAGACGACGTCCTCGCCCTGGCCGCCGGGCAGCCACTCGCCGAATACGCGGCGCACGCCCGTGTTCGGGTCGCGGCTGAACAGCACGCCGGTGCCGGAGCGGGTGTCGAGATTGCCGAACACCATGGCCTGCACCGTGACCGCCGTGCCGAGATCGTCGGCGATGCCCTTGGCGCGGCGATAGGTGCGGGCGCGCGGGGAATCCCAGGAACGGAACACCGCCGCGATCGCGGCCCGCAACTGCTCCCACGGGTCGGCGGGGACGGGACCCGCCGGATCGCCCAGCACGATCTCGCGGAACTGCGCCAGGAAGCGGCGGTGGGTGTCGGCGGCGTACCGGGGGTCGCGGGTCTCGGCGGCCAGCACCCGCTCGGCGCCGTCGTTCACGCCCAGATTGAGGACCGTGTCCATCATGCCGGGCATGCTCACCGCCGCGCCGGACCGCACCGACACCAGCAGCGGACGGTGCGCGTCGCCGAACCGGCGCCCGGTGCCGCGCTCCAACGCGGCGATCCCCTCGCGCACGCCAGCCCAGATATGTTCTCCCACAACGCCAGTCGCGCGGAAGTCCGCCCAGCCGGCCGTGGTGACGACGAACGCGGGCGGAACCGGCAGCCCGAGGGCGCGCATCCGATCGACGCTGTGCGCCTTACCGCCGATGCTGTCGCGTCCCAGCGCGCACGCGCCGTCCAGCTCGGCAACGGGCGGTGCGGGGCGCTGCACTCCGGTCGTCATGGCACTCCTTCGGATTCACGATGCGCGACACGCCGCCGCACTCCGGCGGGCGTGGGTCACGAGCGCCGCGCGGGCCGGGGCATCCGGGCACCGAGACGCGGCCTCGGCATAGTTCCACCCTGCCGGGGTGGTGCGGGATGGAGTACCGGTCGTCCCGGTCAGCAGGATGTTGGGGCATGGCGACCGGTTGGGGCCGCGTGGTGGTCGAGCAGGCAGCGCGGTGTGGCTGGTTGGGCGTCGTGTTGTGGTCGGGCGGAGGCAGGGCGGGCGGGCAACCGCGGCCGCGTGTGGGTGCTGCGAGGTCGGCGAACCCGACCAGTTCGCCGAGGTGATCCGGGTATTCGCGGCAGAACGGCCAGGTGGGCGGCGTGGTGGCCGAGTGGGCGGCATAGTGCTGGCGGGTGGGCGCTGTGGTGACTGGGTGGGCAGCAAGGTGGTCGGGTGGGCGGTGCAGGTGTGGCTGGTTGGGCGTGGCGGTGGGTGAGCGGCAAGCTGGGCGGCAGCTGGGTCCTTCGCGGTGTCGGGCGCTCGAGTCCGTCGTGCGAGGGGCCGCCGCGCGGCGCGGGCGGTCTACAGGTACGGGTCGGTGTGGGTGCGCAAGGTGGTGAGGGCGCGGCGTAGCTGACCCATGGTGCGGGTGCCGAGGTGGGCGGTCCATTCCGCTTCGACCTCGGCGACCGTGCGGTTGGCGAGGTCGGTCGCGGCCGCGCCTCGGGCGGTGAGGCGGATGCGGCGGGCGCGGCCGTCGGCGGGGTCGGGGACCCGTTCCACGTAGCCGGTGCGTTCCAGCTGGTCGACCAGGAATCCGGCGGTCTGCTTGGTGACCTGCGCCTGGTCGGCGAGGTCGGTGAGGCGGGTGCCGTCGGGGGCGAGGCGCTGCACGAGGCGGGCCTGCGCGACGGTGATGTCGTCGTACCCCGCCTCGGCGAGCGCGTCGAACACGCGCTGCTCCATGGCGCGGTACGGGATGAACAGCAGCAGTCCCACGTTGGGCTCGGCCGAATCGGGCACGCACACTCCTTGTATTCGTCAGTTTCTCTGACTATATTTGTCAGTGAAGCTGACCTATTCTACGTCGGGAGGCGAACGATGGACCGTGCCGGGCAGTGGCGGGTCGTCGCATGGCAGCGCCTCGTCATCGCGGACCTGCTGGACGAGCTCACGCCCGCCGAATGGGACGTGCCCTCCCTGTGCGCGGGCTGGCGCGTGCGGGATGTGGCGGCGCACCTGGCGCTCGCGCCGCAGCCGCCGGGCCTGGCCGACATGGTGCGCGAAGGCTGGCGCGCCCGTGGGCGTTTTCACCGCCTCAACCACGACGTGGCGGTCCGCTACGCCGACGAGCCGGGCCGCGACCTGGCCGCCGAGATCCGCGCCACGGCGTCCTCGCGCACTCTGCCCGCGGTGACCAACTATCGCAATATCTTCTTCGACGTGATGGTGCACGGCCAGGACATCGCGATCCCGCTCGGCCGCACGATCGAGCTCCCCGCCCGCGCCGCCGCCACCGCCGCCACCCGGGTCTGGACGATGGGCTGGCCCTTCTGGGCCGAACACCGCCTGAAGGGCCTGCGCCTGCGCGCCACCGACACCGATTGGTCGGTGGGCAAGGGACTCGAAATCACCGGCCCCATAACGCCTTTGCTTCTACTGCTCACCGGCCGCCCCGCCGCCCTACCTCACCTGTCCGGACCGGGCACGGCCCTGCTGGCCGACCGCCTCCGCACCCCGGACACGGTGTGAACACCCGATGCCTGCGGCATCGGCCCACTGCCCCGGAACCACTTCGAGGCTCGGGCGAGGTCGGCCTGGATGACGACTTCTGCGTGCCTGGCGGCGACTCGCGGCTCACTACCCACGCGCCGCAACGCCGCGCTCGACGCGAATGTCGAAGTGCGCGAACTGTTCGAGGCGCCCGGCATGTCCTCGCGCGAGGACGTCGAATCGGGTAGGTCCGTGCCACGCGAGGGGTGCGGCACGGGCCTGCTCGGGCTGTGGGAATCAGCTCGGGCGGCGCAGGCCCGTCGAACTCGGCAGCTCGGTAGGGGCTCGGCGGAGGGGCGACCGACGACAGTGCCGGGCCGGAAATCACGGCACCACCTACCCCCGGCTCGGTGAGCACGGCAGCAGCCCCGCGGGCCGAACTGGAGGATCGACTGCCCGTGCGGCCACGCGTACGCCACGGGCTCGAGCCTGCTTCCGCCGACGCTACCAGGGCTTCAGCTCACCTCTCTGCGCATCTGGGCGGTGATGACGTGCTGGTAGCCGGAGCCGAGGAGGCGGGGGAGGAGGTCGATGACGCGGGCGTCGGCGCCGACGAGGATTTTGGCCTTGTCGCGGCGGATGCCGCGCAGGATGGTCTTGGCGGCGGCTTCGGGGGTGGTGCGGGCCAGGCGGTCGAAATTCGCGGCCAGCGCGTCGCGGTCGCGGTCGCCGCCCGCGCGGGCCTTCCAGGCGATGCCGGTGCGTACCATGCCGGGGTGCACGCTGCTCACGCCGACCGGGTGGCCCGCGATGCGCATCTCTTGGCGCAGCGCGTCGGTGAAGCCGCGGATGCCGAATTTCGTGGCGTTGTAGGCGCCTTGGCTCGGGCACGCGGCGAGACCGAACATGCTGGACACGTTGGCGATATGCCCGTCACCGGAGGCGATCACCTGCGGCAGAAAGGCTTTCGTGCCGTGCATGACACCCCAGAAGTTGATGTTCACGATCCATTCGAAGTCCTCCCAGCTGAGTTCCTCGACGGTGGCGGTGAGCGACACCCCGGCGTTATTGACCAGCAGATTCGCCGGTCCGAAGTCGGCCCGCACCTCGTCGGCGTGCGCATAGACGGCGGCACGATCGGTCACGTCGAGCTGATACGCCCGCGCCCGCGCACCGGCCTTCTCACACAGCGCGGCGGTCTCGGCCACGTTCTCGAGATTGCGACCCGAGAGCGCAAGATGCGCACCGACACCGGCCAATTCGAGAGCCAGTGCCCGCCCGATTCCCGCGCCCGCGCCGGTGATGACGGCGACTTTGTCCTGGAAGTTCTTCACGGATGTCCTCGGTTCATCGGGTGGTGTAGCCGCCGTCGGCGACGAATTCCGCGCCGGTGCAATACCCCGACTCGGCGGAGATCAGGAACAGGACCAGATCGGCGAGTTCGCGCGCGGTCGCGGCGCGGGGGAGCGGCTGATCGTGCACCATCCCCTGCGACCGCTCGGAGGTGGCCGTCATATCGGTCGCCACCACCCCCGGATGCACCGAGTTGACCCGCACCCCGTCGGCCCCGAACTCCTGCGCGGCCGCCTTGGTCATCCCGCGCACCGCCCACTTGGACGCCACGTACCCGAGAATCCCGCTGAACGCGATGATCCCGCCGATGGAGGAGATGTTCACGATGGACCCGCCACCCGCCCGGCGCATGGACGGCAGCACCGCCTTCATCCCGAGGAACACCCCGACCTGGTTGACGTCGATCACCTTGCGGTAGTCGGCTTCCGACAGTTTCTCGATCGGATCGACGTGCACGATGCCCGCGTTGTTCACCAGGCCCGAGACGGGCCCGAAGGCGCTCTCGGCCCGTTCGACCACCGCCTGCCACGCCGCCTCGTCGGTGACGTCGAGGGGTTCGAACCGCGCCCGTTCCCCGAGTTCGGCGGCCACGGCCGCGCCCTCCTCGGCCAGCACATCGGCGATCACCACCGACGCGCCCTCCTCGACGAGCCGCCGCGCGAACGCCGCACCCATCCCGCGCGCGCCACCGGTGATCAGGACCGTCCGGTCGCTCACCCTGCCCATGTTCCGCTCCTGTCCTCGGGTGCCCGGGCCGCGTGCGCGGCCAGGTGGGTGGCGGCGATGTAGCCGAACACCATGGCGGGGCCGATGGTGGCGCCCGCGCCCGCGTAGCTGTTGCCCATCACGGCGGCCGAATTATTGCCCGCCGCATACAGTCCCGCGATCGGCGCGCCGTCGGCGCGCAGCACGCGGGAGTGCTCGTCGGTGACCAGTCCGCCCTTGGTGCCGAGATCGCCCGGCACCATCTCCACGGCGTAGTAGGGCGGCTTCTCCAGCGGCGCGAGGCACGGATTCGGGCGCACCGTCGGATCGCCGTAGTAGCGGTCGTAGGCGGATTCGCCGCGGCCGTAATCCTCGTCGCGGCCCGCGCGGGCGAAGCCGTTGAAGCGCTCCACCGTCGCGGTCAGCGTCGCGGCGGGCACGCCGATCAGCCCGGCCAGTTCGGCGAGCGTGCCGGCCTTCTTGATGATCCCGGCATCGAAGTACTTCTGCGGAATCGGCTGGCGCGGAAAGGTTCCCAGGAACAGGTAACGGTCGCGGAACCGCTGATCCATGAGGAAGTGCGCGGGCACGTGCCCGACACCGGTGGCGTGCCGCTCGTACATGGTGTGCACCACGTCGACGTAGCTGGCGGACTCGTTGGTGAACCGTTCCCCGGCCGCGTTGACCATGAGGCCGCCCGGCTGGGACCGTTCGGCCAGGCAGAAGAACGGCGGTCCGTCCGGATTGCGCACGGAAGGACCCCACCAGGCGTCGTCCATGAGATCCAGTGCCGCGCCCACGTTTTCGCCCGCGAGAATGCCCTCGCCCACGTTCTCGGTGGCGCCGACGGTCCACTCGGTGCTCACCGGCCCGGTGAAGAAGCGCTCGCGCAAGGCGAGGTTGTGCTCGAACCCGCCCGCCGCCAGCACGACTCCGCGCCGGGCGCGCAGCGTGATCGGCACGCCGTCGCGTTCGGCGCGCACGCCGACCACCGCGTCGCCTTCGGTGAGCAGTTCCGTGAGCGGCGTGTTCAACCACACCGGCACCCCGGCGTCGCGCAGCGCCAGCCACAGCCGCGCGACGAGGGCCTTGCCCAGGCTCAGCGGCTGCCTGCCGCGCACCCGGTCCAGCACCGCCCGCGCGCCGACCTTCAGCGCCGTCCGTTTGCCGCGCCAGGTGCGGGCGATCATGTTCAGGTCGTGGAAGTCGCTGACGGTGAACGCGATTCCCTTCGGGCCCGACATGGTGGGCCGGTTGATCAGCGCGAGATCCGCGCCGAGGAGCCGTCCGTCGATGACCGCCGGTTCGATGCTGCGTCCCTGCGCGAGACCGCCCGGACGTTCCGGATGGTAGTCGGAATACCCACGGTCGTAGACGAATTCGAGGTGGGGCGTCCGCGCGCACAGGTAGGTCATCATGCGTGGCCCGTGCGTGAGGAACGCGTCCTGTTTCGCGTGCGGAACGCGGTCTCCGACCACCGCTTTCAGGTAGGTGCGGGCCAGTTCCGCGCTGTCGGGCACGCCTTCGCGCACCAGCACGGGGTTATTGGGAATCCACACCCCGCCGCCGGAACGCGCCGTCGACCCGCCGAACGACCGGCTCTTCTCGATCAGCACCACCGAGAGGCCGCGATAGGCGGCGGTGAGCGCGGCGGTCATCCCCGCCGCGCCCGAGCCGACGACCACCACGTCGTAGACCGCCGCGCGGTCCTGCTGCTGCGACATCCGCACTCCCGCTCAGTATCCGGCGCCGGTCAGCATGCCGCCGTCCACGACGACCTCGGCGCCGCTGCAATAGCTCGCGCCGTCGGAGGCGAGGAACAGCACCGCCTCGGTGACCTCCTCGGGCCGGCCCCAGCGCGGGATCGGCAGCGTGGAGAAGAACGCGTCACCCCCGACCTCCGAGGCGACCCGCGCCGTCATCGGCGTCGAAATCCCGCCTGGATGCACGGAATTCACGCGCACACCCCGGGGGCCGAGTTCGCGCGCGGCCGATTTCGTGAGCCCGCGCACCGCGAACTTGCTCGCGCTGTAGGCGGACAGGCCGGCCGCCCCGATGAAGCCCTCCACCGAGGAGACGTTCACGATCGCGCCGCCGCCCGCCGCGATGATCGCCGGCGCGGCCGCCTTGATGCCCAGCCACGCGCCGGTCACGTTGACCGAGAGGATGGTGGTGAACTCGGTCGGCGTCATCTCGGCGATGCTGCTGAACTTCAGGATGCCCGCGTTGTTCACCAGGATGTCGAGCTTGCCGAACTCCGCCCGCGCGGTGGACACCGCGGTGTCCCAACCGGATTCGCTGGTCACGTCGTGGTGGACGAACCGGACGTTATCGCCGAGGTCGGCGGCCAGCTTCTCGCCCTCCTCGTCGAGCACATCGCCGAACACCACCCGCGCGCCTTCGGCGGCGAAGCGGCGCACATGGGCCGCGCCCATGCCGCGCGCGCCTCCGGTGACCAGCGCGACCTTGCCTTCGAGTCGACTCACCGCGGACCTTCCTTTCTCTGGGGTTCGACTCGACGCTATGGCCGCGGGTCCGGTCCGCCCCGGCGCAGTCCCATCCAGCGAGACATGGTCCTGACCTCCACCTCAGCATCGGAAATATTTCTACTAGGCATAGTCAGATGTGGAGGAACGCATGAAGTTCTCGATGATCTTCGAGGCGCAGATGACCGATCCGTCGGCGGCGCACGAGCGGCAGGTGCTGCGCGACTGCGTGGCGCAGGCCGTGCTCGCCGAGGAGATGGGTTTCGACACCGTGTGGGCGGTCGAGCACCACGGGCTCAAGTGGTACGCGCATATGAGCGCGCCGGAGATCTTCCTGACCTGGGTCGCCGCGCGCACCGAGCGGATCAGACTCGGTCACGGCGTGGTGTGCATGCCGTTCAACTTCAACCACCCGGTGCGGGCGGCCGAGCGCGCCGCCATGCTGGACGTGCTCTCCAACGGGCGGGTGAACCTGGGCGCGGGCCGTGGCGCGACACCGCAGGAGACGTCCATGTGCGGGGTCGATCCGGAGCGCACCTACCAGGAGGTGGAGGAGGCGCTGCGCATCATCGGCCGCGCGTGGCAGGACCCGGAGGGCGAATTCGAGTGGCACGGTGAGCTTCTCGACATCGACCCGAATCCACTGCTGCCGCGCCCCGTCCAGCTGCCGCACCCGCCGCTGTTCATGGCGTGCACCAAGAAGGAGACCCTGCAGCTGGCCGCGGACTACGGCATCGGCGCGCTGGTGCTGGGTTTCGCCGGCGTGGAGGAGATCGCCGAGCTGCGCCGCACCTACGATCGCGCGATCGCCGCGCGCACGGGGGAGAAATTTGTCTCTACCGTGGTCAACGACCATTTCGCGGCCTTGTGCCCGACCGTGGTGCTGGAGGATCGGGAGCGGGCGCAGCAGATCGGCGCACGCGGGCAGCGGTTCTTCGCCCAGTCGATCAAGCACTGGTACGGCGCGGGCCCGGTGCCGGACGAGGCGGTGGACCGGTCGGTGGACGAGGTCGCGGCGATCCAGCAGGCCGCCGAGGAGCACGTGGCGTACCTGCACGAGGCGAAGATCCCGGTGAAGCCGGGCGCGACCTCGGTGTTCAACGTCGAACACGCCTACGGGCGCCCCGAGGACGCCATCGCCTACGTGGAGCGGCTGCGGGAGGCGGGTGCGGACGAGATCCTGTGCCTGATCCAGATGGGCACCGTGCCGCAGGAGGTGTGCCTGGAGACGATCCGGCACTGGGGTGAGACGGTGATCCCGCACTTCCGCGCGCAGTCGAACGGATCAGCCGTGTCGGCGGGACGGCATGCCGCGCCGAGCGAGGTGTGAGATGAGCGGCCCGGTAATGGAATTCGCTCTCGGGAGGTGGTGACGTGTTGAAACCGGAAGCGCGGGTGATCGTGGACCTGGCCTCGGCGGCGTTCCCGAAACTGGGCACCGAGGTGTTCGACGCGGCCGAGGCGCGGAGGATGCTGGCTGCCCGGCCCAGCCCGGTGCTGGAGCCTATCGAGGTGGGGGCCGTGGTGGATCGGACGGTGCCAGGGCTGCCGGGTGGGTCGGAGGTCCGCGTGCGGGTGTACTGGCCGGTGGGGGATGACGGTGGGCAGCGTGAGTCGCGCGAAGGTGATCTGCCGGTCGTGGTGTTCCTGCACGGTGGGGGATTCACGTTGTGCGGCTTGGACAGTCACGATCGGCTGTGCCGGACGCTGGCGAACGGTGTCGGGACCGTCGTGGTGTCGGTGGACTACCGGCAGGCGCCCGAGGACCGGTTTCCGGCAGCCGCCGAGGACGCCTACGCGGTGGTGCGGTGGGTCGCCGCACACGCCGCCGAGATCGGGGGTGACCCGGCGCGGATCGCGGTGGCGGGCGACAGTTCCGGCGGGAATCTCGCGGCGGTGACGGCGCTCATGGCGCGCGATCGGGGCGGCCCGACGCTCGCGTCTCAGGCGCTGATCTATCCGATGCTCGATCCGTCGTGCGACACGGACTCGTATCGGGAATACGCCGACGACCACTTCACCACGGCGGCCCACTTACGTTGGTACTGGGAGCAATATCTGGGCCCCGGTGGTGCGACCGCCGACCCGTACGCGGCACCCGTACTGGCGGAGGACCTTTCGGGCCTACCGCCCGCGTACATCCTGACCGCCGAATGCGATCCGCTGCGCGATGAAGGCGAGGCCTACGGTGCGCGGTTGCGTGCCGCGGGGGTCGACACCGAGATCGTGCGGTGCGCGGGGCAGTTCCACGGCTTCGTCAGTATGGCCGACCACCTGCCGGACGCGAAAGAGGCGGTGGCGGGGCTGTTCTCGGTGCTGCGCCGGGCACTGGGGGTGTGATGAGCATCGAGCGCGTGGGCACGATCCTGCCCGCGGAGAACCTGCTCGCGACCGTGGGCTTGCTCGAGGCGGTGCTCGGCGCGCCACCGACATTCGTCGACGATGATCGCTGGGCCCAGTTCGACGTGGGCCCGGCCCGCATCATGGTCGCAGGCACCGACCGTGAGAACGACGGTGCCGCACTGTCGGTGAAGGTGTCCGGTCTGGACGAGATCCTGGATCGATTGCGAGCGGCGGGAATTCGCGTCGGTGATCCGGTGACCGGTCCGCACGAACGTCGCGTGGTGGTGGACTCCGGCGCGGTGTGGTCGATCATCTTGTACGAGCCGCTGGGCGGCTGACTGCCGCGTGTACCCGACCCCGAGCGCTTCCCGGCGCGCGGTCGCCCGCCACGGGAATCGACGCCGCGGACATCCGGGCGGTGCGCCTAACGCGCTGAGCCGGCGTGTTCGCCCCAGACAGGCGAGGTCCTCCGCTCGGGCCGGGGCAGATCCATCGCGGCCCCTGCGTCGGGCTCTCCTTCACCCGTCCCGCGCGGTCAACGTCTCCGTCAGCGCGCGCGCCGCGTCGAGCGTCGCCCTCACGAAACCGTCGCGTTCGGCGCGGGTGGTGGTGGGGCGCAGGGGGCCGAGCTGGACCTCGTAGGCGGCGGCGCCGTCGGCGTCGAAGACCGGGGCGGCGAGGTAGCTGAGCGGGAGGTCGGCGTCGGCGTCGAGTTCGGCGGCGGTGAACGGGCGGGCGGTGAGCGCGGCCAGCTGGCGCAGCGCCCGCGCGCGCAGATTCGGTTGCAGCAGTTCGGTTCCCGCCGCTGACAGCAGATCCGCGAGCAGGGCGACCAGGCCGGCGTCGTCGGAGGTCGGGCGGAACAGCGCGACCCCGCGACGGCGGACCAGCGTCAGCAACGCGCTCGCCGTGCGCAGGTCCGCGGCCGCGGCGGTCGCCAGCCAGGCGTTCTGCTCGGCGGCGGCGCGCCACGGCATCACCGCCGCCCCGGCCGGGAAACGCAACGGAATGCGATGTCCCACGGGGATTCCCGGAATCGCGCGGTCCGGGCCCTGCCGCACGTCGAGCACGGTGAGGTGCTCGGATTCGATGCGGCTGAGCGTGGCGCCGCACCCGGTGCGCTCGGCGAGCGCGGTGAGCACGTCGCCCACCGCGCCGGGCAGCGGGGCGGAGGTCAGCGCGAGAAACCCGGGACCGAGGCGATAGCCGCGCTCGGGCACCCGCACCACCCAGCCCGCCGCTTCGAGCTCGGCGAGCACCGCCGTGGCCGTCGCGCGGGCGATGCCGAGCTGTTCGGCGATCCCCGCCACCGTCCTCGGTCCGGGACGCGCGGCGAGCAGCCCGACGATCTCGACTACCCGCCGCGTCGGCGGCGACGGTGAGCGCGCGGACGCGATATCAGGCATGGCGACCCCTTGTGCCGGTGTGCTTCTGGACCCTACGATGTCGAATATAGAACAAGCGGTGTCGAATATTCGACAGTGATCCGGGTCGGCACCGCGCCGAGAGCGACGCGCGCCGCACCCCGGCGCGGATCGGAGCGCACATGATCCTGGACAGATTCCGGATCGACGGGCAGGTCGCGGTGGTCACCGGCGCCGGGCGCGGGCTCGGGCGGGCGATCGCCGTCGCCTTCGCCGAGGCGGGCGCCGACGTGCTCATCGCGTCCCGCACCGAGAGCGAACTGAAGGACGTGGCCGAGCAGGTCGCCACCACCGGCCGCCACGCACACGTGGTACCCGCCGACCTGCGCGATCCGGCCGCCGCGGCCGCGCTGGCCGGCGCGGCGGTGGAACGGTTCGGCCGCCTCGACATCGTGGTCAACAATGTCGGCGGCGCGCTGCCCTGCCCGCTGCTGGACACCACGCCGGAGATGCTGAGTGAAGCGTTCACCTTCAACGTGGTCAACGCGCACGCCCTGGTGCGCGCGGCGGTGCCGCACATCCTGGCCACCGCGGGCGGGGGATCGGTCCTCAATATCACCTCCACCATGGGCAGGCTGCCCGGTCGCGCGTTCGCCGCGTACGGCACCGCGAAAGCGGCGCTGGCGCACTACACCCGCCTGGCCGCGCTCGATCTCAATCCCCGTATCCGCGTCAACGCGATCGCGCCGGGCTCCATCCGCACCTCGGCGCTGGAGATCGTCGCCGCGAACGACGCGATGCGCGGCGAACTGGAGGCGAAGACGCCGCTGCACACGCTCGGTGCGCCCGAGGACATCGCCGCCGCGGCGCTCTATCTCGTCTCCCCGGCCGGCGGGTATCTCACGGGCAAAGTGCTCGAACCCGACGGCGGGCTCATCTCTCCCAACCTCGACCTCCCGATACCGGACCTGTGACATGACTTTTCGCGTAGTGCAATGGGGCACCGGCAATGTCGGCCGCCACGCTCTGGCGGGCATCCTCGCCAACCCCGACCTGGAACTGGCCGGCGTGTGGGTGTCCGGGCCCGCCAAGAACGGCGTGGACGCGGGCACCCTCGCGGGGCTCGACGAGACCGTCGGCGTCGCCGCCACCACCGACGCCGAGGCGCTGATCGCGTCGCGTCCCGACTGCGTCGTCTACTGCTCGATGACCGACAACCGCCTCGTGGAGGCGCTCGAGGACCTGCGCCGGTTCCTCGCCGCGGGTATCAACGTGGTGGCGTGCGCGCCGGTGTTCTTCCAATACCCGTACGGCGTGCTGCCCGACGACCTGCTGAAACCGGTCGAGGAGGCGGCGGCGCGGGGCAACGCGTCGCTGTGGGTCAACGGCATCGACCCGGGCTTCGCCAACGACCTGCTGCCGCTCGCGCTGGCGGGCACCTGCCTGCGCATCGATGAGCTGCGCTGCGTGGAGATCGTCGACTACGCCAGCTACGACAACCGCGCCGTGATGTTCGACATCATGGGCTTCGGGCAGCCCATGGACGAGACGCCGATGCTGTTGCAGCCCGGCGTGTTGTCGCTGGCGTGGGGCAGCGTGGTGCGCCAGCTGGCCGCGGGCATCGGCGTCACCCTCGACGCCGTCACCGAGACCTACGAGCGGGTGCCCGCCCCCGACGCGTTCGACATCGCCACCGGGCACATCGCCGAAGGCACCGCCGCCGCACTGCGTTTCGAGGTGCGCGGCATGGTCGGGGACCGGGTGGTCACCGTGCTCGAGCACGTCACGCGGTTGCGTCCGGATCTGCGCCCCGACTGGCCCCAGCCCGCCCACCCGGAGGGCTGCTACCGCGTCCAGATCACCGGAGACCCCTGCTACGCACTGGATCTCGTCACCTCCAGCCCGCGCGGCGACCACAACTTCGCCACCCTGCTCGCCACCGCCATGCGCGTCGTCAACGCGGTCCCCGCCGTCGTAGCGGCCCCGCCCGGCATCCGCACCGCCCTCGACCTCCCCCTGATCACGGCCCCGGCGACGAGGCCGGGGCGGGAGGCGGCGGAATAGCGGCGGCCGACGTGACCGCCGCCCAGCTCAGCCCGCCAGTGCGTTCAATGCCCGGTCCACGTCGGCGTCGTCGTTGTGCAGGTGGAACGCGAACCGCAGCCCGCCTGCCCGCGCCGACGCGACCACGCCCGCCGCGTCCAGCCGGGGCGCGAGATCACCGGCGCCCGGGACCGCGACGATCGCGGAATCGCCTGGGACAGGGTCGAATCCGAGGTCGCGGAGTCCGGTGCGGAACTGGTTTGCCAGGCGGAGGTTGTGCGCGTGCACGCGGTCGATGCCCAGCTCCTCGAGCAGTTCGAGGGCCGCGTGCGCGGCGACCACGCCGAGCCAGTCCGGCGTCGCGTCGAAGCGGCGGGCGGTGTCGGGCAGGGCGATCGGGTCGTAGAGTTCCGCCCACGGATCGCGCGCCGCGTACCAGCTCGGCGCGAGCGGGCGCAGCGCGGCGGCCGCCTCGGGCGCCGCGGCGAAGAACGCCACGCTCCGCGCGCCGAGCAACCACTTGAACGTCGCGCACACCCAGTAGTCGGCGTCGGCGAACCGCAACGGCAACCACCCGGCTGCCTGCGTGGCGTCCACCAGCAGGCGCGCCCCGGCCGCCTCGGTCGCGGCGCGCAACGGCGCGAGATCGGTGACCCGCCCGTCCGCGGACTGCACCACGCTCACCGCCACCAGGTCGGTCCCCGGCCGCACCTCCGCCGCCAGCTTCTCCAGCGGCACCGCTCGCACCACCAGATCACCCCGATGCACGAAAGGCATGGTGACCGAGGCGAATTCCCCTTTCGCCACCAGCACCTCCGCGCCGGGCGCGAGCGCGGCCGCGACCGGTCCGATCAGCGTGGCCGCCCCGCCGCCGATCGCGAGGTGATCGGCATGCGCCCCAGCCAGCAGCCGCGCACAGGCCGCGCGGAACTCCGGCACCAGGTGATCACTGCTCATCGGCGCACCGCGCCCGGCCGCCCAGCGTTCGGTCACCTCCGCGACCGCCGCCAGCGACCGCCGGGGCGGCAGCCCGTGCGAGGCCGTGTTCAGATAGATCGTCTCGGAGCGGAATTCATCGGGCGCGAGCGAGGTCATCCCCTGAGCATGCTGCCCCGCTCGCCCGTCGTCCACCGATTACGGCACCGCCGGGTCCACGGGCGACCCGGGCTCGTCCAGGACGGCGGGGCGAACCGCGGACGTGTCCGCGCGCCGGCTCGTGGAGCGGGCGTGGGTGACCGCTCCGGCCGCTGGACCGCCCCTACGCCGACGCCAGCAGGGCGGTGCGGGCCTCCGCGACGCAGTCGGCCCACGGACGGTCGCCGAGGGTGGTGACGCCGGTGTCGCCCATGAACGCGCTCGAGACCACCACGTCGGGGGTGAGGGTGGCCAGCAGGTCGAGGGTGGCCAGCAGGGGTTCGCGGTCGCTGTGGCCCTCGATGTAGCCCGCCATCCAGCGGCCGTCGGCGCGGCGGAAGAGGGTGTCGCCGGTGAACAGGTGGGTCCTGCCGTCGATGGTGGCGAGGTAGCAGGCGCTGCCGGGGGTGTGGCCGGGGGTCGGGATCACCTCCAGCCCCGCGACGGCGGTGTGGCGGGTGTCGAAGGGGTCGTCGACGGTGGTCTGGGTGACCTCGTCGGCGTCGGCCTTGTGGATGTGCAGCCGCGCGCCGAACCGCTCGCGCACGGTGGCCAGGGAGGACGCCACCTCGTCGCGATGGCTGAGGTACTGGTGCGCCACGCCGCCGAGTTCGGCCATGTGGTCGAACTCGGCCGGGAACGTCGTGTTGTAGAACAGCACGTTGCCCTCGGGGGAGGTCCACAGGTAGGCGCTGGTGGTGAGTCCCGGGAACGGGCTGAGGGTCTCGGTCTGCCAGAGGGACGGTGTCAGCTGTCGCATGGTCGTGCTCCTTTCGCTGTCACTCACAAGGCGCTGGATCGGAACCAGCGGCGCGAGACGATTCAGAGCCGCCAAGCCACGTCGCGCGCGGGCTCGTAGCGGCACACCGTGCCCAGCGCCACGCCGGCGCGCAGGTGCTCGGCCAGTTCCGGGTGGACCCGCGCGACCCGGCGCAGACTGTCGCGGACGCGGGAGGACACCGTTTTGCGGGCGCGTTCGGCGTCGTCCCCGAGGCGGCGGGTCCGCCCGCCCAGCCCCGCCGCGACCCGCAACTGCTCGAGCAGCGCGGCGCGTTCGCCGTCCAGGCGGGACGCGCGCTCGTCGTCGCCGCGGGCGAGGGCGCGTTCGATCTCCGCGTCGAGGGTGTCCAGGCGGTGCCGGTAGGCGGTCTTGGCGGTGTCGTCGAGGAGCGGATCGGCGCCCAGCTTCGTCGCCGCGCGCACGACCCCGGCGTCGGGCGCGCCGAACAGCTCCAGCGACGAGATGTCGTGCCCCGGATGGCCGAGCAGGGTGTGCAGGTCGCGCAGCCCTTTGGCGTCGGACAGGTGCGCCGTGTGCCCGGCGAACCGCAGCACCCAGACCGAGCCGTCGAAGCGGAACTCGTTGTCCAGCTGCGGTTCCCGCGCGGCAAGGGAATGGCCGGGTCGGTGGGCCAGCAACCGGAGCCGATGGCGGGCGGCGCTCCGCCACGGGTCGGCGCGCAGCCGGTGCGCCGCCTCGGCGGCCGCCGTGAAGTGCTCGACGGCGCCGTCCGGATCGCCCGACGCCTGGCACACCCGGCCCAGCCAATAGGCGTACGGGCCGTAGACCACACCGCCGCCCGCGACCACCGCCCAGTACTCCCGCAGCGGAAACAACCTGGCGCGCAAGGTCTCTCGTAACCCCTCGTCGGCCACGACCACGGCCGCGTGCGCCTGCGCGACGAGGATGCCCGCGTGGAAGTGTGCCGGATACCGCGTGTACATCGCCTCGACCGCGTCCAGCCGGGCCGTGACCCCCGCGATGTCGCCGTGGTTCGCGGCGGTGATCACCTCGGGCACCGTCGTGTAGTCGCCCGCGAGTTCGCGGTAGCGCGCCAGGAAGCCGTCCGCGTCGGACAGGTTCTCCGTGAACAGTGCCAGCGCCCACCGCTGTTCGAGCCACAGCGGGATCCGGTCCACCTCGCCCAGCCGCTCGCCGAGCGCGTAGGCCTCGTCGATGTCGGTGCGCGCGTTGGTGAAACGGCCGCACAGCATAGCCAGCGCCCCGGTGCGGGAACGCGCGACGAACCGATGGCGCGGTTGCGCGGAACGGTCGGCGCGCGCGGCCAGTGCGGTCAGCTCGGCGTGGGCGCGCGGATCGCCGAGTTCGAGCAGCGCGGTGGCGCGCAGCAGTGCGGCCTGGACGGCGGTGTCGTCGCGGTCGAGCGGGTCGGCGACGGCTAGTTCACCGGCCAGCGCGAGACGTTCGCGCGCCGTGCCCGGCCGCCACACCGCATCGTGGCGGGCCAACAGCGCGGCCGTCAACGCGGTCGGGTCCTCGGATTCGCGTGCCAGAGCGAGGGTTTCGGCGCTGTCGCGCTCGATCTCGGTGCGGTCGAAGGGCAATCCGGTGTGGACGCGCACCCGCAGACCCGCCGCGCGCACCCGCACCGCCAAGGCGTCGGCGGGCGGCCGTTCGGCGCGCAGCATGCCGGAAGCCGTGTCCATCAGCGCGATTTCGCGGCGGCCCTCGCGCTCCGGGTCCGGCATGCCGAGTTCGTGCAGGCCGAGCGCGGCGCGGGCGAACAACTCGGCGGCGCCGCGTGCCCGCGCGTCGTCGAGCGCGGCATGAAAAGTGCGGCGAGCGGCGCCGAGCTCTCCCGCGTCCTGCTGGGCGGCCGCCATACCGAGAATCACGGTGTCGCGCAGCGCCGTTCGCTCGGGTGGGAGCAGCGCCAGCGCGCGGCCGTAGTGGCCGGCCACTTCCGCCGCGGCGAGGCGTCCGCAGGCATCGGCGGCGGCGTCGAGCAGCAGGCGCACCGTGCGCTCGGGATCGACGGCGTCGCCGGCCAGGTCGGCGTGGTGGGCGAGGTCGGCCGCGGTCGCGCCGGACACCGCGCGGGGGAGACGTTCGAGCGCGGTCAGGATGGCGGCGTGACGGGCGCTCGAGCCGGCGGAACCGGCTCGTGCGCCCAAGGTTTCGCGGATCAAGTCGTGGGCGAATCGGTAGCGGCCGTCGCGCTCCGCGACGATCAGACGGGCGCGGACGGCTTCGGCGAGCGCGCCGTCCACCTCCGCGTCGGACGCGGCGGCACCGTTCGCTCCCGCACCGACCACTGCCGCGCCGCTCGCGGCCGCACCGACCACGCCCGACGTGTCGAGGCTCGAGTCGACCCGGCCGGCCGCGTCGGTCGTGGCCGCGAGCGCGGGCACCGCGAAGGAGCGTCCGAGCAGGGCCGCGGTGGTGAGCACCTCGACGGTGGCGGGCGCGAGCGGGGCCAGACGGGCCTCGAGGGTGTGCCGCACGCCGGGAGTGAGGGTGTCGATGGGATTGCCGGTCTGCCACAGCCGCGCCACCTGGTCGACCAGGAACGGGTTGCCGCCGGTGAGGGCGTGCGCGGTGGCGGCGATCCGCTCCGGCGGCGCCTGGCCGGTCAGCGCGGCGATGAGGGCGGCGGTGTCGCTGGGGTCCAGTCCGCCGAGTTCGATCGTGTGCGCGGTGGCCGCGATATCGGCGAAGGCGGTGTGCGACGGGTGATCCGGACGGTCGATCTCGGCGGCGCGCACCGTGGCGACCACCGCGATCCGCTCGAACCAGGAGTGCCGGGCGACGAACGCGAGCAGTGCGAGGGAGGCCGCGTCGGCGGCGTGCAGATCGTCGATCACCACGAACACCGCGCGCTCGGCGCAGGCCGCCAGCAGCGCCTCGGTGACCGCATCACCGAGGCGGAACAGCGGGGTGGCGGGCGGCGTCGGAGCGTGGGTCTCGCCGATCAGGTGCGCGAGCGCGGCGTCCACCTGCGCCCAGCCCGCCCGCCGCAGCCCGCGCAGGATCTGGACCCACGGCCACAGTCCTGGCGTGCCGTCGCCGGACCAGGCGGTCGCGGTGAGCACGAGCGCGTCGGAGGCGGGGAATTCGCCGACCACCTCGGTGACGAGCGCGGTCTTGCCGATGCCCGCCTCACCCGACACCAGCGTCACGCCGCCGTGGCTGGACACCGTGCGGCGCAACCGCTCCCGCAGCAGCGCCGCCGGATGATCCCTGCCGATCAGGGAGTGTGCGGGCACCCGGCCTCCTCGGTGGTCTGGTCACCGTCGAGATTAGGCCCTGCCCGGAATCGTCCGGGGATCCCGCGGTCCGGATCGCCGCCGGCCACGCTGTCGTCGCCGGGACAACCCTGGGCTCGCCTGGCGACGGTTCGTCAGTCACGACCCTCTGGCCGACTACCGGGAGAGGCCGGGCCGTACCGCACTCAGCCGGTGAACACGCTCCCGCCCGGGCCCGCGCCGGTGGCGATGGGCGCGCCCGCAGGCGTCAGGTCGGACGCGTCGAACGGCACCAGCGCGCCCGGTGCGCCCGCCGCACGCAGGATCGGTTGCAGCACGGAGGTGACCTCGAAACCGGCGGCGGGCAGCAGCAGCGGCGCGGCCTGCGGGCCGAGGCTGCCGACGTACATCTTGGCGCCGTCGGCGGTGAAGCCCACCGACACGGGCGCGTCGACCGGCACCGAACCGGTCACCGCGCCGGCGGCGACATCGATGATCTGCACCGCGTCCGCGCCGGGCGTCGCGACCAGCAGGCGGTCGCCGCCCGGGCTGAACGCGCCCGACACCGGCGCGCTACCGGAAGGCAGCATGATGGCGCCGACCCGGGACCAGGACGCGGTGTCGATCACCGACACGTTGTCGCCGATCGCGTTCATCACGTAGAGCGTGCCGCCGTCGGGGGACACGGCGGCGCCCGACGGCGCGGAGCCGTCGATCTGAATGCGTTCGCCCAGTTGGAATCCCGTCTCCGGATCGAAGACGGCGGCGGTGCTGTCGGCGAACACCGCGTAGAGACGGCTGCCGTCGGGCGCGATCTCGGCGGCCAGCGGCAGACCGGGCAGCGGCATCGAGCGCACCAGCGTGTGGGTGGTCGTGTCGATCACGTCGATCGCCGGGTACGCGGTCACCACGTACACGAGGTCGCGGACCGGGTCGGCGAGGGGAGCGGTGAAGCCGTCGGTGCCGGAGATCGGCACGCGGGCGCTGACCTCGCCGGTGGCGGTGTCGACCACCGCGACGTCGTCGGCGCCGAGGAACGGCGGGTTGAACGCCTGCACGTACACGTGCCGCCCGTCGCGGGCGGCGGCCACCGACGCCGTGTGCGGGCCGACGCCCTCGACGCGCCCCACGATCCGGTCGGAGACGGTGTCGACCACCACGACGGAGCCGTCGCCCGCGACGGGCACGTACGCGCGCGGGTTCCCCTCGTCGGCCGCGGCGGTCGGCGCGAGCAGCGCCAGGGCGGCCGCGGTGAGCGCGAACGCGCGCGACGGCAATCCACGGAACCGGATCGGCATCGTGTGACCTTTCGTGTCGGGTGTCGAAGGGACTATTGCGTGTTCTCGTCGCGCTCGCAAGCTGTCGCGTGAGTAACTTCGCCCGGATTGCGATGCGGGGCACGGTGATACGGGGGAGTCGCGCGGGCCCGATCAGTCGGTAGCGGCCCACATGTTCGACAGGAGCCGGTGGCTCGGGGTGTCGGCGAGCGAGCGGCTGGCCTCATAAATTCGCCGGTACCCGGTCTCGGCGATCCGCCACACGCCGTCGTCCTCGCGCCGGTAGCGGTCGGTGTAGTAGCCCGCCCCGCGGATCTCCACGCCATAGGCGGTCGCGAGGACGGTGTCCTCGAAGGCCCAGGACCCGGTGGCGGTGTCGCCGTCGACGGTGATCTCGGGATGGTTCGCGATATGAACGGTGATCACGTCGGGGCCGAGGTTCTCGCGTAGGAATGCGGTGATGGCCGCGCGCCCGTCGAGGACGAGCGGCTCGCCGAGGGCCCGGGTCCCGTATCGCCCGATCGCGTCCTCGGTGAGCGTGTCCGCGAACTCGGTCCACGCCTTGAGGTCCAAAGTCCGGAAGTACCGGTACTTCAGCTGCCGGATGGCTTCTACGGCCGCGAGATCCACGGGTCCACCCTCCCACAGCCCACCGGTCCGGACAAGAACGTGTTCCAGTTTGTTCAGTCGAACCGGCCGCGCAGCGACGCCACCCCGGGACCGTCGACGAAGTCCAGCGCGACCGGGCGCCCGGTCGCCGTAGAAACTCCAGTTGGGTGGAGGGCCCTCGCCGGGCGGCGGCACGAGATCGAACGCGAGATCGGCGCACTGGAATGGCGGTGCGCGCTGCTCGACGGTGCGGTGGCCCGGCCGGGCAGGGGATCGGCTGGCCCTGCTACGGCGAGGTGCTGCCGCTGGTGGCCGCCGGCGTCGCGCCGCGGCCCGGCGCGGAGCTGGACCGGTTCGTCGCGGCGCACGCCGCGGCGAGGGGCGTCCCCGACCTCCCCGCGTTGCGCGGGCGATTGCTCGCCGCCTCGGCCCACGACGACCCGTGTTTCGACCGGTACTGGGCGTTGACCGCCGAGGCGGGGATGGTCGAGACCGCGGGACCCGCGCATCGGTGGTTATACGACGCCCTGCGGGTGTCGGGGTGATCGGGGCCGGTCACCGGGCCCAAGCGTGCCCCCAATAGCTGTCGGCGGTGATTTCCTCTGCGGTGTAAGCGGTTTCGTCAACCAGCAGGCCGTCGGTGCCGTACTCCAGATCCCAGCCGCCGGGGGTGCGGACGTAGAAGGAGACCATCTTGTCGTTGGTGTGGCGGCCGAGCGTGGAGGACAGGTGGTAGCCGGCGGCGGTGACGCGGTCCAGCGCGCGGCCCACATCGTCGAGGGAGTCCACCTCCACCATCACGTGCACGAGACCGGGCCCGTCCGCCCCGCCGGCCGGGATGAGGGCGAGGCTGTGGTGGCGCGGGTTGACACCGAGGAAGCGCAGCCGCATCGGCCCGGCCTCCGGCGGCGCGGGGAGCCGGAACGCCCCGCGCGGCAGGAAACCCAGCACGTCGGTGTAGAAGCGGAACGCCTCGTCCAGGTCGGGCACCGGAAGCACCACGTGGCCCAGCCCGAGACCCCCGGTGACGAAACGGCTGCCGTACTTGGGGACGACGGGACTATGGTCGAGCACCGGCCCGTGGAAGATCTCCACCGGCGTGCCCGCCGGATCGGTGAACGCGAGCGCCTCCTCCACGCGCAGCGCGTCGGTCTCGGCGACCGACAGCGTCTTCACCTCGATACCGGCGTCGCGCAGGGCGTTTCGCGCCTCCCACAGGGCCCGCCCGTCCCGCACTTCCCACCCGACGGCGAGCACGCTGTCGGTCGCGCCGGGGACGAGTTCCAGCCGCGCGCTGCGCTCGTCCATCCGCAGCCGGAGGGTGTCGGTGCCGCCGCCGTCGGCGAAGCCGAGCACGTCGAACGCGAACTCCCGCCACGCCGCCGCCTCGCGCACCGAGACCCGCACGTAGCCGAGTGAACTGATCACACCCATGGATTGTTTCTCCTAGTCGTAGCTGATCCGGACCGTGTCGGTGACCGGAACCGCCTGGCAGGCCAGCACGTAGCCGTCGGCCAGGTCCTCCTGTTCGAGGACGTCGTTGCGCAGCAGCTTCACCTCACCGTCGCGCACCCGGCACACACAGGCGCTGCACGCGCCCTCCCGGCACGAGTAGGGCGCGTCGACGCCGCGCGCGAGCAGGGCGTCGAGCAGGACGCGCTCGCGCGGCCAGGCGAATTCGTGTGTGATGCCGTCGATCTCGACGGAAGCGGCGGCGGAGTCGGCCGACGTGGACAGCGCGGCGAACGGATCCGCCGACATCGAGACGAACCGTTCGGAACACACGCGCTCGATGCCGAGGGCGCCGGCGGCCACCCCGACCGCGTCCATGAAAGGTTCTGGGCCGCAGACGAACACGGGCCGCCGCGACCACGGCGCCATCAGCGCGGTCAACCGCTCGGGTGTCGGCAGTCCTTGCCCGGACTCCAGCCAGTGCACCACCGTGAACCGGTCGGCGTGGGCCTGCGTGAGCGCGGCTAGCTCCCGCGCGAAGATCACGGACCGTTCGTCGCGGTTGGCGTACACCAGGGCGCAGCGCCCGGTTCCGTTGGCCAGCACGGACTTCAGGATCGACAGCACCGGCGTGATCCCGCTCCCCGCCGCCAGCAACAGCAGATCCTCGGCATCGGATTCGGGCGTGAACACGCCACCCGGCGGCAGCGACTCCAGTACCAGACCCTCGGCGGCGTTGTCGCACAACCAGTTCGAACCGCGCCCGCCCGCCACCCGCTTCACGGTGACCTGCCACGGACCTCCCTCGTGCGGCGCGCTGGACAGCGAATACGACCGGGCCACCGCGCCTTCCGCACACGGCAGACGCAACGTCAGGAATTGCCCGGCGCGGTACGGCGGCAGCTCGCCCGACACCGGTTCGAACCGGATCGACACGGCGTCGGCGGTCTCGGGCACGACCTCCACGATGCGCAGCGACAGACTCATACCCGCTCCTCGCCGGGATGCGGCCTTTGTACGGTGCGGCGGCGCCGGTTTCGCTCCTCGCGCTCGTTCACAGCAGATCCTGCTCCCGCATACTCAACCCCAGCGCCCCCGCCGTCACCGCGCCGTCGATGCTGCGCCGCAGCGCCGCGCACCCCGGCGACGGCCCGTCACCGAGTTCGGCGCACGAGCGTGCGGCGGCGGCGCTCCACTGCACGCTGGTGTGCGCGGGGCTGAATTTCACGACGGCGACGCGGTTTCCGCAGCGCAGGCAGTCGACGGCGGCCACGGCGCGCTCACGCCCCCGCGGCCCGCGCGGCCAGGTTCTCGGCCACCTCGGCCTCCCACGCGGTGACGGCGCGCGAGGTGTCGACCTCGAATTCGAAACGGGCCGTCATCTTCTCGTCCACCTCGGCCACATCGCGGTAGAACTGCTCGTACCAGCGGCGCAGCTGGTAGACCGGCCCGTCCTCCTCGCACAGCAGCGGATTGTCGATGCGGGTCTTGCGCCGCCAGATGGCCACATCCTGCTCGAACCCGCGCCCCAGGCTGCTCGCGTACCGCTGGGCCATCGCGTCGGCCTCCTCGGGCGTGAGACCGGGCGACTTCTCCACGATCGCGCCGTACTGGAGGACGAATTTCGTGCGCGTCACGGGATAGTGGCAGTTGATCAGCACCGCGCGGGTGCGCTGCCCGCCGGACTCGTTGACCAGGTTGTCGATCATGTAAGAGGGGCCGTAGTAGTGCGCCTCGGAGTGCAGCACGTTCTCGCCGCCCGCCTCCTTGGCCAGCTCGCCCTGTACGTCGGCGCGGCCGATCGAGGTCATGTACTGGCTGGCGACGTGGCCCTCGAAGACGTTCTTGAAGTACGTCGGAAAAGCGAAGTGCACGTAGAAGAAATGCGCCATGTCGACCACGTTGTCGATCACCTCGCGGCAGTTGGCGCCGTCGATGACGATGCGGTTCCACGTCCAGTCGCTCCACCCCGCGCTGCCCGCGCCCTCGATCTCCGGAATGGTGATGTGCTCCGGCGGCGGATTGCCCTCGGGGTCGTGCCACACGAACAGCTGCCCGTTGCGTTCCAGCGTCGGCCACGCGCGGGTGCGCGCCAGCGGCGGCACCCGCCGCGCGTACGGGATGCCGGAACAGCGTCCGTTGCCCTTCCAGCGCCAGTCGTGGAACGGGCAGGCCAGCGCGTCGCCCTTCACGGTCCCGTCGCCGAGGTTGCCGCCCATGTGCCGGCAGTAGGCGTCGAGCACGTGCAGGCCGCCGTCCGACGCGGCGAACACCACCAGTTCGGTGCCGAAGACGGCGACCGTGTGCGGCTTGCCGTCCCGGAACTCGCGCGCCAGTCCCAGGCAGTGCCAGCCGCGCGCGTAGCGGGCCGGGGGCGCGCCGGTGTCGATCACGCGCACCTGGTCGTCGGTGTTCGCCGTGCTCATGATGTCGCTTCCTCCACGGTGTTTCGCTCAGGACTATGCCGATCCGGACCCTTTCGATGCTGCGGTCCGCACGGGGACGCGCGGTAGGCGCGGTCCCACTGATCGGGAGGTGTCAGACGGCGGCCAGCCGCTCGTAGGCGGACCGGTAGAACAGCAGGGGAGCGGCCTCGCGCAGTTCGGCGAGGCCGGTGACGCGCGCGATGGCGATGGTGTGATCGCCGCCGTCCACCTCGCGCTCGAGCACGCAGTCGATCCAGGCCAGCGAATCGTCCAGCAGCGGTGAGCCGTTCGGCGAGGGCCGCCAGCCCAGGCCGTCGAACTTGTCCGCGCCGCTGCGCCCGAGCCTGCGGCACACCTCGCGCTGGTCGTCGGCCAGGATGTTGACGCAGAACTGTCCGGCCGACCGGATGCGCGGCCAGGTGGTGGAGGTGCGGGCGGGGAAGAGCGCGACGGCCGGCGGGTCCAGCGAAAGCGCCGAGAAGGACTGGCAGGCGAAGCCGACCGGTTGCCCGTCGCTGTGCGCGGTGATCGCGGTGACACCGGTGCAGAACCGGCCCAGGACGGCCTTGTAGTCGGGTGCGGCGGTCATGGTGCTCCAGATTTCGATTCGGAATATGTCGTTTCGCCATGACGGTAGGCGGTGGCGCGCGGATGCTGTCAAGCGCGGATTCCGGCTGCCGGGAGAGTTCCGTACCGATCTCCGTAGTTTCCGGGATTCGCCCCGGCCGGGCGGACGGCACTGTGATGGGTGACACAGGAATGTGTGCCGAAACCACACATTCCTAATCGAAATACTTCTATGCTGGACCCGCTAGATGATGGAGGTGCCCCATGACGGTCGAGATGTTGACCCATCCCGAGTCCGGTGAGTGGACGGGAGCGGGTCGTGCGACCGCCAGGACGGCGCCGCCGCCGGTGTCGATGATCGAGCGGATGACGCTGATCCTAGACGCCTTCGACGGCGCGACGCCGACCCTGACCCTGCTCGGACTGGCCGAGCGCACCGGCCTGCCGCGCTCCACGGTGCACCGCATCCTGGACCAGATGATCCGCCTGCGCTGGCTCGCGCACGCGCCCGGCGGGTACCGGCTGGGTATGCGGTCGCTCGAACTGGGCGGACTCGTGGCCGACCACAACGAGATTCGCGATGTGGTGAGCCCGCTGCTGCACGATCTGTGCCAGCGCACCGGCATGGTCGGCCACCTCGGCGTGCTGGACGGGCGCGAGGTGCTGTATCTCGACAAGGCGGGCGGGCGCCTGGCCGCCACCATTCCGACCCGCCTCGGCGGGCGGATGCCCGCGCACAGCACCGCGCTGGGCAAGGCGCTGCTGGCCACGCTGGAGCCGAGCATCGTGGAGGCGTCGCTGCGGGATCGGTTGCCCCAGTTGACCTCCCGCACGGTGTGCGACCGCGCCGAACTGCACCGCGAACTGCACCGGGTGCGCAACCGCCAGGGTGTCGCGGTGGACAACGAGGAGTCGCTGGCGGGTGTCTCCTGCGTCGCCGTGCCGATCCGCGGGCGGGGCGCGGCCATCGCGGCGCTCTCGCTCTCGGGGCGGGTCACCGCCGAACGCCCGGCGCTGGACACCGCGCGCCTGGCCCGCGTGCTCGTCGAGGTCTCGCACGAAGCCGGCCGTGCGCTGTTCCCGCGCCACGCGCGCTGGCGTTGACAGCAAGTTACCGTCCGGCATATGCCTGAGCGATATAGTCCGGTGGTGACCGAAGCCAAGCGTGACGCGGTGGGCGCGATCCCCGAGTTGCCCGCCACGAGCTGGGCCGTGCTCGGGATGCTCTCGCACGCCGACGAGTTGTCCGGCTACGACCTGAAGAAGTGGGCCGACTGGAGCCTCCAGTTCTTCTACTGGAGTCCGTCGTTCAGCCAGATCTACGCCGAACTCAAACGGCTGGAGAAACACGGCTACGCGCGCTCGCGCACCGTCCTCCAGGACGACGGCGTGCGCGGCAAGCGGGTCTACGCCATCACCGAGACCGGCCGCGACGCCGTGGCGCACTGGGTCAACCACGCGCCGGTGGAACCGCCCGTGCTCAAGCACACGGTGATGCTGCGCGCCTGGCTCGGCCACCTCGCCGAGCCCGAACGCCTGCGCGAGATCCTCACCGAGCACATCGCCAACGTGGAACGCATGCGCCACTTCGCCGAGGTGGATGCCGAAGGCGCGGAAGAGAATCCGCAGTGGGCCTATCCCGGAGCGGTGCTGCGCTGGTGCGTGCGGCACTACGAGGCCGAGCGCGATCTCGCCCGGGAACTGCTGGCCGACGTGGAGAAGCTGACCGCGCAGCGCAAGCCGAAGCGGGCGGCCAAGGGCAAGGCGCGCGGCGCGGCCCGCTGAGCGGGACACCGCCTTCCTATGACTACTAGATCTATTTCTAATAGTCATATAGGAGGTGTGGTCATGGCACACGAACGGACCTTGGACCCGATCCCGGCGGCAGTCGCCGCGATCGCGGCGGGCGGCATGGTCGTGGTGGTGGACGACGAGGACCGCGAGAACGAAGGCGATCTCGTGCTGGCCGCCGCGGCGGCGACCCCGGCCGCGATCGCGTTCCTGGTGCGGCACACCAGCGGCGTGCTGTGCGCGCCGATGCCGGGCGAGGCGCTGGACCGGCTGGCGCTGCCGCCGATGACGGCGGTGAACGAGGACCCGAAGGGCACCGCCTACGCCGTGTCGGTCGACGCGGCGCGCGGCGTCTCCACGGGCATCTCGGCGGCCGATCGGGCCCGGACCCTGCGCGCGCTGGCCGACCCCGCCACCACACCCGCCGATCTGACCAGGCCGGGCCATGTATTCCCGCTGCGCGCCCACCCGGACGGCGTGCTGGGCAGGCCCGGACACACCGAGGCGGCCGTGGATCTCACCCGGCTGGCCGGACTCCCGCCCGCCGGTGTGATCGCGGAGGTCGTGCGCGACGACGGCGAGGTCGCGCGCCTGCCCGAACTGCTGGCATTCGCTCGCGCGCACGGTCTTCCGATCATCTCCATCGCCGATCTGATCGAGCACCGCCGCCGCGCGGAGCGGACGCTCGCGCGGGTCGCCGAGACGCGAATGCCCACCGCGCACGGGGATTTTCGCGCCCTCGGCTATCTCGACGCGGCCACCGGCGTCGAAACGCTGGCGCTCGTGCTCGGACAGCCCGGCCCGGAGGACGCCTTGGTGCGGCTGCATTCCGAATGCCTCACCGGCGACGCGTTCGGGTCGCTGCGCTGCGACTGCGGTGACCAACTGGACGCCGCCCTGCGCGCCGTGGCGGCCGAGGGCAGCGGTGTGGTCGTCTACCTGCGCGGGCAGGAGGGGCGCGGCATCGGGTTGCTGAACAAGTTGCGCGCCTACGAGTTACAGGACCTTGGCGCCGACACCGTCGAGGCCAATCTGGCGCTCGGCCTGCCCGTGGACGCGCGTGACTACGGGGCGGGCGCCGAGGTGCTGGCCGATCTCGGCATCCGATCCGTGCGTCTGCTGACCAACAATCCGGCCAAGCGCGGCGGGCTCGAGGCGCACGGGATCGCGGTGACGCGCGCCGTGCCGCTGCGGACGGCCCCGACCGAACACAACATCCGGTACCTGCGTGCCAAACGCGATCGCATGGACCACCGATTGCCGGAGATCGGCGCGGAGCTCGAGCGCGTGGGGTCGTAGCGGCCGAACCGGAGCTTTTCCGACGGTCCGGGCGTGTCCCCGGCACCCCGCCTCGCGTTTGCCGAGAAATTGCCAGCACGCGACACGCGCCCGGTGGAGAATTTTCGTTCGACTACCGCCCGCCGCCGCGGGATGGTTTGCTGTACCGGTCGGGATGGACAGTCCGTGTGCGGGGTGCGAGTCGGAGGTCTGAGTCAGCGGTGCATCGAACACCGATGGAGCAGCGCGGTTTTCGGAGTGGGTTCTGGTGGTCGGCGGTGGGTGCCGCGCTGGTCGCGGTCGCGGTCGGCGTATGGGTTGCCCGGCCGGGCGCGGCGGGTTGTGAGTCTGTGCCGCCGGAGGGCGAGCGGGTGGTAGCTACGAAGACCTTCCCGTTCGGCGGATCCGGTGTGGCGGCGCGGCCGACGCACGCCGGGCCGCAGGTGCCGGGTGAGGCCAGGTATTACGCGTCGTCGCAGGCTGTGGCGTGTTCGTTCGGTGATCTGCCGCCCGACGGCCTGTACGTCGGGCTGTCGGGAACCGAGTACGGGCAGGCCGATCTGTGCGGCGCGTACCTGGATGTGCACGGGCCGCGCGGCGAGGTGCGGGTGCTGGTGGCGGACCGCTGCCCGGGATGTGCTCCGGGACAGGTGGATCTGAGCGCCGCCGCCTTCGACCGCATCGCCGATCGCGCGCAGGGCGTCGCGACGGTCGGCTACAACCTGGTGCGCGACCCCGAGCCCGCGCCGCGGCTGAGCGTGGTGGTGAAGCCGGACTCGTCGCCCGCGTGGTTCGCGGTGCTCGTGACCGGGGCGGGAAATCCGCTGCGGCAGGTGGCGTTACGCGGCTCCGACGGCCACTGGCGCGAACTGTACCGGGGCATGGACAACTACTGGACCGTCTCCGGTGCCGGGGCGGGGCCGTTCGCCCTGCGCATCACCGACGCGTTCGGGCGGGAAGTGGAGATCGAGGGTGTATCGCCGGATTCGGGGGTGGTTCCGGTCGACGCGTCGCTGTACGGCTCGCCGGTCGCCGTACCGGACCCGGCCCCGCCCGCGACCGCCGCGCCGCCGGTGGACGTGGACGCCGTGCGCTATGAGCCGTGATCGACACCGGACCTTCCTCCGCGCGCTGCGCGCGCCCTGCACCTGCCTGCGCCCGGCGACAGCATTCGCGCCAGGGGCACCCTCGTGTCCTTGCCGCAGGCATTTGCCGGAAGGATGCTGAGAGTGGCTGCGGCCACGCCGAATTCGTCGTCACCGGGTGGATAACCGAGGTGTGGACGGGGTACTCACCGGATGAGGTTGCCGCCGCGCGGGACTCGTCTCGCGCGGCGTCGCCGCACGGCCGGGCGCAGCCGCCTGTTCGCGCGAATCGGCCACGCGCACAACGATTGTGCACTGAACCGGTGTCGGTTGGATCGCATCGCTCGACGCGATACCCCGCCGTTCGTACCCTCGCGGATACCGAGTAATTGTCAGTGACAATCGTCACTCGGTGAGTCTCACAACGGCGTGAGTGGGTGGTCGACATGGCGAATCGGAAGGGAACTCTGCACGGAAACCGGCGACTGGCACGGGTATTCGCGGTGCTCTTGCTGGTGGTCGGGATCGGGGCGGCGACAGGGCTGGGTACCAGGGCGTCCGCGGACGCCTGCGCTCCCGTCGATGTGGTCGTGGCGCGCGGCACCGGGGAACCCGGGTGGCTGGGCGCCGTCGTCGGCGATCCACTGTTCGGCACCTTGCGGCAGGTGCTGCCCGCGGGTGCGTCGGCGTACGCGGTGCGCTACCCGGCCGACCTGCTGGCGCCGTCCTCGCTGAGCGACGGAACACGCGATATGACACGGCATCTCGTGGAGCAGTCCGCGCGCTGCCCGCATCAGCGCTTCCTCCTGGTGGGGTATTCGCAGGGTGCGGTCGTGACGCACGGCGTACTCGGTACGGGTTTCGTCACGACGGTGCCCGGTGTCCATCCGGCGCCACCTGCCTTGGCGCCGAGGATCGCGGCGGTGCTGTTGTTCGGTGATCCGCTGCGGCTCGCCGGGTGGGGCGTGCCGGGGCACTACGCGGAACGCACCGGGAACTACTGTGCCGGAGGCGATCCCGTGTGCAGTAGCGGAATCGACACCGGGGCGCACACCCTGTACGGATGGGCGATCCGGCCCGCCGCGCACTTCGCGGTGAGCCGGATCTGAACCCGTCGAAAGACGAACGGTGGGGCCGGATTTCGCGATCCGGCCCCACCGTCTGTGCTCAGCAGGGGCTCACCACTGGAGACCCGGCACCACCCGGGCGACCCGCGCCGCAGGGTTGGGCAACGCCATCAGCGGCAGGATCACCGGCGCGAGGAGGGTGAGCGGGCCGCGCGACGGGCTGTCCGCGGACGCGCCCGGCGACACCTGCGCGGGAACCTTGGTGCCCTGGGCGGCGGTGGACTCCCCGAACATCCGGAACCCCTGGTGCAGGATGGTGCGCTTCACCGAGGGGAACAGCAACTCCACGGCCTGGGCGAATGTGCCGACCGGGGTGTCGATGCGGTCCGGGCGATCCTCCAGCGCGCGCACCACGATGGCGGCGGCCCGGTCGGGATCGGGCACCGGCAGCGACCGGTACAGGTCGGTGGGCGCGATCATCGGCGTGCGCACCAGCGGCATCCGCACCGAGGTGAACGTGATGCCCGCATCGCGATTCTCGACCGCCGCGATCTCGCTGAAATTGTCCAGCGCCGACTTGCTCGCCACGTACGCGGCGAACCGGGGGACCTTGGTCTGCACCGCGATCGAGGAGATGTTCACGACGTGGCCGAAGCGCCGGGCCCGCATCGACGGCAGCAGGCCGAGGATGAGGCGGACCGCGCCGAAGTAGTTGACCGCCATGGTGCGCTCGAAATCGTGCATGCGGTCGGTGGAGTTCACCACCGCGCGGCGGATCGAGCGGCCCGCGTTGTTCACCAGGTAGTCGACGTGGCCGTGCTCGTCGAGCACGGTGCGCACCAGCTCGTCGACGCCAGCCGGATCGGTGATGTCGCACGGATAGACATGCGCGACACCGCCTTCGGCGCGCACCGACTCCGCCGCGGCGGCCAGATCGTCGCGGCGGCGCGCCACCATCAGCACGATCGCGCCCCGCTTGGCGACGGCGTGCGCGGTGGCCAGGCCGATCCCCGAGGACGCGCCGGTGATCAGGACCGTGCGGCCGGCGAGCTGATCGCCGGTCGCGACGGGCCGGTCGCGGTCGGGGTTCATGTTCTCGCGCCAGAAGGTCCACAGCCGTTCGGCGTAGGACTCGAAGGGCGGCACCGTGATGCCGCTCGGGCGCAGCTGCGCCTGGGTGAAATCGGAGACGAACTCGGAGGCGAACGAGGTGTGCGGCGCGACCTCCGCCGGAATCCCCACCTGCCCCAACAGGAAATCGCGGACCGCGGGCACGCCGGGCAGCTGCGCGAGCCCCTCGAGGACGCGGCCGCTGCCGGGCACCGGGCCGATCCCGGTGGGTCCGCCGGCCGCGGCGGCCAGCGCGCCGTAGACGGCGTCGAAGGGCTGCGGCTCCGGATTCACCAGGTGGAAGGTGCGTCCGTCGAGGCCGGGCCTGCGCACCAGCTCCACCATGGCGTCGGCGACGAAGTCGACCGGCACGATATTGGTGGCGCCCAGGTCGGGCAGCGGCACCGGCAGTTCCGCGGGCAGGCTCGCCAGTTTCGCGATGGCGGGGAAGAAGTAGTACGGGCCGTCCACCTTGTCCATTTCGCCGGTGCGCGAGTCACCGACCACGATCGCGGGCCGGTACACCCGCCAGCGCAGGTCACGCGACTCGCGGACCAGCTTCTCGGCGGTGAACTTGGTGCGATGGTAGGGCGAGGTGAGGTTCTGGCCGAGGTCGAAATCCTCCTCGAAGAACTTGCCCTTGTGGTCGCCCGCGACGGCGACCGAGGAGACGTGGTGCAGCACCGCGCCCAGCTCGCGCGCCAGGGCGATCACCGACTTGGTGCCGGTGACGTTGGCGGCGTGCGAGGTGTGCTCGTCGGCGGTCATGTCGTAGACCGCGCCCAGGTGCACGATGTGGTCGGCCTGCGGCGCCTCGCGGCGCAGGCCGAGGTGCTCGGCCGTGAGGTCGCCGGGCAGCGCGAACGCGCGCTCGCCGCCGTGCCAGTTCTCGGCCAGCTCGGCGAACTTCGCCGCCGACGCGGGGCGGACCAGCACGTGGACGATGGCGTCGGGGTCGGCGTCGAGCAGGCCCTGCACCACCCGCCGCCCGAGAAATCCGGTTCCGCCCGTCACGATGTAGGAGACCATCGTTTCCTCCTGCTGTTCACTCGAACCTGTTGTCGCACAATGTGATCCGGCATGCGGCGGTGAATGCGGGCATCGACGATTCGGCCCCCCAGAACTGCGGCCGGGCCGAAAGTAGGAACACCTTCGTCCTGACTGATAGGGAACAGTAATGGGTGCGGCGTCGCCGGGGCAAGCGGGGGCGGCTCCGCGACGGTGTGGGAATCCTCACCCATCGCACCAGGTCAAACGGTATGTGTGACAAGCTTTTCCAGTTACTTCGAGTGCGGGTACCGGGCGTCGCTAATCTTCAGCTATCACTGTGACTGTTCAGGGCGCCCCTCGTGGTTCGCGTATCGGTGCTCCCGGCGTCGCGGTCTGTGGGGCGTGCGGCCAGTCGTCCGTCGCGACCCGGTACCGCCCGCCGCCGAGGTCGGCATCCTCGGGGGACCGCCGTCGCGCCGGGCGCTTGTGGGTGGGGAATGATCCGGTCGCGCGGACGGCGCGATGAATCCGTGGATGCGAACCTCTCGGCGCGCCGAACTCAATTCTCCCAATACGCATCGGAATACGCGGGAACCGTGAACAGTGCCGGCCGATCAATGCGGAAATCCGCACGGGGAGGCATTTCTCACACCGGCGCGCAGGCGGTGGGTGAATCGGCTGAAAAGGACCGAGTTCGCGTCTCGCTACCGGTGACACGCCGTGTGCGGCATGCCGGTCGGACACCTGGTGGCAATCGTCCGTCGAGGGTTCTTCGTGAGATTCCCGTGGCGGGGTTCGAGATATCCGCGGTGAATTCCCCGTGCGCGAGTCTTCAGCTAATTGTCGGAATACCTTGCGCGCCTTGCGATCCGATTCCCGAAACGCAATTTGTTCTGTAACAATCGTCTGTTGGCCGTCGACAGAGCGAGCATCCCGCCGGCGGTCCGGTGCGGGGCGGCGGGCCCGATCGACGGGGATCGGGGCGACGAATCACTCCCAGGGGGAGGTATGAGTTCCATGACCTACGAGATCGGTGGCGACGGCCTCGCGGCGCCGCGCTCCGCGCGAGAACGCTGGCAGGCCACCTACATTCGCAGGCTGGTGGTGACCGACTCGGTCGTGGTCGCGGCGGCGGTGGGGCTGGCGCAGCTGATCCGCTTCGGCGGACCCGTCGCGCCGCCGCTGGCGTGGAATCTGCCCTACGACGTGGGGTACACGGCGGTGTCGCTGTCGCTGGCCCTCACCTGGGCGGGATTCCTCGCCGTCTGTCACACCCGCTCGCCCCAGGTGGTGGGTAGCGGCACCGAGGAGTACCGGCGGCTGGTCGCGGCCACGCTGCGCCTGTTCGGCGCGCTGGCGATCGTGTCGCTGCTGTTCCGGATCGATGTGGCGCGTGGGTATCTGGCCATCGCGTTCCCGCTCGGCCTGCTCGGGTTGATGCTGAGCAGGCTGGGCTGGCGCGTGCACGCCAGGAGTCGCAGGCGCGGGTACGCCGAATACCTCACCTCGGTGCTGGTGGTCGGCGTCCCCGAGGCGGCGCGGGCCATGGCGGACGCGTTCTCCCAGGACCCGGATTCCGGGTATCGCGTGGTGGGTGTGTGCGTTCCGCGCGGTGCGCACGGCGGTTTCGAGGCGTCGGGGCGGATGGTCTCGGTGGTGGGTGACGATCGCACGGTTCTGGACGCGGTGCGCCGCAGCGGCGCCGACACCGTCGCGGTGACGGCCACCGAACATCTCGGCCCGGCCGAATTGCGCCGCATGGCTTGGGAATTGGACCCGCTCGGGGTGGAACTCATCGTCGCGCCCGGCGTGGTCGACGTGGCGGGCACCCGTCTGACCAATCGGCTGGTGGCGGGAATGCCCATGCAGCACATCGCCAAACCCCAGTACGACCGCGCCAAGTCGACCGGCAAGGCGGTGTTCGACCTGTGCTTCGCGGGGATCGTGCTGCTCGCCATCGCGCCCGTCCTCGTCGCGATCGCCGTGGCGGTGAAACTCACCAGCCCCGGGCCGGTCTTCTACCTCTCCGAGCGGATCGGGCGCGGCGGGCTGCCGTTCCGGATGATCAAGTTCCGCAGTATGTACGCCGACGCCGATCGCGAGGTGGCGGCGCTGATCGAGGCGGACGGCGGGAATCCGGTGTTCTTCAAACTGAAGGACGATCCGCGGGTGACGCCGGTCGGGCGCGTGATCCGCAAATTCAGCCTGGACGAGCTGCCGCAGTTCCTCAACGTGCTGCGCGGGGAGATGAGCGTGGTCGGCCCGCGCCCGCAGGTGCGGCGCGAGGTGGACTGCTACGACGGCGAGACGCGCAGGCGGTTGCTGGTGAAACCGGGCGTCACGGGACTGTGGCAGGTCAGCGGCAGATCCGATCTGTCACCGGAGGATTCGGTGCGCCTGGACCTGTCCTACGTGGAGAACTGGTCCATGGTGCTGGATCTGCTGCTGATCGCCAAGACCCTCGGCGCGGTCGCCCGCGGCGAGGGCGCGTACTGACCGGCTCAGGACGGGCGGCGGGCCGGGAACTCCGCCGCCAGCTCCGCGAAGAGCGCGGTGTTGTAGTCGAAGGCGCGCTGGCTCTCCTCCAGCACCCGCCTGCGCTCGAGCTCGTCGACGTTGAGATCGTCGAGCAGTGCCCGGTATTCGCGTTTGAACGCCGCCGGGTTGGCGATGCCGTCGAAGACGTAGAACCGCACGCCGTCGCCGCGGCGCGGCAGATCCCACAGCTTCTCCGCGGTGCCGCGGATGACCTGGCCGCCCGACAGGTCGCCGAGGTAGCGGGTGTAGTGGTGCGCCACGTAGCCCGCGGGCCAGTCGCGGGCGCACTCCTCGATGCGCTCGGCGTAGGTGCGGGTGGCCGGCAGCGGCGTGACCTCCGCGCGCCAGTTCGTGCCGAGCAGCGCCGCGAGATCACGTTCCAGTTCGGCGGTCCTGGCCAGCTCGGGCTTGATGAACGGACCCGCCACCGGATCGGCCGCCAGCTCCTCCCAGCGGGATTCCAGGGCGCGGTAGACGAACCACAACTGGCCGGTGTAGCGGTGGTAGGAATCGATCCCCAGCGCGCCGCCCAGCATGTCACCGATGAAGCTCGAGTTCTCGGCCTGCTCGTGCTGACGTGCGGTGGCGGACTGGATGCGCGCCGAGAACGGCACCGTCTCCGACATGGTTCTCCACCTCGTTCCTCTGCGGCGACCCGCGAAGTATGGCTACCCTAACCAACCGGTCCGACGATACCGTTTTCGATCTTCTCGCGCACCGGTGTTCCCACGACAGTCCCAGTGTGCCGGACGCCCGCGCTCGGTGGGTGGGTCCGGGGGCGTGCGCCGCCCGAGCGGTCGCGGGGGAGCGGCCCCCGCAACCCGCATCGCCGGTCCCGGCACAGGCCCGCCCGGCGTGCTCAGCGCATGGGTTTGGGACGGGAGGTCGGGGGTCCTGGGCGTCGGCGTCGGCGCACGATGATGGGGCGGCGCAGGGAGCCGAAGCGGCTGAGGATCTGGGGTTGGCGCAGCGTGCGGTCGCACCATTCGCCGAGGGTGACGCCCGCGGCCAGCGCGCAGCCGATGCCGAAGGCGCCGAGCAGTTGGTTCAGGCCGAGCAGCGGATCGTCGTCGAGCAACGAGTACAGCCCGCGGTAGACCGCGAGTCCGGGCAGCAGCGGCGTGATGCCCGCGACCGCGACGACCAGCGGCGGGGTGAGCGCGCGCCGCGCCATCAGACCGCCGGCCATGCCGATCGCGGTGGCCGCGACCCCCGAGGAGATGACCGGCCCGAAGCCCGCCTGCTGCACCAGGAAGTAGCAGATGGTGCCCGCCGCGCCGCCGAACGCCGCGGCGGCCAGCGCGCGCCGCTCCGCGTAGCAGGCGAGCGCGAACGCCACGGCCGCCACCGCGCCCGCCGCGATCTTGACGGGCAGATCGGTGATGTCGCGGCCGGAGGTCATCTCGATCGAGGGCACCGGCAGTCCCGCCACCTGCGCCAAGCGCAGCGCCAGCGCGATACCCGCGACGATACCGCCCGTCATCATCACCACCTCGAGCATGCGGGCGGTCGCCGTGATGGGTGCGCCGGTGATCGCGTCCTGCACCGATCCGACCAGTTGCAGACCGCTGAGCAGCACCGTGATGCCCGCGGCGACGATCAGGGTGGAGTCCACCTCGAGTTGCAGCGGTTCGGCGAGCGCGGTGAGCACGATGGCGGGGGTGACCGCGATCAGGCCGCCCATCATGTGCTGGAAGAAGAACGGCAGGCCGAAGCGGTTCAGCAGCCGGTTCACCCGATCGATGGCGGCGGTGGTGGCGAAGCTGACCGCGGCGACGAGCGCGCCGCCGCCGAGCAGCACCGCGATGGCGGCGGCGAGCAGCGACCAGCCGAACGTCGCCGACCACCTCGGGTAGGGGTGGGGCGCGGTGACGATGGCGTCCAGGGCCGCGCGGGCTTCGTCGGGCGGCACCACCTGGGTGCGGATGCGGCGGGTCAGCCGGTCGACGGCGGCCAGGCGGGTGAAGTCCAGCGAGCGGTAGTGCACGACCCGCATGGTGCTGGCCGGGGGGAGCTGGGGGCCGCGGTCGGCCCAGATGCGGATGGAGTCGTAGGTGACGTCGACGTCGCAGCGGGCCAGTCCGTAGGTGGCGGCGATGAAGCGGACCTGGGTGGCGGTGTCCACCACGCCGGTGCCCGAGGCGAGCACCACCTCGCCGACGCGGATGGCGAGGCCGAGCACTTCGGCCACCGCGGCGTCGTCGGTGAGATCGATCGGTTGCAGCGGCGCGGGCGCGGCGACGATGGTGTCGGCCGTGGCTTGGCGGTCGGCGACGAGCAGGCTGATGGCCTGCGTGACCACCGGCAGTTTCACTGCCTTCGGTGGCCACCGCCGGTGCCGCCGGCCGATGGGATCGGCTCGCGGATCGACATTGTCTCCTCCCGGTAGCGCGTCCACATCCATGCCCGCGAACGTAGTCGCCCGGGGTGGGGTCCGGCATCGTGCCCTGGCACACGCCGCGCGCCCGCCGCGTATCGATCGAGGCCGAACCCTTGGACACGGCCGTCGAGGATGGTAGAACTTGTTCTAGTTTCCGGCGATGGGAGTGCGGACGGTGCGGTACGGAATCGTGTTGTTCACCAGTGACAGGGGCATTACGCCCGCCGAGGCCGCGGCGGCGGCCGAACAGGCGGGGTTCTCCTCGTTCTACGTTCCCGAGCACACCCACATCCCGGTGGTGCGCGCGGCGGCGCATCCGCAGACGGGGGACGCGAGCCTGCCCGACGATCGCTACCTGCGCACCCTCGATCCGTGGGTGGCGCTGGGCACGGCGGCCGCGGTGACCGAGCGGATCACGCTGTCCACGGCGGTGGCGCTGCCCGCCGAACACCACCCCATCACGCTGGCCAAGACCATCGCGTCGCTGGACCATCTGTCCGGCGGCCGGGTCAGCCTGGGTGTCGGATTCGGTTGGAACACCGACGAACTCGCCCACCACGGGGTGCCGCCGAACAAGCGCCGCACCGTGCTGCGCGAGCACCTCGAGGCGATGCGCGCCCTCTGGACCGACGAAGAGGCCTCCTACAGCGGGGATTTCGTGCGGTTCGGGGCCAGCTGGTCGTGGCCCAAGCCGGTGCAGAAGCACATCCCCGTCCTGCTCGGCGCGGCCGGTACCGAGAAGACCTTCGGCTGGCTCGCCGACAACGCCGACGGCTGGATCACCACTCCCACCGAAGGCGGCATCGACGACAAGATCGCACTCCTGCACCGGGTCTGGCGCGAGAAAGGGCGCGAGGGCGCTCCGGAGATCATCGCCCTGGCCGGCCGCCCGGATGCCACCCAACTGGCCCACTGGGCCGAGCGGGGCGTGACCGAGGCCGTCTTCGGCGTCCCCGACCGCTCCGCCGACGAGGTCCGCGCCTATCTGGAACGCCTCGCCGGCAAGCTCGGCCTGACCTGACGCCCGACTCGAAAGATGTTCCGGTGCGGCGTGCTTCCTGCCGTCCGGGATGCGCGCCGCGGCCCCGATCGCCCGGCGCGCGAGGTGACCCCGCCCGGTTCAGGCCCGGACGGGGTCACCTTTTTGTCGAGCTCTCTCAGCCGATGTCGCGGCGCCGGTAGGCGAACAACCCCGCCGTGAGGAGGGCGGCGGCGATCGCCAGGAGCCACAGGATCGGGGTGGCGGTGAATTCGGCGCCGGGGAGTTTGGGCGGGTGGTTGAACGGGACGAGGTTCATCGTCCAGTCGGGGAGCAGGTCGAAGGAACCGATGAAGTAGACGGCGATCAGGGTGGACAGGACGCCCCAGGCCAGCGGCGCGTAGCGGGGGAGGAAGCCGAGCAGCGCGACCGTGAGTCCCGTGACGACCCAGACCGCGGGGAGCTGGACCAGGGCCGCGCCCAGCGTGCCGGACAACTGCCCGCCGAGGTCGTCGGTGGTGGCGCCGTGGATGCCGCCGATGGCGAGCGCCGCGGCCAGCAGGGCCACCGCCGGGCCGAGCAGGGCGTAGCCGAGGTGGCTCGCGGCGTAGCGGATCCGGCCGACCGAGCAGGCCAGCACCAACTCGGTGCGGGTGCCGGTCTCCTCCTCGTGCAGGCGCAGCGCCGCCGACACCGAATAGGCGGCGGCCGCGGCGGCCAGCACGGTGACGGCGTAGGCGATGAAGGAGTCCTCCAGGCTCTCCGAACCGCCCATGCGGGTGACGAGTTCGGCGAGCTCCTCGCTCTCGGCGAGCATGTCGCCGATGCTGCCGACGGTGCCGCCGATCAGCAGGCCGTAGAGCACGAACCCGAACGTCCAACCCAGCAGGGTGCCGCGCTGCAAGCGCGTCGCCAATCCCCACGGCCCGTTCAGCGTCGGGGCCGCGCGGGCGGGGCCGGGCCGTTCGGCCAGCATGCCCGAGCCCGTATCACGGTGCCGCAGCAGCGAATACGCCGCCGTGACGGTGAGCGCGGTGCCGCCGGACAACAGGATCAGCACCCACCAGCGCTCGTCGGCGAACGGACGGATCTGCGCGCTCCACCCCAGCGGTGAGAACCACGACAGCACACCGTTTCCCGCGTCACCGGCGGCGCGCAGGCCGAACGCCGCGCCGAGTGCCGAGAACGCCACACCGCGCGCGACCCGGGCGCCCGCACTCGCCTGGGCGGCCACGGCCGACACACCCGCCCACAGCGCACCCGACCCGGCCAGCGCCGCGCCGAACGCCACCGACCCGGCGGCGGGCAGATCGGACGCGTACAGCGATGCGCCGCAGACGATTCCGGCGAGCAGCGCGCCACCCCAGGTCAGCAGCAGCGCCGAGGTGAGCCCGGCGAAGCGCCCGACGGCGGTGGAGGCCATCAGCTCCGCACGCCCGGACTCCTCTTCGACGCGGGTGTGCCGGATGACCGTGAGGACGGCCGCGATCGCGATGACGGAGTACATCGCCCCGCCCTCCCAGGTGCCGATCGACCCGAGCTCCGAGCTGAACACCGGCCCGTACATGGCGCGCAGCGCCGGATTGGCGGCGGTGGTCTGCGCCAAGGTGTCCAGCTGCGCCTGCGTGGTGTACAGGTCGCGGATGCTGAGGAACTGGAACACCGGCATGAGGCCGATGAGAATCGCCCAGACCGGCAACACGCTTCGGTCCCGGCGCAGCGCCAGGCGCAGCAGGTGGCCGGTGCCCGTGAAGTCGGCCACGACGCCCCGCACGGTGGTGGTGGCGGGAGCGCGATGCGCACCTCCCGCCGTGAGCGTGGCGGTCATGACGCCACCGCGCTCTCGGTCGCGGTGTCGGCGGACTGCCCGTCCACGTGGTAATGGCGCAGGAACAGTTCCTCCAGCGTCGGCGGCGCGCTGGTGAGGCTGCGCACCCCGACGTCACCGAGCACGCGGATCAGTTCGCCGAGGTGTTCGCTGTCGACCTGGCACCGCAGGGTCGTGCCGTCCAGTTCGATGTCGGCCACGCCCGGGATGCGGCCGAGATCGCCGGGGTCACCGAGCAATTCGGCCGTGATGGCGGTGCGCGAGAGGTGCCGCAGGTCCGCGAGGGTGCCGCTCTCGACGGTGCGCCCGGCCCGGATGATGGTCACCCGGTCGCACAGCGCCTCCACCTCCGAGAGGATGTGGCTCGACAGCAGCACCGTCGTGCCGCGGTCGTTGGCCTCGCGCACGCAGTCGCGGAACACCTGCTCCATCAGCGGGTCCAGGCCGGAGGTCGGTTCGTCGAGCAGCAGCAGCGGCACGTCGGAGGCCAGCGCCGAGATCAGCGCCACCTTCTGCCGGTTGCCCTTGGAGTAGGTGCGCGCCTTCTTGGTCGGGTCGAGGTCGAAGCGTTCGACCAGTTCGTCGCGGCGCTTCGGGTCCAGGGTGCCCCGCATGCGCGCCAGCAGATCGATGGTCTCACCGCCGCTGAGCGCGGACCACAGCGTGACATCGCCCGGCACATAGGCCAATTCGCGATGCAGTGAGACCGCGTCGGTCCACGGATCGCGGCCGAGCACCGCGGCCCGTCCGGACGTGGCGCGCAGGATGCCCAGCAGCACGCGGATGGTGGTGGACTTGCCCGCGCCGTTCGGGCCCAGGAATCCGTGGATCTCGCCGTCGCGCACCGTGAGGTCGAGGCCGTCGAGGGCGGTGACGTGGCCGAACGTCTTGCGCAGGCCGCGGATATCGATGACGTCGGTCATCACTTCTCCTTGGTGAGGATGTCGAGCAGGGACGGGTCCGCGAGCAGACCCTGGGTGTAGATCTCGAGCACGGGCGGGGTGAACTCCTCGGCGACCGCCCGCATGACCTGCGCGAAGTCCACCTCCTCGCCGTCGGCGTGGTGGAGCTGGACCCAGAGCATCACGGCGCCGGTATTGAGGGTCACGATCAGGCGCGCCCGCGCCATGGGGTCGCGGCTGGGTTTGATCACGCCCGCCTCGACTCCGCGCTCGATGTAGTCGTAGGCGTCGTCGACCATGCGCTCGAACAGCGATTCGGCGACCGGGCCGCCGGCCTGCAAGCTGCGCACCAGATAGGCGAGCAGCGGACCGTAGGCGTCGATCTCGGCCATGGCGGCGAGGATGCCCTTGGCCGTGTCCGATGAGGTGAGGGTTCGCAGCTTCTGGCTGCGGACCAGCTCGAGCACGCGGTTGTCACAAGCGGTGCGCAGCCCCTCCTTGGACCCGAAGTGGTGATTGACCAGACCGGGGGAGACGCCCGCGGCGGCGGCGATGGCGCGGACTCCGACCTGGAATCCCCGCGCGCCGAACACCTCGATCGCCGTGTCCCGGATGCGGGCCGCGGTGGTGAGGTCCGCGCCGGCCGCCTTCGTCATGGGTCCCCTCTCGTTGAACGCGTGTTCAATAAATTAAACACTCGTTCAATCGGATCGGCAAGGGTTTTGCGTCGACCACCCGACACCGGCGGCGGCTATGGTCGGGTACATGGCTACCGGTAGCTCGACGACGGCAGATCACCTACGCGCGGCACTCGACGGACCGTGGGGCGCGGTTCGCGAGGAGGCCAGGATCCAACTGGCAGGGGAGGAATTCACCGGAGACCCGTATCTCGACTACAAGGCGGCGCGCGCCCGCGTGCTCGACCAGATGCGCGCCATCACGAAACTCGGTCTGGCCGAACGTGGATTCCGCCGGGAGAACGGCGGCACCGGCGAGCCCGGTGCGGCGGTGACCGGTCTGGAGATGCTCGCCTACGCCGATCTCTCGCTGTGGGTGAAGTCCGGCGTGCAATGGGGACTGTTCGGCGGCGCGGTGGAGAACCTGGGCACCGAACGGCACCGCCCCTACATCGAGCGGCTCATCAGCCTGGACCTGCTCGGCTGTTTCGCGATGACCGAATCCGGGCACGGCAGCGACGTGGCCAGCCTCGAGACCACGGCCACCTACGATCCGGACACCCGAGAGTTCGTGATCCATTCGCCGACCCCGTCCGCACGCAAGGATTACATCGGCGGCGCGGCCGAGCACGCCACCATGGCGGCGGTGTTCGCGCAGCTGATCACCGGCGGCGAGAACCGCGGCGTGCACTGCCTGCTGGTGCCGATCCGCGACGAGCACGGCGCGGATCTGCCCGGCGTCACCACCTCCGACGACGGGCTCAAGGGCGGCCTGCTCGGTGTCGACAACGGGCGCATCGTCTTCGACAACGTGCGCGTGCCGCGCGAGAACCTGCTCAACCGCTACGCCGACGTGGCCGAGGACGGCACCTACTCCTCGGAGATCGACAACCCCAGCCGCCGCTTCTTCACCACCCTGGGCACGCTGGTGCGCGGGCGGGTCAGCGTGGGCGGCGCGGCCGCGGCGGGCGCCCGGGTGGCGTTGAGCATCGCGGTGCGCTACGCGCTGAAGCGGCGCCAGTTCTCCGATCCGGACACCGGCGCGGAGACGGTGCTGCTGGACTACCGCAGCCACCAGCGCAGGCTGCTGCCGCTGGTCGCGAAGTCCTACGCCTACGCCTTCGCACAGAACGATCTGGTGCGCCGCATGCACCTGGTGCAGACCGGCCAGGATCTGGCGCCGGGCGCGCAGCGGGCGCTGGAGAAGCGCGCCGCGGGCCTCAAGGTCGCCCAGACCAGGCACGCCACCCGCGCCATCCAGGAGTGCCGCGAGGCGTGCGGCGGCGCGGGCTATCTCACCGAGAACCGCCTGGTGACGCTGAAGGGCGACACCGACGTGTTCACCACGTTCGAGGGCGACAACGTGGTGCTCACCCAGCTGGTCGCCAAGGAACTGCTGACCGCTTACTCCGACGAGGTGCGCGACCTCGACGCGCTGGGCTGGGTGCGCTTCGCCGCCACCATGGCCGGCGACGTGGTGCGCAAGCAGACCGGCGTGCGCCAGCTGATCCAGACGTTGCGCGACCGCAGCGACGAGAACGTCGACGAGGGCGACCTGTCCCGCCGGGCGGTGCAGCTGCAGCTGCTGGCCGACCGCGAGGACTACCTGGTGCGCACCGCCGCCCACCGGCTGCGCGCCCGGGCCAAGGACACCGGGCCGTTCGAGGCGTTCAATAACGCCCAGGACCACATCCTCGCCGCCGGCACCGCCCACATCGACCGCCTGGTGCTGGAGGCGTTCATCGAGGGCATCGCCGACATCCAGGACCCGGAGGCCAAGGCGCTGGCCGACGACGTCTGCGACCTGTTCGTGTACTCGCTGCTGGAGGAGAACTCCGCCTGGTTCATCATGCACCGATTCATGTCGGTGGAACGCGCCAAGGCGGTGCGGCGCGGCGTGAACCAGCTCGTGGACCGCCTGCGCCCCCAGGCGCTGACGCTGGTGGAAGGGCTGGGCGTGCCGGAAAACATGCTGCGCGCGGCAATGCTGGACGACGCCAGCGTTTACGAACGCGCCTAGCACTTCTCCCCGCGGGGCCGGTGCCATCGCGTACCGGCCCCGTCCACAAGGCAACCTATTCGAACCTCGCGACCAAGGCCTACACCTGTTGCAACGGCACTGGATGCCGAGCAATACGCCGAAGGCGTTAGCTTTCGCGGCCGCGGATGAGTTTGCGGATGGTGGCGTCGGGGTTGTCGACGTCCACGACGAGGCGGGTGAACGGCCCGGACGCCAGGTCGACGCGGATCGCCTTGCCGCGGAAGGTGGTGTCCCAGAACTCCTTGCGGCCCTTGCCATCCCGATAGGTACCGGCCGCGATCACCTTGGGCAGGTAAGTGCCGGGCGCCCGCAACCAGGGCGGGCGCAACTCGGGCTCGGCGCGAGCGACCTCGCCGATGGCGTCGGAGGGCACCGTGATCGTGCGCCGCAGCGCCCACAACCGGTGACTGCCGACCACCCGGAAGGTGACGGTACGGCGGGTGACCTCCACCTCGACCATAATGCTCCTCCTCGAACCCGAGCCCAGCTCAACAAACCCTGCCCGGTCTATCAAGCCTGAGCCAGCCCCACCACCATCGGACACCGGCCCGGTCCACAAAGCAACCTTCTGGGACTTCGCGACCAAGGCCCACACCTGTTGCAACGGCACTGGATGCCGAGCAATTCGCCGAAGGCGTTGGCTTCCGTTGGCTTACCCCGGGCCGTAGGTGAGGATCGCCGTGATGACGAACCACAGCGCCCACGCGAACGCGACGAGCATGCCGACCGTGAGCACGGCGCGCCTGAGGGCCCGGCCCATATCGATGTCACCGCGTTCGGGCGGGTACAGCTTCCACGGGCTGTACCAGGGCGCTTCGACGGCGAAAACCGGTCGGTGCGCCTCTTTTTCGGCCTGCGCCAGCTCCTCGGCGTACGCCTCGGCCTGGGCCTGGTTCGGGCCGCCGTGCCACAGCGAGATCTCCACCGGGCCGAGGAAGCCCTCGTTGAGCAGTTCCTGCGGGGCGGGCAGATAGGGCAGGATGCCCAGGCCGCGGAAGGCGATGGCGATGTCGTTCACCGTCCACAGGTGTTTCTCGCTCTGCGCCAGCGTGTCGAAGTAGTGCCGCAGCCGGGCCGGGTCGTTGCCCAGGATGACGTCGAAACTCGGGTCGCTCCAGGCCTGTTCGATGCTCAGCTCGGTGCCGCGCAGCGGGACGACGAGCGCGACGCCGTGCACGGCGCGCTGGCCGAGACCGCGCGCCGCGAGCCAGTCCTGCAATGCGTGCGTGTGCTCGCGCGACCGCTCCAGCGGCGTGCGGCGGTCGCGCCCTTCCAGCACCACGGGCTCACCGTCGATCACCCACGGCCCGTTGAGCGGGATGTCGAGCACGCCGTCCTGGCGGGCAGTGAGCGCCTCGGCCTCGATCACCACGCAGCTGGTGGGCGTCCACACGACGGCGTCGAACTGGTGCAGCCGGTTCTCGTGGAAGAGGCTGCAGTTGATGGTGGCGACGCCGTGCGGGCTGGCCGGATCCTTCCAGGTGCGCAGCCAGTCGATCAGCGCCCGTTCGGCATTGGTGCCTGCCGGGTTCTGCACTCGTACGAGCATTCGCGACCGCCCTTCACGTCGTCACTCGACAGGGGACAGGATACGAGCCCGCGCGCGTGGCTCGCGCGGCTCGGGCCGACCTACGGCGTGTCGGTCGCCTCACTCGGGGATCTCGGCGGCCAGGCGGCCCGCGCGCACGGCCCGCACCAGCTCCTCGTGGTCGGCCTCGGTGCGGTCGGCGTAGCGCACCGCGAACGCGGTGACGGCGTCGTCGAAACGCTCGTCCCCGTCCAGGTAGCCGGCGAGCAGGCGCGGGTCCAGGGAGCGCGAATGCGCCCGCGCGAGCAGCGCGCCCGCGAGCCTGCCGTAGTCGTCGAGATCGTCGGCCGACAGCCCGGCCGGGTCGATGCTGCCCTTCAGATTGCGGAACTGGCGCACGATGAACGGCAGTTCGCGTCCGCCCAGCCGCAACGTCGTCCAGCCGAGCAGAATGTCGGTGTCGGCCTGAACGAGCCTGGCGCCCCGCACGATTCGCTCGCCCTCGTGGCGCACGGGTGGCGCGGGCAGATACGGCGCGAGCGCCGAGGGGATGGACTGCTTGAGTTGCAGCACCAGCACCTCGCCCTCGTTGCCGTGCAGCAGCGCCACATAGCTGTGCAGGCCGACGCTGCCGGTGCCGACGATGCGAAAAGCGATGTCGGACACTGCGAATCGCGCCAGCAGATTGCGCCGCGACTCGCGCAGCGTGTCGGCGTAGCGCTCGAGCCCGTCGACGACCTCGGACTCGATGTCCTCGGCCACCGGGGTCAGCACCGGCGGGTCGCTCACGAATTCGTGCTTGCGCACGTCGGTTTCGTGATCGTCGAGGTGGCGGGTCCACTTGGCGGCCACCTTGGCGCTGGTGTTCTTGCGCGCCTTCTTGGCCGCCTTGTCGAAGTCGTCGATCAGGTCGTGCGCCTGGGCACGGTCGAGCACCGACTCGTCGGGCAGCGCGCTCCAGGATTGCATGAACGGCAGATCCGCCAGCTGGTCCACGGCCACGCGGTAGGAGCGGGCGGCGTCGCGCGCGGCGCGGCGGCAGTCGTCCTCGCTCGCGCCCGAGACGCGCCCGGCCAACACCAGGCTGGCGGCCAGGCGCTCCAGATCCCACTCCCACGGCCCGGTGATGGTTTCGTCGAAATCGTTGATGTCCATGACGATTTCGCCGCGCGCGGTGCCGTAGAGGCCGAAGTTGGCGGCGTGCGCGTCGCCGCAGAGCTGGGCGTCGAGCCCGCTGACCGGTCCGCCCGCCAGATCCGCCGCCATCAGCCCGGCCGCGCCGCGATAGAACGTGAACGGGTCCGACATCATGCGGCCCACCCGCAATGGCACCAGGTGCGGCAGGCGGTCGCGGTGGGTCGCCTCGATGTAGTCGAGCACCTCGGGGCGCCGCTCGCCGCGCGCCTGGCGATCGCGCACCGTCACCGGGGTGGTCTCGCGCAGGGCCCGCCCCCTGGCCCTGACCTCCTCGGCGGGAACATAGGAGCGCAGATCCATACCACTGTCCGACACAACGGATCACGCTAGCGCGCCCGCTCCGGTTCTCGCGCGTTCCGCCCGTGTCGCCGCTCGCCGGGAGGTGCCCGGATGGCGGTGCCGGGGGCCGGTGCGGTATGCACGGCGTGTGACTATGGAACCGGGAACCACCGAACCCGACGGCCGCCCCGGCCTGCGCGGCATCCTGGACGACCGCATCCTCACGGTGCCCAACGTCCTGAGCGTGCTGCGGCTGATCGGCGTGCCGCTGTTCCTGTGGCTGTTGCTGGTCGAACGGGCCGACGGCTGGGCCTTCGCCCTGCTGGTCGCCAGCGGGGTGACCGACTTCCTGGACGGCAAACTCGCCCGGCTGCTGGACCAGAGCTCGCGCCTGGGTGCGCTGCTGGATCCGTTCGTGGACCGGCTCTTCCTGGTGACGACCTTGCTGGCCTTCGTGATCCGCGGGTTGCTGCCCTGGTGGATCGCGGTGCTGCTGGTCGGGCGCGATCTGGTGCTGACCCTCACCCTCTCGGTGTACCGGCGTCGCGAGATGGACCCGCCCGAGGTGATCTACCTGGGCAAAGCCGCCACCTTCGCGCTCATGTCGGCGCTGCCGTGGCTGCTGGCCGGGCAGATGGATTGGGCGCTGGACGGTTTCGGCCGTGCCTTCGGCTGGGCCTTCCTCATCTGGGGCACCGCGGTGTATCTCTGGACGGGCGCGCTCTATGCGGGGCGCGCGATCGCCGTGGCGCGAGCGATACCGGCTGTGGGGCATCGTCACCCATAACCGATAAGGTTGCGTGCACCGTTCACGACGAAAGGACGCCCAGTGGCCCATACCCCCGAGGAACTGCGCTACACCGAAGAGCACGAATGGGTGAACCGGATCGGCCCCAATCGGGTGCGGGTCGGCATCACCGACTACGCGCAGACCCAGCTCGGCGACGTCGTGTTCGTGCAGTTGCCCGACGTGGACCGGGAGGCGACCGCGGGGGAGAGCATCGCGGAGGTGGAGTCGACCAAGAGCGTGTCCGACATCTACGCTCCGCTGGCCGCGAAAGTCGTTGCGGTGAACGGGGAACTGGACGCACAGCCCGAACTGCTCAACAGCGATCCCTACGGTGACGGATGGCTGTTCGAACTCGAGGTCGCCGACCCCGCGGGACTGGACGTCACCCTCGGTGAACTGCTGGATGCGGCAGGTTATCAAGGAGTTATCGGAGGCTGACCCGGCCTTACCGGTTCTCCCTGCACGGGCACGCCCCGGCAGGGTACGGTCAGAGCCAACGGATGTGCCGGCAACCGAATGCCGGTGTTCTGACGACACGATCGGTTGTGTCGACGAAGCATCACCTGCTTGCATGGATAATCAGGTTCGAGGAGGAGAGAAACGGTGAGCGAGAACAAAGACCCGGGTTACCAGGAGACCGCGGCCGAGACGACGTCGGTCTTCCGCGCGGACTTCCTGAACGAGGTCGACGCGTCGCGCTCCGGTGAGCCGACCGGCGAACAGCCGGTGCAAGGGGTGGAGGGCCTGCCCGCGGGCGCGGCCCTTCTGGTCGTCAAGCGCGGTCCGAACGCCGGATCGCGATTCCTCCTGGACCAGCCGACCACGTCGGCGGGTCGCCATCCCGACAGTGACATCTTCCTGGACGATGTCACCGTCAGCCGTCGTCACGCCGAGTTCCGGCAGGACGACGACACCTACCAGGTGGTCGACGTGGGCAGCCTGAACGGCACCTACGTGAACCGGGAGCCCGTGGACTCCTCGGAGTTGCAGAACGGGGACGAGGTCCAGATCGGCAAGTTCCGGCTCGTGTTCCTGACCGGGCCGCGGGCGTCGGTGAACGAGTCGTCAGCGGGTGCGGGCAGCCTATGAGCGCGCCGGCGCCGGCGAGATCGAAAGGCTCGGTGCTGTGACGGGTGCGGCGCAGTGGGCGCGCGGAGGGATGTCGATCGGCTCCGTGCTGGACCTGCTGCGCCCTGATTTTCCCGATGTCACCATTTCCAAGATCCGCTTCCTCGAATCCGAGGGGCTGATCCGGCCGGAGCGCACGCCGTCCGGCTACCGCAGGTTCTCGGTCGCCGACTGCGAGCGGCTGCGTTTCGTGCTCACCGCGCAGCGCGACCAGTACCTGCCGTTGAAGGTGATCAAGGAGCAACTGGAAGCGATCGACAGCGGTGCGGCGACCCTCGGCGTGCGGGAGGCCCGCGCGCGGGCGCACTCCGCGCGGGGTGGTGCGCAGGCAGGGCCTGCCTCCGCGTCCGACGGCGACTCGGCGGCTCGCGACGGGCGCGCCACACCGCCCGCGGCACCCCGCCGCCTGGGCGTGGTGCCGGGCGAGGTGTCGCCCGACGAGTTGCGCTTCGATCACGAAATCCGCCTCACCCGAGGGGATCTGCTCGCCAAGGCCGAGATCGATGAGAAGTTCCTCACCGATCTGATCCGGGCGAATCTGATCACACCGGGCGCGGGGGGCTATTTCGACGCCGAGGCCGTCACGGTGGCGCGCACCGCGCGCGCGATGGCCGAATTCGGCTTGGAAGCACGGCATCTGCGCGCGTTCAAACTGGCCGCCGACCGCGAGGCGGCGCTGCTGGCCCAGATCGCGGCGCCCATCGCCAAGAGCCGCGACGCCGGCGCGCGGGCCAGGGCCGAGGAGACCGTCCGCGAACTGGCGGCGCTCTCGCTGACCCTGCACACCAGCCTGGTGAAGTCCGCGGTGCGCGGCGCGCTCGGCAACTGATTCCGCGCGCGGGTTCCACACCGGCAACACACCGATTTCGGCTGTGCGCACCGATCGCTGCGCCGCCGGAAGTTCGCATAGACTCGTGATACGGCGAGCTCTGCGGAGGTCCAGCCGGGCGGCCGGAAGACAGTGGGAGGCGGAGGCATGAGTGAAATGCGCGTGATCGGCATCCGTGTCGAGCAGCCACAGAATCAGCCCGTGCTGTTGCTCCGCGAGGTGTCGGGGGATCGGTATCTGCCGATCTGGATCGGCCAGGCCGAGGCCACCGCCATCGTGCTCGAGCAGGAGGGGGTGACCCCGATCCGGCCGTTGACCCACGATCTGATCAAGATCCTGATCACCGAGCTCGGGCACACCCTCAAAGAGGTCCGGATCGTGGATCTGCAGGAGGGCACCTTCTACGCGGATCTGGTGTTCGACAACGAGCTGAAGATCTCGGCGCGGCCGTCGGACTCGGTGGCCATCGCCCTGCGCGTCGGCTGCCCGATCTACGCCGAGGAGGCGGTGCTCGAGGAGGCCGGTCTGGTGATGCCCGACGAGCGCGAGGACGAGGTCGAGAAGTTCAAGGAGTTCCTGGAATCGGTCTCCCCGGACGATTTCAAGGCCACCGACAGCTGAGAACGGCGAGAAACTTCTAGACCTGAAGTACAGCTGGAGACTTTTACCGCGCGTCGCGTTTGGTCTCACGATGCCGCTCCCGAGACAATCGACGGGAGTAATCTCGATAGTTGGACCACGTCCGGAATGACGGGTTGTCGGTCATACACGGAGCCGGGTCATCGATGAGGCTAGGCGTCGGCGGAGCAAGGGAGCGGTCAGTGGCAGAGCAATCGCAGGATGTGCGGCGGCCGGGCGTGAGTCCGACCGGGGACTCCGAGGTGCAGCCAGGCCTCTTCCCGGACGATTCCGTCCCCGATGATCTGGTCGGCTACCGCGTCCCGAGCGCGTGCCAAGTAGCGGGCATCACTTATCGGCAACTGGACTACTGGGCCAGGACCGGTCTGGTCGTGCCGTCCATCCGGGGCGCGGCGGGGTCGGGCAGCCAGCGGCTGTACTCGTTCAAGGACATCCTGGTCCTCAAGATCGTGAAGCGGCTGCTGGACGCGGGCATCTCGCTGCAGAACATCCGCATCGCGGTCGACCATCTGCGCAGCCGCGGCGTGCAGGATCTGGCCGGCATCACGCTGTTCTCCGACGGCACGTCGGTGTACGAGTGCACCTCGCCCGAGGAAGTGGTGGATTTACTGCAGGGCGGCCAGGGCGTCTTCGGCATCGCGGTCAGCGGCGCGATGCGCGAGCTCACGGGTGTCATCGCCAACTTCCCGGCCGAGCGCGCCACCAGCGCCACCGAGCGCCCGGAGGACGAGCTGGCCTACCGCCGCAAGGCGCGGATGAACCGGGCCACCGGCTAGCGCGCACGACCGCGCCGGGGCGGAGTGACGAGCGCGACACTCCGCCCGAGACGGCGATCCGCGCGAGCGCGGCATAAACTGGCGGTGCGTCGCCGCCGTGCGGGAGAGTCCCGGGCACATCCGCCCGGGCGCCGAAGGAGCAGCACCTCCCCGTCAATCTCTCAGGCAACAGGGACCGTGCGGGCATCGACGCCTCTGGAAAGCGGTGGCTCCGAGCCGCCCGCCCATGGGGAAAGGGAGCCCGCCATCGCGGTCCCCGAATCTCTCAGGCACCACGACAGAGGGGGAGGGCCCGCCGTCGACTCCGGTCGACCCGCCCGACCTTGGAGTTGCCGTGACTCGATCCTTCGCCGACCGCCACATCGGACCCGACCGGAGCGAACTCGACCGCATGCTGGCCGTCGTGGGCGTCGGCTCGCTCGACGACCTGGCCACCGCGGCCCTGCCCGCGAGCATCCTCGACGACTCCGCCGAGGGCGCGCTCGCCGCCCTGCCGCCCGCCCTCTCCGAACACGAGGCGCTGACCGAGCTGGCCGCCCTCGCACACAGCAACACGGTCGCCACGTCCATGATCGGCCTCGGGTACTACGACACCCTCACCCCGCCGGTGCTGGTGCGCAACCTGCTCGAGAACCCCGCCTGGTACACCGCCTACACGCCCTACCAGCCCGAGATCAGCCAGGGCAGGCTCGAGGCGCTGCTCAACTTCCAGACCATGGTCTCCGACCTCACCGGCATGGACGTGGCGAACGCGTCCATGCTGGACGAGGCCACCGCCGCGGCCGAGGCGATGACGCTGCTGCGCCGCGCGGGCCGGTCCTCCTCGTCGCGCCTGCTGGTCGACGCCGATCTGTTCCCGCAGACCAGGACCGTCCTCGAGACCCGCGCCGAGCCGCTCGGCATCGAGATCGTCGAAGCGGACCTGTCCGGCGGTGAGCTGCCCGAGGGCGACTTCTTCGGCGTGCTGGTGCAGACGCCGGGCGCGTCGGGCCGGATCGTGGACTGGACCCCGGTGATCACCGCCGCGCACGAGCGCGGCGCGCTGGTGGCCGCGGGCGCGGATCTGCTCGCGCTCACGCTGGTGACGCCGCCCGGGGAGCAGGGCGCCGACGTGTGCTTCGGCACCACACAGCGTTTCGGGGTGCCGCTCGGGTTCGGCGGTCCGCACGCCGGCTACCTGGCGGTGCGCACCGCGCACGCGCGGCAGCTGCCGGGCCGGCTGGTGGGCGTCTCGGTCGACGCCGACGGCGACCGCGCCTACCGCCTGGCGTTGCAGACCCGCGAACAGCACATCCGCCGCGAGAAGGCCACCTCCAACATCTGTACCGCGCAGGTGCTGCTGGCGATCGTGGCCGCCATGTACGCGAGCTACCACGGCGCCGACGGCCTGCGCGCCATCGCGCGGCGCGTGCACGGGCACGCGGCGGCGCTCGCGGCGGGACTGGACGGCGCCGTCGTGCACGACACCTTCTTCGACACCGTGCTCGCGCACGTGCCGGGCGGCGCGGAAGCCGTTGTGGCCAAGGCGAAGTCGCGCGGCATCAACCTGCGGCCGGTGGACGCCGACCACGTGGCCATCGCCTGCGACGAGGCGACCACCGACGCGCACGTCGCGGCCGTGCTCGAATCCTTCGGCACCGCATTGTCTTCCGAGAACACGGCCACCGTGGCCGCGCCGATCGAGACCCGCACCTCGGCGTACCTGACGCATCCGGCGTTCACCAGCTACCACACCGAGACCGCCATGCTGCGCTACCTGCGCCGGCTGTCCGACAAGGACATCGCCTTGGACCGCAGCATGATTCCGCTCGGCTCCTGCACGATGAAGCTGAACGCGACCGCCGAGATGGAGCCGATCACCTGGCCCGGATTCGCCCGGGTGCACCCGTACGCGCCGGTGGAGGACGCGCCCGGACTGCTGCGGCTGATCGCCGACCTGGAGGGCTGGCTGTCGGAGATCACCGGGTACGACCGGGTGAGCCTGCAACCGAACGCGGGCAGCCAGGGCGAGTACGCCGGGCTACTGGCCATCCGCCGCTACCACCTGGACCGGGGCGACACGCACCGCGACACCTGCCTGATCCCGTCCAGCGCGCACGGCACCAACGCGGCGTCGGCGGCCATGGTGGGCTTGCGCGTCGAGGTGGTGAAGTGCCGCGAGAACGGCGACGTGGACCTGGACGATCTGCGCGCCAAGATCGCCGACCACGCCGACCGGCTGGCCTGCATCATGATCACCTACCCGTCCACGCACGGGGTGTACGAGCACGAGGTGGCCGAGCTGTGCGCGCTGGTGCACGACGCGGGCGGCCAGGTGTACGTGGACGGCGCGAATCTGAACGCGCTGGTCGGACTGGCGCGGCCGGGGCGGTTCGGCGGCGACGTGAGTCACCTGAACCTGCACAAGACGTTCTGCATCCCGCACGGCGGCGGCGGTCCCGGCGTGGGTCCGGTCGCGGTGCGCGAGCACCTGGCGAAGTACCTGCCCGGTGACCCGCTGGAGCGCGGGTCGCACGCGGTGTCGGCGGCGAAGTACGGTTCCGCGTCGATCCTGCCGATCACCTGGGCCTACATCCGGATGATGGGCGCCGCCGGGTTGCGCCGGGCGACGCTGTCGGCGATCGCGTCGGCCAACTACCTGGCGCGCCGCCTCGACGAGTACTTCCCGGTGCTCTACACCGGTGAGAACGGAATGGTCGCCCACGAGTGCATCCTCGATCTGCGCGAGATCACCAAGCGCACCGGCGTCACCGTGGACGATGTCGCGAAACGCCTGGCGGACTACGGTTTCCATGCGCCGACCATGAGTTTCCCGGTGGCGGGCACGCTGATGGTGGAGCCCACCGAGAGCGAGAACCTGGCCGAGCTGGACGATTTCGTGGAGGCCATGATCGCCATCCGCGCCGAGATCGACCGCGTCGGCGCGGGGGAGTGGCCGGTGGAGGACAACCCGCTGCGCGGCGCGCCCCACACCGCGGCCAGCCTGGTGGGCGACTGGAACCACCCGTACGGCCGCGAGATCGCGGTCTACCCAAGGGGTCTCGCGCACGCGCGGGCCAAGGTGTGGCCGCCGGTGCGGCGCATCGACGGCGCGTTCGGCGACCGGAACCTGGTGTGCTCCTGCCCGCCGCTGGAGGCGTACGCGGAATAGGGTTGCTGCCGGAGTTCAGAAGCCCGCGCGGGCCAGGGTGGCGGCCGCGTCGGCGGCGCGGGCGAGAACGGTTCGGGCAAATCGACGTTGCTGCGCGTGCTGGCCGGGCTCGAGCCCGTCGACGACGGCGCGGTCACCGTGACGGCGGCGGGCGGTGCCGGTCATCTCGCCCAGACCGTGGCGGGCGCGACCGTCGGGGAGGCGATCGATCTGGCCCTGGCCGAGCTGCGCGCACTCCGGGACGCCATGGAGCGCGCCGCCGAGGCGCAGGACATGGACGCTTACGGTGAACTGCTCACGGCCTTCGAGGCGCGCGACGGGTACGAAGCCGACAGCCGGGTCGACAAGGCGATGCACGGACTCGGTCTGGCGGGCGTCGGCCGGGAACGGCCGCTGCCGTCGCTGTCGGGTGGCGAACGGGCTCGGCTGGCGCTGGCCTGCCTGCTGGCCGCCTCACCGGAGATCCTACTGCTGGACGAGCCGACGAATCATCTGGACGAGGCGGCACTTTCGTGGCTGGAGGACCGGCTGCGGGCGCATCGCGGCACCGTCGTGGTGGTGTCGCACGACCGGGTGTTCCTGGACCGCGTCGCCACCGCGATCGTGGAGGTCGACCACGGCGGACTCACCCGGTTCGGTGGCGGCTACTCGGGTTTCCTCGCCGAGAAGGCCGCGGCGCGGCAGCGCTGGGAGCAGGCGTTCGCGGACTGGCGCGCCGAGATCCGCGAGCTGGAGCAGTTCGCGGCGAGCACCGCGCATAGCGTCGCGCCGGGCCGGGAACGCAAGGACAAGAACAAGATGGCCTACGACCGTAACGCGGGCCGCGTGCAGAGTTCGGTGTCGTCGCGGGTGCGGCGGACGGCCGAACGGATCCGCCGGCTCACCGACGACCCGGTGCCGGAGCCGCCGAAGCCGCTGCGGTTCCGCGGGGGATTCACTGCGGCGGACGAAAAGTCGTTCCGCCTCGGCTCGGTGACCTTGGGCCCGCAGGACCGGCTGCTCATCCACGGGCCGAACGGCTCAGGGAAAACGACACTGCTGGAACGGATCTACGCCGAGTCGTCCGGGCGGATCGGCTATCTGCGACAGGAGGTGGCGTTCGATCCGGAGCCGACCGTCGTGCAGACCTATGGTTTCGGGCGCGACCGGCTCATGGGGACCGGGTTGTTCAAGCGCTCGGCGTTGGACCTGCCCGTGGGCGCGCTGTCGGAAGGGCAGCGGCGGCGGCTGGCGCTGGCGCGGTTGCTGAGCGAGCCGCACGACCTGCTGCTGCTGGACGAGCCGACCAACCACCTGTCGCTGACGCTGGTGGAGGAGCTGGAGGAAGCGCTCACCGAGTACCCGGGCGCGGTCGTCGTCGTATCCCACGACCGCGCGCTGCGTCGGCGGTTCGCGGGTGAACACTTGGAGGTGAACGAGATTGGCTGATATTCGTACGGTCGAGACGCCCGGCTCGCCCTACGGGGTAACCGTGGACGCGCACGGCGGCGTGTGGTTCACCATGGTGGACAAGGGGGCGATCGGGCGGCTGACGGGTGATCAGGTGGAGGTCTTTCCGCTCGATCCGGCGGACGGGCAGCCCACGGTGATCGTCGCGGGGCCGGGGGATGCATTGTGGTTCACCGAGTTTCGCGGGAACCGCCTCGGTCGTATCGACCACGACGGGGAGCTGTCGTTCGTGAAGGCCGACGGTCCGTACGGGCTGTGCGTCGGACCCGACGGGGCGCTGTGGTTCACGGAGCCGGGGACCGGTCACATCGGTCGGCTCGACGCGGACGGTGCCCTCACGCGGTTCGCCGCGCCGGGAATGCCGTCGATGATCGTCCCGGGATCCGATGGGGCGCTGTGGTGCACGCTCAACCAGGGCAACGCGATCGGCAGGCTCACCGTGGACGGGGCGCTCACCACCTTCGCCTTGCCCACCGAGCAGGCGGGGCCGATCGGCATCACGGCGGGACCCGACGGTGCGCTGTGGTTCGTGGAGATCGGGGCGGGGCAGCTCGGCCGGATCACGACGGACGGCGCGATCATCGAATTCCCGCTACCGGACCGCGCGGCGCGTCCGCACGCGATCGTCACGGGAAGTCATGGGGCGCTGTGGTTCACGGAGTGGGGAACATCGCGTCTGGGTCGCTGCACGGTGGAGGGCGACATCACGGTGACCGACCTGCCCGGTGCGGAACCGCACGGAATCGCCGCCGCGCCGGATGGAACACTCTGGGTGGCAATGGAATCCGGCGCGCTGGTGAACGTCGCTCCGGCCCACTGAGTTGCCCGAGTGTGGACCTCCCGAGGTCGGTTGCGGGCGAGCGTATCTCCCCGCGACCGGTCAGGTGGTGGTCAGCGCCTCCACCACGGCGGTGCCGAAGCTGATGTCGTTGGTGGTCGGCAATCGGGTGTAGGTGCCGCCGGTGTTCTCGGCGGCGGCCTGGAGGGTTTCGGTGCCCGTGCCGCCGATGACGATGACGTCGATGCGCACCGGGCGGTCGGGGTCGGCGGCCGCGGCGAGGTCGGCCAGCAGTTGCGCGCCGGTCACCGAGGAGTCGTCGTCGGGGCCGTCGGTGATGAGCAGGACCGAGTTGGTGCGGCCCGGCGTGTAGTCCTCGATCGCGGCCGCGTAGGCGGCGATCAGCGAGGGGTAGGCCTGGTCGGCGCGAATATCGGTGGCGCGCAAGCTGTTCAGGGTGCTGGTGAGCGTCGAGCGCTGGCTGTCGGTGAGCGGACCGGTCGGCGTCTCGACCCGGTAGGGCGTGGTGCCCTCGAGGTTCTTGCCGAATGCCCAGATGCCGAGCGCGTAATCGGGCGGCATCACGTTCATGGTCGACAGCAGCGCGCCGGTGACGGTGCCGAGGCGGGTGCTCACGCCCTCCGGAGTCGACATGGACGCCGACACGTCCACCAGCGCCGTGGCCCGCACGCCCAGCACCGGGTCGGCGAGGGTGGCCGAAACCTTCTCCAGCGCGGCGCGTGTCGCGCCGGGACCGGTCGGCGGCGGCACGGCGGTGAAGCCTTCGGCGGTGAAGAAGCCGGCGTTGGCGCTGTCTCGCAGGTAGTCGGCGAAGATCCCCGCGACCAGGTTCTGCGTCTGATCGACCCACGGTCCCGACATGATCGCGACGGGATGGTCCGAGGTCGGCGCCGTGCCCACCGGGCGATACACCGCCACACCCGGCTGCCGCGCGATTTGCTGTTCGGTTGCGGCAACGGCGTGAATGGTCGAGTCCGGTCCGTGTGCCGCGTCGGCGATCGCGGCCAGCGCGGCGGCGGTGTCGGCGGCCTCGGGCGCGCCCGCCGCGAGCCCGGACACGGCGGTCACCACCTGGCCCGTCGCGGCGCCCGCCTCGGAGAGCGGTTCCTCACCCGCGATCGCCGCACCGGTCGCGACGGCCACGCCCAGCGTCGCGTCGCCCGGCGGCAGCGCGAGCCGCAGCCCACCCCACCCCGGCAGGCCGATCTCGGCGAGCGAACCCTGTTGCAGGCGCGGCAGATCGCCCCACGCGACCTGGGCCTCGGTGAGCGCGGCGCGGAGCGCCTCCGGCACGCCGAGCGCGATCGGCGTGCCCGCCAACGGAAGTGGGTCGCCGGCGATGAGTCCGGGCACCCGCATCGACTCGACGGCGCGCGAGGAATCGGGAATCCACAGCGCGGGCTGCGGGCCGAGGGTGCCGTTCCACACACCGCTGTCCCGGAACCCCGCGGCGATATCGGCCGAGGGACGGCCGGTGACGGTCACCTGCGCGCAGTGGTCGCGCACCACCGGCGCGGTGGCGTTGTACTTGTCGGCGATCGCGCGGACCGGGCCCTCCAGTCCGGGGTCGACGGTGACGAAGAGCGTGACCTCGCCCTCCACGCAGTCGGCGGCCGCGGCGCTGTCGCGGTCGGCGGCCCGGTCGCGCAACTGGAACCAGCCGAAGATCGCGGCTCCCAGCAGCAGGATCGCGACCACTGCGATAACCGGACCTTTGCTGATGCCCCGGGACCGGGTTCCGCTGCGATGAGTGCCCACGGCGATCAGTGTATGGTCCCGCCGCCGGGGCACGCCGGGCGCGTCCACTTGCGCCGAACGGCGCGGACCGCCGTGTCCGGCGGTCCGCGCCCGGTCCTACTCGCGGATCACGCGTCCCCGATCGAACTCGTGCCCGCCCCACACCCCGGACTGTCCGGTGGCGGCGGCGAAGTCGGCGCACTCCGCCCGGATGGGGCAGCCACCGCACACGGTGCGGGCGTACGCGAAGTCCTGCGACGGGTACGGGAACCACGCCTCGTGGTTCGGGTCGCCCCGGCACGCGGCGCGGTGCCAGCCGCGCGCGTCCGAGAGCGGCAGCAGATCGGTCAGCAGCGGCTCGACGGCTGTCGAGGTGGTACGGGCGGTCATGATTCACTCCTCTCCCGGTGTTCAGGTGGTGGCCAGGTGCTTCCAGATCCGGCGTTGCCGCTTGGCCAGGTGGTTGGGCGCCTTCGGCTCCCACAGCAACCGCATCCCGGCCTCCTCCGGGGTGCGGTCGGCCTTGCGCGTGTTGCACGGTGCGCAGGCCGCGACGAGGTTGCTCCAGGTGTTCGGCCCGCCCCGGCTGCGGGGGCGGATGTGGTCGACGGTGCGCGCCCACCCGGCGCAGTAGCCGCAGCGGTGCGCGTCGCGCCGCAGCACGCCCGCGAGCGTGGCGCGGCTCTCGTCGTGCACCAGCGCGGTGTGCTCGATGTAGACGTAGCGCAGCAGGCGGATGGTCTCGGGCAGCGCTATCTCGACGTGCCGGGAACGGATGGGGAAGTACGGCTCCCGATCCGCGACCGACTCGGCGGCCCCGCTGAGCACCAGCACGACGGCGCGGTCGGCGGCGATCTCGTCCAGTGCCTCGTAGGAGGCGTTGAGCACGAGAACGCCGCTGTGTATCCAGTTGTCGACGGTCAACGCCGCGGAGTTCGCGGCACGGCGGAATATCATGGGGCTCACCATGTTCGAGACGACGCGGAAAGGGATGCGAGGGATGCGGCGGGCGCCGGATCAGCGATCGGCGGGGAAGTGGCCGATCGCGGTGACGTCGCCGAGCGACTGTCGACCGGGCGCGCTCGGGTTCGGCTGTCGCCGCCCGGCTTCGTGAGGCTTGGAGTCCAGATACGGATCGCGCACGGGCCACTTCCTCCTTCCTGGATGTCGGCGGACCGCACCGCCGGTCGGCGCGGTCCTCGTGGAAACACATGGTGGCACACCGAACCCGGCGTTGTCGGCCCATTTTCGCGGGTGTGCGCCGATCGCCGCCCCGAGGGGCACATCGTGCCCGCTACGGCGGGGGATTGCCGCACGATGCGTTGTCCGGCAAGGTATTTCGCCCGGCTGGCGTCGGCGTTCATCCCGGGCATGCCGTTGGACCGCGCTCGGGTCTACCGGACCTCGGGCCGATCAGACGGGGTGCAGTTCGGCGGCTCCGAACGAAACATTGAACCGGTCGCACCAGATCGAGACGCTGGTGAGGACCGACAGATCCACGGTGGCGGGTACCGGGTAGTTCTGGTCGCCCTTGTTGCCCTTCAATCCGCCGAGATCGGCGTAGCGCCCGTCATCGAAAACGCCCCAGCCGGACACCCCGTCGATGACCGGCGCATCGCTGAGCCACACGTGCAGATCGGGGCCGTCGGACGTGTCCAGATCCTCGATCCGGAGCACGCGGCTCCCGTCCGGGAGCGCCAGCACGGCCACGGTGCCCGACGTGGCGTGCTCGTGGGAGAGGAACGTCCCGCGCGCGAGCACCCGGGGCGCGGCGGGCTCGGGAGCGGCCGGATCGGCGGCCGCGGTGGGCGGCGCCTCGGACACCGTGACATCGGTGAACAGCCGCCACGGCTGGAACCACACCGCCCCGATCGCCGTCGCGGCGACGAGAACCGCGACGGCGAGCCAGGTGATCGGGGAACGGGCGAGGCGCGCGATCATCGGGTGCGGTCCTTTCGGCACGGGGGCATGCGTTCCCATATAACACGACCCGCGAGGCCCCAGGGTTCAGCCGAGCGGGCCGTGGCCGAGCAGGACGTGGCCGGTGAACGCGGTCTGCTTGGCGCGCGGGAGCGGGTGGTAGACGCAGCCGTGGATGTCGCGCAGGCGCATTTCGAGGTCGTGCGTGCGGGAGTAGCCCGCTCCGCCGGCGAGTTCGGCCGCGCGGCGGACGGTGCCGATGAGGGCTTCGGCGGCGACCGTCTTGCGGCTCAGGATGCGGGCGGCGTGGGCGTCGGTGGCGTCGAAACCGAGGTCGTCGGAGGCGGCGAACATGGCCTCGATCAGGTCGTCGGCGGTGGTGTGCGCGTTGGCGAGTTCGCCCACCTGCCCCGGGAGGTGCGGATCGGGACGGCCGGCGACCAGCGCGAGCGCCGCGTCGACCGCGCCGTCGGCGATGCCGAGGTAGGCCGAGAGGATCAGGGGGATGGCGGCGCCGATCACCGCGTTCAGCAGCGGCGGCCACCGGTCGGCGGGGCGCACGAGCGACACCGCGGCGTCGGGGACGAACACGTCCTCGAGTAGCACGGTGTGTGAGCCGGTGGCGCGCAAACCCATGGTGTCCCAGGTCTTTTCGATCCGCACCCCGGGCGCGGAGAGCGGGATCGCGCAGTGCAGCACCTGGGGGCCGGCGGGGTCGCCGTCGTGGCGGACGCTGGTGACCAGGACGGTGCCGGCTTCGCAGCCGCTGGCGGGCGCTTTGCGGGCGTGCACCCGGTAGCCGCCGTCGACGCGTTCGGCGCGGCCCGAGGAGGCCACCCAGTCGGCGGCGCCGGTGCTGACGAGCAGCGCGCCGCCCACCACCTTGCCGAAGACGGCGCTCGCGTCCGCGCCGTGGCGGTGCCGCCACACCTGGGTGGCGACCAGGTGCGTGTGCATGGCGAAGGTGACGGCGGTTGACGGGTCGTGCCTGCCGAGTGCGCGCAGCACCGCACCCAGCTCGCGGTGGGTCGCCCCGCCGCCGCCGAACTCGGCGGGCACCAGGGCGGCGGCGAGACCCGCCTCGCGCAACCGGTCGAAGGCGGCGAGGGAGATCTCGCCGGTGCGGTCGCGCTCGGCGACTCCGTCGCGCAGGGATTCGCCGATCTCACGGGCTGTGGCGGCCAGGTCGGCGGTGCCGGGGAGGGTTGCTGTGGTGTTCATGTTTCGAAGCTACGAACGGCCGCGATAACCGAATAGTCCAGAAAGTGAACCCTCCCGGTCCTGGATGTGGACCGGCGATCCGCGAGGTGTGGCGTGACGACAGACACGGTGAGCTACGGCCAGTACTGCCCGATCTCGCGGGCGCTCGACGTGCTCGGCGACCGGTGGTCGCTGCTGATCCTGCGCGATCTGCTGGTCGGGAGCACCCGGTTCAACGACCTGGCGCGCGGGCTGCCGGGGCTGTCGCGCAGTCTGCTCACGAAGCGGCTGCGCCAGTTCGAACGGGCCGGGCTGGTGCACAGGACCGGCGGTCGCTACCTGCTCACCGATTCGGGACGCGAGCTCGAGCCGATCCTGTTCGGCCTGGGGGAATGGGGTGCGCGGTGGACGTTCGGCGAGCCCGATCCGCACGAACTGGACGCCGATCTGCTGGTGTGGTGGATGCACACCCGCCTGGACACCTCGTCGTTCCCCGGCGCCCGGCACGTGCTGAACCTGCTGTTCCACGACGATCCGCGCCGGTATTGGATCGTGGTGGAACACGGGACGCCGTCGGTGTGCTCGGCCGATCCGGGCTTCCCGGTCGACGTGACCATCCGCGCCGAGGTCGCCGCCCTCTACCAGGTCTGGCTCGGCCGCATCACCCTCGCCCACGCCCAGCGCACCGGGCGCGTCGAGTTCGCGGGCCCGCCCGCGCTCACCCGACGGATGAGCGAGGTCCTGCGCCTCAGCCCCGTCGCCTCCATGGCGGGACCGACCGTGCGCTCGGCGTAGCGGGCGCGGCGCCACGCACCGAGAGCGATTGCGCGCGAGCCTCTTTCACGGATTCCGGCCGAGGTCGACGCGCACGGATTCGTCGTCGTCGAGCAGGAAGACGCGGTCGCGGCCGCGCTGCCACTGTTGCGGCAGCAGATACCAGCGGTCGTCCGCGCGGGCCAGCAGCCACAGGCCGCTGTAGACGTAGCGGTACTTCTCGCCGGGCGCGGTGATCTCACCGACCTGCGTGCCCGCTCCTTCGAGGGCCAGGCGCTCGGTGCTGAACACCAGTACGGTCGGGCGGTCGATGAAGTGCGCGGCCTCGGCGTGCGCGGCTTCGCGGGCGCCCTTGCGTTCGCCGTAGGCGGCGACAGCCCAGATGTAGCCGATCACGGCGACCGACACCAGCGCGAGGACGCCCGCCCGCGTCGCCACCCGGCTCGCGTGGGCGCTGCCGATCAGGAACCGGTGGCGCCAGCGCAATCCGAGCGCGCAGGCCGAAAGCGCCGCGCCCGCCACCAGCAGCACCGGGCCCGGCGTAGCGAGCGGCGCGGCCAGCGGGGTGGGCACCAAGGCGGCGACGGCGACGAGCATCGTGAGGCTCCCGCCCATCACCGCGAGCCCGAGAATCCAGCCGCGCAGCGTGCGGCGCGGCCGCGCGGTCCGGCGCGCGTGCGCGGCGGGCGCGCGGTGCAGGGGCAGCAGCGCCAGCGCGGTCAGCAGCGTGACCAGGACCGGGACGAACATCGACGAGAGGCTGGCGAGCACGTAGTCCTGGGTGGTGAAACCGAGCATCGCGGCGGGCACGCCGAAGTGGCCGTAGAAGGCGCGGTGGTGGGCCCAGCCGAAGTAGTAGAGCACGGCCGTCACGAACGCGACCTGTGAGGCGAGGGCGCCGAGCAGCCCGAGCACGGCGGCGGGCGTGCCGTGCTCGGCGGAACCGGTCACGGCGTCGGTGTGGTGTCCGGCGGCGGGATCACCGCGGTGGTGGTCGGGTCGATGGTGGTCGGATCGGTGTCGGTCGTCGTCGGGAAGACCGGCGTGCCGTTGGCCGTGGGCGTCGTGGAGGGTGGGCCGATGGTGCTGACACCGGTCGTGGTGCGCCGCAACGTGGGCGCCGTGCTCGGCAGAATTCCCGTATAGGGAACCGCCGTCGGCGCGGTGGTCGCCAAGGTTGCGGTGGTGCTCGCGACAGTGGTCGGTGTGGCGGGCGGGTCGGCGTCTCCGGTGCACCCGGCCGCGACGAGCGCGCCCGCGACGGCAGCACCCGCGAGAGACAGCGTGCCACGCCTCACGAGCGTTCCCCTCGTCCGGATCGATCTGTGCGAGAAGAGAATTGTGGCACGCGAACGAGGCCGCGGGCGGCGTTGTCGAGGGCCACTGACAAACTCGTGGCCGACCGGATGCTCGGGCCGGAGTCGCGGAAAGGCCGCTGCCAGTGGGGATTTCCCTGCGACACCGCCCCGGCGCGACACCCGACCCGCGTTCGAACGCCCACTCATCCGCCCCGGGTGACGGTCACGGGTTGCCGACGACGTGCTCGAGCCCGCCGCGACCCCGACTCACGTTCGAATGCTCAACCGCCCGCGTGACGGTCAGAGGTTGCCGACGATGTGTTCCAGGCGTTCGGCGACCAGGGCCCGGGCCTGCTCGCGCAGGGCGGGGCGATATCCGCTGGGATACACGGGATCTGCGGGGGCGTAGGTCTTCAGCACCTCCTTGGCGAGGGTGATCTTGTGGACCTCGGTGGGCCCGTCGGCCAGGCCCATCACCTCGGCGTAGTTCATCATGTCGACGAACGGCAGGTCGTCGCTGACGCCGATCGCGCCGTGCAGGTGCAGGGCGCGCTGGGCGATGTCGTGCATGACCTTGGGCATGGCCACCTTGATGGCGGCGATGTCCTTGCGCACCTTCAGGTAGTCCTGTTCCTTGTCGATGCGCCAGGCGGTGCGCAGGACCAGCAGCCGGAACTGCTCCATCTCGATCCAGCTGTCGGCGATGCGCTCCTGGGTCATCTGGAGCCCGCCCAGCGGGCCTTTGCGCATCTGACGCGACACCGCGCGCTCGCACATCATGTCGAATGCCTTGCGCACCAACGCGACCGTGCGCATGGCGTGGTGCACGCGCCCGCCGCCGAGGCGGGTCTGCGCGACGAGGAAGCCCTGCCCCTCCTCGCCCAGCAGGTGGTCGGCGGGCACCCGGACGTCGGTGAATCGCAGGTGGCCCTCGTGTTCGCTGAACCCGCGCACGTGGAAGTTCTTCACGATCTCGAGGCCGGGGGTGCCGGCGGGCACGATGAACATCGACATGCCCTGGTACGGGCTCACTTCGGGGTTCGTCACCACCATGACGATGTGGAAGGCGGCGAACTGCGCGTTGGAGTTGAACCACTTCTCGCCGTTGATCACCCAGTGGTCGCCGTCGCGGACCGCACGGGTGCGGAACAAGGTGGGATCGGAGCCGCCCGTGGGTTCGGTCATCACGTAACAGGAGCCGATCTCCCCGGCCAGCAGCGGCGCCAGATACTCGTCCTTCTGTGCCTGCGTGCCGTAATGGGCGAGGATCTCGGCGTTACCGGAATCCGGTGCCTGGCAACCGAAGACGGACGGCGCCCAGATCGACGTGCCGAGCACCTCGTTGAGCAGCGCCAGCTTCATCTGCCCGTAGCCGGGGCCGCCGAGTTCGGGGCCCAGATGGCAGGCCCACAGCCCCTGCTCCTTCACCTTCTCCTTGAGCGGGCGCATCAGCGCCATGGCCTCGGAGTCGGTGCGGTCGTAGGGATTCGGGTAGAGCAGGTCGAGGGGTTCGACCTCGGTGCGGACGAACTCCGCGGCCCAGTCCAGCTTGGACTGGAACTCCGGGTCGGTCTCGAAATCCCAAGCCATGGTCAGCCTTTCGTCGTGCGGTCGGTCGCGACACCGTCGAGGACGGTGGCGAGGAGGATGTCGGCGATCTCGTCGGGGGTGCGGCCCCCGTGCGGCCGATACCAGAGGGTCACCGAATTCAGCATGCCGAGCAGGCTGTTGGTGACGACGTGGTCGGCGGTGCGCAGCACGCCCGCCGCGTGGCCCGCGTCGAGGACGCGCTGCCAGGCGCGCTGCACCCGGTCGCGCAGGTCCTGGAGTTCGGCGGCGCGTTCCCCGGTGAGCGCGCCCACATCGCGCAGTTGGACAGCCACTTCGCGCCGGTGCCTGATGATGAGGCGCACGTGGCTGCGGATCAGCGCACGCAGCTTGTCGACCGGGTCGCCGGGGCCGTCCGCGATGCGCTCGGCGTCATCGAGCACCAGGACCGTGTAGTCGCGCAGGATCTGCCAGAGCAGTTCCTCTTTGGAGCCGATGTGGTAGTAGAGCGCGCCGCGCTGGACGTCGGCGCGGTCGCCGATCTCGGCGACGCCGGTGCCGTGGAAACCCCGCTCCGCGAACAGTTCCAGGGCCGCGTCGAGGATGCGCGCCCTGGTGTCGCCCGCACCGGCCGCCGAGCCGGGTGGCCGTCCCCGGCGCCGGACGGGCGCGGGGCCGCTCACCGCCGCGCTCCGCTCGGAACGTGCCAGTGTCCAGCGGCAACGGCTTCTCGGTGATCGCGAACGCGACAGGTGCCGAGAACGCGGGTAGCGCTCGCGGCCCGAGTACGACGAAGTCTGCTTGCCCGGCAACGATGTTCGAGCGAGCTCGCCGTGTCGTCGAGCGTTCTCATCGCGACGCGTCCAGCACGGTCTTGCATACGTTGTCCGCGCGGTCGGCGAACATGCGGTAAGATCGCGCACGGTCGGACAGCGGAAGCGTATGGGAGACAACCGCTTCGGGGCGCAGACGGTTCGCCGCGGTGAGGCGCAGCAGGGCGGGCAGCTCGCACTGGATCGAGCACAGGCCGATGTGGAACTCCAACTCGTTTACCTGCGCCAGGGGCAGATCGCTGCCGCAGACGCCCGCCGCCGTGACGCGCACGATCGCGCCGTCGGGGCCGGGCAGTGCCGTGCACTCGGCGAACTCGATCTGCCCCGGGCCCGCGTACACCAGCGCTTTCATCGCCGTCCTTCGCTCGTCGTGTCGTGGCCGCCGGAGGTGTTCACTTCCAGCCGCCGTCCAGCGCCAGTGTCGCACCGGTGCAGAATGCCGACGCGTCGGTGGCGAAATACAGTGCCGCGCCGACGATCTCGTCGGGCTCGCCGACACGGCCGAGGGCGTTGGCGGAGGTGAGGTGGCTGCACAGCTCCTCGGGCCAGGCCTTGGAGATGTCGGTGGCGAACGCGCCGCACTGGATGGCGTTGACGCGCACCGACGGCCCGTAGGCCTGCGCCATGCCCGCGGTGAGGGCGTTGAGCCCGGCCTTCGCGGCGGCGTAGGGAATGGCCATCGGCTCGGGCCGGGCGGCCTCGATGGAGGAGATGTTGAGGATGCTGCCGCCCCCGGCCGCCGCCATCCGGGGCGCGACGAGAGCCGACAGCCGGAACGGCCCCTTGAGGTTGACGGCGATCACCTTGTCGAACATCGCCTCGCCGACCAGATCCAGGCTCGGGTACAGCAGCGACATTCCCGCGTTGTTGACCAGCACGTCGACCCGCCCGAATTCGGCGTAGGCCGTCGCCACCAGCTCGTCGCAGCGATCCCAGTCGCTCACATTGCAGGAGACCGGCAGGGCGCGCCTGCCGTAGGTCTCGCGCACCTCGCGCGCCAGGGCGGCGCACCCGTCGAACTGCCTGCTCGCGATCACGACGTCGGCGCCCGCCTCCGCGAACGCCAGCACCATCCGCCTGCCGAGGCCGCGGCTACCGCCTGTGACCAGCGCCACCTTGCCGTCGAGCGTCACCGGGGCTCCCTCCATAGGGAAATGTTCCGGTCAGTACATTAATTGCGCGGGCGGTTACGATCAAGGGGTTGTCCGGCCGACCGCCGGCAGCGGGTGACGCGCTGTGCGACCGACCAGGCTTCGCGGGCGCGGCGGAACAGATTCGGCAGCCGAGGCGTTTGACCCGACGCACTCGACGCGCACGGCCCTCGCGCAGGTGAGGGCTTTACCGGCGGGTAACATATGACCGTCTTTTCCCACCAGGCTTTCTCAGAAGTGAGGCAGTAGATGACAGAGCGGATTCAGGTCGGCGGGCTCCAGGTGGCCAGCGTTCTCCACGAGTTCGTCGAGAACGAGGCGCTTCCCGGTACCGGCGTAGATTCCGCCGCGTTCTGGGCCGGTGCCGAGCAGGTGATCAACGATCTGGCTCCGCGCAACCGCGCCTTGCTGGCCGAACGCGACGAGATCCAGGGCAAGCTCGACGCCTGGCACGCCGAGAACCCCGGCGCGAACTACGACAAGGCCGCCTACAAGAAGTTCCTCACCGATATCGGCTACCTGCGCGAGGAGCCGGCCGATTTCCAGATCGAGACCCAGAACGTCGACGCCGAGATCGCCTCGACCGCGGGTCCGCAGCTGGTGGTGCCGGTGATGAACGCGCGCTTCGCGATCAACGCCGCCAACGCGCGCTGGGGGTCGCTCTACGACGCGCTGTACGGCACGGATGCGATTCCGGAGACCGGTGGCGCGGAGAAGGGTTCGGGCTACAACAAGGTGCGCGGTGACAAGGTCATCGAGTGGGCGCGCAACTTCCTCGACGACGCCGTCACGCTGATCACCGGCTCGCACATCGGCTCCACCTCCTACAAGATCGTCGACGGTGAGCTCGAGGTCGGCCTGGAGGACGGCACCGAGATCGGCCTGGCCGATCCGGGTCAACTGGTCGGCTACATCGGTGATCCGGCGTCGCCGAGTTCGGTGCTGCTGAAGCACAACGGCCTGCACATCGAGATCCAGATCGACCCGTCCTCGCCGATCGGCAGCACCGACACCGCCGGTGTGAAGGACGTGGTGCTGGAGTCCGCGGTCACCACGATCATGGACTTCGAGGACTCGGTCGCCGCCGTCGACGCCGAGGACAAGGTCCTCTGCTACCACAACTGGCTGGGCCTGATGAAGGGCGACCTGGCCGAAGAGGTGAGCAAGGGCGGCAAGACATTCACCCGCACCATGAACCCGGACCGCGTCTACACCGCGCTGGACGGGTCGGAGCTGGTGCTGCACGGCCGTTCGCTGCTGTTCGTGCGCAACGTGGGTCACCTGATGACCTCCGACGCCATCCTCGACAAGGACGGCAACGAGGTGCCCGAGGGCATTCTCGACGGCCTGATCACCTCGCTGATCGCCAAGCATTCGCTGAACGGTGATACGAAGCTGAAGAACAGCCGCACCGGCTCGGTCTACATCGTGAAGCCGAAGATGCACGGCCCCGACGAGGTCGCGTTCACCAACGAGCTGTTCGGCCGCGTCGAGGACGTGATCGGCCTGGAGCGCAACACCCTCAAGGTCGGCATCATGGACGAGGAGCGCCGCACCACGGTGAACCTGAAGGCGTCCATCGCCGCCGCCAAGGAGCGGGTGGTGTTCATCAACACCGGCTTCCTGGACCGCACGGGCGATGAGATCCACACCTCCATGGAGGCCGGGCCGATGGTCCGCAAGGCCGATATGAAGGCCCAGCAGTGGATCCTGTCCTACGAGGACTGGAACGTCGACACCGGTCTGGCCGCGGGCCTGCCCGGCAAGGCGCAGATCGGCAAGGGCATGTGGGCCATGCCGGACCTGATGGCCGACATGCTGGTGCAGAAGGTCGGTCACCCGAAGGCAGGCGCCAACACCGCGTGGGTGCCCTCGCCGACCGCCGCCACCCTGCACGCCACCCACTACCACCTGGTGGACGTGTTCAAGCGGCAGGCCGAGATCGCCAAGGGCGGCCGTCGCGCCACCGTCGACCAGATCCTCGAGATCCCGCTGGCCGCGGACCCGAACTGGACCGCCGAGGACAAGCAGCAGGAGCTGGACAACAACTCGCAGTCCATCCTGGGCTACGTGGTGCGCTGGATCGACCAGGGCGTGGGCTGCTCCAAGGTGCCCGACATCAAGGACGTCGGCCTGATGGAGGACCGCGCGACCCTGCGCATCTCCAGCCAGCTCATGGCCAACTGGCTGCGCCACGGCATCGTCACCGCCGACGAGGTGGTGGCCAGCCTGGAGCGGATGGCGCCCGTGGTGGACCGCCAGAACGCGGGCGACCCGAACTACCGGCCGCTGGCGCCGGACTTCGCGGGCAGCATCGCCTTCCAGGCCGCCAAGGAACTCATCCTGGAGGGCACCAAGCAGCCCAACGGCTACACCGAGCCCATCCTGCACCGCCGCCGTCGCGAGGCCAAGGCCCTGACTCGAGTCTGAATGTACTGAGCGGCAATCGAATCCCCCGGTTGGGCACTGGCCCGCCGGGGGATTCCCCGTTCTCCCGGCGGGTTTCAGGACTGCCGGTAGGGCGAGAGGGGGTCGCGGCGGCCGCGCGGGCGACCATGGCCCACCGCGAGGTCGCGCCGAGTTCGTCCAAGGTGTTGCGCAGGTGCCTCGCGTACCACGTCGATATCGCGCTCGCGGTCGAGGATCCAGCTGAGCGCGGCGCGCCCGGCGCCGCCGGGGCTCGAACTCGGCGAGCGCGTCACGGCAGGATGCCGACGCGGCGGTCGGTGCGCGGATCGGAGGCGACCTCCGCGAGGTCGGCCAGCACCGCGACGGCCTCCGTGACGGTCAGCGTGCGCGCGGGGTTCCGGGCGGCCGCGAGTTCGAGCCTGCGTATGGCTGAGGTCGTCGACCGCCACTTGGAACCTCGCGTTCACGCGGGCGTCATACCCCCGAACACACAATGAACACTATTGCGCCGCACGATGTTTCGCCGCGCTCAATGTATCGGAAGACACACGGCCTACGTCCTTCGTCGCGCTTCCCGGCAGCGACCCGGAAATCGTAGGGTCGAGGTATCGCGGTGGTCGCCCTCTCGGCGCAGCGACGGCAGTCCCCGCGCGATCGGGCCGGGCCGGACGCGCGCGTTCGTCTCCGGACAGAGATCCGCCCTGGAGGAGTTGCCATGTTCACCCGCATCGCGATCGTCAACCGAGGTGAGGCGGCCCGTCGCCTGATCCACGCCGTCCGGGAACTCAACGCGGGCCGCCCCGGCCTGCCCCCGATCCGGACCATCGCGCTCCACACCGACGGCGAGCGGCACGCCGGATTCGTCCGCGCCGCCGACGAGGCGTACGCGCTGGGGCCCGCGTCGGCCCGCCCGTACCTGGACCACGCCGTGCTGGAACGGGCGCTGCTGGCGACCGGGGCCGACGCGGCCTGGGCCGGATGGGGTTTCGTCGCCGAGGACCCGGCGTTCGTGGACCTCTGCGACCGGATCGGCGTGCGTTTCGTGGGGCCGAGCGGGGCGGCGATGCGCGCGCTCGGCGACAAGATCGGCGCCAAACGGCTGGCTGAACAGGTCGGCGTGCCGGTGGCGGACTGGAGTCGCGGACCGGTGACCTCGCTCGCGGACGCGGCCGCGCAGGCCGAGCGCATCGGCTACCCGCTGATGCTGAAGGCGGCCGCGGGCGGCGGCGGGCGCGGCATCCGGATGCTCACCTCGCGGGCGGAGCTCGAGGACGCCTACGATCGCACCCGCGCGGAGGCACTGCGCGCGTTCGGCGACGACTCGGTCTTCCTGGAACGGTTGATCTCCGGCGCCCGCCACATCGAGGTGCAGGTGATCGCCGACAGCGCGGGCACCGCGTGGGCGCTGGGCGTGCGCGACTGCTCGGTGCAGCGGCGCAATCAGAAGATCGTCGAGGAGTCGGCCTCGCCCGTGCTCGACGCCGACCAGATCGCGTTGATCAAAGCATCGGCGGAACGGCTGGTCGCGGCCGTGGGCTACTGCGGCGCCGCCACCGTGGAATTCCTCTACGAGCCGCGTGAGCGGGTGTTCGCGTTCCTCGAGGTGAACACCCGCTTGCAGGTGGAGCACCCGGTCACCGAACTCACCACCGGATTCGACCTGGTGAAGGCGCAATTGGCGGTGGCCTCCGGGCTGCCGCTCGGTGACGACCGCCCCGTGGAGCGTGGCCACGCGATCGAGGTGCGCCTCAATGCCGAGGACGCCGAACGTGACTTCGCGCCCGCACCGGGCCGCATCGCGTTCACCCGCTGGCCGGTGGGACCGGGCGTGCGCATCGACACCGGGATCGTGGAAGGCGACGAGATCCCGCCGGACTTCGATTCGATGATCGCCAAGGTCATCGCCTACGGCCGCGATCGCGACGAGGCGCTGGCCCGGCTGCGGCGCGCGGTGGCCGAGACCACGGTGGTGATCGACGGCGGCGTCACCAACAAGAGCCTGCTGCTGTGGCTGCTGGCCGCACCGGACGTGATCGACGCGTCCGCCGACACCCGCTGGGTGGACCGGATGGCCGCGGCAGGCCGCGTCACGCCGCCGCAGCGCCCCGGGATCGCGCTGGCCGCCGCCGCGATCGAGAGCTACGAAGAGGGCGAGCGCGCTCGGCGGATCCGCCTGTGGGAGAACGGGCGCGGCGGTCGGCCGCAGGTGCTCGACGACACCGTCGCGACCGCCGAGGTGGAACTGTCGGGGCGGGTGTTCCGCGTCGTGACGGCCCGCGTCGACGCGGACCGCTACCGCATCCGGATCGAGGACGAGACCTTCGACGCCGCGATCGAGCGGCGCGGCCGGTACCTCGCCACGCTCACCGTGCGCGGCCGCGCCTACGACACCGTCACCGCCGTGCAGGGCACCGTGCACGTGATCGAGGTGGACGGCGTCGCGCACCGGGTGAGCCGGGCCGAAGGCGGCGCGGTGCGCGCGCCGGCTCCGGCCCTGGTGGTCGCGACCCCGGTGCCGGTGGGTGGCGAGGTGGCGGCGGGCGACCCGGTGATCGTGCTGGAGAGCATGAAGATGGAGACGGTGCTGCCCGCGCCGTTCGACGGCCGGATCCGCAATCTCGCCGTCTCCGTGGGCAGCCAGGTCGTCACCGGAACGCTGCTCGCGCAGCTGGACCCGGTGGGGGAGGAGGCCGCGCCGGAAGCGGCCGAGCTCGTGGACCTGAGGCTGCCGCCCGATGTCGCGGCCGACGTCCCGGACGCGCTGCCCGCCCTGGCCGAACTGCACGCCCTGCTGCTGGGCTACGACTCGATCGAAGGCGCCGACGACGCGCTCGCCCGTCATCTGCGCGAGCGCGAGCCCGTGGTGGCGGCCCTGGGCGCGCCGCCCGTCGCCGAAGCGGCGCTGCTGGACGCGTTCTGCGATCTGGCCGACCTGTTCGACCCGGCGCCCGCGCGCGAATCCCATCGCAGCCACCGCGAACAACTGCACGTCTACCTGCACAGCCTCGATGTGCGGCGGGGCGGCCTGTCCGCGGACTTCGAGGCGGCGCTCACCGCCGCGCTGGCCCACTACGGCGTGCCGGGGACCGAGCGCACACCGGAACTCGAAGCGGCCCTCTACCGAATCGTCTTAGCGGGCAAGCGGTTCGATCCGCTCGCCAAGGTCGCCGGCGAGCTGGTGAAGAGCTGGCTGGCCGGGCCGCGCCCGGACGAGGACGACGGCATCCGCGCCACGCTGGAACGACTGAGCCGGGCAACCGAGGTGCGCGACCCCGTCTTGGCGGAGCTGGCGCGCAGCGTCGGATTCCACTGGTTCGTGGCGCCGTCGGCCGACGCCGCGCAGGCGGCCGCGCTGGCCGGGGTGCCCGCGGAACTGGCCCTGATCGCCGCCGAGACCGCGGGGCCGGACCGCGACCGCCGCCTCGACGCTCTCGCCGAGCTCGCCGAATCGCTCGACGGTGTGATCGGGGCCCGGCTGCGCGCCGAGGCGGGCGCACTGGACACGCCGCTGCTGGAAGTGTTGTGCCGCAGGCGTTATCGCGAGCAGCGGCTGCGCGAGGTGCGGACCGTCGCGCGCGCCGGGTTCGTCTTCGCGGCCTGCGACTACGAACTCGAGCTGCGCCCCGACGAAGCGGTGCCGACCACCTGCGTCGCGGTAGTGGCGGCGATGGGCGAGCTGCGGTCCGGCAGTCCCGTCGTCGCGGCGCTCGCCGGACAACTCGACGCGACCGAACCCGGACGGGTGCCGGTGGTGGATCTGCTGTTGCGCTGGGCCGACGCTCCCGACACGGTGGACGCGCGGGCGGCGGCGCTGCTGGACGCGCTGCGCGGCACGGGGCTGGCGGCGCACGTGCGGCGCGTGACCGTCGCGGTGGCGCCGCCCGACGGGTCGCACCTCGAGCACTTCACCTTCCGGGTGCGCGGCGGCGAACTGGTCGAAGACACGGTGGTGCGCGGCGTGCACCCGCTCATGGGCCGCCGCCTGCACCTGTGGCGGCTGCGCAACTTCGACCTGCACCGGCTGCGCGCGCCCGTCGACGTGGTGGCCTATCGCGCGGTGGCGAAGGAGAATTCGGCCGACCAGCGCCTGGTCGCGCTCGCCCAGGTGCGCACCTTCGAACCGGTGCGCCGCGAGGACGGCGCGATCGTCACCGTGCGCGGCGCCGACGCGGCGCTGGACGCCTGCGCGGAGGTGGTGGCGCGAGCGCGCCGCGATCTCGGCGCCGGCGGACCGGACCTCAACCACGTGTGGCTCGACGTGCGGCCCGTGATCGACGCCGACCCCACGGCACTGGCCGAGTGGTTGCGGACCGCGTCGCGGCGGGTGCTGCTCTCCGGAATCCGAGAAGTATACGTGCACGGGCGTTTTCGCGGCTCGGGCGGTGCGTATGAGGTGCGCACGGTGCGCCTCGAGCATCACGCGGCGGCGGGCGGCGGCGTGGAAGTGGACCCCGCGCCGACCGCGCCGATCGCGCCGCTGCGCGACTACGACCAGAAGGTGCTGCGGGCCCGTCGTCGCGGCGCGGTGTACCCGTACGAACTGATCGACACCGTGCGCGGCCGCGACGGCGCGTTCACCGAACTCGACCTGGACGCCGATGGCCACGGTCTGGTTGAGGTGGACCGGCCGCGCGGTGAGAACACCTGCGGCATCGTCGTGGGCTCGGTGTCCACGCCGACCCCGCTGCATCCGGAGGGCATCCGCCGCGTCGTGCTGTTCGGCGATCCGCTGCGCGAACTCGGCGCACTGGGCGAGGCCGAATGCGCGCGCATCGACGCCGCCCTGGATCTCGCGGAGCGCGAAGGCATTCCGGTGGAGTGGTTCGCCCTGTCCGCCGGTGCGCGGATCGCGATGGACTCTGGCACCGAGAACATGGACTGGGTGGCGCGGGTGCTGCGCCGGATCGTGCGCTTCACCCAGGCGGGCGGCGAGATCAATATCGTGGTGGCGGGCATCAACGTCGGCGCGCAGCCGTACTGGAACGCCGAGGCCACCATGCTCATGCACACCAAGGGCATCCTCGTGATGACGCCCGCGAGCGCGATGGTGCTCACCGGCAAGCAGTCGCTGGACTTCTCCGGCGGCGTGTCGGCCGAGGACAACTTCGGCATCGGCGGCTACGCCCGCGTGATGGGCCCCAACGGTCAGGCCCAGTACTTCGCGCCGGATCTGGCTGCGGCGCAAGACATCCTGATGTCGCACTACGGCCACACCTACATCGCGCGCGGGGAAACGGCGCCCCGCCGCGCCGTCACCGCCGATCCGGTGGATCGCGACGTGACCGCGTTCCCGCACAGCCATCCCGGCAGCGAATTCATTACGGTCGGTGAGATCTTCGGCGCGGACACCAACCCCGACCGCAAGAAGCCGTTCTCGATCCGGGCCGTGCTGCGCGCGGTGTCGGACACCGACCACCTGCTTCTGGAGCGCTGGGCCGATATGGCCGAAGCCGAGACGGCCGTCGTCACCGACGCCCGCATCGCCGGGACCTCCGTCTGCCTGATCGGCATCGAATCCGTCCCGGTGCCCCGGCACGGGTTCCCGCCCGCCGACGGACCCGAATCCTTCACGGCGGGCACACTTTTCCCGCTGTCGTCGAAGAAGGTGGCGCGGGCCATCAACGCCGCGAGCGGCAACCGCCCGGTGGTCGTGCTGGCCAACCTCTCGGGCTTCGACGGCTCGCCGGAGTCCATGCGGCGGCTGCAATTGGAGTACGGCGCCGAAATCGGCCGCGCCGTGGTGAATTTCGAGGGCCGGTTCGTCTTCTGCGTCATCTCCCGCTACCACGGCGGCGCGTTCGTGGTGTTCTCCAAGGCGCTCAACCCGGAGATGACCGTGCTGGCCGTCGACGGCTCGTTCGCCTCGGTGATCGGCGGCGCACCGGCCGCCGCCGTGGTCTTCGCCCGCACGGTCGCCGACCGCACCGCCGCCGACCCCCGCGTGCGACTGCTCGGCGAACGCGTCGCCGCCACCGCCGACCCGGCCAAGCGGGTCGAACTGCTGACCGAACTGGCCGACCTGCGCACCGCCGTGCGCGCCGAGAAGCTCTCCGAACTCGGCGCCGAGTTCGACCGCGTCCACAGCATCCGCCGCGCGGTCGAGGTCGGCTCGGTCGACGAGATCGTGTCGGCGCAGCGGCTGCGGCCCCGGATCGCGGCGGCGCTGGGGTGATCCGGGCGGGCCGGGGTGCGTGCCGCCGGGCCCTATATCAATCCGTTACGCTGGTGCCCGCACTGAGGATCGTGAGAGGTTAGGAAGTATGGGAAGTACTGTTCTCGACATCGTCGCCCTGGTCACCAACCGCGCCGCGGCCTTCTGGAACTGGATGGCCACCGGATCGGCGGGCTTTCCTCCGCTGTGAGGTAATGCCGATATGAACCCCCGGTCTCGCGACCGGGGGTTTCTGCTATCCGGGGAGGTCTAAGGCCAGGTCGCGCGGTTCGATCCACAGCGCTTCGGCCACCGCGCACAGTTCGCCCGCGGCGGTCGAAAGTGCCACGCCCACCGTGTATTTGCGGCCCTGCGCGGCGATCGGCCAGGCGTGGGTGATGTGCGGTTCGCCGGCGCGAACCGGGCGCAGCACGGTGGCGGTGAGCGCGGCGGTCACGGCGCCGCGCCGCATGCCGAGGCGGACGAAGCCCGCGAGGCCGCCGGGGCAGTCGAGGGCGGACCACACGTCGTGCGGGGCCAAGATGCCGTCCAGGCCGGCCAGGGTCTCGTCGGGCACCCAGCCGCCCGTGATCAGCTCGCTCTCGGGCAGCACCCACGGGAACAGGCGCAGACCCTTGCCGGTCGCGCAGGACTCGCCGCAGCCGTAGCAGTCCGTGACGGGACGCTTCCCGGAGGCGAGGGCCGCTTCGGTCACCGCCAGCGCGTCGTCCCAGGACGGGGTGGGCGGGACGTCCACGGACAAGGTCGCGGGGTTGGCCTCCGCCAGCAGAGTGCCCGACGGGAGGCGCATCGCCGCGCCGCCCGATTCGGTGGCGGAGAGGTTCAGCGGCTCGCCCACCGGGACCTTCGCCCGGAAATCGACGCGCACGGTCGCAGCGGTGCACCGCGCCGCGAGCACCCCGGCGACGTACCCGCCGAACGCCACCTGCGGATACCCGTGCACGTGGTCGGGCACGGTCAGTTCATCGACCTCGATCATCCGGCGCAACACCTCTCCCGCCACCGCCATACCGTCCCCGACCATACCGGCGGTTACGGACACGCCCTCACAGTGGTGCGCCGCCGAGTTCGGTGAGCAGGACGATCATCACCCCGATCTCCTGGCCCTGCGTCTGCACCATGGATCGGGCCAGTTCCTTCACCGGGCCGCCCTCGAGCATCGCGTCCACGGCCCGCGCCATCTCGACGCCGCCCTGGTGGTGACGGATCATCAGGCGCAGGAACAGCACCTCGGCGTCGCGGCCGCGCGCCGCCGCCAGCTCGTCCAGTTCGGCCTGCGTCGCCATGCCGGGCATGGCGGCCTGGGGCGCCTCCGCGTGATGGTGCGCCGCGCCCATCCACGCCATCGGGTTGGGCGAGAGTGGTGATGCCCCTGCCAGGCGCAACCAGCCGAGCATGGTGCCGATCTCCAGGCGCTGGGTGTCGGCGAGCTGATCGGCCAAGCGGCGGACCGTGGGGTTCGCGGCCGGGTCGAGGCGCTGGGTCATGAACAGCGCCTGCTGGTGGTGCGCTGTCATGTCCTGGGCGAAGCCGGTCTCGACGGCAGTGAGAACCGGTGCGGCCGAATGCTTCTCGGGCAGAAACAGCGGGCGCAGCGCCGCGCCGAGAACCAGCAGCGTGAGTGCCAGCGACGCGTACGCGGCCAGGCGCAGCGGGCGTGACGCGATCCAGTTGGGGCTCTTGGTGTTTCGTGATTCACCGTCCCGGTCTGCCTGCTCCGCGCTCGCCGGTACGTCGCGGTGAACTCGCGCGGGTGGGTGTTCCGCGCCGCTATGCCCAGGGGCTTCGGATGCCGGGATGTCGCTCATGATCCGACCACGGACCGCTGATCGGCGGGCGGCGTATACACCCCGTTCTCCAAGCGCAGCACCATGAATCCGTTGTCGGAACAGGCGACATACAGTTCGTTGCCGCGCCACTCCGGCGGCGAGAAGCACCAGTCGGTCGACACGTCGCCGAACGCGAGCTTGCCGGTGCGCGGGGTGAGCGCGTCGGCCGGGTTGAACTGCCCTTCCAGCACCGCGCGCACCGCCGGCGGGGCGCTCATGAGCGGCACGCCGATGATCGACGCCAGCGCGTGCGGTGAATTCCACAGTTCCAGATTGCGTCCGGTGCGGGCGGGCGGGTTGAAGTACGCGATCTCGCGCACCGCGAACGGGTCGCGCACATCGAACACCCGGATGCCCGAGGAGATCCAGCCGCACGCCAGCGCCGTCGGGTTGTGCTGCCGGTCGGCCGCGCAGTAGTGCGATTCGTAGGCGAACGCCGAACCACCCATGGACGAACCGATATTCGCGTCGATGTGCTGGGGCAGGTTGATCTCCAGCTTGAGCTTGTTCACCACCTTCGGCCGCGTGTCGTCGGAGACGTCGACGAGTTTCACACCGCCCGAACCACCTTCGTCCACGGTGAACAGAAAGTCCTTGTCGCCGTAGGTGACCGGCACGCTGTGCTGGGTGGCCCAGCCGTCGGTCCAGAAGGTGCGGCCGATGTGGTGCACCTGCGGGTTCGGGTCGCGGCGCTGCACGGCGCTGATGTCGAGCACGGTGAACCCGCCCAGCGCGGACAGATACATGCGGTTGCCGTCGGGACTGATCCCGAAGCCGTGCGCCTCGATGCCGGTGAGTCCCTGCCACACCACCCGCGGGTTGGCGGGATCGGTCAGGTCGACCGCGCTCACGAAGCCCGGCGCGATTCCGGAGGCCCAATAGGTGCGCCCGTCGGGGGAGAAGCCGCCCTCGTGCGTCGTGATCGGCAGCGGCATCAGCAGATTCGTGCCCGGGCCTGGGTTGAGCAGGCGCGGGTGGGCGCAGTCGGAGATGTCGTAGACCGACAGGTAGCCGACGCCGGTGCCGACCGGCACGCCGGTGCCCACGAGCAGCTTGCGTTCGGCGTTGACCTTCAGGCTCTCCCAGGTGCCCGCCAGCATGGCGGGTTCGGTGAGGGTGGTGGTGGGACGCGGATTCGCCGGATCCGACACGTCGAGCACCTGCACGCCCCGGCCCTCGCCCAGCAGATTGCCCGGGAAGAACGAAGCCATATAGGCGCAGTGCTCGAAGCTGGTGGAGGTGATGCCCGCGCCGCGCCCGGCGAACTGGCCCACCATCGATATGTTGCAGCGGTAGCCCTGGGTGCTGCGGCCGCTGTCCCGGTCGGCGGCGGGCACGTCGCCCTGGAGGCCGGGTTCGGGCATCGCGCCCGGCCCGCAGTCCGCCCGCGGCACCGACTCCCGGCCCACGTCGAAGAATTCCTGGACGGCAGTCTCGATATCGGACTGCAGATCGGCGGAGGCACTGCCCGGCAGCATCAGCGCGACGAGCGCGCCGACGGTGAGCAGTGCCGCCCAGGATCTGGGGTGGCGCAGTGGCGGATGAGAGCGCATCGTCGCGGTCCCTCGGCTTTCTCGATCGCGGTGACGCGTCACCTACCGAGACAGTGACGCAGCTGACTGCATGGTAGTAACCGTGAGTAACTTACGGAAGCGATTCGAGGGAATCTACGGGGGATTGATCTGGTAAGTAGTGCCGATTCGGGGGTGCGGGAGCGCACGGCGCATCGGTTCAGGTAGGTACTTGTTTCGTGGTTGGCGGTCGGTCAGGGTGAGCTGATGCAGGAGAACGCGGTTACTGGGCGAATCGACTGGGACAGGTGAACCCGCCCCAGCGTCGCTGAGCTCGGAACGGTTGCCAGGGGATGGCCGCGCGGCGCAGGACTCGATGCCGTCACGAGTCGTCCACGATTCCCGGATCCGCGCGGTGGTCGCCCGGAGGGCCCGTTCGATGATCTCCGATTCGCCATGCCGGCCGCACGACCTTCGGCATGCCATCATCAGAAACGTCGAAGCCATCGCTGACGAGCCGGACCGGGCGGCACGGGCGGCGATGCGGCACCGATAGCTCAGCGCCAACGGCTACCGTGCGCTCCGCGTTGCCGAGGCCGGACCGTCAGAAGCAGATGCGACAGCTGTTCTGGATCCGTGAGCATGATGTCGTGCGGGCCGTCGACGGCCTGGGTGCGATATCCGAGGGCCGCGCCGAAGTGGTCGAAAGCGTAGGTCTGAGGCCGGCAGTAGATGGCGGTTCCGGGAATTCGGTCGACGGCGCCGGTCAAGTGAGTCGGCTCGGTGAAAGTTCGCAGAGGTTGCGGTCGCAGCTGCGTCCTGAGACGGGCTGCGACGGCAGCATCGGTGATGCCGAACGCAGCGGGAGGCGGGGCCGGAATCTGTTGTCCCACAGCAGCGGTACGAACCGCTTGGACGAATGCGGGGGGAGCCAGGGTGAACATGCTGGCTCTGTCGCCACCGGCCCATCCGTCGACCAATACGATGTGGTCCACGTGATCGGGCCGCAGGTCGGCGGCTTCGCGGACCACCAGCCCCGCGTAGCTGTGCCCGACCAGCACCAGCGCCTCTGTGCGGGGTACCGCGTCGAGGGTTGCGACGACTGCCGCGACCTGGTCGTGCAGTCCATGGCGGGGGTCGGTGCCGAGGTCGGGGATACGGGTGTGCGCTCCCGCTGCGTGCAGGATCGGCGCCACCGCCCCCCAGGCCCGAGGGTCGTGCCAGGCACCGTGGACGAGAACGTATGTGGTCATGCGCGGGTCCGTCTCGGAAGCAGGGGCAGTACGCGATCGGCGAATTCGGTGAGCTCGGTGCCGGGGTCGTCGGCGACAAGGCGGATCACCAGGTGCTGGGCACCGGCGGACAGGTAGTCGTTCAGCCACGCGGCGGCCGCGGCGGGTGTGCCGGAGAACAGTGCCTGTAGGGAAGCGATCGCCTCGAGGGGAGCGCGGTAGTAGCGTTCGATGCTGTGCCGCAGGCGTTGTCGCGCCAGCTCGGGGTCATCGTCGATGCACAACGTCGCGTAGAGCGCGGGCAGGACCGGCCGGGTCGCGGTGTGCTCGATGATCTTGTATTCGCTCGTGTAGTCACCGGCCGTCACCGGGTAGGGGAGCCAACCGTCGGCGAGGTGGGCGACGCGCCGCAGCGCGGGTCCGCCGCTTCCGGCCAGCCAGATCGGCGGACCCGCCGGCCGCGTGGGTGGAGGCAGGAGCCGCACGTCCTGGAAGGCGAAGTGCGCTCCTTCGTGCGTGACCTCCGTGCTGGACCACAGGTGCCGCAGAATGTCGATCGTTTCCGCCAGGCGGTCGGCGCGGGTTCGGAAATCGATTCCCATGGCAGCGTATTGGGCACGGGTGCCGGGGGTCGGGAACCCGATGCCCATACCCGCGATCAGCCGCCCCTCCGACAACCGGTCGAGGGTTGCCAGCTGATGGGCCAGCAGGATCGGATGACGTAGCGCGGGCAGCAACACGGCCGTGCCGAGCGTCGGACGGGTGGTGGCCTGGGCGACCGCGGCCAGCACCATGAGCGGATCCGCGCGTGGTCTGGTGACCGGGCTGTCGCCTGCCCATACCGAGTCGAATCCGCATCTCTCAGCGCATCGGGCCAGGTCGACGAAGGCCGTCATGTCGTGCGCGCCCAGCACGGCCTGATCCCGTGTCGGCAGCAGATAGCCGATCTTCACTGTGCTTCCCACGAGCGACTACCGGGCGCTGCGCGGTGCCGTCGTATCGAAACGACCGGGACCGGCGACGGTCAGTACGATCTTGCCGGTGGTGTGCCCGCGCCCGACCAGCTGATTGGCCTCCGCCGCGCGCGCCAGCGGCAACTCGCTGTCGATATGCACGCTCAGCCGGTCCTCGTCCACGAGCCGTGCCAGCGCGGCCAAACCCGCATGGTCGGGTTCGACCAGGAATCCGGCGGCGCGCACCCCCAGTTCGGCCGCCCGAGCGGTCATTCCGGGAGTCCACGCACTCTGCGCGTTGACCATGATTCCGCCGGGGCGCAGGCACCGCAGCGCGCCGAGGGCGCCATCACCGCCGAACATCTGGATCACCGCATCGATATCGCCGACCGCGGTGGCGACATCGGTGGTGGTGTAGTCCACCACCTCGTCGGCCCCCAGTCCCTGGACGAAGGAATGTTTGGCGGCGCTCGCGGTGCCGATCACATAGGCCCCCAACGACTTGGCGATCTGCACCGCCAGATGCCCGACTCCGCCGGCGGCCGCTGTGACCAGTACCCGCTGCCCGGGACCTACTTGGGCCACATCGACCAGCATCTGCCATGCGGTGAGTCCGGCCAGCGGTAGCGCGGCCGCCTCCGCGAAGGTCGACTTGCGCGGCATCGGCGCGAAGTGACGGGCGGGCGCGGTGACATACTCCGCGTAGGCACCCGCCTGCCGGGGGAACCACGGCATCCCGAATACCCGATCGCCGGGCTGGAACCGGGTGGTGCCGTATCCGACCTCGGCGACTACACCGGCAAGGTCCCAGCCGTGGATGAACGGCAGTTCGAGGATCCGGTTGTAGGCGGAGCCCTGGGCGGTATAGGCATCGACCGGATTCACTCCGGCCGCAACCACTTCCACAAGGACCTCACCGAATACGGGTGTCGGCCGGTCGATCTCGGCCACCCGCATGTTGTCCAGGCTTCCCCATTGTTCCTGCAGCACTGCCAGCACGACGAATCCTCCACGATCACTCAGAAAAGTACAGGGAATGTACATGGACGACCGTACTATTAGTTGACCCACTCTGTACAGCAGGTTTTACTGTCAGGAGCGATCATCGCCCACGGATCGACTGTCCGACTGTCCAACTACTTCCTCGAGGAAACCGGAGAGCTGCCATGACGAGAACCCCAATCGAGACGGTGCGGATCTACGCGAAAGCCAAGTCGCGCGCCGATGTCGAGGCCGCACTGTCGACCTGCCACGACGACGCGATGCTGGAAACCGTTCCGTTCCGGGTCGTCAGCCGTAGCAGGACCGAGGCGACCGGGCATCTGAACGGATTCTTCCGCGCCTTCCCCGACTACTCGGTCAAGCTCGAATACCTGCACGAAACCGGTGATCTCGTGGTCGGTGCCGGGACCATCCACGCCACCATGGTCGGCCCGCTGGCCGGTATCGAACCGACCGACCGCCGCTTCGCGCTGCCGTTCGCCTGTCACTGGCGTGTCCGCGACGGCCTGATCGCGCGGGAGCGGTTCTTCTTCGACTTCCACCAGATGTGCGAACAACTCGGCCTGTCGACCGATGCGGCGGCGGCGCGGTTCGCCGCCTGGCGCGACACCGCCCGGTCGCGCCGAGCCTGAAATCCCCGGACAGCTGTCCTAGTAGCCTGTCCGCATGGACAAGAGGGTGCAGCGCGGACTTCGATCGCGACAGATCATTCTGGACCGGGCGATGAACATCGCCTCGGTGGAAGGACTGGAAAGCCTGTCCGTGCGGCGCCTGGCCACTGAACTCGAGATCAGCAAGAGTGGTGTCTTCGCGCAGTTCGGGTCCAAGGAGGAGCTGCAACTGGCGACGGTGCGGGCCGCGATCGATGTGTTCTCCGCCCGGGTGATCCGCCCGGCCATGAGGGTGCCCGCCGGGATCCGGCGGGTCAGGGCGCTGTCCGAATCATGGATGGACTACGCGCGACAGCCTGTATTCGAAGGCGGCTGCTTCTTCATCTCGGTGGCGCCCGAATTCGACACCCGCCCCGGACGAGTCCGCGACGCTCTGGCCGCGGCCCGCCGCGACTGGCACACCCTCTACACGACCACTGTCACCGAGGCCCAGCAACTGAGCGAGATACACCCCGGCATCGAGGCGGCCGACCTGGCCTTCGAACTCGACGCGATCGCCCGTATCGCCGCCGAGGACGCCGCTTTGCTCGACGACTACCCGCGATACGACCGAGCCCGGCGGATCATCGCGAACCGCCTGCGCGCGGCGGCGACCGATCCAGCGGCACTCGACCGCGACCTGCACTGACAACCGGGCCAAGGAAGCCGGGGTGATGCCCCGCAGCCACGATCGGGAGCCGGCGATGGGAACCGCTGGCCCAATCGTATGACCGGCCCGCGATGCTTCCCCGACCATGGGTGGCGTGCCCGTGCGGTGGGAGTGGCCGGCAGCGGGCCGCGTTGTCACGGGAGATTGCCGGTGGCGCGGGTGACGGGGTCGGCCAGGTACGGAGTATTCGACGAAGGTGTCACCCCCGGCCGGCCGTAGTTCGCGTGGCGTCGCGATGAATTCCGCGCTCGGGCGCAGTCTGGTCTATATGGGCAGACTCATCTATGGCTTCACCGTCTCGGTCGACGGGTACATCGCGGACGCGCGGGGCAGTATCGACTGGTCCGATCCGAGCGACGAGCTCCACCAGTACTGGAACGACTTCGAGCGGGAGACCGCGCTGTCGTTCTACGGGCGGCGGCTCTACGACCTGATGTCCGCGTACTGGCCGACCGCCGACCAAGCTCCGGACGCCACGCCGCTGATCGTCGACTTCGCCCGAATCTGGCGCGACATGCCCAAGGTCGTGTTCTCACGCACCTTGGAGTCGGTCGACTGGAACTCCCGCCTGGAACGCGGCGACCCGGTGGAGGTGGTGCGGAGGCTGAAAGCCGAGACCGACGGCCAATTGGAGGTGGCGGGTGCGACGCTGGCCGCACCGATCGTGCGGGCCGGACTGGTGGACGAGTTCCGGATCGTGATCGCACCCACGGCGGTGGGCGGCGGCATACCGTTCCTTCCGACCCTGCCGTCGTGGATCCCCCTGCGACTGCTGGAGAACCGCACCTTCCCCGGCGGGACAGTTCTCCTGCGTTACGAGGCGATACGCGAATGAGCGGACACGCGGGCTCACGCCGGCCGCGATAGCCACAGGCGCGACCGGCACCCGTCGCTCCTGTCGATTCGGGACGCTCGCGCGCGATCGGTTCGGTGTACGTGGGTGTGCGCTGGCGCTCAGCGCGAGTGGGCTGGGAGGTGGGTGAGGAGGTGTTCGCAGTGAGCGAGCAGCTGCGCGCGCAATTCCGCCGCGCGGTCGGCGAGCTCGGATTGCGTGCGGACGTATTCGGCTCGGCCGGTGGGGGTTTCGATGGGGACCGGGGTGTAGCCGTAGGCGGTGAGGTCGTAGGGGCTGGCGCGCATGTCGAGTTCGCGAGCGGCGCAGGCTAGGTCGAAGCAGTCGAGGAGGAAGTTCGAGGGGATCAGGGGGACCAGTTTGAAGGTCCACTTGTACAAGTCCATGTTGGCGTGGAGGCAGCCGGGTTGTTCGGTGGCGACCTGGTTTTCGCGGGTGAGGGGGGTGGCGTTGCGGCCGACGGCGTCGGGGGTGAAGAAGCGGTAGGCGTCGAAGTGGGTGCAGCGCAACGCCATTGATTCGACTACCGCGTCGGTGCCCGCGCGGCCGAGGCGCAGCGGCACTGTGCGGTGGCGGACCTCGTCGGTGTGGTAGACCATCGCCCACTCGTGGAGTCCGAAGCAGGACAACCGGGGTGGGCGGGATGCGGTGGCGCGCAACAGTTTCGCGATGAATTCGAGAGTGCCCGCGCGGCGTTCCAGGTACTCCGGGTCGGGCGCGAACACATCGGGCTCGCCCACTCGGTGGTACCCGCGCGTGCCGTCGTACTCCCGCGCCTCCGCGAGCGCGTTCCCGATACCCGGATGCCAGCGCCGCAGCTGCGCGGGCTTGTGGCCGTAGTAGGTGAACAGGAAGTCGATCACCGGGTGGGTGGTCCCCGCCGCCCGCCGCTCGAGATACGGCCCGGCGAGCCGATCGAACCGCTCCCGGTACGCGGCCGCCGCGGCCCGCCACTCGACCGGCGAGAGTACTCGCGGGTCGTGTCCGGGATCGTCGTGCGTGCTCACCGGACCATTCTCCCGCACCGGCCTCGGGTGGCCGCTCTGCCCCCGGACCTCGGTGTTCGGCCCGGCGGAACTGCCCGACGCACTGGCGAATTCGTATCGCAGGGGCCGGGCACAACGAAGGCGTGTGCCGGGGTCGAGCTGGTCCGGTGGCATCGGTACTCAGGCCGCCACGGCCTCGGCCGCCCCCTCGAGCCGGGCGTACCGTCCTCCTTCGGCGATCAGCGACGCGTGGTCGCCGCGTTCGACCACGCGCCCACCGTGCAGGACGGCGATCTGGTCGGCGTCGCGGATGGTGCTGAGCCGGTGGGCGATCGTGATGACCGTGCGGCCCCGCGCCACCACGTCGATGGCGGCCTGCACCGCGCGCTCGGTCTCGTTGTCGAGGGCGCTGGTGGCCTCGTCGAGGACCAGGACGCGCGGGTCGCGTAAGAGGGTGCGGGCCAGGGCGATGCGTTGCTTCTCGCCGCCGGAGAATCGGTGGCCGCAGGCGCCGACCACGGTGTCGTAGCCCTGGGGGAGGGCGGTGATCAGGTCGTGGATCTGGGCGGCGCGGGCCGCGCGTTCGATCTCGGCGTCGGTGGCGCCGGGCTCGGCGTAGCGGAGGTTCTCGCGGATGGTGGTGTGCAGCAGATAGGACTCCTGCGAGACCACGCCGACGATGCGGGCGAGGGTGGCCGACGGCAGGTCGCGGACGTCGACGCCGTCGATGGTCACCCGGCCGCCGGTGGTGTCGTGCAGCCGCGCGACCAGTGAGGCGAGGGTGGTCTTGCCCGACCCGGTCTCGCCGACCAGTGCCAGCGTCGAACCGGGAGGGACGACGAGCGATACGCCGTCGAGCACATCGGGGCCGGTGGGGTCGTAGCGGAAGCTGACGTCCTCGAACTGGACTTCGCCCGTGACGTCGCGCGGGTCGAGGTGGACCGGCCGGGCGGGCTCGTCGATCTCGACCGGGAGGTCGAGGTAGCCGAAGATCCGGCTGAACAGCGCCATCGAGCTGGTGACCTCGACACCCACGTCGAGCAGGCCCATCAGCGGCCGGAACAGCGCGGATTGCAGGGTGGTGAAGGCGACCAGGGTGCCGATCGTCATGCCGCCGCTGGTCGCGGGGAATCCGGCGGCGAGGTAGATGAGGGCGGGGATCGCCGCGAAGACGATGTTCATGGTGGCCATCCGCCAGCGGCCCGCGAGGCGCGAGCGCACCTCGAGGCCGACCAGGTCGCGCGAGGTCTTCTCGAAGTGGGCGCCGGTGAGCGGGCCGGTGCCGAGTGTCTTGCCCAGCAGCACGCCGCTCACCGACAGTCCCTCCTCGACCTGGCCGTGCAGGTCGGCGAGGCGGCGCTGGCGTGCGGCGGTGAGGTCGCGGCGCAGTACGGCCACGCGCCGGGTCAGCCAGATCGCCGGCGGCAGCACGACGAGCGACAGCAGCGACAGCCGCCAGGACAGGACGGCCATCGCCACGGCGGTGCCCGCGACGGTGGTGATATTGCCGGCGAAGGTGGTCGCGGTGGTGGTGACCACCGACTGCATGCCGCCCACGTCGTTGATCAGGCGCGATTGGACTTCGCCGCCGCGGGTACGGGTGAAGAACGCCGTCGACTGCCGCTGCAGGTGGCGGAACACGTCGGTGCGCAAGGTGTGCATGACCTGCTGGCCGACGGTGGTGGAGATCAACGTCTGGACGACGCCGAGCACCGCGGTGATCACGGTGACGGCGAGGATGCCGCCCACCGCCCAGAGCAGCAGCGTGACGTTCTGGTGGGGCAGCGCGTCGTCGATCACCAAGCGCAGCAGGAACGGTGAGGCCAGGCTGATCGTCGACGCCGCGACGATCAGGACGGTCAGCACCGTGAGCTGAAGTGTGTAGGGCGCGAAGAGCGCGGCGATCCGGCGCAGGGAGACGGGCGACTCGCGCAGCTGCGCGCGGTCGGCCGGGTCGAGGCGGCGGGCACGGCCGCCGCGGGGAGATTCGTTGTCGTTCACAGGCAAACCCCCTCGGGTTGTGCGTTATGCTGAGGTTACCTCACTATCCGGTTAGGTAAACAAACGGAGAGGCGGATTTGTGCCCGACACCGAGAGCGAGCTCCTGATGCAGGTGGCCAGGACGCTGCGCCGGCGCTGGGCGGCGGCATACGCGCCGCTGGGGTTGACCCCGCACCAGGCCCGCGCGATGCGGGTGATCGGTGAGCACGACGGGGTGCGGCTGTCCGCGATCGCCGAGGCGTTGCGCATCAGCCCTCGGTCGGCGACGGAGGTGGTGGACGCGCTGGAGGTGGCCGGATTGGTCACGCGCAGGCCCGATCCGACGGACCGTCGCGCGACGCTCGTCGCGGTGACCGAGAGGGGTGGGCGGACACTGGGCACCTTGTCCGAGGCCAGGGCGAAGGAAGCCGATGAGTTCTTCGGGCAGCTCAGCGGTCGTGAGCGGGCGGTGTTGCGCGACATCCTCGGCAAGCTCGCCGGCTGAGTTGCGCGCGACCGCGCGGAGGCGGTTTCGACTACTCCGCGTTGCGGTGGGTGGTGTCGCGCACCGTGCCGACGAACTCCTCGACCAGGTCCTCCAAAGCGACGATCCCGATCGTCGTGCCGCGCGGGTCCACGACCCGCCCGAGATGGCTGCTGGTGCGGCGCAACCGGGCGAGCGCCTCGAACAGCTCGGCGCTCGCGCTGAGCGTGGGCAAGGGGCGGATGTCGGTGCGGGGGACGGGGGTTCGCGGCCCGGCGGATTCGTCGGCGACCTTGTCGAGCACGTCTTTCACATGCAGGTAGCCGACCAGTGAGCCGTCGCTCGCGCGCACCGGGTACCGGGAGAAGCCGGTCTCGGAGACGGCGGTCTCGATATCGCCGAGGGTGGTGCCGTCGCCGCGCAGCGGCACCGAGCGGGTGACGGCCAGCGGCACCATCACGTCGGCGACCACGCGATCGGAGGTGCCCAGCGCCTGGGTGAGGCGGCGGTGCTCCTCCTCGTCCAGCAGTCCCTCCGACCGGGATTCGCCGATCATCTCCGCCAGTTCCACGCTGGAGACCGTGGCCTCGAGCTCGTCCTTGGGCTCGATGCGCAGCATCCGCAAGGTCAGGTTCGCCGCCAGGTTGTAGAACGCGATCAGCGGGCGCGCCAGCCGCAACCACACCAGGTGCGCCGGCACCAGCAGCAGCGCGGTGCGCTCCGGACCGGCCAGCGCGATGTTCTTCGGGATCATCTCGCCGAGCAGGATGTGCAGGATCACCACGATGGTCAGCGCGATCGCGAACGACACCGGATGCAGCAGCTGATCGGGCAGTCCGACCAGGGCGAACGGCTGCTCCAGCAGGTGCGCGACCGCGGGCTCGCCGACCCGGCCCAGCAGGATCGAGCAGATGGTGATGCCGAGCTGCGCGGCCGCCAGCATCATCGACAGGTTCTCGCCCGCCTTGATCACCGTGGTCGCGTTGCGTTTGCCTTGTGCCGCAAGCGCTTCCAGGCGGTCGCGGCGCGCGGAGATGAGCGCGAACTCCGCGCCGACGAAGAACGCGTTGCCCGCCAGCAACACCACCGTGAGCAGCACGCCGAACAGATCACCCATGGCGGGGCTCCCCGCCGGTGCGCACGGCCAGCTCCGCGGGCGAGACCGGGATCAGCCGCACGCGGTCGATGCGGCGGCCGTCCATGCGTTCGACCCGCGCGATCCACCCGCCCGCGCCGTCGCCCTCGTGGTGGGCGGGCTCGGGCAGCAGCACCTCGTCGCCGAGGCCGGGGATGCGGCCGAGCTGGGTGAGCACCAGGCCGCCGAGCGTCTCGTACTCGCCCTCGGGCGCGTCGTAGCCGGTGGCGCGCGACACCTCGTCGACGCGCAGCAGGCCGGAGCAGTCCCAGCCGTCGGCGACGCGGCGCACGTCCCGCTCCTCCTCGTCGTGCTCGTCGCGTACGTCGCCGAGGATCTCCTCGATGATGTCCTCCATGGTGAGCATCCCGGCGGTGCCGCCGTATTCGTCCACCACCAGCGCGACCTGCATGCCGTCGGCGCGCACGCGCTCGAGCACCGCGTCGCCGTCCAGGCTGGCCGGCACGATCGGCACCGGTTTGGCCAGAAAATGCAGGGGCACGCGCCGGCGCACCGCCGCCGGATGGGTGAATGCCTGTTTGACGTGCACCACGCCGAGCGTGTTGTCCAGATCGCCGTCGATAACGGGGAACCGGGAGAAACCGGTGCGACTCGCGGCGGCGAGCAGGTCGCCGATGGTGTCGGACCGGTCGAGGGCTTCGATCTTCACCCGCGGTGTCATGAGCTCCTCGGCGGTGCGCTCGCCGAACTGCAAGGACCGGTCCACGATCAGCGCGGTGCGCTGGTCGAGCGCGCCGCGCTGCGCGGAGGTGCGCACCAGCGAGCCGAGTTCCTGCGGGGAGCGCGCCGAACGCAGCTCCTCGGTGGGTTCCACGCCCAGTCGGCGCACCGCCCAGTTCGCGGTGCCGTTGAGGAAGTGGATCATCCCTTTGAACACCACCGAGAACGCGACCATCGGGCCCGCCGTGGTGCGTGCGGTCGCCATCGGCTCGGCGATCGCGATGTTCTTGGGCACCAGTTCGCCGTAGATCATCGACAGCGAGGTGGCCAGTACGAGCGCCAGCGCCAGCGCCACGCCGGTGGCGGCGCCCGTGCCCAGCCCGACGGCCGCCAGCGGCGGGGTGAACAGGCGCGCGAGCACGGGTTCGGCGATATAGCCGGTGATCAGCGTGGTGATGGTGATGCCGAGTTGGGCGCCGGAGAGCTGGAACGAGAGCGTGCGGTGCGCGCGGCGCACCATGCGGGCGCGCACGTCGCCCTCGCGGGCGTGCGCCTCGACGGTGCTGCGTTCCAGTGCGGTGAGCGAGAATTCGGCCGCCACGAACAGCGCGGTGCCCGCAGTGAGCGCGACGAAGCCGACCAGGCTGAGCACGGTGAGGACGGTGGACACGCCGGTCACCGCCCCTGAATCGCACAGGGAGAGCCACAACGGCGGCGGCGCGCGGCGAGAAGGAAGGCGCCGGGTCGGTCACCCGGCTCGGTAGAGGAGCCCTCCTGAGCGGCGCCCTCGGACGCGGGTGACAACGGGGTCCTTTCGGCGTGCGGGAACGGTTGCCGGACACCGCCGGCAACCGTCATGTTACCGGCCCGCGCACTCGCTCGCGCGGGCCGGTGGCGCGCTCACCACCCGCCGGGCAGCGGGCGCCCTTCGGCGAATCCGGCTGCGGACTGCACGCCCAGCACGGCCTTGTCATGGAACTCGGTGAGCGTGCGCGCGCCCGCGTAGGTGCACGCGCTGCGGACGCCGGAGCAGATGTGGTCGATGAGGTCCTCGACGCCGGGGCGTTCGGGGTCCAGCCGCATCCGCGAGCTGGAGATGCCCTCCTCGAACAGCGCCTTGCGGGCGCGGTCGAAACCGCTGTCGGAGGCGGTGCGGGCGGCGACGGCGCGCTTGGACGCCATGCCGAAGCTCTCCTTGTAGGCGTTGCCGTCGCGGTCGACGCGCAGGTCGCCGGGCGATTCGTAGGTGCCGGCGAACCAGGAGCCGATCATCACGTTGGACGCGCCCGCCGCCAGCGCCAGCGCCACGTCGCGGGGGTGGCGCACGCCGCCGTCGGCCCACACGTGTTTGCCGAGTTCCTTTGCGGCGGCGGAGCATTCGGCCACCGCGGAGAACTGGGGGCGGCCCACGCCGGTCATCATGCGGGTGGTGCACATGGCGCCGGGGCCCACGCCGACCTTGATGATGTCGGCGCCCGCCGCCACCAGGTCGCGGGTGCCCTGCGCGGACACCACGTTGCCCGCCGCGAGCGGCACGCCCAAGCCGAGATCGGCGACGGCGCGCAGGGCCTCCAGCATCTTCGCCTGGTGGCCGTGCGCGGTGTCGATGACGAGCAGGTCGGCGCCCGCGTCGACCAGGGACTTGGCCTTGGCGGCCACGTCGCCGTTGATGCCGACGGCGGTGGCGACGCGCAGCTTGCCGCCCGCGTCGACGTTGGGCTGGTAGATGCCCGCGCGGATGGCGCCGGTGCGGGTCATCACGCCGGCCAGCGCACCGTCGGCGTCGGTGAGCACGGCCAGGTGCGCGTGCGCGGCCTCGAGCAGGTCGAACAGCTCGCGCGGCGAGGTGGTGGCGGGTGCGGTGACGAAATCGGCGGCGGCCACGTCGCGCAGACGGGCGAAGCGGTCGACGTCGGCGCAGGCGGCCTCGGTGACCACACCGACCGGCTTACCCGCCTCCACCACGACCACCGCGCCGTGCGCGCGCTTGTGCATGAGCGCGACGGCCTCGGACACCGAACGCTCCGGGTCCAGCGTGACGGGGGTGTCGGCGGTGAGCGAGCGGCTCTTGACGAAGGCGATGGTGTCGGCGGCCGCGCTGATCGGCAGATCCTGGGGGAGCACCACGATGCCGCCGCGACGCGCCACGGTCTCGGCCATGCGCCGGCCCGCGACGGCGGTCATATTGGCCACGACGATCGGAATGGTGGTGCCGGAACCATCGACGGTCGACAGATCGACGTCGAACCGCGACGCCACATCCGTCCGATTCGGGACGAGGAAGAGGTCGTCGTAGGTCAGGTCGTACGGCGGCTGATGTCCGGGGAGAAACTGCACTTGACCCATGCTAACCGGTCGGTGGGAGTGGTGTGGGATTCCGGGTGGGGGCGAGGCAGTCGAGCCGTGCGGTGCGGGGCATGGGACAACCGTGTGCCGAGCAGTCGGCGGTGTGGCGATCGAGACATCTCCGCGGACGAGCGGCCGACGGGTCGGTCCAGATCGGCACGCCCGCCGTCGGCGCCGGCCTGGCGGCAGGTGAGTGCGGCCCGGTCGGCGCGGTGCAGCTTGTCGGGGGCGCGGCGTCCGAGCGGGCGTGGGGACGAGGTGGGTCCTAGACGGCTGCCTGTCGACCGTGGCGATCGGGCGGTGTCGCCGCGCGGCAAGAACCCCTGGGTGAATGCCGCCTGTCGTGGACCAGACCTGCGCCACCGGGTGGCCGTCCGCATCTATCGTCGACTTGGCTGGCATGGCCTTCCAACCAGATCCCGGCGCCGGACGCTACTGCCCCTCGCCGGCTCGGCACTCCTGGCGGCGGTCCAGCGGTGAGGGCGGGTGCGCTCACTCCTCGGCTTGGGCGCGGGAGAGGCGGATTGTGGTGGCGCACATGATGATTACGGCGCTGACGGTGATCGCGAGCCCGAGGGTGTCGGTGCGGAGGTGTTCGCCGAGGACGGTGAGGCCGAGGAAGGCGGCGGCCATGGGTTCGGCGATGGTGGCGGCCGGCAGGGAGGAGGCGAGGGGGCCCGCCTGGTAGGCGCGCTGGCTGAGGTAGAGGCCGACGGCGCCGGCGAGCACCAGCGCCCAGGTCTGCCAGCTGGTGACGACGGTGCCGATGCCCTCGGTGAACAGGTCGGTGACGTGGGTGGTGAGGGCGGCGGCGATGCCGAAGAGCGCACCGCTCGCCGCGCCGAGCAGCAGCGCCTTGCGGCCCGGCGCGGCGGACGTGCGGGCCAGGACTGTCGCCGCCGCGACCAGCGCCAGCAGCACGGTGAAGGGAACGATCCAGTGCGCGGCCGCCGCCGTGGTCTCACCCGCCGACGGGTTGCCCACCACGAGGAAGCACACCAGCGCCGCGACCAGCGCCAGCGCGGCGGCCCAGGTGCGCGCGTCGATGCGGGTGCCGTTGAGCCAGGCGGCGAGCGGCAGCGCGAAAACCAAGGCGCTCACCAGGATCGGCTGCACGAGCAGCACGGTTCCGAAGGCGAGCGCCGCGACCTGCATGCCGTAGCCGCCGGCGTCCCCGACGATGCCCGCCCACCACCGCGGACTGCGCAGCAGCCCCCGCACCAGCGACGCCTCGCCCGGCACGGCCGCAGCCGCCCGCTGCTGCGTCACCGACGCGACCGCGAACAGCGCCGCGGCCAGCAGGGCGAACACGACGGCGAGAGCGGGATCGTGCGGCACGTGCACCAGTTTGCTACCGGATAGCGCCCCCGCGACACGCCGCGCGCCGAACACGGACTCCTACCGTGCATCCCGGGCGTGTCGCGAAGGCGGCGGGGCGCACCTGGAGTGCGGCACGGCCCCGCACGAGCGCCGGATCACGCTGCGGGGGAGTGCGGAGGAGGTGGCCGCCCATTGTCGGCCGCGCCGCGGAGTACCCACCGTGATACCCGCAGACCACGGAGAGCCGGTGCTGATTCGGACACCCAATGCGCCGAACGGTCCGCGCAAAGGTGCCCCGTTTCGCGCGCCGCGGTGGTCCGCGTCCGGAGCCTCGCGGACTCGCCTCGGTGGTCCACTTGCCCCGGTCGGATACGACCCGGAGCCCCGCAGCGCCGTGGTCCAGGTGTTCGTCTCGGCCTCGGAACGACACCGGCCAGGCCCCACACGTCGATTCCAACTCGCTGCCGGCGGGCGCATATCGATCGCGGGTCAGCTCCTGCGGCTGGACCGGGCCCCGAGCGGTTGGCCTCCAGCTCAGTTCGTGTGGCTTGGACTGGGCCCGCGAGGTTGTGCCGAGCTCAGCTCGTGCGGCCTGGACTCAGCCCGAGTGGCTGGACTCGGCTCGCGCGGCGCGGACCCGGACTGCACGGCCCCGGCCCGCGCGGTGGGGACCCAGCCCGGGAGGCTGGGCCCCAGCTCAGCTCGTGCTGCCCGGACTCAGCTCGAGCGGCTGGCCCAGATCGCGTGGCCCGGACACGGCCCGCACAGTTGGGACCCAGCTGCTGCCCGAACTCAGCTCGCGCGACGGCGGGACGCCGAGGCGGTGTGGCGCCTACCGCCCCCATCGCGCGACGCCACACGCGAGGCGCCCGGCGCACCCTCGGCCCGGCGAGCGGAGCGACGGGCGGGAGACGCGGCGTGCGCGCCGTCGCGGGACGTGGCCGTCTCGGAGCGGGTGCGGGTTCCCGCCGCGCCCTCGGTGCGCCGGCCGGATTCGCGCCTGCGCGGGGAATCCGTTGCGTGACGGGTGGATTCGGCGGCGCGCTGCGCCGAACGCGGACCACGCCCGCGACCACCGCTGCGGCCGGGGGTCTGGGTGCGCGACGGCGCGGTGGGCGCGGGTGCGGTGGGGGCCGGGACCGCGACGCCGGACGGTTCCCGCGCGCCGGTGATCGCGGCGAGCCGGGGATCGCCGGGCCGGATGTCGACACCGGAGATGTCGACGCCCGCCTTGCGCGTCATCTTCTCCACGTCGGCGCGCTCGTCCTCGGTGACCAGAGTGACGACCACGCCGTCCTCACCGGCGCGCGCGGTGCGACCGGCGCGGTGCAGGTAGGCCTTGGATTCGGCGGGCGGGTCGGCGTGCACCACGAGGGAGATGCCGTCGACGTGGATCCCGCGCGCCGCGACGTCGGTGGTGACCAGCACGGGGACCGAGCCGTCGGCGAACGCGGCCAGCGTGCGGGTGCGGTTGTTCTGCGCCTTGCCGCCGTGCAGCGCGCCCGCGGCCACACCGGAGGCGCGCAACTGCTTCGCGAGCCGGTCGGCGCCGTGCTTGGTGCGCACGAACAGGATCGTCAGCCCGTCGCGCGCCGCGATCCGCTCCAGCACGGCCCGCTTGTCGGCCTTGCGGACGAACAGCAGGTGGTGGGTCATGGTCGACACCGAGGCCGAGGGCGGCGCGGTGGAGTGGGTGACCGGCGAACGCAGGTAGCGCTTGACGAGCTTGTCGACCTCGCCGTCCAGCGTGGCCGAGAACAGCAGGCGCTGACCGTCTTTGGGCGTGCGGTCGAGCAGTTTGACGACCTGGGGCAGGAAGCCCATATCGGCCATGTGATCGGCCTCGTCGAGGGCGGTGATCCGCACGTCGCTGAGGTCGGCGCTGCCTTGCAGGATCAGGTCCTGGAGGCGGCCCGGGGTGGCGATGAGCAGGTCGACGCCGCGCGCCAGGCGGTCGGCCTGGCGCTTGATCGGCGCACCGCCCACCACCGAGGCCACGCGCAGCCCGAGGGCCAGCGCGGGCTCGTCGAGCGCGCGCTCGATCTGGGTGGCCAGTTCGCGGGTGGGCACGAGCACCAGCCCGCGGGGGCGCCGCGGCTTGGCGGGATTGCCCGCGAGGCGCACCAGCATGGGCAGCCCGAAAGCGAGGGTCTTCCCGGACCCGGTCGGACCGCGGCCGAGCACGTCCTTGCCCGCGAGGGCGTCCGGCACGGTCGCGGCCTGGATCGGGAACGGGGCGTCGATGCCGGCGTTGCGCAAGGCCTGGACGAGGGGGACGGGCAGACCCAGATCCGCGAAGGTGACGGTGGGCGAGGAGGTCAAGTGGTGCCTTTCGACGAGGTGCGCGCATCCCTGCGCGGCAACCCCGAGGCGGGGTCGAGCGAAGAAGCGCCCGAACGGGTGCCCGGCGGCGACGCCGGGTCAGTAGTGGCGGAACAGCCGACTGAGTTCGACCAGCCAGGGTACCGCGACAGCGAGGGTCGGAACCACCAGGATGGCGACCGAACCGAGATACGCGGCCGCCGCGATGCGGATATCACCGACGCGTCCGCTGAGACGCTGGATACGGATCAGGGTGGTCGGCCCGCCCGCGGCGAGCGCACCCTGCGGCGCTGTCGACTTGGCACACGCTACCAGGGCGCGGGCCAGCGGCTTGGGTCCGGTGACCTTGACGGCCGAATCGTCGGCGAGCAGTTCTATGAGCAATTTCACCGAACCGAGCGCCGCCTTGCTGCGGACCACGCGCGGGAACGCCTCGTGCACGGCGGTGAACGCCTCGAGCACGAGGTCGTGGCGGGCGCGCAGATGCGAGCGCTCGTGGCTGACGATGGCGGTGATCTCGGCGTCGTCCAGATTGGTGAGCGTGCCCTCGCTGAGCACGACGCGCTGGCGCAGCCCGGGCAGGCAGTAGGCGATGGGTTCGGTGGCCGCCAGCACGCGGATGTCGTTGGCGCGCCTGCGCGGGCCGCTCTGGTCCAGCAGGTCGACCAGCATGCGGTGGCGGGCGCGGCGGCGGCGGGTGTGCACGCCGACGCGGATCACCGAGAAGATCAGGCGCGCGCCGATGAACAGGGTGAGCGCGAAGACCGTGACGTAGGCGATCCAGAGCGGGAGACCGAGTGCGTCGATCTCGCTGGTGGGGGAGGTGGTCGGCCGTCCGTCGGGGCCGGGGACCAGCAGCAGCGAGGCGATGGCCAATCCGGAACCGAAGGCGCTCAGCACGGCGGCGAGCGCGATGGCCTGCCACAGCACGAGGGCGGCGCGGGGGGTCCGGTACGGCCATTCGGCACGGCTGAGCAACGCGGGTGCGGGCCCCGCGAGAAGCAGCGCGAGACCGGCGAAGACCGGCGCTGTTGCGTTCATCGACTCAGCTCACTGCGTTGTGGGACCGGTGCCTCACGGCTCTGTGAGACCCCGGGGGCCGTCCTGGCCGCCCCCGATACTACTTGGGCGGCGGCTGGTCGCCGTCGGACGCCTCGAGCTTGGCGAGTGCCTCGCGTAGCGCGTCCGCTTCGTCGGGTCCGACCTGCTCCACGAAATGCACCAGGGCCGCGGCGCGGCTGCCCTTCTCCTCCGCCTGTTGCAGCGCGTCGAACATGAGCGAGGCCACCAGCTCGTCGCGGGTGTGCACGGGCGCGTAGCGATGCGCGCGGTCGTCGCGCCGCTGGACCACGAGGTTCTTCTTGGCCAGCCGTTGCAACACGGTCATCACCGTGGTGTACGCGAGTTCGCGGCGTGCGGCGAGTGCTTCGTGCACCTGCCGGACGGTCTGCGGTTCGTCGCTCGACCACAACTGGTCCATGACCGCTTTCTCGAGTTCACCGAGTCCTGCCATCCCTCAAGCTTACGGACCCAACGACACAAATGCGTACTACACCTTGTCGTAACTGTCCGGTAGCTGTGTGGCGTTCGTCATACCCGGGGTCGCGGCGGTATCGGGCCCGCCCGGCCGGTCGCGCACATGCCGTGCGCCGATGGGCACGATCATGGGCCGCCCGGACATCGGGTCCTCGAGCACGGTGGCCTCCAGCCCGAACACCTCCAGCAGCAGTTCGGCGCTGACGATGGCGGCCGGGCCGCCCTTGGCGACGATCCGACCGTCGCGCATGACGATGAGCTCGTCGCTGTAGCGGATGGCGAGGTTCAGATCGTGCAGCACCATCACGACGGTGCGGCCGAGATCCGCGTGCAGCCGGTCGACCAGGTCGAGCACCTCGAGCGAATGCGCCAGGTCCAAATAGGTGGTCGGCTCGTCCAGCAGCAGGATGTCGGTGCCCTGGGCCAGCGCCATGGAGATCCAGGCGCGCTGGCGCTGCCCGCCGGACAGTTCGTCCAGCGCGCGGTCGGCCAGGTCGGCGATGCCGGTCTGGGTGAGCGCCTCGGTGACCTCGGACTCGTCGGAGTCCGACCATTGCCGCAACCACGACTGGTGCGGGTGGCGCCCGCGCGCCACCAGGTCGGCGACGGTGAGACCTTCGGGGGCCGCCGGGGTCTGCGGCAGCATGCCGATGACGCGCGCCACCTCTTTGGTCTTCATCGACGAGATCGCCTTGCCGTCCAGCACGACCGAGCCCTCCCTGGGGCGCAGCAGCCGGCCGAGCGAGCGCAGCATGGTGGATTTGCCGCAGCCGTTGGGCCCGATGACGGTGGTGATCACGCCCGGGGTGATGTCGACGCTGAGCCCGTCGACGATGACGCGCTCGCCGTAGCCGAGGGTGACGTTCTGCGCGGTGAGCTGATGCGCGGCGGCGGGGGTGGTGACGGTCATGACAGGGTCGCCTTCCGGTTCAGACGCACGAGCAGATACAGCAGGAACGGTCCGCCCATCACGGCGGTGACGATGCCGACGGGCAGCGCCGCCGGGAAGAGGGTGCGCGCGGCGGCATCGGCCCCGACCACCAGGATGGCGCCGATCAGCGCCGAGCCGATCAGCGGTTCGCCCGGGGTGCGCAGTACGCGGCGCGCGATCTGCGGCGCGGCCAGCGCGACGAACGCGATGGGCCCGGCGGCCGCCGTCGCCACCGAGGCCGCGATCACCGACGAGCCGATGAGGATGCCCTGCTGGGTCTGGATGCGCACGCCCAGCACGCGGGTGGTCTCGTCGCCGAGGCGCAGCGCGGCGAGCTGGCGGGCCGAGCCGATGGCGACGGCGGCCACGACCGCCAGCGCGATCGCGGCGGGCACCAGCTGCGTCGCGCCCGCCGAATTCAGCGACCCGTTCAGCCAGAGCTGGGCGCGGGCGGCGTCCTGCCAGGTGGCGCGGGTGAGGACCCAGTTGATGCCGGCCAGGGCGAGGGCGTTCACGCCGACGCCGATGAGGATCAGCCGCAGTCCGGTGGTGCCCCGCGCGCCGGACACGGTGCGCCCCCACGCCAGGACGTAGATCAGCGCGGCGGTGAGCAGGCCGCCAAGCAGCGCGGCCAGCGGTGCGCCGATGCTCGCGGCGAAACCGGTGGTGGCGCCGCCGCTGAGCACCAGCACCGCGACCGCGCCCAGGCTGGCGCCGGAGGTGATGCCGAGCATGTCGGGGCTGGCCAGCGGGTTGTGCAGGATCGACTGGGTGATCGCGCCCGCGAGCCCGAGCGCCGCGCCGACGACGACGGCGGTGAGCGCGCGGGGCAGCCGCGACTCCACGATGATGAACCGCTGCGCGCGCGAGCCGCCGCCACCGAGCACGTCCAGCACGCGCCCGAGCGGGATGTGCGTCTCGCCGACGGCGATGTCCACGCAGAACAGCAGGAACACCACCCCGACGAGCGCGAGTGTGATCGAAAACATGGTCGGCCGCAGCACCAGCGACACCGGACCGATGCGCAGGGCGGGGCGCACTCGTCGCACGGCGGCCGAATCCTCGGGCCCGGTCTTCACCAGAATGCTCACCGCGCGCCTCGCTCCCCGGCGCGGCCGTGTGTTCGGAATCTCACAGGTTCACCAGCTTTCGACGGCGCACGAGCGCGAGGAAGAAAGGCGCGCCGAGGGCGGCGAGCATCACGCCGACCTGGAGTTCGCCCGGGCGGGCGACCAACCGCCCCAGCGTATCGGCCAGGATCAGCAGCAACCCGCCGATGAGCCCGGAATACGGGACCAGCCAGCGGAAATCGGGCCCGGTGATCATCCGGGCGATGTGCGGCACGATCAGGCCGAGGAAGGCGATGGGCCCGACCGCGGCGGTGGCCGCCCCGCACAGCAGCACCACGGCCGTGAAGCCCAGCGCGCGGCTGCGGCCGATATTGACGCCGAGCCCGCGGGCCACGTCGTCGCCGAGGCTGAGCAGGTTCAGGCCGGGCGCGGCGGCGACGGCGAGCAGCAGGCCGAGTCCGAGGAAGGGCAGCACCTGCCAGAACACCTGCGCGTCGCGTCCGGCGACGCTGCCGACCACCCAGAAGCGGTAGGTGTCCAGCGCGGTCGCGTCGGTGATGATGATGGCGTTCGTCAAGGCCTGCAGAAACGCCGTCATGGCGGCGCCCGCCAGCACCAGGCTCAGCGGACTCGCCTTACCGCCGCCGATACTCGACGCCGCGAACACCGCGAGCCCGGCCAGCAGCGCGCCCGCGAAGGCGAACCAGATGTACTGCTCGGGCGAGGTGAACGCGAACAGGTACATGCTCAGCGCCGCCAGGAACGCCGCGCCGGAGTTGAGGCCGAGCAGGCCCGCGTCGGCCAGCGGATTGCGGGTGTAGCCCTGGATGAGCGCGCCGGTGATGCCCAGCGCCACGCCCGTGACCAGCGCGAGGACGGTGCGCGGCAGGCGCAGCGAGCGCACGATCTGTTCCTCGGTCGTCACCGCCGGACAGGTGAACATCCCGTCGGAGCAGCTCAGGGCGTGGTCCAGCGATTCGAACACCACGGCGGGGGAGATCGCGCGGGTGCCGAGCGCGATGCTTGCCACGGTCGCCACCGCCAGGAAGGCGAACAGCAGCAGGAGGCCGGTCAGACGTCGCCGCCGCACGGTGCCAATCGAATTCACGGCGACGAAGTTACTCCCGGCTCGGGTTGCTAGGTTGGGTAAGGCTAACCTATCTTGCGAACGGACCCCATGAGCGCACCCGAGGAGGTTCGATGCTCGAGCCACTACCCACCCGTTCGGTCCGCACGACCGATGTGGCGTTCACGCGCGCCGGTAACCGGCTGCGCGCGCTGCAACCCGACCACCCCCGGGTCTACGCCGTCGCGCCGATGAACGAGCAGGGCAAACGCCGCTGGTGGAAGCTGTCCGAAGGGCTGCGCGAGGGTCGCATCGAATTGATGTACCGCAGGCACGCCGCCGAGATGATCCGGGCCGACACGGCCGCCGAGGTGGTGGCGACCGCGCTGATCCACGCCGTGGTCGGCCGCGTCGCGGCGCTGCTGGTCGCGGAGGGCAAGGCCTGGGATCCGGGCCTGGAGAATCTCTGGATCCACAACGACAACGACGGCGGCATCGACTGGGCGGGCCTGGAGGACACCGCGATCCGCGTGATCGACGGCGACCACCTCGCCGGTGAACCCGGTGTGGTGACCCTGCCCTGCGAGCGCGCGATGTTCGTGTGGCTGGCACACCGCTGCGAGCCTTCGCTCTCGCTCATCCAGCACGGCCTGAGCCGGTGCTCGGGGCTGAGCGCGCGCCGGTTCTGGTCGCTGGTCGGCGAATCCCTCGTCGGTGCCGCCACCTACGTGCCCGAGCTCGCGCGCACCGACCGCGAGGACGGCGCCCGCCGCGGCCAAGGCCTGCTGCTCGCGATGGAGGAGCGCGGTCTGCCCGTGCGCCGCGCCGCGAACGTGGTGTCGCTGGACGTGTCCCGTTCACCCCGGCCGGGTACCCTGCGCGCTGGCTGAAACGGCCGAGCCCGGCGCCCGGCGCCGAGCCCGGGCCACCGCGAGGGTGGCCGCGGGTGCTCGGCGTGCGAGCGAGGAGGGCGATGACCACGCGGTTGCTGATCGTGGAGGACGACGACCGGGTGCGGGCCGCGCTGCGGCTGGCCATGGAGGACGAAGGCTACGACGTGACCGAGGCCGAGGCCGCGGAGAGCGCCCTGGATCACGTGCGTGACCACGGGGCGCCCGATCTGATGATCATCGACCTGGTGCTCGACGGGATGGACGGCTTCACCTGCATCCGGGAGATCCGCCGCGACCACGAGGTGCCGATCATCGTGGTCAGCGCGCGCGACGACACCCACGACGTGGTGGCCGCCCTGGAGGCGGGTGCCGACGACTTCGTCACCAAGCCGTTCGAGGTCAAGGAGATCACCGCGCGCATGCGGGCCCTGCGCAGGCGCGCCGGCCTGACCGCCGAGCGGGAGGCCTCGCAGGATGTCGTGCTGGACGCCGCGCGGCACCTGGTGCTCTCGCCGCAGCGCGGTGCCGTCCAGCTGGCGGGCGAGGATCTGCACCTGACTCTGACGGAGTTCCGGCTGCTGTCCGAACTCGCCGAGAACCCCGGCTTCGTGCTGAGCCGCCCGGTGCTGCTGGAACGAGTGTGGGATCGCGGCTTCTTCGGCGACGAGCGCATCGTCGACGTGCACCTGCGCCGCCTGCGCACCAAGATCGAACAGGACCCCTCGGATCCACGGCTGGTCGTCACCGTGCGCGGGCTCGGCTACCGGCTCGATGTCCAGGCGTGAACGCGCCGGAATCGGGCGGCGGTGAGGTCGGGCGGGCACGCCCGGTCTGGCGGCCGCGCAGTCTGCGCGGGCGGGTGGTGTTCGCGTTCGCGCTGAGCGCGTGCCTGGTGGCGCTGGTGCTGGTGGTCACCATGCTGCTGGCCGGGCGCGACTACCTGCTGATCTGCGGTCTGGTGGCGGCGGGAATCGGTGCGGCGCTGGGCATGTGGGTCAGCAGGCACGCGCTGGACCCGCTGCGCCAGGTGGCGCGCACGGCCGCGCGCATCTCCTCGGGTGAGCACGAGATCCGGCTGCCCGCCACCGACGACCGGGACCTGTCGGTCACCGTGGACGCGTTCAACGCCATGGTGGACGACCTGCAGGACCGGATCCGGCGCGAGCGCAGGCTGGTCTCCGACATCGGCCACGAATTGCGCACGCCGCTCACGACGTTGACCGCGAGCGTGGCGGTGCTCGCCCGCCACGCGGACGATCTGCCCGAACGTCCCCGCCGGGCACTGGATCTCGTCACCGCCGAGGTGGACCACCTGCGGCAGTTGCTGGAGGATCTGCTCGCGCTGGCGCGCGCCGAGGCGGGCATCCACCGCTCCGATGTGGAACCGCTCGCGCTGCGCGAGCTGCTCACCCACACCCTCGCCGTGCGGGGCCTGGACGCCACGCTGCTGCACGTGATCGACGAGGTGGTGGTCGAGGGCCGGAAACTGGAACTGGAACGCGCCGTGGGCAATCTGGTCGACAACGCGGTGCGCCACGGGGCGGGCGTGGTGGCCGTGTACGCCGCGCGCGACGGCGAGCACGCGGTGATCACCGTGGACGACGCCGGTCCGGGCGTGCCCGCGGCCGACCGCACCCGGATCTTCGAGCGTTTCGCGACCGTGCGCACCGGACGCGGGACCGCGTCGGGCACCGGCATCGGACTCGCGCTCGTCGCGGAAACCGTTGCGGCGCATCGGGGGAGGATCGAGTGCCGGGGGCGTACCGGCGGCGGCGCGCGGTTCGTGCTGCGGCTGCCCCTCATAGCTGGGGCATGAAGCGCCGGTCGGGTGCGGAGCGGCGGTCGACGCGCTCCGGCGAACGCGTTGCCGCCGGGGACCCGTTGTCGGGGAGCTTGGCCCTCGGGCGTCTGACGCCCGAGGCGACGGTGCCGGAGGCCTACGCGACACGTTCGGCTCCCTCGGCGGGCCGGCGCGCGTGAGATGATCGCGTGCCCACCGTTCCGCGAGATGGTGGCGCCGGGGCCGATGCGCTCGCCGTTCGGCATCGGCGCGAAGGTGCCGGCGTGCGCGGAGCGGTCGCCATCAGCCGATCGAGAGGGAGCGGAGGGAGAAAAGAAAGCGGAGGGCCCCACCGTGGTGGAGCCCTCCGCGGCAGTGGACCGGGGTCGCCGCAGCCCTCGGGACCTCGCTCGATCCTGACGCCGGTTCTGAGTATAGGTCAGGCTTACCTAAGTTGACAACAGGTCGGATCGGACGGCGTGTCGGGCCGTGCGTGCGGCGCCGTGGCACGCGGATGCCACACCGGAAACCCTTGTTCACCAACGGGATCGGAGACATGCACGCGGTGTTTCCCGACCGTGGGTCACCGGTTCGGCCGCCCACGCCAGGGTCGGCGCGGCGATCCGGTTCGTCGGGTGTAAAGCTGGACCCATGACGGAACACGACAACGGCGACGTGCGCTCGATGGCCGACCTCACCCCGGAGCTCATGAACAAGGTCAGCGAGGGCACCTTCGCCGATCTGATCGGACTGCGCTACACCGAACTCGCACCGGACCGGGTGCGCGGTGAATGGGTCGTGAAGCCGCATCTCTACCAGCCCGCGGGCATCCAGAACGGCGGCGTCTACTGCACCGTCATCGAGACGCTGGCCAGCATCGGCGGCGGCATCTGGTACGGCGAGCGCGGCACCGTCGTCGGCGTCAACAACAACACCGACTTCCTGCGCGCCGTGCGCGAGGGCACCCTCACCGGCGAGGCCGTCCCGGTGCACCAGGGCCGCACCCAGCAGCTGTGGCAGGTCGTGATCACCGACGAGCAGCAGCGCGTCGTGGCGCGCGGCCAGGTGCGGTTGCAGAACCTGCCCGAGCGGGACTGACCCGTGCGTCCCGGCGAGCCGCGCGGCCGGTAAAGTTCCGGCGAACTCGGGGGCGGCGCATCGCTTTCCGGGACGACACCGCTGTCGCAAGCGTGGAAGGGGACGCGAATGCTGAGCAACGATCCGGCCCAGGCCGCCGACGATCTGGCCCGGTGGGCCGAGAATCTGCAGCGCACGGCCGAGAAGTACCAGGAACTGCACGGCCGGATGGCGGCCGTGTCGGTCACCGAGACCTCCGCCGACAACCGGATCAGTGTCACGGTGGACGCCAACGGCGTGACCACCGCCATCTCGCTGGCCCCCGCGACCCGCGGGATGGACCCGGCGGCGGTGGCGAGCGAACTCATGGCGTGCACCAAGCGCGCGCAGGCCAAGTTGCGCGTCCAGGTGACCGATATGGTGCACGCGGCGGTCGGCGACGACGCCGCGGGCCAGAGCATCGTCGGCCAGTACGCCGAGCGGTTCCCCGATGTGGCACCGGAGGCCCCGGCCGCGCCGCCCACCCCGCCCGAACCGGAATACACCCCGCCCGCCGCGTTCACGCCGCCGCCCCCGGCCGCGCCGGCCCCCGGCACCCGCAAGCCCGACCGGGACCACACCGTCACCCCGGACGAGCCGGACGACGACGACCTCTACTACCGCCGCAAATCCTGGCTGGAGTGATCGCCTCGAATTCGAGGGAACCGGATTCGACTCGGCGGCGTCCAAGTTCATAGGTCGTCGTCGGCGACCGCGCCGCCGCGGCGGCGTTCCGGGAACGAGGAGGGTGATCGTCCGTGGCGATGGCCGAGGTGAACGTCGACCCCGAGCGGGCGCGCGAGCACGCGAAACGGGTGGAGACCATCAGCGAGGGGTTGGCGCAGGCGCTGGAGGCCGCCGCCTATCTGGCACAGGCCGACGACGGGTACGGCCTGCTCGTCCGCCCCTACGCGCAGTCGATCCTGAACCCGAAGCACGAGGACATCGTCGCGGGCCTGCGCCACTACAGCGCCGCGGTCGCGGCGCTGCCGCAGAAGCTGCGCCAGGCCGCCGACGTGTTCGAGGAGCAGGACGCGGCGCGCAAGGGCGCCCTGGACAAGCAGCGCGCTCAGATCGGCGGTGCGGCGTGAGCGAGCAGACCCCCGTCGGCCGGTTCCTCAACGAGGCGCCGATCAGCGTGCCCAATCTGCTGTTCGACGACGCCGAACGCCCCGACAACGAGTTGCTGGAGGAGAGCACCGACTTCCGCGAGGAGTACTACCAGGAGCGGGCGTTCCTGCACAGCAACCTGGGCAAGCCCACCGGCGCCCAGGGCGAGGACGACGCGAACGCGGGCATCCTGTCCGGCACCGTCCTCGGCGACAGTTTCGAGGCGTTCCATCTGTTCACCAGCGGCGAGCAGCTCGACGGTGTGTTCAAGGCGTTCTCGGTCGCGTCCTCGGCGGTGAGCCTGGCTGAATCGATCGCAGGCGGCAAGTACCTGGATCCCTTCAACTTCCTGGGCGGCCAGCTGATGGGCTGGATGCTCGAGCACGTGGAGCCGATGCGCAAGGCGCTGGACTCGCTGGCGGGCAATCCCGGCATGGTCGAGGCGTATTCGAAGTCCTGGGAGAACATCGCCGAGCGCCTGAAGGAGGTGGCGAGCGCCTGGGACGCCGAGGTCGCGTCGGGCACCGCGGGCTGGACGGGGGAGACCGCGCTGGCCTACCGCACCCGCGCGGGCGAGTACATGAACTCGATCGGCGGCCTGGCCGCGCTCGCCGCGGTGCTGGGGACGCTGAACGAGAAGATGGGCAAGCTGGTCGAGGCGGTGCGCGGCGCGATCGTCGACATCCTCTCGGCGCTGGCCGGGCTGCTGGTGGAGGTCACCATCATCATCCTGGCGACGGTCGGCACCGGATCCTTCGCGGCGGCGGCGCGGGCGACCTTCGGCATCAGCGCGGCCAGCCTCCAGGTGTCGAATCTGTTGCGCAAGCTGTTTTCGGCGATCTTCGATCTGAAATCGCTGGCTTCGGCTGCCACGCAGGCCATCGCGGCGATCGTGCAGATCGAGCAGGTCTCGGCGACCGCGTGATCGGGGCCGGGCCGCGCCACCGGTGGCAGACTGCGGAGTATGACGACACCTGACTGGGCCGACGTGGACAGCTACCTGGTGGACCACCTGGTGCGCGATCCCGACACCGCCGCCGCGCTGGCGGCCAATGCCGCCGCGGGCCTGCCCGCGATCGATGTGTCCGCGGCACAGGGCAAGTTCCTGTCGCTGCTGGCGCGCTCGACCGGTGCGCGCCGGGTGCTCGAGATCGGCACCCTCGGCGGATTCAGCACCCTCTGGCTGGCGCGGGCGGTCGGCCCGTCCGGCCGGGTGGTGACGCTCGAATTCCAACCCGAGCACGCGAAAGTCGCGCGCGAGAACCTGGACCGCGCCGGCGTGGGCGAGCGGGTCGACATCCGGGTCGGCGCGGCGCTGGACAGCCTGCCCGTGCTGGAGGCCGAGGGCGGTGAACCGTTCGACCTGGTGTTCATCGACGCCGACAAGGTCAACAACTCCAACTACGTGAACTGGGCGCTGCGGCTCACCCGTCCCGGCGCGGTGATCGTGGTGGACAACGTGGTGCGCGGCGGCGCGGTGGCCGATCCGGCCTCGGCGGACCCGGCCGTGCGAGCCAGCCGGGAGCTCGTGGAACTGCTCGCCGCCGAACCGCGGCTGGACGCGACGGTGGTGCAGACCGTCGGCCAGAAGGGCTGGGACGGTTTCGCTTTCGCGGTGGTGTCCGGCTAGCGCACGCCGTCGGAAGTCACCCGCCACGCGCCGCGCTCGCGCAGCCGCAGCACGAGCGCGGCGATGTTCCACGCGTCGTCCTCGCCGCGGTGGTGGCGGCCCTCCAGCGGCAGCCCGGCGATCTCGAGCGCTTGCGCCATCCCCGGGCGGCGGCGCAGCCCGTGCGCCTCGGTGAACACGAGTTTGGCGTTGGTGTGCCGGGCGCCGAACGGGTAGGCGGTGCCGGTCGTGGCGCACTGCGCCGTGAACTGCTTGCGGTCGTAATCGCCCCAGCTGGCCCAGGGCCGCGCGCCGGCGTCGTGGTCGGCGGCGAGAATTCGGCAGGCCTCGGCGAAGGGCACCCCGCCGTCGACCTCGTCCTGCGTGAGTCCCGTGAGCTCGGTGCAGAACTCGCTCACCGCGCTGCGTTCGGGCCGAACCAGGATGCGGTGCTTGGCGATTCGCGCGCCCGCGCCGAGATCGACCACGGTGAGCCCGATTTCGATGATCTCGTGCGCGGCGCCCGCGGGCACCGGCCCGTCCCAGCACGTGGCCTCGACGTCGACCACGTTCAGCAGTCCGGTGTGTTCGGTCATGGGGCGCAGCGTAGGCGGCCGCGACGACCGCGCTCCACCGAATTTCGGCCGATCAGCGGGTGCGCGCGGCAACCCGCGCGGCGAACCCGTCGCACAGCGCCTCCAGCCCGGAGAACAGCAGGTCCTCGGAGGTGAGATCGCTCACCCCCGCGCCCTCGAGTTCGGCCAGCGCGGGCGGCACCGGGTTGAGCGGGGTGCCGTCGAGCAGCGCGCGCAGCCCGTTGTGCCCGTCGGGCTGGATGCCTTTGCTGGTGACCAGCGACGAGCTGACGTACGGCAGCGTGGCGCCGGAGATGTAGTTCCACACGGTGAACGCCATCTGCATGGCCTCGCGCGGGGACACGTCCAACTCGCGGAAACCCTCGACCAGCCAGGCCAGCGCGTCCATGGAGTAGGGGCCGAAGCTGTAGCGGGGCATGGCGAACGTGAGCAGCACCCACGGGTGTTCGCGGTACAGCGCCCAGTCCACCTCGGCGGCGATGCGCACCCGGTCGCGCCAGGTCCAGCCGGTGCCGGCCGGATCGGGGTAGGGGTGCCTGCGCGTGATCTCGTCGGTCATCGCGGCGATGAGCTCGTCCTTGTTGGCCAGGTGGCGGTACAGCGACATGGCGCCCACGCCCAGGCGGTCGGCGATGCGGCGCATGGACAGCGCGTCCAGCCCCTCGGTGTCGGCGAGGGCGATCGCGGTGTCCACGATCGCCGCGCGGTGCAGCTTCGGCTCGGTCATCCCATGACTCACTTTCGATTCCGGGCCCGGATGCGTACACTGTACCCCGGCGCATGCGTACGCCGTACGCGGGACACGGGAGAGGATTCGGAACACAGATGAACGCAGTGGAGGCGGGCTCGCGGCGGGCCTGGCTGGGACTCGCGGTGCTGGTGCTGCCGGTGTTGCTGGTCTCGATGGACATGTCGGTGCTGTTCCTGGCCATGCCGACGCTCACCGTCGACCTGGATCCCTCGGCCGCGCAACAACTCTGGATTCTCGACATCTACGGCTTCCTCATCGCGGGCTTGCTCATCACCATGGGCAACCTGGGCGACCGCATCGGCAGGCGCAATATCCTGCTGGCGGGCGCCACGCTGTTCGGCATCGCGTCGGTGCTGGCCGCGTTCGCGCCGAGCGCGCCCGTGCTGATCGCCGCGCGCGCCCTGATGGGCGTGGGCGGTGCGACCCTGCTGCCCTCCAGCCTCGCCCTCATCTCCAACCTTTTCACCGACACCCGCCAGCGCGCCGCGGCGATCGGCGTGTGGACGGCGTTCTTCGCGGGCGGTTCGGCCGTGGGCCCGATCCTCGGTGGGTTCCTGCTGCACCACTTCTGGTGGGGCTCGGTGTTTCTCATCAACCTGCCGGTACTGCTGATCCTGCTCGTGTTCGGCCCGCTGCTGCTGCCCGAGCACCGCGCGGGGGCGCGCGGCCCGCTCGACCTGCCCAGCGTCGCCCTGTCGATCGGCGGCATCCTGCCGGTGGTGTACGCGGTGAAGCACGCCGCGTCGGTCGGCCTGGACGCCGAGGGCATCGTCGTCGGCGCGCTCGGCGTCGCGGTGCTGGTGGCGTTCGTGCGCAGGCAGCGCGTGCTCGACGATCCGCTGCTGGATCTGAAGCTGTTCGCCCGCCCGCAGTTCCGCGTCGCCATCGGGTCCAGCCTCGTCGGCATGATCTCGCTGGCCGCGCTGAGCTACCTCACCAGCGTCTACTTGCAGTCGGTCACCGGGCGCGACCCGCTGGCCGCGGCGCTGCTCGGGATCCCGATGGCCGTGGCGGTGTTCGTGTTCTCCATGGGCGGCGCGCGGGTGGCCGCGGCGCTGGGCACCCGCGCGACGTTCGTGCTGGCCCTGCTGGCGGCCGCGCTGGGCAACATGCTGCTGCTCGGCGTGGGCGTGGACGGCGGCATCGGCTGGTACGTGGCCGGCTCGACCATCGCCGGCATCGGCTACGGCGTGGTGTTCACCCTGGTCTCGGAGGTCGCCGTGTCCTCGGTGCCGCCCGCGCGCGCCGGGTCGGCGGTGAGCATCTCCGAGACGAGTTTCGAACTGGGCAACGCGCTCGGCCTGGCGCTGCTCGGCTCGCTGGCCGCCCTGATCTTCCGCTCCGGCGGCGACTACGCGCCGACGCTGGGCGAGACCTTGCAGCGCGCGAGCGGCGACGAGGTTCTGGTGCACAGCGCGCGGCAGTCGTTCGTCGACGGCATGCACGTCGCGACCACGGTGGGCGCGGGCCTGCTCCTGCTCATGGCCGCGGCCGCGTGGGTGTCGACCCGCCGCGCGCCCGGTGTCGTGGAGTCTGCCGAGGTCGAAGGGGCGCAGAAGGTTTCGGCGGCCGCGGACTGAGGCGGGTCCTCAGCGCGCGAAGACGGTGTTGAGGATCTCGGCCGCCCATTTGTTCACGGGCGACAGGACATGCGCGTGGACCCAGCGCAGCGGGCGCACCACCACCGCGACCCACACGGCCGCGAACGCCGCCAGCACCGGGCGCAACACATACCGGTAGAGCGCCCGGCACGGCGTGACGACGAGGATCCCGACGATGACGGTCGCGACCTCCCACGCGTAGGTCAGCACGGTGCGCAGCAGTCGCCACAGCGGCTGAATCACCCAGCGCCACAACGCGGTGAGCGGCCGGACGATCAGCTGGTCGGCCAACCACGCCGCGACCAAGGCGAGCACCTTCAGCGTGGGCCACAGCACCGTCGTCCACACCCAGGTGAGCGCGGGACGCAGCACGCGCCGCCACAGCCATTCCTCGACGGCGCGGCGCAGAGGCCGCAGGACGAAGTCGAGCAGCAGGGCGATCAGGGGCGTCAGCACCAACCCCCACAGCACCTGCTGTAGCAGCCACCCCCACACGAAATCCTTGAGGAACAACCAGAGCGGGCGGATCATCCAGTACCAGAAGAACCGCGCGACCGGGATCAACAGCTCCGCGACGAAGTAGACGACGGCGGCGGCCGCGCCGCGGCCGACCAACCGCAGCCCTTCCCAGAGCACGCGCAAGGGCACGAGGACGACGAGCGCGACGATCCGCGCGATCCATTCGACGGGGGAGACCGGCCGGGTCGGGGGTGTTGCCATCGCCCTATCGTGCCGTATCGAAAAGTCCTGCGCCGCTGTGCTTCTACGCGGCGGCGCGGGTAGAACTACCTACCGGCCCGCTCGGGTAGCCGGCCGATTGCCCTGCTTCGAGAACGCGGGCGGGCGCCCGGCGTGATCGCCGGCCACCCGCCCGCGTCCCGGAGGTCACCGCTGAGCACCGGAATCCAGCGCTCAGGCGTCGACAACCCGCGAAGGTGCGTTGAACGCGGAGACCGCGCCGACGGCCGCTCCGGCCGCCGCCCCGACCGCGGCGGCCGGAACCGTGACGACGGCGGCGCCCACCGCGGCACCCAGCATCGGGCCCGCGACCAGGCCGACGGGCAGCAGCGGCAACCCCGCCACGAGTCCGGCCACGCCGCCCACCATGGCGCCGGTGAGCGCGAGCGGCGCGGCGGCCGCCGCACCCACGACGGCACCCTGGGCCGCGGTGCCGATGGTCTGTCCCGCTATGCGGTCGGACCGGCTGCGCTCCATCCCGATGGAGTCCAGGAACGTCGCCAGGTTGGCCTCGGCCATCGCGGCGTTGTCGTTGATCTGGATGGCCTGCTCGCGGTCGATCCAATCCGGCGCGGGCAGCGTGACGTCGCCGAACCGGAACTGTCCCGGCGGCGGCGCGATCGGCGGCACCGGGGCCACCGGCACCGGCGGGTGCAGCACGCCGACCGGAGCCAGGTAGCTCTTGTCCGGGGCGGGTCGCGACCACTGGAGCGAGCTGTGCGTGTTGTCCGGGATCCGCAGTCCTTCGTACGGCCGGACGTTGGGGGCCTCGGCCGGCGGCCAGGAGGCTTCCCGTTCGGGCTGGTTGACGGTGGCCGACCGGGCGGGCTCGGCGTTCGCGGTGCCGGTGCCGACCAACGCCAGCACCAGCGGGACCGCGCCCACCGCCACCATCGAGCCCACCTTTTGGCGCTGTGCGCTGGGAGCTCTGTGCTTACCGGTGCCCATACTCACCTTTCTTCCGGGGGACTTGCTCGACGTCCGACATTCGGACCCGAGCCGCACCCGGATTGGTGGCGTGGGCGAGAGGAATAATTGCTGGTAGATAGCTAAATCAGGAGACGGCGCGATCGGGTGCGGCCTTGCCGGGGGCGCGCCCGTTGCCCGCGGGCGGCGCGCCGAGGGCGGCGGCGAGTTCGTCGGCGTCCTCCTGGTCCTCGGCGACCTGTTCCAGCGCCAGGCGCGCGAACACCCACTGCTCGGTGGCGGCCATCTGGCCGCGGGTGCGCCCGAGGAAGGTGACGAACCACTGGATCACCGTGATGATCCGGCTGCGGTAGCCCACCAGGTAGTACAGGTGCAGCGCCAGCCAGGCCAGCCAGGCGATGAACCCGCCGAACTCCAGCTTGCCCACCTGGCACACGGCGCTGAACCGCGACACCGTGGCCATGCTGCCCTTGTTGAAGTACTTGAACGGCTTGCGCTGCTCGGGCGTCTGGCCCTTGAGCCCGGCCTTGATCTGCTTGGCGGCGTAGGTGGCGCCCTGGATCGCGCCCTGCGCCTGACCCGGCACGTCGGGCACCGACATCAGATCGCCGACCACGAAGACGTTCGGGTGACCCTTGATGGTGAGGTCGGGTTCGACGATCACGCGCCCGGCGCGGTCCACCTCGGTGCCCTCGGAACGCTCGGCCAGCATCTTGCCCAGCGGGCTGGCCTGCACGCCCGCCGACCACACCTTGCAGGAGGACTCGATGCGCCGCAGGGTGCCGTCGGCGTCCTTCACCGTCACGCCGTGCGCGTCGATATCGGTGACCATCGCGTTGAGCTGGATCTCCACGCCCATCTTCTCCAGCCTGCGCTGCGCCTTGCCGCCCAGCTTCGGGCCCATCGGGCCGAGCACCGCGCCCGCGCCCTCGATGAGGATGACCCGCGCGTCGCGCGGATCGATGTTGTGGAAGGTCCCCTCCAGCGTGCGGTCGGACAGCTCGGCGATCTGCCCCGCCAGCTCCACGCCGGTGGGGCCCGCGCCGACCACCACGAAGGTGAGCAGCCGGTCGCGCATCTCCTGGGTGGTGGCCAGCTCGGCGCTCTCGAACGCGCCGAGGATGCGGCCGCGCAGCTCGAGCGCGTCGTCGATGGTCTTCATGCCCGGCGCGTAGGTGGCGAAGTGGTCGTTGCCGAAGTAGGACTGCTGGGCGCCGGTGGCGACGATGAGGCTGTCGAACGGGGTGACGGTGTCCTGGTTCAGCAACCGTGAGGTGACCGTGTTGTGCTCCAGGTCGATGTCGACGACCTCGCCCATGAGCACCTGGGCGTTCTTCTGTTTGCGCAGCACCAGGCGGGTCGCGGGGGCGATCTCGCCGACCGAGAGGATGCCGGTGGCGACCTGGTACAGCAGCGGCTGGAACAGGTGGGTGGAGGTCTTGGAGATGAGGGTGACGTCCACGTCGGCGCGCTTGAGATGCTTGGTGCCGAACAGGCCGCCGAAGCCCGAACCGATCACCACCACCTTGTGACGACGGTTCTCGACAGACTGAGTGCTCATCGCCCTGCTCCTCGAAGGTCCGGGGTGCGTCCCCCGTGAACGGTTACCGACAAGCCTCAACCGTAGTCTGCCGTTCCCGCAGCGTCACGACGAGATCGGTGTCGGCGGTGTGTTGCGCGGTCGTCGCTCACCGCGGGCCCGGCGGCGGAGTGAGCCGCCCCGGTCGCGCGGTGACCGGGGCGGGTCCGTCCGTCAGCGGCCCGCGAGCAGGATCTCGGCCAGGCGGGTGTCGGTGTCGGCGCCCTCGGTGTAGCCGCCCTCGCCGCCGAGGGAGGTCATGATCGCCAGGGTATAGCGCTCGCCGGGGCCCGCGAAGCCGACCGAGTTCACCACCCAGCCGCCCTGTTCGGCGGACCAGCCGTTCTTGAGGCCCGGGCGCAGCCGCGCGCCCGCGCCCCAGACGCCCCAGTGCTGGTTGGAGTCGACGTTGCGCATCCGGTCCAGCAGGTAGTTGCGGTCGTCGGGGTGCATGACGGAGAGGACGTGGTCCATCAGCCGGTCCAGATCGGCGGCCGTGCACTTCTGGAAGGACCAGTCCGGGAACATCGCGGTGGTGGTGGGCTGCGGGATGAGCGAGACCATGCCGTTGGCGCGGAAGGCGTTGTTGAACGCCATCCGGTCGAAGCCCGCGTACTTGTTCCACAGCAGGTCGGCGGCGGCGTCGTTGGACGTGGCCAGCATGGCCTCGATCCGCTCGCGATCCTCGGGGCCGAGCACGACGGCGCCGACGCGCGCCCGGTTGAGCAGGTCGGCGGCGATGGCCAGCTTGATGGTGGAGGCCGTCCACACCGAATTCTCGGCGTGCTGGTTGGCGTAGACACCGCCGGTCACCCGGTCGCGCAGCACGTAGCCGGTGACGCCGGGCCGCGAGTTCAGGTAGGCGTCGGCCTTGGCGATCCGGTTGCTCAGATCGCAGTCGAAACCGTCGCGGCAGCCCGGCGCGGCGTGCGCGTGGGGGGCCGCGGCGGGGGGCAGCAGGAGGGGCGCGCTCGGGATCAGAATCGCCGCGGCGGCCAGGACACAGGCGGATGCGGCCACGCGCGGAACGGTGCGGGTGGCGGCCATGGGGTAACGCACGAGGGAAGACGATCGCACATCGCCGCGCGCGACGCACGTCTCGAGTCCCTATGGCCGCGAATTGCCAGGTCGATACGTGCTTGCACCACAGGGGGTTTCGCCGCGTACGGCGGAAGTTCTACGGCTCGCCGGCTGGGCAAGGCCTGGGCACCGTTGGCGTGGGTCCCAGGACAATTCGTGGGCGTGGGACTCGGTGTGGGCGGCGGAAACGGCCTCTGGTGCGCCCCCCGCGGGGGACGTCGACGCGGTTGGATGGGCGACAGGGCCCAGGGCGCCCCGGTCAGCGGAAGGCGGCGCGGAGGTCTTCGACGGTGCGGCCGTTGAGGCGGTAGCAGTGGGCGAAGGCTTCGGCGTGCTCCTCGCGCGGCCAGGTGTGCAGGACGGCGGTGCCGTAGTGACGCGTGTTCACCAACTCCCAGCGGTCGCCTACGCGGCGGACCGTGAACCCGCCGGTGGGGACGAGGGGGATCACCTTCGCATCCATGACGCGAACCAGCCTTTCGGTGCAGCTCAGCCTTTCCTCCCCGCGGAGCACTCTGGCACAGGGGTCCGACAGAATCGCGGCGACACGGCCGTGCGCCGCGCGGGTGTGTGGTCCAGCTCACGCCTCGGGCGGCGGGGCGGCGGGGTTGCGCGCCGGTCGCTGGCGTATAAACGTGCCATGCCGCTGCACATCCACCGGGCCGAGCGCGCCGACGCCCTGGCGGACGCGCTCGCGGCGCTGCTGGCCGTGCCGCCGCCCGATCCGTTCGCGGCGGAGGTGGTGGCGGTGCCCGCGAAGGGCATCGAACGGTGGCTCACCCAGCATCTGTCGGCGGTGCTCGGCGTCTCGGGCGGCGGCCGCGACGGCATCGCCGCGAACATCCGTTTCCCCCCGCCTGCCGCGCTGGTCGCGGAGGTGCTGGCGGCGAGTTCCGGCGTGGCGGCACAGGATGATCCGTGGGCGCACGAACGCGCGGTGTGGGCGCTGCTGCGGGTCGTCGACGCGGCCGCCGCCGAACCGTGGGCCGCGGTGCTGGCCCGGCACCTCGGCGCGGGCGATCCGCCGCGCGGGGAGCACCGGCTCGGCAGGCGCTACGCCACCGCCGCGCACCTGGCGGGCCTGTTCGAGGGCTACGGCGCGCAGCGGCCCCGGCTGATCACCGAATGGGCGTCCGGGGCCGACACCGACGGCGCGGGCCATCCGATCCCCGGCGACCTGGCCTGGCAGCCGCAGCTGTGGCGGCGGCTGCGCGGCGAGCTCGACGCGCCCAGCCCGGCCGAGCGGCTCGACGCGGCCTGCGCCCGGCTGCGCGCCGAACCCGATCTGGTCGAACTGCCGCAACGGCTTTCGCTGTTCGGCGTGACGCGGCTGCCCACCGATCAGCTGGCCGTGCTGGACGCGCTCGCCGCCACCCGCGACGTCCACCTGTGGCTCGCCCACCCGAGCCCGGTCATGTGGTCGGCCCTGTCGGGCGCGCGCCCCGCGATCGCCCGCGCCGACGACGAGACCGCGGCGCTGGTCCAGCACCCCCTACTGTCGGGTCTGGCGCGCGACGTTCGAGAGACCCAGCAGCGCCTCGCCTCCCTGACGGCGGTGTCGACGGACGAACACATCCCGTCGGCAGCGAACCTGGCTGGGCCGGAGTGGTATTCGAATGCGTCCCCGGCGGCTGCCGAGGATGACAGCGTGGAGCACGCGAATCACCCTGCGCCACCAGATCATTCGACCCTGCTGTCGGCGTTGCAGGCCGGAATCCGGGACGACGCCTGGCCGCCGCCCGCGATCCCCGCCGACGACAGTGTGCGCGTGCACGTCTGCCACGGTCCGTCGCGACAGGTGGAGGTGCTGCGGGAGTGCCTGCTCGGGCTCTTCGCCGCCGACACCGCCCTCGAACCACGCGACGTGCTGATCATGTGCCCCGACGTGGAGACCTACGCCCCGCTCGTGCGCGCGGCGTTCGGCGCGCGCTCCGGGGGTGAGAGTCCGCAGGAGGCAACGCATCCCGCGCACCAGCTGCGCGTGCGGCTGGCGGACCGGGATCGGTCGGTCACCAATCCGCTGCTGGCCGTGATCGCCGTGCTGCTCGAACTGGCCGACGGGCGGGTCACCGTGACCCAGGTGCTGGATCTGGCCGCGGCCGAAACCGTGCGCCGCCGTTGTGGTTTCGACGAGGACGCGATCGAGCGGCTGCGCGAGTGGGCGGCCGAATCGGGGGCGCGCTGGGGGATCGGGCAGCGCCAGCGCCAGGCGTTCGGGCTCGCCGACTTCGGGCAGAACACCCTCAACGGCGCGGTGGACCGTATCCTGCTGGGCGTCACGGCCGACGAATCCGCCGAGGACTGGCTCGATCTCGCGCTGCCGCTGGACGACGTGGACAGCAACGACGTGGACCTGGCCGGCCGCTTCGCCGAATTCGTGGACCGCCTCGCGGTGTGCCTGCGCGATCTGCGCGGCCCGCGACCCGCGCACGAGTGGGCGGCCGTGCTCGCCCGCGCGCTGGACCTGCTGACCGACGTGCCCGACAGCCAGTCCTGGATGCGCACGGAGGCGCGCCGCGAGATCGCCGCCGCCACCGAGCACGCGGGGGACACGCCGCTGCGGCTGGCCGACGTGACGGTGCTGCTGTCGAGCAGGCTGGCGGCGCGGCCCACCCGCGCGAACTTCCGCACCGGCGAGCTGACCGTGTGCACGCTGGTGCCGATGCGCTCGGTGCCGCATCGCGTGGTGGTGCTGCTGGGCATGGACGACGACGTCTTCCCGCGCACCGGCGGCGTGGACGGCGACGACGTGCTGGCCCGCGATCCGCTGCTGGGCGAACGCGATCCGCGCGCGGAAGACCGCCAGCTGCTGCTGGACGCGGTGCTCGCGGCGCGGGAGAAGCTGCTGATCTTCCACACCGGCGCGGACCCGATCACCGGCGCGCACCGCCCGCCCGCCATCCCGGTCGCCGAGGTCCTCGACGCGGTGCGGGCGCACGTGGGCGCGGCGGGCATGCGCGAGATCGTGACCCGTCATCCCCTGCAAGGGTTCGATCGGCGGAACTTCCTGGCGGACAACCCGTTCAGCTTCGACGAGGTCGCCCTCGCGGGCGCGGTGGCCGCCGGCGCTGCGCCCGCGCCGCGTCCGCCGTTCCTCGCCGAACCGCTGCCGATGCCGGATCAGGGCGATGTCGCCCTGGCTGATCTGATCGCCTTCGCCGAACATCCCGTGCGTGGATTCCTCTGGCAGCGGCTGGGATTGCGCGTGCCCGACCACGAGGAGGACATCGCCGACCGGCTGCCCATCGAACTGGACGGCCTCGCGAAATGGGAGCTGGGCGAACGCCTGCTGGCGGCGCGGCTCACCGGTGCCGATCCGGCGGTGCTGCGGGCGGCGGAATGGCGGCGCGGCACGCTGCCGCCGTTCGCGCTCGGCGCGGCGGTGCTGGACGAGGTCGAGCACACGGTGGACCGGCTGGTCCGCGCCTCGCAACCCGACTACGAGGGTGAAGCGCGGGCGGTGGACATCGCGATCGACCTCGGCGGCGGACGCATGCTCACCGGCACCGTGCCCGAGGTCCGCGCCGACACGCTGGTGCGCACCACGTTCTCCCGGCTCGCGCCGAAACATCGCATGGCGGCGTGGGTTTCGCTGTTGGCGCTGGCGGCCACCGAGGACCGCCCGTGGCGCGCCGTGACCACCGGGCGCGGCCAATTCCACCGTCCCGCTTGGCGTTCCACGCTCACCGCGCCCGACGCCCCGGCGGCCGTGGCGATCCTGCGCGAACTGGTGCGCCTGCGCGATCTCGGCCGCACCGAACCCCTCCCCGTCGCGCCGACGGCCACCGCCGCCTACGCCGATCGGCGCTTCCGCGGCGGCGGCATCGACGACGCGATCGCGGCGGCCGAGCACGAATTCGGCGGCGACACAGCGGGTGCCAACAAATTCGGCGACCACACCGACCGCCACCTCCGCTACATCTGGGGACCGGCACCGCGCCTGGACGACTTGCTCGCGGCCCCCGCACCCGACGGCGAACCGGGCGAGACCACCCGTTTCGGCGCCCTGGCCCGCCGCCTGTGGGCGCCGCTGCTGGCCGCCGAGAACCTGGGGCAGCCATGAGCCCCGGTCCTGTGCAGCGCGGAAAGGGTTGGGCCGCATGACCGTCGACAACGCGCTCGCCTTCACCTCCGACACCGGCGACCGGTTCGACCCCTACGGTCCGCTGCCCACCGGGACCACGGTGCTCGAGGCGAGCGCGGGCACCGGCAAGACGCACGCGATCGTCGGACTCGCCGTGCGCTACGTAGCCGAAGCCGGGGTCGGGATCGACGAACTGCTGCTCGTGACGTTCAGCCGCGCCGCGACCCAGGAACTGCGGGAACGGGCCCGCGACCGGTTCGTCGCGGTGGCGGCGGCGCTGGCCGATCCGGAGGCGGCGGCCGGGCACGCCGACGACCTCGTGCGGCACCTGGCGCGCGCCGAGGCGGACGAGGTGGGGCTGCGGCGGGCGCGCCTGGTGGCGGCGCTGGCCGATTTCGACGCGGGCACCATCGCCACCACGCACAGCTTCTGCCAGCGCATGCTGGACGAACTCGGCCTGGCCGGGGAGCACGATCCGGCGGCCCGGCTGGTGGAATCCGTGGACGAGGTGGTGCGCACCGTCGCCGACGATCTCTACCTGCGCCGCTACGCGCGGGGCGAACCGCCGTTCCGCACCAAGGACGCCCACGCGCTGGCGCTGGCCGCCGTGCAGGACCGCCACGCGCGCTTGGTCCCCGACGACGGCGGCGAAGCCGGCGAGCGCGTCGCCTTCGCCACCGCCGCGCGCGCCGAGACCGAGCGCCGCAAACGCCTCGTCGGTCTGCGCGATTTCGACGACCTGCTCGTGCTGCTGCACGACGTCCTCGCCGATCCCGAGCACGGCCCGCGCGCCCGTGCCCGCATCCGCGAGCGCTACCGGGTGGCGCTGGTGGACGAGTTCCAGGACACCGACCCGTTGCAGTGGAACATCCTGCGCCACGCCTTTCACGGCCACGCCACGTTGGTGCTGGTCGGCGACCCGAAACAGGCCATCTACGCGTTCCGGGGCGCGGAGGTGCTCAGCTATCTCGACGCCGTCGCGCACGCCGACCGGCGCCGGGAACTCACGGTCAACTGGCGCAGCGACGCGGGACTGCTCGCCGCACTGGACCACGTGCAGGGTGGTGCGGCCCTGGGCCACCCGGAGATCACGGTCTATCCGGTCGCCGCGACACGCGGCTGGTCGCGGCTGTCGGGACCGGCCGACCTCACCACGCCGCTGCGCCTGCGGTGTCTGCCGCGCTCGGGGGCGGGCCCGCTCAACCGGTCGGGCTTCCCGACCGTCGGCAGGCAACGCGCCAGGGTCGCCGACGATCTCGCCGCCGATATCGTGCGCGTCCTGGAATCCGATGTGCGCCTGGATGTCTCGTCGGCCAAGGCGGGCGCGGGGGAGTCGGTGCACCGTCCGGTCGATCCGGGCGACATCGCGGTGCTGGTGCGCACCCGCACCCAGATCGACGTCGTGCGGGCCGCGCTGGACCGCGCGGGCATCGCCTCGGTGCTGGCGGGCGGCGTGAGCGTCTTCGGGACTCCCGCCGCAACCGACTGGCTGTGGGTACTGCGCGCGCTGGAGCAGCCGCATCGCTCCGACCGCGTGCGGCTCGCCGCGTGCACCCCGATCCTGGGGCGGACGGCGGCCGAGATCGACAGTGGCGGCGCCGATCTCGTCGGCCGGGTCAGCGCCCAGCTGCGTGACGCGGCCCGGTTGTTCGCGCGCGCGGGCTTCGCGGCCGTCTTCGAAAAGCTCTCCGCGGAAGCCGATCTCGCCCGCCGCCTGCTGTCGGTGGAGAACGGGGAGCGCGAACTCACCGATCTGCGCCACGTCGCGCAGCTGCTCGATCAGGTGGCGGCGGCCGAAGGGCTCGGGCTGACCGCGCTCACCCGCTGGCTCGGCGACCAGATCCGGGACCCGGCGGCGGGCACGGCGGGCGACCGCTCGCGCCGGTTGGATCGCGACGCGGCGGCGGTGCAGATCGCCACCGTCCACGCCAGCAAGGGGCTCGAATTCCCGCTCGTCTACCTGCCTTTCGCGTGGGACAACGCGAAGAACCCGTATCCGGCGACCCTGCTGTTCCACGACGACGACGGCGCCCGCGTGCTCGACGTCGGCGGGCCGGAGGCGCCCGGCTACCAGCAGCGCAAGAACCGCTGCGAGGCAGAGGAGGCGGGGGAGGAGCTGCGCCTGCTCTACGTCGCGCTGACCCGCGCCATGTGCCAGGTGGTGGCGTGGTGGGCCCCGTCCGCGAGTACCCCGGCGGCGCCGTTGCACCGGATGATCTTCGGCAGGCGCGAGGGCGGGACGCAGGTGCCTGCCAGGGCGCAGGTTCCCGCCGACAAGGCCGTGGTCGACACCTTGACCACGTGGGCTTCGGGTGCGGCGGAAGCGATTTCGGTGACGGCGGTGAGTGCGGCCGACGACGTGCGGGCGAAGCGGGCACGCCCCGAACCGTTCGGCGGTGCGCTGGCGGCCGCGCGATTCGACCGCGTGCTGGACCACCAGTGGCGGCGCACCTCCTACTCGGCGCTCACGGCGGGCGCGCACGAGATGCCCACGGAGACAGAGCCGGAGGACGAACGCGGGCCCGGCGACGAACCCGCCGCTCCGCCGGTGGACACGGCCGACCCTGTCGAAGCCGCCGCGCCGTCGCTCATGAACGGCCTGCCCTACGGCGCGGAGTTCGGCACCCTCGTGCACGGGGTGCTGGAGCGCATCGACACCGACGCGGCCGATCTCGAGACCGAGGTGCACACGCGCTGCCGCGAGGCCGTCGAGGAGGTCATGTCCGAGATGGACCCGGCCGTGCTGGGCGTCGCGCTGCTCGCGGTGCTGCGGACACCGCTCGGGTTCGGCGCGCTGGCCGATATCGCCACTCGGGATCGCCTGTGCGAGCTGGAATTCGAGCTGCCGCTCGCGGGCGGTGACACACCCTCCGGTCGCGCGGCGACGCTGCGGGCCATCGCGGAGCTGGTGCGCGCCCACCTGCCCGCCACCGACGACCTAGCGCCCTACGCCGACCAGCTGGCCGCCCTCGACGACGTGCATCTACGCGGCTACCTGACCGGCAGCATCGACGCCGTCCTGCGCGTCACCGATCCCAGGGGGACACCGCGTTTCGTGGTGGTGGACTACAAGACCAACAGCCTCGGCACCGGCGAACTCACCGTCGAGCACTACACCCGCGACCGCATGACCGCCGAGATGATGCGCTCTCATTATCCGCTCCAAGCCCTGCTCTATTCGGTGGCCCTGCACCGCTACCTGCGCTGGCGGCTGCCCGGGTACGACCCCGCCCGGCACCTCGGCGGCTGCCGCTACCTGTTCGTACGCGGCATGATCGGGCCCGGAACTCCCTCGGGGCGAGGGGTTTTCGACTGGCAGCCGCCGGCGGGGCTCGTGGTCGCCCTGTCGGACCTGCTGGCGGGTGAAGTGTGATGACCTCGATCCAAGTGGCGCAGCGGGGAACCGGGTTGCTGCGCACCTTCAACGAAGCCGGTGTGCTGAGCGCCGCCGACGTGCACGTGGCCCTGCGGCTGGGGCGGCTCGGGCGGGAGGAGTCCGAGGACGTGCTGTTCGCGGCGGCGCTGGCGGTGCGCGCGGTGCGGTCGGGCTCGGTGTGCCTGGAGCTGTTCCGGATGCGCGAGATCGGCATCGACGCCGACGAGGACTGGGACGCGGGCGAGGGCATCGATCCGGCGACCCTGCCGTGGCCCGAGATCCACTCCGTGGTGGCGGCGCTGCGGGTGAGCCCGCTGGTGTGCGGCGGACCAGCCGGACCGCTGCGCCCGCTGCGGCTGGTCGACCCGCCCGACGGCGACGACGGCGGCCCGCTGCTCTACCTCGACCGCTACTACCAGCAGGAACAGACCATTCGGCGGGTGCTCACCGACCGCGCGCAGCACCACCCGAAGGTGAACGCGCAGGTGGTGCGCACCGAACTGGACCGCCTCTTCGACAACCCGCTGGGCGCGGGCCCCGACCGTCAGCGTCTGGCGGCTGCGCTGGCCGCGACGCATTGGACGACCGTCGTCGCCGGCGGCCCCGGCACGGGCAAGACCCACACCATCGCCCGCATCATCGCCCTGCTCGAGGCGCACCGCCGCGCGGACCCGAAGGCCGCCGCGCTGCGCATCGCGCTGGCCGCGCCCACCGGCAAGGCCGCCGCCCGGCTCCAGGAGGCCGTGCGCGAACAGGCCGCCGCGCTCGGGTTGCCCGACCTCACCGCCGCGACTCTGCACCGCCTGCTCGGCTGGCAGCGGGGGCGCGGCACGCGGTTCCGCCACCACGAATTCAACCGGTTGCCCTACGACGTGATCGTCGTGGACGAGACTTCCATGGTCTCGCTCACGATGATGAGCAGCCTGCTCGCCGCACTGCGCCCCGACACCCGCCTGGTGCTGGTCGGCGACCCGGACCAGCTCGCGTCCGTCGACGCGGGCGCGGTGCTCGCCGACCTGGTGGCCGGCCCCGTGGCGAGCACCCCCAACCCCGTGCTGGACGACATCCTCGGCCCCGAATTCGCCGAGACGGGCGTGAACGCGCTCACGCCGCTGGAGCGAAAGCGCTTGCGGGGCGGCATCGTCCGGCTCACCCGGGGCCGCCGTTTCGGTGGCCGGATCGCCGATCTCGCCGTCGCGGTCCGCGCGGGCGACGCCGAGGCGGCGCTGGACCTGTTGCGCGCGGGCGGGCCGGAACTGTCCCTGTGCGCGCCCGAGGACAACGCCGCCGTCCGCGTCGACGTGGTGCGCGCGGCCCTGGCGGTGACCGAGGCGGCGGAGGCGGGCGAGGCGGCCCGCGCGCTCACCGCGCTGGAATCGCATCGCCTGCTCTGCGCCCACCGCCAGGGCCCGTTCGGCGTGGAGCGCTGGGACCGCATGGCGGCGGAGTGGGCGGCCGCCGGGGGAGCGGGGCCCGAGAGTTACTCCGCCCCTTGGTATCCCGGCCAACCCCTGCTCGTCACCGCGAACGATCACGAGGCGCGGATCTACAACGGCGACACCGGCGTGATCGTCCGCCAGGAGGACGGTTCATTGCGCGCCGCACTCCAGCGCGGCAGCGAACCGTATCTCGTGCATCCGACCCAATTCCCCGCCGTGGTCACGGTTTTCGCGATGACCATCCACCGCAGCCAGGGCAGCCAGTACGACACGGTGTCGGTGGTCCTGCCCGAACCCGAATCCACGCTGCTCACCAGGGAACTGCTCTACACCGCGATCACCAGGGCGCGCGGCCACGTCCGCATCATCGGCACCGACGAATCCATCCGCGCCGCCATCTCCCGCCGCGTCCTGCGCGCCAGCGGATTGTCCCGCGGCGCGCACCGGTGAGGCTCAGTGGCAGTACGGGTGGGGCGGCTGGGTGATGATGATCCTGGCCCAGCACGCGAGCAGGTCGAAGATCAGTTCGGCTTGCTGAGCCGATCCGCTGAACGATCCGGAGGCCGGGGTCGGGGCGACCGGGCCCGCGGGCGAGGCCGCCGCCGGTGCGGCTACGAGGGCGGTCGCGGTGAGGCAGACGACGGCGGCGCGTCGCGCCCGGGTGGAGATGTTCATGGGCGTACCTTTCTCTCGCCCCACATCGTTTCGGTGCCGCGCCGCAGCGGGCAAGCCCAGGAAGCACAGGGTTGCGCGGGCCGAATCGGGATGCTCGCCAAGGGTTTTCGTGCTGTTCTCGGTGAGAGGACACAATCGTGCGTCAGCGCAGTCCGAAGTACCCGGCGGCGTTGTCGTAGGTGACGGCGCGCAACCAGTCGTCGCCGAGATCGAGGCGTTCCAGGGCCTCGATGGCGTGGCCGTAGGTGTAGGGGATGTTGGGGAAGTCGCTGCCGAACAGGATCTTGTCGCCCAGGTCGCGCACGCGCGGGCACTCGTGTTTCGGGAAGGGCGCGTCCGCCTCGCTGAAGTCGGTCCACACCATCGTGGTGTCGAGCACGACGCCCTCGTACTTCTCGGCGAGGTCGAGGAACTGCGAATACTCGGGGGTGCCCATGTGGGCGATGATCACGCGCAGGCGCGGAAACCGTCGCAGCACTTCGTCCATGGGGCCGGGGCCGGTGAAACGGCCGGTGGCGGGCCCGGATCCGCAGTGGATGAGCACGGGCACGCCCGCGTCCTCGAGCAGGCCCCACACCGGATCGAGCAGCGGGTCGCCGGGCGGAAAGTCACCGACTTGGATGTGCACCTTGAACACTCGCGCTCCCGCCGCCACCGCGTCGGCCACGTAGCCGGGGGCCTCCGGTTCCGGGTAGAAGGTGGCTGTGTGCAGGCAATCCGGTGTGCGGGCGGCGAACTCGGCGGTCCACTCGTTCAGCCACGCCCCCATCCCCGGCTTGTGCGGGTAGACGAGGGAGGTGAACGCGCGAACCCCGAAGTCGCGCAACGTCTCGAGCCGGACCTGCTCGTCCGCACGGTAGGTGATCGGCCACTCCCGTCCGACCAGCGGCCCGGCCGAGTCGAAGTACGCCCACACCTTGCGCAGCACCTGGTGCGGCATGAAGTGGGTGTGCACGTCGATGATTCCGGGCAGTCCCAGGCGGGTGCGGAACTCCGTGAGATAGGCGTTGTCGTCGTCGATCAACGGCGGCTCCTGTCCTCGGCCGTCACGTCGCGGGCGCGGGTGACGGGTAGCGGGCGGCGGCGAAATCGGCCACCCGCGCGATCAACCGGTCGAAGAACAGGGCGGGATCGGTGCCGATCACGATGTCCGCGTTGGGTTCCCGGCCCCACATGCCCGCCCAGTCGGCGACCGTGGTGGCGCGGGTGAGGGTGCCGGTGAGTTCCACGTCCACCGTCGCGGGCCGGGTGCGGGCCAGCGTGGGATCCAGCGCCACCGCCGCCGCGAACGGGTCGTGCATGTGCGCGAGGAAACCCTGGTCGTAGTCCTGATGGAACTCGAAGTAGAAGCGCACCGCGTCGGACAGGTGCCGCACGATCGGATTCGAGGCCGTCGAACGCTTCCCGCGCGGATCGTCGGCGGCGACCGCCTCGGCGGGCACGCTGCCCGCCCGGTCGGCGAGCAGCGCCAAGTGGCCGGGGCGCATCTCGATCGTCTCGGTGATGTCGAGTGCGCACACCAGCGGCCTGCGGTCGGGCGGGGCGGCGGAGAACGCGTCGAACACCTCCTTGGCGGCCTCGGGGTCGACGTGCACGTTCCACTCGTTGGTGGGTGTGGTGTTGCCGGGGTGGTTGAACGCGCCACCCATGATCACCAGGCGGCGCAGTAGACGCGGCAGCGCGGGTTCCGCGCGCAGCGCCAGCGCGAGATTGGTGAGGGGACCGGTGCAGAGTCCGACGATCTCACCGGGATGCTCCCGCGCGAGATCCACCCACAGGCGGGCGGCCGTGCGCGGGGAGAGCGCCCGCGCCGAGACGGGCAGCTCCGCGTAGCCGATGCCCTGCGGCCCGTGCGTGTCCTCGGTGGTGCGCAGCGGGATCGCCAACGGTTGCGCCGCCCCCAGCGCCACTTCGATCTCCGGCACCCGGCACACGTCCAGCCACGCGAGATTGTTCGCCGCGACCTGCGCCGCCCCCACATTCCCCGCCGTCGCCGCGATCCCCAGGATCTCGGCCTCCGGCGAGGCGAGCAGATACAGCAGCGCCAGCGAATCGTCGATCCCGGTATCGACATCCACGATCATCTTCTGCCGCACGCCCCGAGCCTAGCGACCACCCGGCATCCATTCTCGGCCCGGTGGCCCCTCAGGCGGAGCGCGCCCGGCCCACGGTGATCGGATAGGCGCTGCCGAGGATCAGCGCGCAGCCGAGCGCTTGCCCAGCCGAGGGTGTGGACCGCCGCGCCGAGCGCGAGCGCGCCGACGGGCGTCAGCAGCAGCGCCGAGCCCACCTCGACCCGGAGCAGGGGGAAGCGTGAAGACGCAGCGGAAGAACGACGCCGTGCCCGGGGAGCGCCACGAACAGACCCGACGCGGACAGCCCAAGCGCGCCCGCCGCCATTGCCGCGGCGGGCCGTCGGCAATCGCGCGGCGTCCGATCGCCGGTCCATTCGGCCGGTCATCTGCCCGATCGGAGAATCGCGCCGGCGGGCCGCGCATCCCCTTCGCGGCCGGCTGACCGCATCCGATGCGGCAGTGCATCGGATGTCATACGGAGGTCGAATCATCCTCCAGCACTGTGGAATCCACCCACTCAGTGGTCGCTGGACAGCGGCCCCGCCGGGATGCGGTGCAACCTGCGGGTGGCGACCACGGCGATGAGCAGGGCGGCGACGCCCGCGATCCCGGCCGTGACGTGCACGCCGTGCAGGAACGCGGCGCGTGCCGCCTCGAGCACGGCTTCGCCGGTGGCCGTGGGCAATTGGCCCGCGACGTGCACGGCGCCGCCCAGGGTGTCGCGCACCGAGACTGCGTCGGCGTCGCTCAGGCCGTCGGGCAGGGTGGTGGTGAGGTCGCCGCGATACAGGGCGATGCTGATGCTGCCCAGGATCGAGATGCCCAGCGCGCCACCCAGTTCCGCGCCGGTCTCCGAGACGCCGGAGGCCGCGCCCGCCTGTTCGGGCGGGGCCGAACCGACGACGATCTCGGTGGTGATGCCGAAGACCGGCGCCAGTCCCAGCGAGATGATCAGCGACGCCACCAGCGCCAGCCCGTATCCGCCGCCCGCCTCGAGCTGGGTCATCATCAGCAACCCCACGCCGGCGACCCCGAGACCGCCGCCGATGAGGTAGGCGGGCCGGACGTAGCGCACCAGGCGCGGCGCGGCCTGCGAGCCCACGATGAACCCGATGCCCGTCGGTGCCATCACCAGTCCCGACATCAGCGGCGACATGCCCAGCACCAGCTGGAAGTACTGCGCGACGAACAGGAAGTACCCGAACGCGACGAAGATGCCGACGATATTGACCAGCAGCGCGATGCGGAAGGTCCCCAGCCGGAACAACCGCAGGTCCAGCATCGGATCGTCGGCGGTGAGCTGGCGGCGCACGAACAGCGTGCCGAGCAACGCGCCCAGCGCCAGCCCGGCCAGCGCCGCGCCGCCCACCCCGTCCTGGGCGATCTTCTTCATGCCGAAGACCACCGTGATCATGGTCGCCACGCACAGCGCCGCGCTCACCGGATCGAGCCGGCCCGCCTCGGGATCGCGGAACTCCGGCAGCACCCGCGGACCGAGCACCAGCAGCAGCACCATGACCGGCACCGCCAGCAGGAACACCGACCCCCACCAGAAGTGCTCCAGCAGCACACCGCCGATCACCGGCCCGATCGCGCCGCCCGCCGAGAACGCACCGACCCACACCGCCACCGCCAGCGAGCGTTGCCGCGCGTCGCGGAACATATTGAAGATCAACGACAATGTGGCCGGGGCCAGGGTCGCGCCCGCGATTCCCAGCAGCGCGCGGCACAGGATCAGCGTCTCGGCGGTGGGCGCGAACGCCGCGAGCACCGAGACCAGCGCGAACAGCGCCGCGCCGGTCATCAGCATCCGCCGCCGCCCGATCCGGTCGCCGAGCGTGCCCATGGTGATGAGCAGGCCCGCCACCATGAACCCGTAGACGTCGATGATCCAGAGCAGTTGCGCGCCGGTCGGCGCCAGATCGGCGCTGATCATCGGCACCGCGAGGTGCAGCACGGTGAGGTCCATCGCGTACACCAGGCACGCCAGCGCGAGCACGGCGAGGCCCACCCATTCGGCGCGCCCGGCCCGCCGCGCGCTCTCGATCCCCGCGTCCTCGTCGACGATGTCCACGGTGCGAGTTCCTTCCGGCATACCCATGTCGATGGCAGTCATACGAGTGCTGACGCCCTGAGAGGCCCCATTTCATCGCTCGGCCGGGGACGGACGCAAAGGATTTTTCGGGCGCGCGGGCCGTCGGCTCACGACTTTCCGAGACCGACGCCGGGAACCCGTGTCGGCAGAGCGGCTTTCGGATGTCGCGTCGCGCCGCGAATTAATTCGGTGGCGCACACCGGATTCGGCTCGCTACTGTCTTTCACAGCACATCAACGGAGCGGGCCGGAGTCGGTCGGTTATCCACTTCCTAATGGAGAGGTCGCGGGTTCGAATCCCGCCACCGGCGCGAGCCGGTGTAGCTCAGGGGTCAGAGCGCTATTACATCGGTCGGCACACCACGACCGCTCCCACGATGTGCCCGGCGTATGGGCGGGCCGGAGCCGATCGGTTATCGGTATCCCACAGGTTCGACTCCTGAACACCCTTCGGGGTGTCTCCGGTCGGCACACCACGACCGTCCCGCACGCCGGACCCGGACGCACGCGGCGGGCGCATTCTCCGACGAGGAGGATCGCCCGCCGGTCGCGTCCAGGACATCGAATGCCCCGGGTGGGGGGCCGGAAACGAGGTAGACATGGACGCATTGCAGGGCATCGGTACGCGCGCGACTCCGCAGCGGTTCGCCGCCGACTCGCGTCAGGTCCGCAACAATGCCGGGGGATTCACTTTCGAGGTCACCCCGCTGGTGCGGCTGCGCCGCTTTCTCACCCTCGGCACCGAGGGCGGCACCTTCTACGTGCGCGCCCAGGCGCTGACGCGCGAGAACGCCGAGGTGGTCCTGGATTTCGCGCGGCACCGCACGGCCGAGCTGGTGGCCGAGATCGTCGCCGTGTCCACGGCGGGCCGCGCGCCGAAGCAGAACCCCGCGCTGTTCGCGCTGGCCGCGGCCGCCTCCCTCGGCGACGTCGAGGGCCGGCGCACCGCGCTGGCGGCGCTGCCGCTGGTGGCGCGCACGGGGACGCACCTGTTCCTGTTCGCCGGTTACGTCGAGCAGTTCCGCGGCTGGGGTCGCGGGCTGCGGCGCGCGGTCGGCGACTGGTACCTGCGCACCCCGGTCGACGACTTGGCGTATCAGGCCGTGAAGTACCGGCAGCGGGAGGGCTGGACCCACCGCGACCTGCTGCGCCTGGCGCACCCGGGCACCGTCGAGCCCGACCGCAAGCGACTGTTCGACTGGATCTGCGGTCGCGAGGTCGCCCACGACGGGCTGCGGATGGTCGAGGGCTACGAGCGCGCCCAGCGCGCCCCGCTCGCGCGGATCCCGGAGCTGGTGCGCGAGTACCGGCTGTCCTGGGAGATGCTGCCCGACGCCGCGGTCGACTCGCCCGCGGTGTGGGAGGCGTTGCTGGACAACGGACTTCCGCAGACGGCACTACTGCGGCAGCTGCCGCGCCTGACCCGGCTGGGTCTGCTCGGGCCGGGGAGCGCGCGCACCGGCGCGGTCACCGCGCAGCTCGGTGACCGGACGCGGCTGCGCAAGGCGCGCGTGCACCCGGTGAGCGTGCTGCTGGCGCTGCGGACCTACGCGTCGGGGCGGTCGGTGCGCGGCGACGGCACCTGGACGCCGTCGGGGCCGATCGTGGACGCGCTGGACGCCGCGTTCTACGCGGCGTTCGAGGCGGTGGACCCGACCGGCAAGCGGCACCTGCTGGCGCTGGACGTGTCGGGTTCGATGACCGTCCGGATCTCCGGTCTGCCGCTCTCGGCGCGGGAGGCGAGCGCGGCGCTGGCGCTGGTCACCGCGAGCACGGAGGACTCGCCCCACCTCCTCGGCTTCACCGGTGGGAGCGGGTGGGGCGCCGCCGTGTCCCCGCTCGCGATCAGCCCGCGGCAGCGGCTCGACGACGTGCTGCGCACGATCGAGCACCTGCCGTTCGGCGGCACCGACTGCGCGCTGCCGATGCTGTACGCGCTGGAGAAGGGCCTCGAGGTGGACGTGTTCTCGGTGTACACCGACAGCGAGACGTGGGCAGGTTCGGTGCACCCGCACCAGGCTCTGGCCCGCTACCGCCGCGAGGTGAACCCGGAGGCGAAGCTGGTGGTGGTCGGCATGACCTCCACCGGGTTCAGCATCGCCGACCCGTCCGACGCGGGCATGCTCGACGTCGCCGGGTTCGACGCCGCCGTGCCCGGGGTGATCGCGGACTTCGCGCGCGGGGAGTAGGCGGGGGGAACGCCCTCCGGGACAACGGGTGCGTCCGTGTTCGTGCCACAGTGGTGCGGGCACGGGCGCAGTCGGTTTCGCTGTCCGTCGAGTCGGAGCACGCTCAAGGCGGGAAGCCGTCGGTTTCATCCGGCTCCGAATGCGTCGCGGTGCGTGCATGGGGCGCTGTCGGTTCGCCATCGCAAGTGCGGCGGGAGACGTCAGGGTGTGGGTCCGCGTTCACCGCCCTCGCCGCCACGCTGCCGGCTCGCGATGTGAGACTGGGCGGCGGACCTTCGTGGGCGGAGCACGGAGGTGTGTTCGGCGGGGTCGCCCGCCGTGGGCGTTGCCGACCGGCAGCGCACGTTCGGGGAGAGGGACCGGTGCGCACATCGATGACGGCGTGGCTGGAGCGCCACCAGATTCCGGTGTACTCGGCCGCCCTCGCAGTCGGAGCGCTCGTCGGTTTCGTGTGGCCCGGGGCCGGGCACGGTCTGGAGGTGAGCATCTATCCGGTGCTCGGCACCCTGCTCTACGCGACGTTCCTCCAGGTGCCGTTCACCGCGTTCGGCGCGGCATTCCGGGATGTGCGGTTCCTGGCGACGGTGCTCGTCGTCAACTTCGTCGTGGTGCCGCCGGTGGTGGCGGTGCTGACGATGTTCCTGTCGCTGCCGCAGGCGGTGCTGCTCGGTGTGCTGCTCACGTTGCTGACGCCGTGCATCGACTACGTCATTGTCTTCAGCGGATTGGCGGGCGGTGATAGTCAGCGCCTGCTGGCCGCCGCGCCGCTGCTGATGCTGGCCCAGATGCTGCTGCTGCCGGTGTGCCTGTGGTTGTTCGTCGGCGCCGACCTCGCCGACGTCGTGGAGGCGGGCCCGTTCCTCGAGGCGTTCCTCCTGCTGATCGCGCTGCCCTTGGCGCTGGCCTGGGGCACCCAGCTACTGGCCCGGCGCCACCGCGCGGGCGAGGTGCTCACCGGAGCCATGAGCACCGCGATGGTTCCGCTGATGGCGGCGACGCTCCTGGTCGTCGTGGCGAGCCAGTTCCCGAAGATCACCGGGGAGTTCGATCAGGTCGCCCGCGTCGTCCCGATCTACGCCGCGTTCCTGATCGTCATGCCGGTGCTCGGCCTGGCCGTCGCCCGCCTGGCCCGGCTCGGCACCGGCCCCGGTATCGCGTTGCTCTTCTCCGGCGCCACCCGCAACTCCCTCGTCGTGCTGCCCCTGGCGCTCGCCCTGCCCGACGGCTACGCCCTCACCCCCGTCATCGTCCTCACCCAGACCTTGGTCGAACTGGTCGGGATGGTCATCTACGTCCGAGTCGTCCCCGGCCTCACCCGCGCCGCGCTACCGGCGAATCCCTGACCGGCGCGGAGCCGATCGGAGAGCGGGCCGCCGCAGCGCAGCTGGGCCGGGAACGCGAGACAGGAGCGCCTGCCCCCGCACCGTCCGATTGATCACGGGATTCATCGCGCGCCCGGCCGAATTCAGCTCCGGTCACCACGGCCGCGCTCCGATCGCGCGTTGCAGTCTCGCCCCGAAGGCCCCGCCCGTGGTGGGAGTCCACCTCGATACCGGACCCGGCCGACCTCGCCCAAGGATGAGCGCACTCAGCGACCCGCGCCTGGCATCCGGAGTCCAGCAGCTCCGAGTGCGCGCCGATCAGCGCTGAGGCACGGCGACCAGCGCCGGGCTTCCGCTGCCCACAGCCGACCGGGCGGCGGGAGCCGGTCAGCGGGTGCGGACGGGCCAGGCGGGTGCGCCGGAACCCTGCCGAGGAGCCGGCCACGCGTAGTCGGGATACTCGGCCAGCGCGGGGACGGCGGTCACCAGCGGGCCGTGCGCGACCGTCACGTCGGCGACGGGAATCGTGGGATTGGCGTGCTTGGCCGTGCGGCCGGGCGCTGTGAGCAACCAGGACGCGGTGCGAGCCAATGAGACTCGCACGTCGCGGCCGATCCCGTCGGCGGTGCGGGCCGCGAGGGCGTCGATCACACCCGCCGCCATGAGGTAGCCGGAGGCGTGGTCGAGCGCCTGGGCGGGCAGCGCGCCCGGCACCGAGGGCGCGCCCTCCAGGATGGAGATGCCGGTCGCCGCTTGAACGATGCTGTCGAAACCGCGCCGGGAACCCCACGGCCCGGTCTCGCCCCACGCGCTCACCCGCGCGTGCACCAACCCGGGTCGCACCGCCGTGGTGAGACCCGCGTATTCGAGCGAGCGGGGCCGGTACCCGGTGACGAGCACGTCGGCGGAGGACAGTAGCTCGTGGAAGGCGGGGGAGTGCTCCCGGATGTCGAGCAGCGTGGAGTGCTTGCCCTGGCAGGTGTCGGCGTACTGCCAGGGGATCTCCGGTAGCCACGGCGGATCCACGCGCAGCACCTCGGCGCCGAGCAGGGCCAGCGTCCTGGTGGCGACCGGTCCGGCGATCACCCGGGTGAGGTCGAGCACCCGCACACCGCGCAGTGGCTGGAAAGGCGTCGCATCGGAACGGAACTGCACCCCGGCGCGATCCTCACGCTGCTCCACGGCCACCAGCGGGCCCGACGCGGCGGCCACGGCCTGCGGCGTCTCGGCCCATTCCTCCTCGGTGCGCACGCGCACGGCGATCGCGCCGGTCGCGGCGGCGTTGTCCTCGATATCGGAAGCGCGGCTCATGGCGATCTGGGCGACCGCCAGATCCAGCGGCGCGTCGTCGGGCAGACCCAGCGCCTGGTAGAGGCGGATCCGGTGGTGCTGATAGTTCGCGTGGGTGCGCACCCAGCCGTCGAAAGTGGGGAAGAATCCGGACAGGTCGGAGAAGGTCGGTACGGTACGTCCGTCCACGCGCAGCAGGCGGTCGCTGGAGAAGGCCGCCGTGACGCGCGCGGGGTCGATCCGGTGCGGCACGGGGGCAAGATGATGCGCGTCACGCAACCGATTCGCCGCCGCGGCCACGGCGGCCACCGACCCGGCGGCCAGCGACCAGACCGGCAACGTCGCGGCGAGATTGCTGCCGGGATCGGGCGAGTGCGTAATGGAGGAAGCGGGTACTCCGATTCCGGCTTCGTAGTCGTGGACCAGCGGTGCGTGCGCATTCACCAGATCGAGACTAGCGGCACCGGAGAGAGTGGAGGATCACGTGGCGGGACCGATCGACGGCGGCGGCTGGCTGCGCACCCTGCGCACCGACCCGGACCCACGGCACTACCTGGTCTGTTTCCCGCCCGGCGGCGGTTCGGCCGGTGCCTACCGGGCTCTCGTGCGGGCGATCGGACCGGGCGCCGAGGTGCTCGCCGTGCAGTATCCGGGTCGACAAGATCGTTTGGGCGAGCCGCAGGTACCCGATCTGCACCGCATGGCCGACGCGATCGCCGCGGAGTTGCTGACGCGCCGCCGCACCCCGCTCGCGCTGTTCGGGCACAGCATGGGCGCCACCCTGGCCTACGAGACGGCGCAGCGGCTGACGCGTGGCGGGCAGCCCGTCGCGGCACTGTTCGTCTCCGGCCGTCCCACACCGGATTACGCCGAACCGGGCCGCCTGCACCTGGGCCCGGACGACGCGCTCATCACCGAGCTGGAACGCCTCGCCACGGACCCGTCGTCGGTGGCGATCCTGCGCGCCGACCCGTCCCTGGCCGACCTGGTGCTCCCCGCCGTCCGCGCCGATTACCAGGCCGTGGAGACCTACACCCACCGCTCGGACGACCCGCTGCCCTGCGATATCGCCGCCCTCGTCTCCACCGAGGACCCCACCACGACCCCCGAGCAGGCCGACAGGTGGGGCGAGTTCACGCGCGGCGCGTTCGAGCGCGCGACGTTCCCGGGCGGGCACTTCTACCTGGACGATCACGTCGAGGAGGTCGCGGCCTTCGTCACGGCCCGCTGGAACGGCGTCGGAAAGCTTTCCGGGAGCTGACAACTCGACCGTGCAGCACGAACGCGCGCAGCGCCGCCTCGCGACCGTCCCCGACCCGCCCGGTGCGGTTCAGGCTGGGCGCGCCGAGCACGAACCGGATCGTCGACCATCGCAGGAGCGGCGCCTTGTCGCGCGCGCGCCGAGTCGTCGCCTGTCACCGCTGTCCGCCATGCGCCCTCCGGGATCCGCGTCCGCCGATGGCGTGCGTTCTGCGCCCCCGGCGGGCGCGAGGGAACCCCTACCAGGGGGACGGGCGGTAGTCCTTCAGGAAGACGCCGTAGAGATCGTTGCCGTCCTCGCCTTGCACGATCGGGTCGTAGACGCGGGCGGCGCCGTCGACCAGGTCCAGCGGGGCGTGGAAACCCTCTTCGGCCAGGCGGACTTTCGTGTAGTGCGGGCGTTCGTCGGTGATCCACCCGGTGTCCACGGCGGTCATGAGGATGCCGTCGGTGTCGAACATCTCCTTGGCGGAGGTGCGGGTGAGCATGTTCAGCGCGGCCTTGGCCATATTGGTGTGCGGGTGGCCCGCCCCCTTGTAGGCGCGGCTGAACTGTCCCTCCATCGCCGACACGTTGACGATGTACTTGCGCCGGGCCTGCGCGGCCGCCATGGCCGGGCGCAACCGCGACACCAGGATGAACGGCGCCACCGAATTGCACAGCTGCACCTCGAGCAGCTCGGTCGGATCGACCTCGCCGACCGTCTGCACCCAGCTGTTGGTGTGCGCCAGATCGGGCACCAGACCGCCCGCGTCGATCGCGACACCGCGCGAAATGCGTTCGGGTGTGGCCGATCCCGCGACCAATGCCAGCTCCGCGACATCGGCCGCGGTGAGCGAGGGCGTCAGCGAGGCGGTGAGCGCGGTGGGGTGCTGCTGCATGGTCTTGCCGAACGTCACCACATCGGGCAGCGCGCCCGCGGGCAGCGGCGCGGACTCCGCCTCCACCAGCGCGCTGTAGGCGCCCGCCGAGCGGCGGACGGTCTGCGCGGCGTTATTGATGAGGATGTCGAGCGGGCCGTGGGCGGCGACGTCGTCGGCCAGCGCCACCACCTGGGCCGGATCGCGCAGATCGATGCCGACGATACGCAGCCGATGCAGCCAGTCGGCGCTGTCCTCCATCGCGCTGAACCGGCGGATCGCGTCGTTCGGGAAGCGGGTGGTGAGGGTGGTGTGCGCGCCGTCGCGCAGCAGGCGCAGCGCGATGTACATGCCGATCTTGGCGCGCCCGCCGGTGAGCAGCGCGCGGCGGCCGGTGAGGTCGGTGCGCGCGTCGCGTTTGGCGTGGCTGCTCGCCGCGCACTCGGGGCACAGCTGGTGGTAGAACGCGTCCACCCGGGTGTAGCGCTGCTTGCAGATGTAGCAGGGCCGCGCCCGGATCAGCGTGCCCGCGCTCGCGCCCTCGGCCGACGAGGAGATCGGGATGCCCGCGGTCTCGTCGTCGATGCGCGTGGGGGAGCCGGTGGCGGTGGCGGCGACCACGGCGCGGTCGGCCGAGGCCACGCGGTCGCGGGCCTCCACGCGGCGGCGCTGCTTGAGCTTCTTGAACATGTGCCCGACGGCGCGCTGCACGGCCACCGAATCGGGGTGTTCCTTGTCCAGCCGGCCTGCCTGGTCGAGGACCCGCAGACAGGTGGCCAGCTCGTCGGGGTCGATACTGCTCTCGGCCATCGGGTGCGGCGACATCCTTCGTGAACTGGGCGATCGAACGACCCATTGTCGCAAACGCGCGCCGGGCGGTTGCCGCCCGGTCGCTACCCGCGCACGTTCGCCATCGTCTGTTTCGCCGTCTCCTTCAGCATCTCGGCGACCTCGGTGGCCGAGGGGACCTTCGCCGAGCGGCTCGAGTCCGTCACGTACTGCGACCAGCTGATGTGGTAGGTCACCCAGCCGTCGCGCACCGCGAGCGAGACGTCGGCGGCGGGGTCGTCGGACGCGGGCTTGTCGGTGATCAGGAACGCCACATCGCCGAGCCCGCTCACCTTGTCGACGGTGGCGTCCTTGCCGTACTCGGACTGCTGCCACGTCTCGTAGGTGGCGGTGAACTCGGGTCCGGGGTCGGTGCTCTTGTGCACGGTCAGGCTGGTGTAGATCGCCGCGTACTCGTACTTCTCGGTGGAGCCGGGCACCTCGAAGCGGATGGTGCAGCCCATCTCGTCGATCACGGCGTGCTTGCGGACCTCGCTCTTCGGGTACTTGTTCCCGGACGAGTCGGTGGTCGCCTTCTTGAATCCGTCGTCGGTGAACGAAGACGTGTCGGTCTCCGCGCACAGATCGTCTACGGCCGAGTATCCACGCAGATCGGCGTCGGCACTCGCGCCGCCGTTCCCGCCGGACCCGCCGAACGCGAACACGCCGACCGCCCACACGGCCGAGGTGACCGCAGCCGCGCCGACGGCCCACAACCAGCCTTTGCCGCCGCCACCCGACGACGCGGGCGCACCGGGACCGAACGGCGGCTGGCCGCCCGGACCCTGCGGGGCGAACTGCTGACCGGCGGGACCCTGGGGCTGGCCGAACGACTGCTGGCCCGCAGGAGGAAAGCCGGGTTGGGGGCCGTAGCCGGACTGCGCCGGCTGTGGGGGCTGCCCGGCCTGCGGAGCGCCTGGCTGCGCGTACGCGGACGGCCCGCCCGGCGGGCCCGGTTGCGCGTAACCGGCGAACCCGGAACCCGCGCCGGGCTGAGCGCCCGGCCCGAAACCGGGCTGCCCGGCCGCTGCGAATCCCGGCTGCGCCCCAGGTCCGTCCACCGGGAAACCGGGACCCTGTCCGGACTGCGGCGGCTGCCCGTAACTCTCTTGCGCCGGAACAGGATTCGGCGCACTCCCGTACCCGGGACCACCGGCGTTGAACGGAACCCCGGCGGTCGGCTGCCCCGGCGAGGACGCCTGCCCGGGGAGATCCAGCGCCGAATTACCCGCCGGCTGGCCGGCCTGCGGAAGGCTCGGCTGCGACGGCGCGCCGAACCCGCCCGGCTGCCCGAGCACGGTGGGATCGGCGGGCGCCACGGGTGTCTGCGCGCCCAGCACGGTCGGATCCGTCGCCGGATACGGCGGCGCGGGATGCTGCTGATTCGACTGATTCGTCCACCAGTCGTCGGCGGACGGACGCGGCTGATTCTCCCCCGGTGTTGTCATGGCGGCAAAATATCACGCCGCCCCGACGGCGTCCGCCGGGCGCAGCCCGGCGGCGGTCTCGGGATGTCCGCACGCATCGGCACGATCGGCGAGGCGGGCGCGCAGGACGGGTGGGATCTCCTCGCGCACCTCCACCAGCGCGTCCCACACCACGGGCGCGGTGTCCGCGGTGAGGGCGGCGAGGAATTCGTCCAGATCGTCCAGGCCGTCGAGGATGTCGAGGACGCGGGCGCGCCCGTCGGCGTCCTGGGCGAGCGCGACGGCGACCAGCGTGTCGATGTGTTCGCTCGCCGCCGCGGCCCGGATGGCGGCCAGCAGCTGCCCGCGGGTCAGCTCTCCCAGGCAGGAGGCCAGAATGCGCTGCGCCGCTTCGGGTAACGCGCCCACCAGCGCGAAACCCTGCCCCCACAGGTCGTGTTCGGCGATCACCCCGAGGACGGTCCGTAGCACGGGCCGTTCGTGCAGCACGGGCAGCGCCGCGACGCGCGCCCGATCACCGGCGTCCATGGCCAGCGCGATCGGCAGCATGGCCGCCCACAGCCCCGCCTCGTCGGCCCGGCGGACCAGGTCGGCGAGTTCGCCGTCCGGTTTCGCCGCGAGCCGCGCGGCCAGGAAGGCGCGCTGCTCGTCGTCGAGATGTTCGGCCAGGGGCAGCAATTCGAGCCAGAGCCCGCCGTCCAGCGCGGCGTCCATGACGGCGCCCAGCGCGGCCGGATCGTGCACGCCGGGCCGAGCGGCCAAGGCGCACAACCCGTCCGGGCTCATCCCGGCCGTCACGGGCAGCAGCGTGGCCCACGCGTCGAGGGCGTGGACGGCGGCGAGCAGACCGTCGAGGACCTCGGGCCCGAGCCCGGCGGCGATATCGCCGATCCGGGCCCGGTTGGCGGGCGAGACGGTGTCGAGCAGGTCGATCGCCTCGGCCCACAGCCCGTGGTCGGCGGCCGCGCGCACGAGGCCGGGGATTCGGTCGGCGACGAGGTCCACCAGCCGGTCGGTGCCGGACTTGTCCTCGAGCAGGAACCCGACGCGCAGCAGATCGGTGTCCTCGGCGAGCGGCAGCGCCGCGCGCAGCACCTGCTCCGGCACCGCGCCGACGAAACGGCTGAGCGTGACGTGATCGCCCGCGCGGATCAGCACCCGCGCCACCTCGGCGGCCAGCGACGCGGGCACCGCGGCCAGCAGCGGTCCGGTGCGGCGCGGATCCAGTTGCGCGGCGGCGGCACCGAGGAACGGCGCGGGCAGCGCCCGCGCGATCGCCACCGCGCGCTCCGGCTCGACCGACCCCGCGACGGCCGCGCACAGCACCGGTCCGAACGCCCGCTCGGCGGCCTTCGCGCTGATCGCGGTCGGCACGAGTGCCGAGGCGGCGGCGACGCGTTGCAGGCGTTTCGAATCCCGGTCGAAGAGCAGATCGGTGGCGCGCTCCCGGAAGGCGCGCAGGGCCTCGGGGGAGAGCGCACTCAGGAAGTCGAGCGCGGATTCGTCCGGAATCTCCAGCAGCCGAGCGAGTTTCGTGATCTCGGCGCGCGTGAGCAGGTGGGTGGTCACAGGCCGAGCACCTTCTTCACGGCCGGGCGCAGGAGCCGGGGGATCAGGCCCAGCGACGATTCCACGGCCGCGCCGAGCCGTTCGGCGCGGCCGTGGAGAGCGGTGCGCAGCAACCGGTCCAACTCGGCCAGGTCGGCCTCGGGGAGCGCGGTGAACTCCTCGGGCAGGGGCGCGCCGAGCGTGCGGCTCAGCGTGGTGGCGGCGTCGGACATGGGCGCTCTGTCTCGGTCGGTCATCCGCGCGGGATGCTGGGGTCGGTGGCGGCCAGGTCCTCGGCGAAGTTCGCCAGCGCCTCGGCCACCAGCAGCGGTTCGGTCACCGGCAGCCAGTGGTCGCCGGGGACGGCGCAGCGCCACAGCCGGTCCACCCAGCGGCCGCTGCCGTAGTAGAGGAACGGCGGCACCAGCACGTCGGTGGTATCGACCAGCAACTGCACGGGCACGGCGGTGGTGCGCGGACGCGGGCGCAGCAGTCTGCGCGGCAGGTTGGCTGCGGCGATGCGCGCGCCGGTGCGCAGGTCACGGCGCCAGGTGGGCGCGCACGCGGCGCGGGCGGGCGCGATGCCGCCGAGTCGTTCGATCAGCAGCGTGCGCACGCGCGGCGGGTAGACGACGCGTCCGGCGGCGGTGCGCACGGATTCGGCGCTGTGGCGCAAGAACTTCCGATCTGTCACGAGTCGCGCGAGCAGCCGCGGGCGCAGCGCCAGCTCGCGCAGTTGCGCGCCGAGGTGGTCGAGGTTGGGACCGGAGATCGCTGTGAACGACGCGATCCTGGTGTTGGCCCGCGGATCGCTCAGCGCCTCCCACACCTGGGTCGCGCCCCAGGCGTGCCCGCAGATGTGCGCGGGAGTGTGTGGGCTGACGGCGTCGAGCACGGTGAACAGATCGTCGGCCAGGCTCTCGAGGCGCAGGTCCGCGGTGGCGCGCACCCGGGAGCCGCCGTGACCGCGCACGTCGTAGGCGATCACGCGGAAGCCGTCGGCCAGCAGCACGGCCACCTCGGCCCACGCCCGGTGGGTGTCGGTGAGTCCGTGCACCAGCACGAACGGCGGCGCGGCGGGCTCGCCCCACTCGTAGACGGCCAGATCGCCGCCGGGGCCCGCGACGCGGCGGCTGCGGACCGGCCTGCGCGCGCCGGCGGAGTCGGTGGTGTCGGAGGAATCGGTCATCTGCTCGCCTCGGTCGGTCCCTGGCTGATCGGAGGTACCCGGATCGTACTGTCGGTACGTTCAACGATACTGACAGTACGTCACGCCGCTGGCAATGGTCCGGCCGTCTCGGACAGGTATGAACTGAGTCACCCTCCGTGACATTTGCCGCCGATCGACGGCAGTGACCGTACCGCCGGTACATGTATGCTCTCCGGCGTGGCCCGCACCAATGTCCGCCCCGCGCGCACGACGATCACCCGCGAGGAGATCGTCGACGCCGCGATCCGGGTGATCGACCGCGACGGTCCCCGCCCGAGCATGGACGACATCGCCCGCGAGGCGCGCATCACCAAACCCCGCCTGTACCGGCAGTTCGCCGACAAGGCCGACCTCTACACCGAGATCGGCGACCGGATGGCGCGCTCGGCGGCCGCCGCCGCGGGCAACGACCTCACGCTGGTCCTGCAACCGCCGCGTGCCGCGCTGCACCGCGTGCTGACCGGATACGCCGACAGTATCCTGGCGCACCCCAACGTCTTTCGCTTCCTGGGGCAGGCGCAGGTCAGCCAGCAGGCCGACGGTTCGGTATTGCAGTTCGATCTGGGCCGCGCCGCCGCCGGACGTTTCGCCAAGCAAGCGCGCGCGATCGTCGACGCGCTGCCCATCGAGGCCGACGGCATCGACTACCTGGCGCGCGCCGTGGTCGGCGTGGTCGTGGCGGTCACCGATCTGTGGCTGGGGGACTCGGGCCGGCCCGATCCGGAACGCACCGCCGAATTCGTCGACCAGGCCACCGAATTCGTGTGGGGGCTGATCGACGGATTCCTGCGCCGCCAGGGGATCGACGCCGATCCGGACACGCCCATCTTCACCACGCTCGCGGCCGTCGAGGCCGACCGCCCCGCCGACTGAGCGCTCTCGTTCGCCCGATCGGGACACCGCCGGGCCCGCATTGTTGACATCGTGCCAATAGTGCTGGACCCTGGTGCCACGGACCGGCGCCGAGGCCGGCCGGGAACGAAGGATCGGTGACATGGCGCGCGCGGCGTGGAGTGACGACGAGGTCGAGGCGGTACGCGAACTCGCGAGGACCTTCTTCGAGAAGGAGGTGGTCCCGCACGAGGAGAAGTTCGTCGCGCAGGGCCACCCCGACCGCCCCCTGTACAACCGGGCCGGGGAGCTGGGGCTGCTCTGTGCGGCCATTCCCGCCGAATACGGCGGGGGCGGCGGCACTTTCGCCCACGAGGCGGCGATCATCGAGGAGCAGGCGTTCGCCGGCGACGGCTCGCTCGGCATGTCGGTGCACAGCGCGATCATCGCGCCCTACCTCGCGGAGTTCGGCTCCGAGGAGCTCAAGCGCCGGGTGCTGCCCAAGGCCGCGTCGGGCGAGATGGTGCTCTCCATCGGCATGACCGAACCCGGCACCGGCTCGGACCTGCAGAACATCAAGACCCGCGCGGTGCGCGAGGGCGACGAGTACGTGATCACCGGCTCGAAGATCTTCATCACCAACGGCTGGCTCTGTGACGGCATCATCCTGGCCGTCAAGACCGACCCCACCAAGGGCGCGGCGGGCGTCTCGCTGATCTTCGCCGAGGTCTCCGACGACACCCCCGGCTTCACCCGCGGCCGCATCCTGAACAAGATCGGCGGCAAGGCCCAGGACACCGCCGAACTGTTCTTCGACGGGCTGCGCGTGCCCGCGTCGAATCTCCTCGGCGAGGCCGAGGGCCAGGGCTTCTACCAGATGATGCGGCTGCTGGCGCAGGAGCGGCTGGTCACCGCCGTGATCGCCACCGCCATGATGGAGAAGGCGGTCGAGCTGACCGTCGACTACACCAAGGGCCGCGAGGCGTTCGGCAAACCGCTGTTCGCGATGCAGAACACCAAATTCGAGCTGGCCGAATGCGCCACGCTGGCCCAAGTGTGCCGCACCTTCCTCGACGACGCGATCGTCAAGCACCTGCGCGGCGAACTCGACATCCGCACCGCCGCCATGTCGAAGTACTGGATCACCGACCAGCTGGGTATCGTGGTGGATCGCTGCCTGCAACTGTTCGGCGGCTACGGCTACATGACGGAGTACCCGATTTCCCAGCTCTACACCGGTGCCCGCGTCCTGCGCATCCTCGCGGGCAGCAACGAGGTGATGAAGGATCTCATTGCGCGGTCTCTCTGACACCCGACCCGAGAACGGGGCGGCGCCGTCCGACGGCTCGCCCCGCCGTCGTCGCCTGGAACCGGACGAACGGCGCGCCCAGATCCTGGCGTGCGCCATCGATATGTTCGGCGAACGCCCGTACGCGGCGGTCTCCACGGCCGAGCTGGCGCAGCGCGCCGGGGTGGCGCGCGGTCTGATCAACCACTATTTCGGCAACAAGCGCGATCTCTACCTCGCGGTGGTGCGCCGCATGGTGACGCTGCCCAAGCTCGCCGATATGACCGTGCCCACGGGCACCGACCGCGAACGCGTCGACGCCAGCGTCGCCTGGCTGCTGGACACCATCGCCGAACACGGCAGCACCTGGGTGAAGGTCACCTCGCACGAAGGGGTCGGCGACGATCCGGAGGTGCAGCAGATCCTGGACGAGGCCGATGACGCCGCCGCCGAGCGCACGCTGCTGATGATCGGGCTCGCCGGTTCCGCGCATCAAGCGGAGTTGCGCGCGATGGTCCGCGCCTACGGCGGCATGGTGAAAGTGGCCGGACGCGAATGGATCACCCGCGGCAACCTCACCCGTGAGCAGGTGCACGAGCTGCTGGCCGACGCCCTGCTGACGCTGGTCACCGAGACCATGCCGAAGGTCGGCCGGAAGCGCTGATCCCGGTCAGGCGGGCAGCTGCGGCGGGGTGTCCGACCGCACGGGTTCCATGCTGTAGCGCACGGTGCCCACGTGGCCGGGCGCGTGCCCGTGGCGGCCGTACTTGCGTTCGATCACTTCCTCGCGCCGGTGCTCGACGACCAGCGCGCCGATGCCGAGGATCCACAGTAGGGCGGTGACGACCGCCCCGACCTGCGCCCACCCGGTGAAGCCGTACCCGGCGGCGGTCAGGGTGCAGGCCATCGCGGCCACCCCGACGGCGCAGAGCACGATGCCGGGCATGTTGTAGTTATCTCCCAGCAGATCACCCGCTTGGGCGTGCCAGGGCCGGTCGTCCGCGGCCGGTGACTCGTTCTGTCCGAGCATCACATTCCTCCTGACCTCGTCAGCGCACGATCAGCGACGCCATCTGGTGCCCAGCATGCGCCTCGCGCCCGCGTGATCGCGAGCGTTGTGCCGAGTTCGTTATCCGGCGGCCGATCGGACAAACAGGTGGTGCGCAGCGGTTTCCTCCGTATTCTGTAGCTGATTTCGCCCGTCCGGGGCCCTCCGCGGTGACAGTGCGCCGCCGCGGGATGTGCTGTCCGGGCGGGTGTCGAAGCCGCCCGATCGGGCCCGCGTGGCCCGGCCGTGCGGTGGCGTTATCGGGGCGGGATCGGGTTACCGGGGCCTGCGCGAGAGTTGGATGCGAGAGGGACCTGGATGGCACGCACGCAAGGGCAGGAACGCGAGCGTTGGCCGCACGCATGGCCGGAGGAGCAGGAGGGGGAGGAGTACTACTACCAGGAGGACCACGGCCCCGCGCGGCCGATCGTGAACCCGTACGCGGTGATCGCGCTGGTGGCGGCGCTGCTACTGGTGTTCCCGGTCGCCCTGGTGTTCGGGTTGATCGCGTTCAGCCATCCGCGCGGGCGGGTGATGGCGACCTTCGCCCTGTTGCTCGGCGCGGCGCAGGTCGCGGCCGTCGCGGCGTTCTTCCTGCTGCCGGGCTCGCTGCTGCCCGAGACGGACTTCCTGTCCGGCGGTTCGACGCCGCCGCCGCCTTCGACGGTGGTCGTCACGTCCGTCGTGACGGCGACTCCCACGGCGGCGCCGCCCGCGGCCCCCGCACCCACCGCCGCCGTGCCCACCGTACGCAAGGGCGCGAGCTGCGACGCCGACGATGTGGGCGCCATCGGCACGGCCGAGGACGGTGGCACCTTGCTGTGCCTGGAGACCTCCGGCGCGCGGGGCGGCTACCAGTGGTCGGGCCCATACCACGTGGGCACCGGCTTGTTCGAGCCCGGCGAGCGCTGCGATCCGTCGATCGCCAGGACCGGCCGCACGGCGGAGAACCGCGCGCTGGTCTGCGAATCCGGGACCGGCGGGCAGACCTGGACGGAGTGGACGTCCTAGTCGGCGGTCTTGCGGGCCCGGCTGGGCTGCACGCGCGGCGGTTCGTTCGGCATCTTCGGGTACTGCGGCGGCCAGGGCGCGTCCATGAGTCCCGCGGCCATATCGCGCTCGGACATCTCCAGCAGCGGCGCGATCGACTGCGGCTCCCGGTCGGCCCACGGGTCGCCGCGTTCGGCGAGCCGGGCGGGCACGGTGGCGAGGGTGAGCTCGTCGGGCACGACGGTGTCGAGTTCGTTCCAGGAGATCGGCGTCGAGACCTGCGCGCCCACCTTCGGGCGCACGCACCACGCGCCGAACACGGTCTTGTGCGGGGCGTTCTGGTTGTAGTCGATGAACACCCGCTGTCCGCGCTCCTCCTTCCACCAGTGCGCGGTGATCAGGTCGGGGTGCCTGCGCTCCAGCTCCCTGGCCAGCGCCACGGCCGCGGCCCGGACCTGGTACCCGTCCCACTCCTCGCGCAGCGCCACGTAGATGTGCAGGCCGCGCGAACCGGAGGTCTTCACGCGCGAGTCGATGCCGAGTTCGGCGCACAGGTCGCGGGTGAGCACGGCGGCCTGCTTCAGGTCCTCGAAGGTGATGCCGGGCGAGGGATCGAGGTCGATGCGCAGCTCGTCGGCGATGCGCAGATCGCCGACGTGGTTGGGCCATACGTGGAAGCCGAGGCAGCCCTGGTTGACCGCCCACAGGATGTGCGCCAGGTCGTGGGCGACCAGCGCGTCGCTGGTGGTGCCGTTGGGCGTGGACACCTCGACGGTGTGCAGCCAGTCCGGCGCGGACTTGGGCACCCGCTTCTGGAACCAGGACTTGCCCGACGCGCCGTCGGGGTAGCGCTCGAGCAACAGCGGCCGGTCGCGCACCACGCCGAGAAACGGCTCGGCCACCGCTTGGTAGTAGCGCACCAGATCGAGCTTGGTCTCACCCCGCTTGGTGAAGTACACCTTGCCGGGATTGCTGATGGTGACCGTGCGCCCGTCGGTCTCGACCTCCACCGACTCGCTCACCGCGCGCCCTCCGCCTCGGCGAAGATCGCGCTCAACTCGGCGGGCGGCGCCTCGTCCAACTGCGCGTACGTACAGGATTCGGGGGTGCGGTCCGGGCGGAACCGCACCAGCCTGCCGCCGTGGCGCAACCGCCCCGACTGCACGTGCTCGTAGCGCACCTCGGCGACCAGTTCGGTGCGCACCGCCTCCCACGAGAGGTCCTTGCCGCCGGACCAGCGGCTCAGCCCGCCCGGCATCTTGCCCTCGGCCGAGGCCTGCGCGGCGGCGTCGGCCCACTCCCGCCACGGGTGGTGCTCGAGGGCGTTCTCGCGCAACGGTTTCAGCTCCTCGACCAGCTCCTTGCGCCGGGCCGCGGTGAAGCTGCTGGCCACGCCCACGTGATGCAGGTGGCCCTCGTCGTCGTAGAGCCCGAGCAGCAGCGAGCCGACGCCCTCGCCGTCCTTGTGCCAGCGGAATCCGGCCACCACGCAGTCGGCGGTGCGCTCGTGTTTGACCTTGAGCATCACCCGTTTGTCCTGCCGGTAAGGCTCGGCGTCGGCCTTGACCATCACGCCGTCGAACCCGGCGCCCTCGAACCGGGTGAACCAGTCGTGCGCGACATCCGGATCACGGGTGAGCGGGGTGAGGTGCACGCGCGCGAGCGCGGTGTCGAGAATGGCCTCGAGCCGGCGCCTGCGCTCGGCGAACGGCTCCCCGGTGAGGTCCTCGTCGCCGAGGGCGAGCAGGTCGAACGCCACGAAACTGGCGGGCGTCTCCACCGCCAGCTTGTTCACCCGCGAGGCGGCCGGGTGCAGCCGGTTCTGGAGCGTGTCGAAATCCAGCCCGTGCTCGGTGACCACCACGATCTCGCCGTCCACCACGCAGCGCGGCGGCAGCGCGGCGCGCAGCAGGTCGGCGACCTCGGGGAAGTAGCGGGTGAGTGGGCGGTCGTTGCGGGAGCCGAGCTCCACCTCGTCGCCGTCGCGGAACACCACGCAGCGGAAGCCGTCCCACTTCGGCTCGTAGGCGAGCCCGGGATCGCGCGGCACCTCGTGCACCGCTTTGGCGAGCATCGGCCGCACGGGCGGCATCACCGGTAGGTCCACGCGGTCCTCCTCGGGTCGTCGGTACCCACACCCGTACCGACGCCGCGAGCGCGCGGATTTCATCGGTCCGGACGCGAGACGGCGTCGCACCGATGGTATGCGCGCCCACCGACAGCGGCGGGCGCGCCGCGCGGAGGTCAGTCCAGCCAGCCGCGCTGGTCGGCGAAGGCGGTGAGACGTTCCCGGATGGTGAGGATCTCGCCCGCGGTGAGCGCGGGACTGGCGTCGAGCAGCAGTTCGGTGATCAGGCGGCGGTGCTCCTCGGCGGTGAGCTGGCCGGTGCCGGATCGTTCCTTCTTGGCGCGCGGCGCCGCGACGGGCGCGCCGCCGACGGCGCTGAGATTGACAGCTTTCGGACCGCGATCACCCTCGGTGACGTCGAACTCGAATACCCGGCCCTGGCGCAGTTCGTCCTCGTCGAGCCCGATGTCGTTCACGTGGACGAACACATCCGGTCCGCCGTCCTCCGGGCGAATGAATCCGAACCCCCGGGAACTGTCGAACGACACCAATTTTCCGATGGACACCAACACCCGCTCCTCGCCGCCGTCGCTACCTCGGCCACTTTAGCCCGCATTATCGTCCGTGTTGTTCGAAAGCGCCTTCTGAAGCGAGTTGAACACCGTCAAACCCTGTCCCACCATTCCGTTCACCAATTCACCGACGCCTTCGGGTCCGTTCAGCACGGTGAGATTGGCGCCGTGCAGGCCTTGGGAGGCCTGCTTGACGATTTCGGGCAGCTGTTCGATCAGCAGCTGGTCCAACGCGATCCGGTTGTGCGAGGCCGCGGCCTCGGCCTGGATCCTGGTGCGGTCGGCCTCGGCCTCGGCCAGGATGCGCACCCGATCCGCTTCGGCCTGAGCGGGTTTCACCACCTCGGACTGCAACTGCTGCTCGCGCAGGTCGGCCTCCTTGCGCGCCTGTTCGGCCTGCGCGGTGAGCACTTCCTGTTTGGCGATCGCCTCGGCGAGCGGGCCGGCTTGTGCCGCTTCGGCATTCGCCTTGTCGATATCGTGCTGGTACTGCGCGGTGAGCACCGCGGTCTCGCGCTGGTATTCGGCCTGCTTGCGCAGTGATTCCTGTTCGGCCTCGGCGGCACGCTGCGCGGCCTGGGCCTGCGCGATCTGCGCGTCGCGCTGCACGGCCGCGTTGTGCGGGGCGGCGAGCGCGTTGATGTAGCCGAGGTCGCCGTCGTCGATGGACTGGATCTGGAACGAGTCGACCGAGAGACCGATATTGCCCATCTCCACCTTCGAGGCCAGCAGGACCTCGTCGGCCAGGCGCTGGCGTTCGCGGATGATCTCCTCGACCGTCATCGAGCCGACGATGGAGCGCAGGTGGCCGGAGAAGATGCGCCCGGTCAGGATCGACATCTCCTGCTCCTGCTCGGAGAGGAAGCGCTGCGCCGCGTTCACGATCGAGGCGGTATCGTTGGCGATCTTGAAGGCGATCACCGCGCGCACGTCGAGCTGGATGGCCTGTTTGGTGACGCAGCGCTCCCGGATCTCGGCCTCGTACATGGCCAGCGATAGGTAGCTGACCTTGCGGAAGAACGGCACCACCCAGGCGCCGCGGCCGATGATGACGCGGAACGGCGCGTTGTCCTTCGCCGATCCGCCGCTCACCAGCATCGCTTCGTCCGGCCTCGGCACGTGATAACCCAGCACGGGTGTCTCCCTTTTTCGTTCGTTCGGAAATGTTCTGGCGACTATTCCGATGTCAGCGGAATCCAAGGCACGACGTCGACGATGCGCCCGGGATGCACCGCGACGATCAATACGGTGGCGCCCACCTCGATCGGCTCGGTGGCCCGCGCGATATACAACTCCGTCCCCCCGCGAATCGCGACCAACACCTCTCCCAGTGCCCCGGCGCCGCGGATGGGCGTGCTGATCGTCCCCGTCAAACCCTGCACGGGATCGGTCATCGCCTCGGAACTCCTCCGGTCGTCGTCGGGCGTGGTCAGCTTACTTGCGCCCGATCGTTTTTCGGTAACGAGTTCGCGACGCTGTCAGGCGCCGGCCGGATCGGGGGCGGCGACCCGCCAGCCGACGCTGGTGACCGAGGGCTCCAGCCCGATCCGGCTGACGGCGGATTCCATCTGCCGGTCGTCGCGCTGGTCGCCGAGCAGATCGGCGCGCACCTGCACGCGGCCGTCGCCGGTGTCGGCGCTGGACACCGCGACCAGCCGGAAGTCCGAGCGGGTCAGCGCCTGCACCAGCAGCGCGCGCACGTGCGCCTCGTGCGCGTCGTCGGTGACGGCGGCGAGTTCGTAGCCGACCGGCTCCTCGTCGCGCGCCTCGGGGCGGCGGTCGACGGCGCGCCCGACCGCCCGCAGCGCGATGTTCACCGTCACGATGGCGACGGTGCCCGCCAGCGCGGTGGCGAACATCCCCGCGCCGGCGAGCGCCCCGACGGCGGCCGAACACCACAGTGTCGCCGCGGTATTGAGCCCGCGCACGCTCAACCCGTCGCGGATGATGACACCGGCGCCGAGAAACCCGATGCCGGAGACGATTTGGGCGGCCACCCGGGTGGGGTCGGCCACGGCGCCCTCGAAACCGTTGGCGGACAACAGCACGAACAGCGTCGCGCCGGCCGCCACGAGGGCGTTGGTGCGCAGACCCGCCATGCGGGCCCGGTACTGACGTTCGAAACCGATCACCGCGCCGAGACCGACGCCGGTGAGCAGCCGCAGGATCATTTCCACCATCGACATGGCGCACTCCTCACGGAAAGGTCAGCGCACCGTCGAGGGCCGGTTCACCGGGGACGCGGGGCCACCGGTCCGGCGGGGGAGGTGTCGCTGGACGAATGGTCGGCTGACAGGGATATCGGACTGTTACCGCCGGGCATCCGGCTCACCTCCTTCGCATCGTGGAGATCGTCGGTGCTGAACGCGGCTGAGCCGCACGATTCGGCACCCGTGCGCCAGCCAGTAAACCCCGCGGACATACCGGGGGCAACCGGGTTGTGGCCGAGCACACCCGCGCGGGGTCAGTCGCGGTAGATGGTGCGGTAGGCGGTGAGCGTGGCGACGCAGTGGTCGACGATCTGTTCGCGCGTGGCCCGCAGCGAGCCGTTCAGCCAGGCCGAGAACATGCCCGCGTTGCCGCTGGCCATGGTGAGCGCGGCCAGCCTGCGCCGCACCGGGTCCTGGATGTGGGTGAACAGGTGGTCCTGGATGAGGCGGGTGAACGCGGGCATCACCGCGATGGTGGTCTGGCCGAGCCCGGTGCTCGAATACGGCTCGACGAGGAACAACCGCGATTTGCGCGGGTCCTCGAGCACCTTGTCCACCAGGATCTCGGCGAGGGCGCGGTCGCGCGAGGGGTCGTCGCCCGCGGCGAACGCGGTCATCGGCTCCAGGAATTCGTCGGCTACCTGCCGGTACAGCACGTCGAGCAGTTCGTCGCGGCTGGCGAAGCTCTCGTAGAAGTAGCGGTCGGTGAGACCGGCGCGGCGGCACACCGCGCGCATGGTGACCCCCGCGGCGCCCGCCTCACCGATGAGGTCGAGGGCGGCCTCGAGCAGGGCGACGCGGCGCGCCTCGCGGCGCTCGGTGAGCGTCGTTCCACCCCAGATCCGGGGCACACCGTCCCCTGCTTCCTGCCCTGTCTGCACCGAACCACCTTAATTCGTGCCGCGTCCGAGCCCGCGCGGCACCGGGTCAGGCGCTGCTTTCCAAGGGCTGACCGGCATCGCGCCACGCGACGACCCCGCCGTCCAGGCTCGCGGCGTCGTAGCCGGCGCGGCGGGCCAGCGCGGCGAACCGCAGCGAGATCTCCCCGACGGGGCAGACGAACACGACGGGCCGGGAGCGGGGGAACGGTATGCCGTGGGTGAGCATGTCGTCGAGCTGGTCGTCGCGGAGGTTGATCGCGCCGGGGACGTGGCCGATGCGGTAGGCCATCGCGCCGCGCGTGTCCACGATGGTGGGGCGGGCGTCGCGGTCGAGCTCGGTGAGTTCGGCGGGAGACAGGCGCGGGGTGGCGGCGAGCTCGGCCTCGGTGGGCCGGTGGCGGCCGGGTTTGCCGAACAGTTCGGGTCGGCGCTTCTTGATGTAGGAGAGGTATGGCTCGAGGCGGTCGCACACGATGATCACCGCGACGATCGGATCGTCGCTGCGCGAACGTTCCAGCGCGCCAAGGGTTTCCAGTGCGGCGGCGTAAGCCGCGCCGCTGGTGGGCCCGGCGAGGACGCCGAAGCCGGTGGCCAGGCGCAGGGTCGCGTCCACGGCGGCGCCGGAATCGACGGTGACGATGCGGTCGTAGAACTCCGGCTGGAACAGCCCGACGTCCCACATCTCGGTCTCCGACCGGATGCCGGGGATGAAGTCGGACCGCTCCGACACCACGGCCACCGTGCGCAACTCCGGATTGTGTTTGCGGAGATAGGTGGCCGCGCCGCGCGTGGAGCCGGTGGTGCCGAGGCCCCCGATCAGGTAGTCCACCCGGGTGATGCCGTCGGCGGCGAGATCGTCGTGGATCTCGCGCCCGGTGCCGAGATAGTGCGCCTCGACGTTCTTCTCGTTCGTGTACTGCGACGGATGGTGGTAGGCGCCAGGATCTTTCGCCATCGTCTGCTCGATGACCGCGTACACGTCGTTGGGGGTGGTGGGGTCGGGGCATTCGGACAGGCCGGGCAGTTCGACGATGTCGGTGCCGAGCAGGTGGAGCAGATCCCGGACCTCGGTGACCTTGATGCGATTGGTCACCGCCCGCAACCCGACCCCCGACAACCCGCCGAGCACACGCAGCGCCTTGGCGGTGTTGCCGCTGGACGCCTCGATGAGCGTGCGTCCTTCGGCGGCGAGCCCGTCGATCTCGTCGCGGATCATGCCCCACGCCACCCGGTCCTTGACCGAGCCGAAAGGGTTGTGCGACTCCAGCTTCGCGTACAGTTCCACCCCCGCCAGCCCGTGCCCGCGCGGGTCGAGGCGCAGCAGCGGCGTGTTGCCGATGAGGTCGGTGATGTGGTCGTAGCGCATCACATCACCTCGGCGCCGTTGCGGGCCGCGACAGGGGAGTACTCGTCGTCGGGGCAGATCTCGAATTCGCCGCCGCGGTGGACGACGGCGAACTTCGCGGCGGCGGGCCACCGGGAGGCCGAGGCGGCCGACAGGTCCGAGTGGTAGGCGGCGGTGTTCGGGAAGACCAGCAGGTCACCCGGGCCTGGTCGATGCGGCAACCACACCTTGCGCTGGGTGATCAGATCGCGTTCGAGGCAGAGCCGTCCGGCGAGGAACACTCCCACCGGCCCGGGGTCGGCGGGTGCGGTGGCGAGCAGCAGCGGGTCGACCATCACCTCCTGATCGGCCGGGGTGACCGCGTCGCGGCTGAGGTCGACGTGGACGAGGACAGTGCCGTCGGCGAGCTCCTTGGTGAATTCCACGCGCGCCACCGTGATTCCCGCGTGGTCGACCAGCGCCTTGCCCGGTTCGAGCCACAGGTCCAGGAGGTTGTCGGCGGCGACGGCCGCCACCGGGCGGCCGGCGTGCCGGTCCAAGGGCGCGTCGAGCAGGTCGGCGAGCATGCGGTCGGCGGGCACGGTGTTCGCGTACTTGTGGAACACGGGCGTGCCGTGCACCGCCGCGTCGTCCACGTGATAGCCGAAGGTGTTGTCGGCCCAGCTCATTCGCTCGCCCCGGCCGAGCAGGGAGTCGCGCAGCGCGTGGACGTAGGCGTCGAAACGGTCGGCATCGGCGGTGAACACCTGACGCAACCCGCCGCCGATGTTCAACACCGTGGGGGACAGACCCGCCGCGTAGGCGGATTCCACCAGCGTGAGGCAGGCGTCGATCGCGCGCACCCGTTCGGCGATCTCACCGGAGTCGAGGTGAAAGGCGAAGCCGCGGAAGGTGATCCGGCCGCGGTGCGTGGCCGCCAGGTTCAGCGCGTCGGCCGCGTGGTCGACCGGGATGCCGAACCGGCTGACCGGAGTGCTCGCGAATCCGGAGATCCGCAACAGGACCGGCACCTGCGCGCCGTCCTCCGCCAATTCCGTGAGGCGGGTGAGCTCCCACATATTGTCCACGTTGACGGTGACGCCGCACCGCACCAACTCCCGCAGGAACGCTTCGCCTTTCGGTCCGGTCACCTCGATGCGGGAGGGCGCGAATCCCGCCGCCAGCGCGCCGTGGAGTTCCCACGGTGAGGCCACATCGATCCCGATCCCCGCCGCGTGCGCCGCCGCGACGAACGCGCGCGAACGATTCACCTTGTGCGCGTAGCAGATCCGGTAGCGCGGTGATCTCGGCGTGAGCACGTCGCGCAGCCGGGCCACGTTCTCGGCGAACACCTGCGGGAACACCAGGTGGGTCGGTGTGCCCGCGCGCCGCACCGCCCGGTCGACGTCGTCGCGCGAATCCAGGAAGGCGCGCACCAGCGGATGGATCTTCGCGGGGAGCGCCGGGTGCGGCGCCGTCATACCGCGGATTCCGCTTGCGGGACTTCGGCTTCCGCGGCGGCCGGGTCGGGACGCTCCGCCACCGGGTTGTAGCCGCCGTCGCGCAACGCCTCGAATGCGCGGGCCCGGTTGCGCGGGCTGCGGAACTCGGTCACCACCCGCTTGCTCAGCAGGTCGATGTCGAGCACGTCGAGGCCCATGCCGGTGAGGATGCCGGTGATGGTGCGCACGCAGTGCTTGCAGTTCATGTCGGGGACGTAGAACACCTCGTCCGCCGCCGCGCCCGGCGCGTCGGCGTTCGGCTGCTGCTCGACGGGAATCTCGCGCACCCGCACCGCCGCGACGACGGCCGCGAACACCGCCACGAATCGGTCCACCACCTCGGGCAGGATGCTGTAGTGCTCGCCGTCGAGCCGGTGCGGCATGGCGGCCAGGCACGCGGGCCGGGTGCTCGGCGGCAGCAGGGCGTACTGGCGGGAGATGAGGTCCAGATCCTCGTGATACTTGGCGAGGGCGGCCGCCACGTCGAGCCCTTCCACCGTGGTGGCGCGCCGCATCACGGTGTGCGCCTCGGCGATGGTGGCGTCCTTCATGGCCCGCAGCGTCGCGACCGATTCGGCGGTGTAGCGCACCGTGCCGTCGGGCTGGGTCGCCAGCGTCACCGGGATCATGCCGCGCCGGTAGGTGGAGGCCTGCAACTCCCAGAACCACCGGGTCGCCACGGCGGCGAAGATGCCGGAATCAGCCATCCCCTTGGCGAATTCGACGGGTTCGCGATACGGGGTCTGGCGCGCCAGCAGGGCGTGCTGGGCCAGGGCCCGGCCGGTGGCCTCGAGGCCTACACGGAAGATCTCCAAGGGTTCGTGGTCGGTGGTGGTGCCCTCGAGGACCGCGCGATCCCGCGACCCGAGCGCGGCCGCCCGCTCGGCCAGGTCGGCGTTGTCGCGCAGCGAATGCCACAGCGCCAGCACGGTTTCCCGCGCCGCGATCGGCACGACCGGGCCGAGTCCGTCGGCGCGGTAGTGCCCGGTGTTGGGCACCCCGTCGCTGTCGGTCCACGCCATCCGGTGCGTCGCCGTGGTGACCTGGTACGGCTGGCACGGCCGCATGAACCGCTCCAGATACAGCCGCTGCGAGTAGTTCAGATGGCTGCCGGGCTCCGGACGCATGGTGGCGCAGGAGTATTCGAGCACGCGCGGCGCGGGCGGAGTGGTCTCGCCGTCGAACAGGCCGTCGCGGGCGAGGGTCGCCAGAATGCGGGAGGCCGCCCTCCGGTCGTAACGCGGGGTATCGATGGTCACGTGACCTCCTCGGCAATCGTCGTGACGCAGTCGGTGAACCGGTCGATCTCGTCGAGGGTGGTGTAGAGGTGGGTGCTCACCCGCACCGAATCCGGATCGGGATCGGCGCCCGGCGCGCAGTGCAGTCCTGTGCGGACCAGGAAGCCCGCCTCCCCGAGCACGAAACCCAGGTCGGCCGCGCTGATTCCGGCGAGGGTGAACGACACGATGCCGTGTCCCGTCGCGCACGGCGCGTACGCGGGGCCGGGCAGGAATTCGAGGCCGGGAGCGTCGCGCAGGCCGTCGATCAGCCGGCGCGTGAGCACGCGGTCGTGCTCGGCGATCTCGTCCAGGCCGAACGACTCCAGCACCTCGAGCGCGGCGCCCAGCGCGAGAATGCCGGGGATGTTGTGGGTGCCGCCCTCGAGCAGCTCCGGCATCTTCCCGGGGACCAGACCGGCGTCGGTGAGCGTCACGCCGGAGTTGCCGCCGGGCAGGAACGGCAGCAGCCGATCGTGGATTGCCCGGCGGCAGAACAGGATCCCGGTGCCGGGCGCGCCGAACATCTTGTGCGCGGCGAAGACCGCGAAATCCGCGCCGAGCGCGGTGACATCGACCGGCAGATGCCCGCCGCTCTGACTGCAATCCAGGCACACCAGGACGCCGGGGTCGAGGCGGCCGCGCAACTCCTCGAGCGTGGTGAGCCCGCCGTAGACGTGGTGCAGGTGCGAGGCGGTGAGCAGGCGGGTGTGCGGCGTGGTCTTGGCGAGGATATCGGCGGTGTCGGCCTCGCCGAGCGCCGTGGTGGCGTAGGGGATCAGCGTGATGCGACGGCCGAAGCGGGCGAGCAGGTCGCGCAGATGGAACCAGGGGTGCACGTTGGCGGCGTGATCGCGCGGGTTGTAGAGGATTTCGTCGCCGTCGGCGAGATTCGCCAGTCCCCACGACAGGGCCACGGCGTTGAGGGCGGCGGTGGCGCCCGAGGCGAAGACGATCTCGTCGGCGTGGGCCGCGCCGAGGAATTCCGCGGTGTGCGCACGCACTTCGGCGATCCGGGTGGTCAGCCCGGTCGCCCACCGGTAGGTGCCGCGCCCGGCGTTGGCGGTGCGCGACGAGTGGTACCGGTGCACGGCCTCGATGACAGGTCGCGGTTTCTGGGTGGTGGAGGCGCTGTCGAGATAGACCTCGGGTCCCTCGGCCAGCGCCGGGAACAGGGCGCGGACGCTGCCGGGCGGGGGTGGTGCGTAGGGGTTCGGGCGCGCGGCCGAGCGCCGGAGGGCGGGCGGGCCCGGTGCGGGTGACCCCAAGTGACGCTCCCTTCACGCGGATGCGCTCGGAACATCGATCAACGATACGCACTTTTCCGGGCGCGATCGAAGCTTTCACGTGGACAACGTGTTTCGCGGCCGCGCCAACTTGTCGGACCCCGGGGATACGCTGCCCGCATGCCATTGACCAAGGAAGAGAAACAGGAATTCCTCGCGCAGCCCCACGTCGCCGCGCTCGCGGTGGCCGCGGGGGCCGAGCGCGCCCCGCTGAACGTGCCCATCTGGTACGAGTACGAGCCCGATGCCGACGACGTCTGGGTGGTCACGCCCGAGGATTCGGTGAAGCTGCGCCACATCCGCGCGTCCGGCCGTTTCAGCCTGTTGGTGCAGCGCGTCGAACCCACCATCCGCTATGTCGGGGTGGAGGTCGAGGTCACCGGGATCACGCCGATGACCGTGGACGAGCACCGGGTGATGGCCGCGCGGTACCTGCCGCCCGAGGCGGTCGAGCCGTACTTGGTGCAGGCCGAGGGCTTCGGCCCGATGGTCACCGTGCACGCCCGCCCGCGGCGGTGGATCTCGGCCGATCTGGGCTGAGGATCAGTACCGGCCCTGCACGTAGTCGACGAGGTGCTGGCGTTCGGTGGCCAGTTCGGCGATGGCGCTCTTGACGACGTCGCCGATGCTGACGATGCCGACCAGCGCGCCCCCGTGCACCACGGGCAGGTGCCGGACGCGGTGTTCGGTCATGACGCGACGCAACCTGTCGACGTGGTCGTCGAGGTCGCAGGTGCGCACCTCGGCGGTCATGATCTCCGCGACCGGGGTGTCGAACAGCGCGGCGCCGTGCCGGTGCAGGCTGCGCACGACATCGCGCTCGGAGACGATCCCGGCGATCGTGGTGCCGTCCGGGGACACGACCACCGCGCCGATGTTGTGTTCGGCGAGCACGGCCAACAGGGCCCGCACCGTTGTCTCGGGCGCGACCGTGGCGACGTCGCTGCCCTTACTGCGCAAGATCTCCGCGATTCGCATACTTTTCACCATCCAGAACTCACGGGGTTCCAGGATCGCAAGTTCGCGGTCTCGTGACCAGCACGAATCCGCATCGGTCGGCGTTACAGGCGGCGTGCGACGGTCCGGTCCAGGTCCCGGGCCAGCAGCGCGATGGCCGCTTGGGATATGCCGGCGGAGGTGGCCAGGTCGATGCCGGTGAGCTGGGCGATGCGGCGCAACCGGTAGTCCACGGTGTTGGGGTGCACGTAGAGCTGACGGGCGGTGAGCTGGCGATTCATATCGTTGGCGAGGTAGGCGCGCATGGTGTCGAAGAGTTCGGTGTGCGCGTCCAGCGGGTCCAGCAGGGTCGCCAGGCGCCGGGTGGCGGGGCCGCCGCGGGTGAGCTGGTATTCGACCGCCAGGTCGGCCATCTCGTAGAGGCCGGGGGCGCGTCCGGCGACGCGGACCAGGTTGAGCAGTTCGTGGGCCTGGTCGGCGGATTCGGGGATGCGGTCGGTGTCGCCGGTGATCACGGTGGCGGTGAGCGGCACCTCGGCGGCGGTGGCGAGTTCGCCGAGCAGGTCCGGGGTGAGCGCGGGGACGCCCTCGGTGAGCGGCAGCAGCAGCGTGCCGCCCTTGGTGGAGAGCAGGGCGAGCGCGCGGGAGCGGAAGGTGGTGGCGAGCGCGGACTGGAGGCGGCGCAGTTTGCGCCGGGCCGCGACGTGCGTGTCCACCCGCGGGTCGCGCTCGTCGGCGTGCTCGGGGACGCTCAGCGCCACCACCTGGTAGGTGTCGGCGACCGGGATCCCCGCCTGCCGGGCCAGGGCGGAGCTGCCGCGCCCGCTGAGCAGCGCCGAGGCCAGCGTCTGCGCGGCGGTCTGGTGCTCGCGGGCCACCAGATGCTGCTCGTCCACGTACGCGTCGGACACCGCGGCGGTGATCACCTCGAGCAGTTCCAGCATCAGGTCGGTGGCCACGATGACCTCACCCACGTCGTCGGCCTTCGCACCGGCCGTGACCAGGCCGAACGCGATCCGCAGGCCCTCGTGGTAGGCGCGCAGGATGGTGCCGAGCGGCACGGCCTCGCGCGCCCACTGCGCGGCCGATTCGCGGACCTCGCCGAGCTGGTCGTCGTCGGGCACGGTGCGCCGGTCGAACATGTCCGCGGCCAGCGTGAGGCAGAACCGGGTCACCTTGGTGACGTCGCCGCGCAGCGCTTCGCCGGGCAGGGTGTGGCAGGGCGCGACGTAGGTCGCGAAGTAGCCGACCATGTGCGAGGCCACATGGTCGGTGTCCTGCAGCGGGACCGAGGCCGGCCGGCCGCCGATCTCGAGCGCCCCGTCGGAGGTGCCGGCCAGGTCCAGCCCGGTAAAGGTCATTCGTTGCGCTCCAGTGCCACCTCGGGCGTGATGGAACTGCGCCCGAATCGTTGCCTCACTATACGAAACAGTTATGAGTGCCGGAACTGTTCGGTGAGATCCATTGCAGCGCTCCGGCGTTGTGCGTGGTGACAAACCGAGCATCCGATCGGGCGACCTCCGCCAGCGCCCACGTCACGCCCGGGATACGGCTCGCTCGTGATCCGGCACATTCATCGCTTGCCCGCTTGACACTTCCTCATGGACAGTGGTGTGGGCCACTTCACCGCTCCGCCGGGGATCGCGCCGGCAGGTGGGTCGGCGCGATCCCCGGCGGGGCGGAAGTCCGCCTCGGCCGGGCGTCGACCGCCCGGCTCAGCGATATGGCACTCGGTGCCAGTGTGGTCCCTCCGCGTTCGCTCCGGGCTGCACGTTGGCGGTCCCTTCGGCTTCGCTCCGGGTACCCGCTTTGCGGAGGTGAGGTGGGCCCATTGGGTTGGCGTTCGGGGTGCGTTTGGGTGGTCTGTTCGGCCTTGTTGTGGGTTTCGCCTGGTGGAGGGGGTGGGTGCTCTGCTCGCCGGTGGGGTGGGGCTGGGCGCGGTGATTCGGTCCGATTGGTGGCGTGGGGGATTCGTGGTGGGTCGTTTGTTGCGTCGAGGTGCGGTGGAGCTTGGCGACGTGACGTGGGTGTCGGGAGTAGGTGGCGAGGGGTGGCCGGGGAGGGCGGTCTACGCGCTCATGCCCTCTTTGCCTGTGGCGGAGCGGATTTCGCGTTCGATGGCGAGGGCGGCGTAGTGCTGGCCGCAGGCGCGGAGTTGGGCGATGCGGTGCTGGACGGCCTCGGCGCCGTATACGGCGGCGATATCGGCGACGCCGAGACGGCGGGTGCGATGTGGCGGCTGATCCATGCGAACGACCTTCGGACAGGCGGCGCCGAGGCGTGGCACGGCGTCGTCGGCGCGGGCTCGGCGGGTAGAGGCTCCCCTTACTTCCGGGCCGATCCTATGCGGGTGTCCGGTACGGATGCAAGTGCATCTGTGCGAACATCGCTGTCCGGTAACGGGTTTGGCACTTGCCGGATCGTTGCCTGGCGAGTGGGTGTGCCCCGGCGGGTTGCCGTGCCCGGAATCGCAGCGCCGCAGCGGAATTCGAGGTCGCTGTTCGAGAAGCGGTCCGCGACCCGCGTGCAAGGGGCGCGTCGCACGATCGGGTGTGCATGCCGCGATCGCGCTCCCCAGATGCGCGGTGCATCCCGTGGAGACCAGGGGGAGGAGAGACGGCCGGTACACGTGGGGGTCGGCGTCGTGGGCGGAGTTCGCGAACCCGCGCTCTGGATATAAGGTCGTGCCGAGCTCTGCTCTGCGATGCCGCTCGGCGTGACGGATGCGTACGACTGTGTCACCCCGGGCCCGCACGACTGGACCATCCGACGCGGGTGCGATCGAACGTCCGGCGGTGCGCCGTACGCACGTCGGCGCCGATCCGCGCGATGCTCCCGCGGGCTGAATCCGGGGGTACGGGAATTACTGGAACCGGGCACGGATCAAATTGATACCTACCGCCCGGTTTTTGCGACGTCATTCAACACAAGCGTCCGTAATGTCCGGTGCGGACGCCAATTCGGCAGGTGTAGTCGAGGACGTGTTGAACGTTCATCCGGTGAAGCTGGTCCATATCCGGAGCGATCCGCCGAACGCCGACGGGATCGCCCGTTCACCTCGGGAACCGGTCAGGTGGGCGGGCGCGCGATCGAACGCGACCTGCGAGATGTCGGCGCATCCTGTGATCGCGCGCCCGAGTCGGCAGAGCGGGACTGTGGCGGCGCTCGAGATCAGCGGCCCGTCGACGTGGACATACCCGGTAAAGGCTTGTCCACCAGCACTTTTCGCCCGGAGACTACTCGTCGTCCAGGCCGGCGGACAGGTAGGCCGCAGCGGCCAGCCACTGCCGGCACTGGGGCCCGTGCACCTCGTGGGCGAAGAGGATCTCCCGCGCGCGGCGGTAGGTGAGGCCGCCCGGCTCCGCGCCGCAGTCGGCGGTGAATTCTCCCGCGGATCGAGCCCGCAGCGTCTCTACACCGAGGCCGCCCTGGGCGACCCGGTGGGGAGTTCGGAATGGTTGGCTCATTTCGACCGCCCCTCGCGTCCGACGATGGGGAGGTGAAGTGTGGTGACGCCGGCGAGAACTCCCTGCGCACCTCCCCGCGTTTCTGTGATCGAGTTTAGAGCCGCGTTCCTTACAGATGCAAGTACATCTGCACGAACGACCAACAGAAATACGAACGGCGGCCGCCTGCCCGAGGGCAAGTGGCCGCCGTTGCGCCCGTGGAATTCTCGTGACGTGTCAGGGTTTGCGCGCGACGCCGCCGTACGCCGAAATCGGGCGGACCTCGCCCACCTCGGTGGACGGCGCGCGCCATTGGGTGATGGAGGTGAAACCGGGCTCCACCAACTCCAGGCCCTCGAAGACGGCCTTGATGTCGGCCTGGGGGCGCGGAATGTAGGGGGTGCCGCCGGTGCCGGTGTAGTTCTCGCACAGCGTCACGTACGCCTGGCTGTCGTCGGTACCGTCCCACAGCACCAGGTAACTGCCCGAAGGCACGGCGTCCAGCACGGTTTTCACGATCCGCTTCATGTCGTCGTAGGTCTTGGCGTGGCCGAGCACGCCCATGAACATGACACCGATCGGTTCGTTGAAGTTCAAGACGTTCTGCGCGTCTTTGATGATCAGCTCGGGCTTGTGGTAGTCGGAATCGATGTAGGTGGTGACGCCCTCGGGGGTGGTGCTGGTGAGCAGCGCGCGGGCGTGGGTGAGCACCAGCGGGTCGTTGTCGACGTAGACGATCTTCGACTCGGGCGCCACGCTCTGGGCCACCTCGTGGGTGTTCTGCATGGTGGGCAGGCCGGTGCCGATGTCGAGGAACTGGCGAATGCCCTTCTCACCGGCGAGGAATCGGACGGCGCGGATGAGGAACTGGCGCGACTGGGTGGCCATCGCGGTGATGTCGGGGTCGACCTCGATGCCCGCGTCGCCCGCGATGCGATCGATCTCGTAGTAGTCCTTGCCGCCCATCCAGTAGTTCCAGATTCGTGCCGAATGTGGAATGTCGGTCCGGATCAGCGGGCTGTGGTCTTCGGACATTGCGTAAGACTCCTCAGGCGAGCGGGTGTGCGTGGCCGGACGTATCGGCCGGTGACCGCGTTTCGGGGCGCGCCGTGGGCGTCCGGCCCGGTGTCGCGAATGGCTGGTACATCCGATGTGCACTGTGACAGTACAAGATTCAAGTCGGTCCGGCGGGTCTGTTCGAGGACCTGAACACGGAGTTCACCGACGGGCCGGAATCACCGGTCACAAAGCCGACCGGTAGGTCCGAAACATCCGGTGCCACAGGGTGAACTTCGTGCTATCGTCCAGGCGTCGGTGCAAATGCAAGAACGTTTGAGCGTGCATCTGCAAGCGCCGACTCGAATGGATCCCTCACACTGGCTCAACCGAGGAGTGGGAAATGGTGAACTCGGAAACAACCCTGCCCAGGATCACCGGCGCGTGGCGCAAGAGTTCGTTCAGCGGCCCCAGTGGCGGCAATTGCGTCGAGATGGCCGAAGCGAGCGGCGGACTGGTCGCGGTGCGCAACTCGCGCTTTCCGGACGGCGCCGTCGTCTTCTACACCCGGCCCGAGATCGATGCGTTCGTGCGCGGCGCGAAAGCCGGAGAGTTCGACGATTTGACTAGCTGAAAGGTAACATTGCGGTCGGTGCGGTGTGTCTCGGGCGGACGTCTTTGTGACACACTGGTGGGCAACCTCGAGTATCGGAGACGAACTCCATGATCGCAGAACCCAACGACGACGGCTTCGTGCAATCGGCTGTCGTGGAACGTGGTCCGACTGTCCTCCGGATCGCCCTCGGCGGTCAGCTACGGAAACTTCGTGAGAGTCGCAACATCACCCGCGAGGCCGCGGGTGATGCCATCCGCGGCTCGCACGCGAAGATCAGTCGGCTGGAGTTGGGCCGCACCGGATTCAAGGAACGCGACATCCGGGATCTGTTGACGCTCTACGGCGTCAACGATCCCGCCGAGCGCGAACAGTTCCTGGATCTGGCCAGGCAGGCCAACGAGCCCGGCTGGTGGCACCGCTACAGTGATCTGCTGCCCTCGTGGTTCAGCACCTACCTCGGCCTGGAGCAGGCCGCGATCAAGATCCGTACGTACGAGGCACATCTCGTGCCCGGTCTGTTGCAGACGCCGGATTACGCGCGGGCCGTGCTCACCCTCGGCAGCGACGACGCCGATACCGAGCGCCGCGTCGACGTGCGCAGGCTGCGCCAGGAGATCCTGTTCCGCGCCGACCCGCCGGTCGTGTGGGCGGTCATCGACGAGGCGGCGCTGCACCGGCCCGTCGGCGGCCCCGACGTGCACCGCGAGCAGATGGAACACCTCATCGAACTCGCCGGACTGCCGAACGTCACCATCCAGGTGCTGCCGTTCTCGGCGGGCGAGCACGCCGCCGCGGGCAGCTCGTTCAGCATCCTGCGCTTCTCCGAGGCGGAACTGCCCGACGTCGTCTACCTCGAACATCTCACCAGCGCACTGTATCTGGACCGCAGGCAGGACCTCGCGCAGTACCGCTCGGTGATGGACCGCCTGAGCGTGCAGGCGCTGCCGCCCGGCGACTCGATCGAGAAGCTGCGCGAGTACGCCCGAGGGCGCGACTCCTAGGCCACCAGACCGAATCCGGGCCGGTACCTGACGGTGCCGGCCCGATTGCTGTGCGTCCGCCGGGCAGTTGCTCGATGATGCCCACGGCGCGGGGAATGCGGCGATAGTGCGGCCGATACGTGGAAGCTGTTGCGCGCCGGTCGAGTTCACATGTCACGAACCATACGGTCGTTTTCGATGGGGAAGTGCGCTGTGCTCCGGGTTGCCGGACCGGGCGTACGTCGTCGGCGGTCGCGCCGAACGTGGCCGCCACGGACAACAGCGCTCTGCGACGCCGATCCCTCACGTGTTGACCGACTTGTCGCAACGGCCGGGTGTTGCGGGCGAGGCCGCGTCGACCTCCTCGCGGTTCGGGGGAGTGCCAAGTGTTACGAATATCGGCCACCGGTGCGTCAAGCGCTGTAGACACCAGCTTCCAGGTGTTTCGCGCCGAGAATTCGACGCGGTCCGGCGCCGAATCTCGGTGGCGCCTGTCGCCTCTCGCCGTGCGGGCGGCGCTGTGCTTGCCTCGCTACAGGGCCTGCGCAGAGTGCTGGGCGTTCGGCGGAGCGATGACGCCTCGGCCGAGCGACGCCGAGCGGGTGCGGGAGGCAGTGCTGGGTGGGGTGGCCGGACGCGGTCTCGGAGCACGCGAGACCGTGCCCGTCGGGCCGCAAGCCGTATGGAGGCAGCGGGCCGGAAGAGTGCCCCGGCTTGGACCTGCTCACCGAGTCCGCGGTGTGGGGCCGGCGGCGGAGTCGACGCCGCGCGCGACCGTCCGCGGACGTGGGCCGCTGTGCGGCCGGCGGGGGAGTGCGATGGCCGCCGGGCGAAGCTCGGCCGTGGCGCTCGGCTGATTGATGATGGCCGATTGATGACGGCTGATTCGTGATGTCGCCCCACCGGCCGGCCTGGGCGGTCGCCGTTCATCGCCACGTCGGCCGTCCCGCGCGATCCGGTCTTCAGTGCCCATCCTGAAAACCATGATGCGTCAAGAAGATTGGCGCGCAATCGCACCCGGACGGACGACCTCGCCCGTCGGCGGCCGTGCGCTCGGGCGCGTAAAGCTGGTGCGCCCGAGCGGGCGGCGGGCGGAACGTGAAGCGATATGAGAGGCGGGACGCAGGCGGTCGCGCGGTGTGTGGCGCCTGTTCGGTCCCGTGCGGACCGTGGTGGTGTCCGGAAGGGGCGGGTGTTCACAGACGAAAACCCTTGACGCGCGGCGTTGTTCGTCCGCGGCGTCGTGTGGTGCGTCCGGTTACTGCCTGATGCAGCTGGACGCGATGCGCCAGAAGGTCTCCGGCTGCAAGGTATTCAGGTCCCAGTCGTCGGCCATGGCGTGCGCCGTGGAGACGATCCGGTCGATGTCGAAGTCGTTGCGCGTGGCCGCGCCGGTCGATTCGACGGCATCGATGACGAACGCGACGGCGGTCTCCCGCGAGCACGCGTGCGTCTGGGGCCCGCTGCGGGCCGGTGGCGGACTCACGGTTCCACCGGTGTGTGACAGGTCGAACGGCGCGGGGTCGGCATATCCGATCCGGCCGTCGAGTGATCGATCCATAAGAACACCCCTGACTTTCGGGGTGGCAGCAAATTGCTGGCGACTTTTGTCTTGGTTTGCCGGTGCGGCCACCCTCGGTTGTCCCCTATATAGCTGTGCGGAACTGAGTTTAGGTCCGTGCACCTTTCAGATGCAAGCACATCTGCACGATCTATTCCGTTCGGCTGAAAGGATTTTCGCGCGCCGACGCACCAGGGCCGAAGTCCCGACCGGACGGTCCGGCATCGGGAGGTGCGGCACGCCGGATATAGTGCGTGCCCGCGCCCTGCCAGGCGCGATGCGCGCCCAGGTGGCGTGATGTCGGCCCACGTCACGGCGTCGGCGCGCACGGCGGTTCGGTACGGCGGTCCGAGAACAGTTCGCGGCGCGCGCGGCGCGAGTGCACCCGACGGGGTTGATCGGATTCGCGGCGCGCCCGATTGGCGAACCGACTTCACGCGCGCCGCGCGCCATTTCGCGGACTTTGTTTCCGAATCGTTGCCGAAAGTTCGTGGGTGTCGCGGTGCGGCGGCTCCGCGACCTCGGAATCCGCTGCGCCCCACGGATTTCAGCAATCCTCTAGTTACCGATGGCGGCCACGGCGTCGGCGACGGGTGTCGCGCCCGCGACGAGCTCGAGGGTGGTGCGGGTGGTCCCCGGCGCCGTCAGCACCGCCGCGAGCACGGCCGCCACATCCGCGCGCGGTACGTCCGCGCGCCCGGCGCGCTCGGTGGTGAGCGTGACCAGGCCGGTGCCCGGTGTATCGACGAGCCGGCCCGGACGCAGAATCGTCCAGTCCAGATCCCGCGCCCGAAGGTCCTCCTCCGCTTGGGTTTTCGCGTCCAGATAGGCGATCCACACCTCGTCGGAGCCGGGCGCGGGCGGCAGGCCCGTGCCCATGGCGGAGATCTGCACGAACCGGCGCACCCCGGCGCTCTCGGCGGCTTCGGCGAGCGCGACCGAACCTCCTTTGTCCACCGTGTATTTGCGCTCCACGCCGCTGCCCGGACCGGCGCCGGCAGCGAACACGGCGGCGTCGGCGCCCCGCAGCGCGGCCGCCACCTCGCTGGGCTCGGCATGTTCCAGATCGAGCAGTACCGGCCGGGCGCCGGTGGCTTCGACGTCGGGCGCGTGCGCGGGATTGCGGATGAGGCTGTCCACGGAATGGCCCGCGGCGGTGAGCAGCGGGGCGAGCAACAGGGCGATCTTGCCGTGTCCACCGGCGGTCACGACGTGCATGGGGAGCGTCCTTTCCGAAACGGTCGGTGTGAACGGGAGGGGCCGCGCCCCGGGCGGTCAGCGTTCGGGGCCGCCGGGATTGCACGCGGCCTGGACGGTGGCGGCATAGCCCACATCGGGCCGCCACGGTTCCAGATTCCAGCTGGGCTTGTTCGGCTGGGCCAGGCGCGCCCAGTCCCAGTGGCAGATGAACTGATCGCGCATGCCCGGCGTCGAGGCCCGCGGCGAGAGCACGAGCACTTCCTGCCAGGCGCGCTCGTCCGAGCCGGGGTAGGTGGTCCGGCGCCCGGCCTGGGACGGATAGACCATCAGGCGCGCTCCGTCGACACCGTCGGTCCATTCGACGCCCTCGATGAGGGGCACGCCCGCGTACGGGTCGACGGTGGGCTGCGCGGCCACGGGCGTGGCGGACTCGGTCGGCGCTGTCGCCGTCGGCGCGGTGGTCGTGGTGACGGTCGTACTCGGTGCGGCCGCGTTCTCGTCACCAGTTCCGCACCCGGCCACGCCGGCCAGGATCAGCGCACCCCCCAGCGCCGCGGCCATCCGTGCCGTGCGCTCACTCCGAACCAGCCGGCTCACTCCCGATCCTCCCTGTCGTCGTCCGGCCACTGCCCGGCCGAATGGGTCCGAGCGTAGTCGTGCCGGGCGTCGCGACACCGTCGGCGCAGGTCGGTGCGCCGGCCGCGACACGGCGGGACACCGATTGTGGTGGCTTGCCGAATCGGACACCGGGGGCAATCATCGGTCGATGACGCGGACACGGATCGCGGCGGGTGCGCTGGGGGCGGTGGCCGCGGTGCTGATCGGCGCCGGGCCGGTGACGGCGAACCCCGGGGGTGGTGCGCCGGGAGCAGTGACGTGGTCCGCGCCGGTACCGAGCGTGGTCGCGGTCGAGGAGGCGAGCCTCGGCCTGTCCATGACGTACTGGTCGCGAGGTCCGCGCGGGCCGATGCAGAGCGGCGGAGCCATCTACGTGCCACCGGGGACCCCGCCGCCCGGCGGCTGGCCGGTGGTCGCCTACGCGCACGGCACCGTCGGCATCGCCGATCACTGCACGTTCACCAAGGAACCCCGGCTCTTCTATCTCGACACGCTGTATCCCACGCTGCTGCGGGCGGGATACGCCGTGGTGCTGTCCGATTACGTCGGCCTGGGCACACCGGGCACACATCCCTACCTGGACGGCCCCTCGCAGGCGCGCAGCATGATCGACGCGGTGCGAGCCGCCCGTACGCTGGTGCCGGAGCTGAGCGCCGACTGGGCTGTCGTCGGCCAGTCCCAGGGCGGGCAGACCGCGCTGTTCACCGCCCACCTCGCGCCCGCCGACGCCCCCGAGCTGCGATTGCACGGCGCGGTGGCGACCGGTCCGCCGTCGAATCTGGAACTGGTCGCGCCGCTGCTGGGCCCCTGGGTGCCGGAGCTGCCGCTGCGCATGACGACGGCGTACTTCGCGATGATCATGGCCGGATTGCGCGCGACCGCGCCGGAACTGGACCTGGACCGCTTCCTGACGGCGGAGGGGCAGCGGGTGCTGAGCATCGTGGAGAACGACTGCGTCTTCGAGGCCGACGAGCAGGTGCGTGACGTGTCCATCGGATCGATGCTCGCGGCCCCGCTCGATGATCCGGCACTGCTGGCGGTGGTCGACTCGATGATGCGCGTGCCGGTCGCCGGCTACACGGTGCCGCTCTACCTCGGCCAAGGCGTCACCGACCGCGACGTGCCCATCCCGCTCACCGCGAAACTGGTGACCGAACTGTTCGCGCACGGCACGGACGTGGAGGTCGAGCTGTTCCGGGGCGATCACCTGGCCACCGCGCGCGACTCCCTTCCGGCGACGGTGGCCTTCCTGGACCGGGTCTTCGGCCGTTAACCCCAGAGCGAGCGGCAGGGGAGCCGGGGCAGCTCCGGACGGACCTTGCCGTCGATGGTGACGGTGAGCCCGGCGCCGAGGGCGGCGGTGGTGAACGCCCACGCCTCGGCGCTGGTGGCCGCGTACTCCAGGACCAGGGTGTCGTCGGCGGTGGGACCTTCGAAGTAGACGGTGACGCGTCGATCCGGGGTCTCGGGTACAGCCGCGCGATAGGTGCCCGTGGCCGTCGTGCCGTTCATGTCACCGTCTCCTTCCCATCGCCGCCACGCTGCGTCGACGGGAATCACGCTAAGCGCCCGACCATGGAGTAGTACATGGTGCACCCGGCCTGCTGGACAAGTCACAGGGCGGCTGGGCCGGCGTTGGAGATTCGTCAGAAGGGTGACCCGGGCGCGGCACAGCGTGTCGCGGTCGCGCTTGTGAGTTGTCCACATAAGCTCCGGTGGTTCTGCCGTCTTCGTCGCTCCACCTCCAGGATGAACTCCATTGCTGGACCCGAGGGGAGGCATACGTCCATGAGTCAGGCCCTACGCTCGATACGCACGGCCGCGGCGCTGGCGTTCGGCGCGCTGATGCTGGTCGCGGTGGCCGGAGCGGGACATTCCGCGCCGCTGTACCCGGCGCCTGATCCGGACCCGTTCTTCGCGACGCCGCCGGATCTGGCGGACAAGCGACCCGGGGAGGTGCTCGCGGTGCGCCCGATGCCGCCGCTGCCGATCTTCCCGGACACCACGGTGCGGGTGGTCCGATTCCGTTCGACGAACTCCGAGGGCAAGCCCATCGCGGCCACCACCACGCTGCTCACGCCGGGCGCGCACCGCGAGAACGGCCCGCTGCTGTCGTTCCAGCACATCATCAACGGCCTGGGCGCGGATTGCTCGGTTTCGCGCGTGCTCTACACCGGCGATCCCAACCTGGTCGTGCGCGAGGCGCCAGCCTGGAACGTGCTGTTGCAGCGCGGCTGGACCGTCGCGCTGCCCGATCACCTCGGCCCCAATTTCGCTTACGGCGCAGCGAAATTGGGCGGGCAGATCACCCTGGACGGCATCCGCGCCGTCAAGCAGTTGCCGGAGCTGCGGGTGCAGTCGAGCCCGGTCGCGATGACCGGATACTCCGGCGGCGGTATGGCGACGGCCTGGGCGGCGGCGCTGGCGCCCACGTACGCGCCGGACCTCGAGATCGCGGGCGCGGCGATGGGCGGCGTCCCGATGAACCTGGTGAAAATGCTGGAAGGTCTCGGTCTGGGCTCGCACCCGGTGTTCGGGCTCGCCATGGCGGCGGGTTTCGGCCTGGAGCGGGAGTATCCCGAGCGTTTCCCGCTCAGCGAGCAGCTCAACGACCGGGGCTTGGCCGCCCGCGCCGCCATGGCCAACAGCTGCACCAACGACATCATCGCCACCGGCGCGGGCCGGGGCGCGATGGACTTCGCCAAGACCACCTCCATGATCGACGACCCGCGGGCCAGGGCCGTGGTGGAGGAGAACAGCCTCGAGCTCTACGACGGCGTCCCGAAAACCCCTGTCTTCGAATGGCATTCGCCCATCGACGGTCTGGTGCCGGTGGACGCGATCGTCAACACGAACCGGCGCTGGTGCGAGGCCGGGGTGCGGGTGCAGTCCGAGGAGATCCCGGTGCCCGACCACCTCACCGCGGCGGTGCTGGGCATCCCGGCCGCGCTGGGCTGGCTGGAGGCCCGCTTCCGGGGGGAGCCCGCGCCGAGCAACTGCTGAGGCGGTTCCCCGCGCCGACCGGGCCGAATCCACCGTGCGCCAGGTGGATTCGCCCGGTTGTTGCGATTCGGCGTCATGACGCGCACAACTCGGGCACGAGCCGGTGTCCGGGCGGTCGCCGGGGCCTACCCTGAATCCCTGGCCCTCGGCGCGACAGGGGGCGATCGGGGGTCCGCGGCCGCATCTCCCTGGGCCAGGCGAACAGCCCACGCATCCGAAGGTGTGTGCCATGAGATGCTTGCCCGCCCTCGTCACGACGGTCCTGCTGGCGCTTCCGGTCCTGGCCGGAAGCGCCGCCGCGCAACCGCCGCCGCCACCGGTCATCCCCGGAATCCCCGATCTGTCGGGGCTGCCGCCGCTGCCCGACGCGTCGGGTTCGCTGCTACCGGGCTTGCAGGAGTGGATCGACCGGGTGATCCCACCGCCCCTCGTCGCGCCCCCGCCGGTGCCCGACGTGGCGGCCCCCGAGCACGCGGTGCTCTCGCCGACGGCGACCGCTCTGCACGCGGCCGTACTGCCCGCCCCGGTCGGCGACCCGATCTTCGACGCCTGGCCCGCACACCTGGCCGACCTCGCCCCGGGGGAGATCATCGAGGTCAGGGACGTGACGCCGACGGCGGCCATGATGGTGCTGATGCCGTTCGAGCGGGCGCTGCTGACCAAATACCGCACCGCCGACGCGTACGGCCGCCCGTCGTTCGCGACCGCCACGCTCGTGGTGCCCGCGACCCCGTGGCCGGGGCCGGAGGGCAGGCCGGTGCTGGTGAACAACCTCCCCATCAACGCGTTGGGGCGCGAGTGCGCACCCGGCTACAGCATGGCCCACGGGTGGACCAGCAACACCGGCATCACCGACTTCCTCCCGCCCACAACACAATTGGCGCTGCTGCGCGGCTACGCCGTGCTGATTCCCGACCACGAGGGCCCGCGCATGGCCTACGCCGAACCGTATGTCGCGGGACACGCTGTGCTGGACGGCATTCGGGCGGTGCGCGCGCTGCTGCCCGCCGAATTCGGCACGAGCCGTTTCGCGCTCACCGGGTACTCCGGCGGCGCGATCGCGACGCACGGCGCCGTGAAGCTGCTCGCCGGGTACGCCCCGGAACTCACCGGTGTGGTGGCGGGCGCGGCGCTCGGAGGTGTCCCGGCCGACTACGAGATCCTGGCCCGCAGCATGAACGGGAATCTGGCCTCGGCGGTGTTCATGGGGGCGGTGTTCGGCATCGGCCGCGAACGCCCGGGGATCGTGGAGCGGATGAACAACCTGGCCGGGTGGATCGCCACCTCGCCGGTGAAGGACACCTGCTCGAGCACCTTCGGCGCGGTCGGAATCCTGTTGCTGCCCATCGACATCGCCGCGAACTTCCCCGATCCGCTGCGCTCGGAGTTCGCCGAGGAGATCTACCGCGTGACGCGCATGGAGAACATGGCCTCGGCGGTGCCGCTCTACATCTACAACGGGGAACAGGAGTGGTGGATCCCGGCCGAGGGCGCGCGCAACCTGTACCACGAGCAGTGCAGGCTCGGCGTCACGGCCGTGTATCGCGGTGTGCCCGGCGAACACCTGATCGGCGCGGTGGTGGGCTATCCCGAGGCGGTCGGGTGGCTGGACGAACGCCTGCGCGGGATTCCCGCCGTGAGCGAGTGCTGAACGCTCACTTGCCTTGCAGCCACAGCTGTTTCATGCGCCAGTGGTTGTCCCACCAGGCCGACACCACGGCCGGGTCGGCGTCCGGCGGCGGTGGCGGCGACTCGCCGGGGAACAGCCCGTCGGGGCCCGGCGCGCCGACGGAGGTGGTGGTGGGCAACGGCGGTTCGGTGGGCGTGGCGGGGTCGGTCGTGACGGATGGGGGAGCCTCGGGCAGGACGGATGCATCGGCGGCGGACGTGGGGGCCGGTGTGGCGACCGGAACGGAGGGGGCCCGGGTGGGCGCGGCGACCACGGGCCGCGGGGCGACCGGCGGCGGCGCGGGCGCGGCGGCGTCGTGGGTGGCCTCGATGCGGATCGGCACGGGGGCGGGCGGTGCGGCGTGCGCGTCGGCGGGCTGCGTCGCGGGGTCGGCCGGTCCGGGCGCGGCCGCCTCGCTGACGGTCACCGGACGCGTCCACACGGCGTCGTCGGTGAGGTGGGCGACCGTGGGCCCGGCCAGCCCGAGCAGCGTGGCCAGCGCGATGCCGACCGGCAGCAGTCCGGCGGCGCGGCGGGTGTCGTCGTCGAGCAGGACGGTCGCCGGCTCGTCCTCGGGGAGTTGTCCGGCGGCGATCACCGCCGCGCCGAGGGCGGCGGGGTCGGGCGGACCGTCGAGCGTGACGGTCTCGGCATCGAACGCGCGCGCCACCTGCTCGCGCAGTGCGGGTCGGAGCCGCTTCGTGCCGAACAGCGCGATGCCGTCGATCCGCAGCCCGTGGGTGATGAGCGCGGGATGCACGTGGTCGAACGCCTCGGCGGCCGCGTCGTCGCCGCGCTTCCACGCCCCGGCGGCGAGCACGCGTTCCCGGGACGGCCCGGTGACGAGATAGGTGAGTTCGCGTTCGGAGACCTCGAGCCCGAGCAGGGTGCCGAAACGGTCCAGTTCGCGGTGTTCGCGCACGAAGGCCAGCAGCGCCGCTCGCACCGAGACCAGCGACGTGGTGCGCCAGCGCCCGGCGCCCAGGTGCGTGACGAGTTCGCGGCGCTCCCCGGGCGTGCGGTAGGTGACGGCGATGTTCTCGATCAGCGAGAGCGTCCGGTCGGCGAGGTCGCCGAGCACGGCGGTCACCGCCGCGGCGGGGCCGGCCCGGTCGACCTCGCGGTCGATCTGCTCGGGTGGCCCGCCGGAGGGGCCGCCGGAGGGGCCGTCCGACCGGGGGTTCGGCAGCAGTACCACGCGGACCACCGAGATATCGGTCGAGACACCCACCGTCGCCATACGATCACCCTCTTGCCACACGCGACTCGGTAGGGATTCGTCGCCGACCCGCGCGGCGATCGGTCCCGGGCCGAGATTGGTGCGGGAGTGGTGACCGGGGACGAGCGGAAACCGACCGGTCCCACCGGTACGGATCACAACAGCTCTGGCGCGAAACGGGATCGAAGTCCCTGGAGTGTCGCGGCGAATTCGTGGCAGACTCGGTGGATGCCGACATCGGGAGCGCGACCCTCGCCGGAAAGCGCCTCGGCCGGAAGACATTCCGTCGCCGAGGGCGGCCCGACCGTCCTGCGCATGCTGCTCGGCGGCCGCCTGCGGCGGTTGCGCGAGGCCGCGGGGGTCACCCGCGAGGCGGCGGGCGAGCACATCCGCGGCTCGCACTCCAAGATCAGCAGGCTCGAACTCGGCCGCACCGGCTTCCGGGAGCGCGATCTGGTCGACCTGCTCACGCTGTACGGCGTCACCGACGAGACCGAGCGCGCGGAGTTCCTGGAACTGGCCAGGCAGGCCAACACCTCGGGCTGGTGGCACCACGACAGCGACTGGCTGCCGAAGTGGTTCGACACCTATCTGGGCCTGGAACAGGCCGCCCGGCTGATCCGCTGCTACGAACCCAGGGCCGTCCCCGAACTGCTCCAGACCGCCGACTACGCGCGCGCCCTGCTGATGCTCGCGCACCCGAACGAGTCCGTCGACGCCATCGAACGGCGGGTCGCGCTGCGCATGGGCAGGCAGCACATTCTCACCAGGGCCAAGCCGCCGCAGGTGTGGCTGATCGTGGAGGAGGCGGCGCTGCGCAGGCGGATCGGCGGGTCGGCCGTCTGGCGCGAGCAGATCGAGCGGGTGGTGCAGGCGGCCGACCAGCCCAACATCACCCTGCAGGTGCTGCCCGATCACGTGGGCGGCCCGGCGCTGGCCGACGGCGGGTTCACCATGCTGCGGTTCACCGAGTCCGACCTGCCCGACATCGTCTACCTCCAGCAGCTCACCGGCGCGCTGTACCTGGACAAGCAGTCGGATCTGGCCGCCTACCGCGCGGTGGTCAACACGCTGTCGGTGCACGCCACCCCGCCGCAGTACACGCGCGGGTTCCTGGAATCGCTGCGCGACCATCAGCCGCGCACGGTGGACGAGCCGTCCGGCCCCGAATGAGGCCGGCCCGCCCCGGCCCGCGGCGACGGTGATTGGGAGCATGCCGCGCGAGCCGGGACGGACCGTGTGCGGCCCCGGCCATAGTCTCGTGCCGGGCCCTGCGGGTGACCCGCGCCGAGGCCGTCGCTGGCGAGCATAGGCGCGCCGAGCGGGCCCTGACAGAGGTCCGGGCCGGGACTGGAAGACCTCCAGCACCTTGCCCCGCGCCGTGCTGACGAGTCACAGCGCCAACGGTTTTCGCTCAGGACGGGCCGGGCGCGATGGTGCCGATGATCGGGTGCTGCGTGGCGCCGTCGGTGCCGGTGAGCAGGCGCTTGAGGATCTTGCCCGTCTCACCGCGCGGCAGCGCGTTGAGAAAGGTGACGTCGCGCGGCACCGAGAACCGGCTCAGCCGGTTGCGGATGTAGGTGCGCACCATGTCCGAATCCAGGCCCGCGCCTTCACGTTTCACCACGAACGCGGCCAGCCGCTGCCCGTACTCGCGGTCCGGGACGCCCACCACCGCCACCTCGCGCACCTGCGGCAGGTAGGCCAGCGCCTCCTCCACGGGGCGCGGGAAGACGTTCTCGCCGCCGGAGATGATCATCTCGTCGTCGCGGCCCGCGATGAACAGCCGGCCCGCGGCGTCGAGGTAGCCGAGGTCGCCGGTGTCGAGCATGCCGTCGGCCTCGTCGGGCGGCGAGGCGTTGACGTACCCATCGAAGAGCATGTGGTTGCCCACGAAGATGTGGCCGGTCGCCCCGACCGGCAGCGGGCGGTGGTCGGGCCCGAGGATCGCGACCCTGGTGCCCAGCGGCGGCCGCCCGGCGGTGGTGGGCGCGGCGCGCAGGTCCGCCGGATCGGCGATGCTGCCCCAGCTCACCTCCGTGGACCCGTACACGTTGTAGAGGACGTCGCCGAACGCGTCCAGGAAGTCCAGCACCGTGCTCGCGGCCAGTGGCGCGCCGCAGCTCGCCACGATTCGCAGGCACGAGGTGTCGTAGCGGGCGCGCACGGCGGAGGGCAGTTCGAGGATGCGGTGCACCATGATCGGCACCGCGATGAACGTGCTCACCCGGTGTTCGGCGATGAGCCGCAGGCAGTCCTCGGCGTCGAACTGGTCGGGCAGCACCACGGTCGAACGCAGCGCCGTGCTCAGTTGCAGCGCGGCCAGCCCCCAGGTGTGGAACAGCGGCGCGGGGATGAGCATGGTCTCGTCCATACCCAGCGGGATGCGCGAGAGCAGCGCCGCGATGGTGCTGAACCCCTTGGCGTGCGGGCGCCGCGCGCCCTTCGGCGTGCCGGAGGTGCCCGAGGTGAGGACGATGAGCTTGCCGGGATGGGTGGGTTTGCGGAAGTCGGTGTGACCCATCTCGGCCAGGTCGTCCAGCGTGGGACGGCCCAGGCTCGCGGCGTCGGTGGCGTAGCGGGGGAGGTCGTCGTGCAGGTACTGGATGAGGTGGTCGAATTCGCCGTCCACGAACAGCGCGGCGAGCTTGTCGCGCTGCACGACCTCCTCGATGCGCCGGGCGGGCAGGCCGGTGTTGAGCAGTGCGACGTCGACGCCGAGTTTGCCCGCGGCGACCATGGTTTCGACCATGCCGCGATGGTTGCGCGCGAGCAGGCCCACGGCGTCGCCCGCGCTCAGGCCCAGCATCTCGAGGGCGCCGGCGATGGCGGTGGTGCGCTCGTGCAGTTCGCCGAAGGTGCGCACACCGTTGGCGTCGATGAGGCCCGGCCGGTCGGGGGCGAACGCCGCGGCGGCGGCATAGCCGCCCGCGAGATTGAATCCCCATTCCGAAAGGCGGCGCAGCGCTTTGAATCCCACGTCGGGCCGATGCGCGCGCACGACGCCGGTGGACACGATCTGCCGCACCACCTGCGCCCGCCGGCGCAGGGGCGAGTTCTCGCCGTTGACCACCACTGACGTGGTCGCGCCACGGACCAGGTCGGCGATGCGGCGCAAACCGCGCTCGGCCCAGGCGGTCACGTCGCCGTTGCTCAGCGCCGGGACGGCGGGGTGCACCCGGCCCGGCGCGAAGAACGTGACCGCGATGCGGGTGCGCTCCTCGTCGCCGCGCAGGCGGACGGAGGCGAAACTGCCCAGCGCCGGGCAGATCAGCTCCAGGCTCTCGTACCAGCGCCCCACCCGCACCTGCACGACCTGGGTGCGCACCCCGGATTCGGCGGTGCCGATGCGCAGGCGCAGGACCTGGTGGCCCCCGACGGACTCCATCGGCTCGCACGCGCCGATACCGGGGAAAACTCGGGGGTAAGTCTGCGGCTCGCGGAGCAGGTCCCAGACCGCCTTGCGGGGGATCGGGAATTCCGCGGTCACATCGATGACATCGGTAACCACTGGCTTGCAATTCTCGTCGGCCGGTTCGAACAGCTCGGGTCGGCGGAGAATTCCTTTGTAGCGCCGGATTCGCGAATGGTCAAGAGTCGGTAATACTGGCAGGTGAGAGCCTGTTTTACGGCCTACAGCGGGGTGCTTTCAACTGTGCGTGGGCACAAACTGTGCGGCCTTCTGGAGTTTTGTCGTCGACCATTCGGGTACAGGCATGAACACGTGGTTCCGCACGGGATTTCGGGAGTATTTGTGACTACTCATAATTTCGCCCGGGGCTTTTTGGGGAAGCGGCGAACTCCCGGCTACGCACCCCCTCGGCCGGGTAATGTCTCGCCGGGACAATACTGGTACGCTGAGGGCATGGGCACCGACGACGACGTCGACCTGGACGGCCGCAGGCTGCGCACCCGGCGCAGCCGGGAAGCGCTGTCCCGCGCGGCCTTCGACCTGCTCACCGAGCGCGGCCTGCACGCCGTGGCGGTCGAGGACATCGCCGAACGCGCCGGCGTCACCCGCCGCACCTTCAGCAGGCATTTCCCGTCCATCGAGGCCGCCATCCTCGGCGATATCGACCAGGACGTGCACCAGGTCAACGAGGCGCTGCGCCGCCGTCCCGCACACGAACCGCCGCTGCGCGCCTACCGCAACGCCGTCCACGACTGGCTCACCGCCGAATACGGGGGCGCTCGCGCACCGCTGCTGGCCCGCCGGTGGGCCCTGTTCCAGCGCTTCGACCGCGAACCCGCCCTGCTCGCCGACTACCAGCGCATCCGCGCGGAAGGACTGCGCGAATCGGTGGCCGTGGTCGCCGAACGTCTCGGCGTGGACCCCGCGACCGATCTGCGCCCGGCCACCGTGGTGGCCGCCTGCTCCGGGCTCATCGTCGCCGCCTTGCAGACGTGGGCGGCGGGCGAGGACCCCGACGCGCTGCCCGCCCTGATCGAGGGCTTCTTCGACACCCTGGCCGGACTGGCTGGCGAACCCGAGTACGAGGAGTCGGCACCATGACCACCGCGCGCGCAGGGCTGCTGCGCAGGACGTGCCGCCGCGCCGGGCTGGACCGCAACCCGATGCGCCGCCGGGAGGACCGCGTGCAGTCCTGGACCGCCCTGCTGCTCGTCACGCTGTTCCTGGCACTGATCCCCGTGGTGGCGGGGACACTCGGCACCAGCGTGTATCACACGGAAACGGTGGCGGCGCAGCAGCGTCTGGCGGAGTTGCGCCGGATCGACGCCACGGTGGTGGAGGTGGGCAAGGCGCCGCTGTACGCGCCGATCACCCCCGCGAAGGTGTCGTGGGTGGACGAGCACGGGAACACGCGGGTGGCCGAGCACCGGGCGACCTCCCTGGTGCGGGAGGGCGCGACGGTGAGCGTCTGGCTCGACGACGGCGGCCGGGTGGTGGAGCCGCCCGCCGAGACGCGGCCGCTGAGCCGGGCCGTAGTGCTCTGCGCCGCCGTGGTTTTCGGCGCGTTCGTCATGTTCGCGAGCGTCTACGTGCTGCTGGTGGCCGCCCTGGATCGCCGCCGCTCGCGCCGGTGGGAGGCCGAATGGGCGGCCGTGGGCACGATCTGGGGCGGGCGCGGCGCGGTGTGAGCTCTGCCGGCGGTGTGAGCCCTACACCGGGAACAGGCTGTGCTTGCGCGGGTTGTTCTTCGGCCGGGGATCCTTGCCGCGCAGCAGGCGCAGCGCCTTGCGGATCTCCAACCGGGTGCGCGAGGGCTCGATGACGGCGTCGATGTAGCCGCGCTCGGCCGCTATCCACGGGGTCGCCATGGTGGCGTTGTAGAAGTCGATCATCTGCTGGCGCACCTGCGCGCGCTGCTCGGCGGGGGCGGCCTCGAGCTGCCTGCGGCCGGTGATGCCGACCATGCTCTCCGCGCCCATCACCGCGATCCGCGCGGTCGGCCAGGCCAGGCTGATATCGGCGCCCAGCTGCTTGCAGCCCATCACCGCGTACCCGCCGCCGTACGCCTTGCGGGTCACGACGGTCACGATCGGGACGGTCGCCTCGATGACCGCGCGGAAGAAGCGGCCACCGCGCTTGATGACGCCGTTGCGCTCCTCCTCCAAGCCCGGAAGCACGCCCGGGGTGTCCACCACGAACACCAGCGGCAGGCCGAAGGCGTTGCACAGCCGGATGAAGTGGGTGGCCTTGTCCGAGCACTGCGCGTCCAGCGCGCCGCCGAGCACCTGCGGCTGGTTGGCGACGACGCCGATGCTGCGCCCGTCGACGCGGGCGAACCCGGTGATGAGGTTGCCCGCGGTGGCCGCGCCGATCTCGTGGAAGGCGCCGTCGTCGAAGATGCGCAGCAGGATGTCGCGCATGTCGTAGCCGACCTTGTCGGAGTCGGGGATGATCGAGTCCAGCTCCAGATCGGTCGCGGTCATCTCCGGTTCCAGGCCCGGGTTGACCACCGGCGGCTCCTCCAGGCAGCTCGACGGCAGGTAGCTCAGGTAGTCGCGCACCCAGTCGAACGCCTCGCGCTCGGTCGGGGCCACGTGGTGCACGGTGCCGTTGCTCGCCTGCACTGCGGCTCCGCCCAACTCCTCGGCGGTGACCGACTCGCCTGTGACCGCCTTGATCACCTCGGGGCCGGTGACGAACATGTAGGACTTCTCGGTCGCCACCAGCACGTCCATGTTGACCGGCCCGTAGACCGAGCCCGCGGCGCACTTGCCGAGCATGATCGCGATCTGGGGCACGAAGCCGGACAGGTCCTCCTGGCGGCGGCACATGAGCGCGTACCAGGCCAGCGAGGCCACGGCGTCCTGGATGCGCGCGCCACCGGAGTCGTTGATCGCGATGACGGGGCAGGCGTTCTCGTAGGCGAACTCCATGGCGGCGGCCACCTTGCGGCCGAACATCTCGCCGACCGAGCCGCCGTGCACGGTCTGGTCGTGCGCGATCACCACGACGGGGCGGTTGTCGATGTAGCCGCGCCCGGTGACCACGCCGTCGCCGTACATGGCACCCGGCTGGCCGGGGTGGCGCATGAGCGCGCCCATCTCCACGAAGGTGCCGGGGTCGAGCAGCATGCGGACGCGTTCGCGGGCGCTGGGGATCTCCTTGGCCTTGCGTTTCGCGATGCCGGTCTCACCCGCGGGTTCCTCGGCGAGCTCCAGGATGGCCTGCAGCTCTTCCAGCTTTTCTCGCGTACCGCTCATATGCCTGTCAATGTCCTTCGAACTCGCCGTTGCGCCATGCCGAACGGTGGGTGTCCGTAAGGAGGCGCAGCGCTCGATGGTAACCGTCGCCGAGACCCTCCGCACACCGGTGGCGGCGATCCCATGGGGAGGGTCACAGCGGGTGTCGTCACGCTCTTGGTCGGTTGTCCTATCGGCACGCCGGTCGGCCCGTTACGCGCGCGGGCGAGCGGCCGGACCTGTTCCCGCGAGGACCGTGCGCGACGGGTGGGGTGCGTGCGTTTCGTACCGGTCGTCGTGATCTGCTTGTGATCGTCCCCAACCGAGGGTGATCGGGCTGATGAATATCCAGAAAGCGTTGTCGAGGAAGTTTTTTCGCGCCGGGCGCGACTAAGCTCCGAGAGTCATGGCGGGCACAAAGGCCGGGTCGGGCATCACATCGCTGCACTCGAAACTCGTGGAACATCTGCGAATTCCCGGGCGCGGCGAGCCGCCGGGTGATCTCGCGACGATCACGCGCACCTGTCTGGCCGAGGCGGTGGAAGTGCTCGAGCCGCACGCTCTCGTGACCGCGCAGCCGCCCCGGATCGCGGGCAGCGCCACCCGCTGGGCGCGCGAAGGTGTGGCGTTGGAAAGCGTGCTCGGCGCCTATCACGACAGCCTGCGCTCGGGTCTGGACTTCCTCGCCGAACACGTCGGCCGCGCCGACACCGACGATCTCGTCACCCAGACCCGGCTCATGGTCCGGGCGCTGGAGATGGTCACGGTGGCGGCCTCGGCGGCGTATGTCGAGGAGCACCGGATGGTCGCGCGCGAACACCAGACGGCCGCGCAGACGCTGGTGTCGGCGCTGCTCAGCGGGCACGGCGTCGCCCAGCTCGCCCGGCAGACCGGGATCGTGGTCGCGCCCTGTTACCAGGTGGTGGCGGTGTCGATCCCGGCGCACGCCGAGGAGTTGCGGCCCGGTGGCGCGGCCTCGGCCGGTCGGCGCAAACTGCGCCGGGTGCAGGCGGCGCTGGCCGATCCGCTCGGGTCGCGCGCGCTGTCGCTGCTGTCCACCGAGGGCGGCACGGTGCTGGTGCCGCTGGATTCGTCGACCGCGCTGACGCCGCTGGCCGTGACCGCCGAGGTGCTGGACCTGCTCAGCGAGGCGGCCGAGGTGCCGCTCACCGCCACTTTCGCGGCCGGCGCGACCGCGCGGGTGCCGGAGTTGGCGGGGCGCGCGCACGAGGCGCTGGGGCGGCTGCGCGCGGCGGGCCGGCCGCCCGGTTTGTATCCCCTGGCGGATTCGGGTGATTCGATCGGCGGTGCCGGGGAACCACCGGGTTGTGACGAAATCCAGCCGGCGGGTGAGCCGATAGTCATCTCTGCCAACAAAACTCGAATCGCCCGATCGGCCTGATCACGCCGCCATATCGTCGGGCATGGCCCGCACCACGCCTGAGGAGTAACGAGTGATCATCGCGTCGACCGATGCGGACCGGGCGCGCGCCCGGGAAACCGCTATCCGTTGGCTGCCCGATGAATGGTCGCCGAACGTAATATTTTGGCTCCCGCGACAATTCGATCCGGAGAATTTTGTGCCCGCGGCGCGGTTCACCGGGGTGGGCGTACGCCGTGACGTGAATTCCACTCCGGGAACACGGAATATCTCGACCGCCGGGGTGCGATCGGTATGAAGGCGAAGACGACCACGGCGGCCGCGATGCTCACCCTCGCGACCGCCGCGCTGCTGGCTCCCATGCGGGGCGACGCCGTCGCCACCCCGCCGCTGCCGATCGCCGCGCCCGCCGCGACACCGCCCGCCGTGGACCCGAAGATGACCAGGGTCGGGCTCTACGCCGTGGAGAAGGTCGGGCCGCGCCACGACCGCCTCCACATCACCTCGGCGGCGATGGGCCGCGTGGTGCCGGTCGACGTGCTGCGGGGCGCGGGGGAGGACCCGCGCCCGACGCTGTACCTGCTCGACGGGGTGGACGGCGAGCCGGTCTCGGGCTGGCTGACCAAGGGCGGCGCGGCGGAGTTCTTCGCCGACAAACCCGTCGACGTGGTGCTCACCAGCGGCGGCACCGGCAGCATGTACAGCGACTGGGAGCGCCACGACGCGGCGCTCGGACTCAACCGCTGGGAGACCTTCCTCACCGAGGAGCTGCCACCGGTGGTGGAGTCGGTGCTGCGGTCGAACGGGCACCGCGCCGTAGCGGGCGTCTCCATGGGCGCCCAGGCGGCGGTCATGCTCGCGCAGCGTCACCCCGGGTTCTATCGCGCGGTCGCCGGTATGAGCGGGTGCTACTCGACGGCCGACCCGCTCGGGCGGGCCGTCACCACCATCACGGTCGCCTCGCGGGGTGGGAATCCGGAGAACCTCTGGGGCCCACCGTCTTCGGAGCAGTGGCGCGAACACGACAGCGTGCTGCACGCCGAGCGGCTGCGCGGCACCGCCGTCTACCTCTCGGCCGCCACCGGCGCCCCGACCGACGCCGACCTGATCGCCATCGCCGAGTCCCCCTCGGTCGCCGACGCGCTGGGCCTCGCAGGGGGAGGACTCGCGCTGGAGGCGGGGGCGTTGCGCTGCACGGAGCGTTTCGCCGCGCGCCTCGCGGAGCTGGGCATCCCGGCGGTGGTGGAGTATCCGCCGCTGGGGATGCACACGTGGCCGGATTTCGAGGCGCAGCTGCCCAAGGCGTGGGCGGTGCTGGAGGAGGCGCTGGACGCGACGGGCTGAGGTGGGCGGTGCGGAGTTCGGACTGTCGGCCTCCCGGTGCCCAGAGTGCTTGCGGCGGGCCGTCGTTCGCGGTGGTGGACCGGTGCGCTGGGGTGTCCGGGGCAGCGCGGTGACATCTGGGCGATGACGGTGTCGGTTCCGGTGGATTGGATGCGCGGCGATGACTCCGGAATGCACGCCGGGCGGGAGCGTTGAGAGGGGTATGGGTTCAGCGCTGCGGGATGTCCGGTTCTCCGTCCTCGATCGGTCGCGGGTCCGGCGTGGGCAGTCGCACCCGGAGGCGCTGCGGGAGACCGTGGAGTTCGCGCGGCTGGCCGAGGCGTGGGGGTACCACCGGTTCTGGGTGTCGGAGCACCACAGTGTGCCCGGGGTGGCGGGGTCCGCGCCGACGGTGCTGGCGGCTGCCGTCGCGGCGGCGACCTCGCGCATCCGGGTGGGCACGGGCGGGGTGATGCTGCCCAACCATCAACCACTCGTGGTGGCCGAGCAGTTCGGCACGCTGGAATCGCTGTCGCCGGGGCGGATCGATATGGGGCTCGGCCGGTCGGTCGGGTTCACCGATGGCGTGCGCCGCGCGCTCGGGCGCGACCGGTCGGACGCCGAGGATTTCGACGCCGCGCTGGCCGAACTCCTCGCCTATCTCCGCGATGGTGTCGGCGGCGTCCACGCCTGGCCCGCCGAGGGACTGCGCATTCCCGCCTACCTGCTCGCCACGGGATCGGGCGCCGCCCGCGCCGCGAGATTCGGGCTGCCGCTGGTGATCGCCGCCGTCGCGGGCACGGACCGGATGGTGCGGGCCATCGACACCTACCGCGCCGAGTTCCGCGAAACCGAGTGGGGCGCACGGCCGTACGTCATCGTGTCCGGCACGGTCCTCATCGCCGACAGCGTGGGCGAGGCCCGTCGCCTGCTCCTGCCCGAGGCGTGGTCGAGCGCGTACTCCCGCACGCGCGGGGAGTTCCCGGTCCTCGACGACCCCGCGGGCATCGAGCGCCTCGCCATGACACCCCGCGAACGCACCTTGTTCGAGGAGGCCCTGCGCGACCAGATCCACGGCACCGAGGACGAGGTCGCCGAATCCCTGGAACTCCTGCTCACCCGCACGGCGGCCGACGAAATCCTGGTCCACACTTCCACTTTCGACCGCGCCGCCCGCCTCGACTCACACCGCCGCCTCGCCCGCCTGGTCGGACTGCCGGTGCGGGAACCGCAACCGTCGGCCGCTTGACGACGCGGGATTCGGCTGGGGGGACACGCATCCGAATACGACGGTTGGTCCGAGTCCCGCCTACCGCACCCGCACCTCTGCCGAGAGATGGCCCGCCAGACGCCGATCCCCGGTGCGCAGGTCGAGGCCGACGGTGGCGGTGCGCTTGCGGGCGTCGAGGGCGGTGACCCGGCCGCTGATAGTCACCGGGGTGCGTTCACGAGAGCGGTGCGGGCGGTGCAGGTTCGGGGCGCGCTGGGCGCGCAGGCGCAGGAGCGCGGCGGGATCGCCGAGCCAGTCGGTGAGGTAGCCGAACACGAGGGCGTGGTCGGTGGCCGAGAGCGAGCCGGGTTCGGCGAGGTCTGTGACGATATCGAGGCCGCCGGGGATGCACACCCGCGTCGGCAGTTCGGCCCCTACGCGCAGTTGCTCGAACCGGAAGTCGGTGCGCGGCGCGCGTTCCGGCGCGCTCGGTGTGGGGCGGCGGCGGGGGCTCGACGGCCCGTCCGGCGCGGCGGAGCACCCCGCACCCACCCGGGTGAGCAGGGTGGTCGAATCCGCGTACCGGACCACGCCCGCCGCGTCGGTGAGCGTGCCGCGCAGGCACAGCACCTCGTAATCCGAGAAGTACCGCAGGGATTCGACATGCACGGCGCACGTCACCCGCTCACCGGCGGTCAGCGGTCCGCCGAGGTCGACCACCTGATCGGCGTGCAGCACGCGCGGCGGCGCGCTCGCGGCGATCCGTTCCGCGAGCGCATCGCGCCGGGCGCGTTCGAGAGACGACGCGGCGAGGACGGCGGCCGCGGCGCGCCCGGACATCCCGAGCTCGCGCACCGCTCGCGCGCAGTCGTCGAGTTCGCCGGGTTCCACCGTCCAGCTCGGTGGCGCGCACACGGTTTCGCTCATACCTACTCCAGGATCGGTGGGGGACAGTGGGTCAGCGCGGCGGCCCGAACGGCGCGGCGATCATCGGAGTCTGGTCGGGTGTCACCGTCGCGACCACCGGAACACCCGCGCCGAGGAAGTCGCGCACGGCGCGGTCCACGTGGTCGGTGGAGGTGATCACCACCGCGTCGCGCGCGCCGATCTCGCGGATGATGCGCGCCGAATGCGCCGCGTTCTGGACCGTGGACGCGGCGTGGTCCTCCACGATCACCCGCTGCGGCGCGATCCCGTGCGCGATCAACCAGTCCGCCATGGCGCGCGCCTCGGTGACGCCGTTGCGCGGATTCCCGCCGGTGACGATCACCGGCGAACCGGGCGCCAGCAGCGCCTGCGCGAAACCGGCGTGCAGGCGGGCGATGAGCTCGGGCCGCATCCCGCCGTCGGGCAGCAGGCCGTGGCCCAGCACCACGATCGCGGTGTCGGGTCCCCGGAAGCCGAGCGAGGGCAGCGCGGCCGGCTGCGGAATCGCCAGCGGCCCCGCCGATCCGGTGTGCACCTCGGCGAAGGCGAGGGGAGCGGTGAGCAGCGCGGCCGCCACGGTGGCGGCGCCGAGCAGGGCGCGGGCGGCTCGGCGGCCGGAACTGGCGGGTGAGAGCGCGAATTCGAGCATGGCTCCTCCATCGACTGGCCATCGAGTCGCCTTCGACGGCGGGAAACGACCGCTCCATGATCACGCAGCCCCGCGCGGGCGACCTGGAAATCGCTGGATATCAGGACAATTCACGGTGCGGCCGGCCGGTAGCTGTGCATGTGCACGTGCGGGTGGGCGGGCGCGCGAACTTCGGGGCCCGGCCTTGGCGCGGGCGACAATCGAATCCCGCTGTGGGGGCGACAAAGCCGTGAGCGAGATTGTTCGTGAGCTCTCCAGTGCCCCACCGAATCCGGGCATTTCGGCGCCGGTGCGCTCCTACCGTGGAAACCGTACGACAGCCGAGAACTCCGGAGCGTGGTCGGCGACGACCTCGCGCCGCGGAGGAACGGAGGTGGTGGAGCAACCCGAACATCCTGACCGGATCGCGCGTGCCCCGCGCGCGACGAGGCGCCCACCGAGCGGCCCCGAACGCACTTCCGCTCGGTGGGCATTCGTCGATCCGGCACCGGAAACGACACCGCCGGACGCCCTTTCGGAGCGCCCGGCGGCGAGGTGTGCGAACCCGGTCAGGATGTGCGATACGAGCGGGCGACCAGCGCCGAGCGCAGGTACCACAGCCCCGACGGCTGCGACGGATCGAACCCGGTGAGCTGCCCGATCCGCTTGAGGCGGTAGTCCACGGTGTTGGTATGCACGTGCAGCACCCGCGCGGTGCGCTGCCGGTTCAAGTTGTTGGCGATGTGGCGCTGCAAGGTCTCCAGCAGTTCCGGGTGCTCGTCGAGCGGGTCCAGTAGCGATCCGAGGTATTCGCGGCCCGGCCCGGGACGGGTGAGCTGGTATTCGAGCGCGAGTTCGTCGAACCGGTACAGCCCGGCCACCGCCTCCAGCCGCTGCACCATGTCCAGCAGCTCGTGGGCCTGGTCGGCCGCGTCGGGGATCTGCTTGGGCGTGGCCTCGACCATGGTCGCGGTGATGCCGACCTGCGCGGCGCGCGAGAGGTCGGTGATCAGACCGTCGAGGGCGACCTGCTCCAGCAGGGTGGACGGGATGAGGATCGTGCCGCCGTCCACGCTGAGCAGCGAGAGCGCGCCGTTGCCGCAGCGGGTGGCCAGCTCGGCCTGCACCCGGCGCAGCTTGCGGCGCGCGACGACCTGGCCGTCGACCGCCGGATTGCGTTCGTCGCGGTGCGGCGGGATGGCGACGGCGATCACCGCGTACGAGTCGGCGATCGCGATGCCGCACTCGCGCGCCATCGTGGACGTGCTGTGCCCGCCGAGCAGCGCGGAGGTGAGTGTGTGCACGGCAGTGTGGTGTTCGCTGACCACCGCGCGCAGTTCGCGCACGTAGGCGACGGAGATGGCGGAGGTGATCTGGTCGAGCATCTCCAGCACCATCTTCGCGCCGTCCACCAGGTTGGTGTAGTCCTTGATGGTCGCACTGGACACCACCAGATCGAACCCGATCTTGAACCCCTCGTGGATGGAGTGGTGGATGGTGTCGATGGGCACGCCCTCGCGCGCCCAGCCCGCCGCGGCGTCCTGGAGGCGCTGCAACTTGGCCGGGATGTCGCGGCCGTCGAGCATGCTGACGGCGAACTCGAGGCAGACGCGGGTGATCGTGGTGACGTCGCCGCTGATGGCGTCGCCGGGCAGGGTGCCGCAGGGGATCACGTTCTCCACGAAGTGACCGACCATCTGCCGGGATAGCGCGCGGACATCCTGCAACGGTGACGACATGGGCCGGCCCGAAACGGTCAGGCTGGGCCGTGCTCCACTGTCGACGGTCATTGGCGACTCCTTCCGCCGGAGGATTTTGCTGTGCGGCGCATTCACACTAACCGCCGCGCGGGCCCGCCGGAACGATTCGGCGGGTTCTGTGAGATCGCGGGGGAGCGGCGCGGAAAGGCTTGTGACCGCTCACAGACCGGGCGATCCGCTACCGGTCGGTTGATCAGGATTTATCGAAATGTGAAGTGCGCGCGGTGCACGATTCTCGGCGGTGTGGCGGCTCTTCGGTGATGCTTCCGGACGGCTCGACGGGTGTACCCGGTGACGGGTGGTAATGGTGGCGACTCGAGCCTCGGTGATCTGCTGACCACGGGATACGCTCGCGCAGTGGGGTTTCGGCGCGGCTCGGAGAAAGCGTGCGGAATTCTCTCGAATTTCCTTCGGCGGGTGCCCGAATGGCGATTTTCCCGGAGTGGTGCGCAGGGGTCCGTCCGATTCCAGGGGTCGACGATCGGCCTTTTCGGAATATGTCCGCGCCCGCGCGATAATTCGCTTCCGGATCGAATCTCCTTGCGGTGGAGGGGCGATCGCGGGATCGCGGCTCGGGGGTGCCCGCCGTTTGCCGCGGGGGCGACCGGGTGGCGAGCCGCCGTTGTGCCGGTAGTATCACCCGGGCCGGATCTCGCACCCTGGAACGTGGGGCTTGTCCGGTGCGCGCCGTGTCCGGGATGGTTGTGCGGTACCCATCCACCGCGCGGCACGGCAGGGAAGGCAGCGGTGACGAAGCGATAGGGGCTCCGGCGATGAGACCGTCTCTGAGATGTCTTGTCTGGGAACTGGACAACACCCTGTGGGACGGTGTCGTCTGCGACGCGACCAGCGGCCCGCCCCGCCCGGCCGCCCTGCGCACCCTGCGCATGCTCAGCGAGCGCGGCATATTGCACGCCGTCGCCAGCCGCAGCGACCGCGACCTGACCCTCGAGCGCCTCTACCGCCACGGGGTCTACGAGATGTTCTCCGCCCTCGAGATCGGCTGGGGCCGCAAGTCGGCGGGCATCGTCCGCATCGCCCGCACCCTCGGCCTGAGTCTGGACAGCATCGCGTTCGTCGACGCCGAACCCGTCGAACGCGCCGAGGTGGCCCGCGCCCTCCCTCAGGTCCGCTGCTACGCGGCGCGCAATATCGACGTCCTCACCGCCCTGCCCGACTTCCGCCGCGTCGTCGGGACCGGGCCCACACCCACGCCGCCGCTGGGCTTCCTGCGCGTCCCCGCGCTGTAGGCGGGGACGCCGCGCGCGAGGCGGCGGTGCGCGACGGCTCCGCGAGAGTCGTTCTCGCGGAGCCGATTCCCGCTTCAGCCCGCGGCGACTTCGCTGCGGTCACCGCTCCACAGCGTGTGGAACTTGCCCTCGGCGTCGACGCGCTCGTAGGTGTGCGCGCCGAAGAAGTCGCGCTGCCCCTGGGTGAGCGCGGCGGGCAGGCGCTCGGCGCGCAGGGCGTCGTAGTACGACAGCGAGGACGCGAACGCCGGGACCGGGATGCCGAGCAGCGTCGCCGTGGACACCACCCGCCGCCAGCTGTCGATCGCCGTCTCGATGGCCTCGCGGAAGTACGGGGCGAGGATCAGGCTGGGCAGGGCGGGGTCCTGCTCGTAGGCCTCCTTGATCCGGTTCAGGAAGCGAGCGCGGATGATGCAGCCGCCACGCCAGATCGTCGCCAGGTCACCGGGCTTCAGATCCCAGCCGTATTCGGCGCTGCCCGCGGCGATCTGGTCGAAACCCTGCGCGTACGCGACGACCTTCGACGCGTAGAGCGCCTGCCGGATGTCCTCGGTGAACTGCTCGACGTCGGTCGGCTTCTCGGCAAGTTTGCCCGACGCCAAGCCCACCGCGGCCTTGCGCTGCGCGCGCGAGCCCGACAGCGCCCGCGCGAACACCGCCTCGGCGATGCCGGTCACCGGCACACCCAGATCCAGCGCCGACTTCACAGTCCAGCGGCCGGTGCCCTTCTGCTCGGCCGCGTCGACGATCACGTCCACCAGGGGCTTGCCGGTCTTGGCGTCCACCTGCGCGAGCACCTCGGCGGTGATCTCCACCAGGTAGCTCTCCAGATCGCCGGAGTTCCACCGGGTGAACACCTCGCCGATCCGCGCGGCGTCGAACCCGAGCGCGTCGCGGAACAGGTGATAGGCCTCGCCGATGAGCTGCATATCGGCGTACTCGATGCCGTTGTGCACCATCTTGACGAAGTGGCCGGACCCGTCGGGACCGATGTGGGTGCAGCACGGGGTGCCGTCCACCTGCGCCGCGATCGACTCCAGCAGCGGGCCCAGCGATGCGTAGGACTCCTTCGGCCCGCCCGGCATGATGGCCGGACCGTTCAGCGCGCCCTCCTCGCCGCCGGAGATGCCCGCGCCGACGAAGTTGAGGCCGCGCTCGCGCAGGGCGGCCTCGCGGCGGATGGTGTCGGTGTAGAGGGCGTTGCCGCCGTCGATGATGATGTCGCCGGGCTCCATCTCGGCGGCCAGCTCCTCGATGACGGCGTCGGTCGCGTCGCCCGCCTTCACCATGATCAACACCCGGCGCGGCTTCTCCAGCGCCGCGACGAACTCGGCCACGGTCTCGGTGCGCACGAAGTCACCGTCGCCGCCGTGCTCGGCGAGCAGCGCGTCGGTCTTGGCCACGGAACGGTTGTGCAGCGCGACGGTGTAGCCGTGCTTGGCGAAGTTGCGGGCGATATTGCTGCCCATCACGGCCAGCCCGGTCACACCGATCTGCGCACGCGCGGTGGAGGTCATTGCTCAACTCTCTTCGTTCGGTCCGGTAGATACGACTTGTGGTCCCGCGGCCGCCCGCCGTCTCCGGGCGACACGACCTGTCAGCCAAGCTACTGGGTGGCGGGTGGGCCCCGGCGCACCCGTCCACCTCCACGCCGCCGAACCCGGTCGAACCCGAGGTCCCGTTCGCGGCGAGACCGGTGTCGAAGTCCCGGGTGCCACACCGCAATCGCCTCGATCCCGCGCGTCGATCAGGCCGCGCCGGTGGCGATTTGCCCGGGGTGTTGCTCGGGAAGAGCTTGTGGCACCGCGGAATCGGCCTACCAGTACTGATGCCGGGTTCCATCGGTATCGGCGACGAAGAGAACGGCGTCGGCGCCTACGAGATCGGCCGGGGTGAGCGGGATGTGGCCGGGGAGGATGGGGGCGCCCGCGGTGACCGAGGCGGGGAGGAGGTCGCCGAGTTCGGCGGTGGGGAAGAGGGTGCGGCGGGTGGTGGATTCGGCCAGGAAGTGCTGGAGGGTGCCGGGCGCGCTGTCCGGGTTCGCGTCGCTGGCGATGACCAGATAGCGCTCGCCGAGCGCGAGGGCGACGAGTGCGCCCGTGCCGCACCACTGCGCGGTCTCGTCGCCGGCCCGCATCGTGGGCTTCGAGCGCTGGAGGTGCACGTTGTGGGCGAAGACCAGGGTCGGTCCGCGATCGCGCTCGGCGGCGCGGATCGACAGGAGATTGTCGGCCATCATCTCGGCGCGCACGCTGAGCAGGTTCGCCATGCGATCGGGCGCGGGTGTCGCCATGGCCGCGTGATAGCGGAGCAGGCCGAGCGCGGTCCGGGCGTCGATCGCGGCCTGGTCGTAGGCGGCCGGATCGTCGGCGTGCAGGGAGGGGGCGGTCCGGCGCAGGGCGCTCGCCAGATCGTCGGCGACCACCCGCAACGCGCGGGCGCGGTCGGAGTCGCCGACGGACGCGGCCGCGTCGTACATAGCGGCCTCGTTCGACCAGTCGCCGTCGTCACCGAGCAGATCCTCGAGATCGCGGGCGGAGGCGGGTCGCACCGCGACGGGCAGGTAGTCCCGGACCGCGCACAGCCATCGCCGCGGACTCGGCGCGGACGCATACTCGAGGGATGGCTCGAAGCCGTAGAAGCGGACCCGGTCCCGTGGTGGCCGGCCCGCGTTGTGCGCGCGCATCCACTCGACCAGTTCTCGGTTGCCGGGCACGTGGCCGAACCGATGGCTGAACCCGGTCTCGAGTACTTCGTCCAGGTCCCCGGCCGCCCCGGCGACGTAAGCGTCGACCACGGGGGCCGCGAAGAAGTCCGTCTCCAGCGCGATCGAGCGGAACCCGCGTTCGACCAGGTGCGCCAGAATCTCGTTGCGCAGCAACGGGAACGCCTCGATCCCGTGCGTCGGCTCGCCGAGCCCCAGCAGGGCGGGCGGTTCGCCCCGCAACGCGAGCAGCTCATCGAGCGCGCGGCCGATCCTCGCGGCGTCCTCGAGCGGGCGGCCGATCCCGGACAGTGCGGCGACAGTGGACATATGAGTACCCCTTCCGTAATCCGTCCCCTTCGACGCTATCGTTGAAGAATCGAATGAAACTTTGCCGCAAAGCACCTGGTAATAGGCCCGAAAAGCCTCAATCGGAGGTGTCACCCTGCGCCCCATCGACCTGGCCCGCGAACACGGATTGTCGGCCCAGGCGATCCGCAACTACGACGACGCGGGCATCCTGCCGCCCACCGAACGCAGCCAGACCGGCTACCGGCGCTACACACCACTGCACGCCCAGGCGCTGCGCGCGTTCCTCGCGCTGCGCACCGGCCACGGACACCAGCACGCCGCCGAGATCCTGCGCGCGACCAATCGCGGTGATCTCGAATCCGTCTACCGGCTCCTCGACGCCGCCCACGTCGCGCTGCGCACCGAGCGCCGCACCCGCGCCGAAGTCGCGACGGCCCTGAGCACCCTCACCACCTCGCCGCCCACCCCGATTCCCGGCAGGCCCTTGACCACCGGCGAACTCGCGCGCCGCCTCGGCCTGCACCCCGCCACCCTGCGCACCTGGGAGACGCACGGCATCCTGCACCCCGACCGCGACCGCTCGACCGGCTACCGGCACTACGGACCCGCCTGCGTCCGCGACGCCGAGATCGCCCGCCAACTCCGCCAGGGCGGCTACCTGCTACCCCAGGTCGCGCGGTTCCTCGACACGTTGCGCGAGGCGGGCGGCGCGGACGCCCTGACCACCTTCCTCGACTCCTGGCAGGCCCGGCTGACCACCCGCGGCCGCACCCTCCTCGCGGGCGCCGCGCAACTCGACGCCTACCTCGCGATGCTCGAACAGGCGGCCCCGGTGACAACCACGAACACGCTCTCGCGATGGTGATGTGCCAGTCCTTCGCCCGGCTCGCGCTCACCATCGCCCTGATGCACACCGTCCTCGCGGTCCGCCGCGGCCGCGCCGACGCGAAACGCGGGTGGCGCGAATTGATCGGCGCCGCACCGGTTTCCCGGATCGCGCCGCTGGCGGCCACGCTCACCCTCGGCGTGCCGGCCACCGCGGTGACAGGCACGGGGTTCCCGGACTCGGCGCGATCGCCGGGAGTTCGCCCCGACGGCGCGGGTGGCGAACGGCATCGGCGTCGCCCTGCCGCTGGGCGCGTATCCGGTGCGCGGGATGGGCGACGCGTCCGGGTCCGCGAATCTCGATGTGCCCCGGTTGGTTCCGCCCTGGCCGAGTTGGCTGTCGCCGATCGGCTGGGGACAGCGGACCTTCGCGTTCTCCGAGATCAGGTGGTGGCCGTTGCTCTCGGTGCAGGGTCCGGTCGTGGCTTCGGGGCCGCCGCGATCCCGGTGCACGAGCGCCGCGAGATCGGTGCGAGCCTGGTCCCGGTGCGGGTCGGTCGCGTGAGAGCGCCCGCGTGGCTTCGCACGCCCCTTGCGGTCGCCGGGCGTTCGCAGGCCCCCGCGCTGCGGGCCTGGGCCGTGGGCGGCGCGGTGATCCGGGGGAGTGCTCGGTTCGCTGCCGGCGGCGCTGGCATTCGCCGCCGGCGCCGCCCGCATCCGGTGCGATCGCGGGTACGCCTATCCGCCGAGCAGGAACTTCGCCGCCTGCTCGCCGACGAACACGCTCGGCGCGTGGGTGTGCCCGCGCACCAGCAGCGGCATCACCGACGCGTCCGCGACGCGCAACCCCTGCACCCCGCGCACCTCCAGCTTCGGCGTGACCACGCTGGCCGGGTCGGTGCCCATGCGGCAGGTGCCCACCGGGTGGTAGAGGGTGTGGGAGAACCCGTTGATCGCGAGGTCGATGACGTCCTCGAGCTCCTGCGGCGCGTTCGGCGGGTAGACGAGCTTGCCGTGCACGGCCTTCAGCGCGGGCGCCTCGGCGATGCGCGCGCAGGTACGCAGGCCCGCGATCAGCGCGGCGCGGTCGATGCCCTCCGGGTCGGAGAGGTAGCGCGGATCGATGACCGGCTTCGCCGTGGGATCCGACGACGCCAGCGCGATCCGCCCCCGGCTGTAGGGCCGCAGCAGCACGGTGGCGAGGATGTTGCCGTGCCCGGCCGGATCGATCAGGCCCTCGTTGTAGAACGGGGCGGGCGCGTAGACCAGCTCGAGGTCGGGGTGCTCGAGCTCGGGCCGCGACCGCACGAACCCGTACGCCTCACCGATGTTCGAGGTGAGCATGCCGCGCCCGCGCAGCAGGTAGTCCAGCAGCTGGATCGGCTTCTTGTCCGCGCCGAACAGCGAATCCGGGCAGTCGTACCCGATCCCGGCCACCAGGTGGTCCTGGAGGTTGGCGCCGACCTCGGGGGCGTGCGCCACCACGTCGATGCCCAGCGCCCGCAGCTCCTCGGAATCGCCGATGCCCGAGAGCATCAGCAGCTGCGGGCTGTTGATCGCGCCGCCGCTCAGCACCACCTCGCGGCTCGCGGTCACCGTGCGGGTCACCTGGCCCTGCCGGTACTCGACGCCCACCGCACGAGTGCCGTCGAACAGCACGCGTGTCACCTGGGCTCGATCCAGCACGGTGAGATTCGGCCGCTTCAGCGCCGGGCGCAGGTATGCGTCCGAGGTGCTCCAGCGCCGTCCGTTGCGCTGGGTGACCATCGTCTGCGAAAACCCTTCGGGCTGCGGACGGTTCGGCGGCTCCACCACGAAACCCGACTCCCGCACGGCCTCCAGGAACGCCGCCGTGGACGGGCGCGGGCTGCGCTGATGCGAGATGTGCAGCGGACCGGTGGTGCCCTCGTCGGGGTACTGCGCGTCCTCGACGTGCTCGATGCGCCGGAACTGCTCGACCGCCGCGCCGAACCCCCACTCGTCGCCGGCCAGCAGCGCCCACTCGTCGTAGTCGGCGCGGAAGCCGCGCACCCACATCATGGCGTTCATCGACGACGAGCCGCCGTAGGTCTTGCCGCGCGGCCAGTAGATCTGCCGGTCGCCCAGGTGCGGCTGCGGTTCGGTGAGGTAGTCCCAGTCGAGTTCGGTGCGGAACAGCTTCGCGAACGCGGCGGGGATATGGGTGAACTTGTCCTTGTCCGGCGGGCCCGCCTCGAGTACCACGACGCGGGTGCCCGGATCGGCGCTGAGCCGATTGGCGACCACCGCACCCGCCGATCCCGTTCCGACCACGATGTAATCAGCCGCGATCTGCTCTGCTGCCACTGTCCACTCCGATCTGTGCTGGATAGGGCAAAGATACGAGCGACGACCCGCCGACGGTCCCGTTTCGCGCAGACCGCCCCGCCACCTTGCGGGGGCGGGGCGGTCCGTTCGGGGGAGTCGCGTGTCCTCCGCGTGCCGTTGCCCGGACGGCACGCGCGCCGGCGATCCACCCCTGCCGGCCCACGTGCTGCGAAACTAGCACGCGGAGTTGGCTTTTCGGGGAAGTACGCCGGACGGCAGGCTCAGCCGGCGGCCGGCGCCTCCTGGTCGCTGCGGCGGACCGGGGTGATCGGCAGCACGAGTGCGCCCGGCGCGCCCGCGGGCACCACGGGCTTGCTCGGCGCGACGGGGGAGATGCGCCGGTAGCCCTCGCTCTGCTCGGGCCGGTTGTCCACTTCACCCTTGTTCGGCCAGTACGCGGCGGCGCGCTCGGCCTGGGCGGTGATGGTGAGCGACGGGTTCACGCCGAGGTTGGCCGACACGGCGGCCCCGTCCACCACACTGAGCGTGGGGTAGCCGTAGACGCGGTGGTAGGGGTCGATCACGCCGTGTTCCGGATCGGCCCCGATCGCCGCCCCGCCGAGGAAGTGCGCGGTGAGCGGGATGTTGAAGATCTCGCCCCAGCTGCCGCCCGCGACGCCGCCGATCTCGTCGGCCACCTTGCGGGTGACCTCGTTGCCGACCGGGATCCACGTCGGATTCGGTTCGCCGTGGCCCTGTTTCGAGGTCAGCTTGCGCCCGAACAGGCCGCGCTTGGTGTAGGTGGTGATGGAGTTGTCCAGATGCTGCATCACCAGCGAGATGATCGTGCGCTCGCTCCAGTTCTTGGTGCTCAGGAACTGCACCAGCCGCATCGGGTGCCGCAGCACCAGCAGCACGAATTTCAGCCAGCGCGGCAGACGTCCGCCGCCGTCGACCATCAGCGTCTGCAACAGGCCCATCGAGTTGGACCCCTTGCCGTAGCGGACGGGTTCGATGTGGGTGTCGGGCGTCGGATGGATCGACGACGTGATCGCCACACCCTTGGTGAAGTCCACGCCCGGCGTGACCTTTCTGGTGGCCGCGCCCACGATGGACTCGGAATTGGTGCGGGTGAGCACGCCCAAGCGGTCCGAGAGGTTGGGCAGCACACCCTTGTCGCGCATGTCGAACAGCAGCTTCTGGGTGCCGCGCGTCCCCGCCGCCAGCACCACGTGCTTGGCGGTGAAGGTCTTGGGCTGCTTGCGGATCAGCGCGCCCGTGCGCTTGGCGTCGACGTCCCAGGTGCCGTCGGGCAGCGGCCGGATCGCGCTCACGGTCGTCATCGGCACCACCTCGGCGCCCGCCTTCTCGGCCAGGTACAGGTAGTTCTTGACGAGGGTGTTCTTGGCGCCGAACTTGCAGCCGACCATGCAGTCGCCGCACTCGACGCAGCCCGTGCGATCGGGGCCGACGCCGCCGAAGTAGGGGTCCTCCACGGTCTTGCCCGGCTCCCCGAAGAACACGCCGACCGGAGTCTGCACGAAGGTGTCGCCCACGCCCAGATCGTCGGCGACCTTCTTGAAGATCTCGTCTGCGGGCGTCATGTGCGGGTTGCGCACCACGCCGAGCATGCGCTGGGCCTGCTCGTAGTACGGGGTGAGTTCGTCGCGCCAGTCGGTGATGTCGCGCCACTGCGCGTCACGGAAGAACGGCTCCGGCGGCACGTAGAGGGTGTTGGCGTAGTTGAGCGACCCGCCGCCCACGCCCGCGCCGCCCAGGATGAGCACATCGCGCAGCAGGTGGATGCGCTGGATGCCGTAGCAGCCCAGCGCGGGCGCCCACAGGAAGTTGCGCAGGTCCCAGCTGGTCTTGGGCAGCTCGTCGTCGGCGAAGCGGCGGCCCGCCTCCAGCACGCCGACCTTGTACCCCTTCTCCACCAGGCGCAACGCGGTCACGCTGCCGCCGAAGCCGGAACCGACGATCAGGACGTCGAAGTCGGTCGTTCGCTGGGACATGCGTGGCTCCTGGGTCGGTCGACAGTGACGCGCGTTACGCTAATCCGGACAGTAGCAACTGTCAACGAAGGTGGCGCCGAGTATCTATGCTGGTCGCGTGTCCCGATACTCCCGCCTGCAACTGGCCGACCTGAGCGGCGTACCGGCGCGCACCATCCGCTACTACCACTCGCTCGGTGTGCTGCCCAAACCCGGTCGCGCGGGCAAGGAGGCGGTCTACACCGACGACCACCTGGCGCGGTTGCGCGACATCTCCGGGATGCAGGCGCGCGGGCTGCGGCTCGACGCGATCCGCGAAGTGCTCGACGCCGAGGCCCAGCAGGGCGCCCAGGCCGACTGGCGCGCGGTGCTGGACCCGCGTTATCCGGGCGGGGCCGACCAGTCGGTGGTGATCGACGACGACGAACTCACCGCGTTGCTGGGTGATCGCCGCGCCGACATCCTGGACGAACTGATCGCCGCCCAGTACGTGGAGCGCGAGGGCGCGGGCTGGCGCATCCCCGACCAGCCGATGCTCAAGGGCGCCCTGATTCTCTACGACGTCGGCACCGACATCACCCTCAGCGGTGCGCTGCGCAAACTCATCCGCGCCCGCATCGCCGATCTGGCCGACGAGATGGTCCGCACCTTCCGCGACGCCGCCGAGACGAGCTACGGCGGCGAGGGTATCGGCACCGACCTCAGCCGGTTCCGCGACCGCTTCCGCGCCGCCGCCTGGGAGGTGGGCGGTGCGACCCTGGCCGACGAGATCGAGCGCGCCGTGCGGGAATTGGACGGCCCGGCCGGTCGCTGACGCGCTCTGAGGTGCGCGCTCGCCACTATGATTCCGCTGGCGAGCACGGGCCTGCGATGCGCTCCTGTCCGCAGTGCGACCCGGTGGGCGGCGGGCGAACGTCGACCGCCGGCCCCGTACCGAGAGCGGTGTTCTCTACAGTGGTTCACCATGGGAACACCGCGCGCCGAGGCCAGGGCCAAGACCATGGCGGACATCGTCCGGATCGGCCGCGAGCATCTGGCGGTGCACGGAGCGTCGGCGTTGTCGCTGCGGGCCGTCGCGCGGGATCTGGGCGTCGTCTCCTCGGCCGTCTACCGGTACGTGCGCAGCCGGGACGAGCTGCTGACGCTGCTGGTCGTGGACGGCTACAACGCCCTGGGCGACGCGGTGGACGCCGGTCTCGCGGACGCGCCCGCCGACCCGTCCGCGCGGCTGCGCGCGGCCGCGCACGCCGTGCGCGACTGGGCGCTGGCCGAACCCGCTTGGTACGGACTGCTTTTCGGCACGCCCGTGCCGGGCTACGAGGCGCCCGCCGAGCAAACCGTGGATCCCGGTGTGCGCGTGATCGTCGCGTTGATGCGCGTCATCGCCGACGCCTACGCCGCGGGCCTGGTGGACGAACCGTCCCGGACGGTGGCCGTCTCCGGGCCGCTGTCCGGCAGTTTCGCGGCGATCCGTGACGAATTCGCGCTGGATCTGCCGGACTGGCTGCTGGCGCGCGGCGTCTCGGTGTGGAGTGCGCTGTTCGGCGCGGTGAGCTTCGACGTGTTCGACATGTACGGCCGCGACACCTTCGCCGACCGGACCGAACTCTTCGAGTTGCAGGTGGCGAACCTGGTGGCACTGCTGGGTTTTCGACGCTGAGAGTTTGCCGTACGGATCGCCCTCGGGGGTTGCGCGCACGGGACTTGGTGTGTCCTGGGCAACTATTGTCCCAGACTGTGTCACCGATTACAGTTTCTCGCCGGAAGGGCAGGTCCGGTGCACCGGTGCATCGGCGAGGAGCGGGGCAACATGTATCGAGGACGCCGACTCGCGCGCACCCTGATTGCGGGGCTGGTCACCGTGGTGACGATCGGAATGGGCGCCGTGGCGGCGCAGAGCGGACAGGCGGCGCCCGACGGGGGCGCGCTGGGCGCCCAGTGGACCGCCACCCACGACGGACCGCGCGCCCATCCGAACGTGCACATCGAGTGGGACGTGCCGATCACGATGAGCGACGGCACGGTGCTCAAGGGCAACGTGTACCGCCCGGCGGACGCGGCGGGCCGCCCGATCGAGTCGCCGGTGCCGACCATCGTGAACCTCACCCCGTACACGAAACTCGTGTCGAACCTCGCGGATTCGGTGTTGACCTTCCCGGTGCTGGCCGACGCGCTCACCGAGTTCTTCAAGACCTTCGACCTGTCCGGCATCGGCCTGGGCGGGCTCACCGACGTCACCAAGGTGTTGCCCGCGGGCTCGCTGCGCGCCTTCGGCGTCGACCGCAAGCTGGTGCAGAGTGGGTACGCGCAGGTGGTGGTCGACGTGCGCGGCACCGGCTTCTCCCAGGGCACCTGGCAGGTGTTCGGCGAGCGCGAGCAGCAGGACGGCGTCGAGGTCGTGGAATGGGCGGCGCGCCAACCGTGGTCGGACGGCAAGGTCGGGATGAACGGCATCTCGTACTCGGCGATCAATCAGGTGCACACCGCCGAGCGCCGCCCCGAGCCGCTGAAGGCCATCTTCCCGATCGTGCCCGGCAGCGATCTGCTGCGCGATATCGCCGCGACCGGCGGCGGCGTGGGTCTGGGCTTCCTGCCCGCGTGGTTGCTCGCGGTGAACGGCACCAAGCTGGTGCCCGACGTCCAATCGATGCTCACCGGCCGATTCGACGGCCGCTGGCTACAGGACCGCATCGCCGACCCGTTCACCTTCTTCAACTACCTGCTCGCATCGCTGACCGTGCCCAGCGTGGACGCCATCCCGCCCGACTTGCAAGTGCTGCTCACCGACGACAGCCCCATCCGCACCGCCTGGCTCGGGCATCCGGAGCGGGTGAACATCCCGACCTTCGTCTACGGCGGCTGGCACGACATCTTCACCTACTCCTCGCCGCGCGTCTATCAGGCCGTGGATGTGCCGGACGCGCAGAAAAAGCTCATCATGGGCGACATCTACCACCTCACCAACGGCAGCGGCAACGGCCTGCCCGGCGCGCCCCCGCGCCTGGACGTGTTGCAGCGCGCGTGGTTCGACAAGTGGCTGAAGGGCATCGACAACGGCATCGACCGCTACGACAATGTGACGCTCTGGCAGCAGGGCAACGGCTGGACCAGCGACAGCGCCTTCCCGCGCCCCGGTATGGAGTACCGGCGGATGTATCTCGACGCCGCGCGCTCGGGCACGGCGAACAGCGTGCACGACGGCAGCCTGTCCACCCGGCCCGGCGCTCCGGCGCGCCTGACGGTGGCGCCGGGGCTCGCGAGCCTGTGCTCCCGTGATTCGGCCACCGGCACGGCAGGCATGACCAGCTTGCTCGACGTGTGCGCCGAGGACGCGCGGATCAACGAACTCAACGGCCTCACCTTCACCAGCGCACCCGTCGCCGAGCCGACGCGGGTGTCGGGACCGATCGCGGTGCACCTCAACACCGTGCTCGACACCACCGACGGCTACTGGGCTGTCACCGTCAACGATGTCGCCCCGGACGGCAGGTCGACGGTGTGGACCAGCGGCCAGCTCCAGGCCTCGCTGCGAAAAGTGAACGACGCCAAGGCGACTCGTTCACCCAACGGCGACTACACCGATCCGTACCCGTATCTCACGCTGGCCGACCGGCTGCCGCTCAAGCCGGGGGAACCGACCATCGTCGACATCGGCCTGCCCGCCACCGACGGCGTGCTGAAACCGGGCCATCGCCTGCGCGTCGACGTGTACGCCTTCAACTTCCCGCGCGGTATGCCGCTGCGCCCGTTGCTCAACGAGAGCGAGCTGCGCCCGCAGCACGTCGAACTCGATCCGAATCGCCCGAGCTGGGTCAACATTCCGATTTCCGGGAATCCCGGCTGGTAGCGGGGCACATTTCGGTCGCGACCGGCCGCGCCCCATTGTGTGGGACTGTGAGTCCCATATATTCTGGGTCACATCACGCGAGAGGCGTGCGCAGTGGCCGGGGCGGGGCGCCGGCCTGGAGCGAGGAGGCATCGATGACGCTGTCCGAATCGGTTCGCAACCGACTGTTCGACCAGGCCTACTGGGATACCCTGGCGACCCTGTCCGACGGTTCGGTGCACCGGAAGTTCGACCCTTACCTGGACATCGACTGGGACGGACCGGAATTCGCGATCGACCGGGACGATCCCCGGTGGGTCCTGTCGCCGGAGTTCGATCCGCTCGGCGCCACCGAGTGGTACCGCTCGCTGCCGCGGCAGCGGCAGATCGAGATCGGCCGCTGGCGCACCGCCAACGTCATCAAGGTCGGCGCGGCCTTCGAGAGCGTGCTGATCCGCGGGATGATGCAGTACATCATGAAGCTGCCCAACGGCTCCCCGGAGTTCCGGTACTGCCTGCACGAGATGACCGAAGAGTGCAACCACATCCAGATGTTCCAGGAGCTGGTGAACCGCATCGGTGACGACGTGCCCGGTATGCGGCCGCTGTTCCGCGCGCTCTCGCCGCTGATCGGCGTGGCGGGCGGGTACGCGCACGTCATCCTGTTCATCGGCATCCTGGGCGGCGAGGAGCCGATCGACCACTACCAGAAGGCGATCATCCGCGACGGCGGCAACATCCCGCCCGCGGTGCTGCGGGCCATGGAGATCCACATCGCCGAGGAGGCCAGGCACATCTCCTTCGCCAACGAATTCCTCGCCGCGCACCTGGAGCGCATGAATCCGGCGGGGCGCGCGGTGTGCTCGCTGGCATTCCCGCTGGCCATGCGGTGGCTGGCCGGGGAGATCATGGCACCGTCGCGGTCGTTCGCCAAGCAGTTCGACATCCCGGCCCAGGTGTGGCGCGAGGCGTTCTGGGACGGGCCGCACCAGCGGCGCATCCTGTCCGGCTACTTCGGCGACATCCGCAGGCTGGCGACCGATCTGGGCCTGATGAATCCGGTCGCCAAGCGGGTGTGGCGGATGCTGCGCATCGACGGCGATCTCGCCCGCTACCGCAGCGAGCCGGAACGCCGGGCCGCCTGACGCTCAGCCGTCGGCGTCGGCGAGGCGGCTGAGGACCGCGAGCAGCGGCTCGTCCGGATCGAGGGCGAGCCGGTGCGCGCGGGCGACACCGTCGATCACGCTCCACGCGTAGGCGGACAGTTCCCCGACCAGAGTGTCGCGGTCCATGGCCCGGTCGGGGGAGCGCGCCCAGCGCGAGACCGTGGCCTCGGTCATGGAGACGATCGCGAACGTCATGGTGTCGGCGACCGGCTCGTCCACCACGCCGATCACCCCGGCCAGCCCGGAGACCAGCTGCCTGGTGCGCGCGGCGATGCGATCCTTCAGGCTGCTGGCCGCGTCCACGTCGTCGGGGTCGCCGAGCGCGGGGCCGCGGCGCAGGAAGTCGTAGAGGCGGGCGTGCCGGTCGATCCAGTCCACCACCGCGCCGATGGTGCGGTGCAGGATGGCGCGGATGGAGCCGTCGCTGATGTCGAGGGCGGTGTCGATATCGTCGGTGAACTGGTCGCCGATGGCGGTCCTGGTGCGCCGGTCGAGGTCGTCGCGGCCCGAGAACTGCCGGTACACCACGGATTTGGAGAGTCCGGCGCGTTCGGTGATCCGCTGCATCGGCACCTCGACGCCGAGCGGTGTCTCCTCGATGAGCTCGATCAGCGCTGTGACGATGCGTTCGCGGCGGCGGTCGTTGTGCGGTTGCCAGCGCGCCTGCCTGCCGCCGGTGGGCGGCGACTCGGCGGACGGCGACAGCGACACGGCCCGAGTCTAGAGGATGCGCGCGCGGGCCACGGGCGATCGCGGCGGACGCCGAACCCGATCTTGTTGCCGCACAACGCCGGCGGGGGAGCGTGGATACATGGCCGCCGACCCGCAGGGGGCGCGTGGCGCCGAGTGCGACGGCCATGCGACGGAGACGATAGCCCAGTACTGTCGCCGTGTCCGCGAAACCGCGATCACGACGGTGTTTCGCCCTCGTCCGCACCCGGGATCCGCGCTGAGACAAAAGCTTCCGATTCACATTCGCGCAGGTAACGGCCGTTTCCGGCGGGGGTAACGACACGGCGGCAAGGTGCCCGAATCGAAGGCCTTGCGCAATTGCCCGGCGTATGCTCTGCGTCGTTCATCGTGGGTTCCGCGAGGCGGTCGCGGGCTACGGACCGGATTTCGACGCGCGACGAGGAGAATGTGGTGACAGCCGTAGCTCCCAGGCCGGAGCCGGAACTCGAGGCGGTACGACCCTTCCCGGCGCGGACGGGCCCCAAGGGGTCGTTCATCCTGAAGCTGGTCACGACGACCGACCCCAAGGTGCTCGGCACCATGTACTTGTTCACGTCGATGTCGTTCTTCCTCATCGGCGGGCTGATGGCGCTGCTGATGCGCGGCGAGCTGGCGCGCCCGGGGATGCAGTTCCTCTCGACCGAGCAGTTCAATCAGCTGTTCACCATGCACGGCACGATCATGCTGCTGTTCTACGCGACCGCCGTGGTGTTCGCATTCGCCAATATCGTCCTGCCCTTGCAGATCGGCGCGCCCGATGTGGCGTTCCCGCGCCTGAACGCCTTCAGCTACTGGCTGTACCTGTTCGGTGCGTCGATGGCGACGGCGGGCTTCGTCACCCCGGGCGGCGCGGCCGACTTCGGCTGGACGGCCTACGTGCCGCTCAGCGATATCGTCCACGCCCCGGGCGTCGGCGCGGACCTGTGGATCCTCGGCTTGGCGGTGTCGGGTCTGGGCACCATCCTCGGCGCGGTCAACATGATCACCACGGTGGTGTGCCTGCGCGCTCCGGGCATGACCATGTTCCGGATGCCGATCTTCACCTGGAACATCGTGGTGACCAGCGTGCTGATCCTGCTGGCCTTCCCGATTCTCACGGCCGCGCTGTTCGCGCTCGCCTACGACCGGCATCTGGGTGGACACATCTACGACCCGGCCACCGGCGGGGTGATCCTGTTCCAGCACCTGTTCTGGTATTTCGGGCACCCCGAGGTGTACATCATCGCGCTGCCGTTCTTCGGCATCGTGTCCGAGATCTTCCCGGTGTTCTCGCGCAAGCCGATCTTCGGCTACACCACGCTGGTGTACGCGACCCTGGCCATCGCCGCGCTGTCGGTGGCGGTGTGGGCACACCACATGTTCGCCACCGGTGCGGTACTGCTGCCGTACTTCTCGTTCATGACCTTCCTCATCGCGGTTCCGACGGGCGTGAAGTTCTTCAACTGGATCGGCACCATGTGGCGCGGGCACCTGACCTTCGAGACGCCGATGCTGTTCTCCATCGGTTTCATCGTGACGTTCCTGTTCGGTGGCTTGTCCGGCGTCATCCTGGCCTCGCCCCCGATGGACTTCCACGTGTCCGACACCTACTTCGTGGTGGCGCACTTCCACTACGTGCTCTTCGGCACCATCGCCTTCGCGACCTACGCCGGGATCTACTTCTGGTTCCCGAAGATGACCGGCCGCATGCTCGACGAACGGCTCGGCAAGTGGCACTTCTGGACCACCTTCATCGGATTCCACACCACGTTCCTGGTGCAGCACTGGCTGGGCAACGAAGGGATGCCGCGCCGCTACGCCGACTACCTGCCGTCGGACGGCTTCACGACGCTGAACACGGTGTCGACCATCGGGTCGTTCATCCTCGGCGCGTCGCTGCTGCCGTTCCTCTGGAACGTCTTCAAGAGCTACCGGTACGGCGAGGTCGTCACGGTCGACGACCCGTGGGGCTACGGGAACTCCCTGGAGTGGGCCACCACCTGCCCGCCGCCGCGGCACAACTTCTACGAGCTGCCCCGGATCCGTTCGGAGCGACCGGCTTTCGAGCTGCACTACCCGCACATGGTGGACCGGATGCGCGCCGAGGCGCACGTGGGGTGGGGTTCCGGAAAGCACGGGCACGCCGTCGAGGAGAAGGCGACCGCCGGCACCTAGTCCCGGCGGCTTCGGCTCGTGGAGACCGTGGATATCTCGTTGGTATCCACGGCCTTTCGCACGGTCAGCGGGACACGAACAGCGGCGCGAGGAACTGCTCGAGCATCGCGCGCTCGTCGCTGTCGTCCACGCCGGGCACGGTCAATAGCGAGACGATCAACCGGGTCAGCCAGCGTGCCCAGCGCGTGCGATCCTCCCGGGTGCCGAGTTCCTCCGGCAGGAACGCGGCCGTCAATCCTTCGATCACCGCCGAGGACTGTCCGATCTCGACGGCCACTCCGGCGTCGGCGGGCCGGAACCAGGCGATGAGCAGCGGATCGGCCCGCACCGCGCGCACGGCGGCGAGCACCGCCGCCACCACCCGCTCACCCGGATCGGCGATCCCGCCCACTTCGGCCGCGACCGCCGCCCCCAGACGCCGGGCCTCGCGGTGCACGAACGCCAACCGCACCGCCTGCCGGTTCTCGAAGTACCGGTACAGCGTCGCCCGGGAGCATCCGGCCGCCTCCGCGATATCGGCCATCTGCGTCTCGGCGACGCCCTGCTGGGCGAACAGTTCCGCCGCGGCGTCCAGAATGCGTTGTGCCGCAAGCGTGCTGCGCTCGTCGGCCAACCAGCCACTCATGCCCGGCCTCCGCTCGTCGCCGGCCCGCGCGCGCTCACGCGTCCGCCACGAACGGAACGCTGACCGGCCTGCGCACGTAGTTGCCCTCCGCGTAGCGGATGCCGTCCAGATCGACGGCGAAATTCGGGCAGCGGGCCAGCAGCTCTTGCAGGGCGATGGTGGCCTGCATGCGGGCGGCGGCCGCGCCGAGGCAGTGATGGTTGCCGTGGCCGAAGGTGAGAATGGTGCGCGGCTTGCGCGTGACGTCCAATTCGCCCGCGTCCGGGCCGAATTCGCGTTCGTCCCGGTTGGCCGAGGCGTAGAGCAGCAGCGCGCGCCGCCCGGCCGGAATGGTCACGCCCTCGATCTGCACGTCGCGGGTCGCGGTGCGCGCCATGTTCTGCACGGGGGAGGTGAGCCGCAGGAACTCGGGCACGGAGTCGGGGATGAGCCCGGGATCGTCGATCAAACGCTGCCGCTGATCCCGGTGCACGGTGAGCAATTGCACGGCGCCGCCGAGGTTTCCGGTGGTGGTGTCGTTGCCGCCGGTGATCATCGTGAACGCGAAGCCCAGGATCTGGAGGAGGCCGGGAATGTCGTCGGGGCCGCCGAGGCCCGAGGCGACCAGGTGGCTGATGGTGTCGTCGGCCGGTTCGGTGCGACGGCGTTCGATCATGGCGGTGAAGTAGGCCATCAGCTCGCCGACCGCCTGCTGCGCCGAGGCGACGTCGCCGACCGAGCCCGCGGCGACGATCGCGTCGGTCCAGCCGTCGAACTCGGCCCGGTCCGCTTCTGGCACACCGAGATAGTGCGCGACGACCATGGTGGGCAAGGGCTTGAACAGCTCGGTGACGATGTCACCGCCACCGGCCGCGCGCAGCCGCTCGAGCCGTTCCACCACGAACCGCCGCACCGCGGGGCGGATCTCTTCGACCTGGCGCGGCGTGAACCCCTTGGCCACCCGCCTGCGGAACACGGTGTGGTCGGGCGCGTCGGTGAACACGAACGGCTTGTTGTCGCCGAGGCCGAGTTTGTCGAGGTCGTGGTAGTCGACGGTGATGCCGGACGCCGACGAGAACGTCTCGGCGTCGCGGACGGCGTCGTACACGTCGGCGAACCGGGACAGCACGTAGTAGTCCTGGTCGGGTCGTCCGGGCGGGACGGCGTGGTGCACCGGATCGTGATCGCGCAACCACGTGTACATCGGCCAGGGCTCGCGCCACGACTCGCCGGACCGGAGCTCGAACGCGGACTCGTGGGACACACCAGCTGTCATATATCGACGGTAAGACAAATGTGAAGAAATGTCTAGAACGGGTTTCAGTTGCGGAACCGGAGGTGATCGGGGATGAAAGTAAATGATCAGCAAACGCTGATCTTGCCCATGAAGCCGACTTCGCGGCGGTATCGTCGGTACTCGCAAGCTCTTCGCAATCCAGTGGCAAAGCCGTTCCCCCGCTGAACAACCCGCGTGCACGGAGGTGTCGATGAGCACAGCCGACCTGATCTTCACCGGCGGCCCGATCCTGACCATGGACCCCGAATTCGCCGGCGCGACCGCCATCGCGGTCGAGCGGGGACGGATCTGCGCCGTCGGCGGGGCGGAGGTGCTGCGGCTGCGCGGTCCCGGCACCGACGTGATCGACCTGGCCGGACGCTGTCTCCTGCCGGGATTCGTGGAGGCGCACACCCACCCCACCCAGGATCAGATGCTCTACTCCGACACCGTCGTCGACATCCGGCCGGTCACCACGTGCCCCACCGCCGAGGACGCGCATGCCGCGATCCTGAGCGCCGTCGCCGACGCGCCCGCGGGCCGTCCGCTGATCTTCTACGGCGTGGACGTTCTGTTGCAGACCGGTTTCCCGGAGCCCACGAAGGCGTGGCTGGACGAACTCGGCCCGAACCGGCCGATCGTTGTCTGGCAGAACTCCGGACATCTGGCCTGGGCCAACAGCGCCGCCCTGCGCCTGGCCGAACTCGACGACGGCGTCCCTGATCCGCCGGGCGGCTCCTACGATCGCGACGAGCACGGTCTGCTCACCGGCAAGGTATTCGAGGCGCCCGCGGTGCTGTCGGTGGTGGCGCCGATCCTGGCCGATCAGCTCACCGATCCCGAACTGCTCGCCCGCGAGCAGGCCGACCTGGCCTCGCGCGGCGTAACCCTGTGCAGCGATATGGCTTTCGCGGAACAGATGCGTCCGCTCACCGCCGCGCTCTACCAGCAGGGGCGGGGGAAGGTGCGGCTGCGCGCCTACGAGATGGCCAACCCGATGGGGGAGACGTTCTGCCCGATCACCAACGGCGACGACATGTTTCGCCAGATCGGCATGAAGGTGTGGCTGGACGGGTCGCCCTGGGTGGGCAATATCGACACCTCGTTCCCGTACTTGAACACACCGGCCACCGCCGCGCTCGGCCTCGGCCACGATCACCGCGGGCACGCCAACTACACCGAGGAGGAGCTGGACCGCATCGTCGGAGCGTACTACCCGGCGGGCTGGCAGATCGCCTGTCACGTGCACGGCGACCTCGGCGTCGACACTGTCCTCGACGTGTACGAGCATGCGCTGCAACGATATCCGCGCACCGACCACCGGCTGCGCCTCGAGCACTGCGGAGCGATGACGGCCGTGCAGTTCCAGCGCGCCGCGCGACTCGGCATCGCGTGCAGCCTCTTCGTGGATCACCTCTACTACTGGGGTGATGTCCTGGTGGACGATCTGTTCGGGCCCGAGCGGGGCGCGCACTGGGTGCGCACGAGATCCGCGCTGGACGCCGGCGTGCGCATCTCGTTCCACAACGACAGCCCCGTCACCGAGGAGGAACCGCTGCGCAATATCGCCGCCGCGGTGACGCGACGGTCCCGCGGCGGGCGTGTCCTGGCGCCGGAGGAGTGCATCACCGTCGAGGAAGCGTTGCGCGCCCAGACGATCGACGCCGCCTACCAGTTGTTCGCCGACGACATCGCCGGCTCCCTCACGCCCGGCAAGTACGCCGATCTGTGCGTCCTCGACGCCGACCCGCGCATCGTGGATCCGGACGAATTGGCCGATATCCCTGTGCGCGCAACGTATCTCGAAGGCAAGCCGACGTTCGAGAGTTGATCGTCGAAACAACCGCTGTAGGAACTCACAAGATCGAAATGTGGCCGCGCTGGAGTCTCACAAACCGAATCCGGGCGGCTCCACAATAGTGTGTCGACCGGTTACGTTGGTGCGCTGAGGTATCCGGTGGAAGGACCGCTATGACCGCACCACACATGGCCGATCCTGATCTCATGGTCTCGGGCCGCCCGGTGTCGACGCATCTGAAGGACACCAGGATGCTCTCGCAGCGCATGGTGGGCCACTTCATCGAGAACGTCGTCCCCTGCGGCACCTTGCCCGGCGAGGCGCTGAGCGGCGACGTCACCGCCGTGACCAGGGTGTGTCTCGAACTCGCCGTGCGCATGCTGGACGGCGACGAGGTCGGCGAGGACATCGACCGGGTCGGCGCCGCCGCGGCGGGCTGGGCGCGCGAAGGTATCCCGATCGACACCATCCAGCACGCCATCCACGAGGGCTTCAAGCTGGGTTTCGATCTGATTCTGTCCAACTCGACCACGCAGGACCAGGGCAGCCTGGTGAACGTCGCGCGCCGGTTCATGGACATCCTCGACACCATCAACGTCACCGTGTCGGTCGCGTACGTGCGCGAACTGCGCGCGGTGGTGAGCGAGCACCACACGGCCGTGCACACGCTCACCTCGGCGTTGCTCGGCGGCAACAGCACCTCGACCATGGCCCGCGAGTGCGGGATCCAGGTCGCGGAGTCGTATCACGTGCTCGCGGTGTCGATTCCGCCGCACAAGGACGAGGGGAATCCGCGCCTCGACGCGAAAGTGGTGGCGCGCAGGAAGTTACGCCGACTACAGGCCGAACTGGCCACGCGCTGCGCGGACGCCGCGCTCTCGCTGCTGAGCGTCGACGGCGGCACCATCCTCATCCCCACCACCGCGCTGGACGATGCGGACCTGGATGATCTGGTCACCCGCCTGTCGCAGGCGGCGCAGGTGCCGGTGCGGGTCGCGACCGTCGAGGCCGCGTCGGCGGAGATCCCGCAGGCCGCCGACCAGGCGCACGAACTGCTCGACATGGTGCACCGCATGCAGTGCGTGTCGGGGCTCTACCGATTCCACGATCTCGCCCTCGAATACCAGCTCACCCGGCCGGGGCCCGCGCGCGATTTCCTCGGCTCGCTGCTCGACCCGCTCGACGACTATCCGGAACTGCTGGAGACGTTGCGCGTGCACATCGGCACCAACCTGAACCGCCAGCGCACGGCCAGGATGCTGCACGTGCACACCAACACCGTCGACTACCGCCTGAAACGCATCGGTCAGCTCATCGCGTTCGACCCGACTCAGGCCTCGGGACTCTGGTACCTGCGGTCGGCGCTGGTGGCACGGGCGCATCGCGAGGGCGAGCGGGGCGAGGAACTCAGCGCGGAAGCGTGAGCGGTGCGACGCAGCTGGCGAGCGCGTCGACCAGTGAACAGTCCTTCGGTGCGCGCGTGGGCAGATAGTCGGCGGGCACGCCGCCCGCGCCGATGAGCGCCTTGTAGGCGTCCACGGCGTCGGTCGGCCTGCGAGTGAGCGTGGGATCGGTCAGCACGTCCACCGTGTAGAGGCCGAATCGCGGTGTGTAGGAGCCCCATTCGTAGTTGTCGGTGAGGCTCCAGTAGTTGTAGCCCATCAGGTTGATGCCGTCGGCCTTGGCGCGCTGGAGCCAGTAGACGGTGTCGCGCAGGTTGTCGGCGCGCGTGTAACCGTCGGCGCGGGGCAGGCCGTTCTCGGTGGGGATGCCGTTCTCCACGATGTAGAGCGGTTTGCCGGGGAAGGCCCGCGCGTAGTGTTCGAGCGCGTAGTAGATGCCTTCGGGCTGGAGCGGGTTCTTCCACAGCTCGGTGAAACTGGCGGTGCCGCTGAGGTTGTCGGGGGACAGGCCGTAGTAGTAGTCGATGCCGATGTAGTCGAGCCGGGCGGCGATCTTGTCGATGAGCGGCTTGTTCACCACGTCCTCGGCGGCGGGGATGTAGGCGACATTGCTGGTCACCATGGCCCCGGGGTGTACGCGGTGGATGTGGTCGTAGATCGCGTTGTGCGCCTGGGCGATCCGGTCGTGCATGGCGGGGACGTCGGCGGGGCCGAGGCCGCCGTGGCGGACTTCGTTGAGCACGTACATGAGCGGCTCGTTGAACGTCACCCACAGCGGGTCGTGCCGGGCGTAGCGGTCCACCACGCGACGGGCGTTGGCGAGCCAGTCGTCGACGATGCCCTGGTTGCGCCAGCCGCCGCGGTCGACCTGCCAGCCGGGGAAGACCCAGTGGTCGAGGGTGAGCATCGGGCGCATCCCGGCGGCGCGGATCGCGGCGATCACGTTGTCGTAGAAGCGGAATCCGTTCTCGTCCCACTCGCCGGGGCGCGGTTGCACGCGCGCCCACTCGATGCCGATCCGGTACACCCGCACGCCGAGTTGCGCCGCGAGACCGATGTCGGAGCGGTAGCGGCCGTGGAAGTCGACGGTGTTGAGGTAGGGGTCGGTGGTCTTGCCCTGCGCGACGTAGCGCGACCAATTGCTGTCGGGTGCATTGCCTTCCGACTGGTAACCGGAGGACGCGACGCCCCAGAGGAAGTCGTCACCGAGCGGCGGGATCCGCGTGGGCGGGGCCGGCCTGGCGTGCACCGTCGGCATGCCGACGAGGGCGGCCGCGGTGGCACCCGCGACGGCGGCGAGAATCTGGCGGCGGGTCGGTGATCGCATCGCACTCCTGTTCCGGAACGGGGACCGGCTGGCGTCCCGGGGGAGGGGAGCCGGTCGGGGAGGACCACGGCGAACACTGTAACGGTCCGGGGGACGGGAAGAGGGGAGAAGTGAAAATCAGATCAGTCGATTTCGAGTGGCGGTGAGCGGTTGCTGGACAGTTCGGCCGGCAAGTGAACAAACCCGGGGGTTCCTGACGTCGGTGATAAACAATCCAGATACGTAGATATGCGCATCTAACCATGCAATCTCACCTTCCATCCGTACCCCCATATCACCAACCCTTTTCCCTCACCCACATCCGTGGTCACGCGGCACAGAGGGGAAGGAGTCAGAGGTCGATGGCGACGGCTGTGCCGGTGTCGAACCAGTACCGGCGCTCACGCCACCGGGTGGCGGAAGATCAGCGGTGCGATACTCGGTACTCGCCTCCCGACGGACTACCTCATGCCTGCATCGAAACATGTCTACCGCTACCTCCCCGCCTCCGAGCCCGGTAGGGCGCCGCTCGTTACATCGTGCGCCGCCCTCGATCTCGGCCCAGCGCCCTTGGCGGTCGGCTTCTCTAATGGCGCGATTATGGCTACTGCGCTGCTGACGGCGCAGCCGGGCCTTCTGGCGGGCGCGATCCTGTTCCGGTCCCTGTCGCCTTTTGCCGATGACCCCGGTTGCGACCTTGCGAGGGTGCCCGTGCTGATGATCGATGGGGCGAACGACGTTCGGCGGTCGGCTGGGGACGGGCTGCGGTTGGCCGGGCGGTTGCGGCGCGCTGGTGCTCAGGTGACCCACTATGTGCTGCCGGTGGGACACTCGATCACCGCCGCGGATCGGACGCTTGCGCGGGAGTGGATTCGGGCGCAGGGATTCTGAAGCGGGGCGGCCGCGCTGGGTTCAGCGGGCGGTGACGGTGAGGGGTTCGGGGGGTTCGTCGTCGAGGAGGGGTTCGGTGAGGCCGAGTTTGCGCTGGAGGGTTCTCATCCAGGTCGGGGCCCACCAGCAGCGGTCGCCCAACATCTGCATGACGGCGGGGACGAGGAGCATGCGGAGGATGGTGGCGTCGATGAGGAGTGCGGCGATCATGCCGTAGGCGACGTACTGCATCATCACCAGGTCGGAGAAGGCGAAGGCGCCGGTGACGACGAGCAGGATGAGGGCCGCGGCGGTGATGATGCCGCCGGTGTGGGCGGTGCCGGCGCGGATGGCCTCGGCGGTGGTGGCGCCGCGCGCTCGCGCCTCGACCATGCGGGAGAGCAGGAATACCTCGTAGTCGGTGGACAGTCCGTAGACGACGGCGATGATGACGACCAGCACCGCCGACATGATCGGTTGCGGGGTGAAGTTCAGCAGGCCGGCGCCGTGCCCGTCGATGAAGATCCAGGTGAGGATGCCGAGTGTGGAGCCGAGTCCGAGCGCGCTCATGAGCGCGGCCTTGATGGGCAGGATGAGCGAGCCGAACGTGAGGAACATGAGCAGCGTGGTGACGAGCAGGACCACGACGATCATGATCGGCATGCGCTCGAGGAGCGTGTCGATGGTGTCGTGCTGGATGGCGGGTTGTCCGCCGACGAGGAGGGTGACGTCGGCGGGGAGGTCGAGCGCGCGCAGGTAGTCGATGGTGGGCCCGGCGTTGTCGGCATCTTCGAGCGTGGCGCGCAGGCGGTAGAGGTCGTCGCGCTGGGGCGCGTCGGCGGGCACGCTGAAATCGGTTCTGAGGCCGGGCGCTTCGTTGACGAGGTCGTAGAGATCGCCGATGGCGTCGCGGTTCTCGGTGATCACGACCAGTTGCAGCGGGTCGGGTTGGCGCAGTGGGAAGGTCTCGTCGAACTCGGCTTGCGCGAGGCGGGTGGAATTGTCCGGCGGCAGGTACGTTTCGCTCATTCCGCCGAAGGCGAGGTTGTTCATGGGGACGATGAGCAGCACGAGCCCGAGCAGGATCGGCGCGGCGACGCGTCCGGGGCGGCGCAGTACCCAGTCGGTGGTGCGCGCCCAGAACCCTTGCTCCACTTCGGCGGCGGATTTGGTGCGCCGGAATCGCTTGACGCCCAGCATGTCCACGCGCGGCCCGAGGATGCCCAGCGCGGCGGGCAGGATCGTGAGGGCGCAGAGCGCGGCGAGCAGCACGGCGGCGATGGCGCCGTAGGCGAGGGATTTCAGGAACCCTTGCGGGAAGAGCAGCAGTCCGCCGAGGCTGGCGACGATCATGACGGCGGAGAACACCACGGTGCGTCCGGCGGTGGTGACGGCGCGCCGCACGGCGGCGGGTGTGTCGTGTCCGGCGGCGAGTTCCTCGCGGAAGCGGCTGACGATGAACAGTCCGTAGTCGATGGCCAGCCCGATGCCGATCATGGAGACGACGCCGGTGATGAGGATGTTGACGTCGGTGACGGTGGTGAGCCACCGGATGATCCCGTTCGCGCCCGCGATGGTGAGCACGCCCATGGCGAGGGGGAGTGCGGCGGCGACCACGCCGCCGAAGATGAAGAACAGCAGCACCGCGACGACGGGCAGGGCGAGGACTTCGACCCGTTTGATGTCGTCGGTGAGGGTGTCCTGCAAGGTGACCGCGATCGGTTGCAGCCCGGCCACTTGCATGTCGACTCCGGTGAGGGTGAGCGCGTCCTCGACGTCCCGGTAGTTGCGCATGATCTCGGTGTCGTTGTCGCCGCGGATGGCGAGGGAGGCGAAGGCGTGGGTGCGGCTGTCGTCGGCGAACATGGCGCCGCTGACACGTCCGGTCTCGGTGGGCCAGTAGGCGCCGTTGACGCCGGTGATCTGGTCGGGGTGTTCCCGGGGGAGGGCGTCGAGGTGTTCGATGACCTTGTCGGCGAAGGCCGGGTCGTCGACGGTGGCGCCCTCCGGGGCGGTGAACAGCAGCAGGACGTCGGATTCATGGTCGCGGCCCCACGCCTGATCGCTGAGCTGTGCGGCGCGCGCGGATTCGGAGCCGGGGTCTTCCAATCCACTGGCGCTGAGGTGGTTCTCGACGCCGATGCCGTAGAAGCCGAGGGTGAGCAGGCCCGCGATGACGGCGCCGAGCACGCCGAATCGCAGGCGGAAGACGAGATCCCCCCAGCGCGCGAACATCAGCGGGCTCCGTGCGGGAGGGGGTGGGGTGCCGTGGTCGCCGCGTGGATTGCCAAGGGAGCGCGTCCTTTCGGAGGGCGGTGCGGGATGGATCCGCCCTCCAAGGTACCGAACACTCTGAAATGAGAATGCTTAACTATTCGCCGAGGGCCGGGTCTCGATGACCGCGCGCACCAGGTTGTGATCGGAGCGGCCCTTCACGTCTTCGACGACGGCGGCGCCCACGTGCGCGCCGCGCACCGCGATGTGGTCGATGAACTGCGATTTGGGGCCGCTGGTGCGCGGGCGCGTGGGCAGGCCGGTCTCGTCGATCGGCGCGAGGGTGAATTCGGGGCCGAGGGCGTCCGCCACGCCGGCGCGGTCGGTGTTGAAATCGCCGAGCAGTACGGTCGGGCGGCCCACGGGATCGTCTTGCGTTGCGAGGGAGGCGATCTGGCCCCGGCCGCGCCGGTCCCCGGTGATGTGGGTGGCGGTGACGCGCAAGCCCGACGCGTGCACGGTGATCGCGCCGTTGCCCGGGTCGTCCGGAAACGGCGCGGCGGCCACCTCTTTCGCGGGACCGTCCACCAGCAGCACGAGATACTCGGCGGGATCGACGAGGTCGGCGGCGCGCCGGCGCGGAATGGGCACGCGCGGATAGCGCAGCGCGTGCACGGACCGGTCGGGCAGCGCCAGGCGCAGGCTGGTGAGCAGATCGCCGCTGACTTCCTGGAGCGCGATGATGTGTTCGGCGCGGCCCGCGACCGTCTCGGTGACGGCGGCGACGCGTTCGGCTTCGTCGGGCCAGCGGTCGCCGCCGAACCCGCCCCAGTTGTCGGCGTGGATGCGATGCAGCACGTTCCAGGTGGCGACGGTGATCACATGGGGTGATGGTACCGATCGGGCGGGGGGAATTGTCGGGTTGCTCGCGCCGGGTGTGAGATCGCCCTCGCTCGGGCCCGCTCGTGCGGGCGTGTGCGCTGCGGCATGTCAGGATTCGGGCATGGTGTCGAATCCGCTGCCCGGTCTGGCGCGTCGCCTCGGGCGGCAGCCGTGGATGATGCGCGCCGCGCCGGTGGTGCTGCCGCTGGAACGGTTCGTGCGCCGCGTCAGCGGTGACCGGTTGGGCGTGCTGGATCTGGCCGGTCTGCCGTCCCTCGAGGTGACGGTGGCGGGCCGCAAGTCGGGTCTGCCGCGCACCACGTCGCTGCTGTATGTGCCGCGCGGCGCGGATTTCCTTGTGATCGGCTCGAATTGGGGGAGCAAGGCGCATCCGGCGTGGTCGGCGAACCTGCGCGCGGCGAGGTCGGCGACGGTGCGGCACCGGGGTGAGGTGTTCACGGTGCGCGTCACCGAGATCACGGGTGTGGATCGCAAGCGGGCGTGGGATCACGCCGTGGAGTTCTGGCCGGGGTACGAGATGGAGTACGAGCTGTCGGGTGGGCGGGAGTTCCGCATCTTCGAACTGACGCGTAGCTGATTGCGCGGCAAAAGAATTCACCGCCTATCCGCCCGGACTCCGTCGACGGCCGCGCGCACCGCGGCCGCGAACGCGCTGACGGCGGGGTGGCGGCCCGCGCCCGCGCGGCAGGCGATGATGGTGGTGCGGGCGATGGGCAGCCGCGCGAGGTGCACGCCGGGCGGGGGACCGGCGGTGCTCAGTTCGGGGATCAACGCGACGCCGTGACCTTGCGCCACGAAGGTCAGCACGGTGGCGAAGTCGTCGATGTAGTGGCGCACGTGCGGGGTGAAACCCGCTGCGGCGCAGGCTCGGACGGTCATGGCGTGGCAGCGGGTGCCCGGAGTGGCGACGATCCAGGGTGCGTCGCGCCAGGTATCGAGGGTGGTGTGCGGGGTGGCGCCTGCGGCGGCGAGGAACATGGCCTCGCGGTGCAGCGGTTCGGTGTGGATGCCGGGTTCGGTGGGGAACGGCACGAGGTCGTAGTCGTGGATGAGGGCGACGTCGAGTGTGCCGGCGCGCAGGGCGTCGGCGACCTCGGCGGGGTCGAGTTCGGTGACGCGGGGTTCCAGGCCGGGGTGGTCGCCGGCCAGCCGGGTGAGGGTGGACGGGATGAAAGTCTGTGTGGCGCTGGGGAACGCGCCGATGCGCAGCGGGCCGGTGAGTCCGGCGCGCGCGTCGGCGAGGTCGGCTTCGGCCTCTTCGAGACGGGCCAGGACGGCGTCGGCGTGCGCGACGAGGGTGTGCCCGGCGGGGGTGAGGGTGACGCTGCGGCCGGTGCGTTCGAGCAGTGACACGCCGGCTTCGCGTTCGAGCGCGGACAGTTGCTGGGAGACGGCCGACGGGGTGAATGCCAGCGCGTCGGCGACGGCGGCGATGGTGCCGCGCCGGGCCAGTTCGCGGAGTAACCGCAGCCTGCGCACGTCGAGCATCAGCTCAGCTTACGCTCGACGTCAAAGATGTGAACTGGTTCTGATGTCGGTTGTGCGCGAAGCTGAGGGTATGGATGGTTTGCAGGGCATTTTCGTACCGCTGGTGACGCCGTTCGCCGCCGACGGGTCGGTGGCGTGGGACGCGCTGGAGTCGCTGGCGCGGTCGGTGCTGGACGCGGGCGCGTCGGGCTTGGTGGCGCTGGGCACCACCGCCGAGGTGGCCGCGCTCGAGCCGGACGAGCGGCGCGGTGTGATCGACCTGTGCGCGCGGGTGTGCGCGGTGTCGGGCGCCGCGCTGATCGTCGGCGTGGGCGGCAACGACACCCGCACCAGTGCAGGCGCGGTGGCGGAGCTGGCGGCGTGGTCGCACGTGAGCGCGGCGATGGTGCCGGTGCCGTACTACACGCGCCCGAGCGAGGCCGGTGTCGTGGCGCACTTCGCGCAGGTCGCGGCGGCGTCGCCGGTGCCGGTGGTGGCCTACCACATCCCGTACCGGACGGGCCGGACGCTCGGTGCGGAGTCGATGCGGCGGATCGCGGCGCTGCCCGGCGTGGTCGGTGTGAAGTACGCGGTCGGCGCGGTGGACGCGGACGCGGTCGATCTGCTCGGTGACCCGCCCACCGATTTCGCGGTGCTCGTCGGGGACGACACGTTCGCGGGCCCGATGTTCGCGCTCGGCGCCCAGGGCGGCATCCTGGCGACCGCGCAGCTCGACCCGCACGGCTATATCGCGCTGGAACGCGCCTGGCGCACGGGCGATTTCGCGTTCGCGCGGTCGCTGGGCGGTCGTCTGGCGCGGCTGTCGGCGGCCGCGTTCGCCGAGCCGAACCCGACCGTCATCAAGGGCGTCCTGCACGCCCAAGGCCTCATCCCCACGCCCGACGTGCGGCTGCCGCTGCTGCCCGCCGCGCCGGACTCGGTGGCGAACGCGCTCGCGGTGATCGCGCGCGAGGGGCTGGGCGCACCCCTGGCGGTGTGAGCGCGCGTGGGTCGGGCATTGTTGGTGTCCGGCCCACGGAAGGAAGCGCATGGACGTTCTGGACGAGCACCGATCCCTGCTCACCTGCCTCCTCCCGGACGACGCCGTGGCGGAATGCGAAGTGCGGCAAGGACAGTTCCATCATGTGGTGCTCGGGCGGGACCGGGTGGTGTGCTTCCCGCGCACCGAGGCGGCGGCCGCGCGCCTGCCCGCCCGAGCCGCCGTCCTGCGGGCACTGTCGGGGCTCGGGCTCGGCGTCGCGACACCCGAACCGATCGCCGAATCCGAGGAGCCCGCCTACCTGGTGCTCACCCGGATTCCAGGGCAGCCGCTGCCGGAATCCGCCCTGTCGCGGCCCGGCGCGCCGGAAGCGGTGGCCCGGCAACTCGCGGAACTCCTCTCCTCGCTGGCTTCCGCCGGCACCGCGCCCCTCCCGGAAGCGCCCGCCGACCGCTGGGAAGTGTTCGCCGACGAGGTGCGCGCCGGGTTGTTCCCCCTGATGTCCGCCGCCGGACGAGTACGCGCCACAAGGGAATTGGACGCCCTCGACACCCTGCCCCACCTCACCACCGCGATAGTGCACGGCGACCTCGGCGGCGAGAACCTCCTGTGGGACACGGGCAACCCACCCCGCCTGCTCGGCGTCGTCGACTGGGACGACGCCTGCCTGGGCGACCCGGCCGAAGACCTCGCCGCCCTCTCGGCCACCTACCCGCCTGCGGTCCTCGAGCCTCTGCTCGCCCTGCTCGGCACCGATCCGCCGACCCGCACCAGGATCGCCACCCTCCGCGCCACTTTCGCTCTCCAGCAAGCCCTTTCGGCCCATCGCGACGGTGACGAGGAAGAACTCGCCGACGGCCTCGCGGGCTACCGATAGACACCCTCGCGCGCCGCTGGCCGGAGTGCTGGTCTACGTCGCGGGCATCGTGTTCCACCGCGGACGTCCGGCGCTCTCGGCCGTTCAGCCGGTGGGTTCGCCGAACCATCTCGCGAGCGCGGCGCGCAGCCCCTCTCGGTCGTCCCCGAGCCAGGCGACGTGGCCGTCGGGGCGGAGCAGAACGGCAGGCGTGTCGAGTTCTTCGCTGGCCTCGACCACGTGGTCGACGCGGTCGGCCCAGCCCTCGATCGCCAGGTCGCCGGTCTGGTCGAGGAGCAGGCCGCGGCCTTCGTGCAGGAGGTCGAAGAGATGGCCGTGCTTCAGCGGGATGTTGCGCAGGCGCCGGCCCAGCAGGTCGTCGCCGGGGCCGAAGTCGTAGCGCACCGAGATCGCGGTGATCTTCTCGATGAGATAGCGGTTGACCTCGTTGAAATCCATGAGCTCCGACACCAGGCGGCGCAGCGCCAACGCGCCCGGCGTGGTGGCGAGCAGTGCCATCTGGGCGCGGGTGTTGTTGAGGACGTCCTCGGCGACCGGGCGGCGTTCGCTCTCGTAGGTGTCGAGCAGACCGTCGGGCGCCCACCCCGCCAGCTGGGCGGCGAGCTTCCAGCCGAGATTGAACGCGTCCTGGATACCGAGGTTGAGTCCCTGCCCGCCCGTGGGCGGGTGGATATGCGCGGCGTCGCCGGCCAGTAGGACGCGTCCGGCGCGGTAGTGGTCGGCGAGGCGGGTGGCGTCGCCGAACCGCGACATCCAGCGCGGCGAACGCACACCGAAATCCGTTCCGGCGTAAGCGCGCAACTGTCGGCGGAAATCATCGAGCGTCGGCATCACCGCGCGATCCTCGGCCACGCCGTCGGCGGGCACCACCACCCGATACACCCCGTCGCCGACCGGCCCGAGGCCGAAGCGCTTCTCGGTCTCGCGCACCTCGCGCACCACCGCCATGATCTCCTCGAGCGGTGCGTCACTCGCCATCTCACCGATCAGCGTCTCCACCCGCGACGGTTCCCCCGGGAAGCCGATTCCGGCCAGCTTGCGCACCGTGCTGCGCCCGCCGTCGCAGCCGACGAGGTAGCGGCAGCGCAGGCGCGTCCCGTCGGCCAGCTCGGCCGTGACACCGTCCTCGTCCTGGCTGAACCCGACCAGTTCGGCGCCGCGACGGATCTCGGCCCCCGCTTCGGCCGCGTGCTGGGCCAGCAGGCGGTCCGTCACGTTCTGCGGGATGCCGAGAACGTACGGGTGCGCGGTATCGAGGCGCGCCGGCGTGGGCTTGTCCATCGCGGCGAAGAACCCGCCCACTGGATACGTCTTCCCGTGCGCGAGAAAACGATCCAGCAACCCGCGCTGATCCATCACCTCGATACTGCGCACATGCAATCCCAGCGACCGCACGAACAGCGGCAACTCCAGATCTTTCTCCACCACCACCACCACGCCCACGCCGCGCAGCCGCAACTCACCCGCCAACATCGCCCCGGTCGGCCCACCACCGGCAATGATCACGTCAATCATCGAAACCCCGATCCGTCGTAGTCCAGCCGACCCCACGGACACATTTCCGCAGGTAGTCGACTCAGGCGGACGATTGTGCAGCACGACCGGGGTCTTGCCGCAAGCCCCGGGGTGCGCTATATGTTGAAAGGGGCAAGGAGGTATCGCACTCCTTGCCTTTGTCCTGAAACCCCCCGAATTGCCGAACGCGGTCAGAGGTGATCGGCGGGCCCGAGCCTCGGCCACCGTGGTCACGTCCGAGTCCCGCGTGTGTTGCCGGAACGCGGCGGTCTCGAAGGTTCGCTACCGGAGGCGAACGACGAAAGTCTTGTCCGGCCGAGCTGTCGTCTCGACCGGTCACAAACCGAGTTTGGTGACCGCGTTGTCTTCGAGGGGGTTGGCGGTGCGGATGTAGCCGTGGACCGTGCGGGGGTTGGACCAGCGTCCCTGGCGCATGATCTCGCGGTCGCTGGCGCCGCCGAGGGCGGCTTGGGTGGCGAAGCCGGCGCGCAGTGAGTGCCCGGAGAACAGGGCGGGGTCGAGGCCGGCGCGGGCGGCATAGCGCTTGATCAGTTCGGCGACGGCGCGGCCGGAGATGGAGCGCGCGCCGATCCCGCCGTGCCGGTTGATTGCCGGGAACAGCGGGAGGTCGGGGTGGTCGGCGAGGGGAGTGCCGGTGAAGCCGTGGCAGCGGTGGATCGTGTTGTCGAGCGGCCGCTCGCAGAACTCGCGGAGTTCTCTTGCGGCGGTGTGAATTTCGAGCAGGCGTACCCAATCGGCGAACGCGCATACGGGACAGGTGCGTGGACGCTGCCCGCGCGGGAGGGCGACCCGCTGCTCGGACGCGCCGGTCGGGTCGGTCTTGGTCGAGGGCAACTGGACGATCAGCACCGGCTCCCCGGTCGCGTGATCCAGCGTGACCCGCACGTCCCGCACCCGCAGCCCCGCCAACTCGCTGCGCCGCAACGCCCCCGCGAACCCGACCAGCAGCATCAGCGTGTCGCGACGGCGCGCGGGCTCGGTGGGCCATCCGGATTCGGGCAACTCCGCCAGCAACTGGTCCAAGGTGTGCAGCAAGACGGGGCGTTTGCGGGTCGGCGCGGCGCGGCGGGTGCGCCGGATACCGCGCAACGTCAACCGCACCACGTCGGTCCGCGTGGGGGAGGGCAACCCGTTCGCCGCGTGCACGGCCGCGATCGCCGCCGACTTGCGCTCCACCGTCGCCGGACTGAAAGCCCACGCCCCGTTCGCTTTTCGCGCATCCGCGACAGCTGCGAGATACACCGCCACGTCGAGTGCGTCGGCGGGCAGTGCGGTCCGCCCCTCGGCCGCGCACCACGCGGCCCACGCCACCCAGTCACTGCGATAGGCCCGCACCGTGTTCGCCGACTGGGACGCCTCCAGATACCGCCCCAGCGATGCCGCCTGCCCCTCGTCGAAGCGCTCCCGCACCCGCCGCAACGCCGCCGCGTCCACGAGCACACTCCCCACCCCGCGCCGCAACGCACTGCGCACCACCTCGGGCACCACCACGACACCGTCCACGCCTACACCCTAAGTGCGACGCGCCTGCCCGACGGTTCGTAGTGCCGCAGCGCGGGTCGTGATGCCCGACCGCGGCGCCGGATCTGGACCGATCACTGCCTGGCGCATCCTCGTCACCGATCACCTCGCCGGCCCGCACTGGTGTGCAGGAACGCCGCATCAGTGCCGGACACCGGGCGAATGCGCGGCGGACGGGTCCGGCCGCGGGCACCGGCTGGATTACCCGCTCACGCGCCGGCGCGCTCTGGTCTCGAGCTCGCGGCTGCCCTCCTCATAGGACACCCGAACCCGGGACGACGTCAGCTTCCACGCGTTGTCCGTGCGTGCGAGGCCGACCGTGTAATGGCACCCGATCACCCAGATTCTCTCGTCCGCGGCGTCGGTGAGCAGGTGGGTGACTCGGGCGTGGAAGCGTGACGTCGCCGTGACCGGGGAATCCATCGTGACGACGATGGGACCGAGCAGATGCTGGGTGGCATCGAACCCGGGGAGGAACCCGCGCAGCCCGGCAAGAAAGTCGCCGGTGCGCAGTGTCTCCACGCCTCCTTGTTTGGACGGGTAGTCGATATCGACCGGGTCGGCGGTGAGCGCCCCGATCGTGTCCCAATCGTGGTCGTCGAGCGCGTGAAAGATCCTGGCGACCGTTTCCGCGACCGCGTACTTCTGCTGCTCGATCGTCATGCCGTCTCCTGCTCCGGCCCGTATCGGCGGGCCGTACGTGGTTCCTATGATCGAACCGCAACCCGGACGCGGCCTCGAGATCGCGGAGGCGAACGACGGCGCCGTGGGTTGTGTTCGTGACGACGACGCTAAGGAGGCCATCCGTGGCTCACCAAACGGTTGGTTACGCCTCGATGGATTTCCTCAACAGTTGCCGTGCGCCGGACGCGGCGCCCGACCCGGCGTGCCCGGTGGAGATAGCCCTCGCCGCGCTGCGCGGGCGGTGGACCCCGCTGGTCGTGCTCGAACTCCTGCGCGGCCCACGCGGATTCAGCGACATCGCCCGGGCGCTGCCCAGTTTGTCGGACAAGGTCCTCACCGATCGGCTGACCCAGCTGACCAAGGCGGGGGTCATCGACCGCACCCGCACACCCGGGTGGCCGCCGCGAGTGTCTTACACGCTCACCGAACGTGGCCGCACGCTGGTCCCAGTGCTACAGGCCCTGTGGCAGTGGGGCTCGAATACACCGTCTTCCCCGCCGCCGAGCGCGATGTCCGACGCTGTTCCCGACCACCATCGCGCCGAGCCCGGCAGACGGTGACCGTCGCGGTTCCCACCGAAGCCGAGGGCTGGGTCGTCGCGCCCCAGGTCGCGCGCTTCCCGATTACGACGCCCCCGACACCCGCCACGCCGGTGATGGCGCCTGCTGTGTCGACCTGGGCGAAGCTCTGGCGGCCGAGGGCGAAGGCAACTTCTCGACCACGCCCGCACCGCGGCTGACGTTGGGTGAACCCTCGGCCGTTGACCACGCCGAGAAGGAGCAGCAGGAGCGAGGCCGGCGGCACGGCCACCGGCCCGCGCGCCTCCGAAGTCGCTCACGCCCAACGTCGCATCCAGACCGTCCTCGCCGCCGCTCAGGTGCTCGACGGCGCCCGCTTGGCGGCCGGAATCACCTGTGGGTCGATGTGCCAGTCGATAGGTACGAATCCGCCCCAGCATCAACAGGATTCACCGTTACGGCAGCGCACGGGTCCCTCCCCCGGATCTTCTCGGAGCTGGCCTCCCGTGCCGTTGCGAGACAGTTCGGCACGGGCGTACCTACGACCCCACTTTCTCGCGGCCGTTTCGTATATTTCGTAGCGTTGTCGGCGACCAAACGAAACGAAATAGGGCAGAGATGTGACCAGGGGAACGCCTCACTCTGACCACCGATAATGTTCACTTATCGGTGGTCAGGATGGCGACGGCTCTGCTCCGGTCTCCGAAGGTCAGGCGCAGTTTCGTTTCGTGACATACGTGTGCGGCAAACGAAATAGCGAAACGAAACATGCTCGAATGTACGCTGGCGGGCATGCCCGTGGAACGGGTGCCGCACCACGATGCTTCTTCCGCCGCGGCACCATGAGTCCCGCGGGACCGGGGGTAGTTGGTGGCCGCCGATCGGGGCACCGCGCGAGGCGGACCTTCATGGTGGGTTCGACTTCGCCGTACGGCAGTACGTACGACCGGAACAGCGGCGTCAGACCCCCACCGCTGTCGCACGGACCCGGGTGGCGCGGCACCGCGTACCCGTTGCCGTGTTCGTGCCCGATCGCGTGGCGCCCGCTCTGCCGGTGGCGGTGGCGCGGCTCTTCCGTCGCGACCGACCCCGATTTCCTGGACACCATGCTCCTGACGCGGACCGATTCCGAAAATACATCAAAAGCAGTTGATGTAATCGATGCTACCCTCGGCCTATGACGTCGACCCGTCAAGCGGTCCCACCGTTTGTTCATCTCGCCGCGCATCCGTTGCGCTGGCAGCTGCTGACCGCGCTGTCGGACAGTGACTATCGCGTGCGCGAGCTGGTGGCCCGCGTGGGCGAGCCGCAGAACCTGGTCTCCTACCACCTCCGGCTGCTGCGGGACGGTGGCCTTGTCACCGCCACGCGCAGCAGTCACGACGGCCGAGACAGCTACTACCACCTGGACCTGGACCGCAGCGTCGAGATGCTCGCCGGAGCCGGGAAGGTACTGCACCCGGCCCTGCGAATGGCGTCCGCGCCCGTCGCATTCGAACCCTCGGCACCGCTGGCGGTGCTGTTCGTCTGCACCGGCAACAGCGCCCGCTCCGCGATCGCCGAAGAGCTGTTGCGGTTGCGCACCGGCGGCCGAGTCGAGGTGTTCAGCGCCGGTAGCAACCCGAAACCCGCCATGCATACCGACACGGTGCGAGTGCTGCGGGAGGAATACGGCATCGACCTGTGCGGCCGCGTACCTCGCCGCCTGGAAACTCTGGCCGATCAGCACTTCGATGCGGTGATCACCCTGTGCGACAAGGCCCGTGAGGTCTGTCCGGAATTCGGTGACGATCCTCGATGGATCCACTGGAGCATCCCCGACCCCGCAGCCGCACACGGCAGCGACGAGGACGTCTACCCGAGATTTCGGGCCACGGCCGCCGAAATCGACATCCGCATCCACTATCTGCTGCCGACCCTTGCGAAAAGGACCGTCCGATGACAACATCCACCACCGAATACGCCAGCGTCCGCTACCTCGTCGATGACGTCCAGACAGCCGCCGACTTCTACACCGGCCACCTCGGTTTCACCCTGCACACCAACGCCACCCCCGCTTTCGCCGACGTCGTCCGCGGCCCACTGCGCCTATTGCTTTCAGGCCCAACCAGTTCCGGCGCACGCGCCACCCCCGCCGACACCGCCGGACCGGGCGGCAATCGCATCCACCTCATCGTCGCCGACCTCGATGCTGAGATCGAACGCCTCCGCGCAATCGACGTCGAATTCCGCAGCGACCTGGTCAGCGGCCCAGGCGGCCGCCAAATTCTGCTCGCCGACCCCGCCGGCAACCTGATCGAACTGTTCCAACCCGCCACCGCGGTCGCCAGCACGCCGAGGTGATCGGTCCGGCAGGCGACGCCGCATCACTTTTCCTGTGATCGCGCACCCGGTGCACTACTTGGTGGCAAAACATGTGCTGTGCCGGTCAACCCGGTGGCGCCTCCGATGGATATCTGCTCATGCCTGCGGGTTCAGCAGCGTCGCCCGAAGGCTCGGCGATTCCCCGGGTAATGCGCTGTTATCCGGGGCAACCCGGGCGAAGGACCGTTGTCCCATGACCGACCTCGAAGAACGAGCGCAACGGAGGCACCGTCGTGGACACCACCGAAACCCACGACATCGTCGTGCTGGGCGCCGGTTGCACCGGCATGCTCGCCACCGTGCGGTTGGCGTACCGCGCGGAAGCTGCGGGTGCGCATCACGGTGGTGAATCCGTCGGACCGGTTCACCGAGCGCCTGCGCCTGCACCAGGTCGCGGCCGGACAGGAGTTGGCCGATCACCGGATCCCACGGGTGCTCGAGGGGACCGGGGTGCGGTTCCACCGGGCGAGCGCCACCGCGATCGATCCCGGCACGCGGCGCGTCACGCTCGACGACGACGCGATCCTGACCTACGACACCCTCGTCTACGCCCGTGGGCAGCGGGACCGACACCACGCTGGTGCCGGGTGTCGCGGACCACGCGTGGACGCTGAACGATCCGCGCCGGGCCCACCGGTTCGCGCGGCGCCTCACCGAGATCGCCGCGACCGGCGGCGCCGTTTCGGTGGTCGGCGGGGGACTGACCGGTATCGAAGCGGCGACCGAGATCGCGGACAGCCACCCCGGCCTGACGGTCACACTCCTCGCCACGACGGAACTCGGCGCGATGATGGGCGACGGCGCCCACGCCCACCCATGGCGAACTGGCCGTGCTCGGTGTGATGGGTGGATACCCGATCGGCGTCGTCACCTTCGACCTCCTCGACGGCCGCTTGCGGGGCCTGCGATTCCAGGTCAACCCCGACAAACTTGCCGGGCTCAGGACGGTCCCGCTCCGGCGTGAACCCTTGCGCCCCTTCACCGTTCGCGGCGATACAGATACATCGTGAGCGGCCCGAACACCGCGACCAGGACAGCGCAAGCCAGGAAGACCCAGGTGAGGTCGGTGGTGACGGGAGTGCCGTGCATGAGCCCGCGCACGGCGCCGACCAGGTGGGTGATCGGGTTGACGTCGACGAACGCCCGGAGCCAGCCGGGCAGGGTGGCGGGGTCCACGAAGACGTTGCTGACGAAGCTCAGCGGGAATGTCACGAGGATGGCGAGGAACATCACCGACTGCGGGGTGCGCGCGAGCAGGCCGAGCGCGGTCCACGCCCACGACAGGCTCCACGCGAACAGCAGCACCAAGCCCGCTCCGGCGAGCAGGCCCGCGACGCCCGCGTCGGGCCGGAAGCCCAGCAGCACACCGGCACCCACCACCACCGCGGCCGCGATCGCGTAGCGGCCGAGGTCGGCCAGCAGCGCGCCGACGAGCGCGGCGGGCTGCCAGATCGGCAGCGACCGGAACCGGTCGAACACCCCCTTGCCGATGTCGGCGTTGAGCGCGACCGCCGTCGACTGCGTCGTCATGACCACCGTCATCACGAGAATGCCCGGCAGCACCGATTGCAGATAGTCGCCCGTGGACCCCGCCAGCGCCCCGCCGAACAGGTAGGTGAACATCACCAGCATCATCAGCGGGAACACGGTCACATCGGAAAGCTGATCCGGCACGTGCTTGATCCGCAGCATCGCCCGCCACGCGAACGCCCGCGCCGTCGCCACGGCACTCGGACGAGGCGGACGCACCGAACTCGCGAACGCGTAAGTCATGCGGGAACCTTCTCTCCGGACGAGGAACGGCCGGTCAGGGCCAGGAACACTTCGTCGAGACTCTGTGGGCCGACACCGAATTCGCTGACCTCGACCCCCGCACGTACCAGTTCGGACAGCGCCGCACCGGCCCGCTCGGGATCGGTGAGTCGCGCCGACAGCACCACCGGGTCGTCCTCGTGTTGCACGGACGTGCGCAGCACTTCCGCCAGGATGCGCTCGGCCTCCGGGCGTCGCTTCGGGTCCCGCAGCCGGACACGCACCGCTCCCGCGCCGACGGATTCCTTGAGCTCGGCCACCGTCCCCTCCGCGATGACGCGCCCGCGATCGATCACCGCCAGCCGATCCGCCAGCCGGTCGGCTTCCTCGAGGTACTGCGTGGTGAGCAGCACCGTGGTGCCGCCCGCCGTCAGCTCCCGCACCACCTCCCACACCTGACCGCGACTGCGCGGGTCCAGGCCGGTGGTCGGCTCGTCCAGGAACAGCAGATCGGGCGTGACGACGATGCTCGCCGCGATATCCAGCCGCCGTCGCATACCGCCCGAGTAGCGCTTCGCGGGCCGGTCGGCGGCTTCGGTCAAGCCGAAGGCGGACAACAGTTCTCGTGCCCGATCGGCCGCCCCGCGCCGGCTGTGGCCGAGCAACCGTCCCATCAGCACGAGGTTCTCCATGCCGGTGAGATCCTCGTCGACCGAGGCGTATTGGCCGGTGAGGCTGATGCGGGAGCGCACCTCGTCGGTGTCGGTGACGACATCGTGCCCGAAGATCCGCGCCCGCCCGCTCGACGGCCGCAGCAGGGTTGCCAGCATTCGGATGGTGGTGGTCTTCCCGGCGCCGTTCGGGCCGAGGAATCCGTAGATGCCGCCGGCGGGGACCGCCAGGTCCACACCGTCGACCGCCACCGTGTCACCGAACTGCTTGCGCAGTCCTTCGGCGTGAATCGCCAAGGGTGTCATGCGCTTTCCCCGATCTGTTCCTTGCGCACGCGCAGCACTTCGTCCACGCCGAACAGCCGCAGCGTCAGGCGTTCGCCCGCGGACTGGTACCGGGACACCGAAGCGGTCGTGACCAATTCGGGCTCGCTGACCCGGTAGGTGTCCCCTTCGTGCACGACTTCGGCGGACCCGGCCGCCAAGAGGTTCGCCAGCCAGTCGGTGCGCGGGCCGTAGGGGAGGGCGACGATGAAGTCCGCCCCGGCCTCGGCGACGCCGATCGGCGTCTCGTAGAGCTTCCCGCTGGACCGGCCCGTGTGCCGGATGACCGCCGCCGAAGCGCCCGGTTGCCCGGCGGTCTTCAGCACCTGCCGGTTGGTGAAGCGCCGATGAAAGCGACGGACCGCCGCTACGCCGGGCGCGTATCCCGTGCGCAATACCAGGACCAAGATCAGGCCCCCGAGCAGCGCCGACGCGATCGGCACACCCGCGCCGATCGCGATCCATATCCACATGGCCACACCCTTCTCTCTTACCTTGTAAGTCTTACCTCGTAAGGGAATCATTACGGGGTAAGGCTGTCAAGAGCTGGGAGACTTACCGCGTACGGTAAGTTGGTTCGGTATGGGCACCGATCAACGGCCCCGCCTGAGCCGGGGGCAGATTCTGCGGGCCGCCGTCGCGCGGGCCGACCGCGACGGCGTCGGCGCGGTCACCATGCGCAACGTCGCCGCCGACCTCGGGGTCGAGGCCATGTCGCTCTACCACCACGTGGCGAACAAGGCCGAACTGCTCGACGGGATGGTCGAGGTGATCGTCGAGACCATCAACGAGGCGGTCGAACCGCTGTCCGCCGACTCGCCCGCCGAATGGAAACCGGTGCTGCGCCGGCGAATTCTCACCGCGCGCGCCGTCCTGCTGCGCCACACCTGGGCGCCCGCGCTGATCAGCACCCGCTCACCGATGACCCTGTCACTCATCACCTACTTCGACGCGCTGCTCGGCCTGTTGCGCACCGGCGGCTTCTCCTACGACCTGGCCCACCACGCCATGCACGCCCTCGGCAGCCGCGCACTGGGCTTCACCCAGGAACTCTTCGAGTCCTCCGGCGCCCCCGACGACGAAGCCGCCACCGCCGAACTGGCCGCCATGGCCGACCGCTTCCCCAATATCGCCGGCATGATCGCCGCCGGCGCCCACGAACACGGCGACGCCGGGTCCACCCTCGGCTGGTGCGACGACCAGTCCGAATTCGAGTTCGGCCTCGACATCATCCTCGACGGCCTCGAGCGGCTACGCGCGGGCGACCGCGATTCCCGGCCGGTCACGAGCTGAACAGAATCGCCCTACCCGTTCCGGGACAAGGGAATCGCCGGTTCACCGTCGACGCCACACCGTGCCTCGGCGTTCGTATTCGAGCAGTGCCTCCACAGAAACGGCCAGTTCGGCACCGAGTTCGCGTTCCACCAGCCACAGCGCGAGATCCAGTCCGGAGGTCACCCCGCCCGCCGTGACCAGGTCGCCGTCGTCGACCACCCGGGCGTCGACGAGGATTCCGCCCTCCAGATCGGCGCGCACACGGCGATGCGTGGTGCACGCCCGATTCCGGGTGATCCCGGCCGCCGACAACAACATCACTCCGGTGCACACCGCGGCGATCGTCAGCTCGCCGCGCCGAATATCGGCCAGTGCCGAGGGAGTCCGGCCGCGCGCGATCTCGGCAGGCACCCCCGGACTGCCCGCGGGCAGACCGTAGCCGCCGCCGGGGACGATGAGCAGATCCGCCCGAGCGGGATCGAGCACCGCTTGCGGCGTGATCGCCAACCCGGACATCAACGTCACGACCGACGTTGCGGGCATCGAGACGACACCTCCACCCGTCCGCGCCTGCCGAGCCGCGAGGCGTAGTGGAAGACCTCCAAGGGGGCAGGCACAGATCCAATCCCGCGCACACCCCGGCTGAGGTGAGCACCCGGCCGTTGTCCACGAGCAGGACGTCGGACCGGACGCGCACCGCCGGGTAGCGCGCGGCCAAGGACCGGGCGGCGCGCCAGTGTGTGGTGGCCGTCAGCCCGTCCAGCACACCGGCCGCGGCGAGCACGAACGCGCCGGTGCAGATGGACGCCACCCGGATACCGGACGCGGCCGCCTTCGCGATCACCTCCACCACCGCATCCGCGATGTCGCCCTCCACATCCCGGATGCCGGGCACCACGACGGTGTCCGCCGTCAGCATGTCGTCGAGCGGATAGGGCGGCACGAGCTGGAACACGGTGTCCGCGCCGGCCGCAGAGGCGGAAGGGCTGTCACCGCAGACGCGCACCTCGTAGAGGGGTGACCCGTCCGGCCGGCTCGCCAGGGCGAAAGTCTGGCAGACGGTGGTGAGATCGAATCCGACGGCGCCGTAGAAGGCCGCCACCGCGACGCGAGGCATACGCGCGAGCTTACCCAGCGCCTTTCGTGTGCCAGGCGGCACCGAATCTGGCCGGAATCCCGCGAAATCTGTCCTCGATCACCCTTGCCGACGCCGGGCGCACCGGCCGATAGTGGGCGCATGGCGACCGCTCACCCGGATATCTCCGATTTCCTCAAATCGCGCCGCGCCCGCGTCAAGCCCGAGGACGTGGGGGTGGTGACCACGCGGAACCGGCGTCGGGTCGCGGGATTGCGCCGGGAAGAACTCGCCCAGCTGGCCGCGGTCAGCGTCGACTACTACACGCGGCTGGAACAGGGGCGCGCGGAGCGGGTGTCCGACAGCGTGCTCGACTCGATCGCGGACGCCCTGCTGCTCGACGACGTCGAGCGCGAACACCTGCACCGGCTGGCCAATCCGCCCAGACGGCGGCCGTCTCCGACGCCGGGCGTGCACACCGGATTGCGACTGCTGCTGCGCGACCTCCCGGAGCGCCCGGCATTCGTGCTGGGCCGCAGGATGGACGTCCTCGCGTGGAACTCTTTGGCCCGCAAGCTGATCGCCGACTTCGGCACGCTGGCACCCGCGCGGCGCAACCTCGCCCGCCTGGTCCTTCTCGACGAACAGGTCCGCCGCCTCTACCCGGACCGGGAACTCGCGGTGTCGAACGCCGCGGGATTCCTGCGCCGCGACCTCGGCCTGCACCCCGACGATGCCGAACTCGGCGCCCTCGTCGCGGAATTGAACGCGGGCAGTGCCGAACTCCGCCGGAAATGGAGTCAGCACACCGTGAGCCGCAAGAGCAGCGGCGTGAAGAAGTTCGACCATCCGCACGCCGGCGAATTCGAACTCTCGTATCAATCCCTCGAGCTGCCGGGCAGCCCGGATCAGATCCTCGTGGTCTACTCACCCCGGACGCGGTCCGAGTCGGACAAGCTGCGCGAACTGGCGGTAGGTGTCGGGTCCATTCCTGAATGAGCACAACACCTTTCGAAACGGCCGCCGAGCACGCAGCGGCGTCCTCGAACCACTTGCCCGGAAATCGGCGGCATCGAGCCGGCTCTCGGCCCGTGCGGACCCGCATCGCGCCCCGCGACGGGCTCGGAGCGGGTATCAACCTTCCGTCGCCAGCGCTCGGACGGCCCGCACACAGGCGGGCACCAGCGGGTTGACCGAGGTCCGCGGCCAGGCCACCGCGATCCGCAACGGGTCGAGGTCGGTGACGGGACGCCAGATCAGCTCGGGGTGGGTGTAGGCCGCCATCGAGGCGGGTCCCAGGTTCCACAGGATCGGCTCGTCGCGCAGGTCGGCCAGCGTCAGGGCCGGCCGGGCGGCCAGCGGAGGCGACGCCGACCTGGCCACCATGCGTTCCTCGGTGGCGACCACGGCGGTGTGCAGCCCGGAGGTGTCCGCGGGCAGCCACAGAAACGCCACATCCACCAGTCCCTGTACGACCAGATCGCCCAGGACTACCCCGTCGGACGCATCGTGCGCGCCGAGGAGATGGCCGCCGTCGCGATGTTCCTGGCCTCCGACGACGCCGGCGCGGTGCTCGGCCACGACCTCGACGCCTCGGGCGGCTACCTCACCGGCTGACATCGCCGCCCCGTAAAGGTGGTCCTGATGAACCTACGGTAGGCATGTCCTTCCGCTCGGGCGGGTGTTGGCCGGGTGGGCGGTGCGCGGAATCGTCGGAACCGCAAGTGGAATCGACGAACGAGGACACCGAATGACCAGCTCTCCCTTCTCCCGGCGCGATGTATTCCGGGCCTCGGCACTCGCTCTCGGTGCCGGAGTGGTGACCGCCTGCGCACCCGACAGCGCGGCACCGGTCGCGACTCCCGGCGCCTACGCGCACAACATCGAGGCGGTCGGCTATTGCGATCTGGAAGGCCGGCCCGGATTCAAGATGGCCGTCCGGGAGTCGCGCGGGCGCTGGTACCTCTACCTCGGCCACTTCTGGCACTCCGGCTGGAGCGTCGTGGACGTCACCGACCCGGAACGCCCCGAAGTCGCGGCCTTCGTGCCCGGTCCGGACAACACGTGGACCCTGCAGGTCGACCTGCACGGCGACCTCATGGTCACCGCCCTCGAACAGATCTTCCCGAACTTCGGCGGCGTCCCCGAGGCCGCGTTCGAGGAGGGCATCTACCTGTGGGAGATCAGCGATCCGGTGCGGCCGGCGCGCTTGGGGCACTTCCGGACCGGCGGCACCGGCACCCACCGCAACCACTATCCCGGCGGCCGCTACGTCCACCTCGCGGCCGGGATGCCCGGCTATCGCGGCAATATCTATCTCATCGTCGACATCGCCGACCCGAGAAACCCGGTCGAGGCGGGCCGGTGGTGGGTGCCCGGCCAGCACGCGGCGGGCGGCGAAGCCATGCCACCCGGCCGGGCGGCCGAAGACGGCCACCTCGCCACGGGGAGCCCGTGCTGTTCGGCCGGACACGACGTGTCGCTGCACGGACCCGCCTACGTCAGCGGCCACCACGCCTACCTGCCCTACGGCGGCGCCGGGATGGTCGTGCTGGACATCGCCGACGTGTCGCGCCCGCGACAGGTGGGGCATCTGTCGTTCAGCCCGCCGTTCCACTCCCGCTTCGGCGTGCACGGCATCCTCCCGGTCCCGGAGCGGGGGATCGCGTTCGTGAACTCCGAACACACCCACTACGCCGAGGGCGCCGCGCACCACGCCTCGATCGTCGACATCCGCGATCCATCGAATCCGTATCTGCTGTCGCTGTTCCCGGAACCGGTGCCACCGCCGGACGCGCCCTTCCGCGACTTCGCCACGCGCGGCGGCTGGCGCGGCCCGCACAACATCAACCACCACCAGCACCACCCTGACGTGCAGCGCCAGGGTGACCTGTTCTACATCGCCCACTTCAACGCGGGACTGCGCGTCTACGATGTCGCCAACCCCTACGCGATCCGCGAGACCGGCTACTTCCTCCCGCCCGATCCGACCCACCGGTACGGCCCCATGCCCGAAGGCGCACTCGTCACGCAGACCGAAGACGTCGTCGTGGATCGCCGCGGCTACCTCTACATCACCGACAAGAATCAGGGCCTGTGGATCCTCCGGTACACCGGTCCGCGAACGTCGTAGTACTCGCCGGGTGTCACGAGTCGGCGGGACGGGCGTCTCCCCAGTACTCGTGCAGGGCGCTGAGGCGATCTCCCTCGGTCTCGACGATGATGATCTCGCGATTGCGATAGGCGGCCGTGGACGGTGAGATGCCCTGGGATCGGTATTCGTAGATCACCCGCGTCCCGACGACATCGGTGCGAATCCTGGTGCCCGAGACCCGGTTTCCGGAGCGTCCGTGGTGCAGCGCCCAGTCCTCGATCCGGCGACGGCCCTCGGTGCCCTCGAAGGCCCCGCGGGCCGGCTCCTCGGGGAACCGGAAGCTGAACTCGTCGGTGAGGACGGCGAGGAAGGGATCCCAGTCCCCGCTGCGCCACCCGGCGTCGAAACGGTCCATGGCGGCGTCGGCGACATCGCGCACGTCGTGCTCCTCCGCGCTTCCGCATCCGGCCAGGGCGACGACCACCAAAGCCGCGCAGACCAGACGACGTGCCCTCGTGCCGGGGGACGACACTGTCGGGCTACCGGCGAGTCCGTCGGGATTCCTCGCGTGTCGTCGACGCCGACCGTGCCGCCGGACGGAGTGACCTTGCTGCGAAGCGGCGTGCCGTGCGCGAGTTATGCTGTGATTCAACGCTATTCACCTGCTCGAGGGATTGTCCGGGCGGCGATCAGTAGTACTCGAAGTAGTACCGTGGATTCGCCTTGGTGCCGCCCTTCTCGAAGCAGGGCCCGGCCCACTTGACCTTCTCGTCGTCGATCGCGGACTTGCGAGCCGACTCGCAGGACGATTTGCTGTCGTAGGGGCCCGCGGCGCCGTAGGCCACGGGAAGCACGGGTCCGGTGAGGTCGGGCGCCGCCGACGACAAGGTGGCCGGGGTCAGGGTCGCGCCGACGGCGAGGCCGAGCAACAGGATCGGTTTCGCGAGAGTTCTGAACACGGGTGGTCCCTTCGATACGTCGGCTACCGCCGAGCCGATCTGCCGCCACCCTAGAGCCGATGCGCGTCCCCAACCTGGTCACGATATGACCAGGATGCGGGCGTGCGCGCGGACGACGATGGCCCCATGAAGACCCCCATCGCTCAGCGCGCACTCGTCCTCGCGGCCGCCGCGCTCGCCGTCAGCGCGCCGGCCGCGCACGGCGAGACGGCCCCGCACCCCACCCCGCACGGCCCGCAAGCGCCCGCCGACCACGCCGAAGGGCCGGCCAACCTCGACGCTCTCGCGGCGACCGTCCGTCCCGACCGGGGCACCGTGGCCGGTGTGACGGTGGAATTCGACCGCACCAGCCGGACAGAGTCGGGCGAGAAGCCCTCACCCGCAACGCAGTTCGTGTTCCTCTTCGATCGCTCGATCCACCTCAACCCCGAGGCGTTCCCGGTGTGCGCGCGGGAGGTGATCGCCGCCGACGGGATAGGTGCGTGCCCGCCGGGCTCGAAGGTGGGGGAGGGACACGCTGAGATCTACTCGCAGGGCGAGGCGGACGTCTTCGTGTTCAACACCATTCACGCCGACGGCGGCCGAGGCGTCCTGATCACGATCCCGGCCACCGGCGCGATCCTCGCCAACACCTTCGAACCCGTCGCGGCACCCTACGACGGCGAGTACGCGTGGGGATCGGACGAGATCCTGCCCTCGGCGCTGCCGCCCTCGCAACGCTCGGCCACCACGCGGTTCCGGGTCTCCTTCGGTGCCACCCACACCGACGCCCGCGGCACCCACAGCTTCGTCGAATCGCACGCCCTGCCCGGGCAGCAACTTCGGTTCGGACTGTGGAGCCGCTTCGTGAGCGGGCAGACGATCGTGCCGACCGCGACCACCACGCGCCCCCTGCCCTGGTGATCAGCCGGTGCAGCCCGCGGTGGTGTCGAGGGCCGAGACGGTGAACGGCAGCTCCGGTGTCTCGTCGCGCAGTCCGGTGTTGTACTGACTGTTCACCACCAGCAGCCGGTCCCCGGCCAAGCGGGCGGTGCTGGGGTGACGGAAACCGGGATCGGTACGGGCACACACCTGTTCGGCTGCGGCGAGATCTGGAGCGAGCCGCAGGACCGAGACCTGTGGGCGGGAATTCAGCGGTGAGAGCCCTCCCTGGACGACGTAGAGCGTGTCCGCGTCCAGGACCAGGCCGTCGCCGCCGTACGCGCGGGTGCCACCCGTATGGAGCTCGGTGACCTCTTGCGTGTTCCGGTCGATGCGGTAGAGGCCGCCGGTCATGCTGTGCACGGTCAGCAGGGCGTCGCGGCCGGCCGCGACGATGCCGTTGAGGTTGTGACCGTCCACGCGCGGCACCGGCGTATCGGCGAGGTTCAGCCACGGCCGCATCTCCCAGCCGCCGCTGTGCTCGGTGACCCGATAGATCACGTTGGCCATCGAGTCGGTCACGTACGCGGAGCCGTCCTCGGCGAGGGCGACGTCGTTGACGAATCCGCCCGCCACACCGGGCAATTCGGCGAGGAGCTCACCGGTGGCGATGTCGTGGATCCACAACCGCGCGGTCGGGCCGCCACCGATGAACAACCGGCCGTTCCCGTCCGCCGCCAGTCCGCTGGTCGTGGTCCGCCCGCCCGATCCGCCGGGCAACCACGGCGTGGCCTCCGGGTTGTCGAGCCGCCCGCGGAAGACCGTGCCGTCGCGGGTGCTGCCGACGAAGTACTCGGCGGTGGGCTCGTGGTAGGCGATCCCGCCCGGGAACACTCGATCCCCGGGCACGATATAGCGGTCGGGGGTCGCGGGGGCGGGTTCCGAGCCGCATGCCGCCAGCATCCCGGCCAGCAGGAGTGTGGCGCCCAGCCGTCGCGCGCCTTTCGTGTGTGGAAGTCTCATGTCGGCGAAAGTAGGCCCGGATTTTGCGCGGTTGCAGGACGTGGCGTGCCCTGGTCGTGGGGAGGTCTTCGTGGTAGGGGTGGGCGGCTCGGAGACGTCGGTGTTGTCCGCCTCGTCCGGCAACAGCGCGTGACACACCAGCGGCGCACTACGGCCGACCCCGCATCGCGTCCACCGCCGCCAGGGGTCGCGTGTCCGCGCCGGTTCGCGGTCGACAGTGCGCTCTCCTTCGGCGGGTAGCTGTCTAGTAGGCTACCGTGAAATGCCTTTGCCCACTGGCATTTTCGACCGGGATACCTCTTCCTTCACCACGGTGGCGACAACGAGTTGCGGACGAGTGGGCGCGGGAAGCTGCCCCGCGACGATCGCGGCCAGCGACAAGGCGAACCCCACGAGCTGCACCGGCCCGAGCGACTGGCCGAGCAACACGGCTCCCAGCACCGCCGCGACCAGCGGCGAGAACAACCCGAGCACGGCCACCGAATTCACCGGCAGGGTGGTGATACCGCGGAACCACACCACGTACGCGAGCAGGCCGCCGAACAGACCGAGCCAGACATAGCCCAGCGCGGCACCGCCGTCGATCGCCGGTGGCGCACCTTCGAACAGGAACGTGACGGGCACCAGGAACAAGCCACCCGCCGTGAGCTGCCATCCGGCCAAGGCCGTGGGCCCCACGCCGTCCGGGCGTCCCCACCGCTTGGTCAGCGTCACGCCGAGCGCCATCGACGCCGCACCGGCCAACCCCGCCGCGACGCCGACGGCATCGAGCCGGGCGGCCGGCCCGATCACGACCAACCCCACGCCCGCCACGCCGATCGCGCCCCAGAGCAACCGCCACGCCGACCACTTCTCTTGCAGCACAACCACGGCCAGCACGGCGACGATCATCGGCTGCGCCGCCGCCAATGTCGCCGCCACACCACCCGGCAGTCGCTCGGCGGCGAGGAACAAGAACGGGAAGAAACCGCCGATATTGAGCACCCCCACCACCGCCGCTTTCCACCACCAGTCGCCGCGCGGCAGCATCCGGGTGATCGCCACCGCGATCAGCCCGGCGGGCAGCGCGCGCAGCAACCCCGCAAACAAGGGGTGCCCCGGCGGGAGGAGTTCGGTGGTGACGACGTAGGTGGTGCCCCAGACGAGCGGGGCATACGCGGTGAGCGCAATGAGCGGGAAGTTCCCGGCGGAAGCACGTGGACTGGTCACCCTCGAAGTCTCGCCCGCCGGTATCAATGAGTCCAACACATGTTTGTCACCGTATCAATCGTGATTCATGATTGATCGGTGGAACTCCAGCAACTGCGCTATGTCGTCGCCGTCGCCGAGACGAACAATTTCACCCGCGCCGCCGAACGCTGCCTGGTGGTGCAGTCCGCGCTCAGTCACCAGATCGCCCGCCTGGAGCGCGAACTCGGCGCGCGGCTGTTCGAACGCACCAGCCGTCGCGTCCGGCTCACGCCGGCCGGCGAGGCGTTCCTCCCCGCCGCCCGGCAGTGCCTGGACGCTGCCGACCGCGCGGTCGCCGAGGTCGCCGCGGCCCTCGGCGAGGTGCGCGGGCGTCTGGCCGTCGGGGTGATCCCCACCGTCGCCGCCGTCGACATCCCCTCCGCGCTGCGGGATTTCCGCGCGCGGTATCCGGACGTGCGGGTGAGTCTGCGCGTCGGCGCCAGCGAAGAACTCGCCGTCCAGGTCGAGGACGGCGCCCTCGATGTCGCGTTCCTCGGCCTGCCGCCCACCGCGCGACCACGCGGCGTCGCCGTCCACGAACTCCTGCGCGATCGGCTCATCGCCATCGTCGCCCCGGACCACCCGCTCGCCGGGGAATCCTCCGTCGACATCCGTCGCTTCGCTACCGAGGTCTTCGTGGACTTCCCGGCAGGATCGGCGGGCCGGGCCCAATCCGACCTGGCGTTCGCGGCCGCCGGCATCGACCGGGAGGTGGCGTTCGAGGTGACCAGCCCGGGTTTCATCGTCCGGCTCGTCCAGCAGAACCTGGGCGTGGCGATGCTGCCGTCGGCGTGGTCACCGCAGCCCAGCGGTGTGGTGCGGCTCGACGTCACCGACGCCCCCGCCCGCGTCGAGTACGTCGTGTGGAGCCGCTCGGGCGGCACACCGGCGGCGACCGCGTTCCTGGCGGCGCTGGGGATCGAGGCGGCGCCGGACCTGTCGTGACGGTGAACGCCCCGCGCGTCCCGCTACGATTCACCGGGTGTCGAGCGTATGCAGCTACCCGGGATGCACCAGGCCCATCACGCGCGGGGGAGGGCCCGGTCGTCCGTCGGAGTACTGCGACCATCCCGAGCACACGCGGTGGCGGGCGTGGCGGGAAAGGCAACGGCAGCAACAGGAGTCGCAGGCACCCGCGGGTTCCGTCACTGTGACGCCCGCGGGTCCGGTGACGGTGGCGCGGGCGCGCGCCGACGAGCTGCTGGTCCAGTTCCGCGGGCTGGCCGAACAACTCTCGGCGAATCTGAACGCCGCGGTCGCCGAACTGTCCACGCTCGCCGACCCTTCCGTCGCCGAGGCCCAGGTGCAGGCCGTGCAGGCCGACGCCGCGCGCCGCATCGCCGAAGCCGAGATGACCGCCGTCGCGGCGGAACAGGCGCGCCGCGACGCCGAAGAGTCCAGGGCGGCCGCCGAATCCGCCGCCGAGGACGCGACCCTCGCCGCAGAGCGCGCCGAAGCGCTGGTCGCCGAGGCGAATACGGCCCGCGAGGACGCGTTGCGGGAAGTGGAGCACGTCACGAAGCAGGCCGCCGACGACGTGTTCGCCGCCCGCAGCGCCGCCGAAGCCGAAGTCCGCGCGGCGCGCAAGGAGGCCGCCGACGATATCGAGCGGGCGCGGCAGCAGGCCACCGAGGACGTGGAGAAGGCGCGCCGCAAAGCCGCTGCCGAGATCGAACAGGTCCGTACCGACGCCGCCCAGCGCATCACCGCCGCGAGCGCCGAACGCGACCTGGCCGTGCAGCGCGCCGCCGACGCCGAACGCGCCATCGAACGCGCCGAACAGGTCGCCACCGAACGCACCGAGGCGCTCGCCGAGACCCGCGCCGAACTCGCGCGCCTGCGCGCCGAACTCGACAGCACGCGAAGCGAACTCGCCGAATTGCGCCGCACCGCCGCGGCCGAGGCGGTCACCCGGCGCGCGGAGGCGGCGGCCGCGCTCGACCGGGCCCGCTCCGAAGCCGCCGAACGCATCGCCGCGCTCGACGACGCCCGCGCCCAAGTCCTCGCGCGCGCCGAACGTGCCGAACAACAGCTCGACCGGTTGCTCGCCGAGAGCGACACGGCGCGACCGGTATTCACCGGCGAGAGCGGATAGGGTGCGGAGATGGCTGTCATCCATCGCACCACCATGACGCCCAGCAAACCGGAACTGCTCGCGCGCTGGCTACCCGCGCGACCCTGGTTCCGCGGCGGCGCGACGCCGGTCCTCGCCAGGGCGGGCGGGTTCCGGTTGGACGATCCGGCGGGGGAGGTCGGCATCGAGTTCGTGTTCGTCACGGACACGTCGAGTGGCGAACCCGTCACCTACAACCTGCCCATGGCCTATCGCGGCGTACCGCGTGACGGTGGCGCGGATTCACTCATCGGCACGTCCGAGCACGGTGTGCTCGGCACACGATGGATCTACGACGGCACGCGCGACCCGGTGGTGGTCGCGGTGCTGGCCGACCTGCTCGCGGGACGCGCGGTGCCGCAGGCGCAGAACGAGAGTGACGCACCCGACCCGACGGTGACCGTCACCGATCCCTTGCCGATCCCCGCGCCGACGGAATTCACCGTCACCGACGATGCCGACTCGACCGTGATCACCACACCGCACGCGTCGTTGACGCTGCCCCGAGTACTGCGCGCCTCCGAGCCGTCGGGAACGGTCGTGCACGCCCCTTGGCGGACAGGCGAAATGACCACTGAGCGCGGCGTCGTGCTCGTGGCACACGCTGCCGGGTAGCACGACACGCCGCCCCGCACCGCCTGACCGGCCGGATGTGACCCTCTTCGCAGAAATGTGGCTAACCAACGGTTAACTATGTGGTTCGGTCATATCATGTGCCTATGCCCGGAAACGAAGGTGAGGGGCGTGTCGAATCACGGGTCCGTGGGGGACGGGAAGTGGTTCTGGTCGCGGGTCTGTGCTCGATCGCCCTCGGCGTGCTGATGGCGGTGTGGCCGGAGAAGTCCGTGCCCACCATGGAATTGCTGTTCGGCCTGTACCTGCTGATGAGCGGGGCCGCGCAGATGTGGCTCGCGTTCGGCGCGAAATTCGCGGTGCCGCTGCGCCTGCTGATCGCGGTGAGCGCGATGCTGTCGATCGTGATGGCCGTGCTCTGCCTGCGCGGCGGCAATTCCGTGCCGCTGCTGGCGATGTGGGTCGGACTGAGCCTGACGGTGCGCGGCGTCGTGCACGCCACCGTCGCCGCCTGGGACGACGGCCTCGCCGCGGGCGGGCGTCACGAACTGTTCGGCCTGTTCAGCATGGTGGCAGGCATCGTGGCGATCATGGTGCCGCTGGAGCGGCTGGAGACCCTCGGTTTCGTCATCGGCGGCGGACTGGTGGTGCTGGGCGCGCTGGAGATGCTGTTCGGCCGGGTCCGCGTGCGGGCGGTGACGCTGCCGGACACGCCACGGGTGGCGGTGCCGCCCAACTGAACTGGCGGGTCGCGCGCGCAGCGGGTTCACTGTCTCTATGGCACCCACGGATCAGCGGCGCAGCACCCCACGGCCCCCGGCGGCCGGTCCGACCACGTCACCGGCCGAACTGGTGGTGGTGACGCACGGCGAGTCGCGGCCCATCGGCCCGATCGCATTGCGCGAGAACGCCGCGGGTGAATCGCATCTGGCCACGCTGCTGCCCGCCGGTGCGCGTCTCGCGCGCGTCTTCGGCCCGGCCAACCGGCTGCCCGGCCGCCTGCGCGGCACCGATCAGGAGGACGTCGGCGCCGACTACCTCAACTATTTCTGCGTGCAGGGCGTCGCCGACCACCTCGATGCGATAGCCGACACGTTGCTCCACGACGACGCGGTCGCCGCCGCTTACGTCAAACCGCCCGCCGAACCACCCCTCGCCCCGTTGTCGGCGCCCACCCGGTCCGAGGCCGACACGCCCCCGGCCACCCCGAATTTCGAAGCCCGCCAAGGCTATCTGGACGATGCGCCCAACGGCATCGGCGCCCGCTGGGCATGGACGAAACCCGGCGGGCGCGGCACCGGCGTGCGGGTGATCGATATCGAGGGGGCGTGGCGGTTCACCCACGAAGATCTCACCCAGAACCAGGGCGGCGTGATCGGCGGGCAGACCGACGATCCGGGCTGGCGCGACCACGGCACCGCGGTGGCCGGTGAGATCAGCGGCGACGTGAACGCTTACGGCATCACCGGGATCGCGCCCGAGGCCAATATCCGCGCGGTGTCGGTGTTCGACAACGGATCGGCCGCCGCCATCCGCACCGCCGCCGACGCGCTGTCGGCGGGCGACATCATCCTGCTCGAACTGCACCGTCCCGGCCCGCGCCGCAACTACCGCGCCCGGCCCGACCAACTCGGCTACATCGCGATCGAGTGGTGGCCCGACGATTTCGCCGCCATCCGCTACGCCGTCGCGCGCGGCGTGATCGTCGTGGAGGCGGCGGGCAACGGCGCCGAGGACCTCGATGCCGCCCTCTACGACCTGCGGCCCACCGGTTTTCCCGAGAGCTGGCGCAACCCGTTCCGCGGCGGCGCCGACGATTCCGGCGCCATCCTCGTCGGCGCGGGCGCGCCACCGCCGGGCACGCACGGCCGCGATCACGGACCGGCCCGATCGCGTCTGGACTTCTCCAACTACGGATCCCGCGTCGACGCGCAGGGCTGGGGCCGGGAGGTCACCACCACCGGCTACGGCGACCTCCAGGGCGGCAGCGACGAGGACTACTGGTACACCGACGAATTCAGCGGCACCTCCAGCGCGTCCCCGATCGTCGTCGGCGCGATCGCCGCCTACCAAGGCATCACCGGCACCCGGCAGACGCCGTCGGTGATCCGCGATCGGCTGCGTGCCACCGGTTCCCCGCAGACCGCCGCGCCGGGACGTCCGGCCACACAGCGGATCGGGGCGCTGCCCGATATCGCCGCGCTGGTGGGTGAACACGAAGGTACTGGGTGATGTCTCGCGGTGGAGGCGGGATTGAACTCTGGGCGTTGCCGAGTGGGGAGGGGTTCGCGTCGCGATGGATCGTTCCTAGGCGGGATGTCGGGCTGCGGCAGGGCTTTGAGCAGGGGCGATAGGGGAGTGCGCGGTCCGTCGGGGTGACGGCCGGAAGGGGTTCGCGCGCACCCGAATCGGCAGGTGATGCGGGTTCGCGCCGAGTGTCGGCATGCCCGGAATGCCGGTATGGTTTCGGCGCGCGCGGCCCGGGTGTGGGTGGCGCGCGAGCCCGATCGAGCCGTGACACCGAGGAGATTTGGTGGCTGTCGACACCACCCGTGAAGAACAGGCCATGCGCCGGTTGACCGACAGCCTGGTCGCCACCTACACCCCCGCGCATACCCCCGAACACGTCGAGGCCGTGATCGACGGCGCGCACGCCCGCTTCGCCGACAGCCCCGTGCGCGAGTTCGTGCCGGTCCTGGTCGAGCGGATCGCGCGCGGGACCTTGGAAACCGGGGAGCCCGCCGCCGAGCCGGAGGAGGTGACCGAACGGATCAGCCTCGGCACCTCGGCGATCGATGCCGACACGCACAGCGCGCCAGAGCCGGATCCCTCGGACGAGCCGACCCGCGTGCTGGTGCCCGGCGGGAACGGTGCCCGGTCCGAAAGCGTGGGAGACGCCGGGGACGGGTCGCCGGAATCCGGGGCCGCGGAGGCGGGTGAGTCCGAGTCGACCGCTGCGTCACGTCCGGGTGCGGACGGTGCGGAGACGGCGCGGTTCGACCAGGTGGCGAGCGGCCCGGTCGCGGCCGGCGCTGTAGTGGCCGCTGCGGGGAACGGTGTCGCCCGACCCGGTGCGGCCGAGGGAAGCACGACAGTCGACCCGGCGGCGGAGTCCGCCCGACCCGGCGAGCCCGCGGAGTCCGCCGAGGACCCTGCCGGAACCGATTCGCGCGCCGAGGGTTCGGAGACCGGCGCTCCGGGCGCCCCCGGCCAGACAAACGCTGGCGAGGTCGAATCCGGAACGGCGTCCGCCCTTTCCAGCGAACCCGAGAACCGCGGCTCCAATCGTCGCGACACAACCCGCCCCGGTCCGAAGCACGGCGTGGTCGGCGCCAACCCGCTCACCAAACGCTCCCTCGCCCTGATCGGGGGCGCGCTGGCGGTGGTCGCGGTCGTGATCGCTGTGCTCGTCCTGCGCCAGCCCGGCGCGGAGCCCGCCGCCGGACCCGCCGCCGAGCCGGTCATCACCCTGCGCGGGCTCGTCGGCTCGGAAAAGATGGCGTTCTTCGCCGATCCGCGCGTGGCCGAGGCGCTGGCGGCACACGGCCTGGCCGTCGACGCCACTCCGGCCGGGTCGCGCGAGATGAGCGGTACCGCGCTGGACGGCTACGGGTTCGCGTTCCCCGCCAGCGCGCCCGCCGCCGAACGGATCCTGCGCGAGCGCGGCCTCACCGCCAAGCACACGCCGTTCTCCTCGCCCATGGCGATCGCGACCTTCCGGCCGATCGCCGACCTGCTCACCGCCGCCGGTGTGCTGCGCCCCGGCCCGGCGCCCACCTTCGACATGGCGCGCTACCTCGAGCTGGCCGGACGCAACACCGAATGGGCGCACCTGCCCGCCAACACCACCTACCCGGTGCGCAAGAACATCCTGGTCTCCACCACCGATCCGCGCACGTCCAACTCGGCCGCCATGTACCTGGCCATCGCCGCGTTCGTCGCCAATGACCACGCGAACGTGCAGGGGCCCGAGGCCGAGCAGCGGGTACTGCCGCTGATGGCGCGCCTGTTCACCGGGCAGGGGTTCGCGGAGAACTCCAGCGCGGGGCCCTTCGAGCAGTACCTGTCGGGAGGCATGGGTCCCTCGCCGCTGGTGATGATCTACGAAGCGCAGTTCATCGAGGCCGCCGCCGACGGACGCATCACGCCCGACATGGTCCTGACCTACCCGTCACCGACGATCCTGTCCACGCACACCCTGGTCCCGCTGGACGAAGCGGGCGACCGGCTCGGACGCCTGCTCTCCACCGACCCGGAACTGCGCCGCCTGGCGGCCGAACACGGCTTCCGCACCGGCGACACCGCCGAGTTCGCCCGCGTCGCCGCTGCCCAGGGTGTGGCCGCGCCCGCCGACCTGATCGACGTGATCGACCCGCCCACCCTCGAGACGCAGGACCGGCTGCTCGACGGAGTCACCCGGACCCTGAACTGATAGCCGAAATGTTGCGTTCCGGCCGCCGGTGACGATCACCCCCGTATGAGAGGGATCGTCACCGGCCGCTAGGAGCCACGCATGTTCGGACTGCACACCCACGATCGCGCCCGGCCGCCCGCCGCGTCCACCACCACCGTCGCGCCCGCGATGGTGGTGTTCGGCACCGGTACCGACTGCTACCTCTCGCACCTCCCGTCGTTCGAACCGCCCTCCGACGTGCAGGCGATCGTGTCGGTCGACCTGGACGAACGCGGACGCGGCGCGCTCGGCGCCGATCTGCGCGTCGGTTACCTCGGCAATCACACCTTCGTCGGGGACGGTTTCGTGCCCGCCGACCTCGACCCAGCATCCGAACGGCCCGTGACCGAGTTGCGCGGCACCCTGTTCCGCGGTGACCCGCGCCGGGGATGTCCGATGATCGCCACGGGTGTGCTGGCGACCGTGCGGTCGGTGGTCTTCGCCGCCCGGCTGGAGCCGTTCGGACTCGCGGGACGGCCCACCCACCTGTGCTTCGGGCGGCCGGGCCACTGGTACCTGGCGCATCGGATCGGGCGGCGGCCCAGTTTCGACCAGATCGCGGCGGTCCGGCGGGTGCCGGGCGGAGTCACCGATCTGCTCGGCGAACCGCGCTCGGACGAGGTGTTCGCCGGCGGTTTCGCGGTGGCGCAGCCGGTGATCCTCGGGCAGCGCGAATTCCACGGGCAGCGGTTGCGCACCGGGGAAGTGGTGGTCGCGGCGTTCCGGGCCGACGCGGACGGGCAGCGCGGTCTGCTCGCCGAGTTCGAGGTCGAGCGGCAGATCCATCTGGAAGTCGGCGATCTGAGCTGACGGATCACTCTTTTCGGCTACGCGGGCTACCTCTCGAGGAGTACACACGCACGTGCACGCGGTGCGCGAAATAGCTCCGGTGGGGGACGCGGCGGCGCGGCGGGCGTCGTTACGGTCGGTCCATGTCCGAATCCGCGCTGCCCGCAGCCACTTCCGCCGGTCGACGGATCGACGAGCTCGACATGCTGCGCGGGTTCGCGCTGTTCGGCATCCTCGTCACCAACGTCATCGTGGCCACCTCGCTCTGGTCCTTCCAGGGGACCCGCGAGCATCCGGTGCCCACCTTCCAGGGGCCGATCGACAACGCGGTGATCGGTGTGGTCGACGCCCTGTTCTCCGGGCGGTTCTACCTGCTGTTCGCGTTCCTGTTCGGCTACTCGTTCACCTTGCAGATCGCGGCCGCGCAGCGCGCGGGCGCGTCGGCCGACGCGCGACTGCTGCGCCGGTGCGCGGCCCTGCTTGCGGTCGGGCTCGCACACGTGTTCTTCCTGTGGGTGGGCGACATCCTCACGCTGTACGCGGTGCTGTGCCTGCTGCTCATCACGATGCGCAAGATGCGGCCGCGCACCGCCGTGATCACCGGTGCGGTGCTGTACGCGGTGTGGTCGCTGTGGGGGTTCGCGTCCGACACCGGCTCCGATGTGAAGGGGTTCGGCGAGATCATGGACCTGCCCGCGATCGGTGACCGATACCTGGGTAGCTTCATCGACACCCTGCAGATCCAGCTCGAGGTCGCGCCGCTGTTCCTGCTGCTGATCTGGTTCACCCAGGGCGTCACCAGCCTCGCCATGTTCCTGCTGGGCATGGCGGCGGGCAAACGCGGACTGTTCGAGGACCGGGAGACGACCGACCGGCTCGCCCCGCGGGTGCTCGTCCTCGGTCTCGGCGTCGGTCTGCCCGTCTCGGTGATCACCTTCGCCGACAAGGTCGACTGGCTCGACGCCCCCGGATTCTGGTTCGGGATCCAGCAACTCGTGAACCCGCTCATGACGTTCGCCTACATCGCGGGCATCATCCTGCTGGCGCGTGCGGCGCGCACCGCGGCGGCCACCGCCTGGCTCGCCCCCGCCGGCCGCATGGCGGCCACCAACTACATCGGCCAGTCCGTCGTCCTGATGGTCCTCTACACCGGCTACGGCTTCGCCCTCGCCGACACCATCCCACCCGCAGGCGTCCTAGCCCTCGCCCTCCTCACCTACGCCACCCAACTCCTCCTCAGCGCCTGGTGGTTGACCCGCCACCGCTACGGCCCCATCGAATGGCTTCTCCGCGCCGCCACCTACCTCCAACGGCCGCCATGGCGCACACCCGCACCCGCCCACGCGAGGAAAGAGTGAGAGAGCAGCGATTCAGCGTTTCCGGCCCGAACCACACCGCGACTCGATCCGCAGGCTGGGCGGGTCCGGTTCGCGAGCGAGGGGATGTGGTGCCCGACTACCCTCGGTATCGGCACCACCGCCGGCATCGCGGGGCAAACGGTCTGGTTGGTCGCGGCGTTACGGCGCAACGGCTTCCGATGGAGTTGGCGGGTGCGCCCCGTGCCGTACACGTGGCGTCCCGTGCGATCGGGGATACCGGTCCTGGGCTGGCTCCTGGGATACGCGGTGATCAGCCAGATCGGCGTCGTCGTCGGCCGGGTCGACGACGACGCCGCCCGGCTGATCGGCCTGGCGGTAGCCTGCTCGGCGTTCGGGCTCGCTCCGTTCGCCGGTGATGTTGCAGATGCGAGTGTTCTACGCCTACAACGACACCCGCACACCGACGGCGATCAACATCGTCATGGTGGTGACGAAGGTGGCCACGCTCGCGACGGCGGCGACCGTCCTGCCGGATCAGGCCGTCGTGCGCGGGGCCACGACCCGGCGGCTCAGCGCACCCCACCGGCGAACGGCATGGCCCGCCATTGGTCGAGGGCGGGTTTCACGTACTCGATGATCGCCGGGAGCTGCGGCGCGAGGGTGAGCACGGCGATCGCGCGGAGCATGCCGACCGCGTTGGCGAAGCCGAGGACATCCTCGCGCAGCGTGCGCAGTCCGCGGTGTTCGGCGCCACGGTTGTAGGCCGCTTCGAGCTCGGGACCCAGCCCCGCGAGATCCCACTCGACGGGACCCAGCGTCACCAGCTCGAAATCGGAGAAGCGATACCCGTCCACACCCTGAAACACGTTGGCGGGCGGGGAATCACCGTGGATCGGTTGGAGATCGACGCCCGGGAAAGCGTTCTCGAACGCGGCGCGCGAGCGCACGAGCGGCTCCAGGATCTGCCACTCGCGACGCGCCCGATCCAGATCGTCCGCACCGATGAGGTCGGGGAAATCCGCCAGCGCCGCAAGGCTTTCCGTGACGAACTCGGGCTCGGCCGAGGATAGGAACGTCAGCGGACCCGGATACTGGCGCAGGGCGGCGTGCAGTTCGGCGGTGAGGTCGGAATTGGCCGTGTAGTCGGGCGTCACAGTGCGATCCTCGGCGACGAACTCCCAGAACGTCATCGAGAACCCGCCGCGCCGCACGGGTTCCCGCGGCACGAGCGAACTGGGCGGGATCACGGGCGTGCCCCGCTCGGCGAGCCACCGCGCCACCGCCAACTCGGCCCGCTGACGCCGCGCCAGCGCCGCCGGATCCGTGGACGGCGGCAGCACGGTCGGGATCCGCGCCACCACGGGCGCGGGCGCGAGATGCACGACGACGGAGAACACGTCGTGCAGCACCGCCGCCTCGGTGACCTCGAGCCCCAGTTCACGCCCCGCGCCGACGGCGGCGTCCACCGCGGCGGCGGTGCGGCGGGCGAGGTCCTCGGGGCTCGGGAAGGTGGTCATCGGGTGATCGTGCCACGCCGGCCTCAGCCTTTGCGGGTGCGACGCCGGCCACTGGCCAGCAGCACCGGGTCGAACTCGGGGTCCGACCAGGATTCGGCCAGCGCGACGCTCAGCTCGCGCCCGGCCGTGACGTGGGTGAACGCGCACGCGGCCGCGCCCTCGGCATCACCGGCCGCGATCAGGTCGAACAGGTGCTCGTGCTCGGAGCACTGCTCACCCGGATCGCGCGACGCCGTGAGGTGGAACAACCACTCCGTGCGCGCGGCCAGCGGCGCCGTCAGCGTGGTGAGCAGGGGATTGGCCGCCATCTCGATGATCTCCGCGTGAAAGGCCGCGTTCGCCGCCGCGATGCGCGGACGGTCACCAGCCGCCGTCGCCGCGCGCGCCTCGTCCAGTCGCCGCGCGAGCGCCGACACCCCGACCGCGGTCGCGCGCTGGGCGGCCAGCCGAGCCGCCAGTGATTCGAGTGCTTCCCGGACGTCGAAGAGATCGGCGACGTCGGCGGGGGAGAAGGTGGCGACCAGCGCGCCCTTGGACGGGACCAGCAGCACCAGTCCGTCGGCGGCCAGCATGCGCAGCGCCTCCCGCAGCGGAATCCGTGAGACCTCCAGGTCGGCGGCCAGATCCCGCTCCACGAGCCGGGTCCCAGGGCGCAGGTCCACCTCGACGATACGGCGCTTGAGGGTCTGGTAGGCGCGGTCGCGCAGGGAGGCGGGAGCGGTCACGGGATTCCACATTAGCCACCTCCGCGACGGGTTTTCGTGGCCGAAACACGGACGGAATCCGTCCGCCACACCGGCAGGGCAACTTAACGGTATACCAATAAGGAGGTGCTCGTGGTCGCTGCCCTGGAGCTGACCGGCGTCGGCAAGACCTACGGCGCGGTGCGCGCGCTGGCCGGCGTCGACCTGACCGCGCACACCGGTGAAGTGCACTGCGTGCTGGGCGAGAACGGCGCGGGCAAATCCACGCTGTGCAACCTGGTCTACGGCGGCGCGACCCTGGACGAAGGGAGCATGCGCCTGCGCGGCCGCCCCTACGCGCCGCGCCGCCCCGCCGACGCGCTGCGTGCGGGAATCGCCATGGTGCATCAGCATTTCAGCCTGGTCCCGAACCTCACCGTCGCGGAGAACCTGTTGCTCGGCGAGGGCCTGCGGCTGCGCCTGCCGCGCCGCGAACTCGCCGCCCGCGCCGCCGCGCTCGGTGACCGCTACGGCTTGCGCGTCGATCTCGACGCCCGCGCGGGCGCGCTCGGCGTGGGGGAGCGCCAGCGGGTCGAGATCGTGAAATGCCTGCTGCGCGAACCGGAACTGCTGCTGCTGGACGAGCCGACCGCCGTGCTCGCGCCCGCCGAGGTGGACGCGCTGCTCGACACCTGCCGCCGCATCGCTGCCGACGATCGCGCCGTCGTGCTGGTCACCCACAAACTCGGCGAGATCGAGCGGGCCGGCGATCGCGCGACGGTATTGCGCGGCGGCCGGGTGACGGGATCGGGCCCGCTGCGCGAACTCGGCCGGAACACGCTGGTGGAGTTGATGATCGGACGCGAGGCGGGCGCGCTGGACTCGGCGCTCACCACCGGCGTGGTCACTGCCCGAGCGCCGCGCGCGATGCCGAAAGGCGAACCGGTGCTGCGCATCTCCGGCCTCCGGCTGGATCGCGGCGACGGCGGCCGCGCCCTCGACGACCTGGATCTGACCTTGCGACCGGGGGAGATCACCGGCATCGCGGGCGTCGAGGGCAACGGGCAGAGCGAACTCGTCGTGGTACTCGGCGGCGCGCGACGCCCCGGCGGCGGCAGCATCACCCTCGACGGCGTCGACATCACGCACGCCCCTCCGGCCCGGCGCACCGCGCGCGGACTCGGTGTCATCCCGGAGGACCGGCACCACGAGGGCTGCATCCCCGCCATGAGCGTCGCCGAAAACCTCTATCTGGGCAGGCTTTCCGACTTTCGCCGCCGCGGTCTGCTCGACCGGCGCGCCCTGCGCACCGCCGCCGCCCGCACGATCGAACACCACGGCATCACCGCGCCCGGCCCCCGCGCGCCGATGCGCACGCTCTCCGGCGGCAACCAGCAGAAGGTGGTGGTCGCGCGCGAACTCGCGCTCGATCCGCTGCGCTGCCTCGTTGCCGCGCACCCCACGCGCGGACTGGATCTCGGCGCGGTGGACAGTGTGCTGCGCCGTCTGCGCGCCGCGGCGGCGTCCGGTGCGGCGGTGCTGGTCATCTCCCACGAAGTGCCGGAGCTGTTGACCCTCTGCGACCGCATCCTTGTCGCCTATCGCGGCCGCCTGCACGGCCCGGTCGATCCCACCGACCCCGGCGCGCCCGACATCATCGCCCACCTCATGCTGGGCACCGCGTCATGAGCACAGAGCGCGCGGCTCGGGCGAGCACAGCGCGGCGGACACCGGGCAGGGGTCTCCAGATGCGGCGGCCGTCCAGCCGTGCCACACAGGCCCGCGCATACCCGGCGGACGATCCATCCCCGCCGCTAGAGGGCATCGCCTCGGTCTGGGCGTCGGCGAGCACCTACTGGGAATCCGGCGCCCACAACCCGGCCAGGGTGGCGAAGCGCTCGGTCCACTCCGCCGGCGCGCGCCCACCGCTCAGCTCGCGCGGGATCTCCACCGCCTCGGCGTGCTCAGCCCTCGACCCGAAGTACCACGAATTCCTGTGGCGCTCCGGCCAATTGCCATCCAGCGAGACACCTCCCGCAGACACCCCAGTACGCCCTGACACGTTCGGAACCCGATCATGACCACCACCCTCACCACCGACCCGCCACGCACCGCGCCACGGCTCGACCTCCGCCGCACACCTTCCCCCGGCACCCTGCGCGACCTCGCCGTCTACGGCGGCGCGGTGCTCATAGCCCTGCTGGCCGGACTCGGGCTCGTAGTGCTCAGCGGCGCGGACCCTGTCACCGCCGCCGACGCGCTGTGGGCGGGGATGTTCGGCTCCCCCTACGGATTCGGCAGCGCGCTCAACGCGGCCGCCGTGCTCGCCCTCATCGGCACCGGCTTCACCATCGCCAAGCGCGCCGGACTGGTGAATGTCGGCGCGGAAGGCCAACTGGCACTGGGCGGTATCGCCGCCACCGCCGTCGGCATCCACCTGCCCGCGAACACCCCCACCGCTGTCGGGGTGCCGATGGTGTTGCTCGCCGGGTTCGCGGCGGGCGCGGCGTGGGCGGGGATCGCGGCTTGGCTCACCGTGTGGCGGGGCACCAGCGAGGTGATCACCACGCTGCTGCTCAATTTCGTCGGACTCGGCCTGGTCCTGCTGGTCGTGCACGAGGAAGGGCTGCTACGCCAGCCGGTCACCTCGGCCGAAACTCTCCCGCAGTCACCGCCTTTGGTCGAAGGCGCTCGGTTGCCACTGCTCGGCACACCCGGATCGCCCGCGACCGTCGCGGTGATCGTCGCGGTGGCCGCGGCGGTGATCACCGCGATCGTGTTGCGGCGCACAGCAACCGGCACGCGCCTCACCGCCGTCGGGCACTCGGAACCGGCCGCGGCCCGGCTCGGCCTACCGGTCGGGAAGCTGCGGTTCGGGTCGCTGTCCGTCGCGGGCGGGCTGGCCGGCGTCGCGGGGGCGGGCCTGGTCGCGACCGTGCCCTTCATCCTGGCCGAGCACTTCACCTCGGGATACGGCTTCGCCGGGCTCGTCGTCGGACTGCTGGCACGTGGATCGCTCACGGCCGTCTGCGGTGTCGCCCTCGCCTTCGGCCTGCTGTCCTCGGGCGGGATCAATCTGCAACTGGCGGCGGGAGTTCCGGCGTCGAGCGTGCAGGTGGTGCAGAGCCTGCTCATCATCCTGGTCGCCGGCGCGGCGATCCTGCTGCGCGGGGAGGGCACCCGATGAGCGCGCTCGGCGAACTCCTCGACGGCGGTGTGCGGCTGGCCATCCCGCTGGCTCTGGCCTCGGCGGGCGAACTGATCAGCGAACGCGCCGGCGTCCTGAACCTGAGCGTCGAAGCGATGATGCTCACCGGGGCGTTCGCCGGGGCCATCGGCGCGCACACCAGCGGCAGCGCGGCGGGCGGGGTGCTGTGCGCGGCCGCGGCGGCGCTACTGGTCGCGGTGTTGCAGGCGGTGCTGAGCGTGACCCTGCGCGCCGACCAGATCGTCACCGGCATCGCCGCCAACGCTTTGGCCCTCGGCGCGACCACCTACGGCGCGCGCCTCTACTTCACCGAAGGCCGTGGCGTTCCCGGCTTCGACAAACTGGAAATCCCACTCCTGCACGACATTCCGCTGCTCGGCCCGGCCCTGTTCGGCCAGACCGCGCTCGGCTACCTCGCCATCGCCGTCACCGTGCTGCTCGCGGTGCTGTTCAGCCACCGCACCGGGCTCGGGCTGGCGGTGAGCGCCGTCGGTGAGGACGCCCTCACCGCCGACCGCTCCGGCTTGCCCGTGCGGATGATCCGCTACGGCGTCGTCCTGCTCACCGGCCTCACCGCCGGCCTGGCGGGCGCGCACCTGGCGCTGGCCGACGTGCACGCGTTCACCGACAACCTCACCGCGGGCGCGGGCTACCTCGCCGTGGTCGCGGTGATCGCCGGCCGGTGGCGCTCCTGGCCCACGCTGGCCGCCGCGCTGTTCTTCGGGCTGGCCCAGGCCTTGCAGTTCGCCGCGCCGTCGTTCGGACTGCACCTGCCGACGGCCGTACTGGTCATGTCCCCCTACCTGCTGGCGGTGCTCGCCGTGAGCGGTCTGGTTGGCGCGAGCCGTGCCCCCGCCACCCTCACCGTCCCCTTCCTCCGAGAGGCCAAGGCCCGATGACCCTGATCCTCACCCGCTCCGAGGTGCTCGCCCTGCTCGTGCTGCCCGAGGTGATCGACGCGGTGCGGCACGCGCACGCCGACCTGGCACGCGGCGACGCGGTGCTGCCCGCCCCGCCGGCGATGCGGCTGACCGGCACGGATTCCCGCTTCCTGGCCATGGCCGCGCTGTCCCGCCGCGCCGGGCTCGCCGCGGTGAAACTGCTCGCCGATATGCCGGGCAACCGCGAATACGGCCTGCCCGCACAGCGTTCCGCGATCCTCACCGTCGCCACCGACGACGGGTCCTGCGACGCGCTCATCGACGGCGCGGCCGTCACCCGGTTCCGCACCGCCGCCGCCTCGGCGGTCGCCACCGCCGAACTCGCGCGTCCCGACAGTCGGGTGCTCGGCCTGGTCGGTGCCGGCGCGCTGGCCCACACCCACCTCGAGGCGCTGCGCGCGGTGCACGATTTCGACAAGGTGTTGGTGTGGAGTCGCAGCACGGTGACCGCGCGGGCCTTCGCGACCGGCACCGGCGTCGACGTCGCGGACTCCGTGGAACAGGTGGTCCGCACCGCCGACGTGCTGTGCACGCTCACCCCGGCGAAAGAACCTGTGGTGCAAGGGAAGTGGTTCGAGCTCGGCCTGCACGTGAACGCGGTGGGCGCGCCGCCTCGGCCGGATCATCGCGAAATCGACACCGAGGGCATCCGGCGGGCGAAGGTCGTGGTCGACAGCAGGCTGACGGCGCTGAGCGAATCCGGGGACGTGCTGATCCCCTTGCGGGAGGGCGCGATCGCGCACGCCGATATCGACACCGAGATCGGTGAGGTCGTCGCCGGCACGAAACCCGGTCGCACCGGCGCCGACCAGATCACCCTCTACAACTCCCTCGGCGTCGGGCTGCAGGACCTCGCGGCGGCCCGGCTGCTCGTCGACGCCGCGCGGAAACAGGGGATCGGCACCGAGATAGATCTGGGGGCGTGAGATGGGCGAACTCACCCTGTTGCGCGACGGAAACCCTTGGGGCACAGGCACACCGACCGACCTCTACATCCGTAACGGGCGATTCGTCGCGGCGGGGGAGCCGGACCGGGTGATCGATCTGGCGGGCGCGCAGGTCTTCCCGGGACTGATCGACGCGCACTGCCACCTCGACAAGACCCTCTGGGGCGCGCGTTGGGTGCCCAACACCGCCGGGCCGCGCCTGGCCGACAAGATAGACTACGTCCGGCGCCGAGGCGTCGAGTTCGGCGTGCCGTCCGCCGATCGCGTCGCGGCACTCCTGCGCCACATGTCCTCGCGCGGCACCACCCGCGTGCGCACCCATACCGACGTGGCGCCCCACCTCGGCCTCGACGGCTGCCACGCGGTTCGCGAGGCCGCCGAACAGGTCGCCGACCGAATCACCGTGCAGCAGGCCGCCTTTCCGCAATTCGGTCTCCTCACGAACCCCGGAACGCTCGAGCTGATGGACCGCGCACTGCGCACCGGTCTGGCGCAGGTGGTCGGTGGGATCGACCCGGCGGGCGTGGACCGCGACCCGGTGCGCCACCTCGACGCCGTGTTCGGCCTCGCCACCACCCACGCCGCCCCCGTCGACCTGCACCTGCACGACCGAGGAACCCTCGGCGCCTGGCAGCTCGAGCTGATCATCGAGCGCACCCGCGCGACCGGCATGCACGGGCGCGTCACCGTCGGCCACGCCTACGCCCTCGGCGACGTCGAGCCCGCCCGCCAGGCCGACCTGGTCGCCGGACTCGCCGAAGCGGGCATCAGTATCGCCACCTGCGCCGCCCACAGCGACCCGCTGCCGCCCTTGCACGCCATGGGCGCGGCGGGCGCGAACCTCGCCGCCGGCAGCGACGGCATCCGCGACCTCTGGTCGCCCTACGGCGACGGCGACATGCTCACGCGCGCCAGGCAACTCGCGTATCGCGCCGACTGCCACGCCGACGATGAGATCGAAGTCGCCCTGCGCGCGGCTACTTTCGGCGGCGCGATCGCGCTCGGTCACTCCGGCTACGGACTGCGCGAAGGCGACGTCGCCGACCTCGTCGCCGTGCCGGGCGCGACCGCGGCCGAATCGGTGGTCACCTGCGGCGAGCGCGCGCTGGTGATGCACGCCGGAAAGGTGGTCGCGCCGTGATATCCGCCTGAAATCCCTTGGCCCCCCTTATCCCTCCCGTTCGACAAGGAATACCCATGAAGAAACTCGCTGCCGCCGCTCTGCTCAGCCTCGCGGCCGGCCTGCTCACCGCCTGCGGAGGCTCCGATGCCGACGCCGATGGCAAGATCAGGGTCGGCGTCATGTTCCCCGGCTCGCTCTCCGACGACGGATTCATGCAATCCGGCTACGAGGGCTACCAGCGCATCGAACGCGACCTCGCCGACGAGGTCGCGCTCACGAAGGTGGAGCAGGTCCCCGCCGCCGACTACCAGCAGGTGCTGACCCGCCTGGCCACCGGCTCGGATCTGGTGGTCTCCTTCGGCGGCCAGACCGATTCGGTGCTGCGCCAGGTGGCGCCCTCGTTCCCCGACGTGAAGTTCGTCGAGATCGGCGGCCCCGCCGACGCCGTCCCGCTGCCCAATCTCGCCTACTATGACCCGGTCCAGGCCGACGGCGGGTTCCTCGCCGGCGCCTACGCCGCCCTGGTCACCGGCACCGGCAAGGTCGGCTTCATCGGTGGCATGGAACTGCCCGCGATCGTCAAGACCGCCAAGGCCTTCGAACAAGGTGCCAAACACGTCCGGCCCGAGGTGACCGTGCTGGCCCCGCAGTACGTGGGCGATTTCAACGACGTCGCCAAGGCCAAACAGGCCACCCAGGCCGATATCGGCGCGGGCGCGGGATCGTTCGGCCAGCAGCTCAACCTCGGCAAACAGGGCTTGGCCCAGGCCGCCAGGGAAGGCAACGCCACGCTGGTCGGCGGTCCGCTGGTGAAGCCGTGCGGATCCGAGCCCGGCTATGTCGGCTACGTCAAGAGCGACACCGGCGCCGAACTCGAATACGCCGTGCGCGCGGTGATCGACGGCACCTTCGAGGCGGCGCAGGTGCCGTTCGGGCTCGCCTCGCCCACCGGAGCCACCGACATCGTCCTGTGCGAGACCACCCCGGAGATCACCGCCGTGATGGAGAAGGTGAAGCAGGACATCGTGTCCGGAGCCGTCGCCATCGGGTGAACCACGCGGACCCGGGCGGCCGGCTGTCCGGGTCTCGCGGCGTTTCTCAGTGGAAGCGCCAGCGGGTGGCCCCGTCCGGCGGCTCGGTCGCGACGCCCACGGCGGATTCGAGCGTCACGAAGTACAGGTGCCACGGCGGTGGGCCGGCGCTCGGCGCGCTGAACGGCGCGGTCAGCGCGTCACCGGTCACCTCCGCGGGCCAGCCGCCCGCCCGGGCCGTAGCCGCGATGTGCTCGAGGCGCTCCGGATCGGTCACCACCGCGGCCGTGCCCTCGAGCACGAGATCGATGCCGCTCAGCGGGATGGCGATCGTGCAGAAGGGGTTGGCGGCGAGGTTGCGGGACTTGCGGGTGGAGAGGCCGCTGGTGAAGTAGATGCCGCCGTCACCCCAGAACGCCCCGATGCCGGTGGTGTGCGGGCGGCCGTCGGGATCACCGGTGCTGAGGTAGGAGGGCTTGTCCGGTGCGGCGGCGAAACCCTCCAGCGCCGCGCGCGCCCGCTCCCAGGGCAGCGGCGGCTGCCCGTAGTGGTCGAGGTTGATGGTGTCGATCGTCATGGCGCTCCTCCAGGGTCGTTACCGGTGCAGACCCGGCGAGCGCCCGGAATTCATCGGCTACTGCTTGTACGTCGCCAGGAACCGGCCGATGCGCTCGATGATCGCCTCCAGCTCGTCGGCGTGCGGGAGGGTGACGATGCGGAAGTGGTCGGGGCGCGGCCAGTTGAATCCGGTGCCCTGCACGATGTGCAGCTTCTCCTGGAGCAGCAGGTCGAGCACGAACTGTTCGTCGTCGTGGATCGGATACATGTCCAGATCGATCTTCGGGAACGCGTAGAGCGCACCCTCCGGCTTCACGCAGGAGACGCCGGGAATCGCGTTGAGTGCGTCCCACGCCCGGTCGCGCTGTTCACGCAAGCGCCCGCCCGGCAGGGTGAGATCGTAGATGCTCTGGTGCCCGCCGAGCGCGGCCTGAATCGCTTGCTGCGCGGGCACATTCGCGCACAGGCGCAGGCCGGCGAGCATGGTCAGGCCCTCGAGGTAGTTCTCGGCGTGCTGCGTCGGGCCCGACACCGCGAGCCAGCCGGAACGGAAACCCGCGCTGCGGTAGGACTTCGACAGGCCCGAGAACGTCAGGCACAGCACGTCGGGGGCGAGCGAGGCCGTCGCGACGTGCTCGGAGTCGTCGTAGCGGATCTTGTCGTAGATCTCGTCGGAGAACACCACAAGATTGTGGCGGCGCGCGATCTCGAGCAGTTCGCGCAGGACCTCCGGCGGATAGACGGCGCCGGTCGGGTTGTTCGGGTTGATGATCACCAAGCCGCGCGTGCGGTCGGTGATCTTGGCCTCGATATCGGCCAGGTCCGGGTACCAGCCCGCCGCCTCGTCGCAGAGGTAGTGCACCGGGCGGCCGCCGTTGAGCGCGGTGGCGGCGGTCCACAGCGGGAAATCCGGTGCGGGGACCAGGATTTCGTCACCGTTCTCCAGCAGGGCGGTGATCGCCATCATGACCAGTTCGGAGACGCCGTTGCCGAGGAAGACGCGCTCGACGTCGAGATCGGCGACGCCGAGCGTCTCGTAGTACTGCACCACCGCGCGCCGCGCCGACAGCAGGCCCTTGGACGAGGAGTACCCGCTCGACTGCGGCAGGTTGCGGACGATGTCCTGCAGAATCTCCGGCGGCGCCTCGAACCCGAACAGCAGCGGGTTGCCGGTGTTGAGCTTCACCACGTGATGCCCCTCGGCCTCCAGCCGGGCCGCGTGCTCGGCGACCGGCCCGCGGATCTCGTACGACACACCCGCCAGCTTGCTCGACTGCTTGACCTGCATGAACGTCCCTTCTCACGGCGAATGCGGACCACTCTACTTGGTTTTTCCAAGTTTGCACTTGGAATTTCCAAGCGTTCGCCTACAGTGGGGGACGTGCCACGCCGAAGCTACGACCACTACTGCGCCGCCAGCCGGGCCCTCGACGTCGTCGGGGACCGGTGGAGCCTGCTGGTGGTGCGCGAATTGTGTTCGGGCCCGCGCCGATACAGCGATCTGTTCGCCGATCTGCCCGGCATCAGCACCGATGTGCTGGCGAGCAGGCTCAAGGATCTGGAGCGCGACGGCATCCTCACCCGTCACCGCACCGGGCCGCGCGCCACCACCACGGCCTACGAACTCACCCCGGAAGGTGCGGCGCTGCGGCCCGTGCTCGAGGCGCTGTCGGCTTGGGGGACGACATATTTGGGCGAGCGCCGCCCCACCGACGCCGTGCGCGCCCATTGGTTCGCGCTACCGCTCGGCCGCGCCATCGCCGAGCACTACGACAAGGCGACGGTGACCGTGCGCATCGGCGACACCGTCTTCCACGTGGTCGTCGACGAGAACGGGATCACCCACCACGACGGTCCCGCACCCGACCCGGCCCCGGAACTCCACCTCGATCTGGGCGGTGCGATCGCGGTAGCGCGAGGGGAGCGTTCGCTGGCCGAGGTGGTGCCGGGGATTTCCTGAGCCGCTGCTGGTCCGGATCGCTGTCAGTAGTGCGGCTGCACAGGTTGCCGCCCGCCGAGGCGGTGTGTTCGACGCGCCTGGTCGCGCGCACCGTCATACTTCGCCGTTCTCTATGCTCGGCAGTCACTCCGGCGGCTGGTGTCGGCGAATGGGCGGTGGTGGCTTCCGCGGTGCGCGGAGACCCAGCTGTCGGCCCGCAATTGCGTGAGCCGGCGCGAGAGCGGGTTGCTTACGCCGGGTCGGCGTCGGTTCCGGTCCGTGCTCGGTGGTAGGCCTCGCCCAGCCGGCGCATCACGTCGATCTGGGCGGGGTTGTAGAGCTCGGTCACGGCGGTGCCGATGGCCTGGGCGGTGCGTTCCGGGTCCAGTGCCGAAGCGGCGTTCGCGAGCGCGGGGTAATCGGCGTAGAGCTCGAGGACTTCGGGAAGGAGGCGGGCGGCGAGTGCGGCGCGGGTACGTTCGTCCGCATCGGCGGGCAGCCTGTCGAAATCGGCGCTGGACGGCAGGAAGCCGGTGTTCCGCATCGCCTCGGCGTACGCGTCGATCGCCGACGCGGTCATCACCCGCGACAGCACCACCATGAACCGGCGATCGTTCTCGGAGGCTCCGGACGCGGTGACGGCGGACGCCAGATCGGGCGGCAGATCGGTCGGGGCCGAGTGCCGCAGAATCACCGCCAGCTCGGCCCGCGCCCGCTGCAAACGCTCGATCGTCGCGGCGAGCTCGGCATCCAGAGTCCGCAGCGCGGCATGCGGATGCTCGTCCGCATCACCCATCTCGGCGATCTGCCCCAGCGAGAACCCGAGATCTGTCAACCGCTTGATCCGCAGCAGCCGCACCAGGTGCGCCACGCCATACTTCTTGTATCCGTTGGACGACCGCTCCGGCTCGGGCAACAGCCCGACCTCGTGATAGTGCCGCACCGTCCGCAGACTGGTGCCCGCGAGCTCGGCGAGCTGACGGGTACTCCACGCCATGACAACCTCCTCGCACCGGCGACGCATCCACGCCACCCACCCCAGTCTCAACTGTGCCGTAGCGACACAGTCAAGGCACGCAGCGACCTGCCCGCACCAGCCGGCGCGCAGGAGTACAGGCCCGAACCGGTGCGGGCACCTTGCCACGCACGATGAATGCCGACCAGTTTGCTGCTGGCGGCCGGATTCAGCTGATCGTCAATCCGCCGTCGACCGGCAGTGTCACACCGGTCACATATCCGGAGGCGGGGGAGGCCAGGAACAAGACGGCGGCGGCGAGTTCGGGTCCGGTGCCGGGGCGGGGGAGTGGGCGGTCGGAGAGGAGACGGTCCACGTATCCCGGTGGATATGCCGTACCCATGTCGGTAGGGAAGTAGCCCGGCGCAACGGCATTCACGCGAATGCCTTTGCGGCCGCTCCACTGCGCTGCGAGGTCGCGGGTGAGGCCGAGCAGGCCCGCTTTGGAGGAAGCGTAAGCGGCCTGGGGTAGCCCGGCGGTGACCAGGGCGAGCACGCTCGACACATTGACGATGGCACCACCGCCGGACATGACGGCCGCAGCCGCCTGACTCATCCAGTACGCACCCAGCAAATTGACCTCGACGAGGGAGCGGAACTGGTCGGGGGTCTCGCGGGATGCGGGCACCGCGGACGCGACGCCCGCGTTATTGACGAGGACGCGCACCTGCCCCAGTTCGCCGGCGGCGGCGGCCAAGCGCCGGCACTGGCCAGGGTCGGTCACATCGGTGGCGACACACACCGCCGTTCGCCCGACCTCTTCGATCAGCGCCGCCGTGTCGGCGAGCCGCTCGGCGCGGCGCGCACCGAGCGCGACATCGGCGCCCGCCTCGGCGAGTCCGCGCGCGATGTCGACACCGAGACCCGACGACGCCCCGGTCACGATGGCGACCGAACCATCCAGGCGGAAGCTGTCCAGCAGGCTCATCGAGACCCGCCCACCGGCTCGCCGTACAGCGTCGCGATCTCGCCGGCGTAACGCTGGTGCACCCCGCGGCGTTTGAGGGACATCTTCGGCGTCAGGCACTCCGAATCCGGTAGCCATTCGGTGCCGATCAGGTGGAACTTCTTGATCTGCTCGGGATGGGACAGGCGCGAGTTCACTTCCGCCAACCCGGCGGCCACGCTCTCGCGCACGGCCGGGTACTCGGCGAGCTCGTCGGCCGTCATTGCGGCGCAGTCGTTTTCCTCCGCCCAGGCGCGGCAGGCGGGTGCGTCGAGCACCAGGAGCGCCGTCAAGTAGGGACGCCCTTCACCGATCACGCACGCCTGCCCCACGAGCGGGATCTCTTTGAGCGCGGCCTCGATGTTGGCGGGGGATATGTTCTTCCCCGAGGCGGTGATGATCAACTCCTTCTTGCGGTCGAGCAACCACAGGTAGCCGTCCTCGTCGAGAGCCCCGATATCACCGGTACGCAGCCACCCTTCGCTGTCGAACGTCTCCGCGGTCCGTTCCGGATCACGCAGGTAGCCGGAGAAGACGTTGCCGCCGCGACAGCAGATCTCACCGTCTTGAAGGACTTTGATCTCGCACCCCGGGGCCGCCCGGCCGACCGACCCCGGGCGCGGACGCGCCGTCTCCGCGGTGAGCAATCCACTCGTCTCGGTCATTCCGTAGGCCTCGGTCAGCGGCACCCCGATCCCGCGGAAGAAGTCGATCAGGCCCGGTGGCGTGGGCGCGGAACCGACCAGCCCCACCCGGCACGCGTCCAATCCGATGGTGGCTGCGGCCCGCCCGGGTGCGACGGCGTCGGCGAGCAAGGCCGAACGCAGTTTCTCCCATACTCTCGGCGGGGCGACGAACAGTTCCGGGCGCACCAGCGGGAGATACTCGGCCACCGCCGCCGCGTCCGGGCAGCAAGTGACGTCCGCGCCGATGCGCGCCGCCAGATAGTGGGTGAGCATGCGCTCGAGCATGTGCGCCATCGGCAGATACGAGACCATGCGCGTCCCCGGGGGCAGCTCGCCGATCACGGTGGCGAGCGACTCCACCATCCAGCAGACGTTGCCATGGGTCAGCGCGACACCTTTCGGTGGCCCGGTGGTGCCCGACGTGTAGACGAGAGTCACCAGATCGCCGGGTTCGGCGGTCTGTGCGGCATGCCGGAAGTCGACCGGTTCGACGGCACTTGTCAGGGCATGGAGTCCCGACACGCCGTGCGGTTCGTCGGCCACCACGAGAACTTCCTCGAGCGCGGGCAACGCGGCGCGCGCCGCGCGCACACGCTCGGCGAACTCGTTCGCGACGATCGCGATCCGGGCCCCGGCGTGCCCGAGCAGATAGACGATCTGCTCGACCGATGACGTGTTGTACACCGAGAACGGAGTCGCGCCGACCAGCAGCACGCCGAGGTCGGCGGCGTGGAACTCGGCCCCATTGCGCATCATCATCGCCACGGTGTCGCCGCGATGGATGCCTCGCGCAGCCAGCACCGCGGCCAGGCGGGACGCGTGGTCGGCGTAGTCACGCCATGTCCAAGCGCACCAGAGGTCTTCGGAGCGCCACCGCAACGCCGTCCGCTCCCCGTACTTCTCCACTTGGTGGGCAACAAGTTTCGGCACGGTGTTCGCAGCCTCCGAGATCTCGATCACCGCCGCCGGCCCGGTACCCGCGTGGTTCATCGCGCACCGTAGAGGGTGTAGGCGAGGACGAGAGGCACATCCCCGTCGTTGAACCAGGCGTGCGCGGTCCCGTTCTGGATCAAACAGTCACCCGGGCCCAGCACGACATCGACATCGTCATCGGTGCGCATCCGTCCGGTCCCGGATATCGCGACCACGTAGTCCACCGTGCGTGTGGTGTGGACACCGGGACGGTCCGGGTCGAACGTCGCGGCCATACCGGGCAGCTCGGCCTCCGCCTCGGCCAGCGCGGCCTCGACCGCCTCCGCGGGCAGGTCGGCGGGCATCTCGTAGCTGAGGCCGGGCGGAATAGTGATGAACCCGAACCGAATGCCACCGTTCCCGGGGAAGAACGTGCCGGTGGGCGGGCCGGGAGGGCTGTCCACCGGAAGCGTGGGCGCCTCGTCCAGCTCCCACATCCGATGCACCTGGACGCCGGGCAGCATCGCCACCGTGATCGGGTCGACGATGCCGTCCGCGAGGACGGTGGCGCGACCGGAACCGTTGTGCCCCATGACTATTCTTCGCATTGCCGACTCCTTCGTCGTGGTCCGTGCCGGATGGTCAGCCGCGCATCGCCGTGGCGAACGCCTCGAGTTCACGAGGAACATCGGGCCCGGCGGGCTGGTAGGCGATCTCGGTGGCGCCGTTGCTCGCCAGCTCCGCCAGCCGATCGCGCCAAGCGGCCGCACTCATGGCCGCTCCGCTCGCGGCGAGGACCCTGCCGTCGACGAACGGGCGATCCCGTTCGCTGACCGACCACAGGTGTCCGTCGTGCAGCTCCAGATGGCGGGTCTCGGCCGGCACCTCGGCGTAGGCGGCGGCCCACCGTTCGCCGTCGGGAACGTTGTCGAGGCCGCCGAACTCCATCGCGAAGTGGAACCACAGGCTCGCCGCGTGCCCGGCCGCGGCGATCGCGCGGTCGCTGCCGGGGTCCTCGCCGTCGTCCAAAACGGTGCCCAGCGTGAGATTCACGCACCAGTCGAATCCGGGCAGTGGGTCCGGAACGCTGAAGACACCGTCCTGTTCCCGCGCCACCGCCAACCCTTTCGGCCCGATCGCGGCGGCCACCCACGGCACCTCGATCGGGCGCACGGCGGCGAACCCGTCGTGGTGCAGCATCTGGATCGGCGCGCCTTCCCACTCGACGGTCTCGCCGCGCAGCAGGCGCTTGACCACTTCGGCATAGTGGGCGACATACGCCCAGCGACTCGGCCGTTGACCGAGGGTGAGCCGCCCGGTGAAACCGGTGCCGAAACCGACGGTGACACGCTCGGTTCCCACTTGCGCGACCAATCCGGCGATGGCGGTCGCGGTCACCATGGGATGGCGCAGCGCGGGCACCAGCACGCCGGTGCCCAGTCCGATGCGCTCGGTGCGGTCGGCGGCGCGGGCCAACTGCATCCAGACGTCGGCACAGATGGCGGGCGAATCGTAGAACCAAGCACGGCTATAGCCCAGGTCCTCGGCGATCCGCGCGTGTTCCGGGCTCTCCAGCGAGGTGTTGAGAGCGCACGACATCGTCAGGTTCACCACTGTCCTCCTTCGGCCGTCCCGCCGCTCCGGCGTGACTACCAGCGAAGCTAGTGACGCGCGGGGTGCCGCGGTTTCGCCCACGCGCAGGAAACTTCGCGGAACGCGCAGAGATGTCTGCGGCTGTACCGAAAGGGGTGCGCTCGCGACGCCGAACGGATCTAGGCTGAACCCGGATGACCTTTGACGCGGCAGGTGGGAGAAGTGACAGTGGAGCGAGCGGCCGTTGTCGTCGAGTCGGTGAGCACGTCCGACGTCGCTCCCGAGGAACGCACCGAGTACTGGAGCGAGCTGGTGAGCTCCTATCACCGCCGGATGGATTTCGGTTTCGACCGGCAGGGCGATTTCCACGGGCGCACGGCGCGACGGCGCACGGGCGCCTACCAGCTGGTGGGCTGGCAATCCGACGCCGTCACCTACCGCCGCACCCCGGGACACGTCCGAGCCGATTCCGACCCCGACTACCGGCTGCTGTTGGTCGCGGAGGGCCAGGTCACCCTGCGCGGGCATGCTGATCCGATCACCGTCCGGCCGGGAGCCGGCTGCGTGATGACGATGGACACCCCGTTCGTGTTCGGTCAGAACCACGGCACCCGCGCCTTGGTGCTGACTGTGCCGCGGGCCGAGTTCGACCGCTGCGGAATGGGTTCCGCGCCCGCCGTGCACTCCGTCGACCTGACCGTGGGGCTCGGGAGGGTGGTCGGCGATCTCGTCGCGGGACTGTTCCGCGAGCGTTGCCATCTCACCCATCGGCAATTCGACGCCGTCGCGCAGCGCGCCGTCGAATTGCTCTGCCTGCTGGTGACCGGAGACGATCGACCGACCGCACCCGGGCACCTGACCGAAGTGGAATCCGCCATCCGGCAATACGTTCGGGCCAACGCGGGCGCACCGGATCTGAACGGAACCACCATCGCGCACGCGCTGGGCTGGTCGCTGCGACAGATCCAGCTCGTGCTCCATCATGCGGGAACCACGCCGCGCGAACTGATCCGTGAGGAACGACTACAGCTCGCGCACACCCGCCTTCGCCATCCCGCGTACGCCCACCGCCCCATCTCCGACCTCGCCCATGACGTCGGATTCCGCTCGGCGAGCGCGTTCAGCACAGCATTCCGGGACCGGTTCGGCGTCTCACCGCGTGAGGTGCGAACCGATCCGTCGGAATCCGGACGTGAGTGACGTCAGCGCCGGTAGCCCTGGATCGGCTGGCCGGTGCCGGTGGTGATCAGTTGAGGGAGGCTCTTGGTGACGTAGAAGGTCCAGCCCTTGGAGCAGGCGTCGAAGCACTCCGATGCGGAGGCGGTCAGACCTTCGTGCGTGAGGCGGAGGGTGGTGCCGTCGGCGGTGGGGGTGAGGTCGAAGACGACGTCGGTGCCGGTCCATTCGTCGTGGTCGGCGATGAAGGTGAGGTCGGCATCGACGACGTGCCAGACCATCCGCTCGCCCGGCACGACCTCGGTGATCCGGAAGCGGCAGAAGCGGATGCCGTCCTTGGTGTGGGCGGCCTCGCCCGCGTACGCGCTGTCGTCGGTGAAGACGAACTCGTCGTGCAGGGCGGCGGTGTCGCCGATGATGTTCTCGTTCCACCATCCGCGCACGTCGGTGACGGCGGCGAAGACCTCCTCGGGGGACCGGTCGACGGACATCGTGGCGGTCAGGTAGTCGGTGTGCGACATGGTTCTCGTCTCCTTCTGTCGGGTGAATTCACTCCACCTACGAAGGAGCCCGCCCCGAATCGACATCGGGCGGAGAAATTTCTCAGAGCTCGTGGAGGCGGCTGGTCAGGTAGCGGCGTTCGGCCTCGGTCGGGGCCGACGCCAGGGCCTCCTCGTAGGCCGCCCTGGCTTCGGTGCGGCGATCGGCGCGGCGGAGGAGATCGGCGCGAGTCGCGGGCAGCAGGTAGTAGCCGTCGAGACGGCCCGACGCGGCGAGTTCCTCGACCAGGGCGAGGCCGGCGGGGATGCCGTCGGCCATCGCCACCGCCACCGCGCGGTTGAGCTCGACCACCGGCGAGGGCGTCAGGCGCGCCAATTCGGTGTAGAGGGCGGCGATCTGGCGCCAGTCGGTCCCGGCGGCGTCGGGTGCGGTCGCGTGACAGGCGGCGATGGCGGCCTGCACCTGATACGGCCCGGCACGCCGCTCGGCCAGCGCGGTGTCGAGCACCTCCACCCCTTCGGCGATCAGCGCGCGATCCCACCGGGAACGGTCCTGGTTCTCCAGTGTGACCAGCACGCCGTCTTCAGTACGGGTGCTCCGGCGGGCCTCCAGCAACAGCAGTAACGCCAACAGTCCGCGCGCCTCGGGCTCACCCGGCAGCAGCCGGACCAGCACGCGGGCCAGATAGATCGCCTCGGCCGAGAGTCCGCGGCGTTCGCCTTGCTCGTCGTACCCCTCATTGAAGATCAGGTAGAGCACCGCGAGGACCGCGGCCAGGCGTTCCGGCAGCAGCTCCGCAGGAGGAACACGGAAGGGGATGCCGGCCTCCACGATCTTGCGTTTGGCGCGCACCAGGCGCTGCGCCATCGTGGCCTCGCCGGTCAGGAACGCCTTGGCGATCTCGGCAGTGGTCAGCCCCGCCAGCGTACGCAGCGTGAGGGCTACCCGCGCCGGAAAGGGCAGTGCGGGATGGCAGCACGTGAAGATCAACTGCAATCGCTCGTCGGGAATCTCTTGTGCCCGTGGCGGTTCCGGATCCCGCGCGAGCACCGCGAGCTGGCGCAACTTCGCCTTGCCCGCCGTATCGCGGCGCAGTTTGTCGGTTGCGCGGTTGCGCGCGGTCGTCATGAGCCAGGCGCCCGGACGGGGCGGGACGCCGTCGCGCGGCCACGTCACCAGTGCGGTGGCGAAGGCGTCCTGTGCGCAGTCCTCCGCCAGATCCCAGTCACCGGTGAGCCCGATCAGCGTCGCGACCACCTGCCCCCACTCGTCGCGGTAGGCGCGGTCGACGGCGGTGCGCACAGCGTCCGGCGTGGTCACTCCCACACGGGGCGGACCTCGATGGAACCCCAGCCCGCGTAGGGGTGCGCGGCCGCGAGGGCGATCGCCTCGTCCAGATCCGCGCAGTCGATGATGTCGATGCCGCCGACGAAATCCTTCGTCTCCGCGAACGGACCGTCGGAGATCAGCGTCTCCCCACCCCGAACCCGCACCGTGGTGGCATCCGCGACCGGCCGCAGCCGTGCCCCGCCCACGAGGGTCGCGCCCCGCCGCGCCAGTTCCGCCTCGTACGCGCGGATGCCGGGGTCGGCCGCCAACTCTTCGTTGGTCGGTGAGACCTGCTCGTCGTCACAGATCAGCAGCACGTACTTCATGGGCCCATTATGCGGCGCGAGCGAGTTTCGCCAGGGCAATCCGAGCCAGGTCCACACTTCGCCCTATTGCCGGGGAGTGCGCGCCCATCGGCTCGGGCATCCCTTCTGCGTGGGGGCCGCTCTGCACGGTCCGCATGCGAGCCCGAGCCCAGCCCACCATAGAACTCGAGGCAAATTCGACCGCACCGGCGCGTCGCCCGCGTGGTGTCGGCGGAGATCGCCGGGCTGGAACGACGAGGTGCGCGGAGCGGCGAGTTGGGAGTGGTGGCGCAGTACAGTCGGTGCACTCAGGGGTGCGTGGTTCACGGCCGAGGAGGTTCGGGATGCGGTTCGAGAAGTCAGTGGAGGTCGAGGCGTCGGCGCAGCGGGTGTGGGAAGTGTTGAGCGATATCGAGGGGTAGGCGGGGATTGTCGAGACGGTGGAGGAGGCCGAGGTGTTGACGCCGCCGCCTCTCGGCGTCGGGAGCAGCGTGCGACTGCGGCAGCCCAAGCTCCCGGAAGGGGTGTGGTCGGTCGCCGCGTGGGACATGCCGGTCTCGTTCGAGTTGGCGCAGAAGAGTGGGGGAGTCACCAGTGTGGCGGGGCATCGGGTTGATCCTCTCGGCGAGGATCGTGCGCGGCTGACGCTGACCGCGGAGATGCGCGGGTTGATGGTGGCGGTCGTCGGGGTGTTCTTCAAGAACCTCACACGGAGTTACCTGGAGCACGAGGCCGAGGATCATCGAGAAAGACAAGCAAGTAGTCCGCGATATGCGCGAGATCATGGCCATCTCGATCGCGCGCCTCACCGGCCCGGACTACTCCACCGCGGAGTCCGTCAACGCCATCATCGATGCTGTGGGGGATCAGCAATGACCGGTCCGACCGGTGGCATGTTCGGCTGGAGCGTCGGCGATCTCGGCTCGGCCATGCTGCGGAACCTGACCGACGCGATCGCCGGCGAGGAGCTGGATCCGGGCACGCGCCCCGGCGATGTGCAAGGCGAGTACAACCAGCAGCGGGCCGATGTCCGGGACAAAGCCGCCGGCGTGGGTTTCGAAGGGGATTTCCATCCGCGCGTCGTGCTCGACAAGGACGTGTGGGAAGACGAGAGCGTCGAGGAGCTGCGCAGGCGCATGGACGCGATCGACCTCACCGCGGTGGGTGATCTGATCACCACCTGGCAGGTCATCGGTGATCGTCCCGAGAATCCTTCTCACCGACGTGAATCGGCCCGAAGAAACAGAACACCGCGCCGATCCCACTCAGCTCACGAAACTCGCCGCCTGATTGGCCAAATCGAGAACAGGCTGCGGAAACACACCCAAAACCACAGTCGCCGCGGCTGTCAACAGCACCAACGCCCCCGTCAACGGCGGCGCGACGATCACCGGCGGATCCTCGGGCGGATCGGTGAAGAACATCAGCACGATCACCCGCAGATAGAAGAACGCGGCGATGGCACTGCAAACAACGCCGATGATCACCAGGAACGTCGCATCACCCGCGGCCGCCGCGCCGAACACGGCGAACTTGGCGACGAACCCGCTGGTCAGCGGCAACCCCGCGAAGGAGAGCAGGAAGAGCGCGAAAACCGTGGCGAGCCAAGGGGATCGGCGGCCGAGCCCGGCCCAGCGAGGGAGCGCGGTGGCCTCGTCACCATCGGCATCGCGGATCAGGCTCACCACGGCGAAGGCACCGATCGTGCCGAGACCGTAAGCGGCCAAATAGAACAGCGTCGCGGAGACGCCCTCGTCGTTGGCCGCGACCAGGCCGACGAGCAGGAAACCCGCGTGCGCCACCGACGAATACGCGAGCATGCGCTTCACATCGGTCTGGGTGATGGCGAGCACCGCGCCCACACCCATGGTGGCGATGGCGATCGCGGCGAGGACGGGCCGCCAGTCGTCGGACAGTCCCGGCACGGCGACGTGCAGGATGCGCAACAGCGCACCGATCGCCGCGATCTTGGTGGCCGCCGCCATGAACGCCGTGATCGGCGTCGGCGCGCCCTGATACACGTCGGGCACCCACGCCTGGAACGGCACCGCGCCGATCTTGAACAGCAGCCCGACCGCGAGCATCGCGATGCCGAGCAGCGCCAGGGTGGCGTCGCCGGGCTGCCGGGCGATGGCGTCGGCGATCCCGGACAACCGCACCGTGCCGGCCTGCCCGTAAAGCAGTGCGACACCGTAGAGGAAGAACGCGGATGAAAACGCGCCCAGCAGGAAGTATTTCAGCGCCGCCTCCTGCGAGAGCAGCCGCTTGCGCCGCGCCAATCCGCACAGCAGGTACAGCGGCAGCGACAGCACTTCCAGCGCGATGAACATCGTCAGCAGGTCATTCGACGCGGGGAACAGCATCATGCCGCCGACCGCGAGCAGCGTGAGCGGATACACCTCCGTCGTGACGATCCCCGCCCGCGAGGCGGCCGCCTCATCGGCGCTGCCCGGCACCGCCGACGCCTGCGGCGTGAACGCGTCGACACCCCGGCCCACGGTCGCCGCCGCGACACTCCAGGTGCCGGGCCCGGACCGCACCGGCGGCACCGCGCCGCGCTCGGCGATGAACAGCACCCCGAGAATCGACACCACGAGGATCGTGCCCTGGAGGAACAGTGTGACGCCGTCGATCGATACCGCCCCGGAGATGGCGGTGGATTCGGTTCCGGCCAAGGCGATCACGGCGGCCAGCGCGGCGCCGAGACCGACCAGGCTCAGCACGACCTGGGTGCCGTAGCGGTGGCGGCGGGCGACGAACGCCTCCACCAGCACACCGGCCACACCCACGCCGAACACGATCAGCATCGGCGAGAGCATCCCGTACTCGATGCTCGGCGCGGGCACCGTCGCGGCGAGCGGAAGCGAGGTGGCGCTCACTTGTGCCCTCCTTCCTGGAGGTCGGCCGCGCCCGCTTCGGGAGCGGGCACCGTGGGAGCCGGGTCCTCGACGCCGATGGTGGTCAGCGTCTGGTCCACGGCGGGATTGATGAAGTCCAGCACCGGTTTCGGATACACGCCGAAGAACAGCAGCGCCGCGATGAGGGGAGCGACCACCACCATCTCGCGTGGCACCAGGTCGTAGATGTGCTCGCTGCCCTTCTTCACCGGACCGGTCATCATCCGCTGATACAGCCACAGCACGTAGACCGCGGCCAGCACCAGCGCGGCCGTCGCGACGATCGCGGCCACCTGGTAGCGGCTGAACGTACCGACCAGCACCAGGAATTCACTGACGAACGGCGCGAGGCCGGGCAGCGAGAGCGTCGCCAGACCCGCGATGAAGAACGTGCCCGCCAGCACGGGCGCCACCTTCTGCACGCCGCCGTATTCGGCGATCACCCGGGTGCCGCGCCGCGACACCAGGAATCCGGCGACCAAGAACAGTGCGGCCGTGGAGATTCCGTGGTTCACCATGTAGAGCGTGGCGCCGGACTGGCCCTGGCTGGTCATTGCGAAGATGCCGAGGATGATGAACCCGAAGTGCGAGATCGAGGTGTAGGCGATCAGGCGCATCACGTCGGTCTGGCCGATCGCGAGCAGCGCGCCGTAGATGATGCCGATGACGGCGAGCGTCACCACCAGCGGCGCGTAGGTGGACGACGCGTCGGGAAACAGCAGCAGGCAGTAACGCAGCATGGCGAAGGTGCCGACCTTGTCGACCACCGCCATCATCAGCACCGCGCTCGACGGGGTGGCGGCCACGGCCGCGTCGGGCAGCCAGGTATGCAGCGGCCACAGCGGCGCTTTCACCGCGAACGCGAACATGAATCCGAGGAACAGCGCGTTGAGCACCGCCGGTGTCGCACCCAGCTCGCCCGCGTTGGCGGCCGCGACGACGGTCCGGAAGTCGAAGGTGCCCGCCCCGTCGGTGCCGAGTCCGTCGCGCGCGGTGATCACGTACAGACCGATCACGGCGGCGAGCATGATCAGGCCGCCGAACAGGTTGTACAGCAGGAACTTCACCGCGGCCCGCGAACGTTGTTGGCGCACTTGCGCGTCCACCGTGCGCGGCCCGAATCCGCCGATGAGGAAATACATCGGGATGAGCATCGCCTCGAAGAACACGTAGAACAGCAGGATGTCGAGCGCGAGGAACGACATCAGCACCATGGCCTCGACCAGCAGGATCAGCGCCATGTAGGTGTGCGCGACGCGCTTGCCGGTGCCGACCTCGCGGTCGTCGTGCCAGCCCGCCAGGATCAGCAGCGGTACCAGCGCGGCGGTGAGCAGCACCAGCACCATGGCGATGCCGTCTACACCGAGGGTGTACCCGGCGCCGAAAGCGGGGATCCACTCGTGGGATTCGACGAGCTGGAATTGCGCGCCGCCCGGATCGAACCGCGTCGCGATCACCAGTCCGAGCGCCAGTACCGCCGCCGACACGGTGAGCGCGAGCCCGCGCGCCACCGTCTTGTGCGCGGCGGGCACCGCGAGCACGGCCACCGCGCCGACGACGGGCAGCAGCCACAGCGTGGTCAACCAGGGGTATGAGCTCACGACATCCTCACCACCAGCAGGGCCGCGACCACCAGGGCCGCGCCGGTGAACATGGACACTTTCCGCACGCGGGCCGGGCGGTGGCGCGCCACGGCGTCACGCAGGCGTCGCCCGCGGGTCGTGGCGGGATTCGGGGGAGCGATCCCGGCCACCCCGACGAGGTGCGCCCCGGGTTGCGGTGCCCCGAAACGATGTTCGGCCGGAACCCCGTACCACCGGCAGGCGCCGAAGGACTGCGCGTATCCGCTCACCAGATCCTCACCGCCAAGAGTGCGGCGGCGACCAGCGCCGCGCCGGTGAACATGGACAGGGCGTAGGACCGGACGAATCCGGTCTGCACGCGCCGGGCGCGCGCCGACAACCCGCCGATGGCCGCGGCGACGGTGTTGACCAGCCCGTCGATGCCGCGGTTGTCGACGAACACCAGCGAGCGCGTCAGGTGCTGACCGGGCCGCATGAACACGCCCTCGTTGACGGCGTCGCCGTAGAGGTCGTTGCGGGCGGCGACGGTCAGCGCCGACACGTCCTGCGGCGCGGTCTCGGGGATGCGGCGTTGCGCGTATTGGTAGTAGGCGATCCCGACGCCCACCGCGACCACGCTCAGCGCGAGCGCGGTGACCACGGCCGCCGGCACCACGTGTTCGCCGTGATGCGCGCCCACCACCGGCTCCAGCCAGTTCTGGAGCGAGTTCCCGATCACGAACAGCGCACCCGAGGCCACCGATCCGATGGCCAGCAGGACCATCGGCCCTGTCATCACGGCGGGCGATTCGTGCGGATGGGTGTCGGGCTGCCAGCGCCGGTCGCCGAAGAACGTCATGAGCATGACCCGCGTCATGTAGAAGGCGGTGAGGCCCGCGCCGAGCAGGGCGGCCGAACCGAGCGCGAAGCCGCCGACGCCGCCCTCGTTGAAGGCCACCTCGATGATCTTGTCCTTGGAGAAGAACCCGGCGAACGGCGGCACGCCGATGATCGCGAGGTAACCGAGCCCGAACGTCACGTAGGTGATCGGCAAGAGCGTGCGCAGGCCGCCGTAGCGGCGCATATCGGTCTCGTCGTTCATCGCGTGCATCACCGAACCCGCGCCGAGGAACAGGCCGGCCTTGAAGAAGCCGTGGGTGAGCAGGTGCATGATCGCGAACGCGTAACCGGCGGGACCGAGGCCCGCGGCGAGCACCATGTAGCCGATCTGGCTCATGGTGGACGCGGCCAGCGCCTTCTTGATGTCGTCCTTCGCGCAGCCGATGATCGCGCCGAACAGCAGCGTCACCGCGCCGACGAGCACCACGGCCAGCTGGGCGGTGGGCGCGAGGTCGAAGATCGCGCCCGAGCGGGCGATCAGGTAGACACCCGCGGTGACCATGGTGGCCGCGTGGATGAGCGCCGACACGGGTGTGGGGCCTTCCATCGCGTCCCCGAGCCAGGATTGCAACGGCACCTGCGCCGACTTGCCGCACGCGGCCAGCAGCAGGAACAGGCCGATCGCGGTGAGCGTGCCTTCGCTCGCGCCCGGCGCGGCGGCGAACACGGCCCCGAAGCCGACGGTGCCGAACGCGGCGAACATCATCATCATGGCGATCGCCAGACCCATGTCGCCGACGCGGTTGACCACGAACGCCTTCTTGGCCGCCGTTGCGGCGGAAGGCTTTTGGTACCAGAACCCGATCAGCAGGTACGACGCCAGGCCGACGCCCTCCCACCCCAGGTAGAGCACCAGGTAGTTGTTCGCCAGGACCAGCAGCAGCATGGCCGCGAGGAACAGGTTGAGGTAGGCGAAGAACCGGCGGCGATCGGGGTCGTCGCTCATGTAGCCGATCGAGTAGATGTGGATCAGCGAGCCGACACCGGTGATCAGCAGCGCGAAACACATCGACAGCTGGTCGAGCTGGAGTCCGAAGTCGACCTGGAGCCCGGCGACGGGCACCCAGCTGAACAGGTCGGCGTGCACGGCGCGGTCGGCGCCGGCGCGGCCCAGCATCTCCGCGAACGCCCACACCGCCACGCCGAAGGAGGCCAGGGCGGTGGCGCAGCCGAGCAGATGACCCCACCGGTCGGCGTAGCGGCCGGTGAGCAGCAGGACGAGCGCCCCGGCGAGCGGCAGGGCGGGCAGCAGGGTGAGGATGGCCGTATCCACGTCAGAACTTCAGCAGGTTGGCGTCGTCGACCGAGGTCGAGCGGCGGGCGCGGAAGATGGTCATGATGATGGCCAGGCCGACGACGACTTCGGCGGCGGCCACCACCATCGTGAAGAACGCGAACACCTGACCGTCGAGGTTCGCGTGCATCCTGGCGAAGGTGACGAACGCGAGGTTCACCGCGTTGAGCATCAGCTCCACGCACATGAACACCACGATCGCGTTGCGCCGCAACAACACTCCGGCCGCGCCGATGGTGAACAGCAGCGCGGAGAGGAACAGGTAGTTCTCGGGGTTCACCGGCTTCCTTCCTCGTCGACGGGCTCGTGACCGTTGGTCTCGCCGGAGCCGACCGAGAGCACGGCCGCCTCCTCGAGCGCCCGGGTGCGGCGGTGCCGCAGGATCGTGCTCACCGAGTGCTCCTCGAACGAGCCGTCGGGCAGCCGGGCCGGCGCGTCGACCGCGTTGTGGCGGGCGTAGACGCCCGGGGTGGGCAGCGGGGTGGCGCGGCTGTTGCCGTCGCGGAACCGGCGGTGCGAGAGTTCCCGCTGGGTCGGGCGGGGGGCGAACGGCTCGCGGTGCGCGAGGATCATCGCGCCGATGGTCGCGGTGATCAGCAGCGCGCCGGTGAGTTCGAACGCCCACACGTACTGCACGAAGATCAGCTCCGCGAGTTCGCCGATCACGTCGCGTCCGGCGAAACCCGAAGCGGGGAAGACGATTCCGGAGTTGCGCACGCCCGTCGCGATCCCGGCTACGAACAGCAGCCCGAACCCGAGCCCCACCGCCGCGGCCGCGAAGCGCTGGCCGCGGATGGTCTCCTTCAGCGATTCGGCGGAGTCGACGCCGACCAGCATGAGCACGAACAGGAACAGCATCATCACCGCGCCCGTGTACACCACGATCTGCACCACGCCGAGGAACAGCGCGTCCTGGGCGATGTAGAACACGGCGAGCGCGATCATGGTGGCGGCCAGGCACAGTGCCGAATGCACGGCCTTGGCGGAGAACACCATGCCGAGCGCACCCAGCACCGCCAACGGGGCGAGCACCCAGAACTGCACGGCCTCGGCGGTGGAGGTCGTGGTGAGCGGTTCGGCGGCCAGCAGCAGGGTCATCACCGCGCACCTCCTTCCGCGCCCGCCGCGGCGGTGCGCCTCTCGTCGCCGTCCGGAATCTCACCCAGGTAGTAGTTCGTCTCGGTCGCGCCGGGATACATGGCGTGCGGCGGGGCGGTCATGCCCGGCTCGAGCGGCGCGAGCAGCCGGTCCTTCTCGTAGATGAGGTCGGCGCGGTTGTCGTCGGCGAGCTCGTACTCGTTGGTCATGGTGAGCGCGCGGGTCGGGCACGCCTCGATGCACAGGCCGCAGCCGATGCAGCGCAGGTAGTTGATCTGGTAGACCCGTCCATACCGCTCACCGGGGGAGAAGCGTTCCTCCTCGGTGTTGTCGGCGCCCTCCACGAAGATGGCGTCGGCCGGGCACGCCCACGCGCACAGCTCGCAGCCGATGCACTTCTCCAGCCCGTCCGGGTAGCGGTTGAGCTGGTGGCGGCCGTGGTAGCGGGGCGCGGTGGGGACCTTCTGCTCCGGATAGAACTCGGTGTTGGGCTTCTTGAACATCGTCGCCGCGGTGACCGCGAACCCCGAAAGCGGTTCCAGCGGATTGCCACTCGAACTGTCGACGCGATGCGCGTCGGCGGGGATCGGCGGCGTCGGGAAGCCGAGGAACACGCCCTTGGGCGCCGGTTCCTCCGGTGGCGGGGGCGCGCCCTTGCGGCGGCCCGCGCGCAGGAACATGCCGATCATGAGCGCGGTGATCACCGCGCCGGCCACGATCTGCGCACCGGTGGCCCACTCGTAGCCCTCCTGGCGCAGCAGGCGCGCGGTGGCCACCAGCATCACCCACAGCAGCGATACCGGGATCAACAGCTTCCAGCCCAGATTCATGAACTGGTCGTAGCGCAGGCGGGGCAGCGTGCCGCGCAACCAGATGAACACGAACAGGAACGTCCACACCTTGGCGGTGAACCAGAACAGGCCCCACCAGCCGGCGTCCGCGCCGGGAATCATGTTGAACGGCCACGGCGCGCTCCACCCGCCGAGGAACAGCGTGGTGGCCAGCGCCGACACGGTCGCCATGTTGACGTACTCGGCGAGCATGAACATCGCGAACTTCAGCGACGAGTACTCGGTGTGGAAGCCGCCGACGAGTTCGCCCTCGGCCTCGGGCAGATCGAACGGCGCGCGGTTGGTCTCGCCGACCATCGACACGCAGTAGATCAGGAACGAGGGCAGCAGCAGGAACACGAACCACGTGCGGTCCTGCGCGGACACGATGCCCGAGGTGGCCATGGTGCCCGCGTGCAGGAACACCGCCGCGAAGCACAGCGCCATGGCGATCTCGTAGGAGATCACCTGTGCCGTGGAGCGCAGGCCGCCCAGCAGCGGGTAGGTGGAGCCGGAAGCCCAGCCCGCCAACACGATTCCGTACACGCCGATGGAGGTGATGGCCAGGATGTAGAGCACCGCGACCGGCAGGTCGGTGAGTTGCAGCGCGGTGGTGTGCCCGAAGATCGACACCTCACCGCCGAACGGCATCACCGCGAACGCCATGAACGCCGGGATCACCGAGATGATCGGCGCGAGAATGTAGATCGGCTTGTCGACGATGGCCGGGACGATGTCCTCTTTGAGCGCCATCTTCACGCCGTCGGCGACGCTCTGGAGGATGCCGAACGGCCCGACCCGGTTGGGGCCGATGCGCATCTGCATGCGCGCCACGACTTTTCGTTCGATGAGCACCGCGAACAGCGGGATCATCAGCAGGAACACGAACACCGCGAGCGCCTTGACCAGCACCAGCCAGAACGGGTCGTGCCCGAAGAGCGCGAGACCGTCGGGGTCGGCGGTCTGCGCGATGAACAGAGCCGGATCACTCATGGCGGTGCTCCTTCATCCTCTCGTCGGCGCGGCGCACGTGCACGACGCCGCCCGGCTGGGTGGCGAGCTGTTCGGGCACCGAACTGCCGGGCGAGTTCAGCGGCAGCCACACCACCCGGTCGGGCATGTCCGTGATCAGCAGCGGCAGCGTGATCTGGCCGCGTTCGGAGGACACGGTGACGGGATCGTCGGTGGCGGCGCCGATTTCGGCGGCGGTGGCGGGGGACAGCCGCACCACCGGGGGTCGGGCGATGCCGGCGAGGTTGGGTTCACCGTCCTGCATGCGGCCGTTGTCGAGCAGCATCCGCCAGCCGGCCAGCACGGCGGTGCCGGGCGGCGGCTGGGTGAGCGGATGCGCGCGGTGCGCGGGCGGGGCGACGGGCTGCCCGTCCCACACGCCGAGTTCGGCCATCTCTGCACGCGCGGCGGCGGCGTCGGGGAGGTCGAGGCGCACTCGCATCTCGTCGGCAATGGCGTGCAGCACACGGTGATCCGCGAGCGGGGCGGCTTGGCGGCGGACCGTGGACGCGCCGAGTGCGGCGTCGAAACGGCGCGGCCTGCCCTCCCACGTGCGGAACGTGCCGGACTTCTCCATCGCGCTCGCCACCGGGAACACCACGTCGGCGCGCGCGGTGACCGCGCTCTCGCGCAGTTCCAGGCTCACCACGAAGCGGGCGGCGTCGACGGCGGCCAGGGCGGCGGCGGGATCGGGCAGATCGGCGAGGTCGACGCCGCCGACGACCAGCGCGCCGAGCGAGGGGGCCGCGTCGAGGATCGCGGCGGTGTCGCGTCCGGGCGCGGCGGGCAGGTCGTCGACGTTCCACACCTCGCGAACCTGGTGTCGCGCAAGGGGATCGGTGACCGGGCGGCCACCGGGAAGCAGGCCCGGGAGCGCACCCGCCTCCACCGCGCCACGCTCACCGGCCCGGCGCGGCACCCAGGCGAGGGACGCGCCGGTGTCGGCCGCGAGCCGGACAGCGGCCGACAGCGCGCCGGGCACACCCGCCATCCGCTCACCGACCAGGATCACCGCACCCGGTTCGCGCAGCAGTCGCCCCACCTTGGTGAACTCGTCGTCGGCCGGTTCGCCGGAGCGCAGCGCGTCCAGGAGGTGCGGTTCCGCGCCGGGCGCGCCGGCGAGCAGCGTGCCCGCCATGCGGTCCAGCCCGCGCGAGGCGTAGGGAGCGAGGGAGAACACGGGCAAGCCGCGTTTGCGGGCGGCTTTGCGCAACCGCAGGTAGATGATCGGCGATTCCTCTTCCGGCTCCAGGCCGGCGAGCAGTACGATCGGCGCGCGCTCGAGCGTGTCGTAGTCGACGGTGACGCCGTGTCCCGCGACCCAGGAGGCCAGGAAGTCGGCCTCCTCGGCGGAGTGGGGCCGGACGCGGAAGTCGATGTCGTTGCTGCCCAGGGCGATTCGGGCGAACTTCGCGTAGGCGTAGGCGTCTTCCTCGGTGACCCGTCCGCCGACCAGCACGCCCGCGCTGCCGTATGCCGACGCCAGGCCCTCGGCCGCCGCGGCCAGCGCCTCCGACCAGGACGCGGCGTGCAGTTCGCCGTCCCAGCCGCGCACCAGCGGGGTGGCGAGGCGGTCGCGTTCGGTGGCGTAGGTGAACGCCCAGCGGCCCTTGTCGCAGTTCCACTCCTCGTTGACCTGCGGGTCGTCGCCCGCGAGGCGGCGCAGGACCTTGCCGCGCCGGTGGTCGGTGCGCTGCGCGCAGCCCGACGCGCAGTGCTCGCACACGCTCGGACTCGACACCAGATCGAACGGGCGCGCGCGGAACCGGTAGCTGGTGCCGGTGAGCGCGCCCACCGGGCAGATCTGCACCGCGTTGCCGGAGAAATAGGAGTCGAACGGCTCGGCCTGCGCGGTGCCGACCTGTTCCAGCGCACCGCGATCCATCAGCTCGATGAACGGATCACCGGCCACCTGCTGGGAGAATCGCGTGCAGCGCGCGCACAGCACGCAGCGTTCGCGGTCCAGCAGCACGGCGCTCGACAGCGGAATCGGCTTGGGGTACTTGCGTTTCTCACCCTCGAAACGCGTTTCGGGGCGACCGGTGGACATGGCCTGGTTCTGGAGCGGGCACTCGCCGCCCTTGTCACACACCGGGCAGTCGAGGGGGTGATTGATGAGCAGCAGCTCCATCACGCCCTCTTGCGCGCGTTCGGCGATGGGAGAGGTGAGCTGCGTGCGCACCACCATGCCCTCGGCGACGGTCTGCGTGCAGGAGGCGACCGGTTTGCGCTGGCCCTCCACGTCGACCAGGCACTGGCGGCAGGCGCCGACCGGGTCGAGCAGCGGGTGGTCGCAGAAGCGGGGGATCTGCACGCCGATCAGTTCGGCGGCGCGGATGACCAGCGTCCCGGCGGGCACGCTGACGGCGACGCCGTCGATGGTGAGCGACACCATGTCGACGGGGGCGGGTTCCTTCGAGCCTCCGGTGACCCCGACGGGCTCGTTGCGCGATGACGTGGTCACTGCACCCCTCCTGCCTCGGCCCAGACCGTCGAGCGCGAGTGATCGAAGGGACACCCTCCGCCGCGCACATGGTCGATGTATTCCTCGCGGAAGTGCTTCAGCGAGGAGAGAATCGGGCTCGCCGCACCGTCACCCAGCGCGCAGAACGACTTGCCGTTGATGCTGTCGCTCACGTCGAGCAGCTTGTCCAGATCCGATTCGGTGCCCCGGCCCTGCTCGACCCGCTTCAGCAACTGCACGAGCCAGTACGTGCCCTCCCGGCACGGCGTGCATTTGCCGCACGATTCGTGGGCGTAGAACTCGGTCCAGCGCAGCACGGCGCGCACCACACAGGTGGTCTCGTCGAAGATCTGCAACGCCTTGGTGCCGAGCATGGAGCCCGCGCCCGCGACGCCCTCGTAGTCCAGCGGCACGTCGAGGTGCTCCTCGGTGAACAGCGGTGTGGAGGACCCGCCCGGCGTCCAGAACTTCACCCGGTGCCCGGCGCGAACTCCGCCCGCATAGCCCAGGAGTTCGCGCAGCGTGATGCCGAGCGGCGCCTCGTACTGTCCCGGCCGGGCGACGTGTCCCGAGAGCGAATACAGCGTGAACCCGGGTGATTTCTCGCTACCCATGGACCGGAACCACTCGGTGCCGCGGTGCAGGATCGCGGGCACGCTCGCGATGGACTCCACGTTGTTCACCACCGTCGGGCAGGCGTAGAGGCCGGCGACGGCGGGGAACGGTGGGCGCAGGCGGGGCTGGCCGCGGCGGCCCTCGAGCGAGTCGAGCAGCGCCGTCTCCTCACCGCAGATGTAGGCGCCCGCGCCGGCGTGCACGATGAGTTCCAGATCGAAGCCGGAGCCGAGGATGTCGCGGCCGAGGAATCCGGCCGCGTAGGCCTCGGCGACCGCCGCGTGCAGGCGGCGCAGCACCGGCACCACCTCACCGCGCACGTAGATGAACGCGGTGGCCGCGCGGATCGCGTAGGCGGCGATGATCACCCCCTCGATCAGTGTGTGCGGGGTGGCCATCATGAGCGGAATGTCTTTGCACGTACCGGGTTCGGACTCGTCGGCGTTCACCACGAGGTAGTGCGGCTTCACCGCGCCGTCGGGGCCGGGACCCTGCGGGATGAACCCCCACTTCATGCCGGTCGGGAAGCCCGCGCCGCCGCGACCGCGCAGCCCGGCGTCCTTGACGGTCTGGATCACCTGGTCCGGGTCCATGCGCAACGCTTTGCGCAAGCCCTCGTAGCCGTCGTTGCGGCGATAGGTGTCGAGGGTCCACGCCGTGGGGTCGTCCCAGTGGCGGGACAGCACCGGGGTGAGGGTGGTCATCACAGGCCCTCCGAATCCGGTTGCGGCGCTCGCATATCGAGCTCCTTGGCGACCTCGAGGCCGGCGAGCGTGGCGGGGCCGGGCGCGCCGTCGAGAGCGCCGGGGCGCGGGTCGGGGAAGCCCGCGAGGATGCGCGCCGTCTCCCGGAACGTGCACAGCGGCGCGCCGCGCGTGGGCGTGACCCGCTGTCCGGCGCGCAGCGCGTCGACCAAGGCACGCACCGAATCAGGGGTCTGGTTGTCGAAGAACTCCCAATTGACCATCACCACGGGGGCGTAGTCACAGGCCGCGTTGCACTCGATGTGCTCGAGGGTGATCGCGCCGTCGGCGGTCGTCTCGCCGTGGTGGATGCCCAGATACTGTTCCAGCGCCCGCAGAATCGCGTCACCGCCCATCACCGCGCACAGCGTGTTCGTGCAGACGCCCACGTGGTAGTCGCCGGTGGGGGCGCGGCGGAACATCGAGTAGAACGTCGCCACCGCCGTGACTTCCGCGCCGGTGAGGCCCAATTGCTCGGCACAGAAGTCGATTCCGGTGCCGGAGACGAACCCCTCTTCGGACTGCACCAGGTGCAGCAGCGGCAGCAGCGCCGAGCGCGGGTGCGGGTAGCGGGCGATGATCTCCTGTGCGTCGGCCTCGAGCCGGTCGCGCACGAACGGCGGATACGGTTCCGGCCGGGTGGACAGCCGCAGCAGGATCGGGGATCCGCCGCCGTTGCCCGTGGTATCGCTGCGTGCCGCTGTCGTCATCGGTCCACACCACCCATCACCGGGTCGATGCTCGCGACGGAGGCGATGACGTCGGCGACCATGCCGCCCTCGCACATCGCCGCCACCGCTTGCAGATTCGTGAACGAGGGATCGCGGAAGTGCACCCGGTAGGGCCGGGTGCCGCCGTCGCTGACCATGTGCACGCCCAGCTCGCCGCGCGGCGACTCCACCGCCGAATACACCTGCCCCGCCGGGACGCGGATGCCCTCGGTGACGAGCTTGAAGTGGTGGATCAGCCCCTCCATCGAGGTGCCCATGATGCGTCCGATATGGGCGGGGGAGTTGCCCAGGCCGTCCTTGCCCAGTTGCAGGTCGGCGGGCCAGGCGAGCTTCTTGTCCTCGATCATCACCGGGCCCGGCCGCAACCGGTCCAGGCACTGCTCGACGATCTTGAGCGACTCCTTCATCTCCTCCACCCGGATCAGGTAGCGGCCGTAGCAGTCGCAGCCCGTGGTGGTGGGGATGTCGAATTCGTAGGTCTCGTAACCGCAATACGGCTGGGCCTTGCGCAGATCGTGCGGCAGCCCCGCCGAGCGCAGCACCGGGCCGGTGATGCCGAGCGCCATGCAGCCGGTGAGGTCGAGGTAGCCGATATCCTGGGTGCGCGCCTTCCAGATGGGGTTCTGGGTGAGCAGATGTTCCATGTCCCGCAGGCGTTTCGGCATCAGTGCCAGCAGGTCGCGCACCTTCTGCACGCCGTCGTCGGGCAGGTCCTGCGCCACACCGCCCGGCCGGACGTAGGCGTGGTTCATGCGCAGACCGGTGATGGTCTCGAAGACGTCGAGGATGAGTTCGCGTTCACGGAACCCGAACAGCATCGGGGTGAGCGCGCCCAGTTCCATGCCGCCGGTGGCCAGCGCCACCAGATGCGAGGAGATGCGATTGAGTTCCATCAGCATCACGCGAATCACGGTGGCGCGCTCCGGAATCCGGTCCGTGATGTCGAGCAGCCGCTCCACGCCCAGGCAGAACGCCGTCTCGTTGAAGAACGGGGACAGGTAGTCCATGCGGGTCACGAACGTGACGCCCTGGGTCCAGTTGCGGAACTCGAGGTTCTTCTCGATGCCGGTGTGCAGGTAGCCGATGCCGCAGCGGGCCTCGGTGACGGTCTCGCCCTCGATCTCCAGGATGAGGCGCAGCACGCCGTGCGTGGACGGGTGCTGCGGACCCATGTTGACGACGATGCGCTCTTCGCCGACGGTGCCGAGGGTTTCGGTGACCGCGTCCCAGTCCTGACCGCCGACGGTGACGACGGTGGGTTCGAAGCTGTTCATGGCGGGCTCCCGCGAGTCGGTCATGGCGGGGTCGGGCCCGGCGCCGGTGGTGCGCGCGCCGGGCTGGGTGTCGATGTCGTTCACTAGCTGTACGCCCTCCGCTCGTCGGGCGGCGGGATGCGCGCGCCCTTGTATTCGACCGGGATCCCGCCGAGCGGGTAGTCCTTGCGCTGGGGGTGCCCGCGCCAGTCGTCCGGCATGGTGATGCGGGTCAGCGACGGGTGACCGTCGAAGAGGATGCCGAAGAAGTCGTAGGTCTCGCGTTCGTGCCAGTCGGTGGTCGGATACACGTCGAACAGCGACGGGATGTGCGGATCGTCGTCGGGCGCGGCCACTTCCACGCGCACCCGGCGGCCGTGCGTGATCGACATGAGGTGGTAGACGGCGTGCAGTTCGCGGCCGGTGTCGTCGGGGTAGTGCACGCCGTTCACGCCGAGGCAGAGCTCGAAACGCAGTGCGGCGTCGTCACGCAACGCGCGCGCCACCGCCTGGAGGTGGTCGCGCCGCACGTGCAGGGTGAGTTCGCCGCGGAACACCACGACCTTCTCCAGAGCGGTCTCGAACGCGGTGTCCGCGCCCGCCAGCGCCGTGCGCAGCGCGTCGACGACCTCGTCGAAGTACCCGCCATACGGTTCGGGGGAGCTGCCCGGCAACGTGACCGGGCGGACCAGGCGGCCGTAGCCGGACGTGTCGCCGGTGCCGGAGATGCCGAACATGCCGCGCCGCACGCCGATCAGCTCACCGCCGGTCTCGGGCGGGGTGCCTTCCGGGCCCGCGGTCGCGGCCTGGTCTTTCGCGTCGGCGCTCATCGCAGCAGACCCTCCATCCGGATGGTGGGGGTGGTGTCGAGCGCGGCCTGCTCGGCGGCGCGGATGGCCTCCTCGCGGTTCACGCCGAGCGGCATCTCCTGAATCTTGGCGTGCAGCGCCAGAATCGCGTTCAGCAGCATCTCCGGGCGGGGCGGGCAGCCGGGCAAGTAGATGTCCACCGGCACCACGTGATCGACGCCCTGCACGATGGCGTAGTTGTTGAACATCCCGCCCGAGGACGCGCAGACCCCCATGGCCAGCACCCATTTGGGCTCGGTCATCTGGTCGTAGACCTGCCGCAGCACCGGCGCCATCTTCTGGCTCACGCGTCCGGCGACGATCATCAGATCGGCCTGGCGCGGGGACGCGCGGAACGCCTCCATGCCGAAGCGCGCGATATCGAAACGCCCACCGCCGGTGGCCATCATCTCGATCGCGCAGCAGGCCAGGCCGAAGGTGGCCGGCCACAGCGACCCCTTGCGCAGGTAGCCGGCGAAATCCTCCACCGTGCTCAGCAGGAACCCGCTGGGCAGTTTCTCCTCGAGACCCATTACGACCAACTCCCGTGACGCGGACTGCGTTTCATTGCGATCAGTCCCAGCTGAGCCCGCCGCGGCGCCACTCGTAGGCGTAGGCGACGGAGACGTTGAAGATGAACAGCGCCATGGCGGCGAGCCCGAACAGCCCCAGCGCGTCGAAGTGCACGGCCCACGGGTAGAGGAACACGATCTCGATGTCGAAGATGATGAACAACATCGCCGTGAGGTAGTACTTCACCGGAAAGCGCTGTCCGGTAACACTTCCCGGCCCGCCCGCGACGGCGTGCGGGGTGGGCTCGATGCCGCATTCGTAGGGTTCGAGTTTGGCGCGGTTGTAGCGTTTGGGGCCGATCAGGGCGGCCATGACGAGCGAGAACACCGCGAACGCCGCGGCGATCGCGCCGAGTACCAGGGTCGGCGATTCCAGGTTCACGACAGCACTTCCCCCTCCTTGGGGCACGGAGCTCCGTGGCGGCGGCGTGGACGGTGGCCTCGGCCAGGCCCGTCGGCCTGGTGCGACGGGCTGATGTCGCACACGCGCCGGTGTGAGCTACGGCACAGATTACAACCGTTGCCGGGGCCGCCGATGCCTTTGAGATCGGATGTTTGATCGAATTCGGAACTACGATTCATGACCGAAGTGGGCTAATCGGGCTTCGGTGTCACGTGACGTATTCGTGGGCTGTGCTGGAGTTCTGCTATGCGGTGTTGTTACCGCTGGGTATCTGAGTCACCGATGAGTTGCCGGCGCGTGTCGTGCGGGCGGCTGGGCGCGCGTGAGTGTGCGCGGCGGGGGATTCCGCGCGTTGGTGAGATTTGCTCATCGGTCGCTCTGCTGGCGGCGGTGGCCGCATTGTTCTCGGTGATGAGCGAAAGCTATGAATCAGGCGGCGCTACGGCTGCGCAGCAGCGTCACGACGGCCTCGGTCAACCGGATCGGATCGATCGGATGCGCCACCGCCGCCTCGGCCCGCGACCACGACGCCAGCCACGCGTCATCCGGCCGCCCGGTGAGCACCAGAATCGGCGGGCACTCCGCGATCTCGTCCTTCAACTGCTTCGCGATCCCGAGCCCCCCGGCCGGCGCCGACTCCCCATCCAAGATGGCGAGATCGATCGCCCCGGCATCCATCTGCTCGATGACAACCGGCGCGGTCGCCACCTCGAGGTACTCGAGAGAGGGGAGCTCGGGGTGCGGGTTCCTCCCCAACGCGGCCATCACTTGCTGCCGCGTGTCGGCGTCGTTGCTGTAGACCAGCACCCGCAGGGCGGTGGAGCGCGTTGAGTCAGCCACGGTGGGATGGTACGTCCGCCCCCACCCCCTGCGCGGCATGTTCGGTGAGATCGCGTGGTGGGGGTCAATCTTGGTTTGAGCTAAGCCAGTCGACGATTCGCTGGACTCGCTCGACATGGGTTGTGAACACCACTGGCCGTCTTTCGGCCAGTGAGCGGTAGATGCTGAGGGCTTCCTCGGCGGCGGCCGATCCGTCCTCCCGGCGTTCCAGCTCACCCAACCGGACCGCGAGATTGTTGAGGCGCTGACCTCCTTGGGTGGACGCCGGTATCGCTGAACAAGCGCCTGTGTGAGGGTGGCGGCGACAGGTGCGAGTACTTGTGTCGGGTACGGGATGTCGTCGTGCAACCTCGTCAGGGTTTCGGTACTGGAATCGAGGTGGGTGGCGAGGTGTTCGATTGCTGATAGCAGCGGGGCGGGGGATTCCACCTGGGTTGCGATCCGGATTGCGGCCGGCATGAGAGTGGTGGCGTGATCAACGCACCAGGTTGTAAGCCGTTGTCCCACATCGGGAGTGAGTGACGGGTGGTTGGCGGCGCGGGTGCAGACCGTGAGGAGGTGTTCGGTTTCTGCCGGGGAAGCTGGGTTGGTGGCGACGGCTTCGCCTCACGGTCGCTGAGAAGCAGCGGCCGATGTCGAATGGCGGCCGTGTTCGGGGTAGAAGACGGGCCACCCGCTAATCGGCTCGTACGCGGCGGGTGTCGTGCGCCCACATCGCGATCTCGACGCGGTTGCGGGCGCCGAGCTTGGTCATCAGGGAGGCGACGTGGGACTTGACCGTGCTCAGGCCGACGAAGAGCTCGGTGGCGATCTCGGCGTTGGTCCGGCCTCGGGCCACCAGGGCGAGTACCTCCTCCTCGCGCTCGGTGAGTGGGTCGATGGGCTGGACCGGTACCGCCGGGGCTTGGTCGGCGAAGGTCGCCAGTAGTCGGCGGGTGACGTTGGGGGCGATCAGGGCGTCCCCGTCGGTCGCCGCGTGGATGGCCTGCACGAGCAGCTCCGGTCCGGCGTCTTTGAGCAGGAACCCGCGGGCGCCGGCGCGCAGGGCGCCCAGGATGTATTCATCGAGGTCGAAGGTGGTTATCACCACGACCGCCATTGGGTCCAGCACGTCCGGTCCGGCCAGCCGCCGCGTCACCTCTACGCCGTCGAGCCCGGGCATCCGAATGTCGACGAGCAGGACATCGGGACGCAGCCGGGTCGCCAGGTCGAGCGCCGCGAGCCCGTCCGCCGCTTCGCCCACGACCTCGATTCCAGGTTGCGCGCTGAGAATCATCACCAGCCCGGTCCGGACCAAGTCCTGATCGTCGGCAACGACCACGCGGATGCTCATGCCGGTGCCTCCGCGGGCAGCACGGCCTCGACCACCCAGCCACCTTCGGGCCCCGGCCCCGCGGAGAGTGATCCGCCGAGGAGCTGGGCGCGTTCGGCCATGCCCAGCAGGCCGAACCCGGGCTCGGGGGCAGGCCCCGGTTCGGTCTGCCCGTCATCGATGACACGCAGTCTGACGGCGTCGCCCTCGCGGCGCACGTCGATCGCGACGCGAGTCGCGCTCCGGGCGTGACGGACGGCGTTGGTCAGCGATTCCTGCGCGAGCCGGTAGAGCGCGGCGTCGACGGGTCGCGCGAGCCGGGTCAGCGAATTGTCCAGTGAGACTTCGACGGTGGGTGCCGCGTCGGCGCGCGCCAGAGCGGGCAGGTCCGCGACACCCGGGGGAGGTGAGTAGTCGACGCCTTCGTCCGCACGCAGCACCCGCACCATGGACCTCATCTCCGCCAGTGTTCGCGACGCCTCCGATTCGATCGCCGACAGCACCTCGGCGGCCTTCTCGGGCTGGGTGCCGGCGACCACGCCACCGGCCTGCGCCTGCACCGCGATGGCCGAGACGTGGTGGGCCACGATGTCGTGCAGCTCGCGCGCCAGCGCCACGCGCTCGTGATTGCGGATCTCGCGCTGCTGACGTTGCCAGAGGTCCGCGCGGAAGCGGAACACCGCCGCGAGAGCGACGAACAACAGCAACAGGACGGTCCCGCCGAAAACGTCGGTCCAGCCCGAGGAGGCGGCGTACATCCCCAGCGCGGTGACGACCGTCACGAACGCCGTCCCCAAGATGATTTCCCGTCCCGAGCCCCACCGCACCAGGGAGTAGAGCAGGATCAGGGTGGCCATCATGGACTGGAGGCCGAGGTCCCCGGTGTGCGCGGCCAACTGCACGACCGAGAGCAGCCCGGCGAGGCTCCACCCGACCAGGGCGGCCATCAGGGGGCGGTCCCGCCGCCAGAGCAAGGCAGGCGTCACCGCGAGGGCGAGCACGGTCACGAGGAGGCGCCACTCCACGTCCGGTCGAAGGACTCCTTCGAGCAGGGCGGCGGCCGCGAACAGGCCCACCAGCAGCCAGTCGAGCCGACCGACGGGTGGGGCGTCCGCGGGCCGCGGCTCATGCCAGAGGGGGCGCCGGAGAGTGACCACCGCTCCAGCCTAGAGTTCGGCGCGCCTCGGCGTACCCACCGAAAGAACTAGAGCGAGTCATGCCATCGGCGGCAGAAATCCAGCCTCCGGGCCGGTGTGCCCGCCGCCGCACTCGGCGATCGTGGACCTACCCACAACCGAGGAGCCCATGATGAGAACACCTCACCCCACCACACTGGACGACCAGCCGATCCCGGTGCGAGCCAAGATTGCCGCGGCGTGGACGAGCTTCATGTTCCTGTACGCCTACGTGGACATTCTCAACTTCTTCACACCCGGCGTCGTCCAAGAAATCCTCGACGGCAAAGTCTTCGAATTCGACCTCTCCCAGACCTTTTCGACCACAGCACTGATTCTCATGGCCGTCCCGATCCTCATGATCGTGCTGTCGATGACGCTGCCCGCCGGGGTGACCCGCCTCGCGAACCTCGTCGTGGCCGCGCTCTACGTGCCCGTCACGGTATTCAACGTGCTGGGCGAGTCGTGGGTGCTCTTCTACGGCCTCGGCATCGTCCTGGAAGTTATCCTTCTCGCCTTCATCATCAGGTCCGCCTGGACCTGGCCCCGCACCGCAGGGTCGGCGACCAACCCGGGCGGTGGAACGGTTCGCGCCCAGCAGCGGGCCTGAACCCAACGGCGGTCCCCATCCCGTTCGGCGCCGTCCGCCTCGGTGCCGCGGTGGTGGCCTCCTGGCGGCGGGACCGGCAGGAGGCCACGATGGCTCGCGATGCGGAAGATCAGGACGGCGGGCGGTGCTGAACACTCACCGCGCTTGTCGGGGTCTCTTGTCCATCAACCGCAGGATCAGCGGTGTGAAGATCAATTGCATGGCCAGTTCCATCTTTCCGCCCGGCACCACGATGCAATTGGGGCGGGACATGAAGGAGTCGTGGAGCATCGATAGTAAGTACGGGAAGTCGATTACTTTCGGGTCGGCGAAGCGGATGACGACGAAACTTTCGTCGGCGGTGGGGATGGTGCGGGCGATGAAGGGGTTGGAGGTGTCGACGGTGGGCACGCGTTGGAAGTTGACGTAGGTGCGGGAGAATTGGGGGCAGATGTAGGTGACGTAGTCGGGCATGCGGCGCAGGATGGTGTCGATGACGGCCTCGCTGGAGTAGCCGCGTTCGGTCTTGTCGCGGATCACCTTCTGCGTCCATTCGAGGTTGATGATGGGCACCACGCCCACCAGGAGATCCGCGTGCTCGGCGATGTTCACGGTGGACGTCACGGCCGCGCCGTGCAGCCCCTCGTAGAACAGCAGGTCGCTGCCCGGCGACAGTTCCTCCCACGGGGTGAACGTCCCCGCCGGCTGTCCATAGGGTTTCGCCTCGCGATCGTTGTGGAGGTAACGGCGCACCATACCGACGCCGGTTTCCCCGTAGTCGCGGAACAGCGTCTCCAATTCCTTCAGCAGATTCGCTTCCTCACCGAAATGCGAGAACCGGAAATTACGGTTCTGCTCCGCCTCGGCCATCGCGAGTTTCATCTCGTCGCGGTCGTAGCGATGGAACGAATCCCCCTCGACGATCGCGGCGTTGATACCTTCGCGGCGGAAGATCTCCTGAAAGGTCCGGGTGACGCTGGTCGTGCCCGCACCGGACGAACCGGTGATCGCGACCACGGGGTGTTTGACCGACATCGCACCTCCTCACTTGTCGGACAACGGAATTCAGTGGCCGCCCGGCCGGAACAGCGACCGGGTGCCGAACAGGGACCTGTCGAAGCTGGGACCTTCGTCGGGTTCCCGGTGATAGCGCTCGATGCGTTCGACCTCGTTGCGGGAGCCGAAGATCAGCGGCACGCGCTGGTGCACGTCTTCCGGTTTCAGCTCGAGCACGCGCTCGCTGCCGGTGATGGCGGCGCCACCGGCCTGTTCGACGATGAACGCGATCGGATTCGCCCCGTAGAGCAGCGATACCCGCCCGGCACGTGCCGGCGGGCGGGTATCGCGCGGATAGAGGTAGACCCCTCCGCGCGTGAGGATGTGGAACGTGTCGGCGACGAGCGAGGCCACCCAGCGCATGTTGAAATACCGTCCGCGCGGGCCGTTCACGCCGTCGAGGCATTCGTGCACATAGCGGCGCACCGGCCGTTCCCAGAACCGGTCGTTGGCGGCGTTGATCGCGAAACCCGAAGTGTCCTCGGGGATTCGCATCCTCGGGTGGGTGAGCACGAACGCGCCGATCTCGCGGTCGAGCGTGAACCCGTCCACGCCGTCGCCGGTGGTGAGCACCAGCATCGTCGCGGGCCCATACAGGGTGAATCCGGCACACACCTGCTCGGTGCCGGGTTGCAGGAAGTCCAGGGGCGCCGGCTCGCGCGCGTCCTCTGCGAGCAACTCCTCCGGCGCGCGCAGCACGCTGAAGATCGTCCCCACCGGCAAGTTCACGTCGATATTGCTCGACCCGTCCAGCGCGTCGAACGCCAGCAGGTACTTCCCGCGCCGATGGGTCCGCGGCACCGCCCGCACCTTGGGCATCTGCTCCGAGAGCAGCGCCGAAAGATGACCCGTCCATTGGGTTTCCGCGACCACGATGTCGTTGGTGATGGCGTCCAACCGGCGGTGCACGGTGGGCGGCAGGTTGTCCGGCTCCGACATGGTGCCCAGCGACCCCGCGATCGCGCCGCGCGTGACCTGATTGGCCACGATCTTCGTCGCCGTGGCCACCACATTCACCAGCGCGGAGAACTCCCCGGACGAGCCGGGGTGGCGGTGCTCCTCTTCGATCGTGTAGCGGGTGAGGGTCTTCAATCCTTCGGGCATAACTCAACTCATCCGGTCATGCGGGGGCTCTCTCGGTCGGCCCGTCCGGCTGGGAGGTCTCGAATACGCTGCTGCCGAACACATCCCGGTCGACCAGCGTGATCAGGTCCGCTTTGGTGAGCGGGCGGTCCAGTTCCAGCAGGCGCTTGGCCTGCCGTAACCGGCAGCGGTCCAAGGCGTTCCGCACGCTGCGCGCGTTGGATAACCGGGGCCGCTGCATACGCAGCGTGAGGTAGTCGGCGAACGCGCCGCGGGCGGACTCGTCGAACCGGAAATTCTCGCCCGCCACCATCAATTCGGCGATCTCCATGAGTTCGCCGTGGGTGTAGTCGGCGAATTCGAGATGGTGCGCCACGCGCGAGGAGAGTCCCGGATTCGCCGAGAAGAACGTCTCCATGCGATCCGGGTAGCCGGCGAAGATGACGACGAGGCTCGCGCGGTCGTTCTCCATCTCCTGCAAGAGGATCTCGATCACCTCCTGCCCGTAGTCGCGCTCGTTCTCCGGGCGGAACAGGTAGTACGCCTCATCGATGAACAACACACCGCCCGCCGCTTTCGCCAGCGCCTCTTTGGTTTTCGGCGCGGTATGGCCGATGAACTGGCCCACCAGATCGTCGCGGGTGACGGTGTGCACCTTGGGTTTGCGGATGTAGCCGAGCGCGTGCAGCATCTGCGCCATGCGCAGCGCCACCGTGGTCTTGCCGGTGCCGGGCCCGCCGGTGAAGCTCATGTGCATGGTGGGTCGCGTCGAGCTGAGCCCGAAACGCTGGCGGGCGCGGTCGATCAGCAGCAGCGCGGCGATCTCGCGCACCCGCAGTTTCACATTCGCCAGGCCCACCAGCTCGGCGTCCAGGCGCGCGAGGGTGTCCTCCACGTCGTGTCGCGCGATGTCGGTGGAGAGGTCGAGCACCGCGTCGTCACCGAGAATCGTTTCCTCCGTGGCGCTTTCGGGCGCGGAGGGCCGCACCGGCCGGGAGTCGCCTCCCGGCCGGTGCAGACGGAATCCGTTGGCCTCAGCCGCCATACCGCAGCCCCTGTGGGCGATCGGTGGCATAGGGGCGCAGGCCGTAGGTCTGCCGGCGGTCCGGTCCTTCGGTGCGGGTGAGCGCGAAACCCGGCTCCTCGGGCGGGCGTTGAACCAGGAAGCTCAGCGCCGTGGTCTGCCTGCCGTAGCTGGCGTCGTAGGCGAGCACCCGCACGTAGTGGCGCGGGAATGTCGCTCGGCAGGCGTTGATCTCGGCCAGCACGCCGTCGGGTTCGTCCAGATCGAACAGCGGCAGCCCCCACATCTCCCAGTACGCGTTGCGCGGATGCGGGTCGTCGGTGTACTCGATCGAGACCGGCCACCCGTTGAGCAGCGCGTACCGCACTTGGGCGGCGATCTCGTCGTCGGTGAATTCGGGCAGGTAGGAGAACGTTCCGTGGCGCAGATACATCTCGGCCCCTTTCACCGGCTCGCCGTCGGCACCGCGTCGGGCGCGTCGGTGGAGGTGTAGTCGAAGGTCACGTCGCCCCACGTGGACAGCGCCACCTCGAGCGGACGGCAGAACTCGGCGGCCTTGCGCAACACGTCCGGGCCTTCCTTCAGCAGGTCGCGGCCCTCGTTGCGCGCCTGCACCACGGCCTCGAGCGCCACCCGGTTCGCCTCGGCGCCCGCCGCGATCCCCTGCGGGTGGCCGATCGTGCCGCCGCCGAACTGCAACACCACGTCGTCGCCGAACAGGTCGAGCAGCTGGTGCATCTGCCCGGCGTGGATGCCGCCGGAGGCCACCGGCATCACGCCGGGCAGGCTGGCCCAGTCCTGATCGAAGAAGATGCCGTTGGCGGGCTCGGTACGAATGTGGTGCTCCCGCAACGTGTCATAGAAGCCCTTGGTGGTGGCGGGGTCGCCCTCGAGCTTGCCGACGACCGTGCCGGCGTGCAGGTGGTCCACACCGATGAGCCGGCACCACTTGGCCAGCACACGGAAGCTCACGCCGTGCGTCTTCTGGCGCGTGAACGTCGAATGGCCGGCGCGGTGCAGGTGCAGCAGCACGCCGTTGCGGCGCGCCCAATGCGACATGGACTGCATCGCCGTGTAGCCGACGGTGAGGTCCATCATGATCACCACGCTGCCGAGTTCCTTGGCGAACTCGGCCCGCTCGTACATGTCCTCCATGGTCGCGGCGGTGACGTTGAGGTAGTGGCCCTTGATCTCGCCGGTCTCGGCGGTGGCGCGATTCACGCCCTCCATCGCGAACAGGTAGCGGTCGCGCCAGCGCATGAACGGTTGCGAGTTGATGTTCTCGTCGTCCTTGGTGAAATCGAGGCCGCCCTTGCACGCCTCGTAGATCACCCGGCCGTAATTGCGGGCGGAGAGACCGAGTTTCGGTTTCACCGTCGCGCCGAGCAGCGGCCTGCCGTACTTGTTCAGGTATTCGCGCTCCATCACCGTGCCGTGCGGCGGACCCTGGAAGGTCTTGACATACGCCACCGGAATGCGCATATCCTCCAGCCGCAAGGCGAGCAGCGGTTTGAATCCGAACACATTTCCGATCACCGACGAGGTGAGATTGGTGATCGACCCTTCCTCGAACAGGTCGAGGTCGTAGGCGACGTAGGCGAAATACTCACCGGGCCGGCCCGGCACCTCGTCCACCCGGTAGCACTTGGCCTGGTACTTCGAGTGCGCGGTGAGGCGGTCGGTCCACACGACCGTCCATGTGGCAGTGGAGGATTCGCCCGCCACGGCCGCCGCCGCCTCGATGGGGTCGACACCGCGCTGGGGCGTCACCCGGAACACGGCGAGCACATCGGTGTCCGACGGCACGTAGTCCGGGTTGTAGTACCCCATCGACGCGTACGACTGCACGCCCGGATCCCACCGGTCCCGTTCGGATTCTTCGGCCATCGTTCCTCCTGGAGCGTTGTGCGCCTTGCGAATTCCAGGATGACGGGGCCCGCGACCACAAACAATTTGATTGTTCCTGGTAATGCTCAACCGAATGTCGAAGTTTGTTACCGTCGACGGATGGGTATGGTGAGCGCGTCGCGGATGGAAACATTCCTGGCCGTCGCCCGCCACAGCAGTATCCGGCGCGCCGCCACCCAGCTGCACATCACCGAGGCCGCGGTGTCGGCGGCCGTGTCGCACGTGGAGAAACAGCTCGGCGCGAAACTGGTCGCGAAGGCGGGCCGGGGGATCACGCTCACCGAGGCGGGGCGCGTCTACGCGGACTACTGCCGTCGCATCCTCGGGCTCATGCAGGAGGCGCGAGCGGCCGTGCGGCAGGCCGAGATCGGGCGGCTGCGCATCGGGGTCGTCGCGACGGCGGGGGAGTCGGTGCTGCTGCGTCCCCTCGCCAAGTTCCGCAATCGGTTCCCCGACGTGGAACTCAGCCTCTCGGTGCACCCCCGCGACACGCTGTTCGCCGAATTGCTGCACCATGAAACGGATCTCGTCATCGCGGGGCGGCCACCGCGCGACGCAGGGTTGGTCACCCGCGCGCGCCGACCGAGCGACCTCGTGGTCGTCGGTTCGCCGCACCGTCACGTCGACCCGCTGCACACCACCTGGCTCTTGCGGGGGCGCGGGTCCGGCACGCGCGAAGCGACGCTCACACTGCTCGACACTCTCAACATCACCCCGCCGACCCTGACTCTCGGCTCGCACGGTGCCGTAATCGCCGCTGCGCGAGAGGGATTGGGCGTCACGTTGATCCACAGCGACGCTGTCGCCGACCATCTCGACTCGGGCGCCCTCGAAGTGATCCCGGTTCCCGGAACGCCCCTCGCGCGGCCCTGGCACGCCATCACCACTAGCACGCCCACCCCGACGACGCGGCTCTTCCTGGCGCACATCATGGACCCGGCCGAAGTCGGTTCCGACGCGTTCCTACCGGGGTGAAGATGTCGGCCTCGGCGGGCTCAGCCTGCCATCAGGACGGAGCGCTACTCCGCCGACCGAACCCCTCGACCGACCAATCCCACCGCGACCACCACCGGAACGGCCAACGCGATCGCGATCCCGGTGTGCCCGCCGAGCGCCAGTCCGACCCCGCCGAGCGCCGCACCCACGAACACTCCGAGGCTCATCCCGGCGGTGTTGACGGCGAAGGCGACGGTGGTGAGGTCGCCGCCGCGATGCGCGAGGAGGGTCGTGAGCTGGGCGGCGACGATCGCGTGCGCGAAGCCGAGGAGTGCCGTGCCCAACGCGGCGGCGGGTAGGGCGGTGATGTGGAAGATGGCCAGGACGGCGAGGAGTGCGGTGAGCAGTCCGGTGGTGAGGACGGCGCGTGGGCGGTCGCCGAGCGCTTCGCCCGCGCGGCACCATCGGCCCGCGAGGTAGTTCCCCGCGAAGAACGCGCTGCCGCTCACCGTCCAGATCAGCGTGAACGCTTGGGCGCTCAAGTCGAATCGGTCGTGATAGAAGGCGGCGAGGAAGGCGAGATAGCCCATGAACGAGGTGGTCCGTAGTGCGGCAATGGCGATGATCGCCAAGAGATCTGGTCTCGCGCGGAGCCGGTCGAATGCCTCCAGGTAGCCCAACTGCTTCGTCGCTGGCGGTGTGGGCGGGGGAGTGGCGCGGAGAAACCAGGTAGCGAGCACTACGGCGAGAGCGGCGGTGATCCAGAGCGTGCCCTGCCATCCGCGCCAGAGCCCCAGCATGCCGATCACCGGTCCGGCCGCCACCGCCGCCAGCGATTGGGTGGCGGTCACCAGGGTGGCCGTGCGGCCGGCGTTCGCGGGATCGTCGTAGGACTCGGTCGCCTGCGTGAGCAACGCCGGGGTCAGCAGGGCGGTGGACAGTCCGACACCGGCGCAGAACACGATCAGCGCCGCGAAGACGCCGGTGGTGGCGACGAGGCCGGATATTGCGAGCGTGATCAGCGCGAGTGCGCTCACGCGCCTTTTCGGCCACCGGGCCAGCAGCGGGGCCGCGGCGACGCCGACGAACAGCTCCGTGATGCCGCCGAGGCCGCGCAGAAATCCGACGGCCGCTTCGCCCGCGCCCACGGTGTCGGAAATCGGCACGAGATAGGTCGAATAGACCGTGAAGGGAAACAGCCCGAGGACCGCCGCGAGCAGCAGCGGCCCCTGGGCTGCGATGATCCGCCGGTCGGGTAGCGGTTGTTTGCCGGTGGGTGGACGCGACACCGTCATCCGCGCTGGACCTTCCGTCGAAACATCATCGGCCCGCACGGAATTCGCGAATCACACACGGCCGCGGCGAGATTCAGGTCATGCAAAACGATCAGCACCGTCAGGCCGGTCGTGCGCAGGAAGCCGAGCAGTTCGATCTGATGGCGGATGTCGAGGTGGTTGGTGGGCTCGTCGAGGATGAGCACCTGTGGCTCCTGGACCAGGGCGCGGGCGATGAGCACGCGTTGGCGCTCCCCGCCCGAGAGGCCGAGGATGCCGCGGTCGGCGAGGTGGCCGATGTCGAGCAAGTCCATGGCGCTGCGGCACAGTTCGCGCTCGCGGGTGGTGAGAGGTTCGTTGCCGCGCTTGTGCGGCGCGCGGCCCAGCGCGACGACTTCGCCGACGGTGAAGTCGAAATCCGTTCCGGTCTGCTGGGTCAGCGCGGCGACGCGTTGCGCCGAGTCACGCAGTGACAAGTCGAGCAGGTTGTCCTTGCCGACCCTCACGACCCCGCCGGAAGGTTCGAGCGCCCGGTACACGCAGCGCAGGACCGTGGACTTGCCGGAGCCGTTCGGTCCGACGAGGCCGATGATCTCGCCGGCGCGCACGTCGAGGTCGAGGTCGGTGATGATACGGCGGCCCTGGAGCACCACCGATAACTCCGAGATCGACAGGCTCGAGGCCTTCTCGTCGCGCCCCATCAGATGCCGCCGAAGACGTAGCCGCGGCGGCGCATCAGCACGATGAACACCGGAACGCCGAGCAAGGCCGTGAGCACTCCGAGCGGCAGTTCACGCGGTGCGACCAGGGTGCGGGCGAGCAGGTCCACCCACACCATCAGGATCGCACCGACGCGGCGCGAAATAGATCATCACGCTCATGACCGCCTGGAACCCGAACGCCAGGGCGACGCCGGTCAACACCAACCGCAAGGGCGTCACCCCGGTCCTGCCGTAGGCGGCGGCGTAGACGAGCGCGGTCGCGCCCAGCGCCCCGAGAAACGCGCCGACCGAGACCGCGTAGATGCCCAACCCCGCGAGGGCCCCGAACAGCGACACCGCTACCGCGCCGACCGCGCCACCGGACGACACCCCGAGAATGTAGGGGTCGGCGAGGGGATTGCGGACGAGCGCCTGGATCGCCACCCCGACCGCGCTCAACCCCGCACCGACCACCGCCGCCAAAAGCACTCGGGGAGTTCGGATCTGCCAGATGATCTGGTAGCGGGACACCTCCTCCACCGGCAAACTGCCGCCCGTGACCGCCGCCCACAGATAGCGCACGGTGTCGGACGGTGCCACCGAGGAGGGGCCGAGGCCGATCGCGAAGAGTGTCGACACGGCCAGCAGGAGCGACAGCGCGATCAGAGGTCGTGCGCTGTGTAGTGGTCGACGGCGGAGGGCGCCCGCGTACTCGTCGGATCCGGGCGAGGCCGGAGGGAGGAGGGACTGCGAGGACACGGGGAGACCTTCGAACGTGAGCGATGGCTTACCTGAAGAGTGGGTTCGGGGGTTGGTGATCAGGCTGGGTGCGTTGATCGATTCGCGGGCCTGAAGTTGTGTGCGGTTCGAGGGCGGTGCGTGGTTTGTCCTCGGCGGGTGCGGCGATGGCGAAAGTGAGTGCGTCCCAGCCGATCACCCATCCGGAACCGAAGACTGCGACCGCGACACCGCCGATGCCGGGTCCGAGCACTTTGGCCAGATTCATGCTCAGCCGGAGCAAGGCGTTCGCGTCGTGGAGGTCGCGGTGGTCGACAGGTTGCGGGATCACGCCGTTGGCGGCCGGGCCGAAGAACGCGGCTGCGGTTCCCGCGACACCCGCCACGGCGGCGATATGCCAGATCTGGGCGGTCCCGGTGAGTACCAGTATCGCGAGAAGTGCTTGCGTGCAGGCGGATACGGCGTTCGACCACACCATCACGGTGCCGCGCCGGAACCGGTCCGCCACCACCCCGCCGACCACCACGAACAGGACCTGCGGCAGGAAGCCGACCGCCAGCACCACGCCGAACCAGGTGGCGGATCGCGTCAGTTCGAGCACCGCGAAGGACTGCGCGATCGGCGCGACGGCCGACCCGGTCGACGAGACCAGCCGACCCAGAAAGAAGGTGCGGAACGCACTGTCGCCCCGGAGTAGCCGGCCCCCGCCATCACCGACATACCCGCCGAGCCTACGCGGGGGTGGGTAACGGATTCTTCATGGTCGATGACATAGGGTTCGAGGGGTCGATGGAGTGTGTACCGATAGCTGGGGCCGGGGACGGCCCGCTGATGGGAGAGCTTGACCGATGAAACTCACCGCGCGCCGTGGCCGGCCTGTCCGGGTCGCTGCCATCGCACTCACCGCCGCACTGTCGATGATGTTGGTCGGCGGGACCACGGCGGCGCAGCCGCGGCAGGCGTCCGAGATCACCTCGATCGACAAGGATGGGCGCACCTGGCACCTGAAGGTGTACTCGGCGGCGATGGACAAGGAGATCGATGTCGACATCCAGCGTCCGGCCGACGAGTCGACGCCGGCGCCGAATCTCTACCTGCTCAACGGTCTCGACGGCGGTCTCAGCGACGCGAGCTGGGCGGCGCAGACCGACGCGTTGGAGTTCCTGGCGGGCAAGCACGTCAACGTCGTCCAGCCGATCGGCGGCTACGCCAGCTACTACACCGACTGGTTGCAGCCCGACCCGGTGCTCGGCGTGAACAAGTGGCGGACGTTCTTCACCGAGGAACTTCCGCCCCTGCTGGACCGCGAGCTGGGATCCACCGGCCGCAACGCGCTGAGCGGTCTGTCCACCTCGGGCACGTCGGTGCTGCAACTGGCCGAGGCCAAACCGGGACTCTTCAAGGCCGTCGGCGCGTACAGCGGTTGCGCGCAGATCGCCGATCCGCTCGGCCAGCAGTTCGTGAAACTGGTGGTCGAGCAGCGCGCGGGCGGCAACACCGTGAATATGTACGGTCCGCCGGACAGCCCGGTGTGGGCGGAGAACGATCCGGTCATCAACGCGGAGAAGCTGCGCGGCACCCTGCTCTACATCTCGACGGGCAGCGGCATCCCGCTGCTCGAGGACGTCCAGTACTACCTGGGCACCTACCCCGGCAGCGACGGGCCCACCAGCCTCGCCCTCGGCGTGATCATCGAAGCGATCGTGAACGGCTGCACCACCAACTTGAAGAACCGCCTCGACTCTCTCGACATCCCCGCGACCTACCAGTTCAACCCCGTCGGCACGCACTACTGGCCGTATTGGGAAGAGGCGCTGCACAAGTCGTGGCCGCTGCTGGCCGAGGGGATGGGGATCCCGGCCTGATCGAACTCGGTTCGCGCGCGGGGACGTTGCCCGCTCCGCCTCGCGTGGTGTGGGAGTCGCTGGCGTACCCGAGGCGCGCCGGAGCCCGTCCGTGGTTGGTGCTGCTCGAGGATGGGATCGAGCCGGTGATTCTCGAAGCGCATGACCACGCTGCTGTTCGGTGATCTGCGGCTGTCTTACGGGCAGTGAGCCCGGTTCAGCCGCCGCCCGGTGCGGGAACGCGGGCCAGTGCGGCGCAGCCGCTCGGCGAGATCAGTTTTCGTCGGACTCGCGGCGTGCATCCTCCGCGCGGCGGCGTTCCTCTTCCTGGCGGCGAGCTTCGCGGCGCTGCTGTTCGGCGCGTTCGCGCAGGCCGCGCAGGAACGCTTCGTCGTCGTCCGGGCTCTGGGCGACGTGGCGGCCGGGGCGGTCGTACTCGGAGAACCGGGTATTGCTCGGGGGCGACTCGCGCAGCGGACGGCCCGCGAACAACCACAGGAGGGCGCCGACGGTCGGGATCAACACGACCACCACGATCCACCCCATCTTCGGCAGGTGCCGGATTCCCGCATCGGGGCAGGTGATGATGTCGACCAGGCAGTACACCCACAGCGCCAGGGTGAGCAGGCCGAGCACGGCGTAGGGCATCAATTCCTCCTCGGAACGGGCGGCGCCATCGCACCGGGGCCACCCGCGGTTTCCCGAAGACGAGCGCATCCCCCCGCCTGGCAACCCGGCAGCATCATAGCGCGACGCCCCGCGGTACCGGCGTGCCTCCGCGAAACGGCTGGTCATGGCCTCAATCCGGGAGGAGGGGGACGGAGAGGCCTTCGCCGCGGTGGAGGAGGGTGGCGCGGGTGACGGCGGTGGAGCCGAAGCGGCGGCGGAGGTCGTCGAGGGTGGTGTCGAGGGTGTCGGTGGGGCGGTCGAGGGGGAGGGTGAGTTGGTAGGGGTCGGTGTCGGCGAGGTTGGTCAGGGACAGGCCGATCAGGGTGATGCCGCGGGTGTGGATGAGAGGGAGGGCGTCGGTGAGCAGGCGGCGGGCGGTGCGGAGAAGGGTGTCGGTGTGGTCGGTGGCGTCGGGCAGGGTGTGGGAGCGGGTGGCGCGGGTGAAATCGTCGAAACGCAAGCGCAGCACCACCGTTCGGCAGACGCGGTCGGCGGTGCGGAGCCGGCGGGCCAAGCGGTCGATGAGGCCGTGCAGGTAGGCCTCGAGTTCGTCGTCGGGGTGGGGGCGGCGCCCGAGTGCGCGTTGCGCGCCGATCGAACGGCGTCGGCGCCCGGTCTCGACGCGGCGCGGGTCGCGCGCCATGGACAAGGCGTGCAGATGGCGGGCCGCGGACTGTCCGAGGATGCCGCGTAACCCGGATTCGCCGAGTGCGGCCAGTTCGCCCACCCGGGCGATGCCGTACTCGTGCAGCTTCGCGGCCGTGACTTCGCCTACGCCCCAGAGTCTTTCGACCGGCAACGGGTGCAGGAACTCGAGTTCGCCGTCGGGTGGGACGAGGCGCAGGCCGTCGGGTTTGGCGACCGCGCTGGCGACCTTCGCCAGGAACTTGGTGCGGGCGATGCCGACCGAGATGGGTAATCCGGCCTCGTGTCGTACGCGGGCACGCAAACGTTTGGCTATTTCCGTCGGCTCGCCCGCGATACGGCGCAATCCGCCGACGTCCAGGAACGCCTCGTCGATCGAGATGCCCTCCACGACCGGCGTGGTGTCGCGGAAGATCTCGAACACCGCCTTGCTCGCCTCGGAGTAGGCGTCCATCCGCGGCGGCACCACGATCGCGTGCGGGCACAGGAGCCGCGCCTGCCTGCCGTTCATCGGCGTGCGCACCCCGAACGCCTTCGCCTCGTACGAGGCCGCGAGCACCACGCCGCCACCCACGATCACGGGCTTCCCGCGCAGGCGGGGGTCGTCGCGCTGCTCGACGGACGCGTAGAACGAGTCGAGATCCGCGTGCAGGATCGACGCCTCCGCGCGCGCCTCGATCCGCGGACGGGGCGAGGGGCGGATATCGGACACGAACATATGTTCGCATCGAGGTCCGACAAGTGGGGCGCGCATCGGCGTGATGGGTGTCGATGCGGCGCTCACGCGAAATATCCCGTGGGTGCCGGGGTCTATTCGCCGGAAGTTTTTGTGGTACGTTCATATCATCAAGAGAAGTGAGGGAGGAAACATGGCGAAGGTGGGCGGGTTCCGCAACGAGGCGGAGCGGCGGGCGTATCTCGACGCGTACGAGGCGATGGCGCGGCAATGGCCGGTGGAGTCGACGGAGATGGATGTGTCGACGGCGTATGGGCCGACGCATGTGCGCAAGTCCGGGGGCGGGCCGGGGGCGCCCGTGGTGATGCTGCATCCGATGGGCGGGAACGGGGCGTGCTGGTTGCCGGTGATCGAGGGGCTCGCCGCCGATCGCGTGGTCTACACGCCCGACACGATCGGCACGCCGGGTTTGAGCGTGCAGACCGCGCCGTTGACCGAGGCGGCGGACTTCGGGAAGTGGGTGGACCAGCTGCTGGAAGGGCTCGGGGTGGAGCGGGCGCACCTGCTCGGCTACTCCGACGGCGGCTGGCAGGCGTCGGTGGCGGGCGTCAGCAGCTCGCGCCTGGCGAGCCTGACGCTGGTCGAATCCGCGGTGAGCTTCGGCAAAGTGAGCATGGGTGTGCTGTGGCGGATCATGCGCGTCGGGATCCGGCCCACCGAGAAGAACATGCGCAAGTTCGGCGAATGGGCGACACCGAATCGTCCGCCCACCGAGGACGAGCGCCGCACCGCGCTCGCGGCCGTGCCGTACAAGCGGGTCCTGCCGTGGCCCCGTCCGCTCACCGATGAGGAACTGGGCGCGATCCGGGTGCCGATGCTCGCGGTGTTCGGGGCCGACACCGTGCTGGGCGATCCGGTGAAGTGCCGCGATCGCGCGCTGGAGCTTGTCCCGCGGGCGGAGGTGGAGATCTATCCGGGTACGGGACATGAGGTGTTCTTCCACCGCGCCGACCTGGTGGTCCCGCGCATCTGCCGCTTCCTGCGCGCGAACGAACCCGTCCCGGTGTGAAGAGGGGCGTCTCTCGGGGCGTTGATCAAAGTGATGGGTCGGCGAACTCCTCCGCCATCCGGGCCGGTTCCCCGAATCTACTGTTCTGATACGTAGAACAAAAGGTTGTCGGTACGCTGGTTTCCCAGTTGATCGGACGACGATGAGGGAGTCGGTGCGGTGCGTGGATTCGGAGACCTGGAGGCGGTCATCATGGACCGCATCTGGGACAGGGACACGGAGTTCACCACGGTGCGAGAGATTTTCGAGGAGCTCTCCGCCCAGCGCGACATCGCCTACACCACGGTGATGTCGACCATGGACAACCTGCATCGCAAAGGCTGGCTCGCCCGCGAACGGGCGGGCAAGGCATACCGCTACTGGCCGACGCTCACCCGCGAGGAACACAGTGCCCGGCTGATGCTGGAAGCGCTGGGGTCCGGGGGGCGATCGGATCTGGTGTTGAGCCACTTCGTCGACCGGATCAGCCCGGAGGAGTCGGCCGGGCTGCGGGCGGCGCTGCGCAGGCTCACGGCCCGGCGGACGCCCGAGGAGTGATCGCTCAACTGGGCGGTGCGAGCCGGTAGATGAGTTCGGGTCGTCCGCGACGGCCGTAGCGGTGGGAGAGGTCGACCGTGCCGCGCTGATTCAAGTAGTCCAGGTAGCGGCGTGCCGTCGCCCTGGAAGTGCCCGCCGCCGAAGCGATTTCGGCGGCGGTCGCCGTCCGGGCGGTGCGCAGGGCGGAGACGATCAACTCCATCGTCGGCGCCGACAGGCCTTTGGGCAGCGTCTCGGTTCGGGCGGCCTCGGCGGTCCGCTGCGGTGTGGCCCGGCCGCTCCACAGCGAGTCGATCTCGTGCTGTCCGAAGGCGTCCTCGTTGGTCGCCGCCAACGGGGCACGCTGGGCTCGGTAGGCGCGCAACCGCTCCGCGAACACCGCCCGGCTGAACGGCTTCACCAGATACCCGGCGACCTGGGCGGACAGCGCCTGACGCACCGTCACCCGGTCGCGGGCCGAGGAGATGACGATGACGTCGATCGGCGTGCCCGCCGCCGCGCGCAACCGGTGCAGCACCTCGATCCCGCTGAACTCGGGCAGGTGGATGTCGAGCAGCACGAGATCGACGGGGACCCGGGAGACCGCGTCCATCGCCGCCGGACCGCTGTGCACGGCCCCGCTCACCGTGAATCCCGGCTCCTCCTGGACGTAGCGGGCGTGCAGGCGGCACGCCGCCGGATCGTCGTCCACGATCAGCGTCCTGATCGGCTGGTCGTTCATGCCCACACCTTTCCGCCGCCCGCGCCGAGCCTCGAGACGGGCCTGTCCGACTCGGCGGGAGGCTCCCCTTCGACGACCATGGGCCGACGCACCGAGCGCTCGCTCATCTCACACCTTTCCACCGCCCGCGCCGCGCCCCCCGGCACGAACCGCGCGGCTGCCGCTCGCTCGCGAACCACCGGCTGACCCCGCCCACGCACTCATGTGCTCACCTTCGTCGCGGCCGACTCCACAGCGTCCCGCGCTCCACCGGCCGGCATCCGCACCTCGAACCGCGCCCCGCCCAGATCACTCGAACCGACGTCGATATGCCCGCCCCGGCGGCGGACGATCCGCAGCACGAGTGCGAGCCCCACGCCGCGCGACGACACCTCGTCGGTGGGGTGTTTGGTGGTGAACCCGTGCCGGAACAGTCTGGGCATGGCGTCGTCGGGGATGCCGGGCCCGCTGTCGGAGACGACGAGGTCGAACTCCGTGCCGTCGGCGTGGATCCGCACCCGGACCATGCCGTCCGGGCCGGCGGCCTCCACGGCGTTGCGCACCAGGTTGGACAGCACCGTCAGGTCGTCGGCGTCGATGCCGGTCCGGTCCACCTCCGAGAGCGGGTCGATCTCCAAACGTCCACCCTGCTCGGCGAATTCGGCGGCGGCCGCGTCGAGCAGCGCGCGCACGCGGGCGTCGTCGAGCTCCGGTCCGGTGCCGTCGGTGTGGGCGACGGGCGCCAGGTCGGCGATGTAGGCGAGCGCGCCCGCGGCGTCGTCGCTCTCGACCAGTCCGTAGATGATGTGCAGGCGGGTGCGGAACTCGTGGGTCTGATCCCGCAGCGCCCGCGCGATCCGCCGCTGCACCGAAAGCTCCACCACCTCGTCCTCGAGGCGGCGCACGCGGCGGTTCACCAGGTGGGCCAGCAGCCCCGCGGCCAGGCAGCCGACGGCGAGCGCGGCGAGGATCCATGGCACCAGCGCGAACAAGCTCTCCTCGTGATCCGCCGCGATCTCGGACTCCAGGATGCCCACCGACGCGATGCCGATTACCGGGGCTCCCGGCGAATCGGATTGGTATACGGGCACTTTGGCGCGCAGCGTCGGCCCCAGGGTGCCCGACTCGGTGCCGAGGAACGTCTCGCCCGCGAGCACGGCCGACGGGTCCGTGGAGACGGGCCGTCCGCGCTCGGCCGGATCGGGGTGGGTGAGCCGGATGCCCTCGGCGTCGGTGACCACCACGTAGTCGACCCGCGACGCCTGCCGGATCAACTCGGCCAGCGGTTGCAGTTCCGCCGCGGCGGCGGGGGAGCCGAGGGCGGCGCGCACCTGATCGAGTTCGGCGAGGCTGCGCGACACCGCCAGCACGCGTTCCTCGGTGGCCGTGCGGATGTGGCGCTCCTGCACCGCCGACGCGGCCAGCGTCGTGGCCGCCACGCAGGCGAGCACCACACCGCACTGCACGAGCAGGATCAGCGCGCCGCGCAGTCGCGGCGAGCGCACCCTGTCTGCCAGAGGCATGACACCCACCTCCTCGGCACCGGGCGGACCGCTCGCCGTGTGCACTTATGAGCACAAACAGCGGACGTGCTCTGCATCACATTCTTCGCTGTCATCGTAATGAGCGCCGCTCGACGCCGACAGCACCCGCCCCGCGCGACGGCAGGAAAGGAGGCTCCGATGAACCGCCGCATCCTCGCGGTCGCCCTCGGTGTCGTGACCGTGGCCCTGTTCGCCTCGGCCGCCCTCGACGCGAGCCGCGCCGGGACGGTGGCGAACCCGAGAACCAAGCTCACTCTGGTGGCGCCCGCCGCGCCCGGTGGTGGCTGGGACTCGTTCGCCCGCGAATCCCAGCACGCGATGCGGGACAACGGCGTGGTCAACATGGTCCAGGTGGTGAACGCGCCCGGCGCCGCGGGCACCATCGGGCTCAGCCAGGTCGTCCGCATGCACGACCGCCACGACGTGATGCTGGTGACCGGCAGCGTGATGATCGGCGGCACCATCCTGTCCGGCTCGGGCGACACCCTCGCCGACACCACGCCGATCGCCCGCCTCGCCGACGACTACAACGTGCTCGTGGTGCCCGCCGACTCGCCGTTCCAGTCGCTGGGCGATTTCCTGGCCGCCTGGGCGCGCGATCCGGGTGGGCACGCCATCGCGGGCGGTTCGCTGGGCAGCATCGACCACCTGCTCACCGGTCTGCTCGCCCAGTCCTCCAACATCGACCCGCAGGCCGTCAACTACCTCGCCTACGCCGGCGGCGGCGAGGCCGTGACCTCGCTGCTCTCGCACACCGCGGTGGCGGGGATCTCCGGCTACAACGACTTCCGCGATCAGATCGAGGCGGGTGCGTTGCGGGCGCTGGCCCTCTCCGCCGCCGAACCCCTGCCCGACGTCGACATCCCGACGTTCCGGCAGGCGGGCACCGACGTCGCCATGTCGAACTGGCGCGGACTGGTCGCCCCGCCGGGCATCGACGCCGAGACCAGGGCCGAGCTGATCGCGATCGTCGAGGAGTACCGGGACACCGACGAATGGCGAGACACGTTGCGGCGCAACAACTGGACCGACGAATACATGTCCGGTGACGAGTTCGAGGCGTTCCTCGCCACGGAGTCCGACCGGATCCGCACCATTATCGAGGAGCTGGGATTATGACCACCACCGCCGTGGCCGACCGGGTCGGGCCACCCCCGCGCCCCGGCTGGCTGCGCAGGCACAGCGAGCTGATCGTCGTCGCCGGCGTGCTGGCACTGGCCGTCTTCCTGACGGTCGAGACCATCCGGATGGAGGTGCCCGACGGAGCCGGGACGCCGGGACCGCGATTCTTCCCGATCCTGGTCGCCGGATTCCTGTATGTCCTGGCGGTGCTGCTCACCGTCCAGGTGCTGCGCCACCCCGAGCACGCGGACCGCGAACACGGGTCGGCCGAGGTGTCGACGTTGATGCTGGAGGACATGGGCCACCTCGACGACACCGGTGAGATGCGCGTCGTCCGGGCCGAGGAGCCGGCTCCGCAACCCGCCGCGGACGCCGAGCCCGATCTGCGCACCGTCGGCCTGACGCTGGGCGCACTGGTGGTGTTCGTGCTGATCCTGGTGCCGGCGGGCTGGCTGATCTCGGCCACCTTCCTGTTCTGGGCGATCTGCTACGTCTTCGGCAGCCGCAGGCCGGTCTTCGATCTGGCCGTCGCCGCGCTGGTCGCCTCGGTGATCCAGTTGGCCTTCTCGGCGGCGCTCGGGCTCACCCTGCCCGCCGGGATCTTCGCGGGAGCGCTGTCATGGACCAGCTGACCCTGCTCATGGAGGGGTTCGCCGGGGTGCTCACCCCGATGAACCTGACGCTGCTGGTGATCGGCGCGGTCCTCGGCACCGCCGTGGGCGTGCTGCCCGGACTCGGGTCGGCCATGGCGGTGGCGCTGCTGCTGCCCGTCACGTTCAGCCTGCATCCCACCGGCGCGTTCATCATGTTCGCCAGCATCTATTTCGGCGGACTGTTCGGCGATTCCACGTCGGGCATCCTGCTCAACACGCCCGGCAATTCCTCGGCGATCGCGACGACGTTCGAGGGGCACCGGATGGCCAAGAGCGGCCGGGCCGCCAAGGCGCTGGGCATCTCCGCGATCGGCGCGTTCACCGGCGGTCTGATCGCCACCACGTTGGTGGTGTTCCTCTCGCCGCAATTGGTGAAGCTGGCAACGCTTTTCGGCCCTGCCGAGTACTTCGCGCTGGCGATCTTCGCGTTCGCAGCGATCTCGGCCGTGGTCGCGGAATCGGTCGTGCGCGGATTGACCGCACTGGGGATCGGGCTGGCGTTGGCGCTGGTCGGCATCGACAGTGCCAGTGGCGCCGAACGATTCACCCTCGGCAGCGCGGCGCTGTTCGACGGCATCTCGATCGTGGTGATCACCGTCGGGCTGCTGGCGCTGGGCGAGGTGCTGCACGTGGCCTCGCGTATCCGTCGGGAAGGCGGGCCCGAAGTGCCGGTGGAGGCGGAGGGCTCGCCGTTCCCGAGCCGCAGGGAATTCCGATCGGCGCTGCCCGCGTTCCTGCGCGGCACCTCGTTCGGGTTGCCGTTCGGCGCGATCCCGGTCGGCGGCTCGGAGGTGCCGACCTTCCTGGCCTACGGCACCGAGAAGAAGCTGGCCCAGCGGCGCAACGATCCCGACTTCGGTACACGCGGTTCGATCCAGGGCGTGGCCGCGCCCGAAGCCGCGGGCAACGCGACGGCGGGCACGGCGATGGGCGCGCTGCTGGCGCTGGGCCTGCCGACCTCGGCGACCGCCGCGATGATGCTGGCCGCGTTCCAGCAGTACGGCATGCAGCCCGGTCCGCTGCTGTTCGAGCGCAGCGGTGACCTGGTGTGGCCGCTGCTGGCGAGCCTGTTCGTGGGACTGGTGATCCTGCTGATCATCAACCTGCCGTTCGCGGCGGTGTGGGCGAAGCTGCTGCTGATTCCCCGGCAGTACCTGTACGCGGGGATCACCGTGGTGGCGATGCTCGGTGTGTACGCGATCGCGTCGTCGATGATGGATCTGTGGCTGCTGCTGGCTGTCGGCGTGGCCGGATTCGTGATGCGGCGGTACTCGATTCCGCTGGCGCCGGTGCTCATCGCGGCGATCCTCGGGCCGCTGGCCGAGACCCAGTTGCGGCGCGCGTTGGCGGTGTCGGAGGGTGACCCGTCGATTCTGGTGGGCTCGAACATCACGGTGGTGCTCTACACGGTGATGGGGCTCGCGATCGCGGTCAGCTTGGTGCAGCATCTGCGGCATCGGCAGCGAGCCCGGGGCGCGGAGAAGGCGGCGGTGTAGCCGGTCGACGGGTGAGGTCCGTCGCGCGTGCGCGGCGGCCGCTTGTCCTCGATGCTGTCGGGCTCCAGGATGCGATGCCCCGTCGCGCGTGCGCGGCGGGACATCGCGCGATTGTCCGGGTTCCGGCGCGGCGGCCCTGCCCGTATGCTGGGCTGCCGTAGAGCCGAGCACAGTGGGTTATCGGGATGGGGAGTGGTTGATGGCTGCCACGTATACGGCACCGGTGCTGTGCGATGCCGGGGCGACGTCGGCGAACTCTGGGCTCGCCGCGCGGATCGCGATTCTCCGGTCCGGGTCGCCGTGAACGTCGCGCTCTGTCTGATGGCGTACGGCGCGACCGTGGCGGTGTTCGGTCCGCCGGTGTTGCGCGGGCTCACCCGTCGCGGTGTGGCGCCCCGGCTGAGCGTGGCCGCCTGGCTCGTCGCGATCGGCGGTGCGCTCGCCGCGTGGGTGCTGGCGGCGGTGCTGCTCGTCGTGGAATTCACGACGGTGCAAGGACATTCGGCGGCGGCCCTGCGCGCCTGCTTCTCGGTGCTGTCGACGCCCGTCCTGCTCGACAGCGTCTGGTGGGAGCGAATCGCGCTGTACGCGTTGGCCGGGGCGGTCGCGACCGGCGCGGTGGCGGCGACCCTGCGGACGGTGTGGGTGGCTTGGCGGATGCGGCGGCGCACGATCGCCTACGGCGCGGCGGTCCGCATGGTGGGGCGGCGGGTGCCGGGGCTCGGGGCGCTCGTACTGGATTCGCCCGAGCGGCAGGCGTATTGCGTGGCGGGACGGCCCGACACCATCGTGGTGACCAGTGCCGCGGTCGACGCGCTCACCCGCGAACAACTCGACGCCGTCCTCGCGCACGAACACGCGCACCTGCGCGGGCGGCACGCGCCGCTGAGCGCCCTGTTGCGCGCCCTCTCCTCGACGCTGCCGTTGCGGTTGCTGCGGCAGGGCAGCGCGGAGATCGGCCGGTTGCTGGAGATGTGCGCCGACGACCGCGCGGCCCGCGCGCACGGGCGCGAACCGTTGCTCGGCGGCATGCTCGCGCTCGCGGGCGGTAGGGCGATGCCCGCGGGAGCGCTCGGTGCGGCGGGCACCGCGGTGCTGGTGCGCGCCGAACGGCTCGCGACGCCGGTGGGGCGGATGCACCGGGTGACCAACCGGACCGCGCTGCTCGGGGTGATCGCGGCGACGGTGATCGGGTTGGTGGAGATCGCGCTCGGAATCATGATGTGCAGCGTGCTGATTCGCTGAGGGGCTGGGCATTCGGTGAACGCGTGCTGTGCTCGGGCTTTTGGCGCGCTTCATCGGCTCTTGCGCCTGCGTCGTCGGTCACGGTGTCGGCGCGTGTCCGAGTAGGGCTCTCGGCGAACTCGAAACGGATCGCCTCCCTCGGAAATAGCCTTCGCGGGCGTGGTTGTCGCTGCCCATCGGGCCGGGCGTCGGCGATCGTTCGTCGTCAAGGCGGCGCTTTCACCGATCATGTGAGCATGCCGGTCTGAGGATGATGGCCCGGTATGAGCTCGAGCCGAGGTGCCCGATCGTCAGGCATATGGCGCGGCGGCACGCGGAATCATCTCGGGACGGTCGCCGACTTCAGGGAGGCGTCGGCGGGCGGGTGTAGCGTGCGGGCGTCAAGGGTTGACAGGTTGTTCGGGAGGTGCGGTGCGGCTCGGCTGGGATCAGGTGTTCGCGTGGCGGCTGGAGCGTCAGTTCGTCTCGCGAGTGGCGCGCGGCGGGGTGGGCGAAGTGGTCGGGCGGCTGGCCGGGGTGCAGGCGCAGGTGACGTCGTCGGCGGAGATGGCCGTGGCGGTCCGGAGCGCGAAGCCAGAGGAAGGGGCGGTGGTCGGCGCGCTCGAGAAGGGCGCGCTGATCAAGACCTGGGCCATGCGCGGGACGCTGCACGCCCTGCTGCCGAGCGACGCGGCGGCGGTGCTGCCGCTCATGGCGGCGACGAGGAACTGGGAGAAACCCTCGTGGCAGAAGACATTCGGCGCGACGCCCGCCGAGGTCGCCGCGCTCACCGAGGCGGTCGGCGGCATTCTGGCCGATGCGGCGCTCACGCGCGAGGAACTGGTGGAGGCGCTGCTCGCCGATCGCGCGTTTCACAAGATGGGGGAGCAGCTGCGTTCCGGTTGGGGCGCGCTGCTGAAACCTCTTGCCTGGCAAGGGGCTTTGTGTCACGGGCCGATGCGCGGCACCAAGGTCACGTTCACCGCCCCGGCGCGGGCGGTGCCCGGTTGGCGCGGTCTCGCCGACGTGGACGAAGCCGCCGCCACGGCGATCACCGCCTATCTCGGCGCATACGGTCCGGCCACGCCGGAGGTGTTCGACGCCTGGCTGACCCGTGGAAATTTGCGTAAGACGCTCGTGCGCGGATGGTTCGCGGAGCTGGGGGACGCGCTCACGCCCGTCGACATCGACGGCCGCGCCGCCTACGCCCTCACCGAACACCTCGACGCCCTCGCCGCCGCGAAACCCGACAAGTCCGCCTACCTGCTCGGCCCGTTCGACCAATACGTGCTCGGTCCTACCACCGCCGACACCGATCTGCTCCCGAAGGAACACCGCTCCGCCGTCAGCCGCACGGCCGGATGGATCGCGCCGCTCGTTGTGGTGAACGGCCGCATCGTGGGCACTTGGGAACTCGATGGCACCGAGGTCGTGCTCGCGATGTTCGACAACGCGCCGCTGCCGAAGAAGCTGGACCCGGCACTGGCGCGCGTGGCGGCGGCCGCCGGATCGGAGAAGGTGACCGCGCGGGCCGCGTGAGATAGGCCCGGAGTAGCGCGGCCGCGACAATGAGAAGTATGCGCCCGGCTGTCGGTGCCGATTCGTTCGGTGTGCGCCCTGGTGCCGGACTCCTGTCGACAACCGCTCCAGCTCAGTGTTCGAGCTCGATGATCAATCAGCGCGACACCGGAGCGGGCCGCCGACTTGGTCTCGGCTTCGCGACCAAGGTCGACGATCCGGTCCGACGCTTCGAAGCGGACCGCCCACTGTTCGATTCGATCGCTCGGCCCGACGACAGCGAGCGGCCGGACGGCGGTTGCCAAGCCGAACAGGCCTCATGCATGGGGTGGCGCGATCGTTTACGGCATCCCCTGTGATGGCCTTGACACACTCTTCGCTCCCGCGTTCATCAACCGCCGCGCCAGCACCTCGCATCGCTCCACCAATTCCGGCGGTTCCAGCACTTCGAAGGGGTGGCCGAGGAGGAGGGTGTGCATCAGGATGGCGTCGATATTCGCACCGCCGCTGCGGACTTCGCAGCTGCTCGCGTCGATCTCGCGGACGACGGCGGCGGCCGGGGAGACCTGGGCGCGCACGGTGTCGGCGGGCGCGTGGACGAGGAAGCGGGCCTGGTGGGGGTAGACGCGGCTCGCCACCCCTTCCTGCACGTACGTGGCGGCGTCGGGCCCGGGGCGCGGGTGGAAACGCCAGGTGCGCGCTGATACGTCGCTCATGCGGTCCACGCGGAAGCTGCGCCAGTCGTCGCGATCGAGGTCGTAGGCGAGCAGGTACCAGCGCCGGTCGGAGGTGACCAGGCGATAGGGCTCGACGCGTCGTCGGGCGGTACCGCCGGCGGACGGGTAATCGAACCCGGCCTCGACCTCGTCGCGGCAGGCGCGCGCCAGCGTGAGCAGCGCGTCGGAGTCGACCGGCCGGTGCCCGCCCGCGAACGACTCGACCGAGTTCGCCAGCGTGCGGACCTCGCCGCGCAATCGGGTGGGCAGCACCTGGTCGAGCTTGGTGAGCGCGCGCAGCGCGGCGTCGCCGGTGGCCGCGCTGAGGAGGAGTGAGACCGCCGTCGCGATCGCTTCCTCGTCGTCGAGCAGCAGCGGGGGCAAATCTTGGCCGCGGCCGAGCTGATATCCGCCGCCGACACCCTGACTCGCGTGCACCGGATAGCCCAGCGCCCGCAACCGCTCCACATCGCGGCGGACCGTGCGCGCCGTGACGCCGAGCCGCCCGGCGAGTTCGGGACCCGTCCACACCTGGCGCTGCTGCAACAGCCCGAGCAGGGTGAGCACGCGCTCGGTCGTCCCGCGTTCCGCATCGCCCATCACGTCTTCGAGCTTGCCAGAAATAGCGGACCGATCCTGTCCGCGAGGCGTGACAGAGTGGGGGCACACGCACTTCGACACGACGGGAGCACTCCGCATGAGCCGCCACATCCAGATCACGTTCGACGCGCACGACCCGCGGGCACTGTCGACCTTCTGGCGCGACGCCCTCGGCTATGTCCACCCCGCCCCGCCCGGCGTCGAGCTGCCCGTCGGCACCGACCCGTTGGCGGCGTGGGACGAGTTCCTGGACCGACTCGGCGTGCCGCAGGATCAGCGCAACACGAGCTCGGCCGTCGAGGATCCCGACGGCACCGGCCCGCGCCTGTTCTTCCAGCAGGTGCCGGAGGACAAGGTCGCCAAGAACCGCGTGCACCTCGACGTCCGCGCCGCCCCCGGACTGGAGGGTGAGCAGCGAATGGCGGCGCTGGAGGCCGAATGCGACCGGCTCGTCGCGATCGGCGCGAAGCGGGTGCGCCGGTTCGAGCCCGAGCCGCCGCTGAGCGCCGGATTCATCGTGATGACCGACCCCGAGGGCAACGAGTTCTGCCTCGACTGACCAGCGGCCGTGGCGCGACCCGGCGCGCCACGATCGTGTCAATCCTTCGTATTCCGCTGCCGCACATACGCTTCGAGTCCGTCGAGAAGGCGGTGCAGACCGAAGGCGAAGTGGTCGAACTCCGAACCGAACGCATCCTCGGACAGCGAGGCCAGGGTGGGGAAGCGGCCGCTGGAGATGGCGTTGGTGAGGTAGGGGCCCTGGGTGTTCCAGAACTCGTCCTCGGTCATGCGGGAGCTGCGCTCGGCTTCGCGTTCGTAGAGCTGGTTGCGCGCGAGGCCGGTGACGTAGCCGGAGATGGTGACGACCACCGAGACGAGTTCCACGTCGGGCAGGCCCATCGCTTTGATACGCGCCAGCACCAGTTCCATGCCCATCGCCGCGCCGGGGCCGATCACCGGGCGTGACTGGTCGACCTGCAACAGCCACGGGTGGGCGCGGAACATCTCGAGCTGTTCGTAGGCCAGCGCCTCGAGCGCGGCGCGCCACCCTCCGTCCTCGGGCAGCGGCCCCGCGGGCGCCTGCGCCCGGTCGAGCATGAGATCGAGCAGCTCGGCCTTGCCCGGCACGTACCGGTACAGCGACATGGTGCCGGTGCCCAGCTCGGTCGCGACCCGGCGCATGGTGACCGCGGCCAGCCCTTCCTCGTCGGCGACTTTCACCGCCGCCGCGATGATGCCGTCCAAGGTGAGGCCGGGTTTCGGGCCGCGCGTCGGACGCGGCGCGGTATCCCACAGCAGGTCGAGTGTGCGCGCGAGATCGCCGCTGCCGCTGGCCTCCGTAGTCGTCATGTCGTTCAGGTTAACCCGTGGAAATCCGGACTGGACGAAAAACTGGGTACGTTGTACTCTCATTTGGGTACAACGTACCCAGTTATATGAGGGAGGACTCGGGTGACCGAATACGCGGTGCGGGCCGAAGGGTTGCGCAAGAAATACGGCGACAAGTACGCCCTCGACGGGTTCGACCTCACGGTGCGCCGGGGCACCGTCCACGGCCTGCTCGGACCCAACGGCGCGGGCAAGACCACGGCGGTGCGGATCCTGAGCACCCTGCTGACCCTCGACGGCGGGCACGCGACGGTGGCGGGGCTCGACGTCGCGACCCAGGCCCGCGAGGTCCGCTCCCGCATCGGCCTCACGGGTCAGTACGCGGCGGTCGATGAGGTGCTGACCGGGCGGCAGAACCTCGAGATGTTCGGCAGGCTCTTCCATCTCGGCGGCCGGCGCGCCCGTGCCCGCGCCGCCGAACTGCTCGAGCGCTTCGACCTGACCGACGCCGCGAACCGCGGGGTCGGCAAGTACAGCGGCGGCATGCGGCGCAGGCTCGACCTGGCGGCCTCGATGATCCTGTCGCCGGACATCCTGTTCCTCGACGAGCCGACCACCGGCCTGGACCCGCGCAGCCGCGGCGAGGTGTGGGAGTCGGTGCGGCAGTTGGTCGCCGACGGCACCACGGTTCTGCTCACGACGCAGTACCTGGAGGAGGCCGACCGGCTCGCCTCCCGGATCACGGTGATCGACCAGGGCCGCGCCATCGCCGACGACACCCCCGACGGGCTCAAGACCACCGTGGGCGGCGACATGATCGAGGTCGTCGCGACGGTGCCCGGCGATCTGCGCCTTGTCGCGAAGATCGTCTCCCGGGTGTGCACGGGCGAGCCGGAGATCGTGGAGGCCGAACGCCGCGTCTACGCGCCGGTGGCCGATCGCGTCGCCGCGCTCACCGACGTGGCCCGCACCCTCCAGGACGAAGGCCTCGAAGTGGAGGACCTGGGCCTGCGCAGGCCGAGCCTGGACGACGTCTTCCTGCATCTGACCGGACACCGCACGCTCGCCGAGGAGGCCGCCTGATGACCACCGTGAATCTCGCCCCGCAGCAGCGCTCGCGCGCCTACTGGGTGCTGGCCGACTGCTGGAACGTGGTGCGCCGCGGGCTCACCCACTACCAGCGCCAGCCGGTGAACATCCTGTGGCAGCTCGGGTTCCCGATCGTGTCGGTGCTGCTCTACGGCTACGTCTTCGGCAGCGCGATGAGTGTGCCGGGCGGCGGCGACTACCGCGACTTCCTGATGCCCGGCATGTTCGTGATGACCATGGCGTTCGGCTTCATGAACACCGCCACGCTGGTGGTCTACGACTCCACCAAGGGCGTGATCGACCGGTTCCGCTCCATGCCGATGTCGCCCTCGGCGGTGGTGTCGGGGCGCGCGGTGACCGATCTGCTGCTGGCCTGCGCGGAACTGGGCATCCTGATGATCACGGCGCTGGTGATCGGCTGGCGGCCCGAAGGCGGCGTCGTCGCCATCGCGACCGCGTTCGTGCTGCTGCTGTGGCTGCGGTTCGCGCTGATCTGGGTGGGCGTGTGGCTCGGGCTGATGGTGCCGAACCCCGAAGCGGCGGGCAGCCTCTACGCCGTGGCGTTCCCGTTGACGATGATCTCGAGCGTCTTCGTGGCGCCGCAGCTGATGCCGACGTGGCTCGGACACGTGGCGGCGTGGAACCCGATCTCGTCCACGGCGACCGCCACCCGCGAGCTGTTCGAGACACCGGCGGGCAGTGGCGAGTCCTGGATCGAGCAGAACGCCGCGCTGATGTCGGTGGTGTGGCCGCTGCTCATCACGGCGATCTTCGTGCCGCTCGCGGTGCGCAGGTTCCAGCGCTTGTCGCGGTGAGGATGTGGGCCGGACTCTTCGGGGTCCGGCCCATCGCCGTCTCCCGAATCAGTCGTCGTGCGGGGTGAATGCGCCTGGCGGGCGCCCTCGAACGGCGGCGACCCCGGCCCACTATGCTGCGCACGTGACGGAAGCCCGTGTGGAAACGCTGATCGACACCGTGGCCTGGGTGCACATCGTGCAAGGCCGCATCCTGTGCGGGCGGCCGGCGGGCAAAGACGTCTTCTTCATCCCCGGCGGCAAACGCGAAGGCGACGAGACGGATCTGCAAACGCTGGTGCGCGAGATCGAGGAAGAGCTCACCGTGCGGTTGCGGCCGGAGACGGTGCGCCACGTCGGCACCTACGAGGCGCCGGCGCAGGTGCCGCCGAACGGCGTGACGGTCCGGATGAGCTGCTACACCGCCGAATACGAGGGCACGCTCACCCCGAGCAGCGAGATCGCCGAAACCGCCTGGTTCACCGCGGCGGATCGTGCCCTGGTGCCCCCGGTCGACCAGCTGCTGTTCGACGAACTGGTCGGCCGGGAACTGCTGAGCTGAATGGGTGGGGCTCAGCAGTACGGATAGCTCGATCCGAGGAACCGGCCCGTGAGCAAGCAGACCAGGGCCTCGAGGGCTTCGCGGGGGTAGGTCGCGGACGCGCTGGACGAGCCGGAGTCGGTCGGTGCCGCCGACGCGGGTGCGGCGACACCGCCGAACAGGGCGGCGGTGACCGCGCAGACGGCGACGATTCGACTGATTCCCGGGGATGATTTCACGGTGTTCTCCTTCTTTCCGCGATGAGTATCGGACGCGAAGGAGCGGGAATCGCAGCCCTCAATCATTGGGCCAAGAGCGTTGGGAGACGTTGGGGCGCAACGCCTTTGGAAGTTTCCACGCGAGGATCGCACGGTGCGGCCTCGCCGCGCACGACTCAGCAGAGCGGGTACTTGGACCCGACGAGCTCGCCGCGGAAGAAGCACACGATGAGCTCCACGACCGAGCGGGCCGCGTCGGCGGACCCGGTACCCGGACCGGGGTCCGCCGCGGCCACGCCCGCGCCCGAACCGCACACCAGAGCGGCCGACACGGCGAACGCGGCTACGCCCTTGCTGAACCTGGACGACATCTTCATTTCGACACTCCTTCGACACGCGACACGCTGAGTATCGGCCGTGAGGGGGGAGCGAGGCAGACCCCAATCGCGCGGGCACCACCAACGGGGGGGAGCGGTGTGGTTCAGGTGGTGACCGGTTCGCGCCCCGCCAGTTCGATGAGATGCTGCACCAGCGTGAGCAGGACGTTCTTCGCCGAGTCGCGGTGGCGGGCGTCGCAGAGCATCACCGGGGTGTGCGGTTCGAGGTCGAGCGCCTCGCGCACTTCCTGTTCGGTGTAGCGGGGCGCGCCGTCGAAACAGTTGACGCCCACCATGAACGGCAGCCCGCGCCGTTCGAAGAAGTCCACCGCCGCGAACGAACTGCCCAGCCTGCGGGTGTCGGCCAGCACCACCGCGCCCAGCGCGCCGCGCGAGAGTTCGTCCCACAGGAACCAGAACCGGTCCTGTCCGGGCGTGCCGAACAGGTAGAGCACCAGATCGCGGTCGATGGTGATGCGGCCGAAATCCAAGGCGACCGTGGTGGTCTGCTTGGACTCCACACCGGACAAGTCGTCGACGCCGGAGCTGACCTCGGTGATGAGTTCCTCGGTGCGCAGCGGGGCTATCTCGCTGATCGCCGAGACCATCGTGGTCTTGCCGACGCCGAAACCACCGGCGATGAGGATCTTGACCGACGCGGCCAAGTGTTGGGGCCCCTGCGGGTCGAGCCGTGCGGGGTCAAAGTTTTCTGATGCCATCCAGTACCGCTCGCAATATGTTGAGATCGCCGGGGCCGGCCTCCGTGTGTGCCGGAGCCCGGAAGATCAAGTGTCCCTCGCCGATCAGGTCGCCGACGAGAATCTTTGTCACCGCAAGAGGAAGTTTCAAGTTCGCCGCGACTTCGGCCACCGATTGCGGCTCCCGGCACAGCGCTATGATGCGCCCGTACTCCGGCTCCGGCCTGCGCAGCGGGGGTGCGGGCACCGCGGCGGTGACCACCGTGGCGATGTCCAGATCATGGGCCGTGCCCATGGTGCGGCCGCGCGTGAGGGCGTAGGGCCGGATCAGCGGTCCGGCCGCCTCGTCGAACCACGGCTCCCCCCGGCGCGTCATGGCAAGCGCGCGGGGGTGGAGAGATAAGTACCGACACGCTGCACGGTGACGTTCATTTCGTAGGCCACCATGCCCAGGTTCGCCGAATCCGACGCCTGCAGAGCCAGACACGCGTTGTCGCCGGCGGCGGTGACGAACAGGACGGCGCGGTCGAGTTCGATCACGGCCTGGCGCACGCCGCCGCCGTCGAAGCGGCTGCCCGCGCTGCGCGCCAGACCGTAGAGCGTCGATGACATCGCGGCGAAATGCTCGGCGTCGTCACGGCTGAAGGCGGTCGAGCGGCCGAGCAGCAGCCCGTCGGTGGACAGCACCACCGCGTGCCGCACACCGGCCAGCCGATCCACCAGATCGTCCAGGAGCCAGTTGAGGTCGCCGGATTGGGGAGCGGTCACTGCACGCCTTCCTGTTCGTCGGTGGGCTGCGCGCGGCGGCCCTGCCGTGTTCCGTTCTCGATGGCCGACATCAGGTCCCTGGCCTGTTCGGCCGATCGTTCCCGCTCGCCGGTCGCGGATGCGGCCGACGCCGGATTCGCCAGCTCCGGAGCGAGATTGGCCTGCCGGTTGCGTCTGGGCAGCGCGGGCCTGCCGTCGGGAGTGGTCTCGGGCTCCTCGGCGAACACCGTCCGCTCCGGCGCGGGCGGCGCGACGGTGAGCAGTGCACCCGCCTCCGCCGCACCGGATTCCATAGACGGGGCCGGCTGACGGGGCCTGCGCACCGGCTCGGCCCGCGGCGGCGCGGCCGGTGCTTCGGCCGGGGCCAGCAGCGTGGTCGGGATGAGCACGATGGCGCGGATGCCGCCGTAGTCGGAGTCGGCCAGCCGCACGGTTACGCCGTGACGCTGACTGAGCTGGGCCACCACGAACAACCCCAGCCGTGAATCGGCCGAGAGTGTCGCGACGCCGAAGTCCGGTGGGTTGCGCAGCATCTCGTTCATCTTGGCCAGCTCCGGCTCGGGCATGCCCATGCCCTGGTCGCTGATCTCCACGACCACGCCGCGGCCCACGACGTTGCCGAAGACTTCCACCTTGGACTGCGGCGGCGAGAACGAGGTGGCGTTGTCGACCAGTTCGGAGAGCAGGTGCACGAGGTCGGCGACGACGGTGCCGAGCACGTGCGCGTCGGGCAGTTTCGTGACCCGGACCCTGGCGTAGTCGAGGGTTTCGGCGACCGCCGAGCGCACCAGGTCGATGAGCGGAATCGGTTGGCGCCATTGCCGTCCCGGCTGCCCGCCGCCGAGGATGATGAGGTTCTCGGCGTTGCGGCGCTCGCGGGTGGCGAGGTGGTCGAGCTTGAACAGCGTCTCCAACAGCACCGGGTCCTCCTGGCGGGACTCGGCCTCGTCCAGGATCTCGAGCTGGCGGTGCACCACCACCTGACTGCGGTGCGCGATATTGAGGAACACCGCCCTGACGCCCTCGCGCGTGCGGGCCTCGTCCACGGCGGCGGTGACGGCGGCCGCGTGCGCGTGCTCGAATGCCTTGGCCACCTCGCCGATCTCGTCGTCGCCGTAGTCCAGGCGCGGGGTCTCGGCGGCCGGGTCGACCGATTCGCCCTCGCGCAGCCTGCGCAGCATGTCGGGCAGGTTCTCGTCGGCCAGCGCGAGCGTTTCGCCGCGCAGCCGCTTCAGCCTGCGGATCACGCGGTTGGCCAGCACCAGGGCGATGAGGAAGGCCGCGATGCTCACCAGCAGCACGCCACCGCCGCCGTAGAGGGAGGTGAGGGCGGAGTCGTTGGCGCGCTCCTCGGCGGTGCGCTGGGTGCGCTGGTTCTGGCCGGTGTAGATGTCGAGCAGAGCACCGTTCACCTCCTCGGCGGCGCGCCGCCAGTCCTCGAGGGACAGCGGCAGCGGCGCGGGCGCGGAGGTGGTGCGGCGCGTACTGGATGTGCTTGCCGTGGTATCGGTTTCGGGGGTGAACAGGCGCTCGGTGAGGGCGGACTCCACCGCGCCCAGCTGCTGCCAGGCCGGCGTGGCCATCAACGCCTGGATCGCCTCGCGCTGTCCCGCGTCGGGCTCGGCCGCCATGATCGCGAGCTCGGTGCGGTAGAAGCCGGTTTGGGCCAGGAACTCCTGCACGGGCACCGGCGGTTCGTCCCCCGCGGTGACGGTCGCGAAGGCCAGCGTCTGGGCGCGCGACATGGCGTCCACGGCGTAGAACAGGCGCATGCCCTCGGTGAGCTGCTTGCCGATCTCGGCATCGGGCACCGAGTCGTGGGCGACCTGCGCGCCGACCGACACCACGTCGAGCAGACGGTTGTAGAAGCCGTAGGCGTCGGCCGGCGGGAGTGCGCGCGCGTCGGTGCCGCCCCGCACGCCGGCGAGATGCTGTCCGAGCGTGGCGAATCCGGCCAGATCGTCGCCGATGCGGGTGTCGTCCACGGCGCGGATGTCGTCGGAGATCTCGATGAGGCGCGCGAACGCGGCGTCCAACCGGGTCCGCGCCGCCGTGAGGGCGGGCACCACGCTGTCGTCACCGGCCAGATACACCATCGCGAGATGGCGTTCCTGTTGGACGGCCTCCACCAACTCCCTGGTGGACGGGATGGCGGCCTGCATCTGCACCGCCCAGTCCCGCTCGGTTCTGCCCTGATCGACCAGGTATCCCGCCGCGCCCACGCCGACCACGAGCAATGTCAGGCTCGGCACGAGCGCGATCGCCAGAATCCGGGTCCGGACCCCGAGCCTCGCTCTGAACATCGGCACAACGTAATCCACTGTGCGAGACAGCTGTCGAGAGTGTCCCGCTCAGCGGGACCGGATTTGACAGCGGGGAGCGAGAGTTGATCGGCATGACCGCCCGGACTGGTCGGTCGGCCGAATTTCTGTGCCCGGCAGGTCAATTCGCGTTTCGCCACCGAATGGGACAGCGCGACCCGCGCTACCTCGCGGCATGCCCCGCCGCGGGACATCTGAAACGACCGCTGTGCGCGTGAACGCCGAACCGAATGCGGGGGAGGGCAGCGGCGGCGTAGATTGTGTGTAATCCGTGGTTACCCACAAGTAGGAGGCAAGGATGCCCGCGCCCGAAGCCGGAGTCTTCGACCGCCTGAGCGCGCTCGCCGCGATCGAGGACCCCGCCGCCCGCCCGCGCAAGACGATCGCCGAGACGTTCACCGGCACACCTCTCGGCACGGTGCCCGTCGGCGACGCGCAGGACGTGGCCGCGGCGTTCACCAAGGCCAGGGCGGCGCAGGCGCGCTGGGCCGCGCGCCCCGCCGGCGAGCGCTGCGCGGTGTTCGACCGGTTCCGCACCCTGATCATCGATGAGCGCGAGGCGCTCATGGACGTCATCCAGGCCGAGACCGGCAAGGCGCGCTGGGCGGCCCAGGAAGAGATCATGGGCATGATGTTCGCGGCGCGCTACTTCGCGCGCGTCGCGTCGAAACTGCTCGAGCCGCACAGCGTGCCCGGCGCGTTCCCGGTGTTGAACCGCGCCTCGGTGCGCACCCAGCCCAAGGGCGTGGTCGGCGTGATCGCGCCGTGGAACTACCCGATGGTGCTGTCCATCGGCGACTCGATCCCCGCACTGCTCGCCGGCAATGCGGTAGTGGTCAAGCCCGACAGCCAGACCCCGTACTCCGCGTTGGCCGCCGCCGAACTGCTCTACCGGGCCGGCCTGCCCCGCGACCTGCTCGCGGTGGTGCCCGGACCGGGCGCCGTGGTCGGCACCGCGATCGTGGACGAGTGCGACTACATGATGTTCACCGGGTCCTCGGCCACCGGCCGCACGCTGGCCGAACAGTGCGGGCGCAGGCTCATCGGCTTCTCCGCCGAACTGGGTGGCAAGAATCCGATGATCGTCACGCGCGGCGCGAACCTGAACAAGGCGGCCAAGGCCGCGGTGCGCGCCTGTTTCTCCAACGCCGGGCAGCTGTGTATCTCGATCGAGCGCCTGTACGTGGAGAAGGCGGTGGCCGAGGAGTTCACCGCCAAGTTCGTCACCGCGGTGCAGACCGCGAAACTCGGTGCGGCCTACGACTACTCGGCCGATATCGGCAGCCTGATCTCGGAATCGCAGCTCGAGACCGTCACCAAGCACGTCGCCGACGCCACGTCCAAGGGTGCGACGGTGCTGGCCGGCGGCAAGGCGCGTCCCGATCTGGGCCCGCTGTTCTACGAGCCGACCGTGCTCGCCGACGTGACCGACGAGATGGAGTGCGGCCGCGAGGAGACCTTCGGCCCGCTGGTCTCGATCTACCCGGTCGACTCCGTCGAGGACGCCATCCGGCTCGCCAACGACACCGAGTACGGCCTGAACGCCAGCGTGTGGGCGCGCACCAAGTCCGAGGGCGAGGCGATCGCGCAGCGACTGCACGCCGGCACCGTGTGCGTCGACGAGGGCTACGCGCCCGCGTGGGGCACCACCGGCGCGCCGATGGGCGGCATGGGCATCTCCGGCGTCGGGCGCAGGCACGGCCCCGACGGCCTGCTGAAGTTCACCGAGCCGCAGACCGTGGTGGTCACCCGGTTCCTGAACCTCGACCCGCCCCCGCTCGTGCCGCACGAGAAGTGGCAGCGGTTCCTCATGACGGTCGCGCGCAGCCTGCGGTTCCTGCCGGGGCGCTGACCCGCGTCGAACGAATCGGCCCGGCCGGGGTTCCGGCCGGGCCGTTGTCGTCCGCCGGTGAATTCGGCCGAGCCGCGCTTCCTGCATCGCGCACGGGCCGGGGTTCATACTGGCTGGTATGCGGAGGCGGGATCGACCGGCCCGGGTCGCGGACGTGCACGCCATCGCGCGGGCGATGCCGCACGTCACGCAGGTGCCGGGGCCGAAGGGCAACGCGGTCTACCAGGTCGGCGGGAAATCGTTCGTGTTCTTCCGGAATCCGCGGCCCGACGCCGTCGATCCGGACACCGGGGAGCGGTACGAGGACGTGATCGTCGTCTGGGTGCCCTCGGAGTCGGACAAGCTGGCGCTGGTGCAGGATCCGGAGTCGCCGTTCTTCACCACTCCCCACTTCGACGGGCACCTGTCGGTGCTGGTGCGGGCCTCCCGCCTCGGGGAGATCTCGGTGGGGGAGCTGACCGAGATCATCCAGGACGCCTGGCTGGCGCGGGCCTCGCACAAGCGCGGCGCGGACTGGCTGGCGAGCCACCCGCCGCGCTGAGTTCTGTATTGCCGAGTCTCACTTGTTCATGAAGATGCCCGCCACGTCGGCGTTCTTGATGGGGGTGTCGGCGTTCATCTGGGTGGCGCACAGCAGGTCGGCGGAGATGATGGTCGCGTCCACGACCGTGCCCGCCGGTTCGCGGTCGTCGCCGGTCTGCTCCTTGACGAACTTGGTGATGGTGGTGCGCTTGGTGTCGGGGTCCTGGGTGACGTACTCGCTGCACGGGGTGTCGCCGCCCTTGTTCAGCGCGCGTTCGATGTCGGTGCAGCCCGCCAGTACCAGCGCGACGGCCGCCACGCCGAGGCCGGTCCGTGTCAGGGTGGCGTTCATGTACTTCCTCCTGGTCGCGTCGGACGGGTCGGCCGCCGAACACTGTCGAGGGTAGGACACGCCGGTGACGGCCGGGCTCCCGCGCTCGGCGTGTCGATCAGGCGGCGTGCACGCGCAGCGGGATGTTCAGCTCCGCCGGGGTCAGCGACCCGTGGTGGCCGGGCATGGAGGACAGCAAAGGTTCGGCGCCGCTGCGGATCACGCCGCGGGTGCCGCGTGCGGCCACCACCAGATCGCCGATCCGCTCGGCGACCGTCGGCGTGACGGTCGGGCCGAACCAGCCGAGGTCGATCGCCTCCGCGCGGGTCAGGACCGCGAAGTCGGCGCCGAGGGTCTCGCGCCACGCGGCGGCCACTTCGCCGGTGGCGCCGTCGCGGGTGAAGACGTGGCGGGCGCGGGGTTCGCCGGCGAGCAGATCCACGCCCTCGGACAGTGCCGGGACGGTGTCGAAATCGACGGTGCCGGTGAGCTGCACCATGCCGTGGTCGGCGGTGACCAGCAGGGCGGCGTCGGGCGGGAGGTGTTCGGCGATGCTCGCGGCGATCCCGTCGACGTGGGCGAGTTCGAGCCGCCACGCGGAGGACGAGGGTCCGCGCACGTGACCGGTGGTGTCCAGGTCGGCGTGGTAGGCGTAGACGAGGGAGCGCTCGCCCGCGCCGAGGGCGGTGGTGACGCCGTCGACCAGATCGCCCACCGAGAACCCGGGGCGGAAATCGCAGCCGCGCAACACCGCTCGGGTCAGTCCCGACCCGGCCTGGAGCATCGGCGCCACCTGCGCGGTGGACACCCCGGCGCGGGCGGCGCGCTCGAAGGCGGTGGGCAACGGCTGGAACTGTTCCGGCACCAGTTCGGTGCGCAGATCGCGTTTGGCGGCGTCGCCGTGCAGCTGCCACGCCAGGGAATTGACCGGGTGGTCGTAGCCGGGCACGCGCATGAGATAGCCGACGATGCCGTGCTCGCCCGAGGGCACACCCACGCCCAGCGACGCGATCGACGTGGCCGTGGTACTGGGGAACCCCGCGGTGAGCGGATGGTCGGGCAGGCTCGAAAGGAACGGCGCGACATCGGCGTTCGCGGCCAGCGCCTCCGCGCCCAGACCGTCGATCAGCAGCACGCACACCCGGCGCGCGGACAGGCCGAGGCCGAGCCGGTCGATCTCGTCGGGCACCCCCAGACCGGCCAGGACGGACGGGAGCAGATCGGCCAGGGAACCGGAGCCGTACCGGGGCGCGTCGAACACCGGGTCAGGATGTCAAGATCAACGGTCGCGCGGCAAGGGCTTTCACGCCTGTCCGGTCTCGAATCGGCGCACCTTGCCGTCGCGCAGCTCGAACCGCCACGCCGTGCGCATCGAACCCCACCGGGAATTGGCGTAGTCGGCGACGAATGCGGTGCCGCCGTCGGTCACCGACTCGATGGTCATCCGGCCGTCGCTGTCGAAGATCTCCGAGTCGGTCCACTGCGCTAGGTCGCGCTCCACACCGTCGTCGGACATGGTGGCATCGTCGGTGAGGACGGCGCGGAACCGAGCGCGGTCGCCGGCGTTCACCGCGTCGACGAACTCCCGCACCGTAGGATCGAGCTGCTGATCGGACATCTGAGCCTCCCTCTCGCGTGGTCGAACAGGACATGCGGCCGTGCCGTGTGAAGCGACACCCACTGTAGGACAGCGCTCCGTGCTCACCGGGCGATGAGGGAGGCGAGTGTCGCCAGGGTGCCTGCGACGAGGTCGGGGGTGTCGATGCCGTATTGGGCGCTGCGCTTGTCGAGGTGGCCGTCGAGCCAGAGCGAGGCCAGGCCGTGGCCGATGCTCCACCAGGTGATGCCGAGCAGATCGGCCTTGTCGGCGGGCAGCTGGCCCGCGGCGACGCAGTCGGCGATGGCGTCGGTGAGGATCGCGAAGGCGGCGTCGCCGGCCGCCATGGTGTCGGGGTGCTTCTCGGGCTGGGAGAGCTCGGGCCGGAACATCAGGCGGAACTGGGCCTGGTGTTCCCGCGAGAAGCGGACGTAGGCGGCCGCGAGCGCTTGCAGCGTCTCGATGGGGGAGCCGGTGGACGCGTCGCGGGCGGCGCCCAGTTCGGCGGCGAGTAACTGGTACCCCTGCGTGGACAGCGCCGCGAGCAGCGCCGAGCGGTCGGCGAAATGGTGGTAGGGCGCCGCGGTGCTCACGCCCGCCTCCCTGGCCACCCGGCGCAGGCTGACCGCCGCGATGCCCTCGGTCTCGATCAGGCGCAGGCACGCCTCCATCAGCGCGTCCCGCAGGGCGCCGTGGTGGTATCTGGTCCGCTTCACCCTCCGAGCGTATGCGACGCCACTGGACAAGCTATCTATGCGGTGCTTAGATGATCTGAGCGGCGCTCAGATAGGCGCCGGTCATTCCCCATCGAAACGGGTGAGCACATGAGCACACGGGTACTCGTCACCGGCGCAACGGGATTCGTCGCCGGACACGTCATCGCCGAACTTCTCGACCACGACTACGCGGTCCGCGCGACGGTGCGCGATCTGTCCGCGACGGCCAAACGCGCCCACCTGGAAGGCCGGGGCGTCGAATTCGTCGCCGCCGATCTGGGCTCCGACGCGGGGTGGGCCGCCGCGGTCGACGGGTGCGCGTTCGTCGTGCACGTCGCCTCGCCGTTCCCGTCCACGCCGCCGCGCGAGGACCGCGAACTGGTCGAACCCGCCGTCCAGGGCACGCTGCGAGTGCTCCGCGCTGCCGCCGACGCGGGGGTGCGGCGGGTGGTCCTGACCTCCTCGATCGCCGCCGTCGCCCACGGGCACGACCGCGATGAAGTGCGCACGGAGGCGCATTGGTCTGTGGTGGACAAGGTTCCGGCCTATCAGAAGAGCAAGACCCTCGCCGAACGGGCCGCCTGGGACTTCGCGCACTCGCTGCCCGCCGACCGGAGCCTGGAGTTGGTCGCGGTGAACCCGGGCATGATCCTCGGTCCGGTGCTGTCGGCGGAGACCAGCACGTCGCACGAACCGATCCTGCGGTTGCTCAATCGCGCGGTGCCCGGTTCGGTCAACACCGGCTGGGCCCCGGTGGACGTGCGCGATCTCGCGGTGGCGCACCGGCTGGCGATGGAATCGCCGGTGGCGCCGGGCAACCGCTACATCCTCGCGGGCGAACCGCTGTGGATGGCGGAGATCGCCCGCATCCTGGCCGAGGAGTACAACCCGCGCGGATTCCGGGTGCCCACCAGGGTGCTGCCGGACTGGCTGATCCGGGGACTCGCGGTGTTCGACAAGGGAGTTCGGCTGGTCGTGCCCACGCTGGGCCGGGTGGAGACGGTGAGCGCGGGGAAGGCGCAGCGGGAACTCGGGTGGAGCATGCGGTCGGTGCGCGACTCCGTGGTGGACACGGCGGAGAGCTTGATCAACGTCGGTGTGGTGAAGGCGCCCCGTGGGGCATCCGCCGCACCGAAACCCGTGCGGGCGTGAGGAGTTCGCCGTGTTGATCGCGACCCTGGTGGTGACGATCGTCGCCTTCCTGCGCCGACGGTTCCGAGGCCGGAACCGCCCGGCCGACGGCGCGCCGCGCGAGCGTGTGCCGGTTCGGGAGCTGATCACGCGGACGCTGCGCCGTCCGGTGCCCGCCGCGGGCGCGGTGCTGGCGTTGCTGGTGGCGGCGGGGTTGTTCACCCAGTGCTGAATCGCGTGCGGCCCTCGGTAGGCCGCCAACGCATGTGGCGCGACGGTCCGGATAGGCCACCGAGCGGGTGCGGCTCAACACATTCGTGCTCAACGCGCCGTTCTACAACCCGGCGCTGCTGGCGCGCGACGTGGCGTCGGTGGACCAGCTCACCGGCGGGCGGCTGGAACTGGGCTTGGGCGCGGGCTACGTGGAGGCCGAATTCGAGGCCGCCGCGATCCCGTTCGAGAGCGGCGGCAAGCGGGTCGGGCGGCTCGAGGAGGCGGTGGCCACCCTGCGCCGCCTGTTCGCCGACCCCGAGTACCAGCCACGCCCGGCGGCGCAGGCGGGCCCGCCCGTGCTGCTGGCGGGCCTGGGGTGACCGGCTGCTGAAGCTCGCGGCCGAGCGGGCCGACATCGTCGCGTTCGCCGGTGGCGGGTCGCGCAAGGGCGGCCCGGTGGTGCTGGCGGGACCCGACGTGCTGGCCGAACGCGTCGCCTACGTCGACGGCTTGCTCGGCGCCCGCGCGGGCGAGGTCGAGCTCAACCTGCTCATCCAGCGGGTGATCGATCCGTCGGAATGGCCCGCGCTCGCCGAGGCGTTCCGCCCCTCCCTGCCGCCGGAACTGGTCGACACCCCCGAAGAGATCCCCACCCTGCTCATCGGTTCCCCCGATGAGGCCGCCGACCGCCTCCGCGACCTGCGCGACCGCTTCGGCATCACCTACATCACCGTGCTCGAGGACAGCATCGATGCCTTCGGCCCGATCCTCGAACGCCTCCGCTGAACGGCCGCGCCCCGGCACTGCTCGTACTCGAAGAGCCTGTGCCGCAAGCTGTTTCGAGTCTGTCGCGGTGGCCCCGGAACAGCTTGCGGCGCGCCGTCCGGGGCGTTCCACGCGTCGGCGCCGGGAGTTTTCCATGCACCTGTCGTAATGTGATTTGCATCACTACGCAGTGGGTGCTCGGGGGTCCCGTGGTGGCATGGTGGTCGGCATGTCTGCCCTCGCATCCCCCGCCACCGACGTCATCCGAATACTCGGGGCCGGTGAGCACAATCTCCGCGACGTGTCGCTGGAGATCCCCAAGAACAGGATCACCGTGTTCACCGGCGTGTCCGGGTCCGGGAAGTCCTCGATCGTGTTCGACACCATCGCGGTCGAGTCGCAGCGCCAGCTGTACGCGACGTTTCCCGCCTTCATCCTCAACTTCCTCCCGCGCTACGAGCGGCCGCACGCGGAGGCCATCGAGAACCTGACCGCGCCGGTGATCATCGATCAGCAGCCGGTCGGCGGCGGGCCGCGTTCCACGGTGGGCACCATGACCGACATCTACTCGATGGTGCGGGCCATGTTCGCGCGGTTCGGCAGCCCGTCGGCCGGTGCGGTGTACCACTATTCGTTCAACGTGCCGCAGGGCATGTGCCCGGACTGCGACGGGCTGGGCGTGAGCGTGCGCGCCGACCCGGACCGGCTCGTCGACCGCACGAAGTCGCTCAACGAGGGCGCCATCCTGCTGCCGGGCTACGCGGTGGGCAGCGGGGAATGGCAGATGTACGGCGCCTCGGGACGCTTCGATCCGGACAAGAAACTCGCCGACTACACCGAGGCGGAGTGGGCGGAATTCCTCCACGGCTCCGGCGGCAAGGTCGAACTCGTCTTCCCAACGGGCAGTTGGAAGGCGAATTACGAAGGGCTGGCGGCGAAATTCACCCGCACCAAGCTCCAGCGCGACACCTCGGGGTTGACCGAGAAGACCCGTCAGCAGATCCAGCGGTTCCTCACCGAGGGCGTGTGCGGGAGCTGCGGCGGCGCGCGGCTGAACGCGGCGGCGCTGGCCACCGAGATCGACGGACGCACCATCGCGGACTGGTCGAGCCTGCAGATCACCGATCTGCTCGAGGTGCTCGACGAGGTCACCGACCCGGCCGCGCTCGGCCTGGCCGACGCCATCCGCACCGCGCTGCGGCGGGTCGCCGACATCGGCCTGGGCTACCTCAGCCTGGACCGCGCCACGTCCACGCTGTCGGGCGGTGAGGGCCAGCGGTTGAAGATGGTCAAGCACCTGTCCAGCACGCTGATCGGGATGACCTACATCTTCGACGAACCCAGCGTCGGCCTGCACCCGCGCGATGTGGGCAGGCTGAACGATCTGCTGAAAGCCTTGCGCGACAAGGGCAACACGGTGCTGGTGGTGGAACACGATCCGGACGTCATCCAGATCGCCGACCACATCGTCGACGTCGGCCCGCGCGCCGGTGTGCACGGCGGGCAGGTCGTGTTCCAGGGCACGTTCGCCGACCTCCGCGCGGCCGACACCCCGACGGGTGCGGGTCTGCGGCGAAAGTTCGCCGTCAAGAACAGCTTTCGCGCCGCAACCGGCGAGCTGCGCATCGAGAACGCGTCGGTGCACAACCTGAAGGACGTGTCGGTCGGCATCCCGACCGGCGTGCTCACCTCCATCACGGGTGTGGCGGGATCGGGCAAGAGCAGCCTGATCCGGGACGTGTTCGTGCGCGAGCATCCCGAGGCGATCTTCGTGGACCAGTCGCCGATCGGCGCGTCGTCGCGCTCGACGCCCGCCACCTACCTGGGCCTGATGGACCCGATCCGCAAACTCTTCGCCAAGGCGTCGGGCACCTCACCGGGACTGTTCAGCTTCAATTCCGACGGCGCGTGCGCGATGTGCGGGGGCCGCGGCGTGCTCATCACCGAGATCGCCTACATGGATCCGGTCACCACGCACTGCGATTCCTGCGACGGGCGGCGGTTCTCCGACGAGGTGCTGGCCCACACGCTGCGCGGGAAGTCGATCGCCGACGTGCTCGAGCTCTCGGCGGAGGAGGCGCTGGCGTTCTTCCCGGAGAAGGGGCTCAGCGCCAAGCTGCGCACCATGAACGAGGTCGGGCTCGAATACCTGAGCCTGGGCCAGGCGATGAGCACGCTCTCGGGTGGTGAGCGTCAGCGGATCAAGCTCGCGACGCAGCTGCAGAACACGGGCTCGGTGTACGTCCTGGACGAGCCGACCACGGGGCTGCACATGTCGGATGTGGACACGCTGCTCGCACTGATGGACGGGCTCGTGGACCGGGGCAACACGGTCGTGGTGATCGAACACAACCTGGACGTGGTCGCGCACTCCGACTGGGTGATCGATCTCGGTCCGGACGGCGGCAAGAACGGCGGCGAGATCGTCTTCACCGGCACCCCCGCGGAGTTGCTCGAGCATCCGTCGTCGCTGACGGGGGAATACCTGCGCAAGTACAAGGCGGCCTAGATCCCGAGGAAAGCGGTTGTGCCCGCGCCCCTTTCGAGGCGCGGGCACAATCTTCCCGTGGGTCAGGTGGTTTCGCTACGGACGGGGATGTCGCGCACCAGACTCCAGGCCAGCGCCGTGGCCGCGCAGACCGCGACCGCGCAGGTCGCCAGGATGACCGGTGTGGCCCAGTCCTCGGCGATGAGATCGGTGAGCCCGCTCGGCGGGACGCTCGCCGCGCCCGCGATCGAGGCCGGGGTGATCAGCGCCAGGCCGGCCACGATCGCGACGAGGCCGCCGAGCCCGCCCCACGCCTTGCGGTAGAAGGCGGCGCCGATGGCCGCGCCGACCGCGAAGAACAGGGCGAAGCTCAGCAGGAAGCCGAGGAAGATCCAGCCGTACTGGTCGGCGGAGGTGAACAGGCCGGTGGCGTCGTCGCCGAGCTTCTGCGGCCAGTCCAGCACGCTGTACACGCCGCGCTCGATCAGGAAGCCGGCCACGATCAGCGCCGCGCCGGTGAGCGCCAGGGCCACCGCGTACACGAACGCCTGCGTGATCACGGTGCGCCTGGTGACGCCGTGCGTCACGTACAGCGGGACGTTCACCGTGGTGAGGTAGATGCCCATCGCGAGCATGTACCACGGGGCGATGTACACGGCCGCGCCCCACCCGCTGATCTCGATATCGCGGAACAGGCTCACCACGAACGTCACCGCGAGCATGAACACCAGCAGGCCCGCCCAGAGCCAGACGATTCCCGCACTGCGCCAGAGGTGCCGCAACACCGGGTACCTGGTCATCGAAGGGCCCCTTCCGAGGTCGTGAGATGGACGAAGAGTTCTTGCAGGGCAACGGGTTCCACCATGAGTCCCGCGCGCTGCGCCGCCTGCCGGTCGGCCTCGTGGGCGAGCACGGTGACCCGCGCGGTCGGCCCGAGGCGCTGGCTGTGCAGCACGATCAGCCCGTCGGTGGCGGCGTCGACGCGCTCGGCCGGGCCGGTGATGGTCGCGCCGCGCCCGCGCAGCGCTTCGGCCTGCTCGTGCAGCAGGACCCGGCCCTCGTGCAGGATGACGACGTCCTCGAGCAGTGGCGCGAGTTCGTCGATCAGGTGCGACGCCAGCACGATCAGTCGCGGATGTTCGGCGTAGTCGCGCAGGACCTCGTCGTAGAAGAGCCTGCGGGCGGGCGCGTCCATACCGGCCGTGCACTCGTCGAAGATGGTGACCGGTGCGCGGGAGGCGAGTCCGAGGATCGCGCCCACCTGGGAGCGCTGGCCCTTGGACAGCGAGCCGATGTGCTTGCGGCGGAACTCTTTCAGGCCGAACTTCGCCAGCAGCTCGTCGGCGTAGGCGGCCGACCAGTGCGGGCGGAACAGGGCGGCCACGTCGAAGGCGTCCGCGATGCGGTCTTCGGGCCAGTTGTTCGTCACCGAATCGCCGCCGCCCCGGATCAGGCATACGCGCTCGGTGACGGCTTGGTTCTCGTAGATCGGCGCGCCGTCGACGCGCACCTCGCCCGCGTCGGGCTTGCGGAACGCGGCGGCCACCGACAGCAGGCTCGACTTGCCCGCGCCGTTGCGGCCGAGCACACCGTGGATTCCGGGACCCCGCAGCGTGAAAGTGACGTCGTTCAGGGCGTTTTCGTCGTTGTCCGGGTAGCGCAGGGTCACCCCGTCGACTTCGAGCGTGCTCACCGTTCTCCTCCCTCGTCGCCCCGGATGTGGGCGATGACCTGGTCCACGGGTATGCCGAGCGCGGCCGCCTCGGTGATCATCGGGTCCACGACCTCCGCGAAGAACCGCGCCCGCCGCTGCTCGGCCAGCTGCTCGCGCGCGCCGGACGCGACGAACATGCCGACCCCGCGGCGCTTGTAGATGACCCCCTCGGTGACCAGCTCCTGGAAAGCCTTCGCCGCGGTGGCCGGGTTGATCCGGAACATCTCGGCGTACTGGTTGGTGGACATGATCTGGCCGCCCTCCTGCAGCGTCCCGTGGAGTACGTCGGTGCGTATCTGGTCGGCGATCTGCTGATAGATCGGACTCCGGTTGTCGAACACGGCACTCCAAAGGATTCTCATCGCGGCTCGCGCCACTTCAGTGGTTCATTACTGATGTAATGAACCATAGGGGTGGGGAACCGGTGGCGTCAAGCGACGGAAGGCGGGTGTGCGAGAAGTCCGGCGAAATGCAGTGGGGAACAACCGGATCCACCGATCCGGGATCGACCGGTCGCAGCGGAACCCGGTGCGGGCGACTACCATTCGCGGCGTGAGTGTGCGAAAGGGGGCGTCCCGGCGGGCCACCGTGTTCCGTTCGACCTGGACGGGTCTGCGGGTGGCGGCGGTGTGCCTGGTGGTCGCGGCGATCTGCGGGATCGCGGTCGCGAGCGGGGCGGCGGTGATCGCAGGCGTGGTGGGCGCGGTCGTGTTCGCCGGCTCGGCGGTCGAATTCGCCTGGGGGACGGTGCGGAACCGGCCCGACCTGGTGGTGACCGATCGGTGGGTCGAGCATCGCGCGTTCGGCCGGGTCGCGTGGGAGACCGTCGACCACGTGCGCGTGCGGCGGGCGGGGGAGCCGGGCGTGGACATCGTGCTGCGCCATCCCGATCCCGAGGCGGCGCTCGCGACGCTCACCTCGATTCCGCTCGCATCCGTCGACGCGCCGCTGTCGCGGATCGTGGACGCGATCCGGAAGCATCGGCCGGACGTTCGGGTGTCGGAAGTCGCAGCGACCGCCTGAGGTCCGACCGATCCGGGACCGGGGTCGCCGCGTTTCGCCTGGGTTCCCGCCCGGTTGTGTAGGTGCCATGAATTACCGGCACGCGCAGGCCTGGCGCGAATTCGGGCGGCGCGGAGTCGTCTCGGTGGTAGCTTGCCCGCGCGGACGAATCGGGTTGTTGGATCACCTCCAGCTCGCCCGGATCCGGTGCGCCCGCACGGACGAATCCGGTTCGCGGCGCTGGTCGGTCTGCTGGTATCCGGCCCGCGCCGCGCGGACGAATCGCTCGGGAGAAGTCGGCGTCGATCCGCTCGGGCGTGACCGGAGGCAGTGGTCCCACGGTGTGGTGTACGACGGGGTCGCCGGTCCGTAGTCGGTGCTATGGTCCGAATGGGACCAGGTGGGAGCCCGCGAACGGGCGGACGAAGTGCGGTGGTGAGGCCGGTGGCGCGCTCGCGGGGACGGGAGACCGTCGATATCGCGCTGCTCATTCCGTCGAGCGGGCCCGCGGGGTTGTTCGGGCCGTCGACCGAGGCGTGCGCCACGCTGGCGGTGGAGGACATCAACGCGGCCGGCGGGATTCTGGACCGTCCCGTGCGATTGCACCCGGTGGACGCGGGCGCGCCCCTGCCCACCGTGGCCGCCGAGATCGATCGGCTGGTGCGCACCGGGCGGGTGGACGGCGTGGTCGGGTGGCACCTGTCCAACGCCCGCAAAGTGGTGACGCCCGTGACGGCGGGGCGCGTGCCGTACGTGTACACCACGTTCTACGAAGGCGGCGAGGACTCCGACGGCGTGTACATGGTGGGGGAGACGCCCGACCAGCAGCTGTTCCCGGCGCTGCGGTGGCTGCGGTCCGAACTCGGGATCACGCGGTGGTGCGTGGTCGGCAACGACTACGTGTGGCCTCGGGAAACCGCCCGCGTGACAAGGGAGTTCGCGTGGGGCGGTGGGATCGACGTCGTCGGTGAGTCGTACGTGCCGCTGGGCGGGCGGGATTTCGGCGCGGCGCTGGACATGGTGCGCGAGTCCTCGGCGCAGGGCGTGCTGCTGTTCATGGTCGGGGCGGACTGCGCCGCGTTCAACCGGGCGTTCGCGCGGGCCGGGCTGGACGAGCGGCGCATCCGGCTGAGCATGATGATCGGCGAGGACGTGCTGTACGCGGGCGGCGCCGAGAGCACCCGCGGCCTCTACACCGCCTCCGGCTACTTCGAGAGCGTCGTCTCCCCGGAAGGCATGGACTTCGGCAGCCGCTACACCCGCCGCTTCGGCACCTTCGCCCCGGCCCTGAACAATATCGGCGAATCCTGCTACGAAGGCCTGCTCCTGTTCGCCTCCCTCGCCGAAGCCGCCCGCAGCCTCGACCTGCGCGACATCGAACGCCACGCCCACCACGTCAGCTACGGCGGCCCGCGCGGCGAAGTCCGCGTCCGCGGCGCCCACACCACCCAACCCGTCTTCCTCGCCGACGCCGACGCCCTCCACTTCAGCGTCCTCGCCGAACTCTCCGCCTGAAACGGTTCCGTCCCACCACGCGGCGTGCGGGGACGGAATCGTTCAGCGATCGAACTCAGCAGGTGGCGATGGCGACCGCGTAGTCGACGTGGGCCTCGTGGCCGAGCACCGAGACCGTCCACGGTCCGGCGCAGAAGTGATGGTCACCCCCGCCGACGATCCAGCTGTACTCGACCCGCACGAGCACAGTGCTGTCACCGCAGTGCCGGTAGTAGGCGGTGTCGGACTCAACGACCTTTCGCATCCTCATTCGAATGACCTCCCCTATCGAGATACGAACCAGTGGCTTCCCCAAGCACCACGACGATGGCAGCGCGCGAGCACCGGGGGGCGACAGCCCCGGAAAGTGATGGCCGACAGCGTGTTAACGCGCCCGAACGCGACTACGCGGCGGCGTATTCGGTGAGCCAGGTGGGGAAGGCGGTGAGGGTGGGGAGGATGGTGTGGGCGCCGGCGGTGCGCAGTTCGCCTGCGGTGCAGGGGCCGGTGGGGACGCCGACGGCTAGTGCGCCCGCGGCGAGGGCGCCGTGGATGTCGCCGACGTGGTCGCCGACGTAGATGTCGGCGCCGTGGGTGCGCAGGGCGTCGGCCTTGTCGGTGGACCAGAGGTCACCGGCGAGGTGGTCGACCTGGAAGCCGAGTTCGTCGAGGTGCAGGCGGGCGTGCGGTTCGTGCTTGCCGGTGACCACCAGCACGCGCCCGCCGCGGGCGCTGACGGCAGCGAGCGCGTCGGCGGCGCCGGGCATGGCGGGGATGTCGGCGACGATGCTCGGATACAGCTCGCGGTAGCGGGTGATCACGGCGGGAACCAGGTCCTCGGGCGTGCCGAAGCGGGCGAGGAGCATACCCAGCGGGGGACCGAGGTGTTCGGCGAGATCCGCGCCGCGCAGCGGGAGCCCGAACTCGGCGGCGACCAGGTCGATGGCGCGGGAGACCCCGGGGCGGGAGTCGATCAGGGTCATGTCGAGGTCGAAGCCGACGGTCCAGGTCACGACCTCGACTCTAACCGGCCGTCAGGTTTGCCCACCGCCTCGCCGGGTATCGTTGAGTTGCCCTGCGTATGCCCAGGATTCGCGGTGTGTTCACCGTCACACCCCCGCGGAATTCGAGGCGCGCGATCCGTGCCGATCGCCGTCGAGACCGCCTCGCGCGGCGGTACGTTGGACCGCGACGCAGGTTTGTCTCGCGGAAGGGCCTCCCCGGAGATGGATTCGGATCTGCAGCACCGGCTCGTGACGTTGTTCCGCCGTACGGCGGCGTCCGTGCCCGCCTACCGCGCGTTCCTGGACGCCGAAGGGGTGGACGCGGACGCGGTGACCGACGCGGCGGGCTTCGCGCGGCTGCCGCTGATCACGAAGGAGAACTACCACCATCGCTACCCGCTGCCCGACCGCTGTCGCGGCGGCGACCTCACCGAATGCGACGTGATCGCGGTGTCGTCGGGCTCCACCGGCACACCCACGTACTGGCCGCGCACCTCCGAGGACGAAGCGGCCGCCACCCGCCGCTTCACGCAGGTCCTGGTGCACGGCTTCGACGCCACCCACCGGCGCACGCTGGCCGTGGTGTGCTTCCCGCTCGGCACCTGGGTCGGCGGGCTCTACACGCTGTCGTGCCTGCGCGGACTGGCCGGGGAGCTGTCCATGACGGTCGTCGCGCCCGGCAATAACAAGGCCGAGATCCTGCGTGTGGTACCGGAATTGGGCGCGCACTTCGATCAGGTGGTGCTGTTCGGGTATCCGCCGTTCCTCAAGGACGTGATCGACACCGGCCTGCGCGAGGGTGTCGACTGGAAGTCCTACGCGGTGAAGCTGGTGTGCGCGGGGGAGGTGTTCAGCGAACAGTGGCGCGACCTGATGGGCGTGCGCGCCGGGCTGGACCCGGTCCACGACGTGGCCGCCCTGTACGGCACCGCCGACGGCGGCGTGCTGGGCAACGAGACACCGCTGAGCGTGCGCATCCGCCGGTTCCTGGCGCAGCATCCGCGCTGCGCGCGCGAACTGTTCGGCGGTGAGCGCCTGCCCACGCTGATGCAGTACAACCCGGCGGACCGGTACTTCGAAACCGTCGACGGCACACTGGTATTCACCGCCGACACCGGTGTGCCACTGATCCGGTACCACATCGCCGACGACGGCGGCGTCATCCCGAACGAGCGCATGGTGGAGTACTGCCGCGCCTACGGATTCGACCCGGACGACGACACAGGACCGGACCTGCCGTTCGTCTACGTCTTCGGCCGCTCCCTGCACGCGGTCTCGATCTTCGGCGCCAACGTCTACCCCGAGACCGTGTCGATCGCGCTGGAAGGGCCGGACATCAGCGAGTGGGTGACGGGCAAGTTCGTGCTCGAAGCCTGGGAGAACGCCGACAGCGACCGCATGCTCCGCATCACCGTCGAACTCGCTCCCGGCGAGTCCGCGACACCCGACCGCACCGCACTCGTCGCGACGCGCATCCGAGACGAATTGGTCACGCGTAGCAGCGAATACGCCAACTATGTGCCCGCCGAACGCCGGACCCCGCACGTCGAGTTGCGCCCGGCGGGCGACCCCGACTATTTCCCGATCGGCGTGAAGCACCGGTACACGCGCTGAGCGTGACGGTGCGAGCGAAAACCCCTGTCGCACGCCTTGATTCACGTGGAACTGCCGATGCACTCGATGCCGAATGGCGCAGAACTGCCATCCCGCACCGGTTTTCGGCATCGAGTGCCTCGAATCGGGGGTGGGTCAGACCTCGCGTGCGCCCTTGCTCGTCCGCGACAGTTCCCCCGCTCGACCTGCGGGAAGTTCCGAACCAGGGAAGCACTCCCAAGGGCAAGGACTCAAGAAGCACTCGCCGCAAACGTGCATCGAGTGCAACAACAGCCTCAGTCCGTCACCTTCACGGTCTCCGCCTCCGCGAACGCCGAATGCCTGCGCCCGTACCAGAAGTACACGCCCACGCCGATCGCCACCCAGATCGCGAACCGCACCCAGGTCAGCTCGTCGAGCGTCAACGCCATCAGCGCGCAGCCCAGCAGCGCCAGGATCGGGACCAGCGGCACCAGCGGCGTGCGGAACGGCCGCTCGCGACCGGGTTCGATCTTGCGCAGCACCAGCACCCCGACACACACCACCGCGAACGCCGACAGCGCCCCGATGTTCACCAGCTCGACCACGATGTCGATGGGCAGCAGGCCGGCGATGGCCGCGCAGCACACGCCCAGCACCAGGGTGAGCTTGACCGGTGTGGCGCTCTTGCCGGTGGCGGCCAGCGAGCGCGGCAGCAGCCCGTCGCGGCACATGGCGAAGCTCAGCCGCACCTGCGCGTAGACGATGAGCAGCAGGCCCTTGGTGAGCGCGACGACCGACGCGACCACGATGACGGTGCCGATCCAGCCGATGTCGAGCGCGCCGAACGCCGTGGCGATGGGGGCGCCGTTGTTCAGCGACTCGAATGGCGCCACACCGGTGAGCACGGCGCTGACCAGCGCGTAGAGCACCGTCGCGACGAGGACCGTGCCGATGATGGCGAACGGGATGTCGCGCTTGGGGTCGCGCGCCTCCTCCGCCGAGGTGGCGACCACGTCGAAGCCGAGGAAGGCGAAGAACGCGACCGCCGCGCCGCCGATCACGCCGCTCCACCCGAACGGGGCGTAGGGCGTCCAATTGCCCGGGTCGATATGCGGCGCGCCGACCACGACCACCAGGACGAGCACGCCGATGGTCACGGCGACCAGCACCTTGGTGATGCGCGCGGTGAGCGATACTTCGCCGACGAGCACCGCCACGATCGCGCCGATGATCAGCACGGCGGGCAGGTTCACCACCCCGCCCTCGCTCGGGCTCGCCGTGATCGCGTGCGGCAGCGTGATCCCGAAGATCGAGTCCAGCGCCGACACGGTGGTACCCGACCAGCCGATCGCCACCGCCGCGCCGGCGATCACGAATTCGAGCAGCAGGTTCCACCCCACCAGGAACGCGGGTCCTTCGCCCAGCGTCGCGTAGGTGTAGGTGTAGGCGCTGCCGGAGACCGGCGTCATCGCGGCCAGCTCGCTGTAGCACAGCGCCACCAGCACGCAGACCAGCCCGGCCAGCGCGAAGGAGAGCACGATCGCCGGGCCCGCCTTCTCCGCGGCCGCGACGCCGGTGATGACGAAGATGCCCGCGCCCACGATGGTGCCCACGCCCATGGCGGTGAGGTCGAGCCGCCCGAGCCGCCGGTGCAGGGTGCCCGCCGGTGTCGCGAGATCGTCGGGCGTGCGGCGGCGCCACCGCTGGGCTGTCGGGCTGGTCATCGGGTTCCTCTCGGGGCGCGGGTCACGCGCCCCAGCTACGACAATGGCTCTCCGATCCCGGTCGGGACCGAAGAGCCATTGTCGTAGGTGCGACTTCCCGGCTGTTAACCGGGGGTTTGCCGTCGCGTCAGCTGGAGGACGACGCCGCGAACGGCGTCGCGGCCCGCACCGCTGCGGCGCGGTTCGGGTGCTGCCACAGCCCCTTGCGCTCCAGGATCGGCAGCACGCCCTCGCCGAACCAGTACGCCTCCTCGAGGTGCGGGTAGCCCGACAGGATGAAGTGCTTGATGCCCAGGCGCGAGTACTCGATCAGCCGCTCGGCCACCTCGTGATGCGAACCCACCAGCGCCGTGCCCGCGCCGCCGCGGACCAGACCCACACCGGCCCACAGGTTCGGCGCGATCTCGAGGCGGTCGGTGCTGCCGCCGTGCAGCTCCTGCATGCGGCGCTGGCCCTCGGATTCGCTGCGGGCCAGGTTGGCCTGCACGCGCTCGATGTCGGCGGGGTCGATGCCGCGCAGCAGGCGGTCGGCCTCGGTCCAGGCCTCCTCGGAGGTGTCGCGGGAGATGACGTGGATGCGCAGGCCGTAGTCCAGGATGCGGCCGTGGTCGACGGCGAGGCGGCGGATCCACTCGAGCTTGCGGCTCACCGCGAGCAGCGGCTCACCCCAGGTGAGGTAGGTGTCGGCGTAACGGGCGGCCACCGGGCCCGCGGCCTCGGAGGAGCCGCCGAAGAACACCGGCGGCAGCGGATCGGGACGGTTGGCCAGCAGCGCGTCCTGCACCCGGATGTGCTCGCCCTCGAAGCTCACCGGCTCGGCCGACTCCCACAGCGCGCGCACCACGTGCAGGAACTCACCGGTGCGGGCGTAGCGCTGGGTCTTGTCGAGGAAGTCGCCGTAGGCCTGCTGTTCATGGGGTTCGCCGCCGGTCACGACGTTGAGCAGCAGCCTGCCGCGCGAGTGCCGCTGGTAGGTGGCGGCCATCTGGGCGGCGAGGGTGGGGCTGACCAGGCCGGGGCGGAACGCGACGAGGAACTTCAGCGTCTCGGTGGTCTCGACCATCATGGCAGTGGTGAGCCAGGCGTCCTCGCACCACGCGCCGGTGGGGGTGAGCACGGCCTCGAAACCGTTGTCCTCGGCGGCCGCGCCGATCTGATTGAGGTAGCGCAGGGTGGCCGGGCGGTCGCCGGACATGAAGGTGCCGTGGCCGCCCGCGATGAGCCCCCGCGAATCGCCGTAGGTGGGCAGGAACCAGTGGAACGACAAGCTCATACGGGCGTCACTTCCTTCACGAGACCGGGGTGCGGGGCCGACCGTCGATCCTGACGCGCGCCGCGGGCTCCGTCACGGGTTGTACTCACCGTGGTTTCAATCCGGGACGGGGGCGATTGGTGCCCTATGCGTAACTTCCATTAACATGTAATCTCGCCAATACGCTCGGACGAGTGCGCCGGGTGGACCAGAACGAAACGAGTACCCCAATGACGCGGCATGTCGACGTACTGATCATCGGCGCGGGCCTGTCCGGAATCGGCATGGCCTGCCACCTCACGCGCGAGCGGACCGGACGCAGCTACGCGATCCTGGAGCGCCGCACCGCCATCGGCGGCACCTGGGACCTGTTCCGGTACCCGGGCATCCGGTCCGACTCCGACATGTACACCTTCGGCTACGGGTTCCGCCCCTGGATCGGCACCAAGGTGCTGGCCGACGGGCCCAACATCCGCCAGTACGTCGAGGACACGGCCGCCGAATACGGAGTCACCGAGCACATCCGGTTCGGCCGCAAGGTCACCACCGTCGAGTGGTCCACCGCGGACGAACTGTGGACGGTCACCGCGCTGGACGAGGGCACCGGCGAGACCGAGGTGTGGACCGCGAACTTCGTCGTCGGCTGCACCGGCTACTACGACTACGACAAGGGCTACCGCCCGGAATTCCCCGGTGAAGCGGATTTCCGCGGGCGGATCGTGCACCCGCAGCACTGGCCCGAGGATCTGGACTACACCGGCAAGCGCGTCGTGGTGATCGGCAGCGGCGCCACCGCCATCACGCTCATCCCGGCGATGGCCCCCGACGCCGCGCACGTCACGATGCTCCAGCGCTCGCCCACCTACATCACCGCGCTGCCGGCCGACGACCCGGTCGCGGTGGGCCTGAAGGTGGCGAAGGTGCCCTCGAAGATCGCCTACCGCCTGGGCCGGGCCCGCAATATCGCGTTGCAGCGGGCCAGCTTCCAGCTCTCGCGCACCAATCCGGAGGCGGCGAAGAAGCTGCTGCTCGCGGCGGTGCGGTTGCAGGTGGGTTCCGATATCGACATGCGCCACTTCACGCCGTCCTACGATCCGTGGGACCAGCGCCTCTGCGTGGTGCCCAACGGTGACCTGTTCAAGGTGCTGCGCAGCGGGAAGGCGTCCATCGTCACCGACCGCATCGAGACCTTCACCGAGAACGGCATCCGGCTGGCCTCCGGCGAGGAGCTCGAGGCCGATATCGTCATCAGCGCGACCGGCCTGACCGTGCAGATGCTCGGCGGCGCGACGCTGGCCGTGGACGGCGAGCCCGTCGTGACGCGCGACCGCGTGGTCTACAAGGGCGCGCTGCTGGACGGCCTGCCGAACTTCATGATGGTGCTCGGCTACACCAACGCGTCCTGGACGCTGAAGGCCGATCTGGCCGCGAAGTTCCTGTGCCGGGTGCTGAACCGCATGCGCGACAAGGGATTCACCAAGTTCGAGGTGACCGCCCGGCCCGAGGACCGCGGCGTCGACTCGCTCATGGGCGGCGCGCTCACCTCCGGCTACATCAAGCGCGGCGACGCCGTGATGCCGCGCCAGGGCACCAACGGCCCGTGGAAGGTGATCAACAACTACTTCCGCGACCGCGCACTGCTGGAGAAGGCCCCCATCGAAGACGGGGTGCTGACCTTCACCGCGAAGCGGGCGCGGAAGAAGGATCTGGCGGCCACGCGTTCCGCCTGAGTTCGTCCCGACCGCCTCGGCCCGCCGGATTCCGGCGGGCCGTTCGCGTTGCCGGAAAGGGATTCTCCAGTTAGGAAGCCGGGCGTCCTAACCGGCTCCTAGCGTGGAAGCATGACTGGAAACGCGCAGACGCCGGTGGAGCACGTGTCCGAGGACGTGGTGGCGCGGTATCGCCGGGACGGGTACGTGCACGTGCCCGGGGTGTTGAGCGCCGACGAAGTGGCGGAGTTCCTGGCGGAGGCGACGGCGCAGCTGGACGCGCAGTCCGTGGCGTCGTGGGACGCCGAGGACGGCAATGTCATGGACTGGGTGGTGGAGCCCGAACGGGTGAGCCCGGTGTTGCGGCGGCTGGCGCTGCATCCGGGCATCACCGGCATAGGGGCGCGGCTGGCGGGGCGGCCGCTGCGGCTGTACAAGTCGGAGTTGTTGCGCAAGAAGACGTCCGGCTCGGCGCCGACGCCGCCGCACGCGGACGCACCCGCGTTCCCCATCGACTCCGCGCCGGTCACGCTGACGGCGTGGGTCGCGCTGGTGGACGTGCCGGTGGAGCGCGGGTGCATGACGTTCGTGCCGGGCTCGCACCAGTGGCCCGACGGTGTGCCGTCGGTGTTCGAGGACCCGTTCCAGGCCCGGCCCTCGCTGCGCTGGTTCCCGCGCGTCACGGTGCCGCTGCGGGCAGGGGACTGCACCTTTCATGACGCTCGCCTGGTGCATTCGGCCGGTGTGAACGCGACCGATCAAACGCGGATCTCGCTGACCACCGTCTACATGGACGCCGAGGCGGTGTACCGGCCGCAGGCCGGCGCCGAGTACTACGACCCGACGCCGGACGTCGCGCCGGGGCAGGTGTTCGACAGCGACCGGTATCCGCGAGTGGGCGGCTGATTCAGGACCGCGCCTCGGCGGTGGCTTTCAGGTCCTTCAGCCAGGTTTCCAGGCCCGCGCCGAGGAACGCGGTGGAGGTGGGGACGTCGGCCTCCACCTGCGCGCCCGACCAGTTCTCCTCGGTGCGCACCAGGACGCCGCCGTCGACCACGGTGAAGGCCCAGACGTGGATGCGGAATTGCGAACCCGGGCGCAGCGGGCCGTCGTCCAGGCGGGCGATGGTGGCGACCGCCTGCTGCCATTCGGGCCGGCGTTTCACGTCGGCCTGGAGGTTCCGGATGGTGGACAGCGGCGCGTCGATGCGAATTTCGGTGCGGTACCGGTATTGCCCTCTTCTTCGCCGAAGAGGAGGAGAACCCTTCTCACACAGGAGGGCGGATAGCGCACGAACTCAGTTGCCGTACTGCTTGGTCTCGGGCCGTTCGATCATCACGCCATACGCCGGATCCTCCGCCACCGGTCGATGCTCGACACCGCGGGGTACGACGAAGATCTCGCCCGCGGCGAGTGTCACCGACTCGCGGTCCTGGAGCTCGAGGCGGAAGGTGCCGCTCCAGCAGAGGAACAGCTCGTCCTCGTCGTGATGGTGCCACGGGAACGCGCCGTGGAAGCGGGCGATGCGCACCACGGCGTCGTTGGCGACGGCCAGGTCTCGGGGCTGCCAGGGGTCGGTCAGATCGCCGATGACATCGGTGATGGAGATCTTGCTCATGGGTTCATCCTCGCGCCGCCTGGGTCGTGGACCCAGAGCCAATCGGCTAGAATTGGTTTGCTTATGGGGCCAATGGAACTCGCCGACCGGCTCGGTCGCTGGTCAGCGGACCGAGGCCCGCTCTATCTGCTACTGGCGCGGCGCCTGCGCACGCTGATCGATGACGGAGAACTTCGGGCGGGCACGCTGTTGCCGCCCGACCGCGCGTTGGCGAAAGCCCTTGCGGTCGGGCGTAGTACGGTCGTCGCCGCCTACGATCTGCTCGTCACGGAGAGTCGAGTGGTGCGCCGACAGGGCAGTGGCACCCGGGTCGCGGGGCCCGAAGCACTCCCGGCTCGCGAGAGCACCCATTCCCCGGCTTTCCTGCAGTTGCTGGAGCCCGACGCCGAGGTCATCGCGCTGGCCTGCGCCGCGCCGACCGCGCCGCCACCCGAGCTCACCCGGGCATATCGCCGAATCCTGCCCGAACTCACCGCCGTGGACGGCGACATCGGCTACCACCCGACCGGGTATCTGCCGTTGCGCACCGCGATCGCCGACCGGTACCGCGCCCGTGGTGTGCCGACCGATCCGGAGCAGATCCTCGTGACTGGCGGCGGGCAACAAGCCCTGTCGCTGCTGGCTCGCGTGCTGCTGCGGCCCGGCGACCGGGTCCTGGTCGAGGCACCGACCTACCCCGGCGCCCTGGAGGCATTCCGGGAGGCCGGGGCGGTGCCGCGGACAGCCCCGGTCGGCCTGGGCAAGGTGGACGCGGCGGCGCTCGCCTACGTCGTCGCGACATGTCAGAACCCCACGGGCGCAGTACTTTCCGCACCGGCCCGGCGCTTCCTGGTGGAATCGGCGCGAAAGTCCGGCGTGGCCCTGATCGACGACGAGGTGCTGGCCGACCTCACCTTCCCCGGCACCGAGCCGCCACCCCCGCCGTTGGCGCACTACGACCCGTCGGTGATTTCGGTCGGCTCGCTCAGCAAGATCGTCTGGGGCGGGCTGCGTGTCGGCTGGGTGCGGGCACCGGTCGCGTTGATCTCGCGGTTGGCGCGAGCGCGTGCCGTGCACGACCTCGGCGGCGACATCCCGGCCCAGTTGGCGGCCGCGCGGCTGCTGGATGATCTGGACGGGCTGCGCGGACTGATCACGCAGCAGCGCAAGGAAACTCATGACGTGCTGGTGAACGAGCTGGCCACGCGACTGCCGGACTGGGAGATCCCGGCGGTTTCCGGTGGCCAGACCCTGTGGATCCGGCTGCCGTACGGGGACGGTACGTCGTTCGCCCAGCGCGCACTGCGGCACGGGGTCGCGATCCTGCCGGGCGCCGGACTCGACGCTTCCGGCGGCAGCATCGACCGCATCCGCATCAGCTTCGTCGCCGATCCCGCCGAATTGCGCGAAGCCGCACGCCGTTTGGCTCGGGCGTGGCGGGGCTACCGGCCACCCGAGCGGCCGGCCCCGGCCGCACCGCCACTTGCCGTGTGAGCGAATCCGGAGTTCGGCGATCGGGTCGTGAGTTCCGGCGCGCTCTCACCGAAAGGCTTGCGGCTCTCAGCTCTTCGGCGGCAGTCCGACCAGGGTTTCGGCGATCGCGTACACGTCTTTCAGGTAGTTGTCCCACTCGGCGTCCGAGGCGGAGCGCCGGTCGAGCGCTCCTCGGGTGAGTGAGTAGCCGATGGTCTCGGCGACGACGCGGGGGGCCGCGACCGGGATGAGGGTGCCCGCCGCCCGGTGGCGTTCGAGGTAGCGGGTGAAGCGGTGGAGGGGGCGCTCGGAGATCTCGCGGGCCAGGGCGGCGACGGTGGGATCGACGGCGCCCCGTTCGTCGATGAGGCGCAGCAGGGGACCGGCGGTGCGGGCGGAGGTGGAGTAGGCGTCGATGGTGGCGCGGAGCATGGCGCGGGGGTCGTCGCCGTCGAGATCGGGTTGCTGCGCGGTGAGGAAATCGTCGCGGACCCGCGCGGCCAAGGCGTGGAAGATCTCGTCCTTGGACGCGAAGTAGACGTAGAGGGTCGCGCGCGAGACGCCGGCCGCGGCGGTGATGGCGGCGACGGTGGTCTCGGCGTAGCCGCGCGCGACGAAGACCTCGGCGGCGGCGTCGAGCAGGGCGCGGTGCCGGTCGGTGTGGGAGCGTTCGCGCGCGCCGCGCACGGACCAGGAAGCGGAGGTCACGCGAACCATCGTGATTGACGTTGACGTCAATGTCAATCACACTGGGCGCATGCACGTCGTCGTGGTCAACAGGGGCGAGATCGCCGTCCGGATTCTTCGTACCGCCCGAGAGCTCGGGTTTCGTACGGTCGCGGTGTACACGCCGGAGGAGCGGGAGGCGGCGCACGTGCGCCTGGCCGACGAGGCCGTGGCGCTGGAGGGCGAAGGCGCCGCGGCCTACCTCGACATCGCGGGGGTGATCGCGGCGGCGCGCACCGCCGGTGCCGGGACTCTGGTACATCCCGGCTACGGATTCCTCAGCGAGAGTGCCGAATTCGCCGAAGCGTGCCGCGCGGCAGGACTGGTCTTCGTCGGCCCGGAACCAGACGCGCTACGGACGTTCGGCGACAAGGTCTCGGCGCGCGCGGCCGCCGAGCGGATCGGCGTACCGGTCCTGCCCGCGACCGCGCACGGCAGCGACATCGAGGAGATCGCCGCGCTCCTGGCGGCACATCCGGACGGGGTGATGATCAAAGCCGCAGCAGGTGGTGGCGGGCGCGGTATGCGGGTGGTGCGCGATCCGGACGACCTCGGCGCCGCGCACGCCGCGTGCCGGGCCGAAGCGGCGGCGGGATTCGGGGACGACCGCGTCTACGCGGAAACGCTCGCGCCGAAGGCCCGCCACATCGAAGTGCAGATCGTCGCCCACGGCGCCCGCGCGACGGCCGTGGGCGACCGCGATTGCAGCGTGCAGCGCCGTCATCAGAAGCTGATCGAGATCGCCCCGGCGCCCGACCTGGACGACGAGGTCCGCGCGGGCCTGCACCGCGACGCCGTCGCGCTGGCGGAGGCGGCCGGGTGCCGGGGCGTGATCACCGTCGAGTTCCTGGTGAGCGGCGCGCAATGGTGGTTCCTCGAGGTGAATCCCCGCCTCCAGGTGGAACATACGGTCACCGAGGAGGTGACCGGTCTCGATCTGGTGGCCGTCCAGCTCGAACTGGCGAGCGGCCGGCCGCTGCCGGAGTTCCCCGCCCCGCGCGGGTACGCGGTGCAGGCCAGGGTGAATGCCGAGAATCTCACGGCCGAAGGCGATGTGCTGCCCGCGTCGGGCGTCGTCACCCGGTTCGAACCGCCGACCGGACCGCACGTGCGGGTCGACACCGCCCTGCACGCCGGGATGCGGCACGGCGTGCGGTTCGATTCGCTGCTGGCCAAGGTGATCACGCGCGGCGACACGTTCCCGATCGCGGTGCGCCGATGCGCGCAGGCGCTGGGGGAGACCGTGGTGGAGGGCGTGGGCACCAACGTCACGGTCTTGCGGGCAGTGCTGGATGCGCTGGCCGACGGGGGAGTGGTGACGACGCAGTGGTTCGAGTCGAATCGAGGTGACCTGCTCGCGCGGGCAGCACAGTACGCGGACACCGCGGACCGGGTCGTCGCAGACGGCGGCGACGCGCCGAAGCGTGGATCACGGGGGCGGTCGCGTAACGAGGAGGCGGGTGGCGACTTCGCGACCACCGATTCCACTCCCGCGCTCGAAATTGCCCTGAGCGCAGGCGAATCCGTGCTCGGCGCACCCATGGGCGCCACGGTCGTCGCACTCACGCCGGTGGGGTCGGTGATCCCGGCGGACGGCGAGGTGGCGGTGCTGGAGGCGATGAAGATGCAGCACGTCGTGCGCGCGACCGAAGCTCTGCTCGTCGCCCGGCACCTGGTGCACCCCGGCGACGTGGTGGACCCGGGCGCGCCGCTGATCACCTGGACCGCCACCGATCATGACGGCGTCGCCGAAGCCGAGGCGGCCGTCGACCTCGACGCCGTCCGCGACGACCTCGCCGAACTGCTGGAGCGCCGCCGCGCCGCGTCCGACGGCGGCCGCCCCGAGGCGGTGGCCAAGCGCCGCAAGCTGCGCCGCCGCACCGCGCGCGAGAACATCGCCGACCTGGTCGACGCCGACAGTTTCGTCGAGTACGGCGCGCTCGCCGTGGCGGCCCAGCGATCCCGGCGCAGCCAAGAGGATCTGATCGCCAACACCCCGGCCGACGGGCTGATCACCGGCGTGGCCACCGTCAACGCCGACTGTTTCGGCGCGGAGGCCGCCCGCGCGGTGATCCTGTCCTACGACTACACCGTGCTGGCCGGCACCCAGGGCATGCGCAACCACGCCAAGACCGACCGCATGCTGGAACTGGCTCGCGCTCAACGGCTTCCGGTGGTGTTCTTCACCGAGGGCGGCGGCGGCCGCCCCGGCGACACCGACCACTCCGGCATCTCCGGGCTCGACGTCACCACGTTCCGCGCCATGGGCGCGCTGTCGGGACAGGTGCCGCTGATCGGGATCGTGTCGGGCCGGTGCTTCGCGGGCAACGCCGCGCTGCTCGGCATGTGCGACGTGGTGATCGCGACCCCCGACGCGAATATCGGCATGGGCGGGCCCGCCATGATCGAAGGCGGCGGCCTCGGCGTGTACGCGCCGGAGGACATCGGCCCGGTGGACGTGCAGCGCCGCAACGGCGTGGTGCACCTGGTGGCCGCCGACGAGGCCGACGCCGTCGATCTGGCCCGCCGCTACCTGGCCTACTTCCAAGGCGACGACCGCGACTGGACCGCGCCCGACCCGCGCGCCGCCCGGCACGTGGTGCCGGAGAACCGGTTGCGCGCCTTCGACATTCGCGAGGCGATCGCGACGGTCGCCGACACCGGGTCGGTGCTCGAACTGCGCCGCGACTGGGGTGTCGGCGTGGTGACCGCCCTGGTGCGGGTGGAGGGCCGCGCGTTCGGGCTGATCGCCAACGACTGCCACCACCTCGGCGGCGCGATCGACGCGCCCGCCGCCGACAAGCTGTCGCTGTTCCTGCGGCTGTGCGACGCCCACCGCCTGCCGATCGTGTCGCTGTGCGACACACCGGGATTCATGGTCGGCCCGGAGGCCGAGAAACAGGCCACCGTCACCAAGTTCAGCCGACTGTTCATCGACGCGGCGGCGATGTCGGTGCCGTGGGGCACCGTGATCCTGCGCAAGGGCTACGGGCTCGGCGCGCAGGCCATGGCGGCCGGATCGTTCCGGGCGCCGCGGTTCGTGATCGCGTGGCCGACCGGGGAGATCGGCGGCATGGGGCTCGAGGGCGCGGTGCGGCTCGGATTCGCGAAGGAACTCGCGGCCATCGCCGATCCGGTCGAACGCCAGGCCGCCTTCGACAATCTGGTGCGACTCGCCTATGCCAGCGGCAAGGCGCTCACCGCGGCCACCGTCTTCGAACTCGACGACGTGATCGACCCGGCCGAGACCCGCCGCTGGCTGCGCACGCTGCGCTGAGCCTGTCGGACGGCGCTGGTAGACAGGTCGGCACCGCTTGCCGTCGTCGCAGAGGAGGTCGGGCGTGGCCCGAGAGCTGGAAGCACTGCCGTTCGCCCGCTACCTGCGCCCGTTCGAGGGGGAACTCGCTGTCGAGGACGATCACGAATGCGTCCACGTGGACGGGCTCGAGTTCGAGAAGCCGCGCGCCGAGCACATCCGCTTCGGCGAATCCGCCTTCAGCGCGGTCACCTTCCAGCGCGGCAGCCTGCGCTACGGGCGCTTCACCGATGTGTGGCTGCGCAACGTGGCGTGGATCGGGACCGAACTGGCCGACACCGCGTGGCAGGACGTGGAGTTCGTGGACGGCGCGTTCTCGGGTGTCGACGCGGGTGGTGCCGTGCTGCGGCGGGTGCGCTTCGAGGGGTGCAAGTTCGACTACGTCAACTTCCGGTCGGCGAAGCTGCGCGACGTGACGTTCGCCGACTGCGTGGTGCGCAACGCCGACTTCGGCGAGGCCGACCTCACCTCAGTCACCTTCCCCGGCACGGCCCTGACGGATCTGGCACTCAGCCGCACCCGCATGCGCAAGGTCGATATGCGCGGCGCCGCCCGCATCGGCATCGCCGAGGGCATCGACGGGATGCGCGGGGTCACCATCACCCCGCTCCAGCTGATGGATCTGGCGCCCACGTTCGCCGCCGCGCTGGGTATCAGCATCGCGGAGGAATGAGTCCACGGCCCCGCACGTCTACGCCGGGTGCGGCTCCGGAGAGCTGATCGCCGCCGCACCCGTACGAACCCAGGTGCGGAGCCCGCGCAGGCCACCCCACGAACACGTCGACAACCAGGTGCGGACCTGTAACCGCCCATCTATAGACAATGGTGTTCGCAAAGCCTAGGGTCGCCGTATGACGAAGTTCGACGGGAAGCGCTGCCTGATCACCGGGGCGGCGAGCGGACTCGGCCGCAGCACCGCCTTCGCGGTGGCCGAGCGGGGTGGATCGCTGGTGCTCACCGATGTCGACGAGACCGGTCTGCGGCGCACCGCCGAGGAGTTGCGGGCCGCGGGCGCCACCGTGCACCTCGCCGAGGCGGCCGATGTGAGCGACCACGCGGCCGTCGTCGCGCTCGCGGCGAAGACGCACGCCGAGACCGGCAGCGTGGACGTGGTGATGAACGTGGCGGGCATCGCCACCTGGGGCAGCGTGGACCGGCTCAGCCACGAGCAGTGGCGGCGCACCGTGGACATCGATCTCATGGGACCGATCCACGTCATCGAGGAGTTCGTACCGCCCATGATCGCGGCGGGGCGCGGCGGGCACCTGGTGAACGTCTCCTCGGCCGCCGGCCTGTTCGGGCTGCCCTGGCACGCGCCCTACAGCGCGGGCAAGTTCGGGTTGCGCGGCGTCTCGGAGGTCCTGCGCTTCGACCTGCGCCGCCACGGCATCCGCGTGAGCCTGGTGTGCCCCGGGGCCATGTCGACGCCGATGGTGGACCGGGTCGACATCGCGGGCGTCGACCGGCAGGCCGAGGCCGTACAGCGAGGGATGCGGCTGTTCCTGCGCCACGCCGTCACCCCGGACCAGGCCGCGAAATCCGTTGTGCGCGGCGTGGAACGCAACCGGTACCTGGTGTACACCTCGCACGATGTGCGGCTCGGGCACTGGGCGCAGCGCTACTTCCCGCCCGGCTACACCGCCGCCATGCACGGCCTCAACTGGGCCATGCACCGCTACGTCGACGCGCCGGAGCGCCAGCGCGCGCACTGACCGGGCCGGGGGTTCCGGGAAGTTGCTGCGGGGCAGGCAAAGCGAGGTCGGCGAATGGGGGAGCGCATCCCAATCGGCTACCGTACTATCGCGTTCGGAACACCGGCCGGGCTGAAGAAGGGGGGACGGTGTGACACCTCGTCTCCCGGCGACCCTCCGCGACGGAGCGGCGCTGGCGCGCCGGTTCGCGCGCACCACCCCCGGCATCATCGCCGCACTCGCCCTCGCGCTCGTCGTGCTGTGCCTGTTCGCGGGATTCACCGGCGCGGGCCAGCTCGGCGGCAAGATCGAGCGCGGCGAGGAAGTGCTCACCCGCACCGAACCGCTCGCCGACGCGGCCCAGAATCTGTACGTCTCGCTGTCGGCGGCCGACGCCGCCGCGGCCGAGGCATTCCTCTCCGGCGGCGTCGAGTCGCCCGAGATCCGGGTCCGCTACCAGCAGGCCCTCGCCGACGCCGCCGACGCGCTGGCGCAGGCCACCACGGGCGCCGCCGACGAGCGCACCCGGCGCATCGTCGCGCGGATCAGCGCGGAGTTGCCCGCCTACACCGGCCTGGTGGAGGCGGCCCGCGCGAACAACCGGCAGGGCTTCCCGGTCGGCTCGGCCTATCTGCGGCAGGCCTCCGACGTCATGCAGAACTCGTTGCTGCGCAATGCCGAAGAGCTCAGCTCCGCCCGGTTCGCCGCGCTGCACGAGGATCAGCGGGCCATCGGCGCGCTGCCCTTCACCACCATCGCCGCGCAGTTGCTGGTGCTGGCCGCGCTCGGCGGCGGCTCGCTGGTGTTGCTGCGGCGGACCAATCGGCGGGTGAACACCGGACTCGTCGCCGCGGCCGCCGCCACGGGTGTCGCGCTGGTCTGGACGGTCGCCGCGACGGGTGTCGCGGGCGCCGCGCTCGGGGCGGGCCCGGGTGGTTCCGCCTCGGACTTCGAAACCCTCGCCGAGGCGCGGATTCTCGCGCAGCAGGCGCGCACGGCCGAGACCTTGCAGCTCATCACCCGGGGCGATATCGCCGCGAGCGAGGAGGCGTTCACCACGCACACCACCGCACTGCGGGATCGCGTCCACGCGGTCACCGGCGAGGATTCGGCCGCCGCGCAGCGGTTGCAGGGCTGGACCGAAGGGCACCGCTGGCAGCTCGCCGCCTACCAGTCCGCCGACTATCCGGCCGCCGTCACCCAGGCCATCGGCACCGGCCCGCAGACCTCGGCCACCCGCTTCGCCGAGCTGGACCGCACGCTCCGAGAAGACCTCCAGCGCGTGCGCAGCGATCTGCGCGGCGGTGTGGACGGCGCGGGTGACACGCTGACGCTCAGCCCGTCGGGCACGCTGCTGCTCATGCTGTTCGCGGCGGCCGCCGCCGTCGCGGGCCTATGGCCCCGGTTGAAGGAGTTCCTGTGAGACGACGGCTCGCGCCGATACTCTCGGCACTTCTGGCGGTGGGCGCCCTCGTCACCGGGTGCGGTGGCGACCGCGCCGTGCCGCAGACACCGCCCGCCGCGGCCGTGCACCCGGCTCCGCCCGAATTCGAAGAGCTCACCGCCGACGACGCGCAGGTCGATCAGCGGTGCGACACGGAGGCCACCGTCGCGCCCGGTCCGCTGCCCGCGCCGGGGGCGATGCCCGCCGGCTCGCGCATGGCCGAGATCGTGGCCAACGGGCGGGTGCGGGTCGGCGTGGACCAGAACACCTATATGTTCGGCTTCCGCAATCCCATCTCCGGGCGCATCGAGGGCTTCGACATCGACCTCGCGCGGGAGATCTCGCGGGCGCTGTTCGGCGACCCCGACCGCGTCGAACTGCGTTCGGTGACCGCGGCCGAACGCCTGCCCGCGCTGCGCGACGAACAGGTCGACCTCATCGTGCGCACCTTCTCGGCCACCTGCGACCGCCGCCGCGAAGCCGACTTCTCGGCCGTGTACTACCGTGCGGCGCAACGCATCCTGGCGCCGAAGGGTTCGGGCATACGGGCGGGCGCCGATCTGGCGGGCAAGCGGGTCTGCGTCACCAAAGGCACCACCGCGGCGGCCCCGCTGTTCGCGCTGCCCACCCCGCCCACCGTGTTCGGCGTGACCAACTGGACCGACTGCCTGGTGGCGTTGCAGCAGGGCCACGTGGACGCCGTGAGCGGTGACGATCCGATCCTGTACGGACTGGTCCAGCAGGACCGCAACCTCGAGGTCGTGGGGGAGCCGATCTGGACCGGCTCCTACGCCGTCGGCATGGCGAAGGACCAGACCGATCTGGTGCGTTTCGTGAACGCGGTGCTGGAGCGGATGCGCGCCGACGGCACCTGGCAGCGGCTCTACGACACCCACCTGGCCGCCCTCGGTCCCTCGCCCGGCCCGCCCGTACCCCGGTACACCGCGTGAGGCCGGCCGTCATGCAGCCGCTCACCCTCGCCGAGATCGACCGTGAGTTGGCCACGCACACGGCGCAATTCGATACGATCACCGGCACGCTGCTGGAGTTGGACCGCCACCCCGGGCTGGGGCTGCTGCGCCGCTTCGGCCCCACGGGTTTCACCGAGCGCCGCTGGCGACCGCTGAGCGCCGACCTGGACCTGATGTGGCAGGACCACGCGCGGCTGAACGCGATCCTCGACGCCGCCCGCACCGTGCGCGGCACCCGCGGCCGGCTCGACCTCGCCGAGCGCGCCGAGTTGACCAGGCTGTTGCGCGGGCGGCCGCACGAGGCGGCGCGGACGCCGATACCGCTGGGCGAACGGTCGCTGACCGGGCCGAGCGAGCAGGTGCTGTTCGTCGGCCTCGCCGACACCATCGACCGGATGCGGGCCACCTTCCCGCGCATCGCCGCCTTCCTCGACGAGGTCGCGGTCGCCGGCGACCGCGTGGTGGCCGGGCTCGCGCCGATGCAGCAGCGGCTCGAGCGGGTGGGCACGCGCACCCCCGAATTGCGTTCCCTCGCCGCGGAAGTGGACGAACTGCTGCGCCGGTCCGCGACCGACCCGCTCGCGGTGGCGGCGGACGGGATCGACGCACAGCTGATCGATCTGCGCGCGCGGCTCGAGGAATCGGCGCGGTCCGTGGCCGAACTCGAGGCGATCCTGGCCGACTGGGACGCCGCCGTCGCGCTGACCGAGGAACAACTGACCGCCCTGCGCGTCGCGACGGCCCACGCCGAGCGAGTGCGAGCCGAGGCCGAGGCCAAGGTCCACACGGCGCCGCTGCCCACCGTCACCGACGAGTCGGCCGCTCTCGCCGCCGCGCTGGCCGGGCTCGCCCGCGACCCCGAGGGCCTGCTCGCGCTGCGCGAGCACATCGACACCGCGCTCGGCGCGGCCGTGCGCGCCACCGACCTCGCGCAGGGCCTGCTGGACCGGCGCGCCGAACTGCGCGGGCGGCTCGACGCGTACCGCGTGAAGGCGGCCCGGCTCGGGATCGCCGAGGACCGCGACGTGATGGCGAGCCACCGCATCGCCGCCGGCCTGCTGGCGCGCAAACCGTGCGATCTGGGGGCGGTCACCCGGGCCGTCACCGACTACCAACAGCTCATCGCGGAGAAATCGGGGAGGGGCTCATGATCTGCGCGGAACCGGGCTGCGGGGGTGTGATCGAGGACGGCTACTGCGCCGTCTGCGGCACCGCGCCACCCGCCGCACCGCCGCCCGCTGCGGCGGCCGGTCCCGAGCGCTGCGGCGAACCCGGCTGTACGGGAACGATTTCCGACGGCTACTGCGACACGTGCGGCACCGCGCCCGCCGCCGCTTCGGCGGTGTCGGTGGCCACCAGGGCGTCGGGACGTTCGGTGCGCACGGGGCGTTCCACGTCGTCGTCCTCGAGCAGACGCGGCCGGCTCGGTGCCGGGCTGGTGGACGTGCCCCGGGTGCCGCGCATCCACCCGGCCTCGGCGGTCATGGCCGATCCGGTGGTGGCCGAGTCGAAGCGGTTCTGCGGCGCCTGCGCTCAGCCGGTGGGCCGCGGCCGCGACGGCGTGCCAGGCCGCGCCGAGGGCTTCTGTCCGAACTGCGGCACCCGATTCTCCTTCGCGCCCAAGCTGTCGCCCGGGGATCTGGTCGGCGGGCAGTACGAGGTGGTCGGCTGTCTCGCCCACGGCGGGCTCGGCTGGATCTACCTGGCCACCGACCGCAACGTCGGCTCCCGCTGGGTGGTGCTCAAGGGTCTGCTGAACTCCGGCGACCTGGACGCGATGGCCGCCGCCGTCGCCGAGAAGCGGTTCCTCGCCGAGGTCGAGCACCCGAACATCGTCAAGATCTTCAACTTCGTCGAGCACACGGGAGCCGACGGCGTCACCGTCGGCTACATCGTGATGGAGTTCGTCGGCGGCACCTCGCTCAAGCAGATCCTGCGCACCCGCCGCGACGCCGAGGGCGGCTATCTGCCCGTGCCGCAGGCCATCGCCTACGTGCTCGAGATCCTGCCCGCGCTGGGGCACCTGCATTCGCTGGGCCTGGCGTACTGCGATTTCAAGCCCGACAACGTGATGCAGACCGACGAGCAACTCAAGCTCATCGACCTGGGCGCCGTCATCGCGATGGACGACCAGGACAGCGCCATCTACGGCACGCTCGGCTACCAAGCGCCCGAGATCGCCACCACCGGGCCCACGGTGGCGACCGAGGTGTACACGGTGGGACGCACGCTCGCGGTGCTCATCATGCGGGTTCCCCAGGAGGACGGGCATTTCGGAGCGCTGCCCGGTCCGCAGGCCGAGCCGCTGCTCGCGCGCTACGACTCGCTGCACCGGTTCCTGCTGCGCGCCACCGACGCCGATGCCGAGGCCCGGTTCGCCTCCACCGAGGAGATGACCGACCAGCTCACCGGCGTGCTGCGCGAGGTCCTGGCCACCGACGACGCGGTGCCGCGCCCCGGGATGTCGGCCTACTTCGGCCCGCCCCGCACGGTTTTCGGCGTGGGGGTGGACGAGGCGGTCGCGCCGTCCGCGGTGGTCGCGGGTCTGCCGGTGCCGCTGGCCGACCCGTCCGACAGCGGCGCGCGCCTGCTGGCCACCACGGCCGCCGCGCCGCCCGCCGAGATGGAACGCGCCTTCGCCGACGGCCTGCGCGCGGTCGTCACCGGCGGCGGGGAGTCGATCGAGATCCCGCTGCGGTTGATCCGGGCCGCGCTCGAGACCGGCGACCCCGCCGACGCCGAACGGCGCATCGCCGAATTCGAGCGGACCGACCCCGGCGACTGGCGCCTGTCCTGGTATCGCGGCCAGGCCCGCCTGCTGACCCGCGACTTCCCCGGTGCCACCACGGAATTCGACGCCGTCTACGCCGCGCTGCCCGGCGAGGCCGCGCCGAAACTGGCGCTGGCCGTGGTCGCCGAACTCGCCGGTGATCGCGCGACGGCGGCCCGCTACTACGAGATGGTGTGGCGCACCGATCGCGGCTACCCCAGCGCCGCGTTCGGGCTGGCGCGGGTGCGCCGCGCGGCGGGCGACCGGGCGGGTGCCGTCGCGGCGCTCGATCAGGTGGACGCGACCTCGGCGCTGTACGTGGACGCGCGCCTGGCCGCCGTGGACGCGCTGCTCGCCGACCGCGATCCGGCGCAGGTCACCGAGGACGTGCTGCGCGAGGCGGGCGACCGGGTCGGGGCGCTGCGCCTGGACTCCAAACGCCGTGCGGCGCATGCCCGTTTGCGCGTGTTCGACGCCGCGCTGGCGTGGTTGTCGGGCGGCAACGTGCCCGCGCGGCACGCGCCGCTGCTGGGCGTGACCTTCGATCAGGACGGGGTACGCACCGGTTCGGAACGGTGCTACCGCGACCTGGCCCGCGAAACCGACGATATGTGGACCAGATTCGAGTTGGTCGACCGAGCCAACGCCATCCGCCCGAGGACCACCCTGTGAACCCCGAGCCCGCCCCCGACCCGAACCTGCCGACCGAACCGATCGTGAGAGCCGAGATGAACCCACCCGCGAGCGCCGCGCCGACCGTGCCCATGGACCCGGCGCGGGTAGCGCCGACGATGCCGATGCCCATCGTGACACCGGCGGCGCGGGCGGAGGGGCGGCGTTGCCCGGCGTGCGGGGCGGCGGTGAGCATCGCGCACCGGTTCTGCGAGGCATGCGGGCGGGAGTTGGGCGCGCGACGGGTCGCGCTGCCGCATCCGGAGACCGACCCCGTCGCCGACTGCGCCGCGTGCGGCGGGCGGTACGACGCCGACGGCTACTGCGCGGGCTGCGGCCAGCTCCGCGCGCCCCGCGACCGCTTCGAGGCCGATCTGGGCGCGGTGTGCCTGGTGACCGATCGCGGTATCGCCCACGCGCGCAACGAGGATTCGGTCGCGGCGGCGGTCGTGGACGGCGCCGAGGGCACCGAGGCCGTGGTCATCGTGGTGTGCGACGGCGTGTCCTCCTCGGAGGATCCGCAGGCCGCGTCCGGTACCGCGTCGCGGACCGGCGTGGACGCCGGACTCGCCGCGCTCGCCGACGGCCTGGACGCGCCCACCGCGGCGCTGGCGGGTCTGGCGGCCGCGGCGAAGGCGGTCGCCGCCATCGGCGGGCACGAGAGTCACGCGCCCTCGTGCACCTTCGTATCGGCCATCGTGCGCGGCTGCGACGCCGAGACCGTGGAGATCACCGTCGCCAATGTCGGTGACAGCCGGGCGTATTGGCTCGCCGCGCCGGGCACCCCCGGCTCGCCGCCCACCCGCCGCCTCACCGTCGACGACTCGTGGGCCCAGGCCCTGGTCGACGCGGGCGCGATGGACGAGGAGGCGGCGATGAAGGACCCGCGCGCCCACACCCTGCTGCGCTGGCTGGGCGCCGACTCCGGCGAACAGCCCTGGTCGGACAACAGCCTGCACACCTACCGGGTGCGCGGACCGGGTCTGCTGCTGCTGTGCAGCGACGGCCTCTGGAACTACCGCCCGGAGGCAGAAGGGCTGGCCGAACTGGCGGGCGCGGCCGATCCCATGGTCGCGGCCCGCGAACTCGTCGAGTTCGCCCTGCGCTGCGGCGGCGGTGACAACATCACCGTCGCGCTGGCGCCGATCACCTGAACCACCACGGGAGAGCACTGTGAATCCTGTTTCCGACAGCGGCATCTCGGTGACCGTCGACCAGAACGAGTACCTGGCCGACGGCGCCGACGTCGTGGACGCCGTCCTCACCGTGGAGACCGGCGCCGACTACGTGGCGGCCGGGCCCCCGCCGCAGCGGCTCGAGATCCTGATCATCGACTGTTCGGGATCCATGGGCAACGCGGGCAAGTTCGAGGGCGCCCGGCACGCGACCCTGGCCGCGATCGACGCGCTGCCCGACGGCACGCGCTTCGCGATCGTCGCGGGCACCTCCATGGGCCGGCTGGTGTTTCCCGCCGAGGTGCCCTCGGTCGTGGCCGACGCCAGCAGCCGGGCCGCGGCGCGCCGGGCGCTGGCGAAGCTGAAGCCCGACGGCGGTACCGCGATGGGCACCTGGCTGGGGTTGGCCCGCCAACTGGCGGCCAAGCACGAGGACACCATGGTGCACGCGATCCTGCTGACCGACGGCAAGAACGAGCACGAGTCGCCGGAGGCGCTGGCGGAGGAGATCGCGAAATCCGAGGGCGCGTTCACCTGCGACTGCCGCGGTGTGGGCACCGACTGGCGGGTGGGCGAGCTGCGCACCATCGCCGCCGCGCTGCACGGCACCGCCGATATCGTCGCCGATCCGGCGCATCTGGCCGCCGACTTCGCCGCCATGACCCACGACTCGCTGGCGAAAGCGATCCCCGAACTCACCCTGCGGGTGTGGACGCCGGCGGGCGCGGCGGTGCGGTTCGTCAAACAGGTCGCGCCCACGATCGAGGACCTCACGGGCCGACGCGCCGAGACGGGCCCGCAGGTGGGGGAGTACCCGCTCGGCGCGTGGGGCGCGGAGGACCGCGACTATCACCTCCAGGTGCGCCTGGAACCGGCCGCGCCCGGCCGGGAGAAGCTGGCGGCGCGGATCAGCGTGATCGCCGACGGCGAGGTGGTCGGGCAGGGCCTGGTCCGGGCGGTGTGGACCACCGAGACCGAGCTGTCGGCCCGCATCAGTGCCCGCGTCGCGCACTACACCGGGCAGGCCGAGCTGGCCGAGGCCGTGCAGTCGGGTCTGGCGGCGCGCAAGCGCGGCGATGTCGAGACCGCGACGGCGAAGCTGCGCCGGGCGGTGCAGCTGGCGGCCGAGTCCGGCAACGAGAGCACCGCGAAACTGTTGCGCGGCGTGGTCGAGGTGGACGAGCGCGACGGCACCGTGCGCTTGCGCTCCTCGGTCGCGGCGGCCGACGAGATGGCCCTCGACGTCCGGTCCACGAAGACCGCCCGGGTCCGCAAGGAGGCGTGATGCCCGCCTGCCCGGAAGGACACCGCTCCGACGCCACCGACTACTGCGACGTGTGCGGGGTGCCGATCGCCTCGGGCGCCCCGCCGGTGGCGTCGGCGCTCCCGCGCTGCCCGGCCTGCGGCGCGCCCGCCGACGGCCGCTTCTGCGAAGCGTGCGGCCACGACTCGGCCCTGCCCGCCCCGCCACCGCAGCGCCCCGTAGGCGCGGCAAGCACCGCACCGCCGCGCTCCGAGGGCACGACGAGCACTCCACCGCAATCCCGGAGCCCCGAGAGCGCGGAGGTCACGACCCCACCGTCCCGGCGCCTCGACGGGCCGGAGATCACCGCGCGGGCTTCCGCCGTCGCGTGGATCGCGATGATCGCCGCCGACCGCGGCTGCTACGAGCGGATGCTGGCCCGCGAGGGCCCCGACGCGCGCGCCATCGAGTTCCCCGCCTACTACCCGCCCCGCCGCATCACCCTGCGCGAAGGCGACACGCTGATCGGCAAACGCAGCGAATCCCAAGGCGTGCGACCGGATATCGATCTCGGCCTCGCCCCGGCCGACGCCGGCGTCTCGCGCACGCACGCGCTGCTGCACCTGAACTCCGCCGGGCTGACGGTCACCGATCTCGGCTCCACCAACGGCACCAGCCTCAACGACAGCGACGACCTCATCCCCGCCGACCGTCCCGTGCCGTTGCGCAGCGGCGACCGCATCCATGTCGGCGCCTGGACCACCATCACGGTCACCGCGGAATTCGGTTGAGCCCGCCGCGCGGCCTCTGCCACGATGCCCGCCGTGTCGGTCTACCTCCTCACCGGAATCCAGGCGTCGGGCAAGTCCACCGTCGCGCAGGCTCTCGCCGAACGGCTGCCGCGCTCCGCGCATGTGCGCGGTGACGCGTTCCGCAGGTTCGTCGTGAGCGGGCGGGCCGAGATGAGCGCCGAGCCTTCGCCGGAGGCGCTGGACCAGCTGCGGCTGCGGCACCGGCTGTCCGCGCAGGCCGCCGACGGATACGCCGAGGCCGGGTTCACCGCCGTCCTCCAGGACGTGGTGCTGGGTGAATTCCTGCCGTACCTGATCGATCAGATCCGCACCGACCCGCTGTATGTCGTGGTGCTCGCGCCGCGCCCCGACGCGGTGGCCGCGCGCGAGGCGGCCCGCGCCAAGGACGCGTACGGCGCGTTCACGGTGGCGGCGCTGGACGCGGTGCTGCGCGAGACCACCCCGCGGCTCGGATTGTGGCTCGACACTTCGGATCTCACGGTCGGCGAGACCGTCGAGGCGATCCTCGCCGATGCCCGTCCCCGCGCCCGCCCGCCGGTGTGACATCCGTCGCTCTCCGGCTCGGGTCCCCGGCGGTTTGCCCGGCGTGTCGCGCGGGTACGTGAAGGGGAGCCGGACATCCGGAGACAGACCAGGGCGCGAAGGAGGTCGTCATGAACGAGCAGCGGCGACCCGGCACCCGGAATCCGCTCGGCGGACCGGAGTATTCGCTGGCGCTGCATCGCGTGCGCGAGAGCGGGCCGCCGGGCGCGCTGCGGACCGAGCGCAACGCGCGCACCCGGGTCACCCGGGACCACAAGGTCATCCGGCGCTGGGCCGAACAGCGCGGCGCCCGGCCCGCCACCATGCCGGGCAGCGAGTACGACGGCCACCTCGGCGCGCTGCGCCTGGACTTCCCCGGCTACGGCGGCGCGGTGCTGCGCCACGTGAGCTGGGAGGAATGGTTCGCCACCTTCGACGCGCGCCGGTTGTGGTTCCGCTTCCAGGAGCACCGGCCCGACGGCTCGCCCAGCTACGTCAATCGGATCGAACGGGTCGTGGAAGACTGAACCGGGGTCGCCGCGGACGCGATGGAGAAGAATCGATCGGTGCGCCCGGACCGACCGGGCACGGAAGGGGAGTGATATGCGCGCGACAACCGCACTGACCACCCTCGCCGCCGGCGCGGCGGCCCTGACGCTGGCGGCGGGACCGGCCGCGGCGATCGCGGTGGACCAGATCCCGGGCGGCACCCGGGTGGAACTCAACCACGGCGAGGCGAGCGCCGTCGCCGACTGGAACCTCGGGCCCGCGATCGGCTCGCTGCCGCCGAACTACACCCCGCACGGCAAATACGTGCTGGGTCAGACGATCGCCGAGGGAGCACAGCAGGCGAAGGAGACGAACTCCCAGCTCAACCTGTACATCCTGGGGCCGGTCACCGCGCCGTCGGGTGTCGGCGTGTCGGTGGGGGATCCCGCCGCCGGGTGAGGCGATGTTTACGCGATCGTAAAGTGGGGTAACCGGTAGCTCGTCAAGCTGCACGAAGCGGACCGTCGCGTCGCCGGGGGTGTCTGCGACGTCCGTCGCGTCGCGCCGTTCCGCCCATCGGCAAGGGATGAGGTTGTGAGCGCGAATCTGATGATCGTGGACGACGACGCCGAGATTCGCGACGCGTTGCGCGTCGCGATGGAGGACGAAGGCTACGAGGTCTCCGAGGCCGGTGAGGCCGAGGACGCGCTGACCTACCTGCGCAGCAACGGCGCGCCGGACGTGATGATCGTGGACCTGATGCTCGGGGACATGGACGGCTTCGACTGCATCCGGGAGATCCGCCGCGACCACGATGTGCCGATCATCGTGATCAGCTCGCGCCACGACACCCACGACGTGGTGGCCGCGCTGGAAGCCGGCGCCGACGATTTCGTCAAGAAACCGTTCGAAATCAAGGAAGTATCCGCGCGAATGCGTGCGTTACGCCGTCGCGCGCGCTTGGCGGCCGAACGCGAGGAGCCCCGGGAAATGATTCTCGAGGCCGACGAGAATTCGCCGCTGATCCTCGATCGGGACGGCGGAGCGGTCCGCCGTGGTGATGAGGAAATTCGCCTCACTATAACAGAATTTCGGCTGCTCTGCGAACTCGCGGAAACTCCCGGGCGCGTGCTCAGCCGCTCTGTCCTGCTCGAACGGGTCTGGGACGACGGATTTTTCGGTGATGAACGCATCGTCGACGTCCATATGCGACGGCTTCGCACAAAAATCGAAAGAGATCCGTCGGACCCCGCCGTCGTGGTTACTGTGCGCGGCCTCGGATATCGTCTCGATGTGCAACGTTGATCACATTTTCCGAACCCACGTGATCTGTTCGTAATGCAACCGTAAAGAGTTCGACCGGTCCACCTCAACATTTGTTCGTAAGCCTGGATAAGTACTGCAGACTCGACCTGGGAGTTGTATGTCACTGCATACCTTGTCCACGGAGACGATCGAGCGCGGCGGCCCGCCGCGCGACGGGACCGGCACCCCGGTCCTGCGCGCGCCACGGCTGGACGACGCCGCCGCGATCTGGCGCATCGCCAAGGATTCGCGTGTGCTCGATACGAATTCGAGCTACGCCTACCTGCTGTGGTGTCGCGATTTCACGGACACCACGGTGGTGGCCGAGGTGGACGGCAGTGTCGTCGGCTTCGTCATCGGATACCTCCGTCCGCAGGCGCCGCACACGCTGTTCGTGTGGCAGGTGGCCGTCTCGCACGCCGCGCGCGGGCGCGGCATCGGGACGGCGATGATCGAGTGGCTGCTCGACGCCCTGCCCGCGAGCACGCTCGAGACCACCGTCTCGCCCGACAACGCGGCATCGATCGCCATGTTCGACGCGGTCGCCCGCCATCGCGGCGCGCGGATGACCAAGCACCCCCTGTTCGATCCCGCCGTCTTCCCCGACGAGCACGCCGCCGAAGACCTCTACCGCATCGCGCCGATCGCACAGAAGTAAGGAGCTTCGAATGATCACCGCCGAAACCACCATTTTCGAGTCGCTCGAGTCCAACGTCCGCGGCTACTGCCGGGCCTGGCCCACCGTGTTCACCACGGCCAAGGGCGCCTGGCTGCGCGACGAGGAGGGCAAGGACTTCCTCGACTTCTTCGCGGGCGCCGGCTCGCTGAACTACGGGCACAACAACGACGTCCTCAAGCAGCCGCTGCTGGACTACATCGCCTCCGACGGCATCACCCACGGCCTGGACATGTCCACCGCCGCCAAGCGCAAGTTGCTCGAGACGATCCGCGACGTCGTGCTGGCCCCGCGCGGACTGGACTACAAGGTGCAGTTCCCCGGCCCGACCGGCGCCAACTCGGTCGAGGCCGCGCTCAAGCTGGCCCGCAAGGTGACGGGGCGCCAGACCATCCTGAGCTTCACCAACGCGTTCCACGGCATGTCGCTGGGCGCGCTGTCGGTCACCGGCAACGCGGCCAAGCGCGCGGGTGCGGGTGTGCCGCTGGTGCACGCCGCGCACATGCCCTACGACGGCTACTTCGACAACACCACCGCCGACTTCCAGTGGATGGAGCGGGTGCTCGACGACACGTCCTCGGGCTTCGACCGCCCGGCGGCCGTTATCGTGGAAACCGTGCAGGGTGAGGGCGGCGTCAACGTCGCGCGGGCCGAGTGGCTGCGCCACTTGGCCGACCTGTGCGCCGAGCGGGAGATCCTGCTGATCGTCGACGACGTGCAGATGGGCTGCGGGCGCACCGGGCCGTTCTTCTCGTTCGAGGTCGCGGGCATCACCCCCGACATCGTGACCCTGTCCAAGTCCATCGGCGGCTACGGCCTGCCTTTGGCGCTGGTGCTGTTCAAGGCCGAGCTGGACCAGTGGTCGCCCGGCGAGCACAACGGCACCTTCCGCGGCAACAACCCGGCGTTCGTCACCGCCCAGACCGCGCTAGAGCACTACTGGTCCGACGACACCCTGCAGAACTCGACCCGGTCCAAGGGCCGGCACGTCGCGCAGACCCTGGCCGAGGTGGCCGGGCACTTCCCGGGCCTGTCCACGCGCGGCCGCGGCCTGGTGCACGGCCTCGCGTTCGAGGATCCCTCGCAGGCGGGCAAGGTCTGCCAGGTCGCCTTCGAGCGCGGTCTGCTGGTGGAGACCTCCGGTTCCTCCGACGAGGTGGTGAAGTTGTTGCCGCCGTTGACGATCACCGACGACGAGCTCGACCACGGCCTGCAGATCCTGACCGGCGCGATCGACACGGTCTGCACCGGCTGGGGCCGCCTGCGCCAGGGGGTCGCGACCAAGGCGGGTGAGCGCGCGTGATCGTTCGTACCACCCAGGAGATCACCGGCACCGACCGCGACGTCGCGGGCACCGGCTGGCGCAGCAAGCGCATCGTGCTGGGCGGTGACGGCGTCGGGTTCTCCTTCCACGAGACCACCATCGACGCCGGGACCGTGCACGAGTTCCACTACCGCCACCACGTGGAGGCGGTGTGGCTGGTCGAGGGCGAGGGCACGCTCACCGATCTCGACAACGACGTCACCTACGAACTCGGGCCCGGTTCCATGTACCTGCTCGACGGGCACGAGCGGCACCGTCTCGAGGTGCGCGAGCGGATGCGCATGATGTGCGTGTTCAACCCGCCGGTCACCGGGCAGGAGGTCCACGACAGCAACGGCGTCTACCCGTTGGTCGCCGTGCCGAGCTGAAAGGAAATCCAGGGAAGTGGTGCTGCAAGCCATCGAACGCGAATCGGCCGAGCGCGTCGATCGGTACCCCACCCGCACCGCCGGGCGCGTGGCGCACATCGAGCGCCCCGACCCGGTGGTATACGGGCGGATCGAATCCGAGGAACTGGCCACCTTCGACCGCGACGGGTTCGCGGTGCTGCCCGATCTGCTCGACGCCGGTGAGGTGACCGCCTTCGGCGCGGAGATCGACCGGCTGGCGGCCGACCCCGCGTTGGCCGAGGACGACCGCGTGATCACCGAGCGGGCGTCGGGGCGGGTGCGCTCGATCTTCGAGGTGCACAAACTGAGCCCGCTGGTCGCCGAGCTGGTGGGGCAGTCGCGCGCCGCGGGCCTGGCCCGCCAGGTGCTCGGATCCGAGGTGTACCTGCACCAGACCCGGATCAACTACATGCCCGGGTTCCGTGGGACGGGGTTCTACTGGCACTCCGACTTCGAGACCTGGCACGCGGAGGACGGGATGCCGACCCCGCGCGCGGTGAGCCTGTCGATCGCGCTGACCGACAACCACCCGTTCAACGGCAGCCTCATGGTGATGCCGGGTTCGCACCGCACGTTCGTGCCGTGCCAGGGCAGCACCCCCGCCGAGCACTACCGGGAGTCGTTGCAGGAGCAGGAGATCGGCGTGCCGACCACCGAGGACATCGAGGCCTTGGCGAATCGGTACGGGATCTCCCAGTTCACCGGCCGGGCCGGATCGGCGTTGCTGTTCGATTCGAATCTGATGCACGGTTCGGCGAACAACATCACGCCGTTCCCGCGCTCGAACGTCTTCCTGGTGTTCAACAGCGTCGAGAACACCCTCGAGGAGCCGTTCGCCGCCCCGGGGCCCCGGCCGACCTACATCGGCAGCCGGGACTTCACCCCGGTGTAGACCCGGGCGGGTTTCGCAGCGCCGCACGTTCGTCGACGGACGTGCGGCGCTGTCGGCCGACGGCGGCCCGGGTCCGGGGATGCCGGCGGCGATCCGCGTCACCATGGGATCGGGATAGGCGGTCCGGGCCTGGTCGTAGCGCTGCGCGTCCGCACCGAACGACTCGGGGATCGGCCGGGCCGTGTACGGCTGCGCGTCGACGGGTTCCGGTGGCGATCATCGGCGCTCGTCACCTTTCGCGACGAGCTGCGCGCGGCGACTTCGGCAAGCCGAGCCCGGCGGCGGTATGGCGATCCTCGTCGAGGCGACGACGGCAATCTCCACCTACCTGACCGATGAGAGGGAGAGGAGCATGCCGCCGCGCGTCGGCCGCCGGATCGCACGTGTTGTGCACGCTGGTCGGCCTTCGACGCGACGTGATCTTCCTGGACGCACCCGTGACCGGCAGACTACTCAACGCCCGCCGGGCCAACGGGCCGATCAGCGCGCGACGATCCGCTGCAACGCCGCGATGTCCTGCTCCAGCATCCGGAACAGCCAGTACACCCCCACGAACGCCAGCGCGCTGCCCACGCACAGCACGCGCAGCGCCACGATCACCGACGGAATGTCCTCGGCGGGAATGAACGTCGCGCCCGCCACGCCCAGCAGCGGGACGGCGGCGGCGATCGCTAGGAACCAGGTGCTGCGGCGGTCGAGTTCGTCGAGTTGTTCGGCGTCCTCGCGGCCGAGCCCGCCGTGCGGCAGGAACATCGGATACAGGCTGCGCACCGCGTAGAAGCTCACCAGGAAGTACGGGTAGGCCATGGCGATGCCGCCGCACACGATCTGGGTGACGAAGAAGTGCACGTAGGCGTCGGGTTCCAGACGATTGCCCGACACCTGCACGGTCACCGGCACCACCACGCCCGCCAGCGCCCACAATCCGAAGCAGGTCAGCACATTTCGCTGCGCGAGGCGCAACGTGTCGGAGCGGGCCCGCGCCAGGCGTTCGGCGTCGTAGGTGCGGCCCTTGTGCAGGCCGTAGGCGATCGGCAGCAGCCCGGCCAGCAGCACGTTGGTGACGATGAAGCCCACCAGGAAGCACAAGCCGTAGGTGTTGAGCGCGATCTGATCGAACTGCGTCTGCGCCTCGCTGTCGAGCTTGTCGATGATGAGGCTGCGATTGTGGTTGTAGCTGTAGAGGATGGCCAGCGCGTTCGGGATGCCGATGGCCAGCCCGACGATCGGCAGCATGAGCAGCCGGGAGCGGCGCCGCCAGCTGCGCTCGGGCGGGTCGACCAGGTCGCGGGCGTGCGCGTCGAGCACCACGTCGAGCTGCTGGGCCATATCCGCGCCGGTGGCCCAGCGGCCGTCGGGGTCGGGGTCGAGCGCGCGCGCCAGGGCGCGGCGCAGCGCCTCGGGACAGTCGGGCGGCAGATCGCCGTAGGGCAGTGCATCGGGGCCCGCCGCGCGCCGGTCCAGCATCCCGTCCAGGGTGGTGCGGTCGCCGCCGCTCACGGCGTCGTCGCCGAACGGTTTGCGCCCGGTGAGCAGCTCCCACAGCATCACGGCCAGCGAGTACAGATCGCTGCGGGTGTCGAGGTCGGCGGCGGTGGCCGGGCGATCCGGGTGCACGGCCGACAGCTGCTCGGGGGACATGTAGGCCAGCGAACCGCCGAAGTACGCGACCGGGCTGTCCCCGGACACGTTGCCGCTGAAGCTGATATTGAAATCGGCCAGCTTGGGGACGCCGTCGGCGGTGAGCAGGACATTGGCCGGTTTGATGTCGCGGTGCAGCACGCCGCGGCGGCCCGCGTAGTCCAAGGCTTCGGCCAGCCTGCGGCCCAGCCACGCGACCGTCTCCGGCCACGACAGCTCGGCCAGCTCCGCCCGCACCGGGGACTCGCTCGGCCGGATCTCGCCCTTGGCCGCCAGCACGGCGTCCACCACGTCCAGCAGCAGCGCGCCGTCGCGTTCGGCGGGCGGGGTGGCGCGCACCTGTTCCAGCACGGAGAACAGCGTCCCGCCGGGCACGTACTGCATATAGAGCAGGCGCAGGCGCCGCGAGGGCAGCACCCGCTGGTCGAAGACCCGCACGATGTACTCGTGGTCGAGCTGGGCCAGCGTTTGCGGTTCGGTGCCCTTGTCCTGGGAGATCTTCACGGCGACCAGTCGCTGCATGGACCGCTGCCGGGCCAGGAAGACGCGCGCGAACGCACCGCGGCCCAGGCTGGTCATGAGGTCGAAATCGTCGATGCGCTGGCCGACGTCGATGTCGTCGAGCCGGACCGGTTCGGTGGCGGCGGCCATCATCGTGCTGTGGTAGTCGCCGGTCGCCAGCATCTGCGAAAGCTCTTGCGCCTGCGCCGGATACGCGGCGGTGTACTCGCCGACGTCGACCGAGTTCCCGGCCTGCCTGCGCACGTGGAACTCCTCGTAGATGAGATCCGGTGGCAACGGCCAGGTGCTCAGCTCCGGCAGCTCCTCCACGTATTCGGCTAGGCGTTTCGGTTCGGCGTCGCGCGACCACCGGTTGGCCAGGTCCACCTTGATCAGCTCGATCAGCGACACGCGGCGGATGGCGGGGGAGTCGGGAAGGAAGGCGGGCAGGTCGGGCGGGGTGCGCGCCTCCCGCCACGCTTCCACGAAGCGGGCGACCACCTCCGCGACCCCGGTACCGCGTCCCGCGACCGGCGACGTGCCCGCTCCGACCGTCGCCCCCGGAACCGGTGCGGGGTGCGCCATCTGCGCATCGTAACGCCGCCCGACCCGCGCGACCGGCACATTCCGCGCGAAGATCAGCGATCGAGGGGCAAAACCGACCGTCAGGTCAGATGAGCGCGCGGTAGAGCGTGAGCCACCGGTCCGGGTCGACGAAGCCCACCGGCTCGTCGGGCGCGACCCCGGCGAACGCGCACGCCCGGCGCACCAGGCGCGGCGGGAAACGGGTGCGCAACGACGCCGCCAGCGAGCCGCCGACACCCGAGAAGCCCAGTTCTACCAGGGCGCGGTAGTCGCGATCGGCGCGCGCGGGGAGCAGCGGTTCGCCGCGCCTGCGCAGGTGCAGCACGGCCGAGTCGACCTGGGGGACCGGGCGGAATCGCGTGCGGTCGACCCGGGGGCCGAGCGCGAACTCGGTGCGCGGCCAGTGGGTGACGGTGAGTTTGGACCAGCGGCCGTAGTCCCCGGTCTGTTTGCGGGCGAACTCGAGCTGGGTGAGCAGCGTCGCCGAGGTCATCGTCGGTGCGGCCAGGCACCAGCGCACGATGTCGGTGGTGCTGCCGTACGGGATGTTGGCGACCACGGCGAACGGTTCGCCCGGCGGGCGCACGGTGCGGAAGTCGGCCTGGTGGACACTCACCCGGGCGTCACCGGTGTAGCGGCGGCGCAGTCGTTGCGCGTAGCGCGGGTCGAGTTCGTAGGCGAGCACGCGGCGGGCGGTCGCGGCCAGTTGGCGGGTGAGGATGCCGTCGCCGGGACCGATCTCGAGCACGAGATCGTCGGCGCCGATCCCGGACGAGCGCACCAGCAGGTGGGCGGCGCCGGTGTCGGCGAGGAAGTTCTGGCTCAAGCGTTTGCGTGTGCTGACCGAGGGCCTGCGGGCGTCGCGGGCGCGCGGCAGGGACCGTGAGCGGGACATGGGTGTCCTCCGGAGGGTGGGGTCGAATCGGCAGGTTCGATTCGCCCGGACCCGTGCCGGGGCAGCACAACTCGACCGCGCGGAGGCGGTCGGCGTCAGGCGCGTGGAGCGCCGGGGATCCCGATCAGTGGTGTCGGGAGACGCAGCGGTGCGGTGCGCAGGCCGAGCCCGAGCCTTCCGCACGCAGCCGGATGAAATAAGTGGCCGCGTACGCCGCGACCATGTTTGTCACTGCCACGCCGGTCACCGTACCCACGAGCCCCCGGGCCACCGCAACCGATTTTTTCCGGCGCGGGTAAGGGGAAGCGCCGCTCAGCCCGGCTGACCGGCCTCCCCGGCCCGCGCCTCGACCGCGCGGGTGCGCCAGGTGCGCGCCTCGGCGTGGTCACCGTGCCGGTCCAACAGGTCGGCCAGTCCCGACATCGCGCGCACATCGCGCAACTCCGCTGACGTGCGCCACCACTGTTCGGCCTCCCGCACCGCACCGCGCCGCAGCAGCACCACGCCGAGGTCGTACCCGGCCCCGGCATGCCCCGCCTGCGCCGCCTGCGCCCACAACTCACACGCCTGCTCCTCCTCACCGCGCCCGAACATGGCGACACCGAGTTCGTAGAGGGCGTTGCGATAGCCGTGCTCAGCGGCACGCCCGGTGCCTGCCTCGGGTCGAGGCGAGGGTGTACTCGGCTCGGAGACGGTGGGCTCCGAGGGGCGACTCACCGACGCCGGACCCTGAGATGGCGTATGACTCTGCGGCGCAGGCGAATTCGATGGTGTGGCACCTTCGGGCACGGTCGGCTCCGGCAGCGGAACGTGGTTGCTCGCCGGCGTCCGCGCGGGCTGCGATACCGGGGCGAGCGCCGCATCTGATGTGTGGGGCGGGGTGTGAGTGGTCGTATGTGATGTGGGCTGTGCGGGAGTCGCGCCCGGCGGTTCTTGCGGGGCGTGGGCGGTCGGAGCGGGTGTGGGCGGCGCGAAAGCCGGGCTCGTCGGTTGCGAGCCGGTGGTGTTGGTCGGTGGTGCAGAGAGTGGAGTCGCGCCCGACGGACGTGACGTGCCCTGGTCACCCGAGGGCGGCGGTGGGACCTGCGCACTCGGGGGAGTCTGTGCGGTCTGAGGTGCCGAAAGACGAGTTGGGGGCTCGGACGTGACAGGCCGGAGCAGCCGAGCGGGGGATTCGTCCCGTCCGTCCACCGGGCGAACCGGCGGGGACATATCCGCCGGACGGGGTGGAGCACCGCGATCCGACAACCACTCCGGTGGTGCCTCCTCTCCGCGCTGCGCCGTGGGATCCGGCCCGTCCGAGTCGGCACTCGGCTCGACCTGTTTCGGCAGACCGCTCGGCGTGGTGACCGGTTCCGCAACGGGCGCAGGCAGTTCCGGCGCTGCGGCGATCACGCCGGCCTCCCACACCGGCGATGGCTTGTCTACGGTGCTGTCCGCTTCGGGGTGCGGCCGGGCCGGAGCCGCCTCATCCACAATGCCGCCTGCGCCGAGACGCAGCCAGGCCGGTTCGCCTACGGTGTCGCCTGCGTCGGCAAGCGGTCGCACCGGCACGGGCGCATCGAGTGCGACGGCCCGGTCCCCATGGGACCGCTGGGCGAACGCCTCGGCGATCTGTTCCGGCGAGGGCGGCGCCGGAAGGCGCGGCGGCGGTTCGACTCTGCTCGCGGCGGGCCGCTCGGGCGCGGACATTTCCGGCCCAGAAATCTCCGGTGCGGGGGCAGGCCGCAGCGCGGTGGTCGTTGGCACCGGCGGGGCCGGTTCCGGCGCGTGGGGCGGCGCCTTCGTGATCGTCTGGATCGGAGCGGTGGCCGCGCTCGAATCAATTTGCGGCGCAGCGTTATCCGGTTCGGCGGGCTCCACGACCGGAGCACTCCACTCCACCACGGCGCGGGTCGGCGTCCAGCTCGTGATGGGTTCGGGCGTGTACGTCGGCAGCGGCTTCTCGGCCTCCGGTTCGACAGGGTCGAGGCTCGAATACTTGGCGCGCGCGGCACTTTCCGGCGCGTCCGTCCGGATCACGCCGGGCGTCGCGGGCAGTGCACTGCCGGGCGCGGGTGGCACGGGCACGATCTCGTCCCCGGCGTCGGTCGCCACGCCGACGACGAGGTTGGCGAAGTTCGGCGGTCCCTCCCCGACGCTGCACCACAGCGCGATGCGCCCGTCGGGCGTGTCCTCGATGAGGATGCCGTAATTGCCCGTCCACGAACGATGGACGCCGGTGCGGTCCACCCAGACCGGCGTGAGGGTGAACATGGCGCCTGGCCCGGTGGGCGTGAGTTCGACGGTGATGCCGCGCACGAGCGCGTCGCTCCACACGTCGACACCGGGGAGCCTGCGGCCGTCGATCTCGATGTAGCCCTCGGCCACCGAGAGCCCGATGCCGTGCCCGCGCAGCCCGGCGGGCGGTGCGGCGGAGAGGAGCGTCATGCCGAGCAGAATCGGTGCGGGACCGAACTGTTCGGTGTACATGGGGTAGACCATGCTGCCGTTCCACCGGATGGGGTCGGCGCTGGTGTAGCGGTCGGAGAGGGGGATGTCGGCCGAATTCCTGTTCTGCCAGGGAGAATACGGCTCTTTCATATGTCGGGGTCCCGCCTTTCCGCCGGATGCTCGTCACCCACGTCTGCGCTCTGCGGCGGGCTATACCGTACTAGCCGCGCCGCGTGGAGGCGGCGCAATCCCGTGGCGTGGAACGGAACTCGCCGACCGGTTGCGAAGACGAATGCTTTTCGGATGCGTGAACGGCGGCCGGGGAGCATCGAACCCGAGTCAGAATAAGCGTAACTCGCAGTTACATGTAACCCTGGGTTACACATATCTTCTCTTTCGATGCGTGGATGCCGAATGGCGGAACGCCGGCGAAGGCGGCGTGACGCGTCCAACCCTACCCGACGTCGCCGCCCTCGACCAGGTATTCGGACGATCCCTGCGTCACAGCTCCGGCGCGGGATTCTCACGATCCCCGGACACCGAACCAAGCGCTTGCTACGCTCGCGCGATGATCCCCACGCTCGTCTGGGGCACGGGCAATGTCGGCCGTGCCGCCATCCGTGCCGTCGAATCCCATCCGGCGCTGGAACTGGCGGGGGTGCTCGTGCACAATCCCGCCAAGGTCGGCCGCGACGCGGGCGATCTCGCCGGCCTCGGCTACGACCTCGGCGTCACCGCGACCGACGATATCGACGCGGCGCTCGCCACCCGGCCGCGCGCCATCGTCTACGCGGCCTCCGGCGACGTCCGCCCCGACGACGCACTGGCCGACATCCTGCGCGCGATCGGTGCGGGCGCCGCGGTCGTGACCCCCGCCCTCTACGCGCTCTACGATCCGCGCAGCGCCCCACCGGAATTGCGCGATCCGGTGCTGGCCGCCATCGCGGCGGGCGGTGGTTCGCTGTTCGTCTCCGGCATCGATCCCGGCTGGGGCAACGATGTGCTGCCACTGCTGATCAGCGGCCTGGCCGGCACCATCGACGTGCTGCGCTGCCAGGAGATCTTCGACTACTCCACCTATGACCAGCCCGACTCCGTGCGCTATCTGGTCGGCATGGGTCAGCCCATGGACTACCAGCCTCCGATGTTGCTGCCGGGTGTGCCGACCATGGTGTGGGGCGGGCAGGTCCGACTCATGGCGCGGGCGCTGGGCGTCGAGCTCGACGAGATCCGCGAGACGCTGGACCGCCGCCCGCTCGACGAGACCGTCACCACCGCGAGCATGGGCGATTTCGACGCGGGCACCCAGGGCGCGGTGCGTTTCGAGGTGCAGGGAATCGTCGGGGGCGAGCCGCGCCTCGTGATCGAGCACGTCACGCGCATCCACCCCACAGCCGCACCCGACTGGCCCACCCCGCCCGACGGCGACGGCGCGCACCGCGTGATCGTGGAGGGCCGCCCGCGCATCGAGGTCAGCGTGGAGGCCACCGACGAGGACGGAAACCGTTCCGCGGGCGGCAATGCCACCGCCGTCGGCCGTCTCGTGGGCGCCATCGACTGGCTGGTGGACGCGGAACCGGGACTGTACGACGCACTCGACGTGCCGCTGCGACCCGCGGTGGGCAAACTCGGAAGGAAGAACCCATGATCATCGACGTCCCCGAGGGCAAGGACCCGATCGGCTATGTGTGGGGAGAGATGGTCCCCGGCATCGGGATCGCCGCGTCGAGCTTCTCGCTGGCCGTGTACGAGCACAGCACGCTGGGGCTGCGCGAGTTCGAGGCGGCGCGGCTGCGCATCGCCCAGATCAACGGGTGCCTGTTCTGCCTGGACTGGCGCACCGAGCGCGACGGACAGAAGGTCGAGACCGAATTCGCCGACGCCGTGACCGAGTGGCGCACCACCGAGTTGTTCGACGACCGCACCCGTTTGGCCGCCGAATACGCCGAGCGCTACGCGACCGATCACCACAACCTCGACGAGGAGTTCTGGACACGGATGCGCGCCCACTACAGCCAGGCCGAGATCGTGGAGCTGAGCATGAGCATCGGCTCGTGGCTGGCGTTCGGCAGGCTCAACCATGTGCTCGGACTCGACGCGGTCTGCGTGCTGCCCGGCCACTGACCCCTATTTGCCCTCGCGCGTCCAGTCCACGCGGCCGAGGGTGGTCCAGTCGTTGCCCGCCCACTCCCAGAGCAGGCGGGCGACCAGCTGCGGGTCGCGCAGCTGCGCGGCGAAGAAGTGATCGGTGTGGGCGCTGTCGTGAATCTCGACGGTGTAGTTGTCGGAGCCGTCGCGGTAGGTCTGGATGAAGGTCTGCGGATCGCCGGTGCGGCTGATGATGAGGAACGGCGTCGCGGCGAGTCCGGACAGACTCGGCACCCACGCGTACAGCTGATGTTCGGTGACCGAGGTGTACTGCCGCTCGCCGCCGATGTCCACGTCGGCGACGCGCAACCCCGGCGCGGAGCGCAAGGTGTGGGCGCGCGCGTCGTAGATCTCGTAGTCGAAGCCGGTGAGGAGATCTTCGAGGAGTTGCCGCACCGGGCCCCCGGCGTCGGCCACCGCGGGATCCCTGCGCCTGCGGTCGAGTTCGTCGGCGGCCGTCACCCGCACCACGCTGCCCGCCGCCTCGATGCGCACCCTCGCGTGTGAGCGCGTGGGGGGCACGGCCGCATTCCACGCCGTCAGTCCGGGCACCAGGAGGAGGCGTAGGTCGCCGTCCAGTGGCAGATCGCGTTGCGACCGGACATACTGGGCGACCTCGCCCGGCGTGGAAACCGCCCCCGCGGGTACGACGACGTACTCGTAACTCACGTCACCAAACTAGCCCCGGCGGCTGCCCACCGCACCCCCTGGCGAAACGTGAAATCCGGCTCAGCGCAGCGGTTTCCACCGCTAACTCCCGGCTAGGCCCACCGCTAATCGATCGGCCGGGCTCAGCGCGTGGATCCGCCGCCCGCCCACGCGCACTCACCGGCCGACTGCTGCGCCTGGGTGGTCGCGGCGCCGCATCGCGCGCCGGCATCGTCACCGCCCGGCGAACGCACCGGCACCAGCCCGGCAACCGACGCGACGATGCCGACCGCCGCCAATCCGATGCCGAGATCGATGAGGATGCGGTCCAGGCGCACCCCGCCGACCGTCGGATTCCTCCACCGCCAGCTGACCGCCAGCACGAACGCCACCGCCGCGAACACCGTCAGCGCGATCCCCACACCCGCGAGCACATCCTGCACGCCATCCATCGGCACAACCCCTGTCGTCACGGCGGATCGCGCCGCGCCCCCTCGGGAGCCGTCGCGCGGACGACCCCGCCCCCAGCGTCGGGCAACCTATCGCACCCGCCGCACCGCCCGCAAGATCACCCGCACGGGTGCCGTGGTCCGGAGCGGACACGTAGCGTGGGAAGAATGAGTGAACGTCTGGTCGTCATCGGCGCCGACGCGACGGGCATGTCGTCGGCCTCCCAGGCGCGGCGGATGGCCGGGCCGGCGGATCTCGAGATCGTCGTGTTCGAGCGCGGGGGCTTCAGCTCCTACTCCGCGTGCGGGATTCCGTACTGGGTGGGCGGCATCGTGGCGCACCGCGATCATCTGATCGCGCGCACCCCCGAGGAACACCGCGCCCGCGACATCGACCTGCGCACCCGCACCGAGGTCGTCGAGATCGATGTGCCGGGGCGCCGCGTGCGCGCCAGGAACCGCGACACGGGCGCGGAGGAGTGGACGGCCTACGACAAGCTGGTCATCGCGACCGGCGCGCGGCCCATCCGCCCGCCGCTGCCGGGTATCGACGCCGCCGGCGTGCACGGCGTGCAAACCCTCGACGACGGACAGGCGCTGATCGAGACGCTGGAGGCCACCGAGGGCAAGCGAGCCGTCGTGGTGGGCGCGGGCTATATCGGCGTCGAGATGGCCGAGGCGCTCATCACGCGCGGCTACGAGGTCACGATGGTCAGCCGGGGCACCGAGCCGATGTCGAGCCTGGACCCCGATATGGGGGCGCTGATCCGGAAAGCCATGTCCGGCATGGGCATCGACGTCGTCTGCGACGCGGAGGTCACCGAGATCCGCATCGACGAGTCGGGCCGGGCGCGCGCGGTGGTCACCGAGGACGCCGAATACCCCGCCGACGTGGTGGTGCTCGGTATCGGCGTGCAGCCGGAGACGGCGCTCGCCCGTGCGGCCGGGCTGCCGCTCGGCGAGCACGGCGGCCTGCTGACCGATCTGTCGATGCGGGTGCGCGGACACGAGAACATCTGGGCGGGCGGCGATTGCGTGGAGGTGCTGGACCTGGTGTCGGGCCGGATGCGCCACATCCCGCTCGGCACCCACGCGAACAAGCACGGCCAGATCATCGGCGCGGGCATCGGTGGCGGCTACGGCACGTTCCCGGGCGTGGTGGGCACGGCGGTGAGCAAGGTGTGCGATCTGGAAGTCGCGCGGACCGGGCTGCTCGAGGCCGAAGCCCGCGAGTCCGGGTTGCAGTTCGTCACCGTGACGATCGAATCCACCAGCCGCTCCGGCTATTTCCCGGAGGCCGCGCCGATGACGGTGAAGATGCTCGCCGAGCGCCGCACCGGCCGGCTCCTCGGCGTGCAGATCGTGGGCCGCGAGGGCGCCGCCAAACGCGTCGACATCGCCGCCGTCGCCCTCACCGCCCGCATGACCGTCGAGCAGATGACCGCCCTCGACCTCGGCTACGCCCCACCCTTCTCCCCGGTGTGGGACCCGGTCCTGGTGGCGGCGCGCAAGGCTGTCGCGGCGGTCGCCAAACGCGGCTGAGGCGCCGCCCGATCGGCGACCCCCGATCGGGCGCGTGCTGGTTCACGGTGAACTATCGAACCGGTGCGGCACTACTCGACGCTGCCGCCCTGTTCCGGGGAGCAGCCCGTTCGCCGCGATCGTCAGCAAGGTCTCGGCGCGCGCCACCGGATTCGGCAGGGACTCGGTCGCCGACACGATTCCGTTGACGAGCTGACATCGTCGACCGTGGTGCCCTGAGCGGCCGCACCCTCCCGCTGGGCACGGTCGAGCAAGCGCATGTTGCGGACGCGGTGCGCGAGCCGGGTGCTACGCCGCGCGGCGATTGATCGCTACGACCGGGATGACGCGGTCGGTCTTCTCGCGGTAGGTGCCGAAGTCGGTGTGCCGTGCGACCATGCGGTCGTAGAGCCGGTCACGTTCCGCGCCGGTGACGAATTCCGCTTCGGCGTCGAACTTTTCGGTGCCGACTTCCACGGTCAGTTCCGGGGTCGCACGCAAGTTGTGATACCAGGCCGGGTGTTTGTCGGAGCCGCCGTTGGAGGCGATGAGGACGAGGCGATCACCGTCGGGCAGGAAGACCAGGGGAGTCGTGATGCGACGTCCCGATTTCGCGCCGGTGGTGGTGATGAGCACCATGTTGTCGCGGCCCTCGAAGGGGCCGCCGACCCGTCCGCCGTTCGCGCGGAACTCCTCGATCACGCGTGCGTTGAAATCGTTCACCCCACGCCCAACGGGATTGCGGCCGGAGAATATTCCGCTCAGTCCGTCGGGTCCAGCAAGCCGGTCTTGCCGAACATGGCGGCGGCGTCGCGGGCGGACGGCGTGCCCGCGTCCGGATCGGCGCCCGCCGCCAGCAGCAGGCGGACGATCTCGTCCTCGCCCTTGAACACCGCGCCCGCCAGCGGGGTCTGGCCGCGGTCGTTCGCCCGGTCGGGGTCGGCGCCCCGCTCGAGCAGGGCGGCGACGGCGTCGCGGCGCCCGTGGTAGGCGGCCAGCATGACCAGCGTGTCGCCGCGGTCGTTGGTGAGGTCGGCGGGCACACCCGCGTCGAGGTAGGCGGCCAGCGTGTCGGCATCGCCCGTGCGCGCGAGGTCGAACACCGCGCCGGCCAGTTCGATCACTTTCTCCGCGTCGGGATCGTCAGCGCTCACCCACCCTTCCTACCAGGTTCGCCGCGGTCGAGCCCGGATCAGAGCCCGGCCGCCTCGAGCGCCGCCTCGTAGAGGTCGGTGGCTTCTTCGCGCGAACGCCCCTCGTCCAAGGCGTTCTGGAACACCTGGAGCAACTCCTCGCCCCGCTCATCGAAGCGCGCGGTCCACACCTCGGCGTCCTGGCGCCAGTAGCCGACGATGTCGTAGCGGTCGCGGGTCCACCCCAGCGCCTCGAGGTGCTTCTTGGCGGCGCGGGTGTCGGCGGACTCGCCCGACAGCCAGCAGTACGCGTCGCCGGACAGGTCGATCTCGGCCAGCGTCGAGGCCAGCTGCGTGCGCGCGACGCCGTTGCCGGTGCCGACGAGCTCCACGATCTCGGCGTTCGGATGCTCGGGGAGATAAGCGATTTCGCTGCGGTCCAGCACCTCGGCGACCACGGTGACGCGCACCGAAGGATCGGTCTGCTCGAGGATGCGGGCCAGCGCCGGCAGCGCCGCCAGATCCCCGGCGAGGATGTGGTGGGCGGCCCGCGGGGGCGAATACCAGGACCGCGGCCCGGCGCCCAGCACCCGCCAGCCGGGTTCGGCGGCGCGCAGCCAGTCGATCGCCGGACCGTGCGCGTGCTCGGCGAAGTCGACCACCATCTCACGGGTCTCGGGGTCGTAGGAGCGGACGGTGTAGTTGCGGTGGCCGGTGCTGCGTTCCTCGTCGGCGATCTCCCAGCCGCCCAAGGCATTCGGGCGCTCGCTGGCGCGGGCGTGCAGCTCCTCGCCGTCGCGGGAGAAGTAGAAGGCCACGGACTCGTCACCCGGCTGGATCGGAACGTAACCGCGCCCGGTGCCCGGGCCGATCTCGAGGCGGGCGCGCAGCAGGTTGGCCGCGACTCGTTCGCGGGCGAGGAGGCCGGCAACGAAGTTATCCCATTTCATCAGCTCAGGCTAACCTAACTTTCGGCCGAGGTGGGTGGTGAGGACCCTACTGGTCGGCGACAAGCTTCCGGTAGAGCACGCTGAAGTCCAGCGAATCGGCCGGGTCCGTCCGGGGGTGCGCGGTGCGGTCGACCTGGCGGTGCAGGGCTTCCATCTTCTCGTCGAGCTGGGTCGCCACCTCGGCGGCCTGCGCCAGGTCGGTGCGGAGATTCGGCGGCACTTCGCCCCGGTACTTGTAGTAGATCTTGTGCTCGAGGCTGGCCCAGAAGTCCATGGCGATGGTGCGGATCTGGATCTCGACCGGGACGCGCTCGGTGCGGTCGGACCGGAACACCGGGATCGACACGATCAGGTGCAGGCTCTGGTAGCCGTTCGGCTTGCGGTGGGTGATGTAGTCGCGCTCCTCGAGGAGGGTGATGTCCTCCTGGCCGACCAGCATGTCGCGGATCTTGCGGATATCGGAGATGAAGCTGCACACCACCCGCACGCCGGCGATGTCGAGCACGTTCTCCCGGATCGAGGCCAGATCCATCGCGTAGTTCTTGCGCTGGACCTTCTCCAGCACGCTCTCCGGGGACTTGAGCCGCGAACCCACGTGCTCGATGGGGTTGTACTCGTGGGTGTTGTTGAAGTCCTCACGCAAGATATTGATCTTGGTGGTGATCTCCTCGATCGCGAACTTGTAGCCGAGCATGAAGTCGACGAACTGCTCCCGGAGCCCGCGTACCTCGTCCACACTCACCCACCCGTTGCCAGCAGGTGCTTCGTCCGGGGTCGAGGTGGGCTGCCAGGGTTTCATCGACCCCATTGTGCCATCGCCGAGCGTTTGCCCACGTCGCGCCGGGGTTCGGTGAGTCGTCCGCCGGATCGAGCGTTGATCGCGGGGGTGGTGCCGTGGGTTCAACCGCCCGGGGGAGTGAACCTGCGGCCTTTCGGGGCGTCGGTGGCTGGATCGGGTTCGCCGGGCCACGTGGATGGTCAAGAGATGACGGCGTTGACACTGTTGGTTGTGCGGTCGAATATTTCCGGTGTCATCTGCTGCTCGGACAGCCGCCGGCGGATCATCTGCGTACCTACGAAACCGAGCTCGAGCTGAGTCGATCGGTGATCGACGGTCCCGTCATCCTCACCGTGACGGGCATGCTGGTGACGGGCGTCGCCTTCACCGCGATTCGGTTCATGGGCAAGAACCGGTCCGCCACGATCGTTGTATTGGGCATCGGCGCGCTCGTTTTCCTACTGACATTGGTCGTCGCGGGAACAGCGGAGGAGCGGCGGCAGGATCGATGGCGAGCGGAGCAGGCCGCCGCGTTCGCCGAGCAGTGGGATATCCGTGCGAGAGACAACGCGGAACTACCTGGCGGCCAATTGTTTTGGGCGAGGACCATTGAGGTCGATATCAGTGGTCGGACGACATACTGTTCGCTCACCGCGTTGCGCAGGGACCGCGAGACCGGAATGTGGGCAGTCCGGCCGACCGCAGCCGGTCACTCAGCCGATACACGAAACTCCGGCTCGACTGCGCGGACTGATCGAGCGCCCTCGACCGAACACCGGGCCCACCGCCCGTTACCCAACGGCAGGGTGGGGATGGGGCTGCGACGTGTGCGGGCTCCCCGAAAAGGTGCAACCACTCCGACACAGGACCACATCTGCACGGGGGTCCGGGGGCGCAGCCCGCCGGGCGGGGCGTGGGGGCTGCGCCCCCACAAAACACGACGAAACGATGCCAGGCCCATGCTCTCCATGAGCATGGGCCTGGCATCGAGTTTCGTGTCCGGAGGGGGACTTGAACCCCCACGCCCGATAAAGGGCACTAGCACCTCAAGCTAGCGCGTCTGCCATTCCGCCACCCGGACCGGTGTGCTCAGCAAGGTTATCGGATACCGGCGCGCGGACCAAATCGCCCCCTGATCCGCTGGTCACGCCGGGATTACGGGGTGTTGTGGAACTGGCGGCGCAGGTCCCGGCCGACGTCCACCCGAGCATCCTGAATACCACCGAACGGCCACCCGAGCGCATGCACCAACGCGACGTCCTCCCGCACCCTGATGCGTATCTGAGTGTATCCGGATGGTTCCGCATCGGGGTGCGCCGTCGGATCGGTCTCCACATGCCGCAACTTTCGCTCGGCACGATGTGGTCGTGTGTAGCGACTCGGGGCGGTACGCGCTCCCATCGCTCGGCGCTCGCGGAATCCCGGCGATCACCCCGGCGTTGCTCGAGTGGTCCTACCATGCGACGGAACACGAACGCGGCTGACGAGGTGTGAGATGGGTGCGAAGCGAACCGGACCGTACGTGTGCGGGATCGACGCGGCGATGGACGTGATCGGCGGGAAGTGGAAGGCGCTGATCCTGTGGGAGCTCGAGGCGCACGGCGTGCGGCGGTTCGGCGAGCTGCGCCGCGGCCTGCCCGGCGTCTCCGAGAAGATGCTCATCCAGCATCTGCGCGAACTCGAGGAAGACGGGATCGTCGCCCGCGAGATCTTCCCCGAGGTTCCGCCCCGCGTGGAGTACCGCCTCACCGAGAGCGGCGCCGCCCTCAACGCCGCCCTGGAGCCCCTGGGCCTTTGGGGCCGCGACCGCATCGACCGGATCGGCGCCTCCCGCATCGAAATCCCCGCCTGACCACCCGACTCGGCGATCCGCCAACCACCCCATCATCCGCCGGCACCCCAACTCGCCAGGAGCACAACAGGACTCATGTCCAGGTGGCGGAAGTGCCCGGCAGGGCTGGGGTTCATGCGCCTCGAGCGGACCAGATGCGCTCCTCGGCGATCCGATCGGCGGCCCGTCCCGGGAGGATGGATTCCGTCCGCGACTGTTCCAGCAGCGACGAAACGGTGTCGTAGATCGCGTCGACCTCGGTGCGGATCCGCTCGGCGCTCGCGCGCCGCAACTCACCGGCCACCTGAATGAGCCCGCCGGCGTTGGCCACGTAGTCGGGCACCCAGACGACACCCCGATCGGTGAGGATCTGTTCGACGTCGGGTGTCCAGAGCTGATTGTTGGCCGCGCCGCAGACGATCCGGGCGGTGAGGGTGGACGCCGTGTCCGTGGTGAGGGTGCCGCCGAGTGCGCAGGGCGCGTAGACGTCGAGGTCGGCGCCGAGAACGTGCGCGGCGACGGAGACGTCGGGGAATCGGTCGCGAACCCGGCGGACCGCGTCGGGGTCGACATCGGCGACGACGATGCGGGCGCCGTCGGCGTGCAGGAGTGCGACGAGTTCGGTGCCGACCTTGCCGAGGCCCTCCACCCCGACCGTCCGGCCCGCGAGGGACGGTGCGCGCCAGATGCTGTCGGCGGCCGCGCGCATGGACTGGAACACCCCCAGTGCCGTCATGGGTGCGCTGTCCCCGGATCCCCCGGTCCGCGCCGAGCGGCCGACGACATGGTTCGTGACTTCGCCGATGATGTCGAGGTCGGCGGTATTCGTGCCGACGTCGCCCGCCGAGATGTATCGACCGCCGAGCGTGTCGATGAAGCGTCCGTACGCGCGCAGCAGGCCGGGCGTCTTGATCCGGTTCGGATCGCCGATGATCACCGCCTTTCCGCCGCCCAGGTCGACACCCGCGACGGCGGCCTTGTAGGTCATGCCGCGCGAGAGCCGCAGCACGTCGGTCAGGGCGGCACCCTGGTCCGGGTAGGGATAGAAGCGGGTGCCGCCGAGCGCGGGGCCGCGCACGGTCGAGTGGATTCCGATGATCGCCTGGAGGCCGGTGGCGGCGTCCTCGCAGAAGATCACCTGTTCGTGCGGATGCTCCGAGGCGTCCTCACGGTCGAATACCGTTGTCGCCGTGGCGTGTTCGAGGATCTGGGGCATGGGAAATCCTTCCTGTGCTTGTCGTGGCGCGAGAGCTTCGTGGTCGCGATTCGGCTCGATGTGGGGGCGTTATGCGCATCACAGAAGCATTTCACAGTCATAATGCGCAAGATGTGCGCGAAAAATTGAGCAGTATGCCCAGAACTTTGAGCGGTCGGGAGTGTGACGCTGCGCACAATGACCAGGCTCGGCCCGCTGCGCTCCCACGGCGTTCAGCTCGCCGCGATCGGCCCCGGCGTGACGGAATGGGCGCCCGGCGACGCGCACAGTCCGATGACGTGCGAGTGGACGCCACCCGCATCGAAACCCCCGCCTGACCACCCGATTTGGCAATCCGCGAACCACCCCTACTAAGATCATCATCCGCCGGGCGACCCCAACTCACCAGGCACACAACAGAACACCGGTCCGGGTGGCGGAATGGCAGACGCGCTAGCTTGAGGTGCTAGTGCCCTTTATCGGGCGTGGGGGTTCAAGTCCCCCTTCGGACACATCAACCGAGGCCGGATCATGTTCGCGGAGAACATGATCCGGCCTCGTTCGGTTCGCCGACTCGCCCGAACGTGTCGGACCCCAGCCGCATACTGATGAGCATGGGCTATGAATACGTGCGGCCGCATTCTCGCCGGAGAAAGATCGGTGGCAGCTACGTGCGGGGGTCGGTCCGTTATTCAGCCGACGAACGGGTTACGTGACGTCCGCCCGGTACGGCTCGCCGCGGGAGAACGCCGATGCGCCGAGCGGTCCCACCGCTCGGCGCGTCTCCGTAAGCCGGGTCTACACCTCGGCTGTCGTGTGGTTGAACCAGTGGGGGATGGTGGCGCGGGCGTTGCTGCCGTGCAGGGCTTCAGCCAGCGCTTCGATGGCCAGATTGCGCGCCATGCTGGTGGCGTGGCAGTCGCGGAGGCTGTCGAGCATGAGGAAGTCGTGCACCATGCCGAGGGCGCGGACGGCGGTCACGTCGACGCCGGCGGCGCGGAGTTTGGCCGCGTAGGCTTCCCCCTCGTCGCGCAGCACGTCGGCCTCGCCGGTGATGATCAGGGTGGTCGGCAGGCCGCGCAGTTGGTCGAGGCTCGCGCGCAGGGGAGAGGCGTGGATTTCGGCGCGCTGGTCCGGGTCGGTGGTGTACTGATCCCAGAACCACATCATGCCTTCGCGTGTCAGGAAGTAGCCGTCGGCGAACTGCAGGTAGGACGCGGTGTCGAAGTCGGCGTTGGTGACGGGATAGAGCAGCACCTGCGCCGAGAGGTCGACGCCGCCACGCTCCTTGGCCATGAGGGCGAAGACGGCGGACATGTTGCCGCCCACCGAGTCACCGCAGACCGCCATACGGGAGCCGTCCAGGTCGTATTCCGCGCCGTGCTCGACGATCCACTTACCGACGGTCCAGTTCTGCTCGATCGCGTTCGGGTACTTGGATTCCGGCGCCCGTTCGTAGAGAGGGAATACCACCGCGGCCTGGGCGCCGTCGGCCAGTTCGCGCACCAGGCGATCGTGGGTGTTCTCGTCGCCGAACACCCAGCCGGCGCCGTGGATGTAGTAGATTACCGGGAGGTTGCCGGTCAGGCTTTTGGGGCGCAGGATGCGCACGCGAGTGGAGCCGGTCGGCCCGCCGGGCACGTCGACCCACTGCTCGTCCAACTCGGGTTTGTCCACGCCTTCGCCGGCCTGCAGTCCGGCGAGGATGTCGCGGCCCTCGGCCGGGGGGACCTCGTAGATCCGCGGATGCCCGGACGTCGCGTCGGCGAGGGCTTGCGCGGCGGGCTCGAGTACCGGGTCCGGAGGCGGGGGGAGCTGAGTCATGGTGGACCTCTTTCGAATTGGAAGGGATCTATGGCTTGACTCTTTCGTCAGGGTTCGCTGATCCATTGCCAGTCTAGTGACAGACAGCCGCCCCTTGGTCGTTACCGACAAGTTGCCACCTGCTCGAAAAGGAGCGGTCAATCCGGGTTGCCGAACGAGTGCTCAGCATCGCCTCTTCCATATGTTGACGCTGCTTACTCGAAGAGTGATGTAAACGGTGCACATATTGAGTTGATCGAAAGGATTTCGACATGCACGCGGTGACGCTCGACGGTTTCGGTGGCCCCGAGGTGATGCGGCGGGCCCGGTGGCGGATCTGCCCGCGCCCGGCCCGGGCGAGGTCGCCATCGACGTGACCTGATGCAGGCCGAGAGCGGCAAAACCCGTTGCGACGCCTTCCTCGAGGTCACCGATATCGCGATCACCGCGCGGTACTACGCGCGCAGCGCCGCGAAGCTGCTCGCGCCCAAGCGCCGTCGCGGCGCGATCCCCCTGCTGACCCACACCACGGAGCTGCGCCACCCCAAGGGGCGTGGTCGCGGTCGTCTCGCCGTGGAACTACCCGCTGAGCATGGCCGCCGGCGACGCCATTCCGGCGCTCATGGCGGGCAACGCCGTGGTGCAGAAGCCCGACACCCAGACCGCGCTCACCGCGCTGTGGGCGCTGGACCTGCTGTATGAGGCGGGTCTGCCGCGGGACGTGTGGCAGATGGTGGTGGGCCGGGGCAGTTCCCTTGGCGGCACGCTGATGGACAACGCCGACTACATGATGTTCACCGGCTCCACCGCCACCGGCCGCCAGATCGCCCGCGACGCGGGCGAACGCCTCATCGGCGCTTCGCTGGAGCTCGGCGGCAAGAACGCCATGCTCGTGCTCGACGACGCCGATATCGAGCGCGCCGCCGACGGCGCCATCGCCGCGCGCTTCCCCTCCACCGGGCAGCTGTGCGTCTGCGTCGAGCGCCTGTATGTGGACGAGGCGATTCGCGAGGAGTTCGTCGCCGCGTTCGTGGCGCGCGCGAAGAAGCTGCGCATCGGCGGCGGTTACGCTTCGGCTACGACGTGGGCAGCCTGACGGAAATTCACTGATCACCCGGGGGCGAGTCCAGGAGCGCGGGTCCGGATCGCCGGAAGGCCGCGTGCGGCGGCGTTTCTGATCGACTCCGGGGAGAACGCCCCGCGCGAGGGAGAACATGTTCTAGCCTGAGCGCGGTGTCGCGGTGCGGAGGTGGACATGTTGTCGCTGCGGGAGATATCGGATCGGCTCGAGATCCAGGACCTGCTGGTGCGGTACGCGCACGCGGTGGATTCGCGGCAGTGGGAGCTGCTGGACGAGGTGTTCACCGACGACGCGTTCATCGACTACACGGCCATGGGCGGGCCGGCGGGAGATCTGAAGTCCACCAAGGAGTTCCTGGCGGCCGTCATGCCGAACTTCCCGGCCTTCCAGCACCTGGTGAGCAATTCGGCGATGACGTTCGACGGTGACACCGCGACCGTGCGGACGATGTGCCACAACCCGATGCTCGTGCACGGGGACGGCGGCGCGCACAGTCTGATGATGTGCGGATTGTGGTACCTGGATACGGTCGCGCGGGTGGACGGACGGTGGCGCATACGCAGCCGCGTCGAGGAGAAGAGTTTCATGTATCTCGCGCCGGCGACGGGCGGTTCGTAGGGGGCGTCGCCGGACCCGTATGGCACGGGTGAAAGGTGCTGTCACCGGCGCGGTTTCGTGTCGGACCCCAGGCGTAGCGTGCCGGGCATGGTGGGGATGACACAGACTCAGTTCCGGGCGCTGCTCACCGATCTCGCGGCGGCCGATTTCGGCGGCTGGCGGCGCGCCGACGTGCACGCGGTGTGCGCGGGTTCGGGGTGGAAGGTCTCGCGAGAGGTGTTGCCGCGCTGTGAGATCGCGGCGGTGCCGGGCGCGGTGCGCGGGGCTTATCTCACCGAGAACTGGGATCGCCGGCGCGACAGCGAGTCCGAGATGATGCAGCTGTACTTGTGCGCGGCGGTGACGACGCCCGAGAGGTTTCGCGCCCACCTGGAGGTCGCCACGGAGGTGTGGGGCGAGCCTTCACTGTACGGGGGCAGTCGGAATGCGTTCTCGCGGTGGCGCGGACCGGTGGTGTCGCGGCAGCTCGAGATCGATCGCGAGGGGTCGGTGCTGGTGCGCGCGTTCTGCACCGAGGCGTGGGAGAGTTGGGATCATCGCACCTGGGAGTGGGATGACGCCGTGGACGACGTCCCCTACACCTGGCTCGGCGACAACGGGCACCCGAGCCTGGCGGGCTTTCACACCGGCGGCCGCGTGGCCGGATCGTGGCCGGGGCTGGTCACGGCACTCACCGGCACCCTGCGCGACATCCGCTTCGGCATGCGGGCGCTCGGTGTCGGCGGTCCCGCTCCCACGACCGACGGCGTGGTGATCTCCCTGGAATCGGCCGCGGGCGACTCCCGTGTCGTCCAGCTCGTGCAGGGCGTCGACGAGCTGACGGTCTTGGTGGGCAACGACCACCCCGATCCCGAGTCTCTGGCGCGGCGTGGCCTCGCGCGCGACGAATACGACGCTTGGACAAGTGTTTTCGCGCCGGATCACGATCCACGTCCCGCCGCCGAACTCGCCGTGTCGCTGCTACGGGACCTCGGTTTCGCCTCCGTCGGTGAGCTCGCCGAGCGGTCCTGGCGCTTCGCCAGCCCCTACCGCCGCTTCAGCCTGCACTGCGTAGGCGTGCAGCGAGCGCGAGGACGGTGAGTGGTCGCCGGTTTCCCGATGTCGACCTGTCGAGGCGGTCGTCACCGATCCGCCCGCGGGATCCCGACCCCTGCCGTATCGGCGCGCACCCCAAGGCGAGGCGCACGTGGCTCGTCCGCGAAAGCTAGGGGACCGAACCGCGCAACCCGGCGAGCACGGTCGGGAACGCGGCCGTCCCGCACCGGGTAAACGCCGCGGGGATCACCGGCGGCGACCGCGCACCGGGGGAATCAGGGCCGGTTGGTTCCGGCGGAACCGGGTGCGGGCGCGATATCTGCCCTCTACCCCGTGGGTGGCGCGGGCCCGGGGTGGGCTGCTTGGATCGTTGGCGTGACGGGAGAAGGGTTCCAGTTGTTCGGGCAGCGGCCGATGGTCGAGGCGATGCCGGCGTGGGCGCCGCAGTTTCCGCAGTTCGACCTGGTGTTCGGGCGGTCGGATCTGGGGCATGTGTTCATGGTGAACGGACAGTCGGGGGAGTGCGCGGTGCTGCACCCGTACAAGGCGGCGGCGAAAGGATACGGGCAGTTCTCCGATCCGGAGGCGTTCGCCGGACAGGTGCTGCGCGAGCGCGGTTTCGGCGAGTTCGTGCTGCGCCTCGAGCACGTGGCGCTGATCAGGGAGCGACTGGGCCCGCTGACCGCCGACCAGGTCTACATCGCCGAGCCCTACCCGTTCCTCGGCGGTTCGGAAGCGCCGGAGACGTACTCGGTGGGCGAGGTGGGCGTGTTCCTCGACCTCGTCGCCCAGGCGCACGGATTCGCGTAGCGGACCACCGACGACACCGCGCGCCGCCTGCCCGCCGCCCAAGGCGGGCAACGCCGAACCCGGCGGGCTGTTCTGCACCCCGCAAGCCCCCGCCACGCCGGGCAACTCATCGCTCGACGACCGGCGCGACAGGTGGTGCGCCCGCAACCGGAACGCGCCTGCTCGAACCTCTCACTCCGGGGGTGCTGCCGGTGCCGAAGGCAGCACGTGCGATGACGCAGTCACCGCATATCCGCACCGCATGATGCTCCTTCCCGGGTCCCGTTCCGACCGGTCTGTTCCCGTGCAATGATGGGAACATGTGTTCGAATGCGGGCGGTTTGCCGGAGTGGTGTGCGGCGGGTGGTCGCGGGTGAGTGAGGACGAGCGTTCCGCGGTGCGGAGGTTGCCGCGACCGCGCCGGGTGCTGGTCGATCCGAAGCGGATCTGGGTGCCGCCGCAGCGTCCCGGGCCGGCGCGGCCGTCGCTTGGCGCGTCCTCGAACAGCATCGATCCGTGCTTTCAGGAGCCGTGGTTGCCCGCCACGCAGTACGGCTGGGCGCGGCTGCACTTCGGTCACTATCTGGCCTGGTACGCCGAGGTGGCGGTGGACTATCGCACCCGCAACAAGCTCACCGAGACCACCTTGCGGCAGTGGGTGCCGTGGGACGCGGTGCGCATGCCGAAGGGCGGTGACACCGGGAACGGTAAGTAGATCGGCCGGGTCGCGCTGCCGGTTTCGGCGGCAGACCGCGCGCGATCTACACGCGCAGCGAGGTAAACGGCGCGACGGGAATGTTGCGCACCACGAGCCAGCCCAACACCAGCGCGAGGACGACCTGCGGGGCGCGGTGGCGCTGATACCAGCGCCGGGTCCGCTGGTCGCGCACGCGGTCGCGAGCCCAGAAGACGTAGGTGCCGAGGAGTACGACCAACGCGAGCAGCGCGAGCGCGTTGTAGTGCACCGCGGCCGGGATGTCGCCGTGCAGCAGCGAATACAGCATGCGGGAGCTGCCGCAGCCGGGGCAGTTGATGCCCAGCAGGAACTTGGACGGGCAGACCGGGATGATGCCGCCCGAAGTGGTCGGATCGGCGAACCATACGGCGACGCAGGCGAGCGCTCCCGCACCGGCGACCGCGACGGGCGCGATCAGCCGGTGCGGGAGCGACACGCGAGTGGTCACGCCGAGGCGGCGGCCGCGAACGCGACGATGTAGATCACGATCCAGACGACCATGACGATCGCGCCGCAGATCGCGGCGATGGTGGACCACTTCTTGGCCTCGTCGGCCGCGCGCTGCGCCTCGGCGGCCTGGCCCTGCATCCACAGGCTGTTCACGCTGGACGCCTTCATGATGGCGACGATGCCGAAGGGCAGGCAGCAGAACACGGTCGCCAGGATCGCCCACACCATGTGGTTGTCCGGCTGCGGGCCGGCCGGCGGGTAGCCCGCGCCGTAACCGGGGGCACCCGGGTAGCCCGGGGCCGGCGGGTAGCCGCCCGCGGCAGGGTATCCGGGCGCACCGGGGTAACCGCCCGCCGCCGGGTACCCGGGCGCGCCACCGGGGTAGCCCGCCGGCGGGTATCCGGCCTGCTGGGCGTACGGGTCACTGGCCGGCGGCGGCTGCTGCGCGTAGGGATCCGACTGCTTGTACGGGTCGAATCCGGGCTGTTGCGGCGGGTATGTCATCAATTCCTCACTTGTCGTCGACGCTCGGTGGCGCGGGTGTTCTCGGCGGACCTCCGAAGCACGCCCCCGAACGACCCCTGACAATCTGTTGACCAGGTCTCCGGCAGTGTAATGGGCCGGGGCGGCGGGCACAGTCCGGCGGTTGTCATCGGTATTCATGCCCCGTAGCGAAGGGTTGTACTCGAGGTGATTCGGCTGCGCGCGTGGACGATCGCGCATGCCAGGGGAACGCAGGGCGGATCGCCGGGCGCGGGTGCGGCACGGGGCCCGGCGGCGAATGGTAGGAAGGGGGCGTGTCCGTCAACGGTGAACTCCCAGATCCGAACAGCAGGTCCCGCGCGGTCGACGAGGTCGTCGAGTTGGTGAGCCGGTTGATCCGGTTCGACACCTCCAACACCGGTGACCTGGCCACCACCAAAGGTGAGGCCGAGTGCGCCGATTGGGTGGCCCACCAGTTGCAGGACGCCGGCTACACCACCGAGTACGTGGAGTCCGGTGCGCCCGGTCGCGGCAACGTGTTCGCGCGGCTGGCTGGCGCGGATTCCAGCCGTGGCGCGCTGTTGATGCACGGGCACCTGGACGTGGTGCCCGCCGAGGCGTCGGACTGGAGTGTGCACCCGTTCTCGGGCGCGGTGCGCGACGGTTACGTGTGGGGCCGCGGCGCGATCGATATGAAGGATATGGTCGGCATGATGCTGGCCGTGGCACGGCAGTTCAAGATCGAGGGCACGGTGCCGCCGCGCGATATCGTGTTCGCGTTCCTGGCCGACGAGGAGAACGGCGGCCGGTGGGGGTCGCAGTGGCTGGTGGACAACCGGCCCGATCTGTTCACCGGCATCACCGAGGCGGTCGGCGAGGTGGGCGGTTTCTCGCTCACGGTGCCGCGCCGCGACGGCGGTGAGCGCCGCCTCTACCTGGTGGAGACCGCGGAGAAGGGCCTGGGCTGGATGCGGTTGCGCGCCAAGGCCCGCGCCGGTCACGGTTCGTTCCTGCACGAGGACAACGCGGTGACGATCCTGGCCGACGCGGTGGCCCGGCTCGGCAAGCACACGTTCCCGCTGGTGCTCTCGGATTCGGTGGCGGAGTTCCTGGCGGCGGTGTCGGAGGAGACCGGTATCCCGTTCGATCCGGAGAGCCCCGACATCGAGGGCCAGCTCGCCAAGCTGGGCACCATCTCCCGGATCATCGGCGCGACGCTGCGCGACACGGCGAATCCGACCATGCTGCAAGCCGGGTACAAGGCCAACGTCATCCCGCAGACGGCGGAGGCGGTGGTGGACTGCCGGGTGGTGCCGGGCAGGCAGGCCGCGTTCGAGCGGGAGGTCGACGAGTTGATCGGCCCCGACGTGGAGCGCGAGTGGATCACCAAACTCGACTCCTACGAGACCACCTTCGACGGGCACCTGGTGGACGCGATGAACGACGCGATCCTCGCCCACGATCCGCAGGGCCGCACCGTGCCCTACATGCTCTCCGGTGGCACCGACGCGAAGGCGTTCGCCCGCTTGGGCATTCGCTGCTTCGGTTTCGCGCCGCTGCGCCTGCCGCCCGAACTGGATTTCAGCGCCCTGTTCCACGGGGTGGACGAGCGGGTCCCGGTGGACGCGCTCGAGTTCGGCACCCGGGTGCTGGAACACTTCTTGTTGCACAGCTGATCCGACGCCCGAGTGCACCACCGGGCAGAGAAAGGACACCGATGACCTACAACCCTTACGACGCGCTCCCGAAGGTTGCGGAATTCACCGTCACCTCCGCCGATGTGGCCGATGGCGCCACGTTCGGCAACGACCAGGTCAGCGGCGTGTTCGGCGCGGGCGGCAAGGATGTGTCGCCGCAGCTGTCGTGGTCCGGATTCCCGGAGGGCACCAAGAGTTTCGCCGTCACCGTCTACGACCCGGACGCGCCGACGGCCTCGGGCTTCTGGCACTGGGTGGTGGCCGACATCCCGGCGAGTGTCACCTCGCTCGACAGCGGCGCGGGCAGCGAGGGCGGTTCGCTGCCCGAGGGCGCGCTCGCCGTGCGCAACGACGCCGGTTTCGCGGGCTTCGTGGGCGCGGCCCCGCCGCCCGGGCACGGCCCGCACCGCTACTTCATCGTGGTGCACGCGGTGGATGTGGAGTCGCTGGGCGTGGACGCCGACGCGTCGCCCGCGCTGGTGGGCTTCACCCTGTTCTCCCACACGCTCGGCCGGGCCACGCTGGTGGCGCAGTACGAGCGGTAAGGCGGCGGCCCCGGGCCGGTCGGCTCGGGGCCACGATTGTGCGTGCGGCTGCGATGTCCCTGTCGTGTGTCGCGAAGGCCGCTCGTCCCGACAGCGCTTCAGCCGGTGCGTATTTCGAGGATTTCCTCGACCGGCCGGCGCGGTGTTCGCGGTGGGGGCGGGGCGGTGAGCGGGGAGACCCCGACGCGCAGGACGATCTGCGGGACGGTGGTGTGGGGGAGCAGTTCGGCGATGGTTCTGCGGCCGGTCGGGGGTTCGGTGATGTGGGTGAGCGGGCAGATGGCCAGGCCCTGAGCGGTGCATTCGAGCAGGACGGCCGAGAGGGCGTCCCCGGTGCGCAGCCAGGTTTCGGGGGCGTCGGCCGGGGAGCTGATCACCAGCAGGCTGGAGCGGTCGGCGAGGTCGGCGCGCCGGGTGGAGGACGCGCGGGACGGGAGCGCGCGGCCCACGCCGACCCTGGCGAATTCCTCGGCCGAGGCCAGGGACTGCGCGGGCACACCGCCCGCTTCGGCCGAATGCCCGGTCCACCAATGCAATTCGGATTGGTAGGCCATGTCGTAGCGGTGGGCGGCGGTGTCGTGCGCCGAGACCTCGGCGAGCCTGTCGCGCGCGTCCTCGCCGAGCAGGTGCAGTTCGAGGTCGTGCGGCTGCACCAGCAGCCGGGCCCGGTGCACGAGGTCGGCCTGCCGGGGTGGGGGCAGCAGGGGCAGGCGGTCGGTGCGCCTGCGGTCGATGGCGGTGGCGCGGTCCGCGATGCCGGGCGGCGGGTCGGGCCAGGGCCGGAAGGTGATGGCCGCCAAGTGATCCGGGCGGGCGGGGTCGGGCAGCCTGCTGGTGTCGGTGTGCCAGCCGGCGTCGGCGAAGGCCGTGCGGGCGTGGTGCAGGGCGGCGCCGCAGCTGATCACGAGCTGGCGCGCGTGCGGATCGGTGGCGGCGAGCCACCGGCTGTCGTCGCGGAACAGGTGCAGGCGCGTCCCGTCGAACACCCACCGCCACGGTTGCGTGTTGTGCACCGACGGCGCGCGTCCGGCCGCCCGCACCCCGGCCCGGACGGTGCGCGGCACACCTCGCGATCCGCGCGGTCTGGCGGCTGTCGGCGGCGTTGCCGGTTGGGATCAGGAGCAGACCGCGTCCCGCAGGGAATTGGTCAGCGATCGATGTCGATGTAACGGTTGCCGGGACTGCTGACACTGAGCCTTCTGAAGCTATCCGCTTGGAAGGAGTCTCAATGTACGGCACCCCGTTGCCCCCGTCCGCAGAAGCAGCCACCGCGGCGGCGGGCTCCGGCCCACACGGCGGCGGCAAAGCCGACCAGCCCTGGGCGCTTCGCATGCTGGAAAGCCGGGTGTCCGGACGCTGGGCGGTCACCGTCGCGATCGTGCGAATCGTGGTCGGCGCGTTCTTCATCCTCGCCTCAACCTCGAAGTTTCCGTTCTCGAGTTACTACCAGGCAGAACTGGCCGCGTTCGTGAGGTGGGGCTTTCCGGATTCGGCCTTGATCGTCATTCTGGTCGGCCTGCTCGAGTTGGGCTGCGGGGCGCTGCTACTCCTCGGCCTCGGTACGCGACTGGCCACTGCCGGGCTCGCAGTCACCATGGTGGGTGCGATCTGCACCGCCGGGATACACGAGGGCGGCTACTTTCACCTCGGCCTCGCACCGACAATGCTGCTCGTCGCGCTTGCTCTGACCTGGACCGGAGCAGGCGCGGTGTCGTTGGACTCCCGGGTGGCCGCGAAGGTGGAGGGCAAGCGATGAACTATTCCCGTGTAGCCGACCCGGGCAACACGTCGGTGCGCGTGGTACCCGCCGAGGCGAGGGACCTGGCTGCTGCTGCCCAACTGCTGGTGGATTTCAACCGGGAATACAACGATCCCGCCCCTGATCCGGCGTGGCTGGCTGATCATCTGTCGACGTTGATCGCGGGCGGAGACACCAGTGTCCTGCTCCTCGGTGATCCGGCGGTCGCAGTGGCTGTACTTCGGTTCCGGACCAGTACGTGGTCGGCGAGTTCCGAAGCCTATCTCGCCGAGTTCTACGTGATTCCGCCGCTGCGTGGACGTGGCATAGGCTCACAGTTCCTGGCGGCGATTCTCGATCACGCCCGTGAACGCGGGGCGACATACATGGATCTGACCACCACCGAGGAAGACCGCGCCGCACGCCGCGTCTATGAGAAACACGGTTTCGATTGCCACGAAGGCAAAGGCCAAGGGCCTGTCTCGTTGTACTACGAACTCGACTTAGAATGAAACGAACGGGGATCCGTTCTCACAACCGGATTGCTGGCTTCGAGTTGAGGCCGCACCGAGTTGAGCCCGGCGGCCCTATCGTCCCCGCACGCCTGGAGACACGGATGTCGGAACGGAACGACACAGAGGAATACGTCCTGCTCGCTGGCTTGCAGAATGGTGATGCGGCCACGTTCGAGTTCATTTTGGACAATTGGTCGGGTGGGATGATCCAGGTAGCGAGAAGTTACGTCTCGACCCACGAGTCGGCCTGCGAAGTGGTGCAGGAAACCTGGATCGCCGTCATCCGCGGCATCGACAGATTCGAAGGTCGCTCCACATTGAAAACTTGGGTGTACCGCGTCTTGGTCAACACGGCCAAACGCCGTGGTCTCCAGGAGGCGCGTAGTGTTCCGATGAGCTCGTTGGACACCGGACCTACGGTCGACTCCGCGCTATTTCGACCCGAGGGAGAGCCGTATGCGGGTCACTGGTGGTCGCCGCCGGTGCCGTGGCCCTCACCGGAGCAGGCTTTGCTCGACGACGAGGTGCGCACGGTGATAGTCGCGGCGCTCGAACAACTGCCCGCTCGGCAACGCATGGTGATCAACCTGCGCGATGTGCTCGGCTACGGGGCGCACGAGGTCCGCGAGATACTCGAGATCTCCGCGGCCAACCAGCGAGTACTACTGCATCGGGCGCGGGCTTTCGTCCGAGGAAGACTGGAGGAGTACTTCGCCGCAGCCGAGAACACCCACCGGCGAACGGACAGGAAGGTACCTTGATGGAGGAAATTCATTGCATCGACCTTGTCGAACGGGTCACCGACTTTCTCGAAGGCGCCCTGAGCGCGGACGAAGAGCGGCTGTTCCTCGCCCATCTGCGGTACTGCGACGGGTGCGACCGCTATCTCGACCAGCTGCGCCACACCATCAACGCCCTCAACCACCAACCTTCGCCCGGCCTGTCCAACGATATGAGACAAGCGCTGCTGGCCGAGTTCCGTTCCCAGTCCTACTGAGCTGAGCTGAGCCGACAGGGGCGCTCCTCGAATACGCGCGAATTCCGACCTCAGCAATCAGAATTCTCCCAGTTCAGAGCACCCTTTCTCGTTCGGACACGCGATCCTCAGTCACCTCCGATGAAGCCCGGGGCTAGAACCCAGATTCTCGCCCCGGGCCACGTGAGTCGGGTACCTACTTCACGTTGATGACGGTGTCCGGGATCGGGTCGGTGTAGAGGGACGCGATCTCGGCGGCGTACTTGGCGTCGATCGGCTTGCGCTTGAGCGACATCTTCGGGGTGAGTTCGTCGCCACCCGGCTCCCAGAGGGTGCCGAGCACGGTGAAGCGCTTGATCTGCTCGACGCGCGAGAGTTTCCGGTTGCCCGCCTGGACGGCGGCGGTGACCTCGTCGAGGATCTCCTTGCGGGTGGACAGGGCCGCGAGATCGTCGGCGGGAGCGTCGATCTCCTTGGCGCGGACCGCCGCGATATCGGGGTCGAGGACGATGAGCGCCGCGATGTAGGGCTTGGCGTCACCGATCGCGACGACCTGACCGACGAGCGAGGACGCCGCCTTGACCGCGTTCTCGATATTGCTGGGCGAGATGTTCTTGCCCGACTCGTTGATGATCAGTTCCTTCTTGCGGTCCACGATCCGGACGTAACCGTCGGGGTCGATGGTGGCGACGTCGCCGGTGTGCAGCCAGCCGTCGTCGTCGATCGCCTCCTTGGTCTTGTCGGGCTGGGACCGGTAGCCGGGGGTGACGATCGCGCCGCGGATCAGCAGTTCGCCGTCCTCGGCGAGGCGGATCTCCGCGCCGTCGACGACGCGGCCGACCGAGCCGGGGCGCGGCTTGTCGAGTTCGGTGTAGGTGCCGACGCCGGTGGTCTCGGACATGCCCCACACCTCGGTGATGGTGAAGCCGAGGCCGAGGAAGTACTCCAGGGTCTCCGGCGGGATGGCGGCCGCGCCCGACGCGGCGACCTTCAGCTCGTCGAGGCCGAGCGCGTGGCGCAGCTTGGACAGCACGAGGGTGTCGGCGAGCTTGTACTGCACGCCGAGCACCGCGCCGCGTCCCTTGCCCGCCAGATCGGCGCGCGCGGCGGCGACGCCGGTGCCGATCGCCCACTGGGCCAGCGACTTCTTGACCGGGCTCGGCTCGGTGGCGAGCTTGGCGTCGATACCGGCCTTGATCTTCTGCCACACGCGCGGCACGCCGAAGAACGTGGTGGGCCGGGCGTCGGGCAGTGCGGCGGCGACCTCGCGGGGATCGGTGACGGTGGTGATCTGGATGCCGGTGAGCAGGCTCATGGCGTGCGCGGAGATGCGGTCGGCGACGTGCGCGGCGGGCAGGTAGGACACCGCGCGATCGTCGAATCCGACCCGCAGCGGGCCGTTGACCAGCGCGATGATCTGCGCCAGCACGTTGCGGTGGGTGATCTCGACGCCCTTGGACGGGCCGGTGGTGCCCGAGGTGTAGATCAGGGTGGCCAGATCGCCGGATTCGACGGCCCGCCAGGCGGCGGTGAAGTCGAAATCGGCGGCCGGGTTGGCCTCCACCTCGGCGAGGGTGAGGGCGCCGGTGGCCGGGCCGTCGACCACGATCACGTGCTCGAGCTCGACGCCCGCGCCGGTGATGATGGGCAGGAACAGGCTCTCGGTGACGACGACCTTGTTCTCGGCGTTGGTGAACAGGTGCCGGATCTGTTCGGGGGAGCTGGTGTTGTAGACGGAGAACGGCGTGGCGCCCAGGTGCAGCGCGGCGGTGTCGACCAGATTGAACTCGGGCCGGTTGGTGAGCATAATGCCCACGGTGTCACCGCGTTTCAGGCCCAGGGCCGCGAGTCCGGCGGCGATGACTTCGACCCGCTGACCGTATTCGCGCCAGGTGATCTCCGTGGTGCCGCCCACGGTGCGCAGCGCGACCTGGTCGGGCCGCAAGGTGATGGTCTCCTGGAACGCCTCGGGAACGGTGTAGACCGTTTTGCCTGATTCGTGCGCGAAACCGATATCTGTTGTGCTCATAATCCCTGTTCCCGGTGCTTCTGTCGTGAACCGACCCCGTGCGCTCGGCCCCTGCAATGCCGACGCGATGCGAGAGATGCTATGTCATTCTCTCGCCACGCGGCGCGTCTTCGAGTGGCGCGGCTCACTTATCGTAGCGATTCGGGCGCGGATGTGGCGGCGGTTACCGGAGGCGCCGGCGTTTGCGTGGTTCCTCGGCCGGTTCCGACCAGCCCGAGTCGTCGGGCAGGACGGGCATCACCAGGGTGCTCTCGGGGGAGGCGAGCGTGGGGGCCCACGGCCCGGCGTCGGCGGCGAACCAGTGCTTGCGGTGCTGGCGTTTGGCGTCGAGATAGCTTCGGGCCCTGGCACTCCGGGCCCGCGTGGCCAACGGCAGGACGACCACGTGGATGCCCGCGGCGCGCACGGCCTCGGCCTTCTCGGGGTTGTTGGTGAGCAGGCGGATCCGTGTCAGCCCCAACTGCACCAGCTGCGTGACGCCGGGCCCGTAGTCGCGGGAGTCCGCGGGCAGGCCGAGCTGGGCGTAGCTGGTGAACGTGTCGTCGCCGGTGAGTTCGGAGGCGCGCAGGCCGCGCGCCTTCGCGGTGAGACCCGCTCCGCGCCCCTCTTGTTCGAGATAGAGCAGCACGCCGGCGCCCTCGTTCTGGATCTGGTCCATGGCCAGGTCCAGCTCCGGACCGCAGTCGCAGTCGTCGGAGGCCAGCGCATCGCCGTAGAGACAGCGGGAGTGGATCCGCACCAGGCAACCGTCCGCGATCTCACCGAACACCAACAGGGTGCCGCTGTCGCGTCCGGCGTGGAATTCGTGCACCCGCACGGTCATCTCCCGGCCTTTGCGCGTCAGCTGGTGCTCGGTCTCGTCGAGACCGCGCGCGGAGAGGGTCACATGTGCCTCCATGCAGTGGGTTTCGGGTGGGGGTGCGGCGGTGCTCAGGAGTTCTGCGGGCCCGTCGCGGTATATCGTGCGATGCGGTCGATTTCGGCCGCGGTCGGCATGGTGTCGGCGACTTCGCCGAAGGACTGGGTGGCGGCCATGGCCGCGGTCGCCCATTCGAAGTCGGCGCGGTCGGCGGCGCGTCCGTTGACGACGAGGCGGTAGGCCAGGGCCGCCATGAACGCCGCGTGCGCGCCGGGGGAGCTGTCCAGCTGCGCCGCGATGGAGCGCGGCAGATGCAGGGTGGAGTCGTCCTCGGCGACGACGTGACACTCGAATCCGTCGACGACGCAGACGTTGTCGACGCCCATGGCCCGCAGCCGGCGGGTGATCTCGCCGACCGACGGCACCTCCACCGTGCCCGGTTCGGCGAACAACCCGGCCAGCTGCGCGCGCGAACCGATCATGTAGTCCACCAACGGAAAGTACTTGTAGAGGTACTGCGGATGGGCCATCGGCGGGGTGGGGTGCACCAGCAACCACGGCGGGTCCGTGGCGCCTTGGATCATGCGCAGCATGTGCTCGAGGACGCCGACGGGCGGCTCGAAAGTCACGAGCAGAGCGTCGGATTCGGTGATCGCCTCCCGGGCTCCCGGCTTGTTCAGGTCCTCCCGGGTGAGCCGCACGGTGTCGTTGGCGCTGCCGATGGTCAGGCTGTTGCCGCTGTCGTCGACGATCACGCAGGCCACGGGCGTCGACTCGGCGGGCACGATCTTCACCAGTTCGATGTCGACGTGCTCGCGGGTGAGGTAGCGGCCGATGCTCTTGCCCGGCAGGTCGTCGCCGACGGCGGCGAGCAGGCGCACGTCGAGTCCGAGACGGGCGGCGGCGACGGCGCGGTTGAGTCCCTTGCCACCGATGTGGTCGCCGAACAGGCCCCTGCTGGGCGAGGACTTCCCCGGCAGCCGGTCCACCCGGTAGAAGTGGTCGATCACGGCGTCGCCGAGCACGGTGGCCGCGCCGATGTCGCCGCGCGGCCGGGCCGAAGCGTCTGTCGGCGAGACGGTGTCGTGCGCGCCCGGTGCGAAGGCGGATTCGCTGGCGAGCAGGGTGGCCAGGGCGCCGAGCGCGCGCCGTTCCAGGGTGCTGCGCAGCGACCGCACCGTCGGTGAGGGCGGAATCCTGGTGGCGCCCGCGCCGCGGTGCAAGGCCTCCCACTGTTCGGACAGGTAGGTCCGCCGCTGTCCGAGGTCGGCGGCATAGAGGCGGTCCGGATCGATGCCGGGGGGCGGTGCGCCGCGCAGCAGTCCGAGGGACAGCGCCGCGTCGGCGATGAGCCGGTCGCTGAGGTCGAGTTGGGCGGCGAGGTCGGAGACGACGGCGAGCACCGCCTCCTCGGCCGTGACGCCGTCGCGGTAAGCGCGGCGATGGACGACGGGCAGCCCGACCAGCGGCCCCACGTCGATCTCGGTGGAGCGCAACCGTTCCGCACCGCCCGCGAGTCCGGAGTGCTTGCCGAGCCGCGCGAGGATGCCGCGCAGGGCAGGGGCGGAGTCCTGCGACACCATAGGCGCGATCCACTCCTCGGCGGCTGAGGGGGACGGTCCCGAGGAGGGGTCGATCCCCGATCGTGGGCAACGGCATCTGTGCTTGTGACGGCGCGATCCGCCGGACGACGCTCACAATAGGCCGCCCGAGCGGGTTTAGCCACGCGAATCGCGGTGAATTCCGTAGTTGTGACGGCAATTGACGTTGCAATTCGGCAACTGCCGAAATTCTGGTAGCGATCGGGCCGTCACAGCGGTGACACTGAAATCGGGCGACCCGATCGCCCGCACCAGGAACTCGGAGGGACTGGTGATGAGAGTGGTTCTCGTCCGGCGACGCATCCGCCGGCACCGACGGCAGCGCCCCGAGACCGAGCGCGAGCCGAATGCCGGGCGTGCGGGGCGGCCGATCCGCTGATCGGCGCACCCGGCGCTCGCCGACGGACCGGATGACCGGTACCGGCACCCGATACGGCCGAATCCCCTGGCGGAACGGCCCCTTCCGGAACCACCCGGACGGCGGCACTGCCGTCGTCGCAGCGGATGTCCGAACAGGAGGCATTCGTGACCATGTTCGTCACCGACTGGACCATCACCAGCGACCTCACCGATCACACGGCGCATCGCGTCGCGGAGAAGTGGCCGAATTCGTGGCGGCTGAGCTGGCTGCCCGACCGTCTGCTCACCCGTGAGCAGGCCCTGGCGGGGATGGATCTCGCCGAGATCATCAGCACCCGCACCCACCGGCTGGATCAGACGGCGCAGTTGCGCGCGGTCCACCTGGCCGGACAACTCGGTATCCCCTTCGAGCAGATCATGCTCGGGCTGTAAGCACCCGGAGGCAGCCATGGCCATCACCACCACCGACTGGTTCATGATCAGCGACCTGACGCCCGAATCGGCCTATCGCGAACGCGGGCCCGGTGAGCGGGTGTGGCGGTTGAGCTGGTTACCCGGCCGCCTGCTCACCTGCGAGGAGGCCCTGGCGGGCATGGAGCTGGACGAGAAGCTCAGCGATCCCGGCCTGGTGCACGACCGGGTCGCGATGGCCGAGGCCGCGGTGCGCGCCGACCGGCTCGGCATCCTGGTCGAGCAGGCGATCGTGTGGCTGTACAAGCGGATGCTCGAGCGCGACGGGCGGGGTGTGGCGTCGCCGCAGCCGCGGACGGCGCTCGGGTGCGAGCACCATTCGCGGCGGTTGATCTGCGACGAACCGCACGTCTACGGGTGAGTCGATCCGGGCGCACCAGCCCTGCGCCCCAAGGGATTTCAGGTCCTGGCGACGTTCTCCGCACCGACCGCCTCGGCGATCGAGGTGTAGCCGTGCTCGCGCAGCAGCCGGGCCAGGCCGCGGTGGATCTTGCCGGTCCAGAACGGGCCGCCGTAGATGAAGCCGGTGTAGCCCTGCAGGAGGGTGGCGCCGGCGAGGATGCGTTCGAAGGCCTGTTCGGGGGTTTCGATCCCGCCGACGGAGATCAGCACCAGGCGGTCGCCGACGCGCCGGTAGAGGCGGCGCAGCACCTCGAGGGAGCGGGCGGCGACCGGGGGACCGGACAGTCCGCCCGCGCCCATGGCGGCCACCTCGGCGGCGTCGGTGCGCAGACCGTCGCGGCGGATGGTGGTGTTGGTGGCGACGATGCCCGCCAGGCCCAGTTCCACGGCGAGGTCGGCGACGGCGTCGATGTCGTCGTCGGACAGGTCGGGGGCGATCTTCACCAGCACCGGCACCTCGACGGTGTCGAGCACGGCACGCAGCAGGGGGCGCAGCGATTCGACGGCCTGCAGGTCGCGCAGGCCGGGGGTGTTGGGGGAGCTGACGTTGACCACGACGAAATCGGCGAGCGGCCCGAGCAGGGCGGCGCTGGTGGCGTAGTCGGAGGCGGCGTCGGCCGGTTCCACGACCTTGGTCTTGCCGATATTGGCGCCGATCGGCACGGTGGAGCGCCGGGCGCGCAGTTGGGCGGCGGCGGCCGCGGCGCCGTGGTTGTTGAAGCCCATGCGGTTGATGAGCGCGCGGTCGGCGGGCAGCCGGAACAGGCGCGGGGCCGGGTTGCCGGGCTGGGCCTGGGCGGTGACGGTGCCGATCTCGGCGAATCCGAACCCGAACGGTCCCCACACGTCGGCGCCGTCGGCGTTCTTGTCGAATCCGGCGGCCAGCCCGAGCGGGGCCGGGAACTCCACGCCGAAGGCGGTGTTGCGCAGGATCGGGTCCTCGGCGGCCAGCTTGTTCAGCGCCCACCGGGCGGGGGCGAAGCGGGCGGCCAGGCGCATGGCGGTGAAGGCCCAGTGGTGGATTCGTTCCGGCGGCACCAGGAACATCAGGCGCAGCAGCAGTGCGTACATCGGTCGCGTCACATCCCCGGTTCGGGCTGGGGTAGTAGGGCGTGCTTGCGGCGGCGCAGCAGGACTTTGCGGCTGCCGTCGGTGTAGGCGCGCACGCGCGACAGTTCCCACCCGCCGAATTCGGCCTGGATGGCCAGGCGCATGGACGCGGTCACGCGGGTGACGTCCTTGGGCAGCCGCAGCGGTATGTACTCGTAGTCGTCACCGCTGGTCTCCCAGCCGGCCGGTAACGCCGCGCGGGAACTCTTCTGCGCCATCACTGCCCTCTCTTCAGCTGGTCCGCGGGAATCCGCTGCACACCGTCCCCGGTCGCGGATCCCACGAACAGGTCCCCGGTGCGCTCGTCGACGGTCACCGCATCGGGCTGCCGGACGGTGGGATGGCGTCCCACTTCCTCCGGTATACCCGCCGACAGATCGAATCCGACCACCTCGTTGCTCTGCGTGCACGTGACCCACACGGTCTCGGACCGCGGGTCGTAGGCCAGTGCGTAAGGCGACGATCCTACCGGGAAACGCTGGCGCAGGACGAGCGGTCCGGTCGTGTAGACGAGCAGTTCGCCGCCCGCGGTGTCGGTGACGAGCACGCGGCCGAAGTGATCGGAGATCATGTTCGTGGCGCCGTCGCCCGCGCGCAGGGCCAGGCCGAGGGAGTCCTTGGCGGGGTCGATCTCGGTGATCGAGGTCTGGCGGCGGTCCAGCACGGCGATTCGGTCGGCGGTGAGCGCGACCACGTCGGCGGAGACGAGACCGCCTACGGTGTCGAGGGTTTCGCCGGTGGCCGAGACGAGGCGGACCTTGCCGTCGGCGGTGCCGAGGACGTAGCTGCCGTCGTCGCGGCGGCGCACGGTGCGGACGTCGCCGTCGGCGGGGATCTCGGTGGCTTCGGCGCGGGCGACGTCGACGCGGACGATGCGTTGCGGTGTGGCGACGAGGATTTCGCCGGGCGCGCCCTGGGCCAGGCTCGCGCCGGGGCCGGGCAGGGTGACGGTGCGGGCGTCGGCGGGTGCGGCCGGATCGATGAGCGTGAGCGTGGTGTCGGTGAGGGCGGCGAGTCGTCCCGTTTCGGATTCGGCGAGCAGCGCGCGCACCGGAACGGCGACGCCCAGCACCTCGCCCGCGGGGGCGGCGGCCGGTGCGGGCGCGACGGCCGCGACGGCGGGTTCGCGGGTCGCGACGTTCGGGACGTCGTCGTCGGCACCGCATCCGGACAGCAGCGCCGCGACGGTCACACCCACCAGCGCCGAGATCACCGAGCCCCGAGGGCGCACCACCGAACTCCTTCTCTGACGGGTCAACGCGACCCCACCATCTGACCATGACCGTCCCTCGCCCCGGCCGACCGGGGTGGCGGCGACGCCGGAACGTCACCGTTGGGGGTTACGGTGTACAGGAAGACGTCCAACGCAGGGAGTTCCGGTTGAAAGCCGACCATCCATCGGGGTTTGCCATCGACGACATCACCGTTGGTCCGTTCGCTCACGGATTCGGCACCACCGCCGACGGCAGGCCGTACGCGTTCCGCACCGTCCGCTCCACCCTGACGCTGGAGATCTACCGCGCCGACCTGGACACCGACGTGCCGGGCCCCGAGGACGTGGTCGCGGTGGCGGAGGTGCGCGTCACCGATGTGGATCTCGACGACGAGCGCAGCGTGGTGGCGCTGGTGCGCGACATGATCCCCGACGCGGTGCCGGTGGAATCGGCGGCCGACCGGGATGTCACGACGGTGCGGGCGCTGCTGGGGCGGATCAGTTCCGCGCTGGACGGCATGTAGGTGGTATGTAGGTAGTGATGCATTCCACACGAATTTCGCGAATCGCGCTCGGCGCCGCGACCTGCCTGGCCGTCGTCGCGGTGGCCGCGTGTAGTTCGGGCCCCGACGACGCCGAGGTCGAGGCGGCCCGTTCCAAGGCGCTGGCTGAGCTGTCGTCCTCGGCGGCGGCCACGTCGAGCGAGATCGTGAATCGCCCGCTGCCCACCGCCGCCGAACTGGACGCGCAGATCAAGCGGGCGCTGGACCCGGCGCTGCCCGACAGCGAGCGCACCGCGCTCATCGAGGACGGCGAGGCGTTCAAAGACGCCATCCCCGACATGTACCGGGCGTTGCAGGACAATCCGCGCGCCGTCTACGGCGTGACCGATCCGGTGTTCGACAACCGCGACGGCACGCTCACCGCGACCATGCGGCTGGACAAGGACGGTTCGGGCACCGCGGTGCGCACCACGGTGGTGCACTTCATCTACCTGGACGGCCGCTGGAAGATCTCGCGCACCGATCTGTGCGGCATCCTGCGCTCGGCCGACTACCGCACCCCCGCGTGCGGGTGATCGCGGTCGATGCTGCATTCCGGTTCCCTGCGGTGGGGACGGTTCGTCTACCGGCACCGCTATCTCGTGCTCGGCGTGTTCGTGTTCGCCGTGCTGCTGTCGGGCTGGTACGGCCGCGATCTGATGGACCGGCTCTCCCAGGAGGGCTGGTTCCACGAGACCAGTGAGTCGGTGGTGGCGTCCGAACTGGCCGACGCCACCTTCGGGCGCGACACCGACAGCGACCTGATCCTGCTCTACACCGCCCCCGACGGGCACACCGTGGACGATCCGCAGGTGCGGGACGCGGTCACCGGGCAGCTCGCCGACCTGCTGGAACGCTATCCGGATCGCATTCTCAAGATCGACAGCTACTGGGACAGCCCGTTCACCGCGAACGCGGCCGACGCCGAGAAGAAGCACGCCTTCGCCAGCGTCGGCCTGCAGGGCGACGGCGGCACGGTGACCGTCGAGAACTACCTCGCGATCAAGGACGCGCTGGGCGCGGGTGCCGAGGGCGGGGGTCCGGGCGGCACGACGGTCCAGCTGGCCGGGTTGCAGCCGATCGTCGAGGGCATCAACACCGGCATGCAGGACGACATCCACCGGGCGGAGCTGATCGCGCTGCCGATCGTGGCGGTGCTGCTGTATTTCGTGTTCGGCGGGGTGATCGGCGCGTTGCTGCCGGTGCTGATCGGCGGGATGACGATCCTCGGCACCCAGGGCATGTTGCGCGAGCTCACCGACCACATCGAGGTGAACGTCTTCGCCAACGCGGTGATGACGCTGGTCTCACTGGGTTTGGCGATCGACTACGGCCTGTTCACGGTGACCCGGTTCCGGGAGGAGCTGGCCGCGGGCCGCGACGTGGAGGACGCGGTGGCGCGCACAGTGGCCACGGCGGGCCGCACCGTGTTGTTCTCCGCGACGATCATCGCGGTGAGCCTCGGCGCGCTGTTCATCTTCCCGAACGGCGTGCTGCGCTCGGTGCCCTACGGCGGGATCAGTTCGGTGATGCTGGCGGCGTTGCTGTCGGTGACGGCGCTGCCCGCCGCGCTGGCGATCGTGGGGCGGCGGATCGACTTCTTGGGCTGGAAGCGCTTCTCCCGCACCAAGACCGAGGAACAGATCGACGCGGGCTTCTTCTCCCGGCTGGCGCTGTTCGCGATGCGGCGGCCGCTGCTGGTGGCGGTGCCGATCGTGCTGGCGCTGCTGGCGCTGGCGATTCCCATGCGCCACATCGAGTTCGGCGGGATCAGCGAGAAGTATCTGGCGAGCGACAGTCCGGCGCGGGTGGCGCAGGAGGATTTCGACGCGCTGTTCCCGAGTTTCCGTACCGAGCCGTTGAAACTTGTTGTGGTGGGCGCGGATTCGCAGCAGCTCGGCGACATCCGGCACGAGGCGAACCAGGTGCCGGGGCTCACCGGGCGATTCGAGCCCGCGTCGGCGACCAAGGACGGCGTGAACGTGCTCAGCGCCGGGCTGGTCGACAAACGCGACGCCGACGACGTGATCGCCGCGCTGCGCGCCATTCCGGAACCGCCGGGGGTGCGGGTGATGGTGGCGGGGGTGCCGGCGCTCGAGCGCGACAGCATCAACGGGCTGCTCGCGGGATTGCCGCTGCTGCTGGCGATTCTGATCGGCACGGCGCTGATTGTGATGATCGTGGCGTTCCGGTCGGTGGTGCTGGCGGTGAAGGCCGTGGTGATGAGCGCGCTGAGCCTGTTGTCGACGCTGGGCATCCTGACCTGGATCTTCGTGCAGGGGCACGGGTCGGAGATCTTCCAATTCACGCCCGGCCCTTTGATGTTCGCGGTGCTGGCGCTGATCGTGACCGTGGTGTTCGGGCTCTCCACCGACTACGAGGTGTTCCTGCTCTCCCGGGTGGCGGAGGCGCGCGCGGCGGGGGCGGACGCGCCGGAGGCGATCCGGTACGGCATCGCCCACACCGGCGGCGTCATCACCTCGGCCGCGGCGATCCTGATCGTGGTGACGGGCGCGTTCGGGTTCTCGGATCTGGTGCTGATGAAATACATCGCCTACGGCATGATCGCGGCGCTGATCATCGACGCGACGGTCATCCGGATGCTGCTCACGCCCGCGGTGCTGAAGCTCGTGTGGAGGTGAGGGCGTGCGGCGCGCGGTGACCGGGGCGAACCTGGGATTGATGTTCCTGCTGGAGCTCGGCGTGGTGATCGGCGCGGGGTATTGGGGTTTCACGCTGTCGGCGGGCTGGCCGGTGCGGATCGCGGCCGGGGTGCTCACGCCCCTGCTGTTCGTGCTGATGTGGGCGTTGTTCGGCGCGGCCGCCGACGCCCGTTTCCGGTTGGCGGGGTGGTGGCGCGTCGCGCTCGAGGTGATCTGGTTCGGCGGCGGGGCGCTGCTGTGGGCCGAGGCGGTGTCGCCGGCGGCGGGGGTGGTGTTCTTCGCGCTGTGGGTGGTGAACGCTCTGGTGCGGGTGTTGTGGCAGGGCGGGTTGCTGGTCGACGTGGCGGGGCGCGCCTGACCGTGCCGTCGGGCATGATCGAGACGCCGGTCTCGTTGCGCGATCGGCTCGTTCCGAGAGGAGAGGTCGTGATGCTCACCGCCTCAGCGTTTCTGGCCGAGTTGGCGCCGGTGGTCGCTGGCCACGAGGACCGGCTGCCGATGGGGAAGATCTTCGCGCTCGCCAAGACGTACACGGCGATGCCGGTGGACCAGGTCGCGCTGCTGCTGGACGAGGACGCCCACGCGGCGCGCGTGGGCGCGGTCAGCATCATGGACTTCCGGGCGCGGCAGCGCGGCACCTCCGAGGACGAGCGCCGGGCGCTGTTCGAGCTGTACCTCGACCGGCACGACCGGATCGACACCTGGGACCTGGTCGACCGCGCCGCGCCGCACGTGGTCGGGCGCTACCTCGCGGACCGTCCGCGCACCCTGCTCTACGAGCTCGCCGCCTCACCGGACCCGTGGCGCCGCCGCACCGCCATCACCGCCACCTGGTACTTCATCAAGTCCGGTGACGTGTCGGACACGTTCGCCCTGGCCGACCTGCTCGCCGACGATCCCGACGAGTACGTGCAGAAAGCGGTCGGCGGCTGGGTGCGCGAGGCGGGCAAACACGACCTCGACGGCCTGCGCGCCTTCCTCGACCGCCACGCCGCCACCATGCCACGCACAGCCCTGCGCTACGCCGTCGAGCACCTCGACCCCGACGAGCGCACGCACTACCTCGAGGCACGCCAGCGCTGACCCTTTGTATGAGGCGACTGATGATCGACGGGGCTGTAAGGCGATCACCGTGCCGGAGGAGTTGCCGACCGAGGAACAGCGGGCGGAGTTCGCGGCCTTCCCGGACCTTGCGGAAGCGGCGTTGAAGTAAGACCGGAAGTCCCTGCACCCCAACGGTTTTCAGCGGCGGACCGGCAGCACCAATTGCGCGCCCGTCACCGGGTGGTCGAGGACTTCGACCGGATGCTGGTAGACGCGGGTGAGCAAGTCGGTGGTGAGCACCTTGCGAGGTGAGCCGTCGGCGGCGAGGCGGCCTTCGTCGAGGACGGCGACGCGGTCGGCGTAGGCGGCGGCCAAGCCGAGGTCGTGCAGGACCACGACGACCGCCGCGCCGGCGGTGGCGCGCTCGGCGGCCAGGCGCAGCACCGATTCCTGGTGGCCGAGGTCGAGGGCGGCGGTGGGTTCGTCGAGCAGCAGGGTGGCGGTGTCCTGGGCCAGGACGCGGGCCAGGGCGACGCGGGCACGTTCACCGCCGGAGAGGGTGGGGAAGGAGCGGGCGGCCAGGTGGGTGACGTCGGCGAGCGCCATGGCTTTCCCGACGAGTTCGTCGTCGCGGTCGCCGCGCTCGGTCCGCGCCCAGGGCGCGCGCCCCATGGCGACGACTTCGCGGGCGGTGAACGGGAATCCGACGGTGTGGCTCTGCGGGAGCACGGCCCGCCTGCGCGCCATGTCGAGGGTGCTCCAGTGCGCGAGGTCGCGTCCGTCGAGTTCCACCACCCCCTCGCTGAGCGGGACCTCCCCGGCGAGGGCGGCCAGCAGCGTGGACTTGCCCGCGCCGTTGGGCCCGACCAGCGCGACGACTTCACCGGCTGCCACATGGAAGTCGATGCCGTCCAGCACCTTCCGCGCCCCGGACCGCACCACGCTCACACTCCGCGCACGCAACGTCTCGGTGCCGCGTTCGGGCCGCACCGGCAGCTCGTGCGCGCGCCCGAGCATCGACTCCAACCCCTGCCGCAACCCGCTCACACCGTCTTTCATCCCCACCCTCCCGCTCGGGCGCGCGTGCGGCGCAGCATCCAGAAGAAGAACGGCCCGCCGATGAGGGAGGTGAGCATGCCGAGGGGGAGGTCGGCGTTGTCGACGAGGGAGCGGGCGGCGACGTCGGCGGCGAGCAGCACGACCGCGCCCACGATGGCGCTGAGCGGGATGAGCACCCGGTGGCCGGGGCCGACGATCATGCGCACCAGGTGCGGGACGATGAGGCCGACGAACAGGATGATGCCGGTGAACGCGACCCCGGCGGTGGTGAGCACGGCCACGATGACGATGACGTTGCGCCGCAACCGTTCCACGTCGACGCCGAGGTGGCGGGCCGCCGATTCGCCCAGCGCCAGCAGGTCCAGCCGCGGCGAGACCAGCACGGCCGCCGCCACCCCGAGCGCGGCCAGCGAGGCGACCACGCCGACGGCGTCCCAGGTGGCGCCGTTGAGACTGCCCAGCTGCCAGAACACGATCTGGTCGCGCGCGGCGGGGGAGGCGACGAACAGCAGGAACGCGATCAACCCACCCGCGAACGCGTTGATCGCGACACCCGTCAGCACCAGCGTCACCACCTCGGTGCGCCCGTTGGACCGCGCCAGCACATACACCAGTGCCGTGGTGATCAACCCGGCGACGAACGCGGCGGCCGCCACCGACCAGGCCGCGACGAACGCGCCACCGACCACGATCACCGTGCCCGCCCCGACGGCCGCCCCGGCCGACACCCCGATCACACCGGGTTCGGCGAGCGGGTTGGCGAACACTCCCTGCAACAATGCACCCGCTGTCGCGAGCGCGGCCCCGACCAGCATCGCCAGGATGACGCGCGGGAACCGCACCTCCCACAGCGTCACCTCCCCGGCGGGGTGGGCGGGCAGCGACCCCCAGTCGAGCCCGATCTTGTGGAACACGCTGCCCGCGACCTCGGCGGGCGTGGTGGGCACTTGCCCGATCGCGGCGGAGGCCAGCGCGAGGATCACCAGCGCCCCGAGGGCGACGACGAAGGTGAGCGAGACCCGGGAGCGGCTGCGCCCGCTCGGCACCGGGGTGACGACGACCGCGGGCGCGTCGGTGCGTGGCTCGGTCATGCGGTGCCGTGGACGGCCTCGCCGAGCGCCGCGATGACCCGGCCCGTGTTCGGGCCGAAGCTCAGGATCACCGCGTCGGACATGTCGACCACGCGCTGGTTTCGGCCCGCCGGGGTCTGCGCGATGCCGGGCACCTTCAGCAGCCCGTCGAGGCCGCCGAGGGAGTCCAGACCGTCGGTCATGACCAGCAGCACGTCGGGTGCGGCGGTGATCATGGCTTCGCTGGTGATGGCGGTGAAGGGCTCGGTGAGCCCGGCGGCGGTGCCGGCGTCCTCGCCGCCGATCGCGGCGATCAGCGCGTCGGCGCCGGAACCGGGCCCGGCGAGCATGGTGATGGCGGCGCTGCGCAGGTAGAGGAACGCGATGCGGGGGCGTTCGCCGTGCGCGGGGACGCCGGCGGAGGCGGCGTCGATCTCGGCGCGGGTGCGCTCACCCAGCGCGCGGCCGGCGTCGGGGACGCCGAGCGCGGCGGCGACCGCCTCGATTTGGGGCACCACACCTTCCATGGTGCGTTCCGGATCGAAGTAGACGACGGTGACGCCGGCGGCGCTGAGCTGTTCGCGCACGGCGGGCGCGGCGGTGGTGGTGTCGGTGAGGAACACGGTCGGGCGCAGCGCCAGGATGGATTCGATATTGAGGGCGCCGTTGCCGCCCGCGACGTTCGGGACCTCGCGCACGGCGGGGAACGACGCCGAGGTGGAGCGGCCGACGAGGTTGTCGCCCAGGCCGAGCGCCCACACGATCTGGGCCAGGGTGCCGTAGCGGTCGGAGGCGATGATGCGGTCGGCGGAGGTGACCGTCACGTCGCCGCCGTCGAAGGAGCGCACGGTCGCGGGCAGCACCGGCGTGGGCGCGGGCCCGATCGGGACCGGGTCGAGATCGTCCACCCGCGCGGTGCTCGGGCCGTGCGGCTGCGCGGCGCCCGCGTCGTCGCCACCACCGCACGCGGTGACTCCCACGCACAGGACCAGGGCGAGCGCGGCGAGCACGCAGCGCAGCACCGCGGATCGGACACCGGGGAGGATGCTCATGCAGGCAAGCCTAATAGGCGGCCCGCACACGCGGTCGGGCTCATTCCGTGCGCGCGCTCACGTCGTCGAGGGCGGCGGCGATGGCGCGCGGCAGTTCCAGGGTCTCGGCGGCGAGCACCCCGGTGAGCTGGCCGATGTCGCGGGCCCCGACGAACATGCTCGCCACACCGGGCCGATCCCGGATCCAGGCCAGCGCCACTGCCAGCGGCGAGGTGCCCAGTCCGTCGGCGGCGGTGACCAGCGCGTCCACCACGCGGGTGGCGCGGTCGTCGAGGCGGTGGCGGATCTCGGCGGCGGTGGCCTCGTCGGCGCCGCGCGAATCGGCGGGCACACCGTTGCGGTATTTGCCGGTGAGGATGCCGCCCGCCAGCGGCGCCGACGCGACCAGGCCCACCCCGTGGTGAGACGCGGCGGGCGCGAAGTCGGCTTCGGCGCCGCGCGCCAGCAGCGAGTACGGGGTCTGCGCGGCGGTGACCGTGGTGATGGCGGCGAGGCTGGCCAGCTGCCACGGGTTGAACCCCCGCACGCCCGCGTAGCGGGTCTTGCCGGAGCGCACGGCGTGTTCTAGAGCGGCGGCGACCTCGTCGAGCGGGGTGCGCGCGTCCCACGCCGCGACGTGCCAGATGTCGAGGTGGTCGGTGCCGAGCTCGAGCAGCGTGCGGTCGAGCTGGCGCAGCAGGCTGCGCCGCGAGGTGTCGATCTCGTCGTGCGCCGGGCCGGGCACCTCGGGCGGGGCGGGGCGCGGGAAGATGCCCGAGCAGCCGCTGAGCACCAGGTCGTCGCGCGAGACCAGGTCGCCGAGCAGGTCGGCGAGGATGCGCTGGGCCGTGCCACCGGTGTAGGCGGGGGAGGTGTCGACCAGGGTGCCGCCCGCGTCGACGAACGCCTCCAGCTGCGACCGGGCGTCGTCGGGGTCGGTATGCGAACCCCAGGTATGGGTCGCCAGTCCCATCCGCGACACCCGAAGCCCGCTGCGGCCGACCGTCCGCTGTTCCATCACCGCATCCCCGCTTTCGTCACGGCGCCAAGCCTACGTTCCGGCCGTGCAGTATTGAGGCAGTGGCGCGGCCGCACAACTGAGGCGGTGGCGCGGCCGCACACGCTCCGGCGGCATCCGCGGTTCCTCGCCCCGATGCCGTACTCAGGCGGCCGCGCGGTCTCGGAGCGGCGGCGGCCGGGCGCGCTCGGGCGCGCGGGAACGGGTACTGTCGCTGCGGTATTGCGGCGCCGGGACCCCTCCGGCGCCGGTGCTGGACCAATTGCCCAGTAGGAATTGATCTTTCGGGCAGCGGACGAGGAGGTTGCGTGGGCGAGTCGATGACCTGGGTGCAGGCGCTGGTCCTCGGTCTTGTGCAAGGGCTGACGGAGTTCCTGCCGGTCTCCTCGTCCGGTCACCTGCGCATCGTGTCCTCGGTGTTCTTCGGTGAGGACGCGGGCGCCTCGTTCACCGCGGTCACCCAGCTCGGCACCGAGGCCGCCGTGCTGGTGTACTTCGCCAAGGACATCGTGCGGATCGTCAAGGCGTGGTTCGCCGGGATCGCGCTGCGCCTGAGCGCCCGCAGCAAGCAGCCGGTGCCGATCCACGACCAGGTCACCACGAAGTTGCCGGTCGTCACCGGCTCGGCCCCCTACGGCCCCGATCCGGACGCCCAGCGCGACCTGGACTACCGCATCGGCTGGTATGTGATCATCGGCACCATCCCGATCGGTGTGCTCGGGTTCCTGTTCAAGGACGAGATCCGCACGGTGGCCCGCAACCTGTGGCTGGTGTCGTTCATGCTGATCGCGTTCGCGCTGGTCATCGCGGCCGCCGAGTACTACGGCGCCAAGGCCCGCCCGATCGAGCAGCTCACCACCCGCGACGGCATCATCATGGGCCTGGCGCAGTGCCTCGCGCTGATTCCGGGCGTGTCGCGGTCGGGGGCGACGTCCTCGGCCGGCCTGTTCCTGGGTCTCGAGCGCGAGGCGGCGGTGCGGTTCTCGTTCCTGCTCGCCATCCCCGCCGTGACGGCGTCGGGCCTGTTCAGCCTGCCCGACGCGTTCGAACCGGCCGGTGAGGGACTCAACGCCTCCGGGCCGCAGCTGCTGGTCGCGACGCTGGTCTCGTTCGTCGTCGGCTACGCCTCGGTGGCGTGGCTGCTGAAGTTCGTGGCCAAACATTCGCTGAACTGGTTCGTCGGCTACCGCATCGTGCTGGGCCTGGTGATCATGGGCCTGCTCGCCGGCGGAGTGGTGTCGGCCACATGAGGGCGGGCGCGGCGCTCATTAGGCTGGCCGCATGACGGTGATCCTGCTGCGGCACGGCGTTTCGACGTCGAACACGGCCCGCACCCTCGCCGGGCGCAGTACCGGCGTCGACCTGACCGAACGCGGCGCCGAACAGGCGCGCGCGGTGGCCGAACGACTCGCGGTGCTCCCGATCCGGCGGATCGTGTCCTCGCCGCTGCTGCGCTGCCAGCGCACGGTGGCGCCACTGGCCGAGAAACTGGGCCTGGAACCGGACCACGACGAGCGCCTGCTCGAGGTCGACTACGGCGACTGGACCGGCCGCCCCATCGCCGAACTGCTCGAGGAACCGCTGTGGAAGGTCGTGCAGCGGCACGCCTCGGGCGCGGTGTTCCCGTCCGGGGAAGGGCTGGCGCAGGTGCAGGCCCGCGCCGTCGCCGCGATCCGCGAGCACGATCGGGTCCTCGGCGAGGAGTACGGCGGCGACGCGCTGTGGGTGGCGTGCACGCACGGTGACGTGATCAAGTCCGTCCTGGCCGACGCCTTCGGCATCCACCTCGACGGCTTCCAGCGCATCGTCGCCGAACCGGCCTCGATCAGCGTCGTCCGCTACACCCCGACCGCGCCCTATGTGTGGCGGCTCAACGACACCGGCACCGACCTGGGCGCGCTCGCCGCGCTGACCCCGCCGAACGCCGAGGACCGTCCCGGGGCCGCGTCCTCGGGTCCGATCCCGGGCGGCGAGGTCGCCGGTGACGCGGATAATGGGAATGCGGAGCGCCGCGATTCCTTGTAAGTGGAGGAGACGGCGGTCCGGGAGTCCGGCGCCGCGCAGGGTCGATCAGGGTCAGGTATCAGGAGGTGCAGATGGCACGAGCAATCCATGTATTTCGCACCCCCGATCGTTTCGTCGCCGGGACCGTCGGTGAGCCGGGCGATCGCGCGTTCTATCTGCAAGCCGTGCAGCAGCCGCGGGTGGTGAGTGTGCTGCTGGAGAAGCAGCAGGTCAAGGTGCTGGCCGACCGTATGGGTCTGCTGCTGGACGAGGTCGCCCGCCGGTTCGGCGCGCAGGTGCCGCCGCAGGCCGAGGACGTCAACGACGTCGCGCCGCTGGTGACGCCGATCGACGCCGAATTCCGGGTCGGCACCATGGGGCTGGGCTGGGACGCCGATGCGGGCGCGGTGGTGGTGGAGCTGCTGGCCATCACCGAGACCGAGGTCGACGAGTCGGTGGTGCTCGACGACACCGAGGAGGGCCCCGACGCGGTGCGGGTGTTCCTCACCCCGATCCAGGCGCGCGAGTTCGCGCTGCGCTCGGCGCGGGTGATCGCGGCGGGCCGCCCGCCGTGTCCGCTGTGCGGGGAACCGCTCTCGGCGCGGGGGCACATGTGTGTGCGGACCAACGGCTACAAGCGCGGGGACATCTTCGGCGCGGCCGAACTAGAGGAGTGATGCGTGGCGCGGGCGGGCGACGGATTCCACGACGGTGAGCTGACCGTCATCGGGCGGGTGTCGACCGCCAGCAATGTCACGTTGGTGTGCGATATCGACGCGAACGGCGACGCCCCGCTGCGGGTGGTCTACAAGCCGGTGCGCGGCGAGCGTCCCCTGTGGGATTTTCCCGACGGCACGCTCGCGGGGCGCGAAGTGGCGTCGTATCTGGTGTCGGAAGCGTTGGGCTGGCACGTGATTCCGGAGACGATCCTGCGCGAGGGCCCGTTCGGGCCCGGGATGGTGCAGCGGTGGGTGACGTCGGTCGACAACCACACCGAGCGCGGCAACCGGCTCGATCTGGTGGATCTGTGCCCGCCGGGCGCGGTCCCCGACGGTTTCCGCGAGGTGCTGCGCGCCACCGACGCCGCCGGCGAGGAGGTGTCGCTCATCCACGCCGACGATCCGCGCCTGCAACGCATGGCGGTGCTGGACGTGCTGCTCAATAACGCCGACCGCAAGGGCGGGCACGCGCTCGAGGGCACCGACGGCCAGGTCTACGGCGTGGATCACGGCATCTGCCTGCACGAGCAGCCGAAGTTGCGCACGGTGCTGTGGGGGTGGGCGGGACAGCCGGTCCCGGACGGGTTGGTCGCCGATGTGGCGGCGTTCGCGGCGGAGTTGCCGGGCGCCCCGGCGGACGCGCTGGCCGACCACATCACCGACGCCGAGATCGACGCGCTGGCGGCGCGCGCCAAGGAGTTGCTGGATACTCCGGTGATGCCGTTGCCGCGGTCGTCGCGGCCGATTCCCTGGCCGGCGTTCTAGGGGATTCGTGCGGGGGCGAGTGATGTTGTGGCGCAGGTTCGGCGACCATGATCGGCGCGGGGTGCTTGCGGGCGATGAACGCTGACGCCCGGTTCGATTCGAGCTGGCACTCGCGTCGATGAGAGCTAAACGGTTGACTTCCCGTCGGAGTCCCATTGTGGCTGTTCACAAAGGGGGTGCCGGGGGTGTGTCCCGGACGGGCGACCGGGGTGGGCGGCCATGACGGCGACCACACCTCTACCCTCGAATCATGCAGTGTTGGTCCGAAACCGCCATCCCGACCGTTCCCGGAGCAGGGCCACCGTTGCGGTTGTACGACACCGCGGATCGCCGGGTCCGTCCGGTGACGCCGGGCGCCACCGCCACCATGTACGTCTGCGGCATCACCCCCTACGACGCCACCCACCTGGGCCACGCCGCCACCTACCTGACCTTCGACCTGGTCAACCGGCTGTGGCGCGACGCCGGGCACGAGGTGCACTACGTGCAGAACGTCACCGACGTCGACGATCCGCTGTTCGAACGCGCCGAGCGCGACGGGATCGACTGGCGCGACCTCGGTGACCGGGAGATCGAGTTGTTCCGCGAGGACATGGCCGCGCTGCGCGTCGCGCCGCCGCGCGAGTACGTGGGCGCGGTCGAGTCGGTGGACGAGGTCGTCGAGTTCGTCGAGAAGTTGCTGGCTTCCGGCGCGGCGTACGTGGTGGAGGACGCCGAGTACCCGGACGTGTACTTCCGGTCCGACGCGACCGAGCAGTTCGGTTACGAGTCCGGCTACGACCGGGCGACGATGGAGCGGTTGTTCGCCGAACGCGGCGGCGACCCGGACCGTCCCGGTAAGCGCGACAGCATCGACGCGCTGCTGTGGCGGGCGGCGCGTCCCGGGGAGCCCTCGTGGCCGTCGCCGTTCGGCGCGGGCCGTCCGGGCTGGCACATCGAGTGTTCGGCGATCGCGTTGAACCGTCTGGGCGCGGAGTTCGACATCCAGGGCGGCGGCAGTGATCTGATCTACCCGCACCACGAGTACTCCGCCGCGCACGCGGAGTCCCTGATCGCGGGGCGCCGCTTCGCCCGCCACTACGTCCACACCGGCCTGATCGGGCTGGACGGCGAGAAGATGTCGAAGTCGCGCGGCAACCTGGTGTTCGTGTCGGTGTTGCGGCGGTCGGGGGTGGACCCGTCCGCGATCCGGCTGGCGCTGCTGTCGGGGCACTACCGGCAGGACCGCATGTGGACCGACGCGGTGCTCGGCGAGGCCGTGGGGCGTCTGGACCGGTGGCGGTCGGCGACCGCGCTGGCGTCGGGGCCGTCGGCCGAGGACACCGTCGCGCGGCTGCGCCAGCACCTGGCCGATGATCTCGATACACCGAAAGCTGTTGCGGCCCTCGACAATTGGGCCGATCAGGCGCTCACGTACGGTGGGTCGGATGCGGGGGCGCCCGGGTTGATCGCGACGGCGATCGACGGGTTGCTGGGTATTCGGCTCTGAGGGTCGGAATTCGCCGGGGCGATGACGTTTTCGCCTGGCTCGGGCAAGGAGCACCGGGGGTCGATCCCAGGCTGCGGGCGCGTTCGACTGCGCGCGGCTGACGGGCCGTGAGATTCAGGTCGCGGTGGTAGTCCATGCGGGATTGCACCGCGTGCAGCGGTTGAGCACCCTCGCGCCGTGAGGAGGGTGGGTGCGGAGCGCCCACCCTCGGCGAGCAGTACAGGTCTTGCCGTGCCGGTGATTCCGTGGTGTGGTTCGTCGGGTGTGCACTGTGCGTCCAGGTTCGCTGATCTCGGGTCTTCGCGGCGTGTTCGGAGCCGTTCCACCGCTCACCGCGCCGCCGGAGGCGGGGTCGGCGCGGGCGATCGCGGTACGGCGCCGGTTCTTCGGGGACGCGGCCGACCCCGACACGGGCGCGGTGCGGCCCGACCGGGTGGTGCTGTCGTGGGTGGGGTGCACGACGTACGCGATGGCGTTCGCGGGGTCGGTGTTCCTGCTGGACGCGTGGGTGCCGCGCGTGACCAGTTCCGGATACGTGCCCGCGACGCCGCAGGACCTGGTGGACTTGCGGCCGGAGGCGATCTTCATCGGCCACGGACATTTCGATCACGCGGGCGACGCGGGGACGATCGCCGAGGCGTCAGGTGCCACCGTGCACGGCACGGCCGAGCACTGCGCGGCGATCCGCGGCCAAGTACCGAACGCGTCGTTTCCGACGGTGGCGCACGGTGATTCGACCACGCCGGTCGGCGCACGCGAAGACTTCACGGTCGGCTCGGTCGAGGTGACCGCGATCCGCCACCTTCACTCGGCGCGTACCCCCGCCGACGAGAACGACCCCGCCCCACGCTTCTTCCCGCGCCCCCAACTCGGCCCGATCCTGCGGCACCCACCGACCCTCACCCACCTCCGCGAAACGGTGCCCCGCCTGCTCGACCCGGAAGGCGGCGTCCTGCTCTATCAGTTCCGCACACCGGGTTTCGCGCTCACCTGGCACGACTCCTCCGGCCCCCTCACCGAGAAGGCGCCCGACCTCTTCAACACCCTGGCCGCCCTGCCCACCACGCACGTCCACCTCGGCGCGATCCAGGGCTACAACCAGCTCACCAACGGCCTGCGCGACCCCCGCACCTACCTCGAATCCCTCGCCCCCACCGTCTTCGTCCCCGGCCACCACGACAACTGGCTCCCCGGCCTCACCTCCAGCGCCGCCGCCTACGACACCCCGCTCCACACCGAACTCGCCCGCCTCCCCACCTCTTCCCGCCCCGACCTCCGCCTCATGCACGACCCCACCGACTACCTGACCCCGTCCCGCCTCACATTCGCGCTGTAGGTCGCCCCGCCACCACCAGTATCCTGGCCCGATGGGACGCCGGATCGACTACCACCGGGACCCGAACGCCCCGGCCGCCAACAGCGTTCGCCCGAGCGCGGGTGCCTTCGTCGAGCGCGAGGGCGCGGTCCTGCTCATCCGCCGCTCCGACAACGGCAATCGGTCGATGCCGGGCGGCGCCCACGATCCGGGAGAATCGCCGAGCCACACGGCCGTTCGGGAAACCCTCGAGGAGACCGGCAGCACCGTCCGCCTCACCGGCCTGGTCGCCGGCGGTGCGACGAGCGCGGATCGATACCCGTCAGGGGTATAGTGTGCTCTGGGTTGCGAGGCCCGTCGGTGGTGCACACCGTCGAACGATCTACGAGGCGCCTCGGTGAGGAGTAGGTGGATGGACGAGAGGGTGGTTGCCGGGGGTCGCACGGTGGTGCTCGATGTGGGCGGGTTGTTGCGGGGGACGTCGGTGCATGTGGTGCAGGCGGCGTTGGGGCGCAGGCCCGGGGTGGTCACGGTGTCGGCGAATGCGGTGGCGCAGACGGCGACGGTGGTTTACGACCCGGAGCGGACGTCGGTCGCCGAGTTGCGGGAGTGGGTGCGGGAGTGCGGGTATCACTGCGCGGGGCGTTCGGTGCCCCGGCATTTGTGTGATCCGTTGGGGGAGCCGGGGGTGTTGGGTTCCGCGGACCGTGCGCTCACCGACGACCGCCCACATTCGCGTGCGCGATCGAGCGCCCACGGCACCGATGCCGTAGAGCGCTCCGTCCCACACGCGGATCACGCTCGCCCCGATGACGCCGGGAATGTCACCCCGTTGCCGGACTCCATCGACGGGAAACACGCAGACTACTCGGCGCGAGGGGCGCACTCGGAAGACCCGCCCCGTGGGAAGCGCTCCCCGCACGTGGGCGGTTCCGGTCATGGGAAGCACGCGACCCACGCGGACGTCTCCCCGCACACACCGCACTCGGCCTCCGCCTCGGCGGACGCACCCCACACGGCCCACGCCGGAATGTCCATGTCCCACATGGCCACCGACATGCGGAACCGCTTCCTCGTCGCCGCCGTCTTCTCGCTGCTGGTGATGCTGTGGTCACCGATGGCCACGCACCTGTTCGGCTGGCATGTGCCGACCCCGTTCGGCCTGCGGGAGGACGTGTGGGCGCTGGTGTTGAGCCTGCCGGTGATCTTCTATTCGTCCACGATCTTCTTCACGGGCGCGGTGCGGGCGTTGCGGGCGCGGACGCTGGACATGATGGTGCTGGTGGCGGTGGGGATCGGGGCGGGATGGCTGTATTCGCTGGCGATCACGCTGACCGGCGGCGGGGAGGTGTTCTACGAGGCGTCGACGATGCTGGCGACGTTCGTGCTGCTGGGGCACTGGGTGGAGATGCGGGCGCGGGGCGGGGCGAACGACGCGATCCACACGCTGCTGGATCTGGCGCCGCCGCGGGCGGTGGTGTTGCGCGACGGCGCGGAGGTGGAGGTGCCGACCGCCGAGGTGGCGGTGGGCGATGTGCTGCTGGTGCGTCCGGGCGCGAAGATCGCGGCCGACGGTGTGGTGCTCGAGGGCAGCAGCGAGGTCGACGAGTCGATGGTCACCGGAGAGAGCCTGCCGGTGCACAAGGGCCCCGGCGCGACGGTGATCGGCGCGACCGTGAACACCAACGGCGTGCTGCGGGTGCGGGCGACGAAGGTGGGTGCGGACACGGCGCTGGCGCAGATCGTGGATCTGGTGCAGCAGGCGCAGAATTCGAAGGCGCCGGGTCAGCAGCTGGCCGACCGGGCGGCGTTCTGGCTGGTGCTGGTGGCGCTGGCGGGTGGCGCGCTGACGTTGGCGGTGTGGTTGCTGGCGGGGGCGTCGTTCAGCAGGGCGATGTTGTTCGCGATCACGGTGGTGGTGATCACCTGCCCCGACGCGCTGGGTCTGGCGACGCCGACGGCGATCATGGTGGGCACGGGTCTGGGCGCGCGCCGGGGCGTGTTGTTCAAGAACGCGCTGGCGTTGGAGTCGGCGGCGCGAGTGGACACGGTGGTGCTGGACAAGACCGGCACCCTGACCAAGGGCGAACCGGAGGTCGCCGAAACCGCGTTCGCGCGGGATGTTTCGGAGACCGACGTGCTGGGTCTGGTGGCGGCGGTGGAGGTGGAGTCGGAGCATCCGCTAGCCGAGGCGATCGTGCGTTACGCGAAGGATCGCGGGGTGGCGGTGGGCTCGGCGAGCGGTTTCGAGAATGTGCCGGGGCACGGCGCGGTGGCGGAGGTGGACGGCCACCGGGTCGCGGTCGGCAATCTCCGCCTGCTGGAGCGCGAGGGCGTGGACGCGGGTCCGCTTGCGGCGCAACGGGATCAGCTGGTCTCGACGGGCCGCACCGCCGTACTGGCCGCTGTCGACGGGCGGGCGGTGGCGGTGTTCGCGCTCGCCGACGCGCCGCGCCCGACCTCGCGGGCCGCGATCGACGCCCTGCACGAACTCGGCGCGCGGGTGGTGATGCTCACCGGCGACAACCGCGCGACGGCGGAGCGGATCGCCGCCGATCTGGGCATCGACACGGTGATCGCGGAGGTGTTGCCGGGGGACAAGGCGGTGCGGATCGCCGAGTTGCAGTCCGCCGGCGGGAAAGTCGCGATGGTGGGTGACGGCGTGAACGACGCGCCCGCGCTGGCGACGGCCGACCTGGGTATCGCGATCGGCGCGGGCGCGGATGTGGCGATCGAGACCGCCGACGTGGTGCTGATGCGGTCCGATCCGCTGGATGTACCGACGGCGCTGCGGATCGGGCGTGGCACGCTGCGCAAGATGCATCAGAATCTGGCGTGGGCGGTCGGCTACAACACCCTCGCCCTGCCGATCGCGGCCGGTGTGTTCCAGCCGGCGTTCGGGCTGACGTTGCGGCCGGAGATCGCGGCGATGTCGATGTCGGGGTCGAGCATCATCGTCGCCCTCAACGCCCTGTCGTTGAAACGTCTGCGCCTGCCCGCACCACCCGCGGACGCGAAGCAGCGGGTCGACCGGTAGTCGGTCCGTAATCTGGTGGTATGACCGAGCGCAAACCGCCGGATCAGACCTTCGAGTCGTGGATCGACCGGCAGATCCGGGAAGCGACCGAGCGCGGGGAGTTCGAGGGCCTGCGCGGTGCGGGGCAACCGATTCCGGGTGCGGGCACGCAGGTGGACGAGAACTGGTGGTTGCGGGACTACCTGCGCCGCGAGGGCGTGCCGGCCGACGGGATGCTGCCGGAGTCGCTGGTGCTGCGCCGGGACGTGGAGCGGATTCACGAGACCGCCGCCGAACTCGACAGTGAGGCCGAGATCCGCGCGGCGGTCTCGGATCTGAACCGCCGGATCGTCGCCTGGCTGCGCACCCCGACCCCACCGCAGGTCCCGCTGGCGCCGGTGAACGTGGAGGACGTGCTGTCGCGTCGGCGGCCCGGTTCGTTTGGTCGGCCGTCGGCACGACCGCTGGGCGGACGGGAGGCATCGGCTGGGGAGGGAACATCCGCGTCTCCGAAACCCGAACCACCGCAACGCCGTTGGTGGCGACGCCGCACAGGTTGACCCGGCCGTTGTGGCCTCGTCGCCCCACCCGCGCGCCCGGCTGCCCATGCCCGTCGTGACGCTGTGCGCGGGGCGCGAGCGCTGACGCGACGTGTACGGAGAACCTGCCGAAGCGAGCGCGCCGGGAGGCCGACTCGCCGCCGCCGTCCGCCTGGCGGAACGCCACAGCTCATCGCCGGGGCGGTGTTCGGGCGGGAGGCCGCCCCTGCAACCGCGCGCCTGAAGACCAATCGAATCGAAAACTGAGGCCCCTCAGCGACTCTCGCGTACGTGCCCGAGGATGATCTCCCGCGCCGCCGTCCAACTGTGCGACGCCGCGTCCCCGAATTCCGCGTGCCCCGCACCGTCGAGAATCTGGAGGCGTGCCGGATCGCCTGCCCGTTCGGCGGCGGCGACGTAGTCGCGGGACTGGCGTGGGTCGACCACAGTGTCGGCGCTCCCGTGCACGGCCACCACCGATAGTCCGATCGGCAGGTGCTCGATGGGTGAGGCGATGGCGTACCGATCGGGTTGTTCGTCGGGGGTGCCGCCGAGCAGGCCGCGGACGAACGCGTCGTGCCCGTCGGTCGCGGCGAGGGACAGGTCGAACACGCCGGCCATGATGGTGGCGCTGCGCGGCCGGACCTGCGGTTGCGCGCCGGGGACGTCGGCGGGCAGGGTGTGTCGGCCGGCGATCCAGGCGGCCAGGTGCCCGCCGGCGGAGTGACCGGCGAGGTGAACGCGGTCGAGGTCGAGGCGTCCACCGGCGGCGTCCTGCACGGGGCCGGTGAGCGCTTCGGTGGCGTTGTCGGCGTCGGCGAGGGTGACGGGCCAGCCGCCGGTGCCGCCGACGCGCCGGTATTCGATATTCCACACCGCGACCTCGCGGTCGGCCAACGAGCGGGCGAGAGGTTCGAAGGTGGTGACGTCGTGGTCCTCGCGCCAGCCGCCGCCGTGTACGAGGACCACGACGGGATGCGGTCCCGCGCCGCCGGGGACGTGCAGGATGCCGTAGGTGTCGGGATCGGCGCCGTAGTCGACGCGCACGGTGACGGCGGCCGGTGGCGCGGCGTCCCCGGTGTCGGTCCCGCATCCGGCGAGCAGGGTCGAGAACACGAATCCCGCTGCCGCCCAGCGTGTCCGGCTCGCGACCGAGCCCTGTCGAATCCGAACCATCGCGCACCCTCCTCGAGCCGACCGGAACCGCCGCACGCTGGAACCCGGCGGCCTCCTGTGTGCTTAGGACGCTGAGGACAGATCGTCAACCTGACCCGCCGATGCCCGAGGATCTACCGGACTCGGTACCTGCCCCGCCGCGTCGGAGAAGGGCACCGGCAGAGAACGACGCCGACAGGAACGTGCGGCGAGGGTGGTCCACCGTCCGGATCAGCAGCGTGTCGAGGTGGAGCCGGCCTCGGCGACATCGTGCAGGAGCCCAGTTGGGGCCGACCGCACCACGCGCAGCACCGGGCCTGCGGGACAATCTCGGCACCACGCACCGAGGACGCCGGTGGTAATCATCCGGCGCCCAGGGCCGAGCCCGCCTACGCCCCGGTCAACGCCTTCACCGCCGGCGCGAACATGGTGTTCTTGATCGCGCCGAGGGTGGCCTGGTCCTTCCCACCGAGCGGCGCCAGCAGCTCCAGCGCGGTCGAGGTGACCTGATCCTCCGGCACGGCGGCGTCGACGAGGTCGAACGCGGCGGCGTCCTCCCCACCGAACCGGCGTCCGGTGGTCATGGACGCGATGGCGCTCTTCGGGGTGAGTTTGGCCTGGATGAGCGCGGCCATGCCGGGGGTGAAGGGGATGCGGATGTCGGCTTCGGGGAAGCAGAAGAAACCGCGGTCGGCGCGCATGACGCGGTAGTCGTGGGCGATGGCGAGCATGGCGCCGGCGCCGAAGGCGTGGCCGGGCAGTGCGGCGGCGGTGGGCACGGGCAGGGTGAGCACGCGCGCGAACAGGGCGTGCACGCGGCCGACGTACCAGTCGGCGCGGTCGCCGTTGGCGCCGAGCCAGTCCAGGTCGAGGCCGTTGGAGTAGAACTTGCCGCTCGCGGTGGTGACCAGGCCCTGCGCGCCTTCGGCGAGCGCGGTGTCGAGGTGGGCGTTCACCTGGTCGAGAAAGTCGGGGGAGAAGCGGTTCTCGCCGCCGCCGAGGTCGAGGACGGCGATCTTGTCGTGGTGGGTCAGGGTGGGCACGGGGTCTCCTTCACGGTGTGCGGGGTGGGGGTCCTTCGGCGAGGACGGCGCGCACGGCGGCGCGCAGCCTGGCGCGCGCGTCGGGGTCGGCGAGCCGGTCGCGGTCGAGCAGGATGGCGGTGGGCAGGTCGACCACGCAGAGGGTGAGCACGTCGACGGCGCGGCGGTCGCCCCGTCCCCACAGGCGCCGGGCCAGCCGCACCAGGAGCGCGACGAGCGCGCGTTCGGCGGCCGCCACGTCGGTGGCGAGGTCGCCGGGGAGGTCTTCGCCGAGCAACCGGTCACGCGACAGCGTGAGCAGCAGGCGCGAGGAGCCGGGATACCGTTCGGCGAACACGCTGGGCGCCTCGGCGGCGGCCACGACGGCGGCGATCCCGGAATGCTCGACGCCCGAGTCCTTTTCGCTCGCGTCGACGAGTTCGGTCTGCACCGCGAGGAACCGGTGAGCCGCGCGCAGCCAGGTTCGCCCGAGCAGCCCGGCGCGGGACCCGAACGTGTGGTACAGCGCGCCGTTGGACGCACCGGTGGCGGCCGCGACCGCGCGGACGGTGACCGCGCCGGGCCCGCCGCCGGCCGCGAGGGCTTCGGCGGCGTCGAGAACGACCTCGGGGTCGTGGAAGCGGGGGCGCGGCACCCGGACAGGATAACAGAGCGGATGCTCTGTTACTCGCGGTCGCCGGCGGCACTGCGTATTTCGCCACGTAACAGCTACTTTGAGTCACCCCCGGAGGTGGTGTACGGATTTCGTTGTGCGCGCCCGTTCCCGCGGCCGTTTGCGGTACTGTTCGGGCCCTCACCCCCTTGACGGCGCGAACAGAACGGCATCCGAATGTCACGAGTGGTCACCAAGGAGCAGTACTTCGGCACGGCTCTGGAGGTGCTGGCGGAGCTGGGATTCAAGGGCCTGAATATCGGATTGCTCTGTCGCAGACTGGGAGTCACCAGCGGCTCGTTCTATCACCACTTCGGCAGTTGGCAGGGTTTCGTGGACGCCTTGCTCGAGCATTGGGAGCAGCGCCAGGTGCGCATCCTGCGCTCCTCGAACTTCAATCAGGGCGATCCCGACGAGGATGTGCGCGCCATGGCGGATCTCGCCGCGGGACTGCATCATTCGGCCGAGGCCGCCATTCGCGCGTGGGCGGCCAACGACGAGTCGGTGAGCGCGGCGGTGAAGCGGGTGGACGAATCGCGCCACCGCACGGTGCAGCGCGTGGTGCGCGGCGTGGTGGGCGACGAGGACACCGCCGCCGTGGTCACCTCGCTCGGGATGGCGATGTTGATCGGTTACCAGCAGATCGCGGCGAGCGGGGAGAACATCTGCCTGGAGCGCCTGCTGGATCAGTACTCGCGCCTCATCTACTCCCACGCCCGCACCGCCGAACCGGTCGGCGCCTCCTACTGATTTCGGCGGATTCCGTGCCGCCGCGCGGGCGGGCGCGCGATGCTGGCGGCATGGACGATTTCGCGACCTGGCGGGCGAACGGCCACCGCTTCACCCATCGCGGACACCAGATCTTCCTGGCCGAGGGCGGCTCGGGCGGCGGGGAAACGCTGCTGTGCCTGCACGGGTTTCCGACCGCGTCCTGGGACTGGCATCCGATCTGGCCGGATCTGTGCGCGCGGTTCGGCCACGTGCTGGCCCCGGACATGATCGGTTTCGGGTGGTCGGCCAAACCCCGCGACTACGACTATTCGATCGCCGATCAAGCCGACCTGCACGAATCCCTGCTGCGGGAGCGACAGGTGCGGCGGGTGCATCTGCTGGCCCACGACTACGGCGACACCGTCGCGCAGGAATTGCTGGCCCGCGCCGCCGACCGCGCCGCGGTGGGCGACGATTCGCTGGTGATCGCGTCGGTGTGCCTGCTCAACGGAGGCTTGTTCCCCGAGACGCATCGGCCGCGTGCGGTGCAGCGGCTGCTGGCAAGCCCGCTGGGCCCGGTGGTGGGTGCGCTGGGTGGTGAGCGCGCGTTCACCCGCAGCCTGGCGGCGGTGTTCGGGCCGCGCACGCAGCCCTCGCCGGAGGAGTTGCGCCGGTTCTGGCTGCTATGGCACAACCATCACGGGAACCGCAACGCGCACAAGCTGATCCGCTACATGGCCGAACGCCGCGCGCACCGCGAACGCTGGGTGGGCGCGTTGACGCGGGCGCCGATGCCGGTGCGGCTGATCGACGGCGCGCTGGATCCGGTGTCGGGTGCGCACATGGTGCGCCGCTACCGCGAGCTGGTCCCCGATCCGGATGTCGTGGAGCTGGCGGATGTGGGCCACTATCCGCAGGTGGAGGCACCGCAGCGGACGGCGGCGGCGTTCGCCGACTTCCACGACACCGAGGTCGGGTGAGACGCCCGCCACTATGGTCGGCCCCATAGAATGGGTGGGTGGCAGCGACAGGTAGCACCTCCAGGAAGCCGAGCGCGCGGGAGCGCATGATCGCCGGCGCGATCGAGTCGTTGCGCGTGCACGGCGCCAGCGCGACCAGTGTGGATCGGGTGCTGGCCGAGACCGGCGCGCCGCGCGGCTCGGTGTATCACCATTTCCCCGGTGGACGCACCCAACTGATCACCGACGCGATCACGACGGCGGGGGAGGTGATGTCGGCCTATATCGAGGACATCACCCGCGAGGGCGAGCCATTCGACGCACTCGATCGTTTCGCGAACATGTGGCGCAAGACGTTGCGGGACAGCGACTTCCGCGCGGGCTGCCCCATCTTCGCGGTGGCCGTGGAAACCAACGACGACGCACCGCAGTTCGCCGCGGTCGCCGCCGAGGTGTTCGCCCGCTGGCAGGCCGCGCTGGCCGAGGGGTTCTCGCGCTACGGCATGCCCGCCGACCGCGCTCGCCGCCTGGCCACGCTCACCGTGACCGCGATGGAGGGCGCGATCGCGCTGTGCCGCGCGCAGCACTCACTCACCCCGCTCGACGACATCGTCGACGAACTGAAAGCGCTCTACACCGCCCGCTGAGCTCCTACCGGGGTCGGAGCGCGAATCCGACCGCGCGCCGATGCCCGCGCCCGCCGCGCTCGATACCGTGCAGACACCAACGACCGGAAGTGGTGGCGGGCCATGCGCATCAAGGGAACTCGGGTACTGATCACGGGCGCGACCGGCGGGATCGGTCACGCCATCACCCGCGCGGTGGCGGCGCGCGGCGGGCAGCCGGTGGTGACCGGGCGGCGGGTGGACGCACTCGAGGCCCTGGCCGCCGAGACCGGGGCGGTCGCGATCGCGGCCGATCTGGCCGACCGCGACGGTGTCGCGAAGCTGCTGGCGGAGGTGGGGCAGGTCGACGTGGTGGTCGCGAACGCGGCGCTGCCGGCCAGCGGGCTGCTCACCGACTTCACGGTCGAGCAGATCGACCGCACGCTCGACGTGAATCTGCGCGCGCCGATCCTGACCGCGCGCCTGCTGGCCGAACCGCTCGCCGCGCAGGGCCGGGGGCACCTGGTGTTCCTCTCCTCGATCGCGGGCAAGGTCGCCTCGCCGGGCGCCTCGCTCTACAACGCGACGAAGTTCGGGGTGCGCGGGTTCGCGCAGGCGTTGCGGCAGGATCTGGCGCCGGCCGGGGTGGGGGTGTCGACCGTGTTCCCGGGTTTCGTGCGGGACGCGGGGATGTTCGCCGACGCGGGTGTCGCGGCGCCGCCGGGAGTGGGCACGTCGAGTCCGGAGGACGTGGCCGCGGCGGTGGTGCGGGCAGTCGAACGTGATCTCGGGGAGGTGGATGTGGCGTCGCCGCAGATGCGGGTGGCCGCGCGATTCGCCGGTGTCGCACCGGGTCTCACGGCGCGCATCCAGCGGTGGGCGGGGGCCGGCGCGCTCTCGGCGAAGCTGGCCGACGGGCAGCGCGCCAAGCGCTGATCCGGGATGGTTCGGATCCACGGGCTCCTCTTGACACCATGATTATGGTGTATGCCATAGTGAAGGCAGAGGGCGGACCACCGGCCCTCGCCGCGCGCCGTTAGGAGCCGCCGATGTCCCGCGCCGCCGCTCTCCAGCTGGAGACGATCGCCCCAGTCCAGGACGGACGGGTACTCACCGCCCGCCTCAGCGCGCCACCGCTGAACTTCGTGACAAAGGAGGTGGTGCGCGATCTGGACACGCTCACCGCCGCCGTGGACGCCGACGATTCGGTGGGCGCGGTCGTCCTCACGGGTGGAGTGCCCGGCCGGTTCCTCACCCACGCCGATCCCGTCGCACTGGCCGACATGATCGAGCGGCCCCATCCGTTCGTGCCCGCCGGGGTGGCGCGGCCGTTCCTGCGGGCGCTCGACGTCGCACTGCGCATTCCCGGCGCGGCGTCGGTCACCGAACGGGCCGGGGGCGGTCTGGGCGCCGGATTGGTGTGGGGGCATCGGTGGAAGCGAACGACGTTGCGGATGAACCGTTCCCGCGCGGTGTACGTGGCGGCGATCAACGGTCCCGCGCTGGGCGGCGGCCTCGAGATCGCCTTGGCCTGCGATCTGCGCTACGCCGCCGACGCCGAACACGTGCGGCTCGGGCAGATCGAAACCCTCGCCAACCTGATCCCGGGCGGCGGCGGCACGCAGCGCCTGATCCGCCTGCTCGGCGCGGCCAAAACCATCGAACTCACCCTGGAAGGCGCACCGCTGGCGGTGCGGGAAGCGGCGTGGCTGGGCCTGGTGCACCGGGTGATCCCCGAGGGCCAGTTGCTCGCCGAATCCCAGCTCACCGCCGCCCGACTCGCGGCCCGCAATCCGGTGGTGATCGCCGAACTCAAACGCGCCGTCTACTTCGGCACCGACACCACGCTCTCGCGCGGACTGGACCGTGAACTGGCCGCGTTCGTCTCGGTGGGAACCACGGCCGGGGCGTCCCGCACCTTCGGCGCCTTCGCCGACGACCTGGCGCGGTTGGGTGACACCCCGTTCCTGGCCGATCCCAAACCGTGGTTCGACGGCAGCCGCGTCGATCAGGTGAGCCCGTGACCACCACCGAGCGGTGGCATGCCACCGCCTGCATCCTGTGCGAGAACAACTGCGGGCTGCTGGTGCGCCTGGACGGCCGCCGGTTCGAGAAGATCCGCGGCGACAAGGACCATCCCGCCTCGGCCGGCTACACCTGCAACAAGGCGCTGCGCCTGGACCACTACCAGAACGGCGGCACCCGCCTCACCAGCCCGCTGCGCCGCGAACCCGACGGCACCTACACCGAAATCGACTGGGACACCGCCATTTCCGAGATCGCGGCGGGCCTGTCGGCGGTGCGGGACGCGCACGGCGGCGACAAGATCTTCTATTACGGCGGCGGTGGCCAGGGCAATCACCTCGGCGGCGCCTACAGCGGCGCGCTGCGCCGTGCGCTGGGCAGCCGTTACCGGTCCACGGCGCTGGCGCAGGAGAAGACAGGGGAGGGCTGGGTCGACGCCCACCTCACCGGCGGGCACACCACCGGCGATTTCGAGCACGCCGAGGTGTCGGTGTTCCTCGGCAAGAATCCGTGGCAATCCCACGGCGTCGCCCGCGCCCGCACCGTGCTGCAGCAGATCGCGAAAGACCCGGCGCGCACCATGATCGTGCTCGACCCGGTGCGCACCGAGACCGCGGAGATGGCCGATATCCACCTGCCGGTGCGGCCGGGCACCGACGCGTGGTGCCTGGCGGCGATGCTGGCCGTCCTGGTCCGCGACGACCTGCTCGACCACGGCTTCCTCGCCGAACACACCACCGACGCGGCACCGGTGCTGGACGCGTTGCGCGCCGTCGACATCGACGCCTACGCCGAGGTCTGCGGCGTGCCTGTCGATCTCGTGCGCGCGGCCGCGCACCGCATCGGCACCGCGGGCAGCGTCGCCACCTACGAGGACCTGGGCGTGCAGCAGAGCCCCAACAGCACCCTCGTCTCCTACCTGAACAAACTGCTGTGGCTGCTGACCGGCAATTTCGCGAAACGCGGTGCGATGCATCCGCATTCGTGGCTGGTGCCGCTGGCCGGGTACGACCGCGAGATCAAACGCACCCCGGTGACGGGCGCACCGATCCTGGGCGGGATGGTGCCGTGCAACAGCATCGCCGAGGAAATCCTCACCGACCATCCCGACCGGTTCCGGGCGATGATCATCGAATCGTCCAATCCGGCGCACTCGCTGGCGGATTCGGCCGCGTTCCGCGCCGCGCTCGACGCCCTCGATCTCGTGGTGGTCATCGATATCGCGTTCACCGAGACCGCCCGCCGCGCCGACTACGTGCTGCCCGCGGCCAGCCAGTTCGAGAAGTGGGAAGCCACGTTCTTCACGTTGGAGTTCCCGCACAACACTTTCCACCTGCGGGCGCCGCTGCTCGACCCGCTGCCGGGCACCCTGCCGGAGCCCGAGATCTACGCGCGGTTGCTGCGCGAACTCGGCGTGGTCTCGCGCCGGCGGCTGGCGCTGCTGAGCGCGGCGGCGCGGCTGGGGCGGCGCGCGTATCTGGGAGCGTTCGCGGCGCTGATGGCGATCGACAAGAAGACGTTCGGGCTGGCCCCGTATCTGCTGTATGAGACGCTGGGGCCGACGCTGCCCGACGGGGCGCGCTCGGCGGCGGTGCTGTGGGCGTTGACGCAGCGTGTCGCGAAACTGCATCCGGCGGCCATGCGCCGCGCCGGGCACCGCAACGCCGACGCCTTGTTCGACGCGATCCTCGCGGGCCGGTCCGGGGTGACGTTCACCGTCGACGACTACGCCGACGCCTGGGACTACGTGCCGCACCCCGGGAAACGGATTCCGCTGGCCATCCCCGAACTCCTCGCTGCCCTGCGTGATCTGGGCGGTGCGCCCGTCGCCCACACCAGCGACGAGTTCCCGTTCGTGCTGTCGGCGGGCGAGCGGCGCGCGTTCACCGCGAACACGATCTTCCGGGACGACAGCTGGCGCCGCCGCGATCCGCAGGGCGCGTTGCGCGTCAATCCCGACGACGCCGCCGGACTCGGCCTGTCCTCGGGCGACCGGGCGCGCGTCACCACGGCGCGTGGCAGCGCGCTGACCACCGTCGAGGTCACCGACCGGATGCAGCGCGGCCACGTCTCGCTGCCCAACGGTTTCGGTCTCGACCTGCCGGGTGGGCGCACCGGCGTCGCCCTCAACGAACTCACCGACCTCACGCTGCGCGACAGCATCGCGGGTACCCCGTGGCACAAACACGTGCCCGCCCGCCTCGAACCCGCACCCGACCAAGGAGTCACCCCATGCCCCTGATCGACGTCTACGCCGTGGAAGACACCCTCGCCCCCGAGACCGCCTCCGCGCTGCTCGAGGAGCTCGCGACCATCCTGCTGCGCTGGGAAGGCGCGCCCGACACCGAATTCTTCCGCGAGATCACCTGGGTGTACCTGCATCCGCTGCCCGCCACGGCGCTGGCGGTGGGCGGCAGGCCCGGCGGCAGCCCACGCTTCCGCGTGGAGATCACGGTGCCCGCCGGTGCGCTCTCGCAGCGCCGCAAGGAAGGGTTGGTCGCCGACGTGCACGCCGCCGTCACCGCGGCGGCGGGGCTCGAGCCCGAGCGGGCCCTGCACGTGTGGACGCTGATCCGGGAAGTGCCGGACGGCAATTGGGGCGCGGCGGGGCAGGTCATCCGCTTCAGCGACCTGCTCGCCGTGTCGGGGGCCGAGCGGGAGAAGGTCGCGGAGTCCTGAGCGGTCGCGGTGACGACGGCGTCTCCGGCGGCCGCCACGGTCCCCGGTCGGTCCGACCCAGACGCCGAGTCACCAGCCGACGCCTCACCGGGGTTTCCCTTACGTCGAGTAGGCGACCGTAACCGGTGATCGGCCCGCGCACATTCCGCGCGTGCCGTTCGGGTTTCGATCGCGGTCCGCGCGGTTACGGTGTCTGACATGAGCGAACGCCATGAGCGGATCATGGGTCGGCGCCCCGCGGGGGCGAGCGCCGGTGAGGCGTCGGCATGAGCGAGGCGCACGCCAGGCCGTTCCTGTTGCTGGCGACCCGCGCCGAGGACGAGGCCGCCGACCAGGAGTACGCCGCGTTCCTCCGGTACGGCGGGCTCGCCCCGCATCGTCTGCGTCGGCGCCGCCTGGAACGCGAACCTCTCGGCGAGTTCGATCTCGACGAGTACGCGGGGATCATCCTGGGCGGCAGCCCGTTCACCGTGTCCGACCCGCCCGACGGGAAGTCGCCGGTGCAGCGGCGGGTGGAGGCCGAGTTGGGCGATCTCGTCGCGGCCGTGGTGCGCCAGGATTTCCCGTTCCTGGGCGCCTGTTACGGCATCGGCGTGATCGGTTCACAGATCGGCGCGGTCATCGACCGCACCCATCCGGAGCCCGTCGGCCCGACCACGGTCACGCTCACCGACGCGGGCCGGGTCGACCCGTTGCTGTGTGTGCTGCCGCCGCGGTTCGACGCGTTCGTCGGGCACAAGGAATCCGTCAGCGAACTGCCCGACGGTGTCGATCGTCTGGCGACTTCCGACACCTGCCCGGTGCAGGCGTTCCGGGTGGGCGCCAACGTGTACGCCACCCAGTTCCATCCCGAGCTCGACGCGCAGGGCATGAGCACCCGCATCGACGCCTACAAGCACCACGGCTATTTCGAGCCGGGCGAAGCCGAATCCCTCAAGCAGGTCGCGCGGTCGGGGAACGTGGTGCATCCCGGGGCGCTCGTGCGCCGGTTCGTCCAGCTGTACGAGGATTGAGTTCGCCGGACGGTTGCCAGATCGGGGCGGCTAGGGTGGGATGGGCTCGGGCATCGACCGCTGGGAGGCGTTGTGCGCATCATCGTCCGCGTGCTGCTGATCGTCTTGGCGCTGTCCTGCGCGCTCGTCGCGCCGGCGCAGGCCGCGCCGCAGGTGCACCTGGACGACACCACCGCCCGCAAACTCGACGAACTCCTCGCGGTGCGCGCTTCGGCAGGCGCGGACAAGGGCTCGCTGATCGAGGTGCTGTCGCGGCAATTCCTCGGCACGCCGTACGGCGCGAACATGCTCATCGGTTCCGACACCACCCCCGAGCAGTTGGTGGTGGATCTGCGCCGGGTGGACTGCTTCACCTACCTCGATTACGTGGAAGCGCTGACCTCGGCCACCGACCGCGACAGCTTCCTGGACAACCTCGTCCGCACCCGCTACCGCGACGCCCGCGTCGACTACGCGCACCGCAAGCACTTCTTCACCGACTGGGCCCACACCGGCGCGGCCACCGACGTCACCGCCGCCGTGAGCCCCGCCGCCACCACCGTCACCAAGCACCTCAACGCGAAGGCCGACGGCGGCCACTACCTCCCCGGTCTGCCCGTCACCGACCGCCAGGTCACCTACATCCCGTCCACCGCCGTCACCCCCGAGGTGATCGCGAATCTCCGCACGGGCGACTATCTCGGCGCCTACACCGATCAGGCGGGCCTCGACGTCACCCACGTCGGCATCTTCGTCGCCGGCCCGTCGGGCCCGATCTTCCGCAACGCCTCCTCCCTCTCGGCCACCTACGAGGTCGTCGACACCCCGCTCACCGACTACCTGCGCACCGTCCCCGGCCTGCTCGTCCTGCGCACCCACTGACCGGCGAATCCCTGGCGACCATCGGCAGCCGGGGCGGTGGCGTGGGACGATCTCGGTATGACCAGCAGATCCGATACGCCGCAGTACCTGCGTGATCTCGTCCTGCTGCGCCGGGTGCGGGACCGCATCGACCGCGAGTACGCCCAACCGCTGGATGTGCCGGCGCTGGCACGGGGTGTGAACATGTCGGCCGGGCATCTGAGCAGACAGTTCCGGCTCGCCTACGGCGAATCGCCCTACTCGTATCTGATGACCCGCCGCATCGAGCGCGCCATGGCGTTGCTGCGGCGCGGCGATCTCAGCGTCACCGAGGTGTGTTTCGAGGTGGGGTGTTCGTCGCTGGGCACGTTCAGCACCCGGTTCACCGAACTGGTCGGCATGCCGCCCAGCGTCTACAAACGGGAGCAGAGCGACGCGACCCAGGGGATGCCCTCGCTGGTCTACAAACAGGTGACACGACCGGTCAGGAATCGAGAAGCGCAGGCTACCGAGCGGCAATAGCCTGATCAGCATGACCGACATCAGCATCTACTCGAGTTTCCTCCCGCAGGACGACCCCGAGGCGGCCCTCGGCTTCTACCGCGACGCCCTGGGCTTCGAGGTCCGTCAGGACGTCGGCTACGACGGGAAGCGCTGGCTCACCGTCGGCCCGCCGAACCAGCCCGGCACCTCCGTGGTGCTCTACCCGCCCGGCGCCGACCCGGGCATCACCGACGACGAGCGCCGCACCATCGCGGAGATGATGGCCAAGGGCACTTTCGCCAGCATCCTGCTCGCCACGCCCGACGTGGACGCCACCTTCGAGCAGGTGCAGGCCAGCGGCGCCGAGGTGGTGCAGGAGCCGATCGATCAGCCCTACGGCGTGCGGGACTGCGCGTTCCGCGACCCCGCGGGCAACATGGTCCGTATCCAGCAGCGTCCCTGACGCGCACGCCCCCGGCCGGCGCGCACCGGCCAGGGTAACGCGCCTCCCTCGGCGCGCGACAGCGATCCGGTAGACACAACTCATCGAAGACGTATCCGCCCGCCGGGCGGTAGCGACGGCGACCGCGCCCGCGGCCCCGCCCGACGACCAGGGAGACAGGATGCCCACCAAGACGGGGACGACCAAGACGACCACGAAGCCGCCCGCCGCCGACAGCCACGAACTGATCCGCGTGCACGGCGCGCGGGTCAACAACCTGCGCGATGTGAGCATCGAGCTGCCCAAGCGCAGGCTCACCGTGTTCACCGGCGTCTCCGGCTCCGGCAAGAGCTCCCTGGTGTTCGACACCATCGCCGCCGAATCGCAGCGCCTCATCAACGAGACCTATAGCACCTTCATCCAGGGGTTCATGCCGACCCTGGCCCGCCCCGAAGTCGACGTGCTCGAGGGCCTGACCACCGCGATCATCGTCGACCAGCAGCGCATGGGCACCGACCCGCGCTCCACGGTGGGCACCGCCACCGACGCGAACGCGATGCTGCGCATCCTGTTCAGCCGGATCGGTGACCCGCACATCGGTTCCCCGCAGGCGTTCTCCTTCAACGTCGCTTCCATCAGCGGTGCGGGCGCGGTGACGGTGGAGCGGGCGGGGCAGAAGATGCGCGAGCGCCGCAGTTTCAGCATCACCGGCGGCATGTGTCCGCGCTGCGAGGGCCGCGGCCGCGTCAACGACATCGACCTCAGCCAGCTCTACGACGATTCGAAATCCCTGGCCGAGGGCGCGTTCACGATTCCGGGCTGGAAGTCCGACAGCTTCTGGACCGTCCGCGTCTACGCCGAGTCCGGGTTCGTGGACCCGAACAAGCCGATCCGCAAGTTCACCAAGCGCGAGATGCAGGACTTCCTGTACAAGGAGCCGGTGAAGGTGAAGGTCGACGGCGTCAACCTCACCTACGAGGGGTTGATCCCGAAGATCCAGAAGTCGTTCCTGTCCAAGGACGTCGAGTCCATGCAGCCCCACATCCGCGCGTTCGTGGAGCGCGCCGTCACGTTCACGACCTGCCCTGAGTGCCACGGCACCCGGCTCAGCGAATTGGCGCGCTCGTCGAAGATCTGCGGCATCAGCATCGCCGACGCGTGCTCGATGCAGATCAGCGACCTCGCCGAGTGGGTGCGCGACCTGGACGAGCCGTCGGTGGCGCCGCTGCTCACCTCCCTCGCGCACACCCTCGACTCGTTCGTCGAGATCGGGCTGGGCTACCTGTCGCTGGACCGGCCCGCCGGCACGCTGTCGGGTGGTGAGGCGCAGCGCACCAAGATGATCCGTCATCTGGGTTCGGCGCTCACCGACGTCACCTACGTGTTCGACGAGCCGACCGCGGGCCTGCACCCGCACGACATCCAGCGCATGAACGATCTGCTGCTGCGCTTGCGCGACAAGGGCAACACCGTGCTGGTGGTCGAGCACAAGCCCGAGACCATCGCGATCGCCGACCACATCGTCGATCTGGGGCCGGGCGCCGGAACCGGGGGCGGCACCATCTGTTTCGAGGGCACGGTCGAGGGGTTGCGCAAGAGCGACACCATCACCGGCCGTCACTTCGACGACCGCGCCTCGGTGAAGGAGAGCGTGCGGAAACCCAAGGGCGCGTTGAAGATCCGTGGCGCGTCGACGAACAATCTGCGCGACGTGGACGTCGACATTCCACTGGGCGTGCTGGTCGCCATCACCGGCGTCGCGGGGTCGGGCAAGAGTTCCCTCGTGCACGGGTCGATCCCGGCGAGCGAAGGCGTGGTGTCGGTGGACCAGGGCGCGATCAAGGGATCGCGGCGCAGCAATCCCGCCACCTACACCGGGTTGCTCGAACCGATCCGCAAGGCGTTCGCGAAAGCCAACGGCGTGAAACCGGCACTGTTCAGCGCGAATTCGGAAGGTGCGTGCCCGAACTGCAACGGCGCCGGCGTCATCTACACCGATCTGGGGATCATGGCGGGCACGTCGACCGTGTGCGAGGTGTGTGAGGGCAAGCGGTATCAGGCGGCGGTGCTCGAGTACCACCTCGGTGGGCGCGACATCAGCGAGGTGCTGGCGATGCCGGTGGACGAGGCGCTGGCGTTCTTCGCCGAGGGGGAAGCCCGTATCCCCGCGGCGCACGCCATCCTGCAACGGCTCGCCGACGTGGGTCTCGGCTATCTGACGCTGGGTCAGCCGCTCACCACCCTGTCCGGTGGCGAGCGGCAGCGGTTGAAGCTGGCCACCCACATGGCCGACAAGGGCGGCGTCTACGTGCTGGACGAGCCGACCACGGGCCTGCACCTGGCCGACGTGGAGCAGCTGCTCGGACTGCTGGACCGCCTGGTCGAGTCCGGGAAGTCGGTGATCGTCATCGAGCACCACCAGGCGGTGATGGCGCACGCCGACTGGATCATCGACCTCGGGCCCGGCGCGGGTCACGACGGCGGCAAGATCGTGTTCGAGGGGACACCGGCCGAGTTGGTCGCGGCGCGGTCGACGCTGACGGGCGAGCATTTGGCGGCCTACGTCGGAGGGTGAGACGCGCTGGCGGGCGGTGCGTGCGGCAGCACCGCCCGCTCTCCATCACGGACGAACGGTGGTGTCCTCCGGCGATACCGCAGGACGGTGGTGGTGGGTGCGCTCGCCGGAGGATTCCTGCGGGATCAGGTGTTCCTGGGCGCGATGCTGTTCTGGAGCGTCGGACGGTTCACGCGTAGCTCCACCCGGTGACGTTCGCCGGAGACCGAGCCCGAGCAGACCCGCGAACACCGCCACTGCGGCCATCACCCACCAAGCTCGCCGGAAGGCTTCGAGCGTGGCCACCGGGCTGTCGGGGGTACCGAGCACCGCCACCAGCACGGCGACACCGCCCGCGAGCCCCAGCTGCCGCGCCATGCTGAGCACGCCCGAGCCGGTCGCGAAGCTCGCCGGGGGCAGTGCGCTCGAGCCCGCCGCGAACGCGGTCGGCACGATCAACCCGACACCCACACCGGTCAGCAGCATCCCGCCCAGCATCCCGGACACGTAATCCGGGGACAGCGCGATCGCCAGCGCCCACCACAGCAACCCGCCGCCGAACGCGAACCCGCCCGCCGCGATCACCGGCCCCGGGCCCACCCGGCCGATCAGCCGCCCCGCCAGGATCGCCACGAACGGCACCACCAGCGGGCCCGGCGCGATCGCCAGTCCGGCGCGCAGCGCCGACCAGCCCCACACGTCTTGCGCCCACAGCGTCGCCGACAGCAGCATGCCCGCGAACGCGATCTGGAACACCACCGAATTCACCGCCGCCAGAACGACATTCGGCAGCCGCAGCACCGAGGCGTCCACGAGCGGGCTGTGGTGGCGCGCCGAGGACACCGCGAACAGCACACCGCAGGCCAGCGCCACCGCGAACGCCGCCAGGACCCCGGGCGAGGACCATCCCCACTCCGGACCTTGCACCACCGCCAGCACCAGCGACCCGACCGCACCGATCAGCGCACCCGCACCCACCAGATCGGGCAGCGGACCTCCCGCTGCGGGCGGACTCGGCAACCGGCGCAGCCCGATCGCCAACGTGGCCAGTCCGATCGGCACATTCACCAGGAACACCCAGCGCCAATCGAACGCCACCAGCACGCCGCCGACCACCGGTCCCAGCGCCGCGCCGAGCCCGCCGAACGCGACCCACAGCCGCACCGCGCCGGCGCGCCGCTCGGGCGGGGTCGCGGCCAGCACCAGGGCCAGCGACGACGGCGTCATCAACGCGCACCCGACCGCCTGCACGACACGGAACACGATGAGCGACTCCACATTCCACGCCGCCGCGCACAGCGCCGACCCGGCGGCGAACACGGTGAGCCCCAGCAGGAATACCACTCGATTGCCGCCGCGGTCGCCGAGCCGCCCCGCCGGGACGAGCAGCGCCGCGAACACGATCGCATACAGGTTGAGCACCCACGACAGACCCGACAGCCCGGCGTCCAAGTCCTCGGACATGGCGGGGACGGCGAGGTTGACGATGAACAGGTCGAGGCTGGACAACAGCACGCCGACGGAAACGATCGCGAGGACGACGCGCGGATCGGTGGCCGCCCGCGACGCGGAGCGGGAAGACATCGGTCGCTCCGTTTCAGCCGAGGACACGGCGGGTCTGGCGGGCAGTGGCGAGCAGGGTGCCGTGGCGGTCCCAGATGTCGGTGTCGTCGACCGACCAGCCGTCCGCGGTACTCACGTTCTGGGTGCGGACCAGGACCGGCGCGGGGGCCGTGGTCGCGGCGTGCAGTTGCATCGACAAGGTGACGGTCGGGATCGCGACCGGAGCGGTCAGCAGCGGGAACAGGCCGGGCGGCAGCGCGTCGGCGAGCAGCGCCAGGCTGGACGCGTCGATCGCGAGTTCCGGATCGGTAGCGATCCAGGCACACATCATCGCCTCGTCCGCGCCGGTGAGCGGCAGCGGTCCCGCGGCGGGGCGAATCACGAAATGCGCGCCCGCCGGAACGATTTCGCGGGGGAGCGCGAACACCGGGCAGTCCGGCGGCGCGGGAACCACTGGCGCGGGCCGGGAACTGTGCTCGGCGATCGCCGTCGTGCCGTGCGCGCCGAGGGTGACCGTCGCGGCGACGACCGGGGCGTCGTCCTGTGTCGCGAGCACGTCCACGACGGCCGTACTGCGGCCGACGCGGTGCGCGGTCGCGTGCAGGGTGAGCGCCCCGAGTGAGGGTTTGCCGAGGAATCGGACGTCGGCGTTGCGAACGGGGCGTTCGTCGGCGCGTTGGGCGACGTCGAGCAGGAGACCGGCGAGCGCGCCACCGTGCGGGCCGGTCCAGCCGCGCCACGAGGCGTCGACTACGGCGCTCCAGTGGCCGGAGTCGGTGGGGGAGAGCCCGAATTCATCGCCGAGCCGCCCAGTGAGTTTCATCATGCAACTCAACCTAAGGCAGTGAGTTCTTTCATGCAACCGACTATGCTCGGGGGATGCGGCGCACCAGCTTCGAAGACATGAACTGCTCCCTGGCCCAATGCCTCGAAGTAGTCGGGGAGTGGTGGACCCTGCTGATCGTGCGCGACGCCCTGTTCGGCGTCACCCGCTTCGACGACTTCCGCGACCGCCTCGGCATCGCCCGCAACATCCTCACCCAACGCCTGGAAGCCCTTGTCGCGCACGAGATCATGACCAAAGAGCCCTACCAGGACAACCCCGTCCGCTACGACTACCGGCTCACCACCAAAGGACGCTCCCTCTGGCAGGTCGTCACCGCGATGCGTCAGTGGGGCGACGAATGGGCCGCCCCCGCCGGACCGCCGGTCCAGGTGGTGCACCAGACCTGCGGCCACATCGCGGTCATCGAACCGACATGTTCACACTGCGGTGAGCGGGTGCGCGGGCGCGACCTGCGCCCGGTGGACGGGCCGGGCGCGGGGGAGAGCTCGATCCTGCCTGCGCGGAGCGCATGAATAGCGGATAGTCAGGCGCCCACGCCCTCAGCCCCGGGCAACCGTCGGCCGCGTAAGGCCGTGCGATACGGCGCGGGTCGTGCTGCCCGATCACCCGTCGCGAACGAGACTGGAGCGCCCTTGCACTTCCGCCACCGCGCGCTCCGGGTCGGCACCGCGCACTACGGCGCAATCGGTCGTGGCACGCGCCCTCCACACCCGCCACCGTGCCGGTAGCCGAGTCCGCCCGCCACGGCGACCTCCCATATCGCGTGTGCCCGATCCCCATATCGCGTGTTTCCGATCGCCGAGACAGCACGGCCGCACCAGTCGCTGACGACCAGGGCACGCCGATTGCCCCAGCATCGCGACAGCCGAGCACGCCGACGAGTCGATCGCGCCCACGATGCCTCGGCACAGCCAGACGCTCGGCCTACCGCGCGGAACCGCACCGACCGACGGCCACTACCAACACGGCGCGCACCCATGCTCGGCGTCCAGCACGTGGCGCGCCTCGCGCGTCCGCACCGCCGCGTCCGCGATCGCGTGCGAGGGCGTGCCGCGCTGGGCGGCATCGGCCGCGACGTAGATTCCGGGCGCCGCATTCAGCGTCGTGGCGCACCCTCGCGCGTTCGAGCCGAACCGATCCCGTTGAGCAGCGTCCGCACCGCCGCGTCCGCGATCGCGTGCGAGGGCGTGCCGCGCTGGGCGGCATCGGCCGCGACGTAGATGTGCGCGTTGAACACACCCTCGAGCCATTCGGCGGGCAGGTCGGGGTCGAGATCACCCTCCTCCTGCGCGGCGGCGATCAGCGTGCGCAGCGAGACGTCGCCCGTGTCGGCCCAGTGCGGGTTGCCCGCGAACCGGCCGGGATCGGCGAACAGGAACACCACGCGGTCCCCGACCTCCACGAACGAGCGCAACAGATAGATCAGGTGGTCGAACGCCGACGTGGTCTGCTCGGTCGCCGCGCGGGCGATCCCGTCGAGCACTTCCAGCGACTCCACCAGCAGCGCGTCCACCAGATCCTGGCGTTCCGGGAAGTACCGGTGCAGGGTGCTGCGACTGACCTCCGCGCGCTCGGCGATATCGGCCAGCGACGCGGCGAAATCGCGGGACCAGACCGCCAGCGCCGCGGCCAGGATCGCCGTGCGGGTCCGGGTTCGCAGGCCGCTCGACCGTGCCTCCACCCCGTCGTTCGGCCTGTTGCGCACCATGAAATGGACAGTACACGGACCGACCATGCCCGGACATCAGCGGAAAACGATGAGACATTCATGTCCCATAGCGGGTACTGTCTGCTTCAAACGACCGAACGGTATCGGGAGGACACGCATGAGCTCGGCCGCACACCCACGGACCCAGGTCCGCCGCGACACCACCTCGCTGCCCGCGCGCCTGGTCGCGCCACTCACCGCCGCACCCACCGCGATCCGCCGGTTCGGCGCACCGGACCGGCGCGACATCCCGGCCGGCCGCCGCGCCACCCACGCCGCACTCCTCACCCTGCTGTGGTTTCCCGCGCTGGTGCTGGCGGTCATGTCGGTGATCATGCTCGTGCGCGGCCTCGGGTACGGGTTCGTCATCGACGACGACGGCTGGGTGAACGCCTGGGGCGGCCCGTCGCTGGCCGGCGCGTGGATCGTGCACGCGCTGGTCGGGCTGTTCGGCACCGGCGTGGCGATGCTGGGCATGCTCGGGCTCGGCGCGATGATCGACCGGATAGACCGCCGCTACCTCGGGGCGGGCGGACCGGTGTGGCCGGTTCCGCTCACGGTGGTGCTCGCGGCGATCGCGGTGCTGTTCCTCATCGCGTGGTCCAGTCAGATCTGACGGGAGGTGAACTACATTGTCCGACAAGACAACAGCTGATCCCGAGGCAGGCAGACCCCCGCGTCGGCGACGCAAGTGGTTGCTGATCGGCACCGCGGGCCTCACCACGCTGGCCGTACTGGCGTGGTTCACCCTGCGCGACAGCGCACCCGTCGGTCACTTCACCTCCGCCGAGGGCTACGAGCGGTTCTTCACCGCCTACGACCGCGCGATGGCCGAAATGCCCACGCCCGACCAAACTTTGGATCTGCGCACCGACTTCGGCGTGGTCCGCATGTACCGGTTCGACGGCGCGAATCCAGACGCGGCCCCTCTGGTCCTGCTGCCGGGCCGTGCCGCCGCCACCCCCGTGTGGGCCGACAACCTGCCGTCACTGCGCGCGCTGCGCACCGTCTACACCATCGACCTGCTCGGCGAACCCGGCGCCAGCATCCAGAGCCGGCCGATCGAGAACGACGCCGACCAGGCGCGCTGGCTGCACCAAGCCCTGCGCCAGCTGCCGCACGAGACCGTCGACCTGCTCGGCATGTCGATCGGCGGCTGGACCGCCACCAACCTCGCCGTCCGCGAACCCGATGGCATCGGCCGCGTCATCCTGCTCGACCCTGCCATGACCTTCGCCGGCCTGCCGCTCGAGACGATCATCCGCTCCATCCCGGCCTCGGTGCGCTGGCTACCGAAGAGCTGGCGCGACAGCTTCAACAGCTGGACCGCGGGCGGCGCGCCCGTCGAGGACGTGCCCGTCGCCGACATGATCGAGGCCGGCATGCGGTCCTACGCCCTGCACCTGCCCACCACCACCCAGTTCAGCACCGACCAACTCACCAGCCCGCGCATGCCCTTCCTCGTGATCCTCGCCGGCAAATCGGTCATGCACGATGCGAACGAAGCCGCCGACCACGCCCGCCAAACCCTCGCCGACGCCACCGTCCTCATCTACCGGGACGCTTCCCACGCCATCAACGGCGAATACCCCGACCGGATCGCCGCGGACATCGCCGCCTTCCTCGAAGCGCCGCCGACGTAACGATGCGAAACGGCCGTGCGGGCCGGTACGCCTCGAGCTGAGATCTGTTCACGGTGATCCCGGAAGCGGATACGCCGCCAGCCGACGACCCGAACACGCCGCACCACTTGCCGCGTTCCCGGCTGACGCCCGCCGCGCTGAAGGGCTCATCGACACCGCCGTCGACGCCAGACCCGGGACATCGATCGGTCCGCGACAATGCCTACCGCGCTGACAGAAACGCAACGACCCGCCCGGTCTACGGGTCACCGATCCGCGGAGCCGCCCATCGCCGCGTGGTTGGTGATAGTGCGGGGTTCCCGACCGCTACCCGTCGTATTCGGTCCCGCGGCGCGGGAGGGCTCCCCGGCCACTGTGGGTGCCGATCCGGCGCCCGGGTGGACAACTTGCAGCACGATCACGGCACCGTTGGTTCCGTACACATACATCGTGTCGAACAGCTCGAACGGATATGGATCGAGTCGAATGACACGATCGTCCATTCGCAAACTCCGTTCGGCCTCTGACCAGGCCGTCGGGTCGTAGACCACGCGCGATATCGGCCCGGCCCGCAACTGGAGCGCGGTGAGCAGATCGGGCAACTCGGTGACGAGGACTCCCGATCGCGGCCACCAAGTCGCATCGATGTAGTCACTCGCGTCCGGATGAAGATGCAATCGCGGGCCCGGGGTGGTCACCTGCGGCGGCACCGACGGGGTGGGCAACGGAGAAGGCGTCATCGGACGCTCCCATCACGGCCTGACAGCAGGCCGGATCACTTCGATCCGGTGACGACGCGACCCCTGCTGGTCAGCGCGCGTGTTGCCGCCGGACACTGCTCAGCTTACGCCCCGCGCGATCCGGTGTACGCGGTGGGGAAGCACGGTCCGCGCCGAGGTGCGCGGACCCACGATGGGCGGCTGGATCAATCGTGCGGCGTGCCAGCCGTCCGCTCTCGAATGAGGCGGTCGGCGGTCCACAGTGGTTGCAGCATGTGCCAGTCAGCGGGGTGCGCGGCGATTCCGGCGGCGAACCGGTCGGCCAGCGTCTGAGTCGTCGGCCGTACGCCGCCCGCAGTGTCGATCGCGGCGTCGACGTGAAATCCCCAGCCGTCGGGGGTGAACCAGCAGTGCACCGGCAGCAGCGACGCACCGGTGTCGATCGCCAGCCGGGCCGGGCCTACCGGCATGCGGGCCGATTCGCCGAAGAACGTCACCGGCACACCCGCACCAGTCAGGTCGCGGTCACCGAGCAGCCCGACGATCCGCCCCTGCCGCAGCCGCATGGCCAGCAACTCGAACGGCGGCGCGGTCCCGCCGGTGAGCGGGATGATCTCGAATCCCAGGCCTTCCCTGAACCGGACGAAGCGCCGGAACAGTGATTCCGGTTGGAGCCGTTCGGCGACGACGGTCGGTGTGCCGACCCGCTGGACCAGCCAGACTCCCGCCAGGTCCCAGTTGCCGCTGTGCGGCAGCGCCAGCACGGCCCCGCGTCCACGATCGATCGCGTCGTGGATGTGTTCGAGCCCGGTGGCCGCGGTTTCGATAGTTCCCGCACCAGGCGCCAGCCGACCGCGTACCAGAGATCCCAGACCAGGGCGCTCGGGGTCACCGGTCTGAACCGGCCTGTGCTGGACAGCGGCAGCGGGTCACCGGCGATCTCTGCCGGGGCACATCCGCCGGCGGATTCGGCGAGCGACCGACCAGGCGAGGGCACCGACGACAACAGCCTTCCATCTCTCGAGTGTCCTCCCCATCACTCGCGAACGGCAGCCGTTTCGGCCACCACACGCACCGACAATGACGACCCGTCCAGAGCGCGCGCAATTACGCCTCCGCGGCCGCTCGGGCTGGTGTGACCGGTGAGTAGGATGAAGGAGTCGGGGGCTTTCGCACCGGGCCACCCATGGTTCGGTCGTCGCCCGGCGAGTCGACAAGGGACCGCTTCGCGGCCCCGGTCAGGAGCGTCGCGATGACGCCACAACAACGGGCGATCCTGCTGGACCGCTTCTCACGCTTCGCCGTCCGCAGCGGTCCGCCGCCGTCACCGCGAGCGCGTCACCCGGGTGCGGTGGATGGGGCTTGGTGGCCCCGCACGAGAACGCCGCCGCCCAGGCTTTGCTGTCGGCCGCATCCCGACCGGGCAACGAACTCACCGCCTTCGAACTCATGGCCGCGCACACCCGGCACCACCTCGAGGACACGGACAACGATGCGGCATTGCGGCGCTGGGACGACGAGGGCGGGCGCAGCGCGCACCCGCGCAGAGTAAACACGACCGTGCCGGAGGCTTGACATGACACAGAACCGATCGCAGGACAGAGGTGGCGTCGCAGACCGCGGCCTGGGCCGATTCCATGCCCGCGACGACGGCGGGCAGCCCTTCGACACACCCACCCGCACACCGCGACTGCTGCTGAGCGACAGCGACGAGAAGTCCGGCGGCTTCGACGGCACCTGGTGGCCCAGAACCGACAATCTCACCAGCGAACTGCACGACTTGGTCGCCGCTCTCACCACGCGACTGGGCGCTACCACCCGAATCAGCTTCGACTGGAACTCGCTGAGCTTGTCCCAACGCCGCATCGACGCTCCCGACGGAATCGAGGTCACCGGACCGGATCCGGATCAGCCACCGCATGTGATGGACGTCTTCGGCCCACACGATCGACGCGTTCGATTGCTGGTAATCGACCCCGCCGCCACGGCAGACCGCGCCAACGCGCAGATGCGCGAGGCGTTACGCGACACCACCTCAAATCGTCACAGTGACGATTTGAGGTGACCGATCAGGCGGGGGGAGCGGGAACTAGGAGCATCCAGGAAATCTTTACGCAAAAATCTCATTTGACAGGAATTTTTCCATTGCCCAGCCTTCGTCCGCAGAGAGTGGACGACCCGAGACAGCACGATACTCCGACTAGCACCCTCCGGGGTCGACACCAGCCGAAACCCTGAACGCGCGGTCGCACCAGGCAAACACTGATCAACCAACCCGAGCCGAAACCGCTCTGCCCGCCCACGTTGTAACGCCGATAATCAACATTATGTCAAGTAATGGGCGTTCCCCGCCGCGCGTATGCCTTCGCGCCCTCCACGATCCCCCTCGTCCGCGGCCCCGGCCATCAAGCACTCCGGGCCGGGCCTCGGACACCAGCCGAAGCCGCACCCGCAGGTGGTGCGATATGAACGCTCCCGGGAATCGGGAAGGCGCGGTCGCCGGCCAACACACTCCCGATCGGCGTAGTGATCCCCGGCGAATCTGGGGCTATCGTTCTGGGCGGGCGTGCTCAGCGTTCCCGCGCCGGTCCCCCGGGACCGGTGGCGTCGGCCGGCAAGCGAGGGAGTGGCGATGACCAGCGACAGTGGATCGGGTGGCGCGGTGCGGGTGCGGGCGCTGCCCGCGACGGACTTCGACGCGGAGGCCGGGCGGGCGGCGCGGGCTCGGGCGCCGAGACGGGCTGCGGGAGAATGGGATCCGTCGCAGCGGTCCGAGCCGGCGTTGGCGCGGTTGCGGGCGCAGGAGGCGGTGCGTGATCAGGAGCTGCTCCCCCTGCGGTACGCGCGGATGGCATCGTCGCCGTGGGCGTATCTGCGGGGTGCGGCGGCGGTGATGGCGGCCGATCTGGCTATCCGCCCGCATTCGGGGTTGACGGTGCAGATGTGCGGGGACGCGCACATCCTCAACTTCGGGTTGTGGGCCTCCCCCGAGCGGCAATTGCTGTTCGACGCCAGGGATTTCGACGAGACGCTGCCCGGACCGTTCGAGTGGGACCTCAAGCGGCTCGCCACCAGCGTCTACGTGCTCGCGGCCACCGAGTCGGTGGCCGGCTCCACGGCCGACGAGGCGGCCCAGGCGGTGATCGACGGGTACCGCACGGCGATGCGCCGCTACGCGCGGTCGGGCGAACTCGACATCTGGTACGACCGGATCACCGCCGATATGCCGATGGAGTACCTGACCTCCCACTTCGCCGAGGAGGCCAAGCGCACGATCGACAAGCAGAGCCGCAAGCGGTCGCAGGAGGGCACGGCGCGTCAGCTGATCGTGGTCGAGGACGGCAAGCGCCGCATCTCCGAAGACCCGCTCAAGCGCAGGCATTTCACGCTCGGCGACGAGGAAGAGGTCAGCGTCTACGAGCAGGTGTTCGACTCGTACCTGCGGTCGATCCCGCCCCACCTCGAGCGGCTGGTCGGCCGGTTCACCCGGATCGACTCGGTGCGGCAGGTGGTGGGCGTGGGCAGCGTCGGCATGCGCGTCTACCTGCATCTGATGGAGGGCGACAGCGGCCGCCAGCCGGTGTTCTTCCAGGTGAAACAGGCGACGGCCTCGGTGTACGAGGAATTCCTCGAACCCAGCCGGTTCGACAACCACGGTGAGCGCGTGTGCGTCGGGCAGCGGTTGATGCAGACGGCCAGCGACATCTTCCTCGGCAGCGTGCGGGTGAACGAATTCGATTACTACGTGCGGCAATTCCGCGATATGAAGATCATCCCGAACGGGCACCAGATCGCGGGCTATCTCCCCCAGTTCGCGGCGGTGTGCGGTGCGGCGCTGGCGAAATCGCACGCGCGCAGCGGCGACCCGGAGGCGATCTCGGGCTACATCGGCAAGGGTGACGCGTTCGCCTCCGGCATCGTCACCTACGCCCGCGCCTACGCCGCGCAGACCCACACCGATCACGCCGATCTGGTCGCCGCGATCGCCGACGGCGAGGTGCGGGCTGCCGAACAGGGCTGGTAGTTGCCCGGTTCGAACTGTTCACCCGAATTCCGCCCGGCGAAGACTTGAATGAGTCATACTTCGGAATGTGTCCACGACCTCGGAGTTCGAGCGGATGCTGCGCGGGGCCTCCCTGCGGGTGACCGCGCCGCGGGTCGCCGTGCTGAGCGCGGTACACCACCACCCGCACTCCGATACCGACTCCATCCTCGGTCTCGTCCGCTCGACCCTCGGCGCGGTCTCGCACCAAGCGGTCTACGACGTGCTGCGGGCACTGACCGCCGCCGGACTGATCCGGCGGATCCAGCCCATGGGTTCGGTCGCCCGCTACGAAACCCGGGTCGGTGACAACCACCACCACGTGGTCTGCCGCAACTGCGGAGTCATCGCCGATGTCGACTGCGCCGTCGGCGACGCGCCCTGCATGAGCGCTTCGAACGACAACGGCTTCGTCCTGGACGAGACCGAGGTCATCTACTGGGGCCTGTGCCCCGCCTGCAACACCCCTCACGAGTCGCGATCACACCTGTGATCACAGCCCGATCACTCGCTCTCGAAAGGAAAACGCCGTGCCCGAGGAGCATCCTCCGATCGCCGAGGCCAACACCGAACCCGCCGAGTCCGGTTGCCCGGTGGGCGGTCGCCTCGCCTTCCCCACCGAAGGTGGCAACAGCAACCGCCAGTGGTGGCCGAACCAGCTGAATCTCGCGATCCTGCAGAAGAATCCGGCCGAGATCAACCCCTTCGGCGCCGACTACGACTACGCCGCCGAGGTCGCCACCCTCGACGTGCCCGCGCTCAAACGCGACATCGAGCAGGTGCTGACCACCTCCCAGCCCTGGTGGCCCGCCGACTTCGGCCACTACGGCGGCCTGTTCATCCGCATGGCCTGGCACGCCGCGGGCACCTACCGCGTCCACGACGGCCGCGGCGGCGCCGGTGCCGGCATGCAGCGGTTCGCGCCGCTGAACAGCTGGCCCGACAACGCCAGCCTCGACAAGGCCCGCCGCCTGCTGTGGCCGGTCAAGCAGAAGTACGGCAAGAAGCTGTCCTGGGCCGACCTCATCGTCTACGCGGGCAATGTGGCGCTCGAGTCGATGGGCTTCCAGACCTTCGGATTCGGCTTCGGCCGCGTCGACCAGTGGGAACCCGAACAGGACGTCTACTGGGGTCCCGAGCACACCTGGCTCGGCGACGAACGCTACACCGGGCAGCGCGACCTCGAGTCCCCGCTCGCCGCCGTCCAGATGGGGTTGATCTACGTCAATCCCGAAGGCCCCAACGGCAATCCGGACCCGCTGGCCGCCGCCATCGACATCCGCGAGACGTTCAGCCGGATGGCGATGAACGACGTGGAGACCGCGGCGCTCATCGTCGGCGGCCACACCTTCGGCAAGACCCACGGCGCCGGACCCGCCGACCTGGTGGGCCCCGAACCCGAGGCCGCGCCGCTCGAGGAACAGGGCCTGGGCTGGAAGTCGTCGTTCGGCTCGGGTGTGGGCGGCGACGCCATCACCAGCGGCCTGGAGGGCACCTGGACCCCCACCCCGACCCAGTGGGACAACAGCTTCCTGGAAGTTCTCTACGGCTACGAGTGGGAGAAGACCAAGAGCCCCGCGGGCGCCTGGCAGTGGATCCCGAAGGACGGCGCGGGCCAGGGCACGGTGCCCGACGCCCACGACCCGTCCAAGTCACACACGCCGGTCATGCTGACCACGGACCTGTCGATGCGGTTCGATCCGATCTACGAGCAGATCACCCGCCGCTGGCTCGACCACCCCGAGGAACTCACCGAAGAGTTCGCCAAGGCCTGGTACAAGCTCACCCACCGCGATATGGGCCCGGTCGTGCGTTACCTCGGCCCGCTCGTCCCGGACGAGGTGCTGCTGTGGCAGGACCCGATCCCGGCGGTCACCGGGCCACTCGTCTCCGCCGAGGACGTCGCCGCGCTGAAGAAGCAGATCCTGGAGTCGGGACTGACGGTGGCTCAGCTGGTGTCGACCGCGTGGGCCGCGGCCGCCTCGTTCCGCGGCAGCGACAAGCGCGGCGGCGCCAACGGTGGCCGCCTGCGCCTGCAACCGCAGGCCGGGTGGGAGGTCAACGAACCCGACGAGCTCGCCCAGGTGATCCGGGTGCTCGAAGGCATCCAGGAATCCTTCAACGCGGCGGGCGGCGCCCAGGTGTCGTTCGCCGACCTGGTCGTGCTCGGCGGCGTCGCGGCCGTCGAACAGGCCGCGCGCAACGCCGGCTACGACGTGACCGTGCCGTTCGCGCCCGGCCGCGCCGACGCCACGCAGGAACAGACCGACGTCGAGTCGTTCTCCGCGCTGGAGCCGCAGGCCGACGGGTTCCGCAACTACCTCGGCAAGGGCGCGCGCCTGCCCGCCGAATACCTGCTCATCGACCGGGCGAACCTGCTCACGCTCACCGCTCCTGAGCTGACCGTCCTCATCGGCGGCCTGCGCGTGCTCGGCGCCAACCACAAGCAGTCGCCGCTGGGCGTGTTCACCGACAAGCCGGGGTCGCTGACCAACGACTTCTTCGTGAACTTGCTCGACATGGGCACCGTCTGGTCGCCCTCGGCCGCCGACGACGGCACCTACGAAGGCAAGGACCGCGCCACCGGCGCGCCCAAGTGGACCGGCAGCCGCGTCGACCTCGTATTCGGGTCGAACTCACAGCTGCGCGCCCTCGCCGAGGTGTACGCGACCGACGACGCGAAGGAGAAGTTCGTCCACGACTTCGTCGCCGCGTGGGACAAGGTCATGAACCTGGACCGGTTCGACCTGAGGAAGTGAGCACCGGGTGGCGTCGCGCGCGGTGCGTGCGACGCCACCGTCTCCCCCGAACCCGATCGGGGCGAGCCGAAGATCGTTTATTCTCGGAGGTTGGGTCCCAGCCGAGGTGGGCGACATGGATGCCGAGATCGACCCGTGGGCGCACGAGCCCGATCGTGCGAAGGCGACACGCACCGCGCTACGCGAGGTGGTCGCCGAATTCGACAGTGCCTGGCGCCGCTCCGGCGAACCCCCCGACCTCGCCGCGCACGTCCCGCCCACCACCACGCCCTACCGGCGCACCGCGCTCATCGAACTCATCAAGGTCGACCTGCACCACCGGTGGCTGCGCCACAAAGGCCGTAAACGGCTCGCCGACTACCGCCGCCAGTTTCCCGAACTCGACAGCGCGCCGCTGCCGCCCGACCTCGTCTACGAGGAGATCTCGGTCCGCAGCAGCACCGACGACGAGGTCGACCTCGGCGAATACACCGCCGACTACCCGGCCCAGATGACCCGCATCGGCGCCACCCTCGGCGACGAGCAGTTCCACACCACGATGCTGTCCGACCCCGAGTCCGCGCACGCGCTCGACGCCCTCGAAACCGGCACCAGCCTCGACGATTTCGACCTGCTCCTCCCCCTCGGCCAAGGGTCCTTCGCGCGCGTGTTCCTGGCCCGCCAGCGCACCATGCAGCGCCTCGTCGCCGTCAAGGTGTCGCGCGACCGCGGCCGCGAACCCCAGACCCTCGCCCAGCTCGACCACGAGCACATCGTGCGCGTCTTCGACCAGCGCAGCGTGCACGACCGCTCCCTGCGCCTGCTCTACATGCAGTACGTGCCCGGCGGCACCCTGCTCGGCGTACTCCGCCACCTCCGCACGAACGCGCCGGGCCCGCGCGGCGGGCAGACGCTGCTCGACGCCGTCGACAAAGCCGTCACCGAAGGTGGTGTGCTCGAACCGCAGCCCTCCGAAACCCGCAGGCAGCTGGCCGGACTCAGCTGGCCCGAAACCGTCGCCTGGCTCGGCAGCAGACTCGCCACCGCCCTCGACTACGCCAACCGGCGCGGCGTGCTGCACCGCGACATCAAACCGGCCAACGTGCTGCTCACCGCCGACGGACACCCCAAACTCGCCGACTTCAACATCAGCTTCAGCAGGCACATCCCCGGCGCCAGCCCCGCCGCCTACTTCGGCGGCTCCCTGCCCTACATGTCGCCCGAACAGCTCGCCGCCTGCCACCCCACCGAAACCCGCTCGGCCGCCGACCTCGACACCCGCAGCGACCTCTACGCCCTCGCCGTCGTGCTCTGGGAACTGCTCACCGGGCGTCTCCCGTTCGACGACGAAGGCGACACCGGCGACTCCGACGCGTCCCTGGCGCGCATGATCGAACGCCGCAGCAAACCGGTCGATCCCACGCTGCCCGTCCCGCCCGACTGCCCGCCCGTGCTGCGCCAGGCGCTGCTCACCTCCCTCTCCCCCGACCCCGACGACCGCTACCCCAGCGGCGCCGAACTCGCCCATCAACTCGAACTCAGTCTCGACCGCACCGCCCGCGACCTCGTCGCCCCACCCGCGCGCAGTCTGCGCGCCCGGCTGCGTATGCGGCCCATGCCCGTCGTGACGCTGTCCAGCGCACTCGGCCAGCTGCTCGGCGTGCTGTACCTCTCCGCGCACAACACCACCCTCCTCGAACGCGAACTCACCCCCGAGGCCATGAGCGGGCTCACCCGTCTCGCGGTCCTCGTCGGGTTCCTCGCCTACCCCATCGGGATCGGGTTGCTGCTGTACTGGTGCCGCGCGGTGTTCCTGGTGCCGGAAGGGTTGCGGCACGGCAAGAAATACGACGAGCGGACGCTGGCCCGCGCGCGAGCCGACACGCTGGTGTGCGGGGACCGCATCGCCGTGGTCGCGTTCGCCGGCTGGACGCTCGCGCTGTTGATCTTCCTCGTCCAGCTCACCACCGAAGCCGACCTCAGTCCCGGGCTGCTCACGAATCTCATTGCCTCCCATCTGGTCGCGGCCGCCGTCGCCGTCGTCTACACCTACTTCCCCGTCACTTTCTTCGTCCTGCGCTGGTACTACCCGGGCCTGCTCGCCGCCGGCCATCCCGCCGCCGACGAATCCGCGCGCCTGCGCAGACTTTCCGGGCGCGCACGGATCTACCTCGGCATCGCCGCCTCGGTTCCGCTCTTCGGCGTCGCCGCCGGCCTCGCCTTTCTCGACTCCGACCAGCAGCGCGCCGTCATCGGCTCCATCGTCGCCCTCTGCGTCGGAGGACTTTTCGCGTTCCTCGTGGCCATGCGCGTGTACTACATCCTCGAATCCGACCTGCGCGCCCTGGACCGCGTGGTCCGGCACGCTTAGCATCCCGAGTCCCGACTGGTCATCCGACCGATCGACGGTGGGGAACATCAGTTCGACTAACGTTCCTGTGGTGCTTGGACATTCACACGCGACCAGTGGCGCACTCGCCTGGTCGGCGGCAGCGGCGACGCTGCCACTCGCGGCATTGACGTATCCGGTAGCCCAGAACACCGACGCGCGGCTCGGCCCCGTCGACGTGCTCCTCGGCGTATTCCTCACCGCCGGAGCGGCATTGCTCCCCGACGCCGATCATCCCAAGGGCACCATCTCGCACGTCCTCGGGCCGCTGTCGCACGTGCTGTGCAAGATCATCTCCAAGCTCGCGGGCGGGCATCGCCAAGCCACTCACTCGTTCGTCTTCGTGGCCGTCGCCGCCTACGGCACCTGGGCCGGAATGCACTGGATCGGACGCAATTTCACGCTCGCGCTCGTCTTCTTCCTCCTCGCGCTCGCCCTGCGCGCCCTCCACCTGCACCCGCCCGGCGACAGCATCCGCGCCTGGGGCACGGTCGTACTTCTCGCCGTCGCAGGAACTTTCGCGATGGACCACTGGATCAGCGACAAACCCGCCTGGTTGCCGTTCTGCGTCGGACTCGGCGCTCTCGCCCACATTCTCGGCGATTGCCTCACCGACCGCGGGTGTCCCCTGTTGTGGCCCATCAAGAAGCGGGTGTCGTTCCCGATCATCGAGCGCACCGGGAACAAGGTCGAAACTTGGATCCTGACACCGCTGTTCGGGGTGGGGACGCTCGCGGTGCTGTGGCACGTGTTCACGGTCGCGCCGTGAGGTGAGTGGGTGCGGCAGTCTCCTCTCGACACTGCCGCACCCACCTTCTGGTCTTGGCGTCCTTGTTGATTACTGGAGTTGTTCGCAGAACGTGAACAGCAAGAGAGGGAAACGCTAGCCCGAGACATAGCGATATCTTGATACCCGAATCGTAGACAAGCGGTTTGCGTGACCTCGAGGATCCAGCCGCATCCACTTCGACAGCCACCCGATGCCGAATCCGGCTCTCCCACAACAAGTAGTGCGCCTCGCCAAGTCCACTCCCCTACCCCACGAGCGCCGACGATGACGTCTGCCGCTCCCCCAGCCGTCAACGAACTAGTGTCGATTGCCGCACTCCCCCTCGGTCTCAGACTCAGGTCGCGGGACTCGTCCACCGCACGCGCGATGGAGGCGGTCAAGTCCGCGCCGGCCAGCCCGAGACGGTGGTCTCCCTGCAGCGGCGGGCCAGCTCCCGCGGCTCGCGACGTGATTCGCTCGGCCAGCGCATCCGGAGACGCGTGCAGCCAGAACACCCGCGCCGACTCCACGCGTTCACCCAGAATCCGCGTGGTCGCCGGATCGCCACCGATCACGACGACCTCCGCGCCCTTCCCCGCGAACGTTCCCGCCACCGAGAACGCATTCCTCGCGCGGAGTTCCGCGAGCCGATGGCCACCATCCAGGAACCCGAGCTGGTGCGTATCCAGGTAGCCAACCGGCACAGAGCATTTCGCCAGCTGAGCGAAGGTCTGGAAACCGACAGTGGAGACACCGACACCACCCGGACCGGTGATGGTGAGGAGCCGCGGCATCGCCCTCTCACCACCGGACTCCGCCTCGCCGCGGCCGGCCGCACGGCTCAGATGCGCGCGGGCCGCCGAGACGAGCTCCCCCGCCAGGGCTGCCGTCGGTCGTCCGGCCGTATCGAGACGCAGAATGAACGCCGCCGTCACTCCGGACGCCGAAAGCGCGGAGAGCAACCGGTACCCGACCGTCGATTTCCCCACCCCGGACGTTCCGAGCAGCCACATGACAGGAAGCACGGCTCCCGACCGTATGACACACCCGATGGCGAACTCGCCTCATTTTCCCAGCCGAGCACGGGACCCCTCCCCTCCCTTGCTGTTTGCGGGGGTCTGCGGTTGCAGTTGTCGCGACTGCCGACTTGGATCGCACCGACATGCGTTAATGCGCATATCGTCATAGCAATATTTAACTCTGGGAGGCTTCGCCGCGGGCTACCCGAGCCCAGCAGGGACCGCGAGACTCGCGCGGAGTCCCCTTCCCCAAGGTGCTGCGGCGACGCGGAGACACCACTCCCCCATCACAACTCGCGCCCGGCTCGCCTGGGACCACTCCCAGACTCCCCCACTCCCGAGCCCTACCCCGAGACGATTTCGGTGCACAACTGTACACTCAATTCTCATGTCGGAGAGTGTGCCGCAGCGGCGGGCCGAGGTGCGGGCGCTGGCCCGGTTGGCGGGTGACGAGCTCGGGGGCGCGGTGGACGGGATCGGCGCGATCCACCGGGCCGTGTCGGATCGGGTGTTCGCGACGGTGCGGCTCGGGGTGGGGCCGGCGGCCGCCCCCGTGAAGGTGGTGCACGACGCCATCACCGACAGCGTGTACCGGATCATCAGCGGCGCGGCCGTCGGTGCGGGCATGGTCGCCGAACGGGCCGTGGACGTGCCCGGTGTCGCGCCGTCGCGCACGGTGCTGGGGTCGGGACTCTTGGCGGCGGTTCAGGGGTTGATCGGTGACGAGCTCGAGGAGAACCGGCCGATTCTGGCCGCTCCCATGACCTTTCGCGTGGACGGCAACCCGGTCCCGCCGGAGACGATCGCCGCCGATGCCCCGCGCACCGGGCATGTGGTGGTCTTCCTGCACGGCCTGGTCGAGACCGAGCACGCGTGGCGGCTCGGCGGGCGCCCCACCTACGCCGAGCGACTGAGCGAGGATCTGTCGTGCGCGTGCGTGCAGGTGCGCTACAACAGCGGACTGCATATTTCGGAGAACGCTCGTCAACTCAGTGAGCTGGTGCAACGGCTGGTGGAGAGCTGGCCGGTGCCCGTGCGGCGGCTGACGCTGATCGGGCATTCGATGGGCGGGCTGATCGCGCGGGCCGCCTGCTTCGACGGCGAGCAGTCGAGCACGCCGTGGGTGCGATCGGTGAGCGAAGTGGTGAGCCTCGGGTCCCCGCACCTGGGTGCGCCGTTGGAGCAGGTGGTGCATCGGCTGTCGGCGCTGCTGGCGCTCGTGCCGGAGACGCGGCCGATCGGTAATCTGTTGCGCCGCCGCAGTTCCGGGATCCGGGATCTGCGGTACGGGTCGCTGGTCGACGAGGATTGGCGCGGGTTCGACGCGGATGCGCTGGGCCGGCGCGCCGTGCGGGAGGTGCCGCTGCTCGTCGGTGCGGAGCACTACTTCGTCACCGCGACCGTCACGAGGAGTCCGCGACATCCGTTGGGCCGGGTGATCGGTGACGGCCTGGTGCTCACCGGCAGCGGTTCGGGCCGCAGCCACGCGCGGCGGCTCGGGTTCGCCGAGGAGAACGGCTTGCACGTGCCGGGGGCGAATCACTTCACGCTGCTCAATAACGACGCGGTCTATTCGGCCTTGCGCCGCTGGCTCGGTGCGGACATGGCGATCGCCCGCTGACCGCCGCGAACTCGAGCACGTGCCGAGTGGCTCACGATTTCAGCACCCGGCCACCGCCATCTCGCGCGGCCCCGGCGTACACCCAGCCTGCTCGTGCGCACGAGCTGCCCACGCGGCATCGCCCGAACCCACGCACACTCGGAGCGCCGCCTCGACGGACCGGTGTGCGATCCCCATCCGCGCGCACCCAAGCGTGGCGAGCAGTGGCCGCGCCCGAGCATCATGGTGCACCGTGAAGCCGTCACCGGCTCGCGGCCCCCACCGTGCGCACCGACCGCCATGGGAAAGCGGAGCGTCACCGCGGTGCCGCGAACCCGCATACTCCTGGTAGGGATCGTGGCAGGCTGGGCGCATGACACTCGATCATGGTGATCCCGGGGACGCGCCGTCGGTGCCGCCGCCGACGGCGCCGGTGGAGCAGGTGGTGCGGCCGTCGGCGGCGGAGGAGGCGCGCACGATCGCGGCGGCGACGAATGTCGCGACGTTGGCGAGTCTGAGCGCGGACGGTGGACCGTGGGCCTCGTTCGTGACCTACGGGCTGTTGGAAGGTGCTCCGGTGCTGTGTGTTTCGCGGCTGGCGGAGCACGGGCGCAATCTCCTCGCGGATCCGCGCGCGAGCCTGTCCATCGTCGCGCCGGACCTGCCGGAGGACCCGTTGGCGGGTGCGCGCGTCACGCTGGCCGGGGTGGTGGAGCAGCCGGAGAGTGACGAGGCGGGCGCGGCGCGGGCCGCGTTGCTGGCGGCGGTGCCGGTGGCGTCGAACTACGTGGACTACGGCGACTTCTCGCTGTGGGTGTTGCGGGTGCGGCGGGTGCGCTGGGTCGGCGGGTACGGGCGGATGGATTCCGCGACGGCCGAACAGTATCTGGCGGCGGAGCCCGACCCGGTGGTGCCCGCGTCGGGCCGCGCGGTGGCGCATCTGAACGACGATCACGCCGACGCGCTGTTGGACATGGCACACGCGTTCGGCGGGTATCCCGACGCGACGGAGGCGGTGTGCGAGCGCGCGGACCGCTACGGGCTGGATCTGCGGGTCCGGACGCCGCGCGGCGTGGCCCGCACCCGCGTGGGCTATGCGCAGCCGATCGCGTCGGCCGGTGAGTTGCGCGCGGCGACAGTGGATATGGCGCATCGGGCCCGCGAGGCCCGCACCTGAGTACTCCTACGCTTCCCTCCGCCCACCCGCCGGGGCGATCCTGGTGTCATGACGAAGTTCCGGGGGTTGACGGATCGGCGGATGCCCGCCGGTCGAGTAACGGCACGGCGGGAGGTGGGGCGGTGAGGCGATCACGCATCGTGGAACACCTCCTCGGATCCCGCTGCGCCACCGACAATTCCGGCGTGGGCGCCGGTGCGGACCGCGCCACGGGCCACGTGCCGGTGCGGCGGGGAGAAACGGTCCTGTGGGTCGCGGAGTGCCCTTCCCACCGCACGGGGTGATTCGAGTCAGTGGCGCGCCGGAGCGCTCCTGACCGACCGCGCCCGAGGTCTGCGCACGACCGCGTGGTCATGCAGGACCGCCGTGGTCCTGACTGAATCGAGGTCTGCGTCCGCATGGAAACCGCAGCGAACACTCCCGACACCGGGGCGTCCACATCACTTGACGCGGCGACCCGCGACATGACGCACTCCGCACGCCTGCGCGCCCACAGCACCGTCTCCACCGCGCTGGCGCGGCACAGCGATCACCTGTTGCAGGACCTCGTGGACGCGGGCTCGCCCCTCGGGACGGGTATCGGCGGGACGTCCGCGCTGCTGGAGGTCGCCGGAATCCCGGTCTTCGTGAAGCGTATTCCCCTCACCGACCTGGAACGGCAGCCGGAGCACGTCCGGACGACGGCGAATCTTTTCGACCTACCGCAGTTCTACCACTACGGCGTCGGCTTGATCGGCGCGGCGGGCTTCGGGGCCTGGCGCGAGCAGGCCGCGCACACCATGACGACGAACTGGGTGCTCGCCGCCGAATACGAGGGTTTCCCGCTGATGTACCACTGGCGGGTATTGCCGGACACGACACCACTGCCGGAGGAGCTCGCCGACATCGACCGCGCCGTCGCCTACTGGGAGGGCAATCCACAGGTGCGCCGCCGGATCGAGGCCCTGCGGGATGCTTCGGCGTGCATCGCGTTGTTCCTCGAGTACATCCCGCAGAACCTGCACGAGTGGCTCGGCCGCCAGGTCGAGGCGGGTGACGAGGCCGCCGACCGGGCCTGCGCCCTGGTGGAGCGAGAATTGGCCACCGGCACCGCATTCCAGAACAGCCGTGGCCTGCTGCACCTCGACGCGCACTTCGAGAACATCCTGACCGACGGCCGGCGCCTCTACTTCAGCGACTACGGCCTGGCCCTCTCCCACGGCTTCGACCTCTCGCCGGACGAGTCCGCGTTCTTCGACCGCAACCAGACCTACGACCGCGGCTACACCACCACCTACCTGGTGAACTGGCTCGTCACCGCCCTGTACGGACTCCGGCCGGGCGACCGGGAGGCGCGCACCGCGCTGGTGCACGCGTTCGCGGAAGGCGAGCGCCCCGAGGGCATTCCAGCGGGGGCCGCCGTGGTCCTCACCCGAAACGCGCCGATCGCCGCACGAATGTCCGCCTTCACGCACGCGTTCCAGCACGAGAGCCGCGACACCCCGTATCCGGACAAGGAGATCCGCCGCCTCCTCGACGACCGACCCGAACGGAACCCCGACATCGGACAACCCGCCGTATAGGACCGCGGACCGCGGCGCACCGACTCGATGTCCAACCGATATGCACAACAAGGCGACCCACCACCCAGCCGACAGGGCAAGCGCCAGCCAACCACTACCCATGCCTGTGGCACCGGCACCAGATGCCAAGTGCTACACCAAAGGCGCCAACGCCCCACTACTCATACCTGTGGCATTGGCACCAGATGCCAGGCAATACGCCGAAGGCGTTGGCCCCCCAGGCAATACGCCGAAGGCGCTAGCCGACGCTGAGCATGGCCACGAGCATGTCGGTGAGTTCGGCGATGTCGGTGTCGAGGTCGGGGGTGCGGGTGCCGTGCTGGATGGCGCGTTCGTAGTCGGCGAGGAGGGCGAACAGCAGGGTGGTCATGGTTTCCAGGCGCCGGCGGCGGTGGCGTGGGGTGAGCTGGGTGAGGGCGGCGTCGAGGCGGGTGGCGAGGATGCGGACGGCCGCGCGGTCGGCGCCGGCGAGGCGGCGGGCGTCGGCGATGGCGGGGTGGGTGCGGATGACTTCGAGGAAGCGTCCGTAGTGGCTGTCGGGGTCTTCGGCGACGAGTTCGACCATCGGTCCGATGAGCAGGGTGACGAGGGTGCGCAGTTCGGTGGCGGTGCCGTCGGCTTCGCGGGCGGCGAGCAGGGCGAGGCGGCGTTCTTCGAGGCGGTTCATCTTGCGGTCGACGATGGCCTCGATGAGTCCGGTGCGGGATTCGAAGTAGTAGTGCACGGCGGAGTTGTTCCGCTGCCCGGCCGCCGCGGCGATGTCGCGCAGGGGCACGTCGACGCCGCGCGCGGCGATGAGCCGCTCCCCCGCGTCGAGCAGGGCGGTGCGGGGGTCTTCGGCGGCCATGGGTGCACTGTAGTTGAAGCCGAGCCTTGACCAGGTTAAGCACTAGTGATTAATTGGCTGGTGGGGGCGAGCGAGCAGGAGGCTGAACAATGCGGTTCACGTACGCGGAGACGATGACCGACCCGTCCTATTTCATTCCGCTGGCACAGGCCGCGGAGGCCGCCGGCTACACGTCGATGGCGGTGGCGGACAGCATCGCCTACCCCCGTGACTCCGACGCCACCTACCCGTACACCCCGGACGGCAGCAGGGACTTCCTGGAGGACAAACCGTTCATCGAGGCGTTCGTCCTGTCGGCGGCGATGGCGGCGGCCACCACCACGTTGCGGTTCACCCCGTTCGTGCTCAAGCTGCCGATCCGCCCGCCGGTGCTGGTGGCCAAGCAGGCCGCGTCGGTGGCGGTGCTGAGCGATAACCGGTTCGGCCTGGGGGTGGGGATCAGCCCGTGGCCGGACGATTTCGAGATCATGGACGTGCCGTTCGCCAAGCGGGGCGCGCGCATGGACGAATGCGTCGACATCGTGCGCGGTCTCACCGCGGGCGGCTACTTCGAGTACCACGGCACGGTGTACGACCTGCCGCCGATCAAGATCAACCCGGTGCCGACCGAGCCGATCCCGATCCTGGTGGGCGGCCACAGCGATCCGGCGCTGCGGCGCGCGGCCGAACGCGGCGACGGCTGGATGCACGCCGGCGGCGACCCCGGCGAGCTGGACCGGTTGCTGGTGAAACTCGACGCGTTGCGCGCCGAATACGGCACCCGCAAGGATTTCGAGGTGCACGTGATCTCGCTGGACGGCTTCACGGTGGACGGGGTGAAGCGCCTGGAGGACAAGGGCGTCACCGATGTGATCGTCGGCTTCCGCTACCCCTACACCCGAGAACAGGACACCGAGAGTCTGGACACCAAGATCGCGAATCTCTCGCGTTTCGCGGAGAAGGTGATCGCGCGCACCGCGTCTTGAGTGCGCTCGAGGAAAGCCGAAGCCGAACTCACCGGCCCGCCGCGCACCGGCGCGCTTACGGTGGTGCGGTGAGCATCGCCGAACGGGTAAGTGTGGCGCTGGGCGCGGAGGTGCGATCGGTGTCGGCGCTCGGTACGAGTCACGCGTGGACGATGGCGCGTGCGGAACTCACCGACGGGCGCGTGGTGTTCGTGAAAGCGTCCGAGGGGTCGGCGGGGGCGTTGGCGGCGGAAGCGGCCGGGTTGCGGTGGTTGGCGGAAGGACCAGGAGAGCTGACGCCGCCGGTGCTGGCCGCCGCCGACGGGTTGCTGGTGCTGCCGTGGCTCACCGAGCGCTCCCCCACGCCCGCGGCGGCCGAGCGGTTCGGGCGGGATCTGGCTGCGCTGCACGCGGATTCGCCCGGGATGTTCGGCGCGCCCTGGGAGGGGTGGATCGCCTCGCTGCCGCTGGACAACACGCGCTCCGAAGGCCCGTGGGCACGCTGGTACGCCGAACGCCGGTTGTTGCCCTATGTGGAGCGGACGGCGTCGGTGTTGGGCGCGGAGGGCACGCGGCTGCTCGAGCGCGTACTGGAATCCGTCGAGGAGTTCGCGGGTCCGGCCGAGCCCGCTGCGCGAATCCACGGAGATCTCTGGTCGGGAAACCTGTGCTGGACGGATGAGCGGGTCGTGCTGATCGACCCCGCCGCGCACGGTGGGCATCGCGAGACCGATCTGGCCATGCTCGCGCTGTTCGGGGCGCCGTTCCTGGACCGGATCGTGGGCGCGTATCGGGAGGCGCATCCGTTGGCGGCCGGGTGGCGGGCGCGAATCCCGTTGCACCAGTTGTATCCCCTGCTCGTGCACGTCGCGCTGTTCGGGGGCGGGTACCGGTCGCAGACTCTCGCCGCCGCCCGCGCCGTGCTCGGCGGGTGAGCCGCAGCGCGGGCGCGCACATCTGTGTACGGTCGAAGAGCGCTGGGCGACAACCGGCTCCGCCCGAGCCCACGAAACTCCGGAATTGCGGTCCGGCGGTGGGCCTGCATTCTCGTGAAGCGCCGATCCGGACGTTCCTCGGCCCGCGGTGGTGCGCAGCTTTCGGCGCCGACCGGCTCGATGCCGGAACGGAAGTCGACCGGACCCTACGGAACCACTTCGGCGAGCAGCTTCCTCGTCTCCGCGTCGGCCGGGAAGAACGATTCGACGGCGAGTTCGGCGACCGTGATGTTCAGGGGCGTGCCGAACACGGTGGTGACGCTCAGCAGCGACAGCTCGTGCCCCTCGTGCCGCACGCGCAGCGGGACGACGGCTTGGTCCGGTTCCGGCAGCGCCGGGTCGACCTCGCCGCCCGGGTAGGCGCGCATCTCCTCGAGCATGTCCGCGAGGTCGGGCGCGCCGGTGGCTTCCCACTGCCGGGTCAGGCGCGCGAGCAGGTGCCCGCGCCATTCGGCGAGATTCACGATGCGCGGGGCGAGTCCGCGCGGGTGCAGGCTCAGGCGCAGCACGTTCACCGGCGGCCGCAGCAGCGCCGGATCCACGTCGGCGAGCAGCGGCGCGATGCCTGCGTTCGCGTCGACCATGGTCCAGGCGCGGTCCACGGCCAGCGCCGGATACGGTTCGTGCCCGGCCAGGATCTGGCGCATGGCCGCGCGCACCGCGTCCATCGCGGGCGAATCGAGCGCGGGTTCGGCGTAGGCGGGGGCGTATCCGGCGGCCAGCAGCAGACGGTTGCGTTCGCGCAGCGGGATGTCGAGGTGATCGCACAGGTGGGCGAGCATGGCGCGGCTCGGGGTGGCGCGGCCGGTTTCGATGAAGCTGAGGTGCCGCGCGGAAGTCTCGGCGCGCCCGGCCAGTTCGAGCTGGCTGAGCCTGCGTTCCTGTCGCCAGTGCCGGAGCAGGTCGCCGGCGGTGGGGGTGCTCACGCTGTCGATATTACGAACCGGTCGGTGGCCACCCGGCCGGAATGCGGCGCACGGGACGCAGCGCGCGGTCGGCGTCGAGGTAGGCGCGCGACACCACCGAGGTCAGCAGGTCCAGCAGCTCCACCACCGGCACGCAGTCGGGAATGGGGTCGCCCACCCGCTCGCGCATCTCGGCCAGACCCGACTTCACGCCGTCGTGCACGGCGTGCTGGACGTCCTCGATGGGCACGCCGTCCATGGCCCAGCGCGTGGTGTCGCGCGCGAGCCTGCGCAGCATCCCGTCCAGCGACGAGTCGGTGTCCTCGAGCAACGCGAGCGCCAGGTCCAACCCCATCCTGATCGCCGCGCCGACCTCGAGCCGCGCGCCATCGTCCATAGGATTTCCGCTTCCTCCCGATCCGCGTCCACCGTATCGGCCGGTACGGCGCGGGGTGCGGCGGCGGAGATAATTGAGCATTTGCCCCCGCGGGCGGGATCGCGGTGTTGTGACGTCTCCCAATCGGGGGCTAGCCTCTATGACACGTCGATGACGACATCCGGAGTTACCCGTGCGCCTGTTCGAGCGGGGGGCCGTCTGTTCCGCGATCCTGGTCGCGGGATTGGTGCTCGGTGCGTGCACCGCCGAACCGCCGCCGCAGCGGGCGGCCGGGTCCACGGAGATGCCGAATCTGGTGCCGGGTGTCGACATCCCCGCCGGGCAGATCGACCGGGCGGTGGAACGTCTGGACGAACTCGCCGAGAGCCTGCTGAGCGAGTCCGGTGTGCCGGGTATGGCGGTGGCGGTGGTGCACGACGGAAATGTGGTGTACCGCAAGGGTTTCGGGGTCCGCAACGTCGAGACGCGGGAACCGGTGGGCCCGGAGACGGTATTCCAGTTGGCGTCGGTGTCGAAGTCGCTCGCGGCGACGGTGGTGGCGCGGCAGGTGACGGCGGGCACCGTCGCGTGGGATACGCCCGTGCGGGAGCGGTTGCCGTGGTTCGAGCTGGGCGAGCCGTACGTGAGCGACCACGTGACCGTCGGCGATCTGTTCTCGCACCGCTCCGGACTGCCCGACCACGCCGGTGACCTGCTCGAAGACCTCGGATTCGACCGGGGTGAAGTGCTGCGGCGGTTGCGGCTGCTGCCGCTGGACCCGTTCCGGGATTCCTACGCCTACACCAACTTCGGGCTCACCGCCGCCGCCGAGGCGGTCGCGGCGGCGAGCGGGATGGACTGGGAGGCGCTGTCGGAGCAGACCCTCTACGAACCGCTCGGCATGGCGGCCACCAGTTCGCGCTACGCCGGTTTCCGGTCCCGCGCCAACCGCGCCGACGGGCACCACCTCGTGGACGGTGCGTACCGGGTGACCGACCCGCCGCGCGACCCTGACGCCCAGACCCCGGCAGGTGGGGTGAGCTCGTCGGTCGACGACGTCGCCGCCTGGATGCGGCTCATCCTCGCCGACGGCGCCCTCGACGGACGCGAATTCGTCGCACCGGACGCGCTGCTGCCCGCGGTGACGCCGCAGGCGGTGTCGCAGCCCGCCCAGCAGCCCGACGCCCGGTCCGGCTTCTACGGATTCGGGTTCAATGTGAGCGATTCCGGGGCGGGACGGGTGATGCTGAGCCACTCCGGCGGCTTCGACCTCGGCGCCGCGACGGCGTTCGCGCTGATCCCGTCGGTGAACGTCGGCATCGTGACGCTCACCAACGGGCCGCCGATCGGTGTGCCCGAAACGCTCAACGCCGAGTTCGCCGATCTCGTCCAGTTCGGGGACATCCGCCAGGATTGGCGCGCCCTCTACGAGCAGGCGTTCGCGCCGATGGGAGCGCCGCTCGGCGACCTGGCGGGCCGGTCTCCACCCACCGATCCCGCGCCGGCGCGACCGCTCGCGGAGTACGCGGGGACGTTCGGCAACGACTACTACGGACCGGCCGTGGTCGCCGTCGCCGGTACTGAGCTCACGCTCACGCTCGGGCCGCGGAACATGGAGTTTCCGTTGCGGCACTGGGACGGTGACACTTTCGTGTTCACCCCGTCCGGTGAGAACGCCACCGCCGGAACGGTCTCGCGGGCGACGTTCGACGGTGACCGGTTGATCCTCGAGTACTACGACGCCGACGGACTCGGCACGTTCACGCGCGCGCCTGGGTGATCAGGCGCCGTGCCGCCTGCGGCGCGCGTCCTCGGCGATGAGCCGTAGGCAGGTCTCGTGTTCGGTCTCCCCCGGATACTTCTCGTGGCGCAGTCGCAGCATCGCCTGCGCCACATCGATGCCCAGCACGCTCGACAGCCGCACGGCATCGACTTTCGCCATCTCAATTCCTCCGTTGTATTCCGGGTTACCGCGGTGATCCGACCTTGACGTACCCGAACGATAGGCGGCCGAACCCTCGCAGATACTGCCCGTTGCCGAACCGCGACCTGCGCCCGCCCCCGCGAAACGCCCCCGCACGACCGATTCCCGCACACACACCTACGTGCCTGACCAGGTGGTAAGGAAGGTCACCACCCGAGCCGCTCCCCCTTTGCTAGCCTCGGAGTCAAGGCCCCTGACGGGCCTCCGGACGAGGGATCAGTACCCGGACAGCGACAAGACTGGCCAGGAGGTCGGTCATGGCGTGGATCGTGCTGCTCGTCGCGGGTGTGCTGGAGGCCGTGTGGGCCACCGCGCTCGCCGAATCCCGCGGGTTCCGCCGCATCGTTCCCACCGTCGTTTTCGCCGTCGCGCTGGCCGCGAGTTTGGGCGGTCTGGCGTATGCGATGCGCAGCCTGCCCACCGGCACCGCGTATGCGGTGTGGGTCGGCGTGGGTGCGGTGCTGACCGCGCTGTGGGCGGTGGTGACCGGCAAGGAACGCATGAACGTCGCCCGTGCGGTGCTGCTGGCCGGGTTGGTCGGCTGCGTCGCGGGCCTGAAGGTGGTGAGCTGACATGGGTTGGCCGATTCTGGTTCTCAGTGCGGTGTTCGAGGCGGTCTGGGCGACCGCGCTCGGCGAATCGCACGGATTCACCCGCCCGGTGCCCACCGTGGTGTTCGCGGTCGCGTTGGCGCTCAGCATGATCGGGCTCGCCGTCGCCACCCGCCGCATCCCGATCGGCGTCGCGTACGCGGTGTGGATCGGGATCGGCGCGGCGCTCACCGTCGGGTTCGCGATGGTGACCGGTGCGGAGGCCGCGACCGTGGGCAAGGTGACGTTCCTCGTCGGGATCGTCGGGTGTGTGATCGGGTTGAAGTTCGCGAAGGCGCCCGCGGGGCACGCTCGTTCCGGGGAAGTCGACCGGAATCTCGCGTCGCCCGTGCGCATGCGGTGATCCGCGTATGCGGTGACCGACCTGGGGTCCGACGAACTCGCGTCCGCGACGGCGCCACACCGGCGGGCGCACGGGTTGTCCCGCGCAATTCGGCGCGGGTGATCCAGTCGGAGCGTGTGCTCACGGTCTTCTCCCGTTCGTGGGAGGGGATGATTCGGTGTCGCGGGCCGCGAGAACCACCCGGATGTACACCGCATCCGAGCGACCGGCCGGCAAAGGGCACCGAGGCGGCGCCGTATACGGCGACCGCCTTCCCTCAACGCGGGAGGGAGACGGTGCCGTGCGCACGGGCGCGCCACTCACTGGGGAAATGCCGGACGGCGAGGTTTCACTCGCCCAACCTGAACCGGGTCAGAACGGGTTCCGGGACGTGAGGATGGTGCCACTCGGGGCCGCGGCCACTACCGCCATCATCAACTCACCTCCACTTCCCTGCCGATCCATCGAAGACGACCCACGGTAACACCCGCCCCAGACCGAGAACCACACCGCTGTGCGCAGCCTCATACGACACCATGGAGGGATGGGCCGGGTTCGGATAGGCACGTCTGGCTGGGTGTATCCGCGATGGCGCGGCGACTTCTACCCGAAGGGGCTGCGCCAACGCGACGAGCTCGGCTATCTCGCCGAGCGTCTGGACACCGTCGAGATCAACGCGTCGTTCTATGCGCTCGGCCGGCCCGACACCTACCGCAAGTGGTCGGAGATGACGCCCGACGGGTTCGTGTTCGCGGTGAAGGGGAGCCGCTTCATCACGCACCGCAAACGGTTGCGCGACAGCGAGACCGCGCTCGCGAACTTTCTCGCGGCGGGCGTCCTGGCGGTGGACGAACTCGGGCCGATCCTGTGGCAGTTGCCCGCCACCCAGGCGTTCGACGCGGACCGGCTCGACGCGTTCTGCGCGCTGCTGCCACGAACCACCGGCGAGGCCGCGCGAATCGCCCGTGGGCACGACGACCGGGTGAAATCGGCGTGGACCGACTGCGCGACCGATCGGCCGATGCGGCACGCGCTCGAGGCGCGGCACCCGGGGTTCGACGCCCCCGAGGCGGTGCGACTGCTGCGCGAGCACGAGGTGGCATTGGTCGTCGCCGACACCGCGGGCGAGTATCCGCGGTTCGAGCACGCCACGGCCGGCTTCACCTACGTGCGGCTGCACGGGCACGAGGAGTTGTACCGGGGCGGATACGACGACGCCCGGCTCGACGCGTGGGCGCGGAAGATTCGCGGGTGGGCGCGGGACGGTGACGTGTACGTGTACTTCGACAACGACGCGGACGGGCGCGCGCCGTTCGATGCGATGGTGCTGCGGGACAAAGTGGGGTGACGACAGCGAATGGCGAGGTGCGCGCGCCGTTCGACGCAATGGCGCTGCGGCACAACGTCGGGTGAGGGCAGCGAGTGCCTGGGTGCGCGAGCTGCGTTCACGCAGTCGATGCGGGATTGCCCGGGATGCCGCTGTGGCTGGACAAGGGATCCGGGGGACGGACGTGGTGATGCCGACCGGTGTTGCACGGCGCTCTATCCGCAGAGCTACGGCATCCGGGGATACCGGCGGGACTCGAACCCGCGACTCCGTGTCCGATAACCGATCCGCTCCGGCCCGCCCACACCCGGATCACTTGCGGGGCCCACGGTAATGCAGGGCGGTGGTCGGCGCACGGGGTTTTCGCAAGGGGGCCAGGGGGTCGCTCCGGCGTGGGGTGCGGTCGTAGGCGGACCGGTCATCCCGTCGCCGTGGGGTGGTCGTGGACGACCGGCCATCGCGTCACCGTGGGTGCGGTCGTGGACGGACCCTGCCGTCGCATCGCCGCGGGTGCGGTCGCAAACGGACCGAGCGACGCACGTTGCCGCACGACGGCATCGGGTGCTCGGCGAATCGAGTCGCGAACGAGTCCCTTTCGGTGCGGGAAACCGCGAGGGCATCGGGGCCGGGCGGGCACACTGGAGGCCGTGTCCGACTCTGGAGCGAATGTTGGTGTGGCCGTGCAGGTAGCGGTGTGCGGACCGCGCGAGTGCGGACCGGTGGAGGTATCCGACGCGCGCGAGGTCGGACGGTTGCTGGCGAAGGCCGGCGCGACCGTGCTGTGCGGTGGCGGCACCGGGGTGATGGCGGCCGTCGCGGCGGGCGCGTCGGGGGCGGGCGGACTGGTGATCGGCGTGCGGCCCGACACCGACCGCGCCGCCGCCTGCCCCGGCCTCTCCGCCGTGCTATACACGAACATGGGCGAGGCGCGCAACGCGATCCTGGTGCGCTCCGCCGACGCGGTGATCGTGATCGGCGGGTCCTGGGGCACCCTCTCCGAACTCGCCCTCGCCCACCATCGCGGGGACGTCCCCGTCGTGTCGCTGCGCGGGTGGAGCGTCGTCGACGACGCGGGGCGACCCGTAACCGCGGGACTGGTCGCGAACGATCCGGAACACGCCGTGCACCTGGCCCTCGCCGGAATCGGCTGACTGCCAGCGGGGACACACGCCGGCCGGAACCGAAGTGCTGTGGGACCCGACCGTCTCGAGGACCGCGCGCCAGCCCTGACCCACTCATGTCCCCGCGCCGGGCCGACTCGTGCAAGCCGAACGGCCCTGGGCTGTTCCGGGCGCGCGGATCCGACACCCAGACCGGCGCGGGCGCGTGGCGGGTGTTCAGCCCGCCCACACAGCTCGATGTTTCGCGGAACCTCCCCTACCGGAAGCTCGCGCGGGAGAGGTTCCAGCTCTGCCAGGTGTCTTCGGGCTGGCCGGCGCGGATGCTCTGCTCGATCTCGGTGCGCATCGAGGCCGGGAGGCGGGAGAGGGCGGGGGCCGAGTCGGAGGTCAGGGTGCCCAGGTAGTGGGTGTCGAGGCGTTTGCCGTCGAGCCAGCGGTCGATATTGCGGTCGGCGACAACGCGTTCGGGGTTCAGGATCGACAGGGCCAGCAGAGTCGCCAGGGCGGTGCCGACGGCGGCGCGGGGCAGCCAGGCGCGGCGCAACCGCAGGACGGCGGCGAACACCAGCACGTAGACCAGGCCCAGCCACAGTTCGAACACCTCCACCAGCAGGCGCATCACCGTGAACCCGTAGGCCTGCTGGTAGGTCCACATGCGCCCGAGCGCGGAGGCGACCAGCACCAGCGACAGTGCGGTCACGGCACCCAGCAGCCCGCGCAACCAGGTGCGGTCGCGCGCGGAATCCTGGGCGCCCCAGCGCAGGACCGCGAGAATCAGGGCCAGCGCGAGCATCGTGACGATGGACAGCTGCCAGAAACCGCTGCGCGCGTATTCGGCGTAGGTGAGGTTCGCGGTGCGCTGCACGTAGTCGTCCCCGCCGAACAGGGCGGCGAACTGGGCGACGACGAACGCCGCGAACAAGGCCGTCAGCGCGCCCACCGGCGGCGCCCACTCCGAGACCCGCAGCGCGCGACGCGACCGCGACGTTTTCGCCCCGGCCGCCGGGGGCGGTCCGGCGATCAGATACGAGCAGGACAGGCAGCCGAGCACGACGATGCCGCCGACCACCAGCCACCGGAACACCACCTCCCCGCCGATCTCCGGGGACAGCCGGTTGAGCAGTGCGCCGAAGGTCGCGTCGGCGCTGCCCAGCAGCGGCGCGAACACGGCGACTACCGCGACGGTCGCCAACGCCGTCAGCCCCACCCGGCGGGTGCGTGCCGCGCGGGTGCTGCCCTGTCTGCGCACGCCCTCCCACGCCCACGGCCACACCGTCAGAGTCTCGAGCGGGACGGCGAGCAGGTCATAGACGATGCCGTGCGCCGACCGGCGCGGCACGATGGCCAGCGACCCCGCCAGCGCCGCCCCGATCAGGCACAGGGCGAACAACCAGCCCGCCGCCCGGAACGTGCCCACCGCCAGCAATGCCAGCGCCGTCGCCGCCCACCAGACGCGCGGCGAACGCCACCTCTGCCCGCCGGAATCGCGGGCTCGGGCGGACTTCCGCGCGCGCCGGTCGACTTCGAACACGGCCGCCGTGATCGCGATCCCCGCCAGCAGCCAGCCGATGCCCGGCCGGTCCCACGGCAGCACGAGCGCACCGACCACCCCCGCCACAAGCGCGCCCGGCAGCGCGACGGCCGGATAGGCGACGCGCCGCCAGCGCGGCACGTAAGTCGGGGCCGGGAATGGTGCGTCCTTGCGCAACGAGACCTTCCCCGCGGTCGCGACGCCTTCTGCCGCGCCAGGGCCCTTACTGGGCTTGTCCGAGTCCGTCGCGCGGGATTCGCCAGCGGGAGACTTCGCGCCGGTCGGTCCGACGACGGTGTTGCCCGCCCCTGTGGAAGCGCCCTTCTCCTCCGCGCTCTCCCCGGATGTGGGTGAACTCGCACCCAGCACGGGATCGGCCCCGAGGTTCCCGGCGCCGCCGTGCGAGTTCGCGGAGCCGCCACCCGATCGTCCGGTGGCGCGGGCACTTTCGCCGACTCCTTCGCCGGGGGCTTGCGCGCCGCCGTGTGCTTCGTCTGTCCGCGCCGTGTCCTCCACCGCATCGGATGTGCCCGCACCCCTCGAAACGGGCACATCTTCCGGCGTCTCGGGGCGGGTCGGGTCGCCGGACGGCACCGGCCCCTCGGCGCCTCCGCTGTCCGTCGAAGGCTTCTCGGCGCCAGCCGCCTCCGACGCGCGGCTCGATTCCCCCGCGTCCGAGCCGCCGTCGGATTGCTCCGGCGTTGCCAGTGCGCGGACCGGTTTGCCGTCGCGCGGGTTTTCCGAGGTCGATGGACCCATGGTTCCCTCCGGAGGGTGTGCGTGATCGACCGGGCTCCCGAGGTGGGGGCCGGTGGGATGCGGAGTGGTTGCTGTCGGGGAGGTTCAGCGGTCCGGGAGGACCACCCTGATGCGGGAGCCGGGGTCGGCCACGGCGATGGAACCGCCGTGCAGGTCGACGACCCAGCGGGAGATGGCCAGGCCGAGGCCGGTGCCGCCGCCGTCGGCGCGCCCGCCGCGCGTGAAGCGGTCGAAGACGCGGGCGCGTTCGGCGACCGGGATGCCGGGACCGTCGTCGTGCACCTCGATCACCAGCTCCGCGGGACGCGCCTCGGCGGTCATCCGCACCTCGCCGCCGGCCGGGCCGTGGCGGGCGGCGTTGTCCAGCAGGTTGATCAGCACCTGATGCAACCGTGCGCGGTCTGCGAACACGTGCGCGTCGCCGGGACGCACGTCCGTGCGGAACCGCACGCCCCGTCCCAGCGCGGCCGTCATCACCTCGGCCTCGGCGACCACCTCGTGCAGCAGCGGCGCCACCTCGAACTCCTCGCGGTCCAGCCGCAGCGCGCCCGCCTCGATGCTGGACAGGTCGAGCAGCTCCGACACCAGCCTGCTCAGCCGTTCGGTCTGCGCGAGCGCGGTGCGCAGCGTGCCGGGGTCGGGCTGGGAGACCCCGTCGACCAGGTTCTCCAGCACCGCGTGCAACGCCGTGACGGGCGTGCGCAGCTCGTGCGACACGTTGGCGATGAGGTCGCGGCGCTGCCGGTCGGCGGCGGCCAGGTCGGCGGCCATCTGGTTGAACGCCTCCGCCAGCTGGCCCACCTCGTCGCGGGAGCTGGCCCGCACCCGGCGCGAATAATCGCCCTGGGCCATGCGTTTGGCGGCGGCCGTCATCTCCCGCAGCGGCCTGGTGATGCCGTGCGCGAGGAACTGCGAGGTCACCAGCGCGATCACGAGCGCGGCCAGGGTGGTGCGCGGCGGCAGCCAGCCGATGCGGAACCCGAAGAACCCGAACGCGACCGCCCCCGACGACACCATGAGAATCGCCAGCTTCAGTTTGATCGAGCGCACCGGATCGAGCGGTCGCGGCAACAGTTCGGCGATCCGGTCGGTGACGGCCGTCAGTCTCGCCTTCCGCGGCGCGAGCTCAGTCATGTCCGCACCTCGCCCGCACTCGGCTCCGGCCCACGCGGCGCGCGCCCGCCCATGATTTCGCTCATCGCGCCTCCAAGGCGTAGCCGACACCGTGCACCGTGCGGATCAGGTCGGCACCGAGCTTGCGGCGCAACGCCTTCACGTGACTGTCGACCGCGCGGGTGCCCGCCGCGTCCGCCCAGTCCCACACGTCTTCGAGCAGCCGTTCGCGCGCCAGTACCGCCCGGGGCCTGCGCGCCAGGCGGACCAGCAGATCGAATTCGAGCGGGGTGAGCCGGGCCTCGTCGGCGCCCCGCCACACGCGGCGTTCGTCCAGGTCGATGCGCAGGTCCCCGACGACGATCGCCGCGTCCGGGCGGTCGCTCGCCCGCTCCACGCGCCGCAGCAGCGCGTGCACGCGGGCGGCCAGCACCCGCATCGAGAACGGCTTCGTGAGGTAGTCGTCGGCGCCGACGCCCAGGCCGACGAGCTGGTCGGTCTCGTCGGTGCGGGCGGTGAGCATCAGCACCGGCAGCGCCCGCCCGGACTGGATGCGGCGGCACACCTCGAATCCGTCGAACCCGGGCAGCATCACGTCGAGCACCACGAGGTCGGGTTCGTTCGCCTCGACCGCCGCCACGGCCCCCGGCCCGTCGTGCGCGAGGTCGACCGCGTACCCCTCGGCCCGCAACCGCGCCGCCACCGATTCGGCGATGGTCACCTCGTCGTCCACGACGAGCACTCGCCGTGTCCGCTCACCCGCCCCGCTGTTGTCCATGACCGGAACCCTAGCCACCCACTGTGGAGAGATCCCGCGCCAATTGTGGAGATTCCGTGGGGGACGGTGACGCCGACACCGATGGCCGCGCGGTGTTCGTGTCGAATTACGGTGCGCTCGTAGGCCGGAGCGCGGCGAGAACGTCTACGCCCCGGTCGCGCGGGCCGCGAGACGGTCACGTGGAGTGCGGTAGCCGGAGCGGCCCCGCCCGGAGAGCCGGGCGGGGCCGAACCTGCGTCGCGATTACGCCACCGGCCGGGGTTCGTGGTCGATCCCGGCGTGCTCCGCACCGCGCCGGAACCGCAGCAGCCGCAGCGCGTTCGCGACGACGAGCAGCGTCGACCCCTCGTGGATGAACACGGCCGGGCCGATGGGCAGACCCATGAGGGTGGCGGGGACCAGGATCGCGACGATCAGCAACGAGAACGCGAGATTCTGGCGGATGACGCGCGCCGTGCGCCTGCTCAGCGCCACCGCGAACGGCAGGCGGCCGATATCGTCCACCATGAGCGCCACGTCGGCCGTCTCCAGCGCCACCGCCGAACCGCCCGCGCCCATCGCGATACCCACCGACGAATTCACCATGGCGGGTGCGTCGTTCACGCCGTCGCCCACCATGGCGGTGCCGTCGCGGCCGCCGAGCCGGCCGATCATGCGCACCTTGTCCTCGGGCAGCAGCCCGCCGTGCGCGGCGTCCAGGCCCATGCCGGCGGCCACGGCGTCGGCCACGCGCTGGTGGTCGCCGGAGATCAGGACGATGTCCTCGATGCCCAGCTCGCGCAGCCGCGCCACCACCGGCGCCGCTTCGGCGCGCGGGGTGTCCATCACGCCGACCACGCCGAGGTAGACCCCGCCCTGGCGCACGATCATGATGGTGCGCCCGGCCGCGTGCAGGTCGTCGGCGACGCGCGCCACCTCGGCGGGCACACCGTCGGTCTCCAGTTCGGCGAACAGGGTGAGGTTGCCGATCTCGGTGGCGTGCCCGTCGACCAGCGCGGTCACGCCGCGACCGGTCACCGAGTGCACCGCCGACGCGTCACGCGCGGTGCCGACCAGCGGCGCGAGGTCGCGGGTGAGGGCGGTGGCCAGCGGGTGGTCGCTGTAGGACTCGACGGCGTGCAGGGTGTCGATGAGGTCGGCGCGCCGTTCCGGACGCAGCGCCACGATATCGGTGACGCGCGGCTGCCCCCAGGTGAGCGTGCCGGTCTTGTCGAACGCCATCGACCGCACCCGCCCCAGCGTCTCCAGCGGCCCGCCGCCCTTGGCCAGCACCCCGGCCTGCGCGGCCCGCGCGACACCGGCCAGCACCGCACTGGGCGTCGCGATCGCCAGCGCGCACGGGCTCGCGGCGACCAGCACCACCATCGCGCGGTAGAAGCTGTCGGCGAACGGCTCGCTCAGCGCGAGCACACCGAACCCGAGCACGGCGGCGACACCGGCCAGCACGGCGGGCACGTAGAACAGCTGGAAGCGGTCGATGAACCGCTGCGTCGGCGACTTCTGGGTGTCGGCCTCGCGGACCATGGTGATGACGCGCGCCAGCATGCTGTCCGACGCCCGGCGGGTGACCAGCACGTCCAGCGCGCCCGACCCGTTCACGGTGCCCGCGAACACCCGGTGCTCTTCGGGCACCGCCCGCCCGTCCACCGCCGCGCCCGCCATGGGCGCCTTCGCCACGGGAATGCTCTCGCCGGTGACCGAGGATTCGTCGATGGCGCTCTCGCCCGCGACGACGATGCCGTCGGCCGCCGGACGCGCGTGGGGCAGCACCACGATCACATCGCCCACGGCGAGCTCGTCGACATCGACCTCGCGCACCTCCCCGTCGTCGCCGCGCACCAGCGCCGTGCGGGGCGTGAGCTCGGCCAGCGACTCGATCGAGCGCTTGGCCCGCCCCATCGCGTATTCCTCCAGCGCGTGGCCGAGGCTGAACAGGAACAGCAGCACCGAACCCTCGGCCCACTTCCCCACCGCCGCCGCGCCGACCGCCGCCACCAGCATGAGGAAGTCGACCTCGAACCGCCCGCGCCGCACCGTCTCCACCGCCGTGCGCACGGTGAAGTATCCGCCGAAGAAGTAGGTCGCGGCGAAGAACACCAGCGGCACCCACGACGGCGCCGACAGCAGATATTCCGCCACCATGCCCGCGGCGTAGGTGACACCGGCCGCGAGCGCGAAGATCAGCTCGCCGCGTTCCCCGAGGAGCGAGTGCCCGTGCGCGTGGCCGGGCTCGTGCGTGGTCCCTGTCATACCAGCATCATATGCATAGATGGCTATGTTTGCATAGCTCTGTCATCCCGCCGTCCCCTGCGGGCAACATCGCCGCAATCGATCCGCCCTAGCGTGGCGAAGGTCCCCAGAAAGGAGACCCGCCCGTGGACACCACCGGCCTACCCCGCTCCTTCGGCGCGCACCTGCCCGAGTGGGTGCTCGAGGAGATCGCCGCCACCCCCGCCACACTGCGCACCGACGCCGACCGCATGGCCCTCGTGCACCGCCTCGCCGCGCGCAACCCCTTGGAGGGGTCGGGCGGCCCGTTCGCGGCGCTGGTCGTGGACAGCGACACGGGCGCACTCGTCTCCGCCGGGGTGAACCTGGTGCTGGCCAGCGGATTGTCCGTCGCGCACGCCGAGGTGACGGCGCTGTCGCTGGCGCAGGCCCGGGTGGGCGGATGGGATCTCGGCGCGGCGGGCGCGCCCCGGCGGGAACTCGTCGTCAACTGGCGACCCTGCGCGCAGTGCTACGGCGCGGTGCTGTGGTCGGGCATCCGGCGGCTCGTCATCGCGGGCGAAGGCCCCGAACTGGAGCAGCTCACCGGCTTCGACGAGGGACCCATGCGCGAGGACTGGGCCGAACAGTTGCGGCTGCGCGGCGTGGAGGTCGTCACCGGGGTGCGGCGGGCCGAGGCGCTCGAGGTGTTCGCCGAGTACGGACGGATGACGGTGGAACGCGGGCTGACCGTGTACAACGCGCGAGGGGCGGGGTAAGTCGGCGGACGACGAGAGGGTCGCGTCCCGTTTCGGCGGATCGCCGGGTGGGAACACCTACATCAGTGACGTTCGGCACGCCGGTCATGCCGTCCTGTGCGAGTGACCGCTCGGAACGGATGGGTGCCACATCGAGACCGCGTCGCCATCCGATCGTGCCCCGAACGCGACGCCCACGTGACCACTCCGTGTATCCCGCAACCCGGCGATTCCTCCGAATCACCTGCGGCAGTGGATGATCCACGAGCACAGGCGCCCCGATCGGGTCGCCCGTTGCAGCTCGACATCACTCGCCGCGATCTCCGTCTGCCCGCATCGGCACCCTGCGTACCCTGACTCAGCCGATCGGAGTTTGCCGACGCGATGCTGGCAGCGGTCGGGCCAAGGAGGCGCCATGAGCACCCTGTCTCCCGACGGCTTGCGGACCGGATTCACCGGCACCGTATTCACCCCAGAGGATCCCGGCTACGACGACGCCCGCGTTGTCTACAACGCCATGGTCGACCGCCGCCCCGCGGTGATCGCCCAGTGCGCCACCCCCGACGACGTGCGCGCCGCCCTCGCCCACGCCCGGCGCGAAGGGCTCGAGGTCGCGGTGCGCGGCGGCGGCCACAGCGTCACCGGCGCCTGCCTCAGCGACGGCGGACTGGTCGTCGACCTGCGGCGCATGAACCGCGTGACCGTCGACCCCGCCGCCCGCACCGCCGTCGCCGAGGGCGGCGCGACGTGGGCCGATTTCGACCGCGCCTGCCAGCCCCACGCACTCGCCACCACCGGCGGCCGGGTCTCGACCACCGGCGTGGCCGGACTCACCCTGGGCGGCGGCTCGGGCTGGTTCGAACGCCGCTTCGGCCTGGCGTGCGACAACCTCGCCTCCGTCGACCTCCTCACCGCCGACGGCGACGCGATCACCGCGAGCGCGACCAGCCACCCCGACCTGTTCTGGGCCCTGCACGGCGGGGGCGGCAACTTCGGCGTCGCCACCCGGCTCACGTTCCGCTTGCATCCGCTGCCGGTGTGCACACTCGCCCTGCTCCTGTGGCCCGCCGACCGCGGACCCGAAATCTCCACCGCGTACCGGGATCTGCTCGAGCGCGGCGTCCCCCTCGAGCTCGGTGGCGCCGTCGCCTACCTCACCGGGCCGCCCGAGGACTTCGTCCCCGAACCCCTGCGCGGCGAACGCGTGGTCGCCTGCATCGGGACCTACGCGGGCACCGAGGCCGAGCTGCGCGAGGTGATCGCGCCGCTGCTCGACCTCGCGCCCCCGGGCGCCATGATCGCCGAAATGCCCTACACCGACCTGCAATCCGCGCTCGACGATCCGCCGGGCAACCGCAACTACTGGTCCGGCCAGCACCTCGCGGCCCTCACCGACGACGCGCTACGCCTGTTCGACGCGCAAGGGCAGTCGATGCCGTGCCCCGGTTTCACCCAGCATCTGCTGGCACCGTGGGGCGGCGCCGTCGCCGAGAACGCCGGGTACTGGCCGCAGCCGCACCGCAGCGCGGGCTGGGTGCTGCACCCCTTCGGCATGTGGGAGGACTCCGCCGAGGACGACCGCGTCATCTCCTGGGTCCGCGACGCCACCGCCGCCATGCGGCCGTACTCGACCGGCGCGGTCTACCTCAACTTCATCGGCGACGAAGGCATGGACCGCGTCATCGCCGGCTACGGCCGCGAGAACTACGCGCGCCTGGCCGCGGTCAAGCTCGAATACGACCCGCGCAACGTCTTCCACCTGCATCACAACATCGACCCCGCCGCCGCGACGGCGCAGCCGTGAGCGCGACGCGCCGCGCGGCGTTTCCCGTCCTGCTGTTCGCGGTGCCGGCGCTCGTCGTCACGCTGCTGCCCGTGCGCGCGCAGGCGGTCACGCCCGATGTCCCGCTGGGTGGTGGATCGGGTGTCGTGTTCGGGTACCGCGCCGTCTGCACGCTCACCGCGATCGGGCACGACCGCGAGGGCAGGCTCGTCGGGCTCACCGCCGGGCACTGCACCGAAGTCGGCCAGCCCGTGCACGCCGAGCACGCCACCCACGCCGGTGTGATCGGCACCGTGGTCGCGCGCCAGCTCGCCGACGACTGGGCCGTCATCGAGTTCGACGCCGCCCGCGTCGCGCCGCGGCGGGAGGTGGCGGGCACCGTCATCACCGGCATCGGCGGGCCGCCGGAACCCGGCGACGTGGTGTGCAAGAACGGGCGCACCTCCGGCCACAGCTGCGGGGTGGTGTGGGATCGGCACGACTGGTGGTTCCGCAACCAAGTGTGTTCGCAGCCCGGCGATTCCGGCGGACCCGTCACGGTCGGTGACCGGCTCGTCGGCATGAACGTCGGCCACATCCGCGTCGACGTCCTGGGCGTCACCGTGTTCGACATCGCCTGCCAGCATCCGGCGGTGTCGGTGCACGACCCGGCGGTCGCCACCCACATCGGGCGGGTGCTCGACGCCGTCGACCGCACCGGCGGGGTGGGCGCGGGCTTCCGCCCGCTGTGACACACGTGGCCGTGAGTCCCCGGCGCTCGTAGGATGTGGCTGCGCCGCAGCCGAACCCGCAGGAGCACACCGTGGACTCGACACCCGGATACCCCTTCGCCCGCTATGTCGCGCTCGGCGACAGCCAGACCGAAGGCATCGGCGACCCCGACGGCGCGGGCGGGCACCGCGGCTGGGCCGACCGGTTCGCCGCCCTGCTCGGCGCCGGCACACCCGCGCTCGGCTACGCCAACCTCGCCATCCGGGGTAGGCGCGCCGGGCAGATTCGCGCCGAACAACTGGAACCCGCGCTGGCGTTGCGGCCCGATCTGGTCACCGTCATGGCGGGGATGAACGACATCATCCGCCCGCGTTTCGACCGGGCCGCGCTGCTGGCCGACCTGCACGCCATGTTCGCCGCGCTCACCGCGACCGGAGCGCGGGTGGTGACGTTCACCTACCCCGATATCGGCGGCGTCGCGCCGTTCGTGCGACCGCTGTCGCCGCGCGTGCGGGAGGTGAACGCCGAGATGCGCCGTCTGGCCGCCGAATACCGGCTCACGCTCGTGGATTTCGAACCGGTCGCCGCCACCACCCACCCGCTGGTCTGGTCCGAGGACCGCCTGCACCTGAGCCCGCTCGGCCACGACCTCGTCGCCCGCGCCGTCGCCGACACCCTGGGCGTGCCGGGCGCGGACGCCACCTGGCGCGACCCGCTGCCGGTGACCCGTCGCGGCGCGCGGGAGATCCTGGCGACCGAGTTCACCTGGGCCGCCAACCACATGCTGCCGTGGGTGGCGCGGCGGATTCGCGGACAGTCGTCGGGGACGGGGATCGAGCCGAAACGACCCGAATTGCGGCCCCTCGCGGCGAGTTGAGGGGGATTCGGGCGGAATTCGGGCGGTGGGGTGTGCAGTAGAGGCGCTTCATGCGGCGGCTCACTGTGACGTCGCGGGCCTTGCCGACGATCCGGTAGGCACGTGTGTCGTGAGCCGCGTCGGTGAGCCGCCGAGTTCGCACCGGATGCGCGGGCGACGAGTTCGTGGACCCGCCGAAGTCGGGCCGCCGGGCAGGGCGGCCAGCGCGTCGGCGATCCGGGACTCGAATACGCCGGTCATCGGAGGCCGTCCGAGAGGGTCTGCCATCGCGCCGTGGCGGCGGACGCTACTCCGCTCGGGTGCGGAGTTCACGCGAATTACCGGCGCTCGCAGGCGGCGAGTGCCGCCGGGTGCCGAGGACGGTCCGTCAGGCATGGTTCCCAGCCGGTCTGCCGTTCAACCCGCCGCGCTCGGAGCCGGCCAGCTGTTCGCGTGCCGGTCGAGTGGAGGCCGGCCAGTCGCCTGTCCCGGGGGCGAGGGGTGTCACCGCGCGGCACACGGTCGCTCCCCTCACCGGTGACTCAGGCCCGACCCTACGACGGGCGGTAGTATGAACCGGTGCATTCACCGGCGGAGGTAGCGGCGCGTTGGCGCGGTGCCTTCGTGGGCGCGTCGTCCGGGGCGGTCAGTGTGGCGGCGCACGCGCTCGGCGGGGGTGTGGTGGCGCCCGGTGAATCGTCGGCGGCGCTGTTGATCGGGGCGTGTGCGGCGGTCGGCATGGTGGTCGGGTCACTGCGGACCCGCAACGGGCTCCTCGAGCTCATGGCGCTGCTCGCGCTCGGGCAGGCGGTCGCGCACACCGCGCTCACCCTGCCGCCCGAACACCACCACGGCACCCACGCCACCTCGGTGATGCTGCTCGCCCACCTCGCGGCCATCCCGGTCGGCGCGATTCTCATCCGTGGCGCGGAGACGGCGCTCGCGCGGATCGCCTCCAGCGTGCGGCGAGTGGTGCGCGCGCTCGCGGCGAGTGGTGCGCCGGTCGTCCCGCTTGCCGTAGCTCCCCTCGCGCCGGGCACTCGGCCCGCCGCGCGACACCTGCTTCTCAGTTCGGGGCTCGGTACCCGAGGTCCACCGGTCAGGGTGTAGTTCCTCTTCCTCCCACCGGCCGACTCTTCGACGCGAGCCAACGAATCGGCATGCGGCGCAGACTCGCACGTCGCGCACCCCAGCGCGGCGCGCAAGCGACGGCAACGGCAACGGCAACGGCAACGGCAACGGACCAGCGGCGCGCAACGAACGGTCTCGCGTTCCGCGGACCGTCACGGCCGCATCGGCACAAACCACGTAGCCGAGCGCGCGGGCACCGACCCCTTCCTCGCGGCCGTGAATCGACGACGTCCGGACCGGGGCTGCCCGATGTTGCGTCTCACCGAACCAACGCGTGGTACGGGCCGACCAACGCCCGGGGCTGCGCAGCCCTAGGCCGGATCGGGTTCTCGACCGCGTCGACCGGCGGTGCACGCACAGCGGGCAAGGCGACCCGGCGTTCAGGGCCCGACGCCCACCGCCGGATCGCGACCTCACGCCCGAACGCCAGCCCCGCGCGATCCCGGACCACCCCGCGCGAATCCAGGCGGAACCCCACCCACCTGCACAACCTGAAACTGGAGCACACCATGTCTTCACCCCTCACCCGCCTCCGGCGGGCCGCGGTCGCCCTGGCCGCCACTCCCCTTCTCCTCGTGGCCTGTTCGTCCACCGACGACGCCGCCCCCACCACGGCCGCCGACGCGGTCACCATCCGGGAGCAGTGGATCAAGGCCGCCGAGAGCGACATGTCGGCGGCGTTCGGCGAGCTCGCCAACGGCGCCGATCGGGATCTCACCATCGTGTCCGCGACCAGTCCGGCGTCGGCCACCGTCGAACTGCACGAGGTCGTCACCGACGACAGCGGCGCGAAGGTGATGCGACCCAAGAAGGGCGGCTTCACGATTCCCGCCCACGGCGCGCTCGCGCTGCGGCCCGGCGCGGATCACATCATGTTCATGGGGCTCAACGGCCCGCTGCGCACGGGGTCGGAAACCCCGGTCACGCTGACCTTCGACGACGGCTCCTCGATGACGTTCACCGCCCAGGTGCGCGACTTCCCGGGCAACCAGGAGAACTACGTGCCCGACGAGGAGCACGGCGCGTCCGGCTCGGCCCCCGCGCACGGTGGCTGAGGCGAGCACGTCGCGAGGTCTGTCGCGGCGGCGTCTCCTGGGTGGGGGCGCCGCCGCGGCGGGCGCGGCCGGGCTCGGTGCGGGCACGCTCGCGCTGACCGGCCGCGACACCGCCGCCACGCCGCCCGCCCTCGCGACGGAACCCTTCTACGGCGTGCACCAGGCCGGCATCGCGACCGCGCCGCAGACCCACGCGGCGTTCGTCGGCCTGGACCTGCGCCCCGGCGTGGGCCGCGACGACCTCGCGGGCATCCTGAAGATCTGGACCGCCGACGCCGAACGTCTCACCCGCGGCGCGCCCGCCCTCGCCGATACCGAACCCGAACTGGCGCAGCGCCCGTCGCGGCTCACCGTCACCGCGGGGTTGGGGCCGGGGGCGTTCACGGCGGCCGAGCTCGAGCACCACAAGCCCGCGTGGCTGCGCCCGCTGCCGCCGTTCTCGGTGGACCGGCTCGACCCGGCGTGGAGCGATGGTGATCTGCTGCTCCAGGTGTGCGCGGAGGAGCCGACGGCGGTCGCGCACGCGGTCCGCGTGCTGTGCCGCAGCGTCGTCTCGCTCACCGCGGTGCGCTGGGTGCAGCGCGGGTTCCGGGACGCGGCGCCGGGCCGGACCCCGCGCAACCTGATGGGCCAGGTGGACGGCACGGTGAACCTGACCCCGGGCACGTCCGAATTCGACCGGCTGGTCTGGGACGACGGCGCGGCGCAACCGTGGCTGGCAGGCGGCACCTCACTGGTGCTGCGCCGGATCGCGATGACGCTGGACACGTGGGACGAGATCGACACGGATGCACGGGAATTCACCGTCGGCCGCCGGCTCGCCGACGGCGCACCGCTGGGCGGCACCCACGAGTTCGACGAACCCGATTTCGCCGCGGTGGACGCCAACGGCATCCCGGTGATCCCGCCCGGTTCGCACATCGCCCGCGCCCGCCATACCCACGACGGGGAACGGTTCCTGCGCCGCGGATACAACTACGACGACGCGCCCGCGCCGGGCACGACGTCGAATTCCGGGTTGCTGTTCACCGCGTATCAGCGGGACGTGGACGCGCAGTTCGTGCCGGTGCAGCAACGGCTGGCCGACTTCGACGCGTTGAACGTGTGGACGACGCCGATCGGGTCGTCGGTCTTCGTGATCCCGCCCGGCGTCGCGGCGCCGGGCGGCTATCTCGGGCAGACGCTGTTCGAATCCTGATCCACCCCGGGGCCGGGGGCTGTGAATCCGGCCCCGGGGCGCGATCAGGACCAGAGGGCGGCGATGAAGACGTTGACGATGCCGAGTCCGCCCGCGGCGTGCGCCATCCACGGCACATCCTTACCGCGTTTGGCGTCGGCGTGCGCGATCTCCGCGAACGCCGCGACAGCGAACGCGACGATCAGCTTCACCCCGATCTTCACCATGTTCAGGTCCTTGTCGAGCGAGCCGATCGATTCGGCCATCCCGACCAGGACCAGTCCGGTGATGATCTGCGCCCGCGCGCCCCACACCATCACCTCGTTGACCTTGGGTTGCCCGACGGCATACCCGCCGACCAGAGCGGCCATCCCCAGCAAATGCGTGACGACCACGACGTTGTAGACGAATTCCATGAACCCACACGCTAGTTGATCTCCGGCCCGCCTACTACACAACGTCGTTATTCCGACCGCAATCCCGGACCGACCACCGCGTCCGGTCACCGCTGCGGGCGCACGTCCAGAAGCTGCTCGGAGAACTCACCGAACCTGAGACTCGTTGTGCGCCACCCGCACACCGTGGTCCAGGAGAACTGGCCGCAGGCTCAGGCGGCCGCGCCGGTGACAGCGGCTACGCGGCCTGAACACGCCAGCGCCCCGGTGACCGGGGTTGGTCACCGGGGCGCCGACGCACCGCCTACGAGCCGCTGAGGCTGGACGAGCCCATGCTCAGCAGTTGCAGGATGTTCTGGATGATGTCGCATCCACCCGGCGCGCCGATCGGGAACTCGACGCACGCCGCCACCGGAGTGGCCGGGGCGGTGCCCGCGTCGGGCGCGGCGTGCGCCGTGGCCGCCGGGGTGAGCGCGAGCGCACCGGCGAACGTGGCGGCGGCGATTGATCGTTTCATCGAAACTTCCCTCTACTCTTGATTATTCGTCCGGCCCGACTACCCGGGACAGTGCCGATCACGCTATGCGGGCACCGCCCCGACCCCCAGACCCCGTTTCCACGGCCCACGGCACCGGGGGCAGCACCCGAGTGCCCACGGTGATCGCGCTCGGCGATACCGTGGGGGCATGAGGATCGTGGCCACTGTGCTGTCGTTGCCCATCGCCGACCCGCAACGATCGTTGCGCTTCTACCGTGACGGGCTCGGGCTCGAGACGCCGGGGATCGAGGAGGGGATTCTCGCGTTCGAATTGCCGAACCTCTCGCTGTTCCTCATCGCCACCGACGAATACGCCGCCTACGCGTCGCGGGCGGGCGTGCCCGGTGTCCGGCCGGTCTCGGGAGCCTGCATCATTTCGTGCGCCATCGGGACCCGGGCCGAACTCGACGACATCCTCGCCCGCGCCACCGCCGCGGGCGGTGCGGTCCCCCATCCCGCTACCGAACAGGACGGCAGCTACATGGGCTATTTCTCCGACCCCGACGGGCACGTCTGGGAACTGTCCTCCAACGCGCACACCGCGGCCGCCGCCGCGCGCTAGCGGGGTGGGCGCGCCCGCCGACCACGTGCCCGACTCCGGTCCCGGAACCACGCCCGCCACCAGGGATTTCACACCCACCACGGACGCCGGGCACCGGAGTTCGTGATTCCTCCAAAGCTTCCCCGCCGTCCCGAATGCCGCGCTTACGTTCCCTTTCGTCCGACGACAACGGCGAAAGGCAGGACAGATGACGATCACTCGGGGCGAGGCCGCGCGCACAGCCCTCGCGGCCGCGCTCGCGACCGCCGCGCTCAACGGCACCGCAGTCACCGCGAGCACCGCCCAGGCGGCACCGGCATGCAGCGACATCCATGTGGTCGCGGCGCGCGGCACCAACGAGATGGGCGGGTTCCTGAGCCGGTACAAGCTCGGCACCGTCGTCGGCAATCCCGTCTACGCCGCCATCGACGACAAACTGAACGTCCGCACCGACGCCTACCGGGTGGAGTACCCGGCGTCGCTGAACCAACCGGCATCTGTGCAGGCGGGCAACCGCGATCTGGTCGACCACGTGGTCGACCAGGCCGCGGCCTGTCCCGATCAGAAGTTCGTGCTGGTCGGCTACTCCCAGGGCGCCAACGTGGTGGTGAACTCGCTCGGGATCAGTAGCGAGGGCGCCAAGGTCGGCGGGCCGATCGTGGCCACCCTGCCCGCGTCGGTGGAGCCGCGGATCGCGGCGGTGCTGCTGTTCGGCAACCCGATCCGGGAGCTGGGCAAGCGCGTCACGGGCACCTACGCCGAGCGCACCTTCGACGTCTGCAACGACAACGATCCGGTCTGCGATCCGCGCGGTTCGAACTGGAACGTGCACCTGCAATACAAGCGCCACGCGGGCGACGCCGCGAACTTCGTCGCCGCGCGCACCTGATCCCTCGTCACGCCTTTTCGCGCACGCGGTCGGTGATCCAGGCGGCGATGCGCGCGCGATTGGTCATGCCGAGTTTGGCGAGGATGTTGCGCACATGGGTGTCGGCGGTGCGATGGGCCATGGCCAGCCGGTTCGCGATCTCCCGGTTGGTCAGGCCCAGCGCGACCAGTTCGGCCACCTCGAGTTCCCTGGCGGTGAGCGGTTCGGCCTCGGCCGCCGGGGGCTCGTCCTCCCCCAGGGCGTAGCGGCGCGCCCGGTCCAGCGACATCGCCCGGCCGGCCGCGAAGTGCTCGGCGAAGGCGGCGTCACCGAGCGCGCGCAGGTTTCCGTCGCGGCACTGGGTGTAGGGCACCACCAGGATCACCTCCGGGTCGGCGCCCAGCATCTCCCAGCAGGACGCGGCCGCACCCGACAGCCGCGCCGACCGCTCGTATTCCCCACGCAGGCAAGCGATCCAGGACAGCGATTCGATGTGGTAGGCGTCGCCGAAGCGGCTGTCGCGGCGGATCGTCGAGGCCAGGCCCTGCCGCGCCGCGCGCTCGGCGTCGTCGTGGTCGCCGCGCGCCAGATGCGTCAGGCACAGCGCGAAGAGCAGCACGTCGCGGTAGTAGGTGTCGCCGCACCGTTCGCAGTCGGCCACGGCCGCGTCCAGCACGCGCAGGCTCTCGGCGGAGTCGGTGGTGATCGTCGCCAGCGCGAGCAGGTTCGCCGCCGCCACCGCGAACCGGAGATCGCCGAGCTCCCGGAACCGGTCCATCGCCACCGCCGCGAGCTTCGCGGCGGGTGCGTTGTCGTTCACGATCTTGGCGGCGTGCGCGCCCACCGCCATGATCATCGCCTCGGTGTGCGCGTCGCCGGGGGCGAGCGCCTCTTCGGCGCGGGCCAGGCGCGCGTGCGCGTCGTCGAGGTCGGCCAGCCACAGCGAATGCCACGCCGCGACCGCCTCGGCGTACGCGCGCTCCGGGTGTTCGGGCGAGGCCGCCGCCAGCGCCCGGTCGAGCCAGGCGCGGGCGGCCCGGTTCGCGCCGCGCAACGTCCAGTACTCCGGCACCCGGCACGCCATCGACAGCGCGAGGTCCGCGCCGCCGGGCTCGCTCAGCGAATACTCCAGTCCCACAAGCAGATCCGCGTGGTCGCGGCGCAGCCGCCACACCCAGTCGAGCTGGGCGGCGCTCATCCAGCCGTCGTCGGCGGCGCGCACCACCCGGTGGAACCAATCCCGGTGACGCCGCGCCACCCCGTCCAGCTCCCCCGCCGCGCGCAGCTGTTCGAGTCCGTATTCGCGGACCGGTTCGAGCATCCGGTAGCGCAACACGGCGTCACCGTGGCGTTCCAGGAGGGACTTGTCGACCAATCCGTCGATCGTGTCGACCACCACGGCCGCGGTGTCGCCGCACAGGAACTCGGCGGAATCGAGCGCGAACGAGCCGGCGAACGCCGCCAGGCGCCGCCACACCGCGCGCTCGACCTCGGTGCACAGGTCGTAGCTCCAGTCCAGGGTCGCGCGCAGCGTCTGCTGCCTGGGCGAGCCGGTGCGGCTCGCGGCCGTCGACAGGGCCAGCTGCCCCGACCACCGCTCCAGCGCCTGGCGCGGTGACAGCGACCGCATCCGGGCGGCGGCCAATTCGATGGCCAAGGGCACGCCGTCCAGAGTCCGGCACAACCGCACCACGTCCGCGCAATTGGCCGCGGTGAGGGTGAACTCCGAGGACGCGGCCCGCGCGCGGTCCACGAACAGGCGGACCGCGTCGAAGGTCCGCGCCCGGGCGGGCGTGCCGGTCTCGTCGGCGGGCACCGGCAGCGGCGGCACCCGCACCACGTGCTCGCCCGGGACGCCGAGCGACTGCCGCGACGTCGCCAGCACCGTGACGCGCGGGCAGTCGGCCAGCACGTCGGTGACGAACTCGGCGCACGCCATCAGCACGTGCTCGCAGTTGTCCATGATCAGCAGCACGTGGCGCTCGCGCAGGTACCCGAGCACCCGTCCGGTGATCGATTCGCCCGACCGCAACCGCAGATCGAGCCGGTCGGCCACGCTGGCGGCGAGCGCCGCGCCGTCGGCGAGTTCGGCCAGCTCCACGAACACCGCCCCGCCGGGATAGGCGCGCCCGATCTCCCCGGCGACCCGCCGCGCCAGGCGCGTCTTCCCGATGCCGCCGCATCCGGTGAGCGTGACCAGTCGCCGGTCCCCGAGCAGGCGGCGCACCTCCGCGGCCTCGTCGCGGCGGCCGACATAGCTGGTCGGCTCCGCGTCGGGCAGCTCGCGTGTCATGCGCCGTGCACTCCCTTCGCTCCCCGCAACACCTACCGCCCACGGCCACCGGGCGGCCGGCGCAACGGCATCGTACTGCGCCGACATGCCCCGCCAGGGGCGAAACCGGGCGCTCGGTTCCGGCCACCGCTGCCGATGCCTACGGCACCGGCCTACGCAGAAATGCCGATACCGCCGCGGACTCGCACCGGGCACGCTGAAACCGCAGGTAGCTGAGAGGAGTCCGTCATGGCGCCGATGTCCGCCGCACCCACCGCCCTCGTCGATGTCCCCGAGTCCGTCGAGGCCACCATCGAGGAGTGCCTGCGCCGGGCGGCCGGGCCGGGCGTGCCCGCCGACGACCTGCTGGACGAGGCCGTGGAGCGCTGGATCGACCACGGCGTCGCCCTCGAGACGGTGCTGGCCTCGGTGCACGAAGCCATCCGCGCCCGCCTGCGCACCGCACCGGCCCACCCCGGCGACGCCGAACCGCTGGATCTACTGCGCGGCACGCTCGACCTGCTGGACGAGACCACCGCACGGATCTCGGGCGCCTACCTGCGCAGGCTGGACGCGGCGCCGGAGCAGCCACGGCCCGGATCGAGGACCTTCGCCGCCGCGCTGCTCGCGGGCACGGCGACCACCGCCGTGGCGCGCCAGTGCGGGTGCCACCTGGCCGACGAGTACTGGATTCTGGCCCTCGCCCGCCCGCGGTTTCCCGCGGTGCCGCGCCCCGGCATCGACCCGCGCGTCTGGGCCGGGCGGGTGTTGCGCGCCCTCGATCTCGAGCTCTCGCGACAGTTCCCGGGCCGCGGCGCCGCCGTGCTCTCCGCCGACGGCGGCACGCTACTGCTGCCCGCCGCCGACTGCGACGACGCCGACCTGGAGATGCTGGTGCGCGGGCTCACCGGCGCCGCCGAGCTGCCGCTCACGGTGGTCGCGCTGCGGGCCGCGACCGCCGAGATCCCCGCCGACTCCGCCGTCGCGCACGACATGCTCGACATCGCCCTGCGCCTGGGCCTCCCGGCCCGCGTCCACCGGTTCGGCGATCTGGCACTGGAGTACCAGCTCACCCGCCCCGGACCGGGCCTGGAGACGCTGGCCGCCCTGCTCGACCCGCTCGACGACCAGCCCGAACTGCTGGAGACCCTGGGCTGCCACATCGCCACCGGACTCAACCGCAAACGCACGAGCCGCATGCTGCACCTGCACGTCAACTCGATCGACTACCGCCTGCGCCGGATCGCGGCCCTCACCGGGCTCGAGGCGGGCAAGTCCGACGGACTCTGGTATCTGCGTTCGGCGTACGTCGCGCACAGCTACCGGCAGTCGGCGGCACCGTTCCCGTACGACCATCGGACGAACACGGCGCACCTCGAACCGGTGTGGGCCACGGACTGCGCGTGAACCGTCACCAGGGCGACTGACTGTGCTCGACCCGAAGAACTCCCGGAATCCTCCCCGCCGACGCCGCTGCGATCGGCCCGCGCCACTGGGCGTCGGCGTAGGGCCGTCGATAGCGATCGCGACGATGCGCCGGCGCCCCGCGGCAGTCCACTCACCGCCCTCGTAGGCGCGGCGCGCGGCCGCCGCGACCTGGACCAGACCGACGCGGGCGCACGCGATTTCGCGCCCGGACGGTAACGGGCGCAACCGATCTCACACCAGATAGGACCGCAGCGCGGCGCGGGCGTGTGTGCGCAGGGGCCGGTCGGCGCGGGTGCCCGGGGCCGTGAGAATGCCGCGCACGTGGACGCGGAACTGCTGGTCGGTCATGCCGAAGGTGACAAAGATGTCCTCGGTGCCGGGTCCCCCGAACGGCTCCCAGATGAGCGCGAAGTCCAGGACGGCCAGATCGTCGGGTTCCACCCCCACCTTCCTTCCGCGCGGGGCATCACCGGAGATTGTGTCCCGCGCGGGTTACCGCAATGTGGCGGCGCGGCTAACCCGCCCGCACATCACCGGGGTGATCCCCACCGGCGTCCGCGCCACCAGTGACCCGGGCAGGGGTCGGAGCGCTCGCCGAGGGCGTTCAGTAGGCGAGGTTCGAGGCCGGGCGGCGGCGGGTGCGCGTCGAGGATCGCGAGGACGGCCATGATGTCGTGGACGGTGGCGACGACGGCGTCGAATTCGGCGGCCGCGTAGGGGCCCGCACGGTCGCGGAGCAGTTCGATGGCGACGCGTTCGGCCGGGCTCACCGCGTCGAGGGCGTACGGGTAGGCGAGGTCGAGCAGGTCGGCGGGAGTCATCGAGGGGCGCCCTCGGCGAGCGCGGCCGCCAGGCGGGCGAGACCGTCGCGGATGCGGGACTTCACGGTGGGCAGGGGCGCGCCGAGCTTCTCGGCCACCTCGGCGTAGGTCAGGCCGCCGTAGTAGGCGAGGGTGACGGCGTCGTATTGCAGCGGGGTGAGGGCGTCGAGTCCGCGCAGTACCGCCTGCTCGTCGAGACGCTGTTCGACGGTCTCGCTCACCACATCGTGCTCCCGGCCCAGGTGCACGAACCCGAACACGACATCGCGCATCCCCGCGGCGCGGTCGGAGCGGATGCGGTCGACGGCGCGACGGTGGGTCAGCATCATCAGCCAGCCCACCGGGCCGCACATCCGCTCGTCGTAGCGCGCGGCGAACGACCACACCTGCAGGTAGACCTCCTGGGTGATCTCCTCGGCGACGGTGCGGTTGCGCGTCATCCGCAGCGACAGCCCGAAGACGCGGTGGCTCGTCTGCCGGTAGAACTCGGTGAACGCCCGCCGGTCGCCGTCGCCGATCGCGTGCACCAGCGCGATGAAACGCCGCGACGGGCTCTCGTCGCGGGTGGGCGCGCCACGCCCCGTGCGATCCGACGCATCCTCTTCGGCCGGGCGGATCTCGCGCTCCAGCACCGCGGCCGGGCTCTGCGTCGGTGTCATGATCGTTCGTTACCTCCGGGACGGGGGGCGGGGCCACGGATCGATCTCCCTGGGTCACCGGCCGAGGTCGGGAGGATTCGGCCGGTGACTTCCAGCGACGGGGCGGCTGAACCCCGTCCGGTGCCCGGTTACGTATCCGGTGGGCACCGCACAGGACTTCGCGCACACCACGCCGGGGGTTTGGTCCCGGACGAACATTTCCGCCGTCCGGTCGTGACCGAGAACACTCCTCGCCGCCAAACCGCGGGCGGTTTCCTATCGAAGTGGGGATATGCGAGCAGTTCGTGACAACGCCCCACCCGGCCGTGTGCCCGTCCCGCGCACGCCGTGGGCCCGACCGCGACGCCGAGCGGGGGCACCGTGACCCCGCTGCCCGCGCCCCGGGACATCGCCGTGATCGGCAGCGGTGTCGCCGGGCTCACCGCCGCCTATCTCCTGGCCGGGCACGACCGGGTGACGTTGTACGAGAAGGACTCCCGGCTCGGCGGCCACGCGCACACGCACGAGATCGAGTACGCGCCGGGGCGGCGGGTGTGCGTGGACTCCGGGTTCCTCGTGCACAACGACCGGACCTACCCCACGCTGCGGTGGTTGTTCGGCGAACTCGGCGTGGCGACCCGGGAGACCGATATGTCCATGTCGGTGCGCGCCGACGCCACCGGACTCGAATACGCCGGGGCCAGAGGACTTCCCGGCCTCTTCCCGTCGGTGCGCACGGCCCGCGATCCGCGCTACCTCCGGATGCTGACCGAGGTGCCGCGCTTCCACCGCGCCGCCCGCGACCTGGTGCGCCGGGCGGACGATGGCGTCACCCTGGCGGATTTCCTCGCGCGCCACCGGTTCAGCGCCTACTTCACCGACCATTTCGTGACGCCCATCGTCGCGGCGGTCTGGTCCTGCGCACCCGGCCTGGCCACGCGGTATCCGGCGCACTACCTGTTCCGGTTCCTGGAGCACCACGGGATGCTCACCGTGTTCGGCTCGCCGACGTGGCGCACCGTGATCGGCGGGTCGGCCCGTTACGTGGCGAGGATCGCCGAGACGGTCACCGAAATTCGCACCAACGCCACGGTTCTCGCCGTCGCCGAACGCGAGGAGGGCGTGGTGGTCGTGGAGCCGTCGGGCACGCGGCGGTTCGACGCCGCCGTCATCGCCACCCATCCCCGGCAGGCTCTCGACCTGCTGGCGGCGCCCTCGAACCTCGCCCGCGACGTGCTCAACGCCATGCCGTACTCGGTGAATCCCGCGCAACTGCACACCGACGAGTCGCTGCTGCCGAGGGCGCGGCGGGCGCGCGCCTCATGGAACTACCTGGTGCCGTCCGGCCCCGAGGACGGCGTGGTGGTCACCTACGACCTCACCCGGCTGATGGGGCTCGACCACATCGGCGACCGGCGCTTCCTCGTCACGCTCGGCGGCGCGCACCTGGTCGACCCGTCCCGGGTGATCGCCGAGATGACCTACGAGCACCCGATCTACACCCCCGAATCCGTTGCCGCGCAACGCCGTCTCCCCGACCTCGACACCGACCGGATCGTGTTCGCGGGCGCCTACCACGGCTGGGGCTTCCACGAGGACGGCGCGCGCTCCGGCCTGCGCGCCGCCGAACGCCTCGGCCTGCGCCGCCCTCCACCCGACCTCCCCGTCCGCGCGGACGACGGGCCTTCGCGGGCGCGCGGGAGGGGCTGCCCCCGGTCGGCGGCCCCGGTGGAGGCGCGATGACCGAACCCGCCCTCTACTTCACGCGCATCCACCACGCGCGCCGCGCTCCCGTGCGCCACGAGTTCGACTATCGCGGCTACAGCTGGTACTTCGACCTCGCGCACCCGCCGAAGGTCCCGCTGCTTCTGCGCCCGTTGGCAAGCTTCCGCGCCGAGGATCACCTCTTCCCGCCGTCCGGTAGGTCGCGGCGGCAACACGGTGGGGGCCGCCCCGACGACCTGCGCGCTCGGGTCGATGCTGTCCTCGCCGCCCACGGCATCCATGACGCCGGCGGGCCGGTCACCGCCCTCATGAACGCCCGCGTGTTCGGCTACGTCTTCGACCCGCTCACCGTGTTCTGGTGCCACGATCGGCGCGGTGACCTGCGCTGCGTCGTCGCCGAAGTGCACAACACGTACGGGCAGCGGCACGCCTACGTCGTCCAGCCGGACAAGCGGGGCCGCGCCGAGATCGACAAGGCTTTCCACGTCTCCCCGTTCCACCGGGTCGAGGGCCGCTACCGGCTGCGGCTACCGGAACCCGCCGACGCCCTCGACCTGCGGATCACCCTGCTCCGGGACGCGCAGCCCCCGTTCCACGCCGCGCTCACCGGCCACCGGCTGCCGGTGACGGCACGCACTGTGCTGCGCGCCAACCTCCGCGCCCCGCTCTCGCCCTTGCTCACCTCGGCCCGCATCCGCCGCCACGGCATCGCCCTGTGGGCGCGCGGGCTGCCGATCACCCCGCGCCCCCGCGCCGAATCACCGCTGAGGACGGCCCCGTGACCAGCTCCTGCCTCGACACCCACACCGGCGACCTGCTGCCGCCCGTCCCCGGCGGACCGCGCGCCCGGCTCCGCGCCGATGTCGCCGCGCTGCTGTTCCGGCGCGCGGTGGCGCGGCTACCGCTGCGCGTGGAGTTCCCCGACGGCACGGTCCTCGGCGCCGCGCACCCGGAACCGTTGCCGCGCATGATCCTTCGCGATCCGGACGCGTTCGTCGCCCGCCTCGGCACCCACGGCCTCATCGGGTTCGGCGAGTCCTACACGGCCGCCGAGTGGACCTCCCCCGACCCGGCGGACGTGCTCACCGTGCTGGCCACGGCTCTGACCCGGCTGATTCCCCGTCCGCTGCAACGGTTCCGGGCGCTGCTGCCCGCGCCGCCGGTGACGGAGACCGCCACGCAGGCCAACGCTCCCGGCCACATCGAGCACCACTACGACCTGTCGAACGAGCTGTTCGGGCTCTTCCTCGACGAGACCATGACCTACTCGTCCGCCCTGTTCGACGCCGACTCCGCGACCGCCACCTGGGAGGAGCTGGCCGAGGCGCAGCGCCGCAAGATGGACCGGCTGCTCGACGCCGCCCGCGTCGGGCCGGGCAGCCGGGTCCTCGAAATCGGCACGGGCTGGGGCGAACTCTGCGTCCGGGCCGCCGCGCGCGGTGCGATCGTGCGTTCGGTGACGCTGTCGCGCCGCCAACTCGACCTGGCGCGCGACCGGGTGGCGGCCGCGGGCCACGCCGACATCGTCGACATCGACCTGCTCGACTACCGAGACATACGCGGCACCTACGACGCCATCGTGTCGATCGAAATGATCGAGGCGGTCGGATACCGCCACTGGGCAACGTATTTCACGTGCCTGGACCGGCTGCTCGCCCCGGGCGGGCGGGTCGCGCTCCAGGCCATCACCATGCCGCACGACCGTATGCTCGCCACCCGGCGCACCTACACCTGGATCCAGAAGTACATCTTCCCCGGCGGTTTCCTGCCCTCCGTGGCGGCGATCGAACGAACAGCCCACGCGCACACCGGGTTACGGGTCCGAGACCGGTTCGACTTCGGCCCGCACTACGCCGAGACACTGCGACTGTGGCGGGAACGCTTCGACGCCCACGCCGCCCGGGTCGCGGACCTCGGCTTCGACAGCCGATTCCGCCGCCTGTGGCAGTTCTACCTCGCGTACTCCGAGGCCGGGTTCCGCTCCGGATACCTCGATGTCGCGCAGTTCGTGCTGGACCGTCCGGAGGAGCACCGGTGAGCGTCGCCCCTCGCCTCGAGAACGCCCTGCGCCCGCTGCTGCGCGGGCCGCTGCCGGTGCGCCTGATCGCCTGGGACGGCAGCGCCGCGGGACCGGACGACGCACCGGTGATCCGGGTGAACCGTCCCGAGGCGCTGCGCCGAATCCTCTGGCACCCTGGCGAACTCGGTGCCGCGCAGGCTTACATCACCGGCGCGATCGACGTCGAGGGCGACCTCACCGATGCCCTCGCCCTGGCCTGGCGCACGGTGCGGGACCGCCGCATCCCCGGGCTCCGACCGCTCGAGGTGGCCCGCCTCGCGGTCACCGCCGCCCGCCTCGCCGGGCTCGGCGCTCCCCCGCGCGCGCCGTCCACCCAGGTGCGGCTGCGCGGCCCCCGGCACCGGCCGTCCCGCGACCGCGCCGCCATCAGCCACCACTACGACGCGTCCAACGATTTCTACGCGCTGGTACTGGACCCGTCGATGGCGTACTCGTGCGGCTACTACACCCGCAACGTCCCAGGAACGCCCGCCGATCCCGGCTACGGCCTCGCCGACGCGCAGCGCGACAAGCTGGACCTGGTGTGCGGCAAGCTGGGTCTCACCCCCGGCGCGCGGCTCCTCGACGTCGGCTGCGGCTGGGGCGCGCTGCTGCTCCACGCGGCCGAGCACTACGACGCGCGGGCGGAGGGCATCACCCTCTCACGCGAACAGCAGCGCTACGTCGAACACCGCGTCGCCGAACGCGGACTCGGCGACCGCGTCCGAGTCCGGCTGCTCGACTACCGCGACTTCGACGGCACCGACTTCGACGCCGTCGCCTCCCTGGAGATGGGCGAGCATGTGGGACAACGCCATTACCCGCGCTACGCCCGCGCGCTGTTCGCGGCCGCCGCGCCGGGCGCGCCCGTCCTCGTGCAACAGATGTCGCGGCGCGGACGGCACCCCGGCGGCGGGCCCTTCATCGAATCGTTCATCGCCCCCGATATGGCCATGCGCCCGGTGGGCGACACGGTGTCGCTGCTGGAGGACGCCGGCTTCGAGACGCGCGACGTGCAGGCGCTGCGGGAGCACTACGTGTGGACCGCGCGGGACTGGTCGCGGCGCCTGGAGGAACGCTGGGACGAGGCCGTCGCACTGCTCGGCGTCGAAGGGGCCCGCACCTGGCGGCTGTATCTGGCGGGCGGTGCGCTCGCGTTCGCCGAAGGGCGGATGGGCGTGGACCAGATCCTGCTGCGCCGCCCGGGTGGCCCGCGCGGCGACCGGGCTGCGTGTGCGGAACGGGTGGTGGCGTCGTGAACGTTTCGTCGGCCCTCGTCCTCGCCGCCGCGTCCCTGCTGGGGCTCGCCGCGCTCCAGGCTGTCACCTTCGCGGTGGCGCGCCGGATCGGCCGCTACAACGTGGTGGACGTGGTGTGGGGGCTGGGCTTCGTGGTGGTCGCCGCGCTCGCCGCCCTCCTCGGGACCGCGCCGGTCGAACGTCGCGTCCTGCTGCTCGTCCTGGTCGCGGTGTGGGGTCTGCGGCTGAGCCTGCACATGCACCGGCGCACGGCCGGGCACGGCGAGGACCCACGCTACACCGCCCTGCTGGATCGGCACGGGCATTCGGCGGGCGTGGTGGTGCGCCGTATCTTCCTCACCCAGGGGCTCGCGCAGTGGGTGATCTCGCTCCCCCTCCAGGTGGCGGCGGTCACGGGTCCGGTGTCGGGCGTGGTCCGGCTCCTCGTGGTCGCCGGTGTGCTGGTCTGGCTGATCGGGTTCGTCTTCGAGGCGGTGGGCGACCGGCAACTGGCCCGCTTCCGCGCCGATCCGCGCCACCGCGGCACCGTGATGGATCGCGGGCTGTGGGCGTGGACGCGCCACCCGAACTATTTCGGCGACGCCTGCGTCTGGTGGGGCCTCTGGCTCGTCGCGGCGGCCGCCTGGCCGGGCGCCCTGACCGTCTTCGCTCCGCTGCTCATGACATACGTGCTGGTCCAGGGCACCGGCGCTCGGCTGCTCGAAGAGCACATGGCCGAACGCCCCGGCTACCGCGAGTACCAGCGCCGCACCGCGTACTTCTTCCCGCGCCCGCCCCGCCGGAGCCGGCCGTGACCAGCACGGTGGCCGAAGTGGCGGTCATCCGGCACCGAACGCCAGTAGTCTGCCAAGGAGGACGGACCCGAGCCGCCAGCAAGCCCGCCGTCGCGACGGCACCCGAGTCACCGCCGAGCTACCTCGACCTACGGAGACACCACACTATGGGGAACGAACCCCGCCACTCGGCCGACACCGGCCGCGCCGAGGCGCGCGGCCCGGCCGATTCCTGCCCCGCCGAGCGGCCCGGCGCCGACCCCGCGGTCATGCGGCGGCTCGCGGCGCTGCTCACCGAGATCGCCACCGGCGACCGGGACGCCTTCACCGAGTTCTACCGCTCCACCCACGACCGCGTATTCGGCCTGGCGCTGCGCATCCTGCGCAAGCCCGCGGCCGCGGAGGAGATCACCCAGGAGATCTACCTCTACGTGTGGAACGCGGCCGAGCAGTACGACGGCGCGCTGGCCAGTCCGATCGGCTGGCTCATGATGCTCACCCACCGCCGCGCCGTCGACCGGGTCCGCGTCGAATCCTCCGCCAGCACTCGCGATCTCGCGTACGGCCACCGCAACCTGGGCCGCGACCACGACATCGTCGCCGAGACCGTCGGGCAGCGCTCCGATGAGCGCGCGGTGGTCGACTGCCTCGGCACGCTCACCGACACCCAGCGCGAAACCCTCGCCCTGGCCTACTACGGCGGCCGCACCTACGCCCAGGTGGCCGACCATCTCGGTATCCCGTTGAATACGGTGAAGACCCGCATCCGGGACGGTCTGAAGCGGTTGCAGACCTGCCTGGCAGGATCGGTGGCCGATGCCTGACATCCATTCCCACGACGAGTTGCTCGACCTCGCCTACCCGTACGCGCTCGACGCGCTGCCCGACGCCGACCGGCGCGCCGTCGAGCACCTGCTGGAACGAGCCGACGAGGAGACGGCGGCGGCGTTCCGCGCGACCGTCCGCGACCTGCGCGAAACCCTCGCCTCTATCACCATGGTCGACGCCGTGCCCGCACCTCCCAACGTGGAGGCCGCGTTGCTGCGCGCGCTCGACGAACAGGCCGAGGCCGACGAGGAGGACGTCGCGCCCGCGCGGCGCCCGCCGGCCCTGCGCTGGCTCGCGGCGGCCGCCGCCGTGCTGGTCGCGGTGGCGGTGGGCGTGGGAATCGCGTTGTCCCGCATCGAATCCACCGAACCCGGCACCCTCACCGCCGCGGAGGTGATCGCGCAGGACGACGTCGAAGCCGACATCGCGCCCGTCACCGGTGGCGGCACGCTCACCGTCAACAGTTCGCGGGCGCTGGGCGCGGCCACCGTGGCGTTCGACGCCGTAGCCACCGCCCCCGAGGGCCGGACCTACCAGGTATGGCTGATTCCGGCCGACGGGACCCCGCGCTCGGCGGCGGTGCTCGACGCGTTGCCGTCGGCAGACGACCCGCTCGTCATGCCCGTCGAGGACGCCCGCACCCTGGCCGTCTCGGTCGAACCGGCGGGCGGCTCACCCCAGCCCACCTCCGATCCCGTGGTGGCCGTGACATTCGACTGAGCGGCCCATCGCCACGCCGGACCACCATCTGAAGCCCTGATCCCATCCGGCCGGACTCTGAGACCGCGCCCGCCCGATCGCCTTCCCGGCGCGCGATCTCGGTCGCGCCGAACCCCCGGTCGTCGGTGTGCTGACCGGGTTCGGCAGGCGCCGGCTCGCACCGGGCGTGCGGCTGAAGCGCGGTGCTGGGTCGGACTGGACGACGCCGATAGCCGCCGCCCGCACCGGGCCGTACCGAGTGGCGGATCAGGTCGGGTCGTCGCCGGCGGGCAGCGGCTCGATGCGCCGGATCAGCTCGGTCTCGGCGTCCGGCGCGACCATGTCGCCGAGCGCCGGGAGGAGGCTGGTGGGCGCGTCGGAGCCCGCCGGCTCGGGGTCGGGCAGCGGCGCGTGGGCCAGGTCCTCGGGGGCCACGTAGCCCAGCACCTCGTACTGCGCGCCGACCGTGGCCGCCGCCGAGTACTTGTCGTGGGCGATGAAGGCCTGGTCGGGACCGAACACCCGGCGCAGCGACTCCAACCAGCGGTGGTCCACCACCCGGCAGTCGACCCACGGGAAGTACTCGAGGCCGGTGCGCAGGTAGAGGCGCTCGCCGATGCGGGCGCGGGTGAGCAGGGCCAGCACCCACTCGTCGATGCGATGCGCCTGCGCGTTGCGGTAGATCCGGGAATGCGGCGCGACGGCGCCGCCGGTGAATTCCGCCAGCGATTTCAGCAGTTCCGGTGAAAACTCGTCTTCGCGAACGAATTCGACGATCTCGAAGCCCTGCAATTGTTCGGGAAGCCGATCCGTCGCCCTGCGCTCTTCGTGCAGTTTGAGTTTTCTGTTGATGTTCTCCGTACGCATGCGACTCCGACTTCCGAGCATTTGACCAGGGGCACCCTAGCACGTCGGCGGGCCCCGTTCGGCCCGGCGACGGAACGAGACAATTACTGGTACGGGCGGTTTCGCGAATACCCGGCCGCATGCGGGAGTGACGCGGAATACATTCGGTGGCGTAAGTTCCGGAAGCGTAGGTTCACGCCGATTCCGCATATCCGGGCGATACCCGGTCGACGCCTCCGGCTGCGGTTTCGCCTCCCCGATGCCGGGTAGGGGCACGGCAGGAGGTGCTCGTATGAAAGCTATCGTGTGGCACGGCGTGGGCGATATCCGCCTCGACGCCGAGACGTTCGAGGAGGAACGGCGGGTGGCCGCGCCGGAGGGGAACACCGAGGGCGGGCCGTGGCTCGTGGGCGACGCGCCGAGCCTGGCCGCGCGCTGGGCCACCGGCATGGTCGCCAAGGCCGGCTCGGTCGGGATCATCGGCGTGTATCCGCCGGGGTTCGACCGCTATCCCCTCGGGGTGACCGTCAACCGGAACCTGACCGTCCAGGCCGGGAACTGCAACCACCACCGCTACATCCCCGGTCTGCTGCAACGCGTCGCGCGCGGCGATATCGACCCGCGTCGCTTCATCACCCGGCACGCCGAACCACTGTCCATGGTCGACGCCTACGCGGCGTTCGACCGCCGCGACGACGGCTGGCTGAAGACCGTCGTCCCGATGTGACACCGCTCGCTGAGGAGGACCCCATGCCCACCTACCGAACCCCTGTCCGCGCGATCGTGGCCGGGCTCGCGCTCGGCGGACTCGTGCTCGCCGGATGTACCGACGACACCGCCGATGATCCGATGCCCACGATGCCCGCCACCTCGCCACTCACCACCGCGCCGGACACGGACACCACCACCTCGCCGGGCGAGCAGCCCGAGATCACGCCCGCCGCCGCGCAGCAGCTGTGCGACATGATCGGCTCGGAAGTGGACACCTGGCGCGACCAAGGCACGGCCGTGGCCCGGGTGAGCTTCAACGGCACCGTCCAGAACTGGGCGGCGCGCAACGACGGCCTCAACGACGAGATCCTGCGCGACAAGACGATCGTGGACGACGTCACCACTCAGGCCTGCCCCGACGTGCGCCAGAACGCGCTCGATGCCCTCGGCACCGAGGACCTGGCGGGCGCGTTGGTCGGCATGGGCGGCTGAGCACGGGCCCGCAACGCGCTCCGGCCCCTCGATCCCGCAGGTTCGAGGGGCCGGAGAGTGGTCCGCGCCGGTCAGTCCTTGATGACCTGGGTGCCGCCCGCGAGGTTGTCGTGCCAGCCCTGTTTGGTCGGGCTGGAGCTGACGGTCACCGCGATGGCGATGGCGGCGATGAACCAGAGCAGGCCGCCGACCCAGGGGATCAGGTTGAGCAGCATGTAGGCGTTGCGCAGCGCCGAGTCCTTGATGTTCGGCTTCGGGGCGCCGCCGGAACCGTTGACGTGCAGGCCGAGCACCTTCTTGCCCGGGGTGGAGCCGGTGAGCACCTCGAAGAACACGAAGTACAGGAAGCCGAATCCGGCGCCGGGCAGGACGCTGACCCACTGCGGTAGATCAGTGGCCCGGTCCAGTAGCCAGAAGATGATCGCGCCGACGATGCCGGCGATGATCCAGTCGATGAACCTGGCGCCCGCCCGGCTGCCGATACCGGCCGGGTTCACCCCCAGCTTGCCGAGATTCGGGTCGTATCCACCTGCGGTCATCGTTCCTCCTCGTGTCGATTGCAAGCATCAGCCCTGCCGTCCGAATCGACGTGACACAGTGGCAGCGCGAGCATTTCACATACTCTGGCAATCCGCGAAACGGCCCGGCCGGTATCGGCCCGCAGTTCGACGTCCCGCAACCTGCGGTCCAGGCGTTCGTCACCGCCCGCTATTGGTCGAACGCGATCTCGATCCGCTCGGAAACGGGAATCGTCTGGCAGGCCAGCGTCAATCCCAGCGCGAGATCGGCGTCCACCAGCGTGTCGTTCTTCAGCATCCGTACCTCGCCGGACCGCACCGTGCACGCGCACGCGCTGCACTCCCCCGCCCGGCAGGAATACGGCGCGTCATAACCGTTGCTCAGCAACACATCCAGCAAGGGTGTGCCGCGCGGCCACTCCAGGCCGATCGTCCGGCCGTCGAGTGCCACGGTCGCGGAGGCCGCCGCGCCCCCGCCCTCGGGCCGGACGATATCGGCGAACGGGTCCCCGGTGAGCGAGCGGAACTTCTCCACGTGGACGTGGTTGTCCGGCATGCCGATCGCCCGCAGCGCCGCCCGGCTCGCCGCCATGAACGGCTCGGGGCCGCACACGTACGCCCGATAGGCCCGGTACGGCGCGATCAGCCCGGCCAGCGCCGCCGCGGACGGCCTGCCGCGCTCGGATTCCAGCCAGTGCACGACCTGGAACCGGTCGGGGAATTCGACCGTCATCTCGGCGAGTTCGGCCCCGAAGATCACCGATTCGGCGTCGGTGTTGGCGTAGAGCGCGTACACGGTGGCCGAGCCGCCGAGCAACGCGGACTTGGCGATCGACATCACCGGGGTGATGCCGCTGCCCGCCGCGAGCAGCAAGAGGTCGGCGTCCAGCGATTTCGGCACGAACACCCCCGAGGGCGTGAGCACGCGCAAGCTCATCCCGGGTACGGCGTTGTCGCACAACCAGTTCGAGGCGTAGCCGCCCTCGACGCGCTTGACGGTCACGACGAGGGTGTCGTCCAGGTGCGGGGAACTCGACAGCGAGTAGCAGCGCGCCATGGAATCGCCGCCGGCGCCGGGGATTTCGAGGGTGAGGAACTGACCGGGGTGGTAGCGGAACCGGTGCGCCAGCTCGTCGGGCACCGCGAACACCAGCGAGCGCGCCCGCGCGGTCTCCACGATGACCTCGACGATCTCGAGGGTGTGGACGTGCGCGTTGGCGGTGGTGGCCCGGGTCGCGAGATCGGTCATGGCGGCCCGTCAGAGCTCCACGCCGAAGCGTCCCGCGACCCGTCGCCCGACCCGGTAGAGCGGTGCGCCCGCGTCCTCGTACCGCGGGCCGAGCACCCGCGGGATCAGGTCGAATCCCCGGGCGTCCGGCCCGATCAGCACCCGCGCCTTGTTCTTCTCGACACCCTTCAGGATGGTGCGCGCCGCCGAGCGCGGGCTGGTGAGCGCGATCAGATCGAATCCCTTGCGGACAGTCTCGATATCCACCGTGTCCGGCAAACCGCGGGCATTCACCGCGATATTCGTCTTCACCCCGCCCGGGTGCACGCACGTGACGCCCACCGGATATTTCCCGATCAGCATTTCCTGCCGCAGCGCCTCGGTGAATCCGCGCACCGCGAATTTTGCCGCATTGTAGGCACTTTGGGATGGAATTCCCATCAGGCCGAACACCGACGAAATATTCACGAGGTGCCCGTCGCCGGAATCGATCAGGTCCGGCAGAAATGCTTTCGTACCGTGCGCGACGCCCCAGAAATCGACGTTCATCACCCGGTCGAAATCGGCCCAGGTCATCTCCACCACATCGGCGTTGAGCGCGATGCCCGCGTTATTGACGACGAGGTCCACCCGCCCGAACTCCGCGCGCACGTCGTCGGCGTGCGCGTACACGGCGGCGCGGTCGGCGACGTCGAGTTCGAAGGGAATCGCGGTGGCGCCGAGCTTTTCGCACCGGGCGGCGGTCTCGGCCACGGTCACGGGGTCGACGTCCGACAGCGCCAGCTTCGCCCCGCGCTCGGCCAGTTCGAGCGCCAGGCCCCGGCCGATGCCCGACCCCGCGCCGGTGAGCACGGCGACCTTGTTCCTGAAGTTCCTCATCGGGTCACCCTTTCGGCGTTCGGGACGGTGGTGGCCGGAAAGACCTGCGCCGGAACGTTTTCCCGCGCGACCGCTCTACGGACGGCGGGAAGCGCGGGCGCGCCGGTGAATTCGTACTCGGCGGGGTCCACGCGCCGCGTGCGCAGCCAGTACTGCCAGGTGAATCCCGGCCACAGGGTGCGGTTCTCACCGTGCTCGTCCAGATACCAACTGCGGCAGCCGCCGGTGTTCCACACCGAGCCCGCCAGGTCGCGTTGCAGGGCCGCGTTGTAGCGATCCTGCGCCGAGCAACGCGGAGCCAGCGCCAGGGCACCGCGTTCCCGGACCAGGCGAATGGCCTGGATGGTGTAGTGGATCTGCGCTTCGATCATGAACACGATCGAGTTGTGGCCGAGCCCGGTGTTCGGGCCGAGCAGGAAGAACGCGTTGGGCACACCCGCGACGGTGATGCCCCGGTGCGCCTGCACGCCCTCGCGCGTCCAGCGGTCGGCCAGGTCCTCGTCGTCGCGGCCGCGCACCCGCAGATTCGTCAACGAGTCGAGCACGTGGAATCCGGTGCCGAAGATGATCGCGTCCACCTCGCGCTCGATGCCGTCGGCGGTGACGATCCCGCTCTCGGTGATGCGCTCGAGACGCGCGGTGACCAGTTCGGTTTTCGGGTCGTCGACGGCCTGGTAGTAGGTGTCGGACCCGAGCAGCCGTTTGCACCCCGCGCGGTAGTCGGGCGTGAGCGCGTCCCACAGCGCCGGGTTCGAGACCTGCCGCCGGATGTGGCGCCGCCCGGCCCATTCCACCGCCCGCAGCAGTCCGGGACGGCGCGTCATCGCGTACGCGCCGGCTTCGGCCGACCAGTAGATGCCGTTGCGCAGGGCGAAACGCAGGCCGGGCACCACGCGCAGCGCGCGCCGCACCGGCGGCGGAAGGTCGAGGTTGCGGCGCGGTAGCACCCAGGGCGCGGTGCGCTGGTAGAGGTGCAATGCGGCGACCCGGCCGAGGATCTCCGGCACGAATTGGACGGCGCTCGCGCCCGTCCCGATGACGGCGACGCGTTTGTCGGTCAGGTCGACGTCGTGGTCCCACCGCGCCGAATGGAAGGCCGGACCCCGGAACCGCGCCAGCCCTTCGATGTCCGGGATGCTGGGGATGTGCAGCGCGCCGATCGCCGAGACGAGGTAGCGCGCGTCGTACTCCTGTCCGTCGGCGGTCGCGACGTGCCAGCGGTGTCGCCCTTCGTCCCACTCCGCGCGAACGACATGCCGGCCGAACCGGATTCGCGGGCGCAGGCCGTACTCGTCGGCCACCGACTTCAGGTATTCCTGGATCTCCGGCTGCGCCGAGAACAGCTGCGTCCACGTGGTGCGCGGGGCGAACGAGTACGAATACAGGTGGGTCGGCACGTCGCACGCCGCGCCCGGGTAAGTGTTGTCGCGCCAGGTGCCGCCCACCTCGCCGGCCTTCTCCAGGAGCAGGAAGTCCTCGATGCCCGCCTCCCGCAACGCGATTCCCATGCCCAGGCCGGAGAATCCGCTGCCGATGATCACCACTTCGGTGCGCACGGAGCTCACGAGCGTGCCGCCTTCCGGCCGAACAGGTCGTCGAGGATGTCGTCGGGCACCGCCCGCGAGGCCCGCGCCAGGCGCCGGGTGACCACGCCGTCCAGGAACCCCGCCTCGTGGCAGAAACGCAGCAGCGGCTCGGCGGCGAACGTCGCGTTGGCGCGGTAGTTCGGCGAGGTCATCATGGCGAGAAAGCCGCGCCACGGGCTGATGCCGACGCTGCGGTAGACGTTCGGGTTGATCAGCACCGGGTAGACGCCGGTGATCATCACGCCGAACACCATGCGGTGCAAGGCATTCGAGAGCTTCCCGCGGGCCTCGATGGCGCGCACCATCTCCTCGCGCGCGTAGGTGATGTGCCTGGCCTCCTCGAGTACGTGGATCTTCATGAGCTGGCGCAGATGCGGTTGCAGTTCGGGATCGTTCATCGCCTCACGTTGCAGCCGGTCCAGGAGTTCCTCGATCAGCAGGGTGCCCGCGTAGGAGGACGGGCCGATCGGGATCAGCCCGGCCAGGCGCAGCGCGGTGCGCGTCCACCGGGGCTGCACGTACGGCCGCACGCCGGTGAGGTTCACCAGGCGACTGAACATGGTGGAATGCCTTGTCTCCTCGCCGATCTCGGCGAGCGCGTAGCGGGTGTGGTCGTCGGACGGGTCGCCCGACTCCAGCACCGAGCGCCACAGCACCAGGCTCAGCCCGGCCTCGGCGTAGATGCCGAAGCTGAGCACGCTCACGGCCTCGTGTTTGCCCAGTTCGTCGCGCTGCTCCTGGGTGAGCCGGTCCCACAGCGCCGTCCCGTACAGCGATTGTCGGTGCTCGGGCATCCACTTGCGGTGCGGGTCGGGCGGGGCCGACCAGTCGATGTCGAGTTCGCCGTCGTAGGCGCGTTCGGCGGTGGAGCGCAGCAGGCGCTGCGCGGTCTTCTGCCGATCGCCGACGGTGCGGCGGCGGGCGGTCGAGGCGCCCGCGGTGGTGACGATCGGAGGGGTGCTCGCGTCGAGGGTCATGCCGGTCCTTCTTCCTTCGGGTGCGCCGGGCTACCGCAGGCCGCCGAGGCGCAGAATGGTCGCCGCCACCGGGCCGCGCAGAATGCCTTGCGCCGTGGCGAATTCGCGGAACGAGGCGGTGGCGCGGCGCGCGTTGCGCCGATACGCCGGGCCGGTGAGCGCGGCCACCACCGCGATCCCCGGCGACACCCCGGCGTCGCGATACGCACGGGGTTCGATCGCCGCCGCGTACAGCGACGCGGTGATCGCCGCCGCGAGCCACCGGTGCAGCGCGTTGGCGGCCGGTCCGCGCGCACGCACCGCGGCCACCAGTTCCTCGCGCGTCAGTTCCACGTGGCGGGCCGCCCCGGGCGCGGTCAGTATCGACACCTGCCGCAGGTGCGGCGGCGCGCCGGGATGGCCGGCCACGTCGCGCAGGACGGCCGCGACCATCTCCTCCAGCAGCAGCCGGAACGCGAGACCGGCCGGCCCGGTCGGAGTGAGCAGGACGAATTTGGCCAGCACCCGCAGCGGCGGCGAGAGCGGATACGGCGCGACACCGGATTTCGCGACGAGCCTGCTGAACATGGTGGTGCGGCGTGCCTCGTCGTTGATCGCCGAGAGCAGGAACCGGCTGCGGTCGTCGACCGGGCTGTCGCCCTCGATGAGATCGCGGAAGTCGAGCATCCCGACGACGGACTGCGCGTGGATGCCCGCCGTGAGCAGCGCGACCAGTTCCCGCTTGGCGAGTTCGGCCCGCTGCTCCTCGCCGAGCCACCGCCACAGCCAGGTTCCGTGCAGCGAAATCCACTGCGCGGGAAGCCATTCCGCGTCCGGCACCACCGGTGCGTCCCAGTCGATGTCGAGATCCGGATCGTAGGCCTGTTCCGAGGCCGCGAACAGCAGCCGCGTCGCGGTGGCGCCATCGGCGATCCCGCGCCGATGGCGGACGGGGCCGCCCGACGCGGTGGTCGCGGGCCGGAACTCGTGGTCGCCGTAGGACTTCGTTGTCCCCATGGCATTCCTCCGATCGCCGAAGCGAGGTCAGAGACAACCGGTACCTAGTACTGGTTGTTCGATGTATATTCGAGTGTGTCCCAGACACGAAGGCGTGTCAACGCGATCGGGGCGTCGATTTCCGAACGAGGAAGGCGGACACCATGACCAGCGCCGTTCCCCACAGCCCGCACGACGACGCCGACTACCTCGGCGAGGCCACCCTGGTGATCGGCGGGCGCGAGTTCGCCGTCCGCGTGGAATTCCGCGGGTACGTGGAACCGATCGACGGGATCTACCGGTGGATCGGGCGGGTCCGCCCGCACGACGCGCTCACCGAACTCCTCGGTGACGAGCCGCGCACACCCGTGACCATCCGCACCGCGCACAGCGCGCGCGATGCGGTCATCGGCGATCCCGACCCGTGGGGGCGCTACCGGATCGCCGGGAAGAGCACGCCGCCGTTCCACGTCCCGACCGAGCTGAGCGAGGTCGAGGGCGGCGGTCAGGCCTCCGGCGGAACCGACTGAGACGGTAGCGTCAGCACGTCGTCCGGAGCGAGCGCGACGCCGCGCGACGCGGCGGTGGCCGACAGCGCACCCCACACGAAGGTCACCAATTGCCCGACCAGTTCGTCCTTTTCGATGGTCGGCGAGTTCAACCAGCGCAGCACCGCGAGTCCGACCGCGCCCAGTACCGCGTCGACGAAGTACTCGATATCGCGCACATCGCCACCGCGCCCGCCCAGCACCGCGCCGACGAGCGCGGCCATGGCGTCGGACAGCGGGCGGCCGGACTCGAGCAGCACCATGGGCGAGCGGCCCGACGCCACCTGGGAGCCGACGATGAAGCGGAACAGGTTGGGCCGTTCGTCCACCAGATCCACGTAGGCGTGCAATCCGGCGGTGACGGCGCCGAGCACGGTGCCCGTGAGCGCGAAATGCGGCGTGAGCCGCTGCACGACGAGTTCCTGGACCCGCTCGGTCACGGCGGCGAACAGTTCGTCCTTGTCACCGAAGAACCGGTACAGCTTGGGCCGGGGAATGCCCGCGGTCTTGATGATCTCCTCGATGGAGAGGTCCGGGCCGTACTCGTCGATGGCGCGCAGGGTCGCCTCGATCAGCTCCACGCGGACGGCGGCGCGATGCTCCCGCCACCGATCGGCGCGAGCATCGCCCTTGAGGACCGGCAGGTGCCGCCGGTCCGCCGCCGCCTTGCGCACCACGTGGCCCATCGTAGTTCACGGCACCCGCGTGACCACGGGGTTCGCGACGGGCTCAGTACACGCGGAACGTGGTGGTGCTCGGCGCGTGCGGGAGGTCGGTGGTCAGCGTGAACGTGACATTGCCCGCGCCGGTCACGAGGCGGACATTGCCGAGCTGCGGGCGGATCCAGAAGAACGGGGTGCCGTTGCCCGCGCCGAGGAACACCGAGCCCGAACCCCTGGCGCCGGTGTCGTGGTTGTGCCAGTGGACGGTGGCGGTGACCGAACACCACGGGGCCGGGACGCCGAGCACCTTCAGCCAGCCCTGCACCTGGAGGTCGACGGTGCCCGCGACGTCGCCGTCCGGGTACACGTTGCCGATGGCCCACACGTCGCCCGCGCAGCCGAGACCGTGCGCGGCGGTCGTGGCGAGCGGCAGCTCGACGGGGATGTAGTTCGACGCCGACGCGGGGGCGCTCGCGCCGATCACGGCGGCCACGGCCACGGCGGTCGCGGCGAACGCTCGGCTTGCCTTCACGGGTGACACAGCGGAACTCCTTCGTCGAACGGATGGGCACGAACTCGCGCGGCGACCCGAGATCGCGACCGAAGCGCTCTCCCCTACCATCGCGCATTTCGTTTGCCGTGCTACATACCGCGCCGGACGCCGAGGAGATCACCGCTCGGGCGGGAACTTCCGGAGCGCCTTGCGGGCGGTCGCGCGGGTGTAGCGGTCGGCGGCGGCGGTGAAGGGTTCGATCAGGGCGCGGGTGCCGGGCCATCCGCGAAAATGGCTACCTTTCACCACAATTGGTGCCGAAGCGCGGACCGCGCCGGACGGCCGGTCGCCATCGGCCTCCGACGACCCCGGGAGGTGCGACTCGGCGAACGTGCCCGTCCTGGGTGACGAAGTCCCGGCAAACGGAACCGCCGGCCAACACAACATCCGTGGCTGCCCGGCGGTTCGGTGCGGCGCGGATCAGGCGGGGCCCGCTTCCTTCTCCGCGAGTTCGGCGAGCCGGTCCAGCGACGCGGTGAGCTTGTCGGCGGTGGTGGCGCGGGCGCGCACCTGGCGCTTCTCGTCGTGCAGCTCGGTCCAGTCGTAGGTGTGGGTGACCCGGGTCAGCGTGTCGCCCACCGGTTCCAGCTCCCACCGCCACAGGTGGCCGGGCGGCTGCTTGCCCGGCTCCGCGGGCCGCCACGCGATGCGGCGGCCCTCGGTGAACTCGACGATGTGGTTCTCGCGGACCGCGCCGACGGTGAGCGTGGTGCGGAAGATCTCGCCCACCGCGCGCACCCGCTGACCGGGCGCGGATTCGGCCAGGTTGTCGTTGCCGTCCCAGCGCGGCTGCTGGGCCGGGTCGGCGATGAGTTCGAAGAGGTCGGCCGCGCTCGCGGCGATGTCACGGCTGGCGCTGACGATACGGGGCACATCGGTCTGATCGGTCACGTTCGGGATCGAACCAGCACCGCCGCGCGCGCACAATGGTTCGGCTCAGCGCACGCCGAATCACGGCGCGTCGGCGTCCAGCGCCGCGGCGAGGCGGTCGGCGTCGACCCCGAACCCGGCGAGCCGGTTCAGCGGAATGGAGGCGATCATCCGCATCATGTCCACGCCGAGCGCGGAGCCGCCGCCGAAGCCCCCGGCCATCCCGCCGAACACCTCGGCCAGCGCGGCGGCGGTCGCCGGCTCGGCCAGCGCCTCGCCGAGCGTGGACTCCAGTGTGATCGGGACCCGCACTTGGTCACCCGCGACGTCGACCTCGCCCGACACCCGCAGATCGCGGCTGGACGCGCCCACCCATACCCGGTACGTGCCGGGTTCGAGCACCCACCGGTCGACGCGAGTGTCCCAGTACGCCAGATCGTCCCGGGCGAGCAGGATCGAAACATCCTCGCTCGCACCGGGTTCCAGCTCGGCCGTGACCGCGAAACCGGTGAGCTCGCGCACCGGCCGCGCCACCGCCGAGCCGGGCAGCCCCGAATACACCTGCACCACTTCGCGTCCCGCGCGGTCGCCGGTATTGGTGACGGTGACGCGGACGCGGATGCCGTACTCGCCCGCGTCGAGCGCGAGGCCGTCGTAGGCGAACGTGGTGTAGGACAGCCCGTGCCCGAACGGGAAGCACACCGTCATGGCGCGGTGGTCGTACCAGCGGTATCCGACGAACAGTCCCTCGCCGTAGCGCACGTGCGAGTGCTCGCCCGGAAAGTTCTGGTACGCGGGCACATCCGCCAGCGCCATCGGCACCGTCTCCGCCAGCCGGGCCGAGGGATTCACCACGCCGAACAGCACATCCGCCAGCGCGCCACCGCCCGCCTGACCGACCAGACCGCCGTCCAGGATCGCGGCCGCCGCGCGGGCCACCGGCGCCAGCCGCACCACACCGCCATGCGCGAGCACCACCACCGTCTCGGGCCGCACCTGCGCCACCTCGGTGAGCAGGTCGAGTTGGCCGGCGGGCAGCTCGATGTCGTCGCGGTCGAAGCCCTCGGACTCCTGCGCGGCGGCCACGCCCAGGAACAGCACGGCCACGTCGGCCGCGCGCGCCGCCGCCACGGCTTCGGCGCGCAGCGCGCCGGAATCCGTTCCGTCGGTGGTGAATCCGCGGCTGTAGGTCACGGGCGTCGTCCCGGCGAGCGCGCGGATCTCGTCGAGGGGGATGTCGAGGCGGGTCGGGTTGACATGGGAGCTGCCGCCGCCCTGATAGCGCGGCTCGGCCGCGAACTCCCCGATCACCGCCAGCGACCGGCCCGGCGCGAGTGGCAGCACACCGTTCTCGTTCTGCAACAGCACCACGCAGCGCCCCGCCACCTCGCGCGCCAGTCGGTGGTGCGCGTCGACGGTGTCACCGTCCTCGGCGAGCGCGCGGCCCGCCTCGGCCCGCGCCGCCAGCCGCGCGACGTTCTCCGCCGCGCGGTCCACCGCCGACACGTCGAGCGTGCCCGCCGCCACCGCCGCCACCACCTGCGCGTCGGAAGCGCCGTTGCCGCCGGGCATTTCGAGATCGAGGCCGGCGGCCACGGAGGCGGGCCGGTCGGCGACCGCGCCCCAGTCCGACACCACCACACCGTCGAATCCCCACTCGCCGCGCAGCACGTCGGTGAGCAGCCAGCGGTTCTGCGCGGCGTGCACACCATTGATCCGGTTGTAGGAGCACATCACCGTCCACGGGCGCGCGGTGCGCACGATGTGGGCGAACGCGCGCAGGTAGATCTCGCGCAGCGGGCGCGGGTCGACGTCCGAACTCATGCGCATCCGGTCGTATTCGGCGTTATTGGCGGCGAAGTGCTTCAGCGACGCTCCGACGCCGGCGCCCTGCACCCCCGTCACCCAGGCCGCGCCGAGCGCGCCGGTCAGGTGCGGGTCCTCCGAGTAGTACTCGAAGTTGCGGCCGCCGCGCGGGTCCCGCTTGATATTGATGCCCGGCCCGAGCAGCACATCGACCCCGAGGCCGCGCGCCTCCCGCCCCAGCGCCGCGCCCACCCTGGCCACCAGGTCGCGGTCCCAGCTCTGCCCGAGCCCCACGGCGGGCGGGAAGCAGGTGGCGGGCAGGCTCTGCGCCAGTCCGAGGTGGTCGGTCGCGCCGGCCTGCCTGCGCACGCCGTGCGGGCCGTCGGTCATGGTCACCGAGCCGACGGGGCCGATCGCCTTCGTCGTCCAGAAATCCGCTCCGCTGCCGAGCGCGGCACGGTCTTCCACGGACAGGTCGGACAGATCGGACTTGCTCGTCATCGAGGCTCCTCGGATCGGCGGCTGTTCCGCGATCCAGTATGGCCGCGCCCGCACGGCCCGAGCGTGATCTCCCCGGTTCAGTTCACTTCCACGGCCGGCTCGCGCCGGGGCGCGGCCACCGGGCCCGCATCGCCCGCGCGGAATTCCGGCACCAGGGACGCGACCGCCGCCAGCACCGCGGCCACCAGGCACAACACCATCGACCACCGCAGCGACACCACCGACGCCGCAGTGCCGAACGCCAGCAGCAATCCAGTGGCGGCGGCGATGCAGAAGGTCGCCGAAAGCCGTTGCGTGAGTTGCAGGAACGAGGCCGCCACGCCGTGCAGCGACGGCGGCGAGAACCCGAGCGTCACCACGCGCAGCGGCGGCTCCACGACCCCGCTGGACAGGCCCGCCGCCACCTGGATCACCGACAGCGCCGCGAACAACGCCATCCCGTCCCACCAGAACGACACCAGCACACTGGCGCCCACGCACAGCGCCGCCACCACCAACCCGTGGGTCACCACGGCCGCGCCGTGTCGCGCGAACAAGCGCTGGCCCCAGCGCGCGGCCACCAGGCGCGCCACCGCCGACGGGATCATCGCGGCCGCCACGGCCAGCGCCGGAATCCCGAGTGCCTGGAGGAAGAACACCGTCTTGACGGTGCCGAACGCCAACCCCGACCCGAACCACAACAGCGCCACCACATTTCCGGTGACGTAGCCCCTGGACCGCATCAGCGCGGGCGCGAACAGCGGCAGCCGCCCCCGCCGCGCGTAGCCGCGCTCCCACAGCACCAGCCCCGCGACGAGGACGCCGCAGAACACGACGACGGCCACCACCGCGCGCCCCGGCAGCCCCGGATCGATGACCGGAATCGTCACCAGCACCACCAGCGCGCCGAGCGCCGCGATCCCGGGCAGGTCCAGATCCGTGGCGCGCCGCACCCGCACGTCCCGGGGCAGTCCGCGCACGCCGAGCACGATCGTCGCGATCGTGAACGGCACCGGCGCCAGCAACACGGCCCGCCACGCGTACTCCTGCGGCAGCACCCACAGCGCCACCCCGGCCGCGACCGGTCCCGCGATGGCGGCCAGCGCGCCGGCGGCGGTGTAGCGCGCCAGCGCGCGCAGCCGGTCCGGGCCGGTGAAGACGTCCTGGATCACGCCGAGCACCTGCGCGCTGATCACGCCCGCGCCGAAACCCTGGATCAGCCGTCCGCCGATCAACGGCCACGCGCCCGGCGCGCACGCCGAGACGACCGCCCCGACCAGGAACAGCGCGAGCCCCGCGATATACAGCTTCCGCCGTCCGTAGGCGTCGCCGAGGCGGCCGGCCGGGGCGAGTCCGAGCCCGAAGGTCAGCGAGAACGCCGCCAGGAACCACTGCACGCCCGCGTTCGACAGGCCGAGGTTCGCCTGCACGGCCGGCGCGGTGAACGCCACCACCGCGCTGTCGAGCAGCGTGGCGAAACCCGCGCCGAGGCAGCACCACAGGGCGGCACGGTGATCAGGGGCTGGTCGCACGTCCGGACCGTACCGGGCGCCCGACATCGCTTCCGTTCCCGGAAACGCTTCCGTTCAGGATGATCCACCGAAATCGCGGTGAGCCGAAATCCCGCGCGATCCACCGGAGTCGGCGCAGGAGACGGCAGCCGGTCCGCGTACGAACCGGCCGCCGTCAGCGCGCGATCAGAGGCTCTCGGCGAGCGCCTTGGCATCCTTGCGGACCCCGAAGGCGGTGATGATCTCCATGATGCCGAGCACGATCAACCAGATGCCCGCGACCAGCGTCAGGGTCGCGACCGAGGTGACCGGCCACACGATCAGCACCACGCCCGCGATGGCGGTGATGACGCCGAAGAACAGCTGCCAGCCCCGCCCCGGCATCTCCGGGTCGGACAGGGCCGCCACCACCACGGCGACGCCGCGGAAGAGCCAGCCGATGCCGATGAAGATGCCGAGCAGCAGGATCGAGGCCAGTTCGTCGCGGAAGCAGAAGATACCGATGATGATCGAGAGCACGCCGCTGATGAAGTACAGCACGCGCATTCCCGCGCTCGCGGTCGCGCCGAAGGCGGCCACGAGCTGCAATACCCCGGAGATCACCAGGTAGATGCCGAACAGGACGCCCGCGACCAACAGCGTCTTTCCCGGCCACACCAGAATCATCACACCGAGGATCACCGAGAGCGCCCCGGTGACGAGGACGGTTGTCCAGGCGCTCTTGGCGAGCGCCTCCAGGGGACCCTCCAGCACACTGTTTGTCGTCATGATCAGATGTTAGGCCCGCGACCAGTGGATTTCGGGGTTATCGCGGCAGCAACGCGCCGCCCGATACGCACTGGTGACCTAAGTCCTCACCGGGCCGGGGACCTAGGTCCCCACCGGGCTGATGTTCACCATCCACGAGATGCCGAAACGGTCGCGGCACATGCCGAATTCGTCGCCCCACATCTGCTTCTCCAGCGGCACGGTCACGACGCCGCCTTCGATCAGTTTGCCCCAATAGCCGCGCAGTTCCTCGGCCGCGTCGCCGCTGAGGCTGATGGAGATGGCGCTGCCCGGTTCGTACTCCATGCCGGGCGGGGTGTCCGAGGCCATCAGCGTGTACCCGCTGGGCGTCTCCAGCTGGCCGTGCATGACCAGATCCGCGCCGGGCGCGTCCTTGTCACCGAACTCGCCGAAGGTGCTGATCCGCAGGGTGCCGCCGAAGACGTCGCGGTAGAATTCGAGCGCCGGGCGCGCGTTGTCGCCGAAGCCCAGGTACGGGTTGAGCGTGGAGACCATGGCATAGCTCCTCACCTGTAGTTTTCCGCCACCGGCGAGCCTACTGCGCCCGCGCGGAGGGTGGCGTCGATTACGTCCCGGGCCGCGGACGTTTACCGCTCAACCCCCCGGGGAAGTCATCGGTCAGTGCCTCTCGCCGCGCGTGGTCGCGAGGCGGAGAACATGATTCGTGGGCTTCGGGTTGCTAGGGAGAAAAGGTGGCGGTTGTACTCGTGCTCCAGGCACGCGGACTCGGTGATGTGCTCACCGCGGTCCCGGCGCTTCGCGCGCTGCGGCGGGCCCGGCCGAGCGATCACATCGTCCTGGCCGCACCCCACCGTCTGAAGCCGATCGTCGATCTCATCGCGTCGGTGGACACCCTGCTGCCGACCCCCGATCTGGGGACCTTGCGCTGGGACGGACCGCCGCCCGAACTCGCGGTCAACCTGCACGGCGCCAACACCGAGAGCATCGTGGAGCTGACCAAGATCGCCCCCGGCCGCGTGCTCACCTACCGCAATCCGGCGTTCCCCGAATACGGCGGCCCGGAGTGGGTGGAGGACATGCATCCGGTGGAGCGGTGGTGTCATCTGCTCGAATCCGACGGGATCGTCGCCGACCGGCGCAATCTGGGCTTGGTGCCGCCGGTCTCGACCACCAGCCACCGCGACTGCGTGGTGGTGCACGTGGGCGCGGGCGCGCCCGCCCGCCGCTGGCCGCCCGAGCGGTTCGCCGCGGTGGTGCGGCATCTGCTGGTGCTGGGCCGCGAGGTGGTGCTCACCGGTGACGACTCCGAGCGCGATCTCGCGCTGTCGGTCGCCGCGCGGGCCGGACTGTCCACGCACCGGGTGCTGGCCGGCCAACAGAACCTCATCGACATCGCCGCCACCGTCGCCGAGGCGGCGCTGCTCATCAGCGGCGACACCGGCGTCGCCCGGCTGGCCACCGCGTTCGGCACCCGCACCGTGCTGCTGTTCGGGCCCACGCCGCCGCGCTGGGGCGGGCCGCCGCCGCATCTGCTGGGCAGGCACGCGGTGCTGTGGGCGGGGCAGGTCGGCGATCCGCACGCCGACACCCCCGACCCCGGTCTGCTCAGCATCGACGTGCCCGACGTGATCGCGGCGCTGGAGAAGCAGCTCAATCAGCGCACCTGGCCGGGGACGGCCGGGCGCAGGCCCACCTACCGCCGGGTGGGCTGAGCGGGTTCGCCGCCCGGCCTGGTCTCGCTCTCGGTCCTGGCCTCGCTCAGCGCGGCCGCGTAGGCGGCCAGCGCGCTGGGCCAGAACTGTTCCAGGTAGTCGCGGGCGTCGCCGAGCCCGCGCGGGTCCAGCGTGTAGAGCCGCCGGGTGCCCTCCGGCCGCACCGCCACCAGGCGCGCCGCCTTCAGGATCTTCAGATGCTGGGAGACCGCCGAACTGCTCACCCCGACCTGGGCCGCCAGTTCGCCCACCGAGCGCGGACCCTGCGGCAAGGCCTCGAACAGGGCGCGCCGGGTGGGGTCGGCCAGCGCTTCGAGCGCCCGAACTCCGTTAGTCGCCACTCACATAGTGTGATCAACTGGCACACTTCCGGTCAACTTGCGCGATTACCCCAAATCGCGAGGTCACAAACGGAGACACGCCGCGTCGTTACCTAGTCGTGACACGCCACCTGGGCTTTTGTACCCCTGTGAGGGTAACCACAAGATTACGGAACGCCGTGAGGACTCCCGTACGTTCGTTTCCATGCCCGTGACCGATCCGTTACTTTACCGGCGGCCCGGCGTGACCCGCTCTCGCCGACGCCGCGTCGCCACCCGCGCCGTGGCCGTCTCCGCCGCCGTCGGCGCCTCGCTCGGCCTGTTCGCCGCCGTGGGCCCCGACGACGCCGCTCCCGCGGCTGCCGACTCCATCGAGTCGCACGCCGTGGAGTTCACCGCCTTCACACCCCGCGAAGCGCAGATGCCCCAGATCGTGCCCGAGCCCGTCCTGTGGGAACAGCACCGCCTGGCCCAGGAGGCCGCGCGCCCCAAGACCGTCCGTCCGGTCGCGGGAATGCTGACCTCGCACTACGGTATGCGCTGGGGCGCGATGCACGCCGGTCTGGACTTCGGTGACCCGATGGGCGCGCCGATCGTCTCCGTCACCGACGGCGTCGTCCTCGAGGCCGGTCCCGCCTCCGGCTTCGGCCTGTGGGTCCGCATCCAGCAGGACGACGGCAGCGTCGGCGTCTACGGCCACATGCAGGACATCCTGGTGTCGGTCGGCCAGCACGTCCGCGCCGGTGACGTGATCGCCACCGTCGGCAGCCGCGGCTACTCCACCGGTCCGCACCTGCACTACGAGGTGCACATGCCCGGTGTGGGTCCGATCGACCCGATCCCGTGGCTGGCCGCGCGCGGTGTGGACGTGTTCCGCCACCCGGCCTGATGTATCGGGTTCGCGAGTGAGATGAGGGGCTCGCGAAACTCCTCCGGCACCCGTGCCCGCGAACGACTTTCGTTCGCGGGCACGGGTGTTTCGCGTACCGGGGAGTGAGCTGGAGCGCGATCCGGTACCACGGTATGAGCCGCGAATCGTCCCGTCGCGGGACGTGGGCGCGCGCCGCCGATTCCTACCGTCATCGCATGGTCACCACCGAGATCGCCGCACCCGCCACGATCCGCGCCACGACGGGTCTGCACCGGCCGCTGCTGTACATGTCCGCCGCGATGGCGACGCTCACCCTCGCCTCGGTGATCGGCATGCTCGCCGACGACCGGCAGCTGCTGGGCGAGTCGGTGTGGTTGAAGACGTTCAAATTCGGGTTCGCGTTCGCCCTCTACGGTCTCACCTTGGCGTGGCTGCTCTCCTTGCCGCACAAAGGATCCCGCTTCACGTGGTGGTTGGGGACGGTGTTCGCGGTGACCGGCGTGATCGACGTGGGATTCATCGTCCTGCAAGCCGCGCGCGGCACGTTCAGCCACTTCAATACCGCCGAGGACCCGGTCAACTCGATCGGCCAGACGGTGTTCGCGTCCGGCGTGCCCGGACTGTTCTTCGCGAATGTGCTCATCATGGTCATGCTGATATGGCAGCGCCTGGCGGACCGGCCGACCACACGGGCCATACAAGCGGGCCTTGTGCTGGCCGTGATGGGTATGGCGCTCGGCTATCTCATGGGGTTCACGGGGAAGCAGCTCGTGCGCGACGCCAACGGCGACATAGTCGAGTTGGTCGCCGGCCATACCGTTCTGCCGGACGGAGCTCCCGGGGAACTGGTGCGCGACGCCGGGCCGGGGATGCCGATCACGCAGTGGAGCACGGTCGGTGGCGATCTGCGCGTCCCGCACTTCGTCGGCCTGCACGGCATCCAGGTCCTGCTGCTCGCCGCGGTGGTGCTGGCCTGGCTGGCGCACCGGCACGTCTGGCTGCGCGACGAACGCACCCGCGCCGTGCTCGTCGGTGTGCTGGCCCTCGGCTACGGCGGAGCGCTGGTCATCGTGTTCACCCAGGCGATGCGCGCGCAGCCCCTGATCCATCCCGACGCCGCCACCCTGGCGGCCGCCGCGGCCGTCCTCGGATTCGTCGCCCTCACGACCGCGACCGTTTACACCCGCGCCCGCGCGGAACTCGACGCCAGGCCGCGGCCCACCGTCCGCAGTTCCACCGCGTGAGAGGCCCGGCCCGCTCGTTCCGGCGTGTTGACCAGGTTCGCTGCGTAGCATGAAACAGAGCAACCTCACCCGGGCGCAACGCCTCGAACAGCGGGAACCGAGCCCGACCGCGACGCATCCTCGGACCACGCACCCCGATGTTCAGGCCGCGCCGCCGGCGTTTGTTCCGGTACGCGCACAGCACAGGAGGCGCTCATGTCCACCGAGTCGATCGAACCCGCCGACATCCCCGCCGGACGTGACCCCGCCCTGGACCGGCTCGACTTCCTGGTCGGGACCTGGGAGACGGCGGCCCACTTCCGAGCCGGGTTCCTTGGGCCGGGCGCGCCGGAGCTGACGGTGCCGGGCAGGTCCACCTTCGAGTGGGTGCCGGGCAAGCACTTCCTGACCGAACGGTCCGTCAGCGACCATCCGGACATGCCGGACGCCCTGAACGTCATCGGGTACCAGGGCGACGACGTCTTCGTCATGCACACCTACGACTCGCGCGGTGTCACCCGCACGTATCGGATGAAGCTGGACTCGGCGACGTGGATCATCTGGCGGTTCGAGCCGGGTTTCTCCCAGCGGTGGGTCGGCGCGATCTCCGACGGCGGCGACCGCGTGAGCGGGGCCTACGAGATCTCGGCGAACGGCGAGCAGTGGACCGAGGACTTCCCGCTCACCTACCGGCGCGTCGGCTGAGTCACCGCAGGCGTTCGGCGTCGCGGGCGAGGTCCACCAGGGTCGCGCTGAGCGCGGCCAGTTCGTCGCGGTCGGCGCCCTCCTGGATGGCGGTGGCGACGTCCTCGGCCGCGCAGCGCGCCGCGAACCACCGGTCTGCCAGATCGGCCGCCTCCTGCGCGCTGAGCACCACCGAATCCTCCGGAATCCCGGTGCCCTTCAAGCTGTTCCGGTGTTCGTAGGCCCGCTGCCGGCACGACTGCCTGCAGTACCGCCTGCGCCGCCCGCCCTCCGACTCCACGATCTCCCGCCCGCACCACAGGCACGACAGATGACGATCGACGACGGTACGACCCGGCATGGACGCATGAGGCACGCCGGACACGATAGCGCGCCCCTCCCCACCCCTCCCACCAACGCCGCACGTTGACACGTCACCCACGCGGCCCCGGCGTCGCGCAGCGTGGCAATCCGTGGGCCACTGTCGAGCTCAGAGCGTGGGCAGCTCGTCGAGGATCCGCTCGCGCAGGAAGGTGTCGATCGAGCGGCGCTGTTGCGCGTCGGCCGCGGTCAGCGGGGCGCGCACCGCGACCGGGAATCCCGGGAGGCGGGTGGCGACGGCGGCTTTGGCGAAAGCGATGTCGCTGAGCGGGATCTCGCGCCGGAACGCGCTGTAGCGGTCGAAGATCGCTTGCGCCGCGTCGGCGCGCGGCAGGTCATCGCGGGCCACCGCGCGGGCGATCGCGACGGGCAGTTCCGCCACCGGCCCGCCCGCGCCGCTCACCACACCGTCGACGCCCAAGGCGCGCACGCGGGCACCCGCGCCGTCGTCGCCGAGATACACCGACAGCCGGGGGCGCAACGCGGTCATCGCCGCGGTCACGTCGCGATCCTTGCCGGACTCCTTCACCCCGACCAGCTGCGGGAACTCCGCCGCCAGCCGCTCGAGCACGGCCCCGCTGATCACGTTCCCCGTGTGCCGGGGAAAGTTGTACAACCACACCGGCATCGAAACCCGTTGCAGCACTTGCCGGAAGAACGCCTCGACACCCGTCGCGTCGGCGAAGTAGTACGGCGCGACCACCGCGACCGCGTCCGCGTACTCCCGCGCGTGGTCCGCGAGGGCGACCACATCCTCGACCGCCGTCGCTCCGACGTGCGCGATCACCGTCCCTGCCCACGATGCGCGGCTGCGCTCCAGCAGCGTCCGCCGCTCCCCCACGGTCAGACTCGGGAACTCCCCCGTCGTCCCGCCGACCAGCATCGAACGGACTCCCGCCGACGCGGACAATGCCAGGAAGTCCGCCAGCGCACCGTGATCCACCCGCCCGGACTCCCCGAACGGCGTTACCGACGCCACCACCGGCGAAACGATCTCCACATCCACCCCACCACATTCCCACGAACCGGCCCGCGACCGGTCCCCTTCCCCGGTGCGGCAGCCGCACCGGGGAAGACCACTCACACGGCGCGGTCCCGTGCACCCCACCGGGGCAGGCAGGAACCGAGGCGCGCCAAGGGAATTCGCGCCGACGATCCGGTCTGCGCGCGGGAGTAGGGGCGCACGCACGTGGCCTCGGGCCCGCGCCGGGTCTCCCGCATCGTGTAGATGACGGGTTGACCGGCGCTCAGCGTCCGGTAGCCGACCACGTCGATACTCGTGAAGTCGACGAACACCGCGGCGGTGCCGTCGTCCGGTGTGAGGAACCCGAAACCCTTCTCCGCGTTGAACCACGCGACGGTGCCGTGATGCCAGTGGGCCGGCGCGGCGTCGGGAACGGGGGCGGTGTCAGTAGGCGAGTGGATAGTCGTCATCGGGGAGCGGTGTGATCAGAGCCTGGTCGAGTCGGTCGGTGAGGTCGGCGGCGTCGAAGCCCGCCCGGACGCGTTCGGTCAGCGGAGGCAACGCGCCGTCGTCCCAGCCGATGTCGCGATCGGCGGCGTGGACGACCGTCTGCTGGTCGGCGTGGTCCGCGTCGTCGCGGGTGGGGATCGTGGTCATCGGCGAACCTCCTTGCCCATCGGGACGGGACGGGCACCGCTGCCGGGCCCGCCCCGCGAAGGAAGACGTGACATTGCGAATAGTGGTCCGCCGCCGGGGATGCCGCCGCGCCCGGTCGTGCCACGGACGTGGCGGTGCGCGGAGATCTGGTCGCTGTGCTCGACGGCGCCGGGTGCTGGGCGCGGTCGGCATCCCGCGACGCGAACCTGGTCGTGGACTCCGATTCGGCTATCACCTCCTGGCTCATGTCCTCATGTCCTGCTGCGCGCACGCCGCGGAGGGCCGCGCTGCGTCGCCCGGACGCGTCGTCGCGGCAGCCCCGTCAGGCGGGGCGGTTCGGGAAACCGCGGCGTGACCGCCGCCGGCCGGGCCGGGCGGGTGCGCAGTCGCGGTCGCACCGGGACCCGTCGGCTCGCGGGCAGTTCGGCGAAGATCTCCTCGATCTCCGCGACCAGCGGCGCCAGGTCCGGGTCGAGCGCCAGCAGGCGCGCGTCCAGCTCGTCCAGCGGTACCGGGATCTCGATGTCACGCATGGCGTCACTCCGAATGTCCGGTTCGGTTCCCTGCGGTTCGTGTCAGATAATCTGTGTCACCTGACACATATTTCTTATAGCACCGGATTGAAGTGATCGCAAGTGGATACCCTCAGAAAATCTGATGCCGATGAACGCGGGAGCACGATGCCACAGGACGACCACCCCGTACCCGACCCCGGCCGCGCCGTCTACGCCATCTCGGTGGCCGCCGACCTCGCCGGTATCGGCGTACAGACCCTGCGCCTGTACGAACGCCACGGACTCATCACCCCCGCGCGCAGCGACGGCGGCACCCGCCGCTACAGCGGCGACGACCTCGCCCGCCTGCGCCGGATCACCGACCTCGTCGCCCAGGGTGTCAACCTCGCGGGCATCGGCCGCATCCTCGATCTGGAGGACGCCAACGCCGAACTGCACGCCGATCTGCACCGCCTCCGCGACGACCACGGCACCGCCTGACCCGGCGCGTGGCGGGGAGGTGAACGCGCACCCACTACAATGGAACGGTTCACCGCCGCCGTGTCGGGAACTATTGACGCAGGCCCGTTCGTTGCACCAGAGGTCCGCAACTCGCGGATGTCGGTGGCAGCGCAAGACTCGAGCACACAGGGAGAGGCACACCATGGCAGATCGCGTACTCCGGGGCAGTCGGCTCGGAGCGGTGAGCTACGAGACCGATCGCGACCACGACCTGGCTCCGCGTCGGATCGCCCGCTACCGCACCGACAACGGTGAAGAGTTCGACGTGCCGTTCGCCGACGACGCGGAGATCCCCCCGACCTGGCTGTGCCGCAACGGCCAGGAGGGCACCCTCATGGAGGGCACCACCCAGGAGACCAAGAAGGTCAAGCCGCCGCGCACCCACTGGGACATGCTGCTGGAACGCCGCAGCAAGGAAGAGCTGGAGGAACTCCTCAAGGAGCGCCTCGAGCTGCTGAAGACCCGCCGCCGCGGCTGAGCACGACAGACGAAGGCCGGTTCCCGACACGGGAGCCGGCCTTCGTGCTGTTCACCCGGCACTCGATGCACCCCGGCACCGCGTGCGATAACGCACTACCGCATCAGCCCAGGCACTCCCCGCCGGTTGGGTGGTCCCGTCCCGCGCACCACCCGGCGATCCCGCCGCCGCACCGGCAGACCGTGGTCCGGCTCGCCCGCCGTCCACCGCCTGCGCATCGGCGCGGCCAGCCACACCACCAGGAACAGCACCACCGTCGACGCTCCGGCGAAGGCGGCCGCCACCGGTCCCACCACCAGATCCACCATCAAGGTGCACACCCCGCCGATCGCGACCCCGAGCAGCACCAGCCCCACCATCGCGTACCGGTGCGCGGCCCACACGAGCGTCTGCAGGCGCCTGCGGCGGAACAGCAGCCGATGCCAGGCCACCGGCGCCATCAGCACGATCGCGCCGCACACCGCGGCCGCGGCCGTCATCAGGTAGACGGCGCGCATCCCGTCCGAGAGCGCACCGAACGCGGGCTGGAAGGGCAGGATCATCAGGAATCCGGTAAGCACCTGCACGCCGGTTTGCAGCACGCGCAACTCTTGCAGCAGGTGCGCCCAGTTGCGGTCCAATCGCTGCGTCGGCGTCTCCGCGCGGGCCCGCAGGTTCCACGCGTCGTGCGCGGCGGGCGCGGACTCGCGGCGTTTCTCGCGCGGCCCCTCACCGCTGAGAGGTGCGTGCGGTGTGGACATGGGTGGTTCCTCTGGCAAATCATTCGGCGCCCCGGCCTGACTACGCCCTACCCGCCTTCGCCGCCCCGAATCGGCCGGGCCGACGAAAAGAGGCCGGTCCCGAATCGGAACCGGCCTCTTGCGAAGGGGCTCAGTGGCTGGCGACCTTGCGGTACTGCCACAGCGCGATCGGGATCGCGACCGCCAGGATCGCCACCGAGCACAGGATCGCGTACTCCACGCAGTGCTCGGCGGGCCAGCCCGTCGGCACGCCGAACGAGGGCGGCGCGCCGTTCTCGAACAGCTTGCGCCCCGACGCCGCGACGGCGGTGATCGGGTTCCACTCCGCGATGGTCCGCAGCGGCTGCGGCAGGGTCTGGGCGGAGATGAAAGCCGAGGAGATGAAGCTCAGCGGGAACAGCCAGATCAGGCCCGCGCTCTGCGCCACCTCCACCGACGGCGACATCAGGCCGGTCACCGCGCCCACCCACGACATGGCGAACGCGAACAGCAGGATGATGCCGAACGCCAGCGCCGCGTCCCAGATGCCGCCGTTGATCCGCCAGCCGACGAGGTAACCGCAGCCCACCATCACCGCGACCGCGACGATGTTCACCACCAGGTCCGACAGCGTGCGCCCCATCAGCACCGCCAGCCGCGACATCGGCAGCGTGCGCATCCGGTCGATCATGCCCCGGTGCAGGTCGCCCGCCAGGCCCACCGTGGTGAAGGCCGCGTTGAACGCCACGGTCTGCGCGAAGATGCCCGCCAGCAGGAATTCCCGGTACTGGCCGCCGCCCACGGTGGGGCCGAAGATGTAGGCGAACAGGAACACGAACATCAGGGGCTGGATGGTGGCAGTCACCAGCAGCGTCGGCACCCGCAGGATGGTCAGCAGGTTCCGGTGCGCCACGATCGCGCTGTCCCGGAAGACCCGCAGTTTGGGGGACGTGAAGTCCTGGGCGGGACGGGGTTTCGCCGGCGGCGGGGTGTTCTCGCCCGCGGCGTCGTCGCGCTCCACGGTGGCTGCGCTGGTCACCGAACCACCCGGCCCGCGGTCGTCGTCTCGCGTCGCTGGCTCACGACATGATCTCCTCTGGTACGTCGTCGGTTTCCGGCTCGGTGCTCGATTCGGCGGCCGGGGTGCCGGTGATGGACAGGAACACGTCGTCGAGGGAGGGCCGGTGCACGTGCGCGTCGACCACGCACACGCCGGCGTCGTCGAGCCTGCGCAACGCCTCGACCATCGTGCGCGAACCGTCGCCGACCACCACCGACACCTCGTCGGTGCCGGACTCGTGACTCGGCTCCCCGATCCCCACCTGCGCCAGGACCGTCAGCGCGGGCCGGGGTTCCTGCCCCGCCGCGAGCGTGACGGTGAGCCGGTCGCCGCCGATGGAGGTCTTCAGCTCGTCGGCCGAGCCGCGCGCGATGACCTTGCCCTTGTCGATGACGGTGATCCGATCGGCGAGCAGATCGGCTTCCTCCAGGTACTGCGTGGTGAGCAGCACGGTGGTGCCGTCGTCGACGAGATCGCCGATCACCCGCCACATGTCGTTGCGCCCGCGCGGGTCCAGACCCGTCGTCGGCTCGTCCAGCACCACCACCGCGGGCCGCGCGACCAGCGCGCCCGCGAGGTCGAGCCGGCGCGCCATGCCACCGGAGTAGGCGCCCGCACGGCGGTGCGCGGCGTAGTCGAGGCCGAACGCGCCGAGCAGTTCGGCGGCGCGGTGGGTGGCCTGGCGCGGTGACATCCCGTAGAGCCGGGCGACCATGCGCAGGTTCTCGTAGCCCGAGAGGTTCGCGTCGACCGCCGCGTACTGCCCCGACAGGCCGATGCGCCGGCGCGCCCCGGCCGGGTCGCGCAGCACGTCGACGCCCGCGACGCGCACCGAGCCGGCGCAGGGCCGCAGCAGGGTGGTGACGATGCGGACGGTGGTGGTCTTGCCCGCGCCGTTGGGCCCGAGCAGTCCCAGCACCGTGCCCGCGGGGATGTCCAGGTCGATCCCGTCCAGCACCCGGGCCTTCCCGTAGTTCTTGACCAGGCCGCGCACCTCGACGGCGAGTGTCATGAGCGCGTCTCACTCATCGGCTGATCTCCTTCGTGGTCGTTCGGGCCGCCGTCGAGATGCCGGTGCAGCACCGGGCCGATCACGGCGAGCGCGTCGGGTGCGGTCATGGCCGAATGGCGGCAGGACAGGGGATGGTCGTGCACGGTGCCGGTGACGAACGGCTCCCAGGCCGCCGCGCACCGCTGCGGATCCGCGCGGTTGGTCTCGTCGTCGGCGGCGGTGAAGAACACGACGTCGCCGTCGAAGGCGCGCGGACGGAATCCGTGCGCGAGGATCGTGCCGTTGGCGTATCCGGTGTAGAGGCGTTCGAGGTGCTCGAGGGTGAGCGCCGCGAACGGTCCCTGCTGGGCGCGCAACACCTCGGCGGCGTCGCTCAGGGTGGTGACGGTGGCCGGGTCGATGCCGTCGCCGCCGAATTCGGCGACGATCTCCGCGACGCCGGGCACGGCGTCGTCGAGCCAGCGGTCGCCGAGCTGGTAGCTGTCCATCATGGCCAGCAGGGCCACCTCGTCGCCCGCGTCCCGCAACTGCACCGCGATCTCGTGCGCGATGAGACCGCCCAGCGACCAGCCGAGCAGATGGTACGGACCGGTCGGCTGCACCGACTTCATATGCGCCACATACTGTTTCGCGGCCTCGGTGATCGAGTCGAACTGCTCGTCACCCGCCACGTGCGGCGCCTGCAACCCGTACACCGGACGGTCCGGCGCCAGGTGCGCGAGCAGCCCCGAGTAGCACCAGGACAGTCCGATCGCCGGGTGCACGCAGAACAGCGGCGCCTTGCCGCCCGCGCGCAGCGGGCGGATCGGCAGCACCGGCGCCAGCGTGGCAGCCAGCGCCGCATCGGCACCGCCCGCGGCCGTGAGCCGGGCCGCGATGGCGGCGGGGGTGGCGTCACCGAACATCAGCTGCACCGGCAGGTCGATGCCCTCGGCCCGCACCTGCGCGACGACCTTCGTGGCCAGCAGCGAGTTGCCGCCGAGTTCGAAGAACGCGTCGTCCGCGCCGACCCGCTCGACTCCCAGCACGGTCTCGAAGGCCGCGCACAGCACCGCTTCCACGGGGGTGGCCGGGGCGCGGTAGCCGACGGCGGCGGTGAACACCGGCTCCGGCAGGGCCTTGCGGTCGAGCTTGCCGACGGGGCTGAGCGGCACCTCGTCGATGAGCATGATCGACTGCGGCACCATGTAATTCGGCACCAGGCCGCCGACGTGCTCGGTGAGTTCGCCGGCCGTGACCGCCGCGCGCGGCACCACGTAGGACACCAGCGCCGTTGTGCCCGCCTGGGTGCGGTGCCCGATGGTGTGCGCCCATTCGACCGCGGGATGCCGGTGCAGCGCGGCGTCGATCTCGCCGAGTTCGATGCGGAAGCCGCGGATTTTGACCTGGTGGTCGGTGCGGCCCATGTACTCGATCTCGTGCCTGCCCGCGGGCGCGCCCGGCCACCAGCGCACCAGGTCGCCGGTGCGGTACATCCGCTCCCCCGGCTTGCCATAGGGATTGGCGACGAACCGCTGCGCGGTGAGTCCCGGCCGGTTGTGGTAGCCGCGCGCCAGCGCGCTGCCCGCGAGGAACAGCTCGCCGGTGACGCCGACCGGCGCGGGATGCAGGCGGGCGTCCAGGACGGTGGTCGCGACGCCGCGGATCGGCCCGCCGATGAGGATCGGCGCGCCCACCCGCATGGGCTCGGAGATGACGGTGACGATGGTGGTCTCCGTCGGCCCGTACACGTTGTAGAGGTTGCGGCCCGGCGCCCAGCGGTTCACCAGATCGGCGGGCAGCGCCTCACCGCCCACCAGCACGTGCTGGAGTTCGGTGACGCCGGCCGGGTCGACCGTGCCCAGCGCCGAGGTGGTGATGAACGCGTGCGTGATGCGTTCGGCGACGAACACCTCGGCCAGATCCGCGCCACCGACCACGCCGGGCGGCGTGATGACCAGCGTGGCCGCCCCGCCGAGCGCGAACAGCAGATCCAGCATGGCGGCGTCGAAGCTCGGCGTCGCGAAGTGCAGGATGCGGCTGCCCGGGTGCACGCCGAAGCGCTGCGCGGTCTCGGCGGCGAAGTTGGACAGGCCGCCGTGGGTGACGACCACGCCCTTCGGGGTGCCGGTGGAGCCGGAGGTGTAGATGACGTAGGCGGGATTGTCCAGCCGCAGCGGACGCACCCGCTGCGCGTCGGTGACGGCTGCGTCGCCGGTGGCCAGCACGGTGGCGCGGAACTCCGGGTCGTCCAGCACGATCCACTCGACGTCGCCGGGCAGCTCGTCGCGGTACTCGGCGAGCGTGATGCCCAGTGCCGCACCGGAATCGGAGAGCATGTGGCTGATGCGCCCGGCCGGGTAGAGCGGGTCGACCGGGACGAACGCCGCCCCCGCCTTGGCCACCGCCAGCACCGAGGCCACGGATTCGACCGACCGCGGAATGCCCAGCGCCACCAGGGTTTCCGGACCGACGCCGCGCCCGATTAGCACGCGCGCCAGGCGGTTGGTCCACCGGTCGAGCGCGTCGTAGCTCACCTGCGTCTGGTCGGCGCGGATCGCGACGGCGGCGCGGTCGACGGCGGCGGCCGCCTCGAACACCTCGGGGAAGGTGACCGGACGGTCGGCGGTCGCGCCCCGCACCGGGGTGAGCCCGCTCCATTCCTCGGCGTCGAGCAGGTCCAGATCACCCACGGCCGCAGCGGGATTCGCCGCGATAGCGCCGAGCAGGCGCACCAGGCGCTTGCCGAGCGCGTGCGCGGTGTCCGCGTCGAACAGGTCGGCCGCGTAGTTCACCGCGAGCGTGATGCCGTCCGGTTCGCGGTCCGCGGTGAGCCCTTCGGTGAGGGTGAATTGCAGGTCGAACTTGGCGATCCCGGCGTCGGTCTCGACGCTCTCGATCCGCAGTCCGGGCAGGGTCAGTTCGGTGACCGGGCGGTTGCGCACCGAGAGCATCACCTGGAACAGCGGGTGGTGCGCCTGCGAGCGGTGCGGGTTGAGCACCTCGACCAGCCGCTCGAACGGCAGGTCGGCGTGCGCGAAGGCGTCCAGGTCGGTGTCGCGGACGGTGTCGAGCAGGTCGGTGAACCGCGCCGATCCGTCGACGGGGGTGCGCAGCACCAGCGTGTTCACGAACATGCCGACCATGCGGTCCAGCGCGGGGTGCCCGCGCCCGGCGATGGGGGTGCCGACGGCGATGTCGTCGGTGGCGCCCATCCGGTGCAGCAGCACGGCGAGCGCGGCGTGCAGCAGCATGAACATGCTGACATTGCGGCTCGCCGCGACGACCTGCAACTCCCGGTGCGTGGCCGGGTCGACCGTGCACGCCACCTCGCCGCCGCGGTAGGACGGCACGGGCGGGCGCGGCCGGTCGGCCGGCACGGTGCTCAGTTCCGGCACGCCGTGCAGGGTGCGCCGCCAGTAGTCGAGCTGCTTGCTCAGCACCGACTCCGGATCGTCCTCGGCGCCGAGCGTATCCCGTTGCCACAGCGTGTAATCCGCGTACTGGACGGCCAGCTCGTCCCAGCCGGGCCGCAGCCCGTCGCGCGCCGCGTTGTAGGCGACGGCCACGTCGGCGGCGAGGGGTTCCAGCGACCAGCCGTCCATCGCGATGTGGTGCACGACGAGCACCAGCACGTTCTCCTGCGACGCGCCGGGCGCGATCGCGCCGTCCGGGTCGGGACGGTCGGTCACGGTGATCAGCGCCGCGCGCAGCGGCACGCTCTCGGCCAGGTCGAATCCCGGTGCGGTGAAACGGCGGACGGCGTCGTCCACCTCGCCGGGCGTGACGGTCGCGACGAACAGGGTGATGGCCGCCGCGGCCGGGTCCAGCACCAGCTGGGCGGGTTCGCCGTCCAGCTCGGGGAATACGGTGCGCAGCGTTTCGTGCCGCTCCTGCACCGCGTGCAGCGCGTGCACGAGCGCCTGCACGTCGAGGTCGCCGCGCAAGCGCAGCACGACCGGGACGTTGTAGGCGCCCGCGCTGAGCTCGGCGCCGGTCTCGTTGAACCGGTTGAGGAACCACAGCCGGTGCTGCGCCGCGGAGAGCGGGACGCGGTCCGGCCGTTCCTGGCGCACCGGCCCGTTCTCGGCCTCCCCCGCGACGCCCGCGTCGAGCAGCGCGGCCAGTTCGGCGACGGTGGGCGCGGTGAACACGGTGCGCACCTCCAGGCGCGCGGCGCCCGCCGCGGCCAGCCGCGCCACCAATTGCGTGGCCAGCAGCGAGTTTCCGCCGATATCGAAGAAACTGTCGGTGGCGCTGACGGATTCGGCACCGACCAGCTCGGCCATTACCGCGGCCACCAGTCGCTCGGAGTCGGTGGCGGGTTCGCGGCGGACCGGGCCGGCGGCGAGTTCCGGTTCCGGCAGCGCGGCGGTGTCGAGCTTGCCGACCGGCGTGAGCGGAATCCGTTCCAGCACGGTGATACTCGCGGGCACCATGTGCGCGGGCAGCGCCTCGGCCGCGTGCGCGCGCACCGCGTCCACGTCGACACCGGCAGACGGATCGGCCGGCTGGACGTAGGCGACGATGCGATCGGTGCCCGCGACCGGACGCACCTGGGTGAAGGCGAACCGCACGTCCGGGTGCGCGCCGAGCGCGGCCGTGATCTCGCCCAGCTCGATGCGGAAACCGCGCACCTTCACCTGGTGGTCGCTGCGGCCCAGGTACACCAGCTCGCCGTCGCCGTTCCAGCGCACCACGTCACCCGTGCGGTACATGCGCTCACCGGCGGGGCCGAACGGGTCGGCGACGAACCGCGACGCGGTGAGGCCGTAGCGCTCGAAGTACCCGCGCGACACGCCCAGACCCGCGACGTACAGATCACCCGGCACACCCATCGGGACCGGGCGCATCCGCTCGTCCAGCACCAGGGCCCGCGCGCCGCGCACCGGGGAGCCGATGGTGAGCGGACCGCCGGGTCGCAGCGGTCCCGCCATCGTGGCGACGATCGTCGTCTCCGTCGGCCCGTAGGCGTTGTACATCGCCCGGCCGGGCGCCCAGCGCGCCACCAGATCGGCGGGCAGGGCCTCGCCGCCGACCAGCAGGGCGCGCAGGTCCGGCAGCGGCCAGCGGTCGTGATCCACGGTCGCCAGCGCCCCCGGAGTCAAGAAGGCGTGGGTGACCCGCTCGCGCCGCAGGAGGGCGCCGAGTTCGTCGCCACCGTAGATGTCGGTCGGGCTGATCACCATGGTCGCGCCCGCGCCGAGCGCCAACAGCAGGTCGAGCACGGCCGCGTCGAAGCTGGGTGAGGAGAAGTGCAGCGTGCGGGAGTGCTCGTCCACCGCCACGTGATCGCGCAGTTCGGCCGCGAAGTTGGACAGGCCGCGGTGCGTGACCGCCACGCCCTTCGGCGTGCCGGTCGAGCCCGAGGTGTAGATGAGGTAGGCCAGGTCGGCGATCCGGGCCGGCTTGCGCAGTTCGGCATCCGCGATCGGCCGCTCACCCAGCGCGGCGAGTTCGCCCGCGAAGGCCGGGTCGTCCAGCAGCAGCCAGTGCGTGGCCGCGTCGGCGGCCGCCGCCCGCAGGTTCGCCGCGTGCGCGCCGACCGTCACGCCGAAGGCGCAACCGGAGTCGGTGAGCATGTGGCGCACGCGGTCGGCCGGGTAGTTCGGGTCCACCGGCACGTACGCCGCACCGGATTTCGCGACGGCCAGCACCGTGAGCACCGACTCCACCGAGCGGGTGAGCCCGAGCGCGACACGATCGCCCGCACCCAGTCCGCGCCCGATCAAGGCCCGCGCCAAGCGGTTCGAGCGCCGGTCGAGCTCGGCGTAGGTGATCGACGTCCCGTCCGCGCGCAGCGCCACGTTCTCCGGGTGCCGCCGCGCGGCCGCGACGAACAGTTCGGCCAGCGTGACCGGCGGGGCGGCGGGGCCGCCGATGGCCGGGGTCAAGTGGCGGCGTTCCAGTTCGGTGCGCGCGTCGATATCGCACACCCGCACCCGCGGGTCGGCGGTGATCGCGGCCAGCACGCGCAGGAACCGGTCGGCCAGGGTCCGCACCGTCGCCTCGTCGAAAAGCTCGGCGGCGTAGACGAATTCGTATCCACTCTGGCCCGCGCGCAGTTCCAGGTCGAACTTGGCGCGCGCGATGTCGAGCTCGTCGGCGCGCAGCGTCAGGCCGGGCAGGTCCAGCGCCGGGGGCGGGCCGTCCTGCACGGTGAGCGCCACCTGGAACACCGGGCGGTTCGCGCCGACGGTGCGGCCGAGCTCCTCCACGACCCGCTCGAACGGCACGTCGGCGTTGGCCATGGCGGCCAGTTCGCCGTCGCGGTCGGCGCGCAGCAGCGCCGCGAAGGTGGCGTCGGGGTCCACGTCGGAGCGCAGCAGCAGCGTGTTGACGAACATGCCCACCAGCTCGTCGAGCTGGGCGTCGGTGCGTCCGGCGATGGGCGTGCCGATCACGATGTCGCGCCCGCCCGTCACGGCGCGCAGCAGCACGCCGAGCGCCGAGCGCAGCACCATGAACGGGCTCGCGCCCTGTTCGCGGGCCAGCGCCGTGAGACCGCGCGCGATCGGGTCGGGCACGGTGAAGCGCACTGTCCCCGCCTCGTGGGTGGGGTCGGCCGGACGCGGCCGGTCGTAGGGCAGCGGCAGCTCGTCGGGCAGCTCCGCCAGCGTCTCACGCCAGAAGGCCAGCTGCGCGCCCGCCACGCTCTCGGGATCGCTCGCGTCGCCCAGGCATTCGCGCTGCCAGAGCCCGAAGTCCGCGTACTGCACCGGAAGTGGCGCCCACGCGGGGGCCGCGTCGCCGCACCGGGCCGCGTACGCCACGGCCAGATCGCGGGTGAGCGGGCCGAGCGACCAGCCGTCGGCGGCGATGTGGTGCAACACGATGCCGAGCTGGTGGCGACGCGGGCCGGTGCGCAGCAGCGCCACGCGCAGCGGGGTGTCGCGGGTCAGGTCGAAGCCGCCGCGGGCGAGCACGCGCAGCGCGTCGGCCGCGCCCGCCTCGTCCACGTCGACCGGCACCAGCGCGGGCACCGCCCGCGCCGCGGGCAGCACGACCTGCTGGGCGCCCGCGCCGTCCTCGGGGTACACGGTGCGCAGCACCTCGTGGCGCGCCACCACGTCGCCGAGCGCGGCGCGCAGGGCGGCCACGTCGGGATCGCCGTCGATCCGTATGACGAATGCGATGTTGTAGGCGCTCGATTCGGGTGAGAATCGATTCAGGAACCACAGTCGCTGCTGCGGCAGCGACAACGGGAGGCGACCCGGACGCGGCGTGTGCACAGCCAGCGCGATCCGCTGCGTCCGGGGCGCTTCCGCCAGCCGCTGCGCGACCCCGGCGACCGTGGGCTCCTCGAACAGCGCGCGCACCGCCAGCTCCACCCCGAACTCGGCGTGCAGCGCCGAGGCCAGCCGGGTGGCCAGCAGCGAGGTGCCGCCGAGGTCGAAGAAGCTGTCCTCGGCACCGGTCACCGGGCGGCCGAGCACCGTCCCGAAGACCGCCGCGACGCGGCGCTCGGCCTCGGTGCCCGGTTCGCGCGAGGGTCCGGCGGCCACGAATACGGGCTCCGGCAACGCTTTCCGGTCCAGCTTGCCCGCCGGGGTCACCGGCAGGGCGTCCAGCACGGTCACCGACGCGGGCACCATGTAGCCGGGCAGCCGCTGCCGGGCGGTCTCCACCACGTCGCGCGCCGTGACCGCCGCGCCCGGTTCCGCCGTGACGTAGGCGATGAGGCGGTCGTGCCCGTGCTCGTCGCGGTGGACCATGGTCAGCGCCGTGGCCACACCCGGGTGCGCTCGCAGCGCGAGGTCGATCTCGCGCAGTTCCACGCGGAAGCCGCGGATCTTGATCTGGTCGTCGGCGCGGCCGAGGAAGCGCAGGTGCCCGGCGTGGTCGGCGACCACGAGATCGCCCGTGCGGTACATCCTTTCGCCGCGGCGCCCGTGCGGGTTGGCCGGGAATCGCGCGGCCGTGAGGTCGACGCGCCCGAGGTAGCCGCGGGCCACGCCGGGTCCCGAGAGGTACAGCTCGCCGGGGGTGCCGGGCGGCACCGGGTGCAACCTGTTGTCCAGCACGAAAAGTCGCATGCCGCGCACCGGATGCCCCAGGGGCACCGGCTGTCCCGCGACCATGGGCCCGGACGCGGTGGCCGCGACCGTCGCCTCGGACGGGCCGTACATGTTGTGCATGCGGTGGCGCGCCGACCAGGTGGCCACCAGGTCCTCCGAGCACGCCTCGCCGCCGACGATGACGGCCTCGAGCTCGTCGAGCCCGTCGTCGGGCACGGTGGCCAGCGCGGCGGGCGTCACGAACGCGTGGGTGACGCGTTCGGTGCGCAGCAGGCCGGCCAGCTCCGCGCCGCCGTACATCCCGGCCGGCGCGATGACGATGGTCGCCCCCGCCGCGAACCCGAGCAGCAGCTCCAGCACCGACGCGTCGAAGCTCGGCGACGAGAAGTGCAGCGTGCGTGCGGAATCCGTGACGCCGAACAGGTGCGTCTGCTCGCTGGCCAGCGACGCGAGGCCGGCGTGGGTGACCACGACGGCCTTCGGCTTGCCGGTCGACCCCGAGGTGTAGATCAGGTACGCCGGGTGCGCGGTGCGCAGCGGGTGGTGGCGTTCGGTGTCGGCGATCGGCGCGGCCGGGCGCGCGGCGACGTCGGCCTCCAGCGCGGGCGAGCCGAGCACGACCCAGTCCACCGCCGTCTTGCTGTGCCTGCCGGGCGGGGCGGGCCACGCGGGCAGGTCGGGCAGGCAGTCGCGCACGGTGAGGCCGAGCATCGCGCCCGAATCGCCGAGCATGTGCTCGATGCGCTCGCGCGGGTAGCCGGGGTCCACGGGCACGTAGGCCGCGCCCGTCTTGGCCACGGCCCAGATCGCGGTGATCGAGTCCAGGCCGCGCGGCAGCGCGAGGGCGATCACCGATTCCGGACCGGCGCCCTGGTCGATCAGGGTGCGCGCCAGCCGGTTCGAGCGTTCGTCGAGTTCCCGGTAGGTGGTGTCGCGGCCCAGGTAGCGCACCGCGACGGCGTCGGGCAGCCGCTCGGCCGTCGCGCCGAGCAGCCGTGCCAGGGTGATCGGCGGCTCGGCGGGCGCGGCGGCCAGCGGGACGAGGTTCGCCGACTCCTTGCGGTCCAGCAGGTCGATATCGCCCACGGGCAGATCGGGCGCGGCTACGGCCGCGGCCAGCACCGCGTTGAACCGGCGGGCGAACGCCGCCACGGTGCGCCGGTCGAATACGTCGGTGGCGTAGGCGAATTCGGCGCTCAGCGGTCCATCGCCGAGGTTGTCGTGCACCTCGAGCTGGAGGTCGAACTTGGCGATATCGGCGGCCAGCGGCAGCACCTCGGCGGTGACGCCGGGCAGCGCGATGCCGAGTTCCGGGGCGCGGTCGTAGGACAGCATCACCTGGAACAGCGGGTGGCGCGCGGTGGAGCGCTCCGGATTGACCACCTCGACCAGCCGCTCGAACGGCACGTCGGCGTTGGCGAACGCGTTGAGGTCGGTCTCGCGGGCCACGTCCAGCATGCGGTCGAAGCCCGCGGCGGGGTCCACCTCGGTGCGCAGCACCAGCGTGTTGACGAACATGCCGACGAGTTCGTCCAGCGCGGGATCGGACCGGCCCGCGATCGGCGTGCCGATGGCGATATCGGTGCTCGCGCACAGCCGCGCCAGCAGCGTCGCCAGCGCCGCGTGCAGCACCATGAACATGCTGACGCCGCGGCTGGCCGCGAGTTCACCCGCCGCACGGCGGATCTCGGCCGGAATGGTGAACTCGATCCGGCCGCCCTCGGTGGAGCGGCGCAGCGGGCGGGGGCGGTCCAGCGGCAGGTCCAGCTGTTCGGGCAGCCCCGCCAGGGCCGAACGCCAGTGCGTGAGCTGGCGGCTCAGGGCGCTGGCCGGATCGTTCTCGTCGCCGAGCAGTTCGCGCTGCCACAGCGCGAAGTCGGCGTACTGCACCGGCAGCGGTTCCCACTCCGGCGCCGCGCCCCGCACGCGCGCGGTGACCGCCTGCACCAGGTCGCGGGCCAGCGGCGCGATGGACCAGCCGTCGCCGCAGATGTGGTGCAGCACCACGAGGAACACATGGCGGTCGGGCCCGGTGCGCCACAGCGCGACCCGGATCGGGGCCTGGCTGCGCAGATCGAACCCGTAGCCGGCGAATTCGGTGGCCAGCGCGGCCACGTCGGCGCCCTCGGCCTCGATCGGGTCGAGGGTCAGCGGGATCTCCGCCGCCGTGTGCACCAGCTGGTACGCGCCGTCGGGGCCCTCGGGGAACGTGGTGCGCAGGCTCTCGTGCCGGTCGATCACGTCGACCAGGCCGGCGTGCAGCGCGGCGTGGTCGAGCGGGCCCTCCAGCCGGATGGCCAGCGGCATGTTGTAGGCGGCGGCGTGTTCGGCGAACCGGTTGAGGATCCACAGCCGCTGCTGAGCCAGCGAGAGCGGCACCCGCTCCGGGCGCTCGGCGCGGGTGAGGCGCGGTGAGGCCATGTCGGGGGTGTGCGTGGCGAAGCGCTGGGTGAGCGCCGCGACCGACGCCGCCTCGAACAGGTCGCGGATGGTCAGCGCCGTGCCGAGGGCGACGTTGATGCGCGCGACCGCGCGCGCCGCGATGAGCGAGTTGCCGCCCAGGTCGAAGAAGCTGTCGTCCAGGCCGACCGCCTCCATACCCAGCACCTCGGCGAAGATCGCGGCCAGCGTGCGCTCCACCTCGGTGCGCGGTTCGGCGGTGATCGCCGTCGACGCCGAGGGCAGCGCGGGTACGGGCAGCGCCTTGCGGTCGATCTTGCCGTTGGCGCTCAACGGCAGTTCGTCCAGTTCGATCAGCGCGGCGGGCACCATGTACGCGGGCAGGGTGCGGCGCAGCGCCGCCAGCAGTGCCTGGGTGTCGAGTCCGTCGGTGCTGCCCGGCGCGGCCACCACGTAGGCGATCAGCTCGTCGCCCGCGCGGCCCCGGTGGGCCACGCAGACCGCCCGCGCGACGTGCGCGTCGTCGAGCAGCGCCGCCTCGATCTCGCCGAGTTCGATGCGCAGACCGCGGATCTTGACCTGGAAGTCGGTGCGGCCCAGGTACTCCAGCACGCCGCGGCCCTCGGCCGTCGGCTCCAGCTGCCAGCGCGCGAGGTCGCCCGTGCGATACATCCGCGTGCCCGGTGTGAAGGGGTTGGCGACGAACCGGTCGGCCGTGAGCACCGGCTGGCCGAGGTAGCCACGCGCGAGCTGCACACCCGCCAGGTACAGCTCGCCGACCACGCCGGGGGGCACGGGCCGCAGGTGCGCGTCGAGCACATAGGTCTGGGTGTTCCAGACCGGGGAGCCGATCGGCACGCTCTCCGGATCGTCGGGGCACGGCCAGTAGGTCACGTCCACCGCGGCCTCGGTGGGCCCGTAGAGGTTGTGCAGCCGGGGGCCGGGCAGCGCGGCGTGGAAGTCGCGCACGGTGGCGGCGGGCAGCGCCTCACCGGAGCAGAACACCCGGCGCAGGCTCAGGCACGCGCGCACATCGGTGTCGGTGACGAACACCGACAGCATCGAAGGCACGAAATGCGCGGTGGTGACGCCCTTCTCGGCGATGACGCGCGCGAGATACGCGGGATCGCGGTGCCCGTCGGGCTCGGCGACGACCAGGCGCGCGCCGATCTGCAAGGGCCAGAAGAACTCCCACACCGACACGTCGAAGGTGGCGGGGGTCTTCTGGAGCACCGCGTCGGTGTGGTCGAGCGGGTACTCGTGCTGCATCCAGCGCAGCCGGTTGACGATGGCGCCGTGGCTCACGCCGACGCCCTTGGGCTTGCCGGTGGAGCCGGAGGTGAAGATCACGTATGCCAGATGGTCCGGGCGCAATGGAACGCGCCGGTCGTCATCGGTGACCGGCGCGCCGTCGTAGGCGGAGGTGTCGAGGGTGTCGATCGCCAGGATCGGGGCCCGCACCGGTAGCGCCAGGCCGTCGCGTTCGGCGGTGAGCAGGCACACCGGCTTCGCCTGGTCGAGGATCCCCGCCATGCGTTCGGCCGGGTGCTCCGGGTCCAGCGGCAGGTAGGCCGCGCCCGCCTTCACCACGGCGTACATGCCGACGACCAGGTCGAGGCTGCGCCGCAGGCACAGGCCGACCACGGTGTCGGGTCCGGCGCCGCGCGCGATGAGCGCGCGGGCCAGGCGGTTGGCGCGCTCGTCCAGCTCCCGGTAGGTCAGCTGGTCGTCGCCGAACTCGAGGGCGACGGCCTCGGGACTCACCCCGACGCGGTCGGCGAACATCCCGGCCAGCGTGCCGGGGCGCACCGGGGCGGCGGTGTCGTTCCAGCCGCGCAGCACCAGTTCGCGTTCGGCGTCGGTCAGCGCGCACAGCGATTCCGCGGGAGTCTGCGGATCGGCGGCCAGGAACTTGCCGAGGTAGTCCAGGAACCGGGTGTGGTGGGTGGCGACCTCGGTGTCCCCGTACAGCCGGGGGTTGGCCTCGAAGTCGACGTGGATGCGCCCGCCCTCGCCGTTGTACAGGTTGATCGACAGGTCCTCGACCGGTCCGGTGGCCAGCACGTGCAGCGAGCCGACGAGATCGCCGAAGCGCAGCTCGTCGTGGAACAGCATGATGTTGACCATCGGGCCGAAGAAGCCGCGCGCGTCGCGGGAGTAGCCGCAGTCGCGGCGGATGTCGTCGTGACGGTAACGCTGGTGGCGCAGCGCGCCGGTGATCTGGAGCTCGGCCGCGCGCACCACGTCGGCGACGGTGGTGTCGGCGTCGAACCGCACGCGGATCGGCACCACGTTGGAGAGCACGCCCGCCGAGCGGCGCAGCGCGACCGTGGTGCGCGCGGCGACCGGCAGGCTCAGCACCACGTCGGCGTCGCCGGTCACCGACCGCACGTAGCCGGCCAGCGCGGCGACGAACAGCGTGGAGCTGTGGGTGCCGAACTCGGTGGCGGCCGCGCTCATCGACGCGTCCACCCGCTCGCTCAGCGCGCCCTTGGCCAGGCGGCGGCCCGGATCGGGGGTGGCGGTGGTCAGCGGCACGTTCGACAGGCTGACCGGACCGCCCGCGCCCGCCAGCTGTTCGAGCCAGTAGTCGCGGTCGTTGCGGAACCGGCTGGATTCCCGGTAGGCGGACTCGTCGGCGTAGATCCGCTCCAGCGACGCGGCCCGCGACACCGACGGCTCGGTGTGCTGCTGCGCGGCGGTGTAGATCTCGGCGGTGCGGGTGAGCGCGTTCATCGCGCCGTAGCCGTCGATCACGATGTGGTGCGCCCTGGCGTACCAGATGTAGTCGGAGTCGCCGGTGCGCAGCACCACGTTGATGGTGAGCGGGTCCCGTTCCAGATCGATCGGCGAGCTGGCGTGCTCGGTCATCCAGCGCAGCGCCGCGGCGTGCGGATCGGGTTCGTCGCGCAGGTCCACGCGGCCCCAGCCGGGGCGGCGCGACCAGTCGACCAGCTGGTGCGGGACGCCGTCGATCTCCTCGAGGCGGACGTGGCCCACCTCGGTCTCGGCGCCGAATCGCTCGATCGCGTAGAGCAGGCACCCCACGTCCAGATCCCCGTGGATCTCGACGTATTGGGCGATCGTCAACGGTACGTCCGGCCGGATCCGCTGGGCATACCACAGGGCCGTCTGCGCAGGCGAGAGAGCGAAAGGTTGTACCGAGAGATCACCCGAAGTGCATTGGTCGACACGATCGGTGGCCAATGAACTCATTCATCACTCCGTTCTGCCGCTACTGACGCAACTCCCCGAGCCCGACTACGGCTCGAGAGCGCGCACGAGCCGTAGGACGTGAGATCCACGCCCTATGATTCGGAGCACGCCGGAACACGGATGGCCGACGTTTTGGATTTGTTTCCGGCGAACGGCGTTGGCAGAACGTTGTTTTCAACAGCTACATTTCGGCAAACTTCGGCCGAGCGGCGCGGGACCCGGGGACAACCCCGAGGTCCGGGCGCGAAAAACGCGTGCGGGTACGACGCCGGTGCGGAGGACTCAGCGAATAGCGCGCAACATCACGGCCGCGCAACGGCGGCCTCATCCACACCGGAAAATACCGGCTGTTCTGTTGTGGAGAAGTGCGGTGACCAGATCAGCCGGCCGAGTCGCTCACCGGAAGGACCTGGTCGGTCGCGTGTCCAGACCGCGACCCCCGCCGTCGGAAGAGCGCGACGACAACGGCGGCAGCGGTCAGGATAACCGAGAACAGCTCGAATGTGCCGCCGATTCGGGTTGCCGGTGTGGTGCTGGTGCGCAACGGTAGTTCCGCGACCAGCGCCGCGGGCACGAACAACTCGCTCTGCTGGGCCACCGCGCCGTCAGCGGTGATGATGGCGCTCACGCCCGAGGTGGCCGCCACCACGAGGGCCCGGCCGTGCTCCACGGCCCGCACCCGCGACATGGCCATCTGCTGGTAGGTCATCTCGCTGTCGCCGAACGTGGCGTTGTTCGTGGGCACGGTCAGCAACTGCGCGCCCGCCTCCATGGAGTCGCGGAAGGCCCGGTCGAAGGCCACCTCGTAGCAGGTGGCCACGCCGATCTCCACGCCCGCCGCGCGCACCGTGCCGTCGCCGTCGCCGGGCACGAAATAGCCTGCGCGGTCGGCGTATTCGGAGAACAGACGGAAGAACGAGCGCATCGGCAGGTACTCGCCGAAAGGCTGGATGATCTTCTTGTCGTGGCGCTCCCCCGGCCCGTCCGCGCCGTTCCACACCATGACGGAATTGGTGGTGGTGCGGTCACCGTTCACCAGCACCGCGCCGACCAGGATGGGGGCGCCGACGGCCTCGGACGCGCCCGTGATGAGCGCGGCCGCGTCGGCGTTGCGGAGGGGGTCGATATCGGAGGAGTTCTCCGGCCAGATCACCACGTCGGGCTGGGGAGCACGTCCGGCGGCCACGTCCTCGGCGAGCTGCTCGGTGCGGCGGACGTGGTTGTCCAGCACGGCGCGGCGCTGGGCGTTGAAGTCCAGGCCGAGCCGCGGCACGCTGCCCTGGATGGCCGCGACGGTGAGGGTGGAGTCGCCGTCCATCGGTCCGGGCAGGGTCGGTCGCAGTGCGAGCCCGAGGAGGGGAACCAGGACGAAAGTGACTGCCGCCGCGGCGATTCCGACACGCCGCCGTCCACTCGCGGTGGGGTCCTTCTCGGATTCCGTTGCGTCGGGATCGGTGTCGAACCGCACGACGGGTGCCAGTACCGTGCGCACCCGCGACGGCACGGGCAGCCGTTCGATCAGGGCGGCCAGCGCGGTGCCCGTGAGCGCGACCGCGAAGGCGATCAGCGGCGCGCCGCCGTACGCGGCCAGCGGCAGATACCAGCCGTCGGCCTGGCCGAAAGCGACGCGGCCCCAAGGGAAGCCGTCGAACGGGAAGCTGGAGCGCCCCCACTCGGCCGTGCCCCAGGCCAGTGCCACCCACAGCGGCCACAGCGGCAGCGCCGACACCAGACGGGCGAGCACGCCGAACAGCCCGATGTACACCGCGCACGCCGTCGACAGCGCGAGCCACGGCACCGGGCCGACGTAGATCCCCGTCCACGGCAGCAGCGGGAGGAAGAAGCCCAGCCCCGCGAGCATTCCGTAGCCGAACGCCCCCCGCCCGCGCTCCGCGCGCCGGACCGCGAGGGTGAGCAGCGCGAGGCCGATCGGGGCCAGGAACCAGTAGGGGCGGGGCGGGAAGCTGCCGAACAGGAGCAGGCCCGACAGGACGGCGGTCAGGGCGCGCCACAGCACGCCGGTGCGGTCTCGCGTCACGGTCACGCCTCGAAGATCGTGACGCCGTCGCGCACGGTGCGCAGGCAGCGCGGCAGCGCGGAATCCGGTGCCAGCGAAGGCAATCCCGGCACCCGTGAGCGCGGATCGGTGGACCAGCGCTGCACCGAATCCGACGCCGCGGCCACCACCAGCTCACCGGCGTCCCACACCGCGTAGGACGCGGGCGCGCCCGGCACCAGAGTGCCCGCGACGCCGTCGCGCACGCCGCCCGCGCGCCACGCGCCCCGGGTGGCGGCGGCGAACGCGGCACGCGGCGAGATGCCGTGGCCCGGCGTCCGGTGCTCGGTGGCGGCGCGGATCGCGGCCCACGGGTCGAGGGCGGTGACCGGCGCGTCGGAGCCGATGGCCAGCGACACACCCGCCGCCGCCATGGCCGCGAACGGATTGAGCGCCGCGGCGCGCTCGGCGCCGAGCCGACTCGCGTACATGCCGTCGGGGCCGCCCCACGCGGCGTCGAAAACCGGTTGCACACTGGCGATCACGCCGAGCGCGGCCAGTTCGGCGATCTGCCCGGCGTCGAGCATCTCGGCGTGTTCGACCCGGTGCCCGAGCGCCGCGACGGCGGGCGCGCCGAGCGCGTCGGCGGCGCGGCGCAGGCCGGTGGTGACCGCGTCCAGAGCGGCGTCGCCGATGGCATGGAAGCCGGACTGGATGCCCGCCTCGGTGCAGGCGCGCACGTGCTCGGCGATCGCGGCGGCGTCCAGGAAAGAGGTTCCGGTCCCGGGCGTGTCGGCGTAGGGCCGGCGCAGCCAGGCGGTGTGCGACCCGAACGATCCGTCGACGAACAGGTCGCCGCCGAGGCCGTGCACGCCGAGGTCGGTGAGCAGCGCCTTCGCCTCTTCGGCGGTGCGCACCGCCTCGCCCCAGTAGGCGCGCACGCGCACGCCGTGTTCGAAGGCGAGCAGCTCGCGCACGTCGTCGCGCCCGGCGATGTCGGGGCCGGAGCATTCGTGCACGGCGACCACGCCGTGCGCGGCGGCGTGGTCCAGCGCGGCGCGGCGGGCGTCGTCACGGCGGGCGCGGTCGAGCGCGCCGAGCGCGGCCCGGCGCACCAGATGGTGGGCCTGCTCGCGCAGCGGCTCGCCCGCGCGATAGCCCGCGGCGGCGGTGACGCCGGGAACGGAGTCCAGCAGCGCGGTCGAGGCCACGGCCGAATGCGCGTCGATCCGTGCCAGGTATACCCGCCTGCCGGGACCCGCGGCCGCGTCGATCTCCTCGGGGGTCGGCGGGCGGCCTTCCGGCCAGCGGGTCTCCTCCCAGCCGTCGCCGAGGATCACGCCGTCGGGGTGCGCCGACGCGTGGGCGCGCACCGCGTCCAGCAGTTCGGCGACCGAGCGGGTGGCCGAGAGGTCGAGGCCGGTGAGCTGCAATCCGAGCGCCGTGACGTGCACGTGCGGTTCCACGAACGCCGGCGCGACGAACGCGCCGTCGAGATCGATGACCTCCGCGTCCGGATGCAGGGCGCGGCCGGGGCGCTCAGCCCCCAGCCACACCACGGTGCCGTCGCTGACCGCCATGGCCGTCGCGTCGGGGGAACTGGAACTGTAGAAACGACCGCCGATCAGCAACTGGGTACCCACGGGTCACCAGTCTGCCGTATGCCGTCTCCGGCGGGTCACCGCGCCGGTGCGTCCCAGGCCGGGCCCACCGCGCGACGGCCGGTGCCGCGACCGTCGTCGTACCACTCGGTGACCACGACGCCGTCCACCACGTCGTCGCCGTCGATGATCACGCCGCTGTAGCGCGACTCGGCCGCGGTGACGAACTTGCCGACGCGGCGCGCGGCCAGCGCCGTCACCAGCGGGCGCAGCAGCGCGCGGGTGGGCGGCAGCAGCAGGAGCAGTCCCGCGACCGAGGTGACCAGGCCGGGCACGAACATCAGGCCGGCGCCCAGGCCCACCAGCGCGCCGTCGGCGACGGCGGTGCCGGGCGGGATCTCGCCGCGCTGCGCGCGCCGGAACTGCCGCGCGACGCGCCGCCACTGCGAGCCGAGCAGCAGCATGCCCGCCGCGGATCCGGCGATGACCAGCAGGATGGTGGGGAACACGCCGATCAGCTGGCCCACCGCGATCAGCGCGGCGACCTCGACGGCGACGTAGAGCACGAACAACAGGGCGGGCATGGCGTTCCTTCCGGGACGATCTACCCCTACCAACGCGCGAGCCCGCCGTTTTTCTCCCGATCGCGCCTGATAGGTCGCTGAGATGCGCGCCCTCCCCGCCCTCGACCCGTGCACAACCGAGTGGGAGCGCCCTCAGCCCGCGCACAAACGGAGCGGACGCGCAAGTGCCCTCAGCCGCCCGGCCGCACCAACCCGGTCTCGTAGGCGAGCACCACCGCCTGCACGCGGTCGCGCAAGCCCAACTTGGTGAGCACGCGGCCGACATGGGTCTTCACGGTGGCCTCGGAGAGGAACAGCTGCTCGGCGATCTCCGCGTTGGACCGCCCGGCCGCGATCTGCTCGAGCACTTCGCGTTCGCGGGCGGTGAGCACGTCGAGCACGGCGGGATCGCGCATCCCGCCCGGATCGTCGGCGATGAGCCGGTCCAGCAGCCGTTTGGTCACCTTGGGCGACACCACCGCGTCGCCCGCCGCGACGCTGCGGATGGCCGAGATCAGATCCTCGGGCGGGGTGTCCTTGAGCAGGAACCCGCTCGCCCCGGCGCGCAGCGCGCCCAGCGCGTGCTCGTCCAGGTCGAAGGTGGTCATGACCAGGACGCGGCAGCCGTCGCCGGACTCCACGATGCGCCCGGTCGCGGTGACGCCGTCCACCACCGGCATCCGCACGTCCATGAGCACCACGTCGGGCCGCAACTCCTTGGCCCGGGTCACCGCGGCGGCGCCGTTCTCGGCCTCCCCCACCACCTCGATGTCGGGGTGGGCGCCGAGGACCATCTTCAGGCCCATGCGCATCAATTCCTGGTCGTCCACGACGAGAACGGTGATCGGCACGCGTCCAATCTAGCCGCCCGCGCGATCCCGGCCGCCGACCATTACGCTCCTGAAGTTCCGAGCAGTTTCGTTCCGAACAACCAACTCTCGCGAGCGGGGTTATGTACGAACAGATTCGGCGTCTCGAGATCGCGATGATCCGCAGGCGCACCTGGACCGGTGGGCAGCACCGCTCCGTGCTCGAGCACCCGGACCTCCGGGAGCCCGCGCGACGACTCGTCTGGCTCGGTTTCGACGACCGGGCCGAGCAGGGCGTGTCCTTCCGCATCGCCGACGACGGCAGGCCGACCGACAGCGCGGGCCGTCTCGTCGACATCGACGCACCGCACATCGCGGTGGCGCACCCGTTGCAGCTGGCCGCCGAGCTACCGTGCTGGCTCGCCGAGTTCTCCGATCACGCACTGTGCCAACCGTTTCCGCAGTTGTCCCGGGAGGTGCACGTGCTCACCGAGCGGGAGCGCGCGTCCACCTCGCTGGACCGGTTCGCGAATCACATGGTGCCCACCGCGTCGCTGCTGCGGCTGCGCGAATTCGGTTGGCGGCTGGGCGGTTCCGTGGACGGCGTGCACGATCACCTGTTTCGCCCGGTGGGCGGCGGCCTGCAGGTGCTGCTGCAACTCGACGACGGCATCGCGGCCGGCGAGCCGATCGAGGAGGGCGAACACGTCATCGAGGCGGTGGAATTGGGCTCCGCGCCGCCGTCGCCGTGGTGGCGGCGCTGCGGCGACACCGCGTTCGGCGTGCTCGACCCGATCGACGCGAGCGAGGTCCTGCGCGAACTGGCGACCGTATTCGACTGAGCCGGAACTACTCTCGCGCGCCCTGGTCGAGCGGGATGGTGGCCAGCACCCGCCATGCGCCGTCGGCGGTGCGGCCCGCGTGCAGGGTGCCGCCCAGCACCGCGGTGCGCTCGCGCATGCCCAGCAGCCCGAGCCCGCTGCCCTTGATCGGGTTCAACTCGGGCCCGTGCACGGGGACGCCGCCGGAGTCGATGACCTCCACCAGCACGTCGTCGTCGCGGCGCTGCACCCGCACCCACGCCTTCGGGTGGGCGCCCGCGTGGCGCAGCGTGTTGGTCAGCGCCTCCTGCACGATCCGGTGCACGCCCAGGCTCACCTCGGGCGCGATGTCGTCGATGTCGCCGGTGAGCTCGAGTTCCACGGCCAGACCGGTGCCGCGCATCATGTCCACCACGCGCGCGATGCCCGCCGTGCCGTGCTGGGGCAACTGGTCGGGGGCGTGTTCGGTGCGCAGCAGCGCCACCGTGCGGCGCAGTTCGCGCAGGGCGTCGCGGCCGGTGCTGGCGATCGTCGCGAGGGCCTGTTCGGCGATGTCGGGGTCGCGGCGCAGCGCGTACTTCGCGCCGTCGGCCTGCACGATGATCACGCTCACCGCGTGCGCGACCACGTCGTGCAGTTCGCGGGCGATGCGGGTGCGCTCCTGGGCGACGGCCTCGTGAGTGCGCCGCTCGCGGTCGTAGTCGGCCACCGCGAGCCGGGCCGCCACCTCCGCGTCGTAGGCGTGGCGCGCGCCGTTGAACTCGGCCAGCGTCCAGCACAGCGCGTAGATCAGGCCGACCAGCATCGGTGTCGACCAGCTCCACAACTCCGGTACCAGCCACATCGCCAGCGCGGCGTCCACCCCGAGGCCGATCAGCAGCAACGCGGCCTCGCGCCGCCCCACATACGCCACGAGGGTGTAGAGCATGATCCCCAGCGCGATCAGCGCCGGGTGCATCGCGGAGTCGTCGAGCACGTACCCGAGCAGCGTCACCAGCATGCTCATGCCGAGCAGGGTCGCCGCCATCGCCCGCGGGAACAGGCGGCGCATTGCGACCGGCAGCGGCAGCAGGCCGGCGACCACCAGGTAGACGACCTTGTGGTTGCTCTCCCCGATCCCGGTCAGGTCGAGCATCAGCAACCCGAACGCCAGGATCGAATCCGCGACGACGGGCTTTCCGCGAAGCCACAGGCTGAAACGGCGCACCGCACCAGGTTAGGGGGTGCGGCCGGCCGCGCCGCAGGCACGCGCGGGTACGGCGCCGCGCGCTCACCCACCCGCGGGCTCGCCGACGCGAGCGAACCCGTCCCGGACACCGCGTATTCATGGGACGTCTGGTTGTCTTACCGGGTGGACATTGCAGATTGGGTGGCGCTGTTGGTGGCCGCGGGCGCCGCGGGCTGGGTGGACGCCGTGGTCGGCGGCGGCGGGCTGATCATCCTGCCGACGCTGTTCCTGGTGATGCCGGGCATCGCGCCGCAGACCGCGCTGGGCACCAACAAGCTCGCCGCCGTGGCGGGCACCGGCGCCGCCGTGGCGACCTTCGCCAGGAAGGTGCCGATGCGCTGGCGGGTGCTGCTGCCGGCGGCGGGTATCGCGGCGGTGACGGCCGCCTGCGGCGCGGCGGCGGTCTCGCTCATCGATCGCGACCTGTTCATCCCGCTGGTGATGGTGGTGCTGGTCGGCGTCGCGCTGTTCGTGACGCTGCGTCCCTCGATCGGCGTCACCATGGCCACGCACCCGCCGACGCGGCGCAAGACGATCCTGGTGGTCGCGCTCGCCGCGGGCCTCATCGGCCTCTACGACGGCCTGCTCGGGCCCGGTACCGGCACCTTCCTGATCATCACCTTCGCCACCCTGCTCGGCACCGAGTTCGTGCGGGCGGCCGCGATGGCGAAGGTGATCAACTGCGGGTCCAACGTCGGCGCGCTGATCTTCTTCGCGGCGACCGGGCACATCCTGTTCGCGCTCGGCCTGGCGATGGCGGCGGCGAACGTGGCGGGCGCGATCGTGGGCTCGCGCATGGCGCTGCGCCGCGGCGCGGAGTTCGTGCGGGTGGTGCTGCTGGTCGTGGTGATCGCGATGGTGCTGCGGCTGGGCTGGCAGCAGTTCGGCTGAGCCGTCAGCCGACCGGAGCGGGCCGGGCGGCGGCCAGCCACGGCCGCAGCACGTCCGAGGTGGTCTCGTGGATCCGGCGGTCCAGTTCGCCGTCGTCGTGACCCGCGGCCGCCCGCTGGAACAGCACCGTCAGCGCCCCGGACACCGCGCCGACGACCGCGCCCACCAGGGCCGCGGCGCGCACCTCGTCCAGTTCCTCCGGGAAGGCCGCGTGCAGTTGCCTGCCGATCTCGAGCTGCGCGACCAGCTGCGCGTGCGCCGCGCGCCCGCTCACCGCGGGCACCGTGCGCGAGACCTCGGCGCGGACGGCGGCGATGCGGGCGCTGAGGTCGTCCACCAGGTGCTCACCCGGGTTGTCACCCGCCGCGCGCAGCGCTCGCAACAGCACCTCCACCGGTAGCTCGCCGGGGCGGCGGCTGGCGATCGCGGCCACCGCGGCCCGCACCCGCTCGTCGGGTTCGGGGAACAGCAGTTCCTCCTTGCTGGCGAAGTAGTTGAAGAAGGTGCGCGTGCCCACCTCCGCCGCGGCCGCGATATCGGCCACCGTGGTCTCCTCGTAGCCTCTCGTCTCGAACAGCTCGACGGCAGCCTCGAGCAGCGCGCGGCGGGTACGTTCACGTTTGCGGTCACGGAGGGCGGATGGCGGCACGCGGGCAGGCTACGGCATCGCGCGCCGACCGTGTCGCAACCACCCGTGTCGCGCGTGCCGCCGCCCGTCCGATTTCCCCCTGCGCCGCCGTGTGTTTCGCACGGGCGGACCGTCGTGGCCGGTCGGCGCGCCGTGGACGCGCCCGGACGCCCTCGCGGGGACGCGGTAGCGTAGCCGGGGTGAGCATCCCGACCTCCCCGGCGGCGAGTCAGGACATCGACGCCGAATTCCTCGCGCTCCCTTTGACCGAGCTCGCCGGCGCGGCGCTGGCGGCCGCCACCGCGGCCGGCGCCCAGCACGCCGATCTGCGCGTGCACCGCCTCGTCACCCAGTCCATCCGCCTGCGCGACGGACGGGTCGAGGGCGTCGTCGACGCCACCGACGTGGGCCTGGCTGTCCGCGTGATCGTCGACGGCACCTGGGGTTTCGCCTCGCACGCGGCGCTCACCCCCGAGACGGCCGCCGAGGTGGCCCGCCGCGCGGTGACCGTCGCGACCGCGCTGCGCGCCCTCAACCGCGAGCGCGTCGAGCTGGCCGACGAACCCGTCTACGACGGCGTGCGCTGGGTCTCCCCCTACGAGATCGACCCGTTCGCGGTGCCCACCACCGAGAAGGTCGCACTGCTGCAGGACTATTCGGACCGCCTGGCGAGCGCCGACGGCGTCGACCACGTGACCGCCTCGGTGCTGCAGGTCAAGGAGCAGACCTTCTACGCCGACACCGCGGGCTCGTCGATCGCCCAGCAGCGGGTGCGACTGCATCCGCAGCTCGAGGCCATCACCGTCGACGTCTCGGCGGGCGCCTTCGAGACCATGCGGACCCTGGCCGCGCCCGCGGGCCGCGGCTGGGAGTACGTGACCGGCGCCGACGGAATCTGGGACTGGGACGGCGAACTCGCGCGCATCCCGCAGTGGCTGGCCGAGAAGGTGAAGGCGCCCACCGTCACCCCGGGGCCCACGGATCTGGTCATCGATCCCACCAACCTGTGGCTCACCATCCACGAATCCATCGGCCACGCCACCGAATACGACCGCGCCATCGGCTACGAATCGGCCTACGCGGGCACCTCGTTCGCCACGCCCGACAAGCTCGGCACGCTGCGCTACGGCACGCCGATCATGCACGTCACCGGCGACCGCACCGAGGCGCACGGCCTGGCCAGCGTCGGCTACGACGACGAGGGGGTGGCGGGCCAGCGCTGGGATCTGGTGCGCGACGGCGTGCTGGTGGGCTACCAGCTCGACCGGGTGTTCGCCCCGCGCCTGGGCCTGGAGCGCTCCAACGGCTGCTCCTACGCCGACTCCGCGCACCACGTGCCGATCCAGCGCATGGCCAACGTCTCGCTGCAACCCGATCCCGACCGCGATACCAGCACCGAGGACCTGATCGCACGCGTCGAGGACGGCATCTACATCGTCGGCGACAAGAGCTGGTCGATCGACATGCAGCGCTACAACTTCCAGTTCACCGGCCAGCGGTTCTTCCGCATCAAGGACGGCAGGCTGGACGGACAGCTGCGCGATGTGGCCTACCAGGCCACCACCACCGACTTCTGGGGCGCGATGGAGGCCGTCGGCGGCCCGTCCACCTGGCGGCTCGGCGGCGCGTTCAACTGCGGCAAGGCCCAGCCCGGTCAGGTGGCGGCGGTCAGCCATGGCTGCCCGTCGATCCTGGTGCGCGGCATCAACATCCTCAACACGCGGACGGAGGCCGGTCGGTGACGGAACGGAGTGCGCGGGCCGTGGCGCCCGCGGGCGAGGTCGTGGAGCGGGCGCTGGCGCTGTCGCGTGCCGACGAGGCGATCGTGCTCGTCACCGACGCGCACGACGCGTCGCTGCGGTGGGCCGGTAATTCCATGACCACCAACGGTTCCTCGGTGTCACGGAGCTGGTCGGTGGTCTCGATCTTCCGCGAGGGCCCGCACGCGGCCCGGGTGGGCAGCGTGTCGGCCACCTCCGTCGGCCTGGACGGTATCGAGGCGGTCGTGCGCGCCAGCGAGGAGTCGGCGCGCACCGCCGAACCCGCGAGAGACGCCATGCCGCTGCTGGATTCGGCGGTCACCGACCCGGGGTGGGCCGACGAGCCCGCCACCACCGGCATCGAGGTGTTCACCGACCTGGCGCGCGATCTCGCCCCCGGTTTCGACGGCGCCGACAAGCTCTACGGCTTCGCGCACCACCAGGTCCACACCACCTGGCTGGGCACCTCCACGGGCGTCTGCCGCCGCTACGCGCAGCCGACCGGGTCGGTGGAGATCAACGGAAAGCGCGGCGCGGGTGCGGATCTGGCGAGCGCGTGGGCGGGCGTCGGCACCACCGACTTCACCGACGTGGACACCCCCGGCCTGCTCGCGGAGGTGTCGCGGCGGCTGGACTGGGCGGCCCGGCGCGTCGACCTGCCCGCCGGTCGCTACGAGACGCTGCTGCCGCCCTCGGCGGTGGCGGACCTGTTGATCTACATGGTCTGGACGATGGAGGGCCGCGGCGCGCAGGAGGGGCACAACGCATTCGCCCGCGCGGGCGGCACCCGGATCGGCGAGCGGCTCAGCGACATTCCGTTCACGCTGTATTCCGATCCCGCGGCGCCCGGCTTGGAGTACGTGCCGTTCGTGGCCACCTCGACGTCCTCGGAATCGGTGTCGGTGTTCGACAACGGGATGCCCGCCGAGCGCGTGGACTGGTTGCGCGACGGCGCGATCGAATCGCTGGTCTATCCGCGCGCGACCGCGGCCGAATTCGGCGCCCCCGTCGCGGCGCCGGGCGAGAACCTACTGCTGACGGGCGGTTCCGGCGCGAGCCTGGACGAGATGATCGCGAAGACCGAACGCGGCCTGCTGCTCACCACGCTCTGGTACATCCGCGAGGTGGACCCGGCGTCGCTGCTGCTCACCGGCCTCACCCGCGACGGCGTCTACCTGGTGGAGAACGGCGAGGTCACGGCCGCGGTCAACAACTTCCGCTTCAACGAGAGCCCGATCGATCTGCTGCGCCGCGCCACCGAGGCGGGCGCGACGCGCACGACGCTGCCGCGCGAATGGAAGGACTGGTTCACCCGGACGGCCATGCCGCCGTTGCGGATTCCCGACTTCCACATGTCGTCGGTGAGCCAGGCGACCTGACGGGCGAGCGGGGAATGTTCGGGAGGGGTGGCGCCGCCGACCGGGCGGGTCTCGAATATCCCTGGCCCGTCGGCCGATTCGTGCGGGCCGCCCGAACCACGGCGGCCCGCTCGGATCACTCGGGCTGGGCGACCTCGTAGGTGCCGTCGGTCCCGGTGATGGTGACGGCGGCCGTCCGCACGGCCGAGCCGATCCGGACGGTGCAGTCGAAGGTGGCGCCGACCACCACCTGCTGCCCGTCGGGGCACCGCACGTCGCGGGCGTTGTCCAGGCCGTAGGTGTCGATCAGGATGAGCTGGACGCCGCGCTGGAGATCGGTCCGGTCGAGCAGTTGGGGCGTGGGCGCGGGTTCCGGCTCGGCGGCGATCACGGGCGGGGCCGGGGCGGCGAGCACCGGGGTCGCGGGTTCCGTGGCCGACGGCGGTGCGGCGGCGGGTGTGGGTGCGGGCGCCTCGGCCACATCGCCCTCGCGGATGTTCACCACGATGAGCCCGGCGATGATCCCGGCGATGGCGATGGCCACGGCGGCCACGATGCCCGCGACGAACACGGGAACCCAGCCACCTTCGGTGGTCTCGTCCTCGGCGTGGGCGGCGACCGGATAGGGCTGGGATTCCCGAGGTTGCCGCGTCGGTGCTGTCATGAACGATCCCCTCCCCCGGGGCAGGGTCGGAACATGGCGTCCGCCTGGGGACTACCCCGGTATGCCCGTGGAGGATAGCCCAGCCCACCCCGCCAGGGTGCCGGTCCCCCGGAATCGCCGTGCCCGCCTTGCCGATTCCGGACGTTCCGGACGGAAGCGATCCTCAGGCCGCCGGGGTGATCTCGATGCCGATGGTCCCGGCCTTGCCGCGCCGCAGCAGGCTGCCGTAGACGACGATCGGCCCGGTCAGCCAGTACTTCTTGCGGATCAGCTTGCGCACCCGGTCGGTCTCCTCGGCCTCGAGCACCCGTCCGGTGCCCGAGACGACCGCGCCGTGCACCTTCTTGCCGCGCAGATCGCAGGCCTGCACGGTGACGGACGGATCGCGCCGCAGGCGCTTGACCTTCCAGCTCTCGGTCTCGGTCCAGACGTAGAGCTTGCCGCCGTCCTCGACCGCCCACAGGGGTGTGCCGACGGGGGTGCCGTCCTTGCGGAACGTGGTCAGCATGACGTAGTCGGCGGTCCCGGCCTCGCCGAAGGGATTGGTCATGGCCGCCAGCCTATCGGCCCGCGCGCCGACCGGCAGGACTGCGACCGCTCACTCCGGCATCCGGTACTCACCCGCCGCCAGCCGCTCGATCAGCCCGTCCGTCCAGGCGGTCAGGTTGTCGAACACCCCGCCCCACAGTTCCAGCAGGTCGGGCGCGTGCGGCGGCTCGTAGCGGCCGGGGAAATCGGGCACCATGGCGCGCAGCTCGTCGCGCACCGCGGCGGCGTTGCGCCGCTGCTCCCGCAGTTTCGCGATCACGTGCGCGCGAGGCAGCGCGTCCATGAACGCGATGCCCGCGCCGAGTTCCTCCATATCGATCGAGACCAGTGCCGCGTCCATCCGCTCGCGGAACTCCGCCTCGCCCGCCTCCGTCAGCTCGAACAGCGTGCGCCCCGGGCCCTGATCGCTGTCCTCGGTGCCGGCGGCGCGCAGCTTTCCCTCGTGGGTGAGCTGTTTGAGCGCGTGGTAGATCGATCCGGGTTTGACGTTCGTCCACGTCTCCGCGCGCCAGGACAGCAGTTCGCGCCGCACCGCGTAGCCGTAGGTCGGCTGACGGGTGCGGATCACCCCCAGGACCAGCAGGCGCACGGCCGCCACGGCGCACTCCCTTCGTTCGTCGGCATCGAACGGCCCATGCTACTCAAACTTGACTTCCGCGCGGCGCGAGGCCTACCGTTGCGCTACTCAAATTTGACTAATAATCACGGAGGAGTCCCATGGACGACACCACGGTCCCGGTGCTGTGGTCCGCGTCGCCGGCCACCACCCTCGACTTCTACCGGACGCTCGGCTACACGGTCACCCACGAGCAAACCCGCCCCTACACCTACCTGGTGGTCGAACGCGACGGCACCGCACTGCATTTCTCGGACTCGCCGAAGGGCCTCCCCGTGCCGTTCGAGTCGGTGGCCTGTTTGGTGATGGTCGACGACGTCGCCGCCCGCCACGCCGATTTCACGGCGCGCCTGCGGGCCGCGTTCGGCAAGGTGCCCGCCAAGGGCTGCCCCCGCCTGACGCGATTCCGGCCCGGTCAGAGCCGTTTCAGCCTGGTGGACCCGGACGGCAACACCATGCTGTTCATCCAGCGCGACGAACCCGAGAAGCCCCGATACACCGCACGCGATCTCGTCGACCTGGCCAGCACGCTCGAATTCGCCCGCGTACTGCGCGATTTCAAGAACGACGACCGCGCGGCCGCCCGGCTGGTGCAGTCCGGGTTGCGCAGGCACGGCGCGACCGCTCCGGTCGCCGACCGGGCGCGAGCGCTCGCCATGCTGGCCGAGATCGCCGTCGCCGCGGGCGATCCGGAGCTCGCCGAGAAGCACCGCGCCGAGATCAGCGCGCTCGGCCTCTCGGATGCCGACCGCGCGGCGGTGGCCGCCGAGTTGCGCGCGGGCGCCGATCTGGAGCGCTGGCTCACCGAAAACTCTTGAGCCCCAACGCTCACCGGGCGAGGGTCAGGATGCGCGGGCCCTCCTCGGTGATCGCGACGGTGTGTTCGGAATGCGCGGTGCGAGAGCCGTCGGCGGAGCGGATGGTCCAGCCGTCGGGGTCGGTGTAGATGCGGTCGGTGGTGCGCGCGAACCACGGTTCGAGGGCGAGAGTGAGCCCGGGCCGCAGCCGGTAGCCGCGCCCGGCCCGGCCCGCGTTCGCGACATGGGGATCTTCGTGCATGGTGCGCCCGAGCCCGTGACCGCCGAATTCGGTGTTGACCGGGTAGCCGTTGGCGCGCGCGACCGCCTCGATGGCAGCCGAGATGTCGCCGATCCGATTGCCGGGCACCGCGACCGCGATGGCGGCGGCCAGCGCGTCCTCGGTGGCGCGCACCAGTCGCAAATCCTCCTCGTCGGCCGCGCCCACGACGAAGCTGATCGCCGAATCGGCGACCCACCCGTCCACGCCGACGGCCAGGTCGGCGCTGAGCAGATCGCCGTCGCGCAGCGCGTAGTCGAACGGAAGCCCGTGCAGCACGGCGTCGTTCACCGAGAGGCACACGGTGTTGCGAAAAGGCCCGCGCCCGAACGACGGTGCGTAGTCCCAATAGCAGGACACCGCACCCCGCTCCTCGATCCGTTGCCGCACAAGGGCTTCCAGCTCGAGCAGGTTGACACCCACCCGCGCGCGGGTGCGCAGTTCTGCCAGGACGCCGCCGACGAACTCCCCCGCCACCGCCATCCGCTCGATCTCGTCCGCCGTCTTCAACTCCACCATCACGACCTCCGCTCGGTATTTAAATACCAGCCTAGTCGACCGGTATTTAAATACCAATTCTCGCGATTCGGAGCACAACTGTTCACCGAGACCTGCCCACCCGGCCACCGCGACCAGAGTGTTGCGAGACGACAACATTTACCCCCGACCGGCCGCTGTCCTGCGACGATCCAAGAACGAAAACGTAGATTCCCCACGGCCGCCATGTGCGTGCTACCTTTCGTAACACTTACTTGCGACGAGTGTAAACTCAGTGTGGTTGGAGGTTTTCGTGTCCGGCACGATCCACGAAGCGATAGGCAGCCTCGCGCAGTCCGGCTCCGAAGGCGGCGGCGCGGCGCTCGATCAGGTCGCCATCATGACCGGGTCGGCCGGCCTGGTCGCGCTCGTGCTGCTGTGGGTCGGCTACCTGCACCGGACCCGCAAGATCACCTGGCTCGGCGCGCTCGCCGACCGCGTCGGCGCGATCTTCAACCGGCCCGGCTGGGTCGCGCTGCCGATCGTCCTGTTCCTCGGCACCATCCTCACCGCGTTCCTCGGCTTCATCTGGGACGTCTCCCTGCACATCGGCAACGGCCGCGACGAGGGCCCGCTGGCGAACCCGGCGCACTACTTCATCCTGGTCGGCCTGTTCTTCCTGTTCACCGCGGGCATGCTCGCCATCGTGCTGCCGCTGGACGAGAAGCCCGGCCCGGCCGCCGTGCGCATCACCCGCACCTGGTACGCCCCCGTCGGCGGCGTACTGCTCGCGGGCGCCGGCCTCTACGCGCTGATCGGCTTCCCGCTCGACGACATCTGGCACCGCATCTTCGGCCAGGACGTCACGCTGTGGGGCCCGACGCACCTGATGCTCATCGGCGGCGCCGGACTGTCGCTGGTCGGTGTGCTGCTGCTGGAGTTCGAGGGCCGCCGCTGCCGTCCCGACCCCGATCGCGAAGACGGCCGGTTGATCTGGGTCATGCGGTCGTTCGCCTTCGGCGGCCTGCTCATCGGCCTGTCGGTGTTCCCGGTCGAATTCGACTTCGGCGTCGAGCAATTCCGCCTGGTGTTCCAGCCGATGCTGATCGTGGTGGCCGCGACCATCACGCTCGTCGCGGCGCGGACGGTGCTCGGCGCGTTCAGTACTTTCGTGCTCGTCGCGTTCGCGGCCGTGGTGCGCGGTATCGTCGCCTGGCTGGTGGGCGGCCCGATCATCGGCGCGCCCTACAACATCTTCCCGCTCTTCCTCGGCGCGGCCGTGGTGGTCGAGCTGCTGGCGCTGCTACCGCTGATGCGCACACCGATCCTGTGGGGCGCCACGGCCGGTCTCGCGATCTCCACCGTCGGCCTGTGGCTCGAATCCCTCTGGGTGAACGCCGTTTTCATGGATCCGTGGCCCACCGGCATGTGGCCGGAACTGCTGCTGATGGCGGTGCCCGTCGGCGTCGCGGGCGGTGTGGTCGGCGCGCTGCTCGGCATCGTGCTGCGCGGTGAGCCGCTGCCGCGCCCGCCGGTGCGGCGCGGGATCATCGTCGCCGCGGTGCTGATCGTCTCGGCGGCCACCGCCAACGGCCTCATGGTCGAGGTGCCCGAGAACGCGACCGCCTCCGTCACGCTGCGCGACGCCGAACCCGTCGACGGCGGGCGCATGGTCACCGCCGACGTCCGGATCTCGCCCGAGTACGTGGTGAGCGACGATCCCGAGTGGGTGCAGATCCTCGCCTGGCAGGGCGGCATCGACACCCCGAGCAACGGCCTGATCATCGACCACCTGGAACGCGTGGGCCCCAACCACTTCCGCTCCACCGAACCCGTGCCGGCCTACGGCACCTGGAAGACGGTCCTGCGCCTGCACGACGGCCGCGTGCTGACCGCGCTGCCGATCTTCATGCCCGCCGATCCCGGCATCGGGGCCGACGAGGTCTCCGCGCCCGCCGAGTTCACCCGCCCGTTCGTCGCCGAGATCACGGTGCTGCAGCGCGAGCGCAACTTCGATCACCCGGACTGGCTGTTCGGCGCGGCCTCGCTGGTGGTGCTGCTGTGCAGCCTGATCCTGGTCGGGGCGCTGTCCTGGGGCGCGGCCCGCATCAACGACCGGTACCCGACCGCCCTGCCCACCGAGGCGGACGAGCCGGTGACCGCCGGATGACGTCCGTGCCACCCGGCGTGGACGTGCTGGCCGACCATCCGCTGATCCTGGCCGTCCCCGCCTTCGCGCCCGCGTTCGCCGTGGTGGGCATCGTGGTGTTCATCGCGGTGCGCGACCGCCGCGCCGAACGACGCGAGCGCGAACAGGGCCTGGCCGACCCGACATCGACTCCCGAGGAGGAGACCCCATGAACCGCGCCCGTCTCGGCGTCCTGGTCCTGGCCGCGGGCCTGGCCTTGGCCGGATGCTCGTCGAGCGAGTCCACCGACGCCGCGCCGGCCACCTCGGCCGAGCTCACCACCGAGCCCACCCCCGCCCCCGACTTCAGCCAGCCGATGACCATCGGCGTCACGCTGTCCGACGGCTCGGTGGACCCGGTGAACGCCCAGCTGACATCGCGGGTGGGACAACCGATCGTCCTCCTCGTCGACAGCGATACCACCGACGAACTGCACGTGCACGCCACCCCGGAGCACACGTTCCCGGTCGAGGCCGCCCAGAACCAGCGGTTCGAGTTCGTCGTCGAGGTGCCGGGCCGGGTCGAGATCGAACTGCACGGCGCGCACCGGACCGTCGCCACCATTCTCGTCGCCGCGTGACGGCGGTCCTGGCGCACGGGATCGGCGGCGCGACCGACCTGCCGATCCCGTTGACCTACGCCCTGATCGGGGCCGCGTGGGCACTCACCTTCTCTTTCGCGGTGCTGGCCTTCGCGTGGAAGGATCCCCGGCTCGATCCGGACGCGCCGGGGAAGCCGCTACCGAATGCCGTTCGCGCGGTGGTGGATTCACGGGGTCTGCGCACGGTGCTCGCGGTGCTGAGTGTCGCGTTCACGGTGGCGGTACTGGTGTCGGGGTTCTTCGGGCCGCGGGAGCCGTCGGCGAGTCCGGTGCCGGGGGTTGTCTACATCTACCTGTGGGTCGGGGTGATGGTGGCCTCGCTGCTGGTGGGGCCGGTGTGGAAGGTGCTGTCGCCCGTGCGGGCGGTGCATCGGGCGTTGTGCCAGGTGCTGGGTCGGTCACCCGAAGACGGGCTGCTGCCGTATCCGTCGTCGTGGGGGTATCGTCCGGCGGCGCTGGCATTGTTCTCGTTCGTGTGGCTCGAGTTGGCGTCACCCGACCCGGGATCTGTTCTGGCCGTGACCCTTTGGCTGTGCGGGTACCTGGTGGTCACGCTGGCGGGCCTGGTGGTGTTCGGCACGGTGTGGGCCGAGCGCGCCGACCCCATGGAGGTGTACAGCGGGCTGATGGCGCGGTTGAGTCCGTTCGCGCGCCGCGCCTCCGGTGCGCCGGTCTTGCGCTGGCCCCTCGACAATCTCGCGGGCACGCCCGCGCTGCTGGGGTCGGTGGCGGTGGCCGCGACCCTGCTGGGCTCCACCGCGTTCGACAGTTTCTCGATGTTCCCCTTCTGGCGCGACATCGTCTACGACGCGGGTGATTTCGCGACGCCCGTACGCACACTCGGCCTGCTCGTCTTCATCGCGGTCGTCGGCGGGCTCTTCGAACTCGCCACCCGCGCGACCGGCGGCGTCTCCCGCGCCGACCGCGCGCTGCTGCCGATCCGCTTGGCTTACAGCCTGACCCCGATCATCGCCGGCTACATCGTCGCCCACTACCTCAGTTTCCTCGTGGAGAAGGGCCAAGCCACTCTCCTGCTCTGCGCCGACCCCTTCGGCCTCGGCTGGAACCTCCTCGGCCTCGACAACCTCGAGGTGCACTACCTCCTCTCCCAGCACCCCGGCGTCCTGGCCACCATCAAGGTCCTCGCCGTCCTCACCGGCCACATCCTCGGCGTAGCCGCCGCCCACGACCGCTGCCTGCGCCTGCTCCCCCCAGCCCACCGCCTCACCGGCCAACTAGCCCTCATGCTCGTGATGGTCGGCTTCACCTTCCTGGGGTTGTACTTGTTGTTCGACGCGTGAGCGGCGCGCCTGGAGTCGTCCGCGCACGCCGCGACCACACGGAACAGTCCGATCAGGCTGCTCGCCGAGCTACGGCCGAGGGGCCAGCCCGCCCGCGCGCGCGACCCGACCGGCTCCTCAACCGCGCCGTGCGGCACCATCACCTGGGCCGCGACGGGAGCCCGGCCCGGCCCCCAACCCCGCGTCGCGGTTGTGTCCACCGGCGGCGGGGTGGGTGGACCATGGTCGCGTCCGGCGCGCGGTGACGAGTCGGCCGGTGACAGCCAGTTGAGCGACGCACGTCCGCCAAGACCGCCTCGCACCGGCTGGACCGAGCGACCGGATGCGCATCGAGAAGCTCGGCCCCGTGACAACGCATGGCCAGCACGCTGACGCCGACCCCGGATCTCACTCGAGCACCAGCGCCTCGGCGACCGCATCGATGAGCAGTCCGCGCATGACTTGCCAGTTCAAGCCCAGGTCGGCGGGCTCGCCGACGACCATTCCTTCCACAGCGCGTTCGATGAGCATGATCAGCAGCACATCCGCCTCGGGCGGTCGTGACGCGCCCGGGCTTATCTGCCGACGCAGACCACCGAGAACGGCGACCTGACGTCGCTGCAGTTCTCGATACGCCAGGACGGCTTGCTCGTCGATCGACCGGTACGTCGCCATCGCTTGGCGGAGACCGTGCCAGCGGGCATGCAGATCAGCACCGATATCGACGAGGCGTTCGGCACGCTCTGCCGGACTGCCCGGCGCCGACACCGCCGCGCTCAACGCCTCCCACTCCTCGACCACCCACGTCTCATAGGCGGCGAGCAATGCGGCGCCCTTGTGCGGGAAGTGGCGATAGAACGTGCCGGTCGCGTATCCGGCCGCAGCCACGATTCGCCGTACGTCGGTACCCGCATAACCGTATCTGTTGAACGTCTCGGCCGCGGCGCGCACCAACCGCCGACGGGTGTCGACGGGCCTCCCGCGGCGTGGCCTGTCCACTGGCCTCTGCGTCATAGTGAACATTGTGTCATTATGGAATCGGTGGTTCGACGACAGGAGTTCCGATGCGGATCACACCAGGAGACACTGCTCTGATCACCGGTGCCTCACGCGGGATAGGCCACCATCTGGCGCTCTCGCTGGCCGCCCGCGGAGTCAACGTGGCCCTGGCCGCCCGGTCTGCCGACCGATTGGACCGGGTAGCGGCACAGATCCGAGACCGGCACCGGGTAGCGGTCAGCACGCTGCCGGTAGATCTGAACGACCGCGCGCAGACCACCGAGCTGGTCGAACGGGCACAATCGGCGGCGGGACCGATCGATCTGCTGGTCAACAATGCGGGCGTGGAGGCCTCGCACCGCTTCGACTTACGTTCATTCGACGACATCGCGACGTTCACCGAAGTCAATCTGCTCGCCCCGATGCTGCTCACGCGGGCCGTGCTACCCGAGATGATCGCACGCAGGCGCGGCCACATCGTCAACATGGCGTCGATCGCCGGCTTGCTGCCCGCAGCCTACGAAGAGCCATACAACGCAACCAATTTCGGGTTGATCGGATTCACGAAATCGCTCCGGCTGACCGCTCAGGACCGCGAATGGGGCGTCAGCGCGTCAGCGGTGTGCCCCGGATTCACCGACGGAGCCGGGATGTACGAGGACATGCGCGCCGAATTCGGTATCCGCGCCCCGGCCAGCATGGGGTCCCTCCCTGTCGGCCGGGTCGCCGACGCGGTCGTCCGGGCCGTCGAGCACGACCTCCCCGAGGTTGTCGTGATGCGCGGAACTCCGCGACCGGCCATGGCAGCCGCCGCTGTATCACCACGGCTGTTCGAGCGACTCGCCCGACGCCTCGACCTGGCAGCACCATTCCGGCTCATGGCCGACGCACGAGCTGACGCGCAAACACCCGATCACTGAGCACCGCGCCCAGTCGCCCGGCAGCTTTCGCGGAACTGACGTAGCCGTCCTGTTCGTCAGTGACGGGACCTAGGAGTTCTGAACGCCTCGTGGCCGAAGACCGCAGCCGAGGCGCACACGCTGGGCCCATTTCCGGTCGATCGAGCGGAAGAGCAAGGGATAGACGAGGAAGTGGCGGAAGGGCTTGATGAAGGCCATGTAGGCGCGGCCGAGGAGGCCGTTGGTCTTCACCAGGACGGCGAGGCGGCCGTGGTAGGTGTCGCCGTCGCGCACCCAGCCGAGGTGCATGACCATGTGGGCGGTGCGGTTCGACATCTCGGCGGCCCACTCGTCGGGAAGTTCGTAGATGGGACCGAACTCGGCGGGATCGAGCCGGTCGGAGGGCGGGGTGGTCGGGGGTGGGGCCGCGGGGAGGTCGGCGGGCAGCCGATCCCGCAGTGAGCCGACGCGGGCGCCGACCGCGCTGCCCGCCTTGTCCAAGCCGAACAGGGCGCCCAGGCGAGTGCGCATCGCGAACAGCGCGCGCACGACGGGATGGGACACGAGGTCGTCCTCGTCGCTGTCGAACAGGTCGATGAGCAGGGGGAAGTCGTCGGGACCGCCCGGCGTGGGCAACGCCCACACGTCCTCGAGCTCGAAGTCGCGGGTGATCTCGTGGATGCGCCAGGGGCGCGAGGTGTGTTCGGACTCCGGGAGCCGCATGGTGTTCCTCCTCGATCGGCGCCGTCTGCCGGGCGCGAGTTCCGCCACACCGCCCAACCCGCCGGGCCGGATCGGTGCGACCATGGAGGAATGATCGAGCAGGCGCGCTCGTCCCGTATTGAACGAAACGGCAACTCCGTCTTCCTGGCGGTCGCCGGCGAGTTCACCTGCTACGCGGAGTCCGGGGGCCCGTGGGGCACCGCCGGTCACCGTCATCCGGCATGGACCCTCACGTTGTCGGCGGACGGGCCGCTGACCGCCGTCGACGATTCCGGCGCGAAAGTTCAGGCGGCCGGAATTCTGGTGCCACCCCACCATTTCCATACGACGACTGGCGAAATCGCCGCGACCACTTTGTGGATCGATCCCCATCACCTGCGCGTCCCGGGTGCACCCCGCATCCATGCCCTCGACAGCACTCAGGTGCGGCGCCTACTGGCCGCGATCACAACGGATTTCGACCCCGACCCGCTACGACACTCTCTGCGCGAAACGTTCGGCGACCCGCCCCCGGCGGACCCTCGAATCACCTACGCGCTCACCGCCACCGAGGACGAACTCCAAATGGCCCCAAGAACTCTCGATCTCTCACCGCGTCGCCTCCGCCAACTGGCGCAAGCTCACTTTCACGGCCCTCTCGCCCCGCTGCGCCGCTGGCACCGCCTCCGCGAGGCCGGTCTCCAACTCCCCTACCAGCCCGCCGCCGAAGTGGCCGCCACCTCCGGTTTCGCCGACCAACCGCACCTCATCCGCACGTCCATGGCCTTCTGCGGCCGCACTCCCGCCTCCTCCCCGGCGGCAGCGAACTACCGCCCACCGCGGTGAGAGCCGATCCAGGGGCGCGCTGAGCTGTTCGGGTGCGGCGCAGGCGCACGTCTAGATGGTCGTGTGCTGCGCTCCCGAAGTCAGCGGTTGAACGCGCCTCGAGCCGCCGCGCTCAGGAAGGCCGACCACTCGTCGGCGCTGAAGGCCAGGGCGGATCCGGACCGATTCTTCGAATCACGAACTCCGACAGTATTGTTCGCGAAGTAGGCTACCTCGACGCAATTCTTGTCGGCACCGCTGCGGCTGCTCTTGAACCACCGGGCACCGGTCATGTCGACGTTCATTCGCACTCCTTGGCCGTCCTTCTGAGCAGGGTCCGGCTCGCCACGGGATCCATGGCGTTCCAGCGCATGCTCTCGTACGCACGATGGTAGCGCTCGACAACGCGGGGACGATCGAAATACAGGTCTCCGGCGAAACGTTCGGTATACACCACTTGCGGTTCCAGGGATTTCCCGCGCTTGTCCGTCCCGAAGTCGAGCAGCACGAACGATCCGATCGACACGCCCATGGGAAGCCCGGCGCCGAAAGGGAGTACGCGCAGTTCGACGTTCGGACGCAGACTCATGTCCGCGAGGTGCGTCAACTGCGGACCCATCACGCCCCGTCCGCCCACGTCCACGCGCAGCACCGACTCCTGCACGATGACGTTCAGCCGCATCGGATCGTATTTCCTGGTGATCCGCGATTGCCTGCGCATCCGCACTTGCACTCTGCGAGAACGCTGTTCGAGACTTTCGCGCGGATAGCCGGCCCGCATCAGGGCGTGCGCGTAACCCGCCGTCTGCAACAGGCCCGGCACCACCTCCGACTCGAACGTCGTGATCAGCTCCGCCGACGACTCCAAGCCGACGTAGAAGTCGAATCGGCCGAGAATGTCGTCGTACCCGCACCACCAGGGTTCTTCGATCCCTTGTGTGGCAAGCACTTTCATCGCCGCGGTCTTCTCGTCGTCGAACCCGTACAGCGCGCACAGCGCCTCCACGTCGACCATCCGCAGCCGAGTCACGAGCCCCTTCTCGATCCGCTGCACCGTACTCGTACTGCGGTCGATCAGCGTCCCCACCCGCGCGAGCGTGAACCCGCACCCCTCCCGCCCCTCGCGTAAGTACTTCCCGAGCTGCCTGCGCGCCAGCGTCGACCTCTCGCCCGACATTCCCGCCTCCCTCCAGATCTCGTTGCGCGCAAGCAGATCACGGGTCCGTCGCGCCCGGAACCATTGACACGAAATTCGATTCAATTGCCGCATAAGCCCAGGAAGGCTTGCGTTCTGCAACCGATACCGGAGCTGATCCAGTTCGCCGCGGCGTCTGGCGGTCAGGGTTCTCGCACCCGTTGCGCACCTTCGAGCCCCAACCACCGCCTTGTCCGGGAACCTCCCCGAACACCGCACCAAGGTCCCAGTCGACGCACAGGTTCGAAGACACGGGTGCCGGCGCGGCGAGCGCATCAGTCCGCTCGTACCGGGTGCGCGGGATCTGCCGCGTCGCTCGAACGCCGACCAGCGGGCGGTGATCCCGCCGGAGCGGTCGCATTGTCCGCATCGCCGAGACTCGCGCCACGATAACGTGGCGAATCGCTCACATCGCCGCAAAAGCCCAGGACGGAACCCAGCTTCCGGGTAACTGGCGTCCCAGGGGAACCGATCTCCGGTTTCAAGCGTCAAGTACAGTGAGCGCACGCGTGCGGAGGGAGGGCCGGTCGATGGAAGTCGGGCAGACGACAGCGAACGCGTTGTATCAGCAGGCGGTGGGGGGAACCTTCCGCATGGAGGCGGATGCCGCGCGCAAGTGTGCGGAGGTCTATACGCGGTTCGTGGAGACCACGATCGACACGCAACTCCGAGCTGCGGGGGACTTGCAGCGTCTGGAGGGGTTCGGCGGGTTCGAGTCTGCGCAGCAACTCCAATCCGGATTCGCAGCCAAAGCCCTCAAGATGACAGAAGCCCTGATCGCGATGAAGGAAGCTGCGCTCAGGATGGCGGCCGCCTACCTTCGAGCGGGACAGCTCATAGAGGAGGCGGACGCGATGAACGCCCGCGCCATCAACACCGCCGCAACGGAGGTATCGCAGTCATGACCCGGACGAACCGACGATGGGCGATCCCGATGCTCGCGGTCGTACTGTTCGCGATCGGCTGCTCGACCGAAGGAACACCGACGTCCACGCCCGGCCAGTCGACACTGCCTGCTGAGACAACGGCGGCACGACCCACCCTGACCGATTCGAAGCTTCAGCCCCCCTCTCAGAACAATCAATACACCCAGAGCAGCGGGCGTCCCAAGATCGTCTTCGACCCCTGCACATGGATCAGTGACGAAACCATCCTGAGGGCGGGATTCGAGCCGGGTTCACGCAAGCGCGGCAAGGATCTCGTGGCAGAGTACAGCTTCTTCATTTGCCAGTTCGATGCTCTTGCAAAGGATTTGACCGTCTACTCCGGAAACGCCACGTGGGAGGAGAACATCGCGAAGGTCGGGTCCTACAGCGAGCCAACCAACATCAACGGCCGCGAAGCACTACTCGTCCGCAACCCCGGGATGCGTCGCGGCTGCCAAGTAGACGTGCGCACGGAGGTCGGATTCGTCCAGATTGCCGTCGATCTCACCGACCGATCCCCCGCCGGCACCGACCCCTGCGCCGGCATCACCGACATCGCCTCCACCATCGAGCCGGAAATCGGCAAGGACAACTGACCATGGCCGACCCCTACATCAACATCAACGACAACCCGGCCGCCTTGGGCGTCTTCATGGACGGCAAGGGCCCGGACGTCACGCGTCCCAGTGAGCGTTCGCGCCTGAATCAGGAGGGTGCGGAGAAGTACGAATCGGATCTCACCCAGTTCGGGGAGGACCCCGCGTACATCACGCGGATGGAGCAGTTCGAGGGGCACACGCACGCCGAGATCTACGCCAACGCGCAGCTGATGAATCCCGGGCTCATGCATCAGCAGGCGGACTCGTGGATGGAGATCGGGCACTCCCTGAGCGGCGGACTGCTCGGGACGCATCTCGCGATCCAGTCCGCGCTGGCCGAGGGGATCGAGGGCCAGATGGCCGATGCCGCACTGGCTTCCGCGCAGCAGTTCTACAAAGAAGCCACCGGGATCCAGCAGGTGATCAATACGACCGGCACGCGGATCAAGGCCGTGGCGCACGCCGCCGAGGTGGTCAAGACCTCCGTCCCGCCGCCCGTCGCCCCCTACGGCCAGAACGGCTCCGAGGGCACCCTCGATCCCGCTCAGATCATCATCGCCGCGTTCGGCACCGGCCTCGTGGACTCGGGCGCGAGTGAGCAGGTCGCGTATGAGCGGGGTGCGGAAGCCCTCTACCGCGCCGCGATCGACACGATGAACAACAGCTACAAGCCGTCCTACGGCCCGGCGGGCACCGGCGTGCCGACCTTCACCCCGGTCACGGTGCCGGGCACCGATGATCCCGGAAACGGGGGCAATGGTCCCGGGACGAACGGGCCTGGCACCGGGAATCCGGGCGGCAGCGGCACCCCGTCCGAGAATCAGGAGACGCCGGGCGAGAACGACGAATCCACGAATCCCGCAGGGGACGAACAGGATTCGCCCGCCGACACTCAACCGTCCGGGACCGGCACGACCACAGACCCCGCCAACAACAGCACCACCCCGGCCTCCACAACACCCTCCGGAACGCAGCCGAGCACGCCCACCACGCCCACCACGCCGGGCACCGGCAACCCGAGCACGCCCGGCCCCGGCCCGGGCGGCGGACCCGGCCCCGGCGTCCCCGGTCCGGGCAGTCCCGGCCAGGGCCGCAGCGTCACCGGCGCACCGACGGGCCTGGGCTCGACCGCGGCGGCCGCCAACGCCGCGAACCGCGCGCCCGGCGCGGGACGGGCGGGCATGCCCGGCATGATGGCCCCCGGCACCGGTCGCGGCAAGGACGACAACGAGAGCAATCGCCAGATCCCCGACTACCTCATCGGCGTCCAGGAAGAACTGCTGGGCACGCCGGAGCCTACGGTCCCGCAGGCCATCGGTGACGACGCGCCGGCGAACCGGCCCGACTTCGACGGAGAACAGCGCTGATGCGGTGGGAGTTCACCCCCGACGAGTTCATGCACGTCTGGCGGGAGACGGGTGCCGACCGGTTCCCGTTCCCGCTGCGCTTGATCGCGTCGGTCCGGTGGGAGGACGAATTCGACGCCCTCACCAGGCACTTGGACGACCGCCTGCCCCGGCACGGCGACCCCGACCTCTCCGCCGCGCTGCGCGTCGCCGCCGACCCCGAGACCTCCCTGTCGCTGATCGGCACCCGCCGCAAGCCCATGCGCGCCTACGGTGCGATCGACACCGATATCGGCGTCACCATGGTGCAGCGCCCCGGACCGACCACCGAGTTCGGCGGCAACGTCGTCATCCAAGCCGGTCGCGCCGCGCTGGTCGCGAAGGTGTTCACGGCGGTCGCGGGCGACGTCCCCGCCGGACGGCACCGCGCCCTCTCCGAGGATCTCGACCGCCTCCAGCTCGGCATCGACTCGTGGACCGGCAGCAAGGAGACCGCCGCCGACCGCATCCTGCGCCTGCTCCGCGCGCCGCGCTCCGGCTCGGGAACCATCGAATCCCTCCCGAACGTCCGCGGCCATCGCCCGCCCGAACCCCGCTACCTCAACTGGTTCGACATCGAAGGCGACGGCCGCTACCTCTACCGCAAGCAGTTCAACGAGTTCCACCTCACCCCCTGCGACCAGTCGGCGATCCTCCGCGAGATCACCCAGCTCACCCCGGCCACCCGCTGACCCGCGACAAGGTCCCCTCGGGCACCACGAAGCCGCGCGGTCGGCGATTCGGTCCACCCACGGAGTGACCCAGATCATTGCGATCTTGACACCTCCTCGACCACCATCCCTCCTCGACGTCGCCGTGACCTGCGGTGACCGCGCGAACGAGAGGTGTGTCCATGCGGGAGAGCGCGAACGAGGAGAGCTTCACGCTCGATCTGACGCTGGGTGAGGCGCACCGCCGTGCCGCCGTGATGCGGGCGCTCGGCGACGACTGGGACCCCATCGCGGTGCTGGAGGCCGAGGAACGCGCCTGGGACATGCTGTACTCCGGACTCGACGGCGAGCAGCAGCGCGTCTACGACGAGCTGGTCGCGGCCGGTGTGCTGCCGGTCCGCGCTCCGCGTGGCTGACCGCGCAAGCCGGTAATCTGGCAGTCATGGTCCGTCTTCCGCTCACGCCCGCCCAGATCGAGGCGGGTCGCCGCCTCGGCACCCATCTGCGCACCGCGCGCGGCGACCGCGACCTCGCCTCCGTGGCCGAGGCCGCCGGCATCTCCCCGGAGACTCTCCGCAAGATCGAGACCGGCCGCCTCCCCTCCCCCGCCTTCGGCACCGTCGTCGCGCTCAGCCAGGCCCTGGACATCCCGCTGCAAGAGCTCGCCGACACCTGGCGTGCGGCCAGCCTCGCCGAATCCGCCTGAGCGACAACAGAACTCGATCACGCGCGACGGATCCGCCATGGGCGAACTCAGCCGTCAGTACCCGAGGCCGTGACCGAGTGCGCCACCGGCCAGCCGATGCTGCTGTCGAGCGGCGGCCCGCCGCGGCGCACGACGATCCTGGCGAAGTCACACCGCGGCGGCGCGCCCCATCCAGCACGCCCCCGTGAACCGCACCGTGCCCCCGTCCACGAAGGGTTCGAACGCGGCCCGGACAGTCGAGATCACGCGGGCACGCGTCTCCTCGTCCACCTCGTGCAACACCATCCCGACCCGCCCCAGCCGACTGAAGTACGGAATGAGGGAGGGTTCGGGCATCGTGCATTCCGCATCGACCGGCTCGAGCTCCACACGCCCCCAACCACTTTCGGTCAAGATCGCCGTCACGCGATCACGGTCGGCGAACGCGAACTGACCCGGGCCGTCCGGGTCACGCACCGGCAGGTTCGGCAGCAGCGGCTCGGCGGCGGTCTCGGCGGTCGTCATGAACGGGTTCTCCGCCATGGAACGCCACGCGATGAAGCGCAGCTCGCCCCCGTCGCGGGTGGCGCGGCGCAGGTTGGCGAACGCCGCGACCGGATCGTCGAAGAACATCACGCCGAATCGCGAGACGATCAGATCGAAACTCGCCGCCTCGAACGAATGGCGCTGGACGTCGGCCAGCAGGAACTCGACCGGCGATCCTTCGCGCTCGGCCCGCGCCCGCGCCGCCTCGACCATCGGCGCCGACACATCGGCCCCCAGACAGCGCGCGCCGAGTGCGCGCTGCACCGCGACGGTCGTCCCGCCGGACCCACAGCCGACGTCCAGCACATCGCGCGCGGGAAGGTCGCGCACCTCGTCGACCAGCAGATTCTCGTAGGGCCGCAGGATGCTGTCCAGGAGTTCCTGGGAGTCCACCCAGGCGTTCCCCGCCGCCCCGTTCCATGCCTGGGCGGTCGTCTTGTAGGTCTCTCGACTGGTCTCCATGCTTAGACTGTCTCAATTCAAGCCGACTCGAGGTCAACACGACACTCCTCGATATCGCCGAAGTCTCACGCCGCTCCGGACTGCCGCCCTCGACCCTGCGCTACTACGAGGAGCGAGGCCTGATCACCGCCGCCGGCCGACGGGGCCTGCGCCGCCAGTTCGACCCCGGCGTTCTGCGGCGCCTCGCCTTCATCGCTCTCGCCCGCTCCGCCCGCTTCTCCCTGGACGAGATCGCCCTCATGTTCGCCCCTGACGGCGAACCCACATTGGATCGAAACACGTTGTCCGCCAAGGCCGACGACCTCGACCGCACCATCCGCGAGCTCACGGTCCTGCGCGACGGCCTCCGCCATGCCGCATACTGCCCCGCACCGCGCCACATCGAATGCCCGACCTTCCTCCACATTCTCGGCTCGGTCCTGCCGGGCGCAACCGAAACAACCTCCGACACAAGCGAATCGGTGGCCCACCAGAACTGATGACGCCGACGATCCCGGCTGCTGCGCGCACGCATTGCCCACGGCGACGCAACTTCACCGCCGACACCACCGGCACACCCCATCGCGGGGGTCACCGAGTCAGCATCGGCGCGGAACCCCGGCACCCGATGGTGCGTCAGACAATGCGCAACCGGAGCCCTGCCACTCATCGGCAAGGAACGCGTGCACCTCGCGCCGCGATTCGTCCGACCCCTCCGCAATCAGGACGCCTACTCGCGATCGACGAACCGCGCGACGCGGACACAGAATCCGAACCACTGACCCCGACCTGGCCGCTGACGATCGACTTCTCAACCCCCACCCCGCCCGCGTGAGCACAAAGTCACCCCTCGGCAAATACAGAGCAAATCGGCGGAAATCACCGCACATGAGTATCTACTCCCGGCTTATACCGGAATCCGAGGGACAGGATATCGAGTGGGTGCGGTACCGGCGCGGGCTGTGGAATCGACGGGCGAGCGGGTCGCGGTCGAGGAGATAGGGCCGATCCTCCGGGCCGGGATCGCGCCGCTGCCGGTGCGTCCCCTGGACCTCGCCGACGCGATGGGTGCGACGCTCGCCGAGCCGCTCACCACCCGCACCGCACTCCCCCGCCACGATTCCGCCGCCGTGGACGGCTACGCCGTCAGCGGGTCCCGGCCCGTGGTGGACGCTGCGCCGCGACGTCCATACGGCGGGCATCGCCACCGGCAAGCACCTCGCGGCGGGGCACGCGGTGCGCCTCGCGACCGGCGCGCCCACCCCGCTCGGCGCGACCGCCGTCATCCGCGACGAATACGCCGTCACCGCAAAGGTTTCCGGCCAGCGCGTGATCATGCGCGCCCCCGGCGCACCGATGCGCGACGACACCCGCCGCCGCGGTGAACACTGGACCACCGGGCAACACCTGGCGCCCGCCGGGACGCGCGTGTGTCCGGCGGTGGTGTCGGCCGCGGCCGCCGCCGAGGTCACCGCGCTGCCCGTGCGGGGTCCGGTGCGCGCGAACGTCCTGCTCACCGGCGACGAGATCCGCACACACGGCCCCCTCGGCGACGGACAGACCCGGGACGCACTCGGCCCGATCCTCCCGAATTACCTGCGCGCCTGCGACATTCGCTGCGACCATATCTGGCACCTCGACGACGATCGCGACCTGCTGCGCTCCTGGTTCGAGCTGTCCACCGACGCCGACCTGATCGTCGTCGCGGGCGCCACCGGGCGCGGCGCGGCCGACCACCTGCGCCCCCTGCTCGCCGAAGCCGGCGCGCGCGTACTCATCGACGGTGTCGCCATGCGCCCGGGCGGCTCCCACCTGGTCGCCGTCCTCCCCGACGGCCGCGTCCTGCTCGGCCTGCCCGGCAACCCCTACGCCGCCGTCGCCGCCCTCCTGCTCACCGGTCCCGCCCTCGTCGACGCGCTCACCGCCCGCACGTCCCGTGCCCCGATGTGGGGCCGCATCGCCGCGGGCATCACCGGCGAGATCACCAAGGTGCTGCCGGTGCGCCAGGTGCCGGGCGGGGTGTGGCGCACCGCGGGCCCCGTGCAGACCCCGCACCTGGCCGACCTCATCGGATGTTCCGCGCTCGCGGTGCTGCGCCCCGGCACCGTCCGCGGCAGCCTCGCCGAACTGCTGCCGCTCCCCCGATGACCGCGACGCGCCGACCCCGCCACACGAACCGCGGATGCGGCAATAAACTCTCCCCTGTGTCGAATCTACGGATCAGTGAGGCCGCGGCGCTGATGGGTGTCAGCGATGACACCGTGCGCCGCTGGATCGACCAGGGCCGCCTGCCCTCGATCCGATTGGACAACGGGCGCAAGGGTGTGAGCGGCCGCGACGTCGCCGAATTCCTCCGGGCCACCGCCGACGCGCCGCAACCGGGCGTCACCGTGGCCGCGTCCGCGCGCAACCGCATGCGCGGCATCGTCACCAGGATCGTCAAGGACACCGTGATGGCGCAGGTGGAGATGCAGGCCGGTCCGTTCCGGCTGGTGTCGCTGCTGAGCCGGGAATCGGTGGACGACCTGGGCCTGGAGGTCGGCAGCGTCGCCGTCGCGTCGGTCAAGTCCACGCACGTCGTTGTCGAGATACCGGAAAGTTGACGCAGATGAGGATGATTCGCACACTCGGCGCGGCCACCGCGGCGCTGGGCGTGGTCGCGCTGGCCGGCTGCGGTTCGGACGAACCCACCGCCGCGCCCGACGGCGGGGTCTCGGGCACGGTCACCGTGTTCGCCGCGGCCTCGCTCACCGAGACCTTCACCGAACTCGGCGAGAAGTTCGAGGCCGAGCATCCCGGGGTGAAGGTCGTCTACAGCTTCGGCGCCAGCTCCGCGCTCGCCGAGCAGATCAACCAGGGCGCGCCCGCCGACGTGTTCGTCTCCGCCGCGCCGCGCAATATGCAGCAGGTGGTCGACACCGGCGAAGTGACCGCCGAACCCACCGTCTTCGTGCGCAACCGGCTCGAGATCGCCGTGCCGGCCGGGAACCCGGGCGGCATCACCGGACTCGCCGACTTCGGCAAGACCGAGCCGACGATCGCGCTGTGCGCGGAACAGGTGCCGTGCGGAGCGGCCGCGCAGAAGGTGTTCGAGGTCGCCGGCATCACGCCGCACCCCGACACCCGTGAGCAGGACGTGAAGGCCGTGCTCACCAAGGTGACGCTCGGCGAGGTCGACGCCGCCCTGGTGTACCGGACGGACGTGCGGGCCGCGGGCGACAAGGTCGAGGGCATCGAGTTCCCCGAATCGCAGCAGGCCGTCAACGACTATCCGGTGGCCCCGCTGTCCGGTGCGCCGAACGCCGCGGCGGCCGAGACGTTCGTCGCGTTCATCACCTCCGACGAGGCCGACGCGGTGTTCGAGGCGGCGGGATTCGGCACGCCGTGATCAGTGCCTCGCGACGACGGGCGGTGCGGGGGCGGCGGCCGCTGATCCTCGTGCTGCCCGCCGTCGTCGGGCTGCTGTTCCTGCTCGTCCCGCTGCTCGGGTTGCTGCTGCGCGCGCCGTGGGACACGGTGCCCGAGCGGCTGTTCAGCGCCGAAGTCGGTCAGGCGCTGCGGCTTTCGCTGGTCTGCGCGACGCTGGCGACGCTGGTGTGCCTGGTGCTCGGCATTCCGCTGGCATGGTTGCTCGCGCGCGGCGACGTGCCGGGGCGCGGATTGTTGCGGGCGCTGGTGACGGTGCCGCTGGTATTGCCGCCGGTGGTGGGTGGTGTCGCGCTGTTGCTGGTGCTGGGTCGGCGCGGGTTGGTCGGGCAGTATCTGCACGAATGGTTCGGTGTCTCACTGCCTTTCACCACGGCGGGGGTCGTGGTGGCGGAGGCGTTCGTGGCGATGCCGTTTCTCGTCATCGCCGTGGAGGGTGCGCTGCGGGCGGCCGATCCCCGCTACGAGGAGGCGGCCGCGACACTCGGCGCCTCGCGCTGGTACACCTTCCGGCGCGTGACCCTGCCCTCGGTGCTGCCGGGTGTGGTGGCGGGGGCGGTGCTGTGCTGGGCGCGCGCGCTCGGCGAGTTCGGCGCCACCATCACGTTCGCGGGCAACTTTCCCGGCAAGACTACCACCATGCCGCTGGCCGTGTATCTGGCGCTCGAGACCGATCCGGACGCCGCGATCGTCCTGAGCCTGGTGCTGCTGCTGGTGTCGGTGGGTGTGCTGGTGGCGTTGCGGGAGCGGTGGATTCGAGGTGCGGTGTGAGTCGCGGATTCGGGCACGCGCGATCCCGAGGCCCGCGATGACGCTCGATGCTCGAATCCTGGTCGCCCGAGGGAAATTCACGCTCGAACTCGACCTGCGCGCGGAGCCGGGTGAGGTGGTGGCCTTGCTCGGCCCGAATGGGGCCGGGAAGACGACCGCGCTGCGGGCGTTGGCCGGGTTGCTCGCGTTGACCGACGGGCACCTGCGGCTCGGTGAAAACACGTGGGACGAGGCGCCTTCGGTGTTCGTCCCCGCCGAGAAGCGGGCGGCGGGCGTGGTGTTCCAGGACTATCTGCTGTTCGGTCACCTGACCGCGCTCGAGAATGTGGCGTTCGGGCTGCGGGCGCGCGGATGCGGCCGCGCGGAGGCGCGGGAGCGGGCCGCCGCGTGGCTGGACCGCGTGGGGCTCGCCGAGTTCGCGCAACGCAAGCCGCGGGCTCTCTCCGGTGGGCAGGCGCAGCGGGTGGCGTTGGCGCGGGCGCTGGTGACCGATCCGCAGTTGCTGCTGCTGGACGAACCCCTCGCCGCGCTCGACGCGAGCACCCGCCTCCAGGTGCGGGCCGACCTGGCCCAGCACCTGCGCGACTATCCCGGCCACACCGTGCTGGTGACCCACGACCCCCTCGACGCGATGGTGCTCGCGGACCGCCTCGTCATCCTCGAGCACGGCCGCGTCATCCAGCAGGGGCCGCCCGCCGAGGTCGCGCGCCGCCCCCGCTCCGATTACGTCGCGAACCTGGTGGGGCTCAACCTGTATCGCGGCACCGCCGACGGCACCCGCGTCGCCCTGGACGAGGGCGGCACCTTCACCGTCGCCGAACCGGCCGCGGGCCGCGTCCACGTGGCGTTCCCGCCCAGCGCCGTGAGCCTGCACCCCGACCGCCCGGCCGGCAGCCCCCGCAACACCTGGCCCGTCACGGTCACCGGCATCGAACAGCACGCCCACACCACCCGCGTCCGCCTCGACGGCACCCCCACCGTCCTCGCCGATATCACCCCCGCGACGGTCGCCGACCTGTCTCTACGCCCCGGCCTCGAGCTGTGGGCGGCGGTCAAGGCCACCGAAACCCACACCTACCCGGCGTGATCGAGCAGGACGAGTACGTCGGATACCCGCCCGTGGAACAGCTCAGGCAGGCGCTTCCGAAGCCAGCACGTACACCCACGCCTTCGCCCCCGATCGCAGCGGCACCAGCACGCGGGTGTAGTCGTCCACCTCGTAAGCGTCGGCGGCGGCCAGGTCGTGCGCGTCGATCGTGAAGACGGTGCCGGGAATGCCCGCGGCGGACGGGGCCGGGCGCAGGACGGGGTGGACGGCGCTGCCGCTGGCGGCGATCACGGCCGGGTCTGTGATGAGGACCTCACCCAGTGAGTAGCCCGTGATCTCGTCGGGGCGACCGTCGAGTTCGCGGCCGAAGACGGTGCGTTGCACCTCCGGCTGGCGCAGGGTTCCGTAGGAGAACAGCAGGATGTCGGCCATGCGGTCCATCCGACCAGACTTCGCCGGCCGCGTGGCCGTGACCTGCCTCTCAGTCCCGCACAGCCGGCACGCGCCCTCGGAGAGGTGACCGTAGCAGCCGAGGTGACCAGCCGGTAACACCGAGTTCCTACGGTGGCGGGCAGTGGGTGTGGCGTCGACGGGTGAGGAGGTGTGCCGGTGGCCGCAGGTCCCGGGTCCGAGCCGGTGCGGACGGTGGGCTCGTACTGCGGCGTCGGCTGCGGTCTCGCGGTGGAGACGGACGGCCGACAGGTCCGGAAGGTCTCCGGCGACAAGGCGCACCCCGCCAACGGCGGCCGTCTGTGCACGAAGGGCGCCACGCATGCCGACATGATGGCACGGTCCTCTCGGTCACCCGCGGCGAAGCGATGGCCGTGGTGCGCGTCCGGCTCACCGGCGGCGACGAGATCGCTCAAGCGGTGACCTCGTTCAACTTCCCCGTGGCGACGTCGAACACGAATCCGTCACCCAGGGGCCGCGCGACCCATCGACGCCGCTGCGCCAAACCCTGGCGCGGAGACAGCGACCGCGCTCACATCGATGTGGGACTGGACCTCAACTTAGGTTGATGCATGACCCTGGGTCCATGAACTCCACCACGCATCGACCACACGTCGCCGACGACACCGTCGACCACACGGCCGACATCGCCGCCATCGAACAGCTGATCGCCGACGTCCAACGGGGCTACAACACCAACGACGCCGAGCTCATGGTCAGCGGGTTCACCGCGAACGCCGTCGCGGGCAATGCCGTCGGCACCCTGATCTCCGGCTACGACGCGCTCCTCGACTCCGGGCGGCGCGGGTTGGCCGGGTTCCTGAAGAACGAATACGTCCGCTACGACGTCACCGGCATCACGTTCCTGCGCCCCGATATCGCCTTGGCGCACAAAGCCGCTCGCGCCACCACACCCGACGGCGAGTTGATCGACCGGACCCCGGCGATGGTCGCGCTGTATGTCCTCGTGAAGGAAGGTGATCAATGGTGGGTGGCCGCGCGGCAGAATACGCTCGTACCCGCCGCGGAATGATCATGCGGATCCGCGTCGAATGATCGGACCGAATATCGCACCGAGGACCGGTGCGGCCGGAATTGCGCTGTGACAGAACGGGGCCCGCCCGGTGATCACCACCGGACGGGCCGCATTCTCGCCGATCAGGCGTTGGCGCCGATGATGCCGCCGATCACCGCGCCGATGATGCACCCGGGAATCGCGGGCAGGATCAGGAAGATCGCGCCGATGAGCGCCCCGATCGCACAACCGATCGCGATACCCGCGATCGTGGTGCCCGCGTCACCGATGAACGACAGTTCCGGCTGGGCGGGCGCGCTCGCCGGGGTGAGCGTCAGTTGCGTGGCGGTCGCGTCCAGCGACGGCACCACCCGCACCTGCTGACCCGTCACCGTGTGCAGCGACGTCGGAAGGCTCGCCAGCACAGCGCCATCCGGCGCGCGCACCGCCACGGCGCCGGGCGTGACCTCGAAGGTCCCCCCGGCGAGCGTGACCGTCGCGGCGGAACGATCCGGCGCCACAGCGGCGGTGTATTCGACACCGCGGTCCACGCCGGCCACCACGGCGCCGGGCGCGGCGTGCGCGGTCGCGGTCGCTATTCCGGTGGTGGCGGCGACGGCGAGTACCGCGGCCGCAATCATCTTCTTGATCATGATGAATCTTCCCATCATCCGGCCGATCCGAATTGTGTGTGCCCCGAGAATCGGCTTTCAGGACATCAATAATGATGCGCCACCGTGACCGGCATTGTCGATAGCGTGATGGAAGCGAATTGCGTTGCAAGATCAAGAAATTGACATCGGAATTGGGGGGTTGCATTCCGGCGGCAGGTATTTACGCGGAAACAATTCATGGAAATATCCGGATGCGCTCGGGCGCAACGAAACCGGAACGTCGTCTTTGTGACGGGAGAAACGATGGGGGCGGATTCACCGAACCCGCCCCCCGCGCCCCTACTCGAGTTCGCCCTCGGTCTCCAGGTACACCTGGCGCAGCTTGTCGAGGGTGTCCTGCTCCGGCGCCGACCACATACCGCGCTCGGCCGCCTCGAGCAGCCGCTCGGTGATGCCGTGCAGCGCCCACGGATTCGACTGCTCCATGAACTTGCGGTTCACGTCGTCGAACACGTAACTCTCGGTGAGCTTCTCGTACATCCAGTCGGCGACCACGTCGGTGGTGGCGTCGTAGCCGAACAGGTAGTCCACGGTGGCCGCCATCTCGAACGCGCCCTTGTAGCCGTGCCTGCGCATCGCCTCCAGCCAGCGCGGGTTCACCACGCGGGCGCGGAACACCCGGGTGGTCTCCTCGGAGAGCGTGCGGGTGCGCACCGCGTCGGGGCGGGTGCTGTCGCCGATGTAGGCCTCGGGGTTCTTGCCCGTGAGCGCGCGGACCGTGGCGACCATGCCGCCGTGGTACTGGAAGTAGTCGTCGGAGTCGGCGATGTCGTGCTCGCGGGTGTCGGTGTTCTTGGCCGCCACCGCGATCCGCTTGTAGGCGCTGCGCATGTCGTCGGCGGCGGGCGCGCCGTCGAGGTCGCGGCCGTAGGCATAGCCGCCCCAGGCGGTGTAGACCTGCGCGAGGTCGTCGTCGGTGCGCCAGCTCTTGGAATCGATGAGCTGGAGCAGGCCGGCGCCGTAGGTGCCCGGCTTGGACCCGAAGATGCGGGTGGTGGCGCGGCGGGCGTCGCCGTGCTCGGCCAGATCCGATTCCGCGTGCGCGCGGACGTAATTCGACTCGGCGGGCTCGTCCAGATCGGCCACGAGGCGCACCGCGTCGTCGAGCAGGGCCAGCACGTGCGGGAACGCGTCGCGGAAGAAGCCGCTGATGCGCACGGTCACATCGACGCGCGGGCGGCCCAGCTCCGCGAGCGGGATCACCTCGAGCGTGGTGACGCGCCGGCTCGCCTCGTCCCACACCGGCCGCACGCCCAGCAGCGCGAACACCTCGGCGATGTCGTCGCCGGAGGTGCGCATCGCCGAGGTGCCCCACACCGACAGGCCCACCGAGCGCGGGTACTCGCCGTGGTCGGCCAGGTAGCGCTCCAGCAGCGAATCCGCCATGGCCTGCCCGGTTTCCCACGCCAGCCGCGACGGCACCGCCTTCGGATCCACCGAATAGAAGTTGCGTCCGGTGGGCAGCACGTTGATCAGGCCGCGCAGCGGCGAGCCGCTGGGACCTGCGGGCACGAAACCACCCGCGAGCGCGTGCAGGACGCGCTCCACCTCGATCGAGGTCTGCCGCAGGCGGGGCACCACCTCGGTCGCGGCGAACCGCAGCACCGGGCGCACGGCCTCGGCGGCGTCCCCGGCGAATTCGGCCACCAAGCCGTCGACGGCGTCCACCGACCAGTCCGCGGCTTGCAGGGCGACCAGCAGTTCGCGCGCCCGCGCCTCGACGGCGTCCACGCGCTCGCGCGCCTCACCGCCGGATTCGTTCAGCCCCAATGCTTCTCGCAGACCGGGCACGTTCGCCTCGCCGCCCCACAGCTGCCGGGCTCGCAGCATGGCGAGCACCAGATCCACCTCGGCCTCGCCCTCGGGCGCGCTGCCGAGGATGTGCAGGCCGTCGCGGATCTGCACGTCCTTGATCTCGCAGAGCCAGCCGTCGACGTGCAGCAGCATGTCGTCGAAGGAGTCCTCGTCGGGGCGCTCGGTGAGGCCCAGATCGTGGTCCATCTTGGCGGCGCGCATCAGCGTCCAGATCTGCTGGCGGATGGCGGGCAGCTTCGCCGGGTCGAGCGCGGAGATGTTGGCGTGCTCGTCGAGCAGCTGCTCCAGCCGCGAGATGTCGCCGTAGCTCTCGGCGCGCGCCATCGGCGGGATCAGGTGATCCACCAGGGTGGCGTGGGCGCGGCGCTTGGCCTGGGTGCCCTCGCCGGGATCGTTCACCAGGAACGGGTAGATCAGCGGCAGATCGCCGAGCGCGGCGTCGGTGCCGCAGGAGGCCGACATGCCCAGCGTCTTGCCCGGCAGCCATTCCAGGTTGCCGTGCTTGCCGAGGTGCACCATGGCGTCGGCGCCGAAACCGCCCTGGGCCTCGGGCGCGGCGAGCCAGCGGTAGGCGGCCAGGTAGTGGTGGCTGGGCGGCAGGTCGGGGTCGTGGTAGATGGCGACCGGGTTCTCGCCGAAACCGCGCGGCGGCTGCACGATCAGCACGATATTGCCGAAACGCAGTGCGGCGATGACGATCTCACCGTTCGGATCGGCGGAGCGGTCGACATAGAGTTCGCCGGGCGGCGGGCCCCACGCCTCGATCACGGCCTCGCGCAGGTCTTCGGGCAGCGTGTCGAACCAGGCGGCGTAGGTGGCGGCGCCGATGCGAATCGGGTTGCCCTCCAACTGTTCCGCGGTGAGCCAGTCCGGGTCCTGGCCGCCCGCGGCGATCAGGGCGTGGATCAGGGCGTCGCCGTCGCGCTCCTCCAGCCCGGGGATCTCGCCGGGCGCGCCGAGATCGTAACCGGCCGCGCGCAATTCGGTGAGCAGGCGGATGGCGCTGGCCGGGGTGTCGAGGCCGACGGCGTTGCCGATGCGGGCGTGTTTGGTCGGATATGCGGAAAGCACCAGCGCCAGGCGCTTCTCGGCGGCGGGGATGTGGCGCAGGCGCGCGTGGCGCACCGCGATGCCGGCGACGCGGGCGGCGCGCTCCGGGTCGGGAACGTAGGTGGACAGGCCGTCGGCGTCGAACTCCTTGAAGGAGAACGGGACCGTGATGATGCGGCCGTCGAACTCCGGCACCGCGACCTGGGTGGCGACGTCGAGCGGGGAGAGGCCGTCGTCGTTGTCCGCCCACTGGGCGCGGCCGCTGGTGAGGCAGAGTCCTTGCAGGATCGGCACGTTCAGGTCGGCGAGGGCGCCCACGTCCCAGGCCTCGTCGTCGCCGCCCGCCGACGCGGTGGCCGGTTTCGTGCCGCCCGCCGCGAGGACGGTGACGACGAGCGCGTCGGCCTGGCGCAGGGTGGCGAGGAGTTCGGGTTCGGCGGTGCGCAGCGAGGCGCAGTACAGCGGGAGGGGGCGCGCGCCCGCGTCCTCGATCGCGGTGCACAAGGCGTCGACGTAGCCGGTGTTGCCCGCCAGGTGCTGGGCACGGTAGTAGACGACCGCGACCGTGGGCACGCCCGCGACCGGCGCGGGGTGGCGCGCTTCACGCTCGAGTTCGCCCCAGGTCGGCAGCTGGACGGGCGGTTCGAAACCGTGGCCGGTGAGCAGCACGGTGTCGGAGAGGAAGTTGTGCAACTGTCGCAGGTTGGCCGGGCCGCCCGCCGCCAAGTAGTTGTGGGCGTCGGCCGCCACACCGCCGGGAACGGTGGAACATTCCATGAGTTCGGCGTCGGGGGCGATCTCGCCGCCGAGCGCGGCCATCGGCACCCCGCTGCCGCGCAGCGCGTCCAGCCCTTCCTCCCAGGCGCGTTTGCCGCCGAGGATGCGCACGACCACCAGGTCCGCGCCGTCGAGCAGGCCGGGCAGGTCGTCGACCAGCAGCCGGGCGGGGTTGCCGAGCCGGTAGTCGGCGCCGCTGGCGCGCGCGCTGAGCAGATCGGTGTCGGACGTGGACAGCAGCAGGATCACGGGTGACCTTCCTCGGGTGACGCGCCCATCGGGGGTGTGGTGCTCGCCGGAGAGGGTCTGGCTGTTCACAGTGGCGCGACCGCACCGGAATTCCACCGGTTTCCTCGTCAGCCGCCGAGCACGCCGATGCTACCCGGCGGGTGCTGCGCGCCGGGACACCCGCCTGCGGCTGGCGGGCGGTCGGCCTTCGCGCACCCCGTCGTAGGCTGGGCTCATCATGGCGCGCATCGTTCCCGATTCCTGTCCCGGCGTCCTGCGGTTGCATCAGGCGGCCGACGGGCCGTTGGCGCGGGTGCGGGTGCCGGGTGGGCGGCTCGCGGCGGGGCAGGTGGCGGCGCTGGCGGAGGCGGCGCGGGAGGTCGGGGACGGGGCGATCGAGCTGACCTCGCGCGGGAACGTGCAGCTGCGGCGGGTGCGGGACGCGGCCGCGCTGGAAGCGCGGCTGGTCGCGGCCGGGTTGCTGCCGAGCCGCACGCACGAGCGGGTGCGCAATATCGTGGCGTCGCCGCTGTCGGGGCGGGTCGGCGGGGTGGCCGATGTGCGCGGCCTGGTCGGCGAGCTCGATGCGGGTCTGTGCGGTGACGCGCGCCTGGCGGACCTGCCGGGCCGGGTGCTGTTCACGCTCGACGACGGCCGCGGTGACGTGAGCGGGCTCGGCGGCGACATCGGCGTCCGAGCGGTCGGCACGGACGAGTTCGCCCTGCTGCTCGCCGGAGCCGACACCGGCATCCGGGTCGCGACAGCCGAAGCGGTGGCGGTGCTGCTCGCCGCCGCGCACCTGTTCCTCGACGTGAGTGAGGGGCGCTGGCGGGTGCACGAGGTGCCTGGCGGCCCGGGGCGCATCGTGGACGGGCTCGGCCTCACGCCCGGCGCGGACCGCCTCGATCCGCCCGCGCCGCAAGATCTTCCGATCGGGTGGCTGCCCCAGGACGACGGGCTGGTCGCGCTCGGCGCGGGGGTGCGGCTCGGCACCCTCGACGCCAGGACCGCGGAATTTCTCGCCGCCGTCGAGCGTCCCGTCGTCGTGACACCCTGGCGCGGACTGGTTCTCACCGACCTCGACGAATGGACCGCCGAACAGGTCGTGCGCGTCCTCGCCCCCATGGGCCTGATCTTCGACGCCGCCTCACCGTGGCTGCGGGTGAGCGCCTGCGCGGGACGGCCCGGCTGCGCCAAGTCCCACACCGACGTGCGCGCCGACCTCACGGCCGCCGTGGAATCCGGCCGGGTCCTGCCCGCAGACCAGCCCACCGAGCCCAACGAGAATCCGCTCCCGGCAAGCGAACTCGTCGTCGCGGGCCGCCAGCACTGGTCCGGCTGCGACCGCCACTGCGGACGGCCCCACGACGCCGTATCGGTGACCGCCACACCGAACGGCTACCGCGTCGACTGAGACGGCCTGCCGTTCCTGGAGCGACTCCTCGCACCGTGGGCACGTCCGGCAAGGACCACATCCGTCGGCGCACCCCCGGTCGGGCGTGCCCCAGCACGATCGAGTCGACAGTTTTCGCCAGGCGGTCCGTGCGGCCGGTCCGCTAGCCCGAGCGCCGATCAGTGCACCTCGAGCGTGCAGCACTTGATGCCGCCGCCCGCTTTCAGCAGTTCGGACACATCCACCGGCACCGGCCGGAACCCGCGCGCGTCCAGTGCGGCGGCCAGGTCGGTGGCGCGGGGGCTGAGGAAGACGTTCGCGCCGTCGGACACGCCGTTGAGACCGAGGACGGCGGCGTCGGCGTCGGTGGCCTCGATCGCGTCGGGGAACAGGCCGACGAGGATGGTGCGGCTGGTGGGGCTGAACGCCGGCGGATAGTAGGCGACGGTGGTGTCGTCGAGGACCATCAGCACGGTGTCGAGGTGGTAGAAGCGCGGATCCACCAATTCCAGGGACACGACCGGGATTTCGAAGAACAGCTCCACCTCGCGGTGCGCGGCGAGCGAGGTGCGGAATCCGGTGCCCGCCAGGAACCGTCCGCCCACAAGTGCGAAATCGCCTTCGCCCTCGTTGAATTCGGAGGCGGCGGCCAGCTCCGCGCCGCCGCGCCGGGCGAACCAGTCGTGGTAGGCGGGACCTTCGGCGGTGCGTTCGGCGTGGGTGAACCGGGCCGACATCACCCGCTCGCCGACGATCAGCCCGCCGTTCGCGGCGAACACCATGTCGGGCAGGCCCGGCGCGCCCGGCACCACTTCCACCGTGTGCCCGAACCGTGCGAACGTGTCGCGCAGCGCGTCCCATTGCGAGAGGGCGAGCGCGCGGTCCACCGGCGCGCCCGGGTTCATCCAGGGGTTGATCGCGTACCGCACGTCGAAGTGATCGGGGCGGCACATCACGAACCGGCGCGGCACGGGTCGGCGGACCGGTGTCGGTTCGGGGATCTCCAGGGTTGCTACTGAGGTCATCGTGGCTCCCGGCAAGAGTCGCAATTCGGCTGAGATGACCGTAATCGGCATAGCATTGCGCCAGGAACATCCATTCATTGCGCATTACCCGTGGCTTGCGGCGAATTATTGCGCGAGAGAGGAAGTGGTGTGACGTGGACGACACCGATCGGCTGATTCTGGGCCACCTGCTGCGCTCGGCGCGCGCGTCGTTCCAGGAGATCGGCTCCGCGGTGGGGCTGTCCGCGCCCGCGGTGAAACGTCGCGTGGACCGCATGGTGGCCTCCGGCCAGATCACCGGCTTCACCGCGCTGGTCAATCCGGCCGCCCTCGGCTGGACCACCGAGGCCTACGTCGAGGTCTACTACCGCGACAACATCTCCCCCGCCGAACTGCGCCGCAGCCTCGAACCGATCCCCCAGGTGGTGGGCGTGTGGACGATCGCGGGCGAGGCCGACGCCCTGGTGCACGTCATGGCGACCGATATGGCCGAGATCGAATCGACCGTCGAGCGGATCCGGGAGAACGCCGGCGTCGGCCGCACCCGCAGCTCGATCGTCATGTCGCGCATCCTGGAACGCCCCCGCACCTGACGGAAAGCGCCCCACCTAGGGACCGACCACACGGCGCTCCGACCGACGACGTGTGCCAGCTCACGGGCAACCGAGCCGACGGGCGCTCGAGCGACTCGAGCCAACGGGCGCCCCAGCGTACGGGCGCCCGACCCGGCAGGTGCCCGAACCGACGCACGCCCGAACCAGCAGGCGCGGGTCGCGGCGGGCAGGGCAGCTGCCTCGCCCGCGATGCCCTCCTCCATGGCGGCTTTCGCGATCCTGTTCCGCAGCACCTGGCCGGACCGCGGCCGTAGGGGTGCGAACGAACCGTCCGACGCCGTACCGCTCGACATGGGAGACCTTCCTCTCCCCCGCAAAAGTTTACATCGCTCACATAGAGCTGGACACCACGGCAGGAAGGGATGTAAGCACTGTCGACAACGGCTAGATTGGAGGCATGGCACCGTCGTCCACGTCGTACCACCACGGCGACCTACCCAACGCGCTGGTGCGCGCGGCCGTCGAGCTGCTCGAAGAGGGCGGCGCGACCGAACTGTCCCTGCGCGCCGCGGCCCGGCGCGCGGGCGTCTCGACCGCCGCGCCGTACCGCCACTTCGCCGACCGCGACGCCCTGCTCTCCGCGGTCGCCGCGGTGGGCTACCGCGAACTGACCGCCGACCTGGGCGCCGCGCACCCCGCCCCGGCCACCCCCGAAGGCCTCGCCGCGATCGCGACCACCTACGTGCGCTTCGCCCTGACGCGCCCGGGCATGTTCCGTGCCATGTTCGCCGAGCCCTGCGATCCGACCAGCCCCGAGCGGGTGGCCGCCACCGAGGCCATCAGCGAATACGTCGGACACCTTGCCCAGGAGGCGTTCCCGGACTCCGACGTGGACGCGATGGCCACTGCGCTCTGGGCCCTGGTGCACGGCCTGGCCTTCCTGCACCTGGACGGCAAGTTCGACACCTCCTCCGACGAAGCCGTCGCCGAGCGCGTCCGCACCGCCGTGTACGCGGCGATCGGCGTCATCGACCGGACGTCGGTCGCGGAGAACGCGATCGCCGACCGCGCCTGACAGCGCACGCCACCGCCCGCACGGGCTGAGGCGTGCCCGGTTCCGGCGTGACTCTAGGGTGTGAGTCATGTCCGACGTGCGTGCCAGCTACCTCACCGACGGGGCCGAGATCTATCGGCGGTCGTTCGCGACCATCCGCGCGGAGGCGGAGCTGAGCGCGTTCCCCCCGGACGTGGAGCGGGTCGTCGTGCGGATGATCCACGGGTGCGGCCAGGTCGATCTCGCGGGCGATATCGCCTTCTCCCCCGGCGTGGTCGCGGCCGCCCGCGCGGCCCTGCGCGACGGCGCGCCGATCCTGTGCGACGCCACCATGGTCGCCTCCGGCGTCACCCGTCAACGCCTGCCCGCCGACAACGAGGTGATCTGCACGCTCGCCGACCCCCGCGTACCGGAACTCGCGGCGGCCCTGGGCAATACGCGTTCGGCGGCGGCGCTGGAACTGTGGCGCGACCGTCTCGACGGGGCCGTGGTGGCCATCGGCAACGCGCCCACCGCGCTGTTCCACTTGCTCGACATGCTCGACGCGGGCGCGCCGCGGCCTGCCGCGATCCTCGGTATCCCGGTCGGATTCATCGGCGCGGCGGAGTCGAAGGACGCGCTGGCCGCGTACGGCGGCGTGGAGTTCCTCACCGTGCGGGGGCGGCGCGGCGGCAGCGCCATCACCGCGTCGGCGCTCAACGCGATCGCGAGCGAACAGGAATGAGCGGGCAACCTCTCGGGGAATCGACCGAGCGCGAGGCCGAGCCGGGTGGCTTGAAAGGCTTTGTCGCACAGACGGACGGACAACCGGGCACCGATCGTGAGGCGAGGATATGAGCGCGGGCAAACTCTGGGGCGTCGGACTCGGACCGGGCGACCCCGAACTGGTGACGGTGAAAGCCGCGCGCGTCATCGCCGAGGCCGACGTGATCGCATTCCACAGCGCGCGGCACGGGCGCAGCATCTCGCGGGGCATCGCCGCGCCCTATATGCGGCCAGGCCAGCTCGAGGAACATCTCGTCTACCCGGTCACCACCGAGACCACCGACCATCCCGGCGGTTACCAGGGCGCGATCGACGAGTTCTACGAGCAGGCCGCCGCCCGGCTCGCCGAACATCTCGCGGTGGGACGCTCGGTCGCCCTGCTGGCGGCGGGCGATCCGCTGTTCTACAGCTCGTACATGCACATGCACCGCAGGCTCGCGGACCGGTTCGAGGCCGAGATCATCCCGGGCATCACCTCGGTGAGCGCCGCCTCCGCCGCTCTCGGGACGCCCTTGGTGGAGGGTGAGCAGGTGCTGACGGTGTTGCCCGGCACCTTGCCCGCCGACGAGCTCACCCGTCGTCTGCGCGACACGGAGGCCGCGGCGATCATGAAGCTCGGTCGCACCTATCCCGGTGTGCGCCAGGCGCTCTCGGATTCCGGCCGCCTGGACGACGCCTACTACGTGGAGCGCGCCAGCACGGGCAAGCAGCGCGTGCTCGCCGCCGCCGACGTGAACGACGCGGACGTGCCGTACTTCTCGATCACCCTCGTTCCCGGCCCGCGCCCGACGACACCGCTCCCCCGCACGGATTCCCCTGCCGCCCAAACGGTTACCGAGACTGCGCCTCGATCCGAGTCCGCCGCCCCGGGCGAGGTGGTCGTGGTCGGCCTCGGTCCCGGCGCGCCGGACTGGACCACCCCCGAGGTGCGCGCCGCGCTCGACGCCGCCACCGATCTCGTCGGCTACACCACCTATATCGACCGGGTCCCGGTACGCCCCGGCCAGCGCAGGCACGCCAGTGACAACCGGGTCGAATCCGAGCGCGCGGCCATGGCTTTGGACCTGGCCAAGCACGGGGCGAAAGTGGCGGTGGTGTCCTCGGGCGATCCGGGGGTCTTCGCGATGGCGGCCGCCGTGCTGGAGGAGTCGGCCGACCCGCAGTGGCGCGACGTGCCGGTCCGCGTGCTGCCCGGTCTCACCGCGGCCAATGCCGTCGCCAGCCGCGTGGGCGCGCCCCTGGGCCACGACTACGCCATGATCTCGCTCTCCGACCGGCTGAAGCCGTGGGAGGTCGTCGCGCAGCGCCTGTCGGCGGTGGCGGCGGCCGATATGGCGATCGCGATCTACAACCCGGCGTCCTCGCAGCGCACCTGGCAGGTCGCCGCCATGCGCGACCTGCTGCTCGAGCACCGCAAGCCCGGCACCCCGGTGGTCCTCGGGCGCGATGTGGGCGGCCCGACCGAATCCGTGCGCGTGGTCACCCTGACCGACCTCGATCCCGCCGACGTCGACATGCGTACGCTGTTGATCATCGGCGCCTCCACCACGGCCACCGTCGACACCCCGCACGGCACCCGCGTCTACACCTCCCGCCGCTACGGAACCAGCTGAGCCCCACCGGCATTCATTCCGAGGGCTGCCCGGCGCTCCGGCTGGACGGCGACGACCTCGCCGAGCGGATAGTCCGGCCGCTTCCGCCAGCGCCTCGTCATCCACGCCGACTCGAGCTGCGCCCACACCCTTCCATGATGGTAAGGGCGTACCATGAAGGCTTTCCCCGCCCGCGAGAGGAGCCCACGCCCGTGCCGCGCTTGGTCGACCACGAGCAACGCCGCCGCCAGATCACCGACGCCGCCCGGCGCGTGATCACGCGCGGCGGGATGGAAGCGGCCACCTTCCAGTCGGTCGCCGCCGAGGCGGGGATCTCGGTGCGCCTGGTGCAGTACTACTTCGGCACCAAGAAGGACTTCCTGATGGCGACGCATCGCGCCGTGATCGACGATTCGGCGGCCCGGTTCACCGAGCGGATCACGGCGGGCGGGCCGATCACCGACCCGCGCGAGATCGTCCGCACCGTCGCCGACGCCCTGCTGCCCTTGGACGCGGACAGCCGCTCAGACGCCCTGGTCAACGTCGCCTTCCACGTCGCGGGGCTCACCGGCTCGGAGATCGTGTCCGAGGACCTGCTGGCCCCACCTCGCCTGCTGGTCGCGACGCTCACCGACGTGCTGAGCAAGGCCGACCCCGACAGCGCCGCCACGGCCGAACTGGACGCGGGACTGATCCTCGGCGCGCTCGTCGGGCTGACGCAGAGTATGTTGGCCGGACACCACAGCGCCGACGAAGCCCGCAGGTTCGTCGATCATCTCCTCGACCGGATCCCGGGGACGGCGCGGTAGACTTACATTCCACTATGGAATGTCTACGCGGAGGGAGCGCGCGGTGACAGAGACCGCCACTCGGCGCAAGACCCTGAACTCGACGGCGGCCTCGCTGCTCGGGTTCCTGCACGAAGGCCCCATGTCCGGCTGGGATCTGGTGACCATCGCCCAGGAGCGGATCGGCGGCTTCTGGACGATCACACAGAGCCAGGTGTATCGCGAGCTGGCCGCCATGCACACGGCCGGCCTGGTCGAGAAGGGCGAGAGCGGCGCGCGCGATCGCACGCCCTACCGGATCACCGACGCGGGCCGGGAAGCGTTCGCGGAGTGGATCGCTCGCGATCCCGGCGCCGAGACCATCCGGGTGCCGCTGCTGCTGACGATGTCGTTCGGCAGGCACCTCGATCCCGAGCATTTGGACCGGATCATCGCGGCCAATCGCAAGATTCACGAGGCACGCCTGGCGCACTATCTGACCGACGACCACGACAACATCCCCCCGCACTCGCGCGCCACGCTCGATTTCGGCATCCGCTACGAGCGCGCGGTCCTCGAGTGGTTCGACAACCTACCGACGTTGCTCGGCCGCTGACGCGGCGCGGGAGACTTTGTCCCGCAACCACTCCCACGCGTCCTCCACGTTGCCGACGACCTCGCCGCCGGGGGGCGGCGGCCGCTCGACCACGACGACGGGAATGCCGGCCGCGCGCGCCGCGACGAGTTTCGCCTCGGTCTGCTCGCCGCCGCTGTCCTTGGTGACCAGCACATCGATGCGGTGCGCGGCCAGCAGCTCCGCCTCCTCCTCGGAGGTGAACGGCCCACGGGCGAACAGTAATTCGTGCCGGGCGGGCAGCGGACCACTCGGCGGGTCGATGGACCGGATCAGGAACCACGGACCGTCCACGCCCGCGAACGCCCCCACGCCCTGACGCCCGATGGTCAGAAACACCCGCGCCCCCAGGCTCGGGAGCACGCGGGCGGCCTCGTCGAGATCGGGCACGCGAATCCAACGGTCACCGGGACTTTCGGTCCAACCGGGTCTGCGCAGATGCAGCAGCGGGACGCCCGCCGCCCGCGCGGCCGTCGACGCGTTGGCGCTGATCCGCGCGGCGAAAGGATGGGTGGCCACCACCACGGCGTCGATATCGTTGTCCGCCAACCACTCCCGCATCCCCTCGGCGCCGCCGAAACCGCCGACGCGCACCTCGCCCTCGGGCCACGCAGGATTCCGCACGCGGCCGGCGAGCGAGGTCACGATCTCGAGACCTCGCTCGCCGGTGGCCAGGTGGGCCAGGCGCCGGGCTTCGCCGGTGCCGCCCAGGATCAGGGCTTTCAGGGCTGGCCGCTGAAGTACGCCAGACCCGCGTTCAGCAGCGACGGGCCACCGGCGACCAGCAGGCCGATGACCGCGCCGAGGGCCGCGCCCGGAATGACGCCGACCACGAAACCGAACAGGCCGATGAGCCCGCCGATCACCGCGCCGACCGCCGCACCCAGCGAGGCGCGCTGCAACTCGGCGAAGAACCACTGCTGGGAGCTGATGTCCTGGGTGGCGATCGCACCGGCCTTCGGGGTGAGCGTGAGGCTGCGGCCCTCGTCCGCGATGGCCGCGCCGAACTCGACGGGCGCGCCCGTGGCCGCGTCCACGGCGCCGAGCGGGATGCGGGTGACGACCTCGCCCGCGGCGTTGGTCAGGGTGACCGCGGTGCTGTCGGCGTCCAGGCTGAACGCGCCGCCGGTGACGGTGGTGACGATCGAGCGGCCCGCGTCGGCCAGGGTGGCGGTGTAGTTCACGCCCTGGTCGGTGCCCTGCGCGGCCAGCGTGGCCTGCTGCTCGGCGGCCGGGGGCACGCCGGGGCCCGCGTAGGCGGTACCCGCGGCGACACCGGTCGCGGCGATGGCCAGCACGGCGGTGGCGGCGAACTTCTTGTACTTCATACTTCTCCCCATCAGGTATCGGATTCGAGACGATCGAATCTCGCTGCCGACCCTACCCGCAGGCCAACCGGGGTTTCATCCCCCGAAAGTCCCGGCCGGTGTGCTACCGCGGTTTGACGGCCGACCACTGCGCGACCGGGAGCTGCGGGCGCCATGCGGTGAACCCGCCGAGCGGCTCGGCACGGTAGATCTGGAATTTCCGCAGGTCACCGCCGTATCGAGCGGCCGAGGACACCAGCAGCGCCTCCGATTCGGCAGTCACCGCGTTGGCGACGAGCCGGCCGCCGTGACGCAGCTGTGCCCAGCATGTCTCGAGCACGCCAGGCTGGGTCACACCGCCACCGAGGAAGATCGCGTCCGGAGCGGGTTCCCCGGACGCGTCCGCCAGTTCGGCCAGCACCTCGCCGCGCACGCGGAGCTGCGGGACGCCGAGCGCCGTCGCGTTGGCCTCGATGCCCGCGCGCCGGGTGGCGAGACGTTCGAAGGTGACCGCGCGGCAGGTGGGGTGGGTGCGGCACCATTCGATGGCGATGCTGCCGGAGCCGCCGCCCACGTCCCAGAGCAGTTCGCCCGGAGCGGGGGCGAGGGCGGCGAGGGTCAGCGCGCGCACCTCCGCCTTGGTGAGCTGGCCGTCGCCGCCGTACAGGGCATCGGGGAGGCCGGGCAGTCGGGTAGCGCGGGGGCGGTCCGGGTCCGCGACGCATTCGAGCGCGATGATATTGAGCGGATCGACTTCGCGCGCAGTCCATTTCGCGGCAAGGTCCTGGGAGATGCGCTCGGCGGGGCCGCCGAGTTGTTCGAGGACGGTGAGGGTGGAGTCGCCGAAACCGTTCTCGCGCAACAGTTCCGCAAGCGCGGACGGTGTTCGCTCGTCGGCGCTCAGGACAAGAAACCTGCTGCCGTCCGACAATTCGGGAAGCACCGCGTGCAGCGGCCTGCCGACCGCGCTGACCACCGGTGTTTCGGCCAGCGGCCAGCCGAGGCGGGCACAGGCCAGCGTGGCCGACGAGGGCTGCGGAAACACCTGCAGCGCAGCGGGACCCACTAGCCGGGCCAGCGTGACGCCGATGCCGTAGAACATCGGGTCGCCGCTGGCCAGCACGCACACGCGCCGACCCGTCTGCTCGCGCAACAGGTCCGGCAGGGCGGGCAGCAACGGTGACGGCCATGCCCGGCGTTGGATGCCGACTTCCTCAGGGACAAGGGCCAATTGGCGGGCGGAACCGAACAGGACCTCCGCCGCGCCGATCGCCTCCTTGGCGCGCACGCCGAGCCCGTCCCACCCGTCGGCACCGAGGCCGACGACCGCGAGGGGCGGGCCCGCCCAGGTGAGCGTCACCGGGGCAGCCGGCGCCAGACGGCGCGGGGCAGCAGTCGCATACCCACGAACACGGGACCCAGGACCCACGGCACCCAGAGCTGGTCGGTGCCCCGCCGCAGCCCGCGCACGACGGCGTCGGCGACCTGGTCCGGGGTGCTGGAGAACGGGGCCGGATCCATGCCCTCGGTCATGCGGCCGATGACGAAGCCGGGCCGCACCAGCAGGAGCTGAACTCCGCTGCCGTGCAACGCATCCGTGAGCCCGGAGACGAAACCATCCAGGCCCGCCTTGGCCGAGCCGTACACGTAGTTGGCGCGGCGCACCCGCACGCCTGCCACCGAACTGAACGCGACGATCTGGCCGCGGCCCTGCGCGCGCAGGAGATTCGCGAGCGTGGTGAGCACGCTGACCTGGGCGACGAAGTCGGTGTGCACCACGGCCGCGGCGTGCTCGGGTTCGCGTTCGGCGCGGGCCTGGTCGCCGAGCACCCCGAAGGCGAGGACGGCGACGCCGATCGGGCCGTGCTCGGCCGCGATCTTCTCCAGCAGCGCTTGGTGGCTCGCGATGTCGTCGGCGTCGAAATCGGCGGTGTGCACGGCGGTCGCGCCCGCGGCCCGGACCTGCGCGATCGGGGCGGTGAGGTCGCCGCCCGGCCGCGCCGCCAGGATCACCGTGCGGCCCGGCGCGAGCCTGCGCGCGACCTCGAGGCCGATCTCGCTGCGTCCGCCGAGCACCAGTACGGAACCGTCGTCGATCCCTCGCTTACCCATGCGCCCAGTCTGTCATCCGAGGACGAGGGACGTGCACGCCCATACGCTCAGGTGCGCGCGGAACCACGTGCCGGTGTGCCTTTCAGTGCTGACGCGCTTCGGCGAGGGGACGAGATACGCTCGGATGCGGACGCGAACCGGGCGGCCGCCCTCCCTCATCGCCTATCGGCCCGCGGCCGAAGCGCCCGCCCCTCAGCGGAGCGAGCCGGAGGACAGCACGCGCCCCACCTGGATCGCGATCACCACGCGCGTGGGGTTCTCGCGCGGGATGCGGTAGCGGGCGGCGTAGCGCTCCTCCGCTTCGGCGACCGAGGCGGGATCGGTCAGCACGGTCGCGGGACCTTCGAGGGTGAGCCAGCGGGGACCGTTGACCTGGCTCACGGCGGCGTAACCGGAGCGGCGGACATTGCGCACCTTCACCGAACCGCCGTCGGTGATGATGCGGACCAGTCCGGCGTCGGGGTCCCAGGTGAAACCCACCGCCACCACGTGCGGCGTGCCGTCGGCGCGGAGCGTGGTGAGGGTGGCGAGGTGGCGTTCGGTGACGAATTCGACGGCGGCCGGGCTCAGATCGGCGGTGGTGGTCGGCATCATCCGACCGTACCCGGGGCGAGTCGGAGGCCCGCGCACGTGGTGACGCCCGGTGGTCGTCCACTCGCCGGCCGCCGCCCTCGTCCGAACGCGGATGTGGCTACACCGACAGTTCGGTGACGATCTTCTCGATGCGGCTGTGGTCGCCGATGGTCACGCGCACCTTGGGTTTCTTTCCGCTGCCGAGGGATTCGACCACGTCGGCGGGGACGCGGAACCCGGTGGCGGTCTTGCCACCGAGTTCGATCGTGGTGGTGAACGTCGACACCGGGCCGGTCACAGGACGGTGAGGCCGTGGGGGCGGGTGTTCATGGATTCGGCGCCGTCCTCGGTGACGACCACGATGTCCTCGATGCGGGCGCCCCAGCTGCCCCGGAAGTAGATGCCGGGTTCGACGCTGAACGCCATCCCCTGCTGCAAGACCAGGTCGTTACCCGCGACGATGTAGGGCTCCTCGTGCACCGACAGTCCGATGCCGTGGCCGGTGCGGTGCACGAACGCGTCACCGAAACCGGCCTCGGTCAACACATCTCGCGCGGCGGCGTCCACCGACTGGGCGGAGACGCCGGGCCGGACGGCGGCGACGGCGGCCGCCTGGGCGCGCTCGAGCGCCGCGAACCGGTCCACGATCGCCGCGCTGGGCTCGCCGAGGACGTAGGTGCGGGTGGAGTCGGAGTAGTAGCCGGGTTCCACCGGCCCGCCGATATCGATCACCACCACGTCGCCCTTGCCGATCCGGCGCTCGGAGACGCCGTGGTGCGGGTCGGCGCCGTGCGGACCGCTGCCCACGATGACGAACGCCGCCTCCGTATGTCCTTCCTCTACGATCGCCGCCGAGATATCGGCCCCCACTTCCGCCTCGGTGCGGCCCGCGACGAGGAACTCACCCATCCGCGCGTGCACGCGGTCGATGGCGGCGCCCGCGCGGCGCAGCGCGTCGATCTCGGCGGCGTCCTTGATCATCCGCATCTCGCGCAGCACCGGCGTCGCCGAGGCGGGCAACCCGCTGAACGCCCCCGCCAGCGGGATCAGGTGCAGCGCGGGCATCGCGTCGGCCACGGCCACGCGCGAACCGGCGTGCAGCGTCGAGCGCACCACCTGGTACGGGTCCACCCCGTCGACCCAGTCCAGCACTTGCAGACCGAGTTCGCCCGCCGCCGAGCCTTCCAGCGAGGCCAGCTCGAGCTTCGGAATCACTACCGAGGGCGTCGCCCCGTCGGCGGAGATCACCAGGCAGGTGAGCCGTTCGAACGATTCGGCCGCCGACCCGATCAGATACCGCAGATCGGGCCCCGGCGTGATGAGCAGCGCGTCGAGGTGCGCCGCGCGCATCAGCTCGACCGCCCGCTCCAGCCGCTCCCCGTACACATCCGCCGCGAACCTGGATTCCGTGTGCGAACTCATACCTTCCGACGTTACCCGCCCGCCCGCCGCGGCGGACCCGCCCTGCGGGATCGCCGCCGGTTCGTCGGTGGCGCCGGGTAGCCTTCGGCGGGTGACCTCTGCGACGACCGGTGGCCCGCTGCTCCTGCTCGACGGCGCCAGCCTGTGGTTCCGTGCCTTCTACGCCATCCCGGACAAGATCACCGCGCCCGACGGCCGCCCGGTCAACGCGGTGCGCGGGTTCACCGATATGGTCGCCTCGCTCGTCACCAAGCACGCGCCCGCGCGGCTGGTGGTGTGCCTGGACCTGGACTGGCGGCCCAGCTTCCGCGTGGAACTGGTGCCGTCCTACAAGACGCACCGCCTCGACACCTCGGCCCCGGAGCCGGGCACGGAGGAGGTGCCCGACCGCCTCACCCCGCAGGTCGACATGATCCTCGACGTCCTCGAGGCCGCGGGCATCGCCACCGGCGGCGCGGAGGGGCTCGAAGCCGACGACGTGCTCGGCACCCTCGCCACCCGGGAGCGCACCGACCCGGTCATCGTGGTGAGCGGCGACCGCGACCTGCTGCAGTTGGTCCGCGACGAGCCCGCGCCGCCCGTGCGGGTGCTGTACGCGGGGCGCGGGCTGGCCAAGGCCGAACTGTTCGGGCCCGCCGAGGTGGCGGCGAAATACGGTGTGCGAGAAGAGAACGCGGGGCCCGGTTACGCCGATCTGGCGACCTTGCGCGGCGATTCCTCGGACGGTCTGCCGGGTGTGGCCGGGATCGGCGAGAAGTCGGCGGCCACCCTGATCTCGCGCTTCGGCTCGCTGGAGGCGCTGCGCGCCGCCATCGACGACCCCGCCTCCGACCTCGCGCCCGGTGTGCGCGGCAAGCTGCGCGCGGCCGAGGACTATCTGACGGCCGCCGCACCGGTGGTGCGCGTGGTCCGCGATGCCGAAGTGGTGTTGTCGCGGCCCGACGCGCTGCCGGTGAGCCCGGCCGACCCGGACCGCCTCGCCGAACTGGCGGTTCTCTACAACGCCGAGAGCCCGATCAAGCGATTGATCGCGGCGCTGCAAGCTCCCCGAGGCTGAGTACCTCCCCCACCAACGCAAAGGCCCGTGAACGCCCCGCGCCCACACCGCATTCGGTGTGATCGCGGAGCCTTCACGGGCCGAGGGTCCCCACCCCGGGCGGCGCGGGGCCGCCCGTCCGCCGAGCGGATCAGCTGGGGCGGCCTACCTCGTAGGTGCCGTCTTCCTTGGTGATCTTGATATTGACGGTCTTCTCCTCGCCGCTGACCTTCAGGGTGCAGGAGAAGGTGGCATCGACCTCGACGGCCTGACCGGACGGGCACGCGACGTCGGTGACGTCCTGGATGCCGTAGGAGTCGGTGAGGACCTTCTGCACGCCCTCCTGCACCGCCGTCTGGTCCAGTTCGTCGGACGCGGTGAGGAACAGGATCAGGCCCACCACACCGGCGATCACCAGGACGCCGACCACGGCGAGCGCCGCGATCAGGCCCTTCTTGCTCTTGCCGCCCTGCGGCGGCTGGCCTGCGCCCTGACCGCCCCACTGCTGCTGCGGCTGGCCCGCCTGGCCCCACTGCTGCTGCGGCTGCTGGTTCCAATCCTGCGGCTGGCCCGGGGTCTGCCCCCACTGCTGCTGCGGCTGGCCGGGGGTCTGGCTCCACGGCTGCTGCGGCTGCTGCTGGGGCTGCTGCCCCCACGGCTGCTGCGGCTGGCCGGGCGTCTGGCCCCACTGCTGCTGCGGCGGCTGGTTCGGGTCGCCGCCCCACTGCTGGGTGGGCTGGGCCTGCGGATTCGGCTGCCCACCCCATTGCTGGGTCGGTCCGGCGCCGCCGGGCGTCTGCTGTCCGCCCCACTGCTGGGTGGGATCGTTACGTCCCTCCCCGGCGGGGTCGTTCGGTCCGTACGGGCCGCTCATCTGCTTGCCTCCACTCGCATCGTTCTTCACACGGTAGCCCCCCGCGGGCGACTCGTCGCACGGTAACGACTCCTCCACCACGGTCGGTGCGCGAAAGAAATCAAATCACAACTGAATCCGCTACGCGGCGTCCACCGCCACGACACCCCGCCGGATGGCCCGCACCGCCTTGGCGGCGGTCCCCGCGAGCTCGGGGTCGTCGGCGGTGCCGTTGATCTGGTCGAGCAGGTCGATGACCTGCCTGCACCAGCGCACGAAATCGCCCGCCGACAGCGGCGTGCCCTGGTCACCACTGGCCAGCAACGATTCGGCCAACCCGTCGCCGCGCGCCCATTTGTACACGCCCGACACGAATCCGAGATCGGGTTCGCGCGTGGGCGGCAGCTTGTGGCGGGCCTCGTCGCCGCGCAACTCCTGCCACACCCCGACCGTCTCGCCGACCGCCCTCTTGATCGGCGCGGTCGGGCCGGTGACGCCCAGCAAACCGCCTTCCTGCCGGGATTCGTACACCAGGATCGACACCACCGCCGCCAGCTCGGCAGGCCCCAGACCGCGCCAGAGCCCCTGCCGCAGGCATTCGGCGACCAGCAGATCGCTCTCGGCGTAGATGCGGGCGAGCCTGCGCCCGTCGGCGGTGACCTCGCCCTCGCGCACGAACCCGCGCTCCTCGAGCAGCCCGACGATGCGGTCGAAGGTGCGCGCCAGCGAGTTCGTGGTGGCCGCGACCTTCTGGCGCATGGCCTCGGTCTCGCGCGCCAGCCGGTTGTAGCGCTCGCCGATCCTGGCCATCTGCTCGCGGTCGGGCCGGTGGTGCGCGGGGTGCGCGCGCAGGCTGCGCCGCAACGTGGAGAGCTCCCGGTCGTCGGCCGCCTCCGCCCGCTTCCCGCGCCGCGAGCGCCCCGGCGCGGTGATGCCGGTGCTGCGCAGGGCCGAGGCCAGATCGCGGCGGGTGCGCGCGGTGCGGTGATCCACCCGGCGCGGCAGGCGCATGTGGCCCAGCGGCTCGGCCGGGTTGGGGAAGTCGGCGACCGACACGCGGCCCGCCCACTTGTCCTCGGTGAGCACCAGCGGGCGCGGATCGTTCGGCGTGGCGTCGGGTTCCAGGATCACCGCGAGCCCGGTGCGCCGCCCGGACTGGATGGCCACCACATCGCCCCGGCGCAACGCCGTCAGCGCGGTCACGGCCGCGCCGCGCCGGTCGGACCGGTGCTGCTGGGCCAGCTGGCGCTCGCGCTGCTTGATCCGCTCGCGCAGCGAGATGTATTCCAGGAAGCCGCCTTCCGTGCCACCCAGCTGTTCGCGCAACGTCGCCAGCTGTGCTTCGTTGCGCTCGATGCCACGCACCAGGCCCACCACCGAACGGTCGGCCTGGAACTGCGCGAACGACCGCTCCAGCAGCGCGCGGGATTCGGCCGCGCCCATCCGGTCGATCAGGTTGATCGACATGTTGTAACCGGGGCGGAACGAGCTGCGCAGCGGGTACGTCCGGGTGGAGGCCAGGCCGGCGACAGCGCTGGTGTCGACCTCCGGCTGCCACAGCACCACCGCGTGACCCTCGACGTCGATGCCGCGCCGCCCGGCGCGCCCGGTGAGCTGCGTGTACTCGCCGGGCGTGAGTTCGGCGTGCGATTCGCCGTTGTACTTGACCAGCCGTTCCAGCACCACGGTGCGCGCGGGCATGTTGATGCCCAGCGCGAGCGTCTCGGTGGCGAACACCGCCCGTACCAGCCCGCGCACGAACAGTTCCTCCACCGTGTGGCGGAAGGCGGGCAGCATGCCCGCGTGGTGCGCGGCCAGGCCGCGGTGCAGCGCCTCGCGCCACTCCCAGTAGCCGAGCACCTCGAGATCGCCCTTGGGCAGGTCGCCGGTGTGCTTCTCGATGATGGCGTCGATCTCGTCGGCCTCGCCGTCGCGGCTCAGGTCCAGGCGCGAGCGCACGCACTGGGCCAGCGCGCCGTCGCACCCGGCACGGCTGAAGATGAACGTGATCGCGGGCAGCAGGCCCTCTTCGTCCAGCCGCGCCAGCACCTCCGGGCGCGGCAGCGGCCGGAAGTCGCGCCGCCCGCCGCCACGGCCGCGCGGGCCGTGGCCCCAGCCGTTCATCCGGTCGGCGGCCTCGCGCTGGCGGATGTAGCGCACCAGGTCCTCGTCGACGAGGACCTTCTGATCGCTGGACTTGGTGTCGAACAGGTCGAACATGCGCCTGCCCACCATCACGTGCTGCCACAGCGGCACCGGGCGCGTCTCGTCCACCACCACCGCGGTGTCGCCGCGCACGGTCGCCATCCACGCGCCGAACTCCTCGGCGTTGCTGACCGTGGCCGACAGGCTCACCAGCCGCACGTCGGCGGGCAGGTGCAGGATGACCTCCTCCCACACCGCGCCGCGGAAGCGGTCGGCCAGGTAGTGCACCTCGTCCATCACGACGTAGGACAGGCCGCGCAGCGCGTCCGACGACGCGTAGAGCATGTTGCGCAGCACCTCGGTGGTCATCACGATCACCGGCGCGGTCGGGTTGATCGACTGGTCGCCGGTGAGCAGGCCGACGTGCTCGCGGCCGTGGCGCTCGGTGAGGTCGGCGAACTTCTGGTTCGACAGCGCCTTGATCGGCGTGGTGTAGAAGCACTTGCCGCCCGAGGCCAGGGCCAAGTGCACGGCGAACTCGCCGACCACCGTCTTGCCCGCGCCGGTGGGCGCGCACACGAGCACGCCGTGGCCGCCTTCCAGCGCGCGGCAGGCCTGCCGCTGGAACGGGTCGAGAGAGAAGGTCAGCTCGGCGGCGAAGGTCGCCAGCTCGCCAGTCAGGGACCGGTCATCTGTCACCGTTCAGAGGGTATCGGAGTAGTCCGACACCGGGCGCGTGGATTTCCCGGCCGGGTCCACCATGCCCTCGGCGGGACGGATCGGCTCGGGCGCGCCGATCTCGGAGGCCTCGTCGTCGTCCAATGCGGCCAGCGCGTCGCGGCGGGCCTTGCGCTTGTCGTGGATCCTGGCGATCTGCACGGCCACCTCGAACAGGATCGTCAGCGCGAACGCCAGGGCCAGCATGGACAGCGGGTCCTGCGGGGTGACCACCGCGGCGAAGCAGAACAGGCCGAAGATGATGCCGCGCCGCCACGCCTTGAGCTTCTCGTAGCTGAGCACGCCGACCAGGTTCAGCCCGACGATCAGTAAGGGCACTTCGAAGCTGACGCCGAAGATGATCAGCAGCTGGATGATGAACGAGAAATACTCGCTACCGCTGAGCGCGGTGATCTGGACGTTGTCGCCGATGGTGAGCAGGAAGCTCAACGCGTGGGCGACCACCACGTAGGCGAGCACGGCACCGAGGGCGAACAGTACGGTGCCGGTGGTGACGAACCCGACGGCGTACTTGCGTTCCTTGGCGTACAGGCCCGGCGTGATGAACGCCCAGACCTGGTAGAGCCAGATCGGCGCGGCCAGGACGACACCCGCGGTGAAGCCCACCTTCACCCGGAGCATGAACTGCTCGAACGGAGCGGTGGCGAGCAGGCGGCAGGCGCCGTCCGGCGAGAGCGCGGCGCGCGACTCCGGCGGCAGCGCACAGTACGGACCGCGCAGGATCTCGCCGAGGCTCTCGATGCCGAGGAAGGAATGGGCGTACCAGAGGAAGCCGAGCACGGTGGTCAGCGCCACCGCCGCCAGCGACTTCAGCAACCGGCTGCGCAGTTCCTGCAGGTGCTCGACCAACGACATGGTGCCGTCGGGATTCGTCCTGCGCCTGCTGCGCCGGGGATCGAACGGGATTCGCATATGTGTGGTCGCCCTCGCCTGTCACAAACCGCCGAACAGCACTGACCGGGGTGAGCTCGGACTCACCCCGGCGGGAGCATACGGCTCAGGCCGATTTGGTCTCGGCCTGCGGCGCGGCGGCGGGCTGGGCCGCGGGCTGCGCCGGCGGCAGCTGCTGGGCCTGCGGCTGCTGCGGGGCGGCCGCGCCCTGGGCGGGGGCCGCGTCGTTCTGCATCTGGCTGACCTCGCTCTTGAAGATCCGCAGCGAACGGCCGATGCCGCGCGCGGCATCGGGCAGCCGCTTCGCGCCGAACAACACCACGAACAGCAGCGCGATGATCAGCAGGTGCGACCAGCTGAACGTGCCTGACATGTGAAACCTCCCAAGACTGTGGTAGCTCCGATGCTACCGGACCTCGACCCTGAGCACGCCGCTCGACGTGCTCGTTAGCCCGGTGTTCAACCGGTCACAGCGGCCGCCGCGGCGCGCAGATCGGCCAGCAGATCCCGGCCCGACCACGCGCGCCGGTCGCCCTGTTCGGCCGCGACGATCAGTTCGATGAGGCGCTGATTCACCGGCGTCGGCACGCCGACCATGGCGCCCAAACCTACGATTTCGCCACAGAGCCAAGAGATTTCGGTCTTGCGCCCGGCGGCGAGATCGTCGGCCATCGAGGAGCGCGCGAGCGGGTCGACGGCCAGCACCGCGCCCGCCACGCGCCGGAACACGCCGTCGCGCACGGTGAGCACGCGGGCCATCAGCTCGGGCGGCAGCGGCGTCAGCCGGGCGGGACGAATTCGCGCTTTGTTCATCGCGGTGAGCGCCTCGCGCTGGGCCAGCGCCAGGCAGCGGCGATAGTCTCGCTCGCCCAGTTCCTCACGCAGCGGGCGCCCCGACAGCGCGTTGATCGGATTGTTCAGATTCAGCAGCAGTTTCGCCCACTGCACCGGGCGCAGGTCCGCGTGCCTGCGCAGCGGCAGGCCCGCCCGGTCGAAGACGTCCACGAAATCGGCCAGCGCCGGATCGTCCTGCACGGCCAGCCCGCCCGCGGTGCCGCGATGGAAATGCCCGTCGGGATGGTGCACGACGTTGAACATCACCATGCCCGCCAGCACCACGCACGAGGGCAGGATCTCGCGGATCACGGTGTCGTTGCCGATGCCGTTCTGCAGGCTCAGCACCACCGTACCCGGCCGGATCTTGCCCGCCAGTTCGCGCACCGCGTCGGCGGTGGCGCCCGATTTCACCGCGACGAGCACCAGGTCGGCCGAACCGACCTCGTCGGGACGGGTGGCCAGGCGGAAGCCGTCGGGCGGTACCCGCACCTCGGCGCCGTCCAGATCGGTCAGGCGCAGTCCGGACGCGCCGATCTCGTCCACCAGCCATTGCCTGCCGACGAAGGTGACCTCCGCGCCCGCCGCCGCCAGCCTGCCACCGACGTAGACGCCGATGCTGCCCGCGCCGAGCACCATGACCCGCGCCGGCATGTTGTCGAGCCCCGACACCTCACTCCATTTCTTCGAGTCCGGCGTCCGTGTAGGCGGCCAGGGCCGCCTCGGAACGCTCCCGCACCGCCGCGACGAGATCGGGCGGGCCGAGTACGGTGACGCCCGCGCCGAAGCCGAGCAGCAGCCGTGCCATCCAGTCCAGGGTGGCGAACCGCATGGTCGCCTCCAGCGTGCCGTCCGGATGCACCGCCAGGCGGTGCATCGGGTACTGGTCGAACACCCAGCCGTAGTCGGGCCGGATGCGCAGGTGCGCCGACGGCAGCGCCGGATCGTCCTGGAACAGGTCCAGCGAGGCGGCCGCCTCGCTGGCGGCGTGGCTCGGCGGGTGGGCGGGTTCGTCCAGTTCGGTGGCGTCTTCGATCCGGTCGAACCGGAACAGCCGCACCCCTTCGGCCTCGCGGCACCAGGCCTGCAGATAGCTGTTGTCGTCCACCAGGACCGTCCGGATCGGGTCGACGACCCGCTCGGACACCACGTCCCGGCTGGCCGAGTAGTAGACCAGCCGCAGCGCGTGCCGGCGGGCCAGCGCCGCGCGCACGGTCGCCACCGCGGGCGCCTCCACCGGCGCGGCGAACGGTTCCGGGCCCGGCCGCTCGGGCCTGGCGCCGGTGATCGCGGATTCGATCTTGGCGATGGCGGCGTGCGCGGCGGTGGGATCGACCATGCCGGGCATGTCCACGAGGGAACGCAGCGCCACCAGCAATGCGGTCGCCTCGGTGGAGGTGAGCCGCAGCGGGCGGTCCATGCCCGCGGAGAAGGTGACCTCGATGGACTCCTCGGAGAACGAGAGGTCGATCAGATCACCCGGGCCGTAGCCGGGCAGGCCGCACATCCAGAGCTGGTTGAGATCGCTCATGAGCTGTTTGGTGGTGACGCCCAGATCGGCCGCCGCCTCCGCCGCGCTGATGCCGGGGTTGGCGATGAAGTACGGAATCATGTTGAGCAGCCGCGAAAGCCGCACGGAGAGGCGCCCGCTCATGCCTGCGCCTCGCTGACGCTCGGCTCCGGCACGCGCGGTGCGCGCTGGCACATGATTCGCTCACTGCGTTCGCTCATGCGCTCACCTCCGTCGTGTCGAACACCGACCGCAGCCGCGCCACCACGTCGTCGCGCAGGTCGGCGGGGCCGAACACCAGCGCGTCGGGGCCGAGGCCGGTGATGAGGCGGGCCAGCCAGTCGCGCGAACGCACCGGCACCTCCACCACCACGCCCGGGCGGCCGCCGACCGTGCGCTCCTCCAGCACCGGGCCCAGCCTGCGGATCTCGCGGCCGCGGCCGTCGGCGACCCACACGGTGGCCGAACCGCTCACCGGCGCCCTGCTGGTGACGCGGGTGACGACCTCGCGCAGGTCGACCCCTTCGGGTTTGTGCACGGCGTTCGGCGGGCCGTAGGGGGTGATGTCGTCGCCGATGCGCGAGAGGCGGAAGCTGCGCGTGGCGTCGCGGTCGCGGTCGTGGCCCACCAGGTACCAGCGGCCGTGGTGGGTGACGACACCCCACGGCTCCACATCGCGCATCAGGTAGGGCGCGTTGGCTCCCCCGCGATGTTCGAACCGGACGGCGCGGCCCTCGTCGATCGCGGCGAGCAGTTTCCCGAGCACCGGTTCCGAGCCGCGGGTGCGGGCAGGCACCGCGGGCACCGACGCGACGGCGGCGTCGGTCTCCACGTGGATGCCGGCCGCGCGCAGCTTCAGCAGCGCGCCCTCGGCGGCCGCGGCCAGCTCCGGTGACTCCCACATCTGCACGGCCACCGCGACGGCGGCGGCCTCCTCGTCGGACAGGTCGATATCGGGCAGCGCGTAGGCGTCGCGGTTGATGCGGTAGCCCTCGAGCGTCGAGAACCGGCCCACCGGGCCGACTTCCAGCGGAATGCCCAGGTCGCGCAGCTCGTTCTTGTCGCGCTCGAACATCCGGCTGAAGGCTTCGTCGCTGGCGGAGTCCTCGTAGCCGGCGACGCTGTCCCTGATCCGTTCCGCGCTGAGAAACTGCCGGGTCGACAGCAACGCGATGACCAGATTCATCAGCCGCTCGACCTTGGATATCGCCACCCGTTAGAGGGTAATCGCCGTCCCCGGCGTCCGGCGCGGCGGCGCGCACTTCGCGAACCCACACAATCCGCGCGGCGATGTCGACATCGCGGCCTCGGCGCCGACGTTCTGGACGAAGATGGACCGCGACGGTCCGTCCCCGACCCGAGGAGACATCGTGAAATACGTGATCCTGATCCACTCCAACCCGCAGCCGTGGGGGCATCCGACCGGCGACTACCTGGCCGAGTTCCAGGCGCTGCCGCAGGCCGAACGCGACCGGATCACCGGCGATTTCGAGCGGTTGCTCGCCGAGATGCAGGAGAAGGGCGAATTCGTCACCGGCGAGGCGCTCGGCGCGCCCGAGGCCGCGCGGCTGTACCGGTGGGAGGCCGGCGCGCCCTTCGCCACCGACGGGCCGTACTCCGAGGCCAAGGAACATCTGGCCGGGTTCTTCCTGATCGACGTGGAGAGCCGGGCCAGGGCCGAGGAGATCGCCGCCGTGTTCGCCGGGCCCGGGGAGACGGTGGAGCTGCGGCCCACCATGTGGCCGGGCGGCGACGACCAGTGAGCGCGCGGGCGGTCGCGGACGTGTGGCGTCGCGAGGCGCCGTACGTCCTGGCCGCCCTGCTGCGCAGGCACGGCGATCTGGGTGACTGCGAGGACGCCGCACAGGAGGCGGCCGAGGCGGCGGCGCGGCAGTGGGCGCGCGACGGTGTGCCGGACAATCCGCGAGGCTGGCTCATCCGGGTCGCGTCGCGGCGGTTGATCGATCGGGTGCGCGCGCAGGACGCACGAGCGCAGCGGGAATGGGCGCACGCGGCGGCCGATCCGGACGACGCGCGCCTCGCTCCCCCGGCCGATGCCGGGACGCCGGACGACCGCGACGACACGCTGCGCCTGTTCCTGCTCTGCTGCCATCCGAGCCTGACCCGTCCGTCCCAGGTGGCGTTGACCTTGCACGCGGTGGCCGGGTTGAGCGTCGGGCGCATCGCGGCCGCCTATCTGGTGCCGGAGCGCACGATGACGCAGCGGCTGACCAGGGCGCGCGCGGCGCTGCGGGCGGCGGGCGCCCGATTCGAGATGCCCGCTCCGGCGCAGTTGCCCGCGCGGATCGCGGCGGTTCTGGACGTCTGTCACCTGATGTTCACCGCGGGGCACGCGAGCGCCGGGGCGTCGGTGGTGGACGCGGACCTCGCCGGGGAGGCCCTTCGGCTCACCCGGGAGCTGCACCGCGTCGTGCCCGACCACGACGAGGTCGCCGGGGCGCTGGCCCTGATGTTGCTCACCCACGCCCGCGCCGCCGCGCGCATGAACGGCCCCGACCTGGTGCCCCTGGCCGAGCAGGACCGCAGCCGCTGGGACCACGCGGCGATCGCCGAGGGTGTCGCGATCCTCGAACGCGTCCTGCCCCGCGGCGAAGTCGGCCGCTACCAGGTGCAGGCGGCGATCGCCGCCGTCCACGCGGAGGCGCCCACCTGGGAAACCACCGACTGGCCACAGATCTGCGTCCTGTACGCCATGCTCGACCGCCTCGCCCCGGGCCCGGCCGTCACCCTCAACCGCGCCGTCGCCCTCGGCATGACCCTGAGTCCGGAACACGGCCTGGCCCTGATCGACCCCTTGCTCACCAATCCCGCCATGCGCCGCCACCACCGCACCCACGCCGTCCGCGCCCACCTGCTGGACATGGCAGGCGACCGCGCGGCCGCCGCCGAAAGCTACCGCCGCGCCGCCCAACTCACCACCAGCCTCCCCGAACAGCGCTACCTCAACACCCGCCTACGCCGGCTCTCCGAGGGGTGAGGGGGCCGACTTCGCCCCGGCGGCATCACACGATCAGATCCACGCGGCAGGGCAAGCCGGGTGCGCGCGACAGCTTCTCATCGGCGGTCAACAGGGGAACATCCAACCGCGTCGCCAGCGCCACGTACAGCGCGTCGTAGAAACTGACGGTGTGCCGAAGTGCCCACGCGTCTTGCACCAACCAACCATCGTGGGCGTAGCGCAGATCCACCAAGGTCCGCAGTAGTCGCAAGCTCATCACCGCGGAGTTCGCCCCGATCATGCCTTTGCGCTCATGCCGGCGCAGGACGTTGCCGACTTCCGCGTCGATCAGATGCGGCGCATGGCAGGTCGAACCGTTGATGCGCTCGGCGACGGCCAGCCCCACAGAATCTTTGCGCAGCAAAGACTCGCATATGGCCGAGGCATCGACCACACACTCGTCACTCATCGCGAGCCTCACGCAGGGCGTCGAGAATGCTCTCGCGGTCGCCCCCTGGGGCAGGGTCCTGCGCCAGCGCTTCGCGAATCGCCGCCAACGCTTCACGCTTCGTACGTCGTCGCGCCAGCGCGATCAACTCACGCCGCATATACGCCTGTAGCGACATACCGGCTGCCTCGGCTCGCTGCCGAAGCACTTCGGCATCTTCCTCGGGGATGTCGCGGATCTGCATTGTCGCCATAGCGTCATTATAGCGCTATTTCAGCGCTATAATGCCTACATCGACGCGATCAGGCGGTCCACGCGTTCGTCGACGGAGCGGAAGGGGTCCTTGCACAGGACTGTGCGCTGGGCCTGGTCGTTGAGCTTGAGGTGGACCCAGTCGACGGTGAAGTCGCGGCCTGCCTCCTGGGCGGCGGTGATGAAATCGCCGCGCAGTTTGGCGCGGGTGGTCTGGGGTGGGGTGTCGACGGCGGCGTCGACGGCCTCGTCCTCGGTGATCCGCTTGGCCAGGCCCTTGCGCTGGAGCAGGTCGAACACGCCGCGCCCGCGCTTGATGTCGTGGTAGGCCAGGTCGAGCTGGGCGATCTTGGGGTCGGACAGCTCCATGTTGTAGCGGTCCTGGTAGCGCTGGAACAGCTTGCGCTTGATGACCCAGTCGATCTCGGTGTCCACCTTGGCGAAGTCCTGCGCCTCCACCGCGTCCAGGGTGCGGCCCCACAGGTCCACCACCTGGTCGACCTGCGGGTCGCGGTCCCGGTTGCGCAGGTGCTCGACGGCGCGGGCGTAGTACTCGCGCTGGATGTCCAGCGCGCTGGCCTGCCGTCCCCCGGCCAGGCGCACCGGGCGGCGGCCGGTGAGATCGTGGCTGACCTCGCGGATGGCGCGGATCGGGTTGTCCAGCGCGAAATCGCGGAACGAGACGCCCGCCTCGATCATCTCCAGCACCAGCGCGGCCGTGCCGACCTTGAGCATGGTGGTGGTCTCGGACATGTTCGAATCGCCCACGATGACGTGCAGCCTGCGGTACTTCTCCGCGTCGGCGTGTGGCTCGTCGCGCGTGTTGATGATGGGCCGCGACCGCGTGGTGGCCGAGGACACGCCCTCCCAGATGTGCTCGGCGCGCTGCGACAGGCAGAACGTGGCCGCCTTCGGCGTCTGCAGCACCTTGCCCGCGCCGCAGATCAGCTGGCGGGTGACCAGGAACGGCAGCAGCACATCGGAGATCCGGGAGAACTCGCCGGCGCGCACCACGAGGAAGTTCTCGTGGCAGCCGTAGGAGTTGCCCGCGGAGTCGGTGTTGTTCTTGAACAGGTAGATGTCGCCGCCGATGCCCTCCTCGGCGAGGCGCTGCTCGGCGTCGATCAGCAGCTCCTCGAGCACGCGCTCACCGGCGCGGTCATGGGTGACCAGCTGATGCAGGCTGTCGCATTCGGCCGTCGCGTACTCCGGATGCGACCCGACATCGAGATAGAGCCGGGCCCCGTTGCGGAGGAACACATTGGAACTACGGCCCCAGGACACCACCCGGCGGAACAGGTACCGGGCCACCTCGTCGGGGGACAGCCGACGGTGACCGTGGAAGGTGCATGTCACACCGAACTCGGTCTCGATCCCCATGATTCGTCGCTGCACACCTTCGACATTACAGCCATGTGATGCGCTCGCGCGGCGCTGCGCGCAACACGGACGCATCCGGTTTCACAACGATTCGGCTCCGCCCCGCGACGGCGAACGCCCGGTCACCAGCGGATTCCGGACACGGCGCGGCACCCCCGCAGACCCCCTGGAAAAGGGCGGAACCCGCGCCACGGACCACCCCGACGGGGCGGTCCGGGACGCGGGTTCGCCGCTACTTCGAGTCCGCCTCGGGCAGCTCGACATCCTCGGTCGGCTTGGCCTTCGCCTCCACCACACCGTCGAGCAACTGCGCCAGCGCCGCCTCACCGACCCGCCGGAACGCCCGGCGCGGCCGCGACTGCTCCAGCGTGGCCACCTCGAGCGAGTTCACGCCCAGGCCGCGCTTGTCCTTGTCGGTGCCCTCGGGGATGCCCGCCTGCAGCGCCTTCACCGCGACCCCGATCGCCTCGCCCAGCTCCAGGCCGGGCTTGTAGGACGCCTTGAGCGCGGTGACGATGGGCTCGGTCGTGCCGCCCATCACCACGTACTCGCGCTCGTCGACGATCGAGCCGTCGAAGGTGATCCGGTACAGCACCGACTGCGGGCTCTGCGTCGGATAGCCGACCTCGGCCACGCAGATCTCCACCTCGAACGGCTTGAGCTGATCGGTGAAGATCGACCCGAGCGTCTGCGCGTAGGCGTTGGCCAGCGCCCGGCCGGTGACGTCGCGCCGGTCGTACTGGTAGCCCCGCAGATCGGCCTGCAGGATGCCACCGCGGCGCAGGCTCTCGAACTCGTTGTACTTGCCCACGGCCGCGAACCCGATGCGGTCGTAGAGCTCACTCACCTTGTGCAGGGTCGCCGACGGATTCTCCGCGACGAACAGCACACCCTTGTCGTACACCAGCACGATGACGCTGCGGCCGCGGCCGATCCCTTTGCGCGCGAGCTCGGTCTTGTCGCGCATGATCTGCTCGGCGGAAGCGTAGTACGGCAGCGTCATGCCGGAGCACCCCCTTCCTCGGCCGCCTCCCTGGCGGCGGTGATGTCGCGCGCGATCTCCCCGAGCCGCGACTCGGGCACCTCCACCGCGCCGTCGGCGTCGACCAGCACCGCGGTCGGGAAGATGCGGCGCAGCAGATCCGGCCCGCCGGTGGCGGTGTCGTCGTCGGAGGCGTCGAACAGGGACTCCACCGCGATCCGCAGCGCGCGGTCCTCGTCGATTCCCTTGGCGTACAACTTCTTCAGCGAGGTCTTGGCGAAGACCGAGCCGGAGCCGACGGCCGCGTAGCCGAACCGCTCCTCGCTGCGCCCGCCCACCACGTCGTAGGACACGATGCGCCCCGCGCGGTCGGGATCGGTGGCCCGCTCGTCGTAGCCGACCAGCACCGGCACCACCGCCAAGCCCTGCAGCGCGGCGGGCAGATTGTCGCGCACCATCTTCGACAGCTTGTTGGCCTTACCGTCGAAGGTGAGCGCGACGCCCTCGATCTTCTCGTAGTGCTCGAGCTCCACCGCGAACAGGCGCACCAGCTCGACGGCCAGGCCCGCGGTGCCCGCGATTCCGGCCGCCGAGTACGTGTCGGTGATGTACACCTTCTCCATGTCCCGGCTGGCCAGCAGGTTGCCCTGGGTGGCGCGCCGGTCGCCCGCGATGAGCACGCCGCCCCGGTAGGTCACCGCCACGATGGTGGTGCCGTGCGGCGCGATGTCCTTCACGCCGGTGCCACCGGGACTCCCGGTGGCACCGTCGAGCGCGGCGAACTTGTTGGCGGGCAACAGTTCCGGTGCGTGGTGGCGCAGGTGCTCGGTGAACGAGGAGAGGGCGTGCCCCGGCTGGAGCCGCATCGGATCACCTGCTGTCACTGGCCGCCCTTCTGCACGTACGCGCGGACGAAGTCCTCGGCGTTCTCCTCGAGCACGTCATCGATCTCGTCGAGCAGGTCGTCGGTCTCCTCCGCGAGCTTCTCGCGACGCTCCTGTCCGGCGGCGTCGGCGCCGGGACCCTCGTCCTCGTCGCCGCCGCCGGTTCGCTTGGTCTGCTCTTGTGCCATGGCAGCCGACCTCCTGTCGTCCTCATCATGACCGGGGCCCGATGGTGAGCACGGCCTCGGTCATGAGCAATGTGCGTGCTCGTACACCAACACTACCCAGGCGGGCCGACACGGCGTCGGATCTGTGCGCAATTCGCCGTGTGGCCGTTGCCGTTTACGTCGTGAGCTGTTCCACCAGTTCGGCCGCCGTGTCCACGCCGTCGAGCAGTTTGCCGACGTGCGATTTGGTGCCGCGGCGCGGCTCCAGGGTGGGGATGCGCACCAGCGAGTCGCCGCCCAGGTCGAAGATCACCGAATCCCAGCTGGCGGCCGCGATATCGGCGCCGAAACGGCGCAGGCACTCGCCGCGGAAGTAGGCGCGGGTGTCGGTCGGCGGCTGGGTCATCGCGTCGAGCACCTGCTGCTCGGTGACCAGCCGCTTCATCGAGCCGCGCGCCACCAGGCGGTTGTAGATGCCCTTGTCCAGGCGCACATCCGAGTACTGCAGATCGAGCATGTGCAGCTTGGGCGCCGACCAGCCCAGGCCCTCGCGCTGGCGGTAGCCCTCCAGCAGGCGCAACTTGGCCGGCCAGTCCAGCAGGTCGGCGCACTCCATCGGATCGCGCTCGAGCAGGTCGAGCACCATGGCCCAGTTGTCCAGGATGTCGGTCACGCGCGGGTCGTCGTTGCCCTCGCGGTGCATGAACTTCGCGACCCGCTCGTGGTAGAGGCGCTGCAGCGCCAGGCCGGTGAGCTCGCGCCCGTCGGCCAGCGCGACGGTGGCGCGCAGGGTGGGGTCGTGGCTGATCTGGTGGACGGCGGTGACCGGCCGGGCCAGCTGCAGATCGGTGAGGTCCTCGCCCGCCTCGATCAGGTCGAGCACCAGCGCCGTGCTGCCGACCTTGAGGTAGGTCGACATCTCGGCCAGGTTGGCGTCGCCGATGATGACGTGCAGCCTGCGGTACTTGTCGGCGTCGGCGTGCGGTTCGTCGCGGGTGTTGATGATGCCGCGCTTGAGGGTGGTCTCGAGGCCCACCTCGACCTCGATGTAGTCGGCCCGCTGGGACAGCTGGAACCCGGCGTGGTCGCCGGACTGGCCGATGCCGACGCGGCCCGACCCGCACACCACCTGGCGCGACACGAAGAACGGCGTGAGCCCGAGGATGATCTGGTTGAACGGGGTGTCCCGGTTCATCAGGTAGTTCTCGTGGGTGCCGTAGGAGGCGCCCTTGCCGTCGACGTTGTTCTTGTACAGCTGCAGGCGCGGCGCGCCGGGCACGCTGGAGGCGTGGCGCGCGGCCGCCTCCATCACCCGCTCGCCCGCCTTGTCCCAGATGACCGCGTCCAGCGGGTCGGTGACCTCGGGGGCGGAGTACTCCGGATGCGCGTGGTCGACGTAGAGGCGCGCGCCGTTGGTGAGGATCATGTTGGCCGCGCCGACCTCGTCGGCGTCGATCACGGGGGCGGGTCCGTTCATCCGGCTCAGGTCGAATCCGCGCGCGTCGCGCAACGGCGACTCCACCTCGTAGTCCCAGCGGGTGCGCTTGGCGCGCGGCACGCCCTCCGCGGCCGCGTAGGCCAGCACCGCCTGGGTGGAGGTGAGGATCGGATTTGCCGACGGCTCGGTGGGGGTCGAGATGCCGTATTCGACCTCGATGCCGATGATGCGCTGCATGGGGTCGAGCCTAGCGACCATCACCGATCTCATACCGAGGGTGGTACTTCCGGAGGATTCGCCCGCGCGGCCGCGGACTCGATAGTCGAACCATGACCGAATCCCTCGCGGGCACCCAGGCCCCCACCGTACGCTCCGCCGCGCCCGCGCCGTCGCGCCTGGTGGCGCTGGACGTGCTGCGCGGCATCGCGATTCTCGGCACGCTGGGCACCAACATCTGGATCCTGACCGACCCGGAGGGCATGGTCGGCTACGTCCGCCGGCTCGGCGCCCCCGCCGAGGACGGCTGGATGTGGGCCGAGCGCGCGCTGCAACAGGTGGCGCAGGGCAAGTTCCTCGGGTTGCTCACCATCATGTTCGGCATCGGCCTGGCCATCCAGCAGGCCTCGGCGAAGCGGCGCGGGCGGCCGTGGCCGGGCAAGTATCCGTGGCGCGCCGCGCTGCTGTTCCTGGACGGCCTGCTGAACTTCCTGCTGATCGCCGAGTTCGACGTGCTGATGGGGTACGCGGTGACCGGCCTGGTGGTGGCGTTCCTGCTCGCGACGAGCGAACGGGCGCAACGGCGTTGGCTGATCGTGGCGGCGAGCGTGCATGTCGCGCTGCTGACGTTGATCGCCGTCGGCCTGGCGTTCGGCCCAGGGGACGACACCCCGCGGACGGAGTCGAAACCGTTGGACCCCAACCTTTATGCGGACGGGTCGTTCTGGGATCTGGTGGTGTTCCGCGTCGACAACGTGTTCGCGTTCCGGCTCGAGGCGGTCTTCGTGTTCGCGATGTCGGTGGCGCTGTTCCTGACCGGCGCGCGACTGTTCCGGGCCGGGGTGTTCCGCTCCGAGGGCACGCGAATCCGTAAGCGGCTCATGGTGATCGGCGCGCTCGCGGTGCCGCTGGATCTCGGCATCGGCATCGGCGTCGGTGGCGACCTGATCGTGTTCACCCGCTACGGCATCGCCCCCTTCGTGGCGCTGGGCATCCTGGCCGCGGTGGCCGAGTTCTACCTGCGCAGGCCGCGACTCGGCTACGCCGGCCGCAGGCTCACCGAGGTGGGCCGGACCGCGCTGTCCTGCTACATCCTCCAGAACCTGATCGCGGCGGCGATCTGCTACGGCTGGGGCCTGGGACTGGCGGCGCGCTTCTCCCCCGACCACCGGGTGCCGTTCACAATCGCGGTGTACGTGGTGGTCGCGATCGTCCTGATGGGCGCCGCTCACCTGTGGTTGCGCCGCTTCGAGCGGGGCCCGGTGGAGTGGGCCTGGCACGAGGCCTACCGCCTGCTCGCCCGCGAACGCTGATCCCCCGCGCCCACGCCGCCGCTCCGATCGCGGCGGCGTCCGCGCGTCTTGGTCGAGTGCACAATCCGGGCGCGCGCAGTCTTGGGGTTTGCCGGTGGTGGCGGTGCGGGTTCATGCGATGTGCTGAGAGGGACAGTGAGGTCAGGTGGCCTCACTCACTCTCGAACAGAAGGTTTTCCGGTCTTGGCTGCCTCATCGACCACCGCGGGCCGCGCCCGCCCCCGCACGCTCTGCGCGGCGTTCCAGTCCAACGTCGCCCGCTACGGCGACGCCGTCGCCCTGCGCACCCTGGGTGGCGCGCAGACCCTCACCTGGCGCGAGTACGGCGAGCGGGTGCGCGCCATCGCCACGGGCCTGCGCGCGCTCGGGCTGCGTTCCGGCGACACCGTCGCGCTCATGCTGACCAACCGGCCCGAATTCCACCTGTGCGATACCGCCGTTCTGCACGCGGGCGCGACGCCGTTCTCGGTGTACAACACCAATCCCGTGGAATTGCTCGCCTACCAATTCGGCAATGCCGGAAACAAAATGGTGATCTGCGAGAAACAATTCGCCTCGCGAATTCTCGAAGCGGCCGCGCTGGCGGCCGAACAAGGACACCGCGTGGAACACGTGATCGTGGTCGACGAACCGGTTCCCGGCACCACGACACTGGCCGCCGTCGAATCCGCCCCCGCTCCCGAGGGGTTCGATTTCGAGGCGACGTGGCGGGCGGTGGACCCCGAGGATCTGCTCACCATCGTCTACACCTCCGGCACCACCGGACCGCCCAAAGGCGTCGAGCTGACCCACACCAACTTCCTCGAGAACGCCCGCGTCATCGAGAAGTTCGGCGGGGGCGGCGCCGAGGACCGGGTGATCTCCTACCTGCCCGACGCGCACGCCGCCAACCGCTGGTTCGCGCACTACCTCACCATGCTCGAGGGCGGTGAGATCACCACCGTCGCCGACCTGAAACAGGTCGCCGCCGCCATGACCGAGGTGCGCCCGACGGTCTTCCTCGGCGTGCCCCGGGTGTGGGTGAAGGTCCGCGGCGCGCTGGAGGAGCGCTTCGCCGCCGAGCCCGCGCCACGCCGCGCCCTGATCCGCTGGGCGGTCGAGACCGGCCGCCACCGGGCGCGTGCTGTCTCGGACGGTATTCCCGAAGGTCCGGCCGACCGCCTGCGTCACGCCGTCGCGGAGCGCCTCGTCCTGCGCAGACTCCGGGAGCGACTCGGCTTGGACCGCGTGCGCGTGGCCGTGACCGGGTCGGTCGCGATCCCGCCGGACGTCCACGAATTCTTCCTGGGACTCGGTCTGCCGTTGTGCGAGGGGTACGGCATGACCGAGTGCACGGCGGGCGCGACGCTCAACGGTCCGGAGCGCGTCAAGATCGGCACCGTCGGCACCCCGCTCCCCGGCGCCGAGGTGCGGTTGGCCGACGACGGCGAGGTGCTGATCCGCGGCCGCATGGTGATGCGCGGCTACCGAGGCGACCCGGAGAAGACCGCGGAGACGGTCGACGCCGAGGGCTGGCTGCACACCGGCGACATCGGGTCCTTCGACGCCGACGGCTACCTGCGCATCGTGGACCGCAAGAAGGAGCTGATCATCAACGCGGCCGGAAAGAACATGTCCCCGGCCAATATCGAGAACACCGTCACCGATCACTGCGCGCTGGCCGGCGCCGTCGCGGTGATCGGCGAGCAGCGCCCGTACAACACCGCGCTGATCTGCCTCGATCCCGATCTGTCCGCCGCCTTCGCCACGCGCGCCGGGCTGTCCGCGACCGGCGTGGGCGATCTCGCGCGCGACCCGCAGGTGCTGGCCGAGATCGAGCGCGGCGTCGCGGCGGCCAACGCGAAACTCTCGCGCGTGGAGCAGATCAAGAAGTTCCGCGTCCTGGGCGAGACCTGGGAGCCCGGCGGCGCATGCCTGACCGCGACGGGCAAGCTGCGGCGCACCCCGATCGCCGCCCGCTACGCCGAAACCATCGAGGCCATGTATTCGGCGTAGTACTGTCCGAGACGGACGGACGGAGGGAGCAACGATGCCGGCACCGACCCCGATCGACGACCTGCACCGGCGGGCCGGGGCGCTCATCGACGGGTTCTACGCCGCGCTGCCGCCGTACGCGCGCCTGCCGCAGTCGCTGGTCGAGCCCGACTTCGCGCGCGGCACGAAGCTCAACGTGGACCTGTTCTTCGAGTATCTGCGCACCGGCGTGGATCCCTCCGAGGAGGACACCAGGGAACTCGTCGAGCTCGCGCTCGACCGCGTGCGCGACGGCACGCCGGTAGCGGAGGTGCTCGAGCGGTACCGGCTCGGGTCGGCGCTGCTGTGGGACCGGCTGCGCCACACCGTCGCTCCCGAGGACAGCGAGGTGCTGTTCACGGCGGCGCCCGCGCTGCTGAAGTACATCACGCTGGTGGTCACCCGGATCGCCACCGGCGTCGCGCAGCGCGCCCATGATCCGCGCTGGGAGCTGCTGGAGCGCCGCCGCGCCATCGCCGACGCGCTGCTGGCCGGACAGGACCCGGTGGAGTGGGCGAACGGTCCGGTGATCCCGATCGCCGACGCGTTCCTGGTGGCGGTCTTCCGGCTCGGCGCGGCGGGCAGCGGTCCGGCCGCCGCGCTGCGGCATCGCGCGGAAGCGATTCCGGGGGTGTTCCTGCGCCTGGACGCCGGCGGGTGGACGGCGCTGATCCCGTTGCGTCCCGGCGACGACGGGTCGCACACGCTCGCCGCACTCACCGCCCGGCTGCCCGCCCCCGCGCCCACCGACGCGACGCCGTACTGGGTGGGTGTCGCCGCGGCCTGCACCCGCGCCGAGATTCCTGGCGCCTACACCGAGGCGCGCGTCCTGGGCGAGCTGGGGCGGTGCCTGCGGCGGAGCGAGATCGTCTGCCGCCGAAGCGATCTGCAGTTCGAGTACACGGTGGCGATGAGCGATACGGCACGTCCCGGCCTGGCCGCCGTGCTGGCCCCGCTGGACAGCCAGCCGATGCTGGCCGAGACCCTCGACACCTTCGTGGACAGCGGCTTCAACCAGGTGGCCACGGCACGGCAGCTCACGGTGCACCGCAACACCGTGACCTACCGCCTGTCGCGGGTGCACGAGCTGACCGGCCTGGACCCGCACCGGCCCGCCGACGCGATGACGCTGTCGGCGGCGCGGCTGGCGCGCAAGCTCGAATCGGCCGCGTTCACGCCCTGAGTCCGGCCGCGCGCGTTAAAGACCGGAAAACATAGGATGAAATCGCCTCGACGGCCTCCCACCTGCGCACACGCCGCACCCGAGCCCATGAAGCGCTTCTATTTCACAAACCCCCTGGCAGCGGGCACGCGACACAGGGTGCCCAGGATTCCCGGGGCCGACACCACACCCGACGGTGACTCAACTCACTTACACACCGATCGGAATCTTCTCCTATTGTTTTGTGCAGCCCGGTAGACGACGACGTCCCGGGAAAAGCTCGACAAAACACTTCGGAACGTCCCGAAGAGCGATTCTGGTCACGTTTTCTGATCGGGAACCGTACGAAACAGACAGTTCTCGATGGGCAGCTGAAGGTGTGCGTCATGGAATTCATCGAGTTGGCCGACTATCCGCTGCCGGGCGGACACGTCGTCGAGTGGCTCCCCACGGCCGCCTCCCATTGGGCGGATTGGCCCCGCGACACCAGGGCGGTGTCCCACAATCACGAACAGCATCTGCGAGATGCGCTGGAACACAACCGTATACGCGAGCGCAGGCATTACTGGCTCGGTCACGCGTTCCGTCTCGACGGCGCGCTCGACGCCGCCGCCTGGCGGATCGCCCTCGATCAGTGGATCGACCGGCACGAGGCGCTGCGCACCCACGTCACCGTGGAGGGCGGGCGCCCGGCGCGCTACACCGCCGAGCCCGGCGTCATCCGTGTGCGCCCCGTCGACGCGGGCACGCACGCCTCCACCATGGCCACCTTCCGGCTGGTCCAGGACCTCCTGGACGAGGGCACCTCGCCGCTGCGCTGGCCGTCGTACGTGTGCGTCACCATCGACGGACGTCGCGGGTGCACCGTGGTGCTGGCCGCCGACCACTCGATCATGGACGGGTACTCCACCACCGGCATCGGTGGCGAACTGCGCGCGCTGTACGAGTCCGCCCGCGCCGGCACCGCGCCCGCGTTGCCCGCGCCGGGCAGCTACGTGGACTTCTCCGAGCGGGAGCGCGCCGTCGCCGCGACGGTCACGGCCGACGATCCGGGCGTCGCGCTCTGGCGCGAATTCCTTTCCAGCACAGCGAATTCCGACGAAGCCGACCGGACGCCCGTCCTGAGTGTCGTCGATCCGGCACCCGCCGCGCCGGACTACGCGCGCAACGGCTTGCGCGCCGAACCCGCTTCCGCCAACGGCCTGGCCGTGCTCCCCGGAGACGATCCGTTCGGCCGCGTCGCCGCCCGTCCGGTCGCCGTCGGCGCGCCCGCCCCGGAGGCCACCCAGCGCACCCTGGCCCTCGAACTGCTCGACTCCCGCGCCGCCGACGCGGCCGCCGCCCTGGCCCGCGAGCACGGGCAGAGCCTGTTCGCGGTGCTGCTGGCCGCGTTCGCCGCCACCACGGCCGAATTCGGCGCGGGACGCGACTTCCGCACCGTCGTGCCGCTGCACACGCGCAGCGAGCCGTGCTGGGCCGAAACGCTCGGCTGGTTCGTGGGGCTGGCGCCGTTCGCGCTCGACACCGGCGGCGCGCGCACCCTCGCCGAACTCGTCGGCCCGGCGGGCGCGGAACTGCGGCGCGTGCGTGGCGCCGCGCGGGTGCCGTTCCGCCATGTCTGCGACGTGCTCGAGGTGCGTCCGCGTATCGCGTTCATGGTGTCCTACATGGATATTCGCGCCGTACCCGGCGCGCACGCCTGGGCCGATTCCGAAACCAGGTGGTTGCGCAGCCGCAACCGCTCCGGCGAGGAGTTCTTCTTCTGGTTCCTGCGCACGCCCAGCGGCGTCTCGCTGAACATGCGCTACCCCGGCACCACCCGCGCCACCCGCGACATCCACCGCCACGTGCTGCGGATGCGCGAGCTGCTCACCGAATTCGCCGTGCGCGGCGACGTCCCCGTCCGACCCGTCGAAGGAGCGCCGCTGTCATGGAGATGACCCTCACCGAGGACTGGCTGCCGAAACCCGGTGCGCTGCTGGAGTTCACGCCGACCGCCGAGTCCCGCGCCGCCGCGCTGGACGCGCCCGCCTCCCCCGTGCCGCCCACCTTCCTCCAGGAATCCCACATCTCCCGGTGGGCCGAGCGCAGGCACACCGACAACCCGTTGGCCTCGGAGCTGTCGCTGTGCTTCACCGTGGCCACCCCGCTGGACGCCGACGCGCTGCGCCGCGCGTTCGTCACGTTCCTGCGCAGGCACGAAACCCTGCGCTGCCGTTTCGATCTCGACACCGGCGGCGGGGATCCGCGCCGACATATCGTCGCCGCCGAGGACGTCGACTTGGTGGCGGAGCACCGTGGTGAGTTCGACTCCGGGGAGGAGCTGCGCGATCTGCTCGTCGCGCGGTTCCGGGCCGCCGCCGACCCGACGCGCTGGCCCGCGTTCGTGTGCGGCGCGATCGACCATGGACCAGACGGCTTCACGCTGCTCTACAGCACCGACCACGCGTTCAGCGACGGAATCTCCTTGGTCACCGCGATTTTCGAGCTGTACAACTGCTACTCGGCGCACGCGGTGGGCACCGACCCGGTGCTGCCCCCGGTCGGCAGTTATGTCGATTTCGCCGCCGCCGAACGCGCGGCGGTGGCGGCGGGGTCGCCCGAGCTGGACCGGATGGCGGCCCTGCTCGCCGGATACGCCGACCGGGTCGCGCCGCTGCCGTGGGATCTCGGTTTGGCGCCCGGCGAGCTGGCCGAGAGCCGGGGCACCAAGGTGGATCTGCTCGACGCCGCCGAATGCGAGGCGTTCGCGGCGGCCTGCAAGGCGGCGGGCGGCGGTTTCTCGGCGGGCCTGTACGCCGCACTCGCGCTCACCGAGCGCGAAACCGCCGGGCGCACCGGCTATCTCGCGATGAACGTGGTGGGCACCCGCTCCGCGCCGGAGTACCAGATGGCGCAGGGCTGGTTCGTGAACCTGCTGCCCGTCGGATTCGACACGGCCGACGCCGATTTCGCGGAACTCGTCCGGCGCGCGGCCGCCGCGCTCGAGGATGTGAAGGCGCTGGGCTCGGTGCCCGTGCACGCCGCGCTGCGGCTGGCGGCGGTCCGCAGCGGGGCCCCGCAGCCCGTCACCACGGACTGGCCGTGGGTCTCCTACATGGACGTGCGCGCCATCTCCGGCGCCGCGCTGGAACAGGCGCTGCCCGCGGTGAGCGGCATCAACGGCCTCGGTTCGCGCAGCCGGATCGGGCAGACCTCGCCGATCTGGTTCAGCCGCGAACTCGACCGCCTGCACGTCACGGCGATGTACCCGGACACACCCGCCGCGAACGCCTCGGCCGCCGAGTATTTCGCTCGGCTGGGCGCGGTGCTGCGCGCGGTCGCGCACGACAGCGAGGGGCCGTGATGCGACTGCTCTTCCTCGACCATCTCGCCGCCGATCCCGGTGTGCTGCTGGAATGGACCGCGCTGGCCGACCCGGTGCCCGACCCGACCCCGCCGACCTCCAACCAGACGATTCACCTGTCCTCCGGCGGGCCGACCACCTGGCTGGCGGCCCACTTCGATGTGGCCGGGCCGATCGACACCACGGCGCTGGAAACCACGTTCGCCCACTGGATTCCGCGCCACGACGCGCTGCACTGCGCCTTCGGCACCGCGCCCGATGGCGGGGTGGCGGTGCGGGTCGCCCCCGACACCGGCATCACGCTCGCCGCCCGCGCGCCCGTCACCGTCGACTCCGCCGGCCGGCTGCGGGCGCTGCTGGGCGAGCGGCTGGACGACGCGTGCGCGCCCACCAGTTTCCCGCCGTACTTCCTCGGCGCCGTCAGCCGGGCCGAAACCTCCACTGTTGTAGTGGGATTCGACCACGCCATCTGCGATGCGTGGTCGATCATGATCGCGGTCACCGAACTCGACGTGCTCTATCGCGCGGCCGTCGAACAGGGACCCGCCGCCGCGGCGGCCGCGGCGCGCACGCTGCCGGAGGCGGGCAGCTTCCTGGCCTACGCCACCCGCGAAGCCGCCACCCCCTCGGCCGCCACCGGGCCCCTGCTCGACGCGTGGCGCGAGTTCCTGCGCGCGGGTGACAACGACCTGCCGCACTTCCCACTCGACCTCGGCACCGGCGGCGAACCCGCGCCCTTCGGCAGCGACGTGCGAAAGGTACTGGGCCCCAACGACACCGACGCCCTGCATCTGCGAGCCCGCGCTGAGGGGTTCTCGCTGTTCGCCGCGCTGCTGGCGGCCGTGGCGCTCACCGCCGCCGAACTCGGCGGCGCTCCCGCGATCGACCTGGTCTTCCCGGTGCACACGCGCCGAGAACCCCGCCACCACAACACCTTCGGCTGGCTGGTCGCCAACGCACCGGCCCGCGTGCCGGTCGCGGGCGATTTCCTCGCGACAGCCCACGCCGCCCACGCCGCCGTGCAGGCGGGCCAGCGGCTGGCGACCGTGCCCGCCGTGCGGGTGTTCGAGGCGATGGGCACCGAACTGCGCCGGACCCGGCGCGACCTGTTCAGCGTCTCCTACACCGACTACCGGCATCTGCCGGGCGGCAGCCGGTCCGACACCACCCGCGCGCGACCGCGCGATCCGGCCCAATTCAGCCGTGCCGCACCGCTGGACGACGTGCAGCTGTGGTTCACCAGGGCCGACGACGGGCTGGCGCTGCGCACCCGCTTTCCCGACACCCCGGCCGCGCGCAAAGTGGTCGGCGAATTCCTCGATCGGCTCGCCGAAACGCTCACCGGGGCGGTGCGGTCCGGATAATCTCGGCCATGGGTCCGATCTGGCGGACCGCAGCGAGCAGCCGGGAGCATCCAATGGAGCAGGCTCTGGTCACCGATCCGCCCGACGACACCGCAGGCCGGGCGACGGCTCTGCTGCGGCCCGGCCTGCTCGCGTTCGGCGGCCCGATCCGCCCCACCGACCTGCACGCCCACCACACCGTGCAGGTGCTCGTCGCCCGCACCCCGGTCACGGTGATGGACGCGAGCGGCGTGCGCCACCGCGGCACCCGCGTCGTGGTGCCCGCCGACGCGCCGCACCGCATCGAGACGGCCGCCGAGGGCGCCGCGCTGTACCTGGACCCCGAGACCGCGGCGGGCGCGAGCGCCGACCGTCGCGCCCACCACGGCGGCTGGGCCGAGGACGCCGCACCCCTGCCCGCCGAACTCGCCGCCGCGCCGCTGGCCGATCAGGTGGCCGTGATCGTGCGCGAACTGCGTTCCGGCGCACCGGGTTCCGCGGGCCCGCGGCACAGCGCGGTGCTCGAGGCGCTGCGCCTGCTGCCGACGCTGGTCACCGACCGCACCGTCCGGGGCGCGGACGTGGCCGCCCGGGTGGGCCTGTCCCCCGCGCGCCTGTCGCACCTTTTCGCCGATCAGGTCGGCCTGCCCCTGCGTCCCTACATGCTGTGGCTGCGCCTGCGCGTCGCCATCGGCCGGTTCCGCAGCGGCGACGATCTCGCGACCGCCGCCCGCGCCGCGGGCTTCGACGACGGCACCCAGCTCACCCGCACCTGCAAGCGCACCTTCGGCCTCACGCCCGCCGCGCTGCACCGCCCCGAGCAGTGGGATCTCGGCGAGGCCGAACCCGGCCGGTAGGCTCGGCGGCATGCTCTCCCGGGTCCGGCTCGCGACGTTCGCGGTCTTCGCGTGCCTCGCACCGGTCCTCGCGCTGCTCGCGGCGCCGATGTCCGAGCACGCCGCGCTCGCCGCACTGGGTGTGCTGGCGGCCGCCGTCGTCACGCTGGTGTCGGTGCGCGGCGTCCGGCTGCCCGCCCGCGCCGCGTGGGCCGGCCCGCCGCCCTCGGCCCGTCGCCGCAGGCGGGGCACCTATCTGCGGCAGAGCAATCCGGACACGCCGGGCCGCCCGCGGCCACGAGCTCCGGGACTGGTCACCGGCTGAGCACCCCCGCGCGGGGTGGTTCGGCCGAGTCGCCGTGACCCAGTCCCCGTACGTGCGCGCGCACGTCTCACCGAATCAGGTGTACCCCCATGCTCGATATCGTCTACTACCCTGTCTCCGCCGTGCTGAAGGCATGGCATTCCCTGTTCGCGCTCGCCTTCGGCCCGGCGTCGGCCGTCGCGTGGGTGCTCGCGATCGTGTTCCTGGTGATCACCTTCCGCGCCGCGCTGATCCCGGTCGCGCTGCGCCAGACGCGCACCCAGGCGGCGATGCTGCGGCTGCGGCCCCGCGTCGACGCACTGAAGGCGAAGTACCCCGATGATCCGCGCACGCTCGCCACCGAAACCCAAGCCCTGTACCGGGAGCAGGGCGTGCGGCCGCTGGCCGGGTGCCTGCCGCTGCTGGGGCAGGCGCTGGTGTTCTTCGGGTTGTTCCACGTGCTGCGCTCATTCGACCGCACCCACGCCGTGGGGCAGCTGCCGTTCCAGGCGACGGCGGCGCCGATGTCGGCCGAACAGAACGCGCGGACGCCGAACTACCTCTTCGAGGCCGACGGCGTGCGCGCCTTCCTCGACGCCCATGTCTTCGGCGCGCCGCTCTCGGCCACCCTGGCCGGGCAGCCGACGGTGCCGATGATGCTGGTGGCGGGCGCGCTCGTGCTCGCCGCCGCCGTCGCCACCCACTTCACCGCCCGGGGCGCGGCGGCCCGGCAGACCGCCGCGCAACCCGCACTGCTGACCACCCTCACGCTCTGGGTCTTCCCGGCCGGGTTGCTGATCGGCGGGCCGCTGCTGCCGGTGGCGATTCTGGTGTACTGGGTCGCGAACAACGGGTGGACGCTCGGGCAGCAGTACCTCGTGCACCGGCGGGTGGACGCCGAAACCGCCGTCGCGGCACCTGTTTCCGCGTCGAGGGCGACCGCTCCGAAACCCGGTGCGAAACCGGTGCGCGGCCAGCGGACTCAGACCACGCGGCGGGCCCGCAAGTAGTGTTTCGCGCCGAGCAGCTGGAGGGCCTGCCGCACACCGAACGGCGCCCACGAGGCCGAACGGTCCTCCAGCACGGCCGGATCGATGAGCTCGACGGTGCGACCCTTGGTCTCGAGCGCGAACTCGCCCGCCGCGAGGACGTTCTTGACCCACTCCGAGTCGATGCCGTAGGTGAGCGCGATCCGGAATTCGCCCTCGGCCTCGAACGCCCACACCGGGGTGCGATAGGCGCGGCCCGAGTGGCGGCCCGCGTGCCGGACGACGGCCAGCACCGGCACCTTGCCCGCCACCAGGCCCGCGATCGGATTGGTCACCTGCCGGTTGAACGACGCCAACGCGCGGGGCAGCACCATCGCAAGGTCCTCTCTACCGGGTGGGGTGCGCAGCCCAGGGTACCCTCGAGCCGTGTCAGCCCCGCAGAGTCCGCCGCCCGCCGCGCGGGAGACGATCGCCGTCTACGACGGCGCCGGGCGCCCCGTGGGGGCGGCCGCCCGCGGCGACGTCTACCGCGACGGGCTCTGGCACGCGAGCGCGGGCGTGCTGGTCCGCTCCGGGGACGGCGAACGCCTCTACGTGCACCGCCGCACCGATACGAAGCTGGTGGGCGCGGGCGCGCACGACTGCCTCGCCGGCGGTGTGGTGGCGCCGGGCGAGACGCCCGAGGTCACCGCCGTGCGGGAACTCGCCGAGGAGCTCGGGATCGAGGCGCCCGCGAGCGCGGTGCGGCCGCTCGGGAGTATCGCGTGGGAGGGCGCGTGGGACGGGCTGGACATGCGCTGCCACCTGTTCGCCTACGAACTGCGCTATGACGGCCCGATCCGGCACCAGCCCGAGGAGATCGCCGACGGATGGTGGTGGACCGACGCGCAACTGCGCGCGCATCTGGCTCTCCCGGACTGGCCGTTCGTGCCCGACACCCGGGCGCTGATCGAGACACTGCTCGCCTGAGCAGGTGCCTCGCCGGCGCGGCGCGGGCACCGCACGCCGGCTACCCCGACGACGCGCTCGACGCCGCCCACGCCGCGAAGGCGCCGGGGTTGCGCGTCTGCAACAGCACCCGGCCGGGGCCGACGAAGTCGAACACGAAGCCCTCGCCCGACTTCAGCGACTGGATGGACCGGCCCGACACCGCGCGGCGGATGGAGAAGTTCATCGCCAGGTCGTAGGCCACCACGTGGCCGGTGTCGATGGTGATCGGCTCGCCGGGCTGCAGGTCGATCACGTCGATCGCGCCGAACACGCCCACCACGACCTCGCCCTCGCCGTGCGCGCGCAGGCCGAAACCGCCCTCGCCGCCGAACAGGTTCGCGAAGCCGCCCCACTTGCTCTCGATCTGGACGCCGTAGGAGTTGGCGATCCAGCCGCCGCGGCTGATGAAGAACGGGCGATCCGGGCTGATCTGCAGGTTGAGCATGTCGCCGGGCAGCGCGGGCGCCACGTCCACCCAGCCGCCCTGCTGCGGTGCGGTGAACGTGGAGACGAAAAACGATTCGCCCGCCAGCACCGAGCGCTTGAGCCCGGCCAGGATGCCGCCCTCCGCCTTGGCCTGCAGTGTGACTCCCGCCGAGTGCGCGACCATCGCGCCGCTCTCGACCCGCATCGGTTCGCCACCCGCGAGGAAGCACCGCGCGACGGCGGAGGCGGGATTGTGGCGCAACTGTACCTTCATGCCGCCGACCCTACCGCGCGCGAGTGTCGGGCAGGCGGCGGCGAATTCGGCGCGGCGCGGGCGCGGTTCAGCCCAGGGTGCGCAGCGCTTCGTCGGTGCGCGCCACCACCGCGCCGCCGTCGGCGGTGAGCACGATCGGGCGCTGGATGAGCTTGGGATGCGCGGCCAGCGCCTCGATCCAGCGTTCGCGGTCGGCGGGGGTGCGGCCCCACGACGCCAGGCCCAGGTCCTTCGCGACCGGCTCACCGGTGCGGGTGATGTCCCACGGTTCGGCGCCCAGCCTGGCGAGCACCGCGCGCAGTTCGTCGGCTGTGGGCGGATCGTCGAGGTAGCGGCGCACCCGGTATTCGACGCCCGCCCCGTCCAGATGCGCGGTGGCCGCGCGGCTCTTGCCGCAGCGCGGGTTGTGCCAGATCTCGGTCTGCTCGGAGGTCATGGAATCAGCCAACCACATGGTGTTCCGTGCGCGGCCCGGTGCGCGCCCTTGACCTTGACGCGGCGTCATAGTCGAGACTCGAGTCATGCGGATCAGCGACGTCGCCCGCGCGGCGGGCACCACACCGAGAGCCGTCCGGCACTACCACCGGCTGGGCTTGCTGGCCGAGCCCGCGCGCAAGGCCAACGGCTACCGCGACTACACCGCGGCGGATCTGGCCCGGCTGCTGCGCATCCGGTGGCTCGCCGAGAACGGTCTGCCGCTCGGGTCGGTGGCCGCCGTGCTGGCCGAGGGCCGCGACGGCGAGGCCGACGACGACATCCGCGCCGATCTGCGGGCCCTGGTCGCGGGCTGCGAACGCGATATCGCCGTGCTCACCCGCAAGCGCGACCGGCTGCACCGGATGCTCGAATCCGCCACGCGCGGCGGCACTCTCACCGCGCTGCCGGACGAGGTCGTGGACGCGTTCGAGCGGGTCCGCGCGAGCACCACCGATCCGCGCCAGGTGCGCGCGTTGCAGCAGGAACGGGATCTGCTCGAGGTGCTCGCCGTCTCGGGCGCGGTGCCGGAGGAGATGCTGATCCCCGTCACCACCGTGCTGGAAGACGACGGCCTCCGCCACACCTACCTGCGCTTCCTCGGCGAGTGGGAGTCGTTGCGCGGCAAGCCGGTCGCCGAGTGCGAGCCCCGGATCGCCGCGCTGGCCGCCGAACTCGCGGAGCTGCTGCGCGAGCGGTTCACCCCCGAGATGTTCGCGACGCGGGCGGAGGAAGCCGACGGCCTGTCGGTGGAGGATCTGATCCCCGATCCCGCCCAGCGCGCGGTGATCGTGCGCGGCGCGCGGGCACTGTGGGAGTCGTGATGGCGGGAGTCGTGATGCGAAACCTGCTGCGCCCCTATCGATCCCTGTGGATGTGGCTGCGCGGTCGCACGGATCGGCCCGACGGTCCGGTGTTCCCCTCCGCCAAGGGCACGCTGGGCCTGCCCGCCGCGTTCGCCGTGGCGACGATGATCGAGATCGGCGTGGTGCACTTCCTGGTGCCGTGGCCGTGGCTGAACCTCACCCTCGCGGCGCTGTCGGTATGGTCGCTGGTGCTGCTCTTCGGCGTGGTCGCCACCGACGTCGTCCACCCGCACCACCTCGCGGGCGACACCGTGGTGTTGCGCCGCTCCGGTCGCGTGGTCGCCGCGATCCCCGTGGCCGACCTCGCCGCCGTCACGGCCCGCGCCCGCTACGACAAGACCTCGCCCGAAGTGGACGGCGACACCCTGCACCTGCCCACCCAGGACGGCGCCAATATCGCGCTCTCCCTGCACAACCCGGTGGAGGCCCGGCTTTCCGGCCGCGCACCCACGGCGCAGGTGACCGCCGTCAGCCTCCGCGTGGACGACCCGGATCGCATGGTCCGCATCCTGCGCGAGGCCGCGAAACCCCTTACAGATGCATGAGATTCGGCCAGGTCTCCGGCCAGGGGTGGCGCAGGCCGGTCGCGACCCACACCGTGACGTTCTGGGTGCTGCCCGGGAAGCCGAGCCGGCTGTCCACCTTCGTGAGCGCTTCGACACGTTCGAAGTTCCAGCGCAGGAAGTCCTCGTCGACGCCCACCGCCAGGACGGCGGTGGCGTCGTCGGGCGGCGTGCCGAAATAGCCGTAGCCGCGGCTCGGGCTGTAGATCGCGGGCAGTTCGTGGCGGGCGAACTGGTCGAGAGCGCTTGCCTGCCAATAGGTGTCGGTCACCACCACGACGTCCTCCCGTTCGGCCGGGGTGAGCTTCGCGTAGGCGGCCGTGACGCCGTCGACCAGTTCGGGCCAGCCGAACTGCCCGTAGACGTCGATATTGAGCGCGGCCTCGGTGTCGTCGATCGGGGGCGCGATGTCCTCGGGCGACTGCCACGGCGTCGCCCACAGCACGAACACCACCGACCCCACCGTCAGCACGGTGCCGCCCGCCGTCAGGAACCTTCGTACGAAAGGCCGTGACTCGGTAGCCAGTTCGACCAATCCGACCGCACCCGCCGCCAGCACCACGCCGTACATGCCCGCCATGTAGTAGACCCGGCCGCCGACGATCAGAAACACCAGCGTGACCAGCAGGAACGCCACGCCGAGGAACCGGTACTCGCGCAGCGAGGGATTCCGCAGCAGCGCCCACACCCCGTACACCAGCACCACCGCGCCCAGCGTGCCCGCCGTGAGCACCGCCAGCGGAACGAACATCAGCCTGCCGCCGAGGATGTCCTGCTCACCGCTGATCACCCCGCCCATGCGCAGCTGCGGCCAGTCGTGCCGCGCCTGCCAGATCAGCGTCGGCAGTGTCGCGAGCACCACGAGCGCGCCGCCCACCCACAGCAGCGGGCGCCGCACCAGGTCGCGCGGCCCGAACACCAGCGCCGACGCCGCCACCGCGAGCCAGAAGAACGGAATCAGCCATTTCACCTGCATGTCCACGGCGGTCACCAGCGCCGCCGCGAGCAACAGCCCGTCGCGGCGGGTCCGCACCCAGCGCACGACGCACCAGGTGATCACCACCCACATCACCGTGTCCACCGCGTTGGTGGTCAGCAACTTGCCCTGGAGGAGCAGAAACGGCGAGGTCGCGTACGCGGTGGCCGCCAGCATCTGGGCCGTCCGGCCGCCGCCGAGTTCCCTGGCCACCAGCCCGGTGAGCACCACGGCCAGCACCGTCAGCGCGACGGCCGGCAGGCGCAGTGCGAAGTACGAATCGGGTGCGAGCGCGTCCATGAGGCGGGCCAGCATCGGCAGCACCGGCCCCTGATCGGCGTACCCGAACGACGGATGCCGCCCCGCCGCAAGGAAATACAGCTCGTCGCCGAAGTAGTCGTAGCGGCTCGCCGCGAACGCCAGCACCGCCGTCGACGCCGCGGCCACCGCGCTCAGCCCGCCCGTCGCCACCGGCGGCCGCTCCCCCACACCGGATTCCGCACGCACCCCGCTATCGCTCACACCGCTCCTCCACCGGCGCCTGGCCAGGCCCCGCTCAATACGTTCGCTCACGCCACTCCTCACGGATTCCGATAGCGTCGAATCTAGTGCCTCGTCAGGCAACGTTCGGTAGGTGAGGTTCCCCCGCCAGTGCTGATCGTGCCGAATCAGAGTGCGCATCAGTGGAATTCGCCAACAGTGTTCCTTCTGGGTCCAACGCCTCGAATCCATGCCTGTTGAAGTCGTGGATCACTTGCCGCACATACGATTCCGACACCTGCATCAGTTTCGCGATGAACCCGACCGGCTGGTGCCGCGCTGAGGCCATCACGACCACCGCCCGCCGCACCCGGATCGGCTGCTTGCTGCGCCGCGCGATCCGAGCAAGCTTGCGGCCCGCCTCCGGGGACACCGCTCTGACGAACACATCCGGCTTCCGAGTCACCGGCATCACCTGCACCGGCAGCATCACCGCTCAGCAGCCGATGATCAACCCGCCAGCCCGAACACCAGGGTTACCGCACCAACCTTCCTGGACACGGCACTAGCCGGGGAGTGCCACCGCGCCCGGCATTCCCGGTCGCCTCGGCCCCGACCGATCCGCGCCGGCGCGATCATACTGGTGACATCAGCGATGCGAACCCCGACGGCACACCGGCGACGACCGGGCCGAAACCGCTCTCCCGTTACCGATCCACCACGAATACGGTGGTGCGGACACTACTGAAGGTGCCGTGGCTCTCCCGCGTCATCGGCAAGCGATCGCTCACGCCGCACGTCGTCGACCGCGAATCCGGCACGGTCTACCAGGTCCCCCTCGCCCACACGCGCCACGGCGACACCCTCCTGATCGGCACCTCGTCCCGCCCGTGGGTCCGCAACCCGCGCCCCGCCCTCGGTCACCGTCATCCGCGGCCCGAACAGTTCGACCAGGTCGTCCACACCACCGAGGCCGACGTGTTGCGCCTGTTCGCGATCGTCGCGGGCGACAACAAGCCCCACGCCGAGTTCAACGGCATCGGGTTCGGTCCCGGCGGGTCACCGAACAAGGTATACCTGTACCAAACCTGGCAGTAGGGTGGTTGGTGGTGGAATTGACGCCGGTGCACGGGTAGCCGTCAGAGCATTGCCGTCGGCCACCACCGATCGAACAGGTCCCGCCTGGACGCGCCCTCGAGCACCGCCGCTCGCGGAAGTCCCAGCCCGGGCGGGGCACACTGGGCTTCACGCCGCCAGCAGTCGCTCAGGTCGTTCGCGGCGTCTCCGCCGAACACCCCCTCGTCGCCGCACACTACGTGCTCGTTGCCCGCGAATCTCTCACCGCGCGGAAAGCGAAGAGGCCGAGCCCCCTCGGAGACCCGGCCTCGCATCACGCGGAACACTCAGCTCGCGCTACCACTCCCCAGCAGCTGCTGAAGGGTCTTGAACAGGACGTCGGCCAGGAAATCCGAAGCGGATCCGGACATGGTGCTCCTCATCTCTACCACTGGCACGCACCCTGCCGGCGCGCCGCTATTCTGAAGCATGCACGATTCAGATTGTTCATGCGAGCGTTTCGAGAAACCGGAGATCGGATACAGGCCCCACCATCGCCAACACCAGGGCATCTACCTGCAATCATGTCGCTGGCGCTCGCACAGTGATACAGATCACCAACCCACTCCGGCTGGGCGCCCGCACTCAACCATCCCGTCCGCTCCCGCCTGACGATCACGCGGGGCAATCAGTTCGGCCGTACCGAACCATGCCACCTACCGTTCGAGTCAACGCCATCGGCAGCGCTCCCCGCGCGTCGAGCTCGAACTATCCCGTATCTATTCGTGATTCGAGGAGCAATGCCCCACGCTGCTGCGAGGACAGCTCGGACGGCCCCCGCTCGAGGGGCGCGAAGGCCGAGACCTGACGATCCGGGCCGCGGCCAAGGAGGTGCAGCTCAGCCACAACGCACGCCAACGGCTCGATGACTGCGCTCGCCGAAGTTCCCCACCTGTGCTCGTGGAAATTCCCCACCCGTGAGCGGTCCTGATTATAGGGGTTGCCGGTTCCCGGTGGTGGCGGCGGAGGTTGTCGGCGGTGGCTTGGTGGTCGCGGAGCCGGTAGGAGTCGCCGTCGAGGTTGATGACCATGGAGCGGTGTAGGAGCCGGTCCAGCAGGGCTGCGGCGACGGTGTTGTCGCCGAGTATTTCACCCCAGGATCCGACACCACGGTTGGTGGTGATCACGATCGAGGTTCTCAAATACCGTTGCGACACAACCTGAAACAGTGCTGCGGCTGCCTCGGCGGGTAGTGGCAGGTAGCCGGGTTCGTCGATGACGAGTAGTGCTGGTCCGGCGTAGAAACGCATGGTGGTGGCCCAGCGGCCCTCGATCGCGGCGCGGTGGCAGCGGGCGGCCAGGTCGGCGGCGGTGGTGAAGTAGGTGCGGTAGCCGGCGTGCGCGGCCGCCCTCGCGAGCCCGGTCGCCAGGTGTGTCCTCCCGGTGCCGGGCGTGCCGATGAGCAGGACGTGTCGCCGAAAGATTCTGCGCGGTCGCGTCTTCGAGGACCTGTGGCAGAGCTTCGGCGGCGGCATGCAGTTTCAGCGTGCCCAGATGCGATCGTAGTTGCTGGTAGCGGGTCGCGGTCTCGTCGGCGCCGACGGCCTTGGTGGCGCGGCCATCGGCGGTGGGCCGCAGCCGGGTGTCGCCCCGCAGGGAACAGAACTTGTCGAGCGAGGCTTGGGCCTGCTCGGGCGTCGTCTCGTCGGCGAGAGTGCACCACCAGCGTTGCGCAGCCGTGTGGTTGGCCTTCTCGACCACGCCCTTGCGGTTCCCGCGCCGTGGCGGGCAGATCGCGGGTGCGAACGCGTAATACTTCAGCACCGCGGCGAACGACGCGGTGACCTGCCCACTTGCCGGGTGGCAGACGGTGGACATGCGGTCGAACCGCCACGACCCGGTCACCCCGCCCAGGGCGCGGGCGACCCGGTCCAAGCCCTCGATCAGGTGCGGCTGATCAGTCGACGGCGCGAGATAGCCGCGCCAGCGGCCCGAATGGGAGAGGGATCCGACCAGCAGATGCGCGCATCCGCCCCACCCCCAAGCGTCGGGGGGATTCGGCAGATCCACCCAGTCCCACTGGGTTTCACCACCCGGTGCGTGCGGAATGACCGCGTTGGGCCGTTCGGTCGCGGTCCGGCAGGCCTGGTAGACCGGCCGCAGTCCCCGGGCGCGGATGTCGCGGGTCAGCGACTGATACGACAGCGGGAACCCGAGGGGTTCCAGCTCGTCCATCAGCGTTTGCGCCCACAGGTGTGGGTCCTCGGCCAGGCGAGCTGTCACGTAGTCGACGAACGGTTCGAACGGGTCGCGCCGATGCCGTTTCCGCGCGCCGGGGCTGCGTTCCCCGGCCAGATAGGCGCGGATCGTCTTACGGTCGCGGCCGGTGTGGCGGGCGATCTGGGAGATCGTCCAGCCTCGTGCGCGTAGGGCACTGATTTCCACATCTTCCTCACATGTCAACATGGAAAAGCGGGCCTCCTCCGAACGAAACTGCTGGTCAGGTGTGGTAACCACCAGCATCGGAGCAGGCCCGCCCTTCACGGCGGAGCCACACGGGGAAGTGGGGAATTTCGGTGAGCGTCAGTGGGGAAGTTCAGTGAGCATGGTCACCGCCGACCTCAATCGGTGAATCACATGCAGAACACCGAATCGCCACCCGGCCACCGTACAGGGCCACCTCGCCTTCCCGCCGAGTTCTACGCTCGCATACGCACCTCGGAGCATTGGCGGGATCCGACCTGCTGGATCGTGTTCTCGCACGTAGCGGGCGGACTATCGTGAGGGACGGCACCACTCTCGATCCCGAGGAGGTTTCCGATGACGAGGAAGGTCGCGGACTGTCGTCGGTTTCCCAGCGAATCCAACTGCACGCTCACCATCGCCGGTGAGGAAGAGGAAGTTTTGCAGGCCGCCTGCGAGCACGCGGTCTCGGTCCACAAACACCAGGACGGGCCGGAGTTGCGCGAACAACTCCGCAACATGCTCGAGGACGAGACGGTGACGACCTGATCCGGCGTCCCCGGTTCCAGCCGTCCCGCGTTCGCCAGCCCGATCCGTCGCACCTCACCGACACGATCCGCCACCCCGCCGGACCGACGATCCCCCACGCTTCCAGAACGTCGCTTCGCCGAAACCTGCAGGCATCCAACGACAAAGAGACCGGTTCCCGGTGGAACACGGTCTCTTCTCTTCATTCGGCGCCGTTTCGTGGAGCGCCGAGTTCACGCGCGGGGCCGGACCGCCCCCACGCGCCCGCTCAGCTCGCGCTGCCGCTGGCGAGCAGCTGGGTGATCAGTCGGAACAGGACATCGGCGGCGAACGCCGCAGCGGAACCGGTCATGGGAGCCTCCTCTACTCGGCAGCGCGGATCGGTCGACACCGCGCCCGTTGGGCATGCACGATCTCGAGGCACCAGGCAGCGCGAGCCAGGACGGGCGGCGACTCGGCTTCGGGGCAATCACCACCGCACCCAACTGCCGCCATGTCCGACAGAAACGGCCGATGCCGTTCATCACATCGCGCGGGTCACTACCATGCGAATTACGCATTCCGCCACTGACGAATTTTCGTCGGCGGAATCTCTTCCCTATCCCGCCGAACCGAGCAATCCAAACCACCGCCAAGCTGGCTGATATCGGTCGCCGACCTCAGCAGGCCGGTGGTAGTAGCAAGCTCGGATCAGGGCATCCGCTAGGCTTGCGACAGTCGCATGTCCGTTAGGGGGTCCTTTGTCGCAATCGTGGGACGGTCAGTTCGACGTCGTTCCCGCCGAAGTCTCCGATGCTGGTCGATTCGTCCAGTTGACAGCGCAAGAACTCGTGAACGGACTCCGCGCCATAGACGCAGATGTCGACAGGTTGCTCCGGAACTGGACCGGCAGCTCTGCCGCCGCGTATCGCGCAGGCTGGGATGAAACGCGCAAGGGCGCGGAGACCGTGCTGGAGTCCTTGGCGACGTTGGCTGAATTGCTGGGTGTGGTTGCTGACACTCACGTCGAGGTCGACACGCAACGCGCCTCGAATACCAGCTCACTGGACCTGCCGTAGGACCTCGGGGAGGAAACGTCAATGACCGATTCATACCGGGTGAACCTCGATGAACTCGAGGACATCTCAACGCAACTCACTGGCTTCGTCGGCTTCCTCACCGAGAGCATTGCCGGTATCCGGCAACGCACGTCCGGGCTCCAGTCCAGTTGGACCGGCCCCTCCGCCACCGCCGCCGACGAAGCGTTCACGAAATGGGTGAGCGGTGCCCAGGATGTCGCCGAGGGCATCGAGGCCATGCGTACCGCAGCGCTGGCGGCCCGGGACCGATACAACTCCGCCGTCGCGACGAACCTACGGATGCTCGGTCGCTCGACAGGTAGCGAGTCGTGACCGTTCTCGATGTGTCCGCGCAGACCTACTATGATGCGGCCGACATCTGCGCGAAGGCGTCCTTCGGCTACTTCGAAGCGTTCAAAACCGCGATGCGATCGTTCGGCGACACCACCAACATGGCCGGAAGCGTCGGCGACGGCAAGACTTGGGCCGAATCCTACGACCAGCAGTGCAGAGACATATACACAATGTCGATCGACATGGTCGTAGCACTCGACGGATACGCCCAGGTTCTCAAACAGGCCGGGTACAACCACGCCCTCGCCGACCATGACCCGAACTCCGGCACACCGGAGCCCGCTGCTCCCAACTTGAATCCGTCGTTCACCCTATCTCCGCAGGAACTCGTCTCGCTCCTCGTGCCCCCTTCGGCTGGCGGACCAGGGCGCGGGCTCGTCGACGACGGGCTCGAGCTGGCTGTGAAAGTCGGGATACCCATTCCCGACGGGGACACCGCCAAATTGTCACGCTCCGGAGATGTTTGGCACAACCTGGCCAACAATGCCTCCGTCACAGCAGCACCGAGCGAACTCGAACGCGCCGCCGTGCTGTTCGAACAGGTCACCTCGCCGGACGCGAACTTCATCGATGAAGACCTCCGCCAACTCAAAACGGCCGCGAGCGATCTCGGCGGCGCGTACGGCGAGCTCGCTCAGGCCTGTCGTGACCAGAAGACAGCCCATGACGAGCTCCGAGAAGACCTCAGGCAGCTGTGCGAACAACTCGCAACAGAGATCGCCACTGAGGTCGCGGTCAACCTCGCCCTGTCCGTGGTCGCGTCCGCTGTCAGCTTCGGAGTCGGCGCTGCCGCGGTGGCTGCCAAGACAGCCGTCGCGGTCGCGAGGATCATCGACAAGTTCGTTGACCTGATCAAGGCGGCCGTCAAAGCGGCGAAGCTCCGGACCGCAGTCGCGATCGAGCGAGCCGGCGCCAGAACCAGGGAAATAATTCAGCGCATCAAGGAACTCACGACAGAGCTCATAGATAAACTGAAGAGGTCAGTATTCAAGCCGAAGAACTTACAAGACCTTTTCGAGAATGGGCGAACACCAAAAGCAAGCGAGCTTGAGAAGTATGCCCTGGAGCAGGGTTGGACTAAATCGCAGACGCCGAATGGACCTCCGAAATACACCGATGAAAACGGCATTGTCAGAATGACGATCAAGAAGGGCAGCAGCCGAGCCCCCGGAAGTCAGGATCCGCACGTCGAGCTCAGAAATGCCAACGGGGAACGAATCGACCCGTTCGGTAATACCGTAGACAGACGAAGCCCCGGGAATCACACTCCTATCGATTGGGATTGGCAATGACGCGCGACTACACGCACTATCCGGACCTGGCGGCCATCTACCTCGAGGACAGCTACGTTCTCGGCATATCAGAGGAACCCGGCGAAGTGAGGTTCGAGCTCGACGCAGTACTCACACCAGAGCATCCGAGGTACCACGCTCCGCCGCCGGGTGAACAGTACTGCTACGCCCGTGGCGATCTGGTGTTCGCCGAGGTGACAAAGGTCGAATGGGTTACACGTTCCGCGGAGATCTACACCGACGCATCGGGCGAAGAAGACATGGGGAACATCGATTCGCTGGTGAACGAGGACGGTGTCTTCTCGGTGGAGGGAGATTGGGGTCGGGTGCGCATCTGGAGCGGAACCGACCTCCGGTTTGTCATGTCGGGGGAACCTCGGAGTCCGGCTGAGGGCGCTTCCTCGTAGACGCGAACGGGGCAGGGAAACGGCGAGGCCGCGCAGCCCGTGAGATGCGCCGGTCAGCCCCACGACAATCCACGCTCTCCCAGTGGGATGATGGGAGAACAGTGGTGAAGGTAGTTGGGCACAGGGCCTGTTCCGACGCCACCGCCGAGGTCGATCCGTGGATACCGATGAAGGTCTCGTGGTCACCCCGGTCCACGGCTGATCTGCTCTATCTCCGAATCTCCGGGCGCTCAGGTGGTGAGGTCGAGTTCAAGGTGGATCTGGAGACAGGGATGCTGACCTCGGCGATCGTTCTGGTCGCCCCGCCAGCGTCGGAGGCACTGGTCCCATCGGGATACGAGAAGATTTCCGAAGGCGCGGTGCCTGTGCTCGATCTCGGCATCTGGCGGCAGAGAGATGCCGATCGATTGCGGCACGGATCTGTGGTCGAAATTCAGGAAGACCTGGGATTCGTCGCCGACGGACAGGAAATCCGGCTACGGTTCGGCGGGCGTAAACCGTCGTCGATCATCCAATGCGGGCCGGTTCGAGTTGGGGTCAGCGATCATGGCGACCTCGCAGAAATAGGTGCCGCAGTCGACATCCACCCGTAGAACGCAGAGCGCATGGACCGATGCCGAGATCGCCGTAACCGCCGTGGAACTCGGCACGTGCGATTCCCAGGCATGATCACTGTCGCCGGTGCCGCCTTCGCGCGCGCGACCCAGTACGCCCGTATCCGGCCGATGGAGGACGACGCACGAATCGTCGTGCGCGCTCACCCGCGATTCGCCGTAGCCGTCACCGGATAGCCGTCCGCCCGGAAAAGCCCGAGGGCCGCGCACCCGGTGAGATGCGCGGCCCTCGACGACTCGATTACAGGTACTGACCCGTGTTCGACTCGGTGTCGATCGCCCGGCTCGCGCTGGCGTTCTTGCCGGTGACCAGGGTGCGGATGTAGACGATCCGCTCGCCCTTCTTGCCCGAGATGCGGGCCCAGTCATCGGGATTCGTGGTGTTGGGCAGGTCCTCGTTCTCGGAGAACTCGTCCACGATCGAATCGTAGAGATGCTGGATGCGCAGGCCCGGGTTGCCGGTGTCCAGGACGGCCTTGATGGCGTACTTCTTGGCCCGGTCCACGATGTTCTGGATCATGGCGCCGGAGTTGAAGTCCTTGAAGTACAGGACTTCCTTGTCACCGTTGGCGTAGGTGACCTCCAGGAAGCGGTTGTCCTCGCTCTCGGCGTACATCCGCTCCACCACGCGCTCGATCATGGCGCGGATGCAGGCGACGCGGTCGCCGCCGAACTCGGCGAGATCGTCGGCGTGCAGCGGCAGGTCCGCGGTGAGGTACTTGGAGAAGATGTCCTGCGCCGATTCCGCGTCGGGCCGCTCGATCTTGATCTTCACGTCCAGGCGGCCGGGCCGCAGGATCGCGGGGTCGATCATGTCCTCGCGGTTGGAGGCGCCGATCACGATGACGTTCTCCAGGCCCTCGACGCCGTCGATCTCCGAAAGCAGCTGCGGCACAACGGTGGTCTCCACATCGGAGGAGACACCGGAACCGCGGGTGCGGAAGATCGAGTCCATCTCGTCGAAGAACACGATCACCGGCGTGCCCTCAGAGGCCTTCTCGCGCGCCCGCTGGAAGATGATCCGGATGTGGCGCTCGGTCTCACCGACGAACTTGTTGAGCAGCTCGGGGCCCTTGATGTTCAGGAAGAACGACTTGGCTTCCTTGGCGTCCTCACCGCGCGCCTCCGCGATCTTCTTGGCCAGCGAGTTGGCCACCGCCTTGGCGATGAGCGTCTTACCGCAGCCGGGCGGACCGTAGAGCAGCACGCCCTTGGGCGGGCGCAGCGCGTATTCGCGGAACAGATCCTTGTGCAGGAACGGCAGTTCCACCGCGTCGCGGATCTGCTCGATCTGCCTGCCGAGACCGCCGATGTCGCCGTAGTCCACGTCGGGCACCTCTTCGAGCACGAGGTCCTCGACCTCGGCCTTGGGGATGCGCTCGAAGGCGAAGCCGGCCTTGGTGTCGACGAGCAGCGAGTCGCCGGGGCGCAGCTTGCGGATGGGGGCGTCGGGATCCTCCAGATCGTCGACCTCGGCGACCTTGGCCAGCGGCGCCGACAGCCAGACCACGCGCTCCTCGTCGGCGTGTCCGACGACGAGGGCGCGGCGGCCGTCGTCGAGGATCTCGCGCAGCGTGCCGATCTCACCGACCGAATCGAAGTTGCCCGCCTCGACCACGGTGAGCGCCTCGTTGAGGCGCACGGTCTGGCCGTACTCGAGCGTGGTGGTGTCGATGTTCGGCGAGCAGGTGAGCCGCATCTTGCGGCCCGAGGTGAACACGTCGACGGTCTGATCGTCGAACACGCCGATCAGGACACCGTAGCCGCTCGGAGGCTGGCCGAGCCGATCGACCTCCTCGCGCAGCGCGACCAGCTGCTGGCGCGCCTCCTTGAGGGTGTCCATCAGCTTCGTGTTGCGAATGGTCAGCGAATCGATGCGGGCTTCCAATTCCCGTGCGCGATCCGGTGAATCGGCCAGTTGCCTTCGGAGCGCAGCCGCCTCGGCGCGTACCGCCTCGAGCTCTCTCCAGGCCGCCGAATCCGAATTCTCGATGGGGCTCATGTGCTGCTCCTCCCAGTCCCGGTCTATCAACGCTACCGGGCGCGAACCGTTCTCGCTGTCCGACATGGTTTCGTGGTGATCACATCTGTGCTGCGATCGACGGCCGATGGACCATGTTAGCCTGCCCTAACCCGACACGTGGCGCGGTCTGTCGCCACACGAAACCGAAAGGTTGCTCACATGTTCCTCCCTGCCAGGACACTGCGTGTTTCCGTGGCTACCGCCGCAGCGGCGCTCGCCGTTACTGTCGGCCTGACCGCCTGCGGCTCGGACGACTCCGACAGCGATGCCGGCGCGACCACCACGACCAGCGCCGCCGCCACGACCACCGCCGAGGCAGCCGAGGGCGCGCCCACCGCCGAGGAACTGCAGGCCACCCTGGATCTGGTCGCCGATCCGGCCAAGACCACCCCCGAGAAGACCGCTGTCATCGTCAACGGTGAGCAGCGCGCCGCGAACATCGACCAGATGAACGCCGCGCTGGCCGGCTACGGCACCCTGACCTTCGCCGTCTCCGACATCGTGGTGACCGGCGAGTCCGCCACCGCCCAGGTGGTCATCACCGCGCCGCAGGGCACCGCCCCCGCGATGCCCATGACCTGGGAGCGCGTCGACGGCACCTGGAAGCTGTCCGACCTCACCGCGTGCACCCTGCTCCAGTTCGCCCAGGCGCCCTGTCAGTAAGGCGCGCGCCGGCGTGACAGCGTCCGCGTGGGGGTGATCCCCGCACGGGCGCTGTCGGCCGCTCAGCCCTTCGAGGGCCGCCGCTGCGGCTTGGGGGTGACCGTGCCCTCGGCCAGGCGCCGCGCGCTCACCAGGAAGGCAGTGTGGCCCTGCATACGGTGTTCGGGGCGCACGGCCAAGCCCACCACGTGCCACGGGCGCACCAGCGACTCCCAGGAGCGCGGCTCGGTCCAGCACTCCTGCTCGCGCAGCGCCTCCACCACCTTCGACAGCTGGGTCACCGTCGCCACGTAGACGATGAGCACGCCGCCGGGCACCAGCGCCTTCGACACGGTCGGCAGCGCGTCCCAGGGGGCCAGCATGTCCAGCACCACGCGGTCGACCCGCTCGCCGGCGTAGTCGGCCACGTCGCCGACGGTGAGCGACCAGTTCGCGGGGCGTTCGCCGAAGAACGTCTCGACATTGCGTACGGCGTGCTCGGCGTGATCCTCGCGGATCTCGTAGGAGAGCACTTCGCCCTCGGGACCCACCGCGCGCAGCAGTGAGCAGGTCAGCGCCCCGGAGCCCGCGCCGGCCTCCAGCACCCGCGCGCCGGGGAACACATCGCCCTCGTGCACGATCTGCGCCGCGTCCTTCGGGTAGATGACGGCCGCGCCGCGCGGCATGGACAACACGTAGTCGACCAGCAGCGGCCGCAGCGCCAGATACGGGGTGCCGTTGGTGGACTGCACGACGCTGCCCTCGTCGGCGCCGATGAGGGCGTCGTGCTTGATCCCGCCGCGATGGGTGTGGAACTCCTTGCCCGGTTCCAGCACCACCGTGTACAGGCGGCCCTTGGCATCGGTCAGCTGCACCCGGTCCCCGAGGGTGAATGGCCCGGTCCGTCTGGCCGTCATGAATCTCCGTTCCGCTGCTCGTGTCTGGTTCGGCTCCGGCGTGTCGGTGCCGCCGGATAGCCTGCCAGGTATGCCAGCGCCCGTGTCCACGCCCCCTGCCGACGCCGCGTCCCGATCGGGTGGGGCGCGGCGCAGGCCGGCGCTGTCGCCTTCGCGGGCAATGGATTTCAAGCAGTGCCCGCTGAAATACCGGCTGCGCGCGATCGATCGGGTGCCGGAGCCGCCCTCGCGCCAGGCGGTGCGCGGCACGGTGGTGCACGCGGTGCTGGAGGACCTGTACGGGCTCCCCGCGGCCGAGCGTGTCCCGCAGCGGGCGGCGGCCCTGGTGGGTCCCGCGTGGGAGCGGGTGCGGACCGAGCGGCCCGAGGTGGCCGAGCTGGTGGACGGGGCCGACGATCCGTTCCTCGGCGAGGTGGAGCGCCTGGTGGCGAGCTACTACCGGCTGGAGGATCCCACCCGGTTCGATCCGGAATCGCGCGAGGCGGAGGTCGAGGTCGAACTCGAGGGCGGGGTGCTGTTGCGCGGCTTCGTCGACCGGATCGACGTGGCGCCCACCGGACAGCTGCGGGTGGTGGACTACAAGACCGGCCGCTCCCCCGGCGTCACGCGCGAGACCCGGGCGCTGTTCCAGTTGAAGTTCTACGCGCTCATGGTGTTACGCACGCGGGGCGTGTTGCCCGCGCAACTGCGGCTGATCTACCTGGCCGACGAGCAGATCCTCACCTACGAGCCCGACGCCGAGGAGCTCGATCGCTTCGAGCGCACCCTCGCGGCGCTGTGGGCGGCGATCCTCGAGGCCGGGCGCACCGGTGATTTCCCGCCGAGCACCAGCTGGTTGTGCGGGTATTGCGAGTACAAGGCGCTGTGCCCGGCGTTCGGTGGCACGCCGCCGCCGTATCCGGGGTGGCCGACGGGTGAGTCGCCCGGGGAAGAGCTGGCGGAGGCCGTCGCGGACTGACGGGTGATCAGGGGCGACTGTAGGTCGACGGCGGTGGTGGCCCGCACACCGGACCACCACCCCTGGCATCACACCGTGAAGTTGCGGAACAGCAGCACCGAGAGGCCCAGTCCGACAACCAGATTCACCACGGCCGCGGAGCCGAAGACCGCGATCGGCCGCCAGCCCGCGTCGCGCAGGCCGCGCAGCGAGAACTCCAGGCCGATGGAGACGAAGGCCAGGATCAGGAACCACGTGCGCAGATCGTTGACGATCCCGATGTGCTCGGAACCGGTCGCCTTGTCCACCGAGGCCAGGTAGACGGTGCCGATCACCGACGCCGCGATGAAGGCCAGCACGAACTTCGGGAACCGGTCCCACAGCTGACGCACCGGCGGGCGCGGGCTCCCGGGCTTGCGCTCGACGCGCAGCGTGAAGTACGCGGTCAGCGCGATGGCGACCACGCCGATCAGCGCGTTCTGCGTGGTCTTGACGATGGTCGCGATCTGCAACGCCTCCTCGCCCGCGATCGCGCCGGAGGCGGCGACGGCGGCCGTGGTGTCGATATTGCCGCCGATCCACGCGCCCGCCACCGCGTCGGACAGGCCGAACACGTCGGCCAGCCAGGGCAGCAGGAAGATCGAGGGCAGCGCGAACAGGATCACCAGCGAGGCCGCGTAGGCGATCTGCTCGCGCCGGGCCTGCACCGCGCCCGCGGCGGCGATGGCCGCGCTCACGCCGCAGATCGACACCGCCGAGGAGAGCAGCGCCCGCAACTTGTCGTCCAGGCCGAGCAGCCCGCCGAACCACCAGGTGAACGCGAACACCGCGGTGATCAGCAGCAGGGCCTGCAGGATCGCGGGCCCGGCGGCGGTGACGAGGATCTTCAGGTTGATCGACGCGCCGAGCAGCACCACGCCGGTCTTGATGAAGAACTCGGTGCGGAACCCGGCCGAAAGCTTCTCCCGCAGATCGAGTTTCGACAGCACGACGTTGCCGATCAGGCCCAGCGCGATCGCGTAGACGGGGTACTCGACGGACTTGGCCACGCGCTGGAACGCGGTGTCCTCGGCCCAGTCCGGCACGTGCAGTTCCAGGAACCTGGTGAGCGCGCCGAGCGCGAACACCACCGCGACACCGGCCGCGATCAGCGCCGGGGTGGGGCTCGGATTCGCTTGCAGCGCGGCCGTTTCCGAACGGATCGGGGCGTCTGTGGTCTTCTCCTCGGCCATCAGGGCACCAGCCAGCCCGGGATGACGCCCACCAGGACGAGCACCAGCAGTGTGAGCCCGGCGACGGCGGCGAGCCAGTCCTCGTTCCAGGTGAAAGTGCTGCCCGGACGTTCTTCGGGCGGTGTGTCGGACACGGTCGTACTCCTTGCGTTCCCTCATCGAGGGGCGCACCGTAGCAACCGGACACCGGGACCCACGCCGGTTGTATTCCGCGTGAATTGATTACGCGCGGCGCGGGATTCGGGCGGGTACCCTGCGGCACCCGCCCGGATCACCTCAGAAGGCGCGGCAGGAGCGGATGTCGGAAGCCAGGATGGCCTTCGCGCCGATGTCGGCGAGCTGGTCCATCACCGTGTTGCTCTGGTTGCGCGGCACCATCGCGCGCACCGCCACCCAGGACTCGTCGGCCAGCGGCGACACGGTGGGCGATTCCAGGCCGGGCGTGATCTCGACGGCCCGGTCCAGCAGTTCCTTGGGGCAGTCGTAGTCCAGCATGAGGTACTGCTGGGCGAACACCACGCCTTGGACGCGGGCGATGAGCTGGTTGCGGGCCCGGTCGTTCTGATCGGAGTCCTCGCGCTCGACCAGCACGCCCTCCGACTCGCACAGCGTCTCGCCGAACGCGACCAGGTTGTGCTGGCGCAGCGTGCGGCCGGAGCCGACCACGTCGGCGATGGCGTCGGCCACGCCGAGCTGGATGGAGATCTCGACCGCGCCGTCCAAGCGGATCACCTCGGCCTCGATCCCGCGCCGTTGCAGATCCGAGAGCACGAGGTTCGGGTAGGAGGTGGCGATCCGCTTGTCGTAGAGGTCCTCGACCTTCCATTCGGCGCCCGCGGGGGCGGCGTAGCGGAACGTGGAGCGGCCGAAGCCCAGCGCCAGGCGCTCGCGCACCGGCGCGCCGGAGTCCAGCGCCAGGTCGCGGCCGGTGATGCCGAGGTCCAGATCGCCGGAGCCGACGTAGACGGCGATGTCCTTCGGGCGCAGGAAGTAGAACTCGACCTGGTTGTTCGGGTCGATGACGCTCAGATCGCGCGAATCGGTGCGCTTGCGGTAGCCGGCCTCGGACAGGATCGAGGTGGCCGACTCCGAGAGTGCGCCTTTGTTGGGAACTGCGACGCGCAGCATGGGCAGATGTCCTTTCGGGGAGAAACTACGGAAGGGCGCGACCGTCACAGATGTCGGTACACGTCCTCCAGCTTCAACCCCCGGCCCACCATCAGGACCTGCACCCAGTACAGCAACTGGGAGATCTCCTCGGCGAGCGACTCGTCGCTCTCGTGTTCGGCGGCCAGCCACACCTCACCGGCCTCCTCCAGCACCTTCTTGCCCTGGGTGTGCACACCGGCGTCCAACGCGGCCACGGTGCCGGAACCCTCGGGACGGGTGGCGGCACGATCCTGCAGCTCGGCGAACAGGGCCTCGAAAGTTTTCACGGGAGGAGATTCTTTCAGACCGCCGGAACAGGACGGACGCGGGCCGCGCCTCGATCACCGAGGCGCGGCCCGAATCCCCGCACTACCCCCTCACGTCCCCGACGCCAGCAGCTCCGCGAGTTCCTCCACGGCCTCCCGCAGGTGCCCCGCGAACGCGTGCATCTCGTCGGCCACCGACTTCGGCGTCGCCAGGTAGAGGTTCCAGCGGTCGGGCAGCAGCACGTACGCCACGCCGATGCACTTCGGGCTGGTGGAGCCGAAACCGAAGTACTGGATATTGACCGAGGGCGCGGAGCTGGTGCTCAGGTAGTCGTCGCGCATGATCGTCCAGCCGGGGCTGTCGTAGAGCGCGATCGGCTCGGTGACGCCCAGTTCGGCGCCCCGGCGGCGCTGCACCCATTGCAGTTCCCACAGGTGCTGTTCGGGCGCGTCCCCGGCCTGGCACTGCTTGGCGCGCTGCACGTGCGCCTGCGCGGCGGCGCGGGCGGCCGCCAGTTTCACGGCCTTGTCGGCGGACTCGTCGAGCATCGTGTCCACGAACGCGATCATCTCCGGCGTCACCACGCGCATGGCCTCGGTGCGGCCGTTGCGGTACTGGCGGGTGGCGATGGATTCGTAGGTGGCGCCGGTGAGGCCCTTGCTGCGCCGGTGCGCGAGCTGGTAGCTGAGCTGGGCGAACGCGTCGGGCGAGATGCCGAGCTGCTTGGCGCGCGCGGTGCCGAAATCCTCGAACGACACCGTCTGGGTGGCGTTCTCGGCGGCGTAGCGGGCGAACGCCGCGCCCGCGGCCCCGATGTCGGCGCGCAGCGCGTCGTCGAGGACGAACTCGACCGGTTCGACGGGGGGCTTGCCCTGCACGCGCGCGCCGGAGCGTTCGGCGTGCTCGGCGACGGGCGTCTCGAGCAGGGTGTCCACGAACGACAGGATTGTGGTGCCGTCCAAGCCGCAGTGCTCCACGTTGATGCCGGCGCCGCCGTCGGCGAACACGATGAACGAGACGGCCTTGTCGAACCAGCGGTTGGCGCTGTCACCGTGCAGCAGATGATCGCAGGCCTGCAGTTCGTCGCGCGGCGCGAAGTCCTCGAGACAGACGCAGAACAGCGCCCGCTCGACGGTGTCCAGCGCGGCCGCGTTGGCGGGTTCGGCGAGCAGGGCCTCGCGGCTGGCCGCCCACTCCGCGCGCGCCTTGGTGGTGAGGTGGCCGACGGCGGTGTCGGTGCGCGCCGGGTGCGCGCCCGCCTCGAGCACGGCGCGCAGGCCCTCCTGAAGGTCCTCGGGCGCGTAGGGCGCGCCGTCGGGGCCGATCACGTCCACGCGGAACATGTTGCCGCGGTAGAAGACCAGGATGTGCCGCTCACGCGACGGGCCGGGCCACTCCTCGGTGTAGGGCACCCGCACCGAATCCTGCTGCGCGCCGGGGATTCTGGTTTCGGAGAACAGGTACTTGTTCTGCCACATGGACAGCTGCTGTCCGCGCTGGGTGACCGGCGGGATCTTCTCCTCGTCCAGCGCGAGCTTGTAGTCCACGGCGGCCGAGACGATGGCCGCGGCCCGTTCCACCTGGTTGGCCCCGGTGGAGGCGGCCAGCGCGGTGTCGTCGCGGAAGAGGAAGAAGAAGTTGGCGTTCAACGCGATCCGGTCGCGGCGGCCCAGGTAGCGCGAGGGCCAGAACTGGTCGAGCCAGCTGCCCACGCCGGGCGTGGCGTCGTACTCCGCCACCGCCGCGTGCAGCGTGCGGCCCGCGCCGCCGGGCCGTAGCAGGTCGGCGACCGCCGCCTCGGTGGTGGCCAGCTCCTCGGGGGTCAGCAGCGGGCTGCACCACTCCAGGAACCGGGCGCAGCTGTCCTCCAATGTGGGCAGCGGTACCCGGGGCAGGTGGTCTTCGGCGGCGAAGGTGCGGTCGGTCAAGTCGGATTCCTCGAATCGGGGGTGCGGGGGGTGCTACGGGCGCACGTCGATGGGCGACCGTGCGGTGAGACTCGCGGAGTACGTCCTCCACGACTGATCCTCGGTGCGGGACCGGGTTTGGGCAAGAGGTCAGGCCCGGCGATTCCTGAGTGGGCGCGAGATGTACAGACTCGCGTAGAGCCATCCCTCGGATTCGTGGCCGTCGGCGTCGACGCCCGCGGCGGCCAGCGTGCCGAGCACCTGCCGCTGTTCATCCGCCGAGGCGAAGCGGCGTTGCGGGAACAGACCGGACATCCGCTCGGTGCGGTAGCCGAGGGCGTCGAGTTCGGCCTGGATCGGCCCGAAATCGAACATGCGCAGCACGAAGTGCGCCATCCACGGCCGCTTGCGCGGATGCGCGGTCGCGATGCGCACGAGCGTCTTCTCGGTGACGTAGCCGATGCAACCGGTGGACACGACCAGATCCGCGGCGGCCAGCACCGCGCGCTGGGCGTCGGTGGGTTCGGCCGCTTCCAGATCGGCGTGCACGCTGTCGTGCAGCAGACCGGCCTCGCGCGCGTAGTCGAGCGCGGGCGCCGAGGCGTCCATACCGACGAAGCGCACGCCGGGCAGGTGATCGCGGGCGGCCAGGCGCGCGCGGTCGCGGGCGATCAGCGCGGCGCGGTCGAGTCCGTCGCCGTCGCGGTAGTGCGCGGCCAGCTCGTCGATCGTGGTGTCGAAGCGCAGCAGGGCGGCGTTCACACCGTAGGAACAGCCGATGTCGAGCACCGTGGGAGTGTCGGTGCGCTCGGAGGCGCGGAACTCCCGGATCTGCTGTTCCAGAAAGGGTTTCGCCGCTTGCGGAATCCGATAGTCGAGTTCGGACATCCGTGCGTAGTACAGGCGGGGATCGGGGCGGTCGTAGATGTGGTCGAAGGACGCTTTCCCGGTCGTATGCAACGGCACTGGCACGTGTTCGTTCCTCTCGGCTCGGTCGGTAGGCCAGGTCTCGAAGCCCGTCCGGCACCGCCGCCCGGACTCCACGACCGGGCCTAGTCGAGTAGTCGGTCGCCGCGGACCACGCTGTCCCGTTCGACGTGTGCGGGCAGAACCCTGCCGAACAGCTGCCGGGTGCGTTCGGCGGTGCCGATCACCCCGGGCTGGTCGGTGTAGGCGAAGATCGCCGAATGACGTTGCGCCGCACCCGAAACCGGGGATACGCGGTGCAGGGAGAAGCGTCCTTGGAACAGTTGCAGATCACCGGGGCGCAGGGCCAGGCGCCGCACGAACCGCTCGCCGGTGCCGGTGAGCACCGCGCGCACGTCGGCCAGGTTCTCCGCGTGCGGGGTGCGGATATTGGGGCAGTACTCGAACTCCCCGCCCGCGTCCGGCAGCTGCGTCAGCATGCTCACGGTGAACTCGTTGGTGTCGAAATGCCACGGGTGCGACATGCCCGGCGCGACCACGTTCAGGCACAGCCCGGCCAGCGGGTCGGCGTATTCGTGCAGGTCGGCCAGCCCGAAGCAGTCCGCGACGAAGCGCTGGAACGGCGCGGAGGTGTAGAGCCGGTGGATGAGCGCGTCGGCGGGGATGCGGTCGCGCGGCACGAAGGCGTTGCCGCGCTCGAGCACGATGGCGGCCGGATGGTCGGCGGGCAGGTCGGTGTCGAGCGGGATGTTGTAGGCGTTGACCTGTTCGGTCCGGTAGTACGCGTGCGGCGCCATCGCCTCGCCCTCGGCGCGCAGCCGCTCGGTGAGTTCGGGCCGGATGAACTCCCGCAGCACGGTGCACCCGTCGGCGGCCAGGTCGGTCCGTGCCGCGGCCACCGCCTCCCGCCACCGCGCCGAGTCCGGCGCATCGAGCGGATACCTTGCGGTATCGACGATTTCGTCCAGCACTCCCGTCCCTGCCATGGCGATATTCTGGTGCAGCCGCCGACGACACGCCCGGAATTCGGAAAGATTGCCGGTGACGCCGGTCACACCTATCATCGGTGCTCATTTGCGTTGCGGCGCAGTAACTCCCGTGGCAAACGTGATCATTCACACTGATGCGACAGGCCAATTCGGCGGCGCGGCGGGTGATCGGCCGACAATTTTCCGGCGGGGTGTCGCTGCCGTTCGGAAACACCGCGCGGGTCTCGCGGGCTGCGGCGATCTCGGCGTCCGGTCGATGTGGCACGTCGTGGCGAACCGCGTCGGGAGCGTGGCGCACACGGCGTCCGGTGAACACGGTCCGTGTGCCCAGGTCGAAGCGACGCCACCTGTCAACCGAGCCACCGCCGTGCGCGGGTCACACGCGCACATCCCCGCCGACGGACGACACGACCGCACCGGCGAAATCACCCGTCACGTGTGACGACTCCTCCCCGCCGCGAACTCTAGCGTCGCGGGATGGGCCCGGTCATCGGAGAGCCGCTCCCCCTCGTGGTCGGCGTGGCGCTCTCGCCGATCCCGATCGTCGCCGCGATCCTGATGATCCTCTCGCCCGGCACCGGGGACGCCGGTTCCGGTTTCGCGGCGGGCTGGGTGGCGGGCATCCTCGGCGTCGACGTCGCGATCGACTATGCGGTGGCCGCCGACCGGTTGCGCCCCACCCTCGACCGGGCCCGGACGCGGTGGCAGGACAACAGCCACGCCGTCCTGGCGATCGTGCTGCTCGTGATGGGCAGCGTGGTCCTCGGCACAGGCATCGGCGGGCTGTGACGGCGGGGCCCGCGACCGATGGATCGGCCCGCCCGTGGCCGGTCTTCGACTCGCTGCGCGGATACCGGCGCGCGTGGTTGCGGCCCGATGTGTTCGCGGGGCTCACGGTGTGGGCGGTACTGGTGCCCGAATCGCTCGCCTACGCCTCGATCGCGGGCGTCCCCCCGGTCGTCGGGCTCTACGCCGCGATCCCCGCGCTGGTCCTCTACGCGCTCGCGGGCAGCTCCCGGCACCTGGTGGTGGGGCCGATGTCGGCGACGGCCGCCCTGTCGGCGGCGATCGTGACCCCGCTGGCGGGCGCCGACGGCGGGCGGTACGTCGCGCTGTCCACCGCGCTCGCCCTCGCGACGGGGATCGTGGGCCTGCTGGCCGGGCTGGCTCGGCTCGGGTTCGTGGCGGCGTTCATCTCCGAGCCGGTGCTCAAGGGCTTCATCGTCGGGCTGGCGCTGACGATCATCGTGGGCCAGGTCCCCAAGCTGTTCGGCATCGAGAAGAGCGAGGGCGAGTTCTTCGGGCAGGCCTGGGGCGTGCTGCGCCGGCTCGGCGAAACACACTGGCGCACACTGCTCGTCGGCCTGGTCAGCCTCGCTGTCGTGCTGGCGCTGCGCCGGTGGCTGCCGCTGGTGCCCGGCGCGCTGCTCGCGGTGCTGTTCGGTATCGCGGTGGTCGGGCTGTTCGATCTGGACGAGCGGGGCGTCGCGATCGTCGGGCACATCGAACCGGGACTTCCCGCGCTCGGCCCGCCGGACGGTCTCGGCTTCCACGACTACCTCGATCTGCTCGGACCGGCCGTCGGGGTGGTGCTCATCGGGTTCGCCGAAGGGCTCGGCGCGGCCAGGGCCTACGCCGCCAAGGAGGGCTATCCCATCGACGCCAATCGCGAACTGTTCGGGCTCGGCGCCGCCAATCTCGGCTCCGGACTCGCCTCGGGCATGATCGTGAACGGCAGCCTCTCCAAGACCGCCGTCAACGGCGGCGCGGGCGCGAAGACCCAGGTCAGCGGGCTCGTGATGGCCGCGCTGACCATCCTCACGCTGTTGTTCCTGACCGGGCTGTTCGAGAACCTGCCCGAGGCGACGCTGGCCGCGGTGGTGATCGCCGCCGTCGTCGAACTCGTGGATTTCGCCGCGCTGCGCCGGCTCTACGGGGTGTGGACCGAACGGCTCGGCAGCATCTACGGCAAGGCGGCACGCGCCGATTTCACCGCCGCGCTCGTCACGCTGGCCGGGGTGCTGCTGTTCGGCACGCTGCCGGGGCTGCTCATCGGCGTCGGCGTGTCGATCCTGCTGCTGGTGTATCGCACGTCGCGGCCGCACGTCGCCGAGGTGGCCCGGCGCGGCGATCTCTGGCTCGACGCGGCGCGCCACCCCGGGCTGCCGCGCCGCCCCGACCTGGTGGTCGTGCGCGTGGAGGCGGGCCTGTACTTCGTCAACGCCGACTACGTCCGCCACGCCATCGAGAACCTCTGCACCGACGCGACCCGCCTGGTCGTCCTCGACGCCGAGACCTCCCCGTCCATCGACGTGAGCGCCGCCCGCATGCTCGCCGATCTCCGGGATTCCTTGGCCCGCCGCCGGATCCGCCTGCGCATCGCCCGCCCGATCGGCCAATTCGCCGACGCCCTGCGCGCGGGCGCTCCAGCCGGCCACCGGCTCGAGGTGTACCCGACGGTCACCGCCGCCGTCGCCGACCTGCCACCCGAGCCACCGCGCGGCCCCGCCTGACTGTGCGGCAACACCTTTCGGCCCGCACGCCGGATCGGGCCGGGTATTCGCGCCGGTCGGAAACCGATTCGCGGAGTCGCGCACGCGATCGGCACCCGGTAGTGGATGATGATCGTCTGAGTGTGTTCCAACACGGGATCGGGTTCGACGCCGCCGCTCGGGATTGCCGCGTGTCGTTCGTTCGAGCACAGGGGCCGGGGTCGTCCGCATGGCGCGCCGAGGCCCGGTCCCGACGCCGATGTCCGACCGTGAACGCCGGGAGCCGAGAACCCATGGACACAACGCAGCCCGCGGGGCGACTGCGTTCGACCACTGCCCAGGGCGCCACCGCCGTCTGGTACGTGCACGAAGGCGTCGTGCGCGTCGTCTCGATCGTCGACGCCGACGGTCGCACCACCGACCTCGACGGCGAACATCTCGGCGGCTGCTTCGACCTCATGCCCCGCCGCCTGTGGGAACGCGTCCGCTACGAGTACGAGACCTCGCGCAATAACCACAAGAAGGGCTGACCCGGGTCAGACCCGCGCGAACAACGCCTCTTCCAGGTGGGCGACGGTCAACCCGACCAGCGAGTCGCGGTGCACGCGGCCCGGGGCGGGCGGCACGGGGATCTCGCACGGCACCACGATGAGCGCGCAGCCCGCGGCCGCCGCGGCGGCCGACCCGGTCGGCGAATCCTCCACCGCGACGCAGTGCGCCGGGTCGACGCCGAGCAGCGACGCCGCGCGCAGGTAGGGGTCGGGCGCCGGTTTGCCTTCGGGGACCTCGTCGCCGCAGACGGAGATGTCGAAGTAGTCGCGGCCGAGGGTGTCGAGGCCGAACTCGGTGAGCGAGCGTTTGGTGTTGGTGACCAGCGCGCAGGCCAGGCCCGCGTCGCGCACCAGGTTCAGCGCGTCCTTCGCGCCGGGGCGCCACGGGATGGGGCCGGTCATCAGGTCGCTGACCCGGCGCTCCAGGAACTCCCCCGCCTCGCGCAGCGCGTCGGGGGTCGACGGCACACCCAGCCCGTCGAAGAGGATGCGCAGCGCGTTGGGCCCCGACGCGCCGATGAGCGCGTGGCGCACCGCGTCGGTCATCACGCCGCCGAGTTCCACGGCGAGTTCGCGGACCGCGACATCCCACAGCTTCTCCGAGTCCAGCAGCGTCCCGTCCATGTCCCACAGCACCGCGGCGAGTCGCGCTGTCACAGTTCGCTGCTCCGTTCGTCGTCCACCTCGGCCGTCCCCACCGTAGTCAGCGAGGTGAGCGGCGGGCCACTCGCGCGGGCCAGATCACAGCCCGGAGGCCGTGATCACCATCCGCCCGCCCTCCTGCCGGACCTGCACCCAGCGGTTCTCGCTCTCCACCGAACCGTTGGACTTCACATAGGTGAGCGTCACCGTGGCGGCGCCCTCGCCGCTCGGGCTGATGGCCTCCACCCGCACCGCGCGGATCGTCGACCAGAACGACGCGTACTGCGCGTATCCGCCGGTCTGCGCCTGGTAGCCGGGCGCGAGCTGCGACCACGCGCCCGAGACGTTGCCGGGCAGCATGCCGTAGTAGCCCTGGATGAAGCCGGCCACCCGGTCGGCGGGCGGCGGTCCGAACGGCGTGGCGGAGACCGTCGTGCTCGTACTCGTGGTGGAGGTCGGGGTCGGCTCGGTGGTGGTCGTGGGGCTCGGTGCGGCCGAGGTGGGCTCGGGCGTCGTCGTCGGGACGGTGACCGGTGGCGGCGCGGCCTCTCCCCCGCCCTGCGGCAACGGAACCACCGTGGGCGTGCCGGGGTCCCCGGACTCGGCAGGCTGCTGCGCCTGGCCGGTCGTCGCGGGCGGCGCGGCGGTCTGCTCGCCGTCGCCCCCGCGACTCGCCAGCGCCACGGCCCCCGCCAGGATCACCACGAGCGCGGCCGCCGCGACCACGGCCACTGTCGTCCGGCTGGGCCTCGGCGGGTTCGTGCCGCCGGGCAACGTGCCGCCACCCTGTGCCGGTGGCGGCACCGCCGCGACGGGCGCGGGGACGAAGGTGGTGGCCGCGTCGGCGTTCGCCGCGCTCGCCTGCCCCGGTGCGGCGAGCACCGTGGTGGCGTCGGCGCCCGGCGCGGGCAGCATCTTGGTGGAGACGGGCGCGGCGGCCAGCTTCGGAACGCGGCCCGCCGCAACGGCTCCCAGCGCCTCCGCGGCCTCCCGCATGGTCGGGCGCGCGTCGATACCGGCGGCGAGCAGGTGCATGAGCACGGGCGCGAGCGGTCCGGCGTTGCGCGGTTCGGGCACGTCCCCGCGGGCGACCGCGTGCAGCACGGCCAGCGGGTTGTCGCCCTCGCCGAACGGCGGCGAGCCCTCCACCGCCGCGTAGAGCGTGGACCCGAGGGCGAACACGTCGGAGGCGGGTTCGGGGTTCTCGCCGCGCGCGATCTCCGGCGCCAGGTAGGCGGGTGTGCCCGCGAGGAATCCCGTGGCCGTCACGGTGACGTCGCCGACCGCGCGCGAGATGCCGAAGTCGGTGATCTTGACCGTGCCGTCGTCGGCCACCAGCAGGTTGGCCGGTTTCACGTCGCGGTGCATGATGCCCGCGTCGTGGGCGGCGGCCAGCGCGGCCGCGGCCTGCGCGCCGATCCTGGCCACCTCGAGCGGCGGCAGCGTGCGCTTGCCCGACAGTTTCGCGGCCAGGCTCGGCGCGTTCAGGTACTCCATGACCAGCCACGGCTGGCCGTCTTCCTCGGCGACATCGAAGACGGTGATGGCGTTGGGGTGGTGCAGCCGGGCGGCGATGCGCCCCTCGCGCATGGCGCGCAGCTTCGATTCGAGGGCCTGCTCGCGCGAGAGTCCGGGCGCCAGCAGCAACTGTTTGACGGCGACCGTGCGGCGCAGGCGCACGTCGGTGCCCCGCCACACCACGCCCATCGCGCCGGTGCCGATCGGATCCGCGAGCCGATACCGTCCAGCGATCAACCGGTCCGACGTCATGTGGTCGTGCCCCTCCTGCTACCCGCGAGCCAACAGCACCCGGCGCGGGGTTCCCGGAGGGCCCCGAAAATCCTTCGCGCCGAAGTACATTGCACCCGAAGCAGGGACGAACGGCATCCGCCGACTGCTCCGGATGCAGTTGCAACCCCTCGACAATGGCACACCCAACCGACACAGAGCCACCCGCGCGCACGACCCCACGCGGACCGGTCGGTCGACCAGGTGAAACGCGCGGGTGAGAATGGTGTGCCGAGCGGTACCGGATATCCTCGCGACTTCTCCTCGGCACCAGCGCATTCCACCTCGAACAGCAGGTCAGCGGCACCGTGCGCGCCGAACCGGCGGCGCGGCGCGGACTTTCGCACCCACGGTGAGCACCATCACACCGCCGGTCAGGCGTTGAAGTACTTCGCCTCCGGGTGCAGCAGCACGAAGGCATCCGTGGACTGCTCGGGGTGCAGCTGCAACTCCTCCGAGAGCACGACGCCGAGGCGGTCGGCCTCGAGCAGGTCCACCAGCTTGGCGCGGTCCTCCAGGTCGGGGCAGGCGCCGTAGCCGAAGGAGTAGCGCGCGCCCCGGTAGCCGAGCTTGAAATAGTCGAGCACGTCGTCGGGATCGGTCTCGGCGATCGCGTGTCCCTCGAGGGTGAGTTCCTCGCGGATGCGGCGGTGCCAGTACTCGGCCAGCGCCTCGGTGAGCTGCACGCCGATGCCGTGCACCTCGAGGTAGTCGCGGTAGTTGTCGGCGGCGAACAGTTCGTTGGCGAAATCGGCGATCGGCTGGCCCATGGTGACCAGCTGGAACGGCAGCACGTCGACCTGCCCGGTCTCGCGGGCCAGCGCGCGCGAGCGGAGGAAGTCGGCGATGCAGAGGAACCGGTCGCGCTGCTGGCGCGGGAAGGTGAACCGGTAGCGCTCGGGCGCGTCGGGCGTGGGTTCGGTCAGCACGATCACGTCGTCGCCCTCGGACACGGCCGGGAAGTACCCGTACACCACGGCGGCGTGCTGGAGCACGCCCTCGGTGGACAGCCGGTCCAGCCAGGCGCGCAGGCGCGGGCGGCCCTCGGTCTCCACCAGTTCCTCGTAGCTGGGGCCGTCGCCGCCGCGCCGGCCCCGCAGGCCCCACTGCCCCAGGAACAGGGCGCGCTCGTCGAGCAGGCCCGAATACTCGTGCAGCGCCAGGCCTTTCACCACGCGGGTGCCCCAGAACGGCGGCACCGGCACGGGCAGGTCGGCGGCCACATCGGAGCGCTCCGGCACCACCACGGGGACCTCGGCGGCCTTGCGCTTCTCCGCGATGCGCCGCGAACGCTCGTGGCGCGCTTTGCGTTCGGCGGCCTTCTCTCGCTCCGCGACGGCCTCGGGGCTGTCCGGGTCGGGACCGCCGCCGCGCTTGCGGCTCATGATGTCATCCATCAGGCGCAGGCCCTCGAACGCGTCGCGGGCGTAGTGCACATCGCCCTCGTAGACCTCGGTGAGGTCGTTCTCCACGTAGGCGCGGGTCAGCGCGGCGCCGCCGAGCAGCACGGGGAACTGGTCGGCCACGCCCTTGGCGTTGAGCTCCTCCAGGTTCTCCTTCATCACCACGGTCGACTTCACCAGCAGTCCGGACATGCCGATCACGTCGGCCTTCTTGTCCACGGCGGCGTCCAGGATGGTCGAGATCGGTTGTTTGATCCCGAGATTCACCACTTCGTAGCCATTGTTCGACAGGATGATGTCGACCAGGTTCTTGCCGATGTCGTGCACGTCGCCCTTGACGGTGGCCAGCACGATCCGGCCCTTGCCGGAATCGTCGGTGGCCTCCATGTGCGGTTCCAGGTAGGCGACGGCGGATTTCATCACCTCGGCGGACTGGAGCACGAACGGCAGCTGCATCTGGCCCGAACCGAACAGTTCGCCAACGGTTTTCATGCCGGACAGCAGCGTCTCGTTGATGATCCGCAGCGGCGGCACCTCGGCCATGGCGGCGTCGAGATCGGCCTCCATACCGGCCTTCTCGCCGTCGACGATGCGGCGCTCCAGGCGCTCGAACAGCGGCAGCGCGGCCAGTTCCTCGGCGCGCGAGGCCTTCGACGACGAAGCCGACACGCCCTCGAACAGCTGCATCAGCTTCTGGAGCGGGTCGTAGTCCTCGGTGCGGCGGTCGTAGACCAGGTCCAGGGCGGTCTCGCGCTGTTCGTCGGGGATCCGCGCCATGGGCAGGATCTTCGAGGCGTGCACGATCGCCGAATCCAGCCCGGCCTGCACGCACTCGTGCATGAACACCGAGTTCAACACCTGGCGCGCGGCCGGATTCAGGCCGAAGGAGATGTTGGACAGGCCCAGGGTGGTCTGCACGTCGGGGTGGCGGCGCTTGAGTTCGCGGATCGCCTCGATGGTCTCGATGCCGTCGCGGCGCGACTCCTCCTGGCCGGTGCCCAGGGTGAAGGTCAGCGTGTCGATGATGATGTCGGATTCGGCCAGACCCCAGTTGCCGGTGATGTCGGCGATGAGGCGTTCGGCGATCTCGACCTTCTTCTCGGCGGTGCGGGCCTGGCCCTCCTCGTCGATGGTCAGGGCGACCACGGCGGCGCCGTGCTCGGCGACCAGGGCCATGGTCTGCTGGAAGCGCGAGTCCGGGCCGTCGCCGTCCTCGTAGTTCACCGAGTTCACCGCGCAGCGCCCGCCCAGGTGCTCCAGGCCCGCGCGCAGCACCGGGGTTTCGGTGGAGTCCAGCATGATCGGCAGGGTGGACGCGGTGGCCAGGCGGCTGGCCAGGGCCTCCATGTCCTTCGCGCCGTCGCGGCCGACGTAGTCGACGCACAGGTCGAGCATGTGGGCGCCGTCGCGGGTCTGGTCCTTGGCGATGTCGAGGCACTTCTGCCAGTCCTCGGCCAGCATCGCCTCGCGGAAAGCCTTGGAGCCGTTGGCGTTCGTGCGCTCGCCGATCATCAGGACCGAGGCGTCCTGTTCGAAGGGCACCGCCGTGTACATGCTCGACACGCTCGGCTCGTGCACGGGGGCGCGGCGGTCGTCCAGCGGCGGGAGCGTGGGCTCCACCTCGCGGACCGCGTCGCGCACCTGCCGGATGTGCTCGGGGGTGGTGCCGCAGCAGCCGCCCACCAGCGCGAGCCCGAACTCGGAGACGAACCCGCGCAGCGCGACCGCCAATTCCTCGGGGGTGAGCGGGTATTCGGCGCCGTGGGCGCCGAGCACGGGCAGGCCGGCGTTCGGCATCACCGACACCGGGATGCGCGCGTGGCGGGAGAGGTGGCGCAGGTGCTCGCTCATCTCGTCGGGGCCGGTGGCGCAGTTCAGGCCGATCATGTCGATGCCGAGCGGCTCGAGCGCGGCCAGCGCGGCGCCGATCTCGCTGCCCACCAGCATGGTGCCGGTGGTCTCCACGGTGACGTGGGTGATGATCGGGATGCGCCGGCCCGCCCGCTCCATCGCGCGTCTGCTGCCGGTGACGGCGGCCTTCACCTGGAGCAGGTCCTGGCAGGTCTCCACCAGGATCGCGTCGGCGCCCGCGTCCAGCATGCCCAGCGCGGCCTCGGTGTAGGCGTCGCGCAGCACGGTGTAGGGGGCGTGACCCAGCGTGGGCAGCTTGGTGCCGGGGCCCATCGAGCCCAGGACGTAGCGCGGGGTGCCGTCCTCTGCGGGGCCCATCTCGTCGGCCACCTCGCGGGCCAGGCGGGTGCCGCGCTCGGACAGGTCGCGGATGCGGTCGGCGATGTCGTAGTCGGCGAGGTTGGGCAGGTTGCAGCCGAAGGTGTTGGTCTCGACGGCGTCGGCGCCTGCCTCGTAGTAGGCGCGGTGGATGGCGCGCAGCACGTCGGGCCTGGTCTCGTTGAGGATCTCGTTGCAGCCCTCCAGGCCGCGGAAATCGTCGAGCGTCAGATCCGCGGCCTGCAACATGGTGCCCATCGCCCCGTCGCCGATGACGACACGCCGCTGAAGCGTGTCGAGAAGCGAGGTATCGAACGCGCGATCGGACACAGACATGCGTACAAGCGTAAAGGCCGACGGCGACACGAAACCAACAGCATCCTTCCCCCTCCGGTGAGCGTGCCCCACACCACACACCCCGCGACCACGTTTGCCGGACGGACGCCGGGGGCGCGCTCCGCCGGGGCGGGCGATCCGGCGGTACCGCTGCGCGGCCGCGGCCACCGCGGGCGACCGGGCGTCGGTCAGGCACGCGCGGGCCGGATCGGTGCGCACCCCGGCGGTGGCCGAGCGGTCGCCAGGTCGCGAGAACGTGCGTCCCCCGCGTGTCGGTGGCGGGCTGTGGACCGCGCGATCCGCCGCCCGTACGGACCGGTCGGACGGGTCACGCGGGGACCACCCCGGCCCGGAACACGGCGCGCCCTGGCGCGCCGATACCGGGTTCCACGCCGTAGGCTGACCGGGTGAACCCCAGTGAAACTCCCGATTCGGAACTGCCGACGTTGCGGGAACCGGTGCTGGTCGCGGCCTTCGAGGGCTGGAACGATGCGGGTGACGCGGCCAGTGGCGCGGTGGAGCATCTGGAACTCATCTGGGATGCCGAGCCGCTGGCGGAGCTCGATTCCGAGGATTACTACGACTATCAGGTGAATCGGCCCACCGTGCGCCAGGTGGACGGCGTGACCCGCGAGATCCAGTGGCCCGCCACCATGCTGTCGGTGTGCTCGCCCCCGGGCAGCGAGCGCGACGTGGTGCTGCTGCGCGGGATCGAGCCGAACATGCGCTGGCGCAGCTTCTGCGCCGACCTGCTGGAATTCATCGAACAGCTGGGCGTGCAGACGGTGGTCATCCTCGGCGCGCTGCTCGCCGACACGCCGCACACGCGTCCCGTCCCGGTCACCGGTTCCGCCTACAGCAAAGAGGCCGCGGAGCGCTTCAACCTGGAACAGACCAGGTACGAGGGCCCGACCGGCATCACCGGCGTGCTCCAGGACCAGTGCGTGAAGGCCGGCGTGCCCGCGGTGTCGTTCTGGGCGGCGGTCCCGCACTACGTGTCGCAGCCGCCGAACCCGAAGGCCACGATCGCGCTGCTGCACCGCGTGGAGGACGTGCTCGACATCGAGGTCCCGCTCGGCGAGTTGCCCAAGCAGGCCGAGGAGTGGGAGGCCGCGGTGAACGAGATGACCGTCGGCGACGAGGAGATCACCGAGTACGTGCGCTCGCTCGAGGAGCGCGGCGACGCGGCGACCGATGTCAACGAGGCCATGGCCAAGATCGATGGCGACGCCATCGCGGCCGAGTTCGAGCGCTACCTGCGCAGGCGCGGTCCGGGCAGCTTCGGCGGTCTGTAGGCCCTCGGACACCGCGAGGCACGGCGGCAATGGAGCTCCGGTCGGTGCGAACCGCCGTCGTGTCCCGGAACTCTCGTCCCTGAAAACCGTTGCGCCACGGGCGATCCGGGCCGCGCCCTGTCCCGGCGCGCCCGGACACCGCGCCGGCATCTACCCGCGGCACCATGCCCGTGGGTGACACCGAACCGGCGTCACCGCGCGTGCGCCATCGCGATCGGACCGCCGGCGTGCGGCGGCCGGGATCGCGGTGGACCTACGCGGGCCGCCGGACCCGCTGCGCGGCCGCCTCGACGTCCTCCACCGTCCACACCTGCGCCGCCGCGTCCTGAGCCAGCTTCGCGATGAGGATGTCGCGCGGAATCGTCTGTCCCGCGAAGTGATCGAGCGACGGCACCACGACATGGTGGGCATCGGCGCGCCGCAACTCCTGGGTCAGCTCGGCGAACGCCGTGCCGTCTCCCCCTGTCGATTCATGGAAGGTGGCGGCGAAGCAGAGTCCTTCGCTGCGGGCGAGGGTGCACATCGCGTCCTCGAGCTCCGCGCTCCGGCCCTCGGCCAGGTCGTCACGCACGTATCCATAGATCAACGCTTCCACCCGAACCTCCTGGCTCATCCCCGCGTCGGCGCGGGGTTGAATTGCTGGAACGAGCTAACTGCCACATCTCGGAAACGCCGGTGCTCTTACAAATGTACTTACATCTGCAAGTGGGCAACCGGGCCGCTCCCTCTTCCAGAATCGTCGACGCCATGTTGCGAATGCAGATGTCAACCCACTGACATCTTGGTGCCCTATTCGGGCCACCGAACGTTAACTGGTGCGATACTACAACCGTGGCCGGAGGAGACGATCGACCCGTCTGGGCAGTCCGCATGCGCTCTGAACGCGACGCGAGGGGGTGGTCCCAGGCCGATGCCGTCCGCGTCATGCGCGCGAAGTCCGCGCACAACCTACCCACCGACTCCACGCTGCTGCGCAACTGGCGGCGGTGGGAGTCGGGCGAATCCCGGCCGGACGACTTCTACGCGCCCATCATCGCGGCCGCGTTCGACACGGTGACGGCGGCGTTCTTCCCCAAATCGCGCCCCAACCGGGACGACGAACTGCTCTCCGCGACGGGGATGGACACCCTCGAGTTCATCGGCCGTCTGCGCATGTCGGACGTCTCCGCAAGCACTTTGGACGCCGTGCGCATCACCGCCGAGCGCCTGTGCTGCGAGTATCCGTTCGCCGATCCGTACGAGCTGCACGCCGAGGGCACGGCGTGGCTGCGCCGCATCACCTCGCTGCTCGACGCCCGCCTCACGCTGGCCCAGCACCGCGAGATCCTGGTGCTGGCGGGCTGGGTGGCGCTGCTGGTCGGGTGTGTCGACTACGACCTGGGGCGGCGCACCTCGGCGGAGGCGACACGCCGCGCGGCGTGGTCGCTGGGCCAGGAGGCCGACCACCCCGAGATCACCGGCTGGGCCGCGGAGATGGCCGCCTGGTTCGCGCTCACCCAAGGTAACTACAAGGGTGCTGTGGAGGCGGCCGATACCGCACCGGAGGACACCCGACATATCGGCGTAGGGGTGCAGCTGGCGGCGCAGCGGGCCAAGGCGTGGGCCAGGCTGGGCGATCAGGCCGAGGTCGAGAAGGCGCTGGCGCAGGGCCGGGCGATCTTGGAGCGACTCGAGCATCCGGCCAATCTGGACAATCACTTCGTGGTCGACGCGAGCAAGTTCGACTTCTACGCGATGGACACCTGCCGCGTGGCGGGCCAGGACAAGCTCGCGGAAGCCTTCGCCCGCGAGGTCATCCGGAGCTCCACCCGGCCCGACGGCACGATCCGCAACCCGATGCGGGTGTCGGAGGCGCACCTCACGCTGGCGGTGGTGGCGGTGCGCGACCGCGATCTGGAACGGGCCATCGACGAGGGCATGCGCGCCTTCGAGGGCAAGCGCCGGTCGCTGCCGTCGCTGATGTGGATCGCGGGCGAGACGGCCCGCGAGATCATCGAGCGCTACCCCGGCGATCCGCGCACCCGCTCGTACCTGGATCAGCTGCGCGCGCTGTCCGTCGAGTGAGCGGGGCCGCGCGGGCGCGGGTCCCGTTCCGGACGTGGGCGAATGATCGGCAAACCGGACACGGCCACGCCGAACGCGCCCCGGGCACGACCACGGCGACCTGCCCGCTACTACCCTGTTCCCGGTGACCGACTCCGATGACGGCCCGCCGGGCATGGACGCCGCGCCGTGGGACGACCGGCTGCGGCTGTTCTCGTTCGCCACGGCCGAGCGGCGTGCCGACTACCTGTGGGTGCTGCGCGCCTTCGACAGCGCGCGGGCCGCGTACGTGGTGCTGCTGCACGCCGACGACGTCGCGGAGTGGATCCGCCGCCACGGCGGGCGGGCGCGCGTCGCCGAGGGTGTCGTCACCGCCGACGAGGAGCCGGGCGCGCCGCAGATCGGGTTGTTCCACCGCGCCGACACCGAACCGCTCAGCGCGGCCGAGATAGGCCCGCTGCTCGACCAGCTGCACCGCTGGGGCGTGCTGGAGCGCAGCTACGACGGCACCCGCGCCGCGACGCTGGCCGAGTACCGGAACCGGCATTACGTCTATCAGTTCTCGCAGGCCGGTTTCCAGGCCTATCGCGCGGTGGCCGGGGTGCTGGAGGCGCGGCTGGACGAGGCGTCGCTGTCCCGGTTGGTGCTGCCCGAACTGCTGGCCGATCTGCACACCCTCGCCGAGGTGAACCGCGCGGGCGACGCCGAACGCGTCTACCGCACGCTGCGCAGGCTCGACGCCGCCCTCACCGACATGGCCGCGCGCGCCGCGCATTTCTACCTCTCCCTGGGCGATCTGGTGCGCACCACCGAGATCACCCCCGAGTCGTTCCTCGCGCACAAGGACGCGCTGCTGGCGCACATGCGCGAATTCAGCATGGATCTGGCGCGTTTCGCCCCGCGCCTGGCCTCCGCGATCACCGAGATCGAGGCCACCGGCGTGGACGAGTTGCTGGCCCGCGCGGCGAGCTGCGACGAGCGGGTGCTGCTGAGTCCGGCGGAGCGGGAGGCGGATTGGCGGGCGCGCTGGCACGGCCTGCGCACCTGGTTCGTCGCGGTGGAGGCCGAATCCACCGAGGCCGATCGCCTGCGCGAGGCCACCATGAGCGCGATCGCGGCGGTGCTCTCGCTGCTGCGGCGGGTCACCGAGACGCGCCGCGGCGGGGTGAGCCGCGAGTCGGCGCTGCGGCACCTGGCCGGCTGGTTCACCGCCGCGCCCACCGCCGAGAGCGCGCACGCTCTGTTCGACGCGGTGTTCGGGCTGGGCAGGCCGCGCCACCTCGCCATGGAGCATCCGGACGCCGATATCGTGCCCGCGGTGCGGTCGTGGTGGGAGGCGCCGCCGCTGGAGATCTCGCGCACGCTCGCCGAGACCGGCCGTCCGCCTTCGGCGGGCGCGCCCGGCCGCATTCAACGCAACGACGCCGGTATCCGCAGGCTGCGCGAGAACCAGCTGGCCGCCCAGCGCGCCAGGGCGGAGGCGGCGCGCTCGCTGGCCTCGGCCGACGTGCACGAGCGCGAACTCGACGACCGCGAGACCGAGGTGCTGCTGCGCCTGCTCGACGCCGCGTCCACGGCGTGGGTGCCGGTGAGCGGGCGCGTGGCGGGGACCACCGGCACCGACAGCGGCGTCACCCTGACCGTGTCGGAGCACGCGGGCCCCACCGTGGTGCGCACCTCCCGCGGGTTGCTGCACCTGAACAACCGCAAACTCGAGGTGCGGCCGACGCGGTCGGGGAAGAAGAGCGGATCAGCGAGGGGGACGGCATGATTCACGCGCGCCGCATCGACTCCCTGGCGCTGGACAACTATCAGCGCGCCGCCCGCGTGGTGCTCGCCAACCACCTGATCACCCGCACCTACCCGGACCGGATCGCGCTGCCGCTGGTGCGCCGCTGGGCCACCGAACTGCGCGAGGACCTGGCCGAGTTGTTCGGCTACCGCCTCGAGGTCACCGAGATCACCGCCCGCCTGTTCCCGGTGACCGACCGGCTCGACGGCGGCAAGCCCGCCCGCACCGTGAACGACCGCGTGTTCGACCGCCGCCGCTACGCCTACCTCGCGCTGGCGCTGGCCGCGCTGGGCCGCGCGGGCGATCAGATCACGCTGTCGGAGCTGGCCGACCAGGTCGCCGCCTACACCGGCCGCGTCGAGGGCCTGGAACTCGCGCCCGACCGCGCCGTCGACCGGGACGCGTTCGTGGACGCGGTGGGCTGGCTGGCCGCGCGCGGCGCGCTCACCCTCGCCGACGGCGACGCGGGCGGCTGGGCCGCCGATCCCGACGCGGGCGAAGCGCTCTACGACATCGACCGCCCGGTGGTGTTCGCGCTGTTCCGCCCGCCGCGCGCGCTGCAACACCTGCACAGCGTGCGGGGCCTGCTCGCCGAAGAGGTCCCGCCGAGCGCGCAACCGGCCGTCATCGCCGCCGAGAACGCCCGGCGGGTGCGGCGGGCGCTGGTGGAGCGGCCCGTCGTCTACGCCGAGGATCTGGCGCCCGGCGAGCGGACCGCGCTCTCCCAGGACAAGCTCGTCGCCGAGGTGGAGATGTTCACGGGCCTGCGGGCCGAACGCCGCGCGGAGGGCGTCGCGCTCATCGACACCTCGGGCCGCCTCTCCGACGTGCGGTTCCCCGGCACGGGCACGCTCGCGCAGGTCGCGCTGCTGCTGGCGGGCGAGATCGCCGACGTGGTGCTCGATATCGACAACCCGCTCCCCCGCCGTCCGCGCGGGCCGGAGCCCGATGTGGCGCTGGCCGCGCAGTTGGACGACGCCATCCCCGAATCCACCGTCTTCACCGCGATGGCCGACCTGCCGTTCACCGAAACCGTTGCGGCGGAAGATCTTCCGGAGGCCGAGCCCGAAACCCCGCCCGCCGACTACCCGTTCGTCACCGCGGCGTGGGTGCGCGAGACCGTGCGCGCGCTCACCGACCGCTACGGCGTCACGTTCGCCGCGCAGTGGCAGGCCGACGTGCCGGGACTGACCGCCGAGGTGACCGCGCTGCTGGCGCGGCTGCGCCTGGTCGCGCCGGTCGAGGACGGCCTGCTGGTGCTGCCCGCGCTGGCGCGCTACCGGGGCGCGGTGGTCACGGTGCGCACCAAACGGGCCGAGGAACTGTTCGTCACCGCCGCCGACACCGTCGCGGCGAGCACCGGGACGGAAGGGAACTGAACATGTCGGTCATCCACGGCGGAGTGCGCTTCCTGCCCACCCGCGCCGGGATCGTCAACCTGTGGGACTACCGCGATCAGGAGTTCTGCTTCGCCGACGGCAGGCTGGTGCTGCGCGGCCCCAACGGTTCCGGCAAGACCAAGGCCCTCGAGGTGCTGTTCCCGTTCGTGCTGGACGGGCGGATCGAGCCGCGCCGCCTCAACCCGTTCGCGGGCGAGGAGCGCACCATGAAGTCGAATCTGCTGTACCGCAAACAGGAGTCGGCGTACTCGTACGTGTGGATGGAGTTCGCGCGCGGCCGCTGGGCCGACCCCGAGGTGGTGACCGTCGGCATCGGCATGCGCGCCACACGGTCCTCGGACAAGGTCACCCGCTGGTACTTCGTCGCGGATGGCCGTGTGGGCGTGGACTTCTCGCTCATCGGCCCCGACGACCGCCCGCTCACCCGCAAGCAGCTGGCCGAGCAGATCGGCACCGACTCCATCGTGGACCGGCCGGTCGAGTACCGCGCCGCGATCGACGCGCGCATGTTCGGCCTGGGCGTGCAGCGCTACGACCAGCTCATCAACCTGATCCTCACGCTGCGCCGCCCGCAGCTGGCCAAGAACCTGGACCCGCGCGGGCTCTCGCAGGCGCTCACCGACGGTCTGCGCCCGCTGGACGAGCAGCTGATCCTGGACGCGGCGCGCTCGTTCAGCGATATGGAGGAGGTCGGGCGCACCCTCGAAGGTCTCGTCCACGCCGACACCGCCACCCGCGCGTTCGTGGGGGTGTATCGCAAATACCTTGCCGTGCAGGCGAAGACGGATGTGGAGCAGGTGCGGGGGCGTCTGGACGCGGTAACCCACGCCAGCACGGCGCTGTTCGCCGCCAAGGCGCTGCGCGCGCGGCGCGAGGCGGAGCGCACGGCCGCCGAGGAGCGCGCCGAGGACGCCGACCGCGCTTACGAACAGGCCCTCACCGATCGCGAAACCCTCCAGCGCTCCAGCGCTTACGAGGGCAAACAGCAGCTCGACGACCTGGCCGACGCGGTGCGCAGGCTGGAGACCTCGGCCGCCGTGCACGCCGACAAGGCGCTCAAGGCCCGCCAGACCCTCGACCAGCGCGCCGAGGAGGCCGAACGCGCCCGCACCGCGGTCCGCGCCGCCGCCGAGGCGCTGGCGCGCGGCGAGGAGGAATTGCGCCGCGCCGCCGAGGAAGCGGGCATCACCTGGACCGCGCCGCCCGAGGACGCGCGCGGCGACCAGCTCACCGCGACCGTGCGGGCCCGCGCCGAGGAGCGCGACGCCGATGTGCGCGCCGTGCGAAAAGCGCTGGTGCTCATGGATTCCGCCCTCGCCGAGCGCACCAGGGCCGAACGGCTCACCGAGCGCGCCGGGCAGTCCCGCGAGTCGGCGGCGGCCGAGGTGGCGCACGCGGAGGCCGCGGTCACCCTGGCCCGCACCGAGACCGCCGCCGCCTTGCGCACCTGGTGGGAGACCCACCGCGAGCACTACGGCGCATTCGGCTCCCAGTTGTACGACGCGCTGGATTCCGCACTGGCGCACGTCGGTTCGGACGACGCGGCGGGTGCGGCCGAGGTGCTGGCCGAGCGCAGCGAACCGCTGCTGGACGAGATCCGCCAGGGCCGGCTCGAGGCGAAGGCGCGCGCCGCCGCGACCGCCGAACGCATCGCGGAACTCACCGCCGAACGAGCCCGGGTGCGCGCCCAGCGCGATGACGCGCCGAAGGTGCCGGCGGCGCGTGCCGATCGCGCGGACCGGCCCGGCGCACCGCTGTGGCGGCTCGTGCGTTTCGCCGATGAGGTACCCGCCGAGGACGCCGCCGGCATCGAAGCGGCCCTGGAGGCGGCGAATCTGCTCGACGCCTGGGTGTGCCCCGACGGCGCGACGCCGGCCGACGATGCGGACATCTACCTGGTCCCCCTTCCGGCGGATCGGCGTCCGGCCGGTCGGACCCTCGCCGACGTCCTGGTGATCGAGGACGACACCGACGATCTCAGCGTCCCCCGGCAGACCGTGTCCGACGTCCTCGCCTCCATCGCGCTCGCCGATTCCACCGGGTTCGCCACCGGCTCCACGAAATCCGACGCCGCCGTCGACACATCCGGAAGCTTCCGGCACGGCGTCCTGCTCGGCCGCCACACCAAACCCGACGCCGAATTCATCGGCGCGACAGCGCGTTCCCGCCGCCGCGCGCTGCGGCTCGCGGAACTCGACGCGGCGGTCGAGGAGGCCGAGGCCGAACTCGCGACCGCGCGCGCGGCCGAGGCCGAGGCCGCGTCCCGGCTCGCGGCCCTGACCGCCGCCGCGAAGGCGCTCCCCCGCCCCACCGCCGTGACCGCCGCGCTGCGCGCCGTCTCCGAGACCGCCGGGCTCATGCGCTCGCGCGCCGAGGCCGCCGCCCAGGCCGAGAAGGATCTCGATCAAGCGGTGACCGAGGTGGCCGCCCTCGAGAAGAAGCTGCGGGCCGCCGCCGTCGCGCACCGGGCGCCGCGCGATCCCCGGGAGCTCGACGCGCTCGCCGCCGCCATCCGTCATTTCGAGACCACCGGCACCGGGCTGCTGCGGCTGCGCGCCGAGCACGACCGGGAACGCGAACGCGAGCGCGAGGGCGCCGACCGCCACGACGAGGCCCGCGACCTGGCCGAAGCCTTCGCCGAAGAGGCCGAGGCCGCCCGCGCCGGCTACGAGGAACAGCTGCGCAAGCTCGAGACGCTGCGCGAGGCCCTGGGTGCGAGCGCCGCCGATATCGACCACGAACTCGAGCAGGCCCGCCAGCGCATCGAGGCCGCCCGCGCCGAGCAGAAGGCGGCGCGCAAGGCCGCGAACCAGGCCATCGAGGCCGTCGGCGACGCGGAGGCCGCCTACCGCACCGCGCACGAGTCGCTCGGCACCGCGCTCACCGAAGTGCTCGCCGACGTGCGCGGCCTGGCCCCGTACGCGCGCCCGGACCTGCTCTCGCTGCTGGGCGCCGACACCGAATGCCGGTGGCCTGCGGGCGAAGCGGCGTGGTCGACCCCCGAGCAGCTGCTGTACCGGATCGCACAGGCCGGGCCGGAGCAGACGCCGCAGGTGCTGCCCGACGAGGTCGCCCATCTCTTCGAAAGCCTCGACACCGCAACGTCTTCCGTGCGCGCGGGGGAGGCGGCCCGCAAGTCCACTCGCAGCGCGGTCACCGCCGCGCTCCAGGAGTTCGACGCGGCCCTGTCCGCCTCCGGACGCGACTACCGGTTGCAGTGGGACGCCGCCGACGGGCTCACCGTCGTCCAGGTGCACGACGAGCACGGCGCCGCCGCGCTGGCCGATTTCGCCGACCGCGTCGACCGGGCCCGCCACGACCAGGAACAGCTGCTCACCGACGCCGAACGGCGCATCCTGGAGGATGCGCTGCTCACCGGCCTGGCCCAGCAGATCCACGAACGCACCGGCGACGCCCGCGAACTCATCGCCAAAATGGGCGCGGAGATGAAGCAGCGGCGCATGTCCTCGGGCAACACCATCGGCGTGCACTGGGTGCTGGCCGACCACCTGTCCGACGCGGCGCGCGCGGTGTGCAAACACCTCGACCGCGACGCGTCGGCGCTCGCGCCGGAGGATCTGGCCGCCATCCGCGCCCACTTCGCCGCCGAGATCCGTGCCGCCCGCGCCGCGCACCCGGAGCGCTCCTATCCCGAAATCCTCGCCGCCACACTGGATTACCGCACCTGGCGGGTGTTCTCCTTCACCCTCATCTCCGGCGACGGCAGCGAGGACAAGCTCACGGTGGCCCGGCACAGCGCGCTGTCGGGCGGCGAGCAGTCGGTGTCGCTGCACCTGCCGCTGTTCGCGGCCGCGCACGTGATGCTCGATTCGGCCGACCCGCAGGCCCCGCGCCTGCTCGCGCTGGACGAGGCGTTCGCCGGCGTGGACGACAACGGGCGCAGCGAATTGCTCAGCCTGAGCGTGCAATTCGACCTCGACCTGTTCATGACCGGCTACGACCTGTGGATCACCTACCCGCACGTGCCGGGCTGCGCGCACTACGACCTGGCGCACTCCACCGCCGAGAACACCGTCAGCGCGACGCTGCTGGTGTGGGACACCGGGGATCTGCTCGCCGAGCACGACGGGTCGGACCTGACCGCCGCGCTCGGGTCCCCCAACCGCCGCCGCGTGCCCGTGGGCATCGAGGGCGGGCTCACCCTCGACGACATGCCGGGCGCGCCCGCGGCCGTATAGCCTGTCCCGGTCAGACCCGAAAGTGGTAGTGCAGCGTCGCCACGGAGCAGGCTCGACGACCACCGCCCGACCCGACGAGTCCGCAGCGCAGCGTCGCCACGAAGGCTCCCAGGACAGGCCCAATGGAACACAGCACGACCCGGACGAGCCCGGAGGCCGTAGCGCAGCTTCAGCCCATGCAGTATCGAACACCCTTTGACCCGAACGGATTCGCGTGACCACCGCAGTACCCCGCACCACCGCCGTCCACCGCAAGGTCGCCGCCGCCACCCTGGTCGGCACCACGCTGGAGTGGTACGACTTCATGCTCTACGGCACCGCCGCCGCGCTCATCTTCCGCACCCAGTTCTTCCCCGAGCTGAGTCCGGCGGCCGGGACCCTCGCCTCGTTCGCGACGTTCGCCGTCGGGTTCGGCGCGCGGCCCGTCGGCGGGCTGCTGTTCGGGCACTTCGGCGACCGGCTCGGACGGCGCAACACGCTGGTGGTCTCGCTGATCCTGATGGGCGTCGGGTCCACGCTCATCGGCTTGCTGCCGAACTACGACGCCATCGGGTTCTGGGCGCCGGTGCTGCTGGTGGCGTTGCGGTTGGTGCAGGGCATCGGACTCGGCGGCGAGGGGGCGGGCGCGACCGTGCTCGCCGTGGAGCACGCACCCCGCGGACGGCTCAACCGGTACGCGAGCTTCCCGCAGATGGGGACGCCGGCCGGGGTGGTGCTGGCCAACGCCGTATTCCTCGGCACCAGCGCGCTGCTGTCCGAGGACGCGTTCCAGTCGTGGGGGTGGCGAATCCCGTTCCTGCTCAGCGTGATCCTGGTCGCGGTGGGGGTGGCGGTGCGGCTGGCCGTCACCGAATCCGACGCGTACGCCGATCTGGTGCGGCGCGGGGAGGTGTCGAAGTTCCCGCTGCGCGACGCGTTGCGGGTGGGTCCGGCGCGGCTGCTGTTGATCCTCGGGGCGGCCACCGCGACCTCGGCCGTGGTGTACCTGTTCATGGCGTTCACCCTCACCTACGGCACGTCCTCGCTCGGGTTCGATCGCGACTTCCTGCTCGGCGGCGTGATCGCGGGGTCGGTGCTGTGGTGCGCCACCATGCCGCTGTGGGGTTCGCTCGGCGACCGGTTCGGCACCCACCGCGTGTTCCTCGCGGGCACCGCGGTCCTGCTGCTGTGGTGCGCGCTGTACTTCCCGCTGCTCGACACCGGCTCGCCGGTGGTGGCGATCCTGGCCCTGTTCGGCATGGGCCTGGCGCTGCCGGTCAGCCACAGCGTGGGCGGCATCATCATCGCCGACCTCTTCCCGCCCGCCGTCCGCTACTCCGGCACCTCCCTCATCGTCCAGTTCTCCGTCATGCTCGGCGGCGGCTTCGCCCCGCTGATCGCCACCGCCCTCTGGACCACCGGCGCCAGCTCCACCCCCGTCACCCTCTACGCGATCGGCATCTGCGCCATGAGCCTGGCCTGCACCTACGCCCTGTACTGGGCCCTGCCCCGCCGGGCGAAGTCCAGCGTGGCACCGGAGCTGGTCGACGCGCGCTGACGCCCTCGCCGCCTCGATCCCGAGCGACACGGCCGTCCCGCAACTCGCGGTCGCCCGGTCCGCGCACCACGAGTGTGGTCGCCGAGACGCATGCCGCGAGTGCCGCGGCAGCGGGGCGACCGACAGGGGGCGCCAAAGCAGCACGGCCACCCAGGCAGCAGCGCCGCGGCCCGGCAGAGCGACCGGCGACGGGGGCGGTTGCCGCGACGGACAGCGAGGCGCAACTTCGGCCGGGCGACAGGACAGCACGGCGCTACCTCCACCAGGCGGCACGGCAGCACCGCGCTACCGGGACCCCGCAGCACAGCTCCACCGTGACCGGGCCGAGGCGAGTCCATCGGGCCCGGCCCCTACACCCTGCGCCACGCGCGCACACGGCGGCTACCTGCGTGTTCCCGGCGTTCTCGCGGTACGCGGGGCGACATCGGCGTTACCGGTCTACCGTGGAGGGCTCACCGGGGAAGTTCGACGGGCGTCGAGGGACGAAAGGTGTGGATGATGCGTGTGACCTACGATCCGGCTGCCGACGCCGCCTATTTCACCATCGCCGACGCCATCGCCCCCGGCGAGGCCACCCGGCAGGTGGTCACCCCGGTCGCGGGCGGCACGGTGGTGCTCGACTTCAACTCCTCGGGCACCCTGCTCGGCCTCGAGGTGTTGGGAGCACAGCGGCTGGTTCCGGCCGAGGTCTTGGGGCGGGCCGAACCGCCGGCCCGGACGTAACCCACCGTCGCGCGCGATGCGCCGTCGAGTGCGTATCCGAGCGGCGCGCCTGGAACACGGAGCCCGGTCGGGCTCGGCCGACCCTGCGGTGCCGGTGCCGGCCTGCCGTGCGTCTCCTCCGTGACCATCCCCGGTCACGGCCGCGACCAACGCAGCTCGGTGCACGGTTCGACGTCGTCGGTCCCACTGCGCGGCAGCAGAGCGTCGACGAATATGCCGACCGAGCCGTCGAGTGCGGCGCGCCGCGACCCGCGGTAGAGGCGCCGACGACAACGTCATCGCCGACGATCTGCCCGTCCCGGTGGCCAGTCCTGTGGCTCCTCGCCGACCCGCCATGCCGCTCATCGGAGGGCGGAAGTGGCTCGGCGCCTTCGACCTTCGCGGATTACCGGACGTATCCGCCTACCGGTGGCCGGCGTCGGGGAGCATGGGTGGGCAGGGAGTGCCGGGGAGGGTGGCCAGCTCGAAATGCCACCACTCGTTGAGGAAGGTGCGGCACAGGCCCCAGCGATTTCCGTTGCGCTCCAACCAGAGTGCGCCCTCCTGGGGGCCGACGTCGATGGCGCGGCCCGTGACGTGGGTGGATTCCTCCGGCGGCAGGACCCAGCGGCGGGCTTCCTCGGGGCTGCCGTAGGTCGCGAGGCCTTGGTCCCAGAGGGCCTGCTGTTCGGCGTGGGTGCGGTGGCCGGAGTTGATGTAGAGCGGGACACCCTCGACGTGGGCGGCGTTCTCGGCGAGGGTGTAGGCCACGGTGAGCGCCGGGTCCAATCCCTCGGTGCCCTCGGCCGATCCGACCACCGCCCACTGCGGGCCGGGCGCGGCCTGCGCCACCGGCACCGCCATCAGCACCGGCGCGGCAAACGCCAGCGCCCCGATCACCATCCGCGTTCCGCACCGCACCGTCGTCTGCGCCATCGCGCCATCGTAGCGGCGCGCACCGCGCCCGCCCCGACACGACCCGGGCGGAACCGCCGCCCGATATCCACAGGCCCGCGGGCGCTCCGGCCGCCCCCAGACCCTCGCGACCACTGGTTATACACATCGGCTGTGGATGAATTGGGGACGAGTGACGGTGCCGGAGCGGGCGATTCGGGCGGTTTGGGCGCTTCGATGGCCGAAAACCCTTGCCGGACGGCAGGAATGTCCACAGGAACGGACGTTGTCCACATAGTTATCCAGTGCTGTGGATCACAGCGGGACACACCGGGCTACCAATCCCCAAGCAGGAGCGGACGATACCGACCAGTCCGGCCAGGCAGGTGCTGCGGAGACACGCCGAAGTGCGGGCAATAAAGTGATGGACATCACATTCAAGCGTGAATCCGACGGGCCCGCACGACCTTCGAGGATCGGCACAGCAATCGCGTAGCTTCTCGACTCCGACCCGCGACCGCTCTACGGACGAACCACCACCCGCGCGCCCACCAGGACGCAACCCACGCGGGAACCACACACCACCACGGCCGGAAATAGACGACACCCACGCCGGCGACAGCCACTACCCGCTTGGAATGCACGCACCGAACCACGCCCCGCGCACCGGCAACCACCCCACCGCCCCATCACGCCCGAGCCACGGCCACGATCACACCGGCAGACCCGAACAGTCCACGCCGAAACCCCCGAAACACCTCTCCCCCACTACTTTTCGCCCCCATTCACACGACGACGCCGAGACCTTCACCCGGCCTCGGCGCCCCCGTGCACCCGCGCGTTCACCCGCTCACACCGGCTCGCCCCGCCGAATCGCCTCGGCCACTTGACGATTCCGCCCGATCCGCGCACCGATCTCCGCACCGTGCGCCCGCGCGTACGCGAGCGCGGTGCGGATGGTCGGCGCGCGCAGATCACAGCGGCTGCTCAGCACGGCGATCCGGCGTTCCACCGGACCGTCGAGCTCCAGCAGCCGGGCCACGACTTCCCACACCTCGGGCCCGGCCGCCAGGGCGGCCCGCCGGTCGGTGATCGGCCCGCGGAACACGATCCCCGGGTGTTCCAACTGGTCGACCCCCTCCCGGATCAATCGGTTGAGCAGTGCGGTGGAGCTGGTTCCTTCCTGTGCGGCGCGCGCGACGAGGCGTCGCCCGGCCGATTCCGAGACGCGAAACGACGTGGTCATCACCTTGCTCGCCCTCCTCGCATCGAAACCAGTACGACCTACCCCGACCAGGGTGCACCGGCGGATGCCCGCGCCGCTGCGGCGAACAGGGTGACAACGCGGTGTCCGCACCCGTGCCCGCACCGGCGCGGCGGGCGCTCAGACGCGCTCTGTGGAGCGGGTGCGCACCCGCAGCGCGATCGGCTTCTGCGTCTCGGCGAAGAAGTCGTTGCCCTTGTCGTCCACCACGATGAACGCCGGGAAGTCCTCCACCTCGATCTTCCAGACCGCCTCCATGCCCAGTTCGGGGTACTCGAGCACCTCGACGGACTTGATGCAGTCCAGCGCCAGCCGCGCGGCGGGCCCGCCGATGGAGCCGAGGTAGAAGCCGCCGTGCTCCTGGCACGCCCGGGTGACCTGGGCGGAGCGGTTGCCCTTGGCCAGCATGACGAACGAGCCGCCCGCCGCCTGGAACTGGTCGACGTAGGAGTCCATGCGCCCCGCCGTGGTGGGGCCGAACGAACCGGAAGCGTATCCGTCGGGCGTCTTGGCGGGCCCCGCGTAGTAGACGGCCATCTCGCGCAGGTACTCCGGCATCGGCTCGCCCGCGTCGAGGCGCTCCTTGATCTTGGCGTGCGCGATGTCGCGCGCCACGACCAGTGGCCCGGTCAGCGAAAGACGGGTCTTAACAGGGTATTTCGACAGTTCCGCCCGGATCTCCGACATCGGGCGGTTCAGATCGATCTGCACCACGTCGCCGCCGAGGATGGCGTCGGTCTGCTCGGGCAGGTACTGCGCGGGCTCGCGCTCGAGCTGCTCCAGGAACACGCCTTCGGGGGTGATCTTGGCCAGCGCCTGCCGGTCGGCCGAGCAGGACACCGCGACCGCGACCGGGCAGCTGGCGCCGTGGCGGGGCAGGCGCACCACGCGCACGTCGTGGCAGAAGTACTTGCCGCCGAACTGCGCGCCGATCCCGAACGACTGGGTGAGCTTGAACACCTCTTCCTCGAGTTCGACATCGCGGAAGGCGTGCGCGGCGAGCGACCCCTCGGTGGGCAGGTTGTCCAGGTAGTGCGCCGAGGCGTATTTCGCCGTCTTGAGCGCGAACTCGGCGCTGGTGCCGCCGATCACGACCGCCAGATGGTAGGGCGGGCAGGCCGCGGTGCCGAGCGAGCGGATCTTCTCGTCCAGGAACTCCAGCATGCGGGTGGGGTTCAGTACCGCCTTGGTCTCCTGGTACAGGAACGACTTGTTGGCCGAACCGCCGCCCTTGGCCATGAACAGGAACTTGTAGGACGGCTGCGCGGGATCGCCCGGCGTGGAGTACAGCTCGATCTGCGCGGGCAGGTTGGTGCCGGTGTTCCTCTCGTCCCACATGGTGATCGGCGCCAGCTGCGAGTAGCGCAGGTTCAGCTTCGTGTAGGCGTCGAACACGCCCCGGCTGATCCATTCGGCATCGTCGGCGCCGGTGAGCACGCCCTCGGACTTCTTGCCCATCACGATGGCGGTGCCGGTGTCCTGGCACATGGGCAGGATGCCGCCCGCGGAGATGTTCACGTTCTTGAGCAGGTCCAGCGCGACGAACCGGTCGTTGCCGGAGGACTCGGGGTCGTCGATGATCTTGCGCAGCTGGGCCAGGTGCGCGGGGCGCAGGTAGTGGCTGATGTCGTGCATCGCCTCGGCGGTGAGCAGCCGCAGCGTCTCGGGTTCGACCCGCAGGAAGGTGCGTCCGTCGACCTCGAAGGTGCTGACGCCCTCGGTGGTGAGCAGCCGGTACGGGGTGTCGTCGGCGCCGATCGGCAGCAGGTCTGAATAGCGGAATTCCGGGGCGGTCACGGATCGCTCTCCTTCGAGGTCGGGCTGGGGCGCGACGGAGCCTGCGGTCGGCGTGGGGGCTGAGCCGAACCGGGCTGGTCACGAGCAGGAGGGAGCCTATCCAGGCCGGTCGGGAGCGCGATCGGTTAGGCAACCCTATCCAGCCGATGGGGACCGGAAAGGTTGCACGTTCAACCCGGCGGTGTTAACTCTCAGTTCCCGGCTCGCGACCGACACCGGGACAATGCACCCCACACGCCGGAACTACTGGAGGCTTCTCGTGACCGAACCGCAATGGCTCGACGACGTCGAAATGCGGGCCTGGGTCGGATTCGTGCGCACGCGCGACCTCATCGCCGCCGCGATCGGCCGTGACTCGGCCCGCGAGTCGAACCTCACCTACGTCGAGTACTCGGTGCTGGCACGACTGGCCGAATCGCCCGGACACCGGCGCACCTTCGCCGAACTCGCCGAGGTGCTGGAGTGGTCGCAGAGCAGGCTCTCGCACCAGATCACCCGCATGGAGAAGCGCGAGCTCGTGGTGCGCGAGCCGATCCCCGACGACGCCCGCCGCACCGCCGCGCGACTCACCGAACGCGGCGCGAACGTGCTGGCCACCGCCGCGCCCGCGCACGTGATCAGCGTCCGCAAACACATGATCGACGCGCTGGACCGCGAGCAACTGGCCGCGCTCGCCGACATCTACGACACGCTGCTGGCCCATCACCGGCGGCAGGCCACACCCTGATCGGCCGCGCAGCGCCGCGTCCGGCTGGGTATACGCTGGCGGATACAACGGAACGACGGCGGGGCGAGGGCGGGATGAGCGACACCAATCTGACGGAACGCGTCTTCGTCGCGCTGCGCGACGACCTCATGTCGGGCCGGATCTCCCCCGCCGAACGCCTCAGCGAGACCGTCCTCGCCGAGCGCTACGCGGTGTCGCGCACGCCGGTGCGCGAGGCGCTGGCCCGCCTGCTCGCCGACGGGCTGGTGGAGCGCCGCGAGCGCGGGCTGTTCCCGTACCGGCCGAGCCTGGACGATCTGGCGCAGCTCTACGAGTTGCGCACCACGGTGGAACTGCGCGGCATCGTGCGCATCGAAGAGGACGACGCGCTGCGCCACGACCCCGACATCCTCGGCCCGGAGCTGGACCGCTGGGCGGCCCTGCACGCCGCCCCGCCCGAACCCGACGCCGGTTTCGTCGCCGACGACGAGCGCTTCCACGACCGGCTGCTGGCCGCCGCGGGCAACCGCGCCCTGGTGAGCGCGCTGGCCCTGGTGAACGTGCGCATCCGCCCGGTGCGCATGTACGACTACCTCACCGAGGACCGCATCGCCGCCACCATCACCGAGCACATCGATATCGCCCAGCGCGTCCTGGACCGCGACCTGGCGGGCGCCCGCGCGGCGCTGCTGGCCCACATCGACACCTCCCGCCGCGTCGCCATCGAACGCGCGAGCCAGGCGGTGTCGATGGCGGGCATCATCAGCGCCCTGCGCACCTGAAACAGTCCGGATCGGCAGTCGAGGCGCTTCCGCATTCCGGGCAGCCCTGCACTCGATGCACGTCGGCGCGCAATGCTGTCCGCGGCCCTGGGCCCAGGTCGCACGGGACGGCGGGCAGGGCTCAGTGGCCCTCGATCAGCGCGCTGATCCGCCTGCGCTGCTCCCCGAACTCGGCGGAGTTCACATCGCGCGGGTGCTCGATCCCGATATCCACGATCGCCTCGATGTGTCCCGGTATCCCGTGTGAGATACCGCCGCTCATCACCACCACCCGGTCGGCCAGATACACCGCCTCCTCCACGCTGTGCGTGACGAATACGGTGGTGGTGCCGAGGTCGCGGTGGATCTTGCCGAGTTCGCGCTGCATCGCGCCGCGGGTGAGGGCGTCCAGCGCGCCGAACGGTTCGTCCATGAGCATCACGGCGGGCTCGTTGCACAGCACCCGCGCGATGGCGACGCGCTGCTGCATACCGCCGGAGAGCTGGTTCGGGAAGCGCGCGGCCACGCGGGTGAGCCCGACCAGCTCGATGAACCGCTCGGCGCGCTTCCTGGCCTCGGCGCGCGACGCGCCGTTCTGGCGCGGCCCGTAGGCCACGTTCTCCAGCACGGTGAGCCACGGGAACAGGCCGTAGTCCTGGAACACCACCCCGCGGTCGGGTCCCGGTCCCGCGACAGGCGCGCCGCCCACCTCGAGCACGCCCGAGGTGGGCGCCTCGAAACCGGCGAGCATGCGCAGCAGCGTGGACTTGCCGCAGCCGCTGGCGCCGACGACGGCGATGAACTCGCCCGCCTCGATGGCCAAGTCCAGGTCGGCGACCGCGGTCACCGGGCCCTGTTCGGAGGGGAAACTCTTGGTCAGCCCGGCGAGGGTGAGGGGTGCGCCGAGTCGGGTCGCTGTGGTCACGGTGCCTCCGGTCAGGTGAGGGTGGGACGGCCGCGGGTGAGCAGGCGCAGGCCGAGGGTGAGCAGGCGGTCGCTGAGCAGTCCGGCCAGGCCGATCACCACCATCCCGGCGATGATGATGTCGGTGCGGCTCATGTCCCTGGCCTGCGTGATGAGTGCGCCGAGGCCGGTGCGGATACCGACGGTCTCGCCGACCACCAGCACCACCCAGGACAGGCCGAGCCCGACCCGCAGCCCCGCCGTGATCGAGTGCATGGCGCTGGGCAGCACCACCGTGAAGAAGGACTTCCAGGTGGGCGTGCCGAGCATCGCGGCGGCTTCCAGCAGCCGGGGCGAGACGGTGGCCGCGCCCGCGATGGTGTTGAGCAGGATCGGGAAGAACGCGGCGATCACGATGAGGAAGATGGTCGAGCGGTCGCCGAAGCCGATGAGCAGCAACGCCAACGGCGCCCACGCCGTCACCGGGACGGGCCGCAGCAGGCTGACCGTCGAATCGAACAGGCTGTTGACCGCTTTGATCCGGCCCATCAGCAGTCCCAGCGGAATGGCGAGGGCGGCGGCGATCAGGAACCCGTTGGCCACGCGCAGCGTGCTGGCCGCGGTGTGGCGCCACAGGGAGCCGCTGGTCGCCTCCGCGCCCGAGCCCACGGCCAGGTCCCACAGCCGTTCCAGCACCGCCCACGGCGAGGGCACGAACCGCATATCGACGCCGAGCGGCAACTGCCATTGCCCGCGCACGGCCAGCGCCCACAGGCACACCAGCACGATCGGCAATCCCACCATGTTCGCGAACGTCTTGGCGTACTTCGCGGCCTTCCCCGGCGCGGCGGGCGCGGGGGTGACGCGGACGGGTGTCGCGGCCGGAGCCGCTGTCGTGGCGGTCATTTCCCGCTCCCCTCGGTGGCGGTGACGAAGGTGTCCTCGACGAAGGCGGACATGTCGGGCCGGTTCGGCAGCTGCCCCAGCGCGAACATCTCCCCGGCCAGCGCCGTCACCTGGGCGACGTACTCGGCCGACAGATCCGAGCGCGGCCAGGTGTTCGCGATCGCGCCCGCCGCCACCTCGGGGTCGAGCCCGAACTCGGCGACCACGCGGTCGCGCCATTCGGCGCGGTGGGTGTCCATGTACTCGACGGTCTGGACGTGCGCGTCCAGCACGGCCTGGATCAGATCGGGAGCGCGGTCGATGACGCGCTGCGTGGTGGCCAGGCCGATGTTCACCTTCCCGACGGGAGTGTCATAGGGCGACACCACATCTCGCGCGCCCTGCTGCCGCGCGACCGAGGGCCCGAGTTCGGCGGAGGAGAACGCGTCGATCTGGCCGCTCAGGTAGGCGTTGGCCATATCGGCGAACGCCAGATTCACCAGCGTCACATCGCGATCGGCGTCCATGCCGTGCTGGGCCAGCGTGGCCCGCAGCAGCACCTCCTGCGAAGAACCGACCGGGAAGCCGACCCGCTTGCCGCGCAAGTGGGTGACGTCGCCGATCTCGGGGCGGCCGACGATCGCCGATCCGCCGTCGGCCGACGACGCGATCAACCGCACGTCCTGTCCGGCGGCCGCCCCCGCCAGCATGGCGGGCAGGCCCATCACCGCGACGTCGATCTGCCCGGACACCAAGGCGTTCTTGATGTCCGGGGAGGAGTCGAAGACCAGCACGTCGGCGCTGACGCCGTCGGCGAGCGCCCGCTCGTAGAAGAAGGGCGCGAACAGGTGCGGCTGGCCGCGCAAGGTGCCCACCCGCACCACCTGCCCGTCCCCGCCGCCCGCGCCGGGCGTGAAGGTCGAGTCGATGGAGGAACACCCCGCGACCGTCAGGAGCAGCGCCATCGCGGCCACGACCACCCGGGCCGGCGACCGCCGAAGACGCTGAAAGGTACTGCTGTCCATGGCAACCTGTCACCTCAGAGGTATACGCACTTCGTGTACTTCGGTGTATACAGTCACGCATACAGGTTGGCCCCAGATCACCTCGAGGTTGCCGCCTCGTCAACTACGTAACGAGCCCGTTTCGGCCGCTACGAGCCCTGGCGCTGACGATCGCGAAACAGTGTGGGGCGGCACCGATTACGGCACCGCCCCACGCGAACACTCAGGCGGACACCGTGTCCCGAGCACCTTCCGGCACACCCAGCGCCCGGGTGAAACCCTCCGGGACGACGATGTCGTCGCGCGTCAGGTCCGTCACCTTCGTCTTGCGCAGGCCGAGCAGGGCCGAATCGATGCCGCCGCGCAGGATGTCGAGTACGTTCTCCACGCCCGCCTGGCCGTTGGCGGCCAGGCCCCACAGGTACGCGCGGCCGATCAGCACGGCGCGGGCGCCGAGCGCGACCGCCTTCACCACATCGCTGCCCCGGCGGATGCCGCCGTCCAGCAGCACTTCGATCTCGCCGCCCACGGCGTCGGCGAGCACGGGCAGGGCACGGATGGCGGCCGGGGTGCCGTCGAGGTTGTTGCCGCCGTGGTTGGACACCGAGATGCCCGCGACGCCCGCGTCGACGGCGCGGCGCGCGTCGTCCACCCGCATGACGCCCTTGAGCAGGACCGGCCCGTCCCACTGCTCGCAGATCCAGCGCACGTCGTCCCAGTCGGGCGCGGGGGTGCCCATCCATTCGCCGTAGGCGCCGAAGAAGCCGGGGGCGGGCGCGCCGCCGACCGCCATATTGGGCGCGGTGAGATCGGGGATGTGGCCGGAGCGCAGGTAGGTGGCCAGCCAGCGCGGCCGCGCGAGGGTCTGCGGCGCGAACTTCACCATGGTGCGCAGGTCCAGTTTCTCCGGGATCACCGGGCTGCCCCAGTCCCGCCCGTGCGAGAACGACCAGTCCAAGGTGAGGATGAGCCCGACCGCGCCCGCCTTCTTCGCCCGGTCCATGCGCGCGAGGATGTCGTCCTTGCCGCCGCACCAGTACAGCTGGAAGAACGTACTGGGATTGGCCGCGATCACCTCTTCCACCGGCTTGCTCGCGAAAGAGCTGAGCGCCATGGCGATTCCGCGCGCGGCCGCCGCGCGGGCCACGGCCACCTCCCCGTCCGGGTGCACGGCCTGCACCCCGGTCGGCGAGATCATCACCGGCATCGACAGCGGCTGCCCGAGCACGGTGGTCGACTGGTCGCGCTCCCCGATCGGCCCGGCCACGTGCGGGGCGAAACCGAGTTCGGTGAAGGCCGCCTGGTTGTCCTCGATCGTCTGCCCGCGTTCGGAGCCCGCGATGAGCGCGCCGTACACCGATTTCGGCAGCCGCTTCTTCGCGCGGCGCTGCGCCTCGGCGACGGTCTCGAACCAGGGATTCATGACGGGTGTCCTTTCGGGGTGGCCGCCGGCCACCAGCGGCCGGTCTGCTCGGTCAAGTCGTCGGCGAGGGCCGTCAGCAGGGCGCGCCCCTCCGCGACGGTCGCGCCCGCCGGATCGCCCAGCACGCCACTGGGACTCACCGCGCGCACGCCGCCCGCGCGCAGCAGGGGCAGCACCTCGGCCAGCGGACGGGTGTCGCCCGCCACCGCCTCCTCGGCGCGCACCAGATCGGGCCGCAGCGCGAGCTGGATCGAGGTCTCGGCGCGCCCGGCGTGCGGATCCCCTTGGTAGCGCGGCATATACACGCGCACGTCGCGGGACTCGGCGCGCAGCAGCGCCTCGGCGCGGCGCAGCGGTTCGCGATTGCCGCCGTGCCCGTTCACCAGGAGCACGCGATCGAAAGTGTCGGTGGCCGAACGGCACAGCTCCACGATCACCAGTTCCAGCGCGGCCTGCCCGATCGACAGCGTGCCCGCGAAACCCGCGTGCTCACCGCTGGATCCGTACGGCAACGCGGGCGCGACGAGCACGTCGGGACGGGCCGCCGCCAGCCGCGCGCACAGCGCCACGGCGATATCGGTGTCGGTGGACAGCGGCAGGTGCGGGCCGTGCTGTTCGGTCGACCCGACCGGCACCGCCAATACCACGCCCGCGGCCCGGTCGTCGACCTGCGGCCACGTGAGATCCGACAACATGCCGCGAGATTATCGTCACTGAGTGACATAATCAAGGGCCGCGGGTGGCGACATAATCGGTAATCGTGACGACCAAGGGCACCGGACGCGGCAGGCCGCGCGGGACCAGCAAGCGCGAACTCGAGCTCATCGCCATGCGCCTGTTCACCGAGCGCGGCTTCGAGAACACCACCGTGGAGGACATCGCCGCCGCGGCCGGTGTCAGCGGCCGCACGTTCTTCCGTTACTTCCCCGGCAAGGGCGAGGTGCTGTGGTACCAGTTCGACGAGGAGGTGCGCGCCCTGCGCGCGGCCTTCGACGCCGTCGCCGACGACGTGCCCATGATGACCGCGGTGCGCCGAGTCGTGGTGAACGCCAACCGATATCGCGCCGAGGACGTGCCCGAGCTGCGCACCCGGATGGGGCTGGTCGCCTCGGTCCCCGCCCTGGCCGCCAGCGCGGGCGCGCACTACGACGCGTGGGAGCGCGCGGTCAGCGCGTTCGCCGCCCGCAGGCTCGGCCAGTCCCCCGACGACCTGGTCCCGATGGCCGTGGGCCGCACCGCGCTGGCCGCCGCGCGCGCCGCCTTCGACGCCTGGCTGCGCGGGGCCGACGCCGACCTCACCGTCTACCTGGACCGCGCATTGCTGGCGCTGGAGCGGGGATTCGCGCCCGAGACGTGCATCGTGCACACCGACCCGCAGGTTTCGGCGGCGAAGACGATGGGGTATGACTAGGCTCGGACTCGGCACGGGCCGAGCGCACGACGATCCCGACACCACCACGTCGAAAGGGGCTGGAGTTTCCATGTCCGAGGTATCCATGGGCCTTTCGGCGGATCCCCTGTCCACGGGACCGGTGGACAATCTGCTCCCCCAGTTGGTCGAGCACCTGCGGCAGAACCGCACCGCGCTGCGCGAGGAGTGGGCGCGCCGCATCACCGACGCCCAGTTGCTCACCGCCATGACCCCGGAGGAGATCTTCTCCGAGGCCACTTCCATCTACGACAACTACGTCGAGGCCCTGGAAACCGGTAGCGTCGAGGCGCTGCAGGCCTACGCCCGCGACCTGTCCGAGCGCATCATCCCGCGAGGCGTCGAGACCGACGAGGTCATCGGCATCGTCCTGCTGCTGCGAGATGTGCTGGCGCGCTCGCTGTTCGAGAAGTACCAGACCAATTTCGAGCTGCTCAACCACGTGCTCGACGCCTACGAGCCTGCCGCCAACCGCATCGCGAGCACGGTGGCCATCTCCTTCGTGCAGGAGCGCGAGCGCGTCATCCGCCAGCAGCAGGAAGCCATCCGCGAGCTGTCCACCCCGGTGCTGCAGGTGCGCGAACAGCTGCTCATCCTGCCCATCATCGGCGTGCTGGACAGCCAGCGCGCCCGCCAGCTCACCGAACAGCTGCTGCGCGCGATCCGCGCCAACCGCGCCAAGGTCGTCGTCATCGACATCACCGGTGTGCCCGACATCGACTCCACGGTGGCCAACCACCTGGTGCAGACGGTCGACGCCTCCGGCCTGATGGGCGCCAACGTCATCATCACCGGCCTGTCCTCGGAGATCGCGCTCACCCTGGCCACCATCGGCCTGGACCTGTCGAAGATGAACGCGGTGGGCGACCTCCAGGGCGGTATCGAGGAGGCCGAGCGCCTGCTCGGCTACGAAGTGACCCGCGGGACCGATCGCGTCACCGAGCGCGACGGTCGCTGATCGGGCCGCCCGATGCCGGTACCCATCCTCAAGCAGGGGACCTACCTCATCGCGTCGGTCCAGTCCGCGCTGACCGACGCCGACACCGAGCGCCTGCGCGACGACCTGATGAAACAGGTCAGCAAGTACCGCGCGCACGGCATCATCGTCGATGTCACCGCGATCGACGTGCTCGACTCCTTCGCCGCCAGATCGCTGCGCACCATCGCGCACATGACCCAGCTGCGCGGCGCGGAGACCGTGATCGTCGGATTACAGCCGGAGGTCGCGTTCGCCATGGTGCAGCTCGGCCTCACCTTCGACGACATGCACACTGCCCTGGACCTGGAGGAAGGGCTGGCTTGGCTGGAAAACAAATCTTCCGGACGGCGCCATCGAGACGGTCGTGACAGTGGCCGCTGAGATCTTGGTGATCACGGTGAAGGTGTCCGGCGACATCGTCACCGCACGAACAGCCGGGAGGGAACTGGCGGCCGAGCTCGGCTTCTCGTTGACCGACCGCACCATGATCTCGACCGCGATCTCCGAAATCGCCCGCAATATCACCAGTTACGCCGGGATCGGCGAGATCCGGCTGCTCGTCGACGACCGCGAGGGCAGGCGGGCGCTGGTGGTGCAGGCCAAGGATCAGGGCCCCGGCATCCGCGACATCCCCCGCGCGCTGGAGGACGGGTACTCCACCGGGCGCGGCCTCGGCTTGGGCCTGCCCGGCGCGCGCCGGCTCATGGACCGGCTCACCATCGACTCCGCGCCCGGCCGCGGCACGTTGGTGGAGATGTGGAAGTGGGTACCCAACGGTGCATGAGGACGGCTTCATCGGCCGCATCGAATGGGCGGCGGCCGGACGTGCCCTGCCCGGCCAGCGGGTGTCCGGCGACCGCTGCGTGGTATTGGACTCCGGCGGCGGCACGGTGTTGTTCGCGGTGCTCGACGGGCTCGGGCACGGCGCGGCGGCCGCCGACGCGGCCGACCGGGCGGCCCAGGTGCTCGCGGAGAACCGCGGCGAACCGCTGGACGTGCTGATGGTGCTGTGTCATCGGGCCATGGCCGACACCAGGGGCGCCGCGGTGTCGCTGGCGCTGTTCGACGTCAACGACAGCATCCAGTGGCTCGGCGTCGGCAACGTGGAGACGCGGGTGCTCAGCGCGGGCCCCGTCGGGCTCAACGTGAAAGCCACCGTGCTGCTCACGGCGGGCATCGTCGGCTACCGGCTGCCGCAGCACCTGCAACCCCAGACCGTGCAGGTGCGGGCGGGTGATCTGCTGGTCATGTCGACCGACGGCATCGTCCCCGAGTCCGGCGAGGACATCGACCTGTCCCGCTCCACCGCCGAGATCACCGCCGACATCCTCGCCAAGCACGCCAAGGACACCGACGACGCCCTGGTCCTCGCGGCCCGCCATCGCGGCGGCGCGGCGAACGGGTTCAGATGACCGGCCGCCGATGAGTGCCGTGCTCGCCGCCTTCCTCGACGATTACGCCGTCGCGCTGCGTCACCACCTGGCGACGCGCACGCAGGACAGTCTCGAGGAGGGCTACGAGCTGGGGCGCCGGGCGCTGGTGGAGAGCATCAGCCTGCTCGACCTCACCGAGCACCACTTCCGGCTGGCCACCGAGGCCGCCGCCGAATCCGGTGATCCGCGCGTCACCGAGACGGCGCTGGAGTTCCTGCTCCAGACGCTGGCCGCGCTCGACATCGCCACCCGCGGCTACCTCGACGGCACCCGCCGGGCCGAGCAGCAGCGGACCCGCGCCGACGATCTCGCCGGGCGCGACGCGTTCCGCACCGCGCTGGTGGAGTCGTTGCAGGACGGGTTCTTCGTCGCCGACGCGCGCGGCACCATCACCGAGGTGAACTCGGCGTTCGGCGCGCTCACCGGGTACGGGGCGGCGGATCTGCCGTTCGCCCTGCCGCATCCGTGGTCGCTGCCGACCGGCTCGCGCTATCCGGATCTGGGCACCGAGGCCCTGCGTTTCGTGCTGCCGATCCGGCACCGCGACGGGCGCGAACTGTGGCTGGCGGTGAGCACCAGCGCGCTGGTGAAGCCGGAGAACAACGAACTGATCTATGTCGGCACCGTCCGCGACGTCACCGCCGAGCACGACGCGCAGGCCCGCGACCAGGCCGCGTCCCGCCTGGCGACAGCGGTGGGCGCGGCGACCAGCGTGGTCGAAGTCCTGGCCGTGGGCCTGGACGAGTTGCGCCGCACGGTGGGCGCGCAGTCGGCGGTGGTGACCGTGTGGCCGAGCCGCACCGCCGAACCGGAGGTGTATGTCTCCGGGAACGTGGACCATTCGGGCGCCGAAGGCGATCCCACGGCCCTCGACGACGGGGAGCGCGCCCTGCTGGACCGGGCGCGCCGCCGCTCGCCACGCAGCCTGGCCACCGTGCCCGAAGGTGGGGAGAGCGCGGTCGGCATCGTCGCCCCGCTCGGCGAAACCGGCGACGCCGCACTGCTTCTGCGCTTCGCCGCGCCCCGCGCCGTCACGGCCGCCGACTGGACGTTGTTCTCGCTGCTGATCGGTCACCTGAGCCTGGCCGTGCAGCGGGCGCGCAACTTCGATCAGGCGCGCTCCACCTCGCTCACCCTGCAACGGGCCATGCTCGGCCCCATCGAACTGCCGCCCCGGTTCTCGGTGCACTACGAACCGGCCCTGCCGCCGCTCGAGATCGGCGGCGACTGGTACGACGTGGTGCCGCTGCGCGACGGCACCATCGGTGTGGTGGTCGGCGACTGCGTGGGCCGAGGACTGTCGGCGGCCGTGGTGATGGGCCAATTGCGTTCGGCGGGAAGGGCTCTGCTGTTGCGCGGGGCCGGGCCCGCGCAGTTGCTCGCCGAACTCGACACCGTCGCGAGCCGGATTCCCGGCGCGATGTGCACCACGGTCTGCGCGGCCGTGCTGGACCCGGTGCGCGGCGTCCTGCGCTACAGCAGCGCGGGCCATATGCCGCCGATCCTCGCCGACGTCGGCAGCACCGGCCGCATGCTGGAGGGCGGACGCTCGGTGCCGCTGGCGACCTTCGAGATGCCGCGCAGGCCCGAGGCCACCACCGCGCTCTCGCCCGGGTCGACGCTGGTGCTGTTCACCGACGGGCTGGTGGAGCAACGTGGCGTCGACATCGACGACGGGTTCGCCAAGATCGCCGCGGTGCTGGCCGACACGCCGGGCAAGCTGCCGCGAGAGGTGGCCGACGCGGTGCTCTCCCGCCTGCGCCCGGCCGCCGGATACGACGACGACGTCGCGATGGTCGTCTATCGGCAGCCGCCCGCCCCGCTGCACCTGGACGTGCCCGCGCGCGCCGACGAACTGTCCGCGCTGCGGCGTTCGCTCAAGGACTGGTTCGCCGCAGCCGCCGTGCCGCACGACCTCGCCTCCGATCTGGTCGCCGCCGCGAACGAGGCGTGCAGCAACAGCATCGAGCACGCGTACCGCAACGGGGCCGCCGCGTCGGGGCGGGTGCGCCTGTCGGCCCAGTGCGACACCGAACAGGTCGTCATCGAGATCACCGACACGGGCAGGTGGAAGCCGCGCCCGGCCGACCCCGGGCATCGCGGCCGCGGCATCGACATGATGCGCGCGCTCACCGAGGAACTGCACATCGACCACGGCGAGGACGGCACCCACGTCCGCATGTCGGTCACCCTGCCCGCCATCAAATCCCCCGTCGCCAACCCGCTGCGCGGCACCCACCGCCGCCTGAGCTGAGCCGGAAAAAATCTCCCGGAAAAATTTCGCGGCGGTGTCGATTCGAGTCGATCCCCGTTCGACCTAGGTGTGAAAGGGTCCGAACGGGACCCGGAACACGATCCGAGGAGAGACAACCATGAAGTACATGCTGATCATGCGCGCGACCGACGAGGGTATGGCGAAGATGGGCGAGATCGACTTCGCCGAAATGCTCGAGACCATGGGCAGGTTCAACGACGAGCTGATCCGGGCGGGTGTGCTGGTCGCCGCCGAGGGACTCGACGACCCCGCCGACGGTGTCGTCGTCGACTACGAGTCGGAGACGCCCGTGGTGACCGACGGCCCGTACGGCGAGACGAAGGAGCTGTTCGGCGGCTTCTACATCCTCAACGTGGCCTCCAAGGAAGAGGCCATCGAGTGGGCCAAGCGCATTCCCGGCAACGGCCCCGGCTTCAAGACCGAGATCCGCCGGGTGCCGTCCATCGACGAGTTCCCGCAGGACAATGTGTGGATCCAGAAAGAGCGCGCGTGGCGCGAGTCCACCGGTCAGCTCTGAGCGGAGCCCGCTGAGCGACTTCGATGAGTGATCACACCGGCCGGGCGGCGGTCGCCGCCGTCTGGCGCATCGAATCGGCGCGGATCGTCGGCGCGCTCGCCCGCTACACCGGCGATTTCGCCCTCGCCGAGGACCTCGCCCAGGAGGCGCTGGCCGAGGCGCTGGTGACCTGGCCGCGCGACGGCGTGCCGCACAATCCGGCGGGCTGGTTGCTCACCGTCGGCCGCAGGCGCGCGATCGACACCTTCCGCCGCCGCAGCGCGCTCGACACGCGGTACGCCGCTCTCGCCGGGGAACTCGGTGAGGGCGGTGCCGCGACCGGCGGCGCGCCCACCGACCCGTCCCGCGAAGGAGTCGATGTGCTGTGGGACCCCGACCGCATCGACGACGACGTCTTGGCCCTGATGTTCGTCTCGTGCCATCCCGTGCTGAGCCGGGAGGCGCGCGTCGCGCTCACCCTGCGCGTTGTGGGCGGCCTGACCAGCGACGAGATCGCCAAGGCGTTCCTGGTGCCGCCCGCCACCGTGCAGGCGCGCATCACGCGCGCCAAGAAGACGCTCGCCGCCGCGCGGGTGCCGTTCGAGGTGCCGCCCGCCGCGCAGCGCGCCGAGCGGCTCGGCTCGGTGCTGAGCGTGGTGTACCTGATCTTCACCGAAGGGTCCTCGGCCACTTCGGGTTCCGGCCACATCCGCTTCGACCTGGCCGGGGAGGCACAGCGGCTGGCCCGCGTGTTGTCGCGCCTGGTGCCCGACGAACCCGAGGTGTACGGGCTGCTGGCGCTGCTGGAACTCACCGCCGCGCGGTTCCCCGCGCGCACCGGCCCCGACGGGCGTCCCGTCCTGTTGGAGGATCAGGACCGCCGCCGCTGGGATCGGTCCGCCATCACGCGCGGGCGCGCCGCCCTCGCGCGCGCCGCCGAATCGGGGCGCGGACTCGGCGCCTACGGCCTGCAAGCGGCGATCGCCGAATGTCACGCCGTCGCGGCGTCGGTCGAGGACACCGACTGGGACCGCGTCGTCGTCCTCTACGAAGCCCTCGGCCGTCTCGCCCCCTCCCCCGTGGTCGAGCTCAACCGCGCCGTGGCCGTAGCCATGGCCTCGGGCCCCGCCCAGGCCCTCCCCCTCGTCGACCGCCTCATCGCCGAAGGGGCCCTCCCCAACTCGCACCTGCTCCCCACGGTGCGCGGCGAACTCCTCACCCGCCTGCGCCGCCCCGCCGAGGCCCGCACCGAATTCGAACGCGCTCTCGCCCTGTGCGGCAACGAGAACGAGCGCGACGTCCTGAGACAGAAACTCGACAAGCTGGACTGAGCGCCGATCGTGCTCCGCACCCGGCGTCGCGGCGGCCGCGATCGTCCTGGCCGCCACCGGCGCCGAGGGCGCGCGACGCCGGGTCGCGGATCGAGGTGTGACCCGCACCGGCCAACCCATCTTCTTGCGACGCAGATCACATCGGGCTACCCTCATCGCAATCTGAGACGAGTCGGTATCAGATTTCCGGCCCGCCCGGCCGGAACCTGCGGTAGCACAAGGAATGACGATGGACTCTCCGTTCGTATCGGTCGGCTTGCCGGTGGCGCTGGCGGTCATCATGTTCGGCCTCGGACTGTCTTTGACGGTCGCGGACTTCGCCCGCGTCGCCAAGAACCCCCGCGCGGTCACCATCGCGCTGGCCTGCCAGCTGCTGGCGCTCCCGGCGGCGGCGTTCGGCCTGGTGCTGCTGTTCGATCTGCCGCCGGTCCTCGCCGTCGGCATGATGCTGCTGGCCGCCTCCCCCGGCGGCACCACCGCCAACCTCTACAGCCACCTGTTCCGCGGCGACGTGGCGCTGAATGTCTCTCTCACCGCGGTCAATTCGGTGATCGCGGTGGTCACTTTGCCGTTGGTCACCAACTTCGCGATCGGCTACTTCGATCCCGCCGGTGACGCGGGCACGGTCGGGTTGCAGTTCGGCAAGGCGGTGCAGGTGTTCGCGATCGTGTTGGTGCCGGTGGCGCTGGGCATGGTGGTGCGGCGCTTGGCGCCCGGTTTCGCCGATCGGATGGACCGCCCGGTGCGGATCGGCTCGGCGCTGATGCTGGTGCTCGTGGTGCTGGGCACCATGCTGGCCGAGCGCGACAACCTGCTCGACTACCTGATCGACGTCGGCCCGGTCACCGTGCTGTTCTGCCTGGTCAGCCTGTCGGTGGGCTACTTCGTCCCGCGCAGGCTCGGCGTGGACGCCCGCCAGTCCATCGCGTGCTCGATGGAGATCGGTATCCACAACAGCACCATCGCGATCACCATCGCCATCAGCGTCCTGGACAGCACCGAGATGGCCGTGCCCGCCGCGGTGTACGGCGTGCTGATGTTCCCGCTCGCCGCGATCTTCGGCTGGCTCATCACCCGCAAACACGCGCGAGCCGCGGTCCCCGCGGCCGGCTGACCCGCTACAGGCCGGTGAGCTTGCGGTCGGTGCTCTCGGAGGCGCGCCAGATGTCGACGACCTCGGCATGACCGTTGGCCACCAGCCAGTTCACCGTGATCTTGGTACCCGAGATCGAGGTGCGGTTCGGGTTGAGCTCGGCGTAGGACCTCGGCTCGGGTGTCAGTTCCCGGATGACTCGCGCCTGCGCCAGGCTCGCGTGCTCGGGCAGCGGTTTACCGGTGGTGCGGAAGCGCACGTCCCAGTGGACCTGTCCGCCCACGGCCAGCTCCCGCAACGCCTCGGCGACAACGGGTTCCGCCCCGGGCACACCCGCGGCCACCTCCGCGGTGGTCAGCCACCGGTCACCCGCGGCGTGCAGGCGGAGCAGGATCTCCATCTCCAGGGGATCGGCGACCTCGAGCAGTCGCATCAGGACCTTGTGCACGTCCACCGTCGAACTCCGAATCCGGGTACCGCGTGAGCGGCGCGAACGCGCGGTGCACGACGGTCTCGTTCTTCCCCGAACGCCGGGAATATCCGCCGAGGCACGTCCGGCGTTACGACGCGCCCGGCCGCGGCGAGCCGCACGTCAGTAGGCACCGTCGCCGGCCACGACGGCCGTGAGGGTGCGCGCGATGATGCGCAGATCGAGCCCCATCGACCAGTTCTCCACGTAGGACAGATCGAGCCGGTAGGACTCCTCCGGTGACAGGTCCGAGCGGCCACTCACCTGCCACAGCCCCGTGATGCCCGGTTTCACCAGCAGGCGGCGCCGGATCGTGCCGTCATAGCCCGCCACCTCGCGCCACACCTGCGGGCGGGGGCCGACCACGCTCATATCGCCGCGCAGCACGTCGAAGAACTGCGGCAGTTCGTCGAGGCTGTATTTGCGCAGGATGCGGCCGACCGGGGTGACGCGCGGATCGTCGGCGAGTTTGAAGAACGACGCGCCGCCGCCGTGTGCGGCGATCAGCGCCTCCGCGTGCCGGTCCGCGTCGGTGGTCATGCTGCGGAACTTCGTCATCCGGAAAGGCTTGCCGTCCAGGCCGATTCGTTCGGAGCGATAGAACACCGGCCCGGCGCTGCTCACTTTCACCGCGACCGCGATGGCGATCAGCACGGGAGCCGTGAGCAGGAGCGCGGTGAGGGCGAACGCCATGTCGAACGTGGCTTTGAGCCGGGCGGTGGCGCGATCGTAGCGGGGTTTGCCGACGTGCAGCATGGGCACACCGGCGACGGTGTGGCTGCTGAGCCGGATCCGGGCCACGTCGATCACACCGGGCGCGATGATGAGTTCGGCGCCGAGGGGGTCGAGTTCCCAAGCCAGGCGCCGGATTTCGCCCGCGCCCGCACCGCCGCCGGGCGCGACCACCACGTAGTCGGCGCCGGTGCGGCGCACCGCGGCGATCACCGCGCGATGGTCACCACCGGGCGTCTCGCCGGGCGGCACCACGCCCACGACACCGTATCCGCCGTGCGCGGCCATCGTGCCCGCCATCTCCCGGGCCGCCTGCGCGGCGCCGTAGACGACCACCGACCCGCGCCCCGGCCCGGCGGGCGAGGCCCGGCGCCGCGCCGAGCGCCACGACCAGCGGGTGAGGACCAAGCCGAAAAGCCCTGCGGGCATAGCGATCACGAGATACCCGTGCAGCGAGTCGGCGCGCAACATCCCGGCGGCGATGGCGAACAGTCCGAAGACTTGCACGGTGGCCACCGCCAGCCTGCGGTACTCCTCGACGCCGGCGGCCATGACGCGCGCCGAGCGTGTGCGGTGCGCCGAGCAGGCGAGCAGCCACGCGCACGCCAGCGCCAGCGACGTCGCGGCGCCGGCGCTCGTGACCCATTCGCGCACGTCACCGCGCGGCGTCTGCCCGTTGTACCACTGCGCGAGCCCGACTGCCGCGGCGATCACCAGGGCGTCGGTGGCGAACACCCGGCGCGCGTGCCTGCCCCGCGATCGGACTTGGTCGATCCGAGGGAATTCGAGTACCGGGGCGTGCAGACCGGCGGGCGCGCGGTCGATTATCGATTCCATGAACCTGTATCCATTTTTCCCTGCGTACTTCGAGCCCCGCCGCACAGCTGTTTCTCGACACGGTGGCACGAAGTTTGCCACCGGCTCGCCAATCGTCTCGCGGAGAACGCAACTTACTTGTGCAAGAGTGTCGCAGAAAGGGCCCCCGATGCTACACACCTATGGCGAGCATCACAGTTTGCACCTTTTATAGGAGAAACTCGATGATTAAACGAACAACTGGCAATGTCGCGGCTACGCCAGCCTACCATCTCATGAATCGCCTCTACCAGCAATTTTACTGGCAGTTGTCGTGAAAATAGCAGGTGTTCCTGGATTGCCGTCGCCCGCCCTCAGTTGACTGGGAGTATGCGGGTGAGTCAGAACACGTTCCATTAGTTCGCGCTATGAAGAGGAGGCGCGAGACAGATCGGTTTGCTATAAGTGTGCTGTACGAAACTTTTCGCCGAGAATTCGCGGCGGGGTGTGGCGCGCGCTCAGCAATGGTTGTACTGTCGACTGCGTTCGACTTGGGGGTCGCGAATCAGCGTTGAAAAATTCGTTCTGCGAAGTTTCTCTAGGGAGACCCCTGTGCGTTGCCGCCTGTGCAATTCCCCGTCACTGACGTCGGTGCTCGACCTCGGCGCCACACCGCCGTGCGAGAGCTTCCTCGCCGCGGACGCCCTCGACCTGCCCGAGGCCACCTATCCCCTGCACCTGCGCCGCTGCGACGCGTGCCTACTACTGCAACTGCCCGAACTGGTGACTCCGGACGAGATCTTCACCGAGTACGCGTACTTCTCGTCGTTCTCCGACAGCTGGGTAGCGCACGCGCGCGCCTTCGTGGACAGCGCGATCGGCCGGCTCGGCCTCGGCGCGGACTCGTTCGTGGTCGAAGTCGCCAGCAACGACGGCTATCTGCTCCAGCACGTCGTCGCGGCCGGCATCCCGTGCCTGGGCGTCGAACCCTCGGCCAACGTCGGGGCCGCGGCCCGCGCGAAGGGCGTGCCCACCGAGACCGCCTTCCTGGACGAGGCCCGCGCGAGCGCGCTGCGCGCCGCGCACGGGCCCGCCGACCTGGTCGTCGCCAATAACGTCTACGCGCACGTGCCGGATCTGCTCGGCTTCACCCGCGCGCTGCGCACGCTGGCCGCCGACGACGGCTGGGTGTCGATCGAGGTGCACCACGCGCTGAACCTCGTCCGCGACAACCAGTTCGACACCATCTACCACGAGCACTTCCAATACTTCACGCTGGCCACCGCCGCGCGAGCGCTGGCCACCGGCGACCTCACCGTGGTCGACGTCGAGCCGATCCCGAGTCACGGTGGCTCGCTGCGCCTCTGGGCCCGCCCCGGCACGGCGCACCGCCCGAGCGAGCGGGTGGCCGAGGTGCTCGCCGCCGAGGCGGCCGCCGGCCTGCACGACCCCTCCGGCTACGACGGACTGCGCCCACGCACCGAGGCGGTCCGCCACGACCTGCTGCGCTTCCTGCTCGACGCGCGCGCCGCGGGCCGGCGCGTCGTGGGCTACGGCGCGCCCGGCAAGGGCAACACCCTGCTCAACTACTGCGGAATCCGGCCCGACCTCCTGGCCTACACCGTGGACCGAAACCCTTATAAACACGGCAGATTCACGCCAGGCGCCCGCATCCCGGTCCGGCCCGTGGAGGTCATCGCGCGGGACCGGCCCGACGTGGTGCTGATCCTGCCGTGGAATCTGGAGCGCGAGCTGGTCACCCAGCTCGCCCATGTCGCCGAGTGGGGCGGGCGGCTGGCGGTGCCGATGCCGTCGCTGCGCGTCATCGACCCGGCGGAGATCGCGAGGCGAGTGGCATGAAGGTCGTCTTGTTCTGCGGCGGATACGGGATGCGGATGCGCGGCGGGTCATCCGACGCGGCGCCCAAGCCGTTGCAGATGGTGGGTCCGCGACCGCTGATCTGGCACGTGATGCGCTACTACGCGCACTTCGGGCACACCGAATTCATCCTGTGCCTGGGCTACGGCGCCGAGCACATCAAGAACTACTTCCTGACCTACCAGGAGTCGATGTCCAACGACTTCGTCATCCGCAACGGGCAGGTCGAGCTGCTGCACACCGATATCAGCGACTGGACCATCACCTTCGTCGACACCGGCGTGGAATCCGCGATCGGCGAACGCCTGCGGCGGGTCCGCCCGCACCTGGGCGAGGACGAGTACTTCCTGGCCAACTACTCCGATGTGCTCACCGACGCACCGCTGGACGAGATGATCGAGAAGTTCACCGCCTCCGGCGCGGCCGCCTCGATGATGATCGTGCCGCCGCAATCCTCGTTCCACTGCGTGGATGTGGGCACCTCGGGCGAGATCTCGGGCATCACGCCGGTGTCGCGGTTGCCGCTGTGGGAGAACGGCGGCTACTTCGTGCTCACCCAGGACGTGTTCGACCTGCTGCCCCCGGGCGGCGACCTGGTGGAGGACGCGTGCGGCGCGCTCGCCCGGCAGGGGCGGCTGTTCGGCTACCAGCACTTCGGCTTCTGGAAGCCCGCCGACACGTTCAAGGAACGCGCCGAACTCGACGCCGCCTATCAGCACGGCGACCGGCCCTGGATGGTGTGGGAGCGCGACGCGCGATGATTGCTCTCGACACCGGCGCGCTCACCGAGATCGCCGTTCTCGGCGCCCACTGCGACGACATCGCCATCGGCATGGGCGGTGCGCTGCTCGCCGCCGTCGCGGCCAATCCGGGCCTGCGGGTGCACGCGCTGGTACTCAGCGGCGGCGGCTCGCCGCGCGAGGCCGAGGAGCGCGACGCGCTGGCGGACTTCTGCGCGGGCGGCTCGGTGCGGCTCACCGTCCTCGACATCCCCGACGGGCGCGCGCCCGGCCACTGGGAGCGGATCAAGGACGCGCTCGCGGAGTTCCGGCGCGGCCTGCGCACCGATCTGGTGTTCGGACCGCACCGGTGCGACGCGCACCAGGACCACCGGCTGCTGGCCGAGCTGGTGCCCACCGAGTTCCGCGACCACCTCGTGCTGGGTTACGAGATCCCCAAGTGGGAGGCCGAATCCTGGCGGCCCTCGGTGTACCTGCCGCTCACCGCGGAGCACGCCGAGCACAAATCGCGGTTGCTGCACAAGCACTATCGCTCGCAGACCGGTCGCGACTGGTTCGACGAGCGGACCTTCCTCAGCGTGGCCCGCTTGCGCGGCGTGCAGTGCCGTGCCCCCTACGCCGAGGCTTTCTCCTCGGACAAAGCCGTCCTCCAACTCGGGAACAGGTGAAACGATGCGCGTCCTCCTCACCGGCCATCAGGGCTATCTCGGCTCGGTCATGTCGGCGCGCCTGCGCGCCGCCGGCCACGACGTGATCGGGCTCGACACAGGCTATTTCGCCGAGTGCGTGCTCGGGCCGGAGCCCGACGATCCGCCGGGGCACCGGATCGATCTGCGCGACGTCACCGCCGAGCACGTCGCCGGCGTCGAGGCGATCGTGCATCTGGCCGCCCTGTCGAACGATCCGCTCGGTTCCCTCGCACCCGAGATCACCCACGAGATCAACCGCCACGCGTCGGTGCGGCTGGCCCGCCTGGCGCGCGAGGCCGGGGCGCGGCGGTTCCTGTACGCCTCCACCTGTTCGGTCTACGGGTCGGCCGACGGGCTGGTGACCGAGGACGCCACCCTGCGCCCGCTCACCCCGTACGCGGAGAGCAAGGTGCGGGTCGAAGACGATCTGCTGACCCTGGCCGACGCGGACTTCTCCCCCGTGTTCCTGCGCAACGCCACGGCTTTCGGCATCTCGCCGCGCCCGCGTCTCGACATCGTGCTGAACAATCTGGTGGCGCACGCGGTGACCAGCGGGGAGATCCGCGTGCTGTCCGACGGCACGCCGTGGCGGCCGCTGGTGCACGCCGACGACATCGCCCGCGCCTTCGAGACCGCTCTCACCGCGCCGCGGGACCGGATCCACTGCCGCGCGTTCAATATCGGCCACGAGGCGAACAACATGACCGTCGCGCAGATCGCCGACGCCGTCGCCGATGCGGTCCCGGGCGCGCGGGTGGTGATCACGGGCGAGACCGGGCCCGATCCGCGCTCGTACCGGGTCGATTTCACCGCCGCCCGTGACGATCTCGGCTTCCGCGCGGACCGCACGGTCGCCGACGGCGCGCGCGAACTCCATCGCGCCTACGTCGAATACGGCTTGGCCGCAGCGGATTTCGACCGCTACACCCGGCTGGCGCAACTGCGGCAGCTGGAGTCCGAAGGCAGCCTCGACGCGTCGCTGCGCCTCACGGCGCGGGCTCGGTGAGTCCGGTGCGCGAGCGTGATCCGAGCTGCCGGGCCTGCGGAGGGCGGCAATTGACCAGGGTGCTGGACCTCGGCGCGATGCCGGCGACCGATTACTTCCCGCGCCCGGGCCAACCCGAGGCGGCGCCGGTGCCGCCGCTGCGCATGGCGGTCTGCCGGGACTGCGGTCTCGCCCAGCTCGAATCCGGCGGCTACGAGGGGCGCGAACCCGAATCCGTCGAACCGCGCGCGCTGCGCGATCAAGCCGTCGACGCGATCGCCGAGGTGGCGCGCGCGGGGCTGCTGACGGGGCGCACGGTGCGTGAATTCCCCAGTCCGCACGGCGGTTCCTGGCTCGGTCCGCTCTCGGCGGCCGGGCTCGAGCCTGTGACCACCGGACCGGCCGACGTGGTGGTCGACTGCTTCGGCCTCATGCACGAACCCGATCAGCGCGCCGCGTTCGCCCGGCGCGCGGCGGCCACCGCGCCCGGTGGCGTGCTGCTGCTGCAATACCACTCGCTGCGGGCCATCCTGACCGGTCGCCAGTGGAATGCGTTGCGCCACGGCCATTTCGCGTACTACAGCCTGCCCGTGCTGACGCGGCTGCTCGCCGGCGCGGGCCTGTCGGTGACGACCACGTGGCGGTTCCCGCTCTACGGCGGGACGGTGCTGCTCGCCGCGGTGCACGGCGCCGCGGAACCGGACCACCGCGTGCGTGACCTGCTCGCCGACGAGGCGTTCTGCGCCGATCCCGCCGCCGCGAGCGACCTGCAACAGGCCGCCGATGACGACCGCGCGACGCTGCGCCGCTGGCTCGAGGACGAAAAGCGCTGCGGCAACACCGTCTACGCGTACGGCGCGGCTTCCCGCGCGGTCGCGCTGTTCGCCGCCGCCTGCCTCGACCGGACGCTGCTCGCCGGCGTCGCCGACGCGGCGCCCGCCAAGCAGGGCCGCCGCATGCCGGGCACCGACATCCCGATCATCACGCCCGCCGAGCTCGTCGCCGCGCGACCCGACCGGGTCCTGCTCACCCTCGCCGACCTGCTGCCCGAGGTCTCCGCCGCGCTGCCCGCACTCGCGGGGGCCTGGGTGGTCGATCCGCGCCGCGGCCCGGTCCCCGCCACACCATTGCCCACACCGACGTGAGCACGCCTATGCCTCAGTTCTCTGCTGTACCGAAGGAAAAGACCGGCGGACACCATGATTCGCCGGACACCGCGGCCCCGCGACGGGGCGGGCCGTTTCGCTGTCGGATCCACTGATGAAGGTTGTCATGTCCTCCCACTTCTCGCGGCGTGCGCGTCGCGTCCTCACCACCGGCGTCGCCCTCACTGCGGCCGCGATCCTCACCACCGGCCTCACCGGCACCGCCGCGGCCGAGATCGAGAGCTCCAACCAGATCGTCGACAGCGCGGGCCGCACGGTCTCGGCGATCCAGGCCGACACCCGCATCGACTTCGTGGCCCCGCTCGACGGCAACCCGCTCACCCGCGAGTGGTTCCACCACGGACGCGCCGGATTCACCGTGGCAGGCCCCGACGCCGGGAACTGGTCGGGCCGCATCACCCTCGGCTACCAGGTCGGCTACCCGGCCACCGCGGGCGGCAAGCTGAAGTTCGAGTACTCGACGCCCGGCCTGGGCGTGGAGCTGGGCACCGGCGCCGTCGTCAAGATCGAGGGCCTGATCCCGCGCGGCGGCATCGAATTGGAGGTCGGATTCGGTCCCGGCATCCAGACCGTCGAGGTCGCCTCGGGCGAGATCTCCGGCACCGACGGGTTCCTCCGCGTCTCCGGCTTCCATTCCACCGTGACCGGCGTGGTCGGCCCCACCACGATCCGGCCGTTCGTGTCGGTGGTGGGCGCATCGGGTGACACCGTGGTGACCTACGGTCCCACGTGGACCACCTGAGCGATGTCCATCTCGGTATGCGTGCCCGCGTTGAACGCGGGCCGCACCTTGGAAGCCACCCTCGCCTCGCTGCTCGCGCAGGACGCCGACTTCGAGCTGGTGGTGCTGGACAACGCGAGTACCGACCGCACGGCCGAGATCGCCCACGCGTTCGACGATCCCCGCCTCCGGTACCACGCGAACGACCGCGTGCTGCCGATCGGGGCCAACTGGAACAAGGCCGTCCGGCTGTCCACCGGCACGCTGGTGAAAGTCGTGTGCGCCGACGACATCCTGCTGCCGGGTGCGCTGGCGCGCCAGCGCGAGGTGCTGGCGAACCCGCGCGTCACGGTGACGGCCTCGCGTTTCCGGGTGATCGACGAGGCGGGCGCGGTGCTCGACGACGATCTGGGCCTGCCCGGCCTGATCGGGGTGCGCGACCCGCGCACGTTCGTGCGCACCCTGGTGCGGCGCGGACCGGCCGAGTTCGGTCCCACGGCGGCCGCGATGTTCCGGCGCGAATTGTTCGACCGCGTCGGCGGTTTCCGCGGGGACCTGGTGTTCCCCATGGACATCGACCTGTTCGCCAGGATCGGCGCGTTCGGGGTGTTCGCCGGGCTGTCGGACGTGCTCGCCGCCTGGCGGCACTCGTCGTTCAACCTGTGCAGCACCACCTCCACCGTGAGCAAACTGACCGAACAGCTGCGCTTCCACCACCGGATGGCGGCCGAATACCCGGACCTGATCGGCGCGAGCGACGTGATGGGCGGCGACGGCCGGCTCGTGCGCACCGCGCTGGAGCGGGTGCGGGTCCGGGTCGCGGCCCTGGCCCACGGGGGCCGCGGATGACGACGCCACACGTCCACATGACCGGCGCGGAGTGGTTCGGCTCCGCGCCGGGCGGTCTGAACCGGTACTTCACCGACCTGTACACCGCGCTGTCGCGGCACCCCGGAATCACCGTCAGCGCAGCGGCTTTCGGCGAGGCGCCCGGCGGTGGGCACAGCTGGGGCCCCACGGGTGGTTCGACGTTGCGCCGCGCGACCCGCGCGTTCACCGATCGCGGTGCCGCGCCGCCACCGGGCGCGATCGTGGACCGGCATTTCGCGCTGTACGGTCCCGCCGCGCGGCGCGACCCCTTGGTCGTGCATTTCCACGGCCCGTGGGCCGCCGAAAGCCGAGCCGGGGGCGCGGGCCGGCTCGGGGTCGCCGCGAAGTACGCGGTGGAGCGACTGCGCTATCGTGGCGCGGACCGGATCGTGGTGCTGTCCAACCACTTCCGCGATCTACTGGTCCACGACTATCGCGTGCCCGAGGACCGGGTGACGGTCATCCCGCCGGGCATCGACGCCGACCGGTACGCCGCGGCCGACACCGCACCGGACGCGCCCACGGTGCTGTGCGTGCGACGGCTCGAACGGCGCATGGGCATCGACCGGCTCATCCGCTCCTGGCCCGACGTGCTGGCCGAGCATCCCGGCGCGCGCCTGCTGATCGTGGGCACGGGCACGGCCGAACACGAGCTGCGCGCCATGGCCGACCTCTACTACCACCGCAGCTCCCTGGAATTCCTTGGCCGGGTGGACGACGCCGAACTCGCCGGCCTGTACGCGCGAGCGACGGTGACGGTAGTGCCGTCGATCGCGCTGGAGGGCTTCGGGCTCATCGCTCTGGAATCCCTGGCCGCCGGGCGCGCGCCGATCGTCACCGACTGCGGCGGACTGCCCGATTCGGTGCGCGCGCTGGATGATTCGCTGATCGTGCCGTCCGGCGACCCCGACGCGCTCGCGGCGCGGCTCGTCGCCGCGCTGGACGGCAAGGTTCCCACGCCCGAACGGTGCCGCGCGCACGCGCGAACCTTCTCCTGGGCGGCCGCCGCCGAGCGGCACGCCGCCCTGTACCGGGAGCTGACCGGATGATCAAGGCCGTCTTCCTCTCCCACACCGCCGCGCCCTCCGGCGCGGAGCTGGCCACGATGCGCCTGCTCACCGCGCTGCGCGACTCCCCGCTCGGCGCCGTGGACCCGGTCATGGTGTGCACCGAGCCCGGTCCGATGGTGACCGCCCTGCGCGCCCGGGGCATCCCGGTCACCGTGTACGCCAACGACTTCGACAACCGGTCCATGACCATCACCGGCTCCTCCCCGCTGCGGCTGCTCACCGGCGGCTTCTCGCTCGCCCGGATCGGCTGGCGGCTCGGCGCCCTCGTGCGCGACGAACACGCCGACGTGGTCGTCGCCGCCAGCGTGAAAGCGCTGCTGATGGGAGCGCTGGCCGCGCGCCGGGCGGGCGTCCCCCTGGTGTGGCAGGTGCACGACCGGGTGAGCGCCGAGTACTTCGGCCGGTTGCTCGCTCCCTTGGTCCGGCTGCTGGCCGTGCTCTGCTGCGCCGGGCTCATCGCCAACAGCCGCGCCACCGAACGCTCGTTGCCGACGCGGCGGGTCCCGACCGTGGTCGCCTACCCGGGCATCGAATTCGACGCCGACCACGAACGCTCACCCCAGCGCCCGCCCGCCGACACCGTGGTCGCGATCGTGGGCCGCCTGACCCCCTGGAAGGGACAGGACGTCGCCCTGCGGGCACTGGCCGCTACCACTATCCGGCCACGCCGCGTGCTGGTGGTGGGCGGAACGTTCTTCGGGGAACAGGACTTTCGCGCGGAGCTGGAGGCGCTCGCCGCCGAGACCGGTCTGCCCGTCGCCTTCACCGGTCACGTGGACGACCCCGCCGCGCTCATGCGCGAGGCCGACATCCTGGTGCATTGCTCGGTGCTCGCCGAACCGTTCGGGCAGGTCGTCGTGGAGGGCATGCGCGCGGGCTGCGCCGTGGTCGCCGCCGACGCGGGCGGCCCGGCCGAGATCGTCGAGTCCGAGGTCGACGGCCTGCTCGTCGCCCCGCGCCACGACGACCTCGTCCGCGCGCTCGACCGGTTGATCGGCGATCGCGGCCTGCGCATCCGTCTGGGCGAGCGGGCCCGCGTGCACGCCCGCCGCTTCGACATCACCGATTCGGCGGCGATCGTCGCCGGATTCCTCACCACCACGGTCCACGGGGCCGGACGCGCGAAGGCGGTGCGGACATGAGCGAGCACCGGCACGCCCGCCTGCGCGAGATCGGCGCGGTGCTGCGCGACATCGTCTACGTGATGTTCGGCAAGTACGGCCAGTACCTCATCACCTTGGCCACCGTGCCGCTCACCGCCCGCGTCCTCGGCCCCGAGGGCATGGGCCTGCTCGCCATCGGCATGGCCGCCTACTTCATCGGCTCGCTGCTGGTGGACCTGGGCATCACCTCGTTCCTCGCGGCCCTGGTGCCGCGCGGCGGACCCCAGCTGGCCACGCTGCGCGGCAACTACCTGCTCATCCGCGTCGCCGTCCTCGCCGCCCTCGGTCTGGCGCTGGGGGCGCAGTGGGCGCTCGGCGCGCCCGCCGCCGTGCACATGGTGTTCCTCGGGCTGTTCGTCGGCGGCATGTGGGCGGTGTCGGAGGACTGGATCCTCATCGGCGAAGGCCGTTTCGGCACCTCGACGGTGTACCAGGGCATCGCGCGAGTCTGCTACCTGGTGCTGCTGGTGGTGTTGCTGCCGCGGTTCCCGTCGGCGTCGGCGGCACTGCTGTGCCTGCTGGGTTCGGCGCTGATCGTGCTCGCGCTCACCTGGTTCGACGTCGTGCGCAGGCACGGCAAACCGGGCACGCCGCACGACGTGGGCGCCACCCTGCGGATCGGCGCGCCGGTGCTCACCGCACGCCTGCTGGTCAGCAGTTACGGGCAGGGCGCGGCCGTGGTGTACGCGGCGGTGCTCGACGCCGTGTCGCTCGGCCTGTTCTCGGCCGGGGACCGGCTGGTGCGCGCGGTGCAGTCCATGCTCGATCCGATCGGGCTCGCCATGCTCCCGCGCATGGCGCGCGACCAGGGCGCGGATCGCTTCTGGCGCACCACGATCCGAGTTTTGGGAGCCTGCGTGACCGCGGCCGTGGCGGCGGTCGCACTGATCTGGGTGACCGCGCCGCTGCTGATCGGACTGCTGTTCGGCAGCGAATTCGCCGACGCCGTCACCCTGCTGCGGGTGGAGGCGCTGATCCTGCCCGCCACCACCATCTCGTCGTTCCTCACCACGGCGGTGCTGCCGGTCCGGCAGGACACCGCCGGGGTGTTCATCGGCGCCTGCGTCGGCGTGGCCGTCGCGGGCGTCGCCTTGGCCGCGGGCGCGCGCAACCACTCGGTGTGGGCGCTGGTCTACGGGACCGTCGCGGCCGAATTCGCCGTCGCCGGTTGGTATCTGCTGCGCGCCCGTCAACTGTATCGCCGCGACGGCGGACCGGCCGGGGCGGCGGTCACGCCCGCGCCCCGGATTGGAGAGAAGCTATGAAGATCCTGTTCGTCGGCGACGACTGGGTGGGCAGCAACGCCCGCTCCCTGGCCGAGGGCTTCCGTCAGGCCGGGCACGAAGTCGTCGTCATCGACACCACCACCGTGACGCTGCCCGACCGCTGGTCGGCGCCCTGGGCGTATTCGAAGGTCGCCGGGCACCGCTCCCGGGGCAGCGTCGCCGCCGTGCACACCCGCATCGACCGGGTCGCCACCATGCTGCGCCCGGATATGTTGTTCGTGTTCAAGGGGATTCACCTCGACCAGCAGCGCCTGCTCGAGACGCCCGCCGCGCTGCGGGTGCACTACAGCCCCGACGACGTGTCCAACCCGGAGAACCTGACGCCGGAATACCTCGCGCACGAGAAACTCTGGGACCTGGTGGTCACCACCAAGCGCCACAACGTGGGCGAGCTGCTCGACCGCGGCGCCCAGCAGGTGAAGTACGTGCACAGCGCCTACGACCCGGCCTGGCACCGGCCCAGCGCGCGGCGCGGTTCGCGATTGTTCCTGGTGGGGTTCATCGGGGTCGAGCGCCCCGACCGCAGTGCGGCGATGGTGTCGCTGGCCCGAGCCTACGGCGCGCGCATGCTGGTGAGCGGGCCCGGGTGGCGGCGCAACGCGGCGCTGCGGGCCACCCGCGCCGAGATCGGCGACGGCGCCTACGGCGAACAGTTCTCCATCACGGTCGCCTCCATCGTCGCGAACCTGGTACTGCTGAACTCCGACAACCGTGACACCCACACCTGCCGCAGCTTCGAGATCCCCGCCGCCGGTGGCCTTTTCGTCGGACAGCGCACCGACGACCACGCCGAGCTGCTCGACGAGGGCACCGAATGCCTGCTGTTCTCCACCGCCGAGGAACTCGACGACATCCTCGAATGGTGCGCGGGCCATCCGGAGGAGGCGGCGCGCATCGCCGAGGCCGGGTATCGCCGCATCGCCAGCGGCAGGCACCGCTACGTCGACCGGGCCAGGGAGATCCTCGATGCGCTGGGCTGACCCGGGACCCCGTGGGGTGCGATCATGACCGCGATCTCGGAGGTCGCGCTGATCGCGGGCGCGCTGGCGGCCCTCGTGGCCGCCGCCCTCACCCTGCCCGGCGTGGTGCGGGTGCTGCTCATCGCCCAGGCCATCTACTGGGGCATGAGCTACGTCGCGCGCCCGATCGTGCTGCTGTGGGTGCGTCCCGACCCTCGCTTCGGCGACAATATCGCCGACCCGCGCCTGGCCCGCCTGGGTTACGGTCCCGGACTCGAATTGGTGTTGCAGCCGGTCGTTTTCGGCCTGTGGCTGTACGCGGGGGTGATCGTCGCCTACGCGGTGTGGGCCCGGAGCCGCCGCACCGAGCCCACACCCCGCATCCTCGACGACCCGGTCTTCGTGCCGACGCTGTGGGCGCTCTACGCGCTGGGCACCCTCGCCCGGCTGGCCGCGGTCGCGACCGGCTCGGCGGGGCAGGCCGGTGAGGTCGAAAGCGCCAGTCCCGTCCTGAGTCTGGCGGCCACGCTCGCCACCGTCGGCGCGGTCGGGCTGATCGTGTTCGCCCGCCCGGTGCGGGCCGGCGCGCCCGCCGCCCTGATCCTGGTGCTGATGGCCGGGGAGCTGTGGTGGACGGTGTCCATCGAGTCCAAGACCCCGATCATGGGCGCCGCGCTGGCGGTGGCGGTGCGATTCGCGCTCACCGGCTGGACCCGGCGCAAGATCGCCGCCATCACCGTGCTGTCGGTGGCCGGGGTGGGCGGGTTCGGCTGGCTGCAATCGCTGAAGGCCACACCGTTCCTGCGCGCCGAGTCCGCCGCGACCGACGCCGCGTATCCCCCTGCGGTACAGCCGTTCCTGAGCCTGCTGCGCCGCTTCGACCTGCTCGAGGCCGCCACCGACGCCGCCTACCGGGGGCCGAGTTCCTGGCTGAGCGCCGGCGAGGTCGCCCAGCACGCCGTACTCAGCCTCATCCCCGGCCAGCTGCTCGGCGTCGAGAAGTTCCAGTCCGGCACGGCGTGGGCGAGCGAGGTGCGCGGCGCCTCGGTCGACATGAGCCAGATCTCGGTGTCGCTGGCCGAGGGCAATGTGAACGAGGGCTACGTGCTGGCCGGGTATCCGGGTGTCGCGCTGGGGGTCCTGTTCACCGCCGCGCTGCTGCTGGCCTGGTCGCGGGCGATCTACGCGCGCAACCTCGTCGTGGTCGTCATGGCGGTCGCGCTCATCGAGGTGCCGGTGGTGTTCGAGCGCGGCATGCTCGGCAGCGTCGAGACCGTCGGCAAATACCTGCAGACCATCGTCCTGGTGGTCGCCGTCTACTTCGTGGTCGCCGCCGTGCGGACCGACCGCGTCCCCGCACCCGCGCCACGGACGGCACCCGTCCTGTCCGCAGGAAGGAAACACCCATGAACCCCAACGACATCCGGGGGATCGTCCGCCGCCGCTGGCTGATCATCGGGCTGTGCGGCCTGTTCGGTGTGGCCGCGGCGGTGTACTACGCGCAGTCGCGGCCCGTCACCTACACGGCGTCGAGCACCATGTACGTCTCGATGGCGACCGGCACGTCGGTCAACGACTCGTACCAGGGCGGGCTGGCCGCCCAGCAGCGGGTGCGCTCGTATCTGGAGCTGGCGAGCAGCGCGGAGGTGGCCGAGCGGGTGCTCGCCGAACGCGCCCTGCCGATCTCGGCCGAGCAACTGCGCGCCCGGATCACCGCGTCCTCACCGCCCGCCACCTCGCTGCTCACCATCGCGGTGACCGATTCGACCGCCGAGGGCGCGCGCGAACTCACCGATGTGGTGGTCGCCAAGTTCCGCACGCTCGTGGACGAATTGGAGACCATCGAGGCCACCGCCGCCCCGGCCGCGCGCGTCGCGGTGGTCGACACGGCGCAGGTGCCCACCGCCCCGACGGGGCCCGGCACCTCGCGGCTGGCCGCGCTGGGACTGCTGGCCGGGCTCGCCCTCGGCGCGGTCGCGGCGCTCGTCCGCGACCGCACCGACCGCAGGCCCCGTGACAACGCGGAAGTGGAAGCAGCGGTGGGGGTTCCGGTGTTCGCGTCGGTCGCTCCCGTGCCCGGCGCCCAGGACACCGGCGTCCGCGTCGCCCGCACCCGCCTGCACCTGCTGGGCGATGGGACCGGCACCTTCGTGGTGACGGCGCTGTCGGATCGCTCCGCACCGGAGGTCGCCGGGGCGCTCACCCGCTCGTTCGCGGCGGTGGGCTCGCGCGCGCTGCTCATCGACGCCGACACGACCGGCCCGGCGACGGGCGAACCCGGCCTGGCCGAGCTGTTCCGCAACGGCGGGTCCGCGCCCGACCTCATCCGGCACGCCGACGACACCGGCGCGGGCGTGCTGCCGGTGGGTGGCAGCGCGGCCGACACCGCCGACGCGCTGGCCCGCGGCGATCTCGACAAACTGCTCCCCGACCTGCGCGGGCGCTTCGACGTGATCGTGATCGCCGCGCCGCCCGCCGCGCACCCGGAGGCGCTCACGCTCGCCACGGCGGGCACCACCGTGGGCGTCGTCGAGCCGGCGCGGACCACGGTGACCGACCTGCGCGCCCGCGCCGAGTTGCTCACCGACTCCGGCGGCATGCTCGCCGGAGCGCTGGTCGTCGAGAAGGCCCGCGCCGGCGTGCGCCTGCTCCTCGGGCGAGGCGCGCGATGAGTACCGAGGATGTCGGCCGCAGGCGCATGCTGGCCGTCGCGCTCGGCGCGGCGGCCGCCGTCCCGGTGCTCGGGTGCACGGCGGGGACCGCGCCCGCCGCGGGACGGCCCGCCGAGGTCCGCAATGTGCGCGACTTCGGCGCCGTCGGGGACGGGGTAGCCGACGACACCGCCGCGTTCGCCGCGGCCGCCCGCACCGACGGCGGGCGGGCGCCGCTGCTGTACCTGCCCGCCGGGCACTACCGGATCACCGCCTGGCCGGAGCTCCCCGACTACGCCACCGTCTACGGCGATGGCGGGGACGCCTCCATCGTCGGCTGCGAGACCGACACCACGCTCATCGCGCTGCGTCGCAAACAGCGAATCCGGTTCTCCCACTTCGGCCTCTACCTCACCGGCGAGCGCGCCACGGCCGTGCACCTGGACGAGTGCTTCCGGTGTTCGTTCGAGGGCATGGTGATTCGGGGCAATCACCTGCCCGACAACCATCCGCGCTATCTGGACCAGCGCGGGGTCGTCCTGTCCGGCAACACCGGCGGCACCGCGTTCATCAACTGCGATATCAACAACTTCGGCGTCGGGCTCGTCACCTCCTGCATTCAGAACTACGTCACCGCGTCCAAGTTCGCGGCCAACCACGTGGGCGTGCTGGGCACCGGCAACGACCACAACGCCGGCTTGTCGCTCACCGACGTGGAATTCGTCTCCGACAACGATCCCCGCACCACCCGCTGCCACGTCGACATCGACGGCGCGGCCAACAACTGGTGGCTCACCAACATCTGGTTCGAGGGCGCCGACACCGCGCTCGCGGTCGGGCGTCGCGGCGTCGGAGGCCCCTCCCAGTTCGGCATGGTCAACTGCAAGGTGGCGGCCCGCTCGGTCGGGCTCGATCTGGCGTACTGCCGCCAGCCCTATCTGGCGAACGTCCGCTTCGACCCCGATCTCGCGGACCGGATGCCGGTGGAACTGCGCATCGACCCGGGCGACTGCCCGGAGGGCACGGCGATCAACCTCATCTCGAGCGCGGGGGCCGACCTCTCGGACGCGGTCTTCCCGCGCGCCTGGCACGTCCTGGCCCGCGGCCATACGACCGATCCGACGTTCACCGGAACCGTCGTCGCCAAAGGCGGTTCCACCGACGCCGAAATCGCGCGATTCGAATCCCCCGACGGCGCGGCGGTCGCGGCGGTGCTGCCCAGCGGCGCGCTGCTGTCCGAGGCCGGGGTGGTGCTGCGGGACGAGAACGGCGCGTACTGGCGGCTCTCGGTGGGCACGGACGGCGCGGTCACCACCGCCGCCCTCGGCGATCGGCGGCCGCATCGGTGACGGCGCGATGGCCCGTGCTCACGGGACTCACCCTCGGTCCGGTGGCGCTCGCCGGGCACCATGTCCGGCTGCGGCCACCGCGGCTGGACGACTTCGGCGAGTGGCGGCGCATCCGCCTGCGCGACCAGGAGGCGTTGCAGCCGTTCATGATCAGCTCCCCGCTGGACTGGGAGGCCCGCCACGACGGCGCGGCGTGGACGCGGGAGTGGCTCACAGCGCGCGCGGACATCCGGCGCGGGCGGCGGCTGGCGACGGTCATCGAGGTCGACGGCCGCTTCGCCGGGCAGTGCGAGCTCGGCTCCCTGGACGCCCGCGCGGAGTCGGCCGAGTTGGGCATCTGGATCGACCGCGACCACGCGGGTTCCGGGCTCGGCGGGCTGGCCGCGGCCCTGCTGCTGGACTTCGCCACCGGTCCGCTCGGCCTGCGTCGCGTCACCGCGCCCATCGCGGCCGACAATATCGTCACCCGCACCGGCGCGGCCGCCATGGGCATGCGGCGCGAAGCCCTCCTGGTGCGCGCCGTCGACGCCGGCGGCCGCCGCACCGACCACGAACTGTGGGCCCTCACCCGCGCCGACGTGCCCGCCGGCGGATTCGTCGCGCGCTGGCTGCGCGCCGAGCACGGAACCGCGCGTCCCGGACCCGGACGCACCCCTGCCGCGCTCACCTCGGTCCGTGTGCCCGAGCGCACCGCGCCGCCGGTGACCACCGTCGTCGCGGTCGCCTCGCGCCATGCCGCCGCGTCGACGGCGCGGCCGATCCGGACGCGGCTGCCCACCCGGCGGATCACGCTCGAGGTGCCTGGCTTTCCGGAGGTGGTGTTGCGCGGCACCAGGTTCCACGATCTGCGCACGCCGGACGGGCTGGCGCTGGCCATCCGGCGCGGTGCCGAAACCCTCGGCCACGCGCGGCTGTTCGGGCTGGACATGTTCGACCGCAATATCAGCGCCGCCCTCGACCCACCGTCGCTGGCCGGGGACCTGCGCGGCGCAGTGCTGAGCGCCGTCGTCGCCCGCTGCCGCCTGCTGGGCATCGAGCGCGTGACGATACTCGCCGACCCCGCCGATTCGCTCGCGGCGAAGGCATTGTCCGCCAATGGGTTTCACAAAGAGGGCGTGCTGCGGGAGGTCGCGGACGGCAACCGGGAGCTGTGGGCCGTGGCGCTCGGGGGCCGCCCATGACCACCGTCCGCCGCGTCGCGACCCGGCTCGCGCTCGCCCTGCTGGTGATCGTCACGGTCACCGCCGCCGGGGTGCCGGTCTTCGTGCACCCCCAGACCGATGCGCTCGAACCCGCCGACGCCATCGTGGTGCTCGGCGGCACCGCCTACGAGCGTTTCGACCTCGGCCTCGACCTCGCCGAGCGCGGGTACGCGCCGCGCCTGCTGATCTCGCGCTCCACCGGCGCCGACGACCACGAGATGGACCGCTACTGCGCGGGTGGCCACCCGTTCCGCGTCGACTGTTTCGTTCCCGACCCGTGGACCACCCAGGGCGAGGCGCGCGAGATCCGCCGCCGCGCCGACGCCGGGGGCTGGCGCCACATCATCGTCATCACCTTCACCCCGCACGTCTCGCGGGCCCGCTACATCGTCGGGAAGTGTTTCGGCGGCCGGATCACCATGGTCGCCTCCCCCAGCCCGTCCGGGCCGCTGTTCTGGGCCTGGATGTACATCCGTCAGTCCGCCGGATATCTACGGGCCTTCGCCGATCGCGGATGCTGAGGAGGAAGCGATGCGCACCACCACCCGGGACACCACCCGACTGCGGAAAAGCGAAGCGGCCCAAGCCAGGCTGCACGAGATCGTCCCCGGCGGCGCGCACACCTACGCGCGCGGCTCCGACCAGTACCCCGAGGCGATGGCGCCGGTCCTGGTGCGCGGCAACGGATGCCGGGTCTGGGACTGCGACGGCAACGAGTACGTCGAGTACGGCATGGGACTGCGGTCGGTGACCCTGGGCCACGGATATCCGCCCGTGGTGGAGGCCGTCGCGCGCGCCATCGCCGACGGCGTGAACTTCTCCCGCCCCACCGACCTCGAACTCGCGGCGGCCGAGGACTTCCTGCGCCTGGTGCCGGGCGCCGACATGGTCAAGTTCGCCAAGAACGGCTCCGACGCCACCACCGCGGCCGTGCGGCTGGCCAGGGCCGCCACCGGGCGCACCACCGTCGCGGTGTGCGCGCAGCCGTTCTTCTCCACCGACGACTGGTTCATCGGCACCACCGAGATGGACAGCGGCATCCCCGCCCCCGGCACGGTCGTGTTCGCCTACAACGACATCGACTCCCTGGCGCGGGTGCTCACCGAGCACGCCGTCGCCTGCGTGGTGATGGAGGCGGCCACCGCGATGGCCGAACCGGCACCGGGGTATCTCGCGGCCGTGCGGGCACTGTGCGACGACCACGGCGCGCTGCTGGTGTTCGACGAGATGATCACCGGTTTCCGCTGGTCTTCCGGCGGCGCGCAACAGGTCTACGGTGTGACGCCCGACCTGTCGTGCTGGGGCAAGGCGATGGGCAACGGGTTTCCGATCTCGGCGCTGGCGGGCAAGCGCGAGTACATGGAGCTCGGCGGGTTGCGCACCGACCGGCCGCGCGTGTTCCTCCTCTCGACCACCCACGGCCCGGAAACGGCGTCGCTGGCCGCGTTCCGCGCCGTCGTCCACGCCTACGCCACCACCGATCCGATCGGCCGGCTGGAGGCCGCCGGTGACGCGCTGGCCGCCGGATTCGCCGAGATCACCGCCGAACTCGGCATCGCCGACCGGCTGCGCGTGCTGGGCCGCTCCTCGTGCCTGGTGTTCCGCACCGAGGACCCGTCGGGCGCGCCGTCGCAGGAGTTCCGGACGCTGTTCCTGCAAGAGCTCCTCCGCCACGGCGTGCTCGGCCAGTCGTTCGTCACCTCCGCCGCGCACCTGCCCGCCGATATCGACCACACCCTCACCGCGATCCGCGCGGCCGCCGAGATCTACCGCACTGCACTGGAACGCGGCGGCGTCGACGGCCTGCTGCACGGCCGCCCGGTCGCGCCCGCGCTGCGCCGCTACGCCGCCCCCCGACAGCTCGAGGAGCACACCCGATGAACACGTTCGCGATCGTCCACGAACGCTTCACCGAATACGGCGGTTCCGAGGCGGTGATCGACGAGTTCACCCGGATCTGGCCCGCCGCACCGGTTTTCGCGCCCATCGTGGACCGCACCGCCGTCCGCGACCGGGGCGGCGACGGGCTGGACTGGTCCACCGTGCGCGACAGCTGGCTCAGCCGCGCGCACGCCGCCACCGGCCGTCGCTCGCACGCGCCGCTGCTGCCGTTCGCGCCCGCCGCGTTCCGGCGGTTCCCGCTCGCCGACGCCGACGCGGTGGTGGTGAGCCACCACTCGTTCGCCACCCAGGCCGCCCTCGCCACCGACGCGCCCGTCGTCGCCTACGTCCACAGCCCGGCTCGCTGGGCGTGGGACACCGCGTTCCGCCGCCGGGAGGCGGGCGGGCCGCTCGGGGCGGGTGCGCTCGCCGCGCTGGGCACCCTCGCCCGTCGCGCCGAACTGCGCGCCGCGCCCCGGCTCACCCGCGTGATCGCCAATTCGCAGGCGGTCGCCGAGCGGGTGAACAGCTGGTGGGGGCTGCCTGCCACCGTGGTGCCGCCGCCGGTCCGGGTCGAGCGGTTCCGGCACGACCCCGGCGTGGACCGCGAGGATTTCGTACTGTTCGCCGGAAGGCTCGTCCCGTACAAGCGGCCCGACCTCGCCATCCGCGCCGCGCAGCGGGCGGGGTGCCGGCTCGTGGTGGTCGGCGACGGCCGCGACCGCGCGCACCTGGAGAGCATCGCGGGCCCGGAGACCACATTCCTGGGCGCCGCGCCCGACCACGTGCTCGCCGAGATGTACCAGCGGTGCCGGGCGCTGCTCATGCCGGGCATCGAGGATTTCGGCATCGTCCCGGTCGAGGCGATGGCCTGCGGCACGCCGGTGCTCGCCGTCGGCGCGGGCGGCGCACTCGACACCGTCGTACCCGGGGTGACCGGCGCGCTGGTCCCACCCGGCGACGACGCGCACGTCGTGGACGAGCTGGCCCGGCTCCTCACCGCCTTCGACCCCGCCGCCTACGCACCGGCCCGCATCCGCGACCACGCCGAGAACTTCTCCCCGGCGACCTTCCGCAGCCGGATCGCCGCGGAGGTCGACGCCGTTCTGCACCCGGGACGGACGGTGCGGCCGTCGTGACCACCGTGCGCATCGAGTCCACCGACCTCGACGGCGTCGCGCTGCTGATCCCCGACCCCGCCCACGACGAGCGCGGGTTGTTCACCCGCACCTTCGACGTGGCGGTGTTCGACGCGCATTTCGGCGCGGGCGCCTCGGGCCGCTTCGTCCAGGACTCGCAGTCGCGGTCCCGGCGCGGCGTGGTCCGCGGGATGCACGGGCGGCGCGGGCGCGGCGAGGCCAAGCTGGTGCGCTGCGCGGCGGGCGCGATCCTCGACATCGTGGTCGACATCCGGCCCGGCTCCCCCACCTTCGGCCGCTCGGCCGCGTTCCGCCTGGACGACGAGAACTTCCACCAGCTCTACATCCCGCCCGGTTTCCTGCACGGATTCCAGGCGCTCACCGAGCGCGCCGACGTCTGCTACCGCATCGACCGCCCGCACGATCCGGCCGACGACCTGGCCGTCCGCTACGACGACCCCGACCTCGCCCTGCCCTGGCCCGAGCCGGTCACCCTCGTATCCGCGCGCGACCGCGACGCCCCGAGCTGGCGCGATCTGCTCGCCACCCTGGCACACGACCGGCCATGACACCGATCGCCGGCGTCGTGCCCGTGTCACTTTCCGCAAGTGAAGTGACATCTGTCACACAACCGCAAACGACTCGATCGGCGGCCGCAAAGTTCGTTCGCCAGCCTTGAAGACACCGATCGGCCCGTGTCTGCGGGCCCGGGTGGGTTGTGGCGATTCGAGCGCCGGCGGCCGGGGGCGATCCCCTCGACGCTGCCCGGCGCCGTCGAGGAGAGGATGGGCGATGGCGACGCGAATGCGGGGTCGGGTCCGGCGGATACTGGCGGCAGTGACGATGACCACGGCCCTGGCGGCCACCGGCTGCGGACTCGGCGGCGACGGCGCGGCCGCCGTCACCTACGAGGACGCCAAGGCCTCCGGCACGATCAAGGTCGGTTTCGCCAACGAGGCGCCGTGGGCGTTCCTCGACCAGCACGGTGAGCTCACCGGCTACGCCCCCACGGTCGCGCGGGCCGTGCTGAAACGGCTCGGCATCGACGAGATCGAAGGCGTGGTCACCGATTTCGACGGCCTCATCGACGGCGTGCGCGCCCAGAACTACGCCTTCGTCGCCGCGGGCATGTTCATCAACCCGCGCCGCTGCGAGAGTTCGGCGTTCGCGATCCCGGACTACCAGGTGGGTTCGGCGTTCCTCGTCCCGAAGGGCAACCCGCGCAATATCACTCGCTTCGAGGACATCACCCGCGAACAAGTACGCATCGCCACCCTAGGCGGCGCCGTGGAGAACGGTTACGCCACCGAATCGGGCGTGCCGGACACCCTCATCGAGCCGATGGCCAAACAAGACGACATCCTGCGCGCCGTCACGGGCGGCGACGTCTACGGCGCGGCCATGCTCGACGTCACCGCCTCCTGGCTGGTGCGCAACAACCCGGACGCGAATCTCGAAGTGACCGAATCCTTCCAGTACGGCGACCGTCCCGACGTGGGCACGTTCAACTTCCGCATCGGCGACGACCAGTTCCGCGAGGACTTCAACCGCGAGTTGCGCGCGCTGCACGAGAGCGGCGAATGGCTGCGCCTGGTCGAGCCGTTCGGACTGACCGCGGCCAACGAACCCGATCCGGCCCTGTCCACCGAGCAGTACTGCGCGGCATAGCCTTTGTCCGACAACCTCGACATCTACCTCGAGCGGATACTGGCGGGCCTGCCGTTCACCCTCTGGGCCACGATCGGCGGCATCGCGCTCACCGTGGTGCTCTCGTTCCTGGCGGGCCTGGCGCTGCTCGCGCCCACGCGCTGGGCGCGCGTCCCGGCCCGGATCTACGTCGAAGGGTTCCGCGGCAGTTCCGAAGTGGTGCAACTGTTCTTCTTCGCCGTGGCGGTGCCGATCTTCCTCGGCATCGCGCTCGGCGCCACCGCGCAGGGCCTGCTGCTCATCGGCATCCTGGTGCTCGGCCTCAACCACGGCGCCTACGGCGCGGAGATCGTGCGCGGCGCGGTGCGCTCGGTGCCGCGCGCCCAGGTAGAGGGCGCGATCGCGCTGAATCTCGGTCCGGTGCAACGGATGTGGCGGGTGATCCTGCCGCAGGCCGTGGTCGAGATGCTGCCCTCGTTCAACACGCTGTTCATCCAGCTGATGAAGAGCACCGCGCTGCTGAGCTTCATCGCCGTGCCCGAGATCTTCAAGAAGGGCGACGAATTGCGCGCCGTGCCCCAGTTCTCCCAGGAACTCGGGGTGGTCTACACCATCCAGTTGCTCTGCTATCTCGCGATCGCCGTGGTGATCACGCTGATCATGCGGATCCTGGAGCGCTGGGCCGCGCATCGCGCGGGCCGCCCACGTCCGACCGGAGCCGGGTGGCGCTTGCGAATGGCGACGGTGACCTGATGGAGCTGGGGACCTGATGGGACTTTGGCGCTGGGACAAGTTCTGGGACGCCTTCCCCTACATCTGGGACGGCCTGCTCGTCACGATCCAGTTCACCGTGCTGGGTGCCCTGGTCGCCTACACGCTCGGGCTGGCGTTCGCCGTGCTGCTGCGCAGCCGCGTTCCGGTGGTGTACCAGCTGCTGTGGCTGTTCATCGAATTCGTGCGCAGCACACCGCTGTTGGTGCAGTTGTTCGTGCTGTACTGGGTGGTGCGCCCGGCCCTGCTGGACGGGCTGTCGATCGACACGCAACGCGTGATCGTCGGCGTCGCGGCCCTCGGGGTGCACTACGCCTGCTACACCGCCGAGGTGTATCGCGCGGGCATCGAGGCGGTGCCCGCCGCGCAGTGGGAGGCGGCCGTGGCGCTGAACCTGCCGCGCGGGCGCACCTGGACCGATGTGATTCTGCCGCAAGCCATTCCCCGCGTGCTGCCCGCGCTCGGCAACTACACCATCAGCATGTTCAAGGAGGTGCCGCTGCTGTCCGCGATCGTCGTGCTGGACATGGTCTACCAGATCAAGACCGCCTACGCCGCCGACACCGGCGGCGCGGGCCCGGAAGCCTGGTTCGCCGTGGGCCTCACCTTCCTCGCGCTGAGCTACCCGTGTTCGCTCCTGGTACGAAAGCTGGAACGCCGTGTCGAATTCGCCTGAGGACCAGCCCGGTTCGCCGATGATCCGGTTCACCGACGTGCGCAAGACCTTCGGGCCGGTTGTCGCGCTCGACGGGATGGATTTCGCGGTGGCGCCCGGCGAGTTCGTCACCCTGATCGGCCCGTCCGGCTGCGGCAAGACCACCGTGCTGCGCCTGCTGATGACCCTCGAACGGGTGGACGCGGGCACCATCGAGGTGGCGGGCGAGCCGTTCAGCCACCTGCGCCGCGGCGACCGGCTGGTGCCCGCCGACGCCCGGCACCTGCGCCGGGCGCGCACCGCGATCGGGATGGTGTTCCAGCAGTTCAACCTGTTCCCGAACATGTCGGTGCTGCGCAATATCACCGAGGGGCCGGTGCGCGGCCTGGGCAGGCCGAAGGAGCAGGCGCGCGAGCGCGCCCTCGAACTGCTCGAGCTGGTCGGGCTGACCGACAAGGCCGAGGCGCGCCCCCATCAGCTCTCCGGCGGCCAGCAGCAGCGGGTGGCCATCGCCCGCGCCCTGGCCATGGACCCCGAAGTCCTGCTGCTCGACGAGGTCACCTCGGCGCTCGACCCCGAACTCGTCACCGGCGTGCTGCACCTGCTGCGTGACATCGCCGACACCACACCCATCACCTTCCTGTGCGTCACCCACGAAATGCGCTTCGCCCGCACCGTCTCCGACCGCGTCCTCATGCTCGACGCCGGCCGCGTCATCGAAGACGGCACCCCCGACCAGGTCTTCACCGCCCCCACCCACCAACGCACCCGCGACTTCCTCCACGCGGTCCTGGAGCGCGAGTGAGCCCGCGTCGCACAATCGTCACCGGATGAGGTTGCGAATTCGGCGCGGTTTGTGTGTTGTTGATAGGTGACCAACACTTCCGGAGACGCGTATCCCATGGCGGACACGATGACCACCTCGGTCGCGGCGCACGACGGCGCGACCGTGCTGACGGTGACCGGGGAGGTCGATCTGGCGACCGCTCCCGCGCTGGAGAACGCCATCGAAGGCGTGCTCGGCGACAAGCCCGCGGCCCTGATCATCGACCTGACCGGGGTGAGCTTCCTGGCCTCGGCGGGGATGGCCGCCCTGGTCGCCGCGCATCAGCGGGCGGGCGCGGCGACCTCGATCGCCGTGGTCGCCGACGGGCCCGCCACCAGCCGCCAGCTCAAGATGACCGCCCTCGACCAGGTGTTCGCGCTGCACTCCACGCTGGAGGCCGCGCTGGCCGCGCTGCGCGCCAACTGAGGACGAGAGAAACGGGGCGCGTCCGGCCCGGACGCGCCCCGTTCGCTCACACCAGTTCGCGCAGCTGCTCGATCAGCTTGACGCGGTCGGCGGGCGTCGCCGCCAGCGGCACCACGTTCAGCGTGGTGACCCCGGCTTCCCGGAACGCCTGCACCCGCTCCTTGACGAACCCGGCGGGCCCCACCAGCGACACGTCGCGCACCAGCTCGTCGGGCACCACCTTCGCCGCCTCCTCCTTCTGCCCCGCCAGGTACAGCTCCTGGATACGGTCGGCCTCGGCGCCGTAGCCGTACTTGGTGGCCAGCGTGTGGTAGAAGTTCTTACCCCTGGCCCCCATGCCGCCGATATAGAGCGCCAGGTGCGGCTTCACGAACTCCAGCAGTGGCGTCACGTTCTCGCCGATGGCCAGCGCCGGGCCCGCGTACACCTCCAGCTCACCGAGCGCGGGATCGCGCTTGGCCTTGCCCGCGGCCAGCGCATCGCCCCACACGTCCCGCGCCTTCTCCGGCAGGAAGAAGATCGGCTGCCAGCCCTCGGCGATCTCGGCGGCCAGCTCCACGTTCTTCGGGCCCAGCGCCGCCAGCAGCACCGGAATCCGTTCGCGCACCGGGTGATTGATGAGCTTGAGCGCCTTGCCCAAGCCGGTGCCGCGCTCGGCGGGCAGCGGGATCTGGTAGTGCTTGCCCTGGTATTCCAGGCGCTCGCGCCGCCACACCTTGCGGCAGATCTCCACCAGCTCCCTGGTGCGGCCGATGGGCGCGTCGTAGGGCACCCCGTGGAAACCCTCGATGACCTGCGGGCCGGATGCGCCGAGCCCGAGCACGAAGCGGCCCTCGGAGACGAAGTCCAGGCCGGCCGCGGTCATGGCGGTGAGGCTCGGGGTGCGGGTGTAGATCTGCAGGATGCCCGAGGCCAGCTGCATCCGCTCGGTCCGCGCGGCGAGGTAGCCGAGCGCGCTGACCGCGTCGAAGGAGTACGCCTCGGGCACGAACACGATGTCGAGCCCGGCTTTCTCCAGGTCGGCCACTTCCGCGGCGGCTTCCTTGAAACCGCCCGAGTAGTTGATGCCCAATCCGATCCGCATAGTCCACAACATAGTCCTCGATACGGCCCGCCCGCGCGCCGGTCCGCCGGGGCGGGCGGTAGCGTGGGTGCGATTCCCGCAGATCCGAGAACGAAAGGTCACCCGTGTCGCAGCCGAGCACGTCGTCCCAGGAAACCGCGTCCTCCTTCGGCGCGGCCACCCTCGACGGGTACCTGTCCGATCTGGCCGCCAAGATCCCCGCGCCCGGCGGCGGCGCGGTGGCGGCGCTGCACGCCGCGCAGGGAGCCGCGCTGGTGGCCATGGTCGCCCGCTACACGACGCGCGCGAAGGACGCCGAGCACCGTCCGGTGATCGACCGCCTGATCGAGGCCGCCGACGCCGCGCGCGCCCGGTCGCTGGCGCTCGCCGACGCCGACGCCGCCGCCTTCACCGCCGTCGGCGCCGCCTACAAACTGCCCAAGGCGACCGAGGAGGAGGCTGCCGCCCGCACCGAAGCGATCAACGCCGCGCTGGTGGAGGCCGCGCGGGTGCCCGCGCGCGTGATGGACGAGGCCGACGAGGTGCTCTCGCTCGCGGCGGAGCTGCTGCCGATCGGAAATCCCAACGTGGTCACCGATATCGGGGCCGCCGCCGACGCCGCCCGCGCCGCCGCGACGAGTTCGCGGCTGAACATCGAGATCAACGTGACCTCGCTGCCCGCCGCGCTCGGCGACCCGTTCGCCCCGGCGTTGCTGCGCGTCGAGGAGATCGCCGCGCGGGCCGACGCGCTGCACGCCGAGGTGCTCCGCGCCGTCCGCGGCTGAATCCCGCCCACCGACACGCCGATAGGCGGACACGCGGCGGTTCTCCGCGCGCCGACGGGCTGACCAGCGGCGTCCGGGAGGTTCTCGGATCGTCGTGCGCCGAGTTGTCGCCGAACCGCCGTGGACCGATCTACGGTTGATAAGTCATGAGTGCCGACCCTCCCTCCCCCGCGGCGCCGGACCCCGGTCCGGCGGCGCAGGTGCGCGCCCGCAGGGAGCAAGCGTGGAGCAACTATCGGGCGGCGCGCATCGCGTTGGCGGGGTTGCGGATCCGCACGAATCTGGCGGGACGGCCGCTGTGGTTGGCGCGGCTGCCCGGCGGTGCGGTGGAGCGCGCGGAGCGGCGGCTGGAGCGGTTGCGGCAGGAGCTGTCCCGGCACGGCGTGGGCGCCGAGGACCGCGCCTGGGGCGTGCTGTCCGGCGGCGAGACCAACACGCTGGACGGAGTTGTCGGGTTGGAGGCGACCGTCGCCACGGTCGCACCGTATTTCGCGGCGAGCGCGCCACCGTGGTCGCGGGAGCTGCGCGCCATCGCGCGGGACTGCCTCACCGCGCGGGAGGCGGCCGCCGAGGGTGACCGGCTCGCCGTGGAGCACGTGACCGGCCGGTTGCTCACGGCCGTGCGGCTCGCCCCCTCGGAGGCGGCCCGGCAACGGTTGATCGACCACCTGCCCGGCGACCTGCGGCCCGTCCCCTCCGATGTGCTGACGCTGTTGCGGAGCGGGCCGAGCCCGGTCGAGGTGTCCTTCGTGATCCGCACCAGCACACTCGAACTCGACACCATCACGGTGACGCCCGCGCTGCGCGGCATGGGCCTGGGCACCGCCGTGCTCACCCACCTGTGCCGCACGGCCGACGCCCACCGCCTGCACATCACCGGCCAGTTGATCCCGACGTTCCGCGAGGACGAGAACGCGATCCCCGCCCTGGCGCGCTGGTGCCGCCGCCACGGATTCACCGTGCAGGAGCGGCTGGGCGGGCGCGTGAGCCGCCCGCCGGAGACGCCCCGCCCCGCCGGGCGCGTGTCCGCGCCGTGAACTGTCGATCCGGCGGGTGCCCGTTCGTATAACTGGTGACGAGTCCACTCTCCTCGAGGAGCCTTCATGTCCTTCACCGACGACGAAGTCGCCTACCTGCGCACGCAACCCGTCGCCCGCCTCGCCACCGTCTCCCCCACCGGTCACCCCGACGTGGTGCCCGTCGCCGTCGAACTCGACCTCCCGCATCTGTGGATCTGCGGTGCGGGCGAACAAGTCCTGCGCACCCGCAAGATCCGCAATATCGCTGCCGGAAACCACCACGTAGCCCTCGTTTTCGACGACGTGGTGTCCCTCGACCCGTTCATCGCCCGCGGGATCCGCATCTACGGCAGGGCCGAGAAACCCCTCGAGCGCACCGGCATGGTCGGTCCGGGGTACTACGTGCGCGTCACCCCGACAACGTCCTGGAGCTGGAACCTGGCCGGTGAACCTGCCGGGCAGGACTGGTACCCCGTGCACCGCGCAGAGCATTGAGCGGTTCATGGTGCACGCCAACGCTTTTCCGGTACGTTCCGAAACTCCTTGTCAGGCAGTCGGATCAGTCCAGGCGTAGCCGAAGCGGGCGAGGCGGTGCCAGACCTTCTTCAGGTCCTGGGGATCGTGGGTGCCCGCGCGCCGCGTCGCCGAGGACGCGCGGAGTGAGCCAGCCGTGCTCGGCGAGGGCGGTGCCGAGGGCGACGATGTGGGGGCCGCGGTAGGCGGTGTGGTGGACGAGTTCGTCTGTGTGCAAACGGAATCCGGGGTGCCACCGGACGGGGACGGGCAGACGGGTCGCCGCGTCGGCCACCGGGGTGTTCTCGTGCGCCGGGTCGAGGACGACTTCGGCGACGTCCTCGGCGAGGCGTAGCGGGCCGTGGATATGTGCCCCACCGGCCACGAAGTCTCCGCTCATCGATCCCGCGCCGCCGACTTGACTGTGCCGTAGCGGCACGGTGTTGGCTCGGTGGCGCGAGGGTGCGAAGGAGGAGATTCTTGTGACCAGACACCGCGCCGTGACCCGCGGCCTGGCGGTCGTGGCGGTGCTCGGCATGGCCGGCGCGCTCGCCTCGGCGTGTTCCACCACCGCCGACGAGCCCGCACCGACCGTCACCTGGGGCGCCTGCCCCGAAGACGTCGTCACCGAGGCCGCGCCGTCGCGGCTGGACTGCGCCACCGTGCCCGTTCCACTCGACTACGCCGATCCCGACGGCACCCGGATCGACCTCACGATCTCCCGGCTCGCGAGCCCGAATCCGGACAAGCGGCGCGGGGTGCTGATGCTCAACCCGGGCGGTCCCGGCGAGTCGGGCCTGGCGTTCTCGGCGTTCCTGGTGAAGCTGGGCTTGCCCGCGAGCGTGACCGACAGCTACGACGTGATCGCCATGGATACCAGGGGGATCAAGTACTCCGCCCCCGTGCACTGCGGTTTCACCGGCGAGGGCCCCTACATCGGCAACATCCCGCCGTACGCGGTGGACGACGCGGCGGTCCTCGCCCGGGCGACCGAGGTCGAAGCCGTCGCGCGGCAATGCGCGAGCAACGACAGCGAGGGCCGCCTGCGCCACCTGTCCACCGCCAACAAGGCCCGCGACCTGGACCGCATCCGCGCCGCGCTCGGCGAGGAGAAGACGAACTTCCTCGGCTACTCCTACGGCACCGCGCTCGGCGCGGCCTACGCGTCGCTGTTCCCGGAGCGCACCGACCGGATCGTGCTCGACAGCAACGTCGGCACCACCCACCTGGATCAGGACGGCATGCGCCGCTACAGCCTCGGCACCGAGGAGACCTTCCCCGCCTTCGCGGCATGGGCGGCGCAGCGCGACGACGAATACGGTCTGGGCCGCACACCCGAGGAGGTGCGCGCGACCTACTTCGAACTGGCCCACCGCCTGGACGACAACCCCCGGCCCGATATGAACGGCCCCGCCTTCCGTTCCGTCCTGTTCGGCCTCCTCTTCGCCGAGTCCGGATATCCCGCGCTGGCCGAACTCTGGCAGGCGCTGCGCACCGACGCACCGCTGCCGGCGCCGCCCCGCGAGACGCCCGACCTCGCGTCCTACGACAACTCGTGGACCGTGTTCCTGGCGGTGACCTGCAACGACATCGACTGGCCCGAGGACGTGGAGACCTATCGCCGGGCGGTCGCCGAGGACCGCGACCGCTACCCGCTCTTCGGCGCCGCCCCCGCGAACATCACGCCGTGCGCCTACTGGCCGTTCGAGCCCGCCGAGCAACCGGTCGAGATCTCCCAGGACGGCCCGTCGAACATCCTGCTCGTCCAGAACCGGCGCGACGTGCCCACGCCGCACGTGGGCGGCGAGATGTTGCGGGAGCAGTTCGGCGACCGCGCCCGACTGGTGAGCGTCGACGCCAGCGGCCACGGCGCGTACGTGCTCGGCAAGAACGCCTGCGCCCAGGACGTCACCACCGCCTACCTGGTGGACGGCACCATGCCCGAGGACGACGTGTCCTGCGCGGCACCCTGACCGGAGATCACCGCGCGGTACCCGGGAACCGGCGCTCGGGCCTCGACGACGAGCCGGGCGACGATCTGCTCGGCAAGCTCGACGCCACGCCGCCGTCGCCGATCAGATCGAGGAGGAGCCTCGCGGCGCCGGGTTCCCGATCGCCTCGGGCGGGGTGACGGTGAGCCGCACCGAAGGCGCGAGCCGGTAGGGACGGCTCTCGATCACCGCGCCGAGGGTGCGACGCAGACGGGAGAGTTCGGCGCGCACGGCGACCGCGTGGTCGGGGTCGCCGTGCAGGGCCGTGCTCAACTCGGCGACCGTCACGCCGCGCGCACCCGCCCGGTGCAGGATCAGCAGTATTTCGGCGTGCCGCGCGGAAAGGGCTGCGCGCCATTCGGTTTCCCCGCCGGTCGCATGGACCACGGGCGTGCCGGTCAAGTCGAGGGTGAGCCGGATGGTGGCCTCGGTGCCGACCGGCCGCACCACCCACCCACCGCGCAGCGGTTCGGTGGCGCACAGCCCCAACCCCGGAACATGCACGGCGCGTCCGGCATTCGGGATCCCGATGCGCCGTACCGGCGCCACGCCGGAAGAGTGCGCCACCCAACCATTTTCATCCACGAGCAGCACAGGGCCGGTCAGCGCGGACAGCGTCGGCATGGCCGCCGTCCGCAGGCGTTCGAGCCGATCGACCTGTCCGCGCGCGATCTCGCCTTCCGCGAGCCGGGCGGCCGCACCGACCAGCGCGGTGATCGCCGGGTGCAGGGTCAGCGCGGGACCGCTCACGTCGACAACGCCCAGCAGCTCACCGGAGCGGGGATCGTGGATCGGAGCGGCCGTGCAATACCAAGGGTGCTGGGACTGTTCGAAGTGCTCGCCCGAGAACAGTTGCACCGGGACGGCTTCCGCGATCGCCGTGCCGATCGCGTTGGTGCCCACCACCGATTCGGTCCACCGGGCGCCTTCCTGGAAACCCAGGGTGTCGGCGCGGTGGCGTACCCGCGCCGCGCCCGAGCGCCACAGCACCACGCCGTCGGCGTCGGTCACCACCATGATCATCTGGGAGGCGTCGGCCACGCCTGCCACGACCTGGGTGAGCCCGCCGATGGTCTCGGCGAGCGGGGATGCGCGACGGCGGCGCTCCACCTCGTCGAACGGCAGCACCGCGCGCGCGTTCGATCCGGCCGGGGAGAGCCCGGCCGCCAGCACCCGCGACCACGACCGCGCCACGACGGTGCGCGGGCGCAGCGGCGAACGCCCGCCGCCGATCACCGCGTCGTGCATCCGCACCAGGTCGCGGGCATAGCGCGGCAGGTCGGTGCCCGGTCCTATCGCACTGAAATCGCCCACGGTCCCATCCTCGATCCCGCTCCGGCGCGGACACCGGCGCGAAGTCCACCGATGATGCAACGCCTTGCAACGATTGTGACATCGGTTCGCCCGGCGTGTGCTGTAGGTCACAGATCAGCACGAGAAGGAGTCGACGATGACCCGCACACTCGCACCGACCGCGACGCGACCGGACGGGCTCGGTCCCCAGGAACGGGTGGACGCGTGGCTGACCGCGTTCGAAGCGGCGCTGGCCGCCCGCGATGTGGCCGCCGCGGCGAATCTGTTCGCCACCAACGGTTTCTGGCGCGACCTGGTGGCGTTCACCTGGAACATCGCCACCGTGGAGGGGCGCGAGGGCGTCGCGGACATGCTCACCGCACGCCTGGCCGACACCGATCCGCGCGGCTTCCACACCACCGAACCGCCCACCGCCGCCGACGGCGTGATCTCCGCGTGGATCGGTTTCGAGACCGCGACCGGCCGCTGCACCGGGCACCTGCGGCTGACCGAGGAGGGCGCGTTCACGCTGCTCACCTCGCTGCGCGAGCTGCACGGCCACGAGGAGCGCAAGGGTCCGACGCGGCCGCGCGGGGTGGTGCACGGCGCGGACCCGGAGCGCGTCACCTGGGCCGAGCGGCGCGCGCGGGAGGAGCGCGAACTCGGATACGAGCGGCAACCGTATGTGCTGGTGGTCGGCGGCGGGCAGGGCGGGATCGCGCTGGGCGCGCGGTTGCGCCAGCTCGGGGTGCCCGCCCTGGTGGTGGACAAGCACGAGCGGCCCGGCGACCAGTGGCGCAAGCGGTACAAGTCGCTGTGCCTGCACGATCCGGTCTGGTACGACCACCTGCCCTACCTGCCGTTCCCCGCCAACTGGCCGGTGTTCACCCCGAAGGACAAGATGGGCGACTGGCTGGAGATGTACACGCGGGTGATGGAGGTGCCGTACTGGTCCAAGACCACGTGCACCTCCGCCTCTTACGACGGGGCGAGCGGGCAGTGGACGGTCGAGGTGGTGCGCGACGGCGAGCCGGTCACGCTACGTCCGACGCAACTGGTGCTGGCGACCGGCATGTCGGGCAAGCCGAACATCCCGTCCTTCCCGGGGCAGGACCGGTTCCGCGGCGACCAGCACCACTCCAGCGCCCACCCGGGCCCCGACGCCTACGCCGGGAAACGCGCGGTGGTGATCGGCGCCAACAACTCCGCGCACGACATCTGCGCCGCGCTGTGGGAGGCGGGCGCGCGGGTGACGATGGTGCAGCGCAGTTCGACCCACATCGTGCGGTCGGATTCACTGATGGAACTCGGCCTCGGCGACCTGTATTCCGAACGCGCGGTCGCGGCGGGCATCACCACCGACAAAGCGGATCTGCTGTTCGCCTCGCTCCCCTACAAGATCATGCCGCAGTTCCAGGTCCCGGTGTACCAGGCGATCCGCGAGCGCGACGCCGACTTCTACGACCGGCTCGAACGCGCGGGCTTCCAATTGGATTGGGGTGACGACGGCTCCGGCCTGTTCATGAAGTACCTGCGGCGCGGCTCCGGCTACTACATCGACATGGGCGCGTGCGATCTCGTCGCCAACGGCGATATCGCGCTGGCGCACGGCGAGGTGCGGGAGCTGACCGAGGACGCCGTGATCCTCGCCGACGGCACGGAACTGCCCGCCGACCTGGTCGTCTACGCCACCGGCTACGGCCCGATGAACGGGTGGGCCGCCGACCTCATCGGGCGCGAGGTGGCCGACAAGGTCGGCAAATGCTGGGGTTACGGCTCCGGCACCACCAAGGACCCCGGGCCGTGGGAAGGGGAACTGCGCAACATGTGGAAGCCGACCCATCAGGAAGCGCTGTGGTTCCACGGCGGGAACCTCCACCAGTCACGGCACTATTCGCTGTATCTGGCACTCCAGTTGAAGGCGCGCTACGAAGGCATCCCGACCCCGGTGTACGGGATGGGGCCGGTGCACCACCTCAGCTGACCGACTCCCGTGGTGCCGGGCCGATGCGGCGCGGCACCACGGGCCACCACGTCAGACATCCACCCGCACAGCGTGATTCGGCGGTATCACGGACCGACGGCGAGGAAGAGCACCAGAACCACCACCGACAGCACCAGGAACCCGGTCGCCGGGGCGATGTCGAACCGGCGCGCCCGCAGGTGCATCGCCAGTGCACCGCAGAAGTACGCGACCAACCCGACGGCCGCCGCCACACCCAGCGGCCACCACGCGAGTCCGACCAGCAGACCCACGGCGCCGGCTACTTTGAGCGCGCCCAGTATCCAGATCCGGTCGGCGGGGAATCCGACGGCGGTGATGATGTCGACGATCTGAGGCTGACGGGTCAGCGTCCCCACGCCGGACGCGGCGGCCCCCAGCGCGAGGACGACGGTGACGATGACCCAGGCGGTATTCATGGCGGGCTCCCGTGCGGTCGGGGTTCGGCGGAACGGCCTGGTCCCAGCATCCCGCATTTGCCCAGCGCGGGTGCGTGGATCGCCGTAGGAAACCGGGGCGTACCAAAATGCCGAGCAATACGCCGAAGGCGTCCGCCACCCGGCTCACAAACCCGCACACCCGATACCGAACCAGGGCACAGGCCACACCTGTGACGCCGGCACCAAATGCCGAGCAATACGCCGAAGGCGTTGGCTGATCATTCGGACGACGGGCGATCCTGTCCGAACGGAGGGGAGATTGCGGCACCGATCGTGGTCGCGGTGCGGCATCATGGGGGTACACGACCGAGACGACGAAAGTATCGCGGGATGGGGCAACGGAGCACTCTCGCCGAGCAGCGGGCCGCACTCGAGCGGGAATGGGCCCGCTGGGTGCCTGCGCGCGCGAATCGGGTTCCGGGGAGCGCGGATTCGGCGACCGGGCTGCGCGGGGACGTGGTGCGGTCCTGGATGCGCTCGGTCCGAACGGTGGATCCCGGCATCCCCAGCGCGCCCGAAGCCGACTCCGGCGACGTCGGCGCGCGGTGGGAGGCCTCGCCGTTGCGGGGGCCGGTGACCGAATTGGCCGACGAATTCCGGCATGTCGCGCAGGACGCCGGCTACGTGGCGGCGGTGACCGACGAGAGCGGCACCATCCTGTGGTCCTTCGGCGGCGCCGTCATGCGGCGGCGGGCCGAGAAGGTGAACTTCGCACCGGGCGGCTGCTGGGACGAACCGCACATGGGCACCAACGCGCTGTCGCTGGCCATGCGCTCGGGCAGACCCGCCACCGTGTTCTCCGCCGAGCATCTGGTCGCCGCGCTGCACGGATGGGTGTGTTACTGCGCGCCGATCCACGCCCCCGACGGGCGGCAACTCGGCGTGCTCGATCTCTCGTCCACGTGGGACCGCTCGCATCCGCTCGCGATGACGACGGTGCGCTCGCTCGTCACCGCGATCGAGGCGCGGCTGCCGGATCTCGCGCCCGCGCCGCCCGCCGTGCGGCTCACCTGTCTCGGCGACGCGCGACTCGTCCGTGCGGGCCGCCCCGTGCGGTTGCGGCCCCGGCACCTCGAAATCCTCACGCTGCTCGCCCTCGAACCCGACGGGTTCACCCCCGAACGCCTGCACAACGCCATCTACGGCGACCGCCCCGTCACCTCCAGCACGCTGAAAGCCGATGTGTCGCACCTGCGTTCGGCCACCGGCGGCGACATCGCCAACCGCGTCTACCGCCTCACCACACCGGTGTCCTGCGACGCCGTCGACCTGCTGGCCGCCCTCGAAGCGGGCGACACCGCCACCGCCGTGCGCCTCTACCGCGGCCCGCTGCTCCCCGGCTCGGACACCCCCGGCATCGTCGAATGGCGCGACCACCTCGCCGTCGCCGTCCGCACCGCCGTCCTCACCGACCCCGACCCCGACATCGCCCTCCGCTACGGCGAACGCGCCCCCGACGACATCGCCGTCCACGAACACGCCCTCCACCTCCTCCCCCACCACGATTCGCGGCGAGCGATCGCGACGGCAAGGCTGCACACCGCGCTGCGAGGGTGAGGGCTGACGCACCGCGCATCATGCCGGGCCGCGTCCCGCACGGCCGCCACCTGACACGACATCGCCCGCCGGATCGGATCGTGGTGGCGCGACCACGATCCGACTGACGTCCGAACACTCCGGCCGGAGTCGAGGCGGCGCATGCTCAGGTAACCAACCGGCACAAAGGCTTTCGCCAGCGCATCGCCCGAACAGATCGCCCTGCGCTCGGGCGCACGGCCCGCGCGCTGGGGGCGAAGGTCGGGAAGACCGGCGCCGGCGGCGCTCACTGGCGGTCGACGCCCGCCAGCAGGACGGCGACTCCCGAGGTGATCACACCGGCCACCAGGAGCCCCGCGCCCACCCAGATGACGTTCACCACCCGATTCGGGCGCACCGGTTCGCTACCGAGGACCGAGAGGAAGAAGCCGGCCGGGATCAGGATCGCGGCGACCAGCACGGCGAGCGCACCGCCGTTCGCCCAGCCGGGACTCGCGCCCGCGGCGTTGCCGAGGACGGCCAGGAGCAGGCCGAGCGTCACGAGGACGCCGGCGTGCGCGTGACCCGCGCGGAAGAAGGTCTTCTGGAGGTCGTTGGCTCCGTGGCCTCCGGTGGCGATGCGGAAGAGGAACGCACCGCCGGAGGCGATGGTGGCGACCGAGATGACGGTGGCGCCGAGGGCGATGGTCATGAACGGGCTGATGTGCTGCATGGAAGTGTCCTGCGTCTCGGGCTGCGGAAAGGGACGGCGCTGTTGGATACTGCGACTATCCAATATTGGATAGTGTTAGTATCCAATGTCAAGACCGAATGTCCGAGGAGCGATGCCGTCGTGCTGATGTCCGAGTTGGCCGCGCGGGCCGGGGTGCCGGTGCCGACGGTGAAGTACTACCTGCGCGAGAAGGTCCTCATGCCGGGCCGCGCGACCAGCGCCACGCGCGCCGAGTACGACGAGACCCACATCCGGCGTATCGCGCTGATCAAGGCGCTGTCCGCGCTCGGGGTCTCGATGACCAGGATCAAGGTGATCGTCGGCCTGATCGACACCGCCGACGGTCCGCTCCTGGAGTTGATCGCCGCCGCGACGTGGGCCCTGCCCCCGGTCACCGAAGCCGCACCGGACTCCGGTGCGAGCACCGGCAATCCCCGCGCCGCGTCGATACTCGCCACCCTCGGGCTCACCCTGCCCACCGAAGCGCCCCCGGTCGCGCAACTGGAACAGGCCCTGGCCGACGCCGAGGCGGCGGGTATGCCGATCACCGACGAACGGTTCCGCATCTACACTGAGCACGTCACCGCGATAGCCGCCTACGAAATCGAGAACATGCCGCTCGATTCGGCCTCCGCCGCCATCGAGTACTCCGTGCTCGGCACCATCCTCTACGAGCCCATCATCGCGGCCCTGCGACGAATCGCCCACGCGGAGCTGAGCTTTCGCCGACTTACCGCCGAGGCCGACTGAACCGACCGCGTCACGGCCGGATGGGTGCGTGGTCCTGAATCTTCAAGGGGATCACCGGAGTTCCGTCGCTCCAGGTGCCCGTGTACCGGTGTTCCGGGGTGTCGGCGAGGGCGTATTCGCGGTCTTCGCCGTAGTAGGCGGCGTTGCGCAGCGCGTCCCAGACCTTCCAGACGAAGTAGTAGTCGTAGGCGTCGATCGTTCCCCACACCGCGCCTTCGGGATCGGGGGAACCGCCCGCGACACCGTGGTCGGAGGACAAGGGCGGGGTGCCGTGGGCGTCGGTGTGGGTGAGGACGATGCTCTTGTTCTCGGCGGGCAGGCTCGTGAGCTTCGGGAAGATCGCGTTGCAGCTCGAATCCGCTTTGCCCGCTTCGGAGATCACGCCCTCCGCGCCGCTGTGGCATTCGAGCAGCACATCGGACGGGATGCCGCCGAGGTCGTCGGCGAGGGCGGGCTCGCCGGGGCCCGCGAGGCCGCCGTCGTGCGGGTCCTCCAGGAAGACGGCGCGGGGGCGCGGCACGCCGTAGTGCTCCCAGCGGGTGAGGAAGTTGGCGGTGAGGATACCGCCGAAGGAGTTGCCGAAGTAGCTGGTGCGGGCGAGGTCCGGTGGCACCCGGGTGGGGTCGGCGCGCAGGAAGTCCAGCGCGCCGCGGATACCGTCGACGGCCGCGCGCACGCAAGGTTCGATATCGAACGGTCCGGGGCATGGCGTGAGCGGACTCGCCTGCCAGCGCGGGTAGATGACGACATTGCCCTTGCGCACCGTGTGGTGGATGAGCCCGGCCAGCATCTGGTAGCCGGCGAACTCGCCGTAGCCGTGGGAGATCACGGCGAGCGGTGCCGAGGCCGGTTGCGGGTCGACGGGTTCGAAGACGTACCAGGCGCTGTCGCCGCTGCCGCCCTCGCTCACACGCACGCCGCCGGCGGTGTAGTCGCTGCCGCCGGGACCCGAAGTCGGTTGCGGCGGTGGTGTTGTCGCGATGGGCTCGGCGTGCGCGGGAGCGACCGTCAGCAGGCACAGCACCGCGGCGCTCACCACCAGGCGCACCGCGACCCGCAACGGGACTCGCCACGAGACAGGCAAGGAACTCATCGAACGGCACCTCGTACGGTCGCAGGGGTCGTGCGCAGGCCGCTGCCATCGTACGCACGTCACGCCGGATCGCCCGGACCCGGCGCCGACCAACCGCCAGGCGCCACACGCGCGACCATGCGCTACACGCCAACCGAGTTCGCGGCGGTGACCACCAGCGCGGGCGCGATCTCATCCGTCGGAGTGGTCGCACCGATGACGGACGATCGCGCGTCAACCTTCCGCCAACCCTCGCGGAGAAAAGTGACCTGCACCACGGCCCCGCGGCCGTGGGATCACGCGTCCGACTCATCGAGGAGCAGCACCATGACCTACGCCAAGCCCGGCGCCGACGGCAGCATTGTCAGTTACGCGGCTCGCTACGACAATTTCATCGGCGGGGACTGGGTGGCCCCGGTGGAGGGGAAGTACTTCGAGAATCCCTCGCCCGTGGACGGGCAGCCGTTCACCGAGGTGGCGCGCTCCACGGCCGCCGACGTGGACCGGGCGCTGGACGCGGCGCATCGCGCCGCCGACGGCTGGGGCGCCACCTCGGCCGCCGAACGCGCCACTATCCTCAACAAGATCGCCGACCGCATCGAGGACAATCTCGAGGCCCTCGCCGTGGCCGAGACGTGGGAGAACGGCAAGCCGGTCCGCGAGACCAAGGCCGCCGATCTGCCGCTGGCCGTCGACCACTTCCGCTATTTCGCGGGCGCGATCCGCGCGCAGGAGGGCTCGATCAGCGAGATCGACGCCGACACCATCGCCTACCACTTCCACGAGCCGCTCGGCGTGGTCGGGCAGATCATCCCGTGGAACTTCCCGATCCTCATGGCGACCTGGAAGCTGGCGCCCGCGCTGGCGGCCGGCAACGCCGTGGTGATCAAGCCCGCCGAGCAGACGCCGGCGTCGATCCTGAAGGTGATCGAACTCGTGGCGGATCTGCTGCCGCCGGGAGTCGTCAACGTGGTCAACGGTTTCGGCGTGGAGGCGGGTAAGCCGCTGGCGTCGAGCCCGCGCGTGGCGAAGGTGGCGTTCACCGGTGAGACGACCACCGGCCGGCTCATCATGCAGTACGCGAGCGAGAACATCATCCCGGTCACCCTCGAGCTGGGCGGCAAGAGCCCCAACATCTTCCTGGCCGACGTGACCGCCACCGACGACGACTACCTGGACAAGGCGGTCGAGGGTTTCGTGATGTTCGCGCTGAACCAGGGCGAGGTGTGCACGTGCCCGTCGCGGGCGCTGATCCACTCGTCCATCTACGACGAGTTCATCGCGCGCGCCATCGAGCGCACCGAGGCGATTCGCGGCGGCAACCCGCTCGACGACGAGACCATGATCGGCGCGCAGGCCAGCAACGATCAGTACGAGAAGATCCTCTCCTATATCGATATCGGCCGGAAGGAGGGCGCGGAGGTCCTCACCGGCGGCGGCGCCCGCAAGGTGGACGAGTTCCCCGAGGGGTACTACATCGAGCCCACGATCTTCAAGGGCAGCAACGATATGCGGATCTTCCAGGAGGAGATCTTCGGCCCGGTCGTCTCGGTCACCACGTTCGATTCCGAGGAGGAGGCGCTCGAGCTCGCCAACGACACCCTCTACGGGCTCGGCGCGGGCGTCTGGACTCGCGATATGAACTCCGCGTACCGGCTGGGCCGTGGCATCAAGGCGGGCCGGGTGTGGACCAACTGCTACCACGCCTACCCGGCGCACGCCGCGTTCGGCGGGTACAAGAAGTCCGGGATCGGGCGAGAGAATCACGCGATGATGCTGGACCACTACCAGCAGACCAAGAACCTGCTGGTCAGCTACTCGCCGCAGAAGCTCGGATTCTTCTGATGCCCGTCCGCCGCGTCGAACTGACCGAACGGGCCGAACTGCTGCTCGACGATCTGATCGGGCAGCACGGGCCGGTGATGTTCCATCAGTCCGGCGGCTGCTGCGACGGCAGCGCCCCGATGTGCTACCCGCGCGGCGAGTTCCGCGTGGGCGCCTCGGACGTGCTGCTCGGCACCGTCGCGGCGGACACCCCGTTCTGGATGAGCGCCGATCAATTCGAGTATTGGAAACACACCCATCTCACGGTCGACGTCGTCCCGGGTCGCGGGAGCGGATTCTCCTTGGAAGCGCCCGAAGGCGTGCGGTTCCTGATCCGCTCCCGCCTCCTCACCGACGAGGAGTTCACCGACCTCGAAGCGGCGCCCCCGCCCAGAACGGGCGCCGATCTCGAATAGACGTGTGCCGGTTCGCCGGTGCACACCGTTCCGCCCACCGGTTCGCCGCGCCGGTGGGCGGAACATCGGCCTCGCAGGGCACGCGAGGCCGCCGACCTGTGGCGCAGGCTCACCACCGGCGCGGGCGTGGAGGCGCGTGTGGGCGCACTCGGGCAGGGCGCGCGGTCGGGGCGCGCCCTGCGGTGCGTGGTCGTGGGCTCAGCCGGTGGTGAGCGAGGCGTCGACTTCGATCGCGATCTTGCCGCGCACGCCGCCGGATTCGCTATGGCGGTGGGCGGTGGCCAGGTCCGTGAGCGGGTAGACCGCCGCTATGGCCGGGCGCAGGCGTCCGGCCTCGAATTCGGTTGCGAGAGATGACAAGTCGGCCGCCGATGGTTGCACGTGCAGGCGGTGATAGCGCGGGTCGCCCTCGGCGTCGGAGTCCAGGGCCGCGATGAGTACGCCGTCGGGGCGCAGCACGCGGAGCGAGCGTTTGCCGTAATCGCCGCCCACCAGGTCGAGGACCACGTCGACTTCGGCGAGCGATTCGGCGAAATCCGCTGTCCTGTAATCGATCAGCTCGTGCGCGCCGAGCCCCCGCAGATAGCCGTGATGCTTCGCGCTCGCCGTGCCGATGACATGCGCGCCGCGCGCGACCGCCAGTTGCACGGCGAGGTGCCCGACACCACCCGCCGCAGCGTGGATCAGAACACGCTGCCCCGCGGCCACAGCGGACAGGGACTGCCACGCCGTGAGCCCGGCCGTCGGCAGTGCCGCCGACTCCAGATACGAAGCGCCGGCGGGGATCTGGGCGAGCACGGCGGCAGGCACAGTCAGGTATTCGGCGTTCGCGCCGTAACGACCGAACACCAACCCGAAAACCGGCTCCCCTCCCCGGAATTCACTCACGTCAGCCCCGGCTTCGGCCACGACCCCCGACACATCGAATCCCAGCGTGAACGGCAGCTCCCACGGCGGATTCACCTGCCCCGCCCGCACTTTCCAATCAGCGGGATTCACACTCGTCGCCGCCACCCGCACCACCACCTCACCCGGCCCCGGCCGCGGACGCTCCACCGTCACCGCCCGCAACACTTCCGGCCCCCCGAACTCATCCTGCGTGATCACCAACATGCGTTCGATCCTGCTGCGCACGAATGGGTACCGGAAGAAGGCACTTTCGGGATCCCCAGGCACTTCCGGGAACCCACCCCGGCATCCTCGGCGCCACCGCGACCATCCTCTACGCAGCGCTCCAGCTCACCTCCCCTTGATGGCGAGGCTGTTCCGTTCTTCGGTCGCCGCAACTCGGGGTGTGCGGTGCGAAACTCCAGGTTGCCCGTCCGCCGGATCGAACGGTGGCGGGGACGCGAGAGCACTCGGCGCGACCACGGGCGCCCGCCGGGAACTGCGCTGGTTGAGCGCCGTCGTACCTCTCGTGCCGAGGGGTGCGGATACGCTCGACTCATGCTGTACGCAACGTCCGCGCCCGACGTCGCCGCCTTTCGCGCGACCCATCGCGGTGCGATGCACGCCGCGCAGGGTGCCGGGTGCTCCGCGGGACCCGCGTACTGCCGGCCGGGCGGCGCCGGGACTGCCGCCGATCCGCATCACCTCGCGTCCGGGCGGATCGAATCGTGAGCGGTGGGCCGAATGCGGAGCGGACGTCGGGTCTCGTCTCCGAGTACCTCGCCGACTGCCCGGCGCGTGAGGTGCTGACCATCCTGTCCGACAAATGGGTGTTGCTGGTGCTGGGCGTGCTCCGTAAGACGGGCCCGATCCGCTACAACGAGTTGCGGCGGACGCTCGACGGGATCACCCAGAAGGTGCTCACGACAACGCTGCGCACACTGGAGCGTGACGGTCTCGTGCATCGCGCCGTCTACCCCACGGTGCCGCCTCGGGTCGAGTACTCGCTCACCGAACTCGGGGTGAGCATCGGCGATATCGGGCGTGCGCTGGGCGAATGGTCGCAGCGGCATCACGGGGAGGTGGCCGAGGCGCGGGCGAGGTTCGACGAACGGGTCGCGGGCGCCGCCGAACCGGGGTGATCACGCAGGTTTCCCCTCGGTTACAAGTCGATCTTCGCCGTCGACCCGGATGATCATGCGGGCGTAAACTGGATCTCCGCGTACCCCGAGCATGCGAAAGGGGTGGCAGCCATGTGGAGCGCCTGTCGCCACCTGTTTCTCGCGACCGTCGTGGTCGCCACGGCCGCGTTCGGTTCCGGAGCGGCGGCCGCGGTCACGGTCGGCGCCGACACCGTCGAACGCGTCGCCTCGATCACGCCGTCGGCCGGTCAGGAGGTGGGGATCGCGCATCCGGTGACCATCCGTTTCGCCGAACCGGTCGAGAACCGGGCGCGGGCGGAACGGTTCGTCGACGTCCGCGCCGGCGATTCGCTCCCCGGCACGCTTGCCTGGACCGGCGACCGCGAACTCACCTGGACACCCGACGGGTTCCTGCCCGCGAGGACGGGCATCAGCGTCGTGGCGGGCGGGGCGCGCACCGAGTTCCGCACCAACGCGGGTGTCACGGCGGTCGCGAACATGTCCGCGCACACCTTCACCGTCAGTATCGGTGGACAGATCGCGCGCACCATGCCCGCGTCCATGGGCAAGCCCGGCTGGGAGACCCCGACGGGCACCTTCCCCGTGCTGGAGAAGTTCCGCTCGATCGTGTTCGACTCCCGCACCATCGGCATCCCGCTGAACCACCCCGAGGGCTACCTCATCAACGGCGAGTACGCCGAAAGGCTCACGTGGAGTGGCGTTTTCGTGCACTCCGCGCCGTGGTCGGTGGATTCCCAGGGCTACGCCAACGTCAGCCACGGCTGCATCAACCTCGCTCCCGACGACGCCCGCTGGTACTACGAAACGGTCGGTATCGGCGATCCGGTGACCGTGCACTGGTAGGCCTTCCCGCCGTCACCGTGACGGCCGCTCCGCCACGCGACGCGCCGCTACGTTTCGCCGAACACCCCGGACTGGCAGTATCGTGCCGGGGAGCTTGTTTCGAGCGCGACGTACCCGACGGGCGCGATCTGACGAAGGCGGGGAGATGGATCGACCGGATGCGACTTCAGGGCCCGGCCCGGCGCACGGCCGAGGCGGCCGCCCGGATCAGTGGGGGTCCGACCCGTCCGCAGCCCGGCGCACTCCTGGTTATCCGACGCCCGAGACCGGCCCGCGCCCGCACGAAACCCGGAATACCCCGACCGGTAGGTACGGAAACTCCGAATCGCCGCGACTACCGGAAGTCTCGCGGGGGATGAACGATTCGGGTCCGATCCCCCGCCGTCCGGCACCGGCGACGGACTCGTCCGGCCGGCATCGCACGCCGCCACCGCGGCCCGCGCAAGCGGCGGGTGGTCCGGCACCGAACGTCCCCCACCGCCCGCACGACTCCGGCCCGCTGCCGCGCACCGCACCACCGCCTCCCCCCGGACCGCGGCACCAGGCCGGCCAACCGGCGCAGACGTCGCCTCGAGGGCTCACGCCGCCGTCCGGCGCCGCGTTCGAAACAGGCCCGCTCGCCCGGAGGAACGAGCCCCCTCGCGCACCGCAGACGCGCCCCGCCCCGCAAGCCGCCAGGGCACCCCGCCCGGCCCCGGTCATCTCCCCCGAGAGCACGACTCGATCGCGGCACGCCGCCCGGGATCTCGGCGCACCGCAGGCGCGTCAGCCGCTCAGCACCTCGCCGACCGAACGCATGCCCCGCCTCGCACCCGATGCCGCGAGACCCGCCGCCTCCACAACCGAGCCGGGGCCGGTCGTCACGCCGGACACCCCCGGTCTGGACCACCGCAGCGCGCACGCCGCGCGCACCGCCCGGCGCACCACCGCCGACTCCCCCGCCGATTTCCGGCCCACCCGCCGCTACAGCACGGTGAGCGCCGCGCAGACCGACACCGCCGTGCGCGAACCGCTGGTCGAAGCCTCGGCGGCCCGCAAGCGCAGGCCGTGGTCGTCCGGCGGCTCCGCCGAGCAGCCCGCGCGTGTGCGCGATCCGCTCGCCGAACTGGCGGCGGCGCGAGCCGCACGGACCGCCGAACCGGGCTACGGGTCCAGCCCCGGGGAGCCGCCCACGAACCGCCCGGAGCCCGAGTTCCAGCCCACCTCCTTCCCCGAGGAGGACGTCTTCACCCGGATGATCGACCGCTCGCCCAAACGCGGCCGGGTCCGTCGGTGGGCGCCCGCGCTGATCGCATCGATCGGTGCGCTCGCCCTCACCGGTGGCGCGTTGACGTTCATCGGCAGTGACGATCCCGCGCCCACGTCCTCGAGCGCTCCCGCCCCGGCCGCCGAACCCGCCGCGGCCGCGCCGTGTGCGTTCGAGCGGGTCGGCGACCGATTCCAAGGCAATATCGAGGGCGGCACCGACTCCGGCCCGTCCGCGATCTTCGCCTTCCAGCACGCGTATTACGTCACGCGCTCGGCGGAGCTGGCGCGCGCGGTGGTGGCGCCCAACGCGTCGGTGCCCACGGCCGAGGCCATCCAGACCGGTATCGACAGCATCCCGGCGGGCACCACCCACTGCGTCACCATCACGCCGGGTACCTTCGCCGGACAGTTCCGCGTGGTAGTCACCGAGAAGCGCCCCGACAGCGCCGCCACGACCTACAACCCGCAACTGGTGAGCGTCGCCCGCACCGGGGACCGCACACTCATCACCGGGATCGCGCCGGCGAGCTGAGTGCGCGCAGTCGGGGACGGCGTACTCTCCCCGGGATCGTCCCCCGCGACCAGAGCACGCTCAGCGGGGACGGCACGTTCACCTGGACCGCGCCCACGACCCTGGTATCGGTTGCGCGCGGCATGCTCCGGAACCACGCCCAAGGCGAGCAGATGCACGGCAGTCGCGTCGCCCAGCGCCCAGATCCCGCGGTCGGTGGCGGGAATCGACACCGGCCCGTCGGCGCCCTGCACCGTCACCTCTGCCCCGGTCTCCGGCCCGTCCACCGTGCCGCAGGCACCCACCAGCACCACCACAGCCAGCAACAGAAGTCCCCGCATCGCAATCCTTTCCGGCGATCCGCCACCCCGCACCGCCTGAGAGCAACCGCGAAAGCCCCACCCGCGCGGGATAATTCGGCGGGCGGCCGGGTCTCGATGACGGGTCATCGGCTCCCTCTCGACGCGGCGTGACCCAGGTGACCAAGGCCGACCCAAGTCTTGTTCTTGAAGTCGGCTTGATGTCAACTGGTGATCATGGGCGCATCCCGGGTACCGATCGCGGCCGCCGCCGCGCTGTTCGATCTACCGGCCTCCACCGTGCGGTGGTGGGAGCGCGCGGGGGTGCTGCCGCCGCCCGATCGCGCCGGTGGGCGCCGCCGCTACAGCTACCGCGACCTGCGCCGACTGGGGCTCGCCTACCTCTGTTGCGTCACCGGGATGATGCCGCTGGACCGGGCCGCGGTGGTCACCACCGGGCGGGCCGGGCACGCGGACTGGCAGCGCGAAGTGCGCACGCAGATCGGGGTGATCGAGGAGCGGATCCGGCGGTTGCACGGCGCCCGCGACTACCTCGAGCATCTACTCACCTGCACCGACGACGACCCGGCGGGACATTGCCCGATGTTGGAGAAGGAACTGCGGCAGTACACCCCGCGCGGCCGCATCCCGGTCGCCGACCTGCTGGCGGCCGCCGAGTACGCGGACGCGCACCGGGCGGCCCGATCCGGTGACGAAATAAGCACTTTCGGTGACGAAACCTGCCCGGTGTGCGCCGCGCCCCTCGACCAGCCGGCCAGCGGACGCAAACGCCGCTACTGCTCGGCGGCGTGCCGGCAGCGCGCCTACCGGTCACGGGTGACAGCCACCGAATAGCCGCGCCGCTGCCTACTCGACTCCGACACCGCGACGTATCCGGCAGCGGCGTCCGAGCCCTCTCAGATCCCCGGCCGGTACCCGGGAAGGCCGAGCAACTGCCCGATGAACAGGATGATCGGGTCCAGCCACGCGGACCAGGGGTTCGCGGGCGGCGGCGTGGCGCCGGCTGCTCCCGCGCCGAACGCGACGAGCAGACTCACACCCAGAACTACCACGGTCGCACGAGAGTTCGTCATGAATCTGTCGTCCCCTCGAGGGGCAGTCGGTCGGCCGACTCCGGGACGAGCAGCCGTCACATTCGACCGGACGATACTCCCGATCGCGCCGCCGGCCTACAGCGCGGATTCGCGGAACGCAGGAATCCGGCTCGGGTCGCGATGGGCCGACGGGCGTCCGCGTGCGCTCAGCCCCGGTGCCGCTGGGCCGCGTCCACCACGTGCCGCATCAGCAGGGCCGTGGTGACGGGGCCGACGCCGCCGGGAACCGGGCTCAGGCCCTCGGCCTTCCCGGCGACAGAGTCGGCGTCGACATCGCCGACGATCCCGCCGTCGGGCGACTCGTTGGTGCCCACGTCGATGACGACCGCGCCCTCGCGAATGTGCTTGCCGGTGATCAGGCCCGCGCGGCCCGCGGCGGCGACCACCACATCGGCGGTGGTGGTGACGGCGGCCAGATCGGCGGTGCGCGAGTGGCAGACGGTCACCGTGGCGTTCTCGGCCAGCAACAACTGAGCGAGCGGTTTGCCGACCACGTTCGAGCGGCCGACGACCGCCACGTGCCGGCCGGTGAGCGGAATGTCGTGGTGCTTCAGTAGTTCCACCACAGCTTCGGAAGTGGCGGGCACGAAGCCGGGCAGGCCCGAGGCCAGCAGGCCCAGGGAGAGCGGGCTGACGCCGTCGACGTCCTTGTCGGCGGCGATCGCGCCACTCACGTCGTCGAGGGCGACGCCGGCGGGCAGCGGGGTCTGCAACATGATCGCGTCGAACGCGGGGTCCGCGCTGCGTTCGGTGAGTTCGGCGCGGATCCGGTCGGCGGACGCGTCGGCGCCGAGATCGATACGCTCGCAAGCGATTCCGAGTCGTTCGGCGGCCTTGCGCAGCGAGTTCACGTACCAGGCGCTGGCCGGGTCGTCGTTGGCGACCACGAGCGCCAGGCGCGGCGCGGCGCCCCGCTCGGTGAGCGCGGCGGCGCGCTCCTTGGAGTCGGCGTTGAGGGCGGCCGCGAGTTCCTTGCCGGACAGCGAAACGGTATCCACGGTGCCACAGCTTATCCGGGTGCCGGCCCGCGCTTCGCCGCGCCGGGTGAATCAGCGCGCGTTTCGGTCCGGTAATTGCGCCGCGATCGCCGCGACCAGTCGTATCGTGGTGGGTGCTCTGCCCCCGGCTAACTGCCAGCTGACGTACCGGAACCCGTTTCACGCGTGGAAGGTGTCGACTGTAGTGAAGATCTCGAGGCATTGGAAAACCCTGGTCGCGGCCGCTTTCGCGACCGTCACCCTGACCGGTGTGCTCGGCGCCCCCGCCCAGGCGGCCCCCGACACCGACGCCCTGTACAACTCCGCGCAACGGCACTTCACCGACGGCAACGACGCCGCGGGCCGCGCCGATCTGCGCGCCCTGATCGACGCCGACCCGGCCGACGCCGACGCGCTGGCCCTGCAAGCCATCTGGTCGCACTACGCGGGCGACATCCCCGCGTTCGCCGACGCGATGGGTCGGCTCGCGGCCGTCGACCCGGCCAAGAAGGCGGGCACCGACAACGTGATCCACGCCGTGACCGCGGCGGCGGGCACCCTGCCCAATCCCCTGCCCGCGCTGGTCGGCCCGCAGACCGGCATCGTGGTGCTCGGCTACGGCCTGCTGCCCGACGGCGCGCTGCGGCCCGAGCTGGTGAACCGGCTGACGGCCGCGTGGTTGCAGGCGGTGGCGTCGCCGTTCTCGCCGATCGTGCTGACCGGCGGCAATCCGCGCAACGGGATCGCCGAGGCCGACGCGATGGCGCACTGGCTGATCGGGCGCGGCATCCCCGCCTCGCGCATCCACATCGAGAACCGCGCCGGCTCCACCGTGCAGAACGCGCTGTTCAGCACCCGCATCCTGCGCGATATCGGTGCGACCAGCGCCGTGGTGGTGACCTCCCCCAACCACATCCGGCGCGCGGTGGCCGATTTCATCGTCGCGGGGACCCGCGTCGTCGGCGCGACCACCTCGCTGGAGCAGCTGGTGTCGCAGCTCCCGCCGCCGCCCCGGCACGCCCAGCGCGGGATCTACCTCGACGCGACCCGGACGTTCCAGCTCGCCACCTCGCGCTGACAATTCGCTGGTCACGCCCGGACCGGTGCGGCACGATGACCACGTGGAGGTGGGCGTTTCGGGTGACGTGGCGGCGCGGTTGCGCGCGGCGGGGTGTGTGTTCGCCGAGGACGAAGCACGGTTGCTGACCGAGGCGGCGGGCGGTTCCGCCGTCGAGCTGGAGCGGTTGGTGTCGCAACGGGTTTCGGGCACGCCGCTGGAGCATCTGCTGGGGTGGGCCGAGTTCCGGGGAGTGCGGGTCGCGGTCGGGCCGGGGGTGTTCGTGCCGAGACAGCGGAGCGTTTTCCTCGTGGACGAGGCGTTGGCGCTGGTCCGGCACAGCATGAGGGCGCTCGGCGAGGACGCACCTTCGGCGACCGCGACGCGCCCCGGCACCCCCGCGTCCCACACGACCGCCACCCGTACACCCCACACGACCGCCGCACCATCTGGCACCGAGGCGTTCCTCGACGGCGCAGCACGATCCGGGCCGCAGCCGAACCGCCCCGTCATAGTCGATCTCTGCTGCGGGTCGGGCGCACTCGGACTCGCCCTGACCACCGCGCTGGCCGGCCAGGACATCCCCGTCGACCTGCACGCCGCCGATATCGAACCCGTCGCCGTCGCCTGCGCCCGCCGCAACCTCGCACCGATCGGCGGGTCCGTCTACGAGGGCGATCTCTTCACCCCACTCCCGCACCACCTCCGCGGCCGCGTCGACATCCTCCTCGCCAACACCCCCTACGTCCCCACCGCCCACATCGCCGACATGCCGCCCGAGGCTCGCGACCACGAACCCCGCTCCGCCCTCGACGGCGGCCCCGACGGCCTCGACCTCTTCCGCCGCGTCGCCGCCGAAGCCCCGCACTGGCTCGCCCCGGGCGGCCACCTCCTCGTCGAGACGAGCACCGAACAAGCCCCGACCGCCACCGCGATCCTCACAACCCACGGCCTCACCCCACGCCTCGCCGAATCCGAGGAGCACTACGCCACCGTCGTCATCGGCACGTGCCCCGAGTGAGCCTGCGCTCGCAACATCTCGACCTGAATGATCTCCGCGCGGTCGGGCTCGCCGACGGTGGCGCCTCGGCGGCGCGGCCGGTCTCGGCGGTGGGCGAGTCGTCGGCCTCCCCTGCCCACCGCATCCGCGAGCTACCGACAGCGACGGTCGTCCATCGACGGAACAGCCAAGCCCTCGCGATGCAGACCCGATCGCACCCCGACGTTCACCTTCGCCGGAGGCCGCGCGGCGATCCCCGAACCCCCGGCTTCCCTGACTCGAACTCGAATCCGTCAGTTGCCGAAGGGTTCCGGCGTCGTCGCCGGGTCCCCATCCAACGCGGCGGCCAGTCGCGGAACCGCGGTCTCGAGCAGGAACGGAATGCTCGGCGGGGAGTTGAAGCCCCACGCGCCGGCGAAGTCCTGGTCGAAGCCGCCCATGTTCAGGAATCGTCCCTCGCGGACCGCGGGCATCTGCTGGACGAGCGGGCTGGCGAAAGAGTCGGGGTCCACACCCTCGGCGACGAGCACGTCGGCCTCGAGCCGGTCGATCAGTTCGAAGCTGATCTGTTCCGACCGCGCGGGGACCTGGAAACCCAGTTCGGTCAACCACCGGCTCCGGTAGTCGTCGACGCCCGGGCTGATCCGCAGATCGCCCGTCCGGCTCAGCCCGAGCAGGAAGCGCGCCGACTTCCCGGCGAATTCGGGATGTTCGCGGATCGCGTCGTCGAAGAGCTGCCGCGTCTGGGCGACCAACTCCTGGGCCCGATCCTCCCGACCCAGCGCCTTGCCGGTGATGCGGGTCTGCTCCTCCGAGGTCGTCGCGCCCGGCAGGACGCCGGCCGGTTCGGCCACGGTGGGCGCGATCGACGACAGGTCCCGGTAGCCCGTCTCATCGATGTAGGAGTTGATGCCCAGGATCAGATCCGGCTTCAGCGAGACGATCTTCTCGAGGTTCAACTCGGTGGCCCCCACGGTGGGTAAGGGCTTGTCGCGCACCGATTCCGGCGCCCACGGGCGCGACGGCGCATCCTAGCTGAGGAACTCCCGCACGCCCACCGGCACCACGCCGAACGCCAGCGCGAAGTCCTGCTCGTTGAATCCGATCGTCACGACGCGCAGCGGCGTCGCCGGAATGACGGTCTGCCCGAATCGGTGATCGATGGTGACGGGGTACCCCGCGCCACCGTCCGCACCACCCGACTCCGGTGCACCGTCCTCGACCGGACGCGCACCCGGCGACCACCAGCACCAGTCCGGCGATCACCGGAAGCAGCGAACGGAGCACGGGATCTACCAAGTGGTCGCAACATATGGTTGGGCTAACCACGCTCGCCGAGCGGCGGCGGGCGGGGCCCGCCGCCGGCGATCGTCCTACTTCTTCCGCCCGGTGAACTGGTCCATCGAGCGGTAGACGCCCACCGTGTCGAGGAACATGTCGCGCAGTTTGATGGGCAGCAGACCGGAGAGCGCCTTGTTGAGCCGCGAGGTCCAGGGCAGGATCACCAGCGGCGTGCCGTCCTTCATCTGCTTCCAGGACGTGTCGACCACCTCGTCCTGGTCCAGGATCGGGGTGAGCCAGAAACCCTTGGCGCCGTCGAACATTCCGGTGTTGATGTAGGTCGGGCAGACGGTGGTGACCTTCACATGGTCGTGCCCGGCCTGCTCGAGTTCCAGGCGCACCGAATCCGACCAGCCCAGCGCCGCCCACTTCGACGCCGCGTACACGGCCATGCGCGGGTTGGACACCAGGCCCGCCGAGGAGGCGATGGTGAGCACGCGCGCCTGGCCGGTGCCCTGCACCATGGCGGGCAGGAACTCCAGGGTGAGGTACATCGGGGCGAGCGAGTTGATCGCCATGGTCTTGTCGATGTCGGCGCGGTCGTCGGTCTCCCAGAAGTACCGGTTGCCGCGCACGATGCCCGCGTTATTGACCAGGATGTCGATGCCGCCGACGGCCTCGCGGGTGGCGGTGGCGCCCTCGCCGATGGCGTCGCGGTCGGACACATCCACTACGAAGCGGTGGATCTCGGTGCCCTTACCGGACAGCTCGTCGGCGGTCTCCTTCAGCGCCACCTCGTTGACGTCCCACAGCGCCACCGCGGCGGCGCCCTCGCGCACCGCGCGTTCGGCGAACAGCTTGCCCAGGCCCATCGCGGCGCCCGTGACCAGCACCTTCTTACCCGCGACCGAGTCGAGTTTCATGAATGCTCCGGATTCCGTTCTCGGCGTCACTTCTGACGCAGTGTCTTCATGACGCCGAAGTACAACGTCATCGTCTTGGCCCACAGCTGCTCGGACATGCCGGGCAGGGGCGCGATGGGCAGCACCCGCTGGACCGCGATGGTCTGGGTGTCGATGTATTTGAGCAGGCCCTCCGGTCCGTGCCTGCGGCCGGTGCCGGAGATGCCCAGCCCGCCCGACGGCGCGTCGGCGCTGCCCCACGCGGCGATGAACCCCTCGTTGACGTTCACCGAGCCGGCGTTGATCCGGGCCGCGATCTCACGGCCACGGCCGGCGTCCTTGGTCCAGACGCTGGCGTTGAGCCCGTAGGCGGTGTCGTTGGCGGCGGCCACCGCCTCGTCGTCGCTCGCGACGCGGTAGACCGAGACGACCGGGCCGAAGGTCTCCTCGCGGTAGACGGTCATGCCGGGGCGCACGTCGGCGAGCACGGTCGGCTCGTAGAAGTAGGGGCCGAGGTCGGGGCGGGCGCGGCCACCGGCCAGGACCGTCGCGCCCTTGGCGACGGCGTCGTCCACGTGAGAACTCACCGTGTCGAGCTGGCGCTGGAAGGTCAGCGACCCCATATCGCTGTCGTAGTTCAGTGCCGCGCCCAGCTTCAGCGCCCGCACGTTCGCGACGAACTCGCCCACGAACTTGTCGTAGACGCCGTCGTGGACGTAGATGCGCTCCATCGATTCGCACAGCTGCCCGGCCGAGGAGAAGCACGCCCGCACGGCGACCTTCGCCGCCCGCGACACGTCCGCGTCGGCCAGCACCAGCAGCGGGTTCTTGCCGCCCAGCTCCAGCGAGTACCCGATCAGCCGCTCGCCGGCCTGCCGGGCGATGGTGCGGCCGGTCGCGCTGGACCCGGTGTAGTCGACGTAGTCGGCGCGCCCGATCACCTCGCCGCCGATCTCGCGCCCGCGCCCGAGCACGGCCTGCCACAGCCCGCGCGGCAGTCCGGCGCGCACGGCGGCGTCGATGGCCCACAGCGCGGTGAGCGCGGTCTGGTTGTCGGGGCGCGCGATCACGGCGTTGCCCGCGACCAGGGCGGGCAGCGCGTCGGAGGCGGCCAGCGCGAGCGGGTAGTTCCACGGCGAGATCACCGCGACCACGCCCTTGGGCCGGTGGCGCACGTCCACCTGGGTGAGCACGGGCAGCACGCCGCGCGGCTTGCGGGTGGCGAGCAGTTTCTCCGCGACCGAGGCGTAGTAGCGGGCGTTCACCGCGACGTCGCCGACCTCGTCGAACGCGTGCGCGCGGGACTTGCCGGTCTCGGTCTGCACGATGTCGAGGATGGCGTCCTGCTCGGCGAGCACGAGGTCGTGGAAGCGGCGCAGCACCGCGACCCGCTCGCGCACGGGCGTGGCGGCCCACTCGCCCTGGGCGGCGCGGGCGGTGGCGAAGGCGCGGTCGATGTCGTCGACGGAGGACTGCGGCAGCTCGGCGATGCGCTGCCCGGTGGCGGGCGCGGACACCTCGACCGCGGGCGCGCCGCCCGCGACGGCGTGCTCGAGCAGCGACCGGACCAGCCCGGCGGGCAGCGCGGCGTCGGCGGACAGCGTGGGGGCGGTCGTCATTGTCGGCCCTCTCGGAAAGCGGAACGTCGCCGGTCCGCATTAAATGAACAGTGGTGTTAGATTAATGCCTGCACGGCGTCGCGTGTCAAGCTCTTGGTGTGCGGCACAGACATCCCAGGAATCCGGCTGTGAGGTCTCATGGTGACCACTGAGGTGGGCAGCGCCCGGCGCGGACGTCCGCCGCAGACGGCGGAGCAGGCCGAGGAGGTGCGGTCGCGGATCGTGCTGGCCACGGCCGAGGTCTTCACGCGTACGGGGTCGCGGGGGCTGAGCGTCGCGCAGATCATCGAGCAGGCCGGGATCGCGCGGCCGACCTTCTACCGCTACTTCGGCAACGCGACCGAACCGCTGCACGTGCTGCTGACCACGTCGAACGACGGATTGGTCGGCGGCATCCGCGCCGCCCTCACCGGCACCGACGAGCCGGTGGAACTCGGCATCCGCCTGATCGACGCCTACCTGGACTGGGCGCGCGGCCACGGCCCGATGCTGCGTCCGCTCTTCGCGGAACTGCACGATCCCGGCTCGCCCGTGTCGGAGTACCGGGAGCGCGCGCTCGAGGACATCCGCGTCACGGTGCGGGAGACGTTCACCGAACTCGGCAGGCCGGTCCCCTCCCCCTTGGACCTCGACGCGGCGCTGCACGTCTGCGAGTACGTGGTCTACCGGATCTCGTCGGGCACCGCGCCCGGCGGGGAGCCCGACGCCGAGACGGTCGCGGAGGCCAGGCTCACCATGATCCGCGTCCTGCTCACCACCCTCGGCACCCGCACGGACATCGAATACGCCTTGACGATTCCGAACCTGTTCGCCGAAGACCCGTGAGAGACAGGGGCTCTCGCAGGAACTTCGTGACGAGCGCGAGCAGGAGGCGGTGCGGGAGACTGCGGTAGCGCATCTGGTTGACCGCGCCGGACATGGTCAGGCCCAGATCCGGGACGCGATAGAGCACGCGTGGGTTGCTAGCGCGCACTCACAGCGCTGCCTGCGGTCTTCCCCGACCGCTCGAACCGCAGTGCGCCGTCCTCGATGCGCTGGTGCCGCAAGGTGATCAGGTCGCGCAGGTAGTTCATGCGGAGTTTCCACGGGGCGCGGTCGCCCTGCATCGGGAACAGGGTGGCGGCGCGCAGGACGTAGCCGGGCATGAAGTTCTCGAACAGCGGCGCCTTGCCGACGGACGGGTCGCGGACCGGCACGCAGGTCGCGTACCCGCGAGAATCCATGTGGCGCAACAGCCGGACGACGTACTCGCTCACCAGATCGGCCTTCAGCGTCCAGGAGGCGTTGGTGTAGCCGATCACGAACGCGAAGTTCGGCACGCCCGAGAGCATCAACGCCTTGTAGGCGAGGTGGTCGGCCATCGATACGGGGCGCCCGTCCACGGCCAGGTCGATCCCGCCGAACGCCAGCAGGTTCAATCCCGTTGCCGTGACGATGATGTCGGCGTCCAGCGCCGCCCCGGATTCGAAGGCCAGGCCGGTCTCGGTGAACGACGCGATGCGGTCGGTGACGATGTCGAGCTCGCCCTTGCGGATGGCGCGGAAGAAGTCGCCATTGGGCGCCAAACACAACCGTTGATCCCACGGTCCATAACGGGGCGTGAAGTGGGTGTCGATGTCGTATCCCTCGGGCAGCCAGCGCTGCTGCCAGCCGCGGATGCGGGCCCGCATGCGCTCCGGGTAACGCTGGCTGAGTTGGTAGATCGCGGTGGCGACGGCGACGTTCTTCGCCCGCGCCACGGCGTAGGCCGCCTTGGCGGGCAGGAACTTCCGGGCCCGCAGGGCCAGATCGTCGCGGGCGGGCGCGGAGATGACGTAACTCGGCGACCGCTGCACCATGGTCACGTGCGCGCCGCGCGCGGTGAGCGCCGGGCCCAGCGTGACCGCCGTGGCGCCGCTGCCGATGACGGCGACGCGCTTGCCCGCGACATCCAGATCATCGGGCCAGTGCTGCGGGTGCACGACCGGGCCCGGAAACCGTTCCGCGCCCGCGAATTCCGGCGTGTAGCCCTCGTCGTAGCGGTAGTAGCCGGAGCAGCAGAACAGGAAACCCGCCGTGAGCGTGAAGGTTTCGCCGCTATCGGTGCGTTCCACGCGCACCGTCCACCGGCTCTCCGCCGACGACCAGTCCGCCGCGACCACCCGGTGGTGGTACCGGACGCACTCCTCCACCTCGTATTCGGCCGCCGTCGCGCGAACGTAATCGAGGATGTCACTCCCGGAGGCGATCGCCTCCTCGCCCAGCCACGGCCGGAACCGGTACCCGAGCGTGTACATGTCGGAGTCGGAGCGAATTCCGGGGTAGCGGAACAGGTCCCAGGTGCCGCCCAGCGCACCCCGGCTCTCCAGCACCACCACACGCCGCCGCGGGAACGCGCGACGCACCTGGCAGGCCGCCCCGATCCCGGACAGCCCGGCCCCCACGATGAGCACGTCCACCTGCTCGCCCGCGGTCGTCATCGCACCACTCCTTCGACTCCGCGCGGTCGCGCTTTCCGCCGCGTCCGCGATACCCGGAGCCTATCGCCCGGACCGTCCGCCGCCGCACGCGCGGCCGGATCCCCGATTTGTCTTCGGCGACAAGACGGCACCGGAGAAATTAGGATCCGACGACATTGCTGGATGCACGCGAAACGGCATCGCAGTCCACTTCCACTCCCATGAGTCGAGTGAAGTCACTCACATAGTCGCTGGACACGGACCATATTTTGTCCAGTTCCCCGCACCCGATTCAGGTTCGCCAAAAGTTAGCTGACGCACGTCGCGCGACCCACTCCCACCTGGAACGATGTCGCGAACACGCACGGTCACGGCCATAGCCATCGGCCATAGCCACGCGGTGACCGATATCCGATACCCACAGATACAGAAACTTGAATGCCCCTCCCGCGCAGCCGCATTCGCCCGCCGGACGCGTTCACGTTTCTAGTTACTCTCGGGTAACGTTCCGTCACGTCGACGATCAGCGCTGATCCTCCGAGCGTCTCCGCCACCGATTCCCAGGAGCATCCCGTGCCGCATTCCCGCTTCGAATCCATCGGCGCCCATCTGCCCTCGACAATCGTCACCACCGAGGAGTTGATCGGCCGGCTGAAAGTGCCGCCCCAGTTCGATCTCGAGAAAATCACCGGAATCAAAGAACGCCGGGTGCACGATACGCGTCCGGAAAGTTACGAGGATTCCTTCGCGCTCGCGATCGCCGCGGCCGAGGATTGTTTGTCCAGGTCGAGCTACTCCGCGGGCGACCTCGACGTGATCATCTCCAGTTCCATCACGCGCAGCCGCCACGCCACCCGCGTCTACATGGAGCCGTCGTTCGCGTCCACCATCGGCAAACATCTCGGCGCCCGCGACGCGATTACCTTCGACGTATCCAATGCCTGCGCCGGAATGCTCACGGGCACCTACATTCTGGACCGGATGATCCGCGCCGGCGTGGTGCGCAACGGCATGGTCGTCAGTGGTGAGGCCATTACCCCGATCGCCGAAACGGCCGTCGACGAGATCACCGAGAAATACGATCTCCAATTCGCCTCGCTCTCGGTCGGCGATTCCGGCTGCGCCGTCGTGCTGGACCGCGCCGTGGACGACGCGGACAAGATCCACTACATCGAGCTGATGACGGCCTCCGAACACTCGCACCTGTGCCTGGGCATGCCGAGCGGGCGCACCCCCGGCGTCGCGCTCTACACCGACAACCGCAAGATGCACAACGAAGCGCGGTTCATGCTGTGGCCCAACGCTCAGGACGTCTACCTGCGCGAACGCGGCACCACCTTCGCCGACGAGGACTTCGACTACATCATCCATCATCAGTTCGGCGCGGCGGCCGTGCCGTACGCGAACGCCATCGCCGCGCGCGAGTTCGGCACACCGATGCCGCCGGACCTGAACGTGATCCACAAGTACGGGAACACCTCCACCACGTCGCATTTCATCGTGCTGCACGATCAGCTCGGTGATCAGGCCATCCCGGCCGGGTCGAAGGTGCTGATGATCCCCGCGGCGTCCGGTGTCGTCACCGGCTTCCTGTCCACCACCATCTCCTCCCTGAAGGTCTGAGGTCATCGTCATGGGCGTGCGCATCAAGTCCACCGCCGTCAGCCGCGCGGGCGACACCCACAGCGTCGTCACCCACAGCGGCCGGGCCGCCCGCCGCGCGCTGGAGCGCGCGGGCGTGGCTCCCGAGCAGGTGGGCGTGCTGATCAACACCGGCATCCACCGCGATTCCAACACCGTCGAACCGGCCGTCTCGGCGCTGATCCAGAAGGCGGCGGGCATCGGCCTGGAGTACGCGAAGGGCGATCCGACCACCTTCTCGTTCGATCTGATGAACGGCGCGACCGGCGTGCTCAACGCCGTCCAGGTGGCGGGCGCCATCCTGGCGGCCGGCGGCGTCGAGCACGTGCTGGTGGTCGCGGGCGACACCCACCCGTCGCTCACCCGGGCCGTGGCCGACGACGAATTCCCGTACGCCACTTCGGGTGCCGCGCTGCTGCTGGAGCAGACCGACGAACCGGAGGGCTTCGGACCGGTGCACGTCACCACCACCGAGGGCACACCGGCCGTCGAGGCGTACGTGGACACGGCCACCATGGGAACCGTCGGGCGCGGCCTGATGACCGTGGTGCGCGAGGACGGTTTCGAGGACCGCCTGCTCGAGGCGGCGCTCGAGGTCGCCCGCGCGGCGCTGGCCGAAGCCGATCTCGAGGACCTGTCCGAGGTCGCGCTGATCGCCTCCACCCCCAGCGCGGAGTTCCCGCTGCGCCTCGCCGACGCGCTCGGCATCGCCCGGGATTCGGTGTGCACACCGGATCTCGGCGACGGCGACCCGCATACCGCGTCGCTCCCGCAGGCCTACGACCGCGCGGTCGGCGCGGGCACGCTCGCCGAGTACACCCGCGTGCTGTTCGTGGCGGCGGGCGCGGGCCCCTCGGCCGCGGCGTCGCTGTACCGCCTCCCGGCCCTCGTCGGAGCTCCCGCGTGACCGACGGCACCTACTGGGCGGCCATCGACCGGTTCCGTGCGTTCGCGCGCACGGAACCGGATCGCGAGGCCGTGATCTACCCGGACGGCAGCGAGGCCGGGCTCCCCCGCTACCGGCACCTCACCTACCGCGAGCTGGACGAGTGGTCCGACGCGATCGCCGAACGGCTCACCGCGTCGGGGGTGGGCACCGGCACCCGCACCATCGTGCTGGTGCTGCCCAGCCCCGAGCTGTACGCGATCCTGTTCGCGCTGTTGAAGATCGGGGCCGCGCCGGTCGTCATCGACCCGGGCATGGGCGTGCGCAAGATGCTGCGCTGCCTGCGCGCGGTGGATGCCGAAGCGTTCATCGGGATCCCGCAGGCGCACGCGCTGCGCGTGCTGTTCCGGCGCAGCTTCCGCAGCGTGCGGACGGCCGTCACCGTCGGCAAGCCGCGGTTCGGGCGCGCCGAGCGCCTGGACGACTGGGGCCGCCGCCCGTCCGGTCCCGCTCCCGAGCGCACCCCCGCCGACCCGGATGATCTGCTGCTCATCGCGTTCACCACCGGCAGCACCGGGCCCGCCAAGGCGGTGCAGCTCACCCACGGCAACCTGGCCGCCATGGTGGAGCAGGTCGACACCGCGCGCGATCATGTGCCGCCGGGGACCTCGCTCATCACGCTGCCGCTGGTGGGCGTGCTGGACCTGCTGCTGGGCGCGCGCTGCGTGCTGCCGCCGCTGATCCCGAGCAAGGTGGGCTCGACCGATCCGGCGCACGTGGTGGACGCCCTGGCGAGGTTCGAGGTGCGCACCATGTTCGCCTCCCCCGCCGTGCTGATCCCGCTGCTGCGCCACCTCGAACAGCACCCCACGCCGCTGCCCGCGCTGGGCAGCATCTACTCGGGCGGCGCGCCCGTGCCGGACTGGTGCATCGCCGGTCTGCGCGAGGTGCTCGACCCCGATGTGCGGATCTTCGCCGGGTACGGGTCCACCGAGGCGCTGCCGATGTCGACCATCGAATCGCGGGAACTGCTGGGCGGCTTGGTGACTCGCGCCCACCGCGGCGACGGCACCTGCATCGGACGGCCGTCGGACCGCGTGGAGGCTCGCCTGGTGGCGATCACCGACGACGTGATCCCCACCTGGGCGCGCGCCGAGGAACGCGCGGGCGAGCTGGAGAAGTCCTACGGCATCGGCGAACTCGTGGTGTCGGGGCCGAATGTGAGCACCCGCTACTACTGGCCCGAATCGGCCAACGCGCAGGGCAAGATCCTCGACGGCGACCGGGTCTGGCACCGCACCGGCGATCTGGCCCGCATCGACGAGCAGGGCCGGATCTGGTTCTGCGGCCGCAAGAGTCAGCGCGTGGTCACCGCCGACGGTCCGCTGTTCACCGTGCAGATCGAGCAGATCTTCAACACGGTGCCCGGCGTGGCGCGCACCGCGCTGGTCGGGGTCGGAGCGCGCGGCGCGCAGCGCCCGGTGCTGTGCGTAGAACTGAAGCCGGGCGCCGACGCCACCGCGGTGGAACTCCAAGTGCGCACCAAGGGCGTCGAATTCGCGCTCACCAAGCCGATCCAGGACTTCTTGATCTACCCGAAGACGTTCCCGGTCGACATCCGCCACAACGCCAAGATCGGCCGCGAGCAGCTGGCGGTGTGGGCGGGCAAACGCCTGCGCGACAAGGTGGCTCGATGAGGACCACGGCGCTGCGGGCGATCCCGATTCTCGGCTGGCTGTACCTGTTCGCCGGGCTGGTCGCCGCGCTGGCCGGCCGCGCGCCGGACAACCGGCTGCTGCGGGCCGCGTGGTGGATCGACGCGTTCCTGAGCGTGGTGGTGCACGCCGCGCAGATCCCGGTCGCCCTGCGCGCCGCGCGCGACACCGGGCACTCCCCCCTCGAAACCGCCGTGCTCACCCAGATCTTCGGTCTCACCTACTGGGCCACCGAGCACACCGACACCCGCACGGAGGCACCGCGATGAAGATCCTGGTCACGGGCGCGTCGGGCTTCCTCGGCGGCGCCATCGTGCGCCGCCTGGTGGCCGACGGCGACCACGACGTGCGAATCCTGGTGCGCCGCACCAGCAAGCTGGACGATCTGGGTGCCGTGCGCGAGCGGGTCGAGATCGTCTACGGCGATCTCACCGACGCGGCCTCGCTGGTCGCGGCAGCCGGCGGCGTCGACGCCGTGGTGCACAGCGCCGCGCGCGTGGACGAGCGCGGCACCCGCGCGCAGTTCGTCGCCGAGAACGTCACGGCGACACAGCGGCTGCTGGACGCGGCGAAACGCGGTGGCGCCTCGCGGTTCGTGTTCATCTCCAGCCCCAGCGCGATGATGGACTATCACGGCGGCGACCAGCTGGACGTGGACGAGTCCATCCCCTACCCCGCCCGCTACTTGAATCTCTACTCCGAGACCAAGGCGGCGGCGGAGCGAGAAGTGCTGGCCGCCAACGCTCCTGGCTTCACCACGTGCGCGTTGCGACCGCGCGCCATCTGGGGCGCGGGCGACCGCTCGGGCCCCATCGTGCGCCTGCTCGGCCGCACCGCCGAGGGCAAGCTGCCCGATCTGTCCTACGGGGGGGCGGTGTACGCGTCGCTGTGCCACGTGGAGAACATCGCCGAAGCCACCGTGCTCGCGCTGAGCTCGGACGCGGTCGGCGGCAAGCCGTACTTCGTGGCCGACGCCGAGAAGACCGATGTGTGGGGCTTTCTCGGCGAGGTCGCCGCCGGCCTCGGCTACGCGCCGCCGACCAGGCAGCCGAACCGGCGGGTCCTGAACGCGGTGGTGGCCGCCATCGAGACCGTGTGGCGGATCCCGGCCGTGGCGACGCGCTGGTCACCGCCGCTGTCGCGCTACGCGGTGGCGCTGATGACGCGCTCGGCCACCTACGACACGAGCGCCGCGACCCGCGATTTCGGCTACCGGCCGATCGTGGACCGCGCGACCGGGCTGGCGGAGTTCCTCGCCTGGCTCGACACCCAGGGGGGCGTCCGCGAACTGAACCGGCATCTGCGCTGAGCCCCGGAGGCAATCATGAACAGCAGCACCGTCTTCCGCCGCAAGATCTCCCCGACCGAGCGGCTGTACTTCGCCACCCGCGATGTCGCGCCGCCCTTCCTGATGCACCTGGCCGTGCACGGCGAGGGCACTCTCGACGCCGACGCGTTGCGCCGCGCGGTGGACGTGGCCTCGGCCGCCAACCCGGGCTCGCGTCTGGTCCGCGACGGCGACTACTGGGTCGACAGCGGGATCGCGGCCTCGGTGCGCGTGGTGGAGGGGCACACGCTCACCTACCCCGGGCTGGAGGACGATCCGGTGCTCAACAGCCCGATCGGCCCCACGCCCGAACGCACCTGCGAGGTGCTGCTGCTCACCGGTGATCCGGTCACCGTGGTGTTCCGCGTCTTCCACGGCGTCATGGACGGTATGGGCATGCGGATGTGGGCCGACGACGTGTTCCGCGCGCTGCGCGGCGCCGAGCCGATCGGCGCGCCCGACCCGGTGGCCGACGCGGAACTCGTCGCCCGCCTCCGCGCACCCGGCAAGCCGTCGATCCTGTTGCCCCGCTTCCGATCCGCCGCGGGCAAGGGCCGCCAGGACCCGGCGCGCGTGCGGTGGCTGTTGCGGCACCGCACCATTCCCGCCACCGGCAAAGGCATCGTGGCGCGGGTGTCGGCGGTGCTCGCCGACGCGGCGAATGCCGAGTCCCGCTTCATGGTTCCGGTCGATCTGCGCAGGCACGATCCGGATCTGCGCTCCACCGGCAACCTGGCGCTGCCGCTGTTCCTGGACGTCGCGCCCGGCGAGGGCTGGGAGAGCGTCAACGCTCAGCTGCGGGCGGGTCTGCGGGAGAACCGCGAACTGAACCAGATGGACAACGGCGGGCTCACCGCGTTCCCCGGGGCCGTCGTGCGCGGCGTGCTGCGCGCGGGCAACTGGGTGGGCGCGCGCCTGAACCGGAATCTGGTGTCGGCCACCGTGTCCCACATGGGCGCGTTCGACCTCGCCGAGATGGCGGTGCCCGGCTACACGCCCACCACCATGCGGGTGCTGCCGCAGCACAGCGGGATGATGCCGCTGCTGTTCGGCATGGTGGAGAGCGCGGGGAAGCTCGAACTCACCGTGTCGTGCCGCAACGGCGAGGGCGTCGAGGCCCGGCTGGAGGCGCTGCTGGACCTGATCGCGGCCACGCTCGAACGCGACCTCACCGCGGCCGCGGTCTGATCGCCCGATATCACTGCGGCACAGGAGTTCTGCGATGAGGACGTGTTCCGGCCCGGCGGGTGCGCGATGACGGCGTTCGCGCGATTGGTGATGACGCGGCCGCGCACCGTGCTGGCGGTGGTCGTGGCCCTCATGGGCCTGTGCGGGTTGGTGGGCGCGAGCGCGGCACAGCACCTGAGCGCGGGCGGATTCACCGATCCGCACAGCGAATCCGCGCTCGTGGACCGTCTCGTCACCGAGCACTTCGGGCCGCAGAACCCCGACGTGGTCGCCGTATACACCGTGCCGGAGGGACAGACCCTCGCCGATCTCGGGCCGCGCGTGCGCGAGGCCATCACGAGCATCGACCCGGCGCTCCTGGCCAAACCGGTCGAAAGCTATTGGAGCAGTGTCCCGCCGCGCCAGAACTTCCTGCGCTCCCCCGACGAGCGGCGCGCGCTCGCCGTGGTGTTCACGGCGGGCGACGAGACCGAGCGGGTCGCCGCCTTCCCCGACATCGAAGCGGCGCTGCGGATTCCGGGCATCGAGACCAGGATGTCGGGCTACAGCGCGCTGTCCACCGAGATCACCGCGCAGTCGCAGCGGGATCTGCTGGTGGCGGAATCGATTTCGCTGCCGCTGACGTTGCTGATCCTGGTCCTGGTGTTCGGCGGATTCGCCGCCGCCGCGCTGCCGGTGGCCGTGGGGCTGCTCGCCGTCGCGGGTTCGCTCGGCGCGATCCGGGTGCTCAGCGAGGTCACCGAGGTGAGCACGTTCGCGGTGAACATCGCCTCGCTGCTCGGGCTCGGCATGGCCATCGACTACGGGTTGTTCCTGGTCAACCGCTTCCGCGAGGAGATCGCCGAGGGGCACGCGGTGCCCGCCGCCATCGAGCGCACCGTCGCGACGGCCGGGCGCACCGTCGCCTTCTCCGCGCTGCTGCTGATCTGCGCGTTCGCGGGCATGTTCGTGTTCCCGCAAGCGGTGCTGCGCTCACTCGGCATCGGGGCGATGACCGCGGTGGCGCTGGCGGCCGCGCTCTCGCTGACCGTACTGCCCGCCCTGCTCACGCTGTTCGGCGCGCGCATCGGGCGGGCGCGCACTTCGCAACGCACCGAACGGTTCTGGGGGCGGATCGTCGACGCCGTGCTGCGCAGGCCGGGGGTGGTGACCGTCGCGGTGGGCGCGCTGCTGCTCGTGCTGGCCACCCCGCTCAGCGGGCTGAGGTTGGGCGACATCGACCATCGCGCCCTGCCCGCGGGCAGCGAAATGCGCGCGACCGTCGAGGAATTGACCGACACCTTCCCGGCCGCGAGCAGCGGGGCCACGACCGTGCTGCAAGGCGTCGACGGTTCGGCGCCGGGCGCGGCGGCGATCTCGCAGACCATCGGTGCGATCTCCGGTCTCGACGGCGTGCGCACCGTGCTCCAGGTCGGGCGCGCGGACGATTTCGTCGTGCTGCACGCCTTCCTCACCGACCCCGACCGCAGCGAGGCCGCCACCGACACGGTGCGCGCGATCCGCGCCCTCACCCCGCCGGAGCACACGGTGCTGCGCGTCGGCGGCGACACGGCCGCGACCCGCGACAGCGTGGACTCCATCGTGGAGCGAATGCCGTTCATGGTGCTGGCCATGGTGCTCGCGACCGTGCTGTTGCTGCTCGCGGCGTTCCGCTCGATCGTGTTGCCGCTCAAGGCCGTAGCCATGGCGTTCCTGAGTCTCGCCGCCACCTTCGGCGTGCTGACGTGGATCTTCGCCGACGGCAACCTGGCCGGGTTGCTCGGGGTGAGCGTGGGGCCGATCGCGGCGGGCATGCTGGTGCTCATCATCGCCGTGGTGTTCGGCCTGTCCACCGATTACGAGGTGTTCCTGCTCTCGCGCATGGTGGAAGCGCACCACGCGGGCGCGTCCACGGCCGAGGCCGTGCGCGCGGGCACCCTCAAGACCGCGCGCGTCATCACCGCGGCCGCCGTGCTGCTCGTCATCGTGACCGGCGCGTTCACCCTCTCCCCGCTCACCCCGATGCGCTTCCTGGGGCTGGGCATGATCATCGCGCTGGTCATCGACGCGACGCTGGTGCGGATGCTGCTGGTTCCCGCGCTGGTGCAGTTGATGGGCCCGGCGAATTGGTGGATGCCGGGTGGGCGGTCGCGGCGCGTGGGCGCGACGGTGGTGGAGAAGGAGCCGGGGACGGTCGGCACGCCGTCCTGAACCGGGGCGCTAACGGATCGGTCACCGGCTCGGTTCTTCGGATTGACCTGTCGCCGCCGATGTTTCGACGTCTCGTGGGCCTGCTCCGGCTCTGAGGCGAACGACCCCGGTGCGGGAGGTTCCGGGGTGGACGCCGCAGTGGGCCAGGTGGCCACCTCGTCCCGGACTTCCCGGCGGCAGTCGGACTCGGCCCGAGAGGAGGACTACGGCACGCAAGTCGTTCTGCGAGTTCGGGTCGTTCGCTCGACAGCTAGCGGTATTCGGCGGTGGGCGGGCCGCGGATGCACGCCGAAAGAGTGACGGCCGAAGCGGATCTCGACCGGGCGCGCGGGCTCGTTCCGGCGGCGCGAACCGGGCGATCTCGGCCCATACCCGGAGTGCCGCGCGAGATCCCCGGACAGTCGTCACGTGCACGGTATGGTCGCAGGCGGCACCCGAGAGGAGACGGCGATGGCTGGGAACGCACCGATCGTGGTGGGGGTCGACGGATCGGCCGGCGCGACGACGGCGGTGACGTGGGCCGCCCACACCGCCGCGCTGCACCGCGCCCCGCTGCTGTTACTGCACGTCGTGGACGTGGTCGCCGACTACGGGCCCGGCAGCACCGAACCGCTCACCGCCACCGACTACGACCGCCTGGCCGAGCACGGACGGTGGTTGCTCGGCTCGGCGACCGCGCGCGCCGAGGAGGCGGCGGCCGACCTCGGCGGTGTCGAGGTGCGGGTGGAACTCGTGCAGTCCCCCGCCACGCCCACGCTGTTGGCACGGTCCGAGGGAGCGCGGATGATCGCGGTCGGCACGCGCGATCGCGGGAGCCTGCGGCGGGCGCTGCTCGGCTAGGTGAGTTCCGCGCTGGCGCGCCGGGCGCACTGCCCTGTCGCGGTGATCCGGGAGGGCGCCGATCTCTCCGCCGCGGTGCGCACGCGGCCGGTGATCGTCGGCGTGGACGGTACCGCCGTCAGCGAACCGGCCATCGAACTGGCGTTGTCCGAGGCGTCCGTGCGCGGCGTGGACCTCGTGGCGGTGCACGTCTGGACCGGCGTCGAACTGCCCGCCGACTACGGTTTCGACCCCGCCGACACCGAGACCGACATGAACTACGTCCTCGCCGAAAGCCTGGCGGGCTGGCAGGAACGCTTCCCCGAGGTGACCATCCACCGCGAGGTCGTCAAGGACCGCCCCGAACGCTACCTGCGCGAACGCTCCGAAACCGCACAACTGCTGGTGGTCGGCAGCCGCGGACGCGGCGGCTTCTCCAGCATGCTGTTCGGCTCCACCAGCCAGTCCCTGGTCCTAGCGGCCGACTGCCCCCTGCTGGTCGGGCACGAGGACTGAGAGCGGGCCGAGCAACCGGCGTGGAGCGCTGCGGCGTCACCGATCCCCTTGCCCCGGTGTGACTTTCACCCGGTACGGCGTGTCGCAGCGCGTGTCGGCACTTCGGGGGAACCAGGGCCGGGCGTGGTGCGTCCAACCCTGCAAACGACACCACTGGGAGGGTGACCCATGACCGTGCCGAACCCCGTCGGGGCCGCCGTGGACGACGCGACAGCCGGGGCGCCCCGCCTGCGCATGGAACCCGCCGCGTTCCTCGCCCTCGACCGCGCCTGCGCCGACGTCATCGACCGCCTCACCGAGGCCCGCACCGCCGCCGAATCCCTTGCCGCACACTCCCCCTGGGGCCTCGGCGAGGACAACCCCCGCCTCTGGACCGCCTCCGCCCTGGTCCGAATCTTCCGCGAGAAGGCCGCGGAAGGCCCGAACAACGCCGCCACCACCCTCGACGCCTACCGCACCACCGCCGAACAGCTCCGCACCCTCCTCACCACCGCCCGCGACCACCTCCTCCGCACCGACGCCGAATTCGCCAGAGCCTTCCGGGAACTCGACCAGACCTCCGCGTAGTCCGGCTCGGCGGCGGAATCCGCGCGGGGTCGCATATCCGCTGTCAGCGAAACGTGCGGGGCGGATCGGCACTCGGCTGGCATGCTGAGTGGTATGGAGAATGACTTGCGGCAGGCCGAACGGCGACTTCAGGCCGCGCAGCTGGCCGGGGATGTCCAGGCGCTGGACGCGCTACTCGATGACCGGCTGATCTTCACCTTCGGCGCCGACACGTTCACCAAGGCCGACGATCTCGAGTTGCACCGCACGAAGGCTCAAACCTTGAGCAAGCTCGAGGAAGAACAGCTGACGGTCCTGGTGGAAGGAACCACCGGCGTCACATGGTTCCTCGGCGTCCTCGAGGGCAGTGTGCACGGCTCCCCCTTCGCGGCCAAGATGCGCTACACCCGCACCTGGGCGCACGACGACTCGCGCGGCTGGCGGGTCGTCGCCGCCCACGCCTCGGCGGTCGGGTGACGTAGCGCCTTCCGCGCGCCGAGCGGCCGCGGCCTACCCCCGCTCCCCCGAATCGAAGGCCTGGAGGAGTTCTTCGGCGGCGAGGGCGGCGGTCAGAGTGCCGTCGCGGACCTGCTTTTCGACCTGGTGGCGGATCGCCTTGACGTTCGGGTTGTCGGCGAGGCGGCGTAACAGGTTGTCGTGCACCATGGTCCAGGTCCAGTCGACCTGCTGGCGGCGGCGCTTCTCGTCGAACTCGCCGGCGTCGGTGAGGACGCGGCGGTGCTGGAGCACGGTGTCCCAGAACTTGTCCAGGCCGGTGCCTTCCAAGCCGCTCATGGTGAGCACCGGTGGGCGCCAGAGGGTGTCGTGCGGGTGGATGAGCCGCAGCGCCCCGGCGAGTTCGCGGGCGGCGGCCTTGGCCTCCACCTCGTGCTTGCCGTCGGCCTTGTTCACGGCCACCAGATCGGCGAGCTCGAGCACACCCTTCTTGATGCCCTGCAACTGATCTCCGGTGCGCGCCAGGGTCAGGAAGCAGAACACGTCGACCATGTTGGCGACGGTCACCTCGGACTGCCCGACACCGACGGTCTCCACCAGGATCACGTCGTACCCGGCCGCCTCCAGCAGCACGATGGTCTCGCGGGTCGCCTTCGCGACGCCACCGAGCGTGCCCGCCGTGGGCGAGGGACGGATATAGGCGTTGCGCTCCACGGAAAGTCGCGCCATGCGGGTCTTGTCGCCGAGGATGGAGCCGCCGGTGCGGGTGGACGAGGGGTCCACCGCCAGCACCGCCACCCGGTGCCCCTTGCCGATCAGCGACATGCCGAGCGCGTCGATGAACGTCGACTTGCCCACGCCCGGCACACCGGTGATGCCCACCCGATTCGACACCACCGCTTCGGATTCGGGCGTCAGCTTCAGCAACAATCGCTGCGCGAGTTCCCGATGGTCGGCCCTGGTGGATTCGACCAGGGTGATCGCCCGCGCGACGGCGGCCCGCTCATTGGCGCGGACCGCCTGCGCCAGTGCGTCGACATCGATGACGCGTCTGCTCATTCCGCGGCGTCCGGCTCCGCCCCGCCCGGCTCGTGCCCGAGTTCGGCGGACAGCTTGCGCAGCAGATCGATGGCGGCCTCGGCGATCACGGTGCCGGGCGGGAAGATCGCCGCCGCGCCGGCCTCGTAGAGCTCGTCGAAGTCGCCCGGCGGGATGACGCCGCCGACGATGACCATGATGTCGGGACGACCGACCTCGGTCAGCGCCTGCCGCAGGGCGGGCACCAGCGTGAGGTGGCCCGCCGCGAGCGACGACACACCGACGACGTGCACGTCGTTGTCGGCCGCCTGCTGCGCCACCTCCTCGGGCGTCTGGAACAGCGGGCCCACGTCCACGTCGAAGCCGAGATCGGCGAAGGCCGTGGCGATCACCTTCTGACCGCGATCGTGGCCGTCCTGGCCCATCTTGGCGACCAGGATGCGCGGGCGGCGGCCCTCGGCCTCGGCGAACTCCTCGACCAGTTCGCTCGCCTTGGTGATATTGGTGACCTTGCCTGCCTCATCGCGGTACACGCCCGACAGCGTACGGATCTCGGCCTGGTGCCGCCCGTACACCTTCTCCAGCGCGTCGGAGATCTCCCCGACGGTGGCCTTGGCGCGCGCCGCGTCGATGGCCAGGGCCAGCAGGTTGTTCGCCATGCCGCCCTCGGAAGACCCCGCGGCACGGGTCAATTCGGCCAGCGCCCGCTCCACCGCCGCCGGATCGCGTTCGGCGCGCAGGCGTTCCAGCTTCTCGATCTGTTCGGCGCGCACCCGCGAGTTCTCGACCTTGAGGACCTCGACCTGCTGGTCCTCCTCCACCTGGTACTTGTTGACGCCGATCACCGGCTGCTGGCCGGTGTCGATGCGCGCCTGGGTGCGGGCGGCCGCCTCCTCGATGCGCAGCTTCGGGATGCCCTCGCCGATGGCCTGGGCCATCCCGCCGTGCGCCTCCACCTCGGCGATGTGCGCGCGGGCGCGGTTGGCCAGCTGGTGGGTCAGCCATTCCACGTAGTAGGAGCCGCCCCACGGGTCGATGGGCCGCGTGGTGTTGGACTCCTGCTGGATGAGCAGCTGGGTGTTGCGGGCGATGCGCGCGGAGAAGTCGGTGGGCAGCGCCAGCGCCTCGTCGAGTGCGTTGGTGTGCAGCGACTGAGTGTGCCCCTGGGTCGCGGCCATCGCCTCGATGCAGGTGCGCGCCACATTGTTGTAGGCGTCCTGCGCCGTGAGCGACCAGCCCGAGGTCTGCGAATGGGTGCGCAGCGACAGCGATTTCGCGCTCTTGGGATTGAACTTCGCGACCAGCTCGCTCCAGAGCAGCCGTCCCGCACGGAGTTTGGCGACCTCCATGAAGAAGTTCATGCCGATCGCCCAGAAGAACGACAGGCGCGGCGCGAACTTGTCGACCTCCATGCCCGCGTCGATGCCCGCGCGGATGTACTCGACACCGTCGGCGAGGGTGTAGGCGAGCTCCAGATCCGCTGTCGCCCCGGCCTCTTGGATGTGGTAGCCGGAGATGGAGATCGAGTTGAACTTCGGCATCTTCGCGCTGGTGTAGGCGAAGATGTCGGAGATGATCCGCATCGAGGGCTTGGGCGGGTAGATGTAGGTGTTGCGGACCATGAACTCTTTCAGAATGTCGTTCTGAATCGTTCCGGCCAGCTGTTCGGGCTCGACGCCCTGTTCCTCGGCGGCCACGACGTAGAGGGCGAGGATCGGCAGCACCGCGCCGTTCATCGTCATCGACACCGAGACCTGGTCCAGCGGAATGTGATCGAAGAGCTGGCGCATGTCCAGGATCGAGTCGATCGCCACGCCCGCCATGCCGACGTCACCCTGCACGCGCGGATGATCGGAGTCGTACCCGCGGTGGGTGGCGAGGTCGAACGCGACCGACAGACCCTTCTGCCCGGCCTGAAGGTTGCGGCGGTAGAAGGCGTTCGAGTCGGCCGCGGTGGAGAAGCCCGCGTACTGGCGGATGGTCCACGGCTGGTTGACGTACATCGTCGGGTACGGGCCGCGCACGAACGGCGCGATGCCCGGCACGCTGTCGAGCGGATAGCCCTCGGCCGCGACGGCATCCCGGTCGGCCTTGGTGAACACCGGTGGCACCTCGATGCCTTCCGGCGTGGACCACACCAGCTGTTCGGGGGTGTAGTGGTTCGCCGTCGCGGCGGTGCGCACGAACTCCTCGACCCGGGCGGCGTCCACCGCGGCGGGTTCGGGCGCCCGCTCCTCGAGCGGTACGTCGGCGAAATTGCCGATCAGGTGCTTGATCTCACGCGTTGTCATCAGGCTCCCACCTTCTCCAGCAGGCCCGACAGGGCGGCGACCGCGTCGATCTTCGCGGCCAGGAACCCGTCCGGGCGCTGGGCGCCGTCCAGCTCGGCCACGGACTTCGCCGCGCCGGCCAGCAGCACCGTCTCCACACCGGCGGCGCGCAGCGCGTCGACCGCCGGGCCCGCGTCCGTGCCGTAGCGCGCGTCCGACCCGCACAGCACCGCGATGCCCGCACCGGATTCCCGTGCGGCCGCGCCGATTCCGTCCAGGTCGAGCGGGCCGGGGTTGATCGATTCGATCCCGCCCGAGGCCAGCAGGTTCGCGATGAACGTGACCCGCACGTTGTGCTCAGCCACGGTGCCGAGCGGCACCAGCAGCGCCTTGGGGCGCGCGCCCGTGGCGGCGAGGAAGGCGTCGGAGCGGTCGCGCAGCGCTTCGAACGCCGCGCCGTAGCGCGCCACCCGGCCGGGCACGCGCGCCGCCTCCGACAGCGGCTGCTCCCCCAGGTTCGGGAATTCGTTGACGCCGGTGACGGCCGTCTTCCGGTGCGCGACATCTCTGTCGCGCGCCGCCTTGGTCTCGGCGATGCGCTCGGCGAGCAGGCCCGACTCGAGGGCGGCCAGGTAGCCGCCCGCGGCCTCCAGCTCTTGCATGAATTCCCATGCCTTGACGGCTAATTCGGCGGTCAGGTCCTCCACGTACCAGGAGCCGGCGCCGGGGTCGCGCACGTGGCCGAGGTGGGATTCCTCGAGCAGCAGCAGCTGGGTGTTGCGGGCCATGCGGTCCGAGAACGACTTGGAGACACCGAGCTCGCCCGGGGGCAGCGGCGAATCGAAGGGCAGCACCGTGACGGTGTCGGCCCCGCCGACGCCCGCGCCGAACGCGGCCAGCGTGGTGCGCAGCATGTTCACCCAGGGATCGCGCCGGCTCATCATCGCGGCCGAGGTGACGGCGTGCTGGGGCGCGCCGCCGAAATCCGGTGCGCCGCAGACGTGGGCGACGCGCGCCCAGAGGCGGCGCGCGGCGCGGAATTTCGCGAGGGTGGCGAACTGGTCGTCGGTGGCGGCGAACCGGAACTCCAGCTGCCCCAGGGCATCCGCCAGGTCCGCGCCCTCGGTGAGCGCGCGCAGGTATTCGAGTCCGGCGGCGATCGCGGCGCCGAGTTCCTGCGCGTCGGAGGCGCCCGCGTCGTGGAAGACGGTGCCGTCCACGGTGATCGCGCGCACCGTCTCCGCGCGGGCGATCGCGCGACCGGCCAGCACCACGGCCTCGGCGGTGTCCACGTCCTCGAGGCCGGCGAAGCGGCTGGTGAGCGGTGCGGCGCCGAGGGAGAGCCGGATGTCGGCGCGGTCGCCCGCGGGCTGGTAGCCGTCGAGGAGGCCGAACACGGCGGTGGCCGCCTCGGACACCTGCGCGCCCGCGTCCAGGGTGAGCGGCGCGAGTTCGTAGAGCAGGCCCTCCAGCGCAGCGGGCAGTGCGGCCACGGGCACGCCGCGCGTTCCGGCGCCGAGCCACACGGCGCTCACGCCGTTCTCCAGTCCGGTGAGGATCTCGCGCTTGGCGACGGCGGGGTCGGCATCGCCCACGTAAGCGCTGACGAACCAGCCGCGATGCACGTCGCGGGTGGCGTCGCGGCCGCGCACGAACGGGAACTCGCCGGGCAGCGGCAGCTCGGGGCGCTCGTCGCGCAGCGTGTAGAGGGGGGCGACGGTCAGGCCGTCGTAGGTGGTCTGCTCGAGCAGCCGCTCCGGCTCGTCCGGCAGTTCGGTGATCTCGACCCGGCGCGCCTTGGCGAGGACTCCCGCCACACCCTTGCGCCAGGCGTCGTACTGCGGCACGACACCCTCGGGGCGATCCGCGACCTCCCCGCCCGGGGGCGGATCTGAAGCAATCGGCATAGCTGGTGTTCCTCTTCTGTTCGACCCACGGGACGCACCACTGGCAAACACTCACTTCCGCCGCGTTTGCGCTGGTCAGCGCACACTTCGGTTAACGAGTATTCGTCCCGTTCCCCTCGATGCTAGCGGTCCGGCGCGCGCGGGTTGACCCTGGCCGCCACTACCAACCGGTAACCTGTCGCGGGTGACCAGGCTGCTCAGGAACCCGCGTATCGTCGCGCTGCTCGCCGGGGTGGGCGCGCTCTGCGCCGCCGCGCTGCTGGTTCCGCTGCCCGGTCCCGCGCGCATCCAGGAGTGGGCGGGGACGGCCGGTCCGTGGTTGCCGGTGCTGTTCTTCGTGGTGTACGCGCTGGTCGCGGTCGCACCCGTCCCCCGGACCGTGCTCACGGTGAGCTGCGGGGTGTTGTTCGGGTCGCTGCTGGGTGTGATCGTCGCGCTCGCGGCGACCACGGTGGCGGCGGCATTGGCGTTCCAGCTCGTGCGGGCGCTGGACCGCAACAAGGTCGCCTCCCGCATCCGGCACCCGGCGGTCACGGCGATCGACGACCGGTTGCGCCGGCGCGGCTGGCTGGCCGTCGGCTCCCTGCGGATGATCTCCTTCGCCCCGTTCTCGGTGGTGAACTACTGCTGCGGACTGTCCTCCGTGCGCTTCTGGCCCTACCTCGCGGCCACCCTGGCCGGGTCCGCGCCCGGCACCATCGCCACCGTCGTCCTCGCCGACGCGCTCACCGGCGGCTCCCATCCGGCGATGCTGGTCGTCTCCGGTGTGTGCCTGGCTATCGGTTTCGCTGGGCTGCTGGTCGACGCGCGCTGGAAGCCGGAACCGGTGGAGTCCGAAACGGTTCCGGTCGCCGAACCGGTCGGCGCGCGCGACTGAGGGGCGAGGCCCGGACCTGACCGGCCGCGGTCCACGGCCCGGACGGGAGTACCGCGCACTCTCCGATTCCGGTTCGACCCGCCGCGCCGTTCGCTCAGTCCGCGCCCAGTTCGATCGGGACGGCGGTCACCTCCGTCGGTTCGCCGCCCCGCAGCAGGGTGATCGGGGTGGGGTGGCCGATGGCGTCGGCGAACAGCAGGCGCTGGAGGGATTGGGCGTCCTCGACTTTCGCACCGCCGATGTCGAGCACGACGTCGCCGCGGCGCAGGCCCGCGCGTTCGGCCGGACCGCCGCGCACCACGTCGAAGACGCGCACTCCCCCGCCTCCGGTGGGCAGCGGGGCGGGGATGCCGATCAGTCCGAGGTAGGCGCGGCGCACGCGGCCCTCGGTGCGCAGGGTGTCGATGATGTGGCGGGTGGTGGGGTCGACGGGGATCGCCAGACCCGTGCCGATGCCCGTCACCGTGGTGAGGATGCCGATCACGCGGCCCGCCGAGTCACACAGCGCGCCACCGGCATCGACGGGGTTGGGTGTGGTGTCGGTCTGGATGACGGATTCGAGAAGGCGTCCCGCGCGGCGTGAGGTCACCGGCAGCGCGCGCCCCAGCGCACCGACCACCCCCGCGCTCACGTAAGCGCCCGGACTCAACGGACTACCCACTGCGACAACCACTTGCCCGACGTCCAGACCGTCGGCGTCCCCGAATGTCGCGGCGTCGGGCGATCCGTCCCGCACCCGCAGCACCGCCAGATCCGACACCGGCTCGATGCCGATCAACTCGAACCGCGACTCGCTCCCGTCGGCGAACAGCACGTCCCCACTGGTCTCGACCCCGGCGACATGCGCCGTGGTGACGAGCACGCCGTCCGCCCACACCACCGCCGAGCCTTCGGTCCGCCGCAGCCGCACCCGCGCCACCCGCGGCGCCACCTCCGCGGCCACCCCGATCACCGCGCGCGAATACGCATCCCGCTCGACCTCGTCCACACCGACCACCTCGTCCCGCGCCGACACCAGTTTTTCCAGGATGCTCCTCAGACAGCACAGGCCGCACCGTGTTCGGGTATCCCGCAAGAGAATTCGCCCAGCCGTGTCCGACCGGAGACCAGCGAGCCGGGTCGTGTCGCGAACGGCGGCGAGGCGGTCCCGCGACCCAGATCACAGCCGTGCTACCTCCGAGGGTGCCGTAGCGGCCGGGTGTCCACCGGTACGGCTGTGGGTGTGGACCGAGTCGGCGCGGGACTTTCTTCGTGATCGGGATCTGGGCCTCGCTGGCTGGTTTCGCCGCGACGGCCGGGTCGGTGCTCGCGCGCCGCCCGCTCACGGCATCGCGTGGAATGCCGTGCACGGTGGCAAGCACGCCCGGCGGGCCGAGCGGGCGGTACTGCGGGCGCACGACATCGCCGCTCTCGCCGCCGCGGTCGTGGCGCGCTTCGCGGGAGGCAGCGCATCGGCCTTGGTTCCACGTGGTCCAGCCAGCCGATTCGATACGCGTGCCGGCATGGGCGGCGGTTCGACCGACCGAAGTGGCGAAGCGGATGCGCTGCGCACGGGGATGCCGAACGCCCGTGTGCCGCCGGACGGGTGCGGCGAGGACCAACCGCCGGAGCGCTCGGCTCCGTAGCATGTGATCGCGGCGGATCGGTCAGGCGGAGAAGGCCAGATAGCCCAGAATCATCAGCAATGGAACCAGACCCGCCGCGCACAGGGCCAGCAGTGTCCGCAGGCGGGTCCGGCGCAGTGCCAGGTGCGCGGCCAGTGCCGCCTCCACGTGGCGAACGCGGTCCTGCACGCCCTGCGCGCGGGCGTCGGCCGCCTCGATCGCCGCGAGCAAGGCGGCGACGGGCGCGCCGAGTTCATCGGCGTGCACCGCGCGCAGGTGGCGCGCCGCACGGGCGAGCCCGCGCTGGGTTTCGCGCACTTGCGCCACCGTGCGCTCAGCACGGTCCAGACGCGCGGAAACGTCGCGCAGCGCACCCGCGCCACCGGAGAGCCCGCCGACCAGCCCGGCCAGCGCGTCCACGTCGTCCGCCGCGTGGGCGACGACCCGCTCGGATGTCTCGTTCAGCGCGCGCAGCAGCGCGTACAGCACGCCGTGCGGGGAGCGGGTGAGCGCGGGCGTGCGCGCCATCTCGGCCACGGCGGCGTCGAACGGGACGAACGGCTCGGCGGGCTGACGCGTGACGACGAAATCGGCCCCGAGGGCGAGCACGACCCGCGCGTCCACCAAACTTTCACCGCGCGGATACCGGAACGTCACCGGGAAGTAGGCGAAACCGCCGCTCTCCCAAGGCTCGTCGGCCACGGGCGGGAAGTCGACGCCGAGGCGCTCGCGCAATACCGCGGCGGTGTTCTCGTCGGCCTCCGGCAGCGGAATCCAGTGCAGGCCGAGCACTTCGGTGTCGAAGCGGTCGACCGGAAGGCTGAGCGAGCCGGACATGGGTGGGCGCTCCCGTGGGCTGTCGGACGAGGGGGCTGCGCGCGTCGCGCCACCGTCCATTAGTAGCCCGCGACTCCCGCCGCGTCAACGTGACCACGCCGACCGTATTGCCCAGCACCGCAACGGGATCGGCACGGGCGCACCGACCCGGCGATTCAGCCCGCGGTGGTGAGCCCGCACAGGAAATCGGAGCGCACGTGCGCGCCGTCGAGGAACTCGGCGCCGGTCAGCCCGAGGCGGCTGGTCACCAACTCCATGGCCATGCGCAGCACCTCCGCCTCGGTGGGGGCGACGACCTGCGACTGCTCGAGCCGGGTCTCGCGCTCCACCCGCACCCGGCAGCGCCAGCCCGCCCGCTCCGGGAACTGCGCGGGGCGCCCGATCGTCACCGACACCTGCGTGCCCTCGCGCTGGAACTCCTTGACCGCGATCTGGTCCTCCCGCAACGCGCCCGGCGGAGTCACGCCGGGCACGCGGGCAGGCAACGCCGCAGCTACGGGCCGGTACTGCATCGAAGTCTCCCGGATTCGTCGGTTCGGTCGCGCGCTGTTCTCAGCGACGCCCAGAACCGTAGTCGGACACATCGGACTCTGCAACTTTTCAGCAAATCATCGCGCGCCGGGTCGTGAGACCCCGCTCACCTGGTCACCTACCCACCCCGAGCGCATTCGAACGTGCGGAGACGCAGAACGCCCCGCTACCCGGGATCGGGTGGCGGGGCGTGCCGAGGATGTCGTCAGCGCCGGTAGTTCTCCGGCGGCTGCCACGGCCGTCCGTGCGGGTCGTCCGGACGGTAGCCCGGCTGCTGCTGCGGGGGTTGCTGCTGTTGCGGCGGGTAGGGCTGCTGCGGTTGCGGCGGCGCCGGCTCCGCGGGCGGGGCCGGGGGCTTCTCCAGATCGCGCGGGCGCGCCGGCGGCGTGGGGGTGAGCGGGGCCAGCCCCTCGACCGGCGTCCGGGCGCTGGCCTCGGCGGCGCGAACGGCGCGTTCGATGGTCGGGTCGGGCGCGGTGTCGAACCAGTCCGCCACATCCGAGTCGTCCTCCACCTTCACCGGCGGGACGTCCTCCTGCGGAGGCTCGTAGCGGAACACGCCGTCCTCGCCCTGCGTGGCGAAGTTCTTGGCGAACCCTTCCAGGGCCTTGCCGAAATCGCTGGGCACCAGCCACACCTTGTTGGCATCGCCGCGCGCCACCATCGGCAGCGTCTGCATGTACTGGTAGGCCAGCAGTTCCGGCGTCGGCTTGCCGGATTTGATTGCGGCGAACACCTTTTCGATGGCCTTCGCCTGACCTTGCGCCTGCAGGTAGGCGGCGGCGCGCTCACCCTGGGCCCGCAGGATGCGGCTCTGGCGCTCGCCCTCGGCGGACAGGATCGCCGACTGCTTGGCGCCCTCGGCGGAGAGGATTTGCGCCTGCTTGGCGCCCTCGGCCGTCTTGATCTGCGATTCGCGCGTGCCCTCGGCGGTGAGGATCATGGCGCGCTTCTCGCGGTCGGCCTTCATCTGCTTCTCCATCGACTCCTGGATCGACGGGGGCGGATCGATGGCCTTGAGCTCGACCCGCGCCACGCGCAGGCCCCAGCGACCGGTGGCCTCGTCCAGGACGCCGCGCAGCTGGCTGTTGATCTGGTCGCGGGAGGTGAGCGTCTCCTCGAGCGTCATGCCGCCGACCACGTTGCGCAGGGTAGTGACGGTGAGCTGCTCCACGGCGGCGATGTAGTTGCTGATCTCGTAGACCGCGGCCTGCGGACTGGTGACCTGGAAATACACCACCGAATCGATCTGCAAGGTCAGGTTGTCCTGGGTGATCACCGGCTGCGGCGGGAACGACACCACGCGCTCGCGCAGGTCCACCTTCGCGCGGATGCGGTCGGCGAACGGCACCAGGAACGTCAGCTGCCCGGACACGGTGCGTGAGTACCGGCCGAGCCGCTCGATCACCGCGGCCTCGGCCTGCGGCACCAGCGCGATCGACTTGAACACCACCACCACGACCAGCAGCACCAGTACGGCGGCGACGATCAGTACAGCCATCAAGGCCCCTTCCAGACGACGGCCGTCGCGCCGTCGATCCTCATCACGTACACGGTCACACCCGGCTCGTACACCTCGTCCGGGTTCATCGGCCGCGCGGTCCACTCCTCGCCGCCGAGCTTCACCCGGCCCGAATGCGCGGCGACCTCTTCCAGCACCAGCGCCGACTTACCTTGCAGCGCATCGACATTCGTGGGCACGGCGGGCGGCAGGCTGTAGCGGCGCCGCAGGATCGGGCGCACCCCCAGCATCAGCACGGCGGTGATCACCGCGAACACGATCGCGTCCACGACCAGCGAGGTGTCCGCCGCCGCGCTCACACCGGCGGTGCCGAGGGCGGCGATGCCGATCATGAGCAGCGTGAGGTCACCGGTGAGCATCTCCGCCGCCGCGAGCAGAATTCCCGCGACCAGCCAAAAAATAGCGGCCACACCCCCACTCTAACCGTCCGGAGTTGATCTCGGGCCGCTCTCGGGCGACGGCGCGGCGCCCCGGGGCCGCAGGTTCGGCGAAACGCGGCGTCGCAACCGCGAAATCGCCCTGCCACCCGGTAGTTTCGAGCGGGTGGGTACGCGTGACATGTACGGCGGTGACATCTACTCCGGGCACGCCCGGTCGCGGAAACGGGTGGTGCCGACCGTGGCGGCCGACCGCGATCTCGTCGTGGAGGACGCCGCGACCGGATTCTGCGGCGCCGTGGTGGGTTTCGACCGCAGCTACGACGGCGACTTCGTGAAACTCGAGGACGGGCGCGGCGCGGTGCGGCTGTTCGCGCTGCGCGAGGCGGCGTTCCTCATCGACGGCGAACCGGTCACGCTGGTGCGGCCCGCCGTCGGCGCCCCGAAGCAGCCCGTGCGCTCGGCCTCGGGGTCCACGCGGGTGGAGGGACTGCGGGCGCGCGTCGCCAAGGCCAGCCGGATCTGGGTGGAGGGCGTGCACGACGCCGCGCTCGTCGAACGGGTGTGGGGCCACGATCTGCGCGTGGAGGGCGTGGTGGTGGAACACCTCGAGGGCCTCGACAATCTCGCCGCCCGGCTCACCGACTTCGCGCCCGGCCCCGGCAGGCGGGTGGGCGTGCTGGTGGACCACCTGGTGACCGGGTCGAAGGAAACCCAGCTCACCACCGGGCTCGGGCCGCACGTGCTGGTCACCGGTCACCCCTACGTCGACGTGTGGCAGGCGGTGCGCCCGGCCGCGCTCGGCATCGACACCTGGCCCACCGTGCCGCGCGGCGAGGACTGGAAGACCGGCGTGTGCCGCAGGCTCGGCTGGGGCACGCCGCAGGACGGCTGGCGGCGGGTGTACGACGCGGTGGGCTCGTTCCGGGACCTGGAGTCGCCGCTGATCGGCGCCGTCGAGCGGCTCATCGACTTCGTCACCGAACCGGAGTAGCCCACCGGTCCGTGCGCTCGCGCGGATCCCTCTATGCTCGAAGATTATGTGCTCCCCAAGTGCCACGCTGACGGTGTGGGCCGGCTCCTGGCTGGCCGGGAACAGCGCGCCCGACGACGTGCTGGAGGCCATGCACGCCTGGGCGCCGAGGCACACCATCGCCGCCGGTGATCCGGTCACCGGCGGGCGCACCGACCTGCCGTGGTCCTCGCGCGCGAACCTGCCCGGGAGCGGAGTCATGCCGCTGCTCAAGGTGATTCGCGAAGCGATGGCGCGGCCGGGGGCGCAGTTGCGGCTCGTGCTCCCGGTGCCGGGCGACGTGCGCGGGCTGCCGGTGGGCACGGTGTTCGCCGCCGACGCGGTGGAGGCGGGCGAGGGTCTGCTCATCGGGGTGCCCGGCGGCGAAGGGACCGGCCTGATACCGCATCTCGCCGAGGACGACGCGCTGCAGTGGACCGTGTACAGCGTGCCGATGCCGCTCGCCGCCGGGCCCGACATGTCGCTGGGCGAAGCCGAATACACGATGCGCGAGGCCGTGCGCGACGCCGCCGACGCGCTCATGAAACTGCACACCACCGCCGTCGGCGTCACCGACTCCGATCCGCGCGAACTCATCGAGGCCGAACTGGCCGACTACTCACGCCACGACTACCCCGAGTCGATCCCGTTGCGCGCCAGGCGAATTCTCGACACCGCCGACCACGTGGCCGCGATTCTCACGGTGGCGCAACGGGAACCGGCCTCCTCCCCCACCTCCGCCACCGCCATCGGCGCCCACGAAAGCCTGCTCCGCCCCCTCTGGGACGCCATCCGCGCCGCCCGCCTCGTCGCCATCCACACCGCCGCCCGCGGGCCCGCCTGACTCGCCCAGCGGCCGCCAGTCCCTGCACCGCGCGCGGATCGAACCCCTCGAACCCAGGGCGGGAACCCTCCGGATCGGTGGAACCTCGAGACGAGGCGTGCTCACCCGGCGGGCACCACCGGCGAGTAACGCCAACCACGCACCCGTATCCGGCACGGCCGACACGGAGATGTCCCGGTGACGCGGCGTGCGCCGAAAGCGGCGCACGCCGGTGACGGGTGGCGCTCAGCGCACAGCCTGCCGCCCCGGCGAACGGGAGCCGGTGCGCAGGATGCATGCGGGCGACGATCCAACAGGCGCGGCACCACCGGGAGCGCGGTCAACCCCGCAGGGCCTGCTTCCAGGGGACGCGAGAGCCGGTGTGCAGGACGCTGCGGGAGTAGATGCGGGCGGCGAGCCAGGCGACGGCGGCGCAGGCGGCGACCATGAGGGCGAGGGAGCCCGCGATCTCCCAGGGGGCGACGTCGCCGGCGGCGGTGCGGACGGGCATGACGAACGCGGAGAACGGGGGGATCCAGGCGGCGATCACGCTGAGCGGGTTGTCGGGGCTGCCGATGGCGAAGATGCTCACGAAGTAGCAGACCATGACGATCAGCATCACCGGGGTGGTGACGCCCTGGACCTCCTCCTGGCGCGACACCAGCGCACCGGCCGCCGCGTACACGAGCGCGAACAGCAGATAGCCGAGCACGAACCACACCAGCGCGCCCGCGATGACCACCGCGGCCGTCCCGCTGAGCGTGATCAACCCCGCCGCGCTGCCCGCCGCGGCGCCCACCACGCTGAGCACCACCACCTGGATGAGCGCCGCCGCGCCGATGCCGAGCACCTTGCCCCACAGCAACTGCAGCGGGCGCGCCGTGGAGAGCAGCAGCTCCACCACGCGGTTGGACTTCTCCTCCACCACGCCCATCGCCACGTACACGCCGAAGCCGAGGACGGAGATCAGCAACAGGATCAGCACGAACCACGCCATGCCGACCTTCTCGCCGCGCTGCGGATCCACCGGCTCCGCGGCCTCCACGGTGACGGTCGCGCCCGTCATCGCCGCCGCGACGGCCGCACTGTCGGCCCCCCTCGCGGCGAGCGCGCGCTCCAGCGCCACCCCGCGCACCACGCCGGTCAGCACCGACCCCAGGGCCGGGTCCAGGTCGTCCTCCACCACCGCGACCACGCCGTCCCCGTCACCCGGCAGCAGCGCCGCGTCGGCGTCGCCGTCGGTGACGCGGGCGCGGGCCTCCTCGGCGGTGAGCCCGTCGGTGACGGTCAGCTCGAGACCGGCCGCCTTCCCGGCCCCGGCCAACGGCGTCACCACGGCCGCGTCCACACCGGCGGCCGCCACGTCGAACGCGGGCTGGCCGTCGTCGCGGAGGAACAGCGAGTAGATCACCGCGGCGGCCACGATGCCGACGGCGGTGATCGCGAGGCCGAGGCGGAACGCCTTGGTGCGGGTCTGGGCGAGCAGTTCGCGGCGCGCGATGAGGCGCACGGCGCGCAGCCACGCGGTGTCCGGGGCCGTCACGAGGCCACCACCTCCCGGTAGAGCTCGGTCAGGGTCGGCCGGTGCGAGGCGAAGTGTCGCACCGGGCCCGCGGCCAGCGCGTGCCGCAGCACGGTCTGGTCGTCCACGGCGTCGTCGAGTTCGAGCACGGTGGCGGGCGGCGCACCGTCGGCCGCCCCGACGTGGCTGAGCACTCGCACGCCGGACAGCCCGCCGGCCCAGGTGGCAGGCGCGTCGGACACGGAGACCTCCAGCCTGCGGGCACCGCGCGAACGCAGCTCGGAGACGGTCCCGTCGGCCCGGATGCGGCCGGCGACGATGATGCCGACCCGGTCGCACAAGCGCTCGACCAGTTCCAGCTGGTGGCTGGAGAACATCACCGGCACGCCGGCGTCGGCCCGTTCGCGCAGCACCTCGCTCATCATGTCCACGGCCACCGGGTCGAGCCCGGAGAACGGTTCGTCCAGCACCAGCAGCGCGGGGCGGTGCACCAGCGCGGCGGCGAGCTGCACGCGCTGCTGGTTGCCGAGGCTGAGTTCTTGCAGCGGCCTGTCGAGTTTGTCGGCGATGCCGAGCCGTTCGGCCCAGCGCCGGATCTCGGCGCGCGCGTCGGCGCGGGTGAGTCCGTGCAATTCGGCCAGGAACTCGAGCTGTTCGCCGACCTGCATGCGCGGGTAGAGCCCGCGCTCCTCGGGCATGTAGCCGAAGCGCTGGCGGGCGGCGAAATCGACCGGCGCGCCGTCGAATACGACGGTGCCCGCGTCGGCGGCCAGGACGCCGAGCACGATGCGCATGGTGGTGGACTTGCCCGCGCCGTTGCTGCCGACGAAACCCAGGATCTCCCCCGGACCGACCCGCAGGCTCACGTCCTCCAGCGCGACGATCTCACCGAAATACTTACGCAGACCGTGTAATTCGAGCGCCATCCCGGCGACCTCCCCTCCGACTCGATGGTTCCGGCCCGAGAAGCACCCGCACCGGAACAGGATTCAGTTCCCGGCGGGCCTGCCCCGGGGCGGCAGGGCGCAGCAACCGACGGCGCAGGGCGTGCCGTTGCGCGTGCACCCGTGACCGGGCACGGCCCCGAGTTTGCGCGCGGGCACACCGTCGAGATGTTCGGCGACGAGTTCGGCCACCATCCGCGCGAACCGAGGATCGGGGCCGGGTGTCGCGGCCCGCGCGAACGCCACGCCCAGTTCGCCCGCCTTCTCCTTCGCCTCGTTGTCGAGATCCCAGATCACTTCGAGGTGATCGGAGACGAATCCGACCGGACACACCACCACGGCGTCCACGCCTTTGGCGGAGAGATCCTCGAGGTGGTCGACGATGTCGGGTTCGAGCCACGGCACCTGCGGCGACCCCGACCGCGACTGCCACACCAGGTCGTAGTCGCCGAAATCTGTTGCCGCCGCGCACAATCGGGCCGCGTCGGCGACCTGACGGCTGTACAGGCGAACGTCGGCGTCGGGCGCGGGGGCCGTGTCGGCCGCCACCGGGATGGAGTGCGCGGTGAACACCAGCCGCGCGCCGTCCCTGCGCTCGGCGGGCAGTTCCGCCAGCGCCGCGCGGATCGCGTCGGCGAACGCCTCGACCAGCAGCGGGTGGTCGAAGTACTGCCGCAGCTTCACCAGATCGGGCGCGCCCTCGCCGAATGCCGCACGCGCCCTGGCGATGTCCTCGTTGTACTGCGCGCAGCCGGAGTAGCCACCCCACGCCGAGGTGGTGAAGACCAGCGCCTCGCGCACACCGTCGGCGGCCATCCGCGCGACGGTCTCCTCCACCATCGGATACCAGTTGCGGTTGCCGAAGTAGACCGGCAGATCCCGTCCCGCGGTGGCGAATTCGCGCTCCACCGCGGCGATGATGTCGCGGTTGAGCGCGTTGATCGGCGAGACGCCCCCGAAGTGGAAGTAGTGCTCGGCCACTTCCTCGAGCCGTTCGCGCGGCACCCCGCGCCCGCGAGTCACGTTCTCCAGGAACGGCATCACGTCCTCGGGGCGTTCCGGGCCGCCGAACGACAGCAGCAGCAGCGCATCGACGGCCACAGTCACCTCCTCGGGAGCGATATCAGTGGACGAAGCCGTTTTCCGGGAACCAGGTGTTGTGGCTGGCGCCGCCGTCCACGTAGATGATGGAGCCGGTGGTGGCGGGCAGCCAGTCCGAGAGCAGCGCCACGATCGACTTCGCCACGGCGGTCGGATCGTCGACGTCCCAACCGATGGGCGAGGCGCCGTCCCAGTAGACGTTGAGCTGGTTCAGCTTCGCGGCGTCGTCGGTGGCGGTGCCGGCGATCGCCTTGGCGGCCAGCGTCTTGATGGGGCCCGCCGCGATGAGGTTGGAGCGCACCCGCTTGGCCTCGCCCACCTCGCGCGCGACGTAGCGGTTGACCGACTCCAGCGCCGCCTTCGCCACACCCATCCAGTTGTAGAACGGCATCGCGGTGCGCGGGTCGAAGTCCATGCCCACCAGCGAACCGCCCTCGTTCAGCACGGGCAGCACGGCGCGGGCCAGCGAGGCGTAGCTCCAGGCGGAGATCTCGAAAGCCTTGGCGGCGTCGGGGCCGGGGCCCTCGAGGAACGGCTTGGCGTCGGGACCCATCAGGGTGCGGGGCGCGAACGCGATGGAGTGCAGCACGCCGTCGATGCCCTCGGGCGCCAGCTCGCGCACCTTGTCCGCGAGTGCGGCCAGATCCTCTTCGCTGGTGACATCGAGCCCGATGGCGGGCGGGATCTCCTGCGGCAGGCGCTTGGCGATCCGGTCGATCAGCCGCAGCCGCTCCGGGATACCGGTGATGAGCACCTTGGCACCCTGCTCCTGCGCCACCCGCGCCGCGTGGAACGCGATGGAGGAGTCGGTGATGATGCCGGTGATGAGGATGGTCTTGCCTTCGAGCAATCCGCCCATGAGTTTCTCGGTTCTCCTGAAAGTCGTGAGTGCAGGTGACGGCGGGACTAGTGGCCCATGCCCATGCCGCCGTCGACGGGCAGGATCGCGCCGTTGATGTAGGAGGCGTCGTCGGAGGCCAGGAAGCTGATGGCGGCGGCCACTTCCTTCGGATCACCCACGCGGCGCGCCGGGATCACCTTGAGCACCAGTTCCTTGAGCTCCTCGTTGGCCTCTTCCCGGGTCATGTCGGTGTCGATGAAGCCGGGGGCGACCACGTTCGCGGTGATGTTGCGGTTGCCGATCTCGCGGGTGAGCGCGCGGGCCATGCCGATCAGGCCCGCCTTGGACGCGGAGTAGTTGACCTGGCCCGGGCCGCCGAAGGTGCCCATCACCGAGCCGAGGAAGATGAGGCGACCGAACTTGCCGCGGATCATGGCGCGGCTGGCGCGCTTGGCACAGCGGAACGCGCCGGTCAGGTTGGCGTCGATGACGCGGCTGAACTGCTCCTCGCTCATGCGCATGACCAGCGTGTTGTCCACGATGCCCGCGTTGGCCACCAACACCTCGACCGGACCCTGGTGGGCTTCCACCTCGGCGAACGCCTGCTCGACCGAATCCATATCGGTGACATCGCACTTCACGCCGAACAGCCCGTCCGGCGCCCCCGATCCGCGATGGGTCACGGCCACCTTGTGACCGTCCGCCGCCAGCCGCTGCGCGACCGCCAGTCCGATGCCGCGATTGCCGCCGGTCACCAGGACCGAGCGCGATGTGATGTTCGACATGAGCACCAACCTATCTGTTCGAGTTCGTCCGCCCGCGCACGGGCTCTCCACGTCGCAGCAGCGTACGCGGGCCGCTAGGGCAGCCGTTGACGATAGAGCAATCCGGTCACGATGCCCGCGGCCACGACGAGCATGCCCATCAGCAGCCACGGTCTGCTGGCGTCGCCGCGGGTGGTCTCGTAGCCGATCTGCTCCTCGAGGGTGTCGTAGACGGCGTTGAGTTCCTCCAGGCTGGAGGCGGTGTAGAACTCGCCGCCGGACAGGGTCGCGATCTCGCGCAGCGACTCGTTGTCGACGGGCACCTTCACCCGCTGCGGGTTGCCGCCGTCGGGGTCCGGGATCTCCACCGAACCCCAGTCGGTGCCGAAGGAGATGGTGGAGACCGGGATGCCCTTCTGCTTGGCCAGCCGGGCCGCGGTGAACGCGTGCCGCGGGTTCTCCACGTCGGTGTCGTCGGGGACGGTCTGCTTACCGTCCGACATGAGCACCACCCGGGCGGGGGGTGGGGTCTCCGCGCCGCCGAGCACGGTGGCGAGCGTGTCGATGGACTGCAACGCCGTGAGGATGCCCTCGCCGGTGGCGGTGCGCTCGGCCAGTTTGATGTTGTCGATGGCCGCCTTCACCGATTCGCGATTCGTGGTGGGCGACACCATGACCGACGCGGTGCCCGCGTAGGTGACGAACCCCAGATTGATGCCCTGGGTGAGGCCGTCGACGAATTTCTTGCCCGCCTCCTGTGCCACCTGCAGGCGGCTCGGCGACACGTCGGTGGCCTCCATCGACAGCGACACATCCATCACCAGCACGACGGTCGCGCGGTTGCGCGGCACCTTCTGCACCGAGGTGGGACCGGCGGCGGCGATGGTCAGCAGCACCAAGCCGACCAGCATCAGCGCGATCGGCGCGTGGCGCATCGGGTTCGGCCGCGCCGGGGCGACCTTCTCCAGCACCGACATGTTGGAGAACCGCAGCATCTGCTTGTGCCTGCTGCGCTGCACCAGCACGTAGCCGAGCGCGAGAAGCAGGACGACGACCAGGAAACCGAGCCAGACCAACGCGGTGAAATGGGAAATACTCACTGGCGAGGCACCCGCCCGCTCGGGGCGCCGAAGCTGTGGCGCCGGGTGGACACGAACCGGACCACGTCGGCGATCCAGTCCCGATCGGTCCGCAACGACAGCACCGGCGCGCCGCAGCCGCGCAGCGCCTGCTCGACCTGCGCGCGGTGCTCGCGCGCGGCGGCGGCGAAATCGGCGCGCAGCGTGGGCGTCACGCTGAACTCGCGGGTGCGGCCGCTCTCCGGATCGTGCAGCACGACGTCGCCGACGTCGGGCAGTTCCAGGTCGCGGGGATCGAGGACCTCGACGGCCAGCAGATCGTGACGCGCGGAGATCGCGCGCAGCGAACGCTGCCAGTCGATGTCGCCGAGGAAGTCGCTGATGATCACGGCGAGACCGCGTTTGCGCTGCGGTCGGCGCAGCGATTCGATCGCCGAGCGCAGATCGCCACGCACGCCGTCGCGGGCGTGCGGGGTGGTCGCGATGCCGCGCAGCAGGGTCTGCGCGTGAATCCGCCCGCTGCGCGCGGGAATTCGGACCAGCTGCTCGCCGGTGGCGACGACGGCGCCGATGCGGTTGCCGCCGCCGCTGGTGAGATGGGTGACGGCCGCGGCGGCCGCGATGGCCAGATCGCGCTTCTGGCACGCGGCGGTGCCGAAGTCGAGGCTGGCCGACAGGTCGACCACCATCCACGTCTCCAGCTCGCGGTCGGCGATCATCTGCCGCACGTGCGGATGGGTGGTGCGGGCGGTCACCGACCAGTCCATCTGGCGCACGTCGTCGCCGGGCTGGTACATCCGCGACTCGCCCGGCTCGGAGCCGGGGCCGGGGATCAGGCCCAGGTGGTCGCCGTGCAGCACGCCGTCCAGGCGCCTGCGGACGGTGAGTTCGAGGGTCTTCAGCGCCGCCGACAGCCGCGGATCGGTCAGCTCGCCCGCGCGGAACGAGGGCGGTGCGTGCGATGTCCTGCTGTTCACTCGGGGAACCTCGGGCCCTGCCGACGCGGAGGTCACTTGGGCTGGTTGTTGCCGACGGCCGGAGCCATCTGCGGCTGCGCGCCCTGGCCCTGCGGCTGCGGCGGCTGCGGAATATGCGACTGCTGCTGCGGCGGCTGCGGCACGCCGGGCGCCGGCACGGGACGCTCACCCGAGGGCACCGCCTGCGGGGCGACCTGCGGCAGGCCGACGGTCTGCAGCACGCGCCGGATCACCTCCTCGGGGGTGACCTCGTCGGCGAGCGCGTCGTAGGACAGCACCAGGCGGTGGCGCAGCACGTCGGGGATCACCTCGACCACGTCCTGGGGCACCACGTAGTCGCGGCCGCGGATCAGCGCGACGGCGCGGGCGGCGGCGATGATGCCGAGGCTGGCGCGCGGCGAGGCGCCGTAGGCGATCCACCCCGCGACGTCGTTCAGGCCGAAGTCCTGCGGCTTGCGGGTCGCGGCGATCACCCGGACCACGTAGTCGACCAGCGCGTGGTGCACGAAGGTGTTCGCGGCGACCTTCTGCAGGCGGATGATGTCCTCGGGCGAGAGCACCGGCTTGGCCTCCGGCGGCGTGACGCCCATCCGGTAGATGATCTCGCGCTCCTCCTCGACCGAGGGGTAGTCCACGACCACCTTGAACAGGAAGCGGTCGCGCTGCGCCTCGGGCAGCGGGTACACGCCCTCGCTCTCGATCGGGTTCTGCGTCGCCATGACCAGGAACGGGTCGGGCATCGGGTAGGTCTTGCCGCCGATGGAGACGTGCCGCTCGGCCATCACCTCGAGCAGCGCGGACTGCACCTTGGCGGGCGCGCGGTTGATCTCGTCGGCGAGCACGAAATTCGCCACCACCGGGCCGAGTTCGGTGTCGAACTGCTCGCGGCCCTGCCGGTAGATCCGGGTGCCGATGAGGTCGGTGGGCACCAGGTCGGGCGTGAACTGCACGCGCGAGAACGAGCCGCCGACGACCTTGGCGAAGGTCTCCACCGCGAGCGTCTTGGCGATGCCGGGCACGCCTTCGAGCAGCACGTGACCGCGCGCGAGAACGCCGACCAGCAGCCGTTCCACCAGCCGGTCCTGGCCCACGATCACCCGTTTGACCTCGAAGATCGCCTTCTCCAGGGTCGCGACGTCGCGTTCCAGCGAGCCCGGCGCCTTTTCCGGCGCGTCCTTGGCCAATTCCGGCCCGCTCACTTTGTCCGTCGAAGTCACCAACATCCCCGCTTTCGCCTCGGTATCGGTCGTGCTGGCCCCAACTATTCCAGGTAATCGCGCGGGATGCCGCAACCGGCTCCGGTATCAGCGCAATTCGCGCGTTCGGACGGGCGCGCGGGGCGACACGCCGACGTCCGCGACGACGCGGGGGCGTGTCCTTTCGACGTCCGATTCGCCCGGATCGTTCGGTGTCCCGGTTCAGGACACGATGCGCACGGCGTAGGGCATGATGCCGCTCTCGCGGACCGGCGACACCTTCACCACGTCACCGGACTGCGGGGCCTCCACCATCTTCCCGTTGCCCAGGTACAGCGCCACGTGCTGGCTACCGCCCGGCCCCCAGAACAGCATGTCGCCGCGCATCCGCTCGCCCACCGGCACGCGGGTGCCCGCGTTGTACTGGTAGCCGCTGTAGTGCGGGAGCGAGACGCCGATGCCCGCGAACGCGTACAGCATCAGGCCGGAGCAGTCGAAGCCGATCTTGTTGTAGTCGCCGTGGCTGTCGGCCACGCCGCCGTCGCGGATGCCGAGGGTGGGACCGTCCTCGTCACCGCCGCCCCACGCGTACTGCACACCCAGTTGCGACATGGCGCGGTCCACCACGATCTCCACCGCCTCCGAACCGCGCACCGACGGCACGTCCGTCTTGGGTGTGCTGCGCGTGGGCGGGGGTGCGTCCTCGAGCTGGGTGTGCGGCCGTTTCCCGTTGCCCGCCTGGGCCGCTCGATCGCGCGCGGCCTGGTCGGCGGCGGCGCGGGCGGCGGCCGCCGCGGCGGCGGCCTGGATCGCGGCCTCCTCGGCGCGGCGCTGCTGATCCCACGACTGGTACGCCTCGCGCTGGCTCTGCAATCCGGCCACGTTCGCGCGAGCGGCGTCCAGCCGGCTCTGCGCGGCATCGCGTTCGCGCAGCAGGCTGTCGCGCTGCGCGGTCTGGCGGTCCACCTCGGCCTTGGCCTGCGCGACGGCGTGCTCGGCGTCGTCCTTCTTCTGCTGGGCCACCGCCGCGGCCGCGTCGGCCTGCGCCTTGGCCTGGCGCGCAGTCGAATTGCGGTTGCCCTGCTCGATCTGGGCGCGGCGCAGCGCGTCGAGCACCTGCCGCTGGTTCTTGGACACCAGCCCGAGCACCTGGGAGCGGTCGATGGCCGCGCCCGGTGTGGACGCGGCGAGGTAGGTGACCATGGAGCCCACGCCGGGACGGGTGTAGGCCTGGGTGGCGAAGTCGTCGAATTCATGCCGGGCGCGAACGACTTCGTCGCCGGCGACGGCCAGATCCCGCTCGGTGCTCGTGACCACGGCGGCCGCCGCGTCGACGGCGTCGCGGGCGTTCTGCAGGTCGACCAGCGCCCGGTTGACCTCCTCGCGCTTGATCGCGAGCGCGCCGTCGAGTTCCTGGAGTTGCTGGTTCACCGAGCCGACCTGGTTGATGAGCGCGCCCACCTCGCCGATGCCCGCGTCGACGCGCGCGCCCGCGTCGGCGATCTCCCCGTCGCTGGGGTTGGGGGGCGGGGGCGGCACCGAGGCGGTGGGACCGGCGGTGACGACCACCGCGACACACACCAGCAAACCCAGAGCGACCGATAGCCCGCGCCGCCCGATCCGGCCTGTTCCGCGCATCGCACCTCCAAGGACCCGAGTCCGGCTTCGCCTCACGAGCCCCGACCGCACCATCGAGCTCAGTGGTGGGCGGATAGCCCTCGACAACACTTGTTCCCCATCGGTAACCACTCGAACCGTACGACACTTCTGTCACCAAGAAAACTCCAGCAACAGAATCACACACGCGTAATTCCGCGCATTGCCGGGAATTAGCCAGATGCGCGCAGGGGATTCGGGGTTAAAACAAACCGACCGTTAGGAAAAGTGGCGAAGAGGAGACCGATTACCGGTCGACGGGGTGATTCTCGCTCGGCGGCGCGGCGTCCGACTCGGCCTTGGCGCGGCGCACCTTGACCCAGTAGAGCCCGCCCACGGCCAGCGCGGTGCCCGCCAGCAACACCGAGGTGATCGCGGTCCAGGACACCATGTCCGACTCCTCGAGGCGGTCCACGAAGATCCGCGCGGCCGCCACCGAATCGCCCTGCTTGCTCTTGGCCGCGTCCTCGGCCCACTCGAGCTTCACCCGGCTGATGGTGTCGCTGTGCGTGCCCACCCAATCGTCGCTGAAGACCACCACGGTCCCGGGTTCGGATTTGCCGATCTCGATGGCCAGGTCCCGTAGATTGGAATCGTGTCCTGGATTCCCGGGGATCACCACGATGGTCAGCTCGAGCCCGTCGGCCCGCGCCTCGGTCACTATCGCCTCGAGCCCGGCCCGGTCCCTGCCCTCCGGTGCGGCGACGTTGGTCTGCGCGACCTCGGCCTTGATCGTCGACAGCGTGTCCGCGTCGATCGTCGGCGGCAGCTCCGCGCGCTGGGGAGTGAAAACCGAGGTGTACGTGGGCGCCATCTTCCATCCGGTCTGTCGAGCCGCGTCGGCGGACATTCAACACTGCAGGGTGAGCTGAGTTCGACCCTGAGCCAGCTCGGAAGCACAGTACGCGACCCGGGCCCGCGGCACCGACCCCCGCCACGCCGAACGCCCCCCGCGCGTTTCACAGGACAAGCGTACTGTTAGAGTCGAGGCGCGAGGAACCGGCGCTCTTGCGGCGCCGGGGCCCCTCCAAGGACTCGAGCCATCGGCACAGCCCCGCCGATGGCCAACCCTCACAGACGAGTGGAGCTGACGTGACGACAAGTATCGATACTTTCGGCGCCAAGGGCACCCTCGAGGTCGGAAGCAACTCCTACGAGATCTTCCGTCTCTCGGCCGTGCCCGGCACCGAGAAACTCCCCTACGCACTGAAGGTCCTCGCGGAGAACCTGCTCCGCACCGAGGACGGCGCCAACATCACCGCCGATCACATCCGTGCCATCGCCAATTGGGATCCCTCGGCCCAGCCGAGCATCGAGATCCAGTTCACCCCGGCCCGCGTGATCATGCAGGACTTCACCGGAGTGCCCTGTGTCGTCGATCTCGCCACCATGCGCGAGGCCGTCACCACCCTCGGCGGCGACCCGAACAAGGTCAACCCGCTCTCGCCCGCCGACATGGTCATCGACCACTCGGTCATCCTGGACGTCTTCGGCCGCGCCGACGCCCTCGAGCGCAACGTCGACCTCGAGTACGAGCGCAACGGCGAGCGTTACCAGTTCCTGCGCTGGGGCCAGGGCGCGTTCGACGACTTCAAGGTCGTCCCCCCGGGCATGGGCATCGTGCACCAGGTCAACATCGAGTACCTGGCGCCCACCGTCATGGTCCGCAAGGGCCAGGCCTACCCCGACACCTGCGTCGGCACCGACTCGCACACCACCATGGTCAACGGCCTGGGCGTGCTGGGCTGGGGCGTCGGCGGCATCGAGGCCGAGGCGGCGATGCTGGGCCAGCCCGTCTCCATGCTCATCCCGCGCGTGGTCGGCTTCAAGCTGACCGGTGAGATCCAGCCCGGCGTGACCGCCACCGACGTGGTGCTCACCGTCACCGACATGCTGCGCAAGCACGGTGTGGTGGGCAAGTTCGTCGAGTTCTACGGCAAGGGCGTCGCCGAGGTGCCGCTGGCCAACCGCGCCACCCTGGGCAACATGAGCCCCGAATTCGGCTCCACCGCGGCGATCTTCCCGATCGACGCCGAGACCGTGAACTACCTGCGCCTCACCGGCCGCACCGACGAGCAGCTCGCGCTGGTCGAGGCGTACGCCAAGGAGCAGGGCATGTGGCACGACCCGGACAACGAGCCCGCCTACTCCGAGTACCTCGAGCTGGACCTGAGCACCGTGGTGCCCTCCATCGCCGGCCCGAAGCGCCCGCAGGACCGCATCCTGCTCAGCGAGTCGAAGATCGCCTTCCGCAAGGACATCCACAACTACACCTCCGACGCCGAGGGCGGCGCGGCCGCCGACACCCCGCACTCGAACCTGGACGAGGCCATCGAGGAATCCTTCCCGGCCAGCGATCCCGCCGTGCTGTCCTTCGCCGACGACGACGCCGTCATCGTGCACTCGGCCGCGAACGGCGCCGAGGGCCGCCCGACCAAGCCGGTCCGGGTGCGGTCGGAGGAGCGCGGCGAGTTCGTGCTCGACCACGGCGCCGTCGTGGTCGCGGGCATCACCTCCTGCACCAACACCTCCAACCCGTCGGTCATGATCGGCGCGGCGCTGCTGGCCCGCAACGCGGTCGAGAAGGGCCTGTCGTCCAAGCCGTGGGTGAAGACCAACATGGCGCCGGGCTCGCAGGTCGTCAACGACTACTACGAGAAGGCCGGCCTGTGGCCGTACCTGGAGAAGCTGGGCTTCTACCTGGGCGGTTTCGGCTGCACCACCTGCATCGGCAACACCGGCCCGCTGCCGGAGGAGATCTCCAAGGCGGTCAACGACAACGACCTGTCGGTCACCGCGGTGCTCTCGGGCAACCGCAACTTCGAGGGCCGCATCTCCCCCGACGTGAAGATGAACTACCTGGCCTCGCCGCCGCTGGTCATCGCCTACGCGCTCGCGGGCACCATGGACTTCGACTTCGAGACCGACCCGCTGGGCAAGGACACCGAGGGCAACGACGTCTACCTGCGCGACATCTGGCCCTCGCCGCAGGAGATCGACGACACCATCAAGTCGGCGATCAGCCAGGACATGTTCCGCAAGTCCTACGCCGACGTGTTCAAGGGCGACCACCGCTGGCAGAACCTGGCCACCCCGGAGGGCGACACCTTCGCGTGGGACGAGAACTCGACCTACGTGCGCAAGGCGCCGTACTTCGACGGCATGCAGCTCGAGCCGTCGCCGGTGTCCGACATCAAGGGCGCGCGCGTGCTGGCGCTGCTGGGCGACTCGGTCACCACCGACCACATCAGCCCGGCGGGCCCGATCAAGCCCGGCACGCCGGCCGCGCAGTACCTGGACTCGCACGGCGTGGAGCGCAAGGACTACAACTCGCTGGGTTCGCGGCGCGGTAACCACGAGGTCATGATCCGCGGCACCTTCGCCAATATCCGGCTGCGCAACCAGCTGCTCGACGACGTCTCGGGTGGTTACACCCGCGACTTCACCCAGCCCGGCGGTCCGCAGGCGTTCATCTACGACGCCTCGCAGAACTACCAGAAGGCCGGCATTCCGCTGGTCGTGCTGGGCGGCAAGGAGTACGGTTCGGGCTCCTCGCGTGACTGGGCCGCCAAGGGCACCCGCCTGCTGGGCGTGAAGGCCGTCATCACCGAGTCGTTCGAGCGCATCCACCGCTCCAACCTGATCGGCATGGGCGTCATCCCGCTGCAGTTCCCGGCGGGCGAGTCGGCCAAGTCGCTGGGCCTGGACGGCACCGAGACCTTCGACATCGAGGGCATCACCAAGCTCAACGAGGGTGTGACCCCGAAGACGCTGAAGGTCACCGCCACCAAGGAGAGCGGCGAGGTCATCACCTTCGACGCGGTGGTCCGCATCGACACCCCCGGTGAGGCCGACTACTACCGCAACGACGGCATCCTGCAGTACGTGCTGCGCAACATGATCCGCAGCTGACGTGTCCCGGTTCCCGTGCGCGGGAACCGGGTCCGTCGCGGAGCATGTGGTCGGCCGCGCGTGGCCGATCGTCCGAGGGTCCGCGCACCGCACGTTTCGCGGTGCGCGGACCTGTCCGCATTGCCCGTTTCGCCCTCGCCGAGGAGCCTCAGCCCCCATGCCCAAGGTCAGCGACGACCATCTCGCCGCCCGACGAAGTCAGATACTCGACGGGGCCCGGCGCTGCTTCGCCGAATACGGCTACGACGGCGCGACGGTGCGCCGCCTCGAAGAAGCCATCGGCCTGTCGCGCGGCGCCATCTTCCACCACTTCCGCGACAAGGACGCGCTGTTCCTGGCCTTGGCCCAAGAGGACGCCGAGCGCATGGCCGATGTCGCGGCCAATCAGGGTCTGGTGCAGGTCATGCGGGACATGCTCGCCGACCCCGACCAATTCAATTGGCTCGGTACGCGTTTGGAGATCGCACGCCGCCTGCGCACCGACCCCGACTTCCGCGCCGGCTGGACCCAGCGCTCCGCCGACCTCACCGCCGCCACCCTCGCCCGCCTCGAGCGCCGCAAGGCCGCGGGCGCCCTGCGCGACGACGTCCCCACCGACGTCCTGCTCGGCTACCTCGACCTCGTCCTCGACGGCCTCATCGCCCGCATCGCCTCCGGCCACACCAACGAAAACCTCTCCGCCGTCCTGGATCTCGTCGAAGCCTCGGTCCGCCGCAAGGATTGAACGTGCGCGCCCGGCGCGTCCCGGTAACAGGCGCTTCGCCTCGCGCGACTGGGTTGATATCTCCGCCGATTCGAATCCCGACGCCTTGTGCACCGATCGGCGACGTCCCGCCGAGACACGCCGCGACCGTCGTCCGGCACGCAGAGAGGCCGCCCATGACCGACGCACCGCCGACCGTCGACGCTCCGGCGGAATGGCGACTGGACCCGCCCGACGAACTCGCCGTGCGCGGGTTGCAGATCCGGATGATGCGCGCCGACGTGGCGGCGACACGCAAAGGCAAGGCCGCCGAACGTAAGTCGGCGGTGCTGGACGAATTCGCCTCGGCCTTCACCGCATTGCGTGACGCACCCACCCCGGCGGCGGACGAGAACGCCGCACCGCTCGATCTCGACGCCATTCTGGGGGACGTCACCGCACTGGCGACGCGGATCACCGAACGCCCGCGCGCGGTCTCCGCGCTGATCGAACTGATGGTGTTCACGCCCTGGCCGGACGGGATCACCTGGGATTCCGGGGCCCGCAAATCCGCGCTGGACGAGGCCGCCCGCGACCTTGCCGGGTTGGCGCCCGGCGATCTCGCGGCCCTCACCCGCGAATTCGACGCCGTCATGAAACAGTTGCGGCGCAAGTCGATCCGGTGGGGACGGGTCGCGGCGGTGACCGTCGTCGGCTTGGGAGCGGGCGTCATGACCGGCGGGATGGCGGCGCCGGCGATCGGCGCCGCCGTCGGCGGCACGCTCGGGCTCAGCGGCGCCGCCGCGACCTCCGCCGGACTCGCCGCGCTGGGCGGCGGATCACTCGCGGCGGGCGGTTTCGGCGTCGCGGGCGGCACCGCGCTGGTGACCGGTGTCAGCGGGCTGACCGCCGCCGGTGTGGCGGGCGCGAGCGCCCGGTACAGCCGCTTCGGCAGCGGCACCCTCGCCCTCGACGCGGTGAAGATCGCGCTGGCCGCCCGGCTGCTCGCCGCCGAGGACGCCGACCGCGATCAGAAACTGCGGCGGATCGTGGAGAGCCTGCAGCAGACCGCGAACCACCTCGCGGAGAAGACGAATCTGCTCACCGAGCGGATCGCCGAGTTGAAGGAACAGAACCGCGCGCTGTCCGACGACAACAATAGCCTGCGCGCGGCGGTGACGCGGCTGCGCACCGAGCTGATCGACGCCAGGGCCGACACCAAGCGGCTGCGCGCGGAACTCGAAGCGGCGCAACGGGATCGGGCGACGGTCGACGTTGTTCTCGACCGGCTGCCGTCGGTGGCGGCCGGCGAATGAGCGACGACGCCGACCGCAACCTCGACGCGCTCGCCCGCCGCCTGGCCGACGTCGACCGCGCCGTCGACGCCGCGCTCGGTGACGATCCGGTCGCGGCGTCCCTCCAGGTCTCCCCGCACCGCCTGTCCTATGACGAACTCACCGCCTTCAACGACGAATTGCGCGAGCGCTCGGGATGGACCGGGGTGGATCCCGAAGCCGGACTCACTCCGGAACACCGCGAGGCCCTGGCGGCGTGGCGGGAGCGGCACCGCCTGCGGTGGACGGACCGCGACCTGGCGATCGTCGGCGTCGCGGGGCTGGTCGGCGCGCTGTCGGTCTGGTTCGACTCGTCGATCGACGGCGGCGTGCGCACCGGATTCGGCAAGCTCGAGGCGACCGACCGCGTGAGCCGGTGGAGGAAGGCGGGCGAACGGCTGCCCATCGACTTCATGGGTGCCGGATTCGGCGGCCGGACCCATCGCATCAAATCCGGCGGACATGATCTGCTGCGCGTCTTCAGTTCCCTGCGGTCGATCGTCGACGGCGAATTCCACGGCAAGAGAAGAGAATCCGGCCGCAAGGTGGACTTCTCCGAGGGCGGGAGATTCGATGAGGTCGACGGGTGGGCCGACGCCGCGGGCCGGCTCATGCGCCATCTCGCGGCCGACTTCCTCACGCCCATGAGCCTGCCCGTCCCCGGTACGAGCTGGCTCTACGACAGCGACGACGAGCGGGTCGAGCAGTTCGCCCTGCATGCGTACTCTGGGCTGCGCGCGGGCGAAGGGTGGAATCTGCGCAGCGCGACGGTCGGCCCCGGCTTCACCGCGCTCCTGACCGAGGTGATCGTGCGCACCCACGTCGCAGCGGAGGCGTACGAGCATACCGGCGCCCTGTCCGCGCCCACCCGAGCACAGCGGCGCAAACGCACGGAGCTGCTGCTCGCCGCGCACACGCTGGTCGGCGCCGTCTCGCTGGGCAAGACGGCCGCGCGCTTGGTCGCGATGCCCGGCGCGCACGGACGCCCGCACCCGGCGGCGATCCGGCACCTCCAATTGCCGACCCTGATCCGCGCGGGGCACCTCGCCGTCGGCGTGGTCCGGGACGCGCGCTCCACCGACCGGTATTCGGCGCGGACCTGGGACGAACTGGTGGTCGGCTCGGCGCGGGTGTGGCAGCTGGACCTGCCCGCGGTGCTGGAGGAACGCTGCGCGCTCGACGACTGAGCGGTCACGTCAGGGTTCGCCTTCCAGAGCGGTGAGGAGTTGGCGGATCAGGCGGTCGAGGGTGTGGCGGTCGGGGGTGGAGAGGGGGGCGAGGAGGCGGGATTCGTTGGCTACGTGGGCGGTGACGACCTCGTCGACGAGGGTGCGGCCGGCGTCGGTGAGGGCGACGCGGATGGCGCGGCGGTCGGTGGCGTCAGCGGTGCGGCGGACCAGGCCCGCCGATTCGAGGCGGTCGAGGCGGCCGGTCATGCCCGCGCGGGAGAGCATGAGTGTGTCGGCCAGGACCGACGGGTTCAGTTCGTAGGGCGCACCGGAGCGGCGCAGCGCGGCGAGCACGTCGAATTCGCCGCGCTGCAAACCGTGCGCGGTGAACACGGCTTCGATCTCGCGCTGCGCGACAACCATCAGCCTGCCCAGGCGGCCGATGATCGCCATCGCCTCGAGGTCCAGGTCGGGGCGCTCGCGGCGCCACTGGGCGGCGATCGCGTCGACGGCATCCGGCTTCGATTCGGTCATGGACAGGAGTCTATTCGTCGCGATATAGTTCGGTAGCGAATTATCAATCACCGAACAATTGGAGTCGTCATGACCGCCCCCACCCGCCCCGCCGCCCTGGTCCACCCCGACGAGGCCGAGACCATCGGCACCGACACCGCTCGGGTGCGCCTGCTCCTCGACGCCGACCGCACCGGCGATTCGGTGAGCACCGTCGAGGTGATCCTGGCGCGCGGAGCCGACGGCGCCGCACCGCATTTCCACACAAAGTCCGACGAACTGTTCGTCGTCACCGAGGGCGAGATCCAGGTCCTCGCCGGCGAGGAGATCGTCACGGTCGGTGCGGGCGGCGCCCTGGTGGTCCCGAAATTCATGCCGCACGCGTTCGGCGCCACCCCCGACAGCACCGCGCGCCTGGTGATCGCCCTCATGCCGGGCGTGCGCCGCTTCGGCTACTTCCGCCTCCTGGACCGCCTGGCCCGCGGCGAGGCCACCTTCGAGGACCTGGCCGCGAGCCAGGACGAGTACGACAACCACTTCGTCGACGCCCCCGCCTGGTGGGCGGAGCGCAACGCCCACCGCGCCTGAGGCGCCGGATCATGCGCCCACCAGCCCGAATGTGGCGCACACGGCACCCGATCCGGGAACAGGCAGGCACCCGACCTCGGTTGGACCGGGTTATGAGCCACACTGTGCCGATCGTCGTCCGCGGCTACGAACTGGACACCCTGGGCCACGTGAACCAGGCCGTCTACCACCAGTACGCCGAGCACGCGCGCTGGGAACTGCTGCGCGAGGCCGGCCTCGCCGGCGACAAGCTGATCGCCGCGGGCATCGCCCCGGTGGTCCTCGAGACCACCATCAAGTACCTGCGCGAGCTGCGCGGCGGCGACGAGATCACCGTGACCACCGACTCGGAATGGACCAGCGGCAAGATCTTCCGCTTCCGCCAGAGGATCGTGAAGCTGGACGGCACCGTGTCGGCCGAGCTCGTGGTCACCGGCGGCGTCATGGATCTGACCGCGCGCAAGCTGATCGCCGACCCCGCCGAGCGCCTGCGGGCCCTCGCCGATCGCCCCGATCTGCTGGATCTGTAGCCCGCCGCCACCCCCGGGCAAGCGCTCTGGCGCACGGCGCCCGGGGTTGTAGCTCCAACGTTGCGAACCGCGTTTTTCCGTGGCACGGAAAAACTTTCGGCGCGCACGCCGAACCGCGCGACAGGCGTGGTGAAATCTCGCGATCCGGGCCGGGCGTCCCACGGCACGCGTTATGATCCAGGTCACGCTCGGGGGTCCTGGCAAATCGCGAGCAGATCGGAGAGCAGACCATGGCCGACGCATACCACCGCCCCGGTGCCGCGCCGACGGACGACCGCGTCCCCGCACTCCACGGCCTGCTCGTGGCCGAGTCGGACCGCGAGATATCCGTGCGCGTCGCCGAGGGTACGTGGACGTTCCGCCGGTCCGATGTGCTGCGCGTCCTCGATCACGCCGACCCCGCGCCCGAGGCCGAAGCGGGCCGTCGCGTACTGGTCGACATCCGCCCCGGCGCGACCGCCGATTTCACCCGCCGCCTGCGCGTGGAACTGGTGGACCGCCCGATGACGCTGGCCGCCGCGCCCTCCCCCGCGCTGGGAGACGAACTGCTGCAACAACTCACGGATTCCTGGGCCGAGGGCCTGCGCCTGGCGCCGTGCCCGGCGACCGGCGGAGCGACCTTCACCTACTGTCAGACGAAATCGCTCGCGACCAGCGACGACGGCATCAACTGCGACAGTCTCGACTGAGCGGACCTGCTCTGTGGTGGCGCGCCGTCCCGGCTCGATTCTGATCGTGTCCGAATCCGATGATCTGCACGCCACCGCCATGGCGGCGACGCTGCGAGATCACCACGGGCTCAGCCCGATTCACCTCGACCTGCGCGATTTCCCGCGCGAGTCGGGCAGTTTCCGGCTGGACAGGTTCGGCACGGCCCGCTCGTTCTCGCACGTCTTCGGACTGGACGACGTGCAGTCGGTGTGGTGGCGGCGCCCGCACCCGTGCCTGGTGCCCGCCGGGGTGCGCGCCGCCGACGACGCGTTCCGCCAGGCCGAATGCGACGGTTTCGTGCAGGGCCTGCTGTGGTCGATCCCGGCGTTCTGGATCAACGACCCCGGGGCCGACCGCACCGCCTCCCGCAAGATCGTGCAATTGGAGACAGCGCAGCGCGCCGGTTTCGCGATCCCGGAGACTCTGATCACCAACGATCCCGACGAGGCCCGCAGCTTCGTCGAATCACGTTCCGGCGCCGTGGTTTACAAGCGCACCGGCACGGGTCGCGCCGAGTTCGCCGAAACCAGGATCATCACGAAGGCCGATTTCGGCAAACTCTCCGGTATCCGGTCCTCCCCCACCACTTTCCAGGACTACGTCACCGCCGTCTGCGATCTGCGCGTGGTGTGGGTGGACGGTATCGCCTGGACCGTGCGGATCGATTCGCAGGCTGGTGTCGGCCGTGTCGACTCGCGGCTCGACACGTCGGTTGACTTCGTCCGCGATCAACTCCCGCCCGGTATCAGCAAATCGCTGGCAATGCTGATGGGCGCGCTCGGCCTGAGCTTCGGCGTGGTGGATCTGCGGCTCGGCCTCGACGGCGAGTACTACTTCCTCGAGGTCAATCCGCAGGGCCAGTTCGCCTACCTGGAGATCAAGACCGGGCTGCCGATCTTCCGCAGCCTGGCCAACCTCCTGGTCCACAGCGACGGCATGGTGCCCGGGTACTGAATCTCCCGGGCTCCGAACGGCATTCAGAGCCGATAGCGCTGCAGCACCACCCCCGAGGCGGGGAACGCCCGCACGTCGATCAGTTCGACCGGCCCGGTGTCGGCGAGGTCGAAGAGCCGCTGCCCGCCCCCGGCGAACACGGGGAACACCAGCAACCGCAACTCGTCCACGGCGCCGAGGCGCAGGAACGAGTTCAGCGTGGTCGCGCCGGCGAACACGATCACCGGATCGCCCGGCTCGGACTTCAGGCGGCGCACGTCGTCCGCCAGGTCACCGCCGATCGCGGTGGCGGGCTGCCACGCCAGCGGCCGGTCCGGCCGGGAGGTCACCACGATCTTCGGCACGCCGTTCACCAGCGGCGCCAGCCGGGCGTCACCGGACGACTCGAAGGCCGCCTCGTCACCGGTCCAGTACTCCGCCACGCCCTCGTAGGCCGTGCGGCCGAAGACCTGCGCACCGACCGACGTCAGCACGTCGGCCAGGTAGTCGTCCAGCTCTGGGTCCTCGGTGTGCACCCAGTCCAGCGCACCGTCGGGTCCCGCCGCGTATCCGTCCAGTGTGACCATCATCTGGGCGATCACCATCGGCACCGGAATCTCCTCACTGTCGGCGTCGACAGTGCAGACGGCGCGGGCCCCGGGAATTCACCGCCGCACGCGGAACCCGGCGTGACCGAGACCGGCGCGCGACGATGCGGGTGTCTACTGGGCTTTGCGCCGATTCGCACCGCCGCGGCTGCGCAGCTGGACGTGCGATTCCACCAGCACGTTGTGGATGAACCCGTAGGAGCGGCCGGTCGACCGCGCCAGGGACCGGATGCTCGCACCCGCTTCGTACTGCTTCTTCAGCTGCGTTTGCAGGCGATCACGCGACTTCCCCGTGACGCGTGTGCCTTTGCCCAATGCCTTGCCCTGTGTGGCCCTGTCGCCCATGGCTTCCTCCGAGTCGCCGAGCAGCGCGTCTTTCCAGGCTAAGCACTGAGCAGGCCCCGATCAACGAATTGTTGTGATCGAGATCACGCGAGCTGGATCAGTTCCAGATAATCGGCCGACCAGTGGTCCTCGGTGCCGTCGGGCAGCAGGATCACCCGCTCCGGCGACAGCGCCTCGGCGGCGCCCGGATCGTGGGTCACCAGCACGACGGCGCCCGCGTAGGTGCGCAGCGCGTCGAGCACCTGCTCGCGCGAGATCGGATCGAGGTTGTTGGTGGGCTCGTCGAGCAACAGCACGTTCGCCGCCGAGGACACCAGGCCCGCCAGCGCGAGACGGGTCTTCTCGCCGCCGGACAGGGTGCCCGCGGGCTGGTCCAGCTGCGGACCGGTGAACATGAACGCGCCGAGCAGGCCGCGCAGGTCCTGCTCGCCCGCGTCGGGCGCGGCGTGGCGGATGTTCTCCCAGACCGACGCGCTGTCGTCGAGGGTGTCGTGCTCCTGCGCGAAATAGCCGACCTTCAGGCCGTGGCCCGGCACCAGCCGGCCGGCGCTGGGCTGTTCGACACCCGCCAGCAGGCGCAGCAGCGTGGTCTTGCCCGCGCCGTTGAGGCCGAGCACCACCACCCGGCTGCCGCGGTCGATGGCCAGGTCGACGCCGGTGAAGATCTCCAGCGAGCCGTACATCTTGGTCAGGTTCTCGGCCATCAGCGGCGTCTTGCCGCAGGCGGCGGGCTCGGGGAACTTGATCCGCGCCACCTTGTCGGCCACGCGCACGTCGTCGAGCTCGTTGAGCAGCCGGTCGGCGCGCTTGACCATGTTCTGCGCCGCAACGGCTTTCGTGGCCTTCGCGCCGAGCTTGGCCGCCTGCGCCTTGAGCGCGGAGGCCTTCTTCTCGGCGTTGGCGCGTTCGCGGCGGCGGCGCTGTTCGTCGGTGGCGCGGGCGTCGAGGTACTTCTTCCAGCCCATGTTGTAGACGTCGGCCTCGCCGCGCACGGCGTCGAGGAACCACACCTTGTTGACCACGGCCTCGAGCAGGTCGACGTCGTGGCTGATCACGATCAGGCCGCCGTCGTGGTTCTGGAGGAACCCGCGCAGCCAGGTGATGGAATCGGCGTCGAGGTGGTTGGTCGGCTCGTCCAGCAGCAGGATGCGGTCGGAGCGCCCGCCGCTGCCGTCGGAGGCGGAGAACAGGATGCGCGCCAGCTCGATGCGGCGGCGCTGACCGCCGGACAGGGTGCGCAGCGCCTGGCCGAGCACGCGGTCGGGCAGGCCGAGGCTGTGGCAGATGCGGGCGGCCTCGCTCTCGGCGACGTAACCGCCGAGCGCCGAGAACCGCTCCTCGAGCCGGCCGTACTTGCGCACCGCCTTCTCACGCTCGTTCTCGTCGGCTACCTCGGCCATCAGCGCCTGCTGCTTCTCCATATCGCGGATCAGCGTGTCCAGGCCGCGCGCGGAGAGCACCCGGTCGCGCGCGAGCACGTCCAGGTTGCCTTCCCTCGGGTCCTGCGGCAGGTAGCCGATCTCGGTGGAGCGCAGGATCTTTCCGGCGTAGGGCTCGCCCTCGCCCGCCAGGATGCGCAGCGTGGTGGTCTTGCCCGCGCCGTTGCGCCCGACCAGGCCGATCCGGTCGCCCGCCTGCACCCGCAAGGCGGGCCCGGGAGCCGACAGCAGGGTTCGGACTCCGGCCCGGACCTCGAGGTCGGTCGCGGTGATCACAGAATGGCTCCTCACGGATGGTGGTGCTGGGCGGTTGCCGCTCGATTGTGCGCCCCGGCAGGCACAAGAACCACCGATTTTACCCCGGTCGCCCGCCCGCGTTCGCCCACGCACGGTGTGGGATTGCCCGCATCCCCGACAGCGGCCCGCCGCGGGGGGTGTCCTGATTCTTGGACACTCGGCGTTCTGGATGCTGCTTAGCGTCCGGCGACAAGCAGATGACTCCCGGCTCGCCTACGCCACCGGCTTCCTCCCGCACGGCGCGGCGATCGGCGCCGACAGCTCGCGCCTTCATCTCCCCGAACCGATGGCGGGCCGCATCGGCGGCTTCCACATCAGCGCCGACGGCGCGCTCTCGCCGCTGCCCGGCGCGCCCTACCCCGCCCCGGGCGGCACCCTCGCGGGCCGCGTGGCCCTCGACGAAGCCGCCGGACCCCGGTGCCTGATCGACGCGCCGACGGTGCGGGCTTCCTCCCACGTGCTCACCTATGACCTGGCTGCCGACAGGTCGGTGCGTCCGTCGGGTCTGCCGTCGCTCGACACCGGACTCGTCTTCTCGGACGCGCCCTCCGCCTTCCTCATCACGGTCCGCTGCGCTTCGGCGTGCGAGCTCACCAACCCGCCGCACGGCGGGTGACGCGACCCGCTCACGTCTTCGGCCGGAACTCGCGCGCCTTCACCTTCACGCCCTGGGTGACCAGGTGCCGGGCGTTCGGGTCGCCGCGCAGGACGGCGGCGGCGGTGTTCTTCAGCTGCTCCCAGGTGGCGTGCGGCGGGATGGGTGGGAAGTCCGGGTCGCAGCGGACGTCGAGCAGGACCGGGCGTTGCGCGCTGAGGGCGAGGTCCCAGGCGCGGCCGAGTTGATCGGACCGGTCGACGGCGACGGCTTCGAATCCGAGGCAGCGGGCCAGGTCGGCGTAGGAGACGTCCGGGAGTGCCTGGGAGTCCTCGAATTTCGGCGCGCCACCCATCGCGCGCAGTTCCCAGGTCACCTGGGCCAGGTCGTTGTTGTGGAAGACGCACACCACGAAGCGGGGATCGGTCCAGGTGTCGCGGTAGCGGGTGGCGGTCAGCAGTTCGGCCAGCCCGTTCATCTGCATCGCGCCGTCGCCGACGAGCGCCACGGTGGGACGGTCGGGGTGGGCGAACTTCGCGCCGATCGCGTACGGCACCGCGCACCCCATCGACGCCAGCGTGCCCGACAGCGACCCGCGCATCTCGCCGCGGAAGTCGAGGCAGCGCGCGTACCAGTTCGCGGCCGAGCCCGAATCGGCGGTGACGATCGCATTCCCGGGCACCCGCGCCGACAGCTCGGTCACCACGCGCATCGGGTTCACCGGGTCGGCGTCCACCAGGGACTGGGCCTGGATCGTCTCGCGCCAGCGGGCGACGTCACCTTCCACGCGTGCGCGCCACGAACGGTCCGCCTTGCGGCTGACCAGCGGAATCAGTTCTGCCAGCGTGCTTTTCGCGTCACCGACCAGATTCACCTCGGTGGGGTAGCGCAGGCCGGTCATGGCGGCGTCGATATCGATCTGCACGGCGCGGGCGTGGCCGGGTTCGGGCAGGAACTCCGCGTACGGGAAGCCGGACCCGACGATCAGCAGAGTGTCGCAGTCGCGCATCAGCTCGTAGCTGGGCCTGCTGCCGAGCAGGCCGATAGGACCGGTGCCGTACGGCAGTTCGTCGGGCAACACGTCCTTGCCGAGCAACGCCTTCGCGATGCCCGCGCCGGTGCGGTCGGCGAGCTCGAGCACTTCCTCGCGCGCCGACCGCGCGCCTTGCCCCACCAGGATCGCGACCCGTGATCCGGACTCCAGCACCTCGGCGGCGCGGCGCAGCTCCTCGGCGGGCGGCACCGTGTGCCCGGGCGCTGAGGCGGTGGGCGCGGGCGGGTCGGGCGGCGGATAGTCCTCCTGCTGGAGGTCGGCGGGGATGATCACCGCCGTGGGCGCCCGGCGCGCGGCCGCCGTGCGCAGGGCTCGGTCCAGCGCGCCGGGCAACTGCTCGGCCACCTCGACCTCCACCAGGTAGTCCGAGGCCACGTCGGCGAACAGCCGCGCCAGCGCCACCTCCTGCTGGTAGCTGCTGCCGAGTTCGGCGCGCGCGGTCTGCCCGATCAGCGCCACCACCGGCACATGGTCGAGTTTCGCGTCGTAGAGACCGTTGAGCAGATGGATGGCGCCCGGGCCCGAGGTCGCCAGGCACACGCCGACGCCGCCGCCGAACTTCGCGTACCCGGTGGCCTGGAACGCCGCCATCTCCTCGTGACGGGCCTGGATGAACGCCGGCGCGTCCGCCACCTGCCCGAACGCGGCCACCAGGCCGTTGATCCCGTCGCCCGGATACCCGAAAACGTGCCGGACACCCCATTCGCCCAGCCGCCGCACGATGTGCTCGCCCACCGTTCCCGACATGTCGTACCCCTTCGCAGTAGTTGGTGCGGTACTCGTGTCGCCCCTACCCGCACCTCGGTGGGCCAATCTCCCCGTCACGCGGGCGCAGGCGACCGAGGCCGCGCGGCGGCGAACACCCCCGAGGGCGGCTGACCTCCGGCACGCGCCGGATGAACGGCTCCCACGCGCCATCCGGCGAGTCCCGTGTTTCCGCCTGCGCGCCCCGGGTAGCGCCCAGGTGTAGCGACCGTGCCGCGGCGAAACCGGACGCGCTCTCGCGGTGATCGCCACTGCGCACCGGAAAGGACAGGGATATGAACACCACACCGACGCCCGATCCGACGTTGCCCGACGAGCCCGCGCCGCATCCCGTGCCGCCACCCCCGCCGCCTATCCCGGAACCGGACCCGATTCCGCCGACTCCCGGCCCCGACCGGCCGCCCGAACCGCCGGGCCCCGAACCCGCACCACCCGGCACACCACCGGAGCCCGGCACACCGCCACGGCCCGTGCCACCGCCGGTCCCACCCGCGCCCGACCCGGCCCCCGGACACCCGAGTCCGCCCGAACCGCCGGGCCCCTCGCGTGATCCCGTGCCGCCCAACCCCATATGACCGATCGGATCAGTGATGGAACTCCTCGTCATCCTCGCCATTCCCGTGGCCGTCGCCGCGGTAGTGCTGTACCGCAAGCGCACCGCGCGCCCCCGCGAGACGCCCGAAGTCCCCGGCAACGACGGGAAGTAGGTGAAATACCCGTGACCGCCATGGATCCCGACCCCGAGCGCATCCCCGATCTCGAACCCGGCGGCGGCGTGCCACCCGGGGCCACCCCGCCGGAGACGTCTCAGACCTCGGGCCTGTCCGCGCCCGAACCCACCACCCGGCACCGCTTTCCGCGCACCGGCATCGCGGCGATCGCCCTCACCGTGCTGCTGGCCGCGCTCTTCTTCGCCACGGCCATCGGGTTGCTGATCGTCGTCGTGTGATCGGCCCGGTTGACGGCGCGCGCACCGGGTAGGGCCGATGTATGGACACCATGGACCGACTCCTCCACGCGCTGGCGCGGGCGGCGAATGCGCTGGCGCACAGCGATATCCCCTTCGCCGTCGCGGGCGGCTGCGCGGTCTGGGCGCGCGGCGGGCCCGCAACCGACCACGACGTCGACCTGTTCGTGCGCCCCGAGGACAGCGGACGGGCGCGCAGCGCGCTCGCGCGGGCCGGGCTCCGGGTGGCCGACGCCGCCGAGGACTGGCTCACCAAGGCCTACGACGGCGACATCCTCATCGATATCGTGCACCGCCCCAACGACCGCGACGTCACCGGCCAACTGCTGGCCCGCGCGGAGATGATGCGGGTCGGCGCGACCACCGCGCCGGTGGTCACGGGGACCGACCTGCTGGTGGACAAGCTCTTGGTGTGCGACGATCACCGCCTCGACCTGAGCCCGCTGCTCCAGATCGCCCGCGCCCTGCGCGAACAGGTGCACTGGCCGCAGGTGCGCGAACGCACCGCGCACTCGCCCTACGCGCGGGCCTTCCTGGGACTGATCGACGACCTCGGCATCGCCGACACCGGTGCCGAATCCTCCGGCGCGCCACCGCAATACGTGGCGGCGAAGCTGCACCGGCTGCTGGCCGAGGACCCCGAGGTGGCCGAGCCCGGCGTGCGGGTCCGGTTGCGCGGCGACACCGTCCTGCTCGACGGCGCGGTCGCCACCGCCGTGCGCCGCGAGCGACTGGAGGAGAAGGTCCGCGAAGCGATGCCCCGGGCACGGGTCCGCAACGACGTGCTGGTCACCGGTGCCGGCGCCCCGGATCACGAAGAACGCCTGCCCTGAGCGCCACCCACGACACCGCTCCACCCACGACGCGAGGAGGATCGGATGCGCATCGCCGCCGTCGGCGACATTCATCTGGGAACAGATTCGCGGGGCACGCTGCGGCCCGCGCTGCGCGCACTGCCCGACCGCGCCGACGTGCTGCTGCTCGCCGGTGACCTGACCCGCCTCGGCACGATCGCGGAGGCGCGGGTGGTGGCCAAGGAGTTCGCCGACGCCGGCGTCCCGGTGGTCGCGGTCCTGGGCAACCACGATCATCACGGCGATGTGCCGGAGGAGATCGCGCTGCTGCTCGCCGATCACGGCGTCACCGTGCTCGAGGGCGAGAGTGTCACGGTGACGGTCGCGGGCGGCACGCTCGGCGTCGCGGGCACCAAGGGCTTCGGCGGCGGTTTCGCGGGCAAGTGCGCGAGCGTGTTCGGCGAGCGGCTGATGCGCGAATTCGCCGGACACACGGTCGAGCTCGCGGCACAGTTGGGGGCGGCGCTGGGGGCGCTCGACGCCGACGTCACCGTGGCGCTCACCCACTACTCCCCTGTGCCCGATACCTTGCGCGGCGAGCCGCCGGAGATCTTCCCGTTCTTGGGGTCGTATCTGCTCGGCGAAGCGATCGACACGGCCGGAGCCGACCTCGCCGTGCACGGGCACGCGCACGCCGGCTGCGAACGCGGCACCACACCGGGCGGGGTGCCGGTGCGCAATGTGGCGCAGCCGGTGATCGATACCGCCTTCGCGGTGTACGAGATCGGCGACCGTGGCCACCGGCTGCCACGGGTGTCGTGAGCGATCCCGCTCACGACCTCGGGCACACCGGCGACATCGCGTTCCTCTGCCCGTCCGCGCGGGGCACGTCCTCGTCGGCCGGTCAGTGTGGCCGCCGTCCCTCCGACCCGTTCGGACCTCCCGTGCGGATTCGCGACCACAGGAACCGCACCGTGATCGGGTATCCGCCCCTCGCGGGGTCGTAGTCCGCGCGGTCGAAGGTCACCGAGGTGGTGAGGGTGCGCAGCACGTGCCAGCCGAGTCTCGCGCGCTCGACGACGTTCCGGGACGCGCACAGGCCCGACACCTGGACGAACACGTGGGTGTCGTCGTAATCGACCACGCAATCGATGGATGTCGCGGGCGTCGCGTCCAGCACCAGTGCGGTGGCGGCCTCGTCCACGGCCAAGCGGATGTCGACCGCTCCGTCGATGGGAAAACCGGCCACCAGCGCGAGGGTCTCGGTCAGCGCGCGCAGCATCATCAGCTGCCCGGGCTGAGCGGCGACTCGGATGCCGACGGTCGAGCCCGTGCGAGCCGGGAGATCGCTCCGGGCGGAATCCACCAACACTCCTCCAACGCATCGCGGGGCGGTACAGGGCGGTCTTTGCGTCGGCTACCCGAGCCCGCGGCGTCGAAACCGGTTCGTCGACCCCTGTCGCGAACGCGGACGCCATGCCAAGATGGGTAGCGAGCACGCGGAGATGTCCCGGCCGAGCAACGCGCCGGCTCACCCCATCTGCCAAGCTCGGAGGTCGACATGGACTCCATGACGTTCGACAGTGACAATCTCGGCGCCACCGAAGAGTTCCTCAACGCCAACTACACGACGATGCGCATCGCCAACGTCTCCGAATCCGCGGTGCATACGCACATCACCCGCGATGTGCTCGGTGAGGTCAGTTTCGACCAGCTCGACCTCCGGTTCGATATGCGTTACCGGGCCGCGCCGCTCGGGCGGATATGCCTGTGCACCGTCGGCTCCGGCGCCATCGAGGAGAACTACGTCGACGGGACGACCGACTTCTTCCTTCCCGGCGATGTCGGATTGCTGACCCCGCCGGATCTGCCGTATTCCGGCGTGATCCACCGGGCGAACTACACCATCACCATGTTCGATCCCGCGCTGCTCTCGCGAGTGGCCGCCGACGAGCCACATGGCGGCGGGCCCGTCCGGCTCACGGGGCACCGCCCCGTCTCCCCGGCCGCGGGTGCGCATCTGCGGAAGGCCATCGACCACCTCGGAACCATCGCCACCGACCCCGACCTGCGCACGAAGCCGCTGATCGCGTCGACCGCGAGTGAGTATCTGGCGGCCAGTGTGCTGCACGCGCTGCCGAATACGGCGGTGCTCGAACCCTCGGCGAGCGACCGCAACGACGCGCATCCCGACGCGCTGCGGCGCGCTCTCGCCTACATCGACAGCCATGTGCGCGACGACATCACGGTCGTCGACATCGCCGCCGCGGCCTACGTCACTGTTCGGGCACTGCAGCTGGCGTTCCGCCGCCACCTCGACACCACACCCACCGCGTATCTGCGGGAGCTGCGGCTGCGCGGCGCGCACGAACAGCTTCGCCGCACCATGCCGGGCGAGGGGCAGACCGTGTCCTCGATCGCGTGGGAGTGGGGTTTCGCCCATCCGGGCCGGTTCGCGGGCGCGTATCGCCGCGCCTACGGCTGTTCGCCTCACACCACGCTCACCACCTGACAGCGTGGTGACCCGGTACGGCACTACGCCGTGCCGTCCTCGACTGCGTCCGGAGGCTGGGGCGCGGTGCCCGTACCCTCCAGAGGCAGCTGATCCGGGTCCACTCCAGCGGCGTGCAGGGCGATGTCGAGTTCGCCGCGCAATCGCCGGACTGCCTCGTCGTCACCGGCGTCTCGCGCGGCCGTGATGTCCTGGCGCAGTTGCGCGATCACATCCTGGGTGGTCATCGAACCTCCTTCGACAAGACACGAAACAACCATCTCGAGCGCACCGGCGGTGCGCCGTTGCCGACCCGATACCCGGTGCCGCGTGGTGGAAACCGCGGCCCATCCCGGTTTCGGGACGGAATCTCGGGGTAGGCGCTCGACATCGGCCCCCGGACCACAGGAGAGCCATGACCCAGCACCACCGAATCCACCGCGCTGCCGCGCTTACGCCGCGCGGGTTCCCGGTGCCGTCATGAGTGCGCCGGATCGGGAGAGCGCCCCCGGCCGGACAATGCCTTCCGACGTCGGCGACGGACCGTCGCTGTTCGATCGATTCGCCAGCTCCGCCGACCGGATCACCTCCAAAGCGACGTTCTTCGTGTTGTGTGTGCTGTTGGTCCTGGTGTGGGCGCCGTCGTTCCTGGTGCTGCCGAACATGGACACCTGGCAGTTGGTGATCAACACCGCGACGACGATCATCACGTTCCTGCTGGTGGCGTTGTTGCAGAACACCCGGTCGCGGTCGGACGAGGCGGTGCAGCAGAAACTCAACGCCATCGCCGACGCGCTCGGCGATCTCATGGGAGAACTCAGCGACGAGCACCCCGACCTCGAGCGCCACCGCACCGAACTGGGCGAGGCGGTCGGGGTGGAGTTCCGCGAATCCGCCTGATCCCGCGTCGAAGGCACGAAGCGCTCCGGTGGCGCTCAGTCCCGCAGTGCTCGGTCGCGCAGAGCGGTGAGTGTCCGCGACAAGATGCGGGAAATCTGCATTTGGGAGACGCCGAGTTCCTCGGCGATCTGGGACTGCGTGCGGTTGCGGAAGAACCGCGCATACAGGATGTGGCGCTCGCGCTCGGGCAGCTCGTCCAGCAGCGGCAGCACAGCGAGGGCATCCTCGGTGAGTTCGTAGTGCGCGTCCTCGGTGCCCAGCGCGGCCATGACGCGGCTCGCCGGGGTGGAGGCGCCTGCGTCGTCATCTTGGGGCACGGTGTCGAGTGAATTGGTGCGATAGGCGTTGCCCGCCAGCAGCGCTTGGGTGACTTCGGCGAAATCCACGTCCAGTTCGATGGCGATCTCGTAGGCGGACGGGGTGCGCCCCAGGCGCTGGGACAGGGCCTCCACCGTGGGGCCGATCGTCAACTGGAGTTCCTTGACTCGGCGCGGCACGCGCACGGCCCAGGTGTGGTCGCGGAAGTGCCTGCGAACCTCGCCCATGATGGTCGGGATCGCGAAGGCCAGGAACGAGCAGCCTCGATCGGGGTCGAAGCGATCGACCGCCAGCACGAGGCCGACGGAGGCGATCTGATGCAGGTCGTCGTAGTGCTCGCCCCGGCCGGTGAATCGGCGGGCGATGTGGTCGGCCAGCGGCAGGCACCGGCGCACGATGTCCTCGCGCAGAGTCGCGCGGGCGGGATCGTCGTGTTCGAGCGCGGCCAGTTTCGCCAGCCACGGCTCGATGTCGTCGTAGCTGTCGCGTCCGGCCTTCGGTCGATGTTCAGCAATCGCCAACACCATGGTGGTCCTCGCTTCCCTCGATGTCGGAGCGTCCCGCGCGGGTCGGGTCACGGGGTTCGTTCGCACGGGACGCTCTTCATCGAGTACCGCGACGAGCCGGAAGCGAAAAGCGTTCGCGGGCCGGGATTCGTTCACCGGATCGTTTCGGCCACGCCGTTCGCATTCCGGACGACTCCGTTCCGGAAGGCAGGGCGCTCGACACCGGCGTTTCGGTCCCCCCGTCGCATCGCGTGGTTCGCACCGTTGCGAACACCCGTCGCCATTGACGGGCCGATGCGCGGGCGGCTCCGTATCGCGGACATCATCGCCATACCCGTTGCGGGAGGGGGCAATCGGCGGGCTATTTCGCTCACAGGATCGGGCGGCCACCGGTCACCGCGACGCGCGCGCCGGAGATGTAGCTGCCTTCGTCGGAGGCCAGCAACACGTAGGCACCCGCCAGTTCGGCAGGTTGGCCCGCGCGTCCGAGCGGGGTGTCGTCGCCGAAGCGGGTGACCTTCTCCTCGGGCATGGTCGACGGGATGAGCGGCGTCCAGATCGGGCCCGGCGCGACGCTGTTGACCCGGATCCCGCGCGGGCCCAGCAGCTGGGCCAGGCTGGCCGAGAAGTTGGCGATGGCGGCCTTGGTCGCCGCGTAGGGCGCCAGCGTGGGCGAGGGCATGTCCGAGTTCACCGAGGTGCTGCCGATGATCGAGGCGCCTTCGGGCATGTGCGGCAGCGCCGCCTTGACGAGGTAGAAGTAGGCGCCCATATTCAGCTTGAACGTGTGGTCGAACTCCTCGTCGCCGATCTCCTCCAGCGTCTCGTGGGTCATCTGGTACGCGGCGTTGCTCACCAGGATGTCGATCCGGCCGAATTCCGCCGCGGCGCGGTCGATCACGGCGCGGCAGTGCGCCGGATCGGACAGATCGCCGGGCACCGGCACCGCCTTGCGGCCCGCCGCCTCCACCAGCGCGACGACCTCGTTCGCGTCGTCGTGTTCGTCGAGATAGGAGATCAGCACATCCGCGCCCTCACGCGCGTAGGCGATGGCGACCGCGCGGCCGATGCCGCTGTCGGCGCCGGTGATCACCGCCGCCTTGCCGGTCAGTTTGCCCGAGCCCCGATAGCTCTGCTCGCCGCAGTCCGGGACGGGGCTCATCCGGCCCTGAACGCCGGGAACGTCTTGCTGTTGCGCGGGAAATCCCATGATCGTGCCTCCTCGTGTGTCGAATGGGGTGCGGCGCTCAGCGGTAGGCCGGGTAGGCGTTCGCGCGTAGCGCGCCGGCCAGGTGCGCCGCGTTGCGGGCCAGCGTGCGGGTCGTGGTGGCGACCGCCTCGGGCACTTCGTCGAGCTCGCGGTATTCGCGCCCGCCCATGGCCTCGTCGTTCCAGTAGGTGCAGCCCTGGGCGGGAATGGTGTAGCCCATGTCGTCGAGCCCCTGGAACAGGTCGGCCACGATCTTGTGCGCGCCGTCCTCGTTGCCGACGACCGCCGCGATCGCCACCTTGCCCACCAGCACCGGACGGCCCTGGTCGTCGGTGGTGGACAGTTCGGCATCCAGCCGCTCCAGCACGCGCTGCGCGACCGAGGACATGTGCCCGAGCCAGGTCGGGGTGGCGACGAGCAGCACGTCGGCGGCCAGGATGCGCTCGCGCAGAGCGGGCCATTCGTCGCCGTCGCCCTCGTCGGCGCTCACACCCGGTCGCACGTCGTGATCGACCACGCGCAGCACCTCGCCGCGCACCCCGTGCCCGGCGAGTTCGTCCAGGACGTGCCGGGCGAGAGTGTCGCTGCTCGACGGGGCCGGCGAGGGTCGCAAGGTGCAGACCAGCGCCACGGCGTTCAGTTCCGGCATGGTGGAGACCTCCTGTCCGAAAGGTGGGCGCGCACGCCCCTGCTCTCCCCGCTATAGCCACGCGGCGCCGTCGCAACCGGCCCCACCGCCGGTTTCGGGAGGGCGGGCGCGGGTAGCACGAGGGCACTCGCGTCCCTTCGACCAGGCAGGTCCCGCATGACGATCCGTTGTGTCCCGGCGTCCACGCTCCCCGTGCCCCGCGGCGAGTTGTCCGCGTCCGTGCTCGACGTGTTGCAGGACCCGCCCGGGTCACCCGTCCCGCGGGTCGGCACCGTCGACCCGCTCGGCGACGACGCGCAGCTGACCCTGCACGCGTGCTACGAACTGCACTACCAGGGCCTTGCCGGTGTGGACCCCGGCTGGGAGTGGGACGAGCGGCTGCTCGGACTGCGCGCGGGGCTGGAGCGCCAGTTCCTGCGCACGTTGCGCGACGGCGTCGCGGGCGGTGACGATCTCGACGCCGAACTCGACGCCCTGCTCACCCCGTCCGAGGCCGTGGGCACCACGCGGTTCCTGCGCGACGACGGCGAGTGGTGGCAGGTCCTCGAATACTTCACGCACCGTTCCGTGCACCACCACAAGGAGGCCGATCCGTACGCCTGGGTGATTCCCCGGCTGCGCGGCCAGGCCAAGGCGTCGCTGGTGGCCGTCGAATACGACGAGTTCGGCGGCGGGCGCGGCGAGCGCGTGCACGCCCAGCTCTACGCCGATCTGCTGGCGGCCGCCGGACTGGATCCGGGCTATCTGCGCTACCTCGACGTGGTGCCCGCGCCCATGCTGGCGCTGGTGAACATGATGTCGCTGTTCGGACTGCACCGCGCCCACCGCGGCGCGCTGGTGGGCCATGTCGCGGCGGTGGAGATCGCCTCCTCCCCCGGATCGCGCGACATGGTGGACGCGCTCACGCGCCTCGGCGCCGACCCGGCGTGCGTGCTGTTCTACCGCGAGCACGTGGAGGCCGACGCGGTGCACGAACAGGTGATGCGCCACGACGTCCTCGGCGATCTGCTGGCCCGCGAACCCGCGCAACGGGCGAGCGTGGTGTTCGGCATCCAGGTCACCGAGATGCTGGAGGACCGCTTCGGCGCGGCCGTGCTCGAGGCGTGGCGCGCCGGTCGAACCTCGTTGCGCGACACCCTCGTCGGACCGAGAGGCGAGCATGTCGGCTGAGTTCCCCGTGGTCCGCCTGCCCGGCGTCTATCGCCCTCAGGGCGACACCCGCCTGCTGGCGCGGGCGTTGCGCGGGGCGGGCCTGCCGCGCGGCGGGCACGCGCTGGACCTGTTCACCGGATCGGGCGCGCTGGCCCTGGCCGCCGCCCGCGCCGGAGCCGCGCGGGTGACGGCTGTCGACATCTCCCGGACCGCGGCGCTGTCGGCGTGGCTGACGTGCCGGCTGGGTGGTGTGCCCGCCGAGGTCCGCCGCGGTGACTTCGCCGACGTGCTGGCCGGGCGCACCTTCGATCTCGTGCTGGCGAACCCGCCGTACGTGCCCGCCCCGCCCGGCCTGCGACCCCACGCCGCCTGGGACGCCGGCCCCGACGGCAGAGAGGTGCTCGACCGCCTGTGTGCGGTGCTGCCGGGCCTGTTGCGGCCGCGCGGTGTGGCGCTCATCGTGCACTCGGCGCTGGCGTGCGGCGAGTCGACCGTCACCGCGCTGCGCACCATGGGATTGAAAGCCGCTGTAGTGGACCGGGATTCGATTCCGTTCGGTCCCGTGCTGCGCGGCAGGCAGGACTGGTTGCGCCGCACCGGGTTGCTCGAGCCCGGTCGCGACACCGAGGACTTGGTGGTGATCCGCGGTGACCGCGTCCGCCCGTGAACCGCGCCGCGTCACCTTCGTCGCCGACGGGCCCGCGCTCGTCGAGGGCCCGGTGGAGGTGGTGACGGCCGACGGGCGCACGCTGCGCTGCGACCGTTTCACCGTCGCGCTGTGCCTGTGCAAACGGTCCACGACCTATCCGCTGTGCGACACCAGCCACCGCACCCGCAGGCGCAAGCCCTCGTGAGCGGTCAGCGCGGATCGTCCAGCGCGTCGAGCAGGTAGCCGAGCGCCCACTCCACCGTCTGCGCCAGCACCCACTCGGGGTCGCCCTCGAAGTCGCGGCGGTGCGCGATCACCATGTCGTCGGAGGCGGTGGCCAGCCACACGCACCCGGCGGGTTCGCCGTCGCGATCCTCGGGCCCGCCGACCCCGGTGACGGCCACCGAGACCGTCGCGCCGAGGAGCCCGCGCACACCCTGCGCCATCGCTTCGGCGCAGTCGCGCGACACCACGGGCACGTCCGGCACGTCGAGGACCGACCGCTTCACCCCGGGGTCGTAGGCCACCACACCACCCAGAAACCACTGCGCCGCATCGGGAGCCGCGCCCAACCGGGCGGCGATCTTGCCCGAGGTGAGCGACTCGGCCACGGCGACGGTGTGCCCGCCCACCCGGGCGGCCTCGGCGATCCGTCTCGCCATTTCCTCCGGCGTCATCGCGCCACCACCCGCACCGTGCGCACGGACGGGTCGGCGGCGTCGGGGATGTTCATCCCGGCCGCCGCGCCGGTGCGCAGGTAATCGAGCACTCCCGCGTCGAGCACCTCGCCGGGAATCGCGGCCGGGATGCCCGGCGGATACGGCGTGAGCTGTTCGGCGCAGATCCGCCCCGCCGCGGACCCGACGGGCACCGCCTCCACCGGTCCGAAGAAGGCGTCGCGCGGCAGCATCGCGGTCTCGAGCGCCAGCTCCGACGGGGCGGGCAGGCGGATCGACGGCGCGGTGTCCTCGTGCGCGCGCTGTGACCACGCGCGGACCGCCTCGACGAGCGTGTCGGCCCGCTCGGCGTCATCGGCGATCGAGAACGTCGCCAGCACGCGGCGATGGTCGCTGAGTCCCATGTCGATACCGCACTGCTCGCGCAACCAATCCGCGGCCGCGTACCCCGAGGAACCCGTGGCCGACACGTCCATCAGCACCTGCAATCGGTCCAGGTCGTGCGAGGCCTGCGCGCCCAGGAGTTCCCGCTCCATCACGGTGATGCCGGGGACGCCTGCCAACGCCGACCTGGCGCGCTCGGCTATACGGAGCGCGTGGCCGAGCAGGCGGTGGCCGTGCTCGACCATCTGCCTGCGCCATCCGTCCAGCGCCGTGTACACCAGCACGTTCGGACTGGTCGTCATGAGCAGGTCGGCGCACGCGCCGAGCCGTCGGGGATCGACCAGATCGCCCGCGAGGTGGAACACCGAGCCCTGTTCGAACCCCGCGCCCATCTTGTGCACGCTGACCACGCACACGTCGGCGCCCGCGTCCATCGCCCAGGTGGGCAGGTCCTCGTGGAAGGGCAGGTGCGCGCCCCATGCCTCGTCCACGATGAGCGGTTTGCCGCGCTCGTGGCAGATCGCCGCGAGGGCGGGCAGATCGGCGCAGGTGCCGTAGGGGCTGGGACTCACGATCAGCGCGCCCGCCGCGTCGGGATGCTCGTCCCAGGCGCGGCGCACCTGTTCCGGCGATGGCGGATGGGACAGATGGCGCTCGGCGTCCCAGCGGGGCGCGATCCAGCGCGGCCGCACGCCGGAGAACACCAGCCCGGCCACGATGGATTTGTGACTGTCGCGCGCCACCAGCAGCCCGCCGTCGTGGCCGCCCGCGACCGCCATCATGGCCGCCTTCACCGACAGCGAGCTGCCGCAGGTGGAGAAGAAGGCGCGGTCTGCGCCGACTGCCGCGGCCATGAGTTCCTCGGCGCCGGAAAGGTACCCGCCGCGCGCGAGCCGGTCGTCCAGACCGGGCGAGAGCAGGACGTCGGAGGCGAACGCCGCGCGCCCGATGACGTCCAGGACGCGCTCGTCCGCCCCTCGGCCCTGCCGGTGGCCGGGCGGGGTGAAGCCGTACCGTCGGCGCCGGCGGTAGTCGGCCAGCGCTTCCACCAGGGGTGCTCGTGACTGGTCCACGTCCCGGGCCTACCCTTTCGCGGCGGCGTTACACGGAGCAGGCCGGGCTCAGGTCGACCGGCCCCATACCCGGTGTTCCGACAGCGCGGCCGCCAGCCGGTCCACGAACGTATCGGACACGTGCCCGCCGCCTTCGGCCGACACAATCACGCCGTCGGGGGTGATCTCGGTGTCGTCCCCCGACACGCCCACCGACACACCTGCGGCGCGCAGCACGTCCTGTCCCACACCGATCGCGCCCACCGGCTTGAGATGCCGATACGCGCTCGCGGCGAACCGGACCGCGCCGCCGTCGGCGGTGAGGGTCCGCGCCGAATCCGCACCGCCCGCGACCACCACCGCGTCGTAGAGCACCGACGCCATGGTCGGCAGCGCGCGATCCACCGGTACCGCTCCGTCTCGACCGCGAAGGGTTCCGCCGTGCGGCGCAAGCACTTCCACCTGCGCGCCGCGCTGCGCGAGTCCCTCCCGCAGCGCCTCGATGCCCGCGCCGTCCACGCCGTCGGCCGCCAGTACCGCGACCTTGCGGGTGGCGATCGCGTCGGGTGCGCCCGCGAGCTGCGACAACGCGGGCGACAGCGGCGCGTCGTCCAGTTCCCGGGTGGGTGGCTCCGGCAAGCCGAGCCGGGCGGCCACCCGCGCCGTCAACACACCGTCGACGTGGGAGAGCCGCTCGAGCACCCGCTCGCGGATCTCGACCCGGTTCACCTTGCCGAGCTCGAACGCGAACGCGTCCACGATGTGGTCGGCCTCCGGCGGGGACATGCTGCGCCAGAACATGCGCGGCTGGCGGTAGTGCTCCTGGAAGGAGGCGCTGCGCTGCCGGATCGTCCGCCCGTCGACCGCGCGGGTGTAGTGGCGGAAGACATCGGCGTCGGCCAGTGCCGGGCAGCCGCCCGCGATGGTGTTCTTCGTGTAGAACGCCTCGCCACGCGCTATGGCGTGCTGGCCGTAGCCGTCCTGCTGGTGGTTGCGCACATCGGCCACCGGCCGATTGACCGGCAACTGCGCGAAATTCGGCCCGCCGAGCCGGATCAACTGCGTGTCCAGATACGAGAAGTTGCGCATCTGCAGTAGTGGATCGGCGGTGAAGTCGATACCCGGCACCACGTTCGCGGTGTGAAAGGCCACCTGCTCGGTCTCGGCGAAGAAGTTGTCCGGGTTGCGGTCGAGCACGAGTTCACCGACGGGGCGCACCGGCACCTGCTCCTCGGGAATGATCTTGGTGGCGTCGAGAAGGTCGAAGTCGAAATCGAACTCGCGATCCTCGGGTACCAACTGCACGCCCAGCTCCCAGCGGGGAAAGTCACCCGCCTCGATGGTGTCCCACAGATCGCGGCGATGGAAATCCGGGTCGCGCCCGGCGATCTCCTGGCATTCGTCCCACAACAGCGAATGCGTGCCGAGCGCCGGCTTCCAATGGAACTTCACGAATGTGCCCGTGCCTTCGGCGTTCACCAGACGGAACGTGTGCACGCCGAAACCCTGCATCATCCGGTAGCCGCGCGGGAGAGCTCGGTCCGACATCAGCCACAGGATCGCGTGCAGCGTCTCCGGCTGCTCGGCGACGAAATCCCACAGTGTGTCGTGCGCCGACGCCGCCTGCGGTATCTCGTTGTGCGGCTCGGGCTTCACCGCGTGCACGAAATCGGGGAACTTGATGCCGTCCTGGATGAAGAACACCGGGAAGTTGTTGCCGACCAGGTCGTAATTGCCTTGCGCGGTATAGAACTTCGTCGCGAATCCCCGCACGTCCCGCACCGTGTCGGCGGAGCCGCGTGAACCGGCGACGGTGGAGAAGCGCACGAAAACCGGTGTGGTCGTATCGGGTTCGGTGAGGAACCGGGCCACGGTGTAGTCGGCGAGCCAGCTGTCGTAGGGCCGGAACCAACCGTAGGCGCCCGCGCCCCTGGCGTGCACAACGCGTTCGGGGATGCGTTCGTGGTCGAAGTGGGTGATCTTCTCCCTGGCGTGGAAATCCTCGAGCAGGGTCGGGCCGCGCTCGCCCACGGTCAGCGAGTCGTCGGTCGAATCCACGCGCACACCCTGCTGGGTGGTGAGTGCGCCGCGGTCCCGGTCCTGGCGATGGTCCTCCAGCTGCCGGTCCTTGGCGTCGCCGTTTCGTGCTGCCATGACGGTCTCCTCGAAAGTTGTTCGCTCGGTACGGCTACGTCCGGTGGTTCTGCCCGCCGAACAGCGGGTCGCCGTCCTCGGGCGCGCCGCTCACCTGGCCGCGGTAACGGCCGTGGGCACGGTCGGCATCGTCCTCGGCGAGGTCGTCGAACGGGTCGCCGAGCGCGTCCGGTGGCGCGCCATCGGGTTCCTCCTCGGCCAATCGGCTGTCCAGGTCCTCGCCGGTGCGCTGTTCGCGGGCGGTGGTGCCGAACGCGTCGGCACCGCGCCACTCCGACGGCGGGTCGACCGCCTCGCCGTCGTCGCGCAGTTCGTCGGGGTCGAGGCTCTCGGTGGCACTCAACAGGTCCTCGTCGTCATGTTCGGTGGGCATACCGCCGCACTGCCCGCGCCCGCGCGGCGCAAACACCGCACCCTGTTTGTCGCCCTCCACCCCGGGTAGCGCGTCGGTGAAATCCGATTCCCACAGGAGGTCACCATGCACACCGAGACCGAGACCGGGCAGATCACCGGGACCAAGGACAAGGACTACGACCTCATCTGGTTCGCCGAAGCCTCCCTCAGCAACGCGCTGCGCATGGAGGTGTACCAGCGCGATGCCGAGCGCGCGGGCGACACCGAACTCGCCGAGTTCTTCGCACGCGCCCAGCACGAGAGCCGCAAGGGCGCGAGCCAGGCCAAGGAACTGCTGGCCCGCCGTCTCACGGGCGAGCGCTGAGGAGGAAATGCCATGTCCGACAAGGCTCTCGCCGATCGTCGTGTGCTCGCGATCGTCAGCAACTACGGCGTCGAACAGGACGAGCTCGTGGTGCCCGTGGAGCGGTTACGCGCCCAAGGCGCCGAGGTGACCGTCGCGGCGGTGTCCGACGAGGCGATCCGCACACTGGTCGGCGACCGGGATCCGGGACAGGAGATCACGCCGGACGCCACACTCGCGGCGGTGACCGCCGTCGACCACGATCTCCTGCTGATCCCGGGCGGCACCCTGAACGCCGACAAGTTGCGCCTCGACGTTGACGCGCTCGGCATCGTCGGCGGGTTCGTCGCCGCGGGCAAACCGATCGCGGCGATCTGCCACGGCCCGTGGCTGCTGGTGAGCGCGGGAGTGGTGGCGGGCAAGACGCTCACCTCCTACCCGTCGCTGCACGTCGACCTGGAGAACGCCGGGGCGAGGTGGGCGGACGAACCGGTGGTCGTCGACGAGGTCCGCTACCCGCTGATCACCTCGCGCAACCCGAGGGATCTGGACGACTTCCTCCCCGCCGTCGGCCACGCGCTGCGCACGGCGTCGACCAGCACGGCGTGAACAGCCGCGCCCGGAACAGGGTGCCACGGCGTGGCGCCCTGTTCCGCTGCGTCAGGAGGCCCGCCGTCGGGGAGGCTTCGGGTCCGCGGCACTCGGGTGCGGAACCATGTCGCGCCGCAGCGGAGTACCACCGGCTGACGTAGCGTGGTCCGGCACGGCCGCGAGAGCTTTCATGCCGGCGGGCGCCCCCTCGGGCGCACTGCCGCGGCGTCCGGGTACCGCACCTCTCATCACGGCGGCCCACCAGGATTCCAGGGGACTGGGATCGGGCCAATGGACCACGAACGTGTCCATGTCGGACACGGAGGAGGTGCGATCGGCGGGGTCGGGCTCAAACTGCATGCTTGATTCCTCCATGTGCCGCTACCGCAGCGCCCGCGGCGTCGAGGCGAGTGATGCCTGCGCGTTCTACGCATGAGACGCCGGGGCCGTCGGAAACTCACCGCGACCCGGCACTGCGCCCCGGCGGTGCCCGTGTTCTCGAGACCGGCCGGTTCGCCCATTCCAGCACCCCGGACGAGACGGCGCCAGGGCGGCCGGCGAACGGTTCGCCGGCAACCATCCGGAAAACGAACGCTTCGGCGCCGGACCCGACGATGATAGGCCCGGCGTGCGACGGCGAACGGGTCTTCCGGTCGTTCACGCGCCGTCTACTCCGCAGCGAGCACGTCCATCGGCGGGCTCGAGCCGGTCTCTCAGTCAGACCGCCCCATCCGGTCCTCCGGCTCGCACTCGTGCGCGGTGAGCAGGGCGTGGTCGAAGCGGGTGCGGGTGGGTGCGGTGATCACGTTCTGCCGCGCCACCGTCGCGATCAGCCGGGCCGCGAGATCGCGCACTTTCGTGTTCGTCTCCTGGGATCGCCACCGCAGCACGCGGAACGCCTGCTCCTCGGAGATGCCGTAGACGAGCATCAGCATGCCTTTGGCTTGGTCGATCACCGCCCGTGCGGCAACCACCTCGGGCATGGTCTCGTCCAGGGTTTCGTTGCGTGCCTCGTCCACCGTGTCGGTGAGGTCGATGTAATAGCCGACCGAACCGACGACCCGGCCCTGCTCGTCCGCCATCTGGTCACCCACCACCAGCACCGGACGCACCACGCCCTGCGCATCGATGATGCGGTGCCTGCTGCAGAACGGCGCGTCACCGGTCACCACGTCGTGCAGGATCTCGGCGACAATCGCGCGGTCGTCCGGATGTTTGTGGGAGAGCAGCAGTTCCGTCGACGGCGCCACCTCCCCCGGCGGGTAGCCGTGCAGGGCCGCCACCTCGTCCGACCACTCCCACCGCTGATCAGCGAACCAGTATCGAAAACTACCGGCCGGACACGTCTTCCCGGTCGTGGGGAGGTCCAGCCCATCGATGCTCACAGAGAGAGTATCCACCCCTTCGGTCCATCTCGCGGAATTCGCGTCCGATCGTGCGGCGCCCACCGCGCAGGAAACGAACGTTCGGCTCCCCGCCATCCGAAATACGAACGATCGACCGCTGTGCCGGTAATCCGCGCCGCCGTGGGAACCCCGCTCACGGGCGGCCCTCGCGCTGAAGCAATCGGCCGGGGCCGCCGTCGACTCGGAAGAAGCGAGGATCGCCATGAATCCGGCGACCGCTCACGATCGAATCACCCCCCGCCGCACGGCGGGCGACAGCTACGACGACATCGAACCCTGGCTCGACAAACTCTGCGCCCTCACTCCTGGCACCACCGAGCACACCAGTCTGCGGGAGTCCATCCTGCGGCGCTGCCTACCCCTGGCCGATCACATCGCCCGCCGCTATACCGGCCGCGGCGAGACCTACGACGACCTGCTCCAGATCGCCTCCCTCGGTCTGGTCCTGGCCGTCGACCGTTTCGATCCCAGCCGCGGCAGTTCCTTCCTCGCCTTCGCGATTCCCACGCTCATGGGCGAGATCCGCAGGCACTTCCGCGACCACACCTGGGCCGTCCGCGTGCCACGGCGGATCAAGGAACTCCAGCTCACCCTCGGCCCCGCCATCGAAACCCTCTCCCAGCGCCGCGGCCGCGCCCCCTCCGCCTACGAGCTCGCCGCCGAACTGCACGCCGATCTCACCGAGATCACCCAGGCCCTCCTCGCCGCCAATGCCTACCGGACCAACTCCCTGGACACCATCGCCGTCGACGACGAGGGCGCGAACGGAGGCGTGGCGTATCGCATCGCTTCGGCGCTCGCCGAGGTGGACCCGCACTTTCAGCTCATCGACGACACGCTAGCGGTGGCCCCGTTGCTGGACGCGCTTCCGGAGCGGGAGCGGCGGGTGTTGCACCTGCGGTTCTTCGACAACCTCACGCAATCACAGATCGCCGAGGAACTCGGCGTCTCCCAGATGCAGATATCGCGGGTCCTGTCGCGCACCCTCACCACACTGCGCGAACAGGCACTACCGGATCGATAGGCATGTCCACGCCGAACCGAGGCCGGTCGCCCGGCCTCGGTTCCGTCATGGTCAGTGCCCGCGCTGGTCGTGCAGGTACAGGCCTTCCCGGCTCTTGACCCGCCGGTGTTCCAGCAGGATCCAGGTTGCTCCGACGATCAATCCCGCCGCGGCCGCGACGCCTGCGATGATCGCCCACCCCGCGTAGCCGTATCCCGCCGCGGTCAGGGCCAGCGCCAGCGCGATCACGCCGACCGCGCACAGCACGATTCCCGGCACGTTGTAGCCGTCTTCCAGCGCTTCGCCCGCGTGCGCCCTCGTGGTGCGGGCGTCGTCGGGGAATCGGCTGTCACCGTGCGGCGGGTGGACGTACCGATCCGGTGTCGGCGGCTCCTCCGGCGTGCCCGGCAGATCGTCGCCTGTCCTGTCGTACATGGGTCGCTCCTTTCCGTGGCGTGGCACGGGCTCCGCGTGAGCGGGGCGCTGTTGTGCGGCTACCCCGGCTCGCGCTCTCGAATCGGTCGCGACCGAATCGGTGATCTCGTCGCGGCGCCGTTTGTCACGGCCCGCTCCGGGTAGCCGGTCGCCAGGAGGTGTGCCATGCCGAAGGAATGGACCGACAAGGACGAACGCCAGTACGAGCACATCCGCGATTCCGCGAAGAAGCGCGGTGCGAGCACGAAGCGCGCCAAGGAGATCGGCGCGCGCACCGTCAACAAGAATCGCGCCCAGCAGGGCAAGACCGAGACCGCGAGCCGGTCCTCGACCGAAGACATGTCCGCGTCGCGGCGCGGCGGCCTGCGTTCGGGCAAACGCGGGCCGAAGGGCCCGACGCGCGACCAGCTCTACAACGAGGCCAAACAGCGCAATATCAAGGGCCGCTCGCAGATGACCAAGGCCGAGCTGGCCGACGCGCTGGGCCGCTGACCCTTCGCGGCGCCGGCCACGCCGCCGCCGAACTGCCGCGGCGACGGGACGCACCGGAGCCACCGTCGCGCTCCGCGAACCGGGCATCGCCTCGCCGCCGATCCGGCGTCGCCCTTGACTGTGCCGCGACGGCATGGTTTGGACTGGTGGCAACACCAAACCCACCGAGAGGGCGAGAATGGGCACATCGAACGCCGACGGCGGCAGCGCGCGCACGGGCAGCAGCCCGGATCGGAGGGGACTGCCGAGACTCGTTCCCGTGGAGGAGTTCTTCGCCGACCCGGAGTTCGCGGCGGCGACGATCTCGCCGGACGGGAGCAGGATCGCTTATCTCGCACCGGAATACGGGCGGCGGAATGTGTGGGTGCGGGGGATTCACGAGGAGCACGCCGACGCGGTCTGCGTCACGCACGACGCCAGGCGCGGGATCACCAAGTACTTCTGGACCGACGACCCGCGATGGCTGCTGTATCTCCAGGACACCGACGGCAACGAGGACTGGCACCTGCACCGGGTGGATCTCGACGCGCCCGGGGAACCCGCCGTCGATCTGACTCCGCTGGAGCCCGGGTCGCGGGTGTTCGGGGCCGAGCCGCTCCGGTCGGTCCCGGGCAGCATGCTGGTGTGGATGAACCGGCGCCCCATGTTCATCGACGTGTTCCGGATCGATATCGCGACCGGCGTGACGACCGTGCATCACGAGCAGGCCGACCCCGCCGACACCGTGCTGCTGGATCGCCAGGGCGAGCCCGCGTTCGCGACAACACTCGCCGAGGACGGTGCGATGGAGTTCTCCGCGATCGACCCCGGCACCGGTGAGCGACGGGTGCTGCGCCGGATGGGCGGCGCGGAGTATCCGATGGGGGTGCAGCCGCAACTGGTGACTCCCGACGGAAAGGGCTTGCTGATCAGCACATATCAGGACTCCGACGACCTGCGCCTGGTCCGCGTAGACCGAGAGACCGGCGAGGAGACGGTACTCGCCGCCGTGGCGGGCCACAGCCTGGACATCACGGGCACGATGGCGCCGGGCGTGCTGCCACCCACCGTCTACACCAGCCGCCGCACCGACGAGGTCATCGCGGCGCGTTTCGTCGGGGACCGTCCCCGGATCGAGGTGCTGGACCCGCATTTCGCCGAGGTCTACGCCGAACTCACCAATCTCTCCGACGGCGTCCTGGGCACGCTCACCTCCGACGAATCGGAGCGGTGGTGGGTCGCGCAATTCGTCCACGACCGCGACCCGGCGGTGACGTGGCTCTACGACCACGCCACCAAGGACAGCAGGCTGCTGTTCCGCCCCCACCCGCACCTGAACCCCGACGACCTCGCCCCGATGACGCCGGTCGGCTTCCCCGCGCGCGACGGACTGCCGCTGCACGCCTTCCTCACCCTCCCGGTCGGCGTCGAACCCGCGAACCTGCCGCTCGTGCTGGTCGTGCACGGCGGGCCGTGGTACCAGGACAGCTGGGGCTACGACCCGACGACGCAGTTCCTGGCCAATCGCGGATACGCCGTGCTCCAGGTCAACTTCCGCGGCTCCACCGGCTACGGCAAACGCCACATCACTTCCGCGATCGGTGAATTCGCGGGCGCGATGCACGACGACCTGATCGACGCCGCCGACTGGGCGGTCGCGCAGGGCTACGCCGACCCCGCGCGCATCGGCATCATGGGCGGCTCCTACGGCGGCTACGCGGCACTCGTCGGCGTCACCGTCACGCCCGAATACTTCGCGGCCGCCGTCGATTACGTGGGCATCTCGGATCTGGCCCGGTTCCTGCGCACCCTCCCGCCGTTCGTCCGCCCCTACCAGGCCAACAGCTGGTTCCGCTACGTCGGCGACCCCGACGACCCCGCGCAGGAGGCCGATATGACCGCCCGCTCCCCCCTCACCATGGTCGACCGCATCCGCACCCCGCTGCTGGTCGCCCAGGGCGCCAACGACGTTCGCGTCCCCCAGGAACAGTCCGACAACATCGTCGCCTCCCTCCGCGACCGCGGCATCCCCGTCCGCTACCTCCTCGCCGAAGACGAGGGCCACGGATTCGACAACCCCGACAACCAATTCCGGCTCTACCGGGCGATCGAGGAACACTTCGCCGACCATCTGGGCGGAAAGCGCGGCACCGACCACACATAGGGTCCGGATAGCGGGCGTCGACGCGCGTATCGGAACCATTGTGATCGCACGGCGCGTACGTTCCCCCCGAGACCCCGATTCGGGCCACAAATCAGGTGGGGCACATGCTGAACTCGACCATGCTGGTTTCCGAACGGCATTCGACGCCGACCGTTCACCGAGCGCCAGTGAACCGCAGGCCCTCGGCTTCCACCCCGGCGACCTCGGGCTCGGCACCGCGTGCCACCCGCACCCGCCCGCCCATGAACCACCACCCGCAACGCCGCGGCGACCGCCGCCGCGTTCTCCTGCGCCCGGCTCGTCCGCCCGGTTCCGTCGATGATCAGCAGATTCCGGTGCAGCCCGGGGGTTTCCAGCTCCGCGCGCAGGTGATCGGCGACCTCGTCCGGCGAGCCGAGGGGTGAGCGACGCGGTGGCCGCCGACGAGGTCGACCACTGCGCCCTCGACGGCATCGCGGCACTCGGTCCGCACCGCTGACCGCCCTCCTCGATCCCCATCTGTGCCGGTTCACAAACACCGAACGGCGATGGTTGGCGCAGGTCAGAACGTTTTCGGTGAGACGACCCCGGCGTGCGCCGCCGTGGTTAGACTCGGGCCCGCCGCTGTTCGTCCGAGCGATGGGGAGGATGGTTCGTGCCGCCGAGGGCCGTGAGTCCGCGTCGTCGCCCGACGCAGGAACGCAGCGTGGCGACGAAGCGGCAGATCCTGGATGCCGCCGCCCGGCTGTTCGGGGAGCGCGGGATCGCGCAGACCTCGACCAACCGGATCGCCGCCGAGGCGGGCGTCAGCATCGGCACACTGTACCGCTATTTCGCCGACCGCTCCGCCCTCGTCGACGAACTGCTCGACCGCCTCCTCGACACGCTGGAGCAACGCCTGACCGCCCGCATGTTCGGGCTCGAGCAGAAATCGGTGCGCGAGGTCATCACCATCATCCTCGAGGTGATGACCGAGCAGGTCGCCGCGGAAGCACCGCTGGTGCGGGCGCTGGCCGACGGCGTCCCGTTCTACAGCAGCGGCATGCCGGAATTCGAACTCCGCGTCCGTTTGATGGTCAAACTGCTGATCATGCAGTTGCTCGGCCCCGGCGACAGCCACGAGTACGAGGTGATGACCTCGGTCGTGGTGAACACCTGCATCGCGGCCGTGCTGCGCGCCGCCCTCGCCGACGACGGCTACGACCGCGCCGAGATCATCGCCATGACCGCCCGGATGATCACGCCGATGGCGGAGGAGGAGATCGCAGCGCGGCAGTCCCGGCAGCAATCGGCGCCCGACCGGCCCCGATAGAATCCCCGGATGGAGCTGCGCCAACTCGAGGTCTTTCGCGTGGTGGCCGAGGAACTCCACTTCGGGCGCGCCGCCGAGCGCCTGCACCTGGCCCAGCCCCACCTCAGCCGGATCGTACGCGCCTTGGAGACCGATCTCGGCGCGCCGCTGTTCGACCGCACCACGCGCCGCGTCGAACTCACCCCGGCGGGCCGGGCGCTGCTGGCCTCGGCGGAGGCGATGCTGCGGATCGAGGCGCGGGCGCGCGCCGATGTCGCGGCGGCGCAGCGCGGCGAGATCGGCACGGTGCGACTGAGTTTCGCGGGCCCGTCGTCCCAGGCGATGGTCGGGCGGCTGGCTTGCGCGGTACGCGAGGAGTACGCGGGCATCGCACTGGCGGTGCGCCCCGGACGGTACGGCCCCGGCGTCCTCGCCGACCTCTTGGACAGATCCACCGATCTCGCCATCGCCCGCTTCGAACACGAACCCGCCGAGGTGGATTGCCGTCCCGTCGCGCGGGAACGCGGTGTGCTGATGGTGCCCGCCGCACACCCCGCCGCCGCACTCGCGGAGGTGTCGCTGACCGCACTGCGGCGAGAACCGTTCCTCGCGCTGCCCGACGACTCCGGCTCGGCGGTGCGGTCGATGTTCACCACCGCCTGCCGTACGGCCGGGTTCGTACCGGAGATCGTGCAGACCGCCCCGGACACGTGGACCTGCGTCGCGCTGGTCGCGGCGGGCGTCGGGCTGCACTTCACCACCGACGCGGCGGCCCGGCAGATGCCCTTGGACGGCGTCCGGGTGGTGCCACTCGCCGCCGATATCGCGATCCCGCCCGTGCTGGGCTATCTGGTGTGGCGGCGCGGGGATCGCGATCCGGCGCTGGAACGGGTGCTGCGGCTGTCGGGAAAGGTGCTCCCCACCGTCACCTGAGACTCGGTGCGCCGATTATGTCCGAATCCGCATCAGTCCCAGCCGACTCGGTACTGGACGCGGCCGCCCGCACCTCCGAGAATCGGCAGGCATGAGCACCGCAGTCGGCGACGAGGATTTCGCGGCGATCCTCGCCCAGGTCAAGCAGTTCGTCCGCACGGTCGTCGTGCCCCGGGAGAACGAGATCGCCTCCGCCGACCGCATTCCCGACGACCTGCGCGACGCCGCCGCGCACATGGGTTTGTTCGGCTACGCCATACCCGCCGAATGGGGCGGGCTGGGGTTGAACCTGAGCCAAGACGTCGAACTGGCCATGGAACTCGGCTACACCACCCTCGCACTGCGATCGATGTTCGGCACCAATAACGGCATCGCCGGGCAGGTGCTCGTCCACTACGGCACCGACGAGCAGAAGAAGGAATGGCTCGAGCGGATCGCCTCGGGCGAAGTGGTGGCCTCCTTCGCGCTCACCGAGCCCGGCGCGGGTTCCAACCCGGCCGGGTTGCGCACCCGCGCCCGCCGCGACGGCGACGACTGGGTCCTCGACGGGCAGAAGCGGTTCATCACCAACGCCCCGGTCGCTGACCTGTTCGTCACCTTCGCCCGCACCAGGGAACCGAGCAAGGGCGATCCGGGCATCGCGGTCTTCCTCGTCCCCGCCGACGCGCCGGGGGTGAGCGTCGGGCCGAAGGACGCGAAGATGGGCCAGGAAGGCGCGTGGACCGCGGATGTGCGCTTCGACGGTGTGCGCGTGCCGGATTCGGCGCTGGTCGGCGGGTCCGAGGACGTCGGCTACAAGGCGGCGATGGTGTCGCTGGTGCGCGGCCGGGTGCACATCGCGGCGCTGGCCGTCGGTCAGGCGCAGCGCGCGTTGGACGAATCCGTCGCCTACGCCGCCGCGAACACCCAGGGCGGCGTGGCGATCGGCGACTTCCAGCTGGTGCAGGCGATGCTGGCCGAGCAGTACGCGGGCGTCGCGGCCGGTCGCGCGCTGGTGCGCGATGCCGCCGCCAAGTACGTCTCCGGCGCGGACCGCCGGATCGCGCCCTCGGCGGCGAAACTGTTCTGCACCGAAATGGCGGGCAAGGTCGCGGATCTCGCGGTGCAGGTGCACGGCGGCAGCGGCTACATGCGCGACGTGCCGGTCGAGCGGATCTATCGCGACATCCGGCTGCTGCGCCTCTACGAGGGCACCAGCGAGATCCAGAAGCTGATCATCGGCGGCAACCTGTTGCGGGAGTACAGGTCACGCGGCTGACGCGGACCTACTCGTCGAAAGCCGTGTCGCGCGAGACCTTTTCCCACCGCTCGATCTCGCCCCGCACGCCGTCGAGGTGGGCGAGGATCGCGTCGACGGCGTCGCCGCCCAGGGGCAGGCGCAGCGGGGTTTCGTCGGCGTCCAGGGCGGCGAGGATCGCGGCGGCAGCCTTCGCCGGATCACCGGCTTGCGCGCCGTCACCGCCGCGCACGAATTGTTCTGTGCCGCCGACGGTGTCGGCATACGCGGGGTGGCTCGCGCTGAAGTACGCGGCGTTCTTGCCGAACAGGTTGGTGCGGAAGGAACCCGGCTCCACCACGAGCACCTTGATGCCGAATCCCTTCACCTCGTCGGCCAACGCCTCGGACAGGCCCTCCAACGCGAATTTCGTTGCGCTGTAGGCGGAGAACCCGGCGAACGACAGCTGCCCGCCCCGGAGGCGGGCCCGATGCGCGACTTCTGGCTGGCGGTCGACGCCCGCGCGGGCCGCCCGCCCGTGATCGGCGGCGAGATCGCCAGCGCGGAGGAAACCCACGAGTCCGTCGCGGCCGGGCTGGGCCTGGTCCTGCTCGCCGAGGGCAACTCCCGGCTCATCGCCCGCGACGGCGTCGTCGTCCGTCCCGTTCGCGGGCTGGCCCCCGCCGAACTGGCCGTCGCCCGGCGTCGCGACGATGACCGGCCTCTCGTCCTCGCCTATCTCGACGCCACACACCGCGCTACCGGACACTGAATCCGGTAGCCGTCCGGGCACGGACCCGCCACCCGCATGTCGCCGGCCCGCGCGTCCGCGTGGGTGGTCGCGCTGGTGCTCGTGGCCCGCGCCATCCGTGGATTCCGGCGGCACGTATGTTGAATCGCGCTCGCGCCCAACGCTTCCTCTCGATACGCGGCAGAACCTCGCCTGCACGCCCCCTGCCACGTCATCGACCACTCAGTCGAGACAGAACTCGTTGCCCTCGATGTCCCGCATCACCAAACACGACTCGTTGACGCCGTCGGCAGGCAGCAGCCGCACCCGCTTCGCGCCGAGTGCGACCAACCGCGCGCATTCGGCTTCCAGCGCCTCGACCCGCTCCGCACCCACCAGCCCGGTCCCGACCCGCACATCGACGTGCACGCGATTCTTCACGACTTTCCCCTCGGGCACCCGCTGGAAGTACAGGCGCGGCCCCACCCCCGAGGGATCGGCGCACGCGTCCCCTCGGTGCTCGTACCCCAGTGCCTCGGCCCAGAACCGCGCGACCCGTTCGGGTTCCGCGCAATCGAAGGTGACCTGGATCTGCCTGACCGTCCCCATCAGCTCACCGTAGCGACGGCATTCCGCCCTGCGCCACCAATAATCGGCCCGCTCACGACCCGGTACACGATGACGCGTCGCTGCTGAGCAGGCTCCGGCATCAACCGGTATCGACGCCCGGCCGGGACTTCGACATCTCCGCGTCAGAACCGTGTGCCTCGCGTCGCTGGGTGGCAGTTGGGTACTGATTGCTCTATCGCGCTGAATCCACGAGGGCGGTCGGTCGGATCGGCTGCTCAGCCGATGAAGGAGCGGTGTCGGTGCGCCGGTGTAGCGTCGGGCAAGCAGAGGGTTGGGAGGGCTTGGACATGAAGGGACCGGTATGAAATTTCCGCGTGCGATCGAGACGCGGTACAAGGGGTATCGCTTCAGATCGAGGTTGGAGGCACGCTGGGCTGTCTTCTTCGACGTACTCGGAATCCGATGGGAATACGAGCCCGATGGATACGTGATCGGTGGTACACCCTATCTTCCTGACTTCAAATTGCTGCACCCCAACGAGGAAGAAACCTTTGCCGAAGTCAAGGGAGGCAACGTGGACATGTTCGAGGGCGACCATGTTCGCCTGTGTCGCGGATTAGCAAACCTGACCGGACATCCCGTGATCTTGCTTACCGGAGAGCCTGCACTTCGGCTATTCAATTGTGTCGCTCCTGGAATGGACGAACGATCCTTCTGGGCAGTATTTTTTGACGACTACACCCCCAAGCGATACCGAATAGCCGACGACTATTGGTTTCAGCAGACCGAGTTCTGCAAATACACCGGGGCCCAAGTTTTCGGCCACCATCTGCGAAACGAAAGGTCCGCAAGAAAGACATTCGGTCTCAATGTACTGAACGCCATAGCGTCCGCACGTGCCGCACGCTTCGAGCACGGCGAGTCACCGACAGAGGTCCACCTACCGCGACGCGAATGACATCGAAACAGACCGCGCCAACTGCTCGCCGCGAAGAAGCACCGGCCTCCAGTTTGTTTCACTGTTGCCGCCGCCTACTCCAGGCTTCACGGCGATGCTCATGGTTCGCTGCGGCGGTGTCGCCCGCAATGAACGGGGGCTTCTTCATCCGTCTGACCGTCGGCCAAGAATACCGTTATCATTGGCCGACGGTAGGAGAAGGACGGCCTTCCGGTCGATTCCGGAGTCGGACAGTCCCACGGTGTTCGGCAGACGCAACGCTTCTTCATCGAGGCCAACCGAGTGGGTCAAGTCCAAATGCGTGGTGTATCGAAGTGATCGCCGCGTGACCGCTGCCGGTCAGGCGGTCAACGCTGCGGGATCCTCCTGTTCATCGCTGG
>NZ_QNRE01000003.1 GCF_003315035.1 Nocardia puris
TTGATCTTCACCACCTGATCCTCGACCACCAACGACCCCGCATCAATCGAGATGATCGACGACGTCTCGGTAGCCGACGCCGAAAAATTGATCACCCCCACATCGGCGGGGGCCGCGCTCACGGTGGCCGTCACGGTCGACAACGCGGCGATCGCCAGGGCGGCGGGCGCGACCGATTTCCTCATCAGCATGCTGCTCAATTCTCATCCAGACCTCGGCCGCGCGGGTGCACGGCCGGGGCACCATGTTAATGAAAATGGTTATCGTTTGCCAGAATGAGGTGTCCGGGTCAGATGACGCCGGGGATCAACGCCTTGCGCTCGGCGGGGTAGTCGGCGAACTTCTCCCGGTACCAGCGGTGCGTCGCGAACGCACGCGGCACCAGGTTGCCCGCCGTGATGAGGAAGATGACCACGCCTGCCAGCGACCAGGTGAGCAGCGCGAAACCGGCCCACGCGATCAGTTCGCCCAGGTAGGCCGGGCTGCTCACGAACCGGAAGCCGCCGCCGAACGGGATGCGGTACTCGGTCGCGCCCGGATCGTCCTTGTCGCGCAGGTTGCGCACGATCGACTCCGAGCTGACCAGCAGCGCGAACCCGGCGAGGTAGATCGCGAGCCCGATCAGGAACCGCGGATCGGTGAGCCACGCGGTGCCGTACTGATTCTTGTAGTCGTGGCTGAAGAACGCGCCGTTGAGGTAGCCGTGCAACGTGGTGACGAACATCCCCGCCGCCAGCACCGACACGTTGAAACTGCCGCGCTTGCCCGGCACCTGCCGGATCGACAGCGGGAAGAACCAGCCCCGGTTGCCGTAGTGCAACAGCCAGATCGCGGCCAGGATGAGCGGCACCGGCTCGAACCGGTCCGGCCCGGTCAGATAGAACAGCGCGAACACCACGGTCGCCGGAATCTCCATCAGCCACCAGCCGAGCTTCGGATTGAGGTTGAAGCCGACCTTGGTGATGGCGAACCGCCCGTACGGGCTCTGCGCAAACATCCCGCCGATCAGCACGAACGCGGCGAAGCCGAAGCCGATCGCGAGCACGGTGTCGTAGGTGGTGTTCCCGGTGTACCAGTCCATCGAGATCCTTTGTCGAACGGGGCTCCGGAAGGCCGACGGCCGATCCCGGACGCCGGAATTAGAACTTGTTCTACCATGGATCGCAGCCGCGCCACCCGACCTCGAAGGAACCCGTCATGCCGTTGAACCCGACCGCCGAGGACCTGATCGCGGCCGTCCAGGCCTCGCCGCGCGCCGTGGCCGCGCACGACAAATCGGCGTGGTTGGCCTTGTTCACCGACGACGCGGCGGTGCACGACCCGGTCGGTTCGCGCGCGCACGTGGGCCGGGAGGCGATCTCCCGTTTCTATGACACGTTCATCGGCCCGAACACCATCGCGTTCGATGTCGAGCGCGACCTCGTGAACGGTCGGACGGTGGTGCGGGACCTGCACATCCGGACGACCATGTCCACGGGCGCGACCGTCACGGTGCCGATGCATCTGCGCTACGACCTGGTGGAGGCGGGCGCGGGGTGGCGCATCACGCGGCTCGCGGCGCACTGGGAACTGCCCACGATGATCGCGCGTCTGCTGCGCACCGGCGGGCGGGGCGTGCTGGCCGGGACCATTCTCGGTCCGCAGTTGGTGCGCAACCTCGGGATCGGCGGCGCGGCCGGCATGATGTCGGCGCTGCGCGGTGTCGGGGGTGCGGGAAAACGGTTGACCCGCAAGCTTTTCGAGGCGGCGGCGGAGACCGATATCGGGCGCGTCCGCGGTCTGCTCGGCGAGCGCATCGTGATCGAGGCGCTCGCGGGGCAGCGGCTCACGGTCGAGGAGTTCACCAATCGCGCGCGAAACATGCGGTGGGACAAGCTGATCGCCGCCGGGCGCACGGTCAGCGCGAGCGTGACGTTCGACGGGGCGGCGGGCGTGGTGTTCGTGGATTTCGCGCCGCGCGGGGTGCGGGTGGAGCGGGTGACGTTGTTCCTCGACGCCTGAAGCCGTCATGAAGGTCCCCGCTGGCGGCTCCGTGCGCAGGGGGGACAGGAAAGTCGCGGCGTATCGATGTTCTCGATGCCCGAAGCCGTCGCGAGTGCGCCGGTCCCGACCTGCGGCGCGTGTGCGGCGGCGGCCGGAAGCTCGCGGCTACCGTTACGAGCCGATCGAAGGGGATGCCTGCACGCCCCACACCGCCCGCGCGCCCGAATCACCCACGCGCACGCAATGCACCGTCGCCGCCGTCGCCACGACCACGGCAAGCACCGCGAGCGCTACCGTCAGCCCCCGGCCGGGTGGGCGGCCGCGCACCTCGCGCACGTGGGCGAACGCCAGCAGCAGCGACACCACCAGCAGCGGCACGACAAAATAGATCATCACCTGTCCCAGCTCCATGTGGGTGTTCAGCGCTTCGGCCGGTTCTGGATAGCGCTGGGCCAGCGCCTCGCCCGCGCGGGTGGTGACCGGGGTCAGCGCCACCGTGACCGCCGCCAGCGCCACCACCAGCCAGACCAGCCGCCTGCGCACGGCGGGGACCACGGCGGACAGGGCCAGCAACAGCGCCGTCAGCGGCACCAGCACCAGCACGCCGTGCACGAGCAGCACGTGCGCGGGCAAACCGTTGATCGTCGACATCGGCGCCTCCTCGGCTGACGGCCTCTGCCGTAGACCACGGTGCGCGCGGGCGGATGGTTCACCGGTGCGGCGGTCAGAAGTTCCGGCGCACACCTTGTCGCGCGCGACTATTAATTCGCCGCCGCCGCGTTGTTACGTTGAGTGCGAGTGCAGGACCGGAGATTCCGGCCGGACGGCGACGCCCCCGAACGGGTCCGCAGGAAGGACCGACACGATATGAGCGTGGACATCGCGGCCGAACCGCTACCGCTGACCGATCCGGATCGCCCGCTGGTTCTCGAAGACGATCCGTTCTATCGCGTGTCCGGCGACCTCGCCCACCACCTGCCCGGCACGGTGCTGCGCACGCGGCGCGTGGAGATCGCGCTGTTCGGCATACTGCCGCAACGGGTTTCGGCCTGGCAACTGCTCTACCGGACCTGCGATCTGCACGGTGTTCCCGAGGCGGCGGTGACCACGGTGCTGCTGCCGTGGGACGCGGATCCCACCGTGGCACGCCCGCTGCTGTCGTTCCAGTGCGCGATCGACGGCGTCTCCTCCCGCTGTTTTCCGTCGTACGCGCTGCGGCGCGGGGCCCGGGCGCTGGGCGCGATCCCGCAGGTCGAGCTGCCGGTGATCGCCAGCGCGCTCACGCGCGGGTGGGCGGTGTCGGTGCCCGACCACGGGGGCATGGCGGGGCAGTTCGGGGTGGCGCGCGAACCCGGCTACCGCGCGCTCGACGGCGTGCGAGCGGCATTGAACTGCACCGCGCTGGGACTGCCGTCCGATACAGCGGTGGGCCTGTGGGGATACTCCGGGGGCGGGCTGGCGACGGCGTGGGCGGCGGAACTGGCGGCCGAGTACGCGCCCGAACTGAACATCGTGGGTGCGGTGGCCGGGTCGCCGGTCGGTGATCCCGGGTCGGCGTTCGTGCGGCTCAACGGGACGCTGCTCGCGGGGTTCGCGACGGTGTGCGTGGCGGCGCTGCGGCGCGCCTACCCCGCGCTGAACCACGTGCTGCGCGAACACGTGCACCCCGAGTTCCTCGATATGCTCGCGGCCACCGAGTCGCTCACCACCTTCGAACTGCTTCCGCGCCTGGCGCGCAAGAACATCGACGATTTCAGCACCACGACGTTCGCCGACCTGCTCGCCCGGCCCGAGATGCGCGACATCCTCGACGACATCCGTCCCGGCGTGCGCGCCCCGGCGATGCCGGTGCTGGTGGTGCAAGGCGTGAACGACGAGTTGATCGCCGTCGCCGACGTGGACGCGCACGTCGATCGCTATCGCCGCGCGGGCGCCCACGTCCGCTATGTCCGCGACCGGCTCAGCCTGCACCTGCCCCTGCTGTTCCTCAGCGCGCCGCTGACCATGAACTGGATGGCCGACCGCTTCGCGCATCGCGACCCCGGACCCGCCGGGACCAGCACGGTGTGGTCCGTCGCCCTCGGTCGTCGCGAAGTCCGCGCTCACCTGGGTTTCGCCCAGCTGCTGGGGCGAATGGTCCTGTCCCGGCCGCTGTTCGGGCCTCGCACACCGGAGGCGACTCGCGTCCGACAGCGCACGGTCGCCTGAGCGTCACCCTCGCGGGCCGCTCCCCGCACTCCCGCCACCACGGTCGGTGACCGGCGAAACCTGTCCCAGCCAATCGAAGCCGAGGCTCGCGGAAGGACCTCGTCCGCGACGCGTCGGGCGCGATCCGCATCTCGGCGGCCGAGGGGACGTGCCGAGACTTCGGGGCAGCCCCGTCACACAGCGCGGGGGATCGTTCCAGCCGGCGAGCGCCTGCGCTCGGAGCGTGCCCACGCCCAGCCGAACGTGGCGAGCAGGGCCATCAGAACCACGGTGTTGGACAACAGTTTCGCGGACCAGTCGCCGGTGCCGACGGGTGGGACGGCGAAGGCGAGCAGAGCGGTGCAGGTCAACGGGGCGAGGGCGACCGCGAGAATCTGGGCCCGGCCCCAGCCGACGAGGCGGGACCAGCGGTACAGCAAGTAGCCCAAGGGAATCAGGACCGCGAGCGAGGCGGCGACCCAGGCCCAGGCGAGCGGGCCGAGGACGGGTTCGGGGCCGCGCAAGATCGTGTGGGCCCCGATCGCCAGCAGGGAGACCAGCGCGACCCACACGGGATGCGGTGCGCGAGCGGAGCTTTCGCCGGCGAAGTGCCATCGGTCCGCGCGGCGGGGCAGCGCGAACGCCGTGACGACGAGTGCCGCGACGACCGCCGATACGCCGATCAGCTCGGCCGGGGAGCCGACCAGTCCCGGCGCGACGGCGAGTTCGTAGCAGAACAACGCGGCGGCGGCCAGGTACAGCAGTCCCATCAGCGCGAGACCCGGCCTGCCGAGCCAGGGTTGCCCGGACAGGCTCGGAAAGAGTCCTTCCACCAACGCGATCGGGGCGGCGAAGGTGACCATCAGGTGTCCGCCGACGAACACGAGAACCTGACTCACATCGATGCCGAGACCCGGCACCTCGGTCGCCAGGCCGGTCCAGTACGGGGAATCGGCGAAATGCGCTTGTTCCAACAGGCTTTGGTCGATCAGCCCCGCCTGCACCAGCCCGAACGCGCCGCACAGCAGCAGAATCGACGCCCAGCCGAGTCCGGCTCGCACCCCCACCTCGCGAATCAGCACCGCGACCGTCCCGTACAGCGGCCCGGCGATCAGCACGCCGGTCAGCACGCCGAGGGGTGTGGCGTGGCCCGAGTAACCGCTGAGCACTTCGGCGGTGAGCGGAGGCAGCGAAAACAGCAGGGCCACCGCGAGATAACGCGCGCTCATCGCACGCCCCGGTAGGTGAGGCGCCGCAGCAGGGTCTCCGCCGGGCCCCGGCGTTCGTAGCGCGCCAGCAGCACCGCGAAACCGACGGTGAGCAGCCAGATCGCGACGCCGACGGCCGCCGCGGCCGCGACGCCCAACCGGCCGAAGAGGTCGCCGAGCAGCGGTTCGGTGAGCACGAACCAGCCCACGGACTGGAGCAGGTAGCACGTCATGGACCGCCGGCCGACGGCGACGAGCGCGTTCGTCACCGGTCCGCGCCGCGCACCCAACCGCACGACCACCAACCCGATCAGCGCCGCGTAGCCGAGCCCGCCCCCGATCCCGGTGAGCGTATGCAGCGCGCCGGAACCCCACTGCGCCCACCCGGAATCGGGCGACCACCACCCCAGGAACCGCGCGACCATGGGCATCGCGCCCGCGACGGCGAGGGGCAACCCGAGCAATGCCACCCGGCGCAACACCCGCACGTGCCGCCACGGTTCGTCGAGTAAACCGTTGCGCGCGGCCCAGATTCCCGCCATCATCGGCGCGATCGCCATGACCGCGCTCATGGGCGCGATCAGCACCACCGACCCGAGCCGCTGGAGCGCACCCACCAGCAGGTCGGCGGGCGGGCGCGGTTCACCGGACTCGCCGAGCAGCACCTGCAAGGCCCCGAACCACATCGCCCCGGCCAGCGCACCGGCGATCCCGACGACCGCCAACCGGCGATCCGCCCACCGCACCGCACCGGCCATCAGCAACGCCAGCAGCCCGTAGGCGGCCAGGATGTCGCCCGCGTACAGCAAGGTGGCGTGCGCGATCCCGAAGACGACGAGCCATCGGCCCCGCCTGCGCAGCAAGCGCCGCGCCTCATCGGGCGACTGTCCGCGCGCCGTGCCGCGCCGGAAGATCTGCACCAGTCCGTACCCGTAGAGCGCCGCGAACATCGGATACGCGCGGCCGTCGACGAGCGTGGTCAGCACCACCTGCACGAGGTCGTCCACCGGCCCGGGGCCGCCGGGCATCTCGAGCGCGGCGCCTCCCGGATGCAGAATCCTGGTGTGCGCCAAGGCAATCAACAAGAGCATCGCACCGCGCGCGAGATCGGGGGCCAGCGATCGTTCGGCGGTGGACATCGGGCCCGGCGCGGCGATGGCGCGGGGGGTCGGAGAGTCCGGCATACCTACCAACATTAACAGAGTAGCCACTCTAGTAATAGAGTTGATCTGTGCCGAGAACCGTCGACCCCGCCCGTCACCGCGCCCGCCGCCTCCAGATCATCGACGCGGGCCTGAGCGTCCTGGCCGAGCACGGCTACGACGGCGCCACCACGGCGATGATCTGCAAGACTGCGGGCATCGGCTCGGGCACCTTCTTCCACTACTTCCCCACCAAGGACTCCCTGGTGGTGGCCGCCGTCGAACTGGGCACCGAGGAGATCGGAGAGTTCTTCGCCCAGCGCGCCGACCGAACCGATCATCGCCAGGTGCTGGCCGAGTACGCCGAGCACGCGGTGGCCGAACTGGCCGATCCCCGCGCCCCGGATTTCATCCGGGTGGTGGGCGGCCTGATGCACCGCCCGGGGATCGCGGCGGCGCTGGCCGCCGACGACGCCGTGGTGCGCACGAACCTGACCGCCCGTGCCCGCGCGGCGGCCGAGGCGGGCCAGATCGGCACGGACCTGGAACCCGAACGCCTGGCCGCCTGGATCATGGTCCTGCTGGAAGGTCTGGCGGGCCGCGTCGCGGCGGACGCCTCGTTCGACGCGGCGCGCGAAATCCCGGTGTTCCACCGCCTGCTCGCCGAACTGCTCGACAACGCGCCCTGACCTGGGGCGCCGCATACCTTTGCACATGACCGGACCGCATCGCTCGAGTACGGCGCGGGCGCGTGGTCGTCGGACGGCTATTGTCGAAGGTGTGACACACGGCAAGGGGGAGCCACAGATCCGGCCGGACCCGAAGCACGAATCTTTTGCCTCGCGATTGCGCAACGCGATATTCGACGCGCATGCCGAAGCAGTGCGCACCGCGGGCGGCGTCCGGGCACAAGACATTCCGCTGAATCGCGACCTGATCGAACTTCTCGCGTTGCAGCGCAACATCATCCGGATCGCGGACCAGCTCGGGAACTCGCAACTCTGCGACGGTCGCTGTGTTCCCCGGGCGGGGCCGGCCGATTCGTCGCCACCGATCCCCCGGCGCGCGCCGATCGGACCTGGGGGCGGCAGGGTCATCGAACAGCCGGACACCCCAGCGGCGGACCCGGGCCCGCGGTTCAGGCGGATGACCGACCGCGGCGTCCTCCCACTATCGTTGGCCAAGTCGATGACCGACCCCGGAACATGGCCGTGATCGGCAGATGAACTTCGATCGGAGGAGACGATCATGGGTGTGACGTTGGCGAAGGGCGGGAATGTCTCGCTGTCCAAGCAGGCGCCGAATCTGACCGCGGTGGCCGTCGGACTGGGATGGGATGTCCGGGCGACGACCGGCGCGGATTTCGACTTGGACGCCAGCGCCCTGGCAACCGGTTCGAACCAGAAGGTGCTCTCCGACCAGCATTTCGTCTTCTACAACAACCTGCGCTCGCCGGAGGGCACCATCGAGCACACCGGCGACAACCTCACCGGTGAGGGCGACGGCGACGACGAGGTGATCAACGTCGACCTCGCCGCCACGCCGCCGACGATCACCAACATCTTCTTCCCGGTCTCCATTCACGACGCCCACAGCCGCCAGCAGTCCTTCGGCCAGGTCCGCAACGCCTACATCCGAGTCGTCGACCGCGCTACCGGCGCCGAACTCGCGCGGTACGACCTCACCGAAGACGCGTCCACCGAAACCGCGATGGTGTTCGGTGAGCTGTACCGCAACGGAGCCGAATGGAAGTTCCGCGCCATCGGCCAGGGCTACGCCTCCGGCCTGGCGGGCATCGCACGCGACTACGGCGTCAACATCTGATCCGTCGAGTTCCCCGACCCGCGCGGCATCGCCCCACCCCCAAGGTGGCCGCCGGGCGATGCCGCGACACGTGATGGACTCCCGCCGCGCGGATCACGCTGGCGGTTCGCCATGTTCAGGTCAGATCCGCGAAGCGCTCCACCTCGTAGGTACGATGATCCACGGGTCGGTGGCGAACCCCATCACACTGTCGGAGTACAGCGCGACCGGCGTTGTTGTACTCCGAGACCGCGTGGAAGACGCCCAGGTAGATGGCCCGGCCGATCGACTGGTCATATCCGAGCCAGAATCGGACGGCGAGTACCGTCGCGACGATCGCCTCGATCAGCAGACTCATCCGGAGGACGCCGACCACCATGCGTTCGCTCTCGCCGAGCTGGAGCGTTCTCGCCTCCGTCTGCGCGATCAACTGCATCCGCAGACCCATACGCCGCGCTACCAGGAGCCCTGGCAACGAGGCGAGGGTGATGGTCCCTAGGCCGCCGATCCGGATGAGCCCCAGAATGACCACCTCACCGAACAAAGACCAATGGCTCGCCGTGTCCACCACGACGAGCCCGGTCACGCACACCGCCGAGACCGCGGTGAACAGCGCGACCACCGGGCCCGTGACTTCGCCGGACTCGGTGGCGAAGGGCATCATCAGCAGGACGGTGCCGACCGCGGTCGCGGCCCCGAATCCGAAACGACCAGCCGCGCGGGACGGCGGGCTTCGGTCACCCACCGGCGCGCCACGGCGAGCGGTCCCGATGGATGCTCAGAACGTAAGCCCACCGCGGCGCCCAGCCGACCGCACGGGTCTGTGAGAAACGCGGAATCGCCCGAGCGGCGGGAGCCCCGGCCCGCGGCCCCGCCATCGCTGTTCGTGAAGCCACGATCGGCGAGCTCGAGCTGCTTTCGCCCGAACACTTGGTCCGTGGACCGTGAGGATTACATCAAGACTGACACAGCGGGCCGCGCCCAGGCCGGACGCCGGTCGACGGTGTGATGACCACACCGGTGCGCCAGAGGCACCGGTGGCGAAGTCGCTTCACGCTTCCAATCGGGCCCGGACCGAGTCCATTCGTTGCTGAAGTTCCGCCTCGTCGATGACACCGCGTGCCACCATCGTGTGTGCCAGGGCGACGAGCTGGCTCTCGGGGTAGGGCAGGCCGGCGTACACCGTCGCCGACAGCGAATCCTCCGCGTCGCGTCGCTCCGCGAAATCGGGAACACCCTGAGCGCAGCGCGCTCTGTCGAGAGCGTCGCACATACCGTCCAAGCTCGTCTTCCAGGGCGGGACCGGGTTGTCGACCCCATACTCGGCCGCCATCCGAGGCCATACCTGATTACGTGCCACAATACTGCGCAGTGACGCGTACGCGGGGGCAGACGAAGAGTCCGGAGTGCTCACGATCAGGTGTTCCTTCCGTCGACCGGGTGCACAGCGGGGCGAGTGTCAGTGATGACGTTGCTCGTGACACCGGGCTTCGGCAGCGCGACGCCGATCAGGCAATCCCGCGTGACGATTGCGGCGAGCTGATCCTCATCCCATCCGTCGGTGCCTTCCGGACGCACCGGCATCACCATGAACCGGTGCTTCTGATTGGAGTCCTGCACCCGGATGGCGATATCGTCGCTCAGGTTCAGCCCGAACTCCGCCAGAACCTGACGCGGCCAGCGCACCAGCCGACGACGATAGTTCGGGGTGCGATACCACTCCGGTGAATTGCCGAGAATCGGGCGCGGGTAGCAGGAACACAGCGCGCACACGATCACATGATGCAGTTCCGGCGTGTCCTCGAGGATCTCGAAGGCGGTGAAATCGCTCGGCGTCCCGAATCCCGTGGGTTCGAGCCAGTCCACCCCGACTTCTTTGCTCGCGGTCATCGGCTCGGCCAGGGCGAGTGCTTTGAAGTCGGGGTCGAGCCAGGCCCGTGCGACCAGGTGCGCCGCGGGTGCCGGACCGATCTGCTCGGCGAACTCGGTGAATCGGCGATGTTCCTCGGCGGTGAAAATGCCCTTCTCGATACACAGTTCACGCAGTGCGATCTCCAGAACTTCGAAATCGGTCACCTCATCGACCATCGGCGCGATCGTCCGCTCATGATCGTGGTCGTGTTCGGTCATGGGATCCCTTTCTGTCGCTGCGCCGATCGGTTCGATGCGCTGACCGCGAGCTTCAGGCGGCAGGCTCGAGCCAGCGTTCGGGGAGTTCGGTCTGCAAAGTGTCCGTGGCAGGCCCTGCGTAGCCGCACCACAGGTCGGAGAGTCTGAATCGCACCACGTAGAACCACTCCGGCTGCGCATCGGGACGGTCCCATGTCTCGTCTTCGGCCGCTGGACTCTCGTAAGCGACCGACGCGATCTCGCCTGTGGCACCACGGACGTACTCCGGTGTGCGCGTATACAGCAGTGCGGGCATGTCACGAACGACAACGGGGTCACCGGTGCGGAATCCGGGCTCTCCCGCCCGGCCCGCGAAGACCTGCGGGTCGCCTTTTCCGACGGCACGGATGTGATGGTCGTTGCGTTCGATCCGTGAGCCGTCACCGTGGAACTTGGGTCGCGCCGCCAAGGTCTTACCGGCGAGGCCGCCCGCATACCGTTGCTGAACCTCCACCATTCTTTCGCTCAGCTCGCCCAGACCGATGTGGTGCTTCTCGACGAGAACTCGGGCGACGGCCAGCAGCCAGCGCCCGTAGTACGGCAGGCCGAGATAGATGGCGCGACCGACATCCACGTTGCCCATGCGGCGCCGCTCCTCCGAGAGCCAGATCCCGCGCCAGGCGAGCACTTCGCAGAGCACATAGGTGTTGTGCTCCCATACCTCGTACTGCTTGTTCTGGTACGTCATGGGCGAGTCCGGCTCACCGCCGACATCGTGAACGGTCTTCAGATAGGCGCGAAACCGCGCGTGATCGATGAGATCTGGGGTCGGCGCATCCGGGAGCTCGGGATACGAGGACTTCAGCCGGGCCACCAGTTCCAGCTGCGCAGCTCGCTCTGCCGCCGTACTCATAGTGACTCCTTCCTGGCGAAGGTCGGGCAGCTATCGGAGATCTATCGAGCGTCAACCCGTCGACGGCCCGGGCGGCATTCGTCGCGGATACCCGGTCGCGCGATCCATAGTGCGATGCGCGTCACACTCTCGAATTTATGCCCGCCACACGGCCCGAGGTGGCATTTCCCGCAAAACCGCGCCACGAGCGGCGGGTATGCCGCAAGTCGCCGGGCTCGGCATCGGCCCGCGCGCCATGCCGCGAGCGGACGCCCGATCAGACCTGTGTGAGACCGACTTCGGTGCGGCCCTGCCGCAGGGTCTCGAAGCCGAACCCCGCTACCGGACCGACGACGCCGGAGGCGGTCGGCGGCGTCGTGGCCAGGCGCCGTGCCGCCCAGGCCATCAGCTCGCCGGTCAAGCTGTAGGCGCTGGGGCCTTCGACGCGGACCTCCGCCGGCGGAGCGGATGCCGGGGACGCGACGGCGACGACGTAGGAGCGGGTGCGGGCGCGTTCGGCGGTGTCGGGGCCACCGGCGGGTCCGATCATCGGAGGGGTCGCGATGTCGACCAGCCCCGCGCCCCAGACGATTCCGGGACGCCACCGACGCGAACGCCGACAGGGCCGAGGTCGGCCGGGCGAGGGGCGGGGCACCATCCGTTGTAGACGGTGACGTTGCCGAGATTCGGGAAGGTCGCGGGCAATGTCGGCACTTCGGTGCCCGAGACCAGAAAAGCGTTGCGACGGGCGCCCAGTACGGAGAAGCCACGCACCTCGGAGGCCGTGCGCTCCTCGACCAGACGGCCGTCGCGCCACCGCGGCGTGGGCAGCGTGAGACCGTCGCGCACGGTGGTGCGGGTGCCCGGACCGAGCCCGCGCCAGAGTGGGCCGGTCACGAAACAGCCGACGTCGATCGACCGGACCCCCGCACCGCCCTGCAATCCGGCAAGAGTCGCAGCGAGAATCCCGTCACGTAGTCGTACCCGAAGGCGGGCAGCATCAGCGATCCGGCGGCGTGGGCCCGCTCGTGTAACTGCCTGCGCAGCGCGAGCACGAAGCCCGCCTCACCCGTGGAATCGATGTAGTGCGCACCGGATTCGGCGGCGGCCCGCGCGACGATGTAGCTGAAACGCTCGAACGGGGCGAGCGCCCGATGCCTCGCGATTGCGCCCCGCCACCACAGGTTTCCCGTCCCGGCGCAGCAAGGCGTCGAGTACCAGCCCTCCCGGGTAGTCGGTGGTGCCCAGTAGAACGATTCGTCCGGTCGTCCGGTCGTTCTCCTTCGGAGGGATGCGCAGGTGCGTCATCGGTTCGGGGCGGGTGCCGCCAGGGCCAGGGCCTCGCGAATAGTGTTGCCGCCGGAATCCGATTCGATCGACGATCGGACGGATGAGGCCGGGGACGCGGGCGGACAGCGCGTCGGCCCTGGGGACGAGGAGGAGGTCGGCGCGCTGTTCGATCCCGAGATGATATCGGCGACGACAGTTTCCAGCGCGACTATCTTCCACAGTCCGCCACTGTCGCCGCCCCACAGGACGTTTCCGGCGGGATCGGCGTGGACGAAGTCCATCATCGGGGTTCGGAAGAACGTCGGGTGCGCACTGCCCACACCGACGCCGAGGTGTCGCAACTCGAGCCGCACCGAGTCGCACAGCGCCCACACCCGGCCTTCCTCGCGGTGTACGCCCCTTGGAAGGCCGAGTGCACGTGGACAATGCGGTCGAGCTGGTTCCCACCCGAGACAGTGGCACCGATCTTCCCAGACCCACACGCCGAAACCAGAACGCTCCGCCGACCGCACACAACGAAAAGGCCCGGAACCTGATGGTTCCGGGCCTTTCCGTCTAGTAGCGGGGACAGGATTTGAACCTGCGACCTCTGGGTTATGAGCCCAGCGAGCTACCGAGCTGCTCCACCCCGCGTCGGGTGAACACCACATTACACACGGGTGCGCGGGGATGGCAAATCGCCTGTCGGGCCGGGCGGTTGGGGCGCCGAGCCCGGCCCGATCGCCCCGAATCGGGTGTTCAAACGTGACCGCCGCCACTATTTCGTGGTGATCTCACACACATAACGGGTTGATAACATGACGACCATAACCACCACTAGAGGCGTTTCCCACCTGCATATACACCGGAATTCGAGTCATGTGTTTCAGACAATTCCGGTAGTTATCAAGATGTGATCTGCGGGGAATTCTTGGCTACCGTTCGGATCGCGGCCCGGATCAACCGTGATGGGCTCGAACTCGAATCGCCGAACACCGCTGTGACCCCTGCCCCGCGGTTCGAGGATCCCCGACCTCCCGGGGGCAGGGACGCGGCGACGACCTCGCCGGCGCGGTGGGCGCGGGGAGGGAAACACCATGTCCGACAACCGGAAGATCAGCAGCACTCGTGCCTTCGGCCTGGCCGCCCTCACCGGCGCGCTGGTGGCCGCTCCGCTCGCCCTGTCCGCCACGGCGTCGGCCGCTCCGGCCTACAACTGGGACGGCGTCGCCCAGTGCGAGAGCGGTGGCAACTGGGGCATCAACACCGGTAACGGCTACTACGGTGGCCTCCAGTTCTCGCACAGCACCTGGACCTCGCACGGTGGCACCGGCTACGCGCACAATGCGAGCAAGGAAGAGCAGATCCGCGTCGCGGAGAACGTGCTGAAGACCCAGGGTGTCGGCGCGTGGCCGACCTGCGGCCGCTACCTGCAGGCCGCCGAGCCGCAGCCCGAGCCGGAGCCGGAGCCCGTGGCTCCCGCGCTGCCCGCCCCTGCCCCGCAGGGCACCCAGGCCCTCATCGACCAGGCCAAGGCCGTCGGGTCGGATCTGGCCAAGCAGTACGGCGTCGAAGGCCAGTACCAGCAGCTGCTGGAGCAGAACGCCGGCCTGCTGGACTCGATCGGCGGCTGATCGCACTCACCGCCGAACGCGAACGGCGCCGTCATCCTGTGATGACGGCGCCGTTCGGCGTTTCCGGCGGATCACCCGGTCAGCGACCGGCCTCCTGGTAGGCGTTGACCGCGGTCTCCAATTCCTCCAGCGCGCGGCCGAAGTCCTCGAAGTTGCCCGAGCGCATGGCGGCGCGCACGGCCTCGATCTTGCGATCCAGTTCCGCGGCCGCTGCCTCCTTGTCCGGGGCGGTCGCGGGCGGCGCCGTCCCGTTCGCGGGCGGTGTCTCGCCGGCGGGAGGCGGGGTGGCGCCCTCTACCGGCGGCGCCGCACCCGGCTTCGGGCGCGTCGCCGGATCACCGCCGAACGGCGTGGCCAGCGCGCCCGCACCCGGTATCACCTGGTTGAGCGCTTCGGCCAGCGTCGAGGCGTAACCGACCTTCACACTGCCCGCCGCGTCGCGGTAGCTCACCAGCACGCGCAGCAACTGCGGGAAGGTGGCCGTGTTCGGACCGGTGTTGCGTTCGTTGTAGAACGGCTCGACGTAGAGGATGCCGCCGTCGGCGATCGGCAGGGTCAGCAGATTGCCGTATCTGATCTTGTTCGAGTTGGACAGCAGGGTCTTCTCCTGCGAGACCCGTGGCGCCGTCGTCATCGTGTTCTGCGTCTGCTGCGGACCCTGGGTCTGGGTGTCGGTCGGCAAGCGCAGGATCGTGAACTTGCCGTAGTCCTCCGGGTCGGAGCGCACCGAGATGTAGGCCGAGAGGAACTGCCTGTTGTAACCCACCATCGCGCTGGTCAGGTTGAAGACCGGCTTGTTGGTCTCCTTGTCGCCCAGCAGCACGTAGTACGGCGGCTGGTTGAAGTTGCCGCCCTCGGTGGTGGGATCGCTCGGCACCGACCAGAACGCGTTATTGGTGAAGAACTCACGCGGATCGTTCACGTGGTACTTCGTCAGCATCTCGCGCTGGACCTTGAACAGATCCTCGGGGTAGCGGAAGTGCTCGCGCAGCTCGGGCGAGATCTCGCTCTCGTCCTTCACCGCTTCGGGGAACACCCCGCGCCATGCCCGCAGCACCGGATCGGAGGAGTCCACCTCGTACAGGGTCACCGTGCCGTCATAGGCGTCGACGGTGGCCTTCACCGAGTTGCGGATGTAACTGACTTCCTTGCGCGGCAGCAACCGGCCCGTGCGTTGATCGATGCTGTCCTCGACGGCGCCGTCCAGAGAGGTCCGCTGCGCGTACGGGTAGCTGTCCAGGGTCGTGTAAGCGTCCACGATCCAGACGATCCGTCCGTCCACCACCGCCGGGTAGGCGTTGCCGTCGGCGGTCAGCCACGGCGCCACCTTCTGCACCCGGTCACGCGGGCTGCGGTGGAAGATGATCTTGGAGTCCTCCCCGATGGCCGAGGAGAACAGGATGTTGCGCTCGGCGTACTTCGACGCGAAAGCCAGCCGGTTGAACCAGTTGCCGATCGACACGCCGCCCTGACCGGTGTAGGTGTACTGCGCGACGTCCGAGTCGTACTCACGGGGCGCCTGGCCCTCGACGCCGCCGACGATCGCGTAGTCCGGATCGGACCGGGCGATCAGCTCGCCGTAGTAGATGCGCGGCTGCTCGACCTTGATCAGCTGCCGTTCCTCCGGGGTGAACAGGTCGCTCACGATGAAGATCGGGTAGCCGCTGTCGCTGGAGTCGCCGGTGGCGTTCGGGTCCTCGGTCTGCGGTTTGTTCACCCGGTTGGCGGGCGCCGCGACGAAGCCGTTGCCGTGCGTGTACACGGTGTGCTTGTTGATCCAGTCGGTCTGGTTGCCGGTCAGCGCCGTCGGATTCAGCTCACGCGCCGCGACGATGTAGTCCTGCACCTCACCGTTCAGCTTGTACCTGTCGATGTCGAGAGCCTCAGGGAACCCGTAGAAGTTCTTCAGCTGGCGCAGCTGGGTGAACGTGGGCGAGAGAATGTTCGGGTCGAGCAGGCGGGCGTTGCCGATGGTGGCCGCGTCGACCGGAACGTCGAGCGGACTCTTCGCGCTCTCACCGCGATAGTCCTGGTACTCGATCTTGTCGTCGGTGATGCCGTACGCCTGCCTGGTCGCGGCGATATTGCGCTGGATGTACTCGCTCTCCTTGGTGGCCGCGTTCGGGCGCACCGAGAACTGCTCCACCACCAGCGGCCACACCGCGCCGACCAGGATCGAGGACAGCACCAGCAGCGCCGCCGCCATGGCGGGCACCCGCAGATCCCGCAGCACGATTCCGGCGAAGAACGCCACCGCGCAGATCACCGCGATGGACAACAGGATCAGCTTGGCGGGCAGCACCGCATTGATATCGGTGAAGGAGCCGCCGGTGAAGGTGGGTTCCTTACGCGAGCTGGACAGCAGCTCGTAGCGGTCGAACCAGTAGGCCACCGCCTTGAGCAAAACGAACAGTCCGGCGATCACGGCCAGCTGGATGCGAGCCGGCCGGGTGAGGGTGCCGTCGCGCCCGCTCAGCCGCAGGCCGCCGAAGACATACTGAGTCACCAGGTTGGCGAAGAACGCGATGACGACGGCGACGAACAGCCAGTTCACCACCATCCGATAGAACGGCAGGTCGAAGGCGTAGAAGCCGACGTCGAGGCCGAACTGCGGGTCGCGCTCGTCGAACGAGCCGCCGTTGAGGAACAGCTGCACGGTGACCCAGTTCGACTGGGCGACCAAGCCGGACAGCACACCGAACAGCACCGGGATTCCGATGCCGAAGAGCTTCAGTTTGCTCATCACGGTGGTGCGGTAGCGCGCGATCGGATCGTTGGGACCGACCACCGGCACGAACACCGGCCGAGTCCGGTAGGCGAGCAGCAGCGCCAGCCATACCACCAAGCCGATGATCACCGCCACCACTACGAACAGTAGGACACGTGTCCACAGCACGGTCAGGTACACATCGCGGAAGCCGACCTCACCGAACCACAGCCAGTTGGTGTAGGTCTCGATCATCCGGGGCCCCAGCAGCAGCAACACCGCCACGATGGTGGCCGCCACCAGCAGCACGCGACTGCGCCGGGACAACGAAGGTAAGCCTGTTGGGGGCCGCATGCCCACGGTGCCACACTCCAGGGTCCGGCGGCGCCCGCACCGATTCCGGCCGGTGCGCCGCATTCGACGTTGCGGTTCGGCCCTTGCGGACCGTCACGCTGCCACTCTACGGAAAACGGACATCCGAGTGTGGCCGGGGCCTCGCAGCGGGCCGGATCGGTGATGCGAGGATGTCCCGGTGACCGCAGATCTGCACGCCGAACTCGTCCTGTCCCGCGCCATCCGCGAGGTCGCGGAGTACGCCCACGCCGAGGGCTGGGGACGGCCGCCGCAGATGTTCGCGCTGGTGCCGACCGCCGACCTGGTCGCCGCCGAGCCGAGCCTGCTCGATCAGCTCGACCAGGGCGACGAGCTCACCCCGATCGCGCAGGAACCGCTGCCCGAGGACATCACCGGCGGCTCGATGGCGCTCGACGAATTCCTCGCGACCACCAGCTGGCCGCCCGCGGTGCGTGGCTGCGTGCTGGTGCAGGAGATCGTGGTGCTGCCGCCCGACGCGGAAAGCACCCTCGACGACGCGCTCGCCCCGCTGCTCGCCGATGCCGACGCGGCCGACGCCGCGGGTCGCGCGGCCGCCGAGGCCCATCCGGAGCGCAGGCAGGCGCGGCTGTTCGCGGCGGTGCTGCGGGAGGGCGCGGGCCTGGCGCTGCTGCAACTGAAGCCCGACCAGGATGCCGACGACTTCGGCGATCTCGACCTGCGCACCTACCCGAACCTGGCGCCCAACGTGCTCGACGCGCTGCGCCACACGCTGGACTGAGACGGGTTCAGCCGCAGCTGGGCGCCTCGGCGCCGGTGTTGATCGCGTTCAGCGCCTGCACCGCGCCGTCCAGATTCTCCACCTTGACCAGGCGCAACCCGTCGGGCGTGCGCTGCCGGGCCTCGTTGCAGTTGGCCGCGGGGACCAGGAACGTCTCCGCGCCCGCCTCGCGCGCGGCGGCCATCTTGTATTGGATGCCGCCGATCGGGCCCACCTTGCCCTCGCCGTCGATGGTGCCGGTGCCCGCCACGAACTTGCCGCCGTCGAGCTCGCCGGGGCTCAGCTTGTCGATCAGGGCGAGACTGAACATCAGGCCCGCCGACGGACCGCCGATATCGGCGAGGTTGAAGGTGACCTCCATCGGCGGGCGCGCGCCCTCGCCGGGCGTGACGCCGAGGTAGCCCTTGGCCGGATCGTCGGGGCGCGCGCCGAGCGTGACGGTCTCGGTGCGCTCCTGGCCCTCGCGGCGCACCACGAGCGTCAGCTGCGTGTCGGGCGCGCGCGTGGACACGGCCTGCACCAGGTCGGCGGGGGTGGCGATCGGCGCGCCGTCGACGCTGATCAGCTCGTCGCCGGGCATCAGGATGTCCTTGGCGGGCGCTTCGTCGCCCACCTCGCGCACCAGCACCACGGTCGGCAGGTCCAGGAACTTCAGCGCCGCGACCTCGGCCTGGCCCTCGGAATCCTTGAACTCCTGCTGATTCGAGCGGTCGATCTCCTCGCGCGGCACCCCGGGCGGGTACACCTCGGCGCGCGGGACCAGGCCGTGCTGACCGCTGAGCCACAGCCCGAACGCCTCGAACAGGTTCAACCCGTCGCGCACGGCCACCGTGGTCATGTTGAGGTTGCCGGTGGTGGGGTCGACCTCGACGCCGACCACCTCGACCACCGCCTTGCCGTCCACCTCACCGAGGGTGTTGAAGGTGGGTCCGGGGCCGAGCGCGACGAACGGCACCTTGACCACGGTGCCGATGACACCCAGCACGAGCACGGGGACGAGCGCGGCCAGGAGAGTGAGGATCCGACGATTCACCCCGCCAACGATAATGATCGTCCCCCGATCCCGGCGCCGCAGGCGGCGAGTTCGGCGCGTGGCGCGCCGTCGCGGTTTCGCTGTGCGCGTAATCCCGGCGTACGCGGCGTGTGCTGGCCCACCGCGGATCGCGCGCGTGTGGTATCCGCGTAACGTTGGAAGCATGACTGACTTCCCGTTCGGATTCTCGAACCGTGATGACGATGACGCGCGCAAGCGCCGTGAGGAACCCATCGGTCCCGGTGCGAACGATCCGTTCGGTTTCGGCGCGGCGGGCGGGTTCGACCCCTCGCAGCTGGGCCAGATGCTGACCTCGCTGGGCCAAATGCTCAGCGGCATGGGCCAATCCGGTTCCGGCCAGTCCGGCCCGGTGAACTACGACGTGGCCAAGCGGCTGGCCCGCCAGCAGCTCGGCGCCGCCATCGCCCCCGTCTCGGCGAGCACCGGCCAGGCCATCGCCGACGCGGCGCACCTGGCCGAACTCTGGCTCGACGGCGCCACCACGCTGCCCGCGGGCGCGACCAAGACCGTCGCCTGGACGCCGAACGACTGGATCGAGGAGACGCTCACCACCTGGAAGCGCCTGTGCGATCCGGTGGCCGAGCAGATCGCGGGCATGTGGACCTCGCAACTGCCCCCGGAGGCACGCGAACTCGCCGGGCCGATGATGGGCATGCTCGGCCAGATGGGCGGCCTGGCGTTCGGTTCGCAGCTGGGCCAGGCCCTCGGCCAGCTCGCCAAGGAGGTGCTGACCTCCACCGATATCGGCCTGCCACTGGGCCCGAGCGGCACCGCCGCGCTGCTGCCCGCCGCGATCTCGGAATTCAGCGCCGGGCTCGAGCAGCCCGAGAGCGAGATCATGGTCTTCCTGGCCGCCCGCGAGGCCGCCCACCAGCGGTTGTTCGGGCATGTGCCGTGGCTGCGCCAGCAGGTGCTCGGCGCCGTCGAGGACTACGCGCGCGGTATCCGGATGGATTTCTCGGCGCTGGAGCAGGCCGCCCAGGGCATCGACCCTATGTCGCTGACCGATCCGTCCAAGCTGGAGGAGATCCTCTCCCAGGGCGCGTTCGAACCGCAGACCACCCCGGAGCAGAAGCAGGCGCTGGAGCGGCTGGAGACCCTGCTGGCTCTGATCGAGGGCTGGGTGCAGGTGGTCGTGGCCGAGGCCGTCGGCGACCGGCTGCCCGGCGCGGGCGCGCTGGCCGAGACGCTGCGCCGCCGCCGCGCCACCGGCGGGCCCGCCGAACAGACCTTCGCCACCCTGGTCGGCCTGGAACTGCGCCCGCGCAAGCTGCGCGAGGCGGCCGACCTGTGGCGCAGGCTCACCACCGACGCGGGCATGGAGGCGCGCGACGGCGTGTGGGCGCACCCGGATCTGCTGCCCGATTCCGAGGATCTCGACTCTCCCGCCGGCTTCATCGACTCGGTGATCGGCGGCGGCACCACGGCGTTCGACGATCCGCTCGCACAGCTGGCCGAGACCGAGGCCCGCGAGCGCGCCGAGAGCGAGAAGGGCGACCGGGACCAGGGCCCCGACCTCGGCAAGGACTCGGACGCGTCCTGATCCACACCCGGTTGTGAACACCGCGAATCCTGGGGATAACAAGGGTTTTCGCGGACGGTAGGGCCGGCGCGGCTCCGCATACTCCTGGCATGACGACAACGCGCACGCAGGGCCCGATGCTGCATCCCCGGGTGACCGTCCTGGTCCGCCCCTCCGGCACCGTCCAGCTCGGCTGGGATCCCGAGCGCGCCGTCGCGCTGGATCCCCCGGATCTGGACACCCAGGCCGTGCTGGGCTTCCTGCGCTTGCTCGACGGCCTGCACACCCGTCCGCAGATCCTGTGGCTGGCCGGTGAGGTGGGCGTCCCCGCCGAACGCGCCGAGACCCTGCTCGACGCGATCGATGCCGCCGGTTTGCTGCTCCACCCGAGGAGCGACGCCGACCGGATCACCACCGTGCGCGTCCACGGGCGCGGGCCGCTCTCGGACGCGATCACCGCCGGTTTGCGCCGCGTCGCCGTGCGCGCCACCCGCACCAACGAGGACACGCCGAGGCTGTCCGCCACCGCGCCGCGCGCCGATCTGGTCGTGCTCACCGACGCCGTGGTGGCCGATCCCCGGTTCGTCGGCGCACTCGTGGTGCACCGCCTACCCCACCTCCAGGTCCGGGTGCGCGACGGGAAGGGCCTCGTCGGGCCGCTGGTGCTGCCCGGCGCCACCAGCTGCCTGCGCTGCCACGATCTCACCCGCGCCGACCTCGATCCGGCCTGGCCGCATCTGGCCGCTCAGCTGCTGGGACGGGTCGGTCACGCCTCCCCCGCAGCGACGGCCGCCACCGCCGCGCTGGCCCTCGGCGAACTCGAGGCGATCGTCGCCTGCTCGGCCGAACGCACCCCCGCGACCCTCGACGCCACCCTGGAATTGGACCTGGATTCGCAGGTGCTCCAGCGCCGCCACTGGGCCCCGCACCCCGACTGCGGGTGTCGCGCACTCGGCGCCGCGGCGGCGATGTGAGAGTGAGAACTCGGATTTGCCATGGCATATCCACCCACTCGTCCGCCATGATGGGGTGGTGTCCGAGATCGTGCGCCGTAGCTCATCCCGCAACGCCAAGTTAGCCAAGATTCCCTTGGGGATCGCCGGACGGGCCGCCGTCGGATTCGGCAAGAAGCTGGCGGGCGGGGACAAGTCCGAGATCAACGCCAAGCTCAACCAGAAGGCCGCCGAACAGCTGTTCACCGTGTTGGGCGAGCTCAAGGGCGGTGCGATGAAGTTCGGGCAGGCCCTGAGCGTGATGGAGGCCGCGGTCCCGGAGGAGTTCGGCGAGCACTATCGCGACGCCCTCACCAAGTTGCAGGCCGCCGCACCCCCGATGCCCGCCGAGACCGTGCACCGCGTGCTGGACCAGCAGCTCGGCACCGGGTGGCGGCAGCGTTTCCGCTCCTTCTCCGACACCCCGTCGGCCTCGGCCAGCATCGGCCAGGTGCACAAGGCGGTGTGGTCGGACGGCCGCGCGGTCGCGGTGAAGGTGCAGTACCCGGGCGCCGACGAGGCGCTGCGCGCCGATCTCAAGACGCTGTCGCGGATGACGGGCCTGATCTCGTCGGTGATCCCGGGCGCCGATGTGAAGCCGATCCTCGCCGAGATCACCGAACGCACCGAAGAAGAATTGGATTACCGCAACGAGGCGGCGAACCAGCGCGCGTTCGCGAAGGCGTTCGACGGCCATCCCGACATCGTGGTGCCCAAGGTGGTGGCCTCGGCGCCGAAGGTGATCGTCACCGAATGGCTGGACGGCACCCCCGTCTCCCAGATCATCAAGGCGGGCCAGGAGGACCCGGAGGGCACGCACGTCCTGCGCAACAAGGTGGGCCTGTTGATGGGCCACTTCCACTTCTCGTCACCCGAGACGGTAGGGCTGCTGCACGCCGACCCGCACCCCGGCAACTTCATGATGCTGCGCGACGGCAAGCTCGCCGTCATCGACTTCGGCGCCTGCGCGCCGCTGCCGAACGGTTTCCCCGAAGTGCTCGGGCGGATGCTGGCGCTGGCGGCGGACGAGGACTACGACGCGCTCACCCGGCTGCTGTACGACCACGGCTGGGTGATCCCCGGCCGCACGGTCACGCACGCCGAAATCGCCGACTATTTGCGGCCTTTCGCCGATCCGATCCGGACCGAGTCGTTCCACTTCACCCGCAGGTGGATGCAGCGGGTCGCGGGCAAGGCCACGGACTTCACTTCCCAGGAGATGAAAACGGCACGGGCGCTGCAACTTCCGGCCGAACACGTGATGATCTTCCGGGTCCTCGGCGGATCGGTGGGCATCCTGGCCCAGCTCGACGCCGAACTCCCCTTCATGCAGCTGGCCGCGACCTGGCTGCCCGGCCTGCGCGACGAACGCTCGGCCAGCTGAATCCCGCTCCCCCGCAACGCAAACGAGCCGCCCACCTGATCTCGAGGTGAGCGGCTCGTCTGCTTTCTCGTTCCTGAGCCCGCGTGCCGTCCGGTGCGGACGGTGGGGCGTCAACGCCCGGAGGGAGGGAAGTGAACGAGCCGGCGCCCATGCACGGCATGAGCGCCGACCCTGACTGAATTCGCGCGCTGTCGCGGGCGGATCCGGCACTCATGCCGGGACCGCGACCTTGCGCGGGCGACCACGCGGACGCTTGCGGGCGATCACGACACCCTGGTCGAAGATCTCACCGCCCCAGACGCCCCACGGCTCGCGCCGGTCCATGGCCGCCGTCAGGCAGCCCTTGCGGATCGGGCAGGACGCGCACAGCGCCTTGGCCTGCTCCAACTGGATCGGGCTCTCCGCGAACCAGAGATCGGGGTCTCCGGCGCGACAGGGCAGGACCGCGGTGACCTCTCGGGTGGCAGCGGTGGCCTCTGGCCAGTTCTCTGCGGGGAACACGTGTTCTCCTTCAGCTCGTATGCAGCGGTTTGTTCGTTTCTCCACGAAACCGGTGGCAATCGGCTGAAGGGCCGCTTAAAAATACTGGCCACGGGTTTCGCTTCGTGCGATCCGTGGCCAGAGGGTGGGGAGAGAGTCCCTACCTAGTTCGACATGGGTGTCGATCTCTGAGCACGGTCGCGGGGTGTGCGGTGCGGAGACGTGCCGCCTGGACCCCGGCGTCTGCCGAAATGGGCAGCAGCGCGGGCTCATAGCCGGCTTCGCGGGCGAAATCGCCTGCGGGCGCACCGAAGACGGGGCGCCAGCCTCCCTTGGGCTCGTCCTGAATCAGTGGGAGCGGCAGATGCGCCGGCGCACTCTGCACCGGCGTACCGAATCCGAAATCTCCGACCGAGGACATACCGATCCCCTGCATAGCGAGGATCCCCCGGGAGGCAGCAGCATTCATCGCAGCGCATTTCACGCCGAGATTCGCGATGTTGTCGTTCACTGTCCGCCTCCCTCCTGTACTCGTAGTGTCGTATCCGAGCGCACCGGAATGCCCTCCCAGTGCGTGATTCCCACCATAGGCAATGTCGGAAGAACCGACAACCTATTTTCTACCTGCGGTTTTGTGATGTGGACCGTACTCGCGACGCCACGATCGCCAGCACGTCGGCGCCGTAGTCCACGATCTTCTTCGCGCCGATCCCGGGGATCGCGGCGAGCGCGGCGTCGTCGGCGGGCAGTTGCTCGGCGATCGCTGTGAGCGTGGTGTCGGTGAACACCACGAACTCGCGGACGCGCAGGGCCTCGGCCTTCTCCGCCCGCCACTCCTTCAGCGCCGCCAGCAGCGCGGCGTCCAGTTCGGCGGGGCAGCGGCGGCAACGGCCGAGCATGGTGGCGTAAGTGCCGATGAGAGGTTTCGCGCAGACCCGGCAGGTCGGGCGCACCCCTTTCGGCTCGGTGCGCCCCGCCGCCGACGCGACCCGCGAGGCCGGGGAATCGTCGGGGACCAGGCCGTTGAGGAAGCGGGAGCGGCGGCGGGTGCGCCTGCCGCCCTCCCCGCGCGCGAGCGCCCACGAGAGGCGCAGGTGCACGCGGGCCCGCGTCACGCCGACGTAGAGCAGCCTGCGCTCCTCCTCGAGTGCGGCGAAATCGGCGACCGATCCGTCGTCGGCGAGCACGTGCGCGATCGGCACGGTGCCGTCGGACAGCCCGACGAGGAACACCGCGTCCCACTCCAGGCCCTTCGCGGCGTGCAGGGAGGCCAGCGTGACGCCCTGCACGGTCGGTGGGTGCCGGGCCTCGGCGCGGGCGGCCAGCTCGCGCAGCAGGCCGGGCAGTTCCAGCTCGGCGTCGTGTTCGACCAGTTCCTCGGTGAGCTGGACCAGCGCGACGAGGGAGGCCCAGCGTTCCCTGGCCTGCGCGCCCGCCGGCTCCTCGGCGGTGAGCCCGGCCGGGGCGAGCGCGGCGCGCACCAGGGTGACCAGGTCGGTTCCGCGGGTGGCGCGTTCGGGCAGGTCGTCGCGCGCCGCCGCCTGCCGCAGCAAGCTGACCGCCTGTTTGACCTCCGCGCGCTGGAAGAACCCCTCGCCGCCGCGCACCTGGTAGGGGATGCCGCGTTCGGTGAGCGCCTGCTCGTAGGCCTCGGACTGGGCGTTGATCCGGTACAGCACCGCGATCTCCGCCGCGGGGGTGCCGGCCTCGATCAGCTTCGTGATGCGGCGGGCGACACCGGCGGCCTCGGCGGGACCGTCGTCGTATTCGGCGAACTCGGGTTCGGGCCCGTCGGGGCGTTGGCCGATCAGTTGCAGGCGGGTGCCTGCGATGCGACCGCGCGCCGCGCCGATCACCCGGTTGGCCAGCGACACCACCTGCGGTGTGGACCGGTAGTCGCGTTCGAGCCGCACCACCGTGGCGTCGGGGAAACGGCGCGAGAAGTCGAGCAGGTAGGCGGGTGTGGCGCCCGTGAACGAGTAGATCGTCTGGTTGGCGTCGCCCACCACGGTGAGGTCGTCGCGCTCGCCCAGCCAGGCGTCGAGCACGCGCTGCTGCAACGGCGTGACGTCCTGGTACTCGTCGACCACGAAACTCCGGTACCTGCCCCGGAATTCGTCGGCGACCGACGGGAAGTCCTCGAGCGCGGCGGCGGTGTGCAGGAGCAGGTCGTCGAAGTCGAGCAGCAGCCCTTCCGGCGTGGTCTTCAGCTTCTCGTAGGCCGCGTAGACCTCGGCGACGCGCTGCGCGTCGTAGGGGGGCTCGCGGTGGTGTCTCGCGGCGGCGGCCGGGTAGTCCTCGGGCGCGACGAGCGAGGATTTGGCCCATTCGATCTCGCTCGACAGGTCGCGCACGCTGTCGGTGGCGGCCGAGAGCCCGGCGGCGTGCGCGACGCGCGCGACCGCCTGGAACTTCGTGTCCAGCAGCCGCCACGGCACCTCGCCGACGACCTGCGGCCAGAAGTACTTCAACTGCCGCAGCGCCGCCGCGTGGAAGGTGCGCGCCTGCACCTGGTTGGCCTCGCCGCCCAGCCCGAGCGCGCGCAACCGGCCCCGCAATTCCCCGGCCGCGCGCGCCGTGAACGTGACCGCCAGCACCTGGTCGGGTTTGACGTGTCCCGCCGACACCAGGTGCGCGATGCGATGGGTGATGGTCCTGGTCTTGCCCGTGCCCGCGCCCGCGAGCACGCACACCGGCCCGCGCGGCGCCTGCACGGCGGCCGCCTGTTCGGGATCGAGGGCATCGAGAGCGAAGGCGGGCACGGCGTCCATCATGGCAGTCCCCGCCGACACGGCCACCCGCCCCGCGCCCGACGAAGACACGCCGAGTGCGACACGCCATAAATCGCCGGGCCGGTGGAACACCGCCGCGCGCGGCCGCGTTGAATCTCCGCGTGACTGAAGTAAGCCCCGCCCTGACGATGTACTCGACCACCTGGTGCGGTTACTGCCGACGGCTGAAGAAGCAGCTGGACGAGGCCGGTATCACCTACGTCGAGGTCGATATCGAGCAGGACCCCGCCTCGGCCGAGTTCGTCGGCAGCGTCAATAACGGCAACCACGTGGTGCCGACGGTGAAGTTCGCCGACGGTTCCACGGCGACCAACCCGTCGCTGGCGGCCGTGCAGCAGGCGCTCGCCAAGATCGCCTGACCGGCCACGGACGCCCGGTCGGCCATCCCCCGACCGGTCAGGCCACGCCCACCCAGGACTCGACGATCGTGCGCGCGATGGAGATCGACCCGGGGAGCAGCAGTCGCGCGTCCGCACGCCGCGCCGACCAGTCGCCCGCCGCCAATGCCTCGCGCACCTCGTCCCTGCCGAACCAGTGCGCTTCGGCGATCTCCCCGTCGGAGAACACCAGCGGCTGCTCCGGGTCGGCGACGGCGGCGAATCCGAGCATGAGCGAGCGCGGGAACGGCCAGGGCTGGCTGCCCAGGTAGTGGATGTCGCGCACGTCGAGACCGACTTCCTCGCGCATCTCCCGCTCCACGCAGCGCTCCAGCGATTCGCCCGCCTCGACGAATCCGGCCAGCAGCGAGAACAGGGTGCTCGGCCAGGCGTGCTGACGCGCGAGCAGCACCCGGTCACCGCCGTCGTGGATGAGGCAGATGACGGCCGGGTCGATGCGCGGGAACTCCTCGTGCCCGGATTCGGTCACCCGCGTCCACCCGGCCTTGCCGGCGGTGGTGCGCGACCCGTCGTAGGCGCTGTAGCGCGATTTGTCGTGCCAGTTCAGCAGCGCGAGCGCGGAGGTGAGCAGTCCGGCGGTGAAATCATCGATCTCCGCGGCGAGTGCGCGCAGGTCGGTCAGCTCCCCGGCCAGAGCGTCGTCGCGCACCGCCCACAGGTGCCGTCCCTCGGCGATGCCGAGGAACACCGCCTCCTGGCTCGGCTCGGCCGACAGGTCGGCGGCCGCCTCCAGCACCAGCACCCCGCCGTCGAATCGGACCTGGCCGCGCCGGTTGACGCGCAACAGTCCCGCGCCCGCCCAGCCCTCCTTCAGCGCGTGCTCGTCGGTGCGGAGTTCGTCGGCGCGGTCGACGGCGGCGCGCGACAGCAGGGGAATGCCGTTCAGCTGAAAAGACACGCTTCGAGACTACTTCCGCGCGGTGCTACTTCGCCGCACGCCGGATGTAGAGCAGTTTGTCGCCCGCCTCGACGGCGTCCACGGCCGGATCGCCCACCCGGATGAGTTCGCCGTCGCGCACCACGCCGAGCACGATGTCCTTGAGATGTCGTGGCGAACCTCCGATCTCGGAGTCCTCGACTTCACGCTCGGCGACCGCGAACCCCTCCTCCGGGGTGAGCAGGTCCTCCATCATCTCCACGACGGTCGGCGTGGTGGTGGCGATGCCGAGCAGGCGCCCCGCGGTCTCCGAGGACACCACCACCGAGTCGGCGCCGGACTGACGCAGCAGGTGCATGTTCTCCGCCTCGCGGATGGCCACCACGATCTTGGCGGTCTTGTTCAGCTCGCGCGCCGTCAGCGTTACCAGGACCGCCGCGTCGTCGCGGTTGGTCGCCACGATCACCGACGACGCGTGCTGCACGCCGGCCAGCCGCAGCACATCGGACTGGGTGGCCGAACCGTGGACCGTCACCAGGCCCGCGTTCGCGGCCCGCTCCAGGGCGACGGTATCGGTGTCGACCACCACGATGTCGCCGGGTTGCACGCTGTCGCCGAGCATGGCGTCGATGGCGGTGCGCCCCTTCGTTCCGTAGCCGACCACAACCGTGTGATTACGCACTTTGCGCCTCCAGCGCTGAATCTTGAACGCCTGCCGGGACCGTTCGGTGAGCACGCTGATGGTGGTACCGACCAGCACGATGAGGAACAGGACGCGCAAAGGGGTGATGATGATGATGTTCGCCAGTCGCGCCCCCGGCGAGGCCGGGATGATGTCGCCGTATCCGGTGGTCGACAGCGACACCGTCGCGTAGTAGAACGCGTCGAGGAACGACAGTTCGGTCCCGGTGTTGTCCCGGTAGCCGTCGCGGCCGATGTAGACCACGGTCGCGGCCAAGAACAGCAGCGCGATCGCGAACAGCACACGCCGCCACAGTGATACCCACGGACTGATCTGCGGCGCGGGGATGCGCAATACACCCACCAGCGCGAAGTCGGGCCCCGACGCCTTGCTCGGCCGCATGACACGATTCCTGATATCACCCAGAAACATCGCGCACACCCGCCCGCCGCGCCGCTGTGGCGGCTATCTCCGGCACTGTCTCTCCCTCCGGCACAATCCGGGAGCCTACCGGGTCGATCGGCCGGTGCCCGGACTCGACGCGAGCGCCCGGCGAATGCCAAGGTAGGTAACCATGGCAGAGATCGAATCCCCCGCCGGCGACAGCCGCACACCCGCCCTCGCACTCGCGGCTCTGCTGTTCGGCGCCGGGATCCTGCACTTCGTGATGCCCAAGCCGTTCGACGCGATCGTGCCGCGTGCGCTGCCCGGCGAACCCCGCGACTACACCTACGCCTCGGGTGTCGCCGAACTCGGTGTCGCCGCCGCGCTGGCCGCCCCGCGGACCCGGTCCCTGGGCGGCAAGCTGGCGGCGCTGCTGTTCGTCGCGGTGTTCCCCGCGAACGTGCAGATGGCGATCGATGTGAGCCGCAGCGAGAAGGCCTCGCCCGCGTTCAAGGTGGGCACGATCCTGCGCCTGCCGTTGCAGATCCCGCTGATCGTCGCCGCGCTGAAGGTCGGCCGGGGCTGAGCGCTCTCGGAGCACGAGGCGGTCGGCCGGCAGCCCGAGTGGCCGCGACGACGCTGTGGCCGGCCGGCATCAGCCCTCGGTGAGGTAGCGGACCGCGATGCCGAGGACCGCGACGTTGTAGAAGAACCCGAGCACCGCGTGGATCACGGCGGCCAGTCGCACGCGGGTGTCGCGGATCGTCACGTCGGAGACGGCGAACGAAGTGCCGATGGTGAACGAGAAGTACACGAAATCGGCGAATCGCGGCGACGGGGTGCCGGGGAAGTCCAGGACGCGCTCGGGCAGCGCGGCGACGTAGGACTCGCGATACCGCTCGGCGTAGGCGAAGTGCAGCAGCGTCCACGCCAGCAGCACCGCGGGCACGGCCGCCACCTGGGTGGGCACCGCGCCCTGCTCCGGGCGCACCGAGATCGCGAGGCCCGCCGTCACGCCGATGACGCTGCACAGCACGGTGAACACCTGGGCGAAGAACCGGGCGGTGGGATCGCGCGCCACTCCGCGCAATTCGCGATCACCCACCGACCACCGGTCGTGATACAGCCAGGCCAGGCGCACACCGAGGTAGACCACGGCCAGCGCGTCCCACAGCAGCAGCGCGCCCACCGAATCGGCGGTGAGCACCACCACCACGCCGACCGCGATCAACGCGAATTCGACCACGAACGAGATTCCGGCCAGTGCGTATCGGATCATCGATGTCTCCTGGTGAAGGGGCGGCGGTGGGCAATATCGTCACAGAGTCGGTGGCGGATCACGTGGTGGGGCGGAGGAGCGGATGAGGTCGGCCAGTTCGTCGGGGCCGGGGAGGGTGCCGGGGGCGATCGTGCGGCCCGAGCGGATGTAATGGAATGCGGCGCCGACCTTTTCGAGCATCTCGCGCTCGGTGCCGCCGTGGCGGGCGACCATGAGGCGGGCCCAGGCCAGGCGGTAGATGGCCAGCTGCATGGCGACCGCGGGTTCGTCGTCGGGGCCGGGTTGCGCGCCGGTCTTCCAGTCCACGACCAGCCAGCCGTCGCCCTCGGCGAAGACCGCGTCCATGCGGCCGCGGATGACGGTGCCCGCGATCGAGGTCTCGAACGGCACCTCCACCTCGAGCGGACTGCGGTGCGCCCAGGGCGAATTCAGGAACGCGTCCTGCATCTTCGTCAGCTCGGCGTCGGCGCCCGCGTCGGCCGTGGCGCCGCCCGCGCCGGGCAGTTCGTCCAAACCCAGCAGGCGGGTGCCCGCGAACCAGCGCTGCACCCACGCGTGGAAGGCGGTGCCGCGCCGGGCCATCGGGTCCGGCGGGAACGGCAGCGGCCGCCGCAGCCGCCGCGCCAGCCGCTCCGGATCGGCCCGCATCTCCACCAGCGCCGTCGCCGGAATCTGGCCAGGCAGTTCCACTTCCCGCTCCGCGGCCCGGCTCGCCTCGAACTCGGCGAGCAACGCGTCCACGTCGGCCTTCCAGCCCTCGGGGTCGTCGGGATCGACGGGCCCCGCCGCGAACGCCCCTTCGTCGGGCGGCGGTTCGAAGTCCTCCGGGAACGGCGCCTCGTCGTCGGCGAACAGGGCGGCGAAGTAGGCGTCGTCGGGTGGGACGGAGGCGAACTCGTGCGTCGGCGAATCAGCACCGTGCGGTGGGTGCGCGAGGGAGACCTCGGACGGCGCGAGGGTCTGCGGACTCGGACTGGCCGGGGACGCTGGGGCGTCTGTTGGGGAGGCGAAACCTTCTGGCGGCGGGGCGAATTCATCCGGCGGCGGCACGAATCCGTCGGGCGGCGGCACAAAATCATCCAGCGGCGGCACCAAGCCTTCGGGCGGCGGGGCGAAGCCGTCGGGTGGAGGCGCGTCCCCGTCTGCGGCGAGATCGGCGAACTCGAACAGCGCGTCCGGCTCGGCGGGCGCACGACTCCCGGACTCGCGCGAACCCGCGTCCGACAGTGCCGAGTCGCGATCGGCCGACGTATGCCGACGCCGCCCCGGTCGCCCGGCGAACGCGCCACCTTCCGGCTGCGACACCACGCCCGACACCGCAGACCGCTCGCCCGCAGCCGGATAACTCTCGGGCGCAACATGGTTCACCTTCCGCGTCCGCGCCGCGGCCTCCTGCGCCCGCAGTTCGGCGAGCGCCGTGCGCACCAGCGCCGCGCCCTCTTCGATCGGGTCGCGGCGGGAGCCGAGGGGGTCGCGGGGCCATTCGGCGGTCGCGGGGTTGTCGGTGAACGGGTTGGCGGTGCCCGCTTCGGGCGGGTCGTCCCAGCGGGCGATCTCGACCGTGCCGTGGGCGGGCGTGCCGGGGGTTTCGGCCGCGGCCTTCAGTTCCAGCAGGAAGTCGGAGGGGCCCTTCGGCTTGTTGCCTGTCTCGGCCCAGTGGTGGGCCGAAACCAGCAGCACCCGTTCGGTTCTGGTGAGCGCGACGTAGAACAGCCGCCGTTCCTCGTCGAGGCGGCGGCGGTCCAGCGCGGCCTTGTGGTCGTTGATCGCGGCTTCCAGCTCGGCGCGGTCGTGCAGATCCGACAGGTCCAGCACCGGCACACCGTCGGCGGCGTCCTCGGTCGCGCGGTCGCCGCGCAACGAGGTGGGCAGCTCGGCCAGCGCCCCCAACCACGTCGCCGAGGCCGCACCCGACGGGAACACCTTCACCGACACGTGTGGCACCGCGACGATCTCCCATTCCAGCCCTTTCGCGGCGTGCACGGTGAGCACCTGCACCCGGTCCTTGGCGACCTCCACTTCCCCCGGCTCGAGCCCGTTCTCCACCGATTCGGCGGCGGCGAGGAAGGCCAGCAACCCGCCCAGCGAGGCACGGGAATCCGCCGCGTACCCGGCCACCACCTCGGCGAAGGCGTCCAGATGCTCGCGACCCGCGCCGGTGCCCGCCATGGCGCGGCGGGCCTGGGTTTCCACGCCGACGCCGATGGTGCGCTCCACGTCGGCCACCAGTTCGGTGAGCGGCTGCCCGCTGCGCTCGCGCAACGCCGCCAGCTCGCGGGCCAGGGCTACGATCCGCGCGTATCCGGCCTCCGAATAGTGTTCCGCCGGACCGGGATCGGCGATCGCGTCGGCGAGTCCCGCCTGTTCGGCGGGTTCCGGCGCCACCTCGCGCAGCGCGTTGTCGAGCGCGGCGCCGTCGGTGATCGCGTCGGAGGCGTCACCGGTCGGCCGCCCGATCGAGAGGTCCCGCGCGCGCCGGGCCAACGCCCGCAGATCCGCGACACCGATCCGCCAGCGCGCCCCGGTGAGCACCCGCACGGCGGCGCTGCCCGCACCGGGCTCGGCGATGAGCCGCAGCGTGGCCACCACATCGGCCACCTCGGGCGTCGCGAGCAACCCACCGAGGCCGACGATCTCCACCGGTAATCCGCGCTCGCGCAACGCTTCCGCGAGCGGCGCGGCATCGGCGTTGCGGCGCACCAGCACCGCCGACGTGGGCGGCGACGCTCCGGCGGCGTGCCGGGCGGCCCATTCGGCGGCGATCCGCTCGGCCGCCCACTCACGTTCCGCCGCAATGTCTTCGATCAACGCCAGCGCGACAGCGCCCGCCTCCGCACCGGGTCTGGCGCGCAGCGCGTCCACGGTGACGCCACCGGATTCCAGCGCGCGCTGCCGTAGCGGGTCCGACACCAGGTTCGCCAGCGCCAGCGCCTCGGGCGGATTGCGCCAGCTGGTGAGCAGCGACAACGTGGGCGCCGGCACACCGGGCGCGAGCGGGAAGTCCGTCGCGAACCGGGGCAGGTTCGCCGCCGACGCACCGCGCCAGCCGTAGATGGACTGCATGGGATCACCGACGGCGGTCACCGCCAGCCGCTGCTCCCCCGGGTCGTCGTGCAGTCCACCGAACAAGGCGGACAACAGGATTCGCTGGGCATGGCCGGTGTCCTGATACTCGTCGAGCAGGACGAGCCGGAACCGCCCCCGCTCCGACGCCGGCACTTCGGGATGTTCGGCGGCCAGCCGCGCGGCCAGCGACATCTGCGCGCCGAAATCCAGTGCGCCCCGCCGCCGCAACGCCGCACCGAGTTGCCGGACCAACGGCAGCAGCGCCACCCGTTCGCGCTGGGCCTTCACATAGCCCTGCAAGTTCTGACTGGGCCCGCCGCGCTGGCGCGGTCCCGGCGGCAGCGAGAACACCAGCTTCTCCAGGTCGGTGTGCGCCTCGGCGAGCTGTTCGGGCTCCACGAGATGTTCGGCCAGCTGCCCCGACAGCGCGAGCACCGCCTCGGTGACCGACACCGGCGTGCGCTCGGTCTCCAGATCGCCGTCCCAGGTGCGCACCACCTGGTGCGCGAGCTGCCACAGCTGGGTCTCGGTGAGCAGCGTCGCCGACGGTTCGACGGGCAGCAGCAAGCCGTGTTCCCCGAGCAGCCGCCCCGCGTAGGAGTGGTAAGTGCTGATCTCGGGTTCCGCGCCCGCGAGCCGGGTGCGCAGTTCCCCCGTCGGGTCCAGTTCGCGCAGCAGCGGCGACCCGGCCAACCGGGCGAGGCGGGTGCGGATACGAGAAGTCAACTGCTGCGCGGCTTTTCGCGTGAAGGTCAGGCCGAGTACCTGTTCGGGCGTGACCAGCCGGTTGGCGACCATCCACACCACGCGCGCGGCCATCGTCTCGGTCTTGCCCGCGCCGGCGCCCGCCACCACCAGCGTGGGCCCCGGCGGGGCGGCGATCACCGCGCTCTGCTCCTCGGTGGGCGGGGGCAGGCCGAGCGCCTCGGCGATCCGCTGCGGCGACACGGCGGCGGTGTTCACTCGTCGGTCACCTGTCTTCCGGTGTCCTGCACCGGGCAGCTGCCCGCGACCGCGCAGTGGCGGCACCCGTCGTTGCGCATGGCCAGGAAGCTGGGGCCCTTGGTGGCGGCGGCGGCCTCGTGGATGGTCTCGCGCCACTCCTCCAGTGAGTCGGGGCCGAGGGGGTCCTGCGTGCGCTCGGTGGCGCCCTCCTTGCTCGGTTTGGCGACGTAGACCAGCCGCGCGCCGCCGGGTTCGGCCACGGCGCCGGATTCGGCGGGCGCACCGTCGTTCTCGGCGTCGAGCGCGCCGTGCGCCGCGGCGACCTGATAGGTGGCGAGCTGGGCGTGGTCGGCGGCGGCCTGTTTGGTGATCGGATTCTTGCCCGTCTTCACATCGACGATGACGTAGCGGCCCTCGGCATCGCGCTCCAGCCGGTCGACGCGGCCCCGGATCCGCACGGGGCGTTCGTCTTCCGCGCGCGCGGGCAGCACGCAGTCGACCGGCACCTCCACGCCGGCCTGGGTGAGTTCGCCCCTGGTGTTGCGCACCCACGCCAGGAACGTCTCGAGCATGGCCTCGGTGCGGCGCAGTTCCTGGCGGGAATGCCAGCCGGTGCCGGGATCGACGGCGCGCCAGGTCTTGTCGAGCGCGGCGCGCACCTGCGACTCGGGAACCTTGCCCGCCAACGCCTGCACGAGGGTGTGCACCAGGTTGCCCTGGACGGCGTGCCGGTTGTCGCCGTCGGTGCCGCCGTGGCGCTCCAGTGCCCAGCGCAGCGGGCAGGTGCGCAGCTGGTCGACGGTGGAGGGCGAGAGCGCGACGGCGCTGTCCTCGTCGTCCCACAGCGTGTCGTGCGAGCTGAGATCCGCTGTGCCGTACCACTCTTCGGGGTGCGTGCCGGGGACGCCCGCGTACGCGAGCCGGGCCAGCTCCCGCGCGGCACGCGACCTGCGCTCCGGATCGGATTCCGGATCGCACACCGCGCCACGGAGTTCGGCCACCAGCGCGTGCATGACGAGCGCGCGTCCCGGATCGGTGACGGGCAGCGCGCCCGGCTCGGTGTCGTCGTCGTGGCCGAGCAGTTCGGAGAGGAAGCGGGAGGGCACGAGATCGCGCTCCCCGGAGACCGATTCGACGGCGGTCACCAGCAGCGAGCGCCGGGCGCGGCTGCACGCCACCAGCAGCAGCCTGCGTTCCTCGGCCAGAATCGGGGCGGTGCGGCTCACCGGCTCCCCCGTGAGCGCGATGCCCGCGGTGAGATCTACGAGGTCCTCGGTGTGCAGCAGGGTGCCGCGCGGGCGCGGGTTGGGCCAGATGCCTTCCTGCACACCGGCGATGGCGACCACGTCCCACTCGCGGCCCGCCGCCGCGTGCGCGCTGAGCAGTTCGACCGCCTCGCCCGGCGCGGTCACCGGCGCGCCGTCCTGCGGAATCTCCTGTCCCAGCAGGTATTCCACGAAACCCTCGAGACCGGCGCGCGGCAACCGGTCGACGTAGGCCGCCGCCGCGTCGAACAGCCCGACGGCGGCGTCGAGGTCGCGATCGGCCTGCATCCCGACCGCGCCTCCGCGCTCGGACTGCGCCACCCACCGCCGCTCCAGCCGGGACGCCCTCCACAGCGCCCACAGCACGTCCTCCAGTCCGGCGCCACGACCGCGCGCCGCGCGCGCCCGCTCCAGCGCCGTGAGCACGCGCCGCAGGGGCGCCGCCTCCACATCGGTCAGCCGCTCCAGCAAGCGACGGTCCCCGCCGCCGACGAGGAGTTCCCGCAGCACCTCGGCGGAGGAGCGGTCGAGAAGCGAAACCTGTTCGGCGGACTCACCATCCGAGCCGTCGGCGGGGGATTCAGGATCGTCCTCCGCCACAGGATGCTCGACCGGTGAGCCGTCGGCGGGAGTTTCCGATTCACCCTCCACCACAGGATGTTTGACCGGCGAATCGTCCGCGACGCGATCGTCCGGCTCCAGCCCCCAGCTCAGATCGTCCTGTCGCCATTCGGTTTCATCGACCACCCACCCCCGCTCGTCGGCGGGATCGGGTGGCGGTACATCGTCCTCCTCGGGCGGCATCTCGAGGGGCGGCGCATCGTCCAGCGGTATCACGCCGCCCTCGGGCGAAGCGTCACCCGCAGAAGGCCTCTCGCCCACGAACGGCGTCCCCTCCGTGGACGACACCCCGTCCACCGCGGGCGCGACCCACCCCGCAGCCCGCTCCGCCTCCAGAATCCCGCGCCGCAATCCCCTCCGCAGGCGCCGCAGCGCGATCTGATCGGCACCCCCGAGCGGCCCGGACAACAGGTCGAGCGCGTCCTCGGCCGTGAACATCTCGGGGTCCGCGCGCTCTCCCGCCAGCAGCGCCCGCAAGGCCAGCAGCATCCACGCGGCACCCCGCCGACGAGCCAGCGGCACATCGGGCGCGGGCTGGTGCACGGGCACCCCGGCCGCGAGCAGCGCGCGGCGCAGCGGCGCGAGCGACAGCGGCACCGAGCGCACGATCACCGCCATGTCCGACCAGGCCACACCGGCCGTCAGGTGGGCCCGCCGCAAATGGTCCGCGATCAGCGCGGCTTCCTTGGCGGGCGTGGCGAGCACCCGCACGCGCACCGCGGTGCCGTCGTCCTCCGGCAGCTGCTCGCGCGCGAGTCGCGCGGGCCGCTGCGGCGCGCTCCCCGGCAACTCGGCAGCGACCCGCGACACCGCCAACCGCACCTGCGCGCCGGAACGGTGATTGCGGCGCAACACGATTCGCCGTTCCTCCGGTCCACCGGGGTCGGCCGCGAACGACGGGTCCGCGCCGCGGAACGCGAACACCGCCTGGTCCGGATCGCCCGCCACCACCGCGGTGTGCGCGGCCGCGCCGATCACCCGCACCAGCAGCGCGGCCTGCGGGTCCAGGTGCTGCGCGTCGTCGACCAGCAGGTACCGGATCCTGGCCCGCTCCTCGGCGAGCAGGTTCGCGTCGATCGCCAGCGCGTCCAGCGCCGCGCCGATCAGCTCGGCGGCATCCAGCGCGGGCGCCGTCGCCTCCGGCGCCTCCACGCCCACCGACCACCGCAGTAGCAGTGTCTGCTCGTAGCGCGCGGCGAACCGCCCCGCCGCCTCCCACTCCGGTTTGCCGTGCTCGCGACCGAGCCGCTCCAGATCCTCCGGCCCGAGCCCCCGCTCGGTGGCACGCAGCATGAGGTCGCGCAACTGGTCGGCGAACCCGGCCAAGCCCAGCGCGGGCTGCAACCGTTCCGGCCACAGCGCGTGCGCGCCGGCGGCGATGTCCTCGAGGTCGCCGCGCAGCAGTTCGCGCAGCACGGCATCCTGTTCGGCACCGGTCAGCAAACGCGGCGGCGGGTTGCCGTGGGCGGCGGCGTGCCTGCGCAGCACCGAGAACGCGTAGGAGTGCAGGGTGCGCACCAGCGGTTCCCGCGTCGCGCCCGGCACCCCGCCGGACTCCGATCCGGGGGCGGTCAATCGCGCGGTGACGGCGTCGCGCACCTCGCGCGCGGCCCGCTTGGAATGGGTCAGGACCAGCACCGATTCCGGATTCTCCCCCGCCGCGACCCGCCCCGCCGCGAGGTCGACCAGCAGCGCGGTCTTGCCGGTGCCCGGCCCGCCGAGCACCTGCCACGGCTGCCAACCGGGCCGCCTCGGACCCGCGCCCGCCGCCGAGTCGAACAGCGCGCGCACGTCGGCACCCCAGATCCGCGCCCGGGGTGTCGTCGCGTTCCGGCGCACAAGTCGCACCGCGCTATCCGATCGCACCACAGCGGCTATTGCAACAGACCGGGCCGACAGGATCGCGGCCCGCCGTGTGCGGGCGTTGTGCACGTCACGGCCACCTCGCCGACACCGCGCGGTCACCGGGATGCCGCGCCCGCCGGGACCCGACACAATGGTGCGGTGCCGTCACTCCACGTCCACCGTTTCGGTCCCGCTTCCGGTCCCGCCGTCCTCGCCCTGCACGGGCTCACCGGACACGGCAGGCGCTGGGAACCACTGGCCACCGAGCATCTGCCCGAGGTCCGGGTGATCGCGCCGGACCTGCGCGGACACGGGCGCTCGACGCCGTTGCCGCCGTGGGATTTCGAGACCGTCGTCGCCGACCTGGCCGTGCTGCTCGCCGACGAGGACGGGCCGGTCCTCGTGGTCGGCCACTCGTTCGGCGGCGCCGTCGGGATCCACTTGGCGGCGACGCACCCCGAGTTCGTGCGCGGCCTGGTGCTGCTGGACCCGGCGATCGCGGTGGACCCGGCGCTGCTGGCCGACATCGCCGAACGCACGCTCGCCGAGCCCGATTTCGCCGACGTCGAACACGCCCGCCGCGACAAACTCGCCAGTTCCTGGCATGAGGTGGAACCCCGGCTCCTCGATATCGAACTCGCCGAGCACCTGGTCCCCACCGAGGGCGGCCGGGTGGGCTGGCGGCTGAGCCTGCCCGCCGTCACGTCCTACTGGGGGCAGCTCGCGCGCCCCTTCATCCTGCCGCCCGCCGGCCTGCCGACGGTGCTCGCGCAGGCCATGAAGGTACAGCCGCCGTTCGTGAGCGCCGAGTTCCGCGCCGCGCTGGCCGAGCGGCTCGGCACCGCGCTCACCGTCCGCGAATTCGACTGCGACCACATGATCGCCCAGGCCAGGCCCGCCGAGACCGCGGCGCTCGTCCGCGCGGCGCTGTAGACCATGGCGACCACCGACGCCGAGATCGAGCTGGTCCGCGCCCTGGTGGCGAGCATCCCGCGCGGGCGGGTGGCGACCTACGGCGATATCGCCGCGGCGGCCGGGCTGTCCACGCCGCGCACGGTCGGGTGGATCATGCGCACCGATTCCGCCGACCTGCCCTGGCACCGGGTGCTGGGCGCGAGCGGGCGTCCGGCCGCGCACCTGCGGGGACGCCAGCTGCGGCTGCTGGCCGAGGAAGGCGTGCCGATCCGCGACGACCGGGTGGACCTGCGGGCCGCGCGGTTCCCGTTTCCCGAACCTCCCGAACGGCCGCCCGCCACGGGTTAACGTGGATGTCATGTCGACTCGGCTGGCCTGTGTCGTGTTCGACGCGCGGCAGCCGCGCGTCGTCGCGGACTTCTGGGCCGAGCTGCTGGGCTGGTCGGTCACGCTGGACCGGCCCGACGAGGTCGACGTCGCCGCGCCCGATCCCGACGGCATGGACATCGCGCTGACGTTCCTGCCCGCCGCGCACCCCAAATCCACGAAGAACCGCCTGCACCTGGACCTGGCCAGCCGGTCGCGGGACCACCAGCGGGTCCAGGTGGACCGCGCGCTGGCGCTGGGCGCCCGCCACCTCGACATCGGCCAGGGCGACGTGCCGTGGGTGGTGCTCGCCGACCCCGAGGGCAACGAGTTCTGCGTGCTGGAGCCGCGCGAGCACTACGTCGACACCGGCCCGGTCGCGGCCATCGTGGTGGACACCCGCGAGCCCGCCCGGCTCGCCGAGTTCTGGTCGGCCGCCTCCGGGTGGCCCGTGGCCCACCTCGGCACCCGGGTGGCGGGGCTGCGCTCGGCGACCGGGCTCGGGTGCTGGCTCGAATTCGTCCGCAACCCGGAGGTGAAGCAAGGCCGCAACCGGCTGCACCTGGACCTCACCTCGTCGGCCGACCGCGGTGCCGAACTCGCGCGCCTGCGCGAGGCGGGTGCGCGGAGCGTGGCGGGCGGTTTCGGCGGCGCCCCCGGCACGGTGCTCGCGGACCCGGAGACGAACGAGTTCTGTCTGCTGGATCCGGCGCCGGACCTGTCGCGGGTGTGAGGCGGGCAGGTGGCGGATCGCCCCGGTCACGCCCTGTGTCGAAGGCCGGCCGGGCGGTCGAACTAGCATTTTCCGCATGAGGTACCTCGCGGCGGAGCGCGACCGATGACGGTCGGGGACGCGATCGTGCTCGCCGGCGGGCGGGCCAGCCGGATGGGCGGCGTCGACAAACCGGCCTTGGTGATCGGCGGCCGGTCGATGCTCGAGGCGGCGCTGAGCGCGGCGGCGGGGTGCGCGCGGATCGTGGTGGTGGGGCCGCACCGGCCCGAGTTGGCGCCGGAGATCGGGCAGGTGCGGGAGACCCCGGCCGGCGCGGGACCGGTGGCCGCGGTCGATGCCGGGTTGCGCGAGCTGGCGGATTCCGACGCACCCCACGTCCTGGTGCTGGCCGCCGACATGCCGTTCCTGTCCCGGGACACCGTGGACGAACTGTTCGGGCACGCCGCAGAATCCGGCGCGGACGCGGTGTTCGCGGCCGACGGGTCCGGCCGCCCGCAGTACCTGATCGGGGTGTGGCGGCGCGACGCGTTGAAATCGGCTCTGGCGGAACTGGACTCGCCGATCAACCAGCCGATGAAGGTCCTGGTCCCGCCGCACACCGCGACGATCACGCTCGCCGACATCGACGACTGCGACACCGAGGACGACGTGCGCGAGGCCCGCGAGCGGATCGCCGACACCGCGCCGCTCGCGCTGTCCGAGGCACGGAAGGCCCTGCGCGAGAAGCTTTCCCCATTGGCACCAGAGCGCAGGCCACTACGCGACGCACGCGGTGCGGCGCTGGCGGCCTCCGTTCTCGCCGAATCCGCCCTCCCCCGATTCGACGTCTCCGCGATGGACGGCTACGCGGTATCCGGCGACGGACCGTGGAAGTTGCGGCGCGACATAGGATTCGCGGGCGGCGAACGCCCGGCCGGATTGCAGCCCGGCGAGGCCGTCCGCATCGCCACCGGAGCTCACGTCCCCGACGGAGCCACCACCGTCCTCCGGGACGAATTCGCCGACGTGCGTACCGATCACACGCTGCACCGCGTCCCCGATACCCCGATCCGCGACGACGTGCGCCGCCGCGGCGAAGACCGTGTCCCCGGCGACGTGGTCGCGCCGGAGGGCACGCCGGTCACGCCCGCGCTGATCTCCGCCGCGGCGAGTGTGGAGGTGACCGAGGGCGAGGTGCGCGGCCCGCTGCGCGCCCGCATCGTCATGACCGGCGACGAGATCCGCGGCGAAGGCCCCCTCCAGACCGGGCAGACCCGCGACTCCATCGGCCCGATCCTGCCCGATCTGCTGACCCGCTGCGGCGTACAGGCCGCCGACCGGGTGCACCTGCGCGACACCGCCCGCGGATTCGACGAGGTCCTGGTCGCCGCCACCGACTGCGACCTGCTCGTCGTCGTCGGCGCCACCGGCGGCGGCGCGGCCGACCAACTGCGCGGCGCCCTCTCCCGGACCGGCGCGCGGGTGGTGGTTCCGCGCCTGCGACTGCGCCCCGGCGGTTCCACCGTCATCGCCGAAACCAGCGGGAGCACAACGGTTCTGGGATTGCCAGGCAATCCCTTCGCGGCCGTCGCCACCCTCCTCGCCCTCACCCCGGCGATCGTCGAGGGCCGCACCCGTGCGCACCCCGGGCGCCCCTTCGTGGGACCGCTGCACAACGCCTCCGACATCTCCGGTCCGGTCGCCCGCGTGGTGCCCGCCCGCATCGCGCCCGCCGGCGGCTGGATCGGCGATCCCGGCGTCCGCACCGCCCACCTGGGCGGGCTGGTCGACCGCGACGGCCTGGTGATCGTCCCGCCCGACGCCGCGGACGGCACGCTGGTCGAGTTCCTGCCGCTACCGCGATAGTCACTGCGCCGGAATACGCCCCCGACGGGCGGATCTTCCGAACGCCCGACGCTCACCGAAAATGACCTGTCGCATTTCCTTCCCCAATTGATGCACGATCGCTATCGTGATCTCGTTAGGCGAACACTCACATACCCGAAAGGACCGAGTGGAAATGGCTGACAAGTCCAAGAAGACGCCTAAGAAAATGCCCAAGCAGATGCCGAGGCAGCAGCAACAGCAGCGCCAGGAGCAGGGCGCCGACCCCCGGGCCGAGCGGAGCACCGACGACCGCCGCCCGCCGGACCGCCGCCACAACTGACCGTCCGACCGCGGCCGCCGGATCCCTCCCGGCGGCCGCGTCGCGTATTCCACGCAGGCTGCGCGCAAACCTGGCCTCGCGCGGCCGAGCCGGGATTTCCCGAATGGATGTCCGTCCCCAGCAACGCGCGCGGTTACGAATCCTTCGGCGGAACCGTCGGCCGCACCACCGCCGAATCGACCCCCGAGTGGACCTATCCACCCACCGCCGCGCCGGATGCGCCGAACATCGTCGTGGTCCTGGTCGACGACATGGGGTACAGCGATATCGGCCCGTTCGGTTCCGAGATCGACACGCCCACGCTGAATCGCTTGGCGGACAACGGCGTACGGCTCACCAACTATCACACCACCCCGCTGTGCTCGCCCTCGCGCGCGTCCCTGCTCACCGGGATCAACGCCCACCGCGCGGGTTTCGGCTTCGTCGCCAACGCCGATCCCGGGTATCCGGGGCTGCGGCTGGAACTGGCCGACGACGTGCTGACGCTCCCGGAGATCCTGCGCGCCAACGGCTACGCCACCTACGCCGTCGGCAAGTGGCACCTGGTGCGCGACGCCACGATGAACCCGGCCGCGCACCGCGATTCCTGGCCCACGCAGCGCGGATTCGACCGCTACTACGGCTCGTTGGAGGGACTGAACTCCTTCTACTATCCGAACCAGCTCGTCTCCGACAGCTCGGTGGTGGACGTCGAGGAGTATCCGCCGGACTACTACCTCACCGACGATCTCACAGACAAGGCCGTCTCCTACATCAAGGATCTGCGCGCGCACGACGCGACCAAACCGTTCTTCCTGTACTTCGCGCACGTCGCCATGCACGGGCCGCTGCAGGCCAAGCCCGTCGACCTCGCGAGGTACCGCGGCCGCTACGCGCAGGGCTGGGACCGGCTGCGGCAGGAGCGGTTCGCGAATCAGCTCGCGCAGGGGCTGTTCCCACCGGGCACCCGGCAGAAGCCGCGCAACACCGAACCGGGATACGAAGCGGCCGAATGGGATTCGCTCACCGCTGACGAGCAGCGGCGCTTCGCCCGGTACATGGAGGTGTACGCGGCGATGGTGGACAGCATCGACCAGAGCGTCGGCCGCATCCTCGGCACCCTCGAACAGCTGGGCGAACTGGACAACACCATCGTGGTGTTCACCTCCGACAACGGCGGCACCGCCGAGGGCGGACCGGAGGGCACCCGCACCTACTTCGCCGAGTTCGCCCGCATCGACGACCCCGACTGGGTCGGCGACGTGCCGCACGACGAGGAACTGATCGGCACCGCCCGCCTCGGCGTGCACTACCCGCGCGGGTGGGGCCAGGCATCCAACACACCGTTCCGCTTCTACAAGGGACAGACTTTCGCGGGCGGGGTGCGCGTGCCGCTGCTCGTATCGTGGCCGAAAGGGTTGCCGCGCACCGACGGTGACAACGGAATCCGGCACGAGTACGCCTACGTCACCGATCTCGCGCCCACGCTGCTCGAGCTGGCCGGACTGACCCGTCCGACGGTGCGCAACGGGTTGCCCGCCAAGGATTTCGACGGCGTCTCCGCCGCCGCACTCCTGCGCGACCCGTCGGCGAAAACCCGTCACACCGAGCAGTATTCGGAGATGGCCGGCCACCGCGGCTTCTACCGCGACGGCTGGAAACTGTTGTCCCTGCACGAACCCGGCCGCGACGTGGACGACCCGCACTGGCAGCTGTTCGACGTCCGCGCCGATCCCACCGAGCTACACGACCTCTCCGCGCGATTCCCGGACAAAGCCGCCGAGCTCGCGGCCGCCTGGGACGAATCCGCCTGGGCCAATGCCGTTTTCCCGCTGCTGACCCGTCAGGACCTGGCGCATCGACGCCCCGAAGAGGCCCGATTCGGCGACCCGCTGCGCCTGCTGCCCGGCACGCCCACCCTCGAGCGCTACCGCTCGCAGCGCCTGATCGCCTACCGCGACTTCGAGATCACCGCGGAGCTGGCGGGATTCGAGCCCGGCGACGAAGGCGTGCTGGTGGCACACGGCGATCCGCTCGGCGGCTACCTCCTCTACGTCGAGAACGACCGAATCGTCTTCGGCATCAACAGCTATGGCGACTACGCCCAGACCTCGGCCTCGCTCGCCCCCGGCACGACGCGGATCACCGTCACCGCCACCGTCCGCCCCCATCTGCGCTGGGACTTCACCCTCGCCCTCGGCGACACCCCGGCCGCCGAACTCCGCGATCGCGTCCAACTCGTCGGCATGTCCCCGTGGACCGGCATCTCCGTCGGCGTCGACGCCCGCGGCCCCGTCTCCTGGGACCTGCGCGAACGCCGCGGCCCCTTCCGCTACACCGGCACCCTCCGCAGCATCACCTACACCCCGGGCCCCCTGCGCGTCCCCCAACGCACGATCGAGGAGGTGGAGCGGGAAGCGGAGTTCGTGGCGGAGTAGCGGGGCGGCGAGCGAGCCGGGTACGGCGGGTTGGGCCCGGTCGGATACCGTTCACCAGGGAGAATGCCGGTCTGTGCGGAGGAATCGATGGAGGACAGTTCCCTGATCTGGGACGACGGCGCGCTGGTCACCCTCGATCAGCGCGGACTGCCGCACGAGGTGCGCGAGCTGCGGCTCGGCACGGTGGACCAGATCATCGACGCGATCCGCACGCTGGCGATCCGCGGCGCCCCCGCCATCGGCATCGCGGGCGCGTTCGGCGTGGTGATCGCCACCCGGGCGCACACCGCGGGCGGCGTGGTGGACGAGGCGGCGGTGCAGGCCGAAGCCGACCGGATCGCGTCCGCGCGACCGACCGCCGTGAACCTGGCCTGGGCGGTGCGGCGGGTGCGCGCGCACGTCGCGCGCGGCGCCGACGCGGTGCTCGCCGAAACCCTCGACATGCTGGCCGAGGACGGGCGCGTCAACCGGGCCGCCGCCACCCACGCCGCCGATCTCGCGCAGCGCCTGTGCGGCGAGCGCCCGCTGCGCGTGCTCACCCACTGCAACACCGGCCGCCTCGCCACCAGCGCGTTCGGCACCGCGATCGGCGCGCTGCGGGTGCTGGCCGACCGCGGCGCGATCGAGAACGTGCTGGTCGACGAGACCCGCCCGCTGCTGCAAGGCGCGCGCCTGACCGCTTGGGAGCTGGCCGAGGCCGGTATCCCGCACCGGCTCACCATCGACTCCGCCGCCGCGTGGGCCATGGCGACCGGACAGGTGGACTGCGTGCTGGTCGGCGCCGACCGGATCACCGCCGACGGCGCCGTCGCCAACAAGATCGGCACCTACGCCCTCGCCCTGGCCGCGCACCGGCACGGCATTCCGTTCCTGGTCGTGGCACCCGAGTCGACCCGCGACCCCGGCACCGCCACCGGCGCGGACATCGTGGTGGAGGAGCGCGCGGCCGCCGAGGTCACCGGGTTCGGCGGTGTCGCCACGGCGCCGGCCGGGACCGAGGCGTTCAATCCGGCGTTCGACGTGACCCCGCCCGATCTCGTGACGGCGGTGATCACCGAGAACGGCGTGGTCTACGAGAACGGCGGCATCCCGGAACGCGCACCGGGCGCGGAAGGCAGTGGCGCGCAAGAGGATGCGTCCGATCTCGCTCGGATGGCCCGCGAGCTGTACGCGCGCGGTTGGATGCCCGGCACCGCGGGAAACATTTCCGTGCGCACGGGCGACGAGGCTCTGATCACCGGCAGCGGACTGTCCAAAGGGCAACTGGCCGTGGCGGATATGGTGCGCGTGCGGATCGCGGACTCCGCGCCGTTGCCCGGCCAACTGCGGAAACCCTCCGCCGAGACCACCATTCACACCGCCGTCTACCGCACCACCGACGCCGACGCCGTCGTGCACGTGCATTCCCCGTTCGCGACCACCCTCGCCACGCTGCACGGTTCCCCCGACGCGCGAACCACCTTGCGGATCACCGATCTCGAACTCATCAAGGGGCTCGGCGGCGCCGATCCCACCGCCGTCGACCTCCCGGTGTTCCCGAATTGGCGTGACGTGCCGCGCATCGGCGCGGATATCGAACGATTCCTGCGTGAAAACCCCGACGCCCCACCGATTCTGTGTATCGCGGGGCACGGGATCACCACGTGGGGTGAGGATCTCTCCCGGGCGCGCGATCGTGCCGAATGCCTGGAGGCCCTGTGCGAACTCGTGTCGCGCACCGGGCGGCGGCACGCCTTCGCCACGCCCACCCCATCGCTAGAGATTGGATCGACATGACTCTGCTGCAGGTGATGGCCGCCGACGACGCGGCCGCGGTGCGGGTGCGCACCTCCGACGACGAGGTGATCGCCGCCGAATTGGCCGGGCACGGCATCACTTTCGACCGCTGGCCGGTGGTCGAGAACGCGTCGGCGGTGCCGTCGGACGAACTGCTCGCCCACTACGCCGAGCGGATCGCCGAACTCAACGCCTCGGGCCGCTATCGGCACATCGACGTGGCGCGCATCCACCCCGACGACACCAACCCGGAGTGGCCGGCGATCGCCGAGGGCGCCCGGCAGAAGTTCCTCAGCGAGCACCGGCATGCCGAGGACGAGGTGCGCTACTTCGCGTCCGGGCGCGGCTGCTTCTACCTGCACCTCGGCGAGGAGGTGCTGGCGGTGGTCTGCGAGGGCGGCGATCTGCTGTCGGTGCCCGCGGGCACACTGCACTGGTTCGATATGGGCACCAGGCCCGATTTCATCGCCCTCCGGTTCTTCGAGGAGGAGGACGGCTGGGTGGGCGACTTCACCGGCGACCCGATCAGCCAGGGCTTCCCCACCCTCGACGAGCTGCTCACCGCCCCGTGACCCGCGCGATCGTCCTCGATATCGAGGGCACCACGAGCCCCACCAGCTCGGTTCGCGAGGATCTCTACGGCTACACCGCGGCCCGGCTGCCGGACTGGCTGGCCGAGCATCGCGACGATGTCGCCGCGCCCGTGCTGGCCGGCACCCGCGAGCTGGCCGCGCGGCCGGACGCCGAGGTGGGCGAGGTCGCCGAGATCCTGCGCGGCTGGCTGGGTTCGGATGTGAAGGCCGAGCCGCTGAAGACCGCGCAGGGGCTGATCTGCGCCGAGGGGTTCCGCAACGGCACGCTGCACGGCGAGTTCTTCGACGACGTGCCGCCCGCACTCGTCGCGTGGCACAAGGCCGGATACGCGCTGTCCGTGTACTCGTCGGGTTCGGTGCGCAATCAACGGGATTGGTTCACCTTCGCGCGCGGCGGCGACCTCTCCGCACTGATCGGCGACCACTTCGACCTGTCCACGGCGGGCCCGAAGCGCGAGCCCGCCTCCTACGAGACGATCGCCCGGTCTCTCGGGCTCCCTCCCGCGGACATCCTGTTCCTCTCGGATCACCCTGACGAACTCGATGCCGCGGTGGCGGCGGGCTGGTCGGCAATCGGCGTTCACCGTGACGGCGAACCGAACGCCCCCCGACCCCCACACCGCTGGATCAGCTCGTTCACCGAAATCGACCTGCCTGGCGTTTAGCCCCGCCCGAACCGCGCGACGAACACGTTCTCCGGGGACGCGCCGAGATCGCAGCACACGCGGACTCACCGCGGAAGTCGGCGGCCGGGCCGGGCGGTCTCGCGCAGTCTCGGCGTGTCGGTGCGCACAGACGAAGAATCGGGTGCGACATTGTGCCGCACCCGATTCGGTTCGGGGATCACCCGTTGGAGACCCGGATCACCGGTGGGCGGCGTGGCCCCGTGCGGGCGGCGGCGGTGGTGAAGATGTGGCGGGCGCGCACGGCGGCCGGGCTGGTGGACCAGGGCGCGAGCGCGGTGGTGAACATCAGCTCGCACCACGACAGCGCGGGCACCTCGCCGGCGGCGAGGGTGGCGATGAGCGACATCTCCACGTCGTGCCCCGACCAGGCGGCCAGCAGCCAGGCGGCGTCGAGGCGGCCGAGGAATTCCTCGGCGTCGTCGGGCGGACCGTGCGGGGTGTCCACGGCGAGGTGCACGGCCGCCGAGATCGCGTGCCGCAGGGTGGCATCGAGACCGGCGGCGTCGCGCAGCAACAGCGATTCCAGCGCCGCGCGCAGGTCGACGGCGGGATCGGCGGCAGGCTCCGTCCGGAGCTCGTTCGCGTTGCGAGTCACGGGCAACCCCTCCTCGGTGTCGGTGTTCACGGGCGGATGGGTGCCGGCCGCCCGCACCGAGCGCAGGTGCCTGCCCGGCCTCGGTTCGGGTGCTTCGGCGTCGACCAGGCTCAGCAGCGCCCCGGGATTCCAGTCCAGGCTGCCGAAGACGTGGCACCAGTCCAGCGCCGGATTGTCCTCGGAGTAGACGAGATCCAGCACGAGCCCGGACATGGACGCGGCACACGCCAGCGTGATCTCGTCCACGTCGGTGTCGGTGACGGTGAGATGCAGGGTGGCTTCGGAGTGCCCCGCGTCGGCACGGGCGCGGCCCGCCAACCACACGGCGCGCGACGCGGCGGCCATGGTGCCGGCCAACCGGTCGCCGCGGGGATGGTCGGCATCGCTGTCGAGGAACGGCCCGTACCACAGCGCCCGCCCCTCGTCGGCGCAGACCGCGAAGGTTCCGTTGCCGCAATCGGCCGCGGCCGCCAGGGAGATATGCGGAGTGGATCCACTGTCCTCGGCCATGTGCACTCGCCTCCCGCAATGTTCGCGCAATTCGGTTGTCCGCCGAATGCCGGGCGCCGCAGCGGCGTTCGCCCGGCATCGGGCCTTGAAAAGATCAAAGACGGTCGCGAGGGTGAATGTCCAGAGTCGGTGTGCATTACCGCGCGCCCCAAGGGGTACCTACACCGAGCAGTGCGCGCCCTACCGGGTATGACTGCCGATCCGGGCACGGCATATCACCGGCAATGCGTTTCCGCACATTACTCCCCCCGGTACCGTCGAGACATGCCCCCTGTTTTCGCGGCGTCCGGCATCGGGTGCGGGACCGAGCACCACCCGGTCCCGTCGCCGACGCGAGCGGGGCGAATCACCGCGCGCCCCATCGGCCTCGAATCGCGGTGTGGGTCAGGACTCCTCGCGCGAGCGGGCCGCGGCGGGTTCGGGGCAGGAGGTGCGAATGCCGAGGAAGAACTGGATGCGCCCCGGGTGGTTGCTGGAATCCACACGGAAGAGTTGCGCGTCGAGACTGAAGCATTCGCCGGTGCGAAGGTCGCGCAGGTGCATATGGGGCCGGTCACGTCCGTAGGTGGTGTGGCCGGCCGACCACATGCGGCGGAACTCGGGATACCGGCCCAGTTCCTCGAGGAGTTCGGTCGACCAGGCGGTGTCGCCGGACTGGCCGATGAGCCCGCGCAGCCAGTCGACGGTGAGCATGGCCTCGCGCTCCCATTCGACCATCACCCGTTGGGACACCTCGTTGCCGAAGAACCAGCGCAGGATGTTCACGTCGTCCACCAGGCCGGGGAAGGCCTCGGCATAGGAATCGTTCCAGCACAACAGGTTCCAGCGGGTGTCCAGGTAGCCGGCCACGTTCGGTTCGTGCAGGGCCAGCCTGCGGCGCATATCCGCCCCGATGCCCGCGCGCAGCTGCGCCACCGTGGGGAAACCGTCCTCGGAGAGCCCGGCCAGATCGAACAGGTGCCTGCGTTCGGCGTCGGAGATCGGGCTGATGCGGTTCAGGTAGCCGACCAGCGCCTCGACCACGGCCTTCGTGGGATGCTCGCGATCCCCACCCTCGAGGTGCGTGACGTAGCTGGAACTGACACCCGCCGCGAACGCCAGCTTCTCGCGGGAGATCCGCCGATCGTCGCGCAATCTGCGCAACACCCCTCCGAAACTCGGTGGCCGCAGCAGACCGTTTGAGCTGACCTCGCTCGACTTGCGTGACACAGCAATCCGCTCCTATGAGAAAAGAACACGTATCAAAACAAGTGGGGCACTTCGCTGTCGACTGCTCGAATCGCGCGGCCCGCGCCGCGCCGACTCCGTTTCCCTTCTCCCGTCTTCACCAGTCCCCGGGCGACGCCCGTCGCGCACGATATTAACTGACTTCTCTCATGTATATTCGCTCCAAACCCGGTGTCGGAGTTAAATTTCAGCTACATTCTTCCTGGTCACCGCGCTTCGCGGGCCGGTCGGCGCGGGGTACGCGGGTGTGCGCGGGTCCCGGGAAAACGCGCGAGATCCGGTCGCGCCGGGGAGTGTCGCGGGGGCCGGGAAAGTGATACTCCGCGTCACTTGAATCAGCCTGCCGGAAGTCGCGACATCCGTCAGGCGACAGCTCGAGAAGTGTGCGCTCCCTCGACATCTCCGTAGCGGACCGGAGGACTGCGGCGACCGAACCGTCGCCCGGGTCGCCGACCATGCCGGGCCCGCGCATCGCGTCACCGCCGACCAATCCCCTAACGGTGCGCGAACTCTCCGCTTCGCGTGCCCGCGAGGAAGGCGTCCCACTCGGCGGGGGCGAGGATCAGTGCGGGGCCGGTCGGGTTCTTCGAATCGCGAACGCCGACGGCGCCGTCCAGATGCGCGACCTCGACACAGTCACCGCCCGTCTTGCTGTAACTGCTCTTGAACCAGTCCGCTGCGGACATGCTGACGTTCATTCCCCGCACTCCTCCGCAATCGCCCGTATCAGCGACCTGGACTCGATATCCCCCAGCGCGACGCGTTCGATCTCGCCGATGGCGGCACGATACTGCTCGATCTCAACACCTTTGTCCAGGTACAGGGCACCAGTGTAGCTCTCGACGTACACCACGGGCGGCTCTGTCAGAGAAGGATTGGCGTGCTCGGGGAACTCGAGTAGGACGAACGAACCGACCTGCAGCCCCAGCCACCCGACGGCGGTCATGGGGATGACTCTGATGGACACGCCAGAGTGGTCGCCGAGAAGGAGTAGATGCCGGGCTTGCTCAGACGTGGTCCGATCGTCCCCCATGCGATGCCGCAACGCCGCCTCGCTCAGGAGTACGTCGAAGCGAAACACATCGCTCGATTCCGCCAGGCGCTCTTGGCGTTTCGCGAGCACCGCCAGATGGCGGTCGACATCGCCATCCGACAACGCCGGACGATAGGCACGCGCCATCGCACGCCGGTAGCCGGCGGTCTGCACGAGCCCCGGCAACATCGTCAGCTGGAACGACACGATGCGGCTCGCATACTGCTCCAGTTCGATGAACAGGTTGTTGTGGTCGAGAATCGCGTTGCCGTACGACTGCCACCAACCCGTCTTGCGCGACTCCTCCGCGAGCCAGAACAGTTCTCGCCGCAGTTCGTCCTCGACCCCGTACACGTCGCACAGTTGACGGAGCACACCTCGCTTGATGACGGCGACCTGAGCTTTCTCCAAGCGCCACAACGTCTGTGAACTCATCTCGCCGAGCTTCGCGGCCTCGTCGCGGGTGAGGCCGGCGGCCTCCCGCAGCAAGAGCAGGCGGCGAGCGAGCAGTCGCCGGGGCGGCGTCGTCGTCTGCGGCGCCACTGTTCATTCCGCCGAATCGTCTGCCATGAAACCCCTTGTTCGACAGGGCCGCCGAACCATTCCAGTTGATTTGGAAGGAATCGTCTTTCCTCTAATTCTGTTGGGAATACTACGCTTTCGGACCCCGCAGTGGTCTACTCACAGAGCCCAATAATTTCTCGCATACGTCCGACGATCGGCGATTCCAACGATCCCCCGGACGAGGTTGGTCCTGTCCGAAATTCCTATGTCGCACCCGATGCGCCGCCGGCGCACCGGGGGGAGGGTTGATACCTTGGACCGCATACCTTTTGGCGCAACCGTGCAGGAACGTTGCTACTTCTATCGTCGGATATGCGACCTTCCAGCTGTGGTCGATCCGCCATTCCTCGGCCGGATCACCATTCCGGCAACACACGTGTGGGCGCTCATCATGCCCGCTGGACTCGGGGAAATCCGTCATGCAAGAGCTCCGCTACCAGAATGAGAACCTCGGCCCGATCCTCCACCACCCCCGCTCGGACCGCTGGTCCTTCCTCGTCCGCCCCGACATCCCCGACGACGTCGGACTATTCGCGGAACTGTTCCGCGCCAACGTCTCGGTCGTCCGAGAGGGGCCGCCCACTGCATGCGAACCGCGACAGCGGTAGAGCTCCCGACTCGAGCGAGACCGGACAAGCACAGGCTGCGTCTGCCGGCCCGCGAATGGCACATGTCACCCGCGCCGGGGGCGATACACGGTAGGTGCTGAAAATCGGGCGGAACCGTGGCGGCACCGGCTGCGTCATATAGTTGCAGCGGGGGAAACTGCCACGTCGACGCCAGGAGAGCCATGCGCATCGCTCACGCCCTACGCACCGCGATCACGGGGGGTGCGGTACTCGTGCTGGCCGCGGGGTGCGGAACGGAGGTCGGTGGGCAGGCCGAGTCCACATCGACCACCACCACGCCCGCCATGGACAACTTGCTCAATCCGTGTACGGACATCCCGGACGAGTGGTTGGTTGAAACGGGCGTCGATCCAGCGAGCGAGCGTGACACGGTGAACCCCTCCGACGCGTCTGCATGGCGAGTATGTGGCTGGAACTCCGTCGAGCTCCCATATCGGGTCGACGTCATGTCCTCCAGCCGCAAACTGGAAGAGATTCGCGCCAACCCAAGTCTCGTCCTGCTCCGCGAGACCACAATCGGAACCCGCCCGGCTCTGGTCACCCGCAACCAGTCCGACACGGATACGGAGAGCTGCTATGTAGCCTTCCCGGCGGATCAAGGCTCGTTCACAATCGCCGTTGGTTGGCGCGCATCTCAGCCGAAGACTCACGATCGATGCGATTTGGCAATCAAGCACGCCACTGATCTGGAGCGCCACCTACCCAATTAGGGCGCCGCCCGCAGCGGCGATGAAGACATATCGCGAGGGGAGCATGACAATGACTGGTGACATGCAAGGCCATCTGAAGACCTGGCAGAACTTCAAAGACCAAGCGATAAACGGCGAGTTCACGATGGACCACGAGATCGGCGCGGCTCTTCGTGATCGCTGCAATACCCTTCTGGTCGCCCTCGATCAAATGAAAATCGACGCCCAGAACCTGCAGTATCTGTCTGGCTATGGCGGCCTGCCCTCGGCCCAGGACTTGCAGAGCAAGTTCCAGAAAAAGGCGACCGGCGGCGCTGACCACGACCCCGATGACAATGCCGTCCACCGCATTCAACAGCACATCGAGGTGGTCAAGACGATGCGCGACGCCTACCTCGCCGCGATCGGTGAACTCCAGAACACCGATCAGAACGCCGGAAACCAGATGGGCACCCAAACCGAGCAGGTGAACTGATGGGATTGAATCCGTTCGAATCCGTGGCCGACGCGCTCAATTCGGTCAATCCGTTCACCGCCCCGGCCGCGATCTTCAACTCCCACGACAAGTCCGACGAGAACCGTGACAGCGATCGGAACCGCGCCACCGAGGGCGAGAACGCGTGGAAGGACGATCGCCAGATCATCCAGAACGAAGGCAATCAGCTCTTCAGCCAGTACAACAACCCCGCGCCCCCGGCCATCAAGACCAAAGAACCGTTCGAAACGTGGTCGCACGAGGAGATATGGAAGGCGCTCAATGGGGACGGTTCCAGCCACAACGGTGTTGACCAGACGCAGATCAACGCGGGTGCCGACGGCTGGCGGAAGCTGACACAACAGGCCCAGAACGCGTTCCAGGTGTTCCGTGACGGTGTCGAGGCGGATATCAAGGACAAGTGGGCAGGCCGGGCTGCGAACGCCGCGATGGAATCCACCCGCGCGTACACCACCGACTCCGAGAAGCTGCATGTCAGCTTTCAGCAGGTTGCCAACGGCATCGATCTGATCCAGGGCTACCTCGACCAGGCGAAGCTCTCCGTCGCACCTCCGATCGAGACCAACGCCATCGACGAGTTCCTCGGTCATATCCCGGGCAACGGCGTGCTCAAGCTCGGGAAGCATCGCGCCAACGAGGCCGAAGCCCGGGCCCAAGAAGTCATGAAGACCTACGCCCTCGGCGCCGACCAGGTCGATCAGCAGACTCCGATCCTGCCCGAGCCGGTCAGCACCGCGAGCCCGGACAAGCCCAACGACCCGGGCAATAACAACCAGAACAACAACAATTCGAACAACAACAACTCCGATAACAACAGCACCAACCCGTCCAACACCCAGACCCCCACCACCGAGGTGCCCGGCACCGAAGACCCGTCCGCCGAGGACCCCGCCGACACCGAGAACCCGGGCACCCCCGAGGACACCACCACCGACCCGTCGAGCACCGACCCAGCCAGCTCCGCCCCGACGACCCCGTCGTCCTACCTGCAGGACCCCGTCGGCAAGCCCAACAGCAACATCCCCAGCACCCCGGGCTCACCGACTACTCCGGGCGGACCAGGCCCGGGTCCCGGCGTGCCCGGCCCCGGCAGTACCCCCAGCCCGGGCAAGAGCGTCCCTGGCGCGGGCACCACGAACACTCCCGGTTCGGGCGGCAACAGGATGGGCGCCGCGGCGGCGGCCGGTCGCGCGGGCATACCCGGCATGGGCGGGATGGGCGCGGGTGCCGGGCGCGGCAAGGGCGAGGACGACGAGGAGCACAAGATCCCCGACTACCTCGTCCAGGACCGCACCACCGAACTCCTCGGCGAACAGCCGCGCGTCCTGCCGCCGGGCGGAGTCATCGGCGGGTGAGGCGCGGGCATGAGTGAATTGCGGTGGCAGCTGGACGGTCTCACGCTCGAGATCCTCCTGGAGAGGCTGGGGCGCGACCGCTTCCCGTACCCGCTGAGCTTCCGGCCCGCGCGCATGGAGCACCGCGACGACTACGAGCGGCTGGTCCGGCGGACCGAGCAGCGGTTGGCGCAGGTGTTCGACAAGCGCCTGTACCGGGCGATGGAGGTGCTGCTGGAGCCGCAGGTGCGCGTCGAGATCCACGGATTCCACGGTCCGCAACAGGATCGCGTGGTGCGCGTGCACGCCGGCTTGGTCGACCAGGTCGCCACCATCGCCGTGCAGCAGCCGGGTCCGACGGTCGAGCACGGCACCGACGTGGTGATCACCATGGGCTACGCGAACATGGCGGTGTCCACGATCGCGTCCCACCTGCCGCGCGTACGCGGTGGGTCGCACCAGCCGTTCGGCGCCCGCCGCTCCGACTTGAATCAGCCGGTGTATTCACAGCATCCGACGCGCCTGTCCCCCACCGAACAACTCGCCAGGTTCATCCGCCGCCCCCGCATCGGCACCGGCGAGATCACCGTCTACCCCGGCGCGGCCTTCGACGCGCGCCCCACCAACGACGGCCACGCCTTCCTCTGGATGGACTACCCCAACGACGGCCGCTACCTCCTGACCAACCACAACGACAACGACTTCACCGTCACCCCCGGCCCCATCGACGAACTGATGCGCCACCTCCAACTACGCATCGACCACGTCCACCGCCTCCGCACCGGAGCCTGGTAGCCCTCCAGAAACCTCGGGCCTCGAATCACCGCACTGAGCACAAGGATCCGCATCACCACGCGCGACTGGGCAGGCGGGACGACATGGCGGCCGGACTTGCCGGTGGTTCCGATGCCGACCAGGCCTCGCCGCGAACTCACACCGGGACCCCGCGAGCATCGCAGCCGAACGATCGTTTGCGATCACCGGTCAGCTCGACCGACTCGGGACCAGCCCTCCCCGGGCGTCCACACCGGGCCTGCGCCGCTACCGACAGCGGTGGCGGCCTGCACGAGCAGGCGCCGCACCACGCCGATCTCGGACTCCGCGCTCGGACGCCTCCGGCGCCAGCCGGTACCGAGGCGGCGGCACCCCTCAGTTCGACGGCGCCGCCACGTCGCCCATGAGATTCTCCCGTCCCCTGGCCTCGAGAGGGAGCAGGGCGGTGTTGAGTCGGTGACGAGCGGAGTGAGGGAGTACTCGACGCGCGGGGGAACTTCATCGTAGACCTCACGGTGGACGATCCCGTCGGCTTCGAGTTCGCGGAGCTGTGTGGTGAGGACTTTCTCGGTGACACCCCGGACTTCGCGGCGAAGTTCGCCGAAGCGGTGCGGGCGCTCGCTGAGGGGCCAGAGGATCAACATTTTCCACTTGCCGTTCAGAACCGAGAGCGTGGCGTCGAGCCCGCACGTATAGGCGCCCGGTCTGCGTGTGATCGGCACGACAACCCCTTTCACCTGCCTGTTCGCTTACCCGGAAGTGCGTACCCACCCTGTTGTGCGTACATGAAAGGTCCCCGGCTGCGGCCGAGGCTAGCTCCCATGTCCGACAATTCGACGAAGTCGCTCACCGTCCTCGGTCTCGGCGATATGGGAACGGCGCCGGCACGGTCGTGGGCCGGCGCCGGGTACGCCGTCACCGTGTGGAACCGCGGTCCCCGAACAGCGCCGGAGGGTAGCGCGCCCACCTCCACCGCCGCCGAAGCCGTCGCCGCCAACTCTCTCGTCGTCGTCTGCTTGCCCGACGACGCGTCCGTGCGCGCGACACTCGACGGCCTCGACCTCACCGGCCGCGACATCGTCAACCTCACCACCGGCACCCCCGGTGAAGCACGGGCGCTCGCGGAGTGGATCGGCGCGCGCGGTGGCCGGTTCCTGAACGGCGGCATCATGGCGGTCCCGTCGATGATCGGGGTCGCGGATTCGGGCGCGTACATCTTCTACAGCGGGTCGGCGCAGGCGCACGCGGCACACGCCGAAGCGCTGGCCGTGCCCGCCGGCGTCGAATACGTCGGCACCGACCCGGGTTTCGCGGCGTTGTATGACATCGCCCTGCTCAGCGCGATGTGGGGCATGTTCGCCTGCGCCGCGCACGCGTTCACGCTGATCGCGAAGGAGGACATCTCGCCGGTCGAGTTCGCGCCGCGCATGGTCGCCTACCAGCGGGCCATGGCGGGATACGCCTTCGGCACGGCGGCGCAGCTGGCGGGCGGCGACTACACCGAGGGCATCGAGTCGACCACCGGCGTGGTGGATCTGCTGCGCCGATAGCGCCCGCGCCGCACGGCCCCGTGCGGAAAGATTCCTCGAGAAAGTTCGGGAGATGTGTCGAAGGGTGACGCCCTGCTCCGACCGATAGGTGACAGGACGTTCTTACAACGAGTGAGGAAATCATCATGGGCGTCACCACTTTCTTCTGGTTCGAGGCGCAGGCGGAGGAGGCCGCGCGACGGTATGTGGAGTTGATTCCGGGGTCGCGGGTGGTGGAGGTGTCGCGGCAGCCGGACGGGTCGGCGTTCGTGGTGGCGATCGAGCTGCAGGGGCAGTCGTTCACGTTCATGAACGGCGGGCCGGGGCATCCGCTGACGGATGCGGCGTCGGTGCAGGTCACCGTGGACACGCAGGAGGAGGTGGACCGGCTGTGGGCGGCGCTCACCGAGGGCGGGCAGCCGGGGCCGTGCGGGTGGCTGGTGGATCGGTACGGGATGCACTGGCAGGTGGTGCCGGCGAAGCTGACCGAACTGCTGGCGGGTGAACCGCATCGCGCCGCGGCGGCGGGGGCGGTCATGCAGACGATGTCCAAGCTGGATATCAAGGTGCTGCAGGACGCCTACGACAAGGCGTGACCCGCCGGGTCCGCTGGCTTCGGCCCATCCGTGGTGTCCGCGCGAGTGGCCACTCGCGTACAACCCACCCACAGGTCGCTGACCTCGTATCGGGGTCGCTCCGTCGAACAGGCACGGAGCGACACCGATTCGGCGCCATCCCGGCTCGGATCGGTAGCCCTGTGATCGCCAGCAACCACGAACCCGCCGTCCACACTGCACCAACTGGACGCTTGATAGCAACCGCGCGATCCGGTGAGCTGCATCGCTCACCGGATCCCGGGTTTCCCGGCGGCCAACGCGCCCCGGTGATCGACACGAGCACCTGACACCCTGGCCGAGTGGCATGACCAGTACGTTTCCGGTGCGTCGCACACAATGGCCCACCACACCGGCCTCCCCATCACCCACACAGGTCGAACGATCAATCGCACCGGCATCGCCCGCGTGCTCAGCGTCACTCCCCTGGCGGCGCGGGATTGCGGATAGCATCGCCTTGCCTTCGGTGGCGGTAGCTGGGCGGTGGAATTCCGTTGTCGGACAACGGTCCCCGATCCGGTATCCCGGCACACGCCGCCGCTGCGCGCTGTCCACAGCGTGGTGGGCGCACCCGTTCTTCCACCGGCACGACGGCGTGCCGCCCCGGGATACTCACCAGCAAGGACCCCAATAGATGAAACATCTATCTGCGGACTACTTTCGGGCGCCCCACGACTTCACCGCCGGCTTGCGGGCCGAGGGGCCGGTGCACCAGGTCACGTTGCCGACGGGAGCGCGAGCATGGCTGGTGGTGGGATACGACGAGGCGCTGGAGGTGCTGCGCCACCCCGATATCCGCAAGAATCCGCCGGGCACGCCGCCGAAACGGGACGACGCCGCGGTGAGCCCGCGGGTCAAGCGGCACCTGCTGAACACCGACCCGCCCGAACACTCCCGGTTGCGCAGACTGGTGACGCCCGCGTTCGCGCCGTCCAAACTCGCCGCGCTCGCGCCGCGCGTCGAAGCCGTCACCGACGAGCTGCTGGAGCGGATCGGGCGGGCGGATCGGGTGGACCTGCTGGAGGAGTTCGCGTTCCCGCTGCCGATCATCGTGATCTGCGAGATGCTCGGGGTCCCGGCACGCGACCGGCCCCGATTCCGGGAGTGGTCGACCGTGATCGTCGACGTCACCAAGGCCGACGCCTCCGAAAAGCGCAGCGCCACCGACGCTTTCGCCGACTACCTCGACGGCCTGATCGATGCCCGTCGTGAAGATCCGCGCGCGGACATGATCTCCGACCTGGTCGCGGCCAGCGACGACGGCGGCAGGCTCACCCGCGACGAGCTGGTCGCCATGGTGTTCCTGATCCTGGTCGCCGGGCACGAGACCACCGTGAACCTCCTCGGCAACGCGATCTACACGCTGCTCGACGACCCCCGCCGCTACCGCGCCCTGCGCGCCGATCCCGGACTGGTCGCGCCGTTCGTCGAGGAGATCCTGCGCTACGACGGCCCGGTCAACTTCACCACCGTCCGCTTCACCGCCACCGAGGTCACGATCGGCGGCGCGACGGTGCCGGAGGGCGAACTGGTGCTGGTCGCGGTGGGCTCGGCCAACCGCGACGAACGAAAGTTCCCGGACGGCAAAAGCTTCGATCCCGGCCGGGGGAACTCCGGACACATCGCGTTCGGCCACGGCATCCACTACTGCCTCGGCGCCGGGCTGGCCCGGCTCGAAACACGCATAGCCCTGGACGGATTGGCGCGGCGCTACCCCGACCTGCGCCTCGCCGCCGGGGACCTGCGGTGGCGTGAGAGTCTGCTCATCCGCGGACTGCACAGCCTGCCGGTGCACCCGCACGGCGCGCCGTCGGCCGCGGTGGCGTGATCCGTCAGTCGGCGACGAACGCCGGCGTCCACGGTCGCGTGCGGACGATGCCCCGGCGCGCCGAGAGGATATCGGCGCCGTAGCGCAGCAGCCAACGCGGCAAGTGGAACTGCACGGCCATGAACGTGTCGAGGATCCGGTAGCTGAACGCCGGATACTGCGACAGGTCGGCGAGGGTCGCGTCGAGCGCGGCGACCGCCTTGTCGATCTCGGCGCGACTCACGGTGAGCGGCGGAAAGATCCGCAGCGCAGGGTGTTTCGCCGCCGAGTTCATCGAGATGCCGGTCAGCACGCCGCGCCGCACCATCTGCAGGAGGATGCCCTGTTCGACGAGTGGGTTGAGCACCTTCATCCCGACCATCAGCCCGCGCCCCTCGACCTCCAGGACGAGGCTCGGATACCTCGCGGCCACCGAGGCGAGTCGGTCGAGGAGGTAGTCCCCGAGCCTGGCGGCATTGCCCGCGAGATCGTCGGCGACGATCTTCTCCATCGCCGCCGCGGCCGCCGCGCACACGAAGGGTGACCAGCCCGCCTCGGTGTCGAAGGGTAGTGCGCCGCCCGAGGTTTCGAGCGCCGCGGCGAACACCTCGTCGCGCACGACGGTCGCCGAGATCGGCACATGACCCCCGGACATCGCCTTGGACACCACGAGGATGTCGGGCGCCACGTTCTCGCGATCGACACCGAAAAGCGTTCCGGTGCGGCCGAATCCGGTCTGCACCTCGTCCGCGATCAGCAGCGCGCCGTGCCACCGGCACAGGCGGGCGACCTCCGTGAGGTAACCGTCGGGCGGCACGGTCACGTAACCGCCACCGACCACCGGTTCCAGGCACACCGCCGCGACACCGTCGTCCAAGGCCGCCGCCATGGCGCGCAGATCACCGTAGGGCACGAAACGCGTGTCGGGATCGGCGTCGAAAAACGGTGCCGTCAGATGGTTTTGGCCCAGTAGTGCCATCGCCCCGAGCGTCTTGCCGTGGTAGCCGGTGGTGGCGGCGACCATCCGGACGCGGCCGGGGCGGGCCAGCCGTGCGAGCCGCCGCGCCACTTCCACCGCTTCGGAACCGCTGCCGCTGAGGATCACGTGCTCGAGATCGCCCGGCGTGATCCGCGCCAGCGTTCGTTTCAACTCCTCCGCGGCGGCCGTGCGCAGTGGGGGCGGGACCATCGCGAGCTCCGCGAGTTGGCGTTGCGCGGCCCGCTGCACGTCCGGATCGAGGTGGCCGAGCCCGAAAACCCCGTATCCGGCGGAGAAGTCGAGGTACTCGCGGCCGCGCTCGTCGACGATGGTGTGCTCGCGGGCGCTCACCTCGATGGGCAGCCGGCCCGCGCGCATCATCAGGGACAGCGAGTGGTTGTAGTGACGCCGGTAGATGTCGAGCACCGCGCGCCGGGATCGGGCGGTCATGCGATTCGCTCCTCCGCGACCGTGCCCACCGCGTCCACGGCGGCGCGGATGCCGTCGAGCGCCCGCTCGAGTTCCGCGCCCGTGCAGATCAGCGGCGGACGGAGGCCGAGGACGCCACGGTCGAGTGCACCCTCCCAGGCCAGCACGCCGTGGGCGCGAGCCTGGGACGCAGCGCCTCTCGCCGACGCCGGGTCGTGGAAGGTGATCGCGGCGAGCTGACCCACGGAGGCGACGGATTTCACCACGTCGGCATGCCGGAGATGAATGTCGTTCAGTGACTGCCGAATTCGTCGCGCGTTGATGCGACTGCGGCCCGGCAGGTCCTCCCGCTCCATCACGTCGAGCACCGACACCGCCGCCACACAGGCCAGCGGATTGCCGCCGGTGGTCGAACCGTGCAACCAGGGCCCGCGCCGTCCGTAGACGCGACGGTTGATCGCCGCCCTGGTCACGTAGGCCCCCACCGGCAGCACCCCGCCGCCCAACGCGCCACCGAGCACGAGGACGTCGGGCACCACGTTCTCGGCGTCCACCGCGAACCGCGCACCGGTGCGCCCGAGTCCCGTGATGGTCTCGTTGACGATCAACAGCGCGCCGGACTCGTCGCAGATCTCCCGCACCGCGCTCAGGTACCCGGCGGGCGGGACCGTCAGCCCCTCCCCGGTGGCGATCGGCTCGAGGACCGCAGCGGCGGGCCGTGCCCTTTCCACCGCCCGGCGCAATTCCGTTGTGTCACCGAATCGGACGAACGCCACGTCGATCGGCGCGCCCGCAACCTCGGCCCTCTCCGGAGATCCGAGGCGCGACACACTCATCGCGCCACCGCTGCCGCCGTGGTCGGAGCCGAGGGTCGCGACGAAACCCCTTCGCCCCGAACGCCGGTGGTAGCCGAGCGCGAGCTTGAGCGCGCCCTCCATCGCCTCGGCGGCCGAGTTGGCCGGATAGGTGACCGCCAGGTCGCCCGGCGTGCTTTCGGCGAGGTGGCGCACCAGATCCGCCAGCGGACGGTTCAGGAACATGCGCGTCGACTGCGGCAGTACGCTCAGCTGCGCCGACACCGCCTCTCGCACAACGGGATACTGATAGCCGAAAGCGGCCGACGCGCAGTCGATCAGCTCGCGGCCGTCGGCGGTGCGCAGGGTCGCGCCGGACGCGCCGACGATCACGGGTTCTGTCACGGGCATGGTCGAGTTCCCCTTCCCTCTCGACGGCGACCGTCAGGTCCACCGTCCGGTGCCGAAGGTTTCCGCGGTGCCGAGCACCTGTTCGCGCAGCGCGTGGCGGCGCACCTTCCACGTGGAGGTGCGCGGCACGTCCTCCCACGGCAGCACCACCGGCGGCCCGAGCGGCGGCAGGTCCCGCGTCGCCCGCGCCCACAGCTCCTCGTCCAAGGCGCCGCCGGCCAGGCACAGCACGGGCGCCGGCAACCGGCCCGGCACGCCGAGCACGACCACCTCGGTGGCGTGCTCGAGGCGGTCGAGCAGCAGGCTCTCCACGTCGATGCCGCTCATGCCGGGGATCATGTCGACCTCCCGGTCCAGCAACCGGAAGCGGCCGAGCAGGTCGCGATAGCCGAGATCGCCCGTGTTCCACCACTTCCCGTCGACCTTCTCGCGATGGCGTTCCGTCTCGCCGAGGTAGTCGACGCAGCGGCCCTTGCCGCGGGCCATCAGCAGCCCGGGCTGTCCGATCCGTTGCCGCGCACCGGTCACCGGGTCGACGACCTTGGCGCGGCTGATGCCGGGAACGGTCCAGCCGATATCGCTGGTGACCGCCGACTTCCCCGAGGCCCACCGCACCCGGGTGCGGTTGTAGAAGCCGCCGGTGATCGGTCCGGTCTCGCTCTGCCCCCACCCCTGCAACCACAGCGGGAAGCGGCGGCGCGTCGCACCCAGGAACGCGCGCACGGTCGACGGGTGGATGAGATCGAAGGTGTTGAAATACAACCGGATCCGCTCGAACAGTTCCGGATGCGTGCGCGTCAGGGGCTGCCAGTGCAGGAAGATGTTCGGGCACGCCTCGAGAATGGTGACGCGATGGTTGCGCAGCACGCTGACGGCGTTGTCCGGCTCATGATTCGAGAGGATCACCAATTTCGCTGGAGCCAATGATAATTGCGCCGTGAAGGTGCCCGCCGCCCTGGCATGCGCGAAGGAGACCGCCGAGGCGTAGACATCGCGGTGGCCGCTGGTGAGGACAGGGAAGGGAATCGTGTCCAAGCGCGTCGCGTGATACAGGGTGGTGGTCGTGTGCACCACGAGTTTGGGCAGTCCGGTGGTGCCCGAGGTGTGGCAGAGGAACGCGGGCTCGTCGTCGGCACGCAGCCGGACGGGCGCCTCCGGCCCGCCGCGCAGCTCCTCGAAGTGGATTACGTCGCCGATCGACTCGGGGTAGGAATCCTCGCCCACCACAACGATCCGGCCCGCCGCCTCCGGCAGTTTCTCACCGCCCTCGGTGAGTGCGCGAATCACGTTGGGCGACAAGATGGTCACCGCCGGTTTGGTCGAGGTGATCAAGTGCCGCAAGGTATCCGCGGGCGCCGCCGACGAAAGCGCCGCGGGTACCGCGCCGATGCGGGCGGCCGCGGCGACCAGGAACTGGATGTCGAAGTGGTTGTCCTTCACGATCGCCACCCGGTCGCCGGGACGAGCGCCCGCCGCGTGGAGCCAACCGGCGGCGTCCCGGACCAGGCCCGCCGCGGCGGCGCCGTCGATCACGGTGCCTTCCCACGGTGCGATGTCGAACGGCCGGTCCAGGTGGAAGGTCGTCTGCTGCGAACGTCCCGCGTGCCAATCCAGCAGTGCCGCCACGTTCTTCGGTTTCCGACTGCCCACTTGACCCCTCCTCGATACCGCGCGGTGCGGCGGGCCACGGCACGACCCGCTGCGAGTGGACCGCCGATGGTCCGGTGTGGAATGGTTCGATCGACAAGGAACGCGTTGTCGCCGAATAAGCCTATCGCCGAGTTGATTTCGGACTCTTATATCGTGACGCAGGCATTGGGTATTCGGCAATACCAGGCGCGTGGTTTCTTTACCTCTCTCGCGACGGCACAGGATAGCGGTTTGGCAGACAGTATCGGCGTCGGTGCTCGTCGCGAATCCGGCGCTTATTCAGGAATATTCGAGTATTCGACCGTCCGGCTGTGACACAATGCCGGACGGCCGGGTCATTCGTCGGCGATCACCTCGGCAGGTGAACTGTTCGCGACGGAACGGCGGGCGATCCACAGGGCGCACGCCACCGCCGCCAAGGTCACCGGCAGGCTGACGCCGATCATGCCGAGCGGCAGGTCGATCCGGGGCGCGAGTCCGCTCATCAGGGACTGCACGCCGAGCATCGCGACGGTCACCAGCAGGCCGGCCGGCACGGCGATCACCCAGGCCAGTCCGGCGATGACGGCCGCCTCCGCCCCCAGCAACCGTTCGCCGGGCCGGGGATCGCCGGACAGGGCGGTCAGCACCAGTCCCCGCCGGCGCTCGAAGATATTGGACGCCAACGTGGTCACCCCGACCACGGCCGCCACACCGAACATCACCCACGCGAGGACGCCGAACGAGCTCATCAAGCGTCCGAGGGTGGAGCTCACACTGGCGCGATAGGCGTCGCGGTCCAGCACGGCGGCGCGCGGATACCGCTGCGCGAGCAGGCTTTCCAGACCGGCGGCGACCTGCGCCTCGGCGCCGTCGGCCACCAGCACGGCGAAGGAGTAGGCGCCCTTGCCTGTGATGTCGCGATAGAGGTCGGCGCTCACGTAGACCAGGCCGCCGTCGGAGGTCGAATCGTCCACGATGGCGACGACCCGGCCGGTGCGGGTGCCGTCGGCGATTGGGAGTTCGACGGTGTCACCGACCCCGACCGACCGCGTGCGGGCGAAGTTCGACGAGGCGACGACATCCGAACCGCTCAGGTGATCGAGTACGTCGGCGGGCCCCTCCAGAATCCGCGCGTCCGAAGCCTGCCCGATATCGCCGGACAGCGACGACACCTGATAGCGATCCTCGCCCAGCACCATCAGCGACATCGAGAAGGCGTACACCCCTTCGACGCCCGGCAACGCCCTGATCTCGTCGGCCAGCGCGGGGGGCAGGGTTTCGTCGGCCAGGTTCTGGCCGATCGGCGCCGCCTGCACGAACACGTCGGCCTGGGTCCAGCGCACCATGGACGCCTCCAGATCGCCGCGGATACTCCCCGACGCGCCGGACACGGCAATGGAGGTGACGAGCGCGATCGCGAAAGTGATGGCCAGGGCGGCGTTGCGCCGCCAATACACTTCGAGCTGCCGCCCGACGAACAGGGTGGTCGCACCGGACCCGAGTCGCCGGATCGCGGTGCCCGCGACCACCGGCAGCACGACGCTGAGCACCACGATCGCGACGACCAGCAACGGCACACCGGCGGCCGAGGTGACCGACGACCACACGGGGGACGCGACACTGCCCGCGCTCGCCACGACCAGCGCGCCCACCGCGAAGCACACCGCACCGGCGGCGAGCGGCCAGCCGACCCCCGTCGCGTGCACGGCCGTCTGATCGCGGCCCGTGACCGCGTCGATGGCGGTGACCTGGCGCAGCCCGAGAATGCCCGACAGCCAGGCGAATCCGAACATCACCACGGCCGTCGCGAAACCACCGGCCAGCGGGATCGCGATGCCGGTGCGCGAATCCAGCGCCTGCTGGGTGAAATTCGCGATCTGCGCGCCGATCGAGTCCAGGCCGCGGCCGGTGGCCAGACCCAGCGCGGCGCCGAGGGCGTAGCTGCACAACAGCATCGGGATCATCACCAGGCCGGAGCCGAGAACCAGGTCCGAGGTGCGCACGCCGATCAGGCGCAGGCGCGCCAGCACCGGACGGGCGTCGGCGAGCGCGAGGCGCCAGGTCAGGAACGTCACCACGGCGCCGGTCAGCAGGCCGACGAGGAGGAACATCCACACCAGCAGCAGCGGGGTGCGGAAGACGCGGGAGTACGGCGCGAAGATCTCGTCCGGCGGCCCGACCAGCGCCGCGCCACCCGCGATCTCTCGCGCGCGGTCCGCGACCTCGGCGTCGCCGCGCAGCAGGAGGATGTCGACGGCGCTGCCTCGGTCGAAAGCGGCGGACAGGTCACCGATGCCCATGATCACGGCCGGTCCGCCGCCCGTAGCTTCGTCGCCGAGCACATCGGCCACCCGCCAGGGGCGTGCACCCGTCGGTGTCACGATCTCGACGCTGTCCCCGGCGGCGATGCCGTGCTCGTCCGCCCACCTCCTCGGCACGTAGACCTGGCCGGGCAGTAGGGGCGCGAAAGCCTCGGAGCGAGCGTCGGATTCGAGCATCGAGGGCAGGCCCGTGTCGACGCCGAGGACGCGCGCGGGGGCGTAGTCGGTGTCGCCGCGAATATTCGTGCTGGCCATGAGGATTCGCGCCGACTGCGCGCCGGTGGCCAGGGTGATGTCGGTGGCCAGCTCGGCCGACAGGCCGACCGGCGCCTTCGCGGACACCGCGACCACCTCGGGATCGATCGCCTCGAGCGGCGCCAAGCGCACCGATTGCAGCACCGGCACCGAGATCGTGAGCACCGCGACCGCGAGCAGAACACCGCCGACGCCCCCACACACGGTGGCGATCAACCGGATCGGCCGCCGCCACCAGCCGCGGGCCAGCGCTCGCGCGACCAGTGCCACCGCCGAGGCGCGGTTCACCGCGCGCCTCCGCTCCGATCGAGCACTCCGTCGGACATGTGCCACACCGCATCCGCGTCCGCCGCGACGTCCGGATCGTGGGTCACCAGCACGCCGGCGGCACCGGATTCGCTGACGAGTTTGCGGAACAGTTCGCGCACGGTGGCACCGTTCTGGCGGTCCAGCGCGCCGGTGGGTTCGTCGGCGAACACCACGGTGGGCCCGGCGATACAGGCGCGCACCACGGCGGCGCGCTGGGCTTCGCCGCCCGAGACGAGCGTCGGCCAGGATCGCGCCCGGTCCGCCAGGCCGACCCGGTCGAGTGCGTCGCGGGCGGCGGCGAGGGCGGCCTTGCGCTTGGTTCCGGCGAACATGAGGGGCGCGGCGACGTTCTCCTCGATCGTCAGCCAGGGCACCAGATTGTCGCGCTGGAGCACGAATCCGAGGTGGCGGGCGCGCAATTCGGCCAGCTCGCGTGTCGAGAGGTCCGCGAGGTCGCGGCCGAGGATGGACACCGAACCTGTGGTGGGGCGGTCGATCCCGGAAAGCAGGTGGCACAGTGTGGATTTGCCGCTGCCGCTCTTGCCGACGATCGCGACCAGCTCCCCCGCCCGCACCTGCGCGTCACAGGGCCGCACCGCCGCGACGGTCGCCTCGCCGATCCGGAACTCACGAGAAACGCCCCGAGCGACGACTACCGCGTCCTCCGTCATCGGCACCCCTCGAATCCGCGGCCGCCGCACGGGCGACCCGGCCGGACTCCCCGATGAGCCGACACGACACTCCGACAACCCGGACCTCGATCGCACCGAGCTCAGGGCGCCCTCACTGTATCCCCGCCCCGAACCCCCGGCCCCGGCTTTGCCGAAACTCGAGCGCTCCCGGAAATACCGAACGCCACCCCCACCGGATCGCGGTTGGGGGCGGCGTCGACCAGCGCGCGCGGCTGTTCACCAGCGCGCCGAACTCACCGCCAGCGCTCGGGCGTCACCGGCGCCTCCCACGCCTTCGCGTACCTGCGCGTATCCGCAGCATTCGACTGCTTATGCCGGTAGACGATGTACGGCCTGGTCAGGTACCCCACCGGTGCGCTGAACATGTGGACCAGCCGGGTGTAGGGCCACACGCCGACCAGCACCAGCACGACCAGTCCGTGCAGTTGGAAGGTCCAGGGTGTGCCGACCATCAGTTCCGGGTGGGGGCTCAGCGAGAACAGGCTGCGGAACCACGGGGAGACGGTGTCGCGGTAGTTGTAGGTGCCCCAGAGCAGGTTGCTGCCCCAGGTGTTGAGCAGGCCGGTGACCAGCGCGGCGGTCAGCAGGATGTACATCGCCTTGTCGTTGGCGGTGGTCGCCTTGCGCACCGCGGGCACCGTGAGGCGGCGGTAGAGCAGGATGCCGACGCCGGCCAGCACCATCGCGCCCGCCACCGAACCGGCCCCGACGGCGATCAGGTGATAGGTGTGCTGGGTGATGCCGACGGCCGCCGTCCACGACTGCGGAATCAGCACGCCGAGCACGTGCCCGAAGAACACGCCGAGCATGCCGAAGTGGAACAGCGGGCTGCCCAGGCGCAGCAACCGGCTCTCGTAGATCTGCGAGGAGCGGGTGGTCCAGCCGAACTGGTCGTTGCGGTAGCGCCAGATGTGGCCGAGCACGAACGAGGTGAACGCGACGTACGGCAGGATCAGCCACAACTCGACGGGGACGGGGATCGATCCGTTCATCGGCGGCCTTCCGAATCGGCGAACATGGTCGGGTCCATGGAGAACGGCTCGAGGCCCACTTCCTCCTCCGGCGGGCCGGCCGCGGCCAGTTCGGCGATGCGTCGCCGGTCGGCGGTGGTGAGCGGCGGCAGCGTCGCCACCACACCGGCGAGCGCGGCGGCGTACGGGGATCCGCTGTCGGACAAGGAGAGTCGCAACAGTTCGATCACCGGGAGGTGTTCGCCGAGGAGGCGTTCCCCGCCGACCGGGTCCACGGTGGCCGCGAATTCGAGCAGGACGGGCAGGTGGTCGGGCAGTTCCTCGTCGCCCAGCTCGACGCCCGCGTGGCGGTAGGCGTGCTTGAAACGCAGCAGTGCCATACCGCGTTTGCGGGTGTCGCCGTAGGCGTAGAAGGTGAGGTGCAGGCTGGCGCGGCGGCGCAGGTCGAAGGTCTGGACGTAGTCGGCGGCCAGGTCGATCGGCGGTGTGCCGCGCTGGTGGGCCAGCAGCGCCTCGAACCCGGGGCGAACTTCGTCGGGCAATTCCGCTGCGGCGGCAGATAATTCGTCCAGCATGCCGAGCAGCTCGCGGCCGGGGTAGTCGAGGACCAGCGCGGTGAGCCGCCAGATCAGGCGACGGTCGCGCTCGGACATCCGCACCGCGGGCTCCGGCCTGCGGCGCAACTTCAGCAGGCTCATCGTGGCGCCCCGCTGGCGGTGGGGGCCGGGGCGGTGCCGTTGCCGGCGGCGCCGTTGCCGCCGGTGCCGGCCCCTCCCGCGGCAGCGCCGTTGCTGCCGTTCGCCTGCGCGCCTTCGGCTTTCGCGGCGCCGTTGCCGTTCGAGGGCAGCAACCCGTCGGTGCTGCGTCCGTCCCAGTTGAGCAGGTTGATGCGGTTCGACTTCTCCTCCGGCGCGGCGCCGTTGGAGTCGGTGAGGTGGAACTTCTCCACCATCTGGTCGAACGCCGTCATCCCCGGCCCGCCGTCGGTGTCGAGACTGCACCCGGTCGCCAGCGAATCCAGTTCGTGCGCTTGCGAAGTCGCGCCCTGCGGGATGACGTAGCGGTGCTCGTACTTGGCGATGGCCAGCAGCCGGTACATCGCCTCGATCTCCTCCGGCTCGAGCCCCACCGACGGCGCGATCGCCGGATCGGGCTCCTGGCCGAGGTTCACCGAGCGCATGAACGAGCGCATGCCGGCGAGCCGTTGCAGCGAGGCCCGCACCGGGCCGACGTCACCGGCGGTGAACAGCTCCGCCAGGTATTCGACGGGGATGCGCAGCGCGTCGATCGCGCCGAACAGGGTGCCGTGGTTCTCGCCGTCGTGCCCCGTCTCGCTCAGCACGTCCACCACCGGCGACAGCGGCGGCACATACCAGACCATCGGCATGGTGCGGTATTCCGGATGCAGCGGCAGCGCCAGCTGGTAATCCACGATCAGCTTGTAGACCGGCGAATCCTGCGCCGCCTGAATCCATTCCGGCGAGATGCCGGCGCGCTCCGCCTCGGCGACCACGCGCGGATCGTGCGGGTTGAGGAACACGCCCAGCTGCGAGGGATACAGATCTTTCGTGTCGGTGACCTGCGCGGCCTCGAGCACCTTGTCGGCGTCGTAGAGCATCACGCCGATGTAGCGCAGCCGCCCGACGCAGGTCTCCGAGCACACGGTCGGGATGCCGACCTCCACGCGCGGGTAGCAGAAGGTGCACTTCTCCGCCTTGCCCGTCTTGTGGTTGAAGTAGATCTTCTTGTACGGGCAGCCGGTGATGCACTGGCGCCAGCCGCGGCACTTGTCCTGGTCGACGAGCACGATGCCGTCCTCGGCGCGCTTGTAGATCGCGCCCGAGGGGCACGACGCCGCGCACGACGGGTTGAGGCAGTGCTCGCAGATGCGCGGCAGGTAGAACATGAAGGTCTCCTCGAACTCGAGTTTGACCTTCTCCGACAACTTGTTCAGCAGCGGGTCCTTGCCGACCTGTTCCGGGCCGGAGCCCAGGTCGTCGTCCCAGTTCGCGCCCCAGGTGACCTTCGTATCCTCGCCGGTGATCACCGATTTCGGACGCGCCACCGGGGTGGTGTCCATGGCCGGGGAGGACAGCAGGTTGTCGTAGTCGTAGCTCCACGGGTCGTAGTAGTCCGACACGGTGGGCAGATCCGGGTTGGCGAAGATGTTGAGCAGCCGCTTCATCCGCGAACCGGACTTCAGCGTGAGCTTGCCGCGCCGGTTGAGCGTCCAGCCGCCCTTCCACTTCTCCTGATCCTGGTACTGGCGTGGATAGCCTTGTCCCGGACGGGTTTCCACGTTGTTGAACCAGACGTACTCGGTGCCACCGCGATTGGTCCACGCCTGCTTGCAGGTGACCGAGCAGGTGTGGCAGCCGATGCACTTGTCCAGGTTCATCACCATGGCCAGCTGTGCCATGACGCGCATGTCAGTCCCGCCTTCCCGGGTCGGTGACGGGCGCCGGGCTGTGGGCGCGCACGTCAGTACTCCACTTCTTGCGAGCGACGGCGAATGGTGGTGACCTCGTCGCGCTGGTTTCCGGTGGGGCCGTGGTAGTTCAGGGCGAAGGACTGCTGGGCGTAGCCGCCGATGAGATGCGAGGGCTTGATCATGATGCGGGTCAGCGCGTTGTGGATGCCGCCGCGTTTGCCGCGCGCGTCGTCCACCTCAGGGGTGCCCTCGATGCGCGGCACGTCCACCGCGCGGTCCTGCGCGTGATACATGAACACGGCGCCCTCGGGCATCCGGTGCGACACGATCGCGCGGGCCACCACGATGCCGTTGCGATTGATCGCCTCGATCCAATCGTTGTCGCGCACACCGATCTTCGCGGCATCCTTGTCCGACATCCAGATCGACTGCCCGCCCCGCGAGAGCGTGAGCATGTGCAGGTTGTCCTGATAGGCGGAGTGGATGGACCACTTGGAGTGCGGCGTCAGGTACCGCACGGTGACTCCCCTCTCGGTCACCGTGCCGACGCCGGGTTCGTGGAACAACGCCGTCATGTCCAGCGGCGGACGGAAGATCGGCAGCTGCTCGCCGAGTTCGATCATCCAGTCGTGGTCCAGGTAGAAGTGCTGGCGGCCGGTGAGCGTATGCCAGGGCTTGAGCCGTTCGGTGTTGATGGTGAACGGCGAGTACCGGCGCCCGCCCGTCTCGCTGCCCGACCATTCGGGCGAGGTGATCACCGGCACCGGGCGGGATTGGGTGTCGGCGAATGTGATTCGCTTGCCCTCGTGCTCGGCGGCCAGGTCGGCCAGTTCGGTGCCGGTGCGGCGTTCCAGCGCCTCGAAGCCCTCCACGGCGAGCCTGCCGTTGGTGGTGCCCGACAGCGCGAGCACGGCCTCGGCGGCGAAGGTGTCCTTGGCCAGCGACGGACGCCCTTGCGCCACACCGGAAACCACGGTGCCGTTCACACCGGCCAGGTACCGCACCTCCGCCTCGGGGTAGGTGGTGATGCCCTTGGTGGTGAGTCCGAGCGATTCCACCAGCGGTCCCAGCGCGGCCATCTTCTCGGCCAGCTTCGGATAGTCGCGTTCGATCACCACCAGCTTCGGCATGGTCTTGCCCGGAATCGGTTCGCACTCACCGGCTTTCCAGTCCAGCACCCGGCCGCCCGCCTGGGCGAGCGCGTCGGGGCTGTCGTGCTGCAAGGGCACCGCGACGATGTCCTTGCGCTTGCCGAGATGCTTCTCCGCCATCCAGGAGAAGCCGCGCGCGATGCGGTGGAACGCGTCGAAATCGGTCTTGGCCTCCCACGGCGGGGAGATGGCGGGCGAGAACGCGTGCACGAAGGGGTGCATATCGGTGGAGGACAGGTCGTGCTTCTCGTACCAGGTGGCGGCGGGCAGCACGATATCGGAGAACAGCGTGGTGCTGGTCATCCGGAAATCCAGGGAGAGCAGCAGATCCAGCTTTCCGGTGGCGGCCTGCTCGCGCCACACCAGTTCCTGCGGGCGCACGCCGGTGGCCTCGCCGGTCTGGAGGTTGGAGTCGGCGCCGAGCAGGTGCCGGTGGAAGTACTCGTTGCCCTTGCCGGAGGAGCCGAGCAGGTTGGCGCGCCACACCGTCAGGCAGCGCGGGAAGTTCTCCGGTGCGTCGGGGTCCTCGCAGGCGAAGCGCAGATCGTTCGACTTCAGGCCCGCGACAACGTGATCCGCCGGGCTCACCCCCGCGGCTTCGGCCTCGTCGACCAGGTCGAGGGGATTGCGGTCGAAGGTCGGGTAGCTGGGCATCCAGCCGAGCCTGCTGGCCAGCGCGATATTGTCGGCGGCGGTGCGGCCCGCGAACTTGCCCTGCGCCAGCGGCGAGGCGAACGATTCGGCGGTGAACGGGTCGTAGCGCCACTGGTCGTTGGTGAGATACCAGAACACCGTGCCCTGCATCTGGCGCGGCGGGCGCTGCCAGTCCAGGCCGAAAGCCAATGTGGCCCAACCGGTGACCGGTCGGCACTTCTCCTGCCCCACGTAATGCGCCCAGCCGCCGCCGTTCACGCCCTGGCAGCCGGTGAGCAGCGTGAGGGTGAAGAAGGCGCGGTAGATCTGGTCGGAGTGGAACCAGTGGTTGGTGCCCGCGCCCATCAGGATCATCGAGCGTCCGCCGGAACGGTCGGCGTTGTCGGCGAATTCGCGCGCGATGCGTTCGGCCTGCGCGGCCGGGACGCCGGTGATGCCCTCCTGCCACGCGGGCGTGTAGGGGGTGGTGGCGTCGTCGTAGCCGGTGGGCCACTCGCCGGGCAGGCCCGCGCGGCCCACGCCGTACTGGGCGAGCAGCAGATCGAAGACGGTGGTGACGCGGTGGCCCGCGACGGTCACGGTCGGGACGCCGCGCAGCAGCACTCCCGCCGAGTCGGAGTCGAAGCGCGGCAGGCGAAGTGCGATGCTCTGCGCGCCGTCGCGCCCGTGCAGGGTGAGCAGCGGGTCCACGCCCTCGAGGTCGAGGTTCCACTTGCCCGCGTCGTCGGCGCCGAAGCGGTGGCCCAGAGAACCGTTGGGCACCACCGGGTTTCCGTCGGCGTCCAGCAGCACCGGCTTGTGGGCGGACCCTTCGGCGGTGTCGCCGAGGTCGGCGGCGGTGAGGAACTTGCCCGCCAGCGCGCCGTCGTGGTGGTAGTCGCCCTCGGCGTCCCAGCCCTTCGGGTCGTCCACGCACACCAGGTACGGCAGGTCGGTGTAGCGCTTGACGTAGTCGAGGAAGCGGGGCGTGTCACGCTCGACGAAGAACTCCTTGAGCACCACGTGACCCATCGACATGGCCAGGGCCGCATCGGTTCCGGGCCGCGCGGGCACCCACTCGTCGGCGAACTTGGTGTTGTCGGCGTAGTCCGGCGACACCACCACGACCTTCTGGCCCCGGTAGCGCGCCTCGGTCATGTAGTGCGCGTCGGGCGTGCGCGTGACGGGCACGTTGGAGCCCCACATGATGAGGTAGCCCGCGTCGAACCAGTCGGCCGACTCCGGCACGTCGGTCTGGTCGCCGAACACCTGCGGCGAGGCCACCGGCAGATCGGCGTACCAGTCGTAGAACGAGAGCATCGACCCGCCGAGCAGCGAGATGAACCGCGCGCCGACCGCGTGGCTGACCATCGACATGGCCGGGATCGGCGAGAAGCCCGCGACCCGGTCGGGGCCGTAGCGCTTGATGGTGTGCACGTGCGCGGCGGCCGCGATCTCGGCGGCCTCCCACCACTCGGCGCGCACGAAACCGCCCTTGCCCCTGGCGGATTTGTAGCGACGGGCCTTCTCCGGGTCCTCGACCACGTCGGCCCAGGCCAGCACCGGATCCTTCAGGCGCTCCTTGGCCTCGCGGTAGAGCTCGAGCAGGGTGCCGCGCACGTACGGGTAGCGCACCCGCGCCGGCGAATAGGTGTACCAGGAGAACGACGCGCCGCGCGGGCAGCCGCGCGGCTCGTACTCCGGCTTGTCCGCGCCGACGGAGGGGTAGTCGGTCTGCTGCGACTCCCAGGTGATCACGCCGTCCTTGACGTAGATCTTCCACGAGCAGGAGCCGGTGCAGTTCACGCCGTGTGTGGAGCGCACCACCTTGTCGTGCGCCCAGCGGTCGCGGTAGAACTCGTCCGCGCCGCGGCCGCCGACCTTGTGCAGCACCCGCTGGTCCTCGGAGACCTCGCCGCGCCGGAAATACTTGCCGAGCCGGAGCAGGACATCGCCGGCATCGGGAGAACCGCCTGCCGGATCATGAGTGCGCGAGGTGACCACGACGCCCCCTTCGAGCTGTGGAATCGGGCTGATGTTTCGACTGTAGGGAGGTCGTTTCGCGCGGCAAAACGATTCTTTCACAGCGCTCGAAAGGCCACGGTGAGTTGTGAGGTCGAGGCAATATGCCGGTCACGGTACGGCGCGCGCGAATATCCGGCGACGACACGGCGACCAGGGGCGATGGGCGCTGAACTCGGGTTTTGCGGGGTGGAGGGGTCGTCAGGGGGACTTGCCGGTGATGCTTTGGAAACAGCTGGTTCTCGCGCGGTTTACAATCGTTAACACGTTTTCGGGAGAGGGAAAGCCTCGAATTGTGGTTTCGCACACGGAGATTTGCGCACCCGCTGTCCGCCTCCTTGTCCGCCTCTCCGCGTTCAAGGCGGCTGCGTCAGGGGCGGGGATCGTTGGGTGGCCGTCTGCCGTCGTTTGATGGGGCTGAGTTAGCCGGTACCCGGCGAGTTACCCATGTGCGAGCGAGATCAGTTGTCACCTCGAGCAGATTGATGAATGGCCATGTAATGGGCCACGAAGGCGGCCACGGATCCACCCGATCACGCGGATGCGGCGAGACGGTTGTGGACAGCCAGTGGGCGGAAATGCGCGGCGGCCGTGCCGAACGTCAGTGCGGCACGGGTGTGGGCGGTGGCAGCGATGCCGCAGGTGCCCGGAGGCTTCAGCGGAGGTGTGTTGCCGATTCGGTGAGCCTGGCAAATCCGTGGCATGCAGCGATGGACAGGGCCGGGAGGACCGCATCATCCGTGGACGCCTCGGCAAGCGGTGGTATTCAGCGAGAGATCCGGCCGACAACCAGTCTCGACCGCAACGACGTGTTTGCAGGCGTTCGGCGAGTTACCCAAGGCAACAACTGGTTTCGCCAGCACATGGGTAACTCGCCGGGTACCGGCTGACTCCGCCCAGCAGAATTCCGGAGACGGCAGCGAACCGACGTCCGCGCCTGACGCAGCCGCCGCCTTATACGCGGAGAGGCGGGTGGGCTGCCGCGCGGTAGCGGTCGGCAATAAGGCGCACCACCGCCGGGTGGACGCCGATCGGCTCGGCTACCCCGTCGGCGCCCGCCTCGTGCAAGCGCTGCTGGAACAACCCGTGCGCGAGCAGATACGAGGCGATGAACACGCGGCGCGCACCGGACTCACGCAATTCCGCGACAACCTCGGGCACACGTGGCGCACCCGTCGCCACGTAACCGATGCGCACCGGCGCGCCGAGGCGCTCGGCCAGCATCGCGGCCGCGCGCCGGACATCTTGGCGCGCACGGGAGTCCGATGAGCCGGCGGCGGCGAACACCACGGCGTCACCGCGACGCCACCCGGCCGCGCGCAGGCGCATGGCCATGATCGCGGCCAGCGCCGGATCGGGGCCCATCGCCGGGGTGACGGTCGCGGCCGGATGAGCGCTCTCGGTCACCTCGCGCGGCACATCCTGGTAGACGTGGTAGCCCGAGGCGAGGAACGCCGGAACCACCACGGCGGGAACGGTTTCCGCGCTGGCGTCCAGATCCCGCAACACCTCGGCGGGCGACGGGCCGAGCACGTCGACGAACGCCGTGCGCACCGCCGGGACGCGGGCGCCGCGCCCCGAAATCGCGGCGCCCGCGGGCGCGCCGAGCTCACGGGCGACCGCCTCGGCGAGCGCGGCGATCATCTCGACGCCTTTGGTGCTGCGCGTGCCGTGCGCGACCAGCACCAGCGCGGGGGCGTTCACCACGACCCCATCGGCTGGGGCGCGTAGCGCGGCGAACGGACCGGGTTGCCGATGCCGGGCGCGGCCGGGCGGGTGTGCGCGGGCGGCTGCGCGTGCGGGGACGTCAGGTCGCGCGGCACCGGATCGCAGTCGGCGGCGTCCAGCGCCAGCCGGTAGCCGCGCTTGACCACGGTCTGGATCGCCTTCGGCGTGCCCAGGCCCGCGCGCAGGCGGGCGATGGCGGTTTCCACGGCGTGCGTGTCGTCACCGCCGCCGGGCAGGGCGGCGAGCAGGTCCTCGCGGGACACCACGCGGCCGGGCTGGCGGGCCAGCGAGCGCATCAGCGCCATCGGCGCGGGCGCGAGCTGGCGCACCTCACCGTCGACCACCACGCACGCGCCGCGCACACTGATGATGTGCCCGGCGGCGTGAATCCGGCTGGCGCGCCGGGGCAGTTCCTCGGCGACGTGGCGAGCCAGCGCACCGAGCCGCGCGCGGCCCGGCATCGAGGTCGGCACGCCGAGCTCTTCGAGCGGGGCGGCGGTGATGGGGCCCACGCAGGCCGCCAGCACCCGGCCGCGCAGGGCGTGCAGCACACCCTCGAGCAGACCGGTTTCCTTGGCGCGCATCAACATCGAGGCCACGGCGGGCGCGCTGGTGAACGTCACGCAGTCCAGTCCGGCGGTGACGATCAGCTCGATCAGCTGATCCATCGGGCCCTGATCCTCGGGCGGGATCCAGCGATACACCGGCACCGGCACGACATCCGCACCGGCACAACGCAATACCTCACAGAAGTCGGGCACCGGCTCCCACTCGGTGGTGGCGCCGTGCAACTGCACCGCGATCCGTACGCCCTCCACGCCCTCGGCGAGCAGGTGGTCGAGCACTTCGGCCGAGGACTCCGACGCGGGCGACCACTCCTCGCGCAGTTCGGCGGCGCGGATGGCGCCCTTGGCTTTCGGGCCGCGGGCCAGCATCCGGGTGGCGCCCAGGGTGGCGCGCAGATCCTCGGCCAGGCCCCAGCCCTCGGCGGCCTCCATCCAGCCGCGGAAGCCGATACCGGTGGTGGCCACCGTGATCTGCGGCGGCTGGGCCACCAGGGTGCGGGTGACCCGCTCCAGTTCGGTGTCGTCGGCCAGCGGAATGATCCGGATGGCCGGAGCCGACACGATGGACGCGCCCCGCCTGGTGAGCAGCGTGGCGAACTCCTCGGCTCGCCGGGCCGCCGTGACACCGACGGTGAAGCCGGCCAGGGACGCGCCGGCGTCGATTGTCGTCATATGTTCATCCGTCCGAGGCGTCGAGCGCGGCGGGCTCGTTGGAAATCGAAACGATGCCGTCGTCCACACGCACCGCGTACACCGGCAGCGCCGCCGATGCGTCGTCCAGGCAGCGTCCGTCGAGCAACGAGAACGCCTGCTTCAGCAGCGGCGAGGCCACGATGGGCACGCCGCCGCGGTCGCCGACGATCCCGCGCGACATGACCGCCGCCCGGCCGAACGGATCGATGTTCCCGACCGCGTAGAGGGCGCCGTCGCCCAGCAGGAAGAGCGCGGCCTGCTGGCCACCTCTCAGCAACACCGCGACCCCGCGGCCGGGGATCAGGTAGTCGAGTCGGCACGCCTGCGTCCAACCGGTGGCCGTAGCCGGGGAAATGCTGGGTGTATCGATCACGGTCATCGGGTTCCTCCTCCGAACGCCTTACCCATTGGTACCGGCGTCCTGTTTCCACACGGTTAAGCGGCTATTTCCCGTGCGTCGCGGTGTTGTCTCCCACCCGCGCCGCCCCGACGGCGATCTGTGGCACGCCCAACAGCACGGGCACCTTCCGCTCGCCGCTGTCGTCGAACGCGATGGTCGGGTCGGCCTCGGCGGGCGCGTTGACGAACGACACGAAGCGCGACAGCTTGTTCTCGTCCTCGAGCACCGCCGCCCACTCGTCCTTGTAGCCCTCGACGTGCTTGGCCATGGCCGACTCCAGCTCCTCGGCGAGGCCGAGGCTGTCCTCGCAGATGACCTGCCGCAGGTACTCGATGCCGCCCTCCAGCGCCTCCTGCCACGGCGCGGTGCGCTGCAACCGGTCGGCGGTACGGATGTAGAACATCAGGTACCGGTCGATGTATTTGATCAGCGTCTCGTCGTCGAGTTCGCCGGCCAGCAGCACCGCGTGCTTCGGGGTGAGACCGCCGTTGCCGCCGACGTAGAGGTTCCAGCCGTTCTCGGTGGCGATGACGCCGACGTCCTTGCCGCGCGCCTCCGCGCACTCGCGGGCGCAGCCCGACACCGCCAGCTTCAGCTTGTGCGGGGAACGCAGTCCGCGGTAACGCTTTTCGAGCAGCACGGCCATGCCGACCGAGTCCTGCTGGCCGTAGCGGCACCAGGTGGACCCGACGCAGCTCTTGACCGTGCGCAGCGATTTGCCGTAGGCGTGGCCGGACTCCATGCCCGCGTCCACCAGGCGCTTCCAGATCAGCGGCAGCTGCTCGACGCGCGCGCCGAACAGGTCGATGCGCTGGCCGCCGGTGACCTTGACGTAGAGGTCGAACTCCTTGGCCACCTCGCCGATGGTGATCAGCTGCTCGGCGGTGACCTCGCCGCCGGGCATCCGCGGCACCACCGAGTAGGTGCCGTTCTTCTGCATGTTGGCCAGGAAGTGGTCGTTGGTGTCCTGCAGCGCGGCCTGCTCGCCGTCGAGGATGTGATCGCTGGAGGTGGACGCCAGGATCGAGGCGACGGTCGGCTTGCAGATATCGCAGCCCGAGCCCTTGCCGTGCTTGGCGATCAGGCCCGAGAAGGTGCGGATGCCGGTGACCTGCACGATCTGGAACAGCTCGGCGCGCGACTGGCTGAAGTGCTCGCACAGCGACTTGGAGACCTCGACGCCGGACTGCTCGAGCAGCTTCTTCAGCATCGGCACGCAGCCGCCGCAGGAGGTGCCCGCGTTGGTGCAGCTCTTGATGGCGGGCACATCGCACGCGCCGTCGGCGATCGCGCCGCAGATGGAGCCCTTGCTGACGTTGTTGCAGGAGCAGATCTGCGCCTCGTCGGGCAGGGCGTCGGCGCCCAGCTCCGCGCCGGCCGGGGAGATGAGCGAAGCCGGGTCGGCGGGCAGCGGACGGCCGACCAGCGGGCGCAGCGCCGAGTAGGCCGACGCGTCGCCCACCAGGATGCCGCCGAGCAGGATCTTCGCGTCGTCGGAGACGACCAGCTTGGCGTAGGTGCCCTTGGCCGCGTCGTGCAGCACCACCGACAGCGCGCCCTCGGTGGTGGCGTGCGCGTCACCGAAGCTGGCCACGTCCACGCCGAGCAGCTTGAGCTTGGTGGACATGTCCGCGCCGGGGAACTCGCCCTGCCCGCCGAGCAGGCGGTCGGCGACCACCTCGGCGGTGGAGTAGCCGGGGGCCACCAGGCCGTAGCAGACACCCTCGACCGCGGCGCATTCGCCGACGGCCCAGATGTTCGGGTCCGAGGTCTGCAACCCCAGGTCGGTGATGATGCCGCCGCGCGGGCCCACCTCGAGGCCGGCGTCGCGGGCGATCTGATCGCGGGGGCGCACGCCCGCGGAGAACACCACCATCGCGGCGTCGATCACGGTCTCGTCGGAGAGGGTGACCCGCAGGCCGCCCTCGGTCTCCTCGATCGAGGAGGTGCCGACGCCGGTGTGCACGTTCAGGCCGAGATCGGTGACCAGGCGTTCCAGGATCGCGCCGCCGCCCTCGTCGACCTGGGCGGGCATCAGCCGGTTGTTGTACTCGACCACGTGCGGGGTCATGCCGAGCAGGCGCAGCGCGTTGGCCGCCTCCAGGCCGAGCAGACCGCCGCCGACCACCACGCCGCGCGCGCCGGGACCGGCCGCCTCGGCGGTGGCGCGGATGCCGTCGAGATCCTCGATGGTGCGGTAGACGTAGCAGCCCGGCAGGTCGTGGCCGGGGACCGGCGGCACGAACGCGTAGGAGCCGGTGGCCAGGATCAGCGCGTCGTAGGCGAGGGTGTCACCGGCGGAGGTGAGCACCTTGCGCGCCTCGCGGTCGATGCTCTCGGCCCGGTGGCCCAGCCGCAGCTCCACCAGCTCGTCACCGGCGTACTCGTTGCCGGGCAGCGCCAGCGCGCTGGGGTCCCAGGCGCCCACGTAGGACGACAGGCCGACGCGGTCGTAGGCGGGCAGCTGCTCCTCGCTGAGGACCACGATCTGCCAGGTGGCGTCCTCGTCGCGGGACCGCAGGGCCTCGACGAAGCGGTGTCCGACCATGCCGTGGCCGACGACCACCGCGGTCTTGCGCCGAGTGGGATCGACGGTGGGGTTCATAGTGACCTCCCTGGGATGGTTCGGCGTCAGGCGCGAGCCGACGGGCTGGACGACGCGGCGGCCTCGGCTTCGAGGACGAGCGCCTCGGCTTCGACGACCACGTCGGAGTCGGTGGCGGCGGGGCGGCGCAGGAACACCAGGTAGGTGACCGCGGCGCACACCACGTAGAAGGCGGTGAAGACCCAGAACGCGGTGGTCGCGGAGCTGGTCGAGGCGTAGGACGAGCGCAGCACCAGGTTGATGCCGACCCCGCCCAGCGCGCCGATGGCGCCGACGAAACCGATGAGCGCGCCGGCGGTGTTCTGCGACCAGGCCGACTGTTCGGCCGGACGCACGGGCAGCGACTTGGACCTGGCCTCGAACACCGACGGGATGATCTTGGTGACCGAGCCGTTGCCGATGCCGGAGATGACGAACAGGGCGATGAAGCCGGCCACCATGGCCACCATCACCACACCGGTCGGGCGACCCGCGCCGTCACCGAGGGCGCTCGCCAGCCCGACCAGCACAGCCGCACCGATCATGACGGCGAAGGTGAACAGCGTGACCTTCGCACCGCCCAACCGGTCGGCCCAGCGGCCGCCGTAGGGGCGGGCCAGCGAACCGAGCAGCGGGCCGATGAACGCGATGGACGCGGCGTGCACGGCGGCCTGGGCGGCGGTGTCACCACCGGCGACGAAGTTGAGCTGCAGCACCTGGCCGAACGCGAAGCTGTAGCCGATGAACGACCCGAAGGTGCCGATGTAGAGGAAGGCGATGGCCCAGGACTGCGGCACCCGCAGCGCGTCGACCATGGACGAGAGGTTGGCCTTCTGGCTCGGCAGGTTGTCCATGTAGAGCGCGGCGCCGAAGCCGGCGACGGCGATCAGGGCCAGGTAGATCAGGCAGATCACCGATGCGTACTCGGCACCCAGGGTGGCCAGCACCAGCAGGCCGAGCAGCTGGATGACGGGGACGCCGATATTGCCGCCGCCCGCGTTCAGGCCCAGCGCCCAGCCCTTGAGCCGCTGGGGGTAGAAGGCGTTGATATTGGTCATCGAGGAGGCGAAGTTGCCGCCGCCGAAGCCCGCGAAGGCCGCGATGACCAGGAACGTGGTGTACGAGGTGCCCGGCTGGTTGATGAAGTACAGCGTCAGCAGCGTCGGGATCAGCAGCGCCAGGACGCTGAAGATGGTCCAGTTGCGGCCGCCGAATCGCGCGGTGGCGACCGTGTACGGGATGCGCAGCACCGCACCGACCAGCGTAGGCACCGCGACCAGGAAGAACTTGCCCGCGGGATCGATGCCGAACTGGTCGGCGGGCATGAACAGCACCATCACCGACCAGATGGACCACACGGAGAATCCGATGTGCTCGGCGACCACCGACCAGATCAGGTTGCGCTTGGCGACGTCCTTGCCGCCCGCCTCCCAGGCGGCGACATCTTCGGCGTCCCACTGCTCAATGTTGCGATTACGCGTCAGCGTGCTCAACAAGGGCCTCCCAAATTCCGGTTGGCCCAACGGTAGGAAACAGGTATTGCCGTAATGCTGCGGTAGATGACCGTCAAATCAACGGTTACTCACCTCGCTCCGGTCAGCGAGGTGAGCCCCTTCGAATGTTTCGGGCATGTGACACAACGGTTTCCGCGAGTGACAAACAGCCGACCCCGCCGGAAAACCGCGTGAGATGTGACGTGCACAGCATGCGCCCGGGGCGGCGACACCGCAACAGCTACGTCCCGATCGCCGCGGCTAGCGGGCGTGGGCGACGTCCACCGCGCGGTCGAACTCGTCGTCCATTCCGGTGTCCGGGGTGTAGGTGGCCAGGCTGACGGCGATCGAGACGACCACGTTGACGAGGAAGCCGGGGACGATCTCGTAGAGGGCGACGCCGTAGATGTCGGGGCCGTAGGCGGACCAGAGGATGACGGTCAGCGCACCGGCGACCATACCGGCGAGCGCGCCCCAGTTGGTGAGCTTGCGCCAGTAGAGGCACAGCAGCACGGCCGGGCCGAAGGACGCGCCGAAACCGGCCCACGCGAACGCGACGAGTTCGAGGATGGTGCCGCTCGGCGAGATCGCGAGCAGCCCGGCGATGACCGCGACCACCAGCACGCACACCCTGCCCAGCGTCAGCAGCGTGCGCTGGGAACTCTCCCGGCCGAAGACGTGGTACAGATCCTCGACGAATGCCGAGGAACAGACGATCAGCTGGCTCGACACCGTGCTCATGATCGCCGCCAGCACCGCCGCGAACACGAAACCGACGATCAGCGGATGCAGCAGCAGCTGCGAGAGCGCCAGCACCACATGCTCGGGATTGTCCAGGGATTCGCCGCTGGTCGAGAAGTACGCGATCCCGACCAGGCCGCAGGCGACCGCGCCGGCCAGCGACACGATCATCCACGTCATGCCGATGCGCCGGGCCGGTCCCGCCGACTCGGCGCTGCGCATCGCCATGAAGCGCACGATGATGTGCGGTTGCCCGAAGTACCCGAGGCCCCACGCGGCCGCAGAGAGGATGCCCACCACGGTGGCCGCCGTCAACGAGCCGCCGCCCAGCCAGGACAACCGGGCGGGGTCCACCTCCCGGATCGCGTCGACCGTCGCGCCGGGCCCGCCCACCGCGACCATCGCCACGACGGGCACCACGAGCAGCGCCAGCAGCATCATGGTGCCCTGCACCACGTCGGTCAGCGACGCGCCGAGGAAGCCGCCGATGAGCGTGTAGGCCAAGGTCACGGCGGCGACGATCAGCATGCCGCTCAGATACGAGGTGCCGAACGCGAGCCGGAAGAACTCACCGCCCGCGACCAGCATCGAGGACACGTAGAAGGTGAAGAAGACCAGGACGATGGTCCCCGCGGCCACGCGCAGCAGCCGGGTGTCGTCGTGCAGCCGGTTCTCGAAGAAGCTGGGGATGGTGATGGAGTTGCGCGCGACCTCGGTGTAGGCGCGCAGCCGCGGCGCGACGAACCGCCAGTTGAGGTAGGCGCCGATGGTGAGGCCGATGGCGATCCACGCCTCGATCAGGCCCGCGGCGTAGATGGCGCCCGGCAGGCCCATCATGAGCCAGCCCGACATATCGGAGGCGCCCGCGCTGAGGGCGGCGGTCCACGGCGGCAGCTGCCTGCCCGCCAGCATGTAGCCCTCGTGGTCGACCGTCTTGCGGTAGGCGTAGACACCGATGGCGACCATCGCCCCGAAGTACACGACCAGCGCGATGATCTGCAGGGTCCGGTCGGACACGCTGCCCCCTTTACCCCGGTGGCCGCGCGGGCTCCGGCGAGATCGGCGGGAGGTTTGTCCGGTTACGGTATCCCAGCCCGGGGTTCTTCCACGGCGCATCGCCGGTTAGCGACTCGGACGTGTCCTGGGGAACCTACGCCGCGACGACCGGCTCCCGTTTGCCCCAGGTGTCCTCCAGCAGGCGCGGTTTGCAGGCTTGCCAGGCGCCGAGGAGCAGGACCAGCACCGCGACGCTCAGCATGGCGAAGGGGGCGAGCCAGCCGCCGGTGGCGGTATGCAGCATGCCGAACAGCAGCGGGCCCAGGCAGGCCACGGCGTAGCCGACGCCCTGGGTGAAGCCGGACAGCGCGGCCGAACCGCGCGGGGTGCGGGTGCGCAGGTTGATCAGGGTGAGCGCCATCGGGAAAGTGCTCGGGCCCAAGCCCAGCAGCACCACCCACAGCACGGGCGCGGCCATCGGCGCGATCAGCAGGCCCGCGAAGGCGGCGAAGAAGAAGACCGCGCAGCCCAGCACGATGGGGAACGGGTTGCGGTACCGCGCGACCAGGGTGGGCGCGGTGAACGCGGCGACGAGTCCGACCAGGGCGAACAGGCCGACCATGGTGCCGCCGAAGGCGTCGCTCGCGCCGGCGTCGCCCAGGATGCGCGGCAGCCAGGCGAACATGGCGTAGGTGGTCAGCGAGGTCATGCCGAACATGCCCGCCATGCCCCAGGCCAGCGGCGAGCGCCACACCCGGCCCGCCGCCGCGCCCGGCTCGGTGGGCAGCGCAGTGACGTCGTCGCGGTCACGGCCCTCGCGGCTGCGCAGCACCGCGATCCACGGCACCGCCGCGGCGAAGCCGAGCAACGCCCACATGCCGACGGACACGCGCCAGCCGAAGTGGTCGGCCGCGGGCACCGCGACCAGCGCCGGGAAGACGGTGCCCAGCTGCACCATGGTGATGTAAAGGGAGCTGATCACCGCGAGCCGGTCGGGGAAGTACCGCTTGACCAGCGGCGGGATCACCACGTTGCCGATACCCATGCCGCCGAGGGCCAGCGCCGAGAACACCAGCAGCTCGCCGGTGCCGTGCATGAGCGAACGGATGAGCATGCCCGCGCCCGCCATGAGCATCGCGGCCAGCGCGGTGCGCTCCAGGCCGAGGCGGCGCACCATCAGCGGGGTCAGCAGGCCCGAGACCGCGAACATCGCGGTGGGAATCATGCCGAAGACGCCGACGACGGCGGTGGAATAGCCGATGTCGGCGCCGATGCGTTCGGCCAGCGGGCTGTAGGCGGTGACGGCGACGCGCAGCACGAGCGCGGACATGACGATCGCGGTGAGGACGAGTAGTCGCCCCTCCAGCAGCGCGCGACGGCGCGCGGCGATATCGACGGTGTCCTGGCTCGGGGCATCGGGGAGGGTCGCTGTCACCGAGAAATCATAGGATGACCCCATGATCGGAGGCAACCGTTTGTGACGGGCGGTACCCTATTGCCGTGCAACCAGTCCGGCGCACCAGCCTCATCGCCCAGGTAACCGAACAGCTGCGTGCCGAAATACGTTCCGGCCGTTGGCCCATCGGCTCCCGCATCCCCACCGAACCGGAGCTCACCGAGCTCACCGGGACGGGCCGCAACACCGTGCGCGAGGCGGTGCAGGCGCTCGTGCACGCGGGTGTGCTGGAACGCCGCCAGGGCTCGGGCACCTATGTGATCGCGGCCTCGGAGGTCGGCGGCACGCTCGGCAAGTTCTTCGCCGACGCCGAGGAGCGCGATGTGCTCGAGTTGCGCCTGGCGCTCGACACCACCGCCGCGGCGCTGGCGGCCCAGCGCCGCGACGAGTCCGATATCGCCACCCTGCGCCGCCTGCTCGCCGAGCGCAGCAACCACTGGGACGACGACATTCCCACGGCCATCGCCGCTGACGTGGAGTTGCACCGCGCCATCGTGGTCGCCAGCCACAACGCCGTGTACCTCGAGTTCTACGATTCGCTGCTGCCCACCATCGAACAGGTGATCCGTTCGCGCACCTCGAAGTCCGACGACTCCTACGACGCCGAGCACAACGAGCTCGTGCAGGCCGTCATCGACGGCGACGGCGAGCGCGCCTCGCAGGCCGCGAGCTGCTTCCTCGGCTCGCTCATCGCCGAATATCCCGACGCGCGCTGAATTCCGACCGGTCGGGCACGCAGGAAAACCCTCTCCGCGGCCGATCCCACGATGTGAGTCGGATTTGCCGGGAACGTCACCGAAGGCCACGGGGACGCAACAACGGGCTTCTACTTTTGTCTCGACCGTACTAAGGCAACTCGACGGCTCCACCCGATTCCGGGGCGAGGGGCGAATCCCGAGACGAACAACGTCGCAACGGCGCGACGGTGCCGCGATGAGGGTCGGTCGAGATCGAATCGAGAGGAAGCCGATGACCGCCACAGTCGCTGCCACCGGCCAGACGCCGGACACCGCGTTCACCCACGAGAAGCGCGGCCGCTGGCTGGATCACTGGGAACCGGACAACGAGAAATTCTGGGAATCGGGTGGCAAACTCACCGCGCGCAAGAATCTCATCTTCTCGGTGTTCGCCGAGAATCTCGGATTCAGCGTGTGGGTCATCTGGGGCACCGTCGTCACCAGCATGGGCGCGGCCGGATTCCCCTTCCTCGCCGGTCTCGGCCAGGGCAACCCGACCGCCGTCAGCAACGCGCTGCTGCTGACCTCCACGCCCACGCTCGTCGGTGCGGCACTGCGCATTCCGTACACCTTCGCCATCCCGCGCTTCGGCGGGCGCGCGTTCACCGCGTTCAGCGCCGCCATGCTGCTCATCCCGACGCTCGGCCTGGCCTGGTTCGTCAACCAGCCCGGGACGCCGATGTGGGTGTTCATGGTGCTGGCCGCGCTCGCCGGTTTCGGTGGCGGCAACTTCTCCTCGTCGATGGCGAACATCTCGTTCTTCTTCCCCGAGGGCAAAAAGGGTGCGGCACTGGGCATCAACGCCGCGGGCGGCAACCTCGGCGTCGCGCAGACCCAGCTGGTGCTGCCGCTGCTGATCACGCTCGGCACGCACATCATGGCCAAGGACGCCGCGGGCTACCGGTTCGGCATCACGCTCTCGGTGCTGGTCTGGGTGCCGTTCATCCTGGTCGCCACGTTCGGCGCACTGCGCTACATGGACAGCATCAGCACGGCCAAGTCCGACGGCAAGTCCTACAAGCTGGCGCTCACCAACCGGCACACCTGGATCATGTCGTTCCTCTACATCGGCACTTTCGGCTCGTTCATCGGTTTCTCGTTCGCGTTCCCGACGCTGATCAAGGCGAACTTCCCGAGCCTGGCCAATATCGGCTGGATCACCACCCTGGGCAACCTGGCCTTCCTCGGCGCGCTGGTGGGCTCGTTCAGCCGTCCGTTCGGCGGCTGGATCTCCGACAAGGTGGGCGGCGCGAAGATCACCGTGATGGTGTTCGGCGGCATGGCCGTGGCGGCGGTCGCCATCCTGGCGGCGCTGGAGCTGAAGAGCTTCCCGCTCTACCTGACCGCGTTCCTGGCGCTGTTCATCCTGACCGGCATCGGCAACGGCTCCACCTACCGGATGATCCCGTCGATCTTCAGCGCGGAGGCCAAGAAGTACGCCTCCGAGCACGGCACGGACATCGCCGAGGCCGCGGCGTCGGCGCGGCGGCAGGCGGGTGCGGCGATCGGCGTCATCGGCGCGATCGGCGCCTCGGGCGGCTACCTGCTGCAGCAGGCGCTGCGCCTGTCGAACATCAACTTCGGCAGCATGTCGCCCGCGTTCTGGGCCTACGCGGCCACGTTCGTGGTGATGGCGGGCGTGACCTGGTTCTTCTACCTGCGGTCCTCGTTCGCGGTGGGCCGGATCTCCTCGCTCGCCTACGCGAACGTGTAAGTCGCACCGGGCATCCGGGACCGAACCCCTCGGATGATCGCGACGCCGGCGGCCGGCGGCGCGCCCGGTGAGACCCGAATGCCGCCGGGAAGTCTTCCTTCCCGGCGGCATTCGGTGTGTTCGTATGCAAGTTGTTGCCCGGCAACGGTTTTCACTACAGCAGGAACCGCACCATATCGGCGGTGCGCGCGAGTCCGGGCAGCGCCTCCGGGGTGGAACGCGGATGCAGCGCGTGCACCGCGAGCCGGAACATGACCGCGCGCAATAACATCTGCGGCCACTCCGGCAGATCCGCCCAGCGGTCGACCAAACCGTCGTCGGCCCCGCCCCACGACAGCGCGTCCACCACGATCACCCCCGCCGCCCAGCCCGCGGGCCGCCAGTACGGGGTGATGTCGGTGAGCCCTGGCGTGTACTGCCCGGCGAACAGGACCGTGCCGAACAGGTCGCCGTGCACCAGTTGCGCCGGTGTGTGGACCGGTTTGCGCAGGGTGGCCAACTGGCCGATGAGCTCCATGCTGCGCTGCCCGTCGGGCGAGGTGGGCAGCACCGCGCCGCCCGCGCGCAGACTGCGCAGCGGCACCGATTCCCAGGCCGCGCGATCGGCGGCCACGAAGATGTCCACGTCGACCCACGGCGCGACGGGCGGCTGCACCAGGAAGCGTGGGCGCTCCAGCCGCGAGGTGGCCTGGTGCAGGCGCAGCGAGATGGAGACCACCTCGTCGTGGCGGGGTTCCGGGCTGCCCTCCAGGTACGTATCGGCCCGCCAACCCGAGACGACGTAGCGGCCGTCGGTCGCGCGCACCGGCCGCGCCAGCCGCAATCCGTCCACCTTCAGCGTCTCGCGGACCTTCGCCGACCACGCCGCGCGCGCGTGATCGGCCACCGGGCTCAGCACCACGTCACCGCACCGCCAGCCACCGTCCCAGTCATTGAGCGGGACGGGTGTCACTTCGCGCAGACCGAACGTGGCGCGCACGTGCTCGGGAGGTTCCACAGAAGTCACGGCCGTACGGTACCGCCGGTCAACGGCGGAATTCGGACGCCGCGCCGGTACCGAGTCGCGCCGGTGACCGTCCTCGCCGGCCATCCGCTCACCGATCTCGCACTCCCGGCGGCCCGCGCCGGCGCCGTGTTCGGCGTCCACCATCTCAGTCGGTACTGGCCTGTTCCCGGTGGGCGGATCGGCCGCCGACCGGATCGGGACCGCCACGAGGGTGACGTTTTCCAGACCGTCCACCTCGACTGCAACGCGGGGTGGACGGTCGCGGCGGCCCGGCGCGCGGGCCACCGCGGCGGTGTCAGTAGACGGGCAGGCTGGTGTCGACCTGGCGGGCCCAGGCCACGATGCCGCCCTGCACGTGCGTGGCGTCGGCGAAGCCCGCGCTCTTGAGCACCGCCAGCGCCTCGGCCGAGCGGATGCCGGTCTTGCAGTGCAGCACGATCGGGCGGTTCTGCGGCAGTTCGGCCAGCGCCTCACCGGACAGGATGCGGTCCTTCGGGATCAGCTTCGCGCCCTCGATGTGCACGATGTCCCACTCCACCGGCTCGCGCACGTCGATCAGCTCGATCTCCTTGCCCGCGTCCAGCAACTCCTTGAGCTCGGTCGCCGTGATGGTGGATCCCGCCGCGGCCGCCTGGCCCTCCTCGGACACCACACCGCAGAACGCCTCGTAGTCGATCAGCTCGGTGATCGGCTGACGCTCCGGGTCACGGCGCAGCTTGATGGTGCGGTAGGTCATGTCGAGTGCGTCGTAGACCATGAGCCGGCCCAGCAGCGGGTCGCCGATGCCGGTGATCAGCTTGATGGCCTCGGTCACCATGATCGAGCCGATGGAGGCGCACAGCACGCCGAGCACGCCGCCCTCGGCGCAGGAGGGCACCATGCCGGGCGGCGGGGCCTCGGGGTACAGATCGCGGTAGTTGATGCCGCGGCCGTCGGGCGCGTCCTCCCAGAACACCGACGCCTGGCCCTCGAACCGGTAGATCGAACCCCACACGTACGGCTTGCCGGCCAGCACGGCGGCGTCGTTCACCAGATAGCGGGTGGCGAAATTGTCGGTGCCGTCCAGGATCAGGTCGTACTCGCGGAACAATTCGACCGCGTTCTCGGGTTCGAGGCGGAACTTGTGCAGCCGCACGTCGATGCCGGAATTGATCTCCAGAATGGAATCGCGCGCGCTGTCGGCCTTGGAACGACCGATATCGGACTGGCCGTGGATCACCTGCCGTTGCAGATTCGAGGCGTCCACCTCGTCGAATTCCACGATGCCGAGCGTGCCCACGCCGGCGGCGGCCAGGTACAGCAGGGCGGGCGAGCCGAGGCCGCCCGCGCCGATCACGAGCACTTTCGCGTTCTTCAGACGTTTCTGCCCGTCCACACCCACATCCGGGATGATCAGATGCCTGCTGTAGCGAGCGATCTCGTCCTTGCTCAGCTCGGCGGCCGGTTCGACCAGCGGCGGCAGGGACTTCGGTGATGACACGTCCAGGACTCCTCGAATCGAATTGGCCGATCGCGTGGTGCAACGCGCGCGAGCGGGCCGTTCTTCCCGATTATCGCGCCGTGCCGCGCCGCGTCAGCCGCGGGGGTAGGGCCAGGGGTTGAAACGACAGCGCTTGCCGTCCATCGGGACCACACCGTGCGGATCGAGTTCGGCGATGTCGTTGTTCTTGGTGCCGAACGTCTGCTGCATCATGATCGGCGCCAGGCCGCCGTCGGTCTCGCACGGCTGATGCTGGTGGTAGCCGATGGCGTGGCCGACCTCGTGATTGATCTGGTACTGCCGGTAGGAGCCGATATCGCCCTCGAAGGCCAGCGCGCCACGCACCCAGCGCACCTCCGAGAGCACCACGCGGTCCAGGTCGGCGTGGTAGCAGGACGAATCGATGGGGATCTCGAACCCGCACACCTCGCGGGTGGTCTGGCGCGAGGTGAGCGAGATCCGGAAATCGGGCTCGCCCTGGTCGATCCGCTGGAACGCGAACTTCGGGTCGTGCGACCAGCTTTTGGGGTTGGCGAGGGTGCTGTCGATCATCTTCGCCACCGACTCGTCCCCGCCGAAGCCGGAGGTGTCGATGCCGTCCTCGATCTCGACGGTGTAGCGGAAGCTGTACTCCCGGCCCTCGCCGACCTTCGCGGTCGTGCCGGGCACGACACGCCAGGTGCCCGTGCCGTCCTCCACGAACGGCCCGCCCTCCGGCAGTGCGCCGGTGGGCAGATCGGCGGGGAACTGCCCGTCACCGGGCGGTGCGCCGATCACGCCCGCCGACGCGGCGCGCGGACTGAATCGGCCGAAACTCGGATCGGTGTTCGCGCCCGCCCCCTCGGCGCCGCCCCCGCGCACCGCGTCCACCACCACGAGGACCGTGACGATGAACAGGATGGGCAGCGCGTAGGCGCGCCATCCGTAGGTGGAGACGAATCGGCCGATCGCGCTCTGCTTCTTGGTGCCGCGTTCGGGGCGCGGCCGGCTGCGGCTCTCGTCGGGAGCGGTGGGGTCCCAGCGCGCTCGCAGCGGCTGATGGGAACGGTCGGCCCCCTGGTAGAGCCCGAGGGGGTCGTAGATCTCGACGCCGTCGCGGGTGCGGGCCGGTGGCGCCGCGTCGCGATCGGAGGGGGTGTCGCCCGCGCGCGGCCACGGTTCGCTGATGCGAGGGACCGCGCGCTCGGGTCTGGATCGGCGGCCCGGCGCACCGGAACGCCGCGCGGTGCCCGATCGGGCAGCCGCGCCCGAACGCGCCTCGGGACCGGACCTCGCCACGGGGTCCGACACTACGGAACCGGGCGTCGCCGAGCCAGTGGGGCGGAGCGCGTCACGCCCGCCGCCGGACGGTCTTTCCGGTCGGTCGGTCACACCCATCAGGTTCTCACAGGGCGCAAGCTCCCCGCCGGACGTCCCATCGGGTGAACTTCGTCGCAGGGCCGGGTCCGCATGCGACGGGTTAGCGGGTATCGTTCTTTGGATACCCGGTGCACAACCCCATTCAGCCGGGGAACCGACTGGGAGAGCCGAAATGACCGACCTCGTGGACCGGATGACGTCCCGCAGAACGTCGTCCGAGGCCATGGCACCGACCAAACGCGGTACCCGCCTGCCGCGCGACGAGCGCAGGCTGCAACTGCTCCAGGCCGCGAGCGAGGTGTTCGTACTGCGCGGCTACCACGCCGCGGGCATGGACGAGATCTCCCAGGTCGCCGGCGTGAGCAAGCCGGTGCTGTACCAGCACTTCACCAGCAAGCTGGAGCTGTACCTGGCGGTGCTGCAGAACTACGTCGACATGCTGGTCTCCAGCGTGCGCCAGGCGCTGCGCTCCACCACCGACAACCGCCAGCGCGTGCGCGCCGCCGTGCAGGCGTACTTCGATTTCGTGGACAACGAGATGCAGGGCTTCCGCCTGGTCTTCGAGTCCGACCTCACCAGCGAGCCGCAGGTGCAGCGCCGCGTCGAACAGGCCACCGAGGCCTGCGTGGACGCCGTCTTCGACCTGGTCGCCCACGACTCCGGCCTGGACCCTTACCGGGCCCGCATCCTGGCCGTCGGCTTGGTGGGCACCAGCCAGTTCACGGCGCGGTACTGGCTGGAAGCCGATCGCCCGATCCCCAAGGACGAGGCCGTGGATACGACGGTGGCGCTGGCATGGGGCGGCCTGTCCCACGTCCCTTTGCATCCGATCGGTTAGCCCCAACCATCAGATCGAACAAGAAAGGTCCCTGGCTTCCGAGAAGCCAGGGACCTTTTCGTTCTTCACCCACGCAACACCTGATCTCGCACCTACATGGGTAACTCACCGGGAACGCCCAGAACTCACCCTGCACAGAACAGGCGGCCCGGCACGAAACCGAACCACGCACTCACGACCGGCGAAAAGACGCGGAGAGGCGGGTAAGCCCAGATCAAACAGCGGCGAAACCTACGCGGCCGCCCGTGGCGGTGCCGATCTCGACGTACGCCACCTTGGACGCCTGGATCAGGAACTTGCGGCCCTTCTCGTCGGTGAGGGCGACGACGCCCGAGGTGCCGCTCAGCGCGTCGGAGACCAGCGCTTCGACCTCGTCGGGGGTCTGTCCGCTGACGATGACGAGTTCGCGCGGGCTATCCGCAATACCGATCTTGACCTCCACGGCCAACCTCCGAACCTAGAGTCCTGTGCGGCACCGGGCGTCGCGGCGCCCGAGCGCTCTTGCTGTCGGTCCAAGGCTAATGCAGGGCCGCGGCCGTCCGGCACGGCCCTGCCTGCGCTGTCAGCGAACAGCGGGCCGGGTGGGCTATTTCGGTTCGACGAGCTGGATCTCGAGTTCGATGGCCACCGCGTCGCCGAGGAAGCCCGGCGCCGACGGGCCGACACCGAAGTCGGATCGCTTGATGGTCCCGGTGGCGGAGAATCCGGCGTGGCGTTCGCCGGTCTCGCCGAAGGCCTGCACACCGCCCCATTCGACGTCCAGGCGCACCGGCTTGGTGATCGCGCCGAGGGTGACCTCACCGTCGACGGTGAAGGTCTCCGCGACACGGACCGGGCCGAGCGCGCGGAAGGTGAGCGTGGGGCGGTTCTCGACGTCGAGGAAGTCGGCGGTGCGGACGTGGGCGTCGCGGTCGGGGTTGCCGCTGTCGAAGGAGTCCAGGTGGATGGTCGCGCCGAGGGTGGCCTCGCCGTTCTCGTCGACGACGAATTCGGTGTCGAAGCGGGTGAAGCCGCCGCGCACCTTGGCGATGCCGAGGTGGCGGATGGCGAACGAGACCGACGAGTGCGCGGTGTCCAGCGCCCAGGAGCCGGCTTTGAGCTGCGTGGTCGAAGTGGTCATGGCTACGACGATGTGCGCGCGGGCGGCGGGCAGCCAGACCGCCGTTATCCTCGCCCTCGCAGGGCGCGGCTACCGGTACCCGGATAGGGCATGGTGGAACCATGGCACGCAACGCCTTCGCCGAGTTCCTGGTGGCCCGCCGCGGTGAGCTGCGGCCCGCCGACGTCGGCCTGCCCGAGGGCGGCAGGCGGCGCACGCCGGGCCTGCGCCGCGAGGAGGTCGCGGTGCTGGCCGGGGTGAGCGCGGACTACCTGGCCCGGCTCGAGCAGGGCCGCGACACGAACCCGTCGCTGGCCGTGGTGGACGCGCTCGCCGACGCGTTGCGCCTGGACGGCACGCAACGGCAGCACTTCGGTCTGCTGGCGCTCATCTCCGGCAACGAATCCCGCTGCCCGGGAGCCGAATCCCCGCACGAGCAGATCAGCGACACGGTGCGCGCGGTGCTCGACGCCCTGGACCCCACGCCCGCTTTCGTTGTCGGCAGGCGCTGGAGCATCCTGGGCTGGAACCACACGTGGGCCGAGTTCGCCGCGCCGCTGGGCCTGATCGACCGCGCCGAGGAGGCCAACCTCGCCGGGTACGTGTTCACCGATCCGCGGGCGCGCCACATCCTGCGCGACTGGCCCGCGGCCGCCGACTCCTTCGCCACCGCGCTGCTGCGCGCGAAACTGCGCTGGCCCGGGGACAGCAAACTGCTCGCGATGATCGACGCACTGCGCCGCGAACCCGAATTCGACCGTCGCTGGCAGCCGCAGCGCGTCGGCGCGGGGCCGATGTCGAGCCTTCTGCGGTTCGACCATCCCACCCACGGCGCTATCGACGTGCCCGTCGAAACAATGGAAACCGACAGCGATCAAAGCGTGGTCGTCTGGCTGGTCGACCGCGCCGCCACCCACTCCCCCGGCCTGCGCCTGGTCCACAACCGCGCGGCCAACGAATAGGCATCGGTATATCCAGCCCGTAATTCGGCGGTGACGAGCGGGAGAAGGCGCGGAAACCTGGGTCGAAAACGATGGGGGCCATGGCTTCCCGCAACACGAAGGCTCCGCGCCCGGTCGACGAGATCCCGCCGCTGAAACGGCTGTTCCCTTTGGCCGCGCAGCACGTCCTGGCGATGTACGCGGGCGCGGTCGCGGTGCCGCTGATCGTCGGCGGCGCGATGGTGAGCGCGGGACGGTTGCAGCAGTCCGACATCGTGCACCTGATCATGGCGGACCTGTTCGTCGCCGGCCTCGCGACCGTGCTGCAAGCCGTCGGATTCTGGCGGTTCGGCGTCCGGCTGCCGCTCATGCAGGGCGTCACCTTCGCCGCCGTGGGCCCGATGATCACAATCGGCGTGAACCACGGCGTCACCACCATCTACGGGTCGGTCATCGCCTGCGGGCTCTTCATGATCCTGCTGGCGCCGGTGTTCGGCAGGCTGATCCGGTTCTTCCCACCGCTGGTCACCGGCACCATCATCCTCATCATCGGGGTCTCGCTGATGCGGGTGGCGTCGGGATGGTTCGGCGGCGGCACCGGACCCGAGTTCGGCGATCCCGCCGCGATCGGCATGGGATTCTTCACCCTCGCGGTGATCATCCTCATCGAACGGTTCGCCCCCGAGGGCCTGCGCCGGATCTCGATCCTGCTCGGACTGATCATCGGCACGGTGGTGTCGATCCCGCTGGGGCTGACCGACTGGAGTCACCTCGGCGACTACGACTGGGTCGGTGTCGTGACACCGTTCCAGTTCGGCCTGCCCACCTTCGAGATCGGCTCGGTTCTCGCGCTGCTCATCGTCGCGATCGTCGTCATGACCGAGACGACCGGCGACATCGTGGCGGTCGGCGAGATCGTCGACGAGAAGATCACCCCGCGCCGGTTGGCCGACGGTCTGCGCGCCGACGGGCTCGGCACGGTGCTCGGCGGGGTCTTCAACACGTTCCCCTACACCGCGTTCGCCCAGAACGTGGGGCTGGTCGCCCTCACCGGCGTGCGCAGCAGGCATGTGGCCACGGCGGCCGGAGCATTGCTCGTGGTGCTGGGTCTGCTGCCGAAACTGGCGGCCGTGGTGGAAGGGATTCCGCTGCCGGTGCTCGGCGGCGCGGGTGTGGCGCTGTTCGGCATGGTCGCGGCCTCCGGGGTGCGCACGCTGTCGAAGGTCGCGTTCGACAACACCAACATCCTCGTTGTCGCGATCTCGCTGGGGGTGGCCATGCTGACCGAGGCCAAGCTCTACTACACCGACCGGTCGGGCGAGGCGCCGGTGAACGTGGCGCTGGACCTCTACAGCCAGTTCCCGGACTGGTTCCAAACGGTCTTCCACTCGGGGATCTCGGCGGGCGCTATCACGGCGATACTGCTCAACCTGCTGCTCAACCGAAACCGCACCGCCGACCCCGGCGAGCCCGACGCCCACGACGCCCCGCGCGCGGCGCGCCCCGATCCCGGCGACCTGGCGCGCGCCGCGGAACCGTCGCGGGCGGAGCGGGGAGCGGAACCGGCCTAGAGGCCCAGGACCGCCATGCGCTGGGCGTGGCTGTCCTGCATGCGCTCGAAGAGCGCGGCGATGCCGTTGAGATCGCCGGTGGCGGTGAGCACGAGTTCGGCCAGTTCGTCGCGCTGGGCCATCACGTACTGGGCCTGGGTGATGGCCTCACCCAGCAGCCTGCGGCCCCACAGGGTGAGGCGGTCGCGTTCGGAACGGCTGGTGGTGACCGCGCGGCGCACCTCCTCGACCACGAACTCCGAATGGCTGGTCTCGGCGAGCACATCGCGCACGACGGTGGCCACGGCCGGGTCCAGCGCGCCCGCGATCTCGGTGTAGAAATCGGCGGCGATGCCGTCGCCCACGTAGAACTTCACCATCGACTCGAGCCAGGTGGAGGGGTCGGTGGACGCGTGGTAGGCGTCCAGGGCCCGCACGAACGGCGCCATCGCGTCGAACACGTCGACACCACACTCGGCCAGCGCCGTCTCCAGCGTCTGGAAGTGCGCCATCTCGGCGGTCGCCATCTTCGCGACGGCCACCTTCCCCCGCAGCGTCGGCGACAGCTTCGCCTCCTCCGCCAACCGGTAGAACGCGGAGATCTCGCCGTAGGCGAGCACCGCGAAAAGGTCGATCACACCGGGGTTGTCCGCGGCGATGGGCGAGGTCGAGACACCGGACGTTGCAGGGGACTGTGCTGCCATGCAGCCAGCCTAATAGGCACCGATGGGCGCAGCCCATTCGAAACACTGCGCACGGCCGAAGCGCAGTCCGTCCATGCCCGGCAGACGCCCGACGAGCGGAGGCCATCACTGCCCTGCGCGCGGCCAGAGCGGGACGAGACGCTGCACACGCCCCAGGAGAAACCGCGGCTTGCCCGAACTCCCGCGCCGCGAATGAGGCGGAACGCGAACGGGATTCGCCGGTCAGCTCGCGTCGCGTTCGGTGAGGAACTTCTCCAGGTACACCCAGGTGGTGTCGCGGGCGGTCTCGCCGGTGAGGATGCCGAGGTGGCTGCCGGGGGCGGTTTCGTAGCGCACGGTTTCGGCGCCGGTCAGGGTGCGGGTGCCGGCCTGCACGGCGGCGGCCGCGGTGATCACGTCGGAGGGGCCGCCGACCAGCAGCACGGCGGCGGTCACATCGGCCAGCCGGATGCGCCGCTCCCCCAGGCGCACCACGCCGCGTCCGATGTCGTTGCCGAGGATGAGCCTGCCCCACAGCTGCCCGTAGAACCGGCCGGGGTAGCCGGGCATCTCGGCCATGAAACGGTCGATCGATTCCATCTTGGCCAGCGTCTCGGTGCGGGCCAGGTTGGTCGCGACGAACCACGGCCGCTTGAGCTCGCGCTCCCACGCGGTGACGCGATAGGCCAGCCGGGTGAGCGGTGCGGGGATGCCGCCCGCCGCCCGCACCGCCGTGGTGGTGGCGATGCCGCCGGTGAGCTTGGCGACCGCGCGCAGTTGCGGGATGCCGGTCATCTTGTCGTAGTTCAGCGGCGAGCCGACGGCGGTGATCGAGCGGATCGGCAGTTCCGGATGGGCGGCCGCGGTGAGCAGCGCCAGCGTGCCGCCGATCGACCAGCACACCAGGTCCACGGGCGCGCCGCCGCGATCGGCGGAGGTGCGCAGCACGGCGTCCGGGATGATCTCGTCGATCCAGTCCTCGAAGCCCATGGCGCGGTCGGCGAAGGTGATCTCGCCGTAGTCGATCACGTAGGTCGCGCGGCCGCTGTCGCGCAGGTGGCGGGCCAGGCTCTGGTCGGGCCGCAGGTCGAAACAGGTGGCCGGCGCGGCGAGCGGGGGCACCAGCAGGACGGCGGCGTCCGCGACCGGGGTGGGTCCGCCCTCGAACCGGCGCAGCTGCCGGTGCGGTTCGTCCCACAGGATCGTCGACGGGGTGGGTTCCGGCGACTCGACGCCGGAGCCGAAGGTCAGCGCCCACGCGTTGCGGGCGGCGGTGGTGACCGTGTCTGCGATGCTCACCCCAAGAATGTCTCACATCCCAGTACCGCCGGTAACAGGCAAGTCCGCTTCCCGACGGTTTGCCGCCACCGCGACACTCGGGCGCCGGGCGAGCCCGCCGCTGCTACCGCCCCGCGCGCGAAGCATTCCGGCGACCATGAATTGTCAAGTCCCGCACCATACATCGGGTAAACCGGACGGGCGCCCGCGGAGTTTCGCCCGCGAATAACCCGGGCGCCATTTCGGGCGCAGCACAATATCACGCTACAATCACCACGGACAACGGAAAATATCGTTCCCCACGCATGCGCCACGGCGCCGCCACGGGGCTTCCGAGGTCCAGGAAAATGTGCGCGCACCAGATCCGCATCCCGCGTTGCGCCGATGTTCCCGGGTAGTTGCCGTCCCACGATGGCACCCTGACGACATCCGGCCGCGACCCGGAGCACCCGCCGGATCAGTGGTCGTCGCGGACCGGCCGGTCCGCCCCACACCTCGTGCGCGCGTGACGCGATATCGAGGAAGGCACGAACCTGAGCAAGATCACTGTCGAGCAGGAGCCCGGCCTGGCGGACACGCTGTTGACGGCCGAACTGGACGAGACACACACCGCCCCGACATTCACCGAATTGGGGGTGCGCGACGAAATCGTCCGCGCGCTCGCCGAGATCGGTATCGAACGCACCTTCGCGATTCAGGAACTCACCCTCCCGCTGGCGCTGGCCGGCGAGGATCTCATCGGTCAGGCCCGCACCGGTATGGGCAAGACCTTCGGTTTCGGCGTGCCGCTGCTGCACCGCATCGCGACCGGTGATTCCACCACCCCGCTGGACGGCACGCCGCGCGCGCTGGTGATCGTCCCGACCCGCGAACTGTGCATCCAGGTCACCCAGGATCTGGAGAACGCGAGCAAATACCTGCGCAACGAGCGCGGCAGGCTCGCGGTGGCCTCCATCTACGGCGGCCGCCCCTACGAGTCGCAGATCGCGGCGCTGCGCGAAGGCGTGGACGTGGTGGTCGGCACGCCGGGCCGACTATTGGACCTGGCCAAGCAGAACCATCTGATCCTCGGCAAGGTCGGCGTGCTGGTGCTCGACGAAGCCGACGAAATGCTCGACCTGGGCTTCCTGCCCGATATCGAGCGCATTCTCACCATGGTCCCGGACAAGCGCCAGACCATGCTGTTCTCGGCCACCATGCCGGGCCCGATCATCACCCTGGCCCGCACGTTCCTCACCCGCCCGACCCACATCCGGGCCGAGGAGCCCAGCGATTCGGCCGTGCACGACCGCACCGCGCAGTTCGTCTACCGCGCGCACGCGCTGGACAAGAGCGAACTGATCGCGCGCGTGTTGCAGGCGGAGACCCGCGGCGCCACCATGATCTTCACCCGCACCAAGCGCACCGCGCAGAAGGTGGCCGACGACCTGGCCGACCGCGGCTTCGCCGTGGGCGCGGTGCACGGCGACCTCGGGCAGATCGCGCGCGAGAAGGCGCTGTCGAAGTTCCGCAAGGGCGCGATCGACGTGCTGGTCGCCACCGACGTGGCCGCGCGCGGCATCGACATCGACGACGTCACCCACGTCATCAACTACCAGTGCCCCGAGGACGAGAAGACCTACGTGCACCGCATCGGCCGCACCGGCCGCGCGGGCCGCACCGGCGTCGCGGTCACGCTGATCGACTGGGACGAGCTCAACCGCTGGGCCGGCATCGACAAGGCGCTGGGCCTCGGGATCCCCGAGCCGGTGGAGACGTACTCGCGCTCGCCGCACCTGTACTCCGATCTCGGGATTCCCGAGGGCGTCGGCGGCACCGTGCGCAAGGCGCGTCCCGCGAGCGAAGAGGACGACGCGGTCGTGGTGGAGCGCGAGGCGCGCAGCCCGCGCAAGCGCAACCGCAGGCGGACCCGCGGCGGGCAGCCGGTGGACGGCGTGGAATCGGGCGCCGCCGAGGCCGCCGGTGAACAGGGCGAGGACGCGCAGCTGGGTCGGCGCAGGCGCAGGCGGCGCCGGTCGGGCGGCGGCGAGAACGGCGCCGACGCGCAGGTGACCGAGACGGGTGGCCAGGTCGCCGAGCCGGGTGCCGACGCGGCGGACGCCGAGCCGGGTGCGGCGCAGGGCGAGGCGCCCGCGCGGCGCAGGCGTCGGCGGCGCAAGCCGGCCGAGTCGGGTGCGGGTGACGTGACCGACGTGCAGTCGGATGCCTCGGCGAACGGCGTTTCGTCGGTGGGCGCCGAGTCGGCTCCGGTGGCTGACGCGGCGGCGGTTCAGGCCGAGGAGCAGGTCTCCAACACTGCGGCAGTTCAGTCCGCTTCGGCACCGGTCTCGGTCGAACAGGCCGCGACCGATCAGCTGTCGGCCGTGGCGAACACGGCGCAGCCGGTCGCTGCTCCCGTCGAGCAGCCCGCTGTTGTCGAGCCCGGCACCGCGACGGCCGAGCAGTCCGCGACCGTGGCCGAAGCCGCGACCCCGGCGACGGCCGGGGAGAAGCCCGCGCGACGTCGGCGCACCCGCGCCACCGCGAACGCCGAAACCGCTGATCAGGCCACCGAAGCCGGTGCCGAGAAGCCGAAGCGCACGCGGAAGAAGGCGGACGCACCTGCCGAGGCCGCGGTGGCCGACGGCGCCGAGGAGAAGCCGGCCCGCCGCACGCGCAAGGCCGCGGTGAGCGCCGAGGGCGAGTCCGCGGAAGTCTCCGCCGAGGAGAAGCCCGCGCGACGTACCCGCGCCCGCAAGGCCGACGCCGACACCGCGAACGGGGAGGAGGCGGCGCCGCGCCGCCGCACCCGCAAGATCGAGGCGAACGGCGAGGAGACGGCGGAGGCCGAGAAGCCGGTGCGCCGCAGGCGCGCCAAGGCGGAGGCGACCGCCGAGGCCGAGGGTGACCCGGTGTCGGTGGGCGCGGCAGGGACAACCGCTTCGGCCTAGCACCTGGCTCGGAGCACAGTCGCAGCGATCGCCGTCCGGCGACGCGGAGGAGGAGCCGACACCGGGGTCGTCCCGGCGGCGCCGACAACGCGGCCGGGCAGCGGTCCGCATCGCGGAGACGCCGGTGGGGACACCGATACGGAGCCCGCCCCCGCGGATCGGCTAGTCTCGCTCACGTGCTCGCACCCGAGCGGCGGACGCGCGCCGATATCATCTCCGCAGTCGCGATCGTCGTGCTCGTCGTGGTCGCGGCGCTGGTCGTCTGGGCGCGCGGCGACGCCACCGGCACCGAGTCGGTGACGGCGCCGAGCCCCCCGCCCACACCGCCGACGGCGGGCACGCTCCCGGTCTCCCTGCGCGAACTGTGGCACGCGCCCGACGGCGCGAGCACGCGCGCGCTGGCCTCCGGTGGCGCGGTGATCACGGCCGAGGACGGCACCGTCACCGGTCGTGATCCGGCCACCGGCGCCGAACTGTGGCGCTACCGGCGCGACATGCCGCTGTGCGGTGTGGAGTCTCAGTACGGTTCAGTGGTGGCGGTCTACCGCGACCAGCGCGGGTGCAGCCAGGCCACACTGCTCGACGGCGACACCGGCGAACGGCGCACGGCGCGTAGCAGTTACATGGACGAGAACGTGCGCCTCTCGGTCGACGGCACCTATGTGCTGGCCAAAGGTGAACGGCGACTGGAGATGTGGCGTTCGGACCTGGTGCGCACCATCGAGTACGGATACGTCGACGCGGCGATCAACGTGAAAACCCAACCGCGCAAAGGCTGTACGTTGCTCTCGGCCGGGTCCAGCGCGTCGCGCCTGGCGGTGCTGGAGCGCTGCCCCGACGACCAGTCCGACCGGTTGACGCTGCTCAATCCCGCGCCGAAGGACAACACCGTGCCCGAGGAGTACGGCTCGCGCGTGCTCACCGGGCCGGGCGCGGGTTCCCCCGGGGCGCGGGTGATCGCGGTATCGGAGAACCGCGTCGTGGTGTATCTGCCCGGCGGAAGCGGTTCCGGCGCAGAGGAATCCGCGCCGCCCCGCCTGGCAGTGTTCGACGCCACCGGCAATCCGGTTGTCACACACCATCTTTCCGCGCCACTGGACGACGTGATCGATGTGTCGCGGGTCGGTTCGGCCTACTTCCTGTTCACCGGCAACAGCGTGATCGCGTTGAACGCCAGCACCTTCGACCCGATGTGGACCGCCGCCGACGCACTCGGCGCGCCCGCGTTGATGGCGGGCCGTTTGCTGCTGCCCGTCACCGACGGGATGGTCGCGCTGGACCCGGCCAACGGGCAGGAGGTGGCGCGCATTCCCGTGCAGCGCTCCACCGCGCCCGAGGGGCCCATCTCGGTGGCGGTGCTCGGCAGCACGGTGCTCGAACGCCGCGACGGCGAGCTGTACGCGCTCGGCTGAGCCGGACCGGGCGAACTTGTCGGTGCCTCGAGGCAGACTGTGGCCATGTCTGAAAGCCATTCGCCCGCCGCCGAATCCACCATCACCGACTACGACGATCCCAACGCCCCGTGGAACAAGCTGGCCGAGGACGGTGACGTCGCCGGCTGGAACAACGACGTCATCAGCGAGTTCCGCGAGCAGGGCGGCAAGGTCGGCGGCGACTACGAGGGCGGCGATCTGGTGCTGCTCACCACCACCGGCGCGAAGAGCGGCAAGCAGCACGTGGTGCCGCTCGGGCTGTGCTACCGGGGCGAGATCCCGTACGTGAGTTCGTTCGTCGAGGACCGGTACCCGGCCTGGTACCACAACGTGAAGGCCGACGGGCGCGTCGTCATCGAGCACGGCCCGCACACCTACGACGGGTTCGCGCGCGTGCTCACCGGCGCCGCGTACGACGAGTTCGCGGCGTTCGCGTTCGCCGACAACCCGATGCTGGCCCAGTGCCAGGAGCGGGCCGGCCACCCGCTGCCGCTGGTGGTGCTGGAGTTCGGCGAGCCGAGGAAGTAGTCGCCCGCCCCGGTGCGGGCGGCACCGGTCCCCCGTCGCCATGATGGAGGGCATGCCCGAAAGAGACGACGCCAAGCTGGTTCTGCTCCGGCACGGGGAGACCGACTGGTCGCGCACCCGCCGCCACACCGGCCGCACCGATGTGCCGCTCACCGAGACCGGGGAGCGCCAGGCCGCGGCGGCGGGCTCGCTGATCGCCGGGCTGGACTTGCTTGACCCGCTGGTGCTCACCAGTCCGCGGCAGCGCGCGACGCGCACCGCCGAACTCGCCGGCCTGGGTGGCGCGGTGCCCGACGACGACCTCGTGGAGTGGGACTACGGCGACTACGAGGGCCTGACCTCGCGGCAGATCCGGGAGTCCGCGCCGGGCTGGACGATCTGGACCGGCGCGGTGCCGGGCGGCGAAACCGCCGAGCAGGTGCGGGCCCGCGCCGACCGGGTGCTGGCCGCCGCCGCGACGGCGCTGCCCGACCGCGATGTGGTGCTGGTGGGCCACGGGCACTTCTCCCGGGCGCTGATCGCCCGCTGGGCCGAATTCGCGCTGGTGGAGGGCCGCCGCTTCACCATGACCACCGGCGCGGTCAGCGTGCTCGGCTTCGAGCACGGCAATCGAACCATCCACGCGCACAACCTCGTTCCGACCTCAGGAGGGTTCCGATGACCATCCGCCGCGCCGCCCCGGCCGACGTGCCCGCCCTGGTCGAACTCGTCTACGACCTGGCCGAATACGAGAAGGCGCGCGACGAGTGCACGCTCACGGCCGAGCAGTTGCACGCCGCGCTGTTCGGGCCGGCGCCCGCCCTGTTCGCGCACGTGGCCGAGGACGAGACGGGCATCGCTGGGTGCGCGATCTGGTTCCTGAACTTCTCCACCTGGGACGGCGTGCACGGCATCTACCTGGAGGATCTGTACGTCCGGCCGGACACCCGCGGCAAGGGGTACGGCAAGGCGCTGCTGGCCGCCCTGGCGCGCGAGGCCGTCGACCGCGGCTACAGCCGGGTGAGCTGGTCGGTGCTCACCTGGAACAGCCCGTCCATCGACTTCTACCGCTCGCTCGGCGCCGCCGAACAGGACGAGTGGGTCGGCTACCGCCTCGCCGGCGCGGAACTCACCGCGCTCGCGGAAACCGCAGGCTGAGAGCCGCCGCACCATGCGGATCACCCAGCCGGACCGCTGGCCGCGCACCGCTGACGAGGCACGGGCCATCCAGGACGAGTTGCGTCCGCTGGTGGTGGCAACCGATCCGGAACCGCCCCGGTTCGGCACGGTGGCCGGGCTCGACTCGGCCTACGACGACGAGGCCGGGGTGGTCGCGGCGGCCGCCGTGGTGCTGGACGCCGACACCCTGGGGACGGTCGAATCGGAGGTCGCGCACGGCACGGTCGAGTTCCCGTACGTGCCGGGACTGCTGGCGTTCCGCGAGGTGCCCACCGCGCTGCGCGTGCTGGAACGCCTCGACACCGAGCCCGATCTGCTGGTCTGCGACGGCCAGGGCCTGGCCCATCCGCGCCGTTTCGGGCTGGCCTGCCACCTCGGGGTGCTCGCCGGCCTCCCCACGATCGGCGTCGCCAAGAACGCGTGGGGCGAGTACACCGCACCGGGCCCCGAACGCGGCGACAGCAGCAACCTGGTGCTCGAGGGCGAGGTGGTGGGCCGCGCCCTGCGCACCCGCGCGGGCGTCAAACCGGTCTTCGTCTCGGTGGGCCACCTGATCTCCCTGGACACCGCCTGCGCCCAGGTGCTCGCCCTCACCCCGCACTACCGCCAGCCGGAAACGACCCGCCGCGCCGACGCCCTCTGCCGCAGCGCGCTGCGCGCCGCTCTCGACTGAGACCCGGCAGGCTCAGTCTCCGCCGTACTCCGCGGCTATCCAGCGGGTCGAGGCGGGGACGAACAGCAGGACCAGGGCGCTCACCACCACGACGCCCAGGACGGTGCCGTAGACGGGCTGGTGGGAGTCGGTGAGCAGGGCCCACACGACGGGGAGCAGCAGGATCTGGGCGATGACGGCGATCGCGCGGCCCCAGCGCTGACCGAGCAGCAGGCCGATGCCCGCGGCCAGCACCGCGCCGCCCAGGATCGCGAACCACGCGGCGGTGCCGTACCCGCTGGCCTGGGACTGATCGTGGCCGAGCAGCCCGCGGACCACGAGCACGATCGCGACACCCACCGCGACCGCGCCCTCCAGCGCGACCAGCGCCCCCGCGCCCCGCACCGTGGGCGGGGTCGCGCCCGCCGAAACTTCTCCCTTGCCGCTGTCAACCACGGGCCCAAGCCTACGACGCGCGCCGCGGTGCGGCCGGTGCCGCCCGACCCGCGCGGAATCGGCCCGCGCCCGGCCGCCCATTAGGCTGCGAACGTGCGGACGCTGCTGATCGTGAACCCGAATGCCACCTCCACCACACCGGCAACCCGGGATCTGCTGGCCCACGCGCTGGAGAGCCGGACCCAGCTGACCGTCGCGCACACCCAGCACCGCGGCCACGCCGCCGAGCTCGCCCAGTGGGCCGCCACCAGCGAGATGGATCTGATCGTGGTGCACGGCGGTGACGGCACCGTCAACGAGACCATCAACGGTTTCCTGCCGCTGCCGCAGATCGACGACGGCCAGGCCTGGCTGCCGCGCCTGGGCGTGATCCCGGGGGGCTCGGCCAACGTCTTCGCCAGGGCGCTGGGCATCTCCCCCGATCCGGTCACCGCGACGAACCAGCTCATCGACCTGCTCACCGTGCGCGGGGACCGCCGCATCGGACTCGGCCTCGCCGACGACAGGTGGTTCACCTTCAGCGCGGGCGTCGGATTGGACGCCGATGTGTGCGAGGCCATCGACGCCAGCCGCGCCAAGGGCCACACCGCCACTCCGGCCCGATATCTTCGAACAACTGTGCGACAATTCTTCCGGGCGAAGCGTCGTGAACCAAGCGTCCGAATCGAAATCCCGGGTTTCGAACCCGTCGAGAGTGTCCATTACGCGTTCGTGACGAACTCGAGTCCTTGGACCTATCTGGACGCCACCCCGGTGCACACCAACCCGGGCACCAGCTTCGAGACCGGCCTCGGCGTCTTCGCCGTGCGGTCCATGGCGGTGCTGCCCACCCTGCGACTCGCCGGGCAATTGCTGTCGAAGAACGGAAATCCCAAGTCCCGCATATTGTTTCGCGAGGACGACGTGCCGTCGGTGCATATCGAGACCAAGGAGCCGATCGGCCTGCAAATCGATGGCGACTTCATCGGGAAGCGGAACGTGGTGGATTTCACGGCCGTGCCCGATGTGCTGGAAGTGATCGCCCCGCGGCCGTCGCGCTGACGAAACGCCGCGAAAAACTGGCGGTTGTGCTGCGAAAACCGTCCGGAGCGAGTACAAAGGACCGGGCAGGCTCCCCATGCGGGGTCCTCGATTGCGTGAGCTTCCCCACGGTGCACCGGATACCTATTGACATCTACGGTGTTCGTGAAAGCATTCACAAGCAACCGTGCGGAAACATTCGAGTCGCACAAGTGAACGATCCACTAACGACAGGCGCCCCTTGTGGCGCCCAGCAAAGGAGCAGAGGAATGGACTGGCGCCACAAGGCCATCTGTCGCGACGAGGACCCCGAACTGTTCTTCCCGGTGGGTAACAGTGGGCCCGCGCTCGCGCAGATCGCCGATGCCAAGCTGGTCTGCGCCCGCTGCCCCGTCACGGCCGACTGCCTGTCCTGGGCCCTGAAGTCCGGACAAGACGCCGGCGTGTGGGGTGGTATGAGCGAAGACGAGCGTAGGGCGCTGAAGCGTCGCAACGCGCGCACCCGCACCCGCACCGTCGTCTAGAAGAGTAAAGACGACCGGCCTTACCGGGCCATCCCAGCCCGGCCCGGTAAGCGCATGAAGCCCGGCACCGAGAGCGGTGCCGGGCTCAGTTGTTTTCGGGGAGTTCTCAGCGCCCTGAGCGGCGACCCAAAGGCACCCGCAGCACCGCGTCCGTTCCCACGTCCGCGCCCGGGTGCAGGCCGATGGAGCCGCCGAGTTCGGCCGTCACCAGGGTTCGGACGATCTGCAGGCCCAGGCGGTCGGAGGCCTCCAGGCTGAAGCCGGGGGGCAGGCCGCGGCCGTCGTCGCTGATGATGACGTCGAGCCAGCGGGCCGAGCGCTCCGAGCGGATGGTGACGGTGCCGGTCTGGCCGGAGTCGAAGGCGTGCTCGATGGCGTTCTGCACGAGTTCGGTCAGCACCATCACCAGCGGCGTCGCGCGCTCGGCGGAGAACACGCCGAGTGAACCGGCGCGGCGCACCTTGATGCGGGTGGTGTGGACGGTCGCGACGTCGGCCATGATCGGCAGCAGCCGGTCCACCACCTCGTCCAGATCCACTTCCTCGTCCACCGACATGGACAGCATCTCGTGCACCGAGGCGATCGAGGTGACGCGGCGCACCGATTCGGTGAGCGCGACCTGCGCCTCCTCGTTCTCGGTGCGGCGGGCCTGTAGGCGCAGCAGCGCCGCGACGGTCTGCAGGTTGTTCTTCACCCGGTGGTGGATCTCGCGGATGGTGGCGTCCTTGGACAGCAGCGCGCGGTCGCGCCGCTTCACCTCAGTCACGTCGCGCACCAGCACCGCCGCGCCGGCGAGCTTCCCGTGCGGGCGCAGCACCAGCGTGCGCAGCAGCACGGTCGCGCCGCGCGCCTCCACCTCCATCCGGCGTCCGGTGCGCCCGGCCAGCGCGGCCTGAATGTCGCCGACCACCTCCTGCGCGTCGAACGGGTCGGTGATCAGCGACCGGGTGGTGACCGCCAGATCCTGCCCCTCCAGATCGGCCTGCAACCCCATCCGGTGATAGGCCGACAGCGCGTTCGGACTGGCGTAGACGACGATGCCTTCGGTGTCGAGGCGGATGAAACCGTCACCGGCGCGCGGACTGGAATGCGTGGCCGCGCGGTCCTCCGGGGTGGGGAAGGTGCCGTCGGCGATCATCTGGCACAGGTCGTCGGCGCAGGCGACGTAGGCGGTCTCGAGCGCGCTGCGCATCCGGGAACGCTGCAGGTCGGTGTCGCGGGAGAGCACCGCGATCACGTCGTCGCCGCAGCGCACCGGGATGGCCTCGCGCACCGCGTGCACCGGATGCGGATGGTAGACGCCCTCGGCCTCCACGTCGCGGTCGGCGCGCACGATGTCGCCGGTCCGCAGCGCCTGGAAGACCTGGGCGTGCTCGTCCTTGCTCGCCGCGGCGCCCACCTTGTCCTCCAAGTGCACGGTGGCCGCCGTGGTGGGCCTGCACTGCGCGACGCAGACGAGGTCGGCGCCCTCGTCGACGGGGCCCGCGCCGACCCACAGCAGCAGATCGGCGAAGGAGAGATCCGCCAGCAATTGCCAGTCGCCCACCACGCGCTGCAGGTGGTCGACGGCGCTGCCGGGTAGGTCGGTGTGTTCGGCGAGAAGTTCGCTCAGTGTGGCCACGGTGGGTCTACCCGCTCCGCCCTAGGAGATGACGGCGATGAGATCGCCCTGCTGGAGGACCTGGCCCGGCCGCACCTCGAGAGCGGTGACCTCGCCACCGACCTCGGCGATCACCGGGATCTCCATCTTCATCGACTCCAGCAGGATCAGCGTCTGGTCGACCGCCACCTTGTCACCCACCGCCACCTCGACGGTCAGCACGGTGGACACCATCTCCGCGCGCACTTCCTCGGCCATGACACCCCAATCACTCGTCGGTCGGACCGGCCCCGCGGGGGGCTGTTCGGCGCGGCGCCGGGTCGCGACCGTATCCGCTGAAAGTACAGCCAACCACACATGAAACAATGACCGACGACCAGATGTGTTCCCCGCCGGATCGCGGGGATGAGCCGCCGGAGGAATTCGATGGGTAAGCGAGGACGGAAGAAGCGCAGCCGCAAGGGGAACGCGGCCAACCACGGCAAGCGTCCCAACGCCTGAGCCGTCACAGCGCGAAAACAGAGCGGCACGCTCTTCCGTGATCGGAAGGCGTGCCGCTCTTTTCGTGGGATGTCGGACCCAGCGTTGTCGGACCCGCGCGGGTCAGGACTCGGTGGCCTCCAGCGGACCGGAGGTCTCGATCCGCGTCACCGTCACGGATCTGCGGATCTCCAGGGTGAGCCGGTCGCGCAGCGAATCCGGCGCCCGGTCCCCGCCGCACTTGCGGCTGAGCAGGCTCTTGATCTTCTCCTCGATCCCGTACGCCTCGATGCACGGGGAGCAGTGGTCCATGTGATGCTGCAGGCGGGCGCGGGTCGCGTCATCGCACTCGCCGTCGAGCATCAACCAGACATCGGCCAGTACCGCCGTGCAGTCGAGCTCCATATCGGGGTCCCGCTCCACACTCACTGCTTGACCTCCTGGCGCTCACCACGATTGAACCCGCGTTCGCGCGCCACATCGGCGAGCAAACCCTTCAGCTGCTTGCGGCCGCGGTGCAGCCGCGACATGACCGTGCCGATGGGGGTGCCCATGATCTCGGCGATCTCCTTGTACGGGAAACCCTCGACATCGGCGTAGTACACCGCCATGCGGAACTCCTCGGGCAGTTCCTGCAGCGCGGCCTTGATGTCGTCGTCGGGCAGGGCGTCCAGTGCCTCGACCTCGGCCGAGCGCAGTCCCGTCGAGGTGTGCTCGGCGGTGGCGGCCAGCTGCCAGTCGGTGATCTCGTCGGTCGGGTACTGCGCGGGTTGGCGCTGCTTCTTGCGGTAGGAGTTGATGTAGGTGTTGGTGAGGATGCGGTAGAGCCAGGCCCGCAGGTTCGTGCCCTCTTTGAACGATTTGAACCCTTGGAACGCCTTGACGTAGGTCTCCTGCACCAGGTCCTCGGCGTCGGCGGGGTTGCGGGTCATGCGCAGCGCGGCGCCGTAGAGCTGGTCGAGCAACGGGAGCGCGTCCCGCTCGAACCGCTGCGCCAGCTCGGCATCGTCGACCGCGGCACCGACCTCACCGTCGTCGGGCACCACGTCTTCGTCGCTCGTCACACCTGTCCCTTCGGTCGCCGTACCTGCCAAATCTACCGGCAGGAAGGAAACCGGGGCGAACCCGGCCGCCGACGGCGAGGTGTCGACCGCGACCGGACGTTCGTCGAGCAGTACGGACACCGACATCTCCTCCATGTGTTCCAACGTGCGATGGGCCCGGTGTGGTGACCGAGCGTCCCGCCCACCGGTATCGCGTGCAACATGTCCCGCGGGCGGTGTGTTCCCGAGTGGTGGGAAATCCGGTTGCGGGAAGGCTGCCGGGCACGATTACAGTGGCGCGCATGGCAGGCGCGTCCACCCCCGCTGTCCGCACGCTGAGCGCCGCGAAGATCGCGCATCGCGTGCATTCCTACGTCCACGATCCGCGCGCCGAGTCGTTCGGCGCCGAGGCGGTGTCCGCGCTCGCCGCCGGACTCGGTGTCGAGGCGGCGCAGATCTTCAAGACCCTGGTCGTCGAATTGTCCACGGGCGCGCTGGCCGTCGCGATACTGCCGGTGCCGGAGACGCTGTCGCTGAAGGCGGCGGCCGCGGCCCTCGGCGCGCCGAAGGCGGGGATGGCCGACAAGACGAAGGCCGAACGCGCCACCGGCTACGTGCTGGGCGGCATCTCCCCGCTGGGGCAGCGCAAGAAACTGCCGACGGTGGTGGACGCCTCGGCGCTGCGCTGGGACCGGATCCTGTGCAGCGCGGGGCGGCGCGGACTGGAGATCGAGGTGGCGCCCGCGGACCTGATCCGGGTCGCCGACGCGGTGACGGCGCCGATCACCGCCTGACCGGGTCAGGCCCGGAGGAAGTAGCGCAGCGTCACCACGCAGGACCCCCGGTGCGCGCGACACGTCCGCAGGTGCGGGACTTTCGCCCGCGGCCGGGCGCGGTGTGCGTTACTGGTCTGTGCGTTTCCGAGCCCGCGGGCTCATGTTCTCGAGTGCAAGGTCCGATCGGCCCGACCCAGAGGATGTGATGCGTGATGTCTCGTCAGCGGTTCTTCCCCCGGCGGCGCGGTGCGGTCGCCGCTCTTTTCGCCGCGATCGTGCTCGGCCTGGCGACACCCGTGCTGCCCGCCGCCACCGCCGCGCCGGGTCCCGCGCAGAGCGACCCCTTCGCGGGGCTCTCCGGTGACACGCCGTCGGTGTCCCCCGAGCGGCAGGAACAGGACGAGAAGGCGGAGAAGGCCGAGAAACTGGGCGGCGGGGTGACCACGAAAGTGATCGATCTGTTCACCGACGTCATCAAGTGCGGGTTGAATATCGCGACACCCGCTGTGAAATGCAAAATGTGAAATCCTCGCGCACGAACCGGGCCGATCGTTATGACCGATCAGCCCGGTTCGTGCGTTAATACACCGTTTTCGCCGGTAACGTCCCCCGGACTCAGTCAAGCCTATACTTTGTGAATGTCAGCACAGCACTGGTTGTAGGAGTGATAGGTGAGCGGGCTTTCCCCGTCTCCCGTCGGCGATATCGCGCGGCGGTCCTGGCTGGACGTCCTGCCCTGGCTCGGTGCGCACCGCCAGGGTCCCCCGCTGCTCGGCGAGGGCGAACTCATGGCGAACGCCTGGATGTCGACGGCGCCGGGTGACTCGGCCTCCGACGAGCATCTGGCCGAGATCTGCCGGCGGCTGGCCACCGTCTTCACCGAGCACCACCGTGGGCTGGCGCTGGCCGAGGCGTTCCCGTTCGCCTTCCCCACCGACGACGCGGACCTGTCGTGGCTGGGCCTGCGCGAGCGCACCGCCGCGACGCTCACCGCCGCCGGTGTCACCGATTCGGGCGCGCTCGGCGCGCTGACGGTGGACGGGCTGGCCGGATTGCGGCGGGTCGGCGCGGCGGTCGTCGCCGAGGTCGTCACCGCGCTGGTGCGGCGCAGCGTCTCCGCCGACACGGCCACCTCGGCCGCGGTCGACGAGGTCGAGCGGTTCGTCGCACCCCTCGGCGAGCGCGATCGCTTCCTGCTCACCGCGCGCATCCTCGGCGACCGGCGCGTGACGCTCGCGGAATGCGGTGCGGCGCTGGGTATTTCACGGGAGCGGGTGAACCAGCTGGACAACCGGCTGCGCGAGCGGGTGCACGCGGCGTTCCACTCCTCCGCGCCGCTGCGCGCCGCGGCCGACGCGCTGGCCGCCGCCGCGCAACCGGTCGCCGCGCTGGACCGATTGACCGCGGCCACACCGGAACTCGGCGCCGTGGCGCCGTCGGCGGGCGTGCCGCTGTGGTTCGTGCTGACGCGGCTGGATCAGCGCGTCGACGCGGTGGACGGCTGGGTGGTCGCCGAGACCATCGATGCCGCGCGCTCGCGGGTCAAGGCCGCGCTGGCCCAGCTGGCGGGCGACGAGGGCCTGGTCGCGCTCACCGAGATCGCCGCGCACCTGGGCATCCCGGAGGCCGAAACCGCCACGTGGCTGGCGTATTCGGGCTACCGGATCGCGGACGGCCACGTGCTCACCCGCTCGGGTTCGGTGCACGACAGCGTCGCCGCGATCCTGGCGCTGGCCGGGGAACCCATGACGCTCAACGAGATTCACGCGGCCGTGGTGCCGGCGCGGTCGCTGTCGAGTGTGCGCAACGCGATGGTCTCCGACGAGCGGTTCGTCAAGACCGATCGCGCGCGCTGGGGCCTGGCCCGCTGGGGCACGTCACGCTACGTGCCGATCCACCGGCAGATCGGCGAGATCCTGGACGCGCGCGGCGGCAGCATCCCGGTGGACGAACTGGTCGAGCGGCTCACCACCGAGTTCGGGGTGAAGGAGTTCAGCGTCCGCACCTACGCCGCGTCGGGCGGTTACACGACGGTCGACGGCGTGGTCACCCGCCGCAAGCAGACCTACAAGCCGCGCAAGTCCCCCACCAAGACGCGCCACCTGTACCGCGAGGGTGAGGTGCTGCGCTGGCGCACCACGGTGGCCGCGCCGCACGCGAAGGGTTCGGCGTTCAACCTGCCGACGGCGCTGGCCGGACTGGTCGGCGCCGGCCCCGATCGCTCGGTGGAGCTCACCAGCAGGCTGGGCCCGCAGTCCATCCTGTGGGTGGCGGTGCAGGCGCGGTCGGGCACGATCAAACGCTTCCTGGACGATCTCGGGCTGGTCCCGGGCGACGACATCTTCCTGGAGTTCGTCCCCGACGCCACGGACCGGCCGCAGTTCGACGTGCTTCCCGCGCAGCCGGTCCCCGATTCGGGCAGCCCCGCGCACCGGGCGCTCGCGGCGACCGGCCACGCGAACGCCGCGGGCCTGTCCGAGCCCGCGGCGCTGGCGGCGCTCGCGGAATCGCTGTGGCTGCCGTCCACGTCGGATCAGGCCGCGATCGCGGCCGCGTTGCGCGGGCGCAAGGAGGACGAACTCGCCGAGATCCTCACCAGCGCCCGCTGAGCCGGCGGTGCGCACGCGCCGTCGCGGCACGCGAATCCTGCCGCCTCCCGGCCACACGGTGCGGCCGCCGACGGACTCGGGCGTCGGCGGGGGCGCCTCGGAGCAACACTTCTGCGCCACGCGCCGAATCCGCGGGCGCTCAGTCACGCCCGCGGCATGCGCAAGGCGCGGCAGCGGTGCGGTCGGCCGACTTGCCGAACCGCCCGCGCCCGCCGCCGAGGCCGAGGAGGGCGCGGCAGCGCACGAGATCGAAGTCGGCGGCACGACCGCGAGGCAGCGCCAGCACCCGCAGGCCGGGTGCGCGCACGCCCGCAGCGCGCAGTTCGACAAGGTCGGCCAGGGAACAGACCAGGACCGAGACGGCGTCCTCGCGCAACTGGCGATCCACCCGGGCCGCGACGGGCCCGCGGTGCCCCCGCAGCGAGAGACAAGCGCCGCGCGATAGGGCCGCCAGCACCACGGTTACGACCGCGCGTCCGGTCAGTGTCCCCGAGACGGCGACCACGTCGTCGGCCGTGATGGACACGGCGGCGCCCAGTTCCTCGGCAGCCGCGGTCAGCGCGGCACCGTCCACGGTGATCGCGCCGACGCCACCGGAGAGTCCGAAGACGAATCCGCCTCGGCCGCCGGGACGCGCGCTCGCCCGCCGACGCCGCACGAGCGTGTAATCACCCGCCACCGCGAGCACGGACACGCCGGTCGCGCTGATGTCGCCGACCAGTTCTTCGACCAAGTGGCCGTCGCCGATGTGCCCGATGATGTGGTCGGCCCCCGCTTGCGCGAGGGCGCGCTCGGTGTCCTCCGGCGAGTCGTAAATGTCGAGGGGCATCGCGGTGGCGCCGAGGTATTCGACGGACAGCAGGGCGAGCAGAGCCTCGAAACCCGAGCCTACATACACGGCGGCCCGCTGCCCCGGGAACACACCCGCCTCCGCGAGTTCGGCGGCGAACAGCTGCACCGCCTCCCACAGCGACGCGTAATCGTGCATGCAGTCACCGTCGACCACCGCGAGACGATCGGCGAAGGACGCCGTCGCGGCCTCCATCGCGTGGGCCACACACATCACCGGCACGACACACCTCCCGCCACAACCTCTACCCGATCCCCGCGATGCGAATATCCTGCCATATAGGGAAGGCAAACCTAAGTTCGCTAAAGGACTGTGCAGCAGCTCACACCAACGCCGGCCTGCGGCATCCGGCCCACAGCGAAGCGGTGTCCGCGCCTATCGGCGTAACCATCAAGTCATTCCGCGCCGAGTCGGTTCGTCCGCCCGGCCATGGCTCACTTGCGCCAGGTGTCGATGACCACGGGGCGAGCGTATGTCTCCCCCGCTTCAGACGGCACCATAGCTCTCGCCCCTCCGAGGCATGGCTCGGAGGGGCAGGCCACCCGGAGGAGCCCGCGGCCGCCCGTCAACCCCACCGAATCACCTTTCGGCCGAGACATTTTCCTCACTGCCCAACTGACGCAGCGGACCGAGCGCACCCCACAGCACGAGCGTGAGCACACCCCCCAGCGCCCCGTACACCAGGAACACCTCGCGCGCCGGAACCAGTTCCGAAACTACGCCTGCCACCACCGCGCCGACCGCCGCAGCGACGGTCACCTGCGCGGTCCATACTCCAGACACGCGCCCACGGAACTCGTCAGGCGTATTCTGCTGCACCACAGCGAATTTCGCGATATCGCCGACCACGCGGCCCACTCCATAAGCGAACAGCCCGACAAACGCGCACACGGTCGTCCCAACCATCCCGGCGCCTGCCAAACCCGCCGCCGAAACCAGGGCCGCCCCGAAGATCACGATGCCCCCGCGTCGCAACCCACCGGTCCAGCCAGAGGTCAGCGACCCGGCCACCGCGCCGATAGCCGGTGCGGCGAAAAGCAATCCGGCGACGGCCGATCCACCGTGCAGCACCTCGCCGACATAGGCGGGAATGAGCACGCTCCATCCGGCGAGCACCATCGTTACCACGCCGGCGAGCAGCGTGCTGCCGATGATGCGATGCCCGAACGCGAACCGGAATCCGGAAACCATGGCGCGCACCGATGATTCAGCGTACGCCCGGTGCGGTGGCATGGCGTCCAGGCGCGCGATCAGCACGGTCGTGACCAGGCTCGCGACGGCTGCCAGCCAGTAGTTCGCGGCCACACCCGCCCACGCGATGAGCAGGCCACCCAACGCGGGCCCGACCATGGTGCCCAGGTCGACGGTCAGCGCCATCAACGCGCCGGCCGCCGCCATCTTGTCGCGCGGGACGAGCCCCGGCATCGCCGCGACCAGCGCGGTGGCCGAAATCCCACCCGCCGCACCGTCGATCACCCCGCAGGCGAGGATCAACCACACTTGCGGCGAGGGCAGCATGGCGTTCACGGCGAGCAAAGCGAATCCCAGCGTCGCCGCCCCGCGCGCGACCACGATCACAGTGCGCCGATCGACCCGGTCGGCGAGCGCACCCCCGATCAGCGTGCCGCCGAAGGTGGCGGCGCCTGCCACCACCGTCACCATCGCGATACGCGCGGTGGAGCCGGTGAGCTGGTAGACCTGAATCGGCAGCGCCACCATGAGGAACCCGATCCCGAGCACCGAGATGGCCCGGGCGATGAACAAGGTCCGGAACTCACGACTGCTGCGCAGGGGGTCCAGATCGATGGCGATCCTACGCGGCGACATTCGCGTCATGCGCCGAGCGTGCCGAACCGGCCGGACCGCGCCGGATCCGGTGCGGTCCGGCATGCGGCCCCTTCGGGTCCGCATCGATGACCGTCGACCCGGCACCGCGCGGATCAGCTTGCGCGACGATGGCCGTGTGCCACGTGCCGCGGACGAGCGTGCGAAGCATTTCGTTTCTCCCACTGCATGATTCGACGATGTGACGGCCGGCGAGAAGCGCTTCGGCCGGTGCCGGCGAGAACGTTCGGTACGAACTCGGTGAGATGAAACCCGTCGCCGCCACCCTGTTCCCGGGCCCCGCCGCCGTCCGCATACCCGCATCGGCGATTGACTCGACAGGCCGGCCGATCGGGATGCCCGACGCCGCCGGCCCGGTGCGGCGAGGCAGCCCGACCGGCCGCGAACCCGCGAGCACCGCCTTACCCGAGGCAATCGCGCCGTCCGATCGGCCCCACCGGAAGACCCTGCGACGGACATCGGCGGGTCCGGAGCCCGGACCCGCCGATCGAACCGCTCGGCGCCGTGGCTACTTGGCCGGAGCGGCGGGCGGCAACGGCGCCGTGACGGTGCTGAAGTACTCGATCGCACCCGCGATGGCGACCGGGACGCCGACGAGCAGCGCGCCGGCGATGGTGCCCACGGGAGCCAGCATCACGGCACCGGCGATGCAGCCCGCGATCGGTCCGCCGCCCAGCAGCAGGGCGACCGGAGCGGTCAGCGCCCCACCGAGCACGCCGCCGGCCACACAGCCGACCGCGGATGCGCCCACCGCGCCGACCAGCGCGCCGACGGCGGCACCGACCGACAGGCGGCTACCCAGCTTCTGCCAGGCCGCCTGCTCGCGCTGCGCCGCCGTCTGCTCGCTGATCTCCTTGGCGGCCGACAGTGCGGGGCGGAAGTAGGCGCCCTCGGTGGTCGGGGTGAGCTTGGCGGTGTTGCCGGTGATCTCGGCCTTCACCGGGTAGGCGATCTCGTCGACGGTCACCTCGAGCGGCACGCCGCCCACCAGCCTGCCTTCGGCATCCGTGATCTGGAACTGCCCGCCCACGACGGTGAGCGCGCCCACGTCGGTGGTGATGATCGCCGAGGTGCCGTCGTTGGTCGCGGTGTAGTTCACCACGCCCGGGATGATCGGGGTCGCGATGCCGCCGGGCGGAGCGACCGGTGCGGGCAACGCGTTGGCGGTGCCCCCGGCGATCCCTACCGCGGCGATCGCCACCATCGCGGCGACCGCCGTGTTCCTCATCTTCATGCTGCTTCCTTTGCCTCTTCGATCGCAGACGGCGTCACAGCCGCCTGCGATCCGTCGGGAATGTCCCGCCCGGCCGATCCGCAGCGGAGTCCCAGCACCGGACGGTGCCGGTCTCGGGCTCGGCGAATCCCGCTCAGCGGAACCCGAGCAAAGTTAGCCTATCCTTCATAACCGCACAAGAGGTTGCGATTCATCAAGTGCGACCGGGACACGAGAGCACCCGCGCCGGCGTCGCCGACGGGCGATCCGGCACACGACGGCACCGCACAGCCCCGCACGTCGGACGTGCGTGTTGTGTGCGAGAGCGACGGACGTGGCCCGGGGCGTCAGCGCGACTCGGCGGCCTCCGGTGCGCCGTCCACCGGCGCCAGCAACTCCGGCCCGTTGTTGCGCACGCTGTTGACCAGCGTCGACACCGGCCGCGCCACGATGCTCGCGACCACCTCCTCCGACGGCGTCTCGAGCAGGCTCGCGGGCGCGGGGTGATCCGGGTCCAGCCAGGCGTCCCAGTGCTCGCGGGGCATCGGCAGCGGCATCCGGTCGTGGATGCGGGTCAACTCGCCCACCGCGTCGGTGGTGAGGATCGTGCAGGACAGCAGCGGTTCACTATCGGCCACCGACCGGTCCCGCCACACCGACCACAGGCCCGCCATGTACAGGCGGGAACCGTCGGCATCGGCCATGTAATAGGGGCGCTTGACCGCCTTGCCCTTCGCGCCGCCGATCGGGTCGGGCTCGACCAGCCACTCGTACCAGCCGTCCATCGGCACCAGGCAGCGCCGGTACTTCACCGCGTCGCGGAACGACGCCGTGGTGGCCGCCTTGTCGGCGCGCGCGTTGAACAGCGGCTTGCCCTTCACCGGCACGCCCGGCTCGGCCGCCTTGGTCCACACCGGGATCAGGCCCCACCGCATCCGCCGCACGCGCAGGCGCGGATCGTCGTCTGGGTGGTCGCGGTCGTGGCGGGCGACGACGGTGAGCACCTGGGTCGTCGGGGCCACGTTGTAGTTCGTGAATCCGTCACCGCGGGAATCGTTTTCGCCGGTCTCGTCGATCGCGTCGAGGTCGGCCGCGAGCCTTCCCGGGTTGGTCGTCGTCGCGTATCGTCCGCACATGTCACCGATCCTCCCACCCGGGGCCGACATCGCGCGGACAATGGGAAGGGCAGGGGTGGTGACCAGTTGAGAGTTGTGGAATAACATTCTCTCAACGGATGGGATGAGCGTCACACCCCCGTCCGCACCGGCACGCGCACCGACCGGCCGATCGCACCGAGGCAGAGGAGAGCACCACCCGTGACTACCATCGAGACCACCCCCGACACGTCGCTCGAGTCGGTGAATCCCGCCACGGGCGAGGTCATCGCCACCCATCCGATCGCCGACGAGCAGGCCGTGCGCGCCGCCGTCGCCACCGCCCGCGCCGCCGCCACGACCTGGGGCGCACTCACCTACGACGAACGCCGTCACCATTTGCTGCGCTGGGCCAGCTACCTGATCAACAACGCGGACGAGTTCACCGCGCTCATCCACCGGGAGAACGGCAAGCCGCTCGACGACGCCTACCTCGAGCTCATGCTCGCCGTCGAGCACGTCTCCTGGGCGGCCAAGAACGCCAAGAAGTACCTCTCGCCCAAGCGCGTCTCGCCTGGCGCGCTGATGTCGAACTTCTCCGCCCGCCTCGAGCAGCGCCCCCTCGGCGTCATCGGCGTCATCGGCCCGTGGAACTACCCCGTCTACACCCCGAACGGTTCCATCGCCTACGCGCTGGCCGCGGGCAACACCGTGGTGTTCAAGCCGAGCGAGTACTCCACCACCATCGGCAACTACCTGGCCGACGCCTTCGCCAAGGCCAATCCGGAACTGCCCGCGGGCGTCTTCGCGACGATCAACGGCTTCGGCGCGACCGGCGCGGCCCTGGTCAAGGCCGACATCGACAAGATCGCGTTCACCGGCTCCACCGCCACCGCGAAGCGAATCATGGCCGCGGCCGCCGAGAACCTCACCCCGGTGTTGCTCGAAGGCGGCGGCAAGGACGCGGTGATCGTCGCGGCCGACGCCGATGTGAAGGCGGCCGCCGACGCGGTCGCCTGGGGCGCCACCTCCAACAGCGGCCAGACCTGCGCGGGCGTGGAGCGCGTCTACGTAGACCGATCGGTACGCGACGAGTTCGTCGCCGAGGTCAAGCGCATCCTCACCGACGTCAAGCCCGGTTCGGGCGACAAGGCCGCCTACGGACCCATGACCATGCCCAAGCAGGTCGACATCGTGCGCCGCCACATCGAGAGCGCGCTGAGCAACGGCGGCACCGCCGTGCTCGGCGGACCGGAGTCGGTCAAGGGCCCGTTCATCGAACCGGTCGTCCTGGTCGATGTGGACGAGAACTCCGAGGCGGTGCAGGAGGAGACCTTCGGTCCCACGATCACCATCAGGACCGTCGACAGCGTGGATGAGGCGGTCGATCTGGCCAACAATTCCCGCTACGGACTGTCCTCGGCGGTGTACTCGAAGCGCAACGGCCTCGATATCGCCCGGCGGCTGCGCGTCGGCGCGACGTCGGTGAACTCGGTGCTCGCCTTCGCCGCCATCCCCGGCCTGCCGTTCGGCGGCGTCGGCGATTCCGGCATCGGCCGCATCCACGGTGAGCCGGGCCTGCGCGAGTTCACCCGTCCGCATTCCATCGCGGTGCAGCGCTTCGCCATTCCCGGTATGGCGCTGCTGAGCTACGCGCGCACCGATTCGACCATGAAGCTGCTGCGCAAGATCACGCCCCTGCTGCACGGGCGCCACAAGTAGGCCGGCCGCGGGCGGTCGCGGTAACGGATCCGCGACCGCCCGTGTGTCCCGGACGGCGATGGGTCAAGATGGACGGGTGACTTTCTGGCCAGCGCCCCACGTCGATGTCCCCGTACACGCGACCGTCACCCTGCCCGGTTCCAAATCGATCACCAATCGCGCGTTGATCCTGGCCGCCCTCGCCGACGGGCCGTCCACCCTCACCGGCGCGCTGCGCAGCCGCGACACGGATCTGATGATCGCCGCGCTGCGCGCGCTCGGCACCGGCATCGACGGTGACGGCGACACGCTGACCATCACCCCCGCGCCGCTGGGCGGCGCATCCGTCGACTGCGGGCTCGCGGGCACCGTGATGCGTTTCCTGCCGCCGGTCGCCACGCTCGCGGGCGGCGACGTGGCCTTCGACGGCGACGCGCAGGCGCGGGTGCGCCCGCTGAGCACCATCCTCGACGCGCTGCGCGGGCTCGGCGCGCGCATCGACGGCGACGCGCTGCCGTTCACCGTGCACGGCGCGGGCTCGCTGCGCGGCGGTGCGGTGACCATCGACGCGTCGGGTTCCTCGCAGTTCGTCTCGGGCCTGCTGCTCTCGGCGGCCCGCTTCGACGAGGGGCTCACCGTGCACCACGACGGCAAGGCGCTGCCTTCGATGCCGCACATCGAGATGACGGTGGAGATGCTGCGCCGCGCCGATGTGGCCGTGCAGGCGCCCGCCGACAGCCGCAAGGCGCAGACCTGGACCGTCGCGCCCGGCCCGATCAGCGCGGTGGACTGGGACGTGGAGCCCGACCTGTCCAACGCCACGCCCTTCCTCGCGGCGGCCGCGGTGACCGGCGGCGAGGTGCGGATCCCGCACTGGCCGCGCCTGACCACCCAGCCCGGCGACGTGATCCGCGAGATCCTGGTGCGCATGGGCGCCGAGGCGCGGGTCTTCGACGGGGTGCTCACGGTGCGCGGGCCGGAGCGGCTGGCGGGCATCGACATCGACCTGCACGACGTCGGCGAGCTGACCCCGACCGTGGCCGCCCTTGCCGCACTGGCGGATTCGCCGTCCTGGCTGCGCGGCATCGCGCACCTGCGCGGGCACGAGACCGACCGGCTGGCGGCGCTGTCCACCGAGATCAACCGGCTCGGCGGCAAGGTCACCGAGACCGAGGACGGCCTCGAGATCGTTCCGGCCACCCTCCACGGCGGCCAGTGGCACTCCTACGCCGACCACCGGATGGCCACCGCCGGAGCGATTCTCGGCCTGCGGGTGCCCGGTGTGGAGATCGAGGACATCGGCACGACCGCCAAGACGCTGCCCGCCTTCACCCTCCTGTGGGAGCAGATGCTGGCCTCGGCCGGCGAGGGAGCGGCACGCTGAGCCGCCCGCGCCGCTCCGCCGCGGGGTACGACGAATCCGATGTGCGGGTTCGTCCGGGCCGCAGTTCCCGTCCGCGCACCAAGAATCGCCCGCAGCACAACGACGCCGAACCGGCAATGGTGGTGTCGGTGGATCGCGGGCGCTGGGGGTGCGTGCTCGACGGCGATCCGGAGCGGCGCATCGTGGCCATGCGCGCGCGGGAACTGGGACGCACGCCGATCGTGGTGGGCGACCAGGTGGAAGTGGTGGGCGACCTGTCCGGCCGGCCCGACACGCTGGCGCGGATCGTGCGCGTGGGTGAGCGGCGAACGGTGTTGCGCCGCACCGCCGATGACACCGATCCGTTCGAACGCATCGTGGTGGGCAACGCCGAGCAGCTGTTCATCGTGGTGGCACTGGCCGATCCGCCGCCGCGCACCGGTTTCGTGGAGCGCTGCATGGTCGCCGCGTTCGTCGGCGGGTTGCGGCCGGTGCTGTGCCTCACCAAGCACGACTTGGCCGCCGATTCCGAATTCGCCTCCGCCTTCGACGATCTGGATCTCACCATCGTCTACGGCGGTATCGACGACCCGCTCGAACCCGTGCTCGAACTCCTCACCGACCGGCTCACCGCGTTCATCGGGCACTCCGGCGTCGGCAAGTCCACGTTGGTGAATCGCCTTGTGCCCGACGCGGATCGGGCCGTCGGTGAGGTGTCGGGGGTCGGCAAGGGCAAGCACACCTCCACCCAGTCGGTCGCCCTGCCCCTCCCCGACGGCGGGTGGGTGATCGACACCCCCGGCGTCCGCTCCTTCGGCCTGGCCCACATCACCCCCGACGACGTCATCCACGCCTTCAGCGACCTCTCCGAAGCGATCGAGGACTGCCCCCGCGGCTGCACCCACCTCGGCCCACCCACCGACCCCGAATGCGCCCTGGATTCCCTGCCCGGCAAGCAACGCCGCGTCGCCGCCATCCGGTTGCTGCTGGTGGCGTTGAATTCGAATGATCCGTGGTGAGAGGCGCTAGCCACGCACAGTTGTCGTCACCGCCGAATCGAATGTACAATTTCTTGTACGTCAGCTGAAATGGTGGTGGTCATGATGCGCACGATGTCCTACTCCGAATCGCGGGCGCGCTACGCAGAGGTCCTCGACAGTGTCGTCAATGATCGGGAGGAAGTAGTGATTACGCGCGCTGGACACGAGCCGGTGGTCATGGTGTCTCTCGACGATTACGAATCCCTCAAAGAGACCGCCTACCTGCTGCGCAGCCCGGCCAACGCGCGCCGGCTGCTATCCGCGATCGAGCGGTTGGAAGAGGGTGGCGGCACCATCCGTGAGCCGATCGAATGAAGCTTGTCTGGGACGAGAACGCCTGGTCCGACTACCTGTGGTGGCAGACTCAGGACCGGAAGGTCCTCAAACGGGTCAACCAGTTGCTCGCGGACATCGATCGCAATGGCAACGAGGGAATCGGCAAGCCGGAGCCACTGAAGCACGGGTTCCATGGCTACTGGTCGCGGCGCGTCACCGACGAGCATCGGCTCGTCTACAAGATCGTCGGTGACGAGATCCGCATCGCGGCCTGCCGTTACCACTACAGCTGAGCCGGCCGGTTCTCCGGACGCAGGATGGCGTCGAGGAATTCGATCTGGTCGGCGAGAACCTTGGTCCGGTTCTCGGGGCGGTAGATGTCGAAGTGGGAGAACGAGTAGTTGATCACGCGGCCGTGCGGGGCCAGGTCGGCCAGCTGCCTGCTGTCGGAAGCCGCTGTCTCCTTGTCGAATTCGCCGACGCACACCAGGATCGGCATGCGCAGGTTCGGGGCGTGCTCGCCGGGTTTGTAGCGGGCCATGGCGAGCAGCGAGCGCGGGGCGACCTCGTTGCGCCAAGTGGCGCTGTCGAGTTCCGCGACCGCGGCCTGCGCCTGCGGGCCGGTCATGACGGCGACCTCGTTGGTAGCGCCGACGGCGGGGATGTAGTACGGCGGGCGGCCGAGCATCCCGCGCCAGCGGTCGCGCAGGATCGCCGCGAGCACCTTCAGCGTCGCCCACCGCGACCGTCCCTCGACCCGCTTCGGAAAACCGTTGTACGGCACCTGCGCGACCACGGCGGCGATGGCCGGGTCAGCCGCCGCCACGGTGACGACGTGTCCGCCGCCGAGGGAGGTGCCCCACAGCGCGATGCGGGACTCGTCCACGTCGGGGCGCGCTCGTGCGGCGGCGATCGCGGCCTCGATGTCGAGCGGCTGGCCCGCGATGTCCACGAGCTGGCGCGGCTCGCCGCCGCTGCGGCCGAAATTGCGGTAGTCGAAGGTGAGCGCCACATAGCCGGCGGTCGCGAACGCCGCCGCGGCCGCCTCCAGGGACGGGGTGTCCTGGGTACCGCCGTAGCCGGTGCACAGGACCACACACGGGTGCGGCCCCGCCCCCTCCGGCAGGTACACGAATCCCGCCAATTCGGTATCGGCGACGGTGAATTCGATCGGTTCGACTCTCATCGGGGCTCCGTTTCTCGGATCTGCGGATCGGCGAGCATCCGCGCGAGCACGGCGAGCAGGTGCTCGCGATGCCGCGACAGCTCGAAATCTTTTCGCGCGGCGTAGGTTTCGTGCAGTCCGGTCAGAGCGCCCAGCATTGCCGCAGCCGTGAACTCCGCGTCCTCGACGTCGAATTCGCCCGCTTCCACACCTTGCGCTATGAGCGCGGCGAACACCGGGAGAAGCCGCGCGGCAACCGATTCCGTGACGCGGTGATGCACGTCGGCGAACCCGCCGGAATGCAGATCCGCCGCGAGCTCCGCCCCGCTCGGCCGCGCCGCCAGCGCGTAGTTGTGGTCGACGTAGTCCACCAGCCGCCGCCTCGGCGAACGCGTTTCGTCACCCAGGATCGCCACGTACTCACCCAGCAACCGCTCGGCCAACGCCTCCACGCACGCCTCGAACACCTCGGCCTTGGACGCGAAGTGGTGATAGAAGCACCCCTTCGCCACCCCCATCCGCCCGATGATCGCCCCCACCGTCGTCCGCTCGAACCCCTCCTCCGCGAACAACCCCGTGGCCGTCTCCACGATCTCGGCCTTCCGCACCTCGGGTTTCTTCACCTGCCGCACACGGGCCAGGTTACCGACCGACCGTCGGTCTGTCGATCGCCTGATATTTCTGCACTTGTGCCCCTCGAACGCACAACGGTCTACGCCGAGGCCGAGGACCTCGCCGTGATCAAGGATGCCGCCGCCCGGACCGATGTCAGCGAAGCCGAGATCATTCGGGACGCGATCCACTCGGCGGCCATGCGGGTGCGACGACGCAACGAGCCGCTGCGGCTACGCCGATTCGCCACCGGCGACCCGACGTTGGCGCATCGAGTGGACGAGATACTCGCAGAGAACGGCAGGGAGCAATGTCCCATTCCCGACGGTTCGAGCGAGGCCGGCGACGCATAGGCACCGCCGAAATGAGTGCTACATTTTGGAGGGTTCACGGTGCGCGGTTGCCTGCGAAAAGCGGGGCGCGGGACCGGAATTCGATAAATTTCCGGGTGGAAGGTTTGGGGGAATCCCCCTTCGGGGCGTGCACTGGGCGGGATTCGGGGCGAATCGGGCAATCCGCGAGCGTAATCGGGTCTAGGGTGACGACTGATTCATTGATTCGTCAACGGCATCGGAGCCAGAAGGCGAGGCAGTTGTGGACAAGGATTTCGGAACCCGGTTGACCCTGGCGTTCGAGATGTGGGAGCGACGGTACGGGCGTCCACTCTCCGATGAGATCGTGGCCGGGTGGCTCACCGCCGTCGGCCATCGCGTCTCCGCCGACTACGTGCGCCGATTGCGCAAGGGCGAGATCACCGCCGTCCCCGCACCGACCAGATCGGCCCTGGCCCAGGTCTTCGGCGTGGACCCCGGCTATTTCGCCCACGTCCCCGTCCTGGCCCACTCCCACGACCAGGACGTCGTCGCCGATTTCGACAACCCCGCCCTGCGCCACCTCGGCCGCGTCGTCACCGGCCTCTCCATGCGCACCCTCCTCTACCTCGAATCCGTAGCCGATACCCTCCGCCGAGCCGACGGCCTCCCACCCGCCAACTGGACCGCCCAGATCTGACCGATCCCGGTCAGCGAGGAAGGTGCCCTCCTTTCTGGGGCACCTTCCTCGTATCGGTGATCAGCTGGTCAGAGCTCGCTCAGCAAGGCCACGACCTCACGGGTGAGGGTGTCGTCCGGCCCCCGCAGGACACCGAGATCGTCTCGGAGGGTTTGCAGCATCTCGCGAGCGCCTTCCCGATCCCCGAGCCGGTGCTTGAGTTCGCCGATCTCGAAACGCAGATCCAGGGAGAGTTCGGTACCGTCCCCTCCTGCCGCCGACAAGTCGGCCACCACCTGCTCGAGCTCGGCCAGACCGCCGGGCACGTCGCCCAGCGCCATGCGCGACCGGGCCGCAGCCGCACGGCACGCCAGCGCCGCGGCGCTGAACCGTCCTTCGACGCGCCGGTAAGCCGCGGCCAGCGCATCGAACTCACGGACCGCTCGGCGGTCGGCTCCGGACAGCTGCCATGCCACCGCGACCTGCTTGCGCAAGCCGAGCACACCCGCATTGTCCGGCCCGTTCGATTCGGCGGCGCTGGCCAGCACACCCGCCAGGACGTCGGCAGCCTGATCGAAGCGGCCCTCTTCCATCAACTCCCAATAGCGCTCGTCCGCGGCGGCGATGGCGGTGCTGAGGTGTTGCGCGGACAGCGGTGCCGTAGGCTCGGCCGGCGCCGGGCCGAATCGGGTGGGCTCGACCTGGTCGATCTCGAGTGGTGCGTTCGGACGCCGGAACACCCGGGTCGGGTCCGGATAGCCGGGCAAGTACAGCTCGGTGGGAGGGACCGGCGCGCCGGGCGCAGGCAGAAACGGCAGCAACCGTTCGTAGACGGTGTAGGCATCGGCGGGACGGTGACTCGGGTCCTTGCCGACGAGGTCGAGGACCAGGCGCTCGAATTCGGCGGGCACGTCGAAACCCAGTTCCCGCAACGGGATCGGTTCCTCCTCGACATGTCGCCGCTGGACCAGATACTCCGAAGCGGCGTCGAAAAGCGGGTTGCCGGTGATCATTTCATGCATGACGCACCCGAGCGCGTACAAGTCACTGAGCGGCGTACCCTGCTGACCGTGCACCCGCTCGGGTGCCATATACCGAAAGGTGCCGATCTGCTGCCCCGTTCGGGTGATCCGGGAGCGCTCGTCATCGAGGAGCGCGGCGATGCCGAAGTCGATGACCTTCACCGAACCGTCCCGGGTGATCAGCACATTGGACGGCTTGAGGTCGCGATGCACCACAGGCAGCGCGTGCGCGTGCGACAAGACCGTCGCGATCTGCGCGGCTACCGCCGCCACCCACGTGAACGGCAGCGGGTGGACCGGGTCGATGTAGTTCTGGAGCGCGACCCCGTCGATGAGTTCCATCACCAGGTAGACGCTCTCGAAGGACGCGTCGAGGACGGCGTCGAACACCTGCGGGACACCGTGGTGGCGGATGCGGGCGGTGACCCGCGCCTCCCGCCGGAACCGCTCGACGAACTCGGCCGCCTGCGACCCGTCGACCACCTGGTCGAGCCGGATCGTCTTCACGGCGACCTGCCGGTCGAGCACGGCGTCGTACCCCCGCCACACCGACCCCATACCGCCCGAGCTGATCTTCTCGATCAACTCGTAGCGGTCGCCGATCCGATGCACCTGCATCCCGCGACACCCCTGCCCCTGTTGTTCAGGCCACGCCGTCGAGGCCGTGCTGCCTTCTGATCATCCGCCACGCGGCGCGACTGGCGTGCCGGTTCAACGTCTCCTTGAACGCGGGATCGGAACGGCTGAAGTACTTGTTACCGAGGTCGGCCACGGTGTCGAAGTGCTCCATCATCTTGTCCTGGAAGACCTCGATGAACTTCCCCTGGAATTCGTCTTCGCTGCGGTTGGCGACGGCGGCGAGCTGCACGCCGGGGTCGGCGAGCGCCTCCTCGTACGGCTTGGCGACGTCGCCCTCGTCGAACTCGGTGCCGAACCGCTCGTTGAGCTGCTCGATGAGCTCGGACAGCAGTGATTTCTCCGGCTCGGACGTGGTCGCCGAGGTATCGCCGAATCCCCGAAGTTCCGCCGGGCCTTCCGGGGTGAGCCCGAGGTCGTACTCACCCATCTGCTGAACCCGGACGTGGCTCAGGTCCACTTCGCCGATGTCCACACCGCCGTCCCCCCGCCGCGGCAGCACGGAGAGCAGGTGTTTGCCGTATAGGTGCAGCACCGTCAGGTCACGGTCGTGATACGGGATGATCTGTGCCAGGAACGACCATTTGCGCACATAGTCGCGCAGCTCGGCGCGGAACTGTTCGGCCAGTTCCACATCGGAGTCCTCCTCGCTGTGCAGGAAGACCGCGAAACGGTCCACCGCGGGCGCGAGATGGCGGTAGAGCTCGGCGTGCAGCTTCTGCCATGCGGCCTGCGATCCGGCCGCCTGCTGCTCGGCGAGCAGGTACGCGTCGACGAAGGCGCGCATCTCCGATTCGATCAGAATCGGCGGCGCCATCACCTTGTTCTGGGCCAGATAGAGCAGATTCGGGTCGGTGGGCAATGTCTCGGCGAGTTCGTAGTACGGCTTGAACTGCTTCTGAATGTGGTCGCCCTCATTGGCGAAATCCAGCACCACGAGGTCGTCCTGGGTCTTGAGTTCGTGGGTTCGGTTGAGCCGCGAGAGCGTTTGCACGGCCGCGATGCCGTTGAGCTTCTTGTTCACGTACATCGTGGTGAGCAACGGCTGGTCGAACCCGGTCTGGTACTTCTCGGCAACCACCAGGATCCGGAACTCGCGCTGCCCGGCGCCCCCGGAGCGGGTCGCCACATCGTCGGCGCGGGTGTAGCCGAAGGCCTTGGGCAGCTGCGATTCCGGCAGCCCGTCGTTCTCCTTCGATTCGGTGGTCTCCTCGCCCTCGTAGTCGAGAGAGCCCGAGAAGGCCACCAGCACACCGACATCCGGGTACTGCTTGTCGAAACCGTTGTCCGCCAGATGCTTTTTGATGGCCCGGGCCATGGCGACCGCGCTCTTTCGGGAGTCGGTGACCACCATGGCCTTCGCCCGGCCGCCGAGCCGCGGGCGGGTGTGGGTGATGAAGTGCTCGACGATCACCTGCGCCTGCTGCACCACCGTCGACGGATGCGTGAACGCGAACCGCGCCAGCAGGGTCTTCGCCTTCGACTCCGGCACTTCGAAATCCGACGGATTCTCGTTGACCAGCCGGTAGAAGGTCTTGTAGGTGACGTAATTGCGCAACGGGTCGACGATGAAGCCCTCGTCGATGGCCTGGCGCATCGAATACGTGTGGAAGGGCTTGTACTTGTCGCCGTCCAGAGTGCCGAACGCTTCGAGAGTCTTTGCCTTCGGCGTCGCGGTGAACGCGAAGTAGGAAAGGTTCGCGGCCCGTGCGCGTTCGGCGGCTTTGCGGTCGAGTCGCCGTTCGAGCGTCAGTTCGGTGGCGCCTTCGTCGTCGTCATCGGCATCCAGTCCGAGGTCGCGCAACGCGGCGCGGACGGCGGTGGCGGCGTCACCCGACTGGGAGGAATGTGCCTCGTCGACGACGATGGCGAAACGGCCGCCACGCAGTTCGGTCGGGTTGCGGCGCAAGAAGTCCAGCAGGGCGGGGAAGGTGTGCAGCGTGACCGTGATGATCTTCCCGGACTCCTGGGTGAGCGCCTGGGCCAACTGTCCGGACTTCGCACCCGCCCGGTCGTCGATCTTCACCACCAGGCCGTGCACCCGTTCGAAACTGCCGACCGTCTCACGCAGCTGACTGTCCAGGTTCCGCCGGTCGGTGATGATGATGACCTTGTCGAAAACCGGTGCACCCGTGGGCAACCCCGCCTTGCGCGCTTCGGGATCGAGAGCCGCCGGATCGGTGGGAGTGTGCAGGTCGGTGAGCCGGTGCGCGAGCCAGCCGATGGTGTTCGACTTCCCGGAGCCGGCGGAGGCCATGATCAGGTAGTTGTGCCCCGGACCGTGTGTGGCGGCGTGCGCGGTGAGCTTCTTGACGACATCCCACTGGTGATAGCGGGGGAATATGGTGGTCCTGGTGCCGCGCCCGCCGGGGCCCTTCGACTCATGCGTGTGCACGAACCGTTCCAGCATGTCGAGCCAGTTGTCGGGCTGCCAGATCTGCTCCCACAGGTAGGCGGTCGCATGTTTACCGGGCTCGGACGGTGCGGGGTTGCCCGCGCCACCCGGGTTGCCCGGTCCCTCCGATCCGGTATTGAACGGCAAGAACCGCGTCTTCTTGCCGCGCAACTGCGTCGTGACGAACACCAGGTGCGGATCGACCGCGAAGTTCGCGATCACCCGCCGGGTGAAGATCAGCTCGCTCGGATCTCGCTCGGTGCGGTACTGCTCCTTCGCATGCTCCACCGTCTGCCCGGTGAGCGGGTTCTTCAGCTCGGCGGTGGCGACGGGGATCCCGTTGAGCAGCAACGCGAGATCGAGACGGTGTTTGGCATCAGCCTGTTTGGTCGCGTAGGGCAATTCCTGCACCACTGTCAGCCGGTTGGCGCGATACTGCGCCAAATCAGCCTCGGAGGTAACCAGATTCGGCTTGAAATAGGCCAATCTGATGCGGATGCCGCGATCCTTCACCCCATTCCGCAGTACATCCAGAACACCCCGCGACCCGATCTGCTGCTCGATCACCCTCACGAACCCGGCCTGCGCGGCGGTGGCGTCGCCCCCGTAGAACGAGACCAACTCATCCCACTCCTCCTGCTGGGTAGCGCCGAGGAACGCCAGCAACTCCCCCAGATCCATCCCCAGGTCGGCGCGGTACTCGTGCGGATTCCCCCGGCGCCAGCCGTTGTCCACCATCGCCGCGACGATCGAGTCGCCGAACGTGCGCTCATCATGCACCGGGCTCATGTGATCCCCTCTGTGTTGCCGAGCGGATTCATCCGCGATCTCGAACAGCATTCCCACCCCGGCGGTACCAGCGTGTTCGCCAGCGCCTTGATCGGCACGGTTCGCGAGTACCGCCGAGCGTTCACATCCGCCGACCTGAACCCTCGCCGTGAGTTCTTCCGCGGTCGACCAGCGCGGCAACAAGTCGCGGTCACCACGCCCACAACCGTCGAGTCGACACTCGGCGCAGACGGCGTCCAATGGAGCGCCCACAGTGGATCGGGAGCATAATCAGATGCTATCCGGGCGAACCGACAACCTTCACCAGCGCGATTACCTCGTGTCGATCTCGCGTCGGCAGCTCGCGGGGCGGGCGGCGCGCGCACTACCCCAGATACCACCGAATGCGTGGCCCGGGCTCACACCCAACCCGCGCCCGTTCCGAGCCTCGTACGACGGATCTGGTCGATCGTCGGCTGCCGCGAACCGGTCGCGCGACAAGGACCATCTCGGAACGAGTTTCCACTGTCATCCCCAGTGCCACAAAGCAGTTCGTCATGAACCTTCAACCGACGGGTTCCGGCCAACCTTGGCCGACTCCGCGTTCATCGCACCGTCGCTGTGGCATATTCGACGGGTGCGCAGCTCATCGGTACGGCAGTGCCTACATCAACTGACCCACGAGGAGCTCGAGGAGGTGTTGTCGTCCAGCCCGGGGCTACGCGCAGCGGTGCGGGAGGCTGCGAGCAAGCCCAAAGGGCAGCGTGTAGACGCGCGCGTATTCCGACGCTGGATGAGCATGCCCGCGGTATCCGATCCGCTGCTGCAGGATCTCGGAAAGCGTTACGCGCACGAGATAAAAAGACGGGAGCTGGACGGGGAAATCGTTCCACGTACCGTAGGTGTGCAGGCGTTGCTGGCCCTCGGCCACGATGCGATGACCGTGGAGCGGTTCACGACTCTACTGGCCGAGTTGCGGGCCGATCCACCCGATTTCGACGAGGAGCCAGGGCACAGCGTGACTGGTACGCACACTGACGATGACCAGCCGGCGCTCCCTCGGACTGTGCGGTCGCAAGTTGTCGAAGATCTGACAGTCCGGCTACAAAACCGGGCTACGCAGGTAGTCGAACAGCTAACACTCTGCATCGAAGACGTGCGGTCGGGTAAGCCCGTGCTCGAATCGACTGACCTCCTCGACTCGTGGAATACCGAGATCGCCTCTGCCTGGGCGGAACTCGGCGAAGCCGAAGTTCCCGCGCACGCGTCGTTCTCATCTATGGAACAGGTCCGCGAGCGCTTGGCCGCCGACGAAGAGTTGGAAGCAGACCGCGCACGGGCTCGCGAACACGAGGCTGCTGAACGGGACAAGCGACTCGAGCAACTGCGTGCGACTGCGACCGCGCTCGAACCGCTGATCGGAGACGCGCGTTTCCGGTCTGCATACGAGCAAGCGAACCAGCAGATCGCGGAGCTCGAGAGCGAATATGAGACCAGCAGGATCACTACCGACGCACCTGAGGTTGGACGTACCGGCGACACTGACAGTGCGTCACCCGATCTGACAGGCGGATTCGGTGCTCCGAGTAGCACAACACGATCCGGTGTACCCGGCAGACCAACGGACGTGCCAGGTCAGGACGACGAGCCCGTTGGCTCCCGAACGGCTGTCGGAGTCGCTGTGGAGACGTCTGGCGAGGAGGACAGTACCGACCGCTTGATCCCGGTCGCGACCAACGACGCTTCGCCTGAGATGCAGTCACATCCCCGGATCGCTGCCAGCACCGCAGTAGCCACAGAAGCAAATGCGGAAGCACACGAAACGGCCGGCCCCCTCGACACCGACGCACATGCCGAGGCGGCGAAGTCGTCGTACAACTGCGCGGACGATCTGGTTCGCCACCTGTTCGATCGGAATTTCGGTGCCGCGTGGCTGGTGGCCCAGGCCGCCGGCTTACCGGACGCCGATATTCAGGCCTACCGCTTCGCGGCCGCGGCGTTCCACTGCGCGACCGGCAGCATCGACCCGGCCGAGGTGCTCATCGGGTTGACGACACTTCTCGGTGGGCGTGACTTCGCGACCTCGCACGCGGCACGAACCGCGCTGGCCGCAACGTTGCGGGCCGGTTTGGCCGCAGGCTGGATTCCGCGGTCGGAACTGGAAAGCATTGCTCGACAAGCGAATCTGGACACCGCGTGGAGAACCTTGGTCGACGCCGCGATTGCGGCGAGCGATCGCAACTACCAGCATCTCCAGGACTCCGGTGACAGGCGCGAACTGTCGACCGACGACGTTACGGAGCGGGCCCGTGGGTTACGCGCAGAGATCGAAGGCCAGCGCATCAAGTTCGCTCGCGCCGACAAGGTCCGCAAGTACCTGCTGAGTCCACAGCAGCCGCTGGGAGCGGCCTTCGCAGCGATACTCGGGACCGGGCCGGCCGACGAACGTAGACTCGCACTCACCGAAGCGCTAGCCCGCCTGGAACAACCCGACGACGTGATCAAGGCTGCGGACCAGGCCGTGAGCTCACCACAACAGTTGCGTCGGCATATCGAGTCCCATGCGCGCAACCGGCTGCGCAAGATGATCGAGTCGGTGGCCGAATGCGCGACCGAAGCCCTCAACGCAGCCGTGGTGGTTGCCGCGGATTCACCCGCCGCCGTCACCCAGCAGGTGCGTCACGAATTGGTCGCAGCCGCGCAGGCGGCTCGCGCGTCGGTCGACGACACCGGGCCGGGCGAAGTTGCCCTGGCCCGTCTGGCCGACTGGATCGTCTCACCGGAATCCCCGGCCCGTGTTGCAAGCGAACTGGCCGTTCTGATCGAAGCATCGCTACCGGTCGTGTGCGCGGATCGCGACGCTAGCGGCCTGCCTATCATCACACCTGACAACCGCAACCAAATCATCACTGAACTGCGTACACCTCTCACATACCAGGAGTTGTTCGAAACCTATTTCTCGTGGCGATCTCCAAGAAGCCGCGCTGGTGGCCGCACACCAGCCCAACCTGCAAGATCGCCTCGCAACGGAGCGATCTGTGTGGATGAGGCGGCTGCGCCGGGGCGTCGACGCGGCGCGTGCCGACCTCGGCCGCACCTACGCCGACGATTCCAACCAGGGTGCGCGTGCGGTAGCCGAAGCGAAGCTGGTTGCGCCCGGCCAGTACACCGGAGACCGGTTCGATCTCCAGATGCGCGAGCTGCGTAGCTTGTCCGAGGAACTCGCAGACCATCGGAACGGAACGGCATCGAATCTACGTCACCGAGTGAACGAGGAGATCTCCGACAGCCGCGCGCGGAATCGCATTATCGCGCTGATCGACGACGCCGACTTCGTTGGGGCGAACGAACTACTCGCACTCGCCAGAACTGGCTCGTTACCAGAGGCCGATATTGGGGATACGCCCGTCGGCGCACATGTTTTCGATGCCTTCGTCAGCGCATTGGCATCGCTGCACCGCACGACGCCCACCACGATCCATGATGTCGTGGCGCAGGTCGGTGAGGCGCGGTCGGATGGCGACGCGACCATTGAGCACGGTGACCTGACCCGACTCGCCCACTGGGAGCATCTGGTACACAAGGGACACGGCAGCCGTACGAACCGGCAAGCGACTCTCGGGTCGATTCTGCGCGCGCTCGGACTTGATACACGCGGAGAAATCAACCGGGATCCGATTCCCGGAGTGCGCCACTTCGAGCGCTATCGGGTGACTGCCACGCCTGTAGATGGCTCCTTGGTCCCGGGTCTCGGCAGTCGAGCGACGCACTACATGGTGGTCACAACCGATGATCACAAGCTTCTGCGCGAGACCCTGTCGAAAGCGTTCCCTACCAAGAGCGGTCCCAATATCGTGTTGTTCGCCGGAGTGTTGACGTTGGATCAGCGCATTCAGTGTCTGAATACCTGCCGGGAACAGAAAATCAGTGCCATCGTGGTCGACCATGCGGTCGCCGCGTTCGTGGCGGCCCGATACCCTCGATCCTTCCGGGCGGTTCAACAGATCACCTTGCCGTTCACCTGCTTCACCCACTACACAGTCATCGCCGGAAATGTACCCGACGAAGTGTTCGTGGGCCGGGCAGATGAACTCGCGACGCTTACCGATCCCACCGGAAGCCTTTTCGTATACGGCGGTCGTCAGCTGGGCAAGTCGGCACTGCTGCGCAAAATTCAGCGAGACTTCAATGCCGAGCCGGATCATAGAGCGATCTTCATAGACTTGAATTCGCACGGCATCGGTACCTGGGCCGACTCTCAGCGACTGTGGCCCGTTCTGTACAACGAACTCGCCAGGATCGGCGGTATCGATGTCAAGCAGAACAGAGCCGTTCGAAATCCGGAACCGGTGATCCGCGCTATCCAGCAGTGGCTGGGCGGCAAAGAGTCACGGCGCCTGCTGCTACTGCTCGACGAAGCCGACGCTTTTCTGGAGAAAGAGTCGAGTGGCTCGGCACGTTCGTTCGAGAACATCGGCCCTTTGAAGGGCTTGTTCGATGATACCCAGGGCCGCTTCAAGCCGATATTCGCAGGCCTCCACAAGGTACAACGACTCCAGAACGTTGCGAACACTCCGCTCGCACATGGGGGGCGAGACGTACTCATCGGCCCACTGGCGGCCAAGCCTGCGAGCGATCTCGTCAGAAAGCCGCTGGAGGCACTCGGATATCGATTCGAGAATCCCGAGGCAGTGTGGCGATTGTTGGCATTCACCAACCTTCAGCCCGGTCTCATCCAGGTCGTTTGCAACGACCTGATTTCCCATCTCCAGTCGCGGCCGCTGCACAAGGGTGAGCCCCTCGTCACCATCCGTGACACCGACATCGACACCGTGACTCAGGATCCGCGCACCAGGGACAAGATCGCCGAGAAGCTGCGGCTGACAATCGCCCTGGAGGACCGTTACCGCGTGATCGCGCTCGCGGTAGCGATCATGTGCATGGACGACGAGTTCCGAGAGAAGTACACCGCAGCTGACGTTCGTGAGCATTGCGAAATGTATTGGCAGCAAGGGTTCGAGGACCTCAACAGCGCCGAATTCGAGGTCTACTTGGACGAGCTCGTCGGCCTCGGGGTTCTCATCAAGGATCGCGACGGCCGGTTCTCGGTGCGCTCGCCGAACATCGTCACCATGCTGGGGACCAAAGAGCAGCTGGAGACCGAGCTCGACGAGAACAAAGAGCAGTTCGAGCTACCGCACGAATACAATCCCCGGTCGACTCGACGCCAAGTCACCGTCTCGGGTCATACGGTTCGCAGTCCGCTCAGCGAGCACGACCTCAGTCGACTTGTTCCGGTGAAGACAAAATACGAGGCCGCCAATTTCGCCATAGTCGGAAGTCATGCACTCGGCGTGACCGACGTTGCGCGAGTTCTCAAATCGGTGGGAGACGAGCGCGCCATCGATGTCACCGTGATAGATGCTGCGCACTCTGCGGACATCGTCTTCAATCTGTCGCAGTTCAAGTTCGCGGGCAGCGGATCTAGTGTGCCTCGGATGCTGGTCGTGGATGCGTCCGAAACCCCTCCCCAACAGACTCGTGCTCTGGCCGACGCGGTGCGGTCGATGCGCGGCCGCGCACACGGACATCTCGTTGTCGTGTTGGGTGCCTCGGGTCTGGGCGCTGCACGTGCCCTCGCCGAAAACGCACACGGCACGACAACCACGGTGGTCCAGCTTGGCAAGTGGTCCGGCGACGGAATCCGGTCCTGGCACGATAACCCATTCAACACACCGAGCGACCGCCGCGAGCTGCTGACACACTCCGGCGGCTGGCCGGAGCTGGTGGAACGAGCGGTATCAGACGTCTCGAATCGGAATATCAGCCACAGCGAGGAGTGGGCCCGGCTGTCCGAATTCCCTGAGCACGAAGACGCGGCCCGAGCATTCCTGGAGAGGGTCGGCGTCACCGACCGCGACCGCAGCGTTCTGACTCCGTGGCTCGAGCTCGGGTCCGCAAGCTACGAGCGAATATCTGATATCGCCGAGGTGCTCGAGAGCGACTTCGACGAGATGAACGAGATTGCCGTCGACCTGGCTACTCTGGGCGTTCTCGATGAACGCCACGAGGAGTACGCGATCGATCCGGTAGTAGCACGAGCCCTCAATAGACTCCTATGAGTTCCGCCCCGATTTCTGAGGTCTACCCCCATCTTCCAGGACCCAACAGGTTGGTAAAAGAGGTGGTCGATGACCTCACCTCCGGTAAATCTGTGGTGATCGTCTTTCCCGATGTGCTGGTGGAGTCGAGTGTCGCAGACTCGATGCTTCATGACGTCGCATTGGAGGGGGCACGGTCGGAGTACTGCCACAGCTCAGCTGAGCCCTTTCACAGCAGGGTACTGACCACGTTCGGCGCCGACCCAGCCAAAGAGCGCGAGTTCGACGAGTGGGACACGATCATCGAGTGGGAACCATGGCACGGGTCGTGGTTGGTTGTCCCAAGCTGGGATCACCCTGATGTTGCCGAGATCGTCCGCAGGTGGCCGGCCCAGCTGACAGCCTGCGGGCTGCCCGTGGAACACCGTCCCAAGATGATCATCGGCGTCCGGCTGGCAGACCTGCCAAGGAGAATAATCGCCCACCTGGACCGCAGCGCGATCTCGGTGCGTTGGTGGTGGGGAGTCCTGGACCGACTCGATACGGAGTCCCTTCTGGTCGGACTCTCCGAATGCCGCCTCAGACCGCTGGACCACGCGGTCATAACGGAACTCTCCGGGTGGGACCTGCGGTTCACAAGATACCTTCTCGACAATTGGGACCGGACGACTCCGGGTCTCGCGCACACGGTGCATCGCTATCGGGAAACGATCACGAATCTACCGTCATCCGACCCATCCAGCTCAGGAGACGCACCCCGTCGACGCTTGACAGCTCCACCCGCCGATCTGGAAGAGTCATGGCGAGACGGCTTGGTCGACTGGTGGGGGCAGAGCCTCCGGTGGGCACCGGCGGTACTCGACACGACGGCGATCTCCCAGCGGTTGTGGCTGGCGCACAGTCGAGTACTCATGCCGCACGTCGACGAAGAGCGAGCACACTTCGAGCGGAAAATCCGAATAAAAGCTACGGAACGAGCACTGTCCGGCCTTTTCCGGCGAGACGACGACATCATCGAGATCGGCTCCCTGGCTTGGTTGGTCGAGTACCGCGGAATCGACATCGGCGTCCACGAACGTGGTCGGCTTCAGGCATTTCGGGACCTGCGCAACGTCCTCGCCCACCGCAATCCTGTTCCCGATGAGCTGTTACGACGGATAGCCGACTATCTCGACCTCTGACAGTGACCACCCGCGACGTTGATGAGCAGCGTGGCGGGGCCGTTCGTCAGGATATGCGAACCCGCACTATGCCCCGCTCACAAGCCCGCATTGCGCCCAGGGCAAGATCGGCTCAGGCCTATTTTCGTCGATCTCGTCAACACTGACCAGCTGACATCATCCGGGGGTATCCGTGTCAGATTCATTGCTGGTCACGAGGCTCTTCACATCGTTCAGCGCAAGCACCGGAATCGCGTAGTTGCGCACACGGAATGCGCTGGAGTCGGATGCGAGCGCCGCGTTCACGTAGCCGAGTGCGTAGGAGACGCCGTAATCGCGCATGAACTCGGTGGCTTCCGCGGGGGCCGGAGGATCGACATCGTTCTCGAAGAAGAATCTGCATGTCAGCTGATAGTTGATCTCTATGTCAGGCGCGTCCAGATTCACATCGAAAGCGGCGTCTACGTAGGGGATGTCTTTCGCTCCGTCCATACCCCCGACCGCGCTGAGGGAGATACTGAATCCGTCCGATGAGGGCGTATCAGGGCTTCCTTTCGCGCGTCGGCGAACGGACCGCTCGTTCCAGATGAGTAGCGCGGCTGTGGCGCGTTCAGCAAGATTCACGCCTTGACCTGCGTTTTCCCGTAGAAGTACTGCTTGGGCTCCGAAGGCACTGGATGCTGGTACGCCTCATTCGCCAGCTTTATCCCCCACATCGCCAGTCGGCTCGACGGAGCCTTGCCAGCACTCTGGGCGACGGGCCCTTGCGATGGAAGGCCACTGTCCTCCGCCGCACCACCTCGCTCGCCATCCCATCGGCGTGTCGAGATCCGCAGGATGGCTCCCACCGCACGCGCATAGCGACGCACCGTGGACATCGTCGGATTGGTCCCCCCGCTCTCGAATCGGGAAACCTGCGATGCGTCGACTCCCATCATCTCGGCGACGTCGCCCACCGACAGTCCGCGTTCGATGCGGATCTCGCGCAGGTCGAGGATCATGTTGAGCTGCTCGCCTGCGAGTTCGACACCCAGTTCATCCTCTGGTGTGGGGTTTCTGGTCCCCGGGGACCCGGTGGAACTCATGTACGTACCTCTCTCGTGTCGCCAGTATTCCGCATCGGACCCAAGAGCGCATGCGTTATAACGCAAACACTATCAAGCCGAGTCCCAGCGTCTCCATCGCTTGCGGACATTCCCGCATCGCGTCACACCCGATAGCATCGCGTCGTGGATCTGTCGCGTCTGGACTTCGCTCGACCAGTCCGGGTCATCCCAAGCGGGCTTCGCCCCAATGCCGGAGGCGACGACCTCATCTGTCACGGCCATCCAAGTGGGCCGTGCCTCGATGAAGTAGAGCCTGTACATAGTCCGCCGATCGTGCGACTCGGCGTACAGCTCGCCAGTCCACGGGAGCGGCAGATCGGCGGCGTCGAAGCGGCAATCCGGAAGGTCCTTCACCCGGTCCCCTACTGGACAGCGGTGGCTGGGCGCCCGGGCAGATGGGTCTGCGTTATTGGCTGTCGGCGGAAGACCATGGGATCGTGCCCGGCGTGTCATGGCTTCCAGTAGGTAAGCCGCCTCGGCATCGACACTGCGCAAGTGCTCGAAGTGCTCATCGCATTCGGACGTCCAACTCCACAGGCAGCCAGGTCGATGAATCCTGGATCGTAGAGCGCTGTCCACAGGCTCCCCCCTGTCGTGATCGAGAGTTCGATCTTGCCCCCGCACGTCATTCTTTGCCAATGATGTCCCAGCGTGTCGCACCGGAGTGTCGCGAGCTCTCGTTCTACCTGCACGATGCTGGCCTTCTGCTGCGGACTGCTTCGGCCCTATCGTGTAGGCCTGGGAGTTCAGGGACAACGTTCAGCGCAGTCACGCCGGCTCGTCGTCGAGCAGGTCGGCGAAGACGGCGCGTAGTTCCGGCTTGTTGGACAGCATGCCGACGAACGCCAGTGGGGTATTGCCTCGGTTGTTGGGGAGGTGGGGGTCGGCGCCACGGTCTCGGAGGAGTTGGACGACGCTCGCGGTGCTCCAGGGACTGCGGAAGGCGTAGTACAGGGGCGTATCACCCTGGGAATCACGGGCGTTGACGTCGGCGCCGGCATCGAGAAGGGTGCGCACCGTGTCGATGTGGTGGTGCTCGACGGCGGCGTGTAGTGGTGTGACGCCAGCGTGGTCGCGATCGTTGGGATCGAAGCCCGCAGCGAGCAGGTACGCGACGTACGAACTGCTGTCCTCGATACTGGCGGCGGCGTAGTGGAGTTCGGTGCGACCCGCGCGATCACGAGAAATCTTGGGCTGCGTCTTTTTCCACATGAACAATGGGGTCCCCCGAGGGTTCGGCGGTCGTCTGCGTGCTTCTCGGTGCTGTCAATGGTCCGGAGTCCGAGGAAGCGGGTGCCACGGTACCGGCCTGTGACGCGCGATTCAGTCGGTCTCCTCCAGGCCCTCGAGCACGCGCCATGCGAGATCCGCCAGCGATTCGCCGGTGCTCGCCACGACCCAACGTTTGGTGCCCTGGTTGGCGACCGGTTTGTCCTCCCATCCCGCGGATTCCCACATCGAGGTGATCAAACCCGACGGTGAATACTGGTTGCCGTCGACGGCCCACAGAATCGGCTTGAGGCGATGCGGAACCCAGGTGGCACGGCCACGCTGCGGATCCTGCGCGAGCCAGTCCGCCAGAGCTTCGGTCTCGGCGGGGAAGGCGTCCGATAGTGCCAACGCCTCCCCCTCGGCCAAGACATTGCGGTCGATCAGCACCGAGACCGCATTGGGGCGCCTGCGCCTCTTGGCCGGGCGCACACGGTCGTACTTGGTGGAAGTCGCGATATCCTCGGTGCCCGCGCGCAATACGGTGGCGACAACCTCGCGACTGCGGGAGATGTCGGCGCACACGGCGCGTACCTGGGAACGTTCGCCGTACAGGCGATCGATCACGTTCACCGTCTCGGGAAGCAGCCGGGCAACCAGACCCGGGATCTCGTCCCGCGCGCGGGCCAGCCACTCCAGATTGTGATCGGGTTCGCTGATCGCTTCGGTGTCCAAGCTCCGGAAGGTGAGGTGGGTCAGCAAGTAGACGCCGTGTTCGGCGAGCGCCACCGCCCTGCCCTCGTACTTCGGCCGCAGGGCGAGCAAAGTCCGGCGCACCTCACGCAGTACGTTGACCGCGTTCCACAGCAGATACGCGCTGGGGCGGGGACGGAACAGCACGTCGTAGATGCCTTGGGAACCGCGCTCCCACAGCACATCGAGGTCGGTGGCGATCCGAGCCGCGTACTTGGACTCCGAGTGCGCGCAGGCCAGTGCCAGCGCCGCTTCGACGACCGAGCAGCCCGTTTCGGGGGCGGGCTCGAGTTCGCCTCGGCGCACCACATATTCGAGCCCGAGCTCGATGCGCATATCGGCCATGATCTCCGCCTGCACCGATTCCAAGGCAATGAAATCCCTGGCCTCCACTCGGTTCTGGCGATTGGCGGCCTGCGTCGTCTTCTTGGCGAACTCGGCATCCGCACCGACCACGATGATGCGGACACCGACTTGGGCGCCGCCGGCATCGGTATCGCCCGCCACAGCTTCGGCGATGGATCGCACGGTTTGCGCCCCATTGACGACACTCGCATTGTGCAACCTCAACGCGAGCGGCCGTACGTGCGGCTGAAGCATCGCATGACTGAGCTTCTCCGCGGAGTCGCACAGGATCGTGATGCCGTTGTTGTAGTACCAGAAGTAGGCGGGCTCGCTGGTCAATGTTTCGATCACGCTGTTATTGATCGCGGTGCGGCCGAGTGGATTCCGGATATTCGACGTGAACAACCGGTCGCCTGCTCCCGCCCACTCCGCGACTTGCGCGGCGTACACGATGCCTTGGTAGGACTCGAACGGCGTCATCACCGAGAACCACGGAAAAAGGTCGGCGGTCAGCGAAACAGGCTGGGGCGCATAGTCATCGCGTACCGACTGCCAGATCTCGGGGGCGAGGACGATGCGATGGCCCAATACCGCACCGTGCTTGTTGAACTCCTTCTCTCCGTTGGCGATCGCGTCCAGGAAGCCCGGCGTGACCTCATCGGAGCGCATCAGAGCCACCACTTGGGTGACCGGAACCGCGCCCGAGTCCATGACCTTCCTGGCCAGTTCGGCGAGCTGACGTCCGCGCGGATTGAAGGGTGTGAAGTCCTCGCTGTCGATGAGGCGTAGACCGGCGAGCAACTCCATCACGGCCGATCGCTCACTGGGCGCCCGGCCGGTCTTGCTCCACTTCGCTTGCACCAGATAGATATGCGGCTGGGCGCCCTCCACGACGGCGAGGGCATCGATCCCCTGGTCGGCGACACCGTCGATCACAGTGCGCGCGGCGTGCTCCGGGCTGAACCCGGTGACGAGGCGGACCGCCTGCGCGGCGAGTGCGCGGGACAGCTCCCGAGGCTCACGTTCTTCCGCCGGCTTACCCTCGAGATCGCTCAGGTCGAGAAGACCGGAGTCGATATAGGTGCGGCGCAACCCTCGAGCGACCTGCCGGACCTGACTGGGCGCACCGGGACCACTACCCCGCTCCGCAGTCGTCACACGCCATCCTCCCTGCTCAGTAACACCCCAGCTCGACGCGCTCACACCTCGAGTTCGCCCGATCCGCACCAGAGTACCTGGGGCGCACCGCTATTCGCGCCCCTCCAGCCAACACGGAAGTCGAGATTTCAGGATGCCTCCGTCGCGTTCCGTCGAGCGGTCGTTACGTCGAACTGGCCGGTGACGGCGGCGGTGATTAGGGCTTGTTTGCGCTCCAACAAGAGCTGCTTCGCAACAGCTATCTTATTCTGAAGCACGTCAGTCGCCGCAATCAACGATCCCATCGCATCTATATACGATTCAGGGGCATTCGGGATTGGCAACCTCTGACGCCTCAACTGTTCTCCGGTCAGATGCGGGATCGTAGCTACGTTCCCCTCGGCATAGAACACGCCGCACGATTTCGCGAACCTAAGCCAGTACATCAACCACTCGACGGGCAGGCCGGAGGACGAGCGAACACGATGAAGGGACTTCTGAAAGTAGCAATCAGCGATCCTTCCATCCCATACGGCGGCCTCGGCTACACCAGCACCACCCTCACATACCAGAAGGTCGCCCTCCCTCAATGAATACCTGCGCACCTCGTCCGCGCCGAATTCCATCGTCGAAACATCGTCGATATTTATGTGGAACCAGCCAACGTTCGCGTTTCTCAGATAGGGACGCTGCCTATCTCCGCTCGCACGTTCAGCATTAAGCATCTTCCCCAACTCAGTGTCGTAGTGCGCGTAAACTGGAGCGATCGCCCAGTGCTCAGGAATTTCGGGCAACCACTTCCATCCAGTCCTTTTTCTCGGACCACGAACTGACGATCCGGATAACATGGCGCCGATGGACGACAGCAGATGTTCCGCCAAGGCCGACGCCTGTGCATCTCTCGACTGCGTAATACGATCGATGCGGGAGGTTTCGGCGTCGAGGAAGTCGGCGATGCGGCGCTGTTCGTCTAGTTCCGGCGGAGCAGGTACCAATGTCGTATACGCTACTTCTCTCGATAACCCCGGGACTCCAACATCCTGCGAAGCACCCTTAAAATTTACCGAATCAAGTGCGTAGTAGAGCCAGCGTAAGTCAACGGTTGTCAGTCGATCATTTATGAAGTAGGCCGTGTCGATCGCAAAACCATCACCGGGAACCCAATGTATCGATCCATAGGATCCCTTCCGTCCCACAACAATCCCCGGACCACTGAAGTTTGCCTCGTCATGATACCCGGACACACCTCCCGAACCCACAACGGGAATCGTTCCTTCTCTCCTCGATTCAGACGACAACGCATCGCCGTAGGCGAGCCTCGCTATTCTTCTCAGCGGCACCCGCTCCACAGGTTTCACGCTCACTGCGTAACCTCCCCCAACAACTTCTGAATCTCCGTCTCCAACTCCCTCAACTCCGCATCGATCTCCTCCAGCGGACGCGGCGGCGTATACACGTAGAAGTGCCGGGTGAAGGGGATCTCGTACCCGATCTTCGTCTTGGAGTGGTCGATCCACGCGTCCGGTACGTGGGGCAGTACTTCGCGGGCCAAGTACTCGTCAACATCCTCGTCGAGGGGAACGTTCTCGTAGTCGCGGAGGTCGGGATCGGGTTCCGGTGCGCCTTTCAGGAGCTGGAGTTCACCCTCCGGGTCGCGCACGCCGAGCGCATCACGGAGCGCCTTGGCGAACGGCGCCCCGGTGGGCCAGGGCTCGCCGGCGCCGACGACGGCGTCCTTCAACGCATTCACGGTGTCGGCCTTGGTTTTCCACACCGAACCCACCAGCGGGGCCAGCAATCCGCGGAAGACCCCCGGGTCGGTGTACGCCTTGCGGACCGCGGCGGCGGAGACGAGTTGGTCGAGGGATTCCTCGGTGAGCTCGAAGCGCAGGCGCAGGGGGCGTTCGACGGTGATGCGGCGGTAGCCGAAGTCGTTATTGGCGAATACCTTCACCTTGCCGTGCAGGGGGTGGTCGGGGTCGGCGGCGACGTCGAGGGCGTCGCGGTAGAGAAGGGTGATCTCGTCGATCTGCTCCTTGCCCACGTACTTGCGCTTGTCGCCCAACGACTTGCGCATCTTCTGCCAGTAGTCGCGGGCGTCGAGCAGCACCACCTTGCCGCGGTGGTCGGGTGACTTGCGGTTGGTGAGGATCCAGAAGTACGTCGAGATGCCGGTGTTGTAGAACAGTTGATCCGGCAGGGCGACAATCGCTTCCAGCCAGTCGTTCTCGATGATCCACTTGCGGATGTTCGACTCACCCGACTCGGCGGCGCCGGTGAACAGCGGCGAACCGTTGAAGACGATCGCGACGCGACTGCCGCCGCCGTCGACGCCCACGGGCTTCATCTTCGAGATCATGTGCTGGAGGAACAGCAGCGAGCCGTCGTTGATCCGGGGCAGTCCGGCACCGAAACGCCCTGCGTCGCCGAGGTTCTTGTGCTCCCACTCGACGTCCTCTTTCACCTTCTTCCACTCCACACCGAACGGCGGGTTGGCGAGCAGGTAGTCGGCGCGCAGGTGCTTGTGCCCGTCGTCGCTGAAGGAGTTGCCGAAGGCGATATTGTCGGGCACCTGCCCCTTGATCATCAGGTCCGAGCGACAGATGGCCCATGATTCCGGGTTGAGTTCCTGGCCGTAAACCTCCACGCGCGCTTGGGGATTCATCGCCAGGATGTGTTCCTCGGCGGCACTGAGCATGCCGCCGGTGCCGCACGCGGGGTCGAGCACCTTGCGGGTGACGCCCGGAGTGCCGACCAGCTCGCCGTCGGGTGCGATCAGCAGGTTCACCATGAGCTCGATGACCTCGCGGGGCGTGAAGTGCTCACCGGCCGTCTCGTTGGACTGCTCGGCGAATCGCCGGATCAGCTCCTCGAACACGTAGCCCATGTTGTGGTTCGACACCACGTCGGGCCGCAAATCCAGATCCGCGAACCTGCCGATCACCTGATACAGCAGATTCGCACTGTCGAGCCGCTTCACCTGTTGGGCGAATTCGTACTTCTCCAGCACCTCGCGGGCGTTCTCGGAGAAGCCGCCGATGTAGTTGATCATGTTCTTCGCGGCGTGCCCCGAATCGGCCAGGATGCTCTTCAAGGTCAACGGGGTGACGTTGTAGAAGCTGGTCCCGGATGCCTTGCGCAGGAACGGATCCAGATCCAGATCGCTGTCCTTGCGCGCCTCGACCACCGCGGACACCTTCTCCCGCGTCGGCTCCAGCACGCATTCCAACCGCCGCAACACCGTGAACGGCAGGATCACCTTGCCGTAGTCGGACTGCTTGTAGTCACCGCGCAACAGATCGGCCACCGACCACGCGTGGTTGGCCAGTTCGGTGTGCTTGTTGGTGTTCACTTCCTACCTTTCGAAGGTATGGCGGGAGGTTCGAGGGCGCCCGCGGTGAGGCCGGTATGGACGAGCTCGCCGATCCGATCGGCGAGTTCGGCGGTGCGGCGCCCGGAGGCATGCAGCTCGTGCAGGAGGCGGAACGCCGCACCGTAGCGCTGCTGCGCGGGCAGGGGCAGCAAGGGGATGCGCAAGCGGTTCGGCACCACCCGGACGACGGTGGCGCCCATCAACGCGCCGGAGTTCTCCGGGCTGCCGGTGAAACCGGCGACGAACCACGGGTCCAGGCGCTGCGGGTCGACGCGCAGGACGAACAGCCCGGGACCGAGCACCGCGCCCACCCAATCGTCCTGTGCGACAACGCCGACGGGCGCGTTCCCCCGGTGCGACCGGGATTCCTGCAAGACCACGTCGCCGGGCTCGATCCGGATGATCGCCGTGGACCAACTGTCATCGACGATCTCCGACGGCGCACTTGCGCTCGCGACATCCGCCGATCGCAGAACCGGTAGGCCGAGTTCATCCTCGGCCGGCTCGGCGTCGGCCCCCAGTGGACGTGTGAGGACGCGCAGCGCACCGCCGTTGACCAGGTCACCCACCGTGGCGGTCCGCCACGTCAGTCCTTGCAGGGCGGACAAGTCGCGTAGGTTGTCGGCAGCCGATCGCAGCACCGCCAGGTATCCACTCAGATCATCGAAGGCTCGCTCGGCTTGCGCGACGGCGCGGTCGGCGTCGACCGGTGCTCGCACGTAGCGAGCCGGCGTCAGATCCACCTCCTCGCCCAGCACATCCATCACGCGCACCACCGCCGCCACATCGGGAACGGTAGCCGCCTGTATCTCACCCCGGGCGTAGGCGTGCCAGGCGGCGAGCACAGTGTGCGCCAGACGATCCCAGGTCCCGCCGGCCCGCGCGTCGTCGTCCAGGCGCGCGGTGTCCATGAGCAGCAGGTCCTCGGGCTGCGGCTCACCGTCGACCGGACGGCGCAGGACCCACAGCTGCAACGCGACTTGACGAGGTGGAGCGGCGCCGGCCGGCAGCCCGATGACCGCACGTAATGCCCCCGCGCGCAAGAGATTCGTGCGGATCTTCCGGCCCGCGGCACGCATCGCCACCGATGGTGGCAGCAACAGGACCGCGACACCTCCGGGACGAAGGTGCGCGAGGGCGTGCTGGACCCACGCCATCTCGGATTCGTAGCGCGACGGCGCGCCGTACTCCCAGCGCGGATCCAAGGCGACCTCATCGGCGCCCCAGTCCCGCACGCCGTAGGGCGGGTTGGTTACGACGGCGTCGACCTCGAGGCCGGAAAAGGCGTCCCCGGTCAGGCTGTCGCCCAACCTGATCGTCGATTCGGCGGTGGGCGCGACCATGGACAGCAGCGCCTCTGCGCGGACGGCCTGCAAACGGTGCACGTCCTGCCCGTAACAGGCCTTGGCGCCCGCCTCGGCCGCGACGCGTAGCAACGTTCCGCTGCCGCACGCGGGATCGAGCACTTCGGCGGGTGGTTTGCCGTCCACGCTGAGCAACTCGACCATCAGCCGGGCCACCGGCGGCGGCGTAGCGTACGCACCTGTCTTCGCGGTCTCGCCGAGCCCCCGTTCGGCGAGCAGATCCAGGATCCGCTCGGGGGTTTCGTCACGGATCGCCGCGCGCAGGGCACGAACGAGATCGTCGTCCTGCAGAACCGCCCGATCGGGAACCTTGCCCGCCACGATCCCCGGTAGCACCTCGATCAGCACGGCGATGTCGTCGGGTGCGACGCGGGTGTGCAGCATCGCGCGCAACTCCCGCACCGGCGACTCCGCGGGCGCGAGTCCGTGCTCCCGGATCCATTGCTGCACACGAGGCAGATCGAAGAGCGGCCGCGATTCGCTACCACCCGCCGGCGCCGGAAAGTCGGGGTAGCGCCTACGCCAGTTGCTCACGGTGGCTCGGGTGACCCCGGTCAGCCGGGCGATCTCCGCGGCGGTGACCAGTGGGGTGACTTCGGACATGCCCCTCCTCTCGTATCGAACCAGCATCGTTCACACGATCCAGTAAGTCAATCTTCGGATTTCGATTGACGATGTTTTACCGATCGCATACGCTGGCACACGCCACACCGACGACGGTGTGCTCAGCCCTCCCGGTCCGGGAGACCCTCTGCACGACAGGAGCTTTCGCATGTCCACCACCGCTGTCCGACTCGTCGCCACGGCCGCCGCCTGCGCGGCGCTCGCCGTCCTCGGCACCGCCACCGCCGGTGGCGCCCAGGCCGCAACCCACCTGCGGCACTACTCCGGCCCCGGCGCGCAGTACGCGTGCAACGCCGACAAGGCGGCGCTGGGAAGCGTTCCCGGCTCGGTGGTGCTGTGCGACCGGTTGAACAACGGCGTCTACCGCCTGTCGGTGGTACCGCACCAGGAGATTCCGCTGCACCTGCTGCTGCTCGGCGTCACCGGCAGCTTCGACGGACTGTCGTCCTAGCCGCGTCACCCGGCCGCACAGGAACAGAAGGAGGAGGCAATGACCGGTCAGCGACAGCGGCGTGGCCTGCGCCGCGCCGACGGCGCCCTGCTGGTGCGGTCGGGCGCCGAGCTGCGGAAGACACGAGCGCGCATCCCGGCAACACGGTGCATCGGCGGCGGTAAGCGCAGATACTTCACTCGGGGCGATGCGGAACTCGTGCTCGCCTCCCTCGATCGGGACGATCCGCGCCGGCGCGAGCGGCGCGCGTACCGCTGTCCGATGTGCCACGGGTGGCATTTGACCAGCCGAACTCTCGCGCAGCACCGGGCCGAACAGCTCGCAGCGGCCCACTCGAGCGATTCGGTCGTGCACGACGGGGAGTTGCACGACCACACACCGCGCCCGGTCCGGGGCCAAAGGGCCGACCCAGTTCGCGAGAACACGCGCACCGCACCGGCAGATCCCGCTAGGCAGGTACCCACTCCCGCGGAGGTGGCCGCACGCACCGCGGCATTGCGGCGCCGGCGCGTCGAAGCAACTGAATCACCCGTGCCGCCACGTTCCGTCCGGAACAACCGGATCGCGAAACTGCTGCGAACAGCGATCACCCGGCTGACACGTATCGCGCCGCGTCGGGGTCGCTGACCCGCACAACTCCCACCGCGCACGCACCGACCGCCACACCGGGCGGCCGGTGGACCGAACGCGCCCTCGTCATCCCCCGGCCTCACCTGATCGGAGCGACCGAGCCATGCCCATCGAACCCGTAAATTCCTCCTACACAACACCTCTCGCTGTCGTCGATCGCGAGGACGATCACCTGATCGTCTGGCACGTCCAGACGGGACATACGAATGGACTCTCCCGCCTGGCCGGGGCGTGGGTCCTCGACGCGAGTGAGCTGCACCGCCTGCGCGGCTTGATCACCGAACGGCCGGGAGTGCGGTGCGCGCCGGAACTCGAGATGCCCACGGAACTCTCGTTCACCACCGAGATCGACGCGGATGCCACGGTACGGGCCGTGCGCGCGGAGGTCGCGGCGCTGGCCCAACGAGCGGCCGAGCACGTCGCGAACGCGAAAACCCGCCTCGTGGAGCCTGATTGGCCCGACCTGCCGCACCCGGCGGAGGCGAAGGCCGTCTCGCCACCGGACACCCGCGTCACCCGCGCCCTGCGCATGGCACACGGATTCGCCGAGCTCGCCGACGCCTGGGCCGCCTGCGAGGCCCTGCGCCTCACCCGCGAGTACCTGATCCCCCTCGGCGGGCCGGTCGCCCGCCCACTCCCCTTGGAGGAAATCCGATGACCCGTGAATTGTCCTTCGCCGCGCTCGATGTCGAGACGGCAAATCCGAAGCGCGGCAGCATCTGCGCGATCGGGGTAACCGTGGTGCAGGACGGCGTGCGTGTCGCGTCGCGTTCCTGGCTGTGCCGGCCGCCCGCGCCCGTGTCGGACTTCGCGCCGCTTCAGGTCCGCATCCACGGCATCACGCCGAATGCGGTCGCCGGTGAGCCGTCCTTCGCGCAGCGCTGGCCGGAGGTGCTGTCGGTCATCGACGGGCTGCCGGTTGTCGCGCACAACGCCGACTTCGACATCAGTGCCGTGACGCAAGCCTGCGGTCACAGCGGAATCCCGCTTCCCTCTTGGGACTACGGGTGCACGAAGGTCTGGTCGCAGCGCACGCTCGGCCTGCCCGACCACAAGCTGAAGACGGTCGCGAACCGCCTGGGTGTCCGGGTGGACCACCATCACCACGCGGGCGACGATGCGCGTGTAGCCGCGGAGATCGCCGTCGGGCTCGCCACCCTCACCAGTGCCGAGAACCTGCCCGACCTGGCCAGGGCTTGCGGTACGCGACTCGGGCGCATGAGCCCGTCCGGCGTGCGGGGATGCCGATGAGCGGGGCGGACAGCGCGATCGATGCGCTCACGGTGCCGCGCAGGCGCGACCTGCGCGGGATCAAGGCCACCCTCGCCGGCATCGTCCCCGGCGACACCGTGGCGGCGACCTTTCGCTCGGATCTGTTCGGCCCCTTCGTCCTCACCGGACGGGTAGTCGAGTCCGGGTCGACCGGCGGGCTGCTCGTCGGTGGTGTCCACCTCGACACCGGGAACCGCAACCCGGTGCCCGAGCTGTGCCGGCTGGCTGTGCTCGACGAGGCGTCGACCGAGACCGCGGCGGAGACGGTGCCCCAGCGTGTGTCGCTCCGGCACGGCGACGTGATCCGCGCGGCATTCGTGCAGGCCCCGTACGACGCGTTCGAGATCACCGGATTCGCCGTCCAGGCAAGGGCGAACGGCGACGTGTTCGCCGTCGGCGGCGGGTGGTTCCTCACCGAATCCGGCGGGATGGTGCGTGCCCGGCGAGTCCTGGTCGTCGACGTGCTGTGCCGGGCCGAGTTCCACCGGCTGCCGGTGCCCGCGCCCATCGACCGGTGGCCCGAACCGACCGGAGATCTCGACGCCTGAGCGGCCTCGTACGCACCACCGCGCAGCCGCGAATCGACAGTCCACATCCAACACCTAGTGAAAGTCACACTCCCATGCGCAAATTCATCATGTCCCTCCTCGCCGTCACCGCCGTGCTCCTCGGCGGCGCACCCGTCGCGGTCGCCGCGCCCGCCGACAGCGGCTCGGCCAGTGGCAGTTTCGGACCGGCGCGCAGCGCCGCGGATCGGCAGTTCCTGCGGCAGAGCTACTACGACGACGAGAGTTGGTCGGTGCAGGATGCCGCGATCAGCCTGGCGCACAGCCAGTGCCGGTGGCTCGATGCCCACGGCAGCACTGCGGCCAATCGGATCCGCCTCGCCGAACGCTCGCGCGACGCCGTCGAGTACCCGTACCTGTTCCTGAACGCGGCGATCGAGGCCTACTGCCCGTGGAACGGCTGAGGCCCGACAGGCACTCGACCGCACCCACTTCACAGCTCCCGACAACCCCTGACGAGGAATCGCCATGACTCACAACACCCCGGGCCCGCAGCCCTACCCGCCGAATTCCTATCCCCCGCAGCCCGTTCGGAAGAAGCCCGTGTGGCCGTGGATTCTGATCGGCGCCATGGTGCTGCTCTGCGGAGGCTGTTTCGGCATCGTCGGCATCGCGACGAACAACAGCGGCAGCGAGACGACCGCGACCGTGCTGCCGCCCAGCGCCGACCCCGCGGATCCGGCGACTCCGGCGCCCGCGCCGGAACCCGATGCGGCACAGGCGGGTTCGGCAGTACGTGACGGCAAGTTCGAATTCGCTGTCACCGCGGTCGACCCGCCCGTGACGGCGGTCGGCGACAACCCCTACCTCCAGTCCACGGCGCAGGGCGTGTACATCCTGGTCCACGTCACCGTCACCAATATCGGGGATCGGCCGCAGACCTACTTCGGCAGCAATCAGAAGCTCATCGATGACCAGGGCCGCCGGTACGAGAACGACACCCGCGCCGAGATCAACGTCAACGACCACCTGGCGACGCCGATCAACCCGGGCAACAGCGTCGACGTCACCATCGTGTTCGATGTCCCCGCCGGGACGGTTCCCGCGGTCTTGCAGCTGCACGACTCGGCGTTCTCCGGTGGCGCGAAGGTCGCGTTGCGCTGAATGCCGACGAAGGTGCCCGGAAACCCCGGGCACCTTCCTTCTCGACCGCTGCGCTGACGAGCACAGCCTCGGCGTCGAATACGCGCCCGGGGCCGGCGGCTGCGGGGACGTGACCGGCCGAGATCGATCACCCCCGCTCCACGACCGAATCACCCTGCTGGGCAGGATGATTCAGGAGACGAGTAATACTCCCGTGCCCGGGATGAGGGAGATGGGCATGGGTGGGGCGTTCCACTGTTCGCGCTGCTCGGTGGCGGTGGCGAGGATCGGGCCGGGGCCGGTGGGAGCGGTGGCGGCGGTGGGGAGGGAGGCGGCGTAGCCGGTGCTGCCCGAGGTGGGGTTGGTGGTCCAGTGGCGGATGTCGACGCTGCCCGTCGCGCCGGTCTGGAGGTTGCGCCAGTGGACCGTGATCCAGCGGTAGTTGTATTGACTGTCGTACGGCGCGAGGACCGGAATCGAGAAGGTCGCTGCGCCAGGTGTTTCACCGACGGTGCCCACCACACCGATCGTTCCGAACGAACCGCCCGGCACGCCGCCCGGCCCCACCTCCAACCCCTTCACCACCGGGATCTGGAACGCGACGTGCGTCGGCGCTGCCTCGGCGACCGGCATCCCGAGCCCGAACAGCAACGGCACCGACACCAGAGCGCCGGCCATCATCTTCTTGACACGCATGTACCCCTCCAGGACAGTTGACTTTCATGTTGGGACATCTATGTATCATTTCCAGCGCCTGTCACAGTAACCACTTCCCCTGCGGATAGCCACCCGCTTTCCGCAACGAACCGGTCGGCGGGTGCACGAGTGGCAAGTACGCGACTTCCGGTTCGAACCGAGACTCCGTTCCAGCCGCCCACCGCCGCATGCCCCTAACGTGTCCCTATTTCGGCGGCAAACTCGCTGACCAGGCCGCGAACCCTCGTAGCGTCGAAGCAGCGGTTCGCGCCGGTGGCGAACGCGCCGGATCCGGAGCCGAGCCGCCCGCACAGAACGGGACAGCCATGGGCTATCCGCAGATGCCCCAGCAACCATGGCCCGGCAATCAGCCAGGATGGCCACAGCCGTATCGGCAACCGCCCCCGCCACCGAAGAAACAGATCCTCTGGCCGTGGATTCTGATCGCGGCGATTGTGCTGTGCGGTGGCGGCTGTCTCGGCATCGTCGGCATCGTCGCGAACAACAGCGCCACCGATACCACCGCCACCGTCCTTCCTCCGACCACTGCGCACGATGCCGGAAACGCTGTCCCGGCACCGCAACCCGAAGACGCGCCGCAACCTGAACCGGCGCCGGAACCAGCGCCGCGACCAGCGCAGGAACCGGACGCGGCGCAAGCCGGTTCATCGGTCCGGGACGGCAAGTTCGAGTTCACCGTCACCGCTGTCGACCCTCCGGTAACCGTCGTCGGCGACAACCCCTATCTCCAGACGACCGCACAGGGCGTGTACATCCTGGTCCACGTCACCGTCACCAATATCGGCGACCGGCCCCAGACCTATTTGAGCAGCGACCAGAGACTCATCGACGACCAAGGGCGCCGGTTCGAAACGGACGTCTACGCCGAGATCAACCTCAATGTTTACCTTGCGACACCGATCAACCCCGGCAACAGCGTCAATGTCACGCTCGTCTTCGATGTCCCCCCGGGCACGGTCCCCGCGGTCCTGCAATTCCACGATTCGGCGTTCTCAGGCGGCGCCAGAGTCGCCCTGCGCTGACCTCGAACCGCACACAAAAACGAAGGCGCCCAACTGTTTCCGGTTGGGCGCCTTCGTGCTGGGCTCGGTCGCGGCGGGGACCCGCCACGGGGCTCAGTGCTTGCGGCGGCTCTTCGGCGCGCGCTTGCCCTTGGCCTGGGCGCGGGCGGCTTCGCGGCGCTCGCGGCGGGTGGCGGGGGCGCCGCCGTCGCCGTCGCCGTACTCCTCGGCGTCGCTGTGGACGGCCGCGTGGCCGCCCTCGTCGGGACCGGAGTAGCTGAAGCCGCGGGTGTTATTGGACTCGTCGATCCCCTTGGCGCGCAAGGCCGCCGGGGCGGCGCTGCCCGAGGGGGCCGGGGCGGCGGGGACCGGGGCGGGCGCTGCGGCGCCGACCGGGGAACGCAGGCCCGGGTCGACCGAGACGCCGGCGGGCTGCGGCTGCTGCACCTCCACCTGGAGGTTGAACAGGAAGCCGACCGACTCCTCCTTCAATCCGTCCAGCATGGCGGTGAACATGTCGAAGCCCTCGCGCTGGTATTCGACCAGCGGGTCGCGCTGCGCCATGGCGCGCAGGCCGATGCCCTCCTTGAGGTAGTCCATCTCGTAGAGGTGCTCGCGCCACTTGCGGTCCAGCACCGACAGCAGCACCTGGCGCTCCAGGTTGCGCATCGACCCCTCGCCCGCGAGCCCGTCGATATCCTGCTCGCGCTTGGCGTACGCGTCGTGCGCGTCGTCGAGCAGGGTCTCGAGGAGTTCCTCGCGGGTCAGGTCGCCCGCCTCGCCGACCTCGGTCTCACCGGTCAGCTGCTTGTGGTCGACGCTCACGGGGTACAGCGTCTTCAACGCGGTCCACAGCTTCTCCAGGTCCCAGTCCTCGACATAGCCCTCCGCCGTGGCGCCCTCCACGTAGGCGGTGACCACGTCGGTGATCATGTTCTGGACCTGGCCCTCCATGTCCTCGCCGCGCAGGATCCGGTTGCGCTCGCCGTAGATCACGGTGCGCTGCTGGTTCATGACCTCGTCGTACTTGAGGACGTTCTTGCGGATCTCGAAGTTCTGCTGCTCGACCTGCGTCTGGGCGCTCTTGATGGCCTTGGACACCATCTTCGCCTCGATCGGCACGTCGTCGGGCAGGTTCAGGCGCGTCATGATCGCCTCGAGCGCGGCGCCGTTGAAGCGCCGCATCAGCTCGTCGCCCAGCGACAGGTAGAACCGCGACTCACCCGGGTCGCCCTGACGGCCGGAACGACCGCGCAGCTGGTTGTCGATACGCCGCGATTCGTGGCGCTCGGTGCCCAGCACGTACAGGCCGCCCGCGGCGCGCACGTCGTCGGCGTCGGCCTCGGTCTGCTCCTTGACCTTCTCCAGGGTGGGCAGCCAGGCGGCCTCGTACTCGTCGGGGGTGTCGATCGGGTTCAGGCCGCGCTTGCGCAGCTCCAGGTCGGCGATGATGTCGGGGTTGCCGCCGAGCACGATGTCGGTGCCTCGACCGGCCATGTTGGTGGCCACCGTGACCGCGCCGGGCCGGCCGGCCTCGGCGATGATCTGGGCTTCCTGCTCGTGGAACTTGGCGTTGAGCACATTGTGCGGGATGCCGCGCTTGGTGAACTGCTTGGACAGGTATTCCGAGCGCTCGACACTGGTGGTGCCGATCAGCACGGGCTGGCCCTTCTGGTGCCGCTCGGTGACGTCGTCTACCACGGCGGCGAACTTGGCCTCTTCGGTTTTGTAGATCAGGTCCGACTGGTCGGCGCGGATCATCGGCTTGTTGGTGGGGATCGGCACCACGCCCAGGCCGTAGATCTGGTGCAGCTCGGCCGCCTCGGTCTCGGCGGTACCGGTCATACCGGACAGCTTGTCGTAGAGGCGGAAGTAGTTCTGCAGCGTGATGGTGGCCAGCGTCTGGTTCTCCGGCTGGATCTCGACGCCTTCCTTGGCCTCGATGGCCTGGTGCATGCCCTCGTTGTAGCGGCGGCCCACCAGGATGCGGCCGGTGAACTCGTCGACGATGATGACCTCGCCGTCACGGACGATGTAGTCCTTGTCGCGCTGGTAGAGCTCCTTGGCCTTGATGGCGTTGTTCAGGTAGCTCACCAGCGGCGAGTTCGCGGCCTCGTACAGGTTGTCGATGCCGAGCTGGTCCTCGACGAACTCCACGCCCGCCTCGTGCACGCCGATGGTGCGCTTCTTGATGTCGACCTCGTAGTGCAGGTCCTTCTTCAGCAGCGGCGCGATGCGCGCGAACTCGGCGTACCACTTCGAGGACGCGTCGGCCGGGCCCGAGATGATCAGCGGGGTGCGGGCCTCGTCGATGAGGATGGAGTCGACCTCGTCGACCACGGCGAAGTTGTGCTTGCGCTGGACCAGATCGTCCAGCGAGTGGGTCATGTTGTCGCGCAGGTAGTCGAAGCCGAACTCGTTATTGGTGCCGTAGGTGATGTCGGCGTGGTAGGACGTGCGGCGCTGGGCCGGGCTCATCCCGCCGAGCACCACGCCCACCTCGAGCCCGAGGAAGCGGTGCACGCGGCCCATCCACTCGGAGTCGCGCTTGGCCAGGTAGTCGTTGGTGGTGACGATGTGCACGCCGTCGCCGCTGAGCGCGTTGAGGTAGGCGGGCAGCACCGAGGTCAGGGTCTTGCCCTCACCGGTCTTCATCTCGGCGATATTGCCCAGGTGCAGCGCCGCGCCACCCATCACCTGCACCTTGTAGTGCTTCTGGTTGAGCACGCGCCAGGAGGCCTCGCGCGCCACCGCGAACGCCTCGAGCAGCAGGTCGTCGAGGGTCTCGCCGTCGGCGTAGCGCTGGCGGAACTCGTCGGTCTTGCCGCGCAGCTCGGCGTCGGTGAGATCCTCGTAGTCCGGGGCGAGCGCGAGGACCTCGTCGGCGAGATGGGACAGCCGCTTGACCGTGCGACCCTCACCAATCCGTAGCAACCTCGTCAAAGTCAGCGCAGGCACGGGTCTCGTCAGTCCTCTGGTCGGTGTGTCATTCGTGGTGTGGTGGTCCGCCCCGGCCGCCCGCCGGGCAGGCGGAATCTCCCAGCACGCCCCCATGGTAATGCCGCGACCGCACCGAGCGCCGGTGACCAGCGTCGTCACAGGTCGTGGCGCGACCTCGCCGGAGGCGTACCACCTCACCGTACCCGCACCGCGCAGTACTTCGACTGGGCAATCCCCACCGCCTGTGGTCGAATCGGTCAACACTGCCACGCGAACCGACGCGGGTGAAGATGTGCGCCGATTTCGCTGGAAATGCCACAGATCCCCTTCGGAACCGTTGTCGGGCACGACAATGGGTCGCAGGACACAGCGGCATCGGAAGGAGCATCGGGCAGCGTGATCACGCGATTGACGCCGCAGGACGCGTCGTTCTACCGGCTCGAATCGAGCAGCAATCCGATCCACATCGGCTCCCTCGCGATCGTCCGCAACGGCGACGACGAGCCCGCGCTCGACTACGACCGGCTGGTCGACCTGGTCGAGAGCAGGCTGTCGCTGGTCCCCCGCTACCGCCGCAAGGTGCGCGAGATCCCGTTCGCGCTGGGGCGGCCGGTGTGGGTGGAGGACAGCCGCTTCGACATCACCTATCACATCCGCCGCTCGGCGCTGCCCAAACCGGGCACCGACGACCAGTTGCACGATCTGGTGGCCCGCCTCGCCTCGCGCCCGCTCGACCAGAGCAGGCCGCTGTGGGAGATGTACCTGATCGAGGGGCTCAGCGGGGGTCGCAGCGCGATCTTCACCAAGACCCACTCCGCGCTGGTCGACGGATCCAGCGCGCTGGAGATCGGGCACGTGATCCTGGACAACACCGCCTCGCCGCGCGATTTCGCCGACGACTCCTGGATCGCGCCCCGCGAACCCAACGACGTGGAGCTGCTGGTCGGCGCGCTCACCCACCTGGCGGGGCAACCGCGCGAGGCGCTGGAGGTGGCCCGCGACGTGAGCGCCGACGCGTTCGCCATGATCAACGCCGCGGGCAAGGCGGTGGAGTCGGTGATCTCGGCCGTGCGCACCGCCGCGATCGGCGCGCCGGACAGCCCGCTGAACATCCGCACCTCGCGGCACCGCCGGTTCGACGTGGTGCGCACCGACCTCGAGGACTACCGCACCATCCGCAAGCGCTTCGACTGCTCGATCAACGACGCGATCCTCGCCGTGGTGACGGGCGCGCTGCGCAACTGGCTGCTCTCGCGCGGCGAGGCGCTGACCGAGTCGACCACGCTGCGCGCGGTGGTGCCGATGTCGGTGTACGTCGACGGGCAGGGCTCCGAACGGCTCGAACCCGACAGCGAGGTGTCCTCGTTCCTGCTCGATCTGCCGGTGGGCGAACCGAATCCGGTGATGCGCCTGTCGCACATCGCGCACGCCAACGAGGCGGGCGCGCGGCACCGGCGCGGGGTGCGGGCGCGCACGCTCGTCCATATGGCGGGTTTCGCGCCCGCCAGCCTGCACGCGATGAGTGTGCGGGCGGCGAGTACGTTCGCAGAGCACACGTTCAACTTGGTGATCACCAACGCGCCGGGTCCGCAGACGCCGATGTACATCGGCGGCGCGCGGATGCTGGAGATGTATCCGGTGTCGCCGTTGCTGCGCAACCAGGCCTCCAGTATCGGGATCACGTCCTATGACGGACAGGTGTTCTACGGGCTCAACGCCGACCGCGACGCGATGGCCGACATCGGGGTGCTGGCCGCCGCGGTGCACGAATCCATGGAGGAGATGCTCGGTGCCTGCGCCTGACCGGAACGAGACCACGCGGGTCTACGTGCCCGCGACCGTGTCGATGCTGCGGAGACTGGTCGCCGACCGGGAGCTGTTCCCGCTCGGCGGCACCGCGTTCGCGCTCACGCCCACGCTGCGGGAGGCGTACGCGTCGGGCGACGACGAGGAACTGGCCGAGGTCGCGATGGCGGAGGCGGCGCGCGCCTCGCTGCGGCTGCTGGCCGGTGAGCGCGAGGACGCCGAGACCGACCCCGCCGACGACGAGCCGTCGTCCTCGGGCCGCCCGGTCTACCGCCGCGCGGTGATCGCGGCCGACGTGTCGGGCGTGAAGCCGCGCCCCGATCTGGACGACGCGGTGGTGAAGCTCTCGGGCCCGATCACCTACGACCGGATCGCCTCGGTGCACGTCGACCTGGCCGAGGCCGAGCCCGCCGTCGCCAAGGCGGTGGACGTCGTCGATGCCGCCGACCTGGGCGATCCCGATGCCGAGTTCGTGCTCGGCGACGCCGAGGACCACCAATTGGCCTGGTACGCCGCCCAGGAACTCCCCTTCCTGCTGGATCTGCTCTAGTACGTGCGCGGGCTCACCGGAATCGCTAACCTACGATGCCGTAACCTTGCCCTATGACCGGTCGCCGACGGTGGCCGTCCCGACGGAAAGACGAACGGCAGCGAATGGTCCTGAAGAATGTCCGCGAGTGGCTCGAGGCACCCGCGGCGAGCGTGGCCGAGCGAGGTGGGCGGCTCAACGTGCTGCGCGGCGCCGTCGCCCGGGTCACCACGCCGCTGTTGCCCGACGACTACCTGCACCTGGCCAACCCGCTGTGGTCGGCACGCGAACTGCGCGGGCGCATCGTGGACGTCCGCAAGGAGACCGCCGATTCGGCGACCCTGGTGATCAAGCCGGGCTGGGGTTTCGACTTCCGCTATCAGCCCGGCCAGTACATCGGCATCGGCATCCTGGTCGAAGGCCGCTGGCACTGGCGCTCGTATTCGCTGACCTGCCCGCCGGACTGGAACGATCCCAGCCGCGGTTCCGGGCGCCTGATCTCCATCGCGGTCAAGGCGATGCCGGAGGGTTTCCTGTCCAGCCACCTGGTCAACGGCGTCAAGCCGGGGACCGTCGTGCGGCTGCAGACCCCGCAGGGCGGATTCGTGCTGCCCTACCCGCCGCCGCCCAAGGTGTTGTTCCTCACCGCGGGCAGCGGCGTGACGCCCGTCATGTCGATGCTGCGGGCGATGGATCGCCGCGACACCGTCACCGACGTGGTGCACCTGCATTCGGCGCGCACCGCCGACGACGTGATGTTCGGCGCGGAGCTGAAGGAACTGCACCGCCGCCACCCCGGCTTCGAATCGCACCTGCATCTCACCTCCGAGCAGGGCAAATTCGCGCTGGCCGACCTCGATACGCGCTTCCCGGACTGGAAGGAACGCGACACCTGGGCGTGCGGTCCGGCGGGCATGCTGGACGAGATCGAACAGCACTGGCGTGCGGCGGGCATCGAGAACCGGCTGCACATCGAGCGTTTCGAGATCGAGCGCTCCGCCGTCGGGGAGGGCGGCACCGTGACGTTCGGCAAGACCGGACGCAGCATCGAGGCCGACGGCGCGACCAGCCTGCTGGAAGCGGGTGAGTCGGTGGGGGTGCAGATGCCGTTCGGCTGCCGGATGGGTATCTGCCAGACCTGTGTGGTGACAATCAGTTCCGGGCACGCGCGCGATCTGCGCAACGGCGAGGAGCGTCGCGAGGGCGACAAGGTTCAGACGTGCATCTCCGCGGCCGCGGGCGACTGCACACTGGACGTCTGAAACACCCCCGACAGCCTGGCTCGCCTTCGGCGGCGCTTGCCCGGGTACCCTCGATGCAGACCGCCGAACGACGAAGGGACCCCGGTGGCCATCACCGACATTCAGGCGTTCTCGCACCTCACCGACTCCGACATCGAAGCGCTCGGGCAGGAGCTCGACAGCATCCGGCGCTCTGTGGAGTTGAGCCGTGGTGAACGCGACGCCAAGTACATCCGCCGCACCATCGCCGCCCAGCGCGGCCTCGAGGTCGCGGCGCGCGCTGTGCTGTTCGGCAGCCGCAACCGCTGGGCTTGGGTCGCGGGCACGGCCATGCTCTCGGTCGCCAAGATCATCGAGAACATGGAGCTGGGCCACAACGTGAGCCACGGCCAGTGGGACTGGATGAACGATCCGGAGATCCACTCCACCTCGTGGGAGTGGGATATGACCGGGCCGTCGGCGCAGTGGCGCCGCGCCCACAACTACTCCCACCACACCTACACCAACGTGCTGGGCAAGGACGAGGACCTCGGTTTCGGCATCCTGCGGATGACCCGCGACGAGGAATGGCGCCCCGTCCACCTGGTGCAGCCGTTCGCTAATCTGCTGCTGGCCGCCACCTTCGAGTGGGGCATCGCCCTGCACGACTGGACCATCGACAAAGAGCTGTCCGGCACGCCCCGCTACCAGCTGGCCTCCGAACCCAACAAGCTGTTCGCCCGTAAGATCGCGCGGCAGGTGGGCAAGGACTTCGTGCTGTACCCGCTGCTCACCGGCCCGGCGTGGAAGTCCACACTGAAAGCCAACGCGACGGCGAATCTGGTGCGCAACCTGTGGGCCTACGCGGTGATCTTCTGCGGGCACTTCCCCGACGGCGCGGAGAAGTTCACCATCGAACAGCTCGACGGCGAGACGCAGGCCGAGTGGTACCTGCGCCAGATGCTCGGCAGCGCCAACTTCAAGGCGGGCCCGGCGATGGCGTTCATGAGCGGCAACCTCTGCTACCAGATCGAGCACCACCTGTTCCCCGATCTGCCGAGCAACCGCTACCCGGAGATCGCCGCGCGGGTGCGCGAACTGTGCGACAAGTACGACCTGCCCTACACCACCGGCTCGCTGGGCAAGCAGTATCTGCTGGCGTTCCGCACCATTCACAAGCTCGCGCTGCCGGACCGCTTCCTCATGCGCACCGCCGACGACGCTCCGGAGACCTCCTCGGAGCGCAAGTTCGCCGGGATCACGCTGCCCGCCGCGGGGTGGACCGAGCACAACCGGCTGATCACCGACCCCGAAACCGGGCAGCGGCGCGGGCTGCGCTCGGCGCTGCACGAGGCGAAGGTGGCGCTGGAGGAGAAGGCGGCCCACGAGAAGCAGGTGCTGCGGGAGGCGAAGGCCTCGCTGAAGGAGAAGGCCCGCCACGAGAAGCAGGTGCTGCGCGAGGCCAAGCGCTCGCTGCGGGAGAAGGCCGAACCGCGCCGTAAGTCGCTGCGGGACCGCGTTTTCCGTGCGCGGGCACGCTTCGCGTGATATAGCACTCGTACGTTGCTGTGGCAATGCGGTATTTGCCACAGTATCGGCACGATCCCGGCAACCTACGGTGTCGTAACTTACGGTACTGTAACCGCCATGGCGATCTCGGATGTCAAGGAATACGCGCATCTCACCGCTGCCGACGTGGAAGCGCTCGGCGCGGAATTCGACGCGATCCGGCGGGAAATCGAAGCCTCGCGCGGGGAAAAAGACGCGCGCTACATCCGCAACGTGATCCGGCTACAGCGCGCCCTCGAGATCAGCGGGCGCACCGTGCTGTTCGCCAGCTTCCTGCCGCCCGCGTGGCTGGCCGGCGTCGCCCTGCTCGGCACCGCCAAGATCATCGAGAACATGGAGATCGGGCACAACGTCATGCACGGGCAGTGGGACTGGATGAACGATCCGGAGATCCACTCCACCTCATGGGAATGGGACAACACCGGCCCGGCCAAGCACTGGAAGCACACCCACAACTACCTGCACCACAAGTACACCAATGTGCTCGGCATGGACGACGACATCGGCTACGGCCTGCTGCGCGTCACCCGTGACCAGCGCTGGCGGCCCTTCTACCTGGGCAACCCGGTCTACAACCTGCTGCTGCAGCTGTTCTTCGAGTACGGCGTGGCCATCCAGCACCTGGAGCTGGGCAAGCTGGCCGCGGGCAAGTACAAGCCGGGCACGCCGGAGCGGGCGGAGTTCGAGCGCAAGCGGCGCGAGGTGCTGACCAAGATCGGCAAGCAGACCCTCAAGGACTACGTGATCTTCCCGGCCCTGACCGGCCCGGCGTTCCTGACCACGCTGACGGCGAACCTGGCCGCCAACATGGTGCGCAACGTGTGGACCAACGCGGTGATCTTCTGCGGCCACTTCCCCGACGGCGCGGAGAAGTTCACCAAGCACGACGTGGAGACCGAGACCCAGGCCGAGTGGTACCTGCGCCAGATGCTGGGCAGCGCCAATATCGACGGCGGCCCGATCATGCACTTCATGACCGGCAACCTGAGCCACCAGATCGAGCACCACCTGTTCCCCGATCTGCCCAGCAACCGGTACGCCGATATCGCGGTGCGGGTGCGCGAACTGTGCGACAAGTACGACCTGCCCTACACCTCCGGCTCGCTGCCGGTGCAGTACTTCAAGTCGTGGCGCACCATCCTCAAGCTCTCGCTGCCGAACAAGTACCTGCGCCACACCGCCGACGACGCCCCCGAGACCTCCTCGGAGCGCCGCTGGGGCGGCAACGCGGTCCCCACCGTCGACCCGCTGACCGGCAAGCGCCGCGGCCTGCGCACGGCTCTGGAGCAGGGGCGCAAACGCGCCGTGGCGGAGGGCCGCAAACGCCTCACCCGCCGTGTGCCGGTGCTGTCGAAGGTGGGCTGAACGACCCACTACGCTTCGCCAGGTGGATGATCCGACCGGCCACCTGATTTCGTTCGAACCGGACTCGCCGTCGCGCCAGAGGGTGCGCCACGCGGGTGGCGGCGAGAACGGCACGGAAGGTTCGCCGCGAACGGACGACGCCGATCGAGTTCGCGGCACCGCCTTGGACGCGCCGGCCCGCGCGGGCGTCTACGAGGCCATTCACCTGCGCCGTGACGTGCGCGCGGAGTTCACAGGCGAGACCGTGGACGAGTCCACCCTGTGGCGCATCCTCGATGCCGCGCATCGCGCGCCCAGCGTGGGCAATTCGCAGCCGTGGGATTTCGTGGTGGTGCGCGATCCGGACCGGCTGGCCGCGTTCGCCGCGCACGTCGCCGAGCACCGGATCGCCTTCCGCGACGGGTTGCCGCCCGAGCGCGCGGCCGTCTTCGAGCCGATCAAGATCGAGGGCATCGTGGAGAGCGGGACGGGCATCGTCGTCACCCACGACGACAGCCGCGGCGGCCCGCAGGTGCTCGGCCGCGCGACCGTCCCCGAAACCGGCGTCTACTCCACGGTTCTCGCGATCCAGAACCTGTGGCTGGCCGCCACCGCGGAGGGCGTCGGCGTCGGGTGGGTGTCGTTCTACGACCCGGCCTTCCTCAGCGACCTGGTCGGCCTGCCCACGGGTATCCGGCCCATCGCGTGGTTGTGCGTCGGGCCGGTCCGCGAGTTCCAGACCGTCCCCGATCTGGAACGGTTCGGCTGGCGCTCCCGCCGCCCGCTCTCGGCGGCGGTCCACCACGAAACCTTCGGCACCGCAGACTGATCCGCTGCGGCCGAAGGACCACCGCTCACACGCGTTCCAGCACCGCCGAGGCGCCGATGCCGCCGGCCGCGCAGATGCCCAGAAGGGCCGCGTTCTTTCCCGAGAGGGCGAGCTCATTGGCCATGGTGGTGACCATGCGGGCGCCGGTGGCGCCGAAGGGGTGGCCCAGGGAGACCGAGCCGCCGTGGACGTTGAGGCGGTCGACGTCGATCTCGCCGACGGCGGTGTCGCGGTCCAGGCGGGTCTTGGCCCACTCGTCGCTGGCCAGCGCCTTCACCACGGACAGGGTCTGGGCGGCGAACGCCTCGTGGATATCCACGAAATCCACGTCGACCAGCGACATCCCGGCCTTGTCCAGCGCGCGCGGCATGGAGATGGCGGGGCCGATGAGCACCTGGTCGGTCGGGTCCACGCTCACGTAGCTCCACGAGCGGAACGCGGCCAGCGGGGTGAAGCCCAGCTCGCGGGCCTTCGCCTCGCTCATGAGCAGCACCGCCGAGGCGCCGTCGGTGAGCGGGCTGGCGTTGCCCGCGGTGACGGTGCCGTTCTCCGCGAACACCGGCTTCAGCTTCGCCAGCTTCTCGACGCCGGTGTCGCCGCGCACGAGTCCGTCGCGGCTGATCTCCACGCCGTCGGGCGTGCGGACGCTCAGCACCTCGCTGTCGAAACGGCCGGAGGCGATCGCGGCGGCGGCGCGGGCGTGCGAGCGGGCCGCGAACTCGTCCTGTTCGGCGCGGGTGACGCCGTGGATGCGCGCCATCTTCTCCGCCGACTCCCCCATCACCTCGCCGGTGGTGCGTTCGGCGATCTTGGGCCGGCTCGGCAGCAGATCGGTGAACGGCGCGAGCTGCGCGGCGGCCGAGAGGTAGTCCTTGACCTTCGGCTTGCCCAGCGCCAGCGGCGCGCCCGCGTGCACCAGCTTCTGGGGCAGCTTCACCTCGGCGTTGCTGGTGGAGTCGCTGCCGCCGGCGATCATGATGTCGTACTCGCCTCGCTCGATGGCGGCGACCGCCGAGGAGACGGCTTGCAGTCCGGACGCGCACGCCCTGGTGACGGTGTGGCCCTCGCACCCGGGGTCGAGCTTCAGGTCCAGTGCGATCTCGCGCGCGATGTTCGGCGCGGCGCTCGGCAGGATCACCCCGCCCCACACGATGGCCTGCACCTGGTCACCCGGCAGCCCGGTGCGGTCGAGCAGACCGCGCACGGCCGCGTCGGCAAGTGCGATGGAATCCATCCTGGTGAAGTCGGTGAACGCGCGCACGAACGGCGTGCGGGCACCGGAGACGATTACGGCACGGCGAGCAGCGTCGGAGGCCATGCGGAGTCCTTTCGAGGGAGATGTACCCCACAAACTTACTTGGAAGTAAGTTCAAGGGCCAGTGATACCTCCACCAATCCTTCCCGCACCCCACCGGGCGGGAAGGCCGGCAGACCCCTCGTTGGATACGCCGACGAGCCGGAAGGGCTCAGCGATCCCCTCCGTGCCGCTGAGCCCGCCCGCGCCGTCACCGCGCGGGAGCCCGTCCGTCGAACGCCCCTGCTCGCCCCGGACGGCAGGTCCGGCGCTCAGCCACGCACGGACCGCACCCTACGTCCGGCGCGAAAGAACAGTAGCGTTCTTTCCATAGACTTTTCAAATCTTTTCTATGAAGTTGTCATTTGTACCATCGGCCGCTTAGCATGAACGGCACTATGAGAAGCCCTTCGGAGCTGTCGCGGCAGAAGCGCTTCGGCCGGATCATCAAGGACCGCCGGGACGAACTCGGCCTCACGCAGCTGCAGATCGGCGACCTGGGTGGGCCGTCGGCTCCGACCATCCGCAAGATCGAGGACGGCGACGCCGCGATCAGCACCCACACGCTGAACAAGCTGGACGCCCCGCTGCGCTGGCTGCCGGGCAGTGCGGCGCGCACGTACGCGGGCGGCGCGCCCACCGCGCACGAGAGCGCCGCCGCCCCCGACGAATCGGTCGTCGCCGGGCCGACCTCGATCCGGTTCGACATCGCCGACCTCACCGGCCTGCTCGCCGCGACCGGCAGGCTCAGCGACGCGGTCGAACACGGCCGCACCACCGAACCCGCGATCACCGAGGCCGTCGCGGATCTCAACCGCGTGGTGTCGCGGCTGTCGGCGCGCTACGCCACGGTGATGCTGGAACGCAACGGCGGGCCGGGGCGGCAGCTGCACCCGCTGGTGGAGATGGCCTTCGCGCATCTGCTGGAGACCCCCGCCGACACCGACGATCCCGAAGAACTGGAAGAGCGCCGCTACCGGCGCTGGCTGGCGGGCCGCCCGGCGGACCTGACCGCCGCGGCCGAAGCCCGATTCCGCGCCCGCTGGCTGGCTGCGGGCGGAACGCCGACCACGAACGGCAAGCACTGAGGTACCCATGCCCGACACCGTGAACCTGACCCTGAGTCACAAGATCAACCGCTTGTTCGCGGTGATGCATCCCCGCTCGGCGCCCGAACGCAGCACCGAATCGGTGGCCGAACAGGTCGCCGAAGCGTTGAACCGGGCGGTCACCCCGGACTACCTGGAACAACTGCGCGACGGCCGCGTCGATCAGGACGGCGCCGACACCGAGGTGCTGGCCGCCGTCGCGTCGTGCTTCGGGGTGGCGCCGTGCTACCTCACCACCGCGGGCCCGGCCGCCGCGGGCATCGATCGCGAACTCGAACTGCTGGCCACCATGCGCGACGCGAACGTCGCCAGCATCGCGCTGCGCGGCTCCGCGATCGACCGGTCCGTGCTGGCGGCGGTCGTGCGGGAGGTCGACGACACCGCGGGCGAAATCAACCGCTGATCGTGGATTCGCGGCGCCGACTCGGCAACGGCACCGACTCCGGTTACCATCGTCAGCCACGGGGCGGGACCGCGGAACTGCTGTAGGAGAACGCATCGCATGGCCGGTATGGATACCCGCTTCCGGGAGCTGTCCCGGGACGTGCCGATACCGCACCCGTGGCGCCTGGACACCTACCTCGACGCCGTCGCGGAATTCCGCGGCCGCCCGATCAGCCTGCATCCCGTGGACACCGCGGTGCTGGCCGGGGCGGGCTGCGGCACCGGCAGCGGCCTGTGGATCGCCAAGCGCGACGCCGACGTCATCGTCTACGGCGCCGACACCACCGAGTGGCACGCCGAGCACATCATCGCCCACGAACTCGGGCACATGCTGCTCGGTCACGGCCCCGACACCGAGGAGACCCCGGACGGGCCGACCGCGCGGACCGTCGCGGCGGTCGCCGAGCTGCTGCCCTCCATCTCCCCGGAGTCCATCGCGCACGTGCTCGGCCGCACCGACTACGGCACCACCCGGGAACGCGACGCGGAGACCTTCGCCGACATGGTGATGTTGCAGGCCATGCGCCCGCCGCACCGCGATTCGCTGCTGCACCGGACGTTCTTCCGCGACCGCCGCAGGTGAGTTCGCCGATCCCAGGCCCGGTCGCCGCGCCGCTGATCGCGTTCGTCGCCCTGGTGACGATCGGCCGCTGGATCCTCTTGCGCCGCACCGCGACCGATCGCCTGCTCAATCGCGCGCTGGCGTGGGCGGGCGCGGGGCCGCTGCTGCTCGAACGCGGCCTGGCCCCGCAGTTCGGCAGCCTCATGCATCAGGTGTCGATGGGCTGCATGGTGAGGGGCGTGATGAGCGCGTACGGCGCGGCGGCGCTGTGGGCGGGCGCCGATCCGGCGACGGCGCGCGCCCGGCAGCGACGTTACGACCTGGTCGGCGTGACGGGCGCGGTGACGATCCTGCTGGTGGGCACCGAGTCGCGGGGCGAGGGCAGGTTGCTGGGACTGGGAGTCGGCCGTGTCGGCGCCGGCGCTGTGCCTGCCCGCGGTGGCCTGCGGGCGGCTGATGTGGCGGGCGCTGTGGCGCGAGGCCCGGCGCGCCGACGCGACCCGGCGCGAACGCCTCGTCTACGGCACCCTGTTGGCCGCGCTCACCGCGGGCGCGGCCGGGTTGCCGTTCTCGGCGGCGCTGCTGATCGGCCGCCGCACCGTGGACGGTCCGGAACTGCTGCGCTGGGCGGTGCCCAATTTCGTGGTGATCACGGTCGCCGCCGTGCCGCTGGCCGATGTCCTCGCGACCCGCGCCGGACTGGATCGCTCGCGCTAGGCGCTGCCGCCGACTGCTGTGGCGGGACGTGACGGGCGCCGTGCCGGCAATCGTGCTCGATTCGGATGCCGCGCCGCACCGGGGCGACGCCGACGTCCGCCTGATCCGGATGACGGTCGAGATCCGCGACGCCCTGCTGCACCTGAATCGCTATGTGCCCGAAGACCTTCCGGACACCGGTGACGATCCGCCACGCCGGTACGCCACGCGCATCGCCGACGCCATTCGCACCGAGCGGGCGGGCACCGGCCCGGTGCGCACCAACCCGGGCTCGGCACCGCTCGGACCGGAGTGCGCCGATATCGACGCCGAACTGCGGCACCTGCTGGCGTTGGCGAAGGTGTCGCCGGTGGAGACAGGCGCCCGGCCGGCGCCGCGAACGGCACCGGCCGGGTGGTCCGGACGCTTCGCTACGCGAGCCTGATCAGGCCGTAGTCGAAGGCGTGGCGACGGTAGACGACCGACGGTCGGTCGGTCTCCTTGTCCTGGAACAAGAAGAAATCGTGGCCGACGAGCTCCATCTGGTACAGGGCGTCGTCGACGGACATCGGCGTGGCGGAGTGGACCTTGGTGCGCACGATGTGGCCGGGACCGGCCTCGTACTCGATCTCGTCCTTCTTCGCGTGCTCACCGGGGTGCTCGTGCGCGGCCGACCCGTTGGTCAGCGTGAACAGCGAGTCGTCGATGAGATCGGCGGTGGCCTCGGCCACCGAGAGCGGGGTCTTTTCGCCGTAGTGCACGCGGCGGCGGTCCTTGGTGCGCCGCAGCCGGCTCTCCAGCTTCGCGGTCACCGACTCGAACGCGGCATAGAAGCTGTCCGCGCAGGCCTCGGCCCGGACCACCGGGCCCTTGCCGCGCGCCGTGATCTCCACACGCTGGCAACTCTTACGCTGACGACGGTTGCGTTCGTGGAACAGCTCGACGTCGAACAGGAATATCGACGGGTCGAAGCGTTCGAGACGGGAGAGTTTCTCCGCGACATAGATTCGGAAATGATCGGGGACCTCCACATTGCGGCCCTTGACCACGATGTCGGCTCGGGTGGCCGGTGGCCGGTCCGCTTCGGATGGGTCTGTCGCGTCCACGACGCCGGCGAGCGTCGAGGGATCAGCGGCTTTCGCTGAAGGTCGTGAAGTAGTCGTCACGCGTACCTCCCGGATCTGGCCGCACGAACCGAATACCCGTGCGGCGGGATTGAACCGTGCCGAACGAGAATCCTGACGAATGGGAGCGCGGACCGAGAGAGGTCAGCCAGGCTGACGCCTTCGAGCGAGCTCACACCGGGGAATCGCACGACACGTAGATGTCCGAGGCGCCACCTCCAAACTCTCGGTTCGGGTGTGTGTTCGCGACGCTAGTACGCCGCGCGGCAGTCCGCCAGTGTTCACGCAAATTTCCCGGAGTCAAGCAGCGCACGTCACCAGAACGGCACGTGTCGCCAGCCCGGAACGGGCCAGCGCACGCACCGATTCGCGGGCGGTCGCGCCGGTGGTGAGGACGTCGTCGACCACGATCACCTCGGCGTTTTCCGTCACCTCCGCGTCCGGTACGCGGCGGTGGCACACCGATACCCGCCCGCTCAGGTTGTGCACGCGCTCACGAGGGGTGAGGCCGACCGAATCCCGCACACCCCGCCCGGCACGCAGGATCGGCGCCACCCGGCAATCGTCCAGCCAACCCGCCGCCACCCGCGCGGCGCGCAGCACCGGATCACCGCCGCGCCTGCGGGCCGCCGCGCGACGGGTCGGCGCGGGCACTACCAGCAGCGGACGTGCTGGCGCACGCAACCGGGCCAGCGCGAGCGCGTACGCGAAGCCGACCGGATTCGCGACATCGCGGCGCCCGGATTCCTTGGCCGCCAGCACCGCCCGCCGGGCCGCTCCGCGATACGGGGCGATCGCCCAGCACGGCACCCCCGGATCGGACCGCGGACGCAGCCGCACCGGCCTGCGGGCGAGCACGGCGGCGCAGTCCAGGCACCAGCGCACCCCGGGCGCGCCACAGCCCGCGCAGGCCAGCGGGAGCACCAGGTCGGCGAGGGTCGATTCCATGGGCGGATTCTGCCCCGCCGCACCGACATCCGGCCGGGCTCAGCCGGGCAGCACCGGAGCGGTGTCGGAGCCGGAGAGGCCGGGGATCTCGGTCCAGTAGCGCAACTCGCTGGTCTCGTTGCTGGTCAGCCCGAGCACGCCGCGCGAATCGGCGACGTACTGGGTGGTGGGCGAGGCCGCCACCACGCGCACCGGCGGGGTGAGGTTCTGCGAGGTCGTCGACACCTGCTCGGACCCGTCGATGGCGACGGTCACCACCGGGTCCACATTGCCCTCCCTGGCCACGATGATCCGGTCGCCGCCGAGCCAGTTCAGCGACACCGCGCTGGTGCTGAGCACGGCGATCGGCAGCGGCGAGGTGAGCACGTAGCGGCCGTCGGGGCGCGGCTCGACCACCGCGACGAACACCTTGCCGTCGGCGATGATCGCGGCGCGCACGCCCGTGGCGGAGACCCGCAACTCGGTGATGGGCCCGCGCAGCGCGGGCGCCGAAGGCGAACCGAAGAGCGCGGAGGTGTCCACATCCCGCACCGACACGTTGCCGGTGCCGCGGTCGTTGACGGCGCGGATCACCCGGTCGCCGTTGATCACCGCCCAGGCGGCGCCGCCGTCGGCCGTCCACGACGGTCTGCTGATGGTGTCGCCCTCCGCGACGGGGAACGCGCCGCCGCCGTAGGTGCCGATCATCAGCGTGCGTGGCGGTTCCGGGGCCGGGCGGCCCGCCTCGGCCACGGCCGCCACCAGCTGGCCGTCGGGGCTGAGCGCGATCGAACGCAAGTTGTTCACCCCGCCGAAGTAGCCGGGCGCGTTCACCACCCCGCTGTCGGTGACCTGCACCAGCGCCCCGTCGCGCAGCGCGTGCAGGCCGATCCGGTTCTGCGCCACCGCCGTCGGGCCGAAGTGCTCGACGTCGGCCACCGACCAGCCGTTGGCGGCGAACCGGTCGTCGAGGGGTTTGCCGTCGGCCAGGAGCATGTACGGGCCGAGGATGTCGGCGGCGGCCAGCGTGAGCACCACCTGCGCGGCGAGCAGTTCTCGATCGCGCGGGGCGAGTTCGGAGGCGCCCGCGAAATCGATGCGCACCCCGCCCAAGCCCACACCGACCTCGTCGGGATCGCCGTTGGCCTTGGTGATCGGACCGCGCAGCGTGACGGGGGCGGCGAGTTCGTTGCGCACCACGGCCGCCAGCGCGGGCTGGCTGCCCTCGGTGAGCAGCGTCAGCAGCCGCTGGGTGAGCTGGTTCTTGGGCACCGAGATCCAGCGCAGATCGGGCACCACGGAGGCGCCCGACGGGTCGGCGAAGTAGAGCACGTTGCGCCGGTAGGACTTGGCGAACGCGGTCTTGTCCATGACCACGCCGTCGGGCAGCTCGTCGATGCGCCACTCGCCGTCGACCCTGGTCATCTCGATCTTGTTCTCGACCGTGCCCTCCACGGCCCGGTAGGACCCGTCGGGCGCCAGTTCGGCCACCCGCTGCGCGCGGATCACGTAGGTGGCCTGGTCGCCGGAGCGCGACTCGCGCAGGGTGTCGGGCTTGTCCACGATGAGGGTGCCCGCCGAGTCGTCCCACTGGGCCGAGGCCGCGGGCGTCATGTACTGACGCGCCGCCAGGTGCCGGTTGGTGGGGTCGGCGGTGGCCTGCAGGAAGTCCCGCAGCAGCAGGTCGGGGTCGCGGCCGGGCAGGGGCGGCGGCGGGCCCTCGGTGGTGGGCTCGCGGTTGAGCGTGCCCAGCGCCTGCGGCGAGGAGGAGTCGGGCAGGCTCGCGCAGCCGCCGAGCACCAGCAGCGCCGCGAGCAAGGTCGCGCACACCGCGAACCGGCGGGGGGTTCTGGCACCGGGCATCGTCATGACTGTACGTCTCCGCGTTCGGTGAGCACCGAGCCCGCGGCCGTGTCGGCGGCCTCGGCCGCACCGTTCACCGGCGTGGCCGGGGGTGTCGTGCCGTCGCCGCGCGCGGCGGGCTCGGCGGGCGATTCGGCGCGCTGGAACGGCACCGTCGGCACGTCGCCGTCGGCGAGGTCCGCCGTGCGCGTGGGCTTGCGCCCGGCCGGTTCCAGCGGCAGCGGGCTCACGCCCATCTTGCGGCCGCGCACCATCGGCAGGGTGAGCCGGAACGCCGCGCCGACGCCGACCTCGCCCCACGCCTCCAGCCTGCCCTCGTGCAGGTTCGCGTCCTCCACGCTGATCGACAGGCCCAGGCCGGTGCCGCCGGAGCGGCGCATCCGCGACGGGTCCGAGCGCCAGAACCGGTTGAAGACCAGCTTCTCCTCGCCGGGCCGCAGACCGACGCCCTGGTCGCGCACGACCATCGCGACGGCGTTGACCTCGGCGTCGCCCCGCATGCGGATGAGCACCGGTTTGCCCTCGCTGTGGTCGATGGCGTTGGCCAGCAGGTTGCGCAACACGCGCTCCACGCGCCGCGGGTCGACCTCGGCCACCACCGGGTCCTCCGGCAGGTCGATGACGATCTCCACGCCGGCGTCCTTGGCCAGGTGGCGCACCGTGGAGATGGCCGCCCGCGCGCACATCCGCACGTCGAGCGACTCGATCTGCAACTCGGCCACGCCGGCGTCGTGACGGCTGATCTCGAGCAGGTCGTTGAGCAGGCCCTCGAACCGGTCCAGTTCGGTGACCAGCAGTTCGGCGCTGCGCGCCAGCGTCACGTCCAGATCCTCGCTGCTGCCGTGGATCAGGTCGGCGGCCATGCGCACGGTGGTCAGCGGGGTGCGCAGTTCGTGGCTCACATCGGAGGTGAATCGGCGCTGCAGGTTGCCGAATTCCTCGAGCTGGGTGATCTGGTTGGACAGGCTCTCGGCCATCTCGTTGAACGCCTGCGCCAGCCGCGCCATATCGTCCTCGCCGCGCACCAGCATGCGCTCTTTCAGGCGGCCGTCGGCGAAGCGGCTCGCGATGCGCGCCGCCGAGCGGATCGGCAGCACCACCTGGCGGGTGACCAGCGCGGTGATCGCGGCGAGCAGGACCAGCAGCACCAGGCCGCCGATCATCATGGTGCCGCGCATCAGGGCCAGGCTGCGTTCCTCGTTGGCCAGCGGGAAGATCAGGTAGATCTCCAGGGTCGGCACCTCGGCGCTGGGGCTGCCGATGATGAGCGCACTGCCGTGGTAGCCGTCCGGGTCGTCGACCGTGGCGAACTGGTAGCTGACCTGGTTGCGCTGCACGAAACGGCGCAGCTCCTCGGGCACCTCCTGGATCGGGCCGGAGGCGACCTGCTGCGGCGGGGTGCCGCCGATGACGCTCAGCGCCGAATCGAAACTGCCCGCGGCGCCCGCGGATTGGCCGGTGCCGCCGCGATTGGACAGGCTGTTGCGCGTCTCGTCGAGGCGCTGGCGCTGCGCGCCGATGTCGTGCACGCCCGAGAGCTGGCTCTCGACCGTGTTGCGGGCGCGTTCCATTTCCTCGACGGCCGCGTTGATCTTCGCGTCCAGCAGGCGGTCGGTGATCTGACTGGTCAGCACCACCCCGAGGATGGTGATGACGATGAGCGAGAGCGTCAGCGTGGACACGATGACGCGCAGCTGCAGCGAACGCCGCCACAAGTGCCCGAGGGCGGTGCCCGCGTCCTTGAACCATGCGATCGCGGGCGCGAGCCAGGTTTCCAGGCGTGCGATCACCCCGGCCGGCGGCCGAACCGGGTCCCCCGGACCCGACGCGTCACCGGCGGGGCGATCCGCGTCGCCATCGGTCACGGCGGTCCGGCCTTGTACCCGACCCCGCGGACGGTCAGCACGATCTCAGGATTCTCCGGGTCCTTCTCGACCTTGGCGCGCAGGCGCTGCACGTGCACGTTCACCAGGCGGGTGTCGGCCGCGTGGCGGTAACCCCAGACCTGTTCCAGCAGCACCTCGCGGGTGAACACCTGGCGCGGTTTGCGCGCCAGCGCCACCAGCAGGTCGAACTCGAGCGGCGTCAGCGAGATCTGCTGACCGGCCCGGCTCACCTTGTGCGCGGGCACGTCGATCACGATGTCGGCGATCGACAGCAGCTCCGCCGGCTCCTCCTCGGTGCGGCGCAGGCGCGCCCGCACCCTGGCCACCAGCTCCTTCGGCTTGAACGGCTTCACGATGTAGTCGTCCGCGCCGGACTCCAGACCGAGCACCACGTCGACCGTGTCGGTCTTGGCCGTGAGCATGACGATCGGGACACCGGAATCGGCCCGCAGCACGCGGCACACGTCGATGCCGTTCATGCCGGGCAGCATCAGGTCCAGCAACACCAGATCGGGGCGGATCTCGCGAACCGCCGCCAGGGCCTGTGTGCCGTCGCCGACCACGTGCGGGTCGAACCCTTCCCCGCGCAGGACGATCGTGAGCATCTCAGCGAGTGCCATATCGTCGTCGACGACCAGAATCTTCGGCTTCATAATTACTATGTTGTCATCTCCCAGGCCAGGATCGGGCCGCCACGCCAACACCGATGCGTAACAACCGGCCGTTCACACCGCGTAGCCGGACGAATTGTTTCGCCGCTCCACACTAATGGACGCGACCGGAACGGTCACCGTCAGGCCGCACCCGCGCGACCCGCTCATCTCGCGCGGATTTCGGCGATCCGCGCGGCCAGCACCTCAGGGTCGTCGCCTGGGGCGTGCACCCACCACCGGCCGTGCCATCCGGTCTCGACGAGTTCGCGGTAGACCTCCAGCGTGCGCTGCTGTAGGTCGGCGTCGCGTTCGTAGGCGTCGAGCGCGCGCGTGCTGTCGAGTTCGCCTCGGCGGCGCGCGCGTTCGGCCGCGAGTTCGGTCGGCACGTCCAGCAGCACTTGCGCGTCGGGTTCGGGCATGCCGAACCGACCGAACTCCAAATCCGCTGTCCAGCGGGTCATCTCGCCGTCGGCGGACTGGTGCAGGCGGGCCGCGTTGTAGGCGGCGTTGGAGGCGACGTAGCGATCCAGGATCACGATGTCGTTGTCCGCCAACAGTTTCGCCAGTTCGGTGCGGGCGTCGGCGCGGTCCAGCGCGAACAGCAGCGCCATCGCGTACACCGAGTCGGCCAGATCGCCGTGCGCGCCGCGCAACGCCTCGGCGGCGAGATCGGCGTGCGCGGAACGTCCGTAGCGCGGGAAGGCCAGTGTCGCGACCGAGAGTCCGCGCGCGGCCAGCGCCGCCACGACGGCATCGGTCAGCGTGCGCTTACCCGCGCCGTCCAGCCCTTCCACCGCGATCAGCACTCCCATGGCACGCACAGTACCCCCGCCCGCGCGAGGCTCCGGGCCGAGGTCACGACGGCGACCGGATGCGCCGCGCGCCAACGCAATACGCGAAAGGCCCGGCGGTGCGATGCCGCCGGGCCTGTCACAGATCGACCGGAAATGTCAGTACCGGTAGTGCTCGGGCTTGTAGGGGCCCTCGACGTCGACGCCGATGTACTCGGCCTGGTCCTTGGTGAGCTTGGTCAGCGTGCCGCCGAGCGCTTCGACGTGGATGCGCGCGACCTTCTCGTCCAGGTGCTTGGGCAGCCGGTAGACCTCGTTGTCGTACTGCTCGGGCTTGGTCCACAACTCGATCTGCGCGATCACCTGGTTGGAGAAACTGTTCGACATCACGAACGAGGGGTGCCCGGTCGCGTTGCCGAGATTGAGCAGACGCCCTTCCGAGAGCACGATGATGGACTTGCCCGACTCACCGAAAGTCCACAAGTCGACCTGCGGTTTGATGTTCAAACGCGTGGCGCCGGACCGTTCCAGGGCGGCCATATCGATCTCGTTGTCGAAATGCCCGATATTGCCCAGGATGGCCTGGTCCTTCATCGCCTTCATATGGTCGAGGGTGATGATGTCCTTGTTGCCGGTCGAGGTGATGACGATATCGGCGCCGCCGATCGCCTGCTCCACGGTGACCACGTCGTAGCCGTCCATCAGCGCCTGCAACGCGTTGATCGGGTCGATCTCGGTGACCTGCACCCGCGCGCCCTGCCCGGCCAGCGACTCCGCGCACCCCTTGCCGACATCGCCGTACCCGCAGATCAGCACCTTCTTACCGCCGATCAGCACGTCGGTGCCGCGGTTGATGCCGTCGATCAGCGAGTGCCGGGTGCCGTACTTGTTGTCGAACTTCGACTTGGTCACCGAGTCGTTGACGTTGATCGCCGGGAACACCAGCTCCCCCGCCGCCGCGAACTGGTACAGGCGCAGCACACCGGTGGTGGTCTCCTCGGTGACACCCTGCACGCTCTCCGCGATCGCCGACCACTTGCCCTTGTCGGTCTCGAAACGCTCGCGCAGCAGGTTCAGGAACACCTTGTACTCGGCGGAGTGCTCCTCCTCCTCGGGCGGCACCACACCGGCCTTCTCGAACTGCGCGCCGCGCAGCACGAGCATGGTGGCGTCACCACCGTCGTCGAGGATCATGTTGGCCGGCTCGCCGGGCCAGGTCAGCATCTGCTCGGCCGCCCACCAGTACTCCTCCAGCGTCTCGCCCTTCCAGGCGAACACCGGGGTGCCCTTCGGCTCGTCCACCGTGCCGTGCGGGCCCACCACCACCGCCGCGGCGGCGTGATCCTGGGTCGAGAAAATGTTGCACGAGGCCCACCGGACCTGCGCGCCCAGCGAAGTCAGGGTCTCGATCAGCACCGCGGTCTGCACCGTCATGTGCAGCGAGCCCGAGATCCGCGCCCCCTGCAACGGCTGCACCTCGGCGTACTCGCGCCGCAGCGCCATCAGACCGGGCATCTCGTGCTCGGCGAGCCGGATCTCCTTGCGGCCGAACTCGGCCAGCGACAGGTCCGCCACCTTGTAGTCGATGCCGTTGCGGACATCGGGGGTCAGGGACACACGTGCGGGAAGTTCTGAGGTCGTCATCTGCCTCTCCATGGTTCGGCTGTACCGAAGCAAGGCTAGCCGTTGTGTCCCGGCCGGTGTGGCGCGACCGCCGACGGGTCAGCCGAAGGGGATGCCGCTGGGCCAGAGGCTGGACTCGGCGGTGACCGATCCGTCCGGATCGTCGGCGAATTCGCCCGCGCAGTCACCGTTCAGCGCGGCGCGCACCTGCTCCCACACGACCGGCAGCACCGGTTCGAGGCTGTGGTCGAGGCCGCCGTTGCCGAGCGTGGCGAAGGGCGTCAGCCGGCACTGTCCGCCGTCGAGGTCGCCGGTGGTCCACTCGCGCTCGCTGCGGATCGAGTAGTAGGCGGTGTCGCCGGGGGTGTCGTCGCCCTCGTTGAGCGCGGCCATGAAGTCGGTGCCCGGGCACACCTCCGCGCCGACGGGCTGGCCGCACGCGCCGGGCGAACCGTATTGCGGCGCACCGATGGACACGTAGGTCGCCACCGACTCGGTGCCGCCGAGATTGCGCAGGTAGTAGCGGGCGCTGACGGAGCCGATGCTGTGCGTCACGAGCGAGACGGGCACGCCGGGATGGTCCGCGCGGGCGGCGGCGACGGCCGCGCCGATGACGGGCGCCTCGGCGGCGAGGTCGAATCCCTCGAGATCCAGCACGATCGGGGTGTAGCCCGCGCGGCGCAACATCTCGGCCATCGGCTGGTACGGCAGCGCGCCGAGATACTGACCGGGCACGATCACCACCACGCCGCGCGACGGGTCCTGCGCGTGCGCGGGCGCCGCGAGACCCGCCGCGACGAGCACGAAGAACAGAATCCGCTTCATCATCAGCTGAGCCTTACCTGAGCACGATGTGTGCCGGAAGGTTACCAAGCGGCGGCGGCACCGTCGGGAAAGTGGGAGTCAGCCCACACCGTGCTGGGCCAGCAGCTTCTCACGCTTGCGCGGCTGGATGTTCGCGCGGGTCACGTCGCCGCCGTAGTGCTCGAGCACCCGGTGATCCATGATCCGGCGCCACAGCGGCGGGATGGCGGCGAACACGATCATGCTCGCGTACCCGCCGGGCAGTTGCGGCGCCTGCTCCGAAGTGCGCAGCGTCTGGTAGCGACGGCCCGGGTTGGCGTGGTGGTCGCTGTGCCGCTGCAGGTGGAACAGGAAGATATTGGTGACCAGCCGGTCGCTGTTCCAGCTGTCGCGCGGGGAGCAGCGGGCCCAGTGCCCGTTGGGCCTGCGTTCGCGCAGCAGACCGTAGTGCTCGACGTAGTTCACCGTCTCCAGCAGCAGCGCGCCGATCGCGGCTTGCAGCAGCAGCCACGGCAGCACCTTCGGGCCGAAGGCCACGACCAGTCCGCCGAAGAGCACCAGCGTCATCGACCACGCCTGCAGGATGTGGTTGTCGAGCGACCACCAGCCCTTGCCCTTGCGCGCCAGCCGCTCCTTCTCCAGCCTCAGCGCGGACCGGAAGCCGCCCGCGACCGTGCGCGGCAGGAATTCATAGAGCGACTCACCCAGCCGGGCGCTCGCCGGATCGTCCGGGGTGGCGACGCGCACGTGGTGGCCGCGGTTGTGCTCGACGAAGAAGTGGCCGTAGGCCGACTGCGCCAGCGCGATCTTGGCCAGCCATCGCTCCAGGTGCTCGACGCGGTGGCCCAGTTCGTGCGCGGCGTTGATGCCGATGCCGCTGACGAAACCGAGCGTCGCGGCCAGGCCGAGCTTGTCGACCACGCTGAGGTCGTCGCCCGCCCACATATAGGAGGCGATCATCAGGCCGATCATCTGGATCGGGAGGAAAATGAAGGTGCACCAGCGGTAGTAGCGATCGTTGGACAGCAGTTCATAGTCCTCGTCGCGGGGGTTGCTGCCGTCCTCGCCGACCACCCAGTCCAGGACCGGAATGGCCACCAGCACGATGATCGGACCGATCCACCAGAAGACCTCGGAGCCGGTGTGGAGCACCAACTGCGAGGGCAGCAACGCGGACGCGGGCGCGATCAGGCCGAGAACCCACAGATGGCGTTTGGGATCGGGTGATCCCGCCGGTTTGCCAACCGTTTGCACGTTTGCCCCGCTAAAAAAAGACCCTGACTCAGCTATACGAGAATACTGACAGACCTTACGTCTCCCACACAGGGTCCATCGCTTCAAACGTGGTGACGGTTACAACCGTGGTGGTCGGTTTTTGAGCGGGTTCACCTGTGACCCGCGACACGGCACACTGCGCGCAAATCAGAAATGAGCAAAGTTCAAATATGGTGAGAGGCGGAGCAACTCGGGGTTCGCCGAGCCCGGAACCGTTCAGCGAACTTCGCGCGCGGCGAGAATCGCCTCGACGTACGGACCCAGCAACTCCGCGAGTTCGGACGGGGCGTTGCTGCCCGGGGCGGGCGGAGTCGGGATGTAGCTGAGCGCGATGCGGACCACGGCGTGCGCCAGGATCCGCGACTGTTCCGCCGTCGCGTTCACCCAGCTGTGCTCGAACACCGAGGCCAACCGCGCACCGGCGTGCTCGAGCAGCGGCCCCGCGTCCAGCGTGATCAGGCGCAGCAGATCCAGTTTCACCTCGCCGGCCAGCAACGACCGGACCAGCGGGTCGGACGCCGCGTCCAGGAAGAAGCCCGACAGCCCCTCCCGGAACGCGGCCCGCACATCACCCACATTGCCCGCGATGGCGGCGCGCACGTGGTCGACCAGGTCGTCGGCCAGCCGCAGCGCGTAGGCCTGCGCCAAGCCGGAGCGGGAACCGAACTCGTTGTAGAGCGTCTGCCTGCTCACCCCGGCGCGGCCGGCCACGTCGCCGAGGGTGATCTTGGACCAGTCGCGTTCGGTGAGCAGTTCGCGCATCGCGTCGAGGACGGAGGCGCGCAGCAGTTCCCGCGCCGCCTCCTGATACGGGACCCTCGGACCTGTGCGCGGCATACCCGCGAGGTTGTCACGGGCATCGGCCGCAGTCAAAATCTCACGACCGCTCGATCTCGACCATGAAGAAGTCGGCCTTGGCCGCGCCGCAGTCCGGACAGGTCCAGTCGTCGGGGATGTCGTCCCACCGGGTGCCCGGCGCGATGCCGTCCTCCGGCCAGCCTTTCGCCTCGTCGTACTCGAAACCGCACTGGATGCACTGGAAGAGCTTGTACTCGGTCACTTGCTCGACACCTCCACCGGTTCGAAGTCGATCTTGTCGCGAACGCCACAATCCGGGCAGTTCCAATCGTCGGGCACCGCGTCCCACGACGTGCCGGGCGGGAAGCCCTCGTGCGGCGCGCCTTTCGCTTCGTCGAAGACGTAGTCGCACACCGGACAGCGATACGAACTCATGCCCGCTCCTGCGCCCCGTAGCGCGCGAGCACCCGCTCGCGCTTGGCCGGATGGATATTGGCGCGGGTGATGTCGCCGTCGTAGTGCGCGAGCACCCGCTTGTCCATCACCTTGCGCCACAGCGGCGGAAAGTAGGCCAGCAGGATCATGCTCGCGTAGCCGCTGGGCAGGTTCGGCGCGCCGTCCCAGCTGCGCAGCGTCTGGTAACGCCGCGTCGGGTAGGCGTGGTGATCGCTGTGCCGCTGCAGGTGGTACAGGAAGATATTGGTGACGATGTGGTCGCTGTTCCAGCTGTGCGTCGGGGCGGGCCGCTCGTACCGGCCCGACGCGGTGCGCTGGCGCACCAGCCCGTAGTGCTCGAGGTAGTTGACCGCCTCGAGCAGGCTGAATCCCACTACCGCCTGCAGGATCAGGTATGGCAGCACCTCGAGCCCGAACACCGCGACCAGCGCCGCGTACAGCACCACCGACATCGCCCACGCCGAGAGCACCTCGTTGTGCCGCGACCACGGCTTCTTGCCCAGCCGCTCCAATCGCGCCTTCTCCAGGTGCCACGCGGACTTCAGGCTGCCCCACACGGTGCGCGGCCAGAACGCCCAGAAGGTCTCGCCCACACGGGAACTCGCCGGATCCTCGGGGGTGGCGACGCGCACGTGATGGCCGCGGTTGTGCTCGATGTAGAAGTGGCCGTAGAAGGACTGGGCCAGCGCGATGCGCGAGAGCCAGCGCTCCAGATCGACCTTCTTGTGCCCGAGTTCGTGGGCGGTGTTGATGCCGATGCCGCCGATCATGCCGACGGTGATGGCGATGCCGATCTTGTCGGCCACGTGCAGCCCGCCGTCGATGCCGAGCCAGGACAGATCGCCCGCGGTGATCAGGTAGCAGGCCATGATCAGCGAGGCGTACTGGAACGGCAGGTACAGGTAGGTGAGGTAGCGGTAGTACCTGTCGTTCTCCAGGTACTCCATGACCTCGTCGGGCGGGTTGTCCCCGTCGGGGCCGAAGAAGATGTCGGCCAGCGGGATCACCAGGTACACCAGGATCGGCCCGAGCCAGAACGGCACGTGCGCGAGTTCGGTCCACCCCAGCTGATTGAGCGCCCAGATCATCGGCAGCCCGATCGTGAACAGTCCGGTCGGCGCGAACAGCCCCCACAGCCACCAGTAGCGCTTGCGGTCCCGCCAGGCCGGAACCTCGACCGGGCGATCCGGCGCGTCGGCTTCCGTCGACATCGTTGTCTCCCATCACGCGGCGTCACGCTGTGACGCGCACAACATCCTGCTTTTGACAGTAGAACGCCGACTGTCGTCTGTCTATACAAATGACAAGATTTGTAAAGTTGTGACGGGTGGGGTTCTTGTGACGTGGACAAAACGGGGCACGCCCGGTTCGGCGCGTGGACCGAACGGGGCGTGCAAGGTCGCCGGTTGCCGGTCGGCTGATGGCTGAACCGATCCCGGCGTGCGGGAAGGACGGAGCGGGCCGACGCCCGGCCGCGCGAGCCCGTCAGCGCAGGAGCACGTCCGCGTCGGCGGGCAGGGCGTCGACCGGCCACCAGCGCAGGTCGGTGGACTCCGCGCTGCGGATCGGGACGGCGCCGGGCGGGGCGGTGATGCGGAACAGGAGGTCGAGGTGGCGGGTGGGCCGGCCGAGGGAGCAGGTGATGGGGTGGGCCTGGGCGCCGTAGAGACCGGGTTCGAGGCGCAGGCCCGCGATGCCGGATTCCTCGGTGGCCTCGCGGAACGCGGCGGCGGACACGGTGTCGTCGGACTCCTCGCAGTGCCCGCCGAGCTGGATCCAGCGGCCGACCCTGGGGTGCAGGGTCAGCAGGATCTCGCCGCCGTCATGGGAGAACACCAGCGCCGAGGCCGTGATGTGCCCGGGGGCATGTTCGCGTAGGCAGCCGCGCGGTGCGGAACCGAGGAACGCGAGCATCGCCTCACGCAGCGATTGATCGGAACCCGCACTCGGCGACCAGGATTCGAGCAGTTCGGTCGCGGAGGCGTGCAACGACTCGGCGCTCATCGGGGGCACCTCGCCGCGGGCGCACCACTCACAGCTCCACCAGCCCCGCCCCGGAGGGCACAGGCGTACGCGGAGCCAGCTCCTCGAGCGGGTGTCCGATCGCGATGGCGCCCAACGGGTTCCAGTCGGACTCCAGGCCCAGCACCTCGCGGGTGATCTCCGGGGCGAAGATGGTGGACCCGATCCAGCAGCTGCCGATGCCTTCGGTCGCCAGCGCCACGAGCAGGCCCTGCACGGCCGCGCCCACGGCGACGGTGAACATGGTGCGCTCGGCCGCGCGGCGACGCTCGTCGGGATAGTCGTGCGCCCCGTCGGGCACGCACACCGGAATGATCACCTCGGGGGCGTCGCGCAGAATCTGCCCGCGCCCCACCCGGCGTTCGACGCGCTCGGGGTCCAGACCGTCCCCGGCGAGGTCGGCGCGCCACTTGTCCGCCATAGCGTTCAGCAGCCGGGCCCGCTTCTCCGGATCGCGCACCCACACGAACCGCACCGGCCGCGTATGGTGCGGCGCCGGCGCCGTCAGCGCCACCGACACCGCCGCGCGGATCCGCTCGGGATCGACAGGGGTGTCGGCGAATTGGCGCACCGATCGTCGCAACAGCACGGCTTGGCGCCGGCCCAGCTCGATCGCCTCCGCCGTGCCGAGCCAGAACAGATCCTCTTCCCCGCCGCGCAGCAGATCCGCGGCGCTGGACCCGTCATCGGTGACGGGCAGCCCGCGCACCACCGCGACGGGCACGCCGCCCAGCTTGCCCTTCACCAGATCGGCCGCGGCGGCCAGTTCATCGGCGATGGCCACCTGGGTGACGTGCAGTTCGTTGCCCTGTCCGTCCACCGCGCCCGCGTAGTCGTGCAGCACCCGCAGCCCGGCCGCGCCGATCGCGGCGTCGATCTGCCCGTTGCGCCACGCGCGGCCCATGGTGTCGGTGACGACCACCGCGACCGTCACCCCCAAGCGCTCGAAGATCGCCGTGCGCAACGCTTTCGCGCTGCCGTCGGGGTCGGCGGGCAACAACACCAGCTCGCCCTGCTCCACGTTGGAGCCGTCCACGCCCGAGGCGGCCTGCACGATGCCGAGCTTGTTCTCGGTGATCAGGGTGCGGCCCTTGCGCGCGAGCACGCGCACCGCCTCCTGGTCGACCAGCGCCCGCCGCGCGCTGTCGCGCTCCTCGGGATCGGTTGGGGCGGTGACGATCCTGCCCTCCGCCTTGGCGACGATCTTGCTCGTCACCACCAGGATGTCGCCGTCGGCCAGCCACGGCGCGGCGGCGGCGATGCGCTCGCCGAGGTCGTCCCCGGGCCGGAACTCCGGCAGTCCGGTGATCGGGCGGATGGTCAGCTCCCCCGCCGCGTGGTCGTTCACCACTTCACTCCCGCGAGATCCAGTGCCGCACGCACGATTTCGGCCGTGGTGGGCGGGTCGGTCATGAGCAAGGGCACGCTGCGCACCTCCACGCCCGGCACGTCGGCGGTGTCAGTGGTGTGGATGAGCCAGCCGTCGAGAATACCGGTGGTGGCCCGGGCGCCGTAGTGCCGGCCGACGGCCTCGGCCGTGGTCTCCACCCCGATCACCGACAGGCACTCATCGGCCATGCCGCGCAACGGTTTTCCGTCGATCACGCCCGACACCCCGATGACCTTCGCCGGCGTGGTGCGCAGCGCGCCACGAATGCCGGGCACCGCGAGGATGGACCCGATGCTCACCACGGGGTTGGACGGGGCCAGCAGCACGGCGTCGGCCGACTCTATGAGATCGATCACATTGGGCGCGGGTTTGGCCTCCTCGGCCCCGATTGTGGCGAATCCATGGGTCTCGATGTTCGCGCGGTAGCGCACCCACCACTCCTGGAAATGGATCGCGCGACGTTCGCCAGGGTTGTCCGGATCGCTCACAACGACATGCGTTTCACACCGATCGTCGGTCGCCGGGATCAGCTTCACGCCGGGTTGCCAGCGATTGCACAGAGCCTCGGTGACCGCCGAGAGGGGGTAGCCGGCGCGCAGCATTTCGGTGCGGATCAGGTGGGTGGCGATATCCCGGTCGCCCAGGCCGAACCAATCCGGCTGCGCGTGGTATTTCGCCAGTTCCTCCTTGGCGTGCCAGGTCTCGTCGATCCGGCCCCAGCCGCGCCCGGTGTCGATCCCGCCACCCAGGGTGTACATGCAGGTGTCCAGGTCGGGACAGATACGAAGGCCGTGCATCCAGACGTCGTCGCCCACGTTCACGATCGCCGCGACCTCCGCGCCGGGCAGCAGTTCGCGCACGCCCTGCAGGAAGCGCGCACCGCCGACGCCGCCGACCAGGACGACGATCTTCGGCTCGGTCGCGGGCGCGATGTCCGCTTGTTGTCCAGTCACATCCGCACAGCCTATGCGGTACCCGTGACGCACTCCGTTCACACCATATTTGCTGCTCATTTGCTATTGCGCCCATCAAGATCAGCGCGGAAATCGGTCGCGGATAGTAACGGAATAGTGTCGGCAGCTTGACCATCGACACGTACGGCGTGTCTAATCACAGTCATGTCATTCCGGGTTCGCGCGAGAGGGCAAGGCGCGGACGGCTTTTCGAACGGATGTTCGCATCGGGATGGCGAGCTCGGGGATGTCCGCGGGACAACGTCGCGGGGTACGGCCGCCGGTGTGCGCGTTGATCCGGCGGAAAGAATCATTCTGCGCTAACACACAGTGAGGAGGCGGAGCGATGACCGAAGACATGGTCTCGCGAAGCGATTCCACAGCAGGCGCAGCACGTGGCGTCTGCGCAGACATCGACCGAAGCGAGCACGACGGCGGTGACGCGGTGCCGACACCCCGGCTCAGCCTGGTCGTGACCGGCTTCGACGAGATGTTCGACACCATCGAGGAGCAGTGGCAGGAGCGTGCCCTGTGCGCGCAGACCGATCCGGAGGCGTTCTTCCCCGAGAAGGGCGGCTCGACCCGCGAGGCGAAACGGATCTGCATGGGCTGCGAGGTACGCGACGAGTGCCTGGAATACGCCCTCGCCCACGATGAGCGCTTCGGCATCTGGGGCGGCCTCTCCGAGCGGGAGCGTCGTCGCCTCAAGCGCGGCATCGGCTGACAGTACGGTGTCGCACCGGCCTCCGCGGCGGGGTCGGTGCGAGTTCACCCCGGTGCCCTGATTCCCCTAGATTCGGAGCATGTCCCGTTCCCGCAATCGACGACCGCCGACCGCGCGTTCGGTGATCCGGCGCGGCCGCGGTGTGCGCGGGCCCATGCTGCCCCCCACCGTCCCCGCGTGGCGAACCCGCGGCCAGCAGTTCGACCGGCTGGTGCTGGAGGCGTTCGCCCCGCTCGACAGTCGCTGGCACGACCGGCTCACCAAGCTCGACATCGCCGTCGACGACGTGCCGAAAATCCGCCCGCTGCATCCCGATACGGTCACCTGGCCCGACGAGGTGGTGGCCGACGGCCCGGTGCCGCTGTCGCGCCTGGTGCCCGCCGGCGTGGACCGGCACGGCCAGGCCACCCGGGCGCGCGTGGTCCTGTTCCGCAAGCCGCTGGAGTTGCGCGCGGGCGATCCCGACGATCTGGTCGACCTGCTGCGCGAGGTGCTCGTCCAGCAGATCGCGACGTATCTGGGCGTGGATCCCGATCTCATCGATCCCGAGGCGTGAGAACACCGGTGTGAGCCGAGACTCGCACCCGCGTGTCTGTCCACATCCGGGGGTCGAGGGGGTTACTCTCATCGGCGTGATCCCCATGCGTCGTTGCTGCCGACCCGGCTGCAAGAACCCGGCCGTCGCGACGCTCACCTATGTGTACTCGGACTCGACCGCGGTGGTCGGCCCGCTCGCGACGGTGGCCGAACCGCACTCCTGGGATCTGTGCGAAACCCACGCCTCCCGGATCACCGCCCCGAAGGGCTGGGAACTGGTCCGCCACGAGGGCGGGTTCTCCACCACCCCGGACGACGACGATCTGACCGCACTGGCCGAGGCCGTCCGCGAAGCCGGACTGCGCCGCCGCCCCCCGGAACCCGATCAGCGCGGTTACCGCGACTACGCGCCCCCGCCGCCGCGCCCCACGCGCACCGGCCGCCGCGGCCATCTACGGGTCCTGCCCGATCCGCCCAACTGATCCTCCGCGGATCCCGCCCTGGCCTCCACCTCCCGCTGAGATCCCGGCCCGCCGTCGAGCATTCGCGGATCCGAGCCGCCGCACCCCGACCTCCTGCCGCACCCCTGACCTCCAGCGGCCCGCCACTCCCCACATCGACTCCGCGACAACGGATCGCCTCGACGCCCGGCCGCGCGCGGTTCCGCTCACCTCCCGCCCGAGCACACACAGTCCCCCAACCGGACGAAACGCCGAAACCGACTGCGCGCCCGGATCTCCCGGAGCGTCCGCCACCCGCCGTATCGCCGCCCGCCAACCGCGCGGCAAGCGGAAATCGGGCCGCCCGGCAGGGACCGTCCCGGCCCCGCGCGCGGGCACACTAGGGTAGGTGCCATGACAGTCGCCCGCTCTGCCGAATTCGTGAACGCGGTGATCAAGGCTTACGACGTTCGCGGTGTGGTCGGTGAACAGATCGACGCGCGGTTCGTCGGTGACGTGGGCGCCTCGTTCGCCCGGCTGATGCGCGCCGAGGGCGCCACCCGCGTGGTGATCGGCCACGATATGCGCGCCTCCTCCCCCGAACTGTCCGAGGCGTTCGCCGAGGGCGTGCGCGAGCAGGGCCTGGATGTGGTGCACATCGGCCTGGCCTCCACCGATCAGCTGTATTTCGCCTCCGGCCACCTCGGCTGCCCCGGCGCCATGTTCACCGCGAGCCACAATCCGGCCCGCTACAACGGCATCAAGCTGTGCCGCGCCAACGCGCTGCCGGTCGGGCAGGACACCGGCCTGGCGACCATCAAAGACGAAGTGATCGCGGGCGTGCCCGCGCACGACGGCCCGCGCGGCGGCGAGAGCCGGGTCGACCTGCTCGCCGACTACGCGAAGTTCCTGCGCGGCCTGGTCGACCTGGAGAACATCCGCCCCCTCACCATCGCGGTGGACGCGGGCAACGGCATGGGCGGGCACACGGTGCCCGAGGTGCTCGGCACGCTCGCCCCCATCACGATCGTGCCGCTCTACTTCGAGCTGGACGGCACCTTCCCCAACCACGAGGCCAACCCCCTCGACCCGAAGAACCTGGTGGACCTGCAGCGCCTGGTGCGCGAGTCCGGCGCCGACATCGGCCTGGCCTTCGACGGCGACGCCGACCGCTGCTTCGTGGTGGACGAGTTGGGCGAGCCGGTCTCGCCGTCCGCGATCACCGCGCTGGTCGCCGAGCGCGAGCTCGCCAAGGAGCCGGGCGCCACCATCATCCACAACCTGATCACCTCGCGCGCCGTACCCGAGCTGGTGCACGAACTGGGCGGCACGCCGGTGCGCACCCGGGTCGGGCACTCGTTCATCAAGCAGCAGATGGCCGCCACCGGCGCGGTGTTCGGCGGCGAGCATTCCGCGCACTACTACTTCCGCGATTTCTGGGGCGCCGACTCCGGCATGCTCGCCGCGCTGCATGTGCTGGCCGCGCTCGGGGAGAAGGACCGCCCGGTGTCGGAGCTGATGGCCGCCTACACCACCTACGCCGCCTCCGGGGAGATCAACTCCACGGTCGACGACGCCGCCGCGCGGACGATGGCGGTGCTGGACGCCTTCGGCGACCGGGCGCAGTCGGTGGACCGGCTGGACGGCGTCACGGTGCAGCTGGCCGACCACGCCTGGTTCAACCTGCGCGCCTCCAACACCGAACCGCTGCTGCGTCTCAACGTCGAGGCCCGATCGCCGGAGGAAGTAGACGCACTCGTAACCGAGATTCTGGGCATCGTCCGGTCCTGACTGGAATAGTGGAATCACAGACAGTGGATTCGCCCGACCCGGGCTCGGTGTGGACGATCCGGACGCAGCGCGATGAGGGGAGGTGGAACGCGGAGATGATCGCGGGAACACCGGTGCTCGACCTCGACGATGCCGCTTCGCTCGAGGCAGCCGACAACGGCGGCGCACTGCGCTCGGCCGCCTCCGGCGGCGCCCAGGTCCGGGCCACGGCGGCAGCCGTCGCCGAACAGGCCCTGGCTCGCCTCACCGATCTGCGCCCGCGCAGCCTGGTACTGGTCTCCGGTTCCGGGCGGGCGGCGCGCGCCGCGGCGATCCTGGTGGCCGCGCTGGGCGACCGGGCGGGCATGCCGGTGGTGCCGGTGTCGGCGCTGCCGCCCTGGGTCGGCCCGCTGGACGTGGTGCTCGTCGCGGGGGACGACGCGGGCGATCCGCGCCTGATCGACGCGGTGGACCGCGCGCTGCGCCGCGGCGCCGAGGTGGTCGTGGCCGCACCGCTGGAGGGTCCGCTGCGCGCCGTCGCGGCGGGTCGCGCCGCCGTGCTGGAGCCGCGGGTCCCGGTGCTCGATCACAACCGCCTGCTGCGCTATCTGGCGGCCGGAATCGCCGTCCTGCGCCTGGTGGACCCGGGCCGCACCGGCGCGTCCGTGCCGGACCTGACGGAGCTGGCCGACGTGCTGGACGCGGAGGCGTTGCGCGACGGCCCGCACAACGAGGTCTTCCACAATCCCGCCAAGACGCTGGCCGCGCGCATGCAGCAGCGCGGTGTGGTGCTGGCGGGCGACTCCCCCGCCGCGGCCGAGCTGGCCGGGCACGGTTCCGAGGTGCTGTTGCAGGCCGCGGGCCGTCTGGCCGCCGAGGCCGAACTGGCCGAGGCCGTCGCGGCGCTGCCGCGGCTCACCGCCGCCGCGGGCGCCGCGGCCCCCGACTTCGATCCGCTGTTCCACGACGAGGAACTCGACGGTCCCGCACCGGTCGAGCGGGTCCGGGTGTTCGTGCTCAGCGCCGACGCCGATCAGTCGGCCGCGCGGCGCAGGCTCGCCGTCTTCGGCGGCGACTCCTCGGCCCTGGTCGACGCCGATCTGGTGAGCGCCGATGTGGACCTGCTGCGCAGCGGGCTCACCGACCCGGCCGCACCCACCCCGCCCGAGGACGCCGAAACACCCTCGCGCGGCACCGAACTCGAACAGCTGGCGGTGCTGGCGCTGCGCCTGGAGATGGCCGCCGCCTATCTGCGGCTGATCGGCTCGCACGGCACCGACACCTCCGCGCGAGCGCCCTACGGCGGCGACCAGTACGACGGGGGACGCTACTAGTGCACGAACTCGTTGGTGCACTGCGTTCCTACGCTTGGGGTTCGCGCACCGCGCTCGCTCGGCTGTGCGGAAGGCCGGTCCCGTCGGCTCATCCGGAGGCCGAACTCTGGTTCGGCGCGCACCCCGCCGACCCCGCGCACGTGAAAGCCGCCGAGGGCACGCTGTCGCTGCTGGAACTGGTGGCGGCCGATCCGGAGGGCGAACTCGGCGCCGTCGCGGGCGAATTCGGCGGCAAGCTGCCGTTCCTGCTGAAGATCCTCGCGGCCGAGGAGCCGCTGTCGCTACAGGCGCATCCCTCGGCGGCGCAGGCGAAGGCGGGCTACGAACGCGAGAATCGCGCACGGGTGCCGCTGGATTCGCCGATGCGCAACTATCGCGACGACAACCACAAGCCCGAACTCGTGGTGGCACTGGACCGTTTCGAGGCACTGGCCGGGTTCCGCGAACCCCGCCGCACGGTCGAACTGTTCCGCGCGCTCGAGGTGCCCCAGCTCGTCTCCTACGCGGATATGCTGGCCGCCCAACCGGATTCGGCCGGCCTGCGCACCCTGTTCACCACCTGGATCACGCTGCCGCAGCCGGTGCTGGCCACCCTGCTGCCCGCCGTGCTGGACGGCTGCGTGCGCTACCTGTCCGGAAAAGGCAAGCGGCCCTTCGCCGCCGAGGCGCGCACCGCGCTGGAACTGGCCGAGGTGTACCCGGGCGACGCGGGCGTGCTCGCGGCGCTGCTGCTCAACCGCGTGACGCTGGAACCCGGTCAGGGCCTGTACCTTTCGGCCGGCAACCTGCACGCCTACCTGCACGGGCTTGGCGTGGAGATCATGGCGAACTCCGACAACGTGCTGCGCGGCGGGCTCACCCCCAAGCACGTCGACGTCCCGGAGCTGTTGCGGGTGCTGGACTTCGAGCCCATCGACCTGCCCGCCGTGCTGCCCGAACCCGCGGGCGACGGCTCGGTGCGCTACCGCACGCCCGCGCCGGAATTCGCGCTGCGCCGCTTCGACCTCACCGAGGGGTCGGGTCAGGTGCCGCTCATGTCGGCGGGCCCCGGCATCGTGCTGTGCACCGGGGGCACGGTGCGACTGCTGCGCGACGAGACCGAACTGATCCTGGGCCGCGGCTCGGCCGCGTGGATCTCGGCATCCGACAACGATATTCGTGCCCAGACCGTGGACGGACCGGCCCAGGTCTTCTGCGCGTGCGTCGGGCCGGGGGCCTGAACCGAGACGTCCCGGCGTGAGCGCGCTATCTTGACCGAGGTTCGCGCATACGAGAGAGGGCGGTCGGACATGTCGGCTAGCGGTGGGAAGAAGGCGATTCTGGCCGCGTTGGTGGCGAACGCGGGTATCGCGGTGGCGAAGTTCGTCGGCGCCGCGATCACCGGATCGGCGTCGATGCTGGCCGAGGGCGTGCACTCGGTGGCCGATACCTCCAACCAGGCCCTGCTGCTCTACGGCCAGCGCGCCGCCGCGAAGGAGGCCACCGAGCTACACCCGTTCGGGTACGGCCGCAACCGGTACTTCTATTCGTTCGTCGTTGCGCTGGTGCTGTTCACCCTCGGTTCGGTGTACGCGCTCTACGAGGGCATCCACAAGGTGCAGCACCCCGAGGAGCTGAACTCGCCGATCGTCGCGATCGTCATCCTGGTGATCGCGATCGCGCTGGAGACCTACAGCTTCATGACGGCGGTGAAGGAATCCCGCCCGCTCAAGGGCGGCGCGAGCTGGTGGCGGTTCATCCGCAACTCGCGCAGCCCCGAGCTGCCCGTGGTGCTGCTGGAGGACACGGGCGCGCTGGTCGGCCTGATCCTGGCGCTGTTCGGCGTCGGCCTGACGATGATCACCGGCGACCCGGTGTGGGACGGCGTCGGCACCCTGTGCATCGGCGTGCTGCTCGGCGTTATCGCGATCATCCTGATCATCGAGATGCAGAGCCTGCTCATCGGCGAGGGCGCCACCCCCGAAGAGGACCGCGCCATCCGCGAGAGCCTGGTCGACGGCGAGCGCATCGACCGCCTGATCCACCTCAAGACCCAGTACATCGGCCCCGAGGAGATCCTGGTCGCCGCCAAGGTGTCGGTGGTGCGGGGACTCGACATAGCCACCATCGCGGCCGCCATCGACGCCGCCGAGGCCCGGGTGCGCCGGGCCGTGCCCGCGGCGCGCACCATCTACATCGAGCCGGATCTGTATCGCACGGAGAACAGTCCGGCCAAGTGAGCGAGGCCGCGTCCGGATACGGCCTTCCGGTCGTTGCGCGCAAGTCATTTCGCGGCGACGCTCAGGTCCGGGCTGGGTCGTGTTTCGCGGCACGCGCACGTGCGGACCGGGCAGGTTCCGCGGCAACGCTCGAGTCCAGACCAGGCGTGTTCCGCGGCACGCTCACGTTCGGACCGGGTCGTGTTCCGCGACAGCGCACACGTTCGGACCGGGTCGTGTTCCGCCGCAGCACTCAGGTGCGGACCGGGTCGTGTTCCGTGGCGAACGCCAGCAGCCTCTGCATCACCTTGTCCTTGATGGCCCACGGCATTTCGTGGCCGACGCCGGGGTAGACCTCGATGTCGGCCGCGGGGATGTGGTCGCGGATGCGGCGGGCGACGGCCTCCGGATCGTTGACCACCGTCGCTGCGCCGAAAAGGACCAGCAGCGGAGCGGTGAGGGCGCGCAGCTGATCCTCGGTGAGCGGGCGCTCCCACGGCAGCGCGAACCGGTACTTGCGGCCGGCCCGCACCATCGCCCGCTCGTTCTCATCGAGTTCGAGTCCGGGCGTGAGCCATTCAGTCAGCTTGCGCATCCGCTCGTCGGTCGGTCGGAGACCCGCCACCAGGAACTTCCACAGCACGGACAAGCGCGGTCTGATGAACGCACCGCCGCTGGGCTCCAGCATGATCACGCTCGCCAACCGGTCGGAGCGGTGCGCGCCCACCACCCCTGCCATCCACGCCCCGAACGAGACGCCCGCGAGGTGCACGCGCTCGACGCCCAACCCGTCGAGGACCTCCACCACCCAGTGCGTGATATCGGCCTGGTCCAGGATGGGCGCGGTCTGCCGGCAGCGGCCCGGCCAGCCCATGATGTCGGGCGTGTAGACGACGCGGTCCTTGGACAACTCCTCGACGAACCCCCGCGACGCCATCCCGTTGCCGGTGATCCCCGGGAACAGCATGAGCGGCGCCGGTCCGCTTTCCCGCGTCGTCCCACCGATCGCAGGAGCCTCCCCGGACCTGCGCACTCGCGTTGTGCCGAACGAGGTTTCGATATCGAGGTCGGTGAACGACACCGGCCACTCCGCGCCAACCGCCTCGTACGCCCGCAGGAACGCCGCCTCGTCGGTCGCGTTCCGGAACCGTCCGATCTTCGCCATGGTCTCCCCTTTCCTCCGATCCGAGCGCTCAGGTCCGGGCTGGTTCGTGTTTCGCAGCGAAGGCCAGGAAGCGGGGGATCACCGTGTCGGTGCGCGCCCACAGCAGGTCGTGGCCGACGTCCGGGTAGGTCTCGACGTCGGCCGAGGGTACGTGGTCGCGGAGGCGGCGCGCGCCGATTTCGGGGTCGTTGACGACGGTGTCGCGGGCGAAGAGGACCAGTAGCGGGGCCGTGAGGGCGCGCAGCTGGTCGTCGGTGAGCGGACGCTCCCAGGGCAGCGCGAGCCGGAATTTGCGGCCCGCCTTCGCCATCGCCCACGCCTCGTCGTCGAGCGCGACGCTCGGCGTGAGCAGCGCCGCGATCTTACGCATGCGCCTGTCGGTCGGCCACAGCCCGGCCGCCAGGAGCTTCAGCAGCAGGCTCCACTTCGGTTTGGCGAAGGTCGCGCCGCCCGGTTCCAGCATGCTCAGGCTGGCGAGGCGATCCGAGTGCTTCGTTCCGACCAGGGCGGCCAGCCACGCGCCGACGGAATATCCGGCGAGGTGCACGCGGTCGACGCCGAGTCCGTCGAGGGTTTCCGCCAGCCAGCCGATGATGTCGTCCTGGTCCCGGATCGGCGCGGTCTGCCGACAGCGGCCGGGCCAGCCCATGATGTCGAGGGCGTAGACGACCCGGTCGCGCGCCAGTTCCTCGATGAACGGCTGCCAGAACAGGCAATTGCCGGGCATGCCCGACAGCAGCACCAACGGCGCGTGGTCGCCCGACCCGGATTTGCGTACTCGCGTTGTGCCGAAAGAGGTTTCGATATCGAGGTCGGTGTATGGGACCGGCCACCGCGCGGAGATCGCGTCGTAGGCCCGGAGGAACGCCGCCTCGGCCTTGTCGTTGGTGAACCGCCCGATTTTCGCCATGGTCTCCCCTGTTCCAAGTATGTGATATGAGCGTATCAGTTAAAGCGATACATGCATACCATCAAAATCGGGCGGTGGGACCGCCGTGTCGGGATCGCGGGGCGGGGCGGTCCGGGTAGCGTCGCGCGCATGGCGTCCAGTGGAGGCAAGGCGGCGATCTTCGCGGCGCTGGCGGCGGATGCGGGGATCGCGATCGCGAAGTTCATCGGCGCGGGGATCACCGGGTCGTCCTCGATGCTGGCCGAGGCGGTGCACTCGGTGGCCGACACGTCGAATCAGTTCCTGCTCCTGCTCGGGCAGAAGCGGGCGGCGCAGAGCCCGGACCGGTTGCATCCCTTCGGCTACGGGCGCAACCGGTATTTCTACGCGTTCGTGGTGGCGCTGGTGCTGTTCTCGCTCGGGTCGCTGGCCGCGATCTACGAGGGCGTCGGCAAGATCCGCGAGCCCGAAGAGTTGACGTCGCCGCTGGTCGCGATCGTGATCCTCGGGGTCGCGGTGGCGCTGGAATCGTTCAGCCTCGCGACGGCGCGGCGCGAATCCCGGCCGCTCAAAGGACGTTCCAGCTGGTGGGAATTCATCCGCACCTCGCGCAACCCGGAACTGCCCGTGGTGCTGCTGGAGGACAGCGGCGCGCTGGTGGGCCTGCTGTTCGCGTTCGCGGGCGTCGGGCTGACCGTGCTCACCGGCGATCCGATCTGGGACGGCATCGGTACCCTGGCCATCGGCGTGCTGCTCGGCGCGATCGCGGTGGTGCTCATCGTGGAGATGAAGAGCCTGCTCATCGGCGAGGGCGCCACCCCGGCGGAATACGCCGCCATCCGCGCCAACCTCGTCGACGGCGAGCACATCGACCGCGTCATCCACCTGGAAACCGAATACCTCGGCCCCGAGGACATGCTCGTCGCCGCCAAGATCGCCATCGTCCCCGGACTCGACATCGCCACCGTGGCCACCGCCATCGACGCCGCCGAAGTCCGCGTGCGCGCGGCGGTGCCGCACGTGAACCGGATGTACTTGGAACCGGACCTGTATCGCGCGGTGCGTGCAGATACGTGAGCCCGCGCGTCAGCGGGACCGAATCTTGCTGTCGCGCACCAGGTCCAACGGTTCAGTGTGGATGTCGAACTCGCGGCGCAGGACGCGGTGGGCGGCGTGGAGGCCGCACATGCCGTGGACGCCGGGGCCCGGTGGGGTCGCTGACGAGCACAGATAGACGCCGGGAAGTGGTGTGGCGTAGGGGTTCCAGCGGGGTGCCGGGCGGAATGCCGTCTGCAGCAGCGTCATCGCGCCCGCGGAGATGTCGCCGCCGACGTAGTTGGCGTTGTGCGTGGGCATTTCGGCGGCCGTGCACACGTTCTTCGCGAGGATCAGGTCGCGGAATCCGGGGGCGAAACGTTCGACCTGGTCGATCACGACCTCACTGATGTCGATATCGGAGCCGTTGGGTACGTGGGCGTAGGTGTAGAAGGTGTGTTTGCCTTCGGGTGCGCGCGTGGGGTCGACGACGCCGGGTTGGATGGCCAGCACGTAGGGCCGGTCGGCGTGGCGGCCCGAGGCGACCGCGCCTTCCGCCGCCATCGCCTCGGCCCGGCTGCCGACCAGGTGCAGGGTGCCCGCGCGATCGCAGCCCTCCGCCGCCCACGGCACCGGGCCCGACAGGGCGAAGTCGACCTTGCACGCCGCGCCGCCGTAGCGGAACTTGCCGAGCCGCTTGGCATATCGCTGCGGCAGCCGGTCACCGGCGATGCGCAGCAAGCCCGCCGGGGCCAGGTCGAGGAGAATCGCTCGCGCACCGCCGAATTCGTCCAGCGAGTCGACGCGGTGGCCGGTGTGCACGGTGCCGCCGAGGGATTCGAGTTCGGCGATCAGCGCATCGGGGATCGCTTGGCTGCCACCGCGCGGGATCACCCAGCCCTCGGCGTGCGCGAGGGTGCCGAGCAGCAGGCCCGCGCCCACGGCCGGGAGCGCGCGCGGTGACGTGATCGCGTGCGTCGCAACGCCACTCAGCAGCGCGGGCGCGGCGTCCTCGCGGAAACGGATGTTCCACAGCGGCGAGCCCTGTTCCAGTAGCCGCAGCCCGAACCGCGTCGCGGCTCCCAGATCGTCGGGGATGCCGCGCAGATCACCCATCGCGACGTCCACGACCCCGGGCCAGTCGCGCACCAGCGGCCCGAACAGCCGCCGCCACGCCTTCCCGTCGAGCCCGAGTCCCGCCACGGTCCGCTCCAGATCCCGCCACGCCACCGCACCCCGCCCGCCGTCGAGGGGATGCGCGTACGACGCCTCGGGGGTGAGCAGTTCCACCCCGTGCGCGGGCAGGTCGAACGCCCGGAAGAACGGTGACGCCGCGGCCATCGGATGCGCCCCCGCGCACACATCGTGCCGGAACCCCGGCAACGTCAACTCCGCCGTCCGCGACCCACCCCCGGCCGTGTCCTGGGCCTCGAACACCTCCACCGACAACCCCGCCGCCGCCAACGTCACCGCCGCCGCGAGCCCATTCGGCCCCGACCCGACCACCACGACATCAGCCATACGCCCACGCTACCCGCGCCCCAGGTTATCGATGGCCGGTGCCACGTCGCCGTGAATACAGTCATCGACGGTGCCACCACCCACTCGACCACCGACCCGGTCCGCGCACCGTCCGACGGCTGCGGACCGCTCCATGACGTGCGTCACATCGGGCGCCGAAGCGGTGAGTTCGACCGGTTCGTCTCGTCGGAAGGATGAACAGCGAGATGAGGAGAGTTCATGTCCGGCAAGCCGAGTGGTCCCGCTTCCTATTTCCCGTCCATCGAAGCCAAGTACGGCAAGCCGGTGACCGAGTGGTTCGAGTTGCTGGCAAAGTCCGGGGTGGCGGGGCACAAGGGATTGGTGGAGTGGTTGAAAGCCGAGCACGGGGTGGGGCACGGGCATGCGAACGCGTTGGTGCAGGTGCATTTGAATCCCGAGAAGTGGGGTTACTCCGCGTGATTCACGAACGAAGGGCCCGCGGATCGCGCGGGCCCTTCGTCGAGGGGGCGGGCGGCACCGGCGGGAGCTAGGCGCACGGTGCCGCCCTGGTCCCCGGCCCGGGCCGGGGACTGGCAACCGGGATCAGACCGGTACCAAGGACTTCGGTTTCGGGTCGGGTTCGGGGGAGGCGTGGTCGTCGACCATGGTGCTTTCGTCGAACGGGATCTCGCGGGCCAGCACACTGCGGACCCGGTCCACGTCGAGGGTTCTCGTCCAGGTGCCGATGAGCACGGTGGCGACGGCGTTGCCCGAGAAGTTGGTCAGCGCGCGGGCCTCCGACATGAACCGGTCGATGCCGACGATCAGACCGACCCCGTCGAGCAGTTCGGGCCGGTGACTCTGCAGGCCGCCCGCCAGCGTCGCCAGGCCGGCGCCGGTGACACCCGCCGCACCCTTCGACGCCACGATCATGAACAGCAGCAGCCCGAGCTGTTCGGGAATGCTGAGCGGCACGCCGAGCGCGTCGGCGATGAAGATCGACGCCATCGTCAGATAGATCGCGGTGCCGTCCAGGTTGAACGAGTACCCGGTGGGCACGACCACGCCCACGGTGGTGCGCTGCACGCCCATGTGCTCCATCTTCGCGATGAGCCGCGGCAGCGCCGACTCCGACGACGAGGTGCCCACGATCAGCAGGTACTCACGCCCGAGGTAGCGCGCCAGCTTGAAGATCGACACCCCCGACACCACCCGCATCAGCACGCCGAGCACGCCGAACACGAACACCAGGCAGGTCAGGTAGAAGGCGATCATCAGGGTGGCCAGCTGCACCACCGCGTCCAGCCCGGTGCGCCCGACCACGTTGGCGATGGCGCCGAACGCGCCGATCGGCGCCAGCCACAGGATCATCGCCAGGATGCGGAACACCAACTTCTGCACGATGCCGACGGCCTCGAGAATCGGCTCGCCCGCCGACCCCATCGCCTGCACCGCGAACCCCACCAGCAGCGCGACGAACAGCGCCTGCAACACGCTGCCCGCGGTGAGCGAGGAGACCAGTGTGGTCGGGATGATGTCGTGCAGGAATTCGATGGTGCCGCCCCCGCTGTGCGCCTGATCGGCGTATTTCGCTCCAGCACCGGCATTTTCGGCGATGTCCATACCGCTGCCCGGATCGAGCAGGTTGCCGACGACCAGGCCGATGCCGAGCGCGACGGTCGACATGACGAGGAAGTAGCCGAGCGCGAGCCCGCCGACCTTGCCGACCGTGGCGGCGGTGCGCACCGAGCCGATGCCGAGCACGATGGTGCAGAAGATGACCGGGGCGATCATCATCTTGATCAGGTCGACGAACATGGTGCCCAGCGGCGCGAGCGACTGCCCGACCCCGGGTGCGAGCCAGCCGACCAGCACGCCCGCGACGACGGCGACGATGACGGCCAGGTAGAGCCAGTGCGTGCGGTCGCGTTTGCGGGCCGGAGCGGGGGCGGCGTCGGTGCTGGCGCTCATCGGTTGACCTCCCCGGTGCCGCCGGGCGGCGGGGGCGGGCACTGGATGGCGCGCCCGTGCCCGGAGCGCCACGGCGCGGACAGCCGATCGCGTCGCGCGCAGTCGACACCAGCGTGCGACAAGCGCGCTGATCTAGATTTATCGCTCATGGCGAATCCTGCTCTCCGATTTGATGCCGGAATTGGCGGCCGCGCTGCCCGTGTGAGGCGGGTACGGCGTCGGAGCCGGGGTATGCACCGCGCGGCCCGATGTGCACAATGTTCTCGGCCCCAGTGACGCGGGTCACTGTTTGGTGCATAACGTTCAACGGTTATGCATAACGTTCGATGGAGGAAATCAAGTGCGACGTGATCGACCCGCATCCGGCGCGGGGTCCGATCCGTCCCCGCGACCTCGCCGGTTCCGGCACGGCCGCTATCGGCTGTCGCTGGCCGCGCAGGCGTTCGTCCTGCAGCTGGTCGTCCTGGCGCTGGTGATCGTCGGCGGTACCGTCGCCGCGGTCTTCGAGGCGCGGCGCACCAACGACCTCACCACCGAACGCGAGGTCAGGGACATATCGGTCAGCGTCGCCCAGGCTCCGTCCACGCGCGAGGCGGTGCTCTCGCCCGACCCGACGGCGCGGTTGCAGCCGGTGACCGAACAGATCCGCGTGCGCACCGGCATGGACTTCATCGTGGTCATGGCCCCCGATCGGACCCGGTTCACCCACACCAATCCCGCACAGATCGGCGGACAGTTCGTCGGCAATATCGATCGCGCGCTGGCCGGCGAGACCTTCACCGAGACCTTCACCGGCACCCTCGGCCCCTCCATCCGCGCGGTGACACCGGTGCGCGACGACGACCGGGTGATCGCCCTGGTGTCGGTCGGGGTCACCCGCGCCCGCATCGGGGATCAGGTGGCGGCGCGCCTGCCCGACATCCTGGGTGTCGCGGCGGCGGGCCTGGTGGTGGCGGCGATCGGCTCGTTCCTGCTCAGCAGGCGGCTGCGCCGCCAGACCCACGGCCTGGACCCCGACGAGCTGCGCATCATGTACGAGCACCACGACGCGGTGCTGCACTCCGTGCACGAGGGCCTGGTGGTGTTCGGCACGAGCGAGCTGGCCGAGGTGGTCAACGACGAGGCGCGCAGGCTGCTCGATCTGCCGGACGGGCCGGTGCGCCGTGCCGACCTGCCGCTGTCGCTGCGACGGATGGGCGGCGGCGTGGTGCGCGACGAGATGCACGTGACGGGCGATCGCATCCTGCTGGTGAACCAGGACATCGTCACCTCGCAGGGCCGCGCGCTCGGCACCGTGATGACGATCCGCGACCACACCGAATTGCGCAACGTGCTGGGCGAACTCGACTCGGTGCGCAGCTTCGCCGAATCGCTGCGCTCGCAGGCGCACGAGGCCGCCAACCGGTTGCACACCGTGGTCACCATGGTCGAACTCGGCAAGCCGCGCGAGGCGGTGGAGTTCGCCACCGCGGAACTCGAACTCTCCCAGTCGCTCATCGATCGGCTGATGGCCGCGGTCGGCGAACCCGCGCTGGCCGCACTGCTGCTCGGCAAGGTGAACCAGGCCGCCGAACGCGGCCTGGAGCTGACCGTCTCGGAGGACACCGCACTCGACTCCACCGCGCCGCTCACCGCCCGCGAGGCGGTGACGCTGGTCGGCAACCTGGTCGACAACGCCATCGACGCCGCCGCGGGCAGCTCCGCCGCATGGGTGGAAGTGGCGGTGCGCCAAGATGATTCGACGCTGTTCGTCCGGGTGTCGGACAGCGGGCCCGGCATGACGGCGGAGACCTTCGCCAGGGCGGCCGAGCGCGGCTACACCACCAAGGATGATCACCACGGCCTCGGGCTGGCCCTGGTGCACCGGGTCGTCGCGCGGCATCACGGGGTGATCACCGCCGACAGCACACCGGAAAGTACTGTCACCGTGACGATTCCGCGGGGGGAAGATCGAAAAAGCGCCGGACACAACGCAATACCGGCGCGAACCACCCTGGAAGGACCGTCGTGATCCGAGTGCTGATCGTCGAGGACGAACCGTTGATCGCCGAGGCGCATCGCGCCTACGTCGAGCGCATCCCCGGGTTCACCGCCGTCGGCGTCGCCCACACCGGACGCGACGCCATGCGCGCGGCCGCCACCGCCGCCGCCGACGAGAGCCCGATCGACCTGGTGCTCATGGACATCGGCCTGCCCGACACCAGCGGCCTGGACGTGGCGGCCGCGCTGAGCGGGCTCACGCCGAGCCCCGACGTCATCGCCATCACTTCCGCGCGCGACCTCACCATGGTGCGCACGGCCGTCGCCAACGGCGTGGTGCTGTATCTGCTCAAGCCGTTCACCTTCGCGGCGTTCCGCGACAAGCTGGAGCGCTACCGGGAGTTCCGCACCGCGCTACCCGCGGGCGAATCCGCCCTCTCCCAGCTCGACATCGACCGCGCGCTGAGCGCCCTGCGCACCCCCGACCAGCGCGCCAACACCCCGAAAGGCGTTGTGCCGCAGACACTCGAGGAGGTGTCGCGGTCGGTGCGCGCCGCCGCGAACGGCATCACCGCCGCGGAGGCCGCCAACACCGTCGGCGTCTCGCGGATCACCGCGTGGCGCTACCTGGAGAAGCTGGCCGACGACGGCCTGGTGCTGCGCAAGTCCGACTACGGGCGCGCGGGCCGGCCGAAGACGCGCTACCTGTGGAAGCGCGCCGACACGACCTGAGCTCAGACGTCGGTGGAGAAGCGGATGCCGCCGTCGGGGATCTCCACCCCCGGCCACACCCGCGCACCGCGCAGCAGTTCGCAGCGGGCGCCGATGTTGGCGCCGTCGCCGATGACGCCGTCGCGCACCAAGGCGCGGGGGCCGATGCGCGCGCCGAAGCCGATGATGGTGCGTTCCACCGTCGCGCCCGCCTCCACCACGGCGCCGTCGAAGACGACCGCGCCGTCCAGCCGCGCGCCCGCGCCGATCTCCGCGCCGCGACCCACCACGGTGCCGCCGATCAGCACCGCACCCGGCGCGACACCCGCGCCCGGGTGCACGAGCGATTCGCCGCGCTGACCGGGCAGCGCGGGCGAGGGCGCGATCCCGCGCACCAGATCGGCCGAACCGCGCACGAAGTCCTCGGGCGTGCCCATATCGCGCCAGTACGAGGAGTCGACGTGGCCCTGCACGCGCGCGCCCTCGGCCAGCAGCGCGGGGAACACCTCGCGCTCGACCGACACCGGCCGCCCGGCCGGGATCTTCTCGATGTACTCGCGGCGGAAGACGTAGCACCCGGCGTTGATCTGGTCGGTGGGCGGGTCCTGGGTCTTCTCCAGGAACTCCAGCACGCGGCCGTCGGCGTCGGTGGGGACGCAGCCGAACGCGCGCGGGTCCGAGACGCGCACCAGGTGCAGCGTCACATCCGCCTTGGTGGACTCGTGGGTGTCGAGGATGGCGCCCAGGTCGGTGCCGCCGAGGACGTCGCCGTTGAACACCATCACGTTGTCGGCGCGCAGCTTGGGCAGCACGTTGCGGATGCCGCCGCCGGTGCCCAGCGGCTCGGTCTCGGTGACGTACTCGATCTCGAGCCCGAGTTCGGCGCCGTCGCCGAAGTGCTCCTCGAACACCTCCGCCTTGAACGACGTGCCAAGCACCACATGCGTGATCCCGGCCTCGGCGATGCGCGCGAGCAGGTGGGTGAGGAACGGCAAGCCCGCCGTGGGCAGCATGGGCTTGGGGGCCGACAGGGTCAGCGGCCGCAGCCGCGTGCCCTGACCGCCGACCAGAATCACGGCGTCGGTGCCTGGATTTCCTGCCATCGGTGTTCCCCTGTTCGCCTCTCCACGCGGCGCTGGTGCGCCTGTTGACCGCGCCTCGGGGACCGTTACCGGCCCTGCTGGCGCAGAGCGGATCGAACCGCAATCCGGGAGCGGATCGCAAGTCCGGCGCGCAGCGCCAGCCGCAGCGGTGCCTGCCACCAGTGCGGATGCCGGTCGGCCTGGAAGCGGTACGCGCTGGCGTGGTGCGCGGGCAGCATCACCTCGGGATGCCGTCCGGCGGCGTGTCCCTTGGCGTGCGTGACCTCGGCCGACGGCACGAAGACATTCTGCCAGCCCGCCTTGCCCATGCGGTCGCCGAAGTCGACGTCCTCCATGTACATGAAGTAGCGGGAGTCGAAGCCCTCGATGGCGTCGAACGCCGAGCGGCGCACCAGCAGGCAGGAGCCGGACAGCCAGCCCACCGGGCGCTCGGAGATCTCCTCGTTCTCCTGGCGGTAGCGCCGCGTCCACGGGTTGCCGGGCCACACCGCGCCGAGGATGGCGTGGCCCGCGCCGTCGGCCAGGCCGGGCACCCGGCGCGCGGAGGGGTAGACGCTGCCGTCCGGTTCGCGCACCATCGGCCCGAGCGCGCCCGCGCGCGGCCACCGCTGGGCGGCGGCGAGCAGGTCGTCGATGGCGTCGGTGCCCCAGCGGATGTCGGGGTTGGCGATCACGATGAACTCGATCGACGGGTCGATCTCGGCGACCGCCCGGTTGATGGCACCGCCGTACCCGATATTGCCGCCGGTGCGCAGCAGCCGCACGTGCGCGTTGGCCTCGGCCACCAGCTCCGGCACCCCGTCCACCGACCCGTTGTCGGCCAGGATCACCCGCGGTTTCTCGCTGGTCGCGTGGGCCAGGGTGGTGATGAAGTGCTCGAGGTGCTCGCCGGGCGAATAGGTTACCGTGACGACGGCAAGGCCACCGGGGGCCGCGGGATCGGGTGCGCTCACGCCACAGCCTCGCTGGCGCTCGCCCGCAGCGTGCGCGCGGCGCACTGTGACATGGTTCGCTCACTACGTTCGCTCACGACTCCGCAGCCTAGTAGGAACCACGCCGCCGCGCGTGGCCGGTTCCACACTCGCGCGAGACCGGACGGTCTGGATCGGCGGGGCCGGACGACCCGAATCCGGTACGCGCCCATCGTTTCTCATCGCGCGGGTGGCGGGCCTTCCGGCTCGGGCCGCGCAGGGCCTGGGCAGCGGATCGACGTCACGGACCGGTCCGCTGCCTGCCGCCCCGCGGTATGTCGGCCAACGCGGGCGGTTCGCCGACGGGCCCGTTCGCGAAGTGCATCGCGCCGTTCCACCGGCCTACGTGCCGCCACAGATCTCCGGCCGAAGGCGAGCGTCGATCACCGCTCGTCCGACAGCGCCGCGTGCAATGCCGCGCGCCAGTCGCGCAGCGGGGTCAGCCCCGCCTCGGCCCAGGCGCGGCCCGAGAGCACCGAGTAGGCCGGGCGGCGGGCGGGGCGGGGGTAGGCGGACGAGTCGACGGGACGGATGCGCTCGGGATCGGCGCCGATCTCGGCGAATACCGCGCGGGCCAGGTCGAACCAGGTGGCATGCCCGGCGTTGGTGGCGTGCAGGACGCGGGGAGCGCCGGGGTGCGCGGCGAGTTCGAGCAGACCGGCCGCCAGGTCGCGGGCGTAGGTGGGTGAGCCGAGCTGGTCGTTCACCACGGTGAGGGTGTCGCGTTCGCGCTCCAGGCGGCGCATGGTGGCGACGAAATCGCTGCCCACGCCCGTGTAGACCCACGCGGTGCGGACCACGTGGACCTGCGCGGCGCGTTCGAGCACGGCTCGTTCTCCCGCGAGCTTGGTGCGGCCGTACACCGATCTCGGGCCGGTCGGGTCGCCGGTCTCATAGGGCGCGCGCGCTGTGCCGGGGAACACATAGTCGGTCGAGAGGTGGATGAGGCGCGCGCCGACCCGTGCGCAGGCCGCGGCGAGCACGGCGGGTCCGGTGGCGTTGACGGCGAACGCGGCGCCCGGATCGGACTCGGCGGCGTCCACGGCGGTATACGCGGCGCAGTTGATCACCACGTCACCCGGCGCGATCACCGCGCCGACGGCGGCCGGGTCGGTGATGTCGAGCTCGGCGCGGGGTAACCCCAGCGCAGCGGGGTCCAGTCGCAGGATCTGTGCGCCGACCTGTCCCCCGGATCCGGTGACGAGCAGGCGGCGGGCGGCGGGCGATGCGGCGGTCACGGCCGCAAGTCTGGCACGCCGGTACACCTGCGGGTCCGGTCCGCCGGGGTAACCGTTCGTTAGCCTGGGGGCGGGGTATCCGGTCGGCACGGCCGCCGGAACGCACTACGGGGGGCCACCGGACGCGGGGGCGGTCGGGGCGAATATCGGGCTTTGTCGAGAGGATGCGCAGTGCAGCGGAGGAGTACACCGGCAGCCGCGGCGCGGTTCGACCGGCGCCCGCTGGGCGCGCTGCGCCTGTCCGCCGCGGCGCTGGCGGCGGCGGTGTTCGTGGTGACGGGTTTCGGCTGGCACAGCGTGGACGCGCTCATCTCGGGCATCGAGCGGATCGGCGGGCTCGGGCTGGGCGGCGGGCGCGACGGCGCCGTCGACATCCTGCTGGTCGGCGTGGACAGCCGCACCGACGCCCACGGCAACCCGCTCAGCCAGGCCGAACGCGACATGCTGCACGCGGGCGACGAGGTGGGCACCAACACCGACACCATCGTGCTGGTCCGCGTCCCCGACGACGGGCGCTCCGCGACCGCCATCTCCATCCCGCGCGACTCCTACGTCGACATCCCCGGCTTGGGCAAGGGCAAGATCAACTCCGCGTACGGCGCCACCAAGGAGGCCGAACGCGCCGAACTCATCGAGAGCGGCGTCGCCGCGGACCGCGCCGAGCGCGAGTCCACCGAGGCGGGCCGGCGCGCCCTGGTCGAATCCGTGGCGAACCTCACCGGCATCACCGTCGACCACTACGCCGAGGTGAGCCTGCTCGGGTTCGTGCTGCTCACCGATGCCGTGGGCGGTGTCGAGGTGTGCCTGAACAATCCCGTGAACGAGTGGATGTCGGGCGCGAACTTCCCGGCGGGCCCGCAGCGCCTGGACGGGCCGCGGGCGCTGAGCTTCGTGCGCCAGCGCCACGACCTGCCGCGCGGCGATCTGGACCGGATCGTGCGCCAGCAGGTGTTCATGGCCCAGCTGGTCGGGCAGGTGCTCAGCGCGAAGACCCTGGCGAATCCGGGCCGGTTGAGCGAACTCACCGAGGCGGTCGGGCGCACCGTGGTGCTGGACGAGGACTGGGACGTGATCGCGTTTCTTCAGCAGCTCCAGGACCTGTCCGGCGGGCAGGTGACCTTCGAGACCATCCCGGTCGCCGACCTCAACGGCACCACCGCCGGCGGCGAATCGGTCGTGCGCGTCGATCCGAAGACGGTCAAGACCTACGTCGCCTCGCTGGTCGGCGAGCAGCAGGCCGACGAACCCGCGGTGGACCCGAGGACGGTCACCGTGGACGTGTTCAACGCCGGCGGCGTCGCCGGACTGGCCGCGCAGGTGTCGCAGGCGCTGGGCGGCAAGGGTTTCCGGCCGGGCGAGGTGGGCAATTACCAAGGGGCGGGCGTCACCGGCAGCCGGGTGCTCGCGGCCGACAGCTCGGACCCGAAGGCCGCCGCCGTGGCCGAGGCCCTGGGCGGACTGACCGTGGTCGCGGAACCGGGCATGGCGCCGGATGCGGTGAGCGTCGTGCTGGCGAGCGACTATTCTGGTCCGGGCTCGGCCGCGAGTTCGGTGTTCGACTTCTCCGGAACGTCGGGCACCGCGACACCGGTTCCCCCCGCCCCTCCGATCGACGCAGGCCAGAACGGACCGAAATGCGTGAACTGAAGCGTGAAGGAACCCATGCGTGACCACGGCGCGCCGAACCTCACCGAGGCGGTGCTCGATCCGATCCTGTCCAGGGACCCCGCCGGGCCGCGCGTCACGTATTACGACGACGCCACCGGCGCCCGCGTCGAACTGTCCGGCCTGACGCTGGCGAACTGGGCGGCCAAGACGGCCAACCTGATCCGCGACGAATTCGGCCTCACCCCCGGCGCGCGCGTGGCGGTGCTGCTGCCCGCGCACTGGCAGACCGCGGCGGTGCTACTGGGCTGTTGGTGGGCCGGGACCGAAGTGGTGCTGCGCCCCGATCCCGACGCCGAACTGGCGCTCGTCACGGCGGGCCGGATCGACGACGCCGACGGTATCGATGAGGTGGCCGCGCTGTCATTGGACCCGCTGGGCGCCCCGATCCGCGATCTGCCCGTCGGCATCACCGATTTCGCCACGGCGGTGCGCGTGCACGGCGACCAGTTCTTCCCCGGCGGCGCCGGTGTGGCGCTGGACGGCCTGGCGGTCGCCGAGGTGCTCGCGGCGGCCCGCAAATCGGCGGCCCGCCAAGGGTTCTCCGAGGGCGACCGGGTGCTCTCCAGCGCACCGTGGGACACCCCGGAGGAACTGATCAACGGGTTCGTCGCGGTGCTGGCGGCGGGCGCCTCGCTGGTGCAGGTCGCCAACCCCGACCCCGGCCGTCGGGATCGATTGATCGAATCGGAGCGGGTCACCGCGCAGGTGGGGTGAGCGCGAACCGGCGTCTCCTACCGGAGTAGGAGACGCCCTCCGACTCCGGAACAGTTCCCCCGTCGGCCGCGAATCCGTACCGTGGATGTTGTCCGCACAACGATGGGGTTGATGGGATATGAAGCCGCAGTACTGGTTCCGCTGGCTGTCACAGCAGGGTCTGCCTCGCCTGATCCTGCGCACCCGCGCGCGGCGCGGGGACACGTTCGCCCAGTTGATGGGCGGGCCCGCGGGCATCGCCGATCCGTATCCGCTGATCGAGGACCTGCGCGGCCGCGGCCGGATGGTCCGCACGCCGCTGGCCTGGGCCACCGTCGATCACGAACTGTGCCGCACCATTCTGCGTGACAACCGCTTCGGCGTGCGCACCACCGAGAGCTTCGGCATCCCGAAGCCGCTGCAGATCCTGGCCGACCGCTCGCCGCTGCCGCCCAACCCGGTCGAACCGCCGTCGATGCTGGTGATCGACCCGCCCCAGCACACGGCCATGCGCAAACCGGTCGCCTCGGCGTTCACCCCGCGCGCCATCGGCAGGCTGCGCGACCGCATCGAGTCGGTCACCGTGGAACTGCTGGACGCGCTGCCCTCCGGCGGCTCGGCCGACCTGGTCGCGGCCTACGCCTCGCAGGTCCCGATCGCGATCATCTCCGAGATGCTCGGCTTCCCCGACCGGGACCGCGCCATGTTCCTGGAGTGGGGCGACCGGATGACGCCACTGCTGGATCTGGGCATCCCGTGGCGGGCGCACCGGCGCGCGCTGGTGTCGATGGAGGTGATGAACGACTACCTCGATCAGCACATCGCCCGGCTGCGCCGCGATCCCGGCGAGGACATCCTGAGCACCCTGGTCGCCTCGGGCGACCTGGACGACTACGCGCTCAAGGCCACCGCCAGCCTGCTGATGGGCGCGGGTTTCGAGACCACGGTCAACCTGATCGGCAACGGGGTGGTGCAGCTGGTCCGCAATCCCGATCAGCTCGCGCGGCTGCGCGAGGAGCCGGACCTGTGGCCGAACGCCGTCGAGGAAGTGCTGCGCCTCGACTCCCCGGTGCACACCACGGCGCGCACCGCGCACGAGGACGTGGAACTCGGCGGCGTGCGGCTGCGCAAGGGCAACACGGTGGTGCTGTCGCTGGCGGGCGCGAACCGCGACCCGAAGGTGTTCGCCGACCCCACCCGCTTCGACGTGGGGCGGGCCAACGCCAGGGATCACCTGTCGTTCAGCAACGGCATCCACGTCTGCCTGGGCGCGGCCCTGGCGCGCATGGAGGGCACGTACGCGTTGCGGGCACTGTTCGAACGGTTCCCGGATCTCCGCCTGGACGGCGCACCCCGCCGCCGCGAACTGTTCACCCTGCACGGATATTCGCGGATGCCGGTCGATCTCGGGCACCGCGCGCCGCTGCGGACCACGGCGAGTGTCTGAGGAATCCGGGCGTCCGAACGTCGCGCGTTTCACCGCCCCTCGCAGGAGCGGGCGGCGCTGAATACACGCCGCGGCCGGAGTGTCGGGTACGCGGATGCGGCCCTCGTGGCTCGGACACGACCTCGAGATCTCGGCCGACGACGGGCGGGTCCTGGATCACGACACCGATCGCGACGATGACGACTGAGGGCTGACCGCCTCGGCGGACGGTGGGTCGGCGGGCGCGGTTCGCCTGGCGCGCAAGCGAACCGCGCGCACCGCTACCACCGCCGCCCCGGCGACCGACGCCACCACCAGGAAGATCGGCGCGGACGGCAGCACGTACAGCACGTGCTCGTACCCGCCCGCGCGACCCGCGAACACCAGCGAACCCAGCTGGGGCAGCAACACCAGCGGGGGAATCGCCGCCAGATAAGGCAATTGGGTCGCCACGGTACGCGCGAGCGGCCATCCGGCTCGACGGTCGGCCCAGCCCTTGGCGCGGCCGATCAGCACCCCCGCGCTCACCACCACACCGAGGGTGGCCGCGCCGAGCGCCCAGTCGGCGTAGATCCCGGCCGGGCGGCGCACCTCGGGATCCTGGCCTCGGGTCAGCGCGACCAGTCCGTCGGCGATGATCGCGGGGTCGTCCTCCAAGCCCATCCCCATGTTGGCGAGAACGGCTATGCCGTAACCGGTTTCGGGGAGCAGCACCTGCTGGGCGGTATAGGTGAACCAGTCGCCGCCGTGATAGACGCGCGTGGGATCGGTCTCGTCGTACTGCCACCCCATGCGATAGCCGCCGACCGGAGACGGGGCGTGCATCAGATTCACCGACTCCTCGGTGGCGATCCGCGGCCCCTCCCCCGCGCGCCCGCCGCCGTTCTGCACCGTCAGCCAGCGCGCCAGATCCGCCGCCGTGGTGACGATGCCGTGGCTGCCGTTGACGAACCAGTCGATCTCGCCGACCGCGATCGCCTTGCCGTACAGGCGGATATGGCCGCGCGGTACGTCGTGCGCGTCGGCCGGGCGGTCCACGGTGTAGCTGTCGGCCATGCCGATCGGCTCGAAGATGTGCTCGCGCAGGTAGTCCCCGTACGGTTGCCCCGCGACGACTTCCACGATGCGGGCGGCGACCTGGAAATTCGGGTTGTGATAGTGGTACTCGGTCCCCGGTTCGGAGGCCAGCTCGGCGTCCTTCAGCCGCGTCACCGCCTCCTCGAGCGAATGCGCCTGCGGCATACGCAGATCCGCGAACGCGCTGTCGGCCATCCCGGAGGTCTGCTGCATCAGCTGCCGCACGGTGATGCGCTCGGCGCGGTCGTCGGCCATGACGAAGTCGGGCAGGTACCGTCGCACCGGCTCGTCCAGCGAGACCCGCCCCGCTTCCACCAGCTGCATGACCGCCAGCGCCGCAAAGGATTTGCTCACCGACGCGACGGGCATCGGGGAGTCACCGGTGATGGCGGCCCCTGTCGAATCCGTTCCGTACCCCGCGACGTGCACCACCCGGTCGCCGTGCGTGATCGCCACCGCCACCCCGGGCAATCCGGTCCGGTCCAGGTACTCCTCCACGAACCTGTCCACCGCCGCCGCGTCGACGTCACCGGCCGCCTCCTGCGCACCGACCGGCCCGGCGGGAAATACGGCGAGCAGCAGGAACCCGAACACCGCGAGCAGCGCCCCGCCCGCGACCCGCCACGACGCCCCGCCTCGACCACCCATCACGCCACACTCCAATCCGGCACCCGAACCTCGGCGGATGCCGAACGCACCACCAGCCGCCCCCACCCGGCACATCCGGCCGGGCTCGACCGCCCCACCAGTCTGCCCGAGCCGATCCGCGAGCCCCAGGCACCAGAAATCGGGTCCACCGGCCCGACTGCGTGGCCCCGCGCTCAGCTGAAGCCCACGGCTTGGTCCCCCCAGGCGGTGAAGAGCTGTTCGTCGGGGTTGTCCACCACGCGGTCGGCGGTGTCGATGACGAGGGTCGTGCGGGTGGCCGGGTGGTACGGGGGCCAGTGCTTGGAGCCGTCGAGCGCGGCGGGCACGCCGTGGGTGGCGAAGGCCAGCCAGCGCCGCATCATGCGGCCGGAGATCTCCGTCGCCACCTTGCGGCCACCCAGCCAGAAGGTGGGGTCGTGGTTCAGCGTGCCGAAATTGCCGAAGACATACGGCAATTCGGTCGCGTGTCCCGCGCCGACGCGGGCGGCCCGCAACATCGGGGTGGCGGCGTCGAAGCGATAGGCCCAGGTGCGGGAGTGCTGGGCGTGGGCGTCGGCCACCCAGTGCGCGGGCATGCGGAACGCCGCGTCGGTGGACATGGCCAGCGCGCCGCGCGTCTTGTCCAGATCCGGGTAGGCGGAGGTGATCTCGGCGATGCGCTCCGGCGACATGTCGGGGTGGCTCTGCGCCACGTCGCGCAGCATCACGTTCACCGCGTCGGGCGTCACCGGCATGATCGGCGAGCGGAACACCCGGAACAGCGACGCCTCGTCCTTGTTGGTCCCGATGATCAGCGGCACCCGGTGCGAACGCCCCTGCTGGAACCGGTCGATCGGATACCCCGGCAACAGGTCGCCGTCGACCACCGGCGCGGCCGCCAGCCGTCCCGGCTCGGCCAGCGGCACCTCGTCGAGCAGGATGTCCGCCGCGCGCACCACCCGGTCGATCGGCAGGTCGATCAGTTCCAGCGCGCGCGAGGGCGGCAGCTCCAACAGCTCGAGGAATCGGCAGGCCACCCGCGCCGCCCGTTCCTGCCCGAAAACCGTTGTCGCGGGCGGACTCTGCGCGATCGCTCGGTGGAACAGCCCCTCGGCCGCCGGCGAGGTGAGCAGGGCCGTGACGCAGCCCGCGCCCGAGGACTCCCCGAACAGCGTGACGTTGCCGGGGTCTCCGCCGAACGCGGCGATATTGTCGCGCACCCAGCCCAGCGCGGCCAGCTGATCGTGCAGCCCGAGGTTCGGGGTGAAGCCGTGGAACAGCGAGGAGAGGTCGAGGAACCCGAGCGCGCCGAGCCGGTAGTTCACCGTGACGACCACCACGTCGCCGGTCTCGGCCAGCCTGCGCCCGTCGTAGATGGCCTGTGCGGCGGTGCCCAGGCAGTACGCGCCACCGTGCAACCACACCAGCACCGGGCGCGGCGCCTCGGCCGGCGCGAGCGGGGCCCACACGTTGAGCCACAGACAGTCCTCGCCCATGTGCAGGTCGGAGTCGACCGGCACCATGTTGCCCATCGTCTGCGGGGCGATCTCGCCGAACATGACGCAGTCGCGCACGCCGTCCCACGGCTCGGGCGGCACGGGCGGACGGAACCGGCGCGTCCCGGTGACGGGCGCCGCGTACGGGATGCTGCGCCAGACGGCGATCCCGCCCTCGGCCTGGCCGCGCACCCGTCCGGAGGTCGTCGGGACCACGGGGGCCGCCGCGTCGGCGAGGGCCCGGTCCTGCTCGATCCCAGTGCTCATGGTTCGCACCTCCTGCCACCGGCCCCACGTGCGCTGCGGAGTAGCCACACCGCGGCCGGCGCTTCGCGATCTTCCTTCGATGCTACGTCCGCCCCGGAGGTGCCACCGGGACGACGCACCAACCGTGACCGCGGCGCTACCCTGATCGAATGCCGAACTACAGCTTCCGATGCCGCAGCTGCGGGGATACTTTCGAGGTGAATCGGCCCATGGCGCGGTCCGCCGATCCGGCGACCTGCCCGAGCGGCCACGACGACACCGTCAAGCTCCTGACCACGTTCGCGACGGTCGGGAAGGCCGGTGCGGGCGCACCCCCGCCGCCCGCCGCGCCCGCCGGCGGGGGCGGTTGCTGCGGCGGAGGCTGCTGCGCCTGAGCGGCGCGGACCGGCTCAGGCGGACGGCCCATCCGCCTGACGGTCGGCATGACCGAGATCACGGTCCGGGGCGACCTTGTCGCGCACCCGCTGCTTGAGCACCGCGATCTCCGGGAACCCGCCGTCGGCCTTGCGCTCCCAGATCTGCGCGCCGTCGACGGTGATCCGGAACACCCCGCCCTCCCCGGGCACCAGCGCGACCTCGTCCAGGTCGGTGGCGAAGGTGGTGAGCAGCTCCTGCGCCATCCACCCCGCCCGCAATAGCCAGCGGCACTGGGTGCAGTACTCGATCGCAACACGTGGCATAGGGGTCGACGCTACTCGAGCGCGGGGGTGCGCGCCGGGCGGGGATCGGCCGCGTCAGGCTTCGATCACACCGTCCAGGTACATCCACGCCCCGTCTTCCCGCACGAACCGGCTGACCTCGTGCAACTCTCCGCGCCCGCGATCGTCCCGATAGTGCGCGACGAACTCGACCACCCCGGTGTCGTCGAACGGCCCGCCCCGCTCGGTCCGCAGCACCTCCAGGAACAGCCACCGCTGCCCGGGGTCGAGGTCGATCGTCGCGGGCCGGGTCCGCGCCGACCACGACCGCAGCAGGTAGTCCGCATCGCCGGTGGCGAACGCCGTGAATCGCGAGCGCATCAACGCCTCCGCCGTCGGCGCGGGCTTGTCTCCGGAAAGCGCGGGCCCGCAACATGATTCGAACGGCTCACCCCTTCGGCACGGGCACACCTGCGACTTTCCCATGCGCCCCATCCTGCCGCGCCCGGTTCGCGCTCGGGCGACCGCCCCCGCCCAGCGAACACGGCTCGATACCCACACCCGGCGGGCACAGCGCGAGCCACTACCCGCACCCCGCGAAGCCGGCTGGGGCAACCGCACCGCACCCAGCGAAGTCGGCGCACGCCACTACTCGCACCCGGCCAACGGCTCACGCCTCGGCCCGAACCCGTCACGACCGCCGACAGGCTCGGCGCAGGCTCACCCCTCGGTCCGCACCCACGTGTAGCCGTGACCCGCCAGCGCCTCGGCCACCGCCGCCGTCTGCTCCCGCCAGCGGCGCAGTTCGGTGACGCTCGGCGCGAGTTCGTAGTCGTGGTGGTGGGCGGCACGTGAGAGTGCCGCCCACACGGCCGCGACCTGCGCGGCGACCTCCGGCGTCGTGTACACGCGCAGCGCGACGAGCTGGGCGCGCATCGGGCAGCGGGTCAGCTCCGGCGCCTCGCGCGCCCACAGCTCGTCCACGGCCTGTTCGAGGGCCAGGCGCAGGATCCACGCCGTCGCCCGCGACCACACGCCACCGGCGGCCGTCACCTGGCCGTCGAGCAACCGGTCCACGGCGTCGAACCGTTCGGCCACCGACGGTCGCGGCGCGCGCGGCGGCCGCGGCGGGCGTTTCGCACCGTGCGGGCGCCGACCCGGACCGCGGCGGCCCGTCACCGGCTGATCCAGGCGATGAAACGTTCGGTGTCGCCGATCAATTCGCGCACACCGCGACGGATCGGCACGTGCGCGCCCGCCGTGACGTCGCGCAGCACGCCGACCAGCCAGCCCGCCTCCCGCGAGAGATGCGCGTTGAGGTGGTCCACGTTGTAGGTCACGCCCATGACGGCCAGCGCGACCATCGCCCGGGTGGTGTGCGCGCCCTCGACGTGGCGTTCCACCTGCCGGTGGTGCATCCCGCCCGAGAGCAGCACGCGCCGCGCCTTGGCCAGCGCCGCCGCCTCGATCGCCGAGCGGCAGCAGGTGGCGACGAGTTCGTCGGCGATGGCGGGCGGCAGCTGCGGGGTGCGGGCCAGCGACCGCGCGTCGTCGAGGTAGCGGCGCACCGGGTCGCTCGCGGTGCGCACCTCCACCACCGACCGCTCGCGCCGCTGCACCTCCAGCACCCGCGCGTCGAGTTGCATGCGGCGCACCGCCTCGGCCAGCCGCTCGTCGTGGGTGAAGACGACCACCTGCCTGCTCCACGCCACGAACGCCAGCACCCGGGCCAGCCCGTCCACCTTCGCCGGATCCATCGCCTGCACCGGATCATCGATCATGACGAAGCGAAAAGGGCTGTCCTCCACCGTGGCTCGCGGCAGGAACAGCGAAAGGCCCAGTGCGTGCAGCTCACCCTGGCTCATCACGCCCAGCGCCGCGCCGTCCACCTCGTCCACGGTGACGTCGAGCAGCACCCGCCGCGCCGTTCCGGCGTTGCCCTGCAAGCGAATCGCGCCCAGCTCCACATTGCTCTGCTGGCGCAGTGTGCGCCACACCCACCGCGCCGTGGTCTCCAGCGGCGCCATCCGTTCGTCGCGCAGACCGGCGGTGGCCGACTTCAACCACTCCTCGGCGCGCTTGAGCGTGCGCAGTTCGGCGGCGTTCACCGCCACCTCGCGCGCCCGCGCCAGCCAGCCCGCCACGCGCGGCACCAGCGGCGCCCACACCTCGTCCAGGCGGTCCAATTCCTTGCGCGTGCCCTGCTGGAGCAGATCCAGCTCGTCCACCAACCGGGTGTGCGCGGAACGCAGCCGGCCGGGCAGCCCCGGGCTGTACTCGGCGGAGCGCAGCGCGGCCCAGGCGGCCCAGGCGCGGCGCACGGCGCCGGTGTCGACGGTGGGCGGGTTGCTGGGATCGAAATCCAGTTCGGCGGGCACGTGCTCGGGCAACGACCGCGCCGCGCGCACGGCGTTGTCGAGTTCGGCGCGCGCCGTGGTGAGCGCGTCCACCTCGGCCGAAAGGCGCGCGATGGTCGCGTCGGTCTCGCGTGCCCACTCCTCGCCGAGAGTGCCGCGCCCGCACACCGGACACGCGCATTCTCCGCTCGCCGCAACGTGTTCGCGCGCACGGCGCAGCAGGTCGAGCACCCGCAGGTCGGCTTCGGCGTCGGCGGTGGAATCGCGCGCCAGCGCGTCGGCGCAGCGTTCCAGCCGTGCCGCGACGGCGTCCACCTCCGCCTCGGTGGGCAGCGCGAGCCGCACGATGGCGCGCAGTTCGGCCGGGCCACCGGTCTCGTCGGCGCCCATCATGTCGCGGCCGACGGCGGTGAGGTCGGGTTGCGCGGGACGCAGCAGTTTCGCCATCCGCACGGCGCGGTCGTCGGCCAGGCCGTCCAGCGCGGCGAGCAGATCCAGCTTCTCCTGCCGGGAATCGCGTGCGGCGCGCTCCAATTCGAGCCTGCGCGCCCGCAGGCGGTCCTGGGCGGCGGTCAGGTCGTCGAGGCCGAGCAGCTGATGCAGCGCGTCGAACAGATCGCTCGGCTTGCCGTCGACCAGGGTGCCGAGTTCGCTGTAGGAGAGGAACGGACGGTACAGCTCGAGCGCCGAAGACCAACGCGCGGCGTCGAATTCGGACTGCGCGCCGGAGGACCGGCGCTGGGTCCAGCGCGCTTCGGTGAGATCGTCGTGCTCGGACCACTCTTTCGTGATGGTGAGGTCGGGATCGCCGCCGCCGGTGAGCAATTCGAGTTCGATGCGGGTGCCACCGCCGTCGTGCAGGTTGCGCCACCCCTCCCGCCACGCCGCCGAACGCCCCTCCCACCGGCGATTTCCGCCGGTGAACGCGAGTTCGGCGGCCTCGGCGAAACTGGATTTACCGCTGCCGTTGCGGCCCACCACCAAGGTCAGGCCGGGGCCGGGCGCCAGGTCCAGGGTGGTCTCGGCGCCGATGCCGCGGAAGCCGCGCACCCGGATCGAGCGCAGGAAGATGCCGGAGTCCTCGAATTCGGTGGCCGGGTCGCCGGAGTGCACACCGCCCAGCGCGCCGAGCACCGCGTGCGCGACATCGGGGGTCACCGCGGGATCGTCGTGCAGTCGCCGCGCGACCACCTCGGTCAGACTCTCGGCGACCTCGGCCGCCGTGTCGACCGCGGGCTCGGGACACACTGTCTGACCACCCCTCCACCACCGCACCGCCGCGCGCCCTCCCGCTCGCACGCTCGGTGTCAACCTGTCGAAAGCTGAGCGAAACGCTACCCGATCGGCACGCATTCCCGCACTCGCGAACGGGTGCGACGGTGGGAAGGCGAATCTGCCCGCGGGGATGGATATGGCCATCGACAACCACGGCGGCGTCGATGTCCACCCCTCGGCCAACCCCGGCGGGCAGCTCGATGGTGTATCACCCGAAGGGGGGTGGCTCGGACGAAGCCGAACAAGACAGAATGCCAGACGAATTCGCGGTGCACAAGACCTGAGTGGTCGCGAATTCAACCATCGCCCAGCCGTTTCCACCGGCCCCTGGTGGGCGCGTCGACTGTCGGTGTGGTGGGGTAGAAATCGGGACGGCGGGGGTGGGGCCCTTGCCGTCGCGAAAGCAGGAGGCGAGATGACGCACGGCCCGATGAGCGCGCCGTGGCCCGCGGAACGGGTCACCGCGCTGGCGCCCGACGCGCGCTCGCTGGCCGCCGCGCGGGGCCTCGCCGATCGGTGGTCGGACACGGGATACCTCGGGGACGCACTGTGGGGGCGGTGTCGTGGCACGCAGATCTACGAGACCGTGGTCGATATGTCCGGTCCGGCGTCGCGCTGTTCGTGCCCGAGCCGGAAGTTCCCCTGCAAGCACGCACTGTCACTGTTGCTGGCGTGGTCGGCGGGCGCGGTGCCCGAGGCGCAACGGGTGGCCGATTTCGCCGAGTCGTGGCTGTCGGGGCGGGTCGCGCGCCCGGCTCCCGTCGCGCGCACCGCGAACCCGGCCACCGCCGAACAGCGCCGGGTGCGGGTGACGGCGGGGCTCGAGGAACTCGACCTCTGGCTCGGCGACCAGATCCGCACCGGCCTGGCCCAGACCGATCGGTCCTTCCGGGCGTTCGAGGCGGTGGCGGCGCGCATGGTCGACGCGCAGGCGCCCGCCGTGGCGAGCGTGTTGCGGCGGTTGCCCGGCACGGTCGTCACGCGCGCCGACTGGCCCGCGCGGATGCTGCGCGAGTTCGCCGGCCTGCACCTGCTCGTCGCGGCGCACCGCCGCCTGGACGAGCTGCCGCCCGGCCTGCGCGCGAGCGTCCGCACCCACATCGGCTACCCGACCCCGGCCGAGTCGGTGCGCGCCGAACCCCGCGTCCGCGACGAGTGGATGACGCTCGGCGTGCGCGTCACCGAGGACGAGCGGCTGTACACCCGCCGCACCTGGCTCTACGGCCGTCACACGCACCGCTGGGCCGTGCTGGTGGACCATTCCTTCGGCGATCCCACCTTCGCCGCCACCGCCCCCGCGCTCGGGTTCCAGAGCGACGCCGACCTGCACTTCTATCCGGCCGCCGCGCCGCTGCGCGCGCTGTGGGGGACGCGGCACGGGGCGGATGAACCGTTCACCACGCTGCCGAAGGCGCCCGATACAGCGGAGTCCTCCTCGCCCGGCGAAACTCCGGTGCCCCAACCAGCCGTGGGTCACTCGTCGACCGCACGCCGTGGGCCTGTCGCACGGGCGCTGGAGGAGCACGCGGCGGCGCTGGGGGCGGACCCGTGGTTGCGCGGGTGGCCGGTGCTACTGCGGAATGTGGTGCCCGTGGCGGCGCAAGCGCCGGGTGCCGAGGAACCTACCGGAGAGGGCGGTCTCGGCAGGTGGCGAGTGGTGGATGCGTCCGGTGCGGCGCTGCCCCTTGTCGCCGGTGCGGAGCCGTGGATGTCGCTCGCGGTGTCAGGTGGGTATCCGGTGGCCGTGGCCGGGGAATGGACCGCCGACGGTTTGGTGCCGGTCTCGGTGTTCACGTCCGGTGAGTGCGTGGGCTTGGAAAGCGAAGGCGGGCAAGGGAAAGAGGCCGCGTCCGAGTCCCCGGACGAACTGGTCTCCGTGGCGTTGCTCGGGACCGCGCGCCGAGCGCCCGACCCGTCGCGGCTGCCCGAACCGGTGGCCGCCGCCGCGAGCGCACTGGACACCGATCCCGCCTTCCTCCTTCTCGAATCCGCCGCTCTCCGCGACTCTTTCGCACATGGCGGGGTGCGCGCGGATACCGCCGATCCGCCATCCGCCGCCGTCGACGACGACCGCCCCGCACTCCCCCGGGCTGTCGCCGCCCGTCTGTCCGACATGCTGCGCGACCGCTCGCCGTTCCTCCCGGAGTGGTTCGCCGCCACCGCCGCGCGCGACTTCCGCGCCCCCGACGCGCTGTGCCCGCAGGTGCTCACCGCCGCGCTGACTACACAGGAACACCGCGAACAACTGCTCCGGCTGGCGGGCGCCCGTGGCCGGTGGCTCGCCGAGCAGCATCCCGGATGGCGGAACCTGTTGTCGCTGTGGCCTTCCGACGACGACGGCGACGATCTGTGGCGGCACGGCACCCCTGCGCAACGCCGCTCGTGGCTCGCGCGCCTGCGCCACCGTGACCCCGATGCCGCCCGCGAGATCCTCGCCGAATCGTGGGCGAGCGAACCGGGCGCGGAGAAAGCCGATCTGCTCGGCATTCTCGCCGACGGGCTCGGCACCCGCGACGAATCCCTGCTGGAGACCGCGCTCGACGACCGCAGGGCCGAGGTGCGCAGAACGGCCGCGAGCCTGCTCACGGTACTGCCGGATTCCGCATTCGCCCGGCGGATGCGGCACCGAGCGCGCGAGTGGGTTGTCCCGAACGCCGACGGCTCCCTGGCCAGGATCGCGGTCCCCGACGACCTCGACGCCGACGCCCGGTGCGACGGAATCACCGATCGCACCGTCGAATTCGCCTACCGCTGGAACGGCGCACCCGATCTCGCCGCCGGCCGCCTGCGCCAACTCGTCGCGGCCACCCCGCTGGACCACTGGGCGGCCGTCCTCGGCCCACCCGCCACGGCCCTGCGGGTCACGGTCGAGGAACGTTTCCGCCAGCCGCTGTTCGACGGCTGGGTCGACGCGGCCCTCGCCCACGGCGATCCCGACTGGGCGGCAGCGCTTTTCGCGGGCGGCATCCCTTCCGACACCGCACTGCTGCGCCGCCGCGAACTGTTCGCCGAACTCGCCGCCGAGGACCGGGTGCGGCATCTGCTCCGCCTCGACGGCTCCTGGCTGTCCGAACTGGAAGCGCTGCTGCCCGCCGCCCCGCACCCGTGGCCGCAGGCGCTGGCCCAGCACGTGCTCCTGCTGCTGTTCGAGCGCGCCCGCGTCGCCGCGGGACGCACCGCGGGGCACGGCGTCGGCCCCGCCGCCCACCGCTCCCTGCTCGCCGCGGCCGCCGCCCACCTCCCGGTCGACGCGGCCGACGCAGCGAGCGCCCTCGCCGCCCGCTGCGAGGACCCGGCCTGGTCGCGCGCCTTCGACCGCCTCGCCACCGACCTCACCTTCCGATCCGAAATGCTGGAGGAATTGCCGTGATCGAAGCGCTGTTGCGTCCGCACGCCGAGCAAGCGCACGCCGAGGAGTTGCGCGCGCTGGCCGCGGCCGACGACCGGCCGCGTCCGCCCGCGTGGCGGCTCTCGCCGTGGGCGGTGGTGACGTATCTGCTGGGCGGCACGCTCGACGACGGCACCGTGATCACGCCGAAGTACGTGGGGCCGCGCCGGCTCATGGAGGTCGCCGTCGCCACGCTGGCCACCGACCGCGCGCTGCTGCTGCTCGGCGTGCCGGGAACCGCGAAAACCTGGGTCTCGGAACATCTTTCGGCCGCGATCTCCGGCGCGTCCACGCTGCTGGTGCAGGGCACGTCGGGCACCACGGAGGAGTCGATCCGCTACGGCTGGAACTACGCGCGCCTGCTCGCCGAGGGGCCGAGCGAGGCCGCGCTCGTCCCCTCGCCGGTGATGACAGCGATGCGCACCGGCGCGCTGGCCCGGATCGAGGAGCTCACCCGCATTCCCTCCGACGTGCAGGACGCGCTGATCACCGTCCTGTCGGAGAAGACGCTGCCCGTACCCGAACTCGGCACCGAGGTGCAGGCGGCGAAGGGCTTCAACGTGATCGCGACCGCCAACGACCGCGACCGCGGCGTGCACGAACTCTCCTCCGCGCTGCGCCGCCGCTTCAACACGGTGGTGCTGCCGCTGCCCGCCGACGAGGAGGACGAGGTCGCGATCGTCACCCGCCGCGTCGCCCAGCTCGGCGCGGCACTGGAACTGCCCGCCACCCCGTCCGCCGCCGAGGAGGTGCGCCGGGTGGTGCGGGTGTTCCGCGAATTGCGCTCGGGCGTCACGGCCGACGGGCGCACCAAGCTCAAATCCCCCTCCGGCACCCTGTCCACCGCCGAGGCGATCTCGGTGCTCACCAACGGCATCGCCCTGGCCACCCACTTCGGCGACGGCGTGCTGCGCCCCACCGATGTGGCGGGCTCCCTGCTCGGCGCGATCGTCAAGGACCCGGTCACCGACGCCGCCATCTGGACCGAATACCTGGAAGCCGTTGTCCGCGAACGGCCCGACTGGGCCGACCTGTACCGCGCCTGCCGCGAGGTCGGCGAGTAGACGGACATGGTCGCGCCACTCGAAGGGTCCGGAGTCGACCGGCGATCCGACAGCGTGGACGCCGGGATCCGTCGTGCACCGGAAGCCGTTCGCGCCGAGCATGATTCGGCTCGGGCGGCCAACGGAGCGGTGGTTCCGACCGCCGCGCCCGAGTCGGCGACGCCAGCCACTACACGCCCTCCGGCTACCGCGGGTGCCGCCGAATCCGAGGTGCACGATCCGCGTGCCATCGGCGACGACGTGCTCCCCGACGCGGATCCGATCACCCGCGTGTTCGGGATCCGCCACCACGGCCCAGGTTCCGCGCGCTCACTTCGGTTGGCGCTGGAGAGTTTTCGACCGGACACGATCCTCATCGAAGGACCGGCCGACGCCGACAACCTGGTGCAGTACATAGCCGACGAGGGGATGGAACCGCCCGTCGCGCTGCTCGGATACCTACCGGATCAGCCTGCGCGCGCGGCGTTCTGGCCGTACGCCGTGTTCTCCCCCGAGTGGCAGGCGCTGCGCTACGCCGCCGAACACGAAGTGCCCGTGCGGTTCTGCGACCTCCCCGCCTCCGCCGCGCTGGCCACCGGGTCGGAGCCGGGCGATCGCGTCGACCCGCTGGCGCGGCTGGCCTACGCCGCCGGATACGACGACGCCGAACGCTGGTGGGACGCGGTGGTCGAATCCAACACCGACACCGATATTTTCGACCCCCTCACCGAGGCGATGGCCGCCCTGCGCGAGGAGCCCGAAGCCCTCGACGACCACACCCTGCGCCGCGAGGCGTACATGCGCCAGACCATGCGCAAAGCGTTGAAGGCCGGAGCACGGCGGCTCGCGGTGGTGTGCGGGGCCTGGCACGCACCCGCGCTGGCGGGCCCGCTCGGCCCCGCCGCCCCCGACGCCCGGCTGCTCAAGGGCCTGCCGAAGGTGAAGACCGCGCTCACCTGGGTGCCGTGGACACATTCGCGTCTCGCCGCGGCCTCCGGGTACGGCGCGGGCGTGGATTCGCCGGGCTGGTACCACCACCTCTTCACCGCAGGCGAGCAACCGATCGCGCGGTGGCTGACGAAGGTGGCGGGCGTGCTGCGCGCCCACGATCTGCCCGTGTCGAGCGCGCACGTCATCGAATCCGTCCGTCTGGCCGAAACTTTGGCGACACTGCGGCAACGTCCCCTCGCCGGGTTGTCCGAGGTGACCGAGGCGGTGCGGTCGGTGATGTGCGGCGGCGACGAGACCATGGTGCGGGTCGTCACCACCAAACTGGTGGTCGGCGAAGCGCTGGGCACCGTGCCCGAGCACGCCCCGACCGTCCCGCTGGCCGCCGATCTGCGCGCCCGCGTGCGCCGCCTGCGCATGAAGACCGAACCGACCGCCCGCACCGTGGATCTGGACCTGCGCAAGGAGCGCGAACGGGAACGCTCGCACCTGCTGCACCGCCTGCGTCTGCTCGGAATCGACTGGGGCACACCGACGGAGAGCGAGACCGGCAACACCGGGACCTTCCGTGAGACCTGGACCCTGCGCTGGCGCCCGGAATTCGCGGTGTCGATCATCGAGGCCTCCCGCTGGGGCACCACGCTGCGCACCGCCGCCGAGGCGAAGATCCTCGACGTCGCCGACCGCGACGACCGCACCCTCGCCGAGGTCTCGGCGGCGCTGGAACAGGCGCTGCTCGCCGATTTGGGCGATGCCACACCGGGTCTCATCGCCCGCCTGGCATCTGTGGCCGCGCTGGACCACGACATCACCCACCTGCTGGCGGCCCTACCCGCCCTGGTGCGCACCCTGCGCTACGGCGATGTGCGAGGCACCGACACCGCCGCGCTCACGCACGTCGCCGACGGGATGCTGGTGCGCATCTGCGCCGGACTCCCCGGCGCGGTCACGGGTTTGGACGCCGAGGCGGCCGCCCAGCTCCGCGGCCAGATCGACGCCGCGCACCTGGCCATCCACACCCTCGACGACACCCGGGCCACCGCGGCCTGGCTGGACGCGCTGCACCGCTTGGCGAACCGGCCGGATGTGCACGGCGCGCTGGTCGGGCGGGCCGTGCGATTGCTGTGCGACGCCGGGCTGATCGAGGACGCCGAATCGGCCCGCCGCCTGGCCGCCGCCCTCTCCGTCGGCGCGACCGCCGCCGCGAAGGCCGCGTGGGTGGACGGGTTCCTCGGCGGGCGCGGCCTGTTGCTCGTGCACGATCGAGACCTGTTGCGCCTCATCGACTCCTGGCTCGCCGCCCTCGACGACGACCAGTTCCTGGAAACCTTGCCCGCCCTGCGCCGCACCTTCGGGGCCTTCGAATCCGGGGAGCGCCGAGCCATCGGACGAGCGGTCCAGGACGCCGCGCCGACAGCCGAGCAGACCGCGCTCGACATCGAAAGAGGGCGCGTCGCCATGCGTACCGTCGCCGAGATCCTGGGGGTGCCGGTATGAACTCCCCCGCACCGAAGGGTGCGTCGACCGTGCCGCATCCGCGTACTCGAACCACGAGCACGCGTAGCGGATCTGCGAACGAACCGGGCGACCCGAGCCCGGCGCCGACACATCGCCGCGCCGACCGCGGGAGGCAGTAATGACCACTCCCGACGAAACCCGCGCGCGCCGTTGGCGTCTCGTGCTCGGCACGGCCGCCGAACCGGAGCTCGGCGGGCTCGGCTCGGCCGACGACCTCGCTGTCGACCGCGCCCTCGGCGCGCTGTACAACACGGGCGACGAACCGGCCCCGGGTCGGCGCACCGGCGGCCTCGGCGGGTCCGCGCCGCGCGTCGCACGCTGGCTCGGAGATATTCGCACCTACTTCCCCAGCAGCGTCGTGGAGGTGATGCAGCGCGACGCGATCGACCGGTTACAGCTCACCGAATTGCTGTTGGAGCCGGAGCTTTTGGCGGCCGTCGAACCCGACGTGCATCTCGTCGGCACCCTGGTCGGACTCAACCGGGTGATGCCCGAGACCACCAAGGCCACCGCGCGCACCGTGGTCGAGAAGGTGGTGCGCCAGATCGAGGAACGCATCGCCACCCACACCCGCACCGCCGTGTCGGGCGCGCTGAACCGCGCGGCCCGGGTGTCGCGCCCGCGCCCCCGCGATATCGACTGGGACCGCACCATTCGCGCGAACCTCGCCCACTACCTGCCCGAGCACCGCACGGTGGTGCCGGAGCGGCTGATCGGCTACGGCCGCAACACCCAGGCGGTGCGCCGCGACGTGATCCTGGCCCTCGACCAGTCCGGGTCCATGGCGGCGAGTGTGGTGTACGCGTCGGTGTTCGGCGCGGTGCTGGCGTCGCTGCGGGCGCTGCGCACCTCGCTGGTCGTCTTCGACACCGAGGTGGTGGACCTGACCGAGCTGCTCGCCGACCCCGTCGACGTGCTGTTCGGCGCGCAGCTGGGCGGCGGCACCGATATCAACCGCGCCCTGGCCTACTGCCAGAACCTCGTCACCCGCCCCGCCGACACGCTGTTCGTGCTCATCTCCGACCTGTACGAAGGCGGGATCCGGGAGGAGATGCTGCGCCGGGTGCGCACCATGACCGAGTCGGGTGTGCAGATGATCGTCCTGCTCGCACTCGCCGACGACGGCGCCCCCGCCTTCGACCACGACAACGCCGCCGCCCTGGCCGCCCTGGGCGTCCCCGCCTTCGCCTGCACGCCGGACCGCTTTCCCGACCTGCTCGCCGTCGCGTTGGACCGCGGTGACGTGCACGCCTGGGCCGACGCCAACGCCGGCCGGTGAACTCCTCGCGCCCGCGGCCGGGCCGGTTCGCCGAGATGTTCGATAGGCTCGGACGGTTCCGAGTCAGTCGAGGGGGTGCGTGTGCTTCGCCGGGGTGAGACGTTCGCCGGGTACGTCATCGAGCGGGAGCTCGGGCGCGGCGGCATGGGCGCGGTCTACGCGGCGCGGCACCCGCGACTGCCCCGCCTCACCGCGCTCAAGCTGCTGCACCGGGAGATGTTCGGCGACGACGAGCTGCGGGTGCGCTTCGAACGCGAGGGCGATGTGGTCGCCCAACTGGACCACCCGAACATCATCACCGTGTTCGATCGCGGTATCGAGGACGACCGGCTGTGGATCTCCATGCAGTACGTGGACGGTCCCGACAGCGCCACCGTGCCGCGCGACGGCATGTCCGCGGAGCGCGCGGTCCAGATCGTGGTGCAGACCGCCGCCGCGCTCGACTACGCGCACGGCAAAGGCATCCTGCACCGGGACGTGAAGCCCGCCAATCTGCTGCTCTCGCGATCGGCGGGCGTCGGCGCTGGGTTCGACGAACGGGTGCTGCTCACCGATTTCGGCATCGCGAAACTCCTCGACGACACCGGCCAGCTCACCCGCACCGGCAACCTCACCGCCACCCTCGCCTACGCCGCGCCCGAACAACTCACCAACACACCGCTGGACCACCGCTGCGACCAATACGCCTTGGCGTGCACGCTGTTCCGGCTCATCACCGGCTTCGGCCCGTACGACGCGCCGAGTGTCGGCGCCGTGGTGTTCGGGCACATCCAGGGCCCGATCCCGTCGATCCGCGCGGCCCACCCGGAGCTGCCCGCGGAATTGGACGCCGTGCTCGCCAGGGCGATGGCGAAAGATCCCGCGCAGCGCTACGACTCGTGTGGCGAGTTCGCCGAGGCGGCGCGCTCGGCGCTGCGCGATCCGGCGCGCCTGGCCCTGGCGCTCCCGCCGCACGTGCCCGACTTCACCGCGCCGTCCGGTCCCGAGCCGACTCGGCGCGTTGCGCCGCGACTGATTCCGGACCTGTCCGTGCACTCGAGTGGCGATCACCGGATAGACGAAACCGCCTCGACCTCGCGTGGACTTCGCGATTCCGGCACACGCGCCGATCCCGAACCCACACAACACAATTCGGCGCACCCGAGCACCGACAGGACGCTGCGCCGGGGCGAGATCCCTTCGGGCCGAACGGGATACCGGCCTTCCGCCCGGAGGACGCACGCGATCACCGCGCACCCGCCCTTGTCGCCGCACGACCTGCGCGACGCCGTCCTCGGCTGCCTGCTCGGCGGTGCCGTCGGGGACGCGTTGGGCGCGCCGATCGAATCCCTAGACCTCGAACGGATCCGGCGGCGCTACGGTCCCCGGGGACTCACCAGCGACCCCGCCGCCTACGAAGGCCGGATCTCCGATGAGACGCAGCTGACCCTGTTCACCGTGGAAGCGCTGATCAAGGGCTCGCAGCGGGCGCGCGAGCGCGGGGTGGGCGGCGCGACGCTCGGCCTGATGCAGCAAGGATTCCTGGTGTGGTTGCAGGGGCAGGGCGTCACCATCCCCGAACAGCCGGTGCCGCTGCACAGTTCGCTCGCGGCGTATCCGGAGCTGATGCAGCGACGCGGGGTCTCGCACGCGGCGTCCACCGCGCTCCAGCAGGCCGGGGCCCGCCGCGCGCCCACCGACCCGCTCGGCACCAGGTCCGCGCCGGTCAACGATTCCAAGGGCTGTGCCGCCGTGGTACGCGCCGCGCCGTGCGGGTTCGGCTACGCCAGCGACAGCACCGGCGCTGTGCTCGAGCACGTCTTCGAATTGGGCTGCGACGCCGCCGCTCTCACGCACGGCCACCGGTCGGGCTGGCTGCCCGCGGGTGCCATGGCCGCCCTGATCTACCGGCTGTGCCGGGGCGCGTCGCTGTCCGCCGCGCTCGACGACGTGCGCACCGAACTGGCCCACCACGACGGCCACCAGGAGACCACCGACGCGCTCACCGCCGCCGTGGACCTCGCCGCCCGCACCACCGGCGACCCGCGCGCGGAACATGTCGAAACGCTGGGTAGCGGCTGGGTGGGGCCGGAAGCGCTAGCCATCGCGGTCTATTCGGCCCTGAGCGCCGAATCCGTGGGCAGCTCACCGGAAGCGATCTTCCGGACCGGAGTCCTGCTGTCGGTCAACCACTCCGGTGACAGCGACTCCACCGCGTCCCTCTGCGGTCACCTCCTCGGCGCCCACCTCGGCCGCACCGCCATCCCGTCGGCGTGGGTGACGCCGCTCGACGCCGCCCCCGTCATCACCACCCTCGCCAACGCCTATTACACGGAGTTCGGGCCCGCACCGGTCACGCCCTGAACGGCTTCTCCGCTATCGTCGGCCGTAGTGGACGCCCGGCAATCCCGGGTGCGGCCGCCGCGATCGGCACCGGCCGGAATCGTGCCCGATGTGGGTGATCCCACACCGAAGTTCGATAGGCTCGGGCCGGTTCCGAGGTAACGGGGGAGACAGTCGTGTTGCGCCGAGGTGAGCTGTTCGCCGGGTACGTGATCGAGCGCGAGCTCGGCCACGGCGGCATGGGCTCGGTGTACGCGGCGCGACATCCCCGGCTGCCCCGCCTCACCGCACTGAAGCTGCTGCACCGGGAGATGTTCGGCGACGACGAGATCCGGGTGCGGTTCGAACGCGAGGGCGATGTGGTCGCCCAGTTGGACCATCCGAACATCATCACCGTCTTCGATCGGGGCGTGGAGGACGACCGGGCTGTGGATCTCCATGCAGTACGTCGACGGTTACGACAGCGCGTCGGTACCGCCCACCGCGATGTCGCCGGAACGCGCGGCCCAGATCGTGGTGCAGACCGCCGCCGCGCTGGACTACGCACACGCCCGGGGTGTGCTGCACCGGGATGTGAAGCCCGCCAATCTGCTGCTCTCCCGCTCGGCGGGCGTCGGCGCGGGGTTCGACGAACGGGTGCTGCTCACCGATTTCGGCATCGCGAAACTCCTCGACGACACCGGTCACCTGACCCGCACCGGCAACCTCACCGCCACTCTCGCCTTCGCCTCGCCGGAACAGCTCACCAACGCCGCGCTGGACCACCACTGCGACCAATACGCCTTGGCGTGCACGTTGTTCCGGCTGCTCACCGGCATCGGGCCCTATGACGCGCCCCGCGTGGGGGCGGTGGTGTTCGGGCACCTGCACGCACCGATCCCCTCGCCGCGCATCTATCGTCCCGACCTGCCCGCCGAGCTGGACGCGGTCCTGGAGCGCGCGATGGCGAAGGAGCCGTCCGAGCGGTTCGATTCGTGCGGGGCGTTCGCCGACGAGGCGCGGCGGGCGCTGCGCGGGCGTTCGGGTGGGGTATCTCGGCATTCGAAAGTGGATGTTCCCAGCGGATTGTGCCTCTCGCCGACTTCGGGGATAAACGCTCGCACGCCGAACCGCCGGTCCCCGAGCCCGATACGCGGCGGACGGTCACCGACGAGGATGCGGAAGGAGGGTCCGAGGAGGCCCTGATGACCGCCGGAAAGCCTTCGCCCGCGGCGGCCGAACACTCCCCGCCGAAGGCGAATCCGCTCTCGCACGAACGTCCGGAATACGTTGCTGCTCAATTAGATTCGCCAGACTGTGCACCGCGTCCCCCGGCGGCGGCACCCGCCGCTGCCCCACATGCCGTGCCGGCGGGCGGCGAACCCGAACACTCGTCTCGCCCACCGGCGGCAGACCAACCCCGCCTCGCCCGCGACCACGAGAACGCCGTGCTGGGTTGCCTGCTCGGCGGCGCGGTCGGTGATGCGCTCGGCGCGCCCGTGGAAACCATGCAGCTGCACAACATCCTGCGCCGCTACGGCCGACGCGGGGTCACCGGCGACGCCGAGACCTACAAGGGGCAGATCTCCGAGGAGACGCAGGTCGCCCTGTTCACGGTGGAAGCGCTCATCAAAGGTTCGGTGCGGGCGCGGGCGCGCGGAACCGGCGGCGCGACACTCGGTTTGATGCAGCAGGGCCTGCTGGTCTGGTTGCAGGGGCAGGGTGTGGTGATCCCGGAGCAGCCGGTGCGGATGCGCAGCGCGCTGGCCGGCTACCCCGAGCTGATGGCGCAGCGCGGCACCGCGCACGCGGTGGTCACCGCCCTGCGCCGGGCCGCCGCCCGCCGCGAGCCCACCACCCCGCTCGGCACCAGGGCCGACCCGATCAACGCGTCGAAGGGCTGCGGCGCCGTGGCGCGCGCGGCGCCGTGCGGGTTCGGCTACGCCCTCGACAGCGCGGGCGCATCGCTCGAGCACGTCTTCGAATTGGGTTGCGACGCCGCGGCACTCACCCACGGACACCCGTCCGGCTGGCTGCCGACCGGGGCGATGGCCGCGCTCGTCTACCGGTTGTGTCGCGGTGTGGGGCTGCTCGACGCGATCGAGGACGTGCGCACCGAACTGGGCAGGCACAGCGGGTACGAGGAAACCTCGGCCGCGCTCGCCACCGCCGTCGACCAGGCGCGCTGGACCGTCGACCAGGCCCGCCCCGAAGACGTCGAAACGCTGGGCCGCGGCTGGACCGCCCCCGAAGCACTGGCCATCGCGGTCTATTCGGCGCTGTGGGCCGAATCCGCCGGCGGCCCAACGGAACAGATCTTCCGCACCGGAATCCTGTTGTCCGTCAACCACTCCGGTGACAGCGACGCCACCGCCTCCCTCTGCGGCAACCTCCTCGGCGCCCACCACGGCCCCCGCGCCATCCCCACCCCCTGGCTCACCCCCCTCGACGCCGCCCCCGTCATCACCACACTCGCCACCGCCTACTGCACCGAATTCGGGCCCACGCCACCACCGGTGGGGGTGTGAATGTTTTCCATGCCGGGGGCGTCCCGGTTTCCATCGAGCGCGGCCGGGCAAAGGTGAATGAAAGTCCGTATGCTCGGCCGAGAAACCGCAGGTCAAGAAGTATGCTCCCCGCGCACGCGGGGATGAGCCCACGGGGAGGCGATAGCGGCCGACCTACTGACGATGCGCACGCGGGGACGAGCCGGTCAACCAGAAACGCAGGTTCGGGTCGGTGATATATGCCCCGCGTATGCGGGGATCAGGCCGCCTTCGACCTCGGCTTGTCGACAGTTACATTTGCTCCCCGCGCAGGCGGGGGATTGCCGCACAGACCCTCGGCCGGGCGGTTCGAAGCCGCCCGGCCGACAAGTCCGGTTACAGGTCCGCGATCGCCGCCAACGGTGGCGTTCGGGCCGCGCGGATACCCGGCCACACCGCCGCCAGGATGCCCACCACCGCCGACGCGATCACGACCGCGACCAGCTGATCCCATGGGATCGCGATCTGGTCGATCCCGAGGTCACGCAGGGTGCGCAGGAATCCGATCCCCAGACCGAGGCCGAGGATGACGCCCACGATCGCGCCGAAGACGGCGATCAGCATGGACTCCAGGTAGATCGTGCGCCGCACTTGCGCGCGGGAGGTGCCCACGGCGCGGAGCATGCCGATCTCGCGACGGCGTTCCACCACCGAGAGGGCGAGCGTGTTGACGATGCCGAGGATCGCGATCACCACGGCCAGCGCGAGCAGTCCGTAGAGGATGGCGAGCATGGTGTTGATCTGGCGGCCCTGCTCGCCCTTGAACTGCTCGCGGTCCTGCACCTGGATGATGGCGAACCGGTCGGTGGCGTTCTCCAGGTCGGTGCGCAGCGCGTCCAGATCGGTCCCCGGCTGACCCTTGACCAGCACGAAGAAGTTGCTGCGGAAGGCCGTCGGCGTCACCTCGTCGAACACCGCGGGCGGTGCCACCAGATCGCCGAGCAGCGGCGACGCCTTGAACACGCCCGCCACGGTGACCGGCACCTGCTCGTTCTTGTCCAGCGTGGTCAGCTCCACCTGCTGGCCCGGCTGCCAGCCGTGCTCGGCGGCCTCGTCCTCGGAGACCAGCACGCCGCGCTCCCCGAGATCGCGCGACCCCTCGATCAGGTCGATGCTCAGCAGCCCGGTGAGCGGCCCGTCGGGTGCGATACCGGCGATGCGATCGTCACCGACCCGCGCCGCCACACCGCGCAGCCCGACGACCTGACCGGCGGCGGGCACCTCGGCGCGCACGGTGTCGGGCACGCCCATCGGCAAGCCGATGAACTGCTGCGGCGGGCCGGTGAGCACGTAATCCGCCTCCACGCCCTTGTCCACCAGCACGTCCACGCTCGCTTTGGCCGAGGCGCCGAGCATGCCGATGGCCGAGACGAGCATGAGCCCGAGGGTGAGCGCGAACGCCGTCGCGGCGGTGCGGCGCGGATTGCGCACGGCGTTATTGCGCGCCATCCGCCCGATCGGTCCGAACGGGCGCAGCGCCGCACCGAGCGCGCCGACCACCGGCCGCGACAGCGCGGGCGCGGCGAGCAGCACCGACAGGATCAGCCCCAGCGCGCCGACCCCGACCGTTGCCGCGGCGCTGCCGCCGGTCGACTGCGCACCCACCACCACCAGCGCGATGCCGGCGACAGCGAGCACCGCGCCGACGAGCGTGCGGACCCGCAGCGAATCGCCCGCCGACGCGAACTCCTCGCGCATCGCCTCGACCGGCGGGATCTTCGCCGCGCGCCGGGCGGGCGCGTAGGCGCTGATCACGGTGACCGCGATGCCGACGAGCAGCGCCACGATCACCGTGCGCGGCAGCACCGCCATCGTGCCGGTCGGCAGGCCGAGATCGAACGCATTGAGCAGAGCAGCGAGCCCGAAGGCCAAACCCACACCCGCCGCGAGTCCGATTGCGCTGCCGATGATTCCGATCACCAGCGCCTCGCCGACCACCGATCCGCCGACCTGCCTGCTGCTCGCGCCGACCGCCCGGAGCAACGCCAGCTCTCGCAGGCGCTGCGCGACGATCATCGCGAAGGTGTTGTAGATGATGAACGTGCCGACGATCAGCGCGATCGCGCCGAAGGCCAACAAGAAATAGTTGATGAAGTTCAGCGCTTCGGAGACTTGGGATCTCAGGTCCTCGCGCACCTGCTCACCGTTCTGCACCTTGTAGCCGGGCAGCGCGGCGGCGATCCGTTCCTGCGTGGATTCCGAACCGTCCGTGGCGATGTCGACGTAGCCGACGTGCGCGCCGTCGGTGAACAGCTGGCGAGCCTGCGCGTCCTCGAACAGCACGCCGATGTATCCGCCTGTGTCGGACGGGGTTTCGTAGATGCCGGTGATGGTGACGTCCAGCATCGGCTGCTGCTGGGTGCTCTGCGAGGGGATGAGGACCTTGGTGGTGTCACCCACGGCGAGCCCCGCGCGTTCGGCGCCGCTCTTGTTCAGCGCGACTTCGTTCGTGTTCGCGGGCGGCGCGCCCTCGAGGAACTTCTCGGGTTCGGCGACAGCGCGTTCCGGCGGGAGGTAGGACTCGCCCCAGCTCGGCGCGCCACCCGTCTGCACGGGCTTCTCACCCGCCGGATCGAGCAGCACCAGCGGGCCGCCCACGCTCGGCGCGACCGTGCGCACGCCCTCCATGCCGGCGATCTCGTCGACCACGCTGTTGGGGACGCCGAACGACTGCTGCTCCTCGGGGCTGACCCGCACGTCCACACCCATCGCCTCGTTGGCGAAGATGCCGTCGAACGTGCGCTGGAGGGTGTCGGTGAACACGAACGATCCCGCGATGAACGCGGTGCCGAGCACCACCGAGAGCAGGGTCAGCGCCAAGCGCACCTTGTGCGCGGCGAGATTGCGCAAGGCGACCTTGCGCATCGGCGAGCCGGTCATGCCTGCTCCAGCGACTTCATCCGGTCGAGCACGGATTCGCTGGTGGGATCGCGCAATTCGGAGACGATGCGGCCGTCGGCGAGGAACACCACGCGGTCGGCGAACGACGCGGCGTGCGGCTCGTGGGTGACGATCACGACGGTCTGCCCGAACTCGTCCACCGCCGCACGCAGGATCGACAGCACCTCCTCCGAGGATCGCGAGTCCAGGTTGCCGGTGGGTTCGTCGCCGAAGATGATCTCGGGTTTGCCCGCCAGCGCCCGCGCGCAGGCGACGCGCTGTTGCTGCCCGCCGGACAGTTCGCTGGGCCGGTGCCCGAGCCGGGCGGTGAGCCCGAGCCGCTTGGTGACCGTGTCCAGCCATTCGGCGTCGGCGGCGCGGCCGGCGATGTCCAGCGGCAGGGTGATGTTCTCCAGCGCGGTCAGCGTCGGCACCAGGTTGAACGCCTGGAACACGAACCCGATCCGGTCGCGGCGCAACTGCGTCATCTGCTTGTCGCCGAGCGAGGTCAGATCGGTGTCGCCGATGCGCACCTGCCCCGAGCTGGCGCTGTCCAACCCGGCCAGGCAGTGCATGAGCGTCGACTTCCCCGACCCCGACGGCCCCATGATGGCCGTGAACTCCCGCTGCGCGAAATCCACCGACACCCCGTCCAGAGCCCGGACCTGCGTGTCTCCGGACCCGTACACCTTGACCAAGTCCACGGCGCGCGCCGCCACCCCGGTCCCGACGGCCTCAGCCGTCCCAGCCACTCCACCGTGCGAAGTCATGCACTCCAGTCTGTCGGTGATCGGTGCCGCGCGCCATCGGGGAAGTCCCCGATGGCGCGGGGTTGATGCAGATCACCCTCGAGAAGTAGGTGGTGCCGTGCCTCGATCGGTCTCCGGCTCGCGCCGGAGGCGGTCGAGGCGATCGGCTTCGGCGCGGGCCTGATCGCGCGCGCCGTGCAGATAGGCGATCGTCCCGATCATCACCTGTTCGAGCGGATCCCCCTCGGGGCCGAGCAACGCGAGACGAGCCGCCATCTTCGCGGCGACCTCCTGCATGTTCAGCCCCTCCGACGCCAACGGAAGATTGCGCCACCAGATGTCCGCGAAGGTGTCCGCCATCTGCTCCGAGGATTTCGCGAGCCGCTGCCAGATGTCGACGATCTGCTCCCGGTAGGCGTCCACGGTCTCGGGAGGGAACTCCGGCTCGTCGTTCATCGGTGTCCGCTGCGTTGCCGTGTGGCTCCGCCCGCCCGCCCCTGAGCCCCAGCGCGCGGGTGCACGCCGGCGACTACCAACGCACCCGCCAGCAGCACCACACCGAAGACTCGTCGCATGCTCACCCCCACTACCCACGCCGGGCCTTCATCGTTGCTGCAACTATACAAACGTCCACCCCTGACCGGGTTCCCGCCCAGATCGACCATCCAAAGTGCGGCTTGGTCGGGCATCCGCGCCGCCCACCCACCGTCGACGGCGATCGCGGGCGTGCGACAACTGCCCACCGGGCAGTTTCGAACCACCAGGGCAAGGTGCTGATGCGGAGATCCACACGCGCGGGGAGCGTGACGCCGATGGCCGGCACTACTTCGGCGGCCCAGGCTCAACCCCGCCGGCGCGGGGAGCACGTGCTACAGGCACGGTAGGGATGGATAGTACCGCCGGAGATAGTATCGCCAGAGATACTATCGCTCGCGATACTATCCATTTCGGTACGAACACTTCGGAATCCGCTCACGGGGCGGAGTCGCACGGATTCCACCAACGGCGATGATCGCGACTCTGCAAATGGTTGACCGCCTGGCACTTCGGCGCCGCCCGGCTGGGGGGGCATCGTGAACCATCTCCGCATGCGACTGGAGCATCCGAGCGGGTCGATCAGCGCGCCCATGACGCCGAGGCCCATCCCCGCATGCGCGGGGAGCATAAGGGGACCACCCAAGAACTCATGGCCGCCGCGGGCTCATCCCCGCACGGGCGGGGACCATCTCGGCGTCGAAATTAAGGCCGACACAACAGGGGGCTCATCCCCGCACACGCGGGGACCATGACTCGGCGGTCAGCAGGGTGATCGGGGTGGCGGGCTCATCCCCGCATGCGCGGGGACCATGGTCCAGGCAGATCAGGCCGAGCGCGTCGCGTGGGCTCATCCCCGCATGCGCGGGGACCATACTTCTTGACCTGCGGTTTTTCGCAGAGCTGAGCCGATTCTCATTCACTTTCGTCCGACCACGGCCATCGCGTCCGGACGCGACATCCACCGTATCCCCTCACCGTAAGATCAGCAGCGCCGATTTCTCGATCCGGTCGGCGATCTCCGCGTACGACGCGTAGCCCATTCCCGCGCGGACCAACGCTCCGGCGTAGAGCAGTTCGAGGGATTCGACGATGTCGGGGTCGGGGTCGGGGCCGAGGGCGCGCAGGATGCGTTTGCGGATTTCGGCGCCGATGCGGTCGCGCAGGTGGGCGACGTCGGGGTCGCGGCCGAGCAGGGCGCTGGTGACGGCGCCGGAGAGTTCTTGTTCGTCGGCGACGAGCAGGGCGATGTCGCGCAGTTCGGCGATGACGCGGACCACGGGGTCGGGGTCCTCGCTGGCGGGCGAGGGGGAGGCGATCAGGCGGCGCCAGAAGATCTCCGCGACCAGGTGTTCCTTGGAGGAGAAGTAGGTGTAGGCGGTGGCGGTGCCCACGCCGGCGGCGGCCGCGACCAGGCGGACGGTCATGCCGGCGAAGCCCTCGCGGGCGAGCACTTCCACCGCCGCTTTGGTGAGCTTGTCGACGGTGTCGGCCTGCTTGCCGCTGAGGCGACGGCGGGTCGCCTCCAGCATCACGAAATCACCTTCAGACATGTGTCCAGACGCTATCAGGGTCTAGCCGTCTTTGGCGGCGGCCCTCCCGGCACGGCGGCCGTAGAAGCTGCCGTCACCCAGCGACGCACCGCTGACATAGCCGCCGGCGCACAATCCCGACGTGCACCGGCCGGCCGCGTACAGACCCGGGATCGGCTCGCCGGACACGTGCAGGACGCGCGAATCCAGATCGGTGCGCAACCCGCCGAGGGTGAATCCCGCGGTGAAGTTGCGCATGTCGAAGCCCGCCAAGGGCGTACCGATCGGCCGCACCCATTCCGGCTTCTTCCCCAGCACCGGATCGTGCCCGTCGGCGGCGTGCCGGTTGTAGACCTCGATGGTGGATTGCAAAGTGCCGCTGGGCAATCCGATCTCGGCTTCCAGTTCGGCGACGCTCTCGCACGCCCACGTGGGCGGCTGCCGGAAAAACGGCGTGGCGGTCACGGTGGCCAGCGCCTCCTCGTAGGACCGCTCGTCGATCACCAGGAAGGCCTGATTCTCGTTGCGCAGCAACGTCGCCTGCCCGATGTGGCCGCCGTAGGTGTCCTCGGGGACGTAGCGCTGGCCGCGCCCGTTCACCAGGATGCCGCGCGCCAGCAGCTGCGGATCGCCGAAGAACGCGACCTCGGTGGCATCCATGTGGGCCAGGTCGGCGCCGAGCGCCTGCGCCACCCGGATGCCGATGCCGTCGTGCTCCTCGATCGCCGCCGCCGGACGGCCGATCAGGCGCGGCGCGTAGCCCTGCACCATGGACTGGGCGTAGGCGAAACTGCCGGTGGCGAGCACCACGCCGCGCTCGGCGCGGATCGCGACGCGCTCGCCGAACCGGGTGGCGAGCACGCCGACGACGCGGTCGTCGTCGTCGACGATCAACCGGCGGATGCGGGTGTCGAATTCGACTCGCGCGCCGAGCTTTTCGGCGGTCTCCGCGAGCGGCTTCATGAGCATGTAGCCGCCACTGCGCTGCCCGGGGCGCTTGTCGGAGTACTGCGGAACATGGCCGCGCGGTGCGGGTTTCGCGAGAGTGTTGAAGGGCGCGGAGTTCTCGCCGCCGGAATAGCCGAGCCCTTCGTCGTGGGGCACCTCCCACCCCGGCTCACCCCAGAACGCTTCGCGGAACGGCACTCCGCACGCCACGAGCCATTCGTAGTGCTCGACACTGCCGCGGCAGTAGTCGGCGATCCTGGCCTCGTCGGCGCCCGGCCCGACGGCGGCGAGCAGGAACTGCTCCATGTTCTCCGGGGTGTCCTCGAAGCCGAGCGCCTTCTGCAACGGCGTGCCGCCGCCGAGGTAGATCCAGCCGCCCGCCATGGACGCCGCGCCGCCCCAGCCGCCCGCACGTTCGAGGATGAGCACGTCGGCACCGGCCCGCGCCGCCTCGACGGCCGCGCACACCCCGGCGATCCCGTAGCCTGCGACCACCACGTCGGCGGTGTGCGCCCAGGTGTCCACGTCGCGGGCGCGCAGCGGTCGGACGGTGTCGATATCGGTCACGGTTTCTCCTCGGATTCCGTCGCGCGGGCCGCGTCGGTGCGCGGCGCCGCGAGGATGCCCACTCGTTCCGGAACGCGGTCCGGAGTCACAACAGCAACAGTAACTTGTTCCTGTTTTCCGAGTGGAGAACTTACCCGCCGCGACTCGATCCCATCGACCCATTGTCCCGGTAGCCGGTGCACTGATAGTGTCCAGACACATGTCCAGCTACGCGTCTCCACGAGTCGGCAACCCGGCGCGTGGTCGCGAGAACTCGTTACGGAAATTCCGGACCGAGATCGACTCGCCGTCACCGACCTTCGACCTGCGCGACACGTCCGCGCACCCGATCCCCGTGGAGAGGTAATGCCGCGCTTCGAACCCCATCCCACCCGCCGCCCCGCCCTGATCGCGGGCGCGTCCTCGGGCATCGGCGCGGCTACCGCCGTGGCGCTGGCCGAACTGGGCCATCCGGTCGCGCTCGGCGCGCGCCGCGTCGAGTTGTGCGAGGAACTGGCCGGCAAGATCCGCGCCGACGGCGGCGACGCGCTCGCGCACCGGCTCGACGTGACCGACGCCGACTCGGTGGACGCCTTCGTCACCGCGGCCGAGGACGCGCTCGGACCGGCGGAGATCCTGGTCTCGGGCGCGGGTGACATCGAATTCGCCCTGGTGCAGGACATGGATCCGGAGAGCTTCCTGCGGCAGGTGCACGTGCACCTGGTCGGGGCGCAGCGCTTGGTGCATCGGGTGCTGCCCGGCATGCTGGCGCGCAAGCGCGGCGACCTGGTCCTCATCGGCTCGGACTGCGCGCCGCAGCCGCGCCCCCGCACCGGCGCCTACACCGCCGCCAAGGCGGGACTGGAGGCGATGGCGACCCAGTTGCGAATGGAGTTGGAGGGCACCGGGATTCGCTCCTCTGTGGTGCGCCCCGGACCGACGCTGACGAATATGGGCATGAACTCGACGCCCGAGGTGGTCGGGCCGCTGCTGGAGGACTGGCAGCGGTGGGGTTTCGCCAGGCACCCCTACATGCTGCGCGCCTCCGACCTCGCGGCGGCCGTGGTGGCAGTGGTGTCGGCGCCGCGCGGGGCGCACCTGGTGCTCGTCGAGGTGCAGCCCGAGGCCCCGCTGAAGTGAACGGAGATCCGGTAGCGTGGCGCTCGGGGTGGGCCGACGACATCGAAGAGGTGTAGACGCGTGAGCATTCGCGAGATTCCGCTGCGGACCCTGACGGGCGCGCCGACCACGCTGGCCGAACTGGCCGGCGACAAGGCCGTGCTGCTGGTCAATGTGGCCTCCAAATGCGGTCTGACGCCGCAGTATTCGGGGCTGGTCGAGCTGAACAAGACCTACGGTCCGCGCGGGTTCACTGTGATCGGCGTGCCGTGCAACCAGTTCATGGGACAGGAGCCGGGCACCGCCGAGGAGATCGAGCAGTTCTGCTCCACCACCTACGGCGTCGATTTCCCGCTGCTGGAGAAGACCGAGGTGAACGGTGAGAACCGGCACCCGCTCTATGCCGAGCTGGTCGAGACCGCCGACGCCGAGGGCGGCGCGGGCGATATCCAGTGGAACTTCGAGAAGTTCCTCATCGACCGCGACGGCAAGGTGGCCGCGCGCTTCCGCCCGACCGTCACGCCGCAGGACGCGACGATCACCTCGGCCATCGAGGGCGTGCTCTAACTCAGCGGCGCGGACTGCCACCAGGCCATGAGCTCCTCGCGCGTGGCGATGAATCCCACGCTGTAGAGGAGGAAGGTGGCGCGGTCGGCGTCGCCGGAGAACCAGGTGACCATGCGCGGACGCTTGCTCACCGGATTGTCGTCGAGCAGGTAGTTCCGGTACAGGTACGGGCCGTGTTGCGCGGTCGAGACGGTGTACCCGGGCAGGTGATCGATCGCGACCTGCGCGCTCTCGGAGTCCTCGTAGACGAACAGCTGGTAGTTGGCCTTGTTGTCGCCGCCGAAGCAGTACCAGTACGCCGAGAAGTCGCCGAAATCCGGTGCGCCCGCGTCCATCGCGTTCGGTGAGCCCGCGTCGTGCGCGAAACAGGTGCTGCCGTTGAAGCCGTCGCCGATGTGGACGATGCCGTCCGGATCCACCGGCGGTGTCATGCCGGGGAACGCGGTGCTGATGCGGGTGAGCCGTTCGGCGAGGCTGCCGGAGAGTGGTGGTGACGCGGGCGCGGAATCGACCGTCGTCGTGGGCGTCGTCGTGGATGCCGCAGCGGGCTCGGTCGTGATCGCGGCCGCCGACGCGTCGGATTCGCCGCCGCGATCCAGGGCGAACACCGTCGCGCCCGCCCCGACCGCCACCGCCGCCACCAGGGCGAGGCCGATCCCCAAGGCGCGGCGGGATCCGGACGCGCGCGGCGGGCCGGGTGGGAGCGGGCTGTCGGAATCGCGGACGGGCGCGGCGTTGTCGTAGGCCAGGGGTTCGTGTGCGCGGTACGAGTCGGAGTCCGCCCCGGTCGCCCGCCCCTGTGCGAAACCCGGCCCAGCCGAGGAGAACTCGGCGGACCGCTCGGATGCGAAGCCCGGCTCGGCGGCACCGCCGGGCGGAAAGCTCGAATCGCCCGGCCGGCCCCGTCCGAATCCCGGTCCGTCAGCGTGGGCGAACCCGAAATCCGAAGCCGCAGGGCCTGGAACGAAGGTCGCGCCGGCGGCCGATGGTGACGCGAACCCTTGACCCGCACTCGGGCCGGGGGCGAGGGGCGGACCGTCCACGAACTTCGGTGGCGCACCCCATTCCGCGGTGACCGGCGCGCCGAAACCGTTGTCGCCCGGCGCATCCGGCGCGGCCAATGCGCGCCACGCGGCGGCCGCGAACTCCGTGCACGAATCGAACCGATCCGCGGGTCTTTTCGCGAGGGCGCGGGCGAGGACGGCGTCCAGCGCGACCGGCAATCCCGGACGGGCCGACGCCAGCGGCGGCGGTTGCCGCTGCATGTGACCCTGGATCACCGCGACCGGGTTGTCCGCCTCGAACGGCACCGCGCCCGTGAGCAACCGGAACAGCGTGCAGGCCAAGGAGTACTGGTCGGAGCGGTGGTCCAGCGGCACGCCGGACAGCTGCTCCGGCGAGGCGAAAGCCAGGGTGGCGGTGAAGGTTCCGGTCTGGGTGAGCTTGCGCTTGTCGTCGCGCAGGCGGGCGATGCCGAAGTCGGTGAGGAAGACCCGCTCCCCGGCGTCGGCCCGCTCCAGCAAGATGTTGGCGGGCTTCACATCCCGGTGCAGCACACCCTTGCCGTGCGCGAAGTCGAGGGCCTTCGCGGTCTCCGCGACGATTCGCACCGCGCGATGCGGCGGCAGGTGCCAGGCATCCAGCGACGCGGCATCCTCGCCCTCGACGTACCGCATCGAGATCCACAGCTGCTCGTCCTCGATGCCCCGGTCGAACACCGTCACGATGTTCGGGTGGTCGAGCCGGGCCACCAGATCCGCCTCCCGCTCGAAGCGGGCGCGGATCTCGTTGTCGTGGAACAACTCCCGATTGAGCAGCTTGAGCGCCGTCAGCCGGGGCAGGCGTGGGTGGCGCGCCAGGTACACCGACCCCATGCCCCCGCGACCCAGCAGGCGTTCGACGGTGTACCCGGCGAAGACCGCGCCGTTGTCCAGCATCGGGTCAGTTCAGCGGCGCCGAGCGCCACCAGCGCAGCACCTCGTCGATGGTGCCGACGATGCCGTCGGTGTACATCAGGTACTGGCCGCGGTCGCCGCCGAACACGGTGACCATCTTGGGCCCGCTGTCGTCGAACTTGTAGTTGGTGTAGGACTCGCCGCCGTTGGTGTCGGTGGACTTGGTGGCGCTCGAGGGCAGGTTGCTCAGCGCGGCCTCGGCGTCGGCCGCCGTCTCGTACACGAAGAACGTGTAGAACGGGTCGTCGTTATTGCCGCCGCCGTAGCAGTCCCACTGATAGGCCCAGTTGCCGAAGTCGGGCGTGCCCTGCGTGGGGTAGGCCGGGCTGTCGGGGGTGTGCGCGCTGCAATCGGCGTCGTTGTAGCCGCGATCCTCGCTGGTGGACGCCGGGACCATGCCGGGGAATTCGGCGCTGATCGACTCCGCGGTGGCCGCGACGGGACCCGAGCTGTTCGAGCCCGTGCCCGGCGCACCGGCGGTGGTGGACGTGCCGCCGCCACCGCTCGAGGACGAGCCGCCGCTCGACGCCACGACGACGATGCCGATCACGACACCGATCAACACCACGACGCCGAGTGCGAGCGCGACGATCAGTCCCGTATTCGACTTACCGCCGCCCGCACCCGCGCCGGTGCCGCCGCCCACGCCACCGCCGGGCGGCGGGGACGCGAACCCGTAGCTCTGCTGCGGCGCCGAGGCGTACCCGGCGGGCTGTTGCTGCTGACCCGAGGCGTACCCGGTCGGCTGCGGCTGCTGACCCGAGGAGTACCCCGCTGCCTGCGGGTGCGGGGCCGAGGAGTACCCCGCTGCCTGCGGGTGCGGGGCCGAGGTGTAGCCCGTGGGCTGCGACCCGGTGCCGGTGGGCGTCGAGCCCTGGTACGTCGGGGTGTTGCCCTGGTACGTCGCGCCCTGGTACGTGGGCGCGGTGCCCTGATGCGTCTGCTGACCGGTGAGCGGCTGTGATCCGCTGGTGGTGGGCCCGGGGAACCCGGCACCCATCACCGGCATCTGCCCGCCGGTGGACGCGTACGGCATCGCGCCGCCGGTCACCGGTCCGCCCGCCAGCGGCATCGCGGGCATGCTCTGCCCCGACAGCGCGGCCTTCGCGGCGGCGGCGAAATCCGAACACGAGTCGAACCGGTCGTCGGGCCGCTTGGCCATCGCCTTGGCGAGCACGCCGTCCAGCGCGTTGGGCAGGCCCGGCCGCACGCTGCTCAGCGGCGGCGGCGCGGATTGCAGGTGGCCCTGGATGACCTGGGCCGGATTGGTCGCGGCGAACGGCCCGCTGCCGGTGAACAGCCAGAACAGCGTGCAGGCCAGCGAGTACTGGTCGGACCGGTGATCCAGCGACGCGCCGGTGAGCTGCTCGGGCGAGGCGTAGGCCAGGGTGGCGGTGAAGGTGCCGGTCTGGGTGAGGTGACCGGTGTCGTCGCGCAGGCGCGCGATGCCGAAGTCGGTCAGGAACACCCGCTCACCGCGGCCGCCGGTGGACCGGGCCAGCAGGATGTTGGCCGGTTTCACGTCGCGGTGCAGCACGCCCATGCCGTGCGCGTAGTCGAGCGCGTCGGCGGTCTCGGCGATGATCTGCACGGCCCGTGCGGGCGGCAGCGTCTTCGGATCCACCGACGCGGCATCGACACCGTCGATGTACTGCATCGAGATCCACAGCTGCTCGTCCTCGAGCCCGCGGTCGTAGACGGTGACGATATTGGGGTGGTCGAGCCGGGCGACCAGATCCGCCTCCCGTTCGAACCGCGCCCGCACCTCCTTGTCGAAGAACATCTCTCGGTTCAACAGCTTGAGCGCCGTCATCCGCGGCAGCCGCGGATGCTTCGCCAGATACACCGAACCCATGCCACCGCGGCCGACTTGCCGCTCGATGACATAGCCGGCGAAAGCCTCACCGCTGGCCAGCATGTCTGCTCCACTTCTCGCCTGCACCGGGACCCGCCGGGAACAGACGTCCAGCACGAACGCGCGGACGGGTGGGCCCGACCACGGAAAACACCGAAACCTTAGCAGCGTCACCCGGTCCCGGACGGTCCGAGAGCGGAGCGCAGCACCTGCCATGCATAGCGAAAAGCTATGGCGGAGGCCGTTGTTCCGGTGGTTGCGGGCTGCTTCCCGCTCCCGGCGCGGCGCGCGGCCTGCGCACCTGATCGGGCAAAGCGATGGTGATGGGGCGCACCGGCCGGCCCGACGGGCGAGCCGAGCCTGGTGCGCGCGGGGGTTCGCCCGAGCCGGCACCCGGCGGACGCGGCGGGCTCGCGGAGTGACGCGCCTGCTCGGCGGGGCTCGAAGCGGCACCGCGCACCGGTTCGGCCGGGCCGGAAACCGGGCCGCGTACCGGCTCGGCCGGGCCGGAAACCGGGCCGCGCACAGGCTCGGCCGGGCCGAAAGCAGAACCCCGGACGTGCTCGGCGGGGCTCGAAGCCGCACCGCGCGCGTACTCCCCCGGAACGGGCCCGCGCACCGGTTCGGCGGAACCGGAAACCAGTCCGCGAGTAAGCGGGCTCGGACCCGAAACCGGGCCGCGCACCTGCTCCGCCGGGCTGGACACCGGCCCTCGGCCCCGCTCACCCGCGCCGGAGGCGGCTCCACGGCCCTGCTCACCGTGACTCGGAACCGCCCCGCGCCCCTGCTCACCGGGCACCGACCCCGGTCCACGGGTGTACTCCGGCCCCGTCCCCGGCCGACGGTTCCCCGACGGCCCCGCACCCGGGGGACGTGACGGCTGAGCGCCCCGATTCAGGTCCACGGGTGGTCCGTACGGCGGCATCGCGCCGGTGGGTGGCATCGCCCCGGTATGCGGGGCGACCGGCCGCCCGTGCGGCGCGACAGGCGGTCCGGGCCGCGGCGGCACGGCCCCGGGCGGAACGGCTCCGGTGTACCCCGGATAGGGCGGCGCGACATTCGGCCGCGCCGGGTATCCGCCGTACGTCGGCATCGGCGCCTGCGGGACCGAGTGCGGGTACCCGGGCGGCACGTGCCGGGGCGGCGCGGGCGGTGCGGCGGCGAGCGCCTGACGGGCGGCGGCCGCGAATTCGGTGCAGCTGGCGAACCGGTCGTCGGGCCGTTTGGCCAGCGCCCGCGCCAGCACCGCGTCGACGGCGGGCGGCAGCCCCGGACGCATCCGGCGGGCCGAGGGCACCGCGCCGTGCAAGTGCCCGTGCATGACCGCGACGGGCGTGGACCCGTTGTAGGGCACGCTGCCGGTGAGCAGCCAGAACAGCGTGCAGGCCAGCGAGTACTGGTCGCCGCGATGGTCCAGCTGTTCCCCCGACAGCTGTTCGGGCGCGGCGTAGGCGAGGGTGGCGGTGAGCGTGCCCGCCGAGGCGAGGGTGGTGTCGGAGTCGCGGATGCCCGCGATGCCGAAGTCGGTGAGCAGCACCCGCTCGGCTTGGCCGATCGGCATCTTGGCGAGCAGGATATTGGCCGGTTTCACGTCGCGGTGCAGCACTCCGTTGGCGTGCGCGAAATCCAGTGCCGAAGCCGTCTCGGCCACGATCTGCACCGCGCGGGCGGGCGCCAGCACGCCCACGTCGGCGCTGGAGGCGTCGGACCCGGAGATGAACTGCATGGAGATCCAGAGCTGGTCGTCCTCGGCGCCCCGGTCGTACACGGTGACGATATTGGGGTGATCGAGCCGGGCGACGAGATCGGCCTCGCGCTCGAAGCGACCGCGGCTCTCCGGATCGCCGTACAGCTTGCGGTCCAGCAGTTTCAGCGCCGTCAGTCGGGGCAGCCGCGGGTGCTGAGCCAGATAGACCGTGCCCATCCCGCCCTTGCCGAGGACACCTTTGATGACGTAACCGGCAAACACTTCGCCAGCACGCAACAAGTGAATTCACCCCCCTCATCGGGTCGAGCACGCGTCCTACGGATGTATCTCGCGCGCGCCCTCCAGCGCAACAGTCCCCACGATTCTCGCACCGAATCGGCACCTCGCCACCGCGGTTCGCGTGTCGGTGCCCCCGGCTACGCTGGCCGCATGCGCATTGGAGCACATGTCCGGCTCGACAGCGATCCGATCGGCTTCGGCGAACAGCTCGGCGCCGAGGTCATCCAGCTCTTCGTCGTCGACCCGCAGAGCTGGGACAAACCCGTCCCGCATCCCAGGACCGAGCAGATCCTGGCCAGCCCGATCGACGTGGTGGTGCACTCGTCGTACCAGATCAATGTGGCCAGCCTGAACAACCGCCTGCGCATGCCCTCGCGCAACGCGGTGGCCCAGCAGGCGAAGGCCGCCGCCGAGCTGGGCGCGTTCGGGCTGGTCGTGCACGGCGGGCACGTCCGTTCCGACGCCGAGATCGAGACCGGGATCGACAACTGGCGCAAGCTGTTCCAGCGCCAGGAGGACAAGGGCGGTTTCGCGGTGCCGATCCTGATCGAGAACACCGCGGGCGGCAATCACGCCATGGCCAGGCATTTCGACTCCATCGCCCGGCTGTGGGAGGCGGTCGGCGACTACGGCGCGGGCTTCTGCCTGGACACCTGTCACGCGTGGGCGGGCGGTGAGGACCTGGTCGGCGTGGTGGAGCGGATCAAGGCCATCACCGGCCGCATCGATCTGGTGCACCTGAACTCCTCGCGCGACGAGTTCGACTCCGGGGCCGACCGGCACGCCAACTTCGCCGACGGCACCATCGACCCGCAGCTGCTGGCCGAGGTGTGCCGCACGGCGGGCGCGCCGGTGGTGCTGGAGACGCCCGCCGAGGGGCTCGCCGAGGACCTGGCCTACCTGCGCGAACACGTGGGCTGACGCGGGCACGTGTTGCGATCGGGCCGAGAGAAAACCTGGTCGCCGCCGGAGCCGGCTGGTGTGCTCTAGGGCACCAATCCGGCTCGACCAGCGAAGGTGATCACGTATGACGATCGCAGCCCCCACCGTCACGGTGACCAAGCTCGGCGCCCGCATCGGCGCCCTGATCGAGGGCGTCCGGCTCGGCGGCGAGCTGGACGCCGACACCGTCGGCACCGTCCGGCGCGCCCTGCTCGAGCACAAGGTGATCTTCTTCCGCGGCCAGGACCACCTCACCGAGGACGGTCAGTACGAGTTCGCCCAGCTGCTGGGCACGCCCACCACCCCGCACCCGACGGTCACCTCGCGCGGGCAGAAGAGCCTGGCCATCGACTCCGAGTACGGGCGCGCCAACAGCTGGCACTCCGACGTCACATTCGTCGACCGCATCCCGAAGGCGTCCATCCTGCGCGCGGTGACGCTGCCGGAGTACGGCGGCTCGACCACGTGGGCCTCCACCGTCGCGGCGTACGAATCGCTGCCCGAGGCGCTGAAGCTGCTGGCCGAGAACCTGCGCGCGGTGCACACCAACGTCTACGACTACACCGCCACCCACCGCGACAAGGCGCGCCCGAAACAGAACGAGTACCGCGCCGAGTTCGAATCGACCCATTACGAGACCGAGCACCCCGTGGTGCGGGTGCACCCGGAGACCGGCGAGCGCACGCTGCTGCTGGGCCACTTCGTCAAGAACTTCGTCGGGCTGTCCGGCAACGAGTCGCACGCGCTGTTCCGGCTCCTACAGGACCGGGTGACCCGGCTGGAGAACACGGTGCGCTGGAACTGGCAGCTCGGTGACGTCGCGATCTGGGACAACCGCGCCACCCAGCACTACGCCGTGGACGACTACGACGACAAGCCGCGCAAGCTCACCCGCATCACCCTGGCCGGTGACGTGCCGGTCGGCGTCGACGGCACGCCGAGCACCGTGCTCACCGGCAACGCCGAGCACTACTCGATCGTCGACGAGCCCGGCAAGGCGGCCTGAGCGGGTGGGCGCTCGGCGCCGGGAACGGACCGAGCGCCCTGCCGCGCGGCCCCATGGTCCACACTGGTGGCCATGAGTATTCGGCCGCTGGACGGTATCCGCGTCCTCGAGCTCGGCAATTACATCGCGGCCCCCACCGCGGGACGCCTGCTCGGGGACTTCGGCGCCGAGGTGATCAAGGTGGAAAGGCCGAAGGTAGGCGACGAGCTGCGCAACTGGCGGCTCTACGGCGGCGACACCTCGATGCTCTATCGCACCGTCAACCGGAACAAGAAGTCGATCACCCTGGATCTGCGCACCGAGGCGGGCCGCGAGGTGGTGCTCGGGCTGTTGCGGCACTGCGATGTGCTGCTGGAGAACTTCCGCCCCGGCATGCTCGAGAAATGGGGCCTGGGCCCCGAGGTGTTGAACGAGGTCAACCCCGCCCTGATCATCACGAGGATCTCGGCCTACGGGCAGACCGGTCCGCTGGCCGAGCGTCCCGGATTCGCCGCGGTGGCCGAGGCCGTCGGCGGCCTGCGCGAACTGGTCGGCGATCCGGACCGGCCGCCGGTGCGGGTCGGCGTCTCGATCGGCGATTCCATCGCGGGCATCTACGCCGCGTTCGGCACCGTGATGGCGCTGTTCCAGCGCGAACGGGGTGCGCGGGCGCCGCTGCGGGAGCGGATCATCGACGTGGCGCTCAACGAGTCGATCCTGTCGGTGATGGAATCGCTGGTCCCCGACTATCTCGCCTACGGCATCCGACGCGAACGCGTCGGCGGGCGGATGGAGGGCATCGCGCCCAGCAACGCCTACCCCTGTTCGGACGGGTCCAGCATCATCATCGGCGGCAACGGCGACGCGATCTTCCAGCGCTACATGGACGTGATCGGCCGCCCCGACCTGGCCGCCGACCCCGAACTCCAGGACAACGCGGGCCGCTGGCGCCATCGCGAACGCCTCGACGCCGCGATCGGCGAATGGACCGTGCGCCACACCGGCCCCGAAGCGCTGGCTATCCTGGAGGGCGCGGCCATTCCGTGCGGCCCCATCTACACCGCCGCCGACATCGTCGACGACGAACAGTACAAGGCGCGCAACATGATTCAGCAGTTCACCGTGGATGTCGGCGCGGCGGAACCGAAGTCGGTGGGCTTTCCCGGGATCGTGCCGGTGATCGGCGAACAGTCGCTGCCTATTCGCAACGTCGGGCCCGATCTGGGCGAGCACACCGCCGAGGTGCTCTCGGAACTGCTCGGCATGAGCGCCGACGAGATAGCCGCGCTCGGGGCGGACAGCGGGGTGAAGGCATGAGCGCCCGGCGCAGGCGGACCAGGCGCAGGCCGGTGGGGCGTCGCAGCTGGGATCTGAGCTCACCCGGCCACGTGCGCCCGACGATCCATCCGAATCCCGCCGGGGCGCACCGCAAGCCGTGGGCGGGCGTGATGTGCGTGCCGCAGCAGGCGCGGGAGGACAAGCACCGATGACCGGGGCCGTGCTGCGCGACGTCACGCTGCGCGACGGGTTGCAGCTGACCGGTAAGACGTTGCCGGTCGAGCGCAAGGTCGAGGTGGTGCGGACGCTGCTGGCGCTGGGCGTGCCCGCGCTCGAGATCGGGTCGATGGCCCGCCCGGACCTGGTGCCGCCGATGGCCAACACCATGGAACTCGTGGCGGCGCTCACCCCGGAGGAGCTGTCCCGCTGCTGGGTGTGGGTGGCCACGCCCCGCCACGTGGAGAAGGCCGCGGCCGCCGGCGTGCGGAACTTCCAGTACTGCTTCTCGGTGTCGGACGCGCACAACCGCGCCAATATCGGCCGCGACACCGAGCAGAGCGTGGCCGCCATGCCCGACGCCGTGCGCCTGGCGCGGGACGCGGGCGGGTCCATCCAGCTGTGCCTGGCGACCAGCTTCACCTGCCCGTTCGACGGACCGGTCGACCCGGAACGGGTGCTGGCCATCGCGGCCGACCCGCGCACCGAAGGCGCCGAGGACATCGTGCTCGCCGACACCCTCGGCCAGGCGCACCCCAGCCAGGTGAGCGCGCTGGTCACGGCGGTGCGGGAGCGGACTCCCCCGCGCCGCGTCGTCTTCCACGGTCACGACACCTGGGGCATGGGCGTGGCGAACACCCTCGCCGCCGTCGCCGCCGGCGCGGCCATGGTGGACGGATCGCTCGGCGGGCTCGGCGGCTGCCCGTTCGCCCCGGGCGCCAGCGGCAACACCTCCAGCGAGGACATCCTGTTCGCCACCCGGCCCGCCTGGTTCACCCCGGCGACGCTGGCGACGCTGGTCGGGTTGACCGGCGGATTGCTCGCCGACCTGGGCGAACCCAACCGCTCTCGCACCACCGAGGGCGCGCTGTCGAAGGCGGAGGCTTTCGAATGGGTGGTCTCTCACCCGAAGCCGTAGTTCACGAAATCGTGGACGGGCCGGTAGCCGATGGCCCGGTAGATCTTGTTCGAGGTGGGGTTGGCGAGATCGGTGAACAGGCAGACGTCGAGTCCGTCGGCGCGCAGCACCCGCGACACGTGCGCGGTGAGCGCCGACGCGTAGCCGCGGCCCCGCTCGGCGGGCGGGGTGTAGACCGGGCCGATGCGCGACCAGCCCGCCACCGGCACCTGATGCGCGACCAGGCTCACCGGCACATCGTCCACCTCCCACAACCACCAGCGCCCGGCCGCCACCCTGGCGCGAATCGCGTCGGCGGACAGGCCGGGCGCCGAACCCAGCGCCTCCCGGTTCATCGCGGCCGCCCAGGCGACGCACGGGTCGACGTCGGCCTCGGTGGCGCGCCGGGGCGCACCGGGCGGGGCGGCGGGCGCGTGCAACTCCTCGAGCCGAAACAGTCTGGTGCGGTAGCGTTCTCGCGCCTCGACGCCGAGCAACGCGCACCATCGTTGGGCGAACGCGTCGGCATCGCGGAGTGTGGCTTCCACCCCGCCGTTGTCCGGCGCGACACCGGCCAGGACCTCGGCGACGGCGACGGCCCCGCCCTCCGGGAGAGCGCCCAGGTAAGCGTCACGACCCGCGGTGCGCATCGCCGCGCCGACGACCACGTCGTCGGCGTCGCGGGCGCTGAGGAAGAACGAGGTGCCCACCTCGCCGTGCAGGCCGGTCAGGAGGTTGCTCACGGCGGTCGCGATCACGCTGTGCCGCAAGGGATCACGATCCAGGAAGGGGGCCGCGGCGGCGCGGTAGGCCGCGGCGTCGGAGGTGATCTCGATACGCATCCACCGCACGCTAGACGGACTCCGCCGCGCGGGCACGCGGTTTACGCGCGCGGGTGGAAAGGCTTGTGATTCAGTCGGATTCGGACGATGCTCCGGCGTCGGCACGGAGCTTGAGCAGGACCAGTCCGGCGGTGCAGGCCAGGATCAAGCCGGCGACGGTGATCTCCACGTGCAGCCCGGCGATGCCGAGCACGGCGCCGACGAGGCCGCCCGCGAAGAACAACCAGGCGAAGGACCTGATCAGCAGGGTGGGGGTGGACATGGTGCGCGCGGACGGTGCGGGTGACTCCCGCCGCGCCGGTTGTTTCGCTTCGGCGGCCGCGGTGAGCGGCGCGGATGTCGAGTATGCTCCCATCATCTTCTCCTCGTTGACGCCGATCGAAGTGTTGCCGTCACTCGGGCGGCGCGTCTCCCATCTCGAACCAGGCGTCTCACGCGTAACTTTGCTCACACGCTACGTCGCGCGGACGGCCGAACCCCGCGACACGTGCCCGCGACACGCCGAAGAAATCATTTCGATATCTGAACTAACGATGTTTGAGATGCCCGGTGGCGGCCCCGCGGGACGCGGCCCGAATAGCCCGGCCACCCCGCCTGGTTTAAGGTGGGGCCACTCGAAGTACACGAGGAGTGTTCGCGGATGGATCGCAGCAGGGCCAGGATCGCGGGGCCGGCCGCCGCCGTGGGGGCGGTGTCCCTCGGACTCGTCGTCATCGGCTCCTGCGGCATCGGCGGCGAGGACGTCTACGTGCCGCCGCCCCCGCTGCCCGACGGTCCGGCCGCCGCCGCGGTCGTGCACGACGGCGCGACCATCACCGGCTCACGCATCGTCATCCCACCCTCCCCGACCTGGCAGGTCGCCCCCGAGGGCCCACCGCGCAGGCCCGCCGGATTCGTCACCATGACCGTCTCTCCCGACGAAGAACACCAGGACGAGACCACCCGTCCCACGCGGCCGGGCCGCACCACCACGCCACCCGCCGACGTCGACGCACCGACCACCACCACCCGCACCAGGACTCTGTCGGCCACGCCCACCGCCCCGCCCACCACCGAGGCGCCCGAGCCGACCACTCGGCCCACCACAACGGCGGCCCGCCCGACCACGACGACGCCCGAGTACGAGAACGAGTACGAAAACCCGTTCGAGTACGAGGACGAGTAGCCCTCGAAATACCAGGGGCGGCGACGCGAGAACGCGCCGCCGCCCCTGGTGTTTCTCAGAGCTCGACCAGGTCGTAGTTGCCGACCCCGGCCGTGAGCACCTTCAGGTGGTCCAGATCGCCGCCGAGGGTGCGCCCGATGGCGGTGAGCCGCGCGACGTAGTGCCCGACCGGGTACTCGGCGGTGACGCCGATACCGCCGTGCATCTGGATGGCCTCCTGCCCGATGTGCCGGGCCGACCGGCCCACCTGCAACCGCGCCCGCGAGGCGACCACCGGGTCGTGCGCGTCGTCGGCCAGCGACCCCGTGACGTACAGGCTCATGCTGCGCGCCAGTTCCAGCGAGACGTACATGTTCGCCGCCCGCTGGGTGAGGGTCTGGAACTTCGACAGCGTGACGCCGAACTGCTTGCGCGCCTTCAGGTAATCGGTCGTCAGACGCAGCGCTTCCTCCATCGCGCCGATCGACTCCGCGCACAGGCCCGCGTGCGCGTGCCCGAGCGCGATCGAGACCGCTTCGGCGCCGTCCCGGTCGCCGCCGAGCAATTCGCCGGGGGTGCCGTCGAATTCGATCTGCGCCCCGCGCTGACCGTCGACGGTGCGGAAAGGCTTGCGCACCAGGCCCGTCGCGTCGGCGGCCACCAGGAACAGTCCGGTGCCACCGCCGGGCAGCTTCGCGCTGACCACCAGTTCGTCGGCGCAATCCCCGTGCGGCACCGGGTTTTTCACGCCGGACAGCACGTATCCGTCGCCCTGCTGTGCCGCCGTGACGAACAACTCGGTCGACGGCCAGCGCACTCCGGGCTCGTTGTGCGCGAAGGCGAGCAGCTTCTCCCCCGCCGCCACGGCGGGCAGCACCCGCTGCCGCTGCTCGGCGCTACCGATCTGCGCGACAATCGATCCCGGCACCAGCACCGCGTCCAGCACCGGCTCCGGCGCCAGCCTGCGCCCGATCTCCTCGAGCACCAGCATGGTCTCCACCGGCCCCGCGCCCACGCCACCGTCCTCCTCGGAGAACGCCAGGCCGAGCACGCCGAGATCGGCGAGCTGACCCCACACGTCGCGACTCCAGCCGAGTTCGGTGTCGGTGATCTTCAGCCGCGACTCGGGATCGTAGGTGCGGGCCAGGACGTCACGCACGGTGTCGCGCAGCATGACCTGTTCATCGGTGAGTTCGAAATCCATGGCGCGACCTCACAATCCGAGGATCGTGGAGGCGATGATGGTGCGCTGCACCTCACTCGACCCTCCGTAGATGGTTGTCTTGCGGTAGTTCAGGTAGCCGGGGCCGCTGCGCTGCGCCCAGTCGGGCGAGGCGATATCGGCCGCGTCCACCGGCAGGGCGTCGGGGCCCGCGATGTCGAGCAGCAGTTCGGTGGCGGCCTGCTGGAGTTCGGAGCCGCGCAGCTTCAGCACCGACGAGGCCGGATTCGGCTTGCCGTCCGAGGAATTGGAGACGACCCGCAGCTGGGTCAGCTCCAGCGCCAGCAGTTCGTTCTCCAGTTCGGCGACGCGGGCGGCGAACACCGGGTCCTCGAGCAGCGTGCCCGACCCCGACTTGATCTGGCGCGCGTAGTCCTTCGCGACACCGAGCTTGACCTTGGTGCGGCCAACGCCGGTGATGCCGGTGCGCTCGTTGCCGAGCAGGAACTTCGCGTAGGTCCAGCCCTGGTTCTCCTCGCCGACGAGCTGATCGGCGGGCACCCGGACGTTCTCGAAGAACACCTCGTTCACCTCGTAGCCGCCGTCGATCAGCTTGATCGGGCGGATGGTGACGCCGGGGCTCTTCACGTCGAACAGCAGGAAGGAGATGCCCGCCTGCTTCTTCGGCGCGTTCGGATCGGTGCGGACCAGGCAGAAGATCCAGTCGGCGTACTGGGCCAGCGTGGTCCAGATCTTCTGGCCGTTGACGATGTAGGAGTCACCGTCGCGGACGGCGGTGGTGCGCAGCGAGGCCAGGTCCGAGCCCGCGTCGGGTTCGGAGAAGCCCTGGCACCACCAGATGTCGAGGGCCGCGGTGGGCGGGAGGAAGCGTTCCTTGAGTTCCTGGGAGCCGAAGTGCGCGATGACCGGACCGACCATCTGGGCGTTGAAGGTGAGCGGCTCGGGCACCGAGGCCAGCTGCATCTCGTCCTGCCACAGGTGGCGCTGCATGGGGGTCCAGTCCTTGCCGCCCCATTCCACCGGCCAGTTCGGCACGGCGAGCCCGTTGTCGTTGAGGATCTTGTGGGCGGTCACGACGTCCTCGCGGGAGAGTTCGCGCCCGCGCTTCACGCGCTCGCGGATCTCGGCGGGAATCTGTTCGCGGTAGAACTGCCGCAACTCGTCGCGGAAGGCCACCTCGTCGGGGGACAGGGATAATTTCATACGCAGCTCCCGTTGTGTCTCGTACTTCCGAGTGCAAACCTACCCCTCGGTTCACCGGCACTGTCGAGTGGATCACATACCCGCCCCGCCGCGGACCATCCCTCGCCGAGATCGCCGCGCCGCGCCGCGTCACATCCGGCGTCGACCCGGGCGGCGCGGGCCCCGTCGAGCTGGTACGTTGCTGGCCAGGGTTCGGGGAATCCCGTGGTTCATATACGAGGAGTACTTGGTGAACGGCAGAACCATCGCACGTGCGGCCGCGACGGTGACCTCTCTCGGCCTCGGCGCCGTTCTGGCCTTCGCGGGGCCCGCCGCCGCCGCGCCGGAGGGGCCGATCGGCGAGGCCATCGCGCAGCTCACCGAGCGCGCGGGCGAGGACGCCGCCGCTCGGGCCGGTGTGGGCGCGCTGGACAAGTACACCGACATGCTCGACATCCCGCAGGTCCGCGAGATCGCGGGTCAGTGGGCCCCCTTCGCCTACGCCGCGCCCACCTTCGGCTGCGGCACGCACGGCCCGATCACCACGATCATCGCGGCGGCCACCACCGGGGGCAACACGCCCGACCACGCCGAGAACCCCGATCCGGGCACGCTGCGCTTCAGCGCCACCCCCGCGCACTCGGGCGTGCCGCTCAGCTCCGGGCTCACCGTCGCGTGGGTGAACGTGAACAACGGCCGCAGCGGCATCGATGTCCTCGATGACACCACCGACCACAACATGCCCACGCTGTCCAAGACCGTGCACAGCGGTCCCGGCACCGTGCTGGCGTCCATGTGGGGCATCATCGGCTACCCCGGCGCGCACTGCGTGATGACGCCGACGGTCGGCATGTTCGTCGTCCCGGATCTGCCTCCTCCGCCCCCGGCGCCCGCGCCCGAGGCGCCCGGCACCCCCGCCGCGCCCGCGCCCGCACCGCAGGCGGCGGTCCCCGCGCCCGGCGCTCCGGGTACGCCCGCCGCGCCCGCGCCGGCGCAGGCACCCGAACCGGCCCCGGCGCCCGCTCCGGCGCCCGCCGCGCCGAACCCCGGTGTGTCCGTGCACAACTGACGACTCACGTCCGGCCGCCGCGGAGATTTCTCCACGGCGGCCGTCGTGTTTCCGAGGTCAGGCCGATGCCTTGGCCCGGTGGTCGATGGCGTCGAAGCAGGCGCGGATGTCGTCGGCGTGCGCGGCCGGTTGTTCCATGGCGACGAAGTGGTTGCCGGTGTTGCCCTCCGGCCAGTACGCGATGTCGTTGTCGCGTTCGGCGAGCCTGCGCATGAGCGCCGAGCCGCCGCCGTACACGCCGGTCGGCACCAGCGTCTGCCCGGCGGGCCAGCCGAATCCGCCGTCGGCCAGCCCCTCGTACATCGGCCACGACGAGGTGCCCGCGGTGTCGGTGAACCAGTACAGGCTCGCGTTGACGAGCAGATGGTCGCGGTCGATGACGTCCTCCACGTGGTCGGCCATCGGCGTGAACTCGGCGAACTTCTGCATCAACCAGGCCAGCAGGCCCACCGCGGAATCGGTCCACGCGTGCGCGAACGTGCGCGGGGCGGCACGCAGCAGCGTGTGGTGGTCGACGCCGCCGGTCATCCACTGCCCCATGAGATCCCATTCGGCGCGCTCGTCGGGCGTCATCCCGGGCACGTCGGCCTCCGTCGGCATGCCGATGCCGCCGTCCAAGTGCACCCCGACCACGCGGTCCGGGGCAAGCGCCGCCACCCGGGGCGCGATGTAGGCGCCGAGGTCGCCGCCCTGCACGCCGTAGCGGGAGTATCCGAGCCGGTCCATGAGCGCGATCCACATGCGGGCGACCCGGTCCACGGACATATCGGGGCCGTGCTCGGAGAAAGCGAAGCCGGGCACCGACGGCACGATCACGTGGAAGGCGCGGGCACCGGGGCGACCGTGCGCGGCGGGATCGGTGAGCGGGCCGATGGTCTTGGTGAATTCGGCGAACGAATTGGGCCACCCGTGGGTGAGCAGCAGCGGCAGGGCGTCGGGGTCGGCGGAGCGCACGTGCACGAAATGCACGTCGAGGCCGTCGATCCCGGTGACGAACTGCGGGAACTCGTTGAGCGCCGATTCCTGTGCGCGCCAGTCGAATCCGGTGCGCCAGTACTCGGCGAGCTCCTTCAGGTAGTCCAGCGGGACGCCACGCTCCCAGCCGTCGCCGGGCAGGGCGTGGGCGCTCCAGCGGGTGCGGGCCAGCCGGTCGAGAAGGTCGTCGACGTCGGCCTGCGGGATGTGAATGTGGAAGGGGCGGATCTGCTGGTCGGTCATCGAGTACTCCCTGCGTCGTTCTTATCGTTCGTAGACGAAGGTAGAGCGCATATAGGACCATTCAAGTCCTAGTTCTCCGTCATGATGGAAAACGTGAACGACACCCCCGCCCGCCTGCTGAAACTGCTCTCGCTGTTGCAGACGCCCCGTGTGTGGCCGGGCAGCGAACTGGCCGAACGGCTCGGCGTCACCGACCGCACCGTGCGCCGCGATATCGACCGGCTGCGGGCGCTCGGCTATCCGGTGGACGCGGAGCTGGGCGCGGTCGGCGGCTACCGGCTGGCGGCGGGCGCGGCCATGCCGCCGCTGCTGGTGGACGACGACGAGGCGGTGGCCATCGCCCTCGGGTTGCGGGCGGCCGCCGCGTCGACGGTGGCGGGCGTGGGCGAGGCATCGGTGCGCGCGCTGACCAAACTCGAGCAGGTGCTGCCCACCCGGCTGCGCAGGCGGGTTCGCGTACTGAGTACGGCTACCTCCCACCGCATTTCGGCGGAACCCGCCGTCGACGCGGAGGTGCTCACCACACTGGCCGCCGCCGTGACGAACCGGGAACGCGCCCGCTTCACCTACCGCGACGCGGCAGGCCGGGCGAGCGCCAGGCACGGCGAACCGGCCGGGCTGGTGGCCTCGGGCCGCCGCTGGTACCTGGTCGCCTACGACCTGGATCGCGGGGACTGGCGCACCTTCCGCGCCGACCGGATCGAGAATCCACGGGCGACCGGGGCACGCTTCACGCCACGCCCGCTACCGGCCGAGAGTCCGGCCGACTACGCGGCAGGGGCGCGCACCAACTGGGGCACACCGGTGCTGCCCGTGTCGGTGACCATCCACGCTCCCGTCGCGGCGGTCGCGGGACCCCTCGCCGACGCACCGGGTGAGCTCGTCGCGCTCGACGAGACGAGCTGCCGCCTGACCGGCGAGGGCGACGACGCGCCGGAGTGGTTGGCGCACCGGCTGATCCGGCTCGGCGTGGACTTCGAGGTGCACGAGCCGAGGGAGTTGATCGAGGAGTTGCGTGTGGTGCGGGAGCGGTTGGAGCGAGCGTTGGGTGCGAGGCGGGCGGAGTAGCAGGGGGCCGGACGGTGGCCGGCACCCCTCCGACCCGGGACACGGCGAGCTCGGGGGTGCGGGGATCTCTACCCCACCGGGTGGAGGCGGCCGCCGTCCAACGTGAGGGTGCGGTCGGCGAGGCGGGCGACGACCTCGGGCTGGTGGCTGATGAGGATCATGGCCAGGCCGGTGCCGCGCAGATCGTCCAGGAGGTCGAGAACCGCCGCGCGGGAGCGGATGTCGAGCGAGGCCGTGATCTCGTCGCAGATGAGGACGCCGGGGCGAGCGGCCAAGGCACGGGCGACGGCGACCCGCTGCTGCTGTCCGCCGGACAGGCGGCCGGGGCGGCGGTCCAGGAGTGCCTCGTCCAGGTGCAGCGAGGCGAACAGGCGACGGGCCTCCCGCTGGGCGGACTCGTGGTCCAGGCCGTGCAGCAGGCGCAGGGTGCGCCGCACCTGCGCGCCGACCGGATAGACCGGATTCAGCGACGTGGCCGGATTCTGGAAGACCAGCTGAATCGCCCTGCGCTGCGCGATAGTTCGCCGATCCACGCTCGCAGGGACCCGCCCGCCCTCGAACTCCACGTGCCCGGCGGTGGGTGCGTGCAAGCCCGCCAACGCCCGCGCCACCGTCGTCTTCCCGACACCCGACCGCCCGACGATCGCCAGGCACTCCCCTTCCGCCACAGCGAAATCCACGTTATCGAGCACGCGCGTCCACCGTCCGTGGGCGACGGACAGGCCGGTCACCCGCAGGACCGGCGCGCCGGGTTCGCGGGCGGCAACACCGCCGGTCGGGACCGATTCCACGCCGGGACCACCACCGCCCCTGTTCGATTCGGCGTCGGAAGCGCCGCCCGCCCGTCCCGGCACCACGCCCTTGGCGCCACTCGCTCCGCCCGGCGCCCGGCTCGAAGTGCCTCCTGCCCAGATCAATTCGCCGCCCAGCGCCCCCTCCGACAGGCCAGGATCGCCATCGGAAACATCGGCCGTCCCGCATGGTTCACCAGCAGATGCGCCGTGCGGTGTGACCGGCCCGTCGTCGGAAACGGCATCCGCCCTGCCCGGCTGATCGGCTGCCGCGATGGTTGTGCCGGTGTCCTCGGTCGCGTCATCACCACGAGAAGGGGGCGGGGCGCCGGTCGTATCGCATTGCCGGGTGCCGGGCGTCAGCGCGTTTCCGACGGGCGGACGCACGGCCAGGTGCACCGGGCCGCTTTCGCCGGGCTCCGCATCCGAACCAGGTGTCGGGCCGAAGGAGACGAGCTTGCCCTGATCGAACTCCGCTACGTCGTCGACGACCGGGGCGAGGCCGGCGAGGTCGTGGGTGACGATGAGAAAGGTTGCGGTGGTGGAGTTCTTGATGTCGGTGAGGGTGGCGACCAGGTCCGCGCGGGTGCGGGGATCGAGGCCGGTGGTGGGTTCGTCGAGGACGATGAGCGCGGGGTTGCCGGTGAGCGCCATGGCGAGCAGGACGCGTTGCTGCTGGCCGCCGGAGAGTTCGTGCGGGTAGCGGCGGCGGAATTCGGGGGTGCCGGGCAGGCCGACGCGTTCGAGGGCCGCGGCGACGACGCTCGCGCCGGCGCGGCGATCGTGCAGGCGGGCGATCTCGCGCAGCGACGTGCCGATCCGTAGCGCGGGATTCAATCCGGCCGCCGGATCCTGCGGCACATAGCCGACGGTGCGCAACCCCTCCGTCACCGGGGTCGTGATCACGCCCGTGGCGCGCAGGCCGCGCGGCAGGGCGCCGAGCACCGCCGAGGCGAAGGTCGTCTTCCCCGCGCCGGAGGGTCCGACGACCGCCAGACTGCGGCCGCGCGCCACCGACAGCGAAACCCCTTCCAGCACGGCGCGACCGTGCCGGTCGTGGACGTCGAGATCGGAAACAGCAAGTCCCGCATCGGGATCGGAGGCTAGGCGTGCCAGGCGCGAAGGTGGCGGGACGTGTCCGCCCAGCAGCCCGTCGACCAGCAGGTTCACCGACACCACCAGCACCATCACCAGCGCGGCGGGCGCGAGCACCGACCACGGCTGCACGACGAACCCCGGCCGGTTCTCGGTGATCATGAGCGCCCAGTCCGCCGAGGGCGGCCGCAGGCCGAGGCCGAGGAATCCGCTCACCGCGACCATCGAGATGGTGCCGGACACGCGAATTCCCGCGTCCGCCAACACGACCGAACGCAGGTTCGGCAGCACCTCCACCACGGCGACGCGCCACCACGGTTCGCCACGGGCGCGCGCCGCCTCCACGTAACCGCTGCCCGCGATCTCGAGCACGGCGGTGCGGACGATGCGGATGATCCAGGGTGAGGCGGCCAGCGTCGTCGTCACCACGATCGCCGCCGGACCGGGCCCCATGGCGGTGGCGATCACCGCGAGCAGCAGGAACCACGGCACCACCACCAGCGCGTCGACCGGGCGCGACACCCACGGATCGGCGCGGCGCCGCAGACCGGCGAGCAGCCCGAGCGCGAGGCCGAGTCCGTAGGCCGCCATCAGCGCGGCGGCGGTGATCGCGACCAGCGACAGCCCGCCGTGCAGCAGGCGCGAGAACACGTCGCGCCCGACGACATCCGTGCCCAGCGGGAACTGCCCGGACGGCTCCGTGAACGGCCTGCCGACCGGCGACGTGGCCGGATGCGGCGCGAGCAACGGGCCGAGCACCACCACGGCGAGCACCGCGAGCAGCAGCGTCGCGGGCACCACCACACGCAGTCGTACTTTCGAACCCCTTTGCACAGCAATACTTTCCACAGACCGCCCGGCACTCATGCCGCACCCCCGAGCACTTCCCGCCGGGCACGCGGGCTCACCGCCAGCGTCGCCAGATCCGCGAGCAGGTACACGGCGAGTCCGAGCGCCGCCATCAGCACCGCGGCCGACTGCACGAACGGGAAGTCCCGCGCGGCGATCGCGCGCAAGAGTTCCTGGGAGAGACCGGGATAGGCGAACAGCGTCTCCACCACCGCCACGCCGCCGATCAACCCCACGATCGATCCGGCGACCGGATGGATCGAGGCCGACACGGCGTTGGGCGCGACATGCCGGGCCAGCAGGCGCCATCCGCCCACCCCGTTCGACCGCACGGCCGTGATGTAGGGGCTCGCCATCACATCGGCGGTCTGCGCGCGCACCACCCGCACCGGGTGCGGCGCCAGCCCGATCAGCAGGCACAGCACCGGCAGCACCAGGATCTCCGGCCGCTCCCACGGACTCGTCCCGGTCGGCAACAGCGACACCGCGGGCAGCAGATGCAACGTCAGCGACACCGTCGCCACCAGGATCACCCCGGAGACGAAGGAGGGCAACGACTCCGCGACGAGGGCGAGCGAACTCACCGCGCGGTCGGTGCGCGATCCGGCACGCGAGCCCGCCAGCAACCCGAGCGCGAGCGCGAGCGGGATCAGCAGCGCGGCCGTGATCGCCGCCAGCACCACGGAATTGCCGAGGCGGCCGAGCAGCACCTCGCGCACCGGCCGCCCCGACAGCAGCGAATCGCCGAGGTCGCCGCGCACGAAATCGCCGGTCCACTCCGCGAATCGGACCGGCGCGGGCCGGTCGAGCCCGAGTTCGGCGCGTTTGGCCGCGAGCTGTTCGGCCGTCGGCTGACCGCCGCCGTGGCGGCTCAACGCCACGGCGGCGGCATCGGAATCCAGCAGCTCGAACAGGCCGAACACCACCAGCGCGACCGCGAACAGCACCGCGATCGCGCCGCCGACGCGGCGCAGCAGATAGCGGATCACCGCGAGACCGCTACTCCGCCAACCAGGTGGTGGTGAAGTTCGCCCAGTCGTCGGTGCCCGGCACGCCGTCGCGCACGCCCTGCACGCGGACGTGCGCGACATCGGGACGCTTGGCGAAGCTGTGCAGGATGTAGCCGCCCTCGTTCCAGAGTTCTTCCTGGAGTTCGAAATACAGCTGCCTGCGGCGCTCCTGGTTCATCTCCGCGCGGGCGGCCGCGAACGTGGCGTCCCACGCCGGGCGGCGCCAGCCGGAGTCGTTGCTGGGCGAATCGCTGGTCATCGTCTGGCCGTAGAAGTAGTCCAGACTGTAGTTCCACCAACCGATGTGGGAGAGCGGCGCTGTGCCCACCACCTCGGTGAAATAGGTGTCGGCAGGCACGGTTTCGAGCCGGATGGTGATGCCCGCGGCCTTGGCGTGCTCGGCGAACAGCGTCGCGGACTCGACCATGCCGGGGATCGCGTCGGCCGTCGGCAGCGTGACGGTCAGGTTCTCCCGCCCCGCCTCCCGCAGCAACTGGCGCGCCCGCTCCGGATCGTAAGTCCGTTGCGGCAGTTGGTCGTTGTAGAACGGCGCGCCCTTGCCGTAGATGTCGTTGCCGACCTAGCCGAAGCCGTAGTACACCGCCTCGACCATGGCCTCGCGGTCCACAGCCAGCCGCATCGCCTGGCGCACCCGCACGTCGTCGAAGGGCGCCACGTCCACCCGCATCTGGAAGGCGCCCATCAGGCCCGCGGGCGGGGTGACGACCTGCGCGTTCGGATCGTTCGCCAGCGTGTGCGCCTGCAGGTAGGACATCTCGTGCGCGGTGTCGGCCGCACCGGAGAGGAAGGCGTTCATGCGCGCTTCGGTCTCGGCGATCTGGATGATCTCCACCTCGTCCAGGTGGACCGGGCCGTCCCAGTACTTCTCGTTGCGGCGCAACAGGGTCCGGTCACCCGGCGACCAGTTCGCCAGCGCGAACGGCCCCGTGCCGACGGGCAGCGTGTTCCGGTCGAACACCGTGGTGCCGTCCTTGATCACGTAGCAGTACCACCCGGCCAGCACCGAACCGAAGTCCGCGATCGGCGTCTTCATCGCCACCACCACGCCGAGGTCGCCGTCGGCGCGGGTGCGCGACATGTCGACCACGGCCAGGTCGCCGGAGGAGGGCCGCGCCGGGTCGAGCATCCGCTCGAAGCTCCACAGCACATCGCGCGCGGTGAGCGGGCTGCCGTCGCTGAACACCACGCCGGGGCGCAGGGTGATGCGCCATTCGCTGCCGTCGGCGTTGGGTTCGAGCGCGCTGGCCAGGCGAAAGCGCAGGGTGAGGTCGTTGTTGTAGGCGACGAGTTTGTCCCACACGTTCTTGCTCACCGCACCGCCCGCGGAGCTGCCCGCCAGGTGCGGGTCCAGCACGTCCACGCTGGCGGCGCGTCCGGCGATCGCGGCGCGCAACCGGCCGCCCGCGCGCGGTGGACCGCCCTGGGGCCCGGTGCCGCCGTCACCGCAGCCGGTGAGCGTGAGCGCGCCGGTCGCGAGCAGCCCCAGTGCGCCCGCGCTGCGCAGCAGCATCTCCCGGCGGCCGAGTGTCCGCCGGTGTCGTATCGAGTTGTCCATCGCCATCCTCGTGGAGTCGTCCCGGTGCCGGCCGACGCAGGTGTCCTGGCTCCCGGATCGACGCTCCCCACCGGCCTTCCAACCCGGGCAGGTCGTGGCCGTACTGCGGCGGTTCGCTCCTCGGTGACAGTTGCGGGACAGCCCCGGATTCGCACCGGTGTTCCCTGCGTCGAGGCCAGACCCTACCGCCCCGAGAAGCGGGCGCGGGCGGGCTCGTCGGCGAACGGCCCGGTCAGGGGGTCAGCTGGGGCACGAACGGCGAATCGGCGGAAAAGTGTAGCCGGTGGCCGTGCAGGACGGTGAACTCCACTGAGTCGCAGAAGTTTTGGCACTATCGGTACATGTTCTACTTCGACGGCGCGCGCGGCCGGATGCACTATCGGCGGTGGCCGGTCGACAACGCGGTGGCCACGGCGGCACTCCTGCCGGGGCTCGGTCAGCACAGCGGGCACTACCACCGATTCGCCCGGAGTCTGGGGGCGGCGGGCATCCGGCTGTGGGCCCTGGACACCTTCGGGCACGGGCTCAGCGAGGGCGATCCCCTGCACCCGGGCACGCTGGCCGAACTGGTGGCCGACGCGACCGCGTTCCTGGACCGGGTGCGTGCCGAAGCGGCGGGCCCGCTGGTGCTGATGGGGCATTCGCTCGGCGCCGTCACGGCGCTCGGGACGCTCGGCGCCGCCGTCCCCGACATCAGCGCGGGCACCGATCTGAACACCGTCGAGGCCAGCTATCCGCTCACGCCGAGCGTGCCGCACGAGGCGTTGGCGGGGCTCGTGCTGTCCGGCGTGCCGCGCCGGGCGCTCGGCGGCGGACGCCCCGATGCGCCGGGTACACCGCTGCCGTCGACGCTGCCGATCCTGGCGGTGCACGGCACCGACGACCGCCGCGCGCCGGTGGAGGCGATGCGCGAATGGGCCGGGCGGCACCCGTGGGCGCGCTGGCACGAATACGCCGACACGGGCCACGACGTGCTGCACGAACCCCGCTACGCCGAGGTGACGGCCGATGTCGTCGCCTGGCTGCTGGAGCGGGCGCACAGCGCGGCGGCAGCTTCGCGCTAGTCCGTGACACACTTCACAAATCCGGCCGAGCCCGCCCGGCGCCACGATCGGGCGGGCCTGGGTTCCCCGCGTGTCGACTTCCTCGGCCGTTGGTGTTTTACGACAAAGGCGACATCGGCGGGGGACAACGCGCCCGGGTACCTGCTTAAAATTGCGGGGACCATCGGCCCCCGGGGAGTGACCGGCCGGGCCGGTGCGCGCGGCGACGGTGTGCTCGCGCGCGGTGGAGCAGGCGCCGCCGTGGGGTCGGCGCGGCGCGGGAGAACCGAGTACGGCCGCGGGGCACGCGGCACGATGAGGAAGGGGGACGGTCGATGCGGCCACAGGTCACGAACCTGAATCAGGCTGTCGACGAGGGCAGGCTCTGGATCGACGATGTACTCGTCGCGGACGGCGCGCACGAACGGTGCGCGCGCCGCTACGAACAGCTGGCCGATCAGGTGGAGGCCCAGATCCACGGGCTCACGGCCGCCACCTCGCTGCCGGGGTTCGGCGGATTCGCCTCCGGTGACGCGCTGCGCGCCGGCTTCGAGGGCAAGGCGGGCGAGGCGATCACCCGGCTGCGGGCCTACGCCGACTCCGCGCGCGAGCTCGCGGCGACCTTCCGCGCCGCCGCGGCCGCCTACAGCGCGGCCGACGACGGGCTGGCCGCGGCCGTCGCCGAGGTGGACGCGGCGGGGGTGGCCCATGCCTGATCTGCCCCGCACCGATCCGGCGTACGCGCCGACCGTCGAGGTGTTCGACCACCTCCAGCAGCGCGAGATCCATCAGAAGGTGCAACTGCTCGACCCGGTCGCGCTGCACGCGGGCAGCCAGGCGTGGCAGGGCTCGGCGACCGGGCTCACCGACGCGGTGGCGCAGGCGCACACCGAGATCCGCGCGCTCATCGCCGACGGCTGGCGGGGCGGTGCGGCGGGCGCGGCCGCCGACGCGGTCCGCGATTTCGAACAGCACGGCCAGCGGTTGGCCGATGTGTTCGCCGCCGTCGCCCAGCGGCTCGGCCAGGCGGGCGACGCGGCCGAGGCGCTGCGCGCCGCCATCGGCGTCGGCGAGCAGACCGAGGCGGATCTGTCCTCGGCACTGCTGGATCCGACCCAGGCCACCGCCATCGTCGCCACCCAGAAGGCCGCCGAGCACGACCGGCAGGATGTGGTGCAGGCGATGGACAGCATCTACACCAACGTGTTCCTCGGCGCGGGCACCGGCGTGCCCGCCTTCCCCGACGCCCCCGCGGGCATCGGCGCCCCGGGTTCGGGCACGCCCGCACCGGGCATCCAGATCACCACCACCGTTGACCCGTCGGGAACGCCTGTCTCCCAACCGGTTTCGAACGTCGTGTCCGCGCCGCAGGCCGAGACGCCCGGCGCGACCGAGCCGGAGCAGGCCGAGGAACCGCAGCCGGAGCGGGAGCCCGAGGCGTCCACCGTGCCCGCGAGCACCACGCCCGCCGCCGTGCTCCCCACGATCCCGGGCGGCACCGACACCGCGCCCGCCGTGGCCAAACCGGTGCCGGTCGCGGCCGACACCGCGTCCGCAGCGGCCGCGCCGCAGGATCGCGCGGTCCGTCCTGTCGCGGGCGCGCCGGTCACCGCCGCACCGGCGGCCACGGTGCCCGCGGCGACGGTGCCCACCACCACGACTTCGCCCGCGTCCGCCGACGACGAGCGCAAGCGCGAGGAGCGCCGCCGCGAGACCAACGCGGGCGACGCCGCCGTCACCGGCATGGGCGCGGGCGCCGTCGGCGGGCTCATGGGTGGCGCGCTGGCCGCCGCCGACACCACCCGGCAGGGGTCGAGCGTCGCGGCGAACGCGTCACGCCCCGCGCGTCCGGAGGAGGACGAGGACGACGACGATCTGCTCTGGGAGGACGACGATCTCACCTTCCTGGAGCCCGGCGAGGAGAACAGCGAGCTGATCGGCGAACTCGATCCGACGACGCCCCCGGTGGTCGGTGAATGGACCGAGCTGGAGTGAACTGGACGCTGACCCCGGACCAGTTCGCCATGGCCTGGGAGCGCACCGACGGGGACCGCGTGCCCTACCCGCTGGCCGTCCGGCTCTCGGCGCGCGACTCCGATGAACGCGCCGCGCAACTGCCCGAACTGCACCGCTGGTGCGAGCACACGCTCGACGCCGATCTGGAGGCCGCGCTGCGGCTGCTGACCAGGCCCGCGGTGCTGGTGGAGGTGTACGGCGAGCACCGGCGCACCCTCGGGCCCGCCGTCGCGGACGACGAGTGGTCGGTCGACACAGCGGAATTCGCCATCGGCGCGACCGGTGACGCCGCGGACGACACGGCCGGCGCACCCGCCGCCGAGGCGAAGCCGGTGCGCGTGCTGGCGGTGGCGGCCGGCGAGGTGGCCGTGGTCGCGGCGCAGCGCCCCGGTCCGCTGCCCGACCGCGGCGGCGACGTGCGGCTGTTCGTCGGCAACACCAAGAACCTCGCGGCGCGCATCGTGTCGACCCTGCCCGAACAGCGCCCCGGCACGCTCGGGCGGCTCAGCTCGCCGCTGTCGCGGGTCAAGGAGGACAGCCGCGATCTGGTGACCGTGCCGGTTTCGGGGCCGTCGGCGCCCGCGCGAATCCGGCGGCTGCTCAACCGTCCGCGCGACGGCATCGGGCAGATCGTCATCTCGGTGCGGCGCGGTGCGGAAATGCGGCCGTTCGGTGTGCTCTCCTGGATCGACGTCGCCGAGGACGGCCGCTACGCGGTGCGCACCGGCGCCGATGTGCACGTGGCCCCGGTGCATGCCGAGGCATTCGCCGCGCACCTGCGGCCGATGCTGGCCGCCGCCGAGCAGGCGACAGCGCACGCCGAACGCTGGTAGACCTGGACGCGTGCCACTCTACGAATTCGAAGGCAAACGGCCGCAGGTCGATCCGACGGCGTTCGTCGCGCCCACCGCCACCCTCATCGGCGATGTGCGCGTCGAGGCGGGCGCGTCCATCTGGTACGGCGCGGTGCTGCGCGCCGACCTGGCGCCCATCGTCATCGGCGAGCGCGCCAATATCCAGGACAACGCGGTGCTGCACGTACCGCCGGACGTGCCGATGACCATCGGCGCGGGCGCGACCATCGCGCACAGCGTGGTGTTCCACGGCGCGTCGGTGGGCGCCGAGGCGATCGTCGGCAACGGCACCACGGTGCTGGACCTGGCGAAGATCGGCGCGGGCAGCATGATCGCCGCCCATTCGCTGGTGCCGCCGGGCGCCGAGATCCCCGACGGCGTGCTCGCCGCGGGCTCCCCCGCCCAGGTCAAACGCCCCATCGAAGGCACCCAGGCCGAGATGTGGGTCCGCGCCAACCCCGGCTTCTACGCCGAACTCGCGCAACGCCATCGCAAGGGGATCACCGAGGTCTGATCGACGCCGCCCCGCACGCCGCCGTGGCGACCGGTGACCCGGGGCGGGCGAATCCGGCTGCGCGCCGGCCCCGTTCAGGCGAGCAGCACCGACACTTCCTCGTCGGCGAGCTGGTGGAAGTCCCGGTACGCGGTGCCCACGCCACCGAGATCCGGTGGCACCAGCGGGCACACCACCTCGTCGGCCTCGCCCGCCGCCCGATGCACCGCCTCCGACGAGGACACCGGGACGGCGACGACCACGCGAGCGGGCTGGTGCAGCCGCACCACGCGGCAGGCCACCACCACGGTCGCGCCGGTGGCCATGCCGTCGTCGACGATGATCGCGGTGCGCCCGCCGATCGGCACCGGGCCGCCGCTCCCGCGCCAGACGGCCAGGCGGCGTTCGAGTTCCGCGCGCTCCAGCCGTTCCACGCGGGCGAGTTCGGCGCGCGACACCCCGGTGTGCCGGATCACGTCCGGGTTGAGCACGCGCACGCCCTGCTCACCGATCGCGCCCATGGCCAGCTCCGGCTGCCACGGCACGCCCAGCTTGCGCACCAGCAGGATGTCCAGATCGCCCCCGATGACCGAGCGGACCGCCGCCGCCACCGGCACACCGCCGCGCGGCAGCCCGAGCACCAGCGGCATCGATGCGCGCAGATGCTCCAGCCGGGCTCCCAGAACGCGACCGGCCGCCGTGCGATCGGGGTAGGTCATCCACTCCGACGCTACTCCGGTGCGCGCTCGGTGATCGCGAATCGCCGCAAGGCCAGGCTGGGATTGACGGCCCGCACCTCGGCGAGGCGGTCGAGTTCGACGGTCGCGGTGAGCACACCGGGCTCTGCACCGAGTTCGGCGAGCACCGCCCCGGTGGGGTCGATGATCATGGACGCGCCCGCGCCGCGCGGGGCGGCCTGGTCGGCGGCCGCGACGTACACCGTGTTCTCGATGGCGCGCGCCCGCAGCAGGGTGGTCCACTGATCCACCTTGGCGGGACCGGGAATCCACTGCGCGGGCACCAGCAGCGCCTGCGCGCCCGCCGCGGCGAGACGCCGGAATCCTTCGGGGAAGCGCAGATCGAAGCAGGTCTGGACGCCGAAGGTGACGTCTCCCACGGTGAACACGGGCGGCGCGGTGAGGGCGCCGGGCTCCACCACGTCGGATTCGAGGTGGCCGAACGCGTCGTAGAGGTGCACCTTGCGGTAGCTGGTGACGAGGTCGCCGTCCGGCCCGTGCACGAGCAGCGTGTTGCGGATGCGATCGGCGCCGGGCGCGACCTGTTCGATCATGCCCGCCACCAGGTGGACCCCGAACTCGCGCGCGAGGCCGGCCAGTCCGGTGGCGAACGGCCCGGTGAGCGGCTCGGCGACGGCGACGACCCGCTCGTCGAGGCGCGTCACGGCGTACATCGAATACTCGGGCGCCGCCACCACCCGGGCGCCGCGGCGCGCCGCCTCGGCGACGTGGTCGCGCAGCGCGGCGAGGTTGTCCGCGGGCTCGGTCGTGGGCGCGAACTGCACCACCGCGACCGGCACCTGTGCGGCAAGGTGATTCCGATGCTCCGGCGCGTCGTTGGGTTGCATGGGTCTCACCGTATTGGCCCCGTGGCCGGAACGGCCACCGCGAGGCAGTAAACTCCTGGTCAATGAGTACCAATCAGGTCGACAGCGTTCCTGGCGACAACGACAGGGATTCGGGTGGGGACGAGGACACGGTCACCCACCCCGTCGGTCCTACCTTCGCCGATCTCGGCATCGATGACCGCATCCTGCGGGCCATCGCCGACGTCGGCTACGAGTCGCCCTCCCCGATCCAGGCGGCGACCATCCCCCCGCTGCTCGACGGCGCCGACGTGGTCGGCCTCGCGCAGACCGGTACGGGCAAGACCGCCGCGTTCGCCATCCCGATCCTCATGGGCCTGCAGGACTCCGGCAAGGAGCCCCGCGCGCTCGTGCTGGCCCCGACCCGTGAGCTGGCGATCCAGGTGGCCGAGGCCTTCGGCCGCTACGCCACCCACATGCCCGGCCTGCACGTGCTGCCGATCTACGGCGGCCAGTCCTACGGCGTGCAGCTGTCCGGGCTGCGCCGCGGCGCGCAGGTCGTGGTCGGCACGCCCGGCCGCGTGATCGATCACCTGGAGAAGGGCACGCTCGACCTGTCGAAGCTGCGCTACCTGGTGCTCGACGAGGCCGACGAGATGCTCAAGATGGGCTTCCAGGAGGACGTCGAGCGCATCCTCGCCGACACCCCCGCCGAGAAGCAGGTGGCGCTGTTCTCGGCCACCATGCCCTCGGCCATCCGCAAGATCTCCAAGCAGTACCTGCACGATCCGGTGGAGATCACGGTCAAGGCCAAGACCCAGACCAACACCAATATCTCCCAGCGCTGGGTGCAGGTGTCGCACCAGCGCAAGCTGGACGCGCTGACCAGGGTGCTCGAGGTGGAGACCTTCGAGGCCATGATCATTTTCGTGCGCACCAAGCAGGGCACCGAGGAGCTCGCCGAGAAGCTGCGCGCCCGCGGGTTCTCCGCGGCCGCCATCAACGGCGACATCGCGCAGAACCAGCGCGAGCGCACCATCGGCCAGCTCAAGTCGGGCGCCCTCGACATTCTGGTGGCCACCGACGTCGCGGCGCGCGGCCTGGACGTGGAGCGCATCTCGCACGTCGTGAACTACGACATCCCGCACGACACCGAGTCCTACGTGCACCGCATCGGCCGCACCGGGCGCGCCGGGCGCAGCGGTGAGGCGCTGCTGTTCGTGGCGCCGCGCGAACGCCACCTGCTCAAGGCGATCGAGCGCGCCACCCGCCACCCGCTGACCGAGATGCAGCTGCCCAGCGTGGAGGACGTGAACGCGCAGCGCGTGGCCAAATTCGGCGACGCGATCACCGAGAACCTCTCCTCGGCGAACCTGCCGCTGTTCCGCAAGCTCATCGAGGACTACGAGCGCGAGCACAACATCCCGCTGGTGGACATCGCGGCCGCGCTGGCCGTGGGCTCCTACGACGGCGACAACTTCTTCATGGAGCCCGAGCCGGAGCCGCAACGCCGCGAACGCCCGCTGCGCGAACGCCCGGCGCGCGCCTTCGACGAGGGACCGTCGCGGCACCGGGCCACCGGCGCGGAACTGGCGACCTACCGGATCAGCGTCGGCAAGCGGCACCGGGTGGTGCCGGGCGCGATCGTCGGCGCCATCGCCAACGAGGGCGGCCTGCGCCGCAGCGACTTCGGGCACATCAGCATCCGGCCGGACCACAGCCTGGTGGAGCTGCCCGCGCACCTGCCCGAGGAGACGCTGGAAGCGTTGCGCCGCACCAGGATCAGCGGTGTGCTGATCCAGCTGCAACTCGATTCCGGTCCGCCCTCGCACCGTCCGTTCACCCGCGGCCCGCGCCGCGACCGCGACGGGGGCAAGCGACCGGAGCGCCGCAAGCCACGCTCCTGAACCGGGCGGTGTCCACCGCGGCCGCGAGAAGTGGCTAAGGTGTTGCCGTTGTCCCGGCGTAGACACAGGAGGGGCGCGTTTGTTCGTGTTCGGTGATCGTGTCGTCTGCACCGCCGCTGATCTCGTGCGCGCGGCGCGCTGTGAGTTCGCGATGCTGCGCGCCCTCGACGCCGAACTGGGCACGGCGCCCGGCGAGCCCGCCGCCCCACCGCCGTTCGCGGCGCCGGGCGGCTACGACGATGCGCGCGAGCGCAGGCTGGCCGACCTGCGCGACCGCTACGGCGGCGCGCTGGTCGAGATCCGGCAGCCCTGGCAGAATCCGGACGACCCTGCGGCGCGAATGCGGGCGCTGAGCGACGCGCACGAGGCCACGGTGGCGGCGCTGCGCGACGGCGTGCCGGCCATCCGGGGCGCGGTGTTCTTCGACGGCCGATTCACCTGTTCCTGCGACGCCGTGGTGGCCGCCGGGTCGCGGTACACGGTGCACGTCACGGCGCCGACACCGCACGACCGGATGGCCGCCGCACTGGAAGCGGCCGCGTGCGCCGACGCGCTCACGGCGGCCGACGCGCGCAGCGAACCCGTGGTGCGGCTGTACCCACCCGGCGCCACGACGCCGCTCGCGGAGTTGCTGCCGGTTTACCAGGCGCGCAGGCGGCGACTGGAACGGATCGTGGACGAGCAGCTGGGCGAACTGCTACCCGTCCAGTGGGGCGATCCGAGGTATCTGGCGTGCGGACGCTGCCCCGTCTGTGTGCCCGAACTGACCGCCGCGCGCGACCCGCTGCTGGTGGCCGGGATGACCGGCACCGCGCGCGCCCGGTTGCGCGAGGCCGGGGCGAGCACCGTGGAACGGCTGGCCGGACTGGGGTCTGCCGTACCCGGCCTGCCGCCGCGCACGGTGAAGGCGCTGCGTAGGCAGGCCGAGATCCAGTCGCGCGCAGCGGATTCCGGCGGGCCGGTGTACGCGGTGCTGGACCCGGTGGCGCTGGGCGCGCTACCGCCCGCGTCGGACGGGGACCTGGCGCTGACCCTGTCGGTCGATACCGCAGGCGACCCCGCGAGCTTGGCGGTCGCCGGATACGAGGGCACGCTGCTGTCGTTCGACGCGGCGACGGACGGCGGCGTCGAGGGGCTGCGGTCGGCCCTGCGGCGCTTGTTCGGCCTGATCGAGCTGCGGCGCCGCACCTATCCGGATCTGCGTCTGTACCACCACACTTCGGCGGTGCGGGGCACGCTGACGCGCTGGACCGGCGCGCTGGGGGTCGGGGAGGAACCGCTCGACGAGTTGCTGCGCGCGGGTGCCGTGGTGGACCTGTATCCGATCGTGCGGGGCGCGGTGCTGGTCGCGACCACGTCGTACGACCTCGCGCGGCTGCGCCCGCTGGTCGGCGGCGAGGGCACGAAGACCGTACTGTGCCTGCGCGACTGGCTGCTGGACCTGGCCACCGAACACGACGCCCCGCCGTACCGCAACGACTCCGTCCCGCTCGGAACCGATCTCGGGCCGAGCCCCTCCTCCGTCGAAGCCGCGCTCGCGGAATACGCCGCGACGCAAGCCGATCCCCAGCACCCGGCGGCCGCGATGGCGGCGGCGCTGGGCTACCGGCGCCGCGAACGGCAGGCGCTGTGGTTCGCGCACACCGACCGCCTCAGCCACCCGGTGCCGGAATGGCCCGACGCGCCAGGCGTTCTCGTCGCGGAGTGGGGCACCGTGGACACCAAGTGGCACCACAGTCCGCAGCGCGCCACCATGCGGCGCTACCTCACGGTGACCGGCCGCATCGGCACCGGCGACACGGGCGCGGGCATCCCCGCCCCCGGTGACACCGTCTACACCTTCTACGACCGCTCCGTCTCCCCCGGCATGAGCGGCGGGCCCGGCTTGCGCGCCACCACCACCGCGACCGTCCTGGGGTGCGCCGTCGACGCCGATTTCGACGACACGGTGCGCCTCGAGGAACATCTCCCCGCGGGCTGCGCTCCCTTCGACGATCTCCCCATCGCCCTCGCGCCCGCGTTGCCGCCCTGGGACGAAAACGCCGAAGCCGCCAGGGAATCGGCGGCCCAGCACCTGTTGATGACGCTGCCGCGCATCCCCGAGGGCGCGCTGTTCGACATTCTCGCCCGGCGCGCGCCGCGCCTGCACGGCGATGCCGCGCTGCCCGAGGTGCACGGCGACCACGCCGCGGCCGTCACGGCGGCGGCCAGGGCGCTGGACGGGTCCTACGTGGTGGTGCAGGGCCCCTCGGGCACCGGGAAGAACTCGACGCTCGCGCGCGTGCTGGAGCGGCTGGTGGTGCGCGACCGGTGGCGCATCGGCATTGTGGCGCAGGCACATTCGACGGTGGAGAACCTGCTCGACGCGATCGTGACGATCGGCGTACTGCCCGAGCTCGTCGCCAAGCGCGACGCCGAATCCGTCGCGCCGGAATGGGCGGTGGTGGAGGCCGCACGGTTCCCGCGTTTCCTGGACAACGCCGTCAACGGCTGCGTGATCGGCGGTCTGCCCGCCGATTTCGCCGACGACGCCGTGGTGCCCACCGAGAGCCTGGACCTGCTGGTGATCGCCGACGCGGGCCGCTTCCCGCTGGCCGAGACGGCGGCCGTGGCGGGCAGCGCGCGCAATCTGCTGCTGCTCGGCGATCCGGCGCCCGCGCTCAGCCGCGCCGGACATCCGGCGCCGGTGGGCGATTCGGTGCTGGACTGGCTGCTCGACGGCCGCAACACGGTGCCGGCCGAGCGCGGCTACTTCCTGGACCGCACCTGGCGCATGCATCCGCGCGTGTGCGAACCGATTTCGCGGCTCTACTACGACGGACGGCTGCGCTCCAACGAAACCGTGGCCCTGGCAAGGACTCTCGACGGTCTGGCGCCCGGGATCGGCACGATCCTGGTCGAGCACCGGGGCGACGCGACCGAATCGGTGGCCGAGGCGCGCGAAGTGGTGCGCCAGGTGCGCGCCCTGCTGGGCATGTCGTGGACGGCGGGCACGACGACCCGGCGGCTGCATCCGCACGACATCTTCGTCATCGCGCCCTACGGCGCGCAGGTGGGGCGCATCCGGAGCATGCTGGCGCGCGCCAAGATCGAGGACGTGCTGGTGGGCACGGCCGAGAAGTTCCGCGGCCGGGAGGCGGCGGTGGTCCTGCTGTCGATGACGACCTCGAGCCCCGCCGACGCGCCGCACGGGATGTCATTCCTGTTGTCGCGCGGTCTCGTTCGCGCCGCGCTCAGCCGCGCGATGTGGCGCGCGGTGATCATCCGGTCCCCGCTGCTCACCGAGTATCTGCCCGCGACACCGCGCGAGGTCGCCGAGCTCGCCGGGTTCCTCAGCCTCGGCTGAGCGTCAGCCGAAGTTCTTTCCCTCACCGCGATAGGTCGGCACCGTGACGCGCGAGCCGTCGGATTCGACCAGGTGCACCTCGTCGAACCGCTCGCACAGTTCGCCCGCCTTGGCGTGCCGGAACCACACGCGGTCACCGATGCGCAGTTCCGCGGCGGCCTTCAACGGCGTCTGCACCTCGCCCGCCCCTTCGGTGCCGATCAGGCGTAAACCGTTGGGCCACACAGGCTTCGGCACGCGAGTCGGACCGGCCGGACCGGACGCGATGTATCCGCCCGCGAAGACCGTGGCGATGGACGGCGCCGGCTTGCGCAGCACCGAGGTCGCGAAGAACAGCGCGGGGCGCGGGGTGAAGGCGCGGTAGTGGTCGAACAGCGTGGGCACGTAGAGGCCCGACCCCGCGGTCACCTCGGTCACGTCGGGATCGACCACGCTGACCTCGATCGACCCACTGCCGCCGCTGTTGACGATCTCGAGCGGGCCGGTCACCGAACGCACCGCGTCGACCACGGCCCTGCGGCGTTTGGTGATCTCGGCCGCCGAGGCGCGCTTGACCAGCCGCACCGCGATATTGCTGTCGGGCAGGCCCGCGATCTGCGCTTCGTAGGTCATCACGCCGACCACCCGGAACCCGCGCTCTAGCGCGGCGCGGGCCAGGGCGGCGGCCTGGTCGGGGGTGCGCACCGGGGAGCGCCGCACGCCCAGGTGCACCGGACCGATGCGCAGCGAGGCGTCGACGTCCAGGCAGACGCGGGGGTGCACGCGGTCGGAGCCGACGGCGGTGCGGATGAAGTCGAGTTGATCGACGTCGTCGACCATCAGGGTGATCGAATCGAGCAGCGTCTCGTCGGCCGCGAGTTCGGCCAGCGCGGCCCGATCGACGCTCGGGTAGCCGAGCAGGACGTCGCGGGCGCCGAGGCCGACGAGCCAGATCGCCTCGCGCAGCGAATAGGACATGATCCCGGCGAATCCGCCGTCGGCGGTGAGTCCCGCATCCAGCACGGTCTCCAGGATCGCGCGGCAGCGGACGGATTTGCTCGCAACGCGGATCGGGACCCCGCCCGCGCGGCGGGCCAGGTCGGCGGCGTTGGCGCGCAGCGCGGTCAGATCGAGGGCGGCCAGCGGCGGGTCCAGCTCCGCGGTGGCCGCGTGCAGACCGGCGATCGGCGATATCTCGCTCACCGGATCCACTCAACCACCCAACTGGTCACATGTCCAGTATCGAGCGGGAATGTCGTCAGACTTCGACCGCGCGGCCGGCCAGGCCGGTGACCAGGTCGTCGAGCACCACCAGCGTGGTCTCGTCATCGCAATCGGCCAGCCAGCGCAGGACCGTGCCCTGCAACACCGAGACGACGTAAGCGGCGATCGCGTCGACGGGCTCGATCCACTGCGCGCCCGAGCGGCGCGCACACAGTTCCAAGAACTCGGCGACTTCGCCGTCCATCTGACGGAACCAGGCGGAGGCGACCGGGTCGGGCACGCATTCCGACTGCTCCTCCCACCGCTCGCGCAGGGTCTGCACGGTCTCCTCGTAGGCGCGGATCGACTTGGTCGGCGCGGCCTTGACCTGCGGCCAGTAGGCCGTCACGCCGGCGTGCAGCAGGACCCGCAGCGCCCGCACTCCGGTGATATCGAGCGAGGCGGCCGCCTTCTCGACGGCCTCGCAGAGGGCCGGTCGCAACCGGCCCTCGACTGTTTCTCCACGTACGCTCAACGACGACTCCCTCGGGATGAGATCACGCGCCGTCGCACCGGCGCGTCTCGCTGAACTCGGACGGGCAACCCTGACAATCCCCGGGTTGTCCGGTCCAACGTTCATCAATGGTAGAGGGTTTTCGGGGTTTGAGAACGGGTTCGGTGGGTATTTCCAAACTGGAAGAATGTTTTGTTATCCAAACGGAATGACTCCGCAACGCCGCGGTGCCCCCATTCCGCTGCCGCTCCCTGCGCCCGTCACGGCCCCTCGCGGCCGTGACACACGCTTGTTCCACAGTACGGATGGACAGACGACACCCCCGCATTCTGTGGCCGATCACACAGTGACTACGGACAAACCGGACGCCGAACCCGACATTCACCCCTCGCTCCGGCGCTACCCGCCCGCCATCGGCGGTCGATAGCCTGGACCGGTGACCCTCACCCCACCCGCCGACACGCCCCCCACCGACCACTTCCTCGTCCCCGGGACGTTCAACTTCCGCGACACCGGCGGCCTGCGCACCGAGGACGGCGCGACCGTGCGCCCCGGGGTGCTGTTGCGCTCGGCGCAACTGAGCGGCCTCGACGGCGACGGGCACCGGGTGCTGCGCGACCTGCGCGTCACCGATGTGTTCGACCTGCGCGGCCCGGCCGAGATCGACCACGTCGGCCACGACAACCTGCCCGGTGACGTGCGGCTCACCATCACCCCGTTCGACACCCGGATGGGCGAGACCCCGCCGCACGACGCGCAGACCTCCGCGGCCCGCATCCACATGATCGAGGTCTACCGGGCCTTCCCCACCCTGCCCGAATCGCACGCCGCGATCACCGCGATCGCCCGGACCCTGGTGGACGGCGAGGGCGCGGTACTGGTGCATTGCGCGGCGGGCAAGGACCGCACCGGCTGGGCGGTGGCCACGCTGCTGCGCGCGGTGGGCGTCACCGAGGACGAGGTGTTCGGCGACTTCCTGCTCAGCAATCACGCGGTGCCCGCGCTGCGCGCGATGATCGCGCCGAAGCTGGCGGCCGGCGCGAACGTGTCCGACGATCTGCTCGGCGTGCATCCCGAGTACCTGCGCACCGCGCTCGACGCGGCGGTCTCGCACTTCGGCGATTTCGACAGCTACCTCGAGGCGGCCGGGCTGACGGATCCGCTGCGCGAGCGGCTGCGCGAGCGCATGCTGCGCTGACGCGACGCAATCGCCGGCCGCTCACGCTGTTTCGCGCCGGACCAGGCCGTCGGCCCCGATGCGCACCTGGTCGCCGGTGTGGAACCAGGTGCCGGTGAAGCGGTGCGCGGTGGCCTCGGGATCGTTCCAGTACCGCCGCGTGACATTCGGCCCGCGACACAGCAATTCGCCACACCCCAGTTCGGCGCGCGGACCCCACAGCGCCAATTCCGTACCGCCGAACGGGAATCCGAGCACGGTGGCCGAATCGTCCTGCGCCACCGTGTCGTCCACGGCCAGCCCGATGCCGCTGGTCTCGGTGGCGCCCCACACCGACCACTGCCGCGCCTCGGGGAAGGCGTCGCGCAGCGCGGTCACCGATTCGGCGGGCACCGGCGTGCGATGCCCGGCGTTGCTGATGCGGCGCACCCGCGCGGTGTCCAGGCCCTCGCCGCGCAGTGCGGCCAGGTGCGGCAGCAGTCCGGCGAACAGCCGCGGTGTGCCCGAGACCATATCGATCCGCTCGGTGACGAGCGCCTCGGCCAGGCGGCCGGTGTCGGGGGCCAGCACGACGGTGCCGCCGACCGCGAAGGTGGGCAGCAGCTGGTCGACGCAGCCGCTGGCGTGGGCCAGGGGCAGCAGCACCAGGTTGCGCAGGCCGTCGGCGGGCAGGTCCAGCGCCCCGACCACCGACCGGATCGCCGAGAGCAGGTTCTCGTTGGTCAGCTCCACGCCGCGGCGGGTGCCGCTGGTGTAGCAGAGCAGGGCCAGATCGCCCAGCGCGGCGCCGTCGTCGATGAACGCGGCGCCGTCGGGCAGGTCCGCGTCGCCGTCCCCGAGCACGAAATCGGCTCCGGCGTCGGCGATCACGCGCTCGGCGACCGGGCCGGGCAGGGCGTGATCGACCAGCACCGGCACCGCGCCGCTGAGCAGGGCGCCGAGGAAGGACCGCACCCAGCGGACGCCGACCGGCAGGTGCACGGCCACCCGGTCGCCGTAGCCGATGCCGTGCTCCTGCAACCCGCCCGCGATCCGGGAGGCCGAATGCCACAGCTCCCGGTAGGTCAGGCGCGGGCCGCCGAGTTCCACGACGGCCTCGCGATTCGAGAACGCGTGCACCTGCAGATCGAGCAGTTCGGTCAGCGCCGGGGTGAGGTTGCCGTACCGCAGCACCCCGTCCGCGCCCCTGGCCAGGGGATTGTCGCGCGCGAGCGGGCGATTCAGGGGGTACTCGACCAAGATCTGCTGCGACATGTGTCCTCCGCGCGGTGCCTCGAGCTGCCAGGCACCTGCGACTATATGACGCGGATCACATTTTCGCGGCGATTAGTGGCCGACCGTGTCCGGCCCGTCATGTCCCGGAGTAGGTCGCCTTGCCCGGACCGACCTCGAGGAAGCTGCGCACGGCGCCGCGCAGATCCTCGGTCGCGAACAGTGCGCCCGACACCTCCGGCGTCACCGAATCCGCGTGCGCCACACCGCCGGAACGCCACGCCTCGATGATCCGTTTGGTCGCCGCGTGCGCCTTGGTCGGCCCGTCGGCCAGGCGGTGGGCCAGCGCCCGCGCGGCCGCGTCGACATCGTCGTGCACGGCGTTGACCACGCCCCAGTCCGCCATCGTCGCCGCGTCGTAGAGATCGCCCGTCATCACGAATTCGCGGGCCCGCCCCGAGCCCGCGCGCTCGGCCAGCCGCTGCGGGCCGCCCATCGAGGGCGTCAGCCCGACCACGGTCTCCACCAGACCGAACTTCGCGCGCGGCGCGGCCAGGATGATGTCGCAGGCCAGCGCGATCTCGAACGCGGCGGTGAGGGTCAGGCCGTGCGCGGCGAACACCACCGGGCACGGCAGCGCCTCGATCGGGTGGATGATCTGGGCGAACAGCGTCTGCCACAGTTCGGCGCCCTGCTCCTCGGTGAGGCCGTCGAACACGTGCACGTCCACCCCGCCGGAGACGACCTTGCCCTCGGCCCGCAACAGCAGCGCGCGCGGCGGTTTCGCGCTCAGTTCGGCGAAATCGGCGGCCAGCGCGTCCAGCATCGCCCGGTCGAAGAGGTTCAGCGGCGGATGGGCCAGGGTCAGCACGGCCACTTCCGCACCGCCACCGGTGTTCTCGCGGTCCAGTCGGGTCGCCTTCGAATCAGTCATGCCGTCAGCCTAGAACCGCGGGCCCGCCGATCTGCCAGACTGGCGGGGTGAGCGAGGCGGTATCGGAGAGCGGTTCCTACGTGGAACCCGGTGAGTTCAAGCGGGACACGAACTACATCACCACGCGGATCACGGCCGACGGCCGCGACGGCTACCCCGTCGAGCCCGGACGCTACCGGCTGATCGCGGCCCGCGCCTGCCCGTGGGCCAACCGCACGCTGATCGTGCGCAGGCTGCTCGGCCTCGAGGACGTGCTCTCGCTCGGACTGTGCGGGCCCACCCACGACAAGTACAGCTGGACCTTCGATCTCGATCGCGACGGCGTCGACCCGGTACTCGGCATCCCGCGCCTGCGCGAGGCGTACCTGGCGCGGTTCCCCGACTATCCGCGCGGCATCACCGTGCCCGCGATCGTCGACGTGCCGACCGGACAGGTCGTGACCAACGACTACGCGCAGATCACCCTCGATTTCTCGACCGAATGGAGCGCCTACCACCGCCCCGGCGCGCCACAGCTGTATCCGGAGCATTTGCGCGAGGAGATCGACGCGATCAACGCCGTGGTGTTCCGCGAGGTGAACAACGGCGTGTACCGCTGCGGGTTCGCCGGATCGCAGGAGGCCTACGACGCCGCCTACGACCGGCTGTTCACCCAGCTCGACGCGCTCTCGGCGCGGCTGGCCGGACAGCGCTACCTGGTGGGCGACACCATCACCGAGGCCGACGTGCGGCTGTTCACCACGCTGGTGCGGTTCGATCCCGTGTACCACGGCCACTTCAAGTGCAACCGGCAGAAGCTGAGTGAGATGCCGGTGCTGTGGGCCTACGCCCGCGACCTCTACCAGACGCCCGGTTTCGGCGACACCGTCGATTTCGGGCAGATCAAGACCCACTACTACGTGGTGCACACCGATATCAACCCCACCCGCATCGTGCCCAAGGGCCCCGAACTCACCGATTGGCTCACCCCGCACGGGCGCGATGCGCTCGGTGGCAGGCCCTTCGGCGACGGCACCCCGCCTCCGCCACCCCCGCTCTCGGAACGTGTGCCCGCGCTGCGCGGCCCGCAGTTGTGACGACGTTCGCTCCGGCGTATCCGGGGAACCCCGGTCGGGAAGCGGTTCGTTGTCGTGTTGGGCTGGTACACGACCGGTGCCATAGAGTTCTGCCAGCGAAGGCTGAGACTTAAGGGGTGTTGCCGATGAGGCACAGCGCGTTCGAGAAGACCGTGGTCGCGTTGCTCGAAAACGGGTCGAAGCTGCAAGCGCCCGCCGTGGAGAAGTACATCGATCGCATCCGGCGGGCCCACCCCGACGAGACCCCGGCGCAGGTCGCCACCCGTATCGAACGGCAGTACCTGCTCGCGGTCACCGGCAGCGGCACGGCAGCGGGCGCGACCGCGGCCATGCCCGGCGTCGGCACCGTCGCCTCGCTGGCCACCATCACCGCGGAGACCGCGTTCTTCCTGGAGGCCTCCGCCCTGTACACGCTGGCCGTCGCCGCCATCCACGGCGTCGCGCCCGAGGCCAAGGAGCAGCGCAGGGCGCTGGTGCTCGCGGTGGTGCTCGGCGATTCCGGCATGGAGATCGTGGAGAAGTCGGTCGGGCACTCCGCCAAGAACTGGGGCACCCTGCTGGCCAACCACGTGCCCGGCCTGGCCGGGATGAACGACTCGCTGATGAAGCGGTTCATCGTCCGGTTCCTCACCAAGCGGATGGCGCTGATGGCGGGCAAGGTGATCCCGATGGGCATCGGCGCGGTGATCGGCGGCGTCGGCAACCGCGCGCTCGGCAAGACCACGATCGTCAACGCGCACAAGGCGTTCGGGCCCGCGCCGCGGGTGTGGCCCGCCAGCAGGCAGCTGGTGATCGACGCCGAGCCGCTCCCCGCGCTGGAGGCGCCGCAGCAGCCCGTCGATCCGCGATGACGGCGGCCAGGCAGGTGCTAGCCGCGCGCGGGCTCGGCAGGCGATTCGAGATGTACGCGGCGGTCACCGACGTGTCGTTCAGCGTCGCGGCGGGCAGTGTCGCGGCACTGGTCGGTCCGGCGGGGGCCGGCAAGACCACGCTGGTGCGAATGTTGCTCGGGCTGCTCGAACCGACCTCCGGCTCGGCCGAGGTCGCGGGCCGCACGATCCCCGCCACCATCTCCGACGATCCGCGCGAAGACGCGGCGGCGCAGGTGGGCGGGATGCTCGTGCCGCGCGGTCTGCATCCCGCCCGCGGCGCCCGCGACCACCTGCTGGTGTACGCGGCGGCGGTGAATGTCCCCGACACGCGCGTGGACGCGGTGCTCGAGACCGTGGGGCTCACCGACGCGGCACGGATCGCGGCGAGCGCGCTCTCGGTCGGACAGCAGACCCGGCTGGCGCTGGCGACCGCGCTGCTCACCGACCCCCAGCTGCTGATCCTGGACGAACCGACCGAGGGCCTGGACGGCGCCGAGCGCGGCTGGTTGCACGATTTCCTGCGCAGGCACGCCCGGCGCGGTGGGTCGGCGCTGCTCACCGCGCGCAGTCTCGCGGCCGTGGTGCCGATGTCGGATCAGCTGATCGTGCTCAGCGGCGGTTCCGTGGTGTACCAGGGAACGCCGGCCACGCTGCGGCGCGGCCACCCCGACCGGTTGGTCGTCGCGTCGTCGTCCCCCGTCGCGCTGGCCACCGCGCTCGCCGCACGCGGGCACACCGACGCCGTCATCCGGCCCGACGGACGGCTCGCCGTCGCCGAGACAACCGAGGCCCAGCTGCACGAGGCCGCCGCGGCCGCCGGGGTGCGGCTGGACAGCGTGACGCCCGATCCGATCCACCCCGACCGGGTGCTGGCCTCGCTCGTCAAACCCGCCGCGCCGCCCGTGCTGCAGGGCGCGGCCGTCCACCGTCCGCCGACGCCCTACGGGATCCCGCGATGATGCTGCTGCCCCCGGACCTCGTGCCCACCGTGAACTCCGAGGTCCGCAAGGTCTCCACGCTGCGCCGCAACTGGTTGCTCGCCGCGGGGCTGCCCGCGGTGGCGCTGGTCGCGGCCACCACGACGGCGCTGACGGCCGGGCCCACCGACCCCGAGGCGAACCCGGCCACCGGCGCCGCCACCATCGGGCTCTACCTCGCGTTGCTCGCCACGATCCTCACCGCGGCCGCGGTCGGCGCGGCGGGAGCCGGCGGGGAGTTCCGTTACCGGTCGATGCCGCTGACCGCGCTGTTCACCCCCGACCGTGACCGGATCGCGGCGGCCAAGGCGCTGGTGACCGGCGCGGGCGCGCTGGCCGTAGCGCTGATGGTCGAAATCGTCGCGCTCGTCTGCCTTTTCGCGTTCGGGCGCGGCAAGATCGCCTTCGGCGGACAGCTGTTCGCGGTGTGCGGGATCGGATTGCTCGCGGTGGTGTGCTGGGCGCTGATCGGCACCGCCGCCGGGCTGCTGCTGCGCCAGTCGACGGGGGCGGTGGCGCTGATCCTGGGCTGGCTGCTGTTCGCCGAACCGCTGATCTGGGTGATCGCCGACGCCATGGGCCTGGGCGGCCTGGTCACCCTGCTCCCCGGCTCGGCCACCGTCGGCGCCGTCGCCGTCGGCTCCTTCCCCGACAGCGACATCCTCGCCCCCACCCCCGCCGCCTTCGTCGTCCTACTGCTGTGGACCGTCGCCCTCTCCGCCGCCGCCTGGTGGCACCTGCGCACCCGCGCCGTCTGACCTGATCCCGCTGCGCACGCCGTCGGAGCGACCGCCGCGCAGCAGCTGGAGGATCTGCGTGACGCCGTGCTCCACCTGCCGCACCTGGGTGCCCAGGGCGCCGATGCTCCGTTCCATGGTGTCGAGGCGTTGGCCCATGGTGTCCAGGCGTTGGTCCATGGTGTCCAGGCGTTGGCCCATGGTGTCCAGGCGTTGGTCCATGGTGTCCAGCCGTCCGTCGATGGCGTCCAAGCGCCCGTCCACCGCATCCAAGCGCCCGTCGATGACGTCCAAGCGCCCGTCCACCGCATCCAAGCGCCCGTCGATGACGTCCAAGCGCCCGTCCACCGCATCCAAGCGCCCGTCGATGACGTCCAAGCGCCCGTCCACCGCATCCAAGCGCCCGTCGATGACGTCCAAGCGCCCGTCCACCGCATCCAAGCGCCCGTCGATGACGTCCAAGCGCCCGTCCATGGCGTCCAGGCGCAGATCTTGTTTGTGGAACCGTTTGTCGATTCGGCGGAAGCCGCGATCCATCTTCTGTTCCAGGACCGCGACCTGTTCGTAGACGTCGTCGACGTCGTGGCGAAGCTGCTGGTAGCGCCGTGTGAACTCCCCCTGCGTGGTCATGCGAGCGACGGTAGACCGAGTTTCGCGACCTGCCAAGCGAGCCTGTGGACAACTCGGTCGGGCGCGGCGTGTCGGGATGTGTCGCTACCTTCGAGTGGGAGGTGAGTGCGGGTGCGTGAGGGTGCTGTGCGGGAGCGCGGGTGGGTGCGGCGGCTGTGGGCCGAGAGCCGTGCCTATCCGGGGACGGTCGCGGCGGTGGGAGCCGCGATCCTGGCGGGGGCGCTGGTGGAGGTGGCCGCGCCGCTGCTGACCAAGCGTGCCATCGATGCGGCCGGGGTCGGCGACACCGAGGTGATCGGGACGGTCGCGGCGCTGCTGGTGCTGCTCGCGTTCGGCCGGTTCGGCGCGTCGTTCGGCAGGCGGCTGCTGGCGGGCAGGCTCTCCCTCGACGTGCAGCACTCGCTGCGGATCCAGGTGCTCGGCGCGCTGCAGCGCCTGGACGGGGCGGGCCAGGACGCGCTGCGCACCGGCCAGGTGGTGTCACGCTCCATCACCGACCTGCAACTGGTGCAGGGCCTGCTCGCGATGGTCCCGCTGTCGGGGATGGCGCTGCTGCAGTTCCTGCTCGCCGCAGCGGTGATGCTGTGGCTCTCGCCGCCGCTGGCGCTCGTCGCGCTGCTGGTGGTGCCCGGGATCGCGCTGGTGGTGTACCGGATGCGCCCGCGCGTGTTCGCGGCCACCTGGTCGGCGCAGCAGCGCGCGGCCGAGGTGGCCCAGCACGTGGAGGAGACCGTCACCGGCGTCCGCGTGGTCAAGGGTTTCGGGCAGGAAGCCCGGATGGTCGACGTGCTGGAGGGCCACGCCCGCAGGCTCTACGCCGAACGCCTGCGCGCGGCGCGGGTGGATTCCCGCTTCGCGCCGGTGGTCGCGGCGGTGCCGCAGGCCGGGCTGGTCGGGGTGATCGGCTTCGGCGGCTGGCTGGCGCTGCACGGGCACGTGGGCCTGGGCACCTTCCTCGCCTTCGCCGCCTACGTCGCGACGATGACCTCCGCGACGCGCGCGATGACGTCGGTGATCATCCTGGCCCAGCTCACCCGCGCGGCCGCCGAACGCGTCTTCCAGGTCATCGACACCACGCCCGCGCTGACCGACCCGCCCGACCCGGTGCCGCTGCCCGACGGCCCACTCGGCATCGAGATCGACTCGCTCACTTTCGGTTTCGATCCCGACCGCCCGGTCCTGCGCGACCTCGACCTCACCGTGCGCCCCGGCGAGACCGTGGCGATCATCGGCCCCACGGGTTCCGGCAAGACCACCCTGTCGCTGCTGCTCCCCCGGTTCTACGCCCCCGACGCCGGCCACATCCGCCTGGTCGGCGGCGATCCGGCGCACCCGGTCGACATCGCCGACGTGCGCGCCGCCGAGCTGCGCGCCGCCGTCGGCGTGGTCTTCGACGAGCCCTTCCTCTACAGCGCCTCGATCGCCGCCAATATCGCGCTGGGCCGCCCCGACGCCACCGACGCCGAGATCAGGCAGGCCGCGAAACTGGCCGCGGCCGACGAGTTCATCGGCGAACTGCCCGACGGCTACGACACCGTGGTCGGCGAACGCGGCCTCACCCTCTCCGGCGGCCAGCGCCAGCGGGTGGCGCTGGCGCGGGTGCTGCTGACCCGTCCGCGCGTGCTGGTGCTCGACGACGCCACCTCCGCCGTCGACGCCCTCACCGAGGCCGCCATCTTCGACGCGCTGCCCGACCGCGGCGGGCGCACCACCCTCATCCTGGCCCACCGCGAATCCACCCTCGCGCACGCCGACCGGGTGATCCGCCTGCCCGCGCCCGCGCATCCGCTCGCGCCGCGCGTCACCGAACCCGAGGCGCCGCTCTTCCGCAAACCCCGGGCGACCGGCCGGACCGGCGGCGGTTTCGGCGCGGCCAGCGCCGCGCTCGCCGAGACACCCGAATTGCGCCGCACCATCGACAGCCTGCCGCCCGCCACCGAGGAACCCCACCAGGACGACGCCGACCTGCGCCGCCCCGATCCGCACTTCCGCCTGCCGCGCCTGCTGCGGCCGGTGCGCGCGCTGGTGGCGGCCGTGGTCGGGCTGCTCGCGCTGGACGCGCTGATCGGCGTCGCGTTCCCGCCGCTGGTCCGCTACGCCATTGATCACGGCGTGCACGCCGCCGACACGGGCGCCCTGCGCTGGGCTGCGGTCCTGGGCGCGCTGCTGGTGGTGGCCGGGCTGATCGTGGGCGCGGCCACCATCGTGCTCACCGCCCGCACCGGCGAACGCGTGCTCTACGGGTTGCGGGTGCGTAGCTACGCGCACCTGCAACGGCTGGGCCTGGACTACTACGAGCGGGAACTGTCCGGCCGCATCATGACCAGGATGACCACCGACGTGGACGCCCTGTCGACCTTCCTGCAGACCGGGGTGGCCACCACCGTGATCGGCGGGCTCACCCTGGTCGGCATCCTCGGCGCGCTGCTGCTCATCGACCTGTCGCTGGCCTCGGTCACGCTGCTCGCGCTGCCGCCGCTGATCCTGGCCACCGTCCTGTTCCGCCGGGTCTCGGGCACCGCGTATTCGGTGTCGCGGGAACGGGTTTCGGCCGTGAACGCCGATTTCCAGGAAAACGTGGCCGGCCTGCGCGCCGTGCAGGCCAACCGGCACGAGCCGCGCGCCGCCCGCCGCTTCGCCGAGTACTCGGCCGGCTACCGCGCCGCGCGCATGCGGGCGCAGCGGGCGATCGCGCTGTACTTCGCGTTCGTCATCGCCTGGGCCGACGTGGCGCTGGCCGCCGTGGTGTTCGTCGGGGCGCGCGAGGTGGCGACCGGCGTGACGACGGCGGGCACGCTGGTCGCGTTCGTGCTGTACCTGGAGCTGCTGTTCGGCCCGATCACCCAGTTGTCGCAGGTCTTCGACAGCTATCAGCAGGCCCGGGTGGGCCTGCGCCGCATCGGCGATCTGCTGCGCACCCCGTCGACCCTGGCCGAGGACCCACCCGACGCGACGCCGCTGCGCGGGCGGCTGCGCGGCGAGGTGCGCCTCGACGAGGTGCGTTTCCGCTACGGCGACGCGGGGAAACCGGCGCTGGACGGCGTCACGCTCGATATCGCGCCGGGGTCGACCCTGGCGCTGGTCGGCCCGACCGGCGCGGGCAAGTCGACCATCGTCAAGCTGCTGGCCCGCCTGTACGACCTGCCGCGCGCCGACGACGCGGGCGCGGTCACCGTGGACGGGGTCGACATCCGCGACTACCGCCTCACCGAGTACCGGGCCCGGTTGGGGATCGTGCCGCAGGAAGCTCACCTCTTCACCGGCGACGTCGCCAGCAACATTGCGTTCGGACAACCTTTCGCGACCGACGACGAGGTGCTCGCGGCCGCGAAGGCGGTGGGCGCGGCCGACATGATCGCCGCCTTGCCGCTGGGCCTGCGCCAGCCGGTGGGTGAACGCGGTCGCGGTCTCTCCGCGGGCCAGCGCCAGCTGATCGCGCTGGCCCGCGCCGAACTGGTGCGCCCCGACCTGTTGCTGCTGGACGAGGCCACCGCCACGCTGGACGCCCAGAGCGAGGCATCGGTGCTGGTAGCGAGCAGATCGCTGACCCGGGGCCGGACCACCGTCGTGGTCGCGCACCGGCTCAGCACGGCCGCGCGGGCCGACCGCATCGCGGTGGTGGAGCGGGGCCGGGTCACCGAGTTCGGGACGCACGAGCAGCTGCTGGCGGCCGACGGCACCTATCGCAGGCTGTGGGCTGCGGCTTCGCCGGGCGCGGCGCCCGCGCGCGGGTGAGCGGGCCGCGGGCGCGGGTCGGGTGCGGGGCGCCGGTCAGAAGGAATATTCTCGCTTCGGGACGGGTCTGCACAGAGGAGTTCGTGTCTGTCCGGTGGTGGGTGGCTCCCTCGATTTGCCGCTGGGCATATCCTCGACAGAGGGTGAATCGGCGCCCATCCGCCGATCCCCGTGCCGGGCACGTCACAAACGTCGCAGCGCGAAGAACGAAATGAGGCGAACACCTGCTGTGAGCAGCTCAACTTCCCAGTTCGGACAGAACCAGTGGCTAGTCGACGAGATGTATCAGAAGTTCAAACAGGACCCGTCGTCGGTCGATGAGAGTTGGCACGAGTTCCTCGCCGACTACACCCCCGAGGCCACGGGCGAGTCCACCGACAACTCCGCCGCAGCGCCGACCGCCAACTCCGCCCCCGCTCCCGCGCCCGCCAAGCCGGTGACCTCCGCGCCCGCCCCGGCCCCCGCGCCCGCCGCCGCCGCGCCCGCCCCCGCTCCCGCGAAGGCGGTCCCGGCTCCCGCCAAGGCCCCCACCCCGACACCGGCGAAGGCCACCGCGCGCGCACCGCAGACCACCCCCGCCCCCACCTCCAACGCCGCGCCGACCTCCGGCGGGCCCAAGCCCGCCGAGGCCACCGACGAGGCGAAGGTGCTGCGCGGCGCGGCCGCCGCGGTCGCCAAGAACATGTCCGCCTCGCTGGCCATCCCGACCGCGACGTCGGTGCGCGCCATCCCGGCCAAGCTGATGATCGACAACCGGCTGGTCATCAACAACCACCTGGCCCGCACCCGCGGCGGCAAGATCTCGTTCACCCACCTGCTCGGCTACGCGATCGTGCAGGCGGTCAAGGCGTTCCCGAACATGAACCGCCACTTCGCCGAGATCGACGGCAAGCCGAACGCGGTCACCCCGGCGCACACCAACCTGGGCCTGGCCATCGACCTGCCCGGCAAGGACGGCAGCCGCTCGCTGGTCGTCGCGGCCATCAAGGGCACCGAGGCGATGACCTTCGGCCAGTTCCACACCGCCTACGAGGACATCGTGCGGCGCGCCCGCGACGGCAAGCTCACCACCGAGGACTTCACCGGCGTCACCATCTCGCTGACCAACCCCGGCACCATCGGCACCGTGCACTCGGTGCCGCGCCTCATGCAGGGCCAGGGCGCGATCATCGGCGCGGGCGCCATGGAGTACCCGGCCGAGTTCCAGGGCATGAGCGAGGAGCGCATCGCCGACCTGGGCGTGGGCAAGCTGATGACGCTCACCTCCACCTACGATCACCGCATCATCCAGGGCGCGGAGTCCGGCGACTTCCTGCGCACCATCCACCAGCTGCTGATCTCCGACGACTTCTACGACGAGATCTTCCACGGCCTCGGCGTGCCGTACGAGCCGGTGCGCTGGCGCAAGGACATCCGCGAGCGCGGCGTCGACAAGAGCGCGCGCGTGCTCGAGCTGATCGCCGCCTACCGCAGCCGCGGCCACCTGATGGCCGACACCGACCCGCTGCGCCTGGTCAAGGACAAGTTCCGCAGCCACCCCGACCTGGACGTCACCTCGCACGGCCTCACCCTGTGGGACCTGGACCGCGAGTTCAGCGTGGCGGGCTTCCACGGCCAGGAGCGCATGAAGCTGCGCGACGTGCTGTCCATCCTGCGCGACGCGTACTGCCGCCACGTGGGCGTGGAGTACACCCACATCCTCGATCCCGAGCAGTTGCAGTGGATCCAGGACCGTGTCGAGCAGAAGCACGTCAAACCGACTGTCGCGCAACAGAAGTACATCCTGAACCGGCTCAACGCCGCGGAGGCGTTCGAGACCTTCCTACAGACCAAGTACGTCGGCCAGAAGCGCTTCTCGCTCGAGGGCGCCGAATCGGTCATCCCGATGATGGACGCCACCATCGACCAGTGCGCCGAGCATTCGCTCGACGAGGTCGTCATCGGAATGCCGCACCGCGGCCGCCTCAACGTGCTGGCCAATATCGTCGGCAAGCCGTACTCGAAGATCTTCACCGAGTTCGAGGGCAACATGAACCCGGCGGCCACGCACGGCTCCGGCGACGTGAAGTACCACCTCGGCGCGCAGGGCACCTACCTGCAGATGTTCGGCGACAACGAGATCGAGGTCTCGCTGACGGCCAACCCCTCGCACCTGGAGGCGGTGGACCCGGTGCTGGAGGGCCTGGTCCGCGCCAAGCAGGACCTGCTGGACAAGGGCGACGGCCCCGAGGGCTTCTCGGTGATGCCGCTGATGCTGCACGGTGACGCCGCGTTCGCCGGTCAGGGTGTGGTGGCCGAGACGCTGAACCTCTCGGGTCTGCGCGGCTACCGCGTGGGCGGCACCATCCACATCGTGGTGAACAACCAGATCGGCTTCACCACCGCCCCGGAGAACAGCCGCTCCACCGAATACTCCACCGATATCGCGAAGTTCATCGGCGCGCCGATCTTCCACGTCAACGGCGACGACCCGGAGGCGTGCGACTGGGTGGCGCGCCTGGCGGTCGACTTCCGGCAGAAGTTCCGCAAGGACGTGGTCATCGACCTGATCTGCTACCGCCGCCGCGGGCACAACGAGGGCGACGACCCGTCGATGACCCAGCCGTACATGTACGACGTCATCGACACCAAGCGCTCAGTGCGCAAGAGCTACACCGAGAGCCTGATCGGCCGTGGCGACATCTCGCTGAAAGAGGCCGAGGACGCGCTGCGCGACTACCAGGGCCAGCTGGAGCGGGTGTTCAACGAGGTCCGCGAACTGGAGAAGTACCCGCCGGAGCCGAGCGAATCGGTCGAGGACGACCAGAAGGTCCCCGCGACCGTGCAGACGGCCGTGGACAAGTCGGTGCTGCAGCGCATCGGCGACGCGTTCGTCAACGTGCCGGAGGGCTTCAGCGTGCACCCGCGCGTGAAGCCGGTGCTGGAGAAGCGGCGCGAGATGGCCTACGAGGGCAAGGTCGACTGGGCCTTCGCCGAGCTGCTGGCCTTCGGCACGCTCATCGACGAGGGCCGCGCGGTGCGCCTGACCGGTCAGGACTCCCGCCGCGGCACCTTCACCCAGCGGCACTCGGTCATCATCGACCGCAAGACCGCCGAGGAGTACACCCCGCTGCACAACATCGGCTCGGCCAACCCGGGCTGGTTCGCGGTGCACGATTCGGCGCTGAGCGAGTTCGCCGCCGTCGGTTTCGAGTACGGCTACTCGCTGGGCAACCCGAACGCGCTGGTGCTGTGGGAGGCGCAGTTCGGCGACTTCGTCAACGGCGCGCAGTCCATCATCGACGAGTTCATCTCCTCCGGTGAGGCCAAGTGGGGCCAGCTCTCCGATGTGGTGCTGCTGCTGCCGCACGGCCACGAGGGCCAGGGTCCCGACCACACCTCGGGCCGCATCGAGCGCTTCCTGCAGCTGTGCGCGGAGGGGTCGATGACGGTGGCGGTGCCGTCCACGCCGGCGAACTACTTCCACTTGCTGCGCCGCCACGTGCACGACGACATCCGCCGTCCGCTGATCGTCTTCACCCCGAAGTCGATGCTGCGCAACAAGGCCGTGGTCTCGGACCTGAAGGACTTCACCGAGTCGAAGTTCCACTCGGTGTTCGACGAGCCCACCTACGAGCAGGGCGTCGGTGACCGCGGCAAGGTGAAGCGGGTGCTGTTGACCAGCGGCAAGCTCTACTACGAGCTGGTCGCGGAGAAGACCAAGCAGAAGCGCGAGGACATCGCGATCGTGCGGGTCGAGCAGCTGTACCCGATCCCGGCGTACCGCCTCAACGAGGCGCTGGCCGGGTACCCGAACGCGACCGACATCGCCTGGGTCCAGGAGGAGCCCGCCAACCAGGGCGCCTGGCCGTTCTTCGGCCTGAACCTGCCCGAGCTGCTGCCGGAGCGCCTCGGCAAGCTGCGCCGCGTCTCGCGCCGCGCCATGTCGGCCCCGTCCTCGGGATCGTCGAAGGTGCACGCGGTCGAGCAGGCGGAGATCATCGAAGAGGCCTTCGCGCCGACCGCCTGATCGGGTCAGGCCCGGACGCCGGGTGCGAATCCTCCCCTCGGGGAATCGGATTCGCACCCGGCGTTCGCCGTGTCCGGGGTCGGTCAGCCGCCGATGGCGGCGCCGCGCAGGACCTCGCCGAGGTCGGCGTGCAGCGCCATGGCCAGGCTGATGAGGGATTCGACGAGCAGTTCGACCAGTTCGTCGCGGGTGATGGGTTCGGCGCGCAGCCAGGTGAGGGTGGTCTCCTCGACGAAGGCGATCCAGCCGCGCATGCCGAGCATCAGGCGGGGGTGGGCGGCCGGGTCGATAGGGACCGGCGCCTCGGCGAGGATGATGCCGATGATGGCGTCGCGGGTCTGCTCGACCAGCGGCACCAGATCGGGGCTGACGCTGGTGGGCCCGCGCAGCAGCGCCAGATACGACGTGCTGTTCTCGCTGACGTAGTCCACGTAGCGGCCGATGGAATCGCGCAGCATGTCGAAGATGCCGAGCGTGCGATCCGGCGAGACCCGTTCCAGCAGTTCGGCGTTCGCGTGCCGCACCACTTCGCGCTGGAAGTCCTGTTTGGTCGGGAAGTAGTGGAAGAGCAGGCCGCGCGAGATGCCCGCCTGCGCCGCGATCTCGCTGACGGAGATCTCCTCGATCGAGCGCTCGCCGAGCATCTTCACACCGAGGGCGAGCAGCTGTTCGCGGCGCTCCTCCGGGGTGAGCCGGGTGCGCTTGCCGTTCTCGCCGGGGCTTCTGCGGTTCACGGGACTCATGTTACTGAACGTGGTTCAATACTGTTGACTCCTGCTCAATAGGATCGTAAGCTAGGTTACATGAGTCGTAAGGTTACAGACAAAGCTGTCGGCAACCGGCCTGCCCGCCACCTCGAGACGATCATCATCGGCAGCGGGTTCGCCGGGCTCGGTCTCGCCATCCGGCTGACCCAGCAGGGCCGTGACGATTTCCTGGTCCTGGAGCGCGGCAGCGATGTCGGCGGCACCTGGCGCGACAACACCTACCCCGGTGCCGCGTGCGATGTGCCGTCCCACCTGTACTCGTACTCGTTCGAGCTCAACCCGAACTGGTCTCGCTCGTTCTCCCGCCAGGGTGAGATCCAGGCCTACATCCAGGGCGTCGCCGACAAGTACCAGGTCCGCGACAAGCACCTGTTCGACTGCGACGTCACCGGCGCGCGCTGGAACGCCGAGCTGGCCCGCTGGGAGGTCACCACCTCCCGGGGCGAGTTCACCGCCGACACGCTGGTCTCGGCCGTCGGCGCGCTCTGCGAGCCGAACCTGCCCGATATCAAGGGCATTCACGACTTCGAGGGCGAGATCTTCCACTCCGCCCGCTGGAACCACGACGCCGATCTCACCGGCAAGCGCGTCGCCATCATCGGCACCGGCGCTTCCGCCATCCAGATCGTGCCCGCGATCGCGCCGCAGGTGGCCCACCTCGACGTCTACCAGCGCACCGCGCCCTGGCTGCTGCCGCGCCTGGACCGCCCGTACCTGGGCATCGAGAAGCTGGCGTTCAAGTACGTGCCCGGCGTGCAGCGCCTGTCCCGCGCGGCCATCTACGCCGCCCGCGAGACCCAGGTCGTCGGCCTGGCCAAGGTGCCCGCGCTGATGCAGGGCTTCGAGCTGCTGTCGAAGGCCAAGCTGCGCTTCGAGATCCGCGACGCCGAACTGCGCCGGAAGGTCACGCCCGACTATCGCATCGGCTGCAAGCGCATGCTGATCTCCAACGACTACTACCCCGCGCTGGACCGGGACAACGTCGACGTGGTGACCGATCCGATCGCCGAGATCCGCGCCGGCTCCATCGTCACCGAGGACGGCACCGAGCGCGAGATCGACGCGCTGATCGTCGCGACCGGCTTCCACGTCACCGACTCGCCGACCTTCGAGACGATCACCGGCAAGGACGGCCGCACGCTGAGCGAGGTCTTCGACGAGATCGGCCAGCAGGGCTACAAGGGCGCCTCGATCGCCAACTTCCCCAACATGTTCTTCCTGCTCGGCCCCAACGTGGGCCTGGGCCACACCTCGATGGTGTACATGATCGAATCGCAGATCAACTACATCGCCGACGCGTTGAACACCATCGCGAAGCAGGGCCTGCGCACCGTCGAGGTCCGCCGCGAGGCCCAGGACGAGTACAACAGGGAACTGCAGGCCAAGCTGGGCAGGTCGGTGTGGAACACCGGCGGCTGCGCCAGCTGGTACCTGGACAAGCACGGCAACAACACCACGCTGTGGCCCGACTTCACCTTCGAATTCCGCCGGATCACCAAGGAATTCGATGTCGAGGCCTACGAGACCACCACCGCGCCCGCCGAACTGAAAGCAGTGTGACACCCGTGAGCAAGGACGCTTACTTCACCAACAAAGTCTGTGTGATCACCGGAGCCGGCTCCGGCATCGGCCGCGCCCTGGCCGAGGATCTGGCCGCGCGCGGCGCGAAGCTGGCGCTCTCCGATATCGACACCGACGGGCTGGCCGAGACCGTGCGCCGCTGCGAGCAGCTGGGCGCGCAGGTCAAGTCCGACCGGCTCAATGTGGCCGAGCGCGAGGCCGTGCTGCTCTACGCCGATGCCGTCAAGGCGCACTTCGGCGTGGTGCACCAGATCTACAACAACGCGGGCATCGCCTTCCACGGCGAGGTGCTGCGCTCGGAGTTCAAGGACATCGAGCGCATCATGGACGTCGACTTCTGGGGTGTCGTCAACGGCACCAAGGCGTTCCTGCCGCACCTGATCGAGTCCGGCGACGGCCACGTGGTGAACGTATCCAGCCTGTTCGGCCTGATCGCGATCCCCGGCCAGAGCGCCTACAACGCCGCCAAGTTCGCGGTGCGCGGCTTCACCGAATCGCTGCGCCAGGAGATGCTGGTGGCCAAGGCCCCGGTCAAGGTCACCTGTGTGCACCCGGGCGGCATCAAGACCGGCGTGGCGCGCAACGCCACCTACGCCGAGGGCATCGACGGCGCGTCCGCGGCCGCGATGTTCGACAAGATGCTGGCCATCCACACCCCCGAGATGGCCGCGAAGACCATCACCGAGGGCGTGCGCAAGGGCCACGGCCGCGTGCTGATCGGCTGGGAGGCCAAGGCGCTGGACCTGTTCGTCCGCGCGACGGCCTCGGGCTACCAGCGCATCGTGTCCGCCACCACCCGGCGCTACCTGCCCTGAGCCGCCGGAATGCGTGATTTCGACATCCCGCTCCCCGTGGGGCGGGCGCTGCTGAACCCCGTCTTCCGCGTCCTGCTGCACCACCGGCTGCCGTTCGCGATGCAGCGCGGGCTGATGGATCTGGGCTCGCGGGCCCAGCTGCTGCCCGACGGCGTCACCATGCGCCGGATGCGCCTGGCGGGCCGGGTCACCGAACTGCACACCGCGGGCGACACCGCGCCCACCACCGCCGTGCTCTACCTGCACGGCGGTGGTTATGCGGTCGGCTCGCTCGCCACGCACCGCTCGCTGGCGGCGCGTCTGGCGCGCGACAGCCGGAGCGCGGTCTACGTGCTCGACTACCGGATGGGCCCGGAGCATCCGTTCCCCGCGGCCTTGGACGATGCCACCGCCGCGTTCCGCGAACTGGTCTCGCGGTGCGGATTCCGGCCCGACCAGATCACCGTCGCGGGCGATTCCGCGGGTGGCGGTCTGTCGCTGGCGCTGGCGCAGCGACTGATCGCCGAGCACGGTATGCGCCCGGCCGCGCTGGGCTTGATCGCGCCGTGGACCGATCCGAACGCGGTGTCCTCGCGCGAGCGCGATCTCGTGGTCAACGGGCCGTGGTCGCGCGCCTGCGCCGCCGCCTACCTGGGCGCCGGCGACGGGGCCGACACCGGCTACGCGCCGTTGCGCGGTGAGATGCGCGGACTGCCGCCGACCTACGTCCAGGTGGACGTGAGCGAGTTGCTGCACGAGCAGTGCCTGGAGCTGGTGGCCGCGCTGCGCGCGGCCGGCGTCGAGGTGCACTACACCGAGACCGAGGGCCTGTGGCACGTCGCGCAGATGCAGGCGGCCTGGTTCGCGCCCGCCGCGCGGGTGCTGGGCGAGCTCGCCGACTTCCTCCGCGCGGCCGCCTCGCCAGTGGCGTCCGCGACCGAGGAGACCCGAAGGGCGCGCGGCGATCGCGCGGCCGGAAGTTTGCCTAGGATGGGCGCGCCAATGCGTCCGGACCGGGCGGCCGAATGCCGAACAGCGGAGTTTTCGGTGGTCGATGACGCGCGCCGGCAAAAGGTGTCGTAGATTACTGGCGAGTTAACCCACGTGGAAGGGCACTGATGCGAGAGTTCGAAGTCCCGGCTTCTTACACCATTCCGGACGACGCGAACAATTCCGACAACGTCTTCCGCCATGCCGAACAGTCACCGAACGCGGTGCTGTTCAACGTCCCGAACGGCAATGGCGGCTGGAACGATGTGACCGCGGCGCAGTTCGCGAAGACGGTCACCGGCGTGGCCAAGGGCATCATCGCCTCCGGCGTCGAACTCGGCGACCGCGTCGCCATCATGGCGCCCACCCGCTACGAGTGGGCCGTGCTCGACTTCGCCATCTGGGCGGCCGGTGGCGTGACCGTCGCCATCTACGACAGCTCCTCGGCCGAGCAGGCCAAGTGGATCCTGCAGGACTCCGCGACCAAGCTGCTGGTGCTCGACAACGACAAGCACCAGGCCACCATCGACGAGATCGAGGCCGGGTCGCTGCCGGACCTGCGCGAGACGCTCCAGTTCGAGAAGGGCGCGGTCGATGAGCTGATCGCCCGCGGCGCCGATATCGACGAGCAGCGGGTGCACGAACGCCGCGCCCAGGTGGGTGCGGCCTCGCCCGCCACCCTGATCTACACCTCGGGCACCACGGGTCGCCCGAAGGGCGTGTCGCTGACCCACGCGAACCTGTACGCGGAGTCCAAGTCCGACCGCATCGCGCTGAACAAGTACGTCAGCGAGGGCAAGCGCACGCTGATGTTCCTCCCGCTGGCCCACGTGTTCGCCCGTGCGGTCGCGCTGGCCGCGTTCGACGCGAAGGTCGTCGTCGCGCACACCTCGGACTGGACCACCCTGGTGGAGCAGTTCGGCAGCTACAAGCCGCACTTCATCCTCTCGGTGCCGCGCGTGTTCGAGAAGGTGTTCAACGGCGCGAAGCAGAAGGCGCACGACGGCGGCAAGGGCAAGATCTTCGACGCCGCGGCCGAGACCGCCATCGCCTACAGCGAGTCCCTCGACAAGGGCGGGCCCGGCCTGGTGCTCAAGCTCAAGCACACGGTGTTCGACAAGCTGGTCTACAGCAAGCTCAAGACCGCGCTCGGCGGCCAGTGCGAGGCGGCCGTGTCCGGCGGCGGCCCGCTGGGCGCGCGCCTGGGCCACTTCTTCCGCGGCGTCGGCGTGACGATCTACGAGGGCTACGGCCTCACCGAGACCACCGCCGCCATCACCGTGAACACCCCCGAGCACATCCGGGTCGGCTCGGTGGGCCGCCCGATCGAGGGCCACGCCGTCAAGATCGCCGAGGACGGCGAGCTGCTGCTGCGCGGTTCGGTCGTGTTCGGCGGCTACTGGGGCAACGCCGAGGCCACCGAGGACGCGTTCCAGGACGGCTGGTTCAAGACCGGCGACCTGGGCGCCATCGACGCCGACGGCTTCGTCACCATCACCGGCCGCAAGAAGGAGATCATCGTCACCGCCGGTGGCAAGAACGTCTCCCCCGCGCTGCTGGAGGATTCGCTGCGGGCGCACCCGCTGATCAGCCAGGTGATGGTCGTCGGTGACGGCCAGCCGTTCATCGGCGCGCTGATCACCCTCGACCCGGAGGCGCTGCCGGGCTGGAAGGAGCGCAACGGCGTCGCCGCCGACACCCCGATCGAGACCCTGATCGAGAACAAGGCCCTGATCGCCGAGGTGGACGCCGCGGTGGCCGAGACCAACAAGAAGGTCTCGCACGCCGAGCAGATCAAGAAGATCCGCATCCTCCCGGTCGACTGGACCCAGGAGACCGGCGAGCTCACCCCGAAGATGTCGCTCAAGCGCGCCGTCGTGATGAAGCAGTACGCCTCCGAGGTGGAGAAGATCTACAACTAGGTCAACCGGGAAGGCGCCGTCCGCGAGTTCTGCTCGCGGACGGCGCCTTTCGCGTGTCCGCCGTGGACGCGGTCGAGGAAATCGCCGACGAGCGGCGCGATCTCGGGCAGGTGGGTCTCCAGCGCGAAGTGGCCGGTGCCGAACAGGTGGAGTTCGGCGTCCGGGAGATCGTCCAGGTAGGCGCGCGCGCCGGGTGCTCGACACCCCCGCCCGCCTGGACGAGTGGCCGGCACTGGAAGCGGACCGATTCGGCGAGCCGGTGCCCAGCCGGTGCACCGCCGCCGACCTCGCCGCCGTCCGCGACGTGCGCGCGCACCTGACCGCGGTGCTACACGCCTTGCTGGACGGTCGCCCGCCCGCCCGCCGCCGCGCGGGCGGGACTCACCGCCGCCCAATCCGCCGCGCCCGCCGTACGCGAACTCGGCAGGCACGACGGCGCGATCACCGCCACCCCGCGCCGCGCGGGCGCCTCCGGCACTCGGCTCGCGGCGGTGCCGGCCGAGGCCGCCGCCGACCTCCTCACCGATCCAGCGCTGGCCCGGCTCAAACGCTGCGAAGCCGAGGATTGCGTCCTGCTCTTCCTCCCGGCGCATCCGCGCCGTCGCTGGTGCTCGCCCACCCGCTGCGGCAACCGCGCACGGGTGAATCGCTATTACCACCGCCACAAACAGGATTGACGACGTCAGGCCGAAAGGGTGTCGGCAGGTTGGGGTTTCGACGTATCGACACGCTTGCCGTGGCTCACGAAAAGCGCCGAGGCGACCACGCCGAGCAGCAGGATCGCGGCGGGCAGGAGCACGGATTCGCCCAGCGCCGTGCTGAATTCGTCGAGCACCTGCGGTGGCACGGCCCCGTGCCCGAGGCCGCCCTCGCTCACCTGCGCGTCACCGAGCCCGGCCGCCGACATGCGCGCGGCGATGAGCGCGCTGATGGCCGCGCTGCCCAGCACCGACCCCACCTGCCGGGTGGTGTTGTAGACGCCCGCGCCCGCCCCCGCGAGGTGCACGGGCAGGTTGTGGGTGGCGGTGGAGGCCAGCGGCGCCCAGATGCAGGCGTTCGCCAAGCCCGCCAGACCGGCCGTCACCAGCAGCAGCACCAGATTCGACTCGGGCGTCATCAGCATCGCCCACCAGAAGGTCGAGGCCGCGAACAGCGCGAAGCCGGCGGTCGGGACGATCTTCGGGTGCAGCCGGTCGGAGAACCGGCCGATGAACGGCGCGCTCACCCCGGTCACGATCGCCATCGGCGCGAACACCAGCGCCGACTGCGTGGGCGTCATCTCCCGCACCGCCTGCAGATAGAAGTACAGCGGCAGCATCACCGAGGTGACCGCGGCGCCCATCGCGGCGATCGCCACGTTCGACAGCGCGAAGTTGCGGTCGCGGAACACCCCGAGCGGCACCAGCGGCTCCCCGCGGGTGCGGGCCTGGTTCACCACGAACAGCACCAGCACCGCCAGCCCCGCGCCGATCAGCACCCAGATCCGCGGCGACCAGTCGTAGTTGCCGCCCTCCTGGATGCCGAACACCAGCAGGAACATGCCGGCGCCGCTGAGCACCACGCCCACGAGGTCGAATTTGTGGGTGTGCGTGGGCAATTCGGGCACCAGCCACATCGCCAGCGCGAACGCCGCGAGCCCGACGGGCACGTTGACGAAGAAGATCCACTCCCAGCTCAGCGCGTCCACCAGCACGCCGCCCAGGATCGGCCCCACCAGCGTCGCGAGCCCGGCCACGCCGCCCCACAGGCCCATCGCCGCGCCGCGCTTGTCCGGCGGGAAAGTGCGGGTGATGACGGCCATCGTCTGCGGCGTCATCAGGGCCGCGCCCAACCCCTGCACGGCGCGCGCCGCGATCAGCATCTCGATGCTGTGCGACAACCCGCACCACAGCGAAGCGGCGGTGAAGATCGTCAAGCCGATCAGGTAGATGTTCTTCGGGCCGAACCGGTCGCCGAGGCGGCCCGCCACCAGCAGCGGCACCGCGTAGGTGAGCAGGTAGGCGCTGGTGACCCAGATGACCTGCGGGATATCGGCCCCGAGGTCGGCCATGATCGAGGGGTTGGCGACCGACACGATCGTCATGTCCAGCAGGATCATGAAGAAGCCCACGACCAGCGCGAACAGCGCCAGCCACGGATTGCGTTGGGTGGACACGGATTTCGTTCCTCTCTCAGGACGGCAGCGGGCCCGCCGCGGGCGGCGTGCGTTCGCCGTCCCCCGCCCGGGGGGTGTCGGATGCGGTGCGGCGCGCACCGGTGTCCGGATCGAACTCCTCCCACTCCAGCGCGCCGCCGGACAAGTCCGTTTCGAACTCGCGCAGCCACGTCAGTTCGGCGGCGCGAGTGGCACGCAGGTACGGCAGCGCGAGCCAGTACCGCCGCCGCACGGCGTGCTCGCGCGCCCGCGCGCTCATGGCGTCGAGCGCGGCGAGCTCCTGTTCGAGGTGCGTGACGCGTTCGCGCACCAGGGTGAGCACGTCGGCCTTCGGCAGGTTGTGCGCCTCGGCGAGCGCGAGCGGGAACAGCGGGTACTCCGGCGCGGGGTAGCGCAGGATCTCGGAGACCCTGGCGCGCAACGCCTCCCGGCCCGACGCGGTGATCCGGTAGGTGGTGCGTTCGGGCCGGTTGCCCGCGCGGTCCACCCCCTCGGCCACCACCAGCTCCTGACCGGCCAGCCGCGCCACCGTGTGATAGAGCGAGCCGGGCCGCAGCTTCACGAGCTGGTCCTCACCCCGCTCGATCAGCGTCTGGTACATCTCGTAGGGATGCATGGGCCGCTCCTCGAGCAGTGCCAGCACCGAGATCCCCAGCGCCGTCACCTGAGCACCCACCCGCCCACCTCCTCGAGGTGTTCCAGACCAAATATTCCATTCGGAATATACGGCGCGGGGTACGGGGCGACAAGGGGGATGACGCAGACCACATTCCGGGCTCTACCTGCTCAAATGCGACTATCGGGACACACAGGACGAACGCGGCCGCCCCTTGGGCGTACCCGGAAGATCGCCCGAGGGTTGGCTCCGCCGCGCCCGCGCCCGCCGCACCGGCAGGCCACCGGGCATCCCCTACAGCGCGTGCGCGTCCAACCACTCGCGCGCGACGTGGCTCGCGTCGGCCCCGCCGCGCACCCGCTCGATCATGGCGAGCAGTTCGTCGGTGGTCAGTTCGCCCGCGACGTAGTTCAGCTTGCGGACGCGCCGGTCGTCCAGGGAACCCTTGCGGAACAGCGGGATCACGTTCTCGGCGCGCACGGCGAAATCGTCGTCGGCGAGTACGGTCAGGCCTTCGGTCGCGCGCTCGTCGTCGGGCGGTCCGTTCAGGATGCCCGCGCGAATCCGGCCGTCCAGCAATGCCTCTCGCAGCGCGACCGCGTCGGGCAGCTCGACCACACCGGCGAACGAGCAGTCCGCCACCGTCACCGCCGGACCGCGCACCAGGTCGGGTTCGGGCGCGACGCCCGCCGGGATCTCGGGGCAGCGGGGCGCGAGATCGGCTACGGCGTCGGCGTTCTCGCTCTCCACGACGAGCACCCGTCCACGCAGATCGGCACCCTCGGCCGGGTCGGCGACCACCAGTCCCTCCGGCAGCGAGCGGTTCAGCGCTTCGAGCACGTCGTCGGGGGTGCGGGCCTCGGACCGGTCGTCGAAGTGCGCGAGCAGCGCCCCGGTGTGCTCGCCGACGAGCGCGACCCGCCCTTCGTCCAGCGCGCCGAGGTAGTCACCGCGCTCCCCGAGCCCCGGCTCCACGGCCACCCGCAACCCGGTGCGCGCCAACGCCCCGGCGTACACTTCGGCGAGCACGCGGGATTCCACCGCGTCACCCGCGCCGACCGTGAACTCCGGGCCGGGGTCGTCGTTTCCGCAGGACAGCACCGTCCCCGCGGCCGCGACCATCAGCATCCTGGCCACCCACCGCCGCGACGCGCCCGATTTCATCCGGCGACACCACCCCTTCGAAGACGAGTTCAACCCACGTGATCGCCCGGTTCCGGGCAGTATGGACACCCAGAAACATACCGCTGGCCCCAGCGCCTCGGTCGCACCGCCCGCACCTGCCGGAAGGACTTCCGTGAAGACCACGATCACCCCAGCCGCCAGGCAGTCGGCGGTGCGCATCGCCCTGCGCGCCGCCCGCTACCTCGCCGCCGCGGCACTGCTGGCCGTCGGCATGATCCTGTCCGCGTGCGGCGACTCCGATCCGCTCGCCCAGTCGGGCACCTGCGAAGGCGAGAGCCTGATCGTAGGCTCGGCGAACTTCCCGGAATCGGAGACGGTGGCCAATATCTACGCGGAGGCCTTGCGCCGCAACGGCTTCCAAGTGGACACCAAACTCAATATCGGCAGCCGCGAGGCCTATATCCCCGCGCTGCGCGAGTGCGCCATCTCGGTGATCCCCGAATACACCGGCAACCTGCTGCAATACCTGGACGCCGACGCCACCGCGACCAGCGCCGCCGACGTCGAGGCCGCACTGCCCGGCGCGCTCGGCACGGAGCTGGCCATCGCCGCGCCCGCGCCGGGTCAGGACTCCGACGCGGTGGTGGTCACGCGCGCCACCGCCGAGCGCTGGAACCTCACCACCATCGCCGATCTAGCGCCGCACTCGGCCGAGGTGACCTTCGGCGCGCCGGCCGAGTTCCAGCAGCGCCGCGGCGGCCTGCCCGGCCTGAAAGAGAACTACGGTCTCGACATCGCCGCCGAGAACTTCGTCCCGATCGCCGACGGCGGCGGCCCGGCCACCGTGCGCGCGCTGGTCGACGGCCAGGTCACGGCGGCCAATATCTTCACCACCTCCCCCGCCATCGCCGAGTACGACCTGGTGGTACTCGAGGACCCGCAGAACAACTTCCCGGCGCAGCACGTGGTGCCGCTGTTCAATGCCGCCAAGCACTCCGAGAAGGCGGTCGCGGTGCTGAACGCGGTGTCGGCGAAGCTCACCACCGAAGAACTGATCGGGCTGAACGAGGCCGTGTCGGGCGAGTCGAAGACCGAGCCGAAGGACGCCGCGACCGCATGGCTGGCCGCGCAGGGGCTGGATCAGCCGATCGGGTGATCGCGCCCGATCAGGAAGGGTCACGTTGTCCGACATCGAGTTCCGCGGCGTCAGCAAGATCTACCCCGACGGCACGCACGCCGTCACCGAGCTGGACCTGCGCATCGAATCGGGTTCGTTCACCGTGTTCGTCGGCCCGTCGGGGTGCGGGAAGACCACGTCGATGCGGATGATCAACCGGATGATCCAGCCCAGCTCCGGCACGATCACCGTGGCCGGGCGGGACATCTCGACCGTCGATCCGGTGCGGCTGCGCCTCGGCATCGGCTACGTCATCCAGAGCGGCGGCCTGCTGCCGCACCGCACCGTGCTCGACAATGTGGCGACCGTGCCGGTGCTGCGCGGTGATTCGCGGCGCGCGGCGCGGGCGGCGGCGCTGGAGGTACTGGATCGGGTGGGGCTGGATCGCGGGCTGGCCGGACGCTACCCGGCGCAGCTGTCGGGTGGGCAGCAACAGCGCGTCGGTGTGGCGCGCGCACTGGCCGCCGATCCGCCGGTGCTGCTCATGGACGAACCGTTCAGCGCGGTCGACCCGGTGGTGCGCGCCGAGTTGCAGACCGAGATGCAGCGCCTGCAAGCGGAATTGCGCAAGACAATCGTGTTCGTCACCCACGACATCGACGAGGCGGTCACGCTCGGCGACCGGGTGGCGGTGTTCGGGCGCGGCGGTGTATTGCAGCAGTACGACGCGCCCCAGCGCGTCTTGGCGCAACCGGCAACGGATTTCGTCGCGGGATTCGTGGGCCGGGATCGCGGATATCGCGGCCTGTCGTTCCGTTCCGCCGAAGACGTTCCGCTGCACGACATCCGCACCGTCGTGGCCGAGGGCGTCACGGCGTTGCGCTTGGCGCGCGGCGAATGGGTGCTGGTGGTGGATGATTCGGGTCGGCCGCTCGGCTGGGTCGACGTGACGGGTGTCGAATCGCACCGGGCGGGCACGGCACTGGCCGACTGCCTGGCGGCGGGCGGATCGCTGTTCGGGCCGAGCGGCGATCTGCGACAGGCGCTGGATGCCGCCATCTCCTCCCCCTCGGGAATCGGTGTGGCCGTGGACGACTCGGGCGCGGTGCGCGGCGGCGTGCGCGCCGATGAGGTGATCGCCCAACTCGCCGCCCAGCGCACCGCCGAGGACGACGCCCGCAACGCCCTCGCTTACGAACACGGCCTCGGATGAACTACCTCCTCGACAACTTCGGCGAGATCATCGGCATCACCCGCACGCACCTGTTCCTCGCGCTGCTGCCGCTGGTCTTCGGCCTGCTGATCGCGATCCCGGTGGGCGCGTCGATCCGCCGCGTGCCATGGTTGCGCCGGGTCACCGTGACCGCCGCGAATCTCGCCTACACCGTGCCGTCGATCGCGCTGTTCGTGATCATCCCGCCGCTGGTGGGGATTTCGGCGATCGACCCGTGGAACGTGATCATCGCGCTCACCATCTACTCCGCCGCCCTGTTGGTGATCGCCGTTCCGGTGGCGCTGGATTCGGTGCCGGCCGACGTGGTGGACGCCGCCGACGCGGTCGGGTTCGGGCCGCTGCGCCGCATCCTCACCGTCGAAATGCCGCTGGCCATCCCCGTTTTCGTGTCCAATCTGCGCGTGGTTGTGGTGACGAACATCGCGATGGTCTCCGTGGGCGCGCTCATCGGCGTGGGCGGGCTCGGCAAACTGTTCACCCAGGGCTACCAGCGCGACTACCCCGACGAGATCATCGCGGGCATCGTCGTGACCTTGGTGCTGGCGCTGCTCTTCGACCGCGCCGTGCATCTGCTGGGCCGGTGGGCGACGCCGTGGACGCGGGCCGATCCGCGCGTCGGCCGAGGGGCGGGCGCGTGAACCTCTTCCTCGACGCTTGGCGCTACTTCACCGACGGTGCGAACTGGGGTGGACCCACCGGCATCGAATCCCGTGTGGCGCAACATCTCTGGTACACGCTGCTGGCGGTGGGGCTGTCGGCGCTGATCGCGGTGCCGCTGGGTCTGGTGATCGGGCACCGTCGCCGGGGTGCGGCGCTGCTGGTGGGTTTCGCCAACGCCATGCGCGCGCTGCCGACGCTCGGTCTGCTGACCTTCCTGGTGCTGTTGCTGGGCCTGGGCCTGGTGCCGCCGATGCTGGCGCTGCTCACCGTCGGCATCCCGCCCTTGCTGGCCGGCGCGTACGCGGGCGTGGCGAACGTGCCCGCCGACGTGGTCGACGCCTCGCGCGCGATGGGCATGACCGAACGCCAGATCCTGCTGCGCGTCGAGGTCCCCAACGCCGCGCCGATCCTGCTCAACGGCCTGCGCGGCGCGACGCTGCAGGTGGTCGCCACCGCCACCATCGCCGCCTACGTCAACCTCGGCGGCCTGGGCCGCTACATCTTCGACGGCCTCGGTCTGTACCGCTACGACCTCGTCCTCGTCGGCGCCCTCCTCGTCGCCGCCCTCGCCCTCACCCTCGACGCCCTGCTCGCCCTCCTCGTCTGGGTCACCGCCCCGGGCACCGGCCGCCTGCGCACCCCCACGAAACTCCCCACCTGAGCACCTCCACGAATGGCGAAGGGCGCCCGTTCCTTTCCGGAACGGGCGCCCTTCTCGCTCTGGTGGTTACGCCACGCCCTCCGCGCGGGCCGCGGCGGCGACGGCCTCGGCGACGGCCGGGGCGACGCGCGGGTCCAGGGGGCTCGGGATGATCTTGTCCGGGGACAGCTCGTCGGCGACGACGCCGAAGATTGCGTTGGCGGCGGCGACCTTCATGCCCTCGGTGATGCGGCGGGCGCCCGCGTCCAGCGCGCCCTTGAACACGCCGGGGAAGGCGAGCACGTTATTGATCTGGTTCGGGAAGTCGCTGCGGCCGGTGGCCACGATCGCGGCGTACTTGCGCGCCACGTCGGGGTGGATCTCCGGATCCGGGTTCGACATCGCGAACACGATCGACTCCGGCGCCATCGAGGCGATGAGCTCCTCGGCGATCAGGCCGGCCGACAGGCCCAGGAACACGTCGGCACCCGCCAGCGCCTCCGCGGCGCCACCGATCAGGCCGCGCGGGTTGGTGCGCTGCGCCAGCTCCGCCTTGACCTCGTTGAGGTCGGTGCGGGTGGTGCTCACGATGCCCTTCGAGTCGAGCACGGTCACATCGGCGACACCGGCGGCCAGCAGGATGTTGGTGCACGCGACACCGGCGGCGCCCGCACCCGACACCACGACCTTCAGGCCGGAGATGGCGCGGCCCTGCACCTTGGCGGCGCCGTTGAGCGCAGCCAGCACCACGATGGCGGTGCCGTGCTGGTCGTCGTGCATGACGGGGCAGTCCAGCGCCTCGATGACGCGCTTCTCGATCTCGAAGCAGCGCGGCGCGGAGATGTCCTCCAGGTTCACCGCACCGAAGCTCGGGCGCAGGCGGATCAGGGTCTCGACGATCTCGTCGACGTCCTTGGTGTCGAGCACGATCGGAATCGAGTCCAGACCGGCGAACTTCTTGAACAGCGCCGCCTTGCCCTCCATGACCGGCAGCGAGGCGCGCGGGCCGATGTCACCGAGGCCCAGCACCGCGGTGCCGTCGCTCACCACGACGACCAGGCGGTCGGTCCAGGTGTAGCGCTTGGCCAGCGCCTCGTCCTTGGCGATCGCGCGGCTGACCTGAGCGACACCGGGGGTGTAGGCGATGGAGAGGTCACGCTGGGTCTCCAGCGGAGCCGAAAGCTCGACCGAGAGCTTGCCGCCGAGGTGGCCGGCGAAGATCTCTTCCTGCGTGATCTCGGACAGGCTCGCGGTGGCATTCGGTGCGTCAGTCACAGGTGACACGATTTCACTCCTGCTCGGGTCGGGCTGAACCGGGGGACGGTTACCGCCGGGTAGTTGGTCATAGCTGATACGTTCCGCTCATCGAGTGCGCTGACCGGGACGTTTCGGGTAGATGCGGAATCGCGATCCGGCTGTCCTCATCGAGACGTGGCGCTGCACTGATCTGCGGAGCGGAACCGGACGGGTGGGTCCGGATACATCGTGCGGGGCGATCTTCGGGGTGCGACGGTGCGTCGCGCGGCGGAGGTCACCGTGGTTCCCGGACCCGGCGGTGGCAAAGGACGGGAATCCGCAACATTCTGCCAGTCGGTCCGACCGGTTGACAAACCGGTGTGCCGGGTACCGACTGCGCATCATGAATCGAGGGTAGGCCGCCGGAATTGCCCCGACGTTAGGGGAAACTCGCACCCCGGCGCGAGCGTCCGGTGAGCTGTCTCGGGCGGTCGCCCGGCGGGGTGTGAGGTGCTACGCGGACGGCAGACCCGATTCCACCCACTCGGCCTCGGCCGCCTCCGGGGCGATCGGTGGCGTGGGCGACAGCGCCGGAGCCGGCTCCATGCCGACGGGCACCTGTCCCCGCACGACCGACGGCGGCGGGAGCACACCGGCGTCCTCGCTCGCCCGCGGCAACGCCTCCGGGATCGCGGGCAGCGGGATGGTGTCCACCCACACCTCGTCGAGCCCGCCCGAGAGCACCCGCGCCCGCCAATCGGCGGTGGTGGCGGGATGGTCGGTGCGCTGGTGCATGCCGCGGGTCTCGGTGCGGGCCAGCGCGCTGTACTTGGTCCAGCGGGCCACGGCGAGCAGGGCGGCGGCTTGGCGGGCGCGCACCCGGTCGGCGCCCGTGCCGCCGAGGTCGAAGGCCGCGCCCGGCCACATGGCGTCGAGTTCGGCGATGCTGTCGCGCAGGCTGCCCTCGCTGCGCCAGTAACTGCGGCGCAGCGGCAAGGTGTGTTCCTGCACCAGCCCGATCACCGCGCGGGGATCGACGTGCGCGACCGGGCCGAGCCCGGCGCCGGGCACCGCGCGCACAGCGCCGGGTCTGCCGCGCTCGCGCGCGAACCGTGCCGCCCCGGCCCCGGCCCACACGCCCGACGCGATCGCCCACGCCCCGCTCTGCCCGCCGAATCCGCTCATCGCGCCGGTGATCGCCTCGCGCGTGGCCGCGTCACCGGCGGCGAAGAGTCCGAAAACATCGGTGGCGCAGTCGTTTCCGGTGATGCGCAACCCGCCCGTGCCGCGCACGGTGCCCTCCAGCACGGCTCGCAGCGGCACGCGACTGCGCCGGTCCACCGCGCCTTGCCTGGTGAGCCAGTGCCGGATCGTCTCGGGCACGTCGTCCAGCGCGGCGAACACCCGCCGCCCGCGCGAGATCGCCCCGAACGCCGAGCGGTGCCCATCGATGACCTCGCCCGTCTCGTCGTAGAGCGTCGCGAAATGCAGCGCCAGCCCCGGCGCGTAGCTCGAATGCATCGACCGCGCACCGGAATTCAGCACGGGCGCGAGACCGTAGGCGCTGGAGAACTCCATCCCCGACAGCCGGGCGCCCGCTTCGGCGGCGAGCAGCAGTCCGTCGCCGGTCGCCACCTCCGTTCCGGCGCTGCCGGACTGGAACGCGCAGCCGCCGGTCGCCACGATCACCGCCGAGGCCCGCACCGTCCACGGCCGAAACCTGTTGTTGCGCTGCACACCCGACGCACCCGACACCGTCCCGTCGGAGTCCACCAGCAGTTGCAGCGCCGGATGATGGTCGAGGACGCGCACTCCGGCCTCGAGTACGGCGCGGCGCATCCGCCGCAGATAGCCCGCCCCGTCGAGGCATACGCGCAGCGAGGCACCGCCCGCGCAGTCCTCGGGAAACCTGTGCCCCCAGCTCGCCAGCTGCCCCACGCGGCGATGCGTCTCGTCCAGCACCCGGTACATCAGCTCCGCGTCGCCGAGTGCGCCCCCGTGCGTGTACGCGTGCCGCACCGCTTCCTCACGCGCCGCGCCGGGAGGGATGTTCCACAGCGACGTGCTCCCGAACGCGGAAGGCCCGCTGCTTCCGCAACGGGCCTTGTCCACCAGCACCACACGCGCTCCCGCGCCGGCCGCCGCGACGGCGGCCCACACCCCGGCGGGTCCACCGCCGAGGATCAGCACATCCGTCTGGATATCGTTCACAAGACAAAATATTCGGCCACAATTCACCCGGCCGCAACCAGTACACGACCCTCAACCCCACCACTGTGTCCACAGCAACGTTCCCGTGACCAAAAAAACGACCGCGCATCCGGAGAACGCCGCCGAACCCCGACGCCGATCCGCGAAAATCTGCGCCGCGAGCACCACCGCCGAGGCCACCAGATGCCAGGTCACCGACTCCGCGCCCGGTCCGGGAAACCCGCGCTGCCCGCCCAGCACCGCCGCTCCGACGACCACCAGGGTGAGCAGCACGGTGCCCGCGGCGGCGACACCGCTCAGCCCCCGTAGCAGCCTCACCGGGCGATCACCGGCACGCCGGAGGACTTGCCCACCAGTTCCTCGAATTGCGCGGGGTCCGTGGTGAATTCACCGAGCCGGATGGTCTTGTTCCGGCCGTGGTAGTCCGAGGAACCGGTGGTGATCAGCCCGAGTTCGCCCGCCAGTCCGGTGAGCAGGACACGGTCGGACGCGGAGTGGTCGGGGTGGTCCACCTCGAGCCCGCCCAGCCCCACCTCGGACAGCGCGCGGATGTCGTCGACCGCGAGCAGGCGGCCCCGCTTTCGGGCCCGCGTGTGGGCCAGCACACTCACACCGCCCGCCGTGGCGATCATCTCCACCGCGCGGCGCAGCGGCGTGTCGGCCTTCTCCGCGTAGTAGCGGCCGTGCGGGGCGAGCAGGTCGGTGAACGCCGCGTCGACGGTCGGCACCACGCCCGCCTCCACCAGCGCCCGCGCCAGGTGCGGCCGGCCCGCCGACACGCCCGCCGAGGCGAGTACCGCGTCGGGATCGATCGGCAGTCCGTCGGCGGCCATCCGCTCGGCCATCGACCGCAACCGGTCGACCCGCTCGGCGCGCAACCGCTCGCGCTCCTCGGCGAAGCAGCGGTCGGCGGGGTCGAACAGGTAGGCCAGCAGGTGCACGGGTACCGGCCACCCGTCCTCCCCCAACCCCACGCACGACATCTCCATCCCGCGCACCAGCGTCATCCCCTCGGGCAGCGCCGCCTCGGCCTCCGCCCACCCGGACGTGGTGTCGTGATCGGTGATCGCCACCACGTCGAGCCCGGCGGCCGCCGCGTTCCGCACCAGCTCGGCCGGACTGTCGGTCCCATCGGACGCGGTCGAATGAGTATGCAGGTCGATGCGCACGCCTCCAGTCTTACAGTGCGGGTTCCGAGTGACGCACGCGCCGCCGACGTCTCGCTCACATGCGCATGACATGCGCATGTGCCCTGGTGTCATGAGTGTGGCAATTCAGATCAAGGATGTACCGGAAGAGATTCGGGACGCGATCGCGGCACGTGCTGCCGCACGCGGCCAGTCCACCCAGTCCTACCTGCGGAGTTTGCTCGAGCGCGAGTTCCGCGCGGAGCGCAATCGGCATCTGCTCGAGAGCATGGTCGGGCATCGGGGGCTCGAACTCACACCCGACGAGATTCTCGCCGAGATCCGCCGTGACAGAGGGTCCGACGATTGATCGTCATCGACGCCGACGTGATGGTTTTCGCTCTGGTCGATCACACCCGGGCCGGTGACACCGCGCGCGCCGCGATGATCGCCGACGACGACTGGTCCGCACCGGCGCACATGCCCTTCGAAGTCCAACGGACCCTGCACAAAGCTGTTGTGGCGCGCAAACTTCCAGCCGCGGATGCCGACGCCGCCACCGAGGCGCTCGCCGCGATGCAGATCGAGTACGTGAGCACCGACGCGACCTTGCTGCGCACCGTGTGGCGATTACGACACAACGTCTCCGTCTACGACGCGACGTATCTGGCGGTCGCCGCGCTGGAGGACACCACCGCGGTCACGTTCGACGCCCGGCTGGCGAAGGCGGCGGAGTACTGCGGCCTTCCCGCCGCGGTACGACTGCTCACCTACTGACCTGGCGCGCGTTCCCGTCCTCGCACGCGCCGCCGACGTAGCATCGTCGGGTGCCGTCCATTCCGCCGATGCCGTCGTTCCGCGGTCCCGGGCGCGCGACGCCGGCCGCGTGGGTGCCGGTGCCGACCGCGCGGGCGATCGTGGACTGCGGCGTGTACGTGGACGGGGAGCGGCTGCCCGGACGGTTCACGCACGAGGCGGCGCTGGCCGAAGTGCGCGAGCGCGGGTCGGGGTTCGTGTGGGTCGGTCTGCACGATCCCGATGAGCACCAGATGGCCGATATCGCGCACGCGTTCGACCTGCACCCGCTCGCCGTGGAGGACGCGGTGCACGCCAAGCAGCGCCCGAAGCTGGAGCGCTACGACGACACGCTGTTCCTGGTGCTGCGCACCGTCAGCTACGTGCCGCACGACATCCACGCCATCTCCGAAATCGTGGAGACCGGCGACATCATGGTGTTCACCGGCCCCGATTTCGCCGTCACCGTCCGGCACGGCGAACACACCGGGCTCGCGGGCGTGCGCCACGAATTGGAGTCCAAGCCCGAACAACTCGCGCTCGGGCCGGGCGCGGTCCTGCACGCGGTGGCCGACCACGTGGTCGACTCCTACGTCGATGTCGCGGGCTCGGTGGAGAACGACATCGAGGAGATGGAGGAGGCGGTCTTCACCCCGCGCAACCTCACCACCGTCGAAACGATCTACCAGCTCAAACGCGAAGTGGTGGAACTGCGCCGCGCGGTGAACCCCCTCGCCCTGCCGCTGCAACTCCTCGTGCACAAGCCGGATCTGCCGCTGCCCAAGGAGATTCGCCGCTACTTGCGCGACGTGGCCGACCACCACACCACCGTCGCCGAGCACATCGCCGACTTCGACGAATCCCTCAGCGAACTCGTGAGCGCGGCCCTGGCGAAGATCAGCGTCCAGCAGAACACGGACATGCGCAAGATCTCGGCGTGGGTCGCGATCGCGGCAGTGCCGACGATGATCGCCGGCATCTACGGCATGAACTTCGAGCACATGCCGGAACTCAGTTCACCGTGGGGATATCCGGCGGTGTGGATGGTGATTCTCACGATCTGCACGGGGTTGTACGTGACCTTTCATCGCAACAATTGGTTGTGAGGGCTCCGAGTACAAGCAGAGCTTTTACCAACTGCGCGCCACCGGACGGAAACTCGCCTCCAGGAGTTTGTGGAGTTCGCGTTCCATCTCGGCGGCCGAGCCCGGCGCCAGCGTGAAGTCCTGCTCGGAGTGATTGTGCAGCAAGTACCTTCCGTCGGCGGGCAGATAATCCATCCAGTGGAACCCGCGCCCGTCGCCGGTGGGCCTGCTGTCGTAGGCCGCCCCGCGATACACCATGATCTCACCCAGGCTCGAACGTGGGCGACGCACAAGGCGATTCAGTTCCTCGGTGGGCGACAACCGCGTCGGATGCTGTCCGTACTCGGGACGGTCCAGATCGGAGCGCCGCCCGCTCAATGGACGATGCTTACCGGGCCCGCACTGGGGCAGATTGCCGACGATGTGCGTGACCGCACCGCGCGCCGGGCATCGATACAGAATCACGTCGCGTCCGTATTGCTGTGTGGGGCCGGACATTTGCACGGCGACGGTCGCGCTGCGCGCGTCCAGTCCGGCGTGGATGCGCACCACCTGGGCGAAATCCGGGCCGTAGAATCCGTGCACTTCCACCCGGACCCGCGGTTCGAGCAGCACGGTCAGCGCCTCGTACAGACGCTCGTCGGCGATGCCCTGCAAGCGCCGCGCCGCGTCCACCCGCGCCCGCAGGTAGTCGTCATGCGCCTCGACACCCTCGACCTTGTACCGCAGCGGGTAGGGCAACCGATCCCGCCCGAACGCCTCCAACGCCAGCTGGAACATGAAACCGTCCATGCGCCACTGGAACTCATTCATGCCGCCGCCTCACCGACATTCCCAACACCATGAATCCACCCGCGCACCAACGGTTCCCGCGATGCTTGTCCGGTTCTCATCCGCCGATCACCCCACCGGGCGGGAGCGCGGGCGGCTGCGTGCCCAGCAGTTCGTCCCCGTGGTCGTAGACCAAATAGTCGGGGATCTTGTGGTTTTCGTCGTCATCGCCCTTGCCGCGAGCACCGGCGCCACCCATACCGGGCATACCGGCCATTCCGCGCCCCATACCGGCGCCCGCGCGATTGTTCGCACCGTTCAACCCGGGCTGCTGCGTGGTCGGCGTCGCGGTCACACTGCGCCCCGCCCCCGGCCCCGGCGTCCCGGGCCCCGGCACACCGGGAACCCCCGGCCCCGGCGTGCTCGGCGTGGTCGACTTCGGCAGATCCGTACTGGGGATCTTGGTGTCGGGCACGGTCGACGCCGGATTCGTCGACGCCGGATCGGTCGACAGCGGATTCGACGACGGGTCGGTGCTGGTATCCGTGTCGTCCGGGTCCGTCGACGGATCCTCCAGTTCGGTTCCCGGCTGCGTGGGGTCCTCGGTGGTGCCGGGCCCGGGGCCTGGCCCCGGACCACCCGGACCGGGACCGGGCTGGCCGGGGCCGGGGACATCCGTGTCGTTCTTGATCGTGCTCTTGGGTTCGGGGATTTTCGGGGTGTAGGGGTCCACTTCCTCGGCGACGCCGGGCTGGTAGACGCGGTCCATGAAATCGCGGACGCGGTTCTCCGCCTCGTCGGCGCGGTATTGGGCGCTTTTCAGAACGCCGTTGCCGGGGATGTGGCCGATCAGCTTGTCCGCCCACGACAGTTCATGCGGAGGATCTACCGTCTGCTGAGCCTGAGCCAGATAGCCTTCGGTCAGATCGAGGCCGCGCGCCACCATCTCGAAGGAAACGAGCAGCTTGTTCAGCTCGCCCGCGTATGACTTCGTCGACTCGACCACCGCGTTGGCGGTCTGCCCTTTCATATAGGCCTCGATGTCGTCCTTCACACCGTTGGCGAACACGTCGCTCAGTTCCCGGCCAGCCTTGACCATATCGCGCCAACCGTTGGCACCGTCATTGATCTCCCCCGGCTTCACATCTTTCAGGTTGTTGTAAATCCAGTCGTGCGACGCCGTCAGGAAGGACTCTTTATTCTCCCCGACCACCACGCGATCCGAGTACCCGCCCTCGTGCTGCGATTGCAGATCCGACCAGTTCTTGTTGACAATCGCCCGATCCGAATCCCACTGCTGCTGCGCACCGGACTTGCGATCATCGAAGTCCTTCGACTGCTGCTCCGCCTCAGATCTGGCGTTGAAGACATCCTTGACGATATTGATCGGGTCGGACGCATAGCCACCGATATTGTTGAGCCAGTCCCACGTGGACGTTCCCACAACCCCTCCTACACGTCCGTATTGTTGAGATCGTTGGCGTTGGACTGGTCCTGGTCGGCCAGTTTCTGGGTTGCCAGTTTGTAGGTATCGCGCATGAGAATGACCAGGTCAATATGCTTCTTCAACTGGTTGACTGCCGAGTCTTGGTCGATTACGGCCTTGTTCGCGAATTTCGAACGCAACGCTTCCGCCGACGGCAATGTTCCGAAGCCGCTCAACTGATCGAGCAAGCCAGCCTTGCTCAACAGCGTGTCTTCGAGTCCGCTCAACAAAGTCTCGCAACGCGCCTGCAACGCACGCCCGATTTGCTCGTCTATGCGAAATTCGCCGGACTCCGCTTTTTCCTTGTATCCGCGCCATTGCGTGAGACTAGCTTCTATCGAAGTGTTACCAGACATCCGATCCCCCTCCTGCTACCGGGTGGTAGTACCATTCTTGCGAGCTGTTCATCACGGATTTCAGCCTGGGAGATGGGGTTCGAAGTATCCCGCATATTCAATCGCCAAGCCGCAGGGCGGAGACTCGGTCATTTTCTCACGCTCACTGTAACGCCAAAGTATTCCGACTTCGAACATACCCTGATGCGCCGGCATGCTCACATAGCATGCCAACTTGTCCACGTCCTTGTTTGTCGTCACGATCGCATCGCGCGAACCGACGGTGACGTCCTTCACGAACGGACTGTTCTCGTTCGCACGGCGCTCCTCGACCGTTCGTCTGGATGAGAGAACCGCGACAGCGTACGGCCCCTCGGTCGAACGCCAATCGCAGATCTTCCACCAGCTGGGCGGACCGTCCTGCCTGTCCACGGTCACCTGCTTGGACGCAGGATCCAGATCGGCCCCCGCCAGCACCTCATCCGACAGATCAGTACAGGGATTGAACAGCGGGATCGACTCGTCATGACTGGTCGGCGCACTCCCCTGCCCTTGCTCGGTAGCCGTCCCGTCAACCGTCGACGAACACCCGGCGAGCACCGCGACCGCCGCCACCCCGACAGCCGCCAAACGCACCGCACCCCGGCTCGTTCCACCAACCATCACGCCCGCACCCTCCTGATCTCAAGCGCACCCCGCACCGGGAGCAGGACGCAACCAGGCCCCCCGCAACTCCCACTCGGGCAGGACAAGGCTAACCGACCATCGACCCCCATCCAATCGGACGGTTGCACAATCCCACCCACAAACCTCCGCACTTGCACCCCACACTCGCTGCCCCCAGCCGCCCACCACCTCGAACAGCGGTACACCCCACCCCGGATTCGCAGGCCGCAACTAGCGCATTCTCACAGGCCGCCCCCACCCGGGCCTCACGCACCCACTCGATGCACCGCCGGTGAGGTGTTCGGTGCCGGCTCGTCGGAGCCGACCCGAACACGGCCGCCGATCACGCTCGGGAACTCGGCCGCAGCCGACCGTGGTAGGGCGCGAGACGGCGGGACAGCGGACGATGAGGCCGACCTCTCCTCGCGTATCTCGGATCGGCGAAAGAGAACTCGAGAAGATACTCGGTGGCGGTCGAGCCGCGCGGTGTGGTGGGCTGAGCGAATACGTGTGGACTCCGGATGATTCCTTCGCGGGACGTGCCGGCGGTGGATGGCGAGGGCTGTTGTGCGGATAGATGATGCTGCCTGGCAGGTGATTCTCGGCGCCGCCAGCGTTCCGGGGCAGCCTCCGACGACGCCGAACGAAATTCTCCGGCACTTCGGCGTCGAGGACGGGAAGCGACTCGGGCTCGACCTGATGGAAAGCGCTGCGGCGCGGCGTGATCCCGACGATCTCGAAGCGGCCATGATCGTGGCGAGTCTCTTCGGGATCGATGCGGACCACGTCGAGATCTATCTCCGGCTGGCGACGGAAAATTGGCATCGAGCGCAGGAGAGCATCACGTTCCAGCTGGGCCTGTTCGGCGATCCCCGCGCGGTCGACGTGCTGCTCCGGCTGTGCGAATGGGTGCCGGATCACCTGGCCTGGGACGACAATCGGGCGCTGGCCTCGAAGGCTGTGCACGCCCTGGCGCGGATACCCGGCGACGACGCCGAGCGAGCGTTGCTGTCGGTGCTGTCGTCCGAGGATCCGACCGTCCGGGCCATGGCGCGCAGACAACATGACAAGCGAACTCGCCGATAATTCGTCGACGCCGAGAGGACCACGGCCCCAGCAGTTCGTGAACGGTCTCCGGACCCACCCGCGCCTCTCCGGCATCGAGGGCACGGGATACGACGTATACGTGGCCTTCCTGCCGGGCCTTCACTCGCGCACGGGATGGCCCCTGGCTCTACGACTTCCGCGAATACCTCGCCGACAGGTTCGGTGACGAGTGAGGCACACCCGAACGGCGCAGTCCAACGACGGATCGATGAAGTGAGAGTCCTGAACAGAGCAGTCCCCGGTAGTCTGCATCGAATCCATGAGCCTCAGTCGTCGCTGACGGCTCCGGTCTTCGACTGGCTTGCCGGGGGCCTGGCCGGATCTCTGGAGGATGTTTCGCGTTCTCCGAACGTCTTCTTCGAGCGTTGCGCACCCTTCGGTGTTCCGGTGTAGTTCCAGTGTCCTCCTCATCCGGCGGGAGTCAAGGGGTGGTCGCGGGAGATTTGCCCGGGGTTCGGTCCCGGTCCGGGACCCTCCGGCACCTCGGTGGAGTCGATGCTCAGGCGGCCCGCGCGGACCAGCCGTGATGGGTTTCCCGGGTGCGGGCGGGGACGGTGGCGACGGGTGCGCCGGAGCAGTCGTCGCTCGCGAAGACGAGGTAGCTGCGGGAGCTGCGGTTGTCGACGTCGATGTCGCGGGGGAAGCCGGAGGCCCAGCATTCGTCGAGGTTGCTGATCTCGAGCACGCCGTCGATGATCACCACCTGCCTGCCGTCACCGAACGAACCGGTGGGGATCGCCGACGCGGTGGGTGCGACGACGGCCGCGGCGGCGAGGACGAGCGCGCTTGTGCAAGACAGCATTCCGAGTTTCACACCGAGCATGCTACGAGCGCGAGGTGGGCACGTGCATCCGCCTCGAGGATGACGTTCGACGCGCACGCACCACCGGCGCCGGTGCCGCGAGCAGCCCGAACCGGGCGGCGCGCCGGCGCGATTCGGCCTGGTCCGCGCGAAGCGCCGCGCCACGACCGCAAGCCACGCACTAAGGCTGGTGCTCATCGCACGGTCTCGGAGAACTCGGTCATGGCCGGGTCGTCGGTGCACTCCGGTCGAGCGGGTCCCCGAGGTTGGTGAAGGTGCGCGACGCACGTGAATCACCTTCGGCCAGAAGTACTTTCCCCGGACTCACGCGGACGCAGAATCGCGTCCCCCGCTTCCACGTACCTCTGGAACAGGTCGGTGACGTCGTTCAACCGCTCCCGCGCCCGCGGCCCGTCGGCGAGTTCCGCACCGTCGCGCAGCACGTCCACGAACCGCCGCGCCCGCTGCTGACTGGCCGCCAGGAGGTTCTCCAACCCGCCGCACGCCTCCACGAGCAGGCGTCGGCTACCGGGCTGCGGGATGGTGCGGGCGAGCCCCCAGGACACCAGCTCGCGGACGGCGGTGCTCACCGCGCCCGCGCTGGCCCCGGTGAGCGCGCCGAGGTGGTCGAGGCCGACCGGTTCGGATTCGAGCAGCAGCCTGCCGTAGACGCGGCCGGTGGCGCGGGCGAGGTGCCAGGCGGCGAACAGGTCGCCGAGTTGCTGGGCGAACTCCTCGCGTTCGTCGGCGCTCACCGCTCGATTCCCCGCAGGAAGTCGACGAGCACCGCACCGACGGCGTCGGGGGCGTCCAGCGGCGCGAGGTGGCCCGCGTCCGGGATGACGTGGTCGGCGACCCCCTCGGCTTCCGCCCATCGCCGCATCGCCGTGGCGATATTGCCGGTCCGGTCACGCTCGCCGCGAATCAGGCAGAGCGGCAACGGAATCCGATACCCCGGATCCGGATCCACCAGGCTCGCGGTGGCCCGCCAGACCTGGACGAACTCGGCCTTGCCGATCCGCGCGAACGCCTCGGCGGCGTAGGAGCGGGCCGCGGGCGTCTCCGCCGACGCGTCGGCCATCAGCCGGGGCAGCGATCGCGCCGGGATCAGCCGCAGCATCGGCGCCGCCAGGCGCAACAGCGCACGCTCCCCCGCCCGCAGCGGCCCGGAGTTCCACGTCGAGTCGATGACGACCAACCCCGCGAAGCGCTCCGGCGCCCGCCGCACCGCCGCTTGGCTCAGATTCCCACCCAGCGAATGCCCGACGAGCACCGGCCGGTCCAGGTCGAGGTGGTCGATCAACGCGGTGAGATCGGCCAGCGCCCGCTCGGCGGTGAATCCCGCGCGGTCCGGGCGCGATTCACCGTGGCCGCGCAGGTCCCAGCTCACCGCGCGGAAACCGGCCCGCACCACCGCGTCCACCTGCTGGTCGAACATGCGCGCATCGACACCGGCCCCGTGGGTGAACACCACCGGCAGACCTGTCTCGCCGCTGTCGCGGAACCGGAGGTCGCAACCCGAAAGAGCAAGCGTGTGCGTCATATTCATAATATTCTGAATATAGCGCAGATTGAAGGAGATGTCCGTCGAACGGCACCCGGGAGGGAAAGGTGCCGCCGACCGGGAACACGCTGGTTTCAGCTGACCTCGTCGAGCACTTCGTGGAGGACCCGCGCGAACGCCTCCGGCTCCCCCGCGTAGCCGGACTCGGGGCCCGTGAACCCGCCGTGATGGCTGGGGAAGACCGCCGGCTCGAGACCGAGCCGCGCGGCGACCGCCGTCGAAGTGCGTTCGGTGACCGTGCCCCTCGACTCCTCGCCGTAGCCGAGCACGATCCGGGTCGGCGCCGCGGTGAGCGCGGCGATATCGGGGCGGTAGCCGACGACGGCCCGGGACCGCTCCGACAGCAGCGGGTCGTCGCGCGAGCCGTCGTCCTCGGTGGGCAGGCCGAACATCGCGGGGTCCGCGGCGGGCGCGGCGAAGTACTCGTCGGTGTATTCGCCCTGCCAGGACGTCATCGCGATGAACGCCGCCATGCCCGCGCCGAAACCTTCGGCGGCGTAGGCGTTGCGGTATCCGTCGGCGGCGCGTTCGGCCGCCGCGGCGTCGGGGAGCACGGACAGCAGGGGCGGTTCGTGCGCGATGAGGGTGGTCACGTCGTCGGCGTGCGCGGTGACGAGCGCGAGCGCGACGATGGCCCCGCCGCTGCTGGCGAAGATCTCGACCGGGCCGGCGTCGAGGGCGCGGACGACGGCGTGCACGTCCTCGGCGTGGACGGCCGGGTCGTTGTCGACCGCGCCGTCGGTGCGGACGCTGCGCCCGAGGCCGCGCGGGTCGTAGGTGACAACCGTGCGCTCGGGGAAGTACGAGGCGAGCGTGGCGAACCCGCTCGCGTCCATCGGGAGTCCGGTCATGAGCAGCGGCGGCCGCCCGTCGGCGGTCGGGATGGGCCCGTGGACGTCGTAGGTGAGCGTGGCGCCGGGCACTTCGAGCTTGTGTGTCGTCATGCCGGTAGTGACGGGGCGGGTGGCGAGAACTCATCGGCGAGTGCCCGATCTTTGCCCGCGCCGGCGCGACGCCTGGACCGTCGACAACCCGGACATCCCTCGCCGCCCGACTTCGCCAGGGACCGATACTCGATCGAGCGGCGTCCTCGCCGGCATTCACGGATCACGCAACGTGCCGACGCTTCACGAACTCCTACAGCGACGCCGCCCCGCGCCCCGGATCGCGAGTGTCGATCCCCGCCTCGGCCCACGCATCCCGCAGCGCCCCCGCACCGCGCACCCGGACCCACGCGGCCTCCGTCGCCGTCACCGGCGTAACCGTCAGGTACCGAACGGGTTCCGCAGGTTCGGGCAGCGCCACGGCGGGAATGTCGCTGTCCCCCAGCAATACCGCGGTGAACACCGCGCCCTGCCACAGCGGTTCGCCCAGGTCCAGCAGCGCATCCGGTTGCAGGACAACACCTTCCACGGCGGGCGTCGCGACCAGGATGCCGAGCGATTTGGGCAGTCCCGGCTGCGCGGTGCCGATCCGCAGGCTCAGCACCAGCTCGGCGCGCGGCCCGCGCACCGGGTCGGCGTGCAGGTCGCCCGGATCGCCCATCGGGTGGCGGGAACCGCCGAGGGTGACGTAGTGGACGATCTCGCCGTCCGGAATGCGCAGGATCTCGATCGGCTCGAGCCCGAGAAAGGTCACCGAGGCGGAGTCGATGGCGCCGCGCTCCACCCCGAAGTGGTCCAGCACGCCGGTGCGGACCGCGTCGATCACGTCCATGCGCTCAGATCGCCAACCGCGCCAGCATGTCCCGCGCCTGCTCGGCCGACTTCGGGTCGCACAGCACGTCGTAACGGCCCGCCACCAGTTGCATGGTGGAGGCGAAGTCGCGCTGGCCCTTGGTGGCCGCGTACGGGATCGACGTCGAGATGACGCCGAAGATGATGCCGCCGACCAGGCCGACGAGCAGCGGGCCGAGGGTGCCGCTGGTGGTGAACAGGCTCAGCAGCAGACCGAGGAACAGGCCCAGCCACGCGCCCGACACCACGCCGCCGCCGATCACCTTGCCCCAGTTCAGGCGGTAGAGCACGCGCTCGACCTGCATGAGGTCGACGCCGACGATGGTCACGTCCTGCACCGGGAACTGGCTGTCGGCCAGGTAGTCGACCGCCCGCTGCGCCTCGGCGTAGGTCGGGTACGAGCCGACCGGCCACCCCGACGGCGGGGTCGGCAGGCCCTGGCGGGCACGATTCGAGTTCCCCAAGGGATTCGTCATAACACCATTCTGCTATCCGGAACCGTAGTTGGGTGGTGTGAAACGCGTCGTTCGCGCCATCCCGGCGGCCCGGCCCTTCTCGGCGATCACCTGCGCCATCTTGGCGCTGGCCTCATCGATCATCTCCGCACCCAGCATCACCGCGCCGCGCGCGCCGCCCTCGATCGACGTATGAAAGGCATAGGCGTCCAGGATTTCTTCCGCGCGATCGTAATCCAACTGGCGGGGGCTGAAGATCTCGTTGGCCGCGTCGATCTGGCCCGGGTGCAGCACCCACTTGCCGTCGAAACCCAGGGCGGCCGTGCGGGCCGCCGCCCGGCGGAAGCCGTCCACGTCGCGGATCTGCAGGTACGGGCCGTCGATGGCCTGCAACCCGTGCGCGCGGGCGGTGAGCAGGATCGTCATGAGGATGTGGTGGTAGGCGTCGCCGGTGTCGTAGCCCTCCGGCTGCTCGCCCACCACGAGTGTGCGCATGTTGATGCTGGCCATGAAGTCGGCGGGCCCGAACACCAGCGCCTGCACGCGCGGGCTCGCGGTGGCGATCTCGTCGATATTGCGCAGGCCGAGCGCGTTCTCCAGCTGCGGCTCGATGCCGATGCGGCCCGGCTCCAGGCCGTTGGCCTTCTCCAACTGCGTGAGCAGCAGGTCCAGTGCGCGCACCTGGCCGCCGTCGGTGACCTTGGGGAGCAGGATCGCGTCGATGGCCGAGCCCGCGCCGTCCACCGCGGCGATCACATCGGCGTAGGTCCACGGCGTGGTCCAGTCGTTGACGCGCACCACCCGCAACTGCGCGCCCCAGCCGGGCTGGTTCAGCGCCGCGACGATGTTCGCGCGGGCCGCCGCCTTGGCGGCGGGCGCGACCGCGTCCTCCAGATCCAGGAAGACCTCGTCGACGGGCAAGCCCTTGGCTTTCTCGATCATCTTCGGGTTGCTGCCGGGGACGGCGAGCACCGAACGACGCGGCCTCATCGAACACTCCTCCCGTGCCGTGGTGCGGTCTCCCGGCACGTCAACCTCTAGCCTGGGCAGCATGGCAGCTACCAGGGTGTACGTCGCCAGGCTTGCCGGATTGGCGGTTCTGGGACCCGACGGCGAGTCTATCGGCAGGGTCCGCGACGTCGTCGTGGCCGTCCGCTACGACCGTCAGCAACCCCGCGTGCACGGCTTGGTCGTCGAATTGCCGACCAGGCGAAGGATCTTCGTCCCGATGTTGCGCGTCACCTCGATCGAGCCCGGTTCCATCGCGCTCAACACCGGCACCGTGAGCCTGCGCCGCTTCCAGCAACGGCCCGGCGAGATGCTGGCGCTGGCGCAGATCGTGGATTCCACGGTGCGCGTGGAGGATCCGGAACTCACCGATCTGGCGGGCGTGGACGTGTTCGTGGTCGATCTCGGGCTGGAGCTGACCCGCACCAGGGACTGGCGGGTGTCGCGGGTCGCGGTGCGCGGGCACCGCAGGATCGGGCGGCGGCGCACGGTGCACGTGGTGGACTGGTCGACGGTCTCCGGTCTCACGCCGTACGAGATCGGCAGGCCGGGCCAGGACGTGACCCAGCTGCTCGAACGATTCGAGGGCCTGCGCCCGGCCGACGTGGCGCACCAGCTGCGCGAGCTGCCGGAGAAGCGCCGCATCGAGGTGGCCGAGGCGCTCGACGACGAACGCCTCGCCGACGTGGTGCAGGAACTCCCCGACGACGACCAGGTGGATCTGCTCGGCCACCTGGAGGTGCGCCGCGCCGCCGACGTGCTCGAGGCCATGGACCCCGACGACGCCGCCGACCTCCTCGGCGAACTGCCCACCGGCGAGCGCGAATCGCTGCTGGCGCTGATGGATCCGGAGGAATCCGAACCGGTGCGCCGGCTGCTGCAGCACTCGCCCGACACCGCGGGTGGCCTGATGACGCCCAAGCCGGTGATCCTGACGCCGGCCACCACGGTGGCGGAGGCGCTGGCCAGGGTGCGCAACCCCGACCTCACGCCCGCGCTGGCGTCGATGGTGTTCGTGGTGCGCCCGCCGACGGCCACGCCCACCGGCCGCTACCTCGGCTGCGTGCACATCCAGCAGTTGCTGCGCGAGCCGCCCGCGCACCTGGTGGGCGGGATCATCGACGCCGACCTCGCGCCGTTGGGCCCCGAGGTGCCGCTCACGGCGGTCACCCGCTATTTCGCGACCTACAACTTGGTGTGCGGGCCGGTGGTGGACGACGAGAACCACTTGCTGGGCGCGGTCAGCGTCGACGACGTCCTGGACCATCTGCTGCCGGAGGACTGGCGTGAAGAAGAACGGCACCAAGGGGTCGCGGTCCATGACTGAGAAGGGCGCGTGGCCGCGGCCGGGCACGAGCTCGGCGCGCCAGCGGCTGGAGACGCCGATGGAGTCGCGGTTCCGCTTCGACTGGGATGCCGAGGCCCTGGCCCGCAGCTCCGAGCGGGTGGCCCGATTCCTCGGCACCGGCCGGTACCTGGCGATCCAGACCGTGGTCGTGATCGTCTGGATCATCCTCAACGTGACCGTGGTGGCGCTGCGGTGGGACCCTTATCCGTTCATCCTGTTGAACCTGGCGTTCTCCACCCAGGCCGCCTACGCGGCGCCGCTGATCCTGCTGGCGCAGAACCGTCAGGACAACCGCGACCGGGTGGCGCTGGAGGAGGATCGGCAGCGCGCCGCGCAGACCAAAGCCGACACCGAGTTTCTCGCCCGCGAACTCGCGGCGTTGCGGTTGGCGGTCGGCGATGTGGCCACCCGCGACTACCTGCGCCGGGAGTTGGAGGAGCTGCGCGAAGTCCTCGACCGCATCGCGGTGGCGACCACCGACGGCGCGTCCGCGACACCCGAGACCACGGCTGGAAAGGTCAAACGCAAGAAATCCTCCGGTGGACGCGCCGCAACACCCCAGGTCGCGCCGCCGGTCTCCGATGATTGACCGGAAATGCTCTACAACATCCTGACCCCTGGGTAACCTGGACAGCGTTGTCCCGAGCGGGCCGGGTCGGGGGTTGCGAGGGCCGGGTAGACGCCCGTCCCAGCCGCCCCCTGTCGACACGCTCCCGTGACGTTGAAGGATTGGTGTGGCCGAATGCGAGTATCCGCCCCGATAACCATGTCGGCCCTCGTCGTCGCTGGTCTCGTCGCCTCGGGCTCGGCCGCCCAGCACGCGACCACCAGTGAGCCCCCCGCCGCGCCGGAGGCGTTGCTCGCCGCGTCCGCCCGGCCGAACGGCACCGGCGAGGAGGCCGCCGCCGACGGGGACGCCGCATTGTCCCGGACAGTGGGACTGCTCCCGGTCACCCCTGACTCCCCCCGCAAACTGCGAGCTATGAACCCGACGGCCGACGGTCTGCCGCCGTTCGCGGGCACCGTGCCGCTGCGGGAGATCTCGCTGCCCAACACCGGCGGGGCACTCGGCATCCCCGAGGTCGTGCTCGCCGCCTACCGCAACGCCGAACTCGCCATGCAGTCCTCGCAGCCGGGCTGCGGGCTCACCTGGAACCTGCTCGCCGGCATCGGCCGCATCGAGTCCGGGCACGCGGGCAGCGGGCGCACCGACGCGGCGGGCACCACCGTCACGCCGATCTTCGGCCCGGCGCTCGACGGCACGCTGCCCGGCAACGAAATCATCAAGGCGGCCGACGGCGGTTACGTGCGGGCGATCGGGCCCATGCAGTTCCTGCCCGGCACCTGGAGCCTCTACGCCGCCGACGGCAACGGCGACGGCGTGGCCGATCCGCACAACGTCTTCGACTCCGCGCTGGCCGCGGGCAAGTACCTCTGCTCGGGCGGGCTCGACCTGCGCGATCCGGCGCAGGAACTGCGCTCGGTATTGCGCTACAACAACTCGATGTCCTACGCCGCCGACGTGCTCAGCTGGTCGGCCGCCTACCGCACCGGCGGGTCGCCCAGCCAGGTGACCATCTCGCCCGATCTCATCCCGCCCGGCTCGGCACCCATCCAGGCGGGCCCGGACATGCAGGCCGTCGGCACCACGGTGCCCGGCGCGCCCACCTCGCCCGCCGACGCGCTGCCCTCGACCACCTACGTGGTGCCGCCGCAGCAGACCCCGACCCAGGTGATGATCACCATTCCCGGCCTGCCGCCGATCCCGTGCGGCATCTTCTGCCCGCCGCCGCCCCCGCCGCCGAATCCCTGTGAGCCCGTGGTGGTTCCGGCGCCGATGCCGCAGCCCGGCGAGCCCGCGCGGCCCCTCGGTCCGGACGGCAAGCCGGTCGGCACCGAGCAGGAGTTCGGCGCGCAGGGCGATCCGGCGAACGCCCCGGAGCCGAACCCCGCGTGCGCGCCCGCGCCCGAACCGGGTCAGCCCGGTCCGCAGCAGGCCCAGGAACCGGCGCCCGCCGCGCCGCCCGCGCCCGAGGTCACCAAGACCCCCGAGCCCGGCCCGGCCGAGGCTCCGCAGGACGTCCCGCCGCCCCCGCCGCCGGCCCCGGGCATCACGCTGCCGTTCGGAATCGTGATCCCGCTGCCGCCCGGCCCGCCCGCTCCGCCGCAGGGCTGAGACCAAACCTCAATCCAGATCACGAAGTAGTAACAAAAACGTCTCGAATACGGTAATCTCTCCTTCGTCCACGAAGGTGACCCAGCGCTCCCCGCGCACGGACACTTCGCGGAACGCAGAGCCTCAGCGCTATTGGAGGAGGGTCACCACACCGTGGGGCGTCACCGCAAGCAATCGCCTGCCACCGTCAAACGCGGCTCCGTTCTCGCACTGACAGGATTGGTTCCCACCGGATTCGTGGCCTGCGCCGCGGCATCCGATCTGAATTCCGGCCACACCGCCGTCCAGGAGGTCGCCGAGGAGGGCGGTCTCCTCGGCGCCCTCGGCGCCGCGGAGGTCACCGACGACGGTTACGTCGAACACGCGATGGCCGCACAGGGCGTCGCGGCCAAGCCGGTCGTGAAAACCGTTGCGCTGCCCACTGATCGGGCGAAGGCCGAACTCCCCGCCGGGCCGGGCGGCATCCCTGGCGTCGCGGTGGCGGCGTACCAGAACGCCGAGCAGTTGCTCGCCGCGCAGAACCCGGTCTGCAACATGGAGTGGACCCTGCTGGCCGGCATCGGCCGCGTCGAGTCCACGCACGTCTTCGGCGGCAAGGCCGATGCCGAGGGCAATCCGCTCGACCCCGTCTACGGTCCCGTCCTGGACGGCTCGCTGGCGGGCAACGCGGTCATCCACGACAGCGACGGCGGTGCCCTCGACGGGCTCGGCGGCTACGACCGCGCCGTGGGCCCCATGCAGTTCCTGCCCGAGACCTGGACGCGATACGCCGCCGACGGCAACGGCGACGGCATCGCCGACCCGCAGAACCTCTACGACGCCGCGCTGACGGCCGGAAAGTACCTCTGCGACGGCAATCTGGACATGCGGGATCTGTCCCAGCGCTCCCGCGCGATCCTGCGCTACAACAACTCGATGGCCTACGTCGCCAACGTCATGGCCTGGGCCAACTCCTACGGCACGGGGGTCGCACCCAAGCCCGCGGAGCTCCCCCGTATCTGAAGCCCGTAAAATTCGGATATGCCAGTGGTAACGGAAACGGACGTGCGGGGCGCGCTCGCGAAGGTCGACGATCCGGAGATCCGTAAACCGATCACCGAACTCGGCATGGTGAAGAGCATCGGGATCGATGCCGAGAGCAACGTCCACGTCGAGGTGTACCTGACGACGGCCGGGTGCCCGTTGCGCACCGAGATCATCCAGCGGGTCACCAAAGCGGTGGCCGATGTGCCGGGTGTGGGTGCCATCTCGGTCGACCTCGACGTGATGAACGACGAGCAGCGCACCGAACTGCGCAAGCAGTTGCGCGGCGATTCGGCCGAGCCGGTGATCCCGTTCGCTCAGCCCGGATCGCTCACCCGCGTGTACGCGGTCGCGTCGGGCAAGGGCGGCGTCGGCAAGTCCAGCGTGACCGTCAACCTGGCGGCGGCGATGGCGGCGCGCGGCCTGTCGGTCGGCGTGCTCGACGCCGATATCTACGGCCACTCGGTGCCGCGCATGCTCGGCACCGACGCGCGGCCCACGCAGGTGGAGCGGATGATCCTGCCGCCCGTCTCACACGACGTGAAGGTCATCTCCATCGCCATGTTCACCCAGGGCAACACGCCCGTGGTGTGGCGCGGCCCGATGCTGCACCGCGCGCTGCAGCAGTTCCTGGTGGACGTGTTCTGGGGCGATCTGGACGTGCTGCTGCTCGACCTGCCGCCCGGCACCGGCGACGTGGCCATCTCGCTGGCCCAGCTGATCCCCAACGCCGAGATCCTGGTGGTCACCACACCGCAGCTGGCCGCCGCCGAGGTGGCCGAGCGGGCCGGGTCGATCGCCCTGCAGACGCGGCAGCGGATCGTCGGCGTGGTGGAGAACATGTCGTGGCTGGACCTGCCCGACGGCACCCGCATGGACCTCTACGGCTCGGGCGGTGGCCAGACCGTGGCCGACAGCCTCACCCGCGCGGTCGGCGCGAATGTGCCGCTGCTGGGCCAGATCCCGATCGAGCAGGCGCTGCGCGAGGCGGGCGACGAAGGCACCCCGATCGTACTGCGCGACCCCGACAGCGCCTCGGCCAAGGCCCTGCTCTCCGTCGCCGACAAACTCGCCGTCCGCCGCCGCGGACTCGCGGGCATGTCGCTGGGCATCGATACCACCCGCCACCTGTAGGGGTCCGCGCCGGCGGGCTCTCGACCGGGGCAGTCGCGATCGCCGCTGGAGGGGTCTGCCCCGGCGAGCTCCCGGCCGGTCCGGTCGCGATCGCCGGGCGGTGAATTGGTGCTGCGGTGCTCGGTGCTGGAGAACCCGTTCGGCAGCGGGGGCGCGCGGTAGACGGGTGCGCCCGTCCCGGGTGTCGGCGCGGCCAAATAAGCTCGGGGCATGCTCACGCTGCTGATGTACGTGGTGTTCGTCGGGCTGGTGGCCGCGGCGCTGTTCTTCGTCGCGAGCGCGATCTTCGGACGGGGTGAGGAACTGGGCCCGTTGCCGGAGGGCACGACGGCCACCGTGCTGCCCGCCGAGGGGATCACCGGCGCCGATGTGCGCGCGCTGCGGTTCCAGCAGGTGGTGCGCGGGTACAAGGCGGCCGAGGTGGACTGGGCGCTGGCCCGGCTGGCCGCCCGCATCGACGAGTTGCAGATCGAACTCGCGCAGGCGCGCTCCGTGCCCGCCCCGCGTCCGGCGACGGGCCGCGACTCCGAATCCCGGACCGGCGGTACGGCGTCCACACCCGAGCTCGCCAAGGACGACGTGGGCTTCAACGGCACGGCCGGGCAGACGTGGACTCCGGAGGCACCGGGCGGCACCGCGACGGGCCCGGGAACCACCCCCGACAACGGTGCCTCGAGCACAGCGACCGGGTACCGATATCCCACGGCCTGGAGTGCCACCGGCGAACCGGCCACCTCCGGCTACGACCAGCAGACCACACCGGCTGGCGGCACACCGACCAGCCCGGCAGCGAGCGGTGGCGACACCGCCGGATCGTCCGAGCAGACCACCACCGGCTGGGGCACCCCGCTCAGCCGCGACGAGCCGGCCGCCCCCGCCGCGCAGCCCGGCGCGACACCGTCCTCCGACAGGTGGGGCATCCCGTTCAACCTCGCGTCCGAGCCGGCCGAGGGCTCGCGGCCGCACCGGACCTCCGGCCCGTCATGAGCGACGACTTCACCCAGCCGCCCGACGGACGCGTGCGCTGTGAGTGGGCGGACGGGTCCGATCTCTACCGCGCCTATCACGACCGCGAGTGGGGCAAGCCCGTCCACGGCGACGACGCCTTGTTCGAACGGGTCTGCCTCGAGGCATTCCAATCCGGACTGGCGTGGATCACCATTCTGCGCAAGCGCCCGGCGTTCCGCGCCGCGTTCGCCGGCTTCTCGATCGAGCGCGTGGCAGGCTTCGGCGACGACGACGTGGCGCGCCTGATGGCCGACGCGGGCATCGTCCGCAATCGCGCGAAAATCGAGGCGGCCATCACCAACGCGCGCGCCGCACTCGCCCTGCCCGACGGGCTGGACCGGCTGATCTGGTCGTTCGCGCCGCCGCCGCGCCCGCGCCCGCGCACCCTCGCCGACGTCCCCGTCACCACGCCCGAATCCGTCGCTCTGGCAAAACAATTGAAGAAACAAGGCTTTCGTTTCGTGGGACCCACCACGGCGTACGCGCTGATGCAGGCCACGGGAATGGTCGACGACCACCTCGCGGACTGCTGGGTGGGCGGCGACCCCGGCGATACCGACCCGGCGGTCACATTTCGAACTCAGGTATCCGTCCACATCGGCGATAGGGAAGAATAGGACCGGTGTAGCTCGCCGAATACCGGCGAGCTGCCTGGTTGGTGACAACTGTAGTTCCAAGAAAGTGCGCAGAAGACCGCGCAGATCTGGAGGGAGCAGAGGATGGCGGCCATGAAGCCCCGCACCGGGGACGGTCCCCTCGAGGCAACCAAAGAAGGGCGTGGAATCGTGATGCGGGTTCCACTCGAGGGTGGCGGGCGTCTGGTCGTAGAGCTCACGCCGGATGAGGCGGCGGCGCTCGGTGACGAACTGAAGAGTGTCACCAGCTAGTCCCACGACACTCGCCGAGGTGGCCGGCCTGCTGGCCTGCCCGGAGTGCCACCTCGGCCTCGAGGTGGCCGACCGGGCGCTGCGCTGCGGCCGCGGCCACAGTTTCGACCTGGCCAAGCAGGGCTACGTCAGCCTGCTGACGGGTGCGTCGACCAAGATGACCGGCGATTCCGCCGCCATGCTCGACGCCCGCGCCGCCTTCCAGAGCGAAGGACATTTCGCGCCGATCGCCGACGCGGTGGCCGCCGCCGTCGGCGGGCACGCGCCCCTGCTCGAGGTCGGCGCGGGCACAGGCTACTACCTGGCCGCCGCGCTGGACGCCGCGCCCGAGGCGCGCGGTATCGCGCTGGACGTGGCCAAACCCGCCGCGCGGCGCTGTGCTCGCGCGCATCCGCGCGCCGCCGCGGTGCTGGCCGACGCCTGGCGCGGGCTGCCGGTCCGCGACGGCGTGCTCGGTGGTGTGCTCTCGGTGTTCGCGCCGCGCAACCCGTCGGAGGTGGCGCGGGTGCTCGGCGCGGACGGACGGTTCGTGGTCGCCGCGCCCACCGACCGTCATCTCGGCGAACTGGTCGAGCACCTGGGCATGGTCGGCGTGGACCCCGACAAGGACCGCCGCCTCGCCGAGACCATGGCGGGACACTTCGCGCCCGGCGACCGCACGGTGGTCGAGTACCCGATGAAGCTGGGCCGCGCGGCGGTCGCGGCGGTGGTCGGCATGGGGCCGTCGGCGCACCACGGCACGGACGAGCGCGCGGCCCGCCTGGCCGCACTCCCCGACCGGGTGGAGGTCACCGCGTCGGTGGTCGTGACGACCTACCGCCCGGTCTGAGCGGGGCTCGCCGCCGCCCTGACCGGGGTTCGCCCCGGCACCTGCACGCGCGCCGCGCATCCGGCACCATCCGTCACCGGCTGGCGCGGCGCGTACTCAACGGCTGGTACCCGGCCCGACAGGCGCCGGCTGGGCACGAGGCGTACGCGGCGGCTGACCTCCAGGCCCCCGCACGCCTCCCGGCCCCCGCACGTCCACCCGGCCGCGACCTGGCTACTGCCCCGGCTGACCCACCCGCTCGGCGCGCGCGTGCCGGTACACCTCGACGGTGCGTTCCGCGATCCGGGACCAGTCGAATTCCGCGATGGCGCGGGCCCGCCCGGCCGCGCCGAACTCCGCCGCGCGGATCGGATCGCCGGCGACCTCGTTCACCGCGTCGGCCAGATCGCGTTCGTACTTCTCGACGGCGCCCGGGTCGTAGTGCACCAGCCGTCCGGTGTCGCCGTCGACGACCACCTCGGGGATGCCGCCCACGTCGGAGGCCACCACGGCGGTGGCGCAGGCCATCGCCTCCAGGTTGACGATGCCGAGCGGCTCGTAGACCGACGGGCAGACGAAAACGGTGGCGGCGGCGAGGATCTGGCGGATCTGCTCGGTGGGCAGCATCTCGCGCACCCAGAACACGTTGCCACGGCGGGCGCGCAGCTCCTCGACGGCGGCCGCGGTCTCTTCGGCGAGCTCCTCGGTGTCGGGCGCGCCCGCGCACAGCACCAGTTGGATGTCGGGCGCGAAATCGCGTGCGGCGGCGAGGAGGTGCCCCACGCCCTTCTGCCGCGTGATACGCCCGACGAACGCGGCGATGGGTTGGTCGGTGCGCACGCCCAGCTCGTCGAGTATGTGCCGGGAGCCGGGCTCGGCGGGCCCGGGCTGCCACAGCGTGGCGTCGATCCCGTTGTGCACCACGTGCACCCGGGCGGGGTCGATCGCGGGATAGGCGTCGAGCACGTCCCGGCGCATGCCTTCACTGACCGCGATGACGGCGTCGGCGTGCTCCATAGCGTTGCGTTCCGACCACGACGAGAGCCGATAGCCGCCGCCCAGCTGCTCCGCCTTCCACGGCCGTCGCGGCTCCAGCGAATGCGCGGTGAGTATGTGCGGGACGCCGTAGAGCGTGGCCGCCAGATGTCCGGCGAGGCCGGTGTACCAGGTATGCGAATGCACCACATCCACCTCGCCGACGGCGTCGGCCATCCGCAACTGGGTGGACATCATCTGCAACGCGGCGTTGGCGGCGTACAGCGACGGATCGGGTTGGTGCACCACGGCATCCGCGCGCTCGGCGCCCATGCAGTGCACCGTCACCTCGCACAGCCTGCGCAGCTCGGCGGTCAGCTGCGTGACGTGCACGCCGGCGCCCCCGTACACCTCAGGGGGATATTCGCGGGTCAGCATCGCGACGCGTAACAGGTCGCCGAGCTGCCCCGTCTCGCCGGAAACCGCCGTCGAGCGCCCGCCGTCCGTGCCGAAACTCACCGGTTCAAAGTAGACGCTCGACTGCGCAGGGGCCACCCGCGCCCGCACTTCACGGTAGTTTGTGGACTGTGAGGAGCCAGCCGCACGTATTAGGGATCGTGCTCGCCGGTGGCGAGGGCAAGCGCCTGTTCCCGCTCACCGCCGACCGGGCCAAGCCCGCGGTCCCGTTCGGGGGTGCGTACCGGCTCATCGACTTCGTGCTGAGCAACCTGGTCAACGCGGGCTTCCTGCGGCTGTGCGTGCTCACCCAGTACAAGTCGCATTCGCTGGACCGCCACATCTCCCAGACCTGGCGGCTGTCCGGGTTCGGCGGCGAGTACATCACGCCGGTGCCCGCGCAGCAGCGGCTCGGCCCGCGCTGGTACACGGGCAGCGCCGACGCGATCATGCAGTCGCTGAACCTGATCTACGACGAGGACCCCGACTACATCGTGGTGTTCGGCGCCGACCACGTGTACCGGATGGACCCCGAGCAGATGCTGGCGCACCACATCGAGTCCGGCGCGGGCGTCACGGTGGCGGGCATCCGGGTGCCGCGCAGCGAGGCGAGCGCGTTCGGCTGCATCGATTCCGACGAGTCCGGGCGCATCACCCAGTTCCTGGAGAAGCCGGCGCACCCGCCGGGCACCCCCGACGACCCCAATGTCACCTTCGCCTCGATGGGCAACTACGTGTTCACCACCAAGGTGCTGGTGGACTCGATCCGCGCCGACGCCGACAACTCCGACTCCGACCACGACATGGGCGGCGACATCATCCCCGCGCTGGTCGCGGCGGGCGAGGCGGGCGTCTACGACTTCGCCGACAACGAGGTGCCCGGCGCCACCGAACGCGACCGCGGCTACTGGCGCGACGTGGGCACCATCGACGCGTTCTACGACGCGCACATGGACCTGGTCTCGGTGCACCCGGTGTTCAACCTCTACAACAAGCACTGGCCCATCCGCGGCGCGGCCGAGAACCTGCCGCCCGCCAAGTTCGCCCAGGGCGGGCTGGCCCAGGAGTGCATCGTCGGGGCGGGCAGCATCCTGTCGGCGGCCACGGTGCGCACCTCGGTGCTCAGCTCCAACGTGATGGTCGACGACGGCGCCACCGTGGAGGGCTGCGTCCTCATGCCGGGCGTGCGGATCGGGCGCGGCGCGGTGGTGCGGCACGCGATTCTGGACAAGAACGTGGTGGTGGGCGAGGGCGAGATCATCGGCGTGGACCTCGAGCGCGACCGCGATCGCTTCGCCGTCAGCAACGGCGGTGTGGTGACCGTCGGCAAGGGTGTGTGGGTGTAGCCGTCAGGGCTGCGGCGCGATGCAGAACGGCTCGCACGGGCCCGGTGTGCGGGTCACCCCGGGCGAGGGCGCCTCGTCACCGAAATCGGCGGTGGAGACCAGCGCGGCCAGCACCACGGCGATCACCAGCAGGATCCCGAACACGACGGCCGCGCCAGCCCAGTCCTCCGGCCGGTTGCGCTGCTGATCGTCGTCGTTCCTGAACATCGGCTGCTGCCCTTCCGCCCCGGACCATCCGAACACATCGGCGTCGTCGCGGAAAGACCCCACGGTGTCGTAGCGGCCGCCGGACGGGCGGGGGCTCGGGTGGGCGCGCCGGATTCGCTGCTGTCGCTTCACTGACGATCCTTCGTGCGGAATGCCACGCCTCCCGGCGCGGCGGTCTATCTGTGCGCGTTGCGGGTGACCGCGCCGTCACCGCCACGAGTGTGCACCCGCGCGGCTACCCGCGCGACGCGCACAGCAGCCCGTCGCCCACCGGGATCAGCACGCTGGTGAGTTCGGGATGTTCGGCGATCGCCCGCGTGGCCGCGCGGACCGACTGGGTGGCCGGATCGCGCTGCGCCGGATCGGGCACCCGCCCGCCCAGCAGCGCGTTGTGCAGCACGATCGCGCCGCCCTCGCGCAACAGCCGCACACCCTGTTCCACGTATTCGGGGTGCTCGAGCGGCGCGGCATCGATGAAGACCAAGTCGTAGGCGCCGTCGGCGAGGCGGGGCAGCACGTCCAGGGCGCGACCGTTGATGAGCCTGGTGCGGGCGGGCGGGATATCGGCGGCCCGGAATGCCTCCTTGGCCGCCCGCTGATGCTCCGGTTCGGAATCGATGGTGGTCAGCGTGCCGTCCTCGCGCATGCCGTCGAGCAGCCACAGGCCGCTGATGCCCGCGCCGGTGCCGACCTCGACGACCGCCCGCGCGCCCAGCAGCTGGGCGTACATGCTCAGCAGCGCACCGACCGACGGCGGTACGGGTGCCGCACCCAATTCGGTGGCGCGCTCGCGCGCGCTGACGAGGATCTCGTCCTCCACGACGGATTCCTCCACGTAGGAGAGATTTCGCTCCAGGTTCGATGCCACGGGTATGAGGCTAATGCGGTGCGGCTCTCAGCGGCGTCCCGACAACGCGCTTTCCGCGCGGATCGGTTTTCTCAGGTGTCCCTCAGGATCTCCATATCCGGGCCATATCAGGACAGGAAAGAGTGAAGGCACCAGACCAGCCGACCGTGTCACACGGGGCTCGGGAACAACGACATACAGGTAGTCGGTTGTATCTCGTACGCGAGGGTCCGTGACCCGGACCCGCGTGCCGCCCCGAGTTCTACGGTCCTTAGCAGGAGGTAGCCCCATCCACATGGTCACAGGTTCGTTCGCGGCGCAGGGGCGCTCCGAGGTCGCCGAGGCGTCGCCCGCCCTGCCACCCGAGTACGCCACGCTGCCCGAGCAGATCGTCGCGCCCGAGGACGCCGACATCGATCCCGCCGACCTCACCGGCACCGCAGCCTTCGACGCGACCGGCGACCGGTCGGTCATGCCCTCCTGGGACGAGCTGGTCCGCGAGCACGCCGACCGCGTCTACCGGCTGGCCTACCGCCTCTCCGGCGACGCGCAGGACGCCGAGGACCTCACCCAGGAGACGTTCATCCGGGTGTTCCGGTCGCTGTCGAACTACCAGCCGGGCACCTTCGAGGGCTGGCTGCACCGCATCACGACCAACCTGTTCCTGGACATGGTCCGCCGCCGCAACCGCATCCGCATGGAAGCGCTGCCCGAGGACTACGACCGGGTGCCCGCCGAGGGACCCGGCCCCGAGCAGGTCTACCACGACGCCAGGCTCGATCCCGACCTGCAATCCGCCCTCGACGCCCTGGCGCCGGAGTTCCGCGCCGCGGTCGTGCTGTGTGACATCGAGGGCCTGTCCTACGAGGAGATCGGCGCCACGCTCGGCGTGAAGCTGGGCACCGTGCGCAGCCGCATCCACCGCGGGCGTCAGGCACTGCGCGAGCACCTTGCGCATAATGGAACACACCAGCGGTTCGCCGCTGACGCGAACATCGGGTGATCGGCCGGAAGGCGTCGCCCGGATCAGAGCACGTCGTCGGAAGGGTGAGCACCGCATGAGTGGCGAGTCCAGTACGTTCGGTCATCCGCCGCACGGGGCGGACCGGCGAACGCAGGGCCGCACGCCCCGGTTCGCGCCGACCGAGCACCTGGCCAGCGAGGCGGTCGTCGCCTACGTGGACGGCGAACTGCGCATGAACGCGTATCTGCGCGCCGCCCAGCACATCTCGGTCTGCCCGGAGTGCGCGGCCGAGGTGGACGCCCAGCAGCAGGCGCGCATCGCGCTGCGCCAGTCGGGCCCGATCTCCATCCCGCGCGGGCTGCACGACAGCCTGACCCGCATCCCGCTCGCCGAACTGCCCGGCGGCACCACCGAGGGGCGCGGCGTCGGCGGAAACACCCGCAACGAGGCTGTTTTCGGTTTTCTGCCGGATTCGCGCACCGCGACCCGGTGGGCAGCGTGGTGGCGCAAGTAGAGTTTTCCGCGTGACCACCGAAGCGAGGAACACCGGACCCGTGCCGGACGGGCGGCCCACCGAGGGCGACACCCCCGATTCGGCGGCCGACAGGGGGACCCTGAGGCCGCCGGACGCGCCCGTGCTCGGCCCCCGCCCGGTGGTACGTCCCCACATCGACAACCACACCGCGCACACGTTCCGCAGGCCGTCCGGCCAGAGCGGGTCGTTCGCACCCCGCGCCGCGACGCCCGCCGCGCCCGCGGCGCCGGATCTGCCGCAGGCCCGTCCGCCCGACGCGGTGCTGGCCGAGGCGTTCGGCCGCCCCGAGGGCTCCGACGAGCTGTTGCAGCGCGATCCCGGCGCCGCGGGTTCGGCCCCGGCCACCGCCGCGCCCGCCGATCCGTGGCGCGATCCGCACGCCGCCGCCCGTCTGGGCGCGCCCGCGATCCCCACGCCCGAACCGCAGCCGCTGCCGCAGTACCGCAAGCTCACCGCCCGCGAAGTCCTCTTCGGTTCTCGCGTGGCGCCCAAGGCGCTGGCGCTGCTGGCCGCCATCGCGCTCGGCATCGGTCTCCTCGGCGGCTTGGCGGGCCGGCTCACCGCCGAGCAGACCACCAATCTCACCTCCCGCAAGGTCACCCTGGAGCAGACCGAGGGCATCGAGCAGCCGCACGGCCAGATCGCCAAGGTCGCCGACGCGGTGCTGCCGTCGGTGGTGTCGATCCGGGTCACCGTGGGCGACAACGGCGCGACCGGTTCCGGCGTCGTCATCGACGGCGCGGGCTACGTGGTGACCAATAACCACGTCATCTCGATGGCCGCGCAGGACACCAGCGGCCGCGCCGTCATCCGGCTCACCTTCGCCGACGGCAGCCGCGTGCCCGCCGAGATCGTCGGCCGCGATCCCAAGACCGACCTCGCGGTGCTGAAGGTCGACGTCAAGAACCTCACGGTCGCCACGCTGGGCAAGTCCGACGAGGTCCAGGTCGGCGACGACGTGCTGGCCGTCGGTTCGCCACTGGGGCTGAGCAAGACCGTCACCTCGGGCATCGTCAGCGCCCTGCACCGCCCGGTGAAGCTGTCCGGCGAAGGCACCGACACCAACGCGGTGATCGACGCCGTGCAGACCGACGCCTCCATCAACCCGGGTAACTCCGGTGGCGCGCTGGTGGACATGCAGGGCCGCGTGGTGGGCATCAACACCGCCATCCGCAGCGAGACCGGCGGTTCGGTGGGCCTCGGCTTCGCCATCCCGGTCGACACCATGACCGAGGTGGCGCAGACCCTGATCCGCGACGGCGTGATGCACCATCCGATGATCGGCGTGGCCGCCAACACCCGCACCGTCGCCAACGAGGTGATGAGCGGCGCGGCCGTGGCCGATGTGGTGGCGGGCGGTCCCGCCGCCAAGGCGGGCATCGTCGAGGGCGATGTGATCGTGCGGGTGGGCGACCGCGAGGTCACCGGTCCGGACGAGCTGATCGTCGCGGTGCAGTCGCACGAGATCGGCGACACGGTGAACGTGCGGTTGATCCGTGATGGCAGGCAGGTGGATGTGCCTGTGACGTTGGAGTCCGACTGACCTTTCGCGCCGAAGTGCGGGTAGCCTGGTCTCGTGTTCAGCAACATCGGGTGGGGCGAGATGATGATCCTGCTCGTCGCCGCCCTCGTCATCCTCGGGCCGGAGCGGTTGCCCGGCGCCGTGCGCTGGACCACGCAGAGCCTGCGACAGATCCGCGACTACGCCAGCGGCGCCACCGCCCAGCTGAAGAACGAGCTCGGCCCGGAGTTCGAGGATCTGCGCAAACCGCTGGCCGACCTGAACGAGCTGCGCGGGATGACGCCGCGCTCGATGGTCACCAAGCACCTGCTCAACGGCGACGACTCGGTGCTGCGCAGCCTCGAGAAGGCGGTGCCCACCAAGGACGAGTTGTACGGCGCCAACAGCGGAATGCCGGATCACCCGAAGCCGAAGCTGGAAAAACCGTTGGCGCACAATGAACGTCCGCCGATCGATTCCGACGCCACCTGACCGGTGTGTCGCCCGGCGCGTCGTCGGAAAATGCCCGGTGAGGCCGAAACAGACTGGGCCGTCGCGCAGTACGCGATGTCAACGGCTCTAGACACCTGACGCTGTTCAGCTGTCTAGACTTCGCACATGTCGGCCGATGACGTGGCGCGAGTCTTCGCAATCGAGGACAAAGTCGAAAGACTCAAGGCGGCCACCGAGGGGGTGGCGGCGGCGCAGCAGACGATCAACGAACTCACGCGGATCCGCAGGGCGGTCATCAGGGAGCTCCACGCCGAGGGGTGGACGTTCGCCAGAATCGGTGCGGCCGCGGGACTTTCCCGTGCGCGCATCCACCAGGTGAGCACGCAGGGGCCCGCACCGGAGGGGTTGTTCTTCGGGCACGGGTCGCTCACGATCCTCACCCCCGAGGTGCGGGCCGGGCGGGTGCTCGGCGCACCCGATCCCAGCGCGTCGGCGCGGTTGGTGGAGCTGTTGCGCGAACTCGGGTTCGCCGTGTCGGTGGAGACTTTTGCGCCGGGACGGCCCGTGGACCTGAACCGGGACGGGCTGATCGTGCTCGGCGGGCCCGAGCTGTCGCCCAACCTGCGCCAGCTGGTGGCCGCCGATCCGCGCTTGCGGCGCACCGTGGTTCGGGCGGGCGACGCGCGGCGCGGCATCGAGGACCGGGCGGCCCGGCGCGTGTACCGGCCCGCGGGGCCGGAACCGCACGACATCGCGTACCTGGCGCGGCTGCCGCGGCCCGACGGGCGCGGGACCTGCCTGGTGATCGACGGGCTGCATCCGCCCGGTTCACTGGGGGCGGTGCGCCTGCTGGCCACCCGGCTGGCCACCCTGCACGAACGCGCGGCGACCCACCTGTTCTCGGTGCTGGTCGCCGTGCGCTACGACCGCACCAGCGGCGAACCGGTCGACGCGGATCTGCTCACCCCGGTGTACCGCCACGACGGCGATCATCGCCCCTTGCGGCCGCGCCCGCGCCGCTGATCGGATGCCGATCGATTGCCGGTGCACCGAAAGCGCCACGGGCGCACGCAGATAGAGCCGCGGCGGTTTTCCTGTGGCGCATGTCACCCCACCCTCTTATCGTCGTCTTACGAGTCGATGTTTAGATAGCCGTCGAGTAACTGTCGTCCGGGTAGGTGAGCATTCATGGCACACGAGACACGCACACACGCCGGCCGCGGCCCGAGCCGCCGTTGCGGGGAGTCGCGATGAACGTCCTCGTGATCGCCGGACTCCTGGTGTTCCTGCTGACTTTCATCGCGGTCCTGATCGGCGTCACCCGCCGCTCGAACTCCCCCGAAGGTCAGCTCACCGTCGCAGCCCTCCAGGCTCGCCTGGCGCGCGAATCCGACGCCCCCGAACCGTCCGACGAGGACGACGCGGAGGTTTCGTCGGCCGAAATCGAGGAGCCCGCCGACCGCTGACGCGGGCCGGTAAGGCCGTCATCGAGAGCCGCCTCGTCCGAGGTGAGGGGCTGGGTCCCGTGTTCGGCGGGCACCCGCCAGGCCTGGTTGCCGTATGTCGGCGCAGGCGGTGGCCCCGCTACGATCGCCGACGGCTGCCCGCCCGCCGGAGCCAGGCGCTGTCGCGGAGTCCGACCGGATCGGATTCCGTGGTTCGTTGTCGCCGCAGGGCAAGGCCGAGGAGGAGTCGATCACCGGGGCGTGCCGACAAGAACGCGGCCGAGGCCGGCCACGGCCGCCGGATGGAACTTCGCGGCGGGATCTAGCGGTGGATCGGGCCGTCGAGGTGGATGAGGGGGCGGGCGGTGGCGTTATTGCGGTCGGCGAGGATCTGGGCGGCGATCGAGATGGCGGTTTCCTCGGGGGTGCGGGCGTCGAGGTCGAGGCCGAGGGGGCTGCGGAGGCGGCGCAGAGCCGCCTCGGGGACGCCCTCTTCGCGGAGGCGGGCCAGGCGTTCGGCGTGGGTGCGGCGGGAGCCGAGAGCGCCGACGAAGGCGAGGTCGGGCAGGGCCAGGGCGGCGGCGAGCATGGGGACGTCGAATTTCTGGTCGTGGGCGAGCACGCACACCACCGTGCCGGCGTCGACCCGCCCTGCGGCGTGTTCGGCGGCCAGGTAGCGGTGCGGCCAGTCCACCACCACGTCGTGGGCGGCCGGGAAACGCGCCGGGGTGGCGAAGGTTTCGCGGGCGTCGACCACCGTGACGCGGTAGCCCAGCTGACGACCGGTGCGGCTGAGCGCGCGCACGAACTCGTTGGCTCCGGCCAGGATCATCCGCGCCGGCGCGGCCCACACCTGCACGAAGACGCGGGGGCGCCCCGCCGCGCACTCCTCGGTGCCGACGATCCCGCTGCGCCCGGCCGCCAGCGACGCCGCCGCATCCCGCTCGACACCGCGCCACGCGCCGGAATCGCCGGGCCGCAACACCTTCCACTCCCCGGCCGAGTCGAGCACGGTCGCCAGAGCGACCGGCCGACCGGCCGCGAGTTCCGCTCGCACGGCGGACAACTCGGGCAGCCGCGCGGCATCGACGCGCTCCACGAACACCTCGATCTCGCCGCCGCAGGTGAGCCCCACCGCCATCGCGTCGGCCGCCGCGTACCCGAACCGCTCGGTTACCGCTGCCCCGTCGCGCAGCACCGCGCGCGCCGTCTCCACGACCGCGCCTTCCACGCAGCCGCCCGACAGCGACCCGAACACCTCGCCGGATGCCGTCACGATCATCGCGGCCCCGATCTCCCGCGGCCCGGCCCCGGTGGTGTCCACCACCCGCGCCACCGCCACCGGCCCCGCCGCGACGAGCCCGATCAGCCGCTCCACCATTTCCCGCATCAACCCACCGGCCCTTCCTCGAACCGGATCGGCAACCATACCGATCCGCCCGGGCGCCGTTGCCCCCATGCTAGTTGTCCTGCGAATATCTGCCACGCCACCACCATCGGCGGCACGCATCGTTATCCGTCAGCTATCAATAGGCAATCATTGCCGACGGGCCGCGCCATCGCCGCATACCCGCACCGGACACGGCCGCGCACCCACAGTCGATCGCCGGTCCGTGCGAATGCTCGGCAATGTCGACCGGGGCCAGGGTTTCGGACAACGGTCCACCCTCGCCCCCGGTACCTGAGGCGAGTGCACGACTCGCGCGCGTGGCGCCCCGACCGAGAAGGGTTGCCCCACAGAGGCATCTGCCACTGACCGGGCCGCGCGCTCCGGCCGTGCCGCTCTCGTCCCGCGGCCGCTGCGATCGAGCGGGCCACGTCGCGAATCGGCCGACCGGGATGCGCGCGCAGGGATTCCCCCGGCATCACGCGAACCCCTACCGCGCCGCCGCCTCTCGCCCTACGCCGCCACTCGCGACGGGCGCAGGGTGTTCATCGGGGGCCGGTCGGCCAGCGACACTTCCGTGCTGTGCGGGGTGAAAGCGTTTTCCACCAAGGGGAATTGGGTGAGGGCGGCGCCGGAGTCCTGGATGCCGCTGCGGCCCAGGACGGTGCCGAGGATCTGCCTGCTCATCACGCCGAGGTCGGCGAGCGGGCGGTTGCGGTGGGTGCGCACGCCCAGATTGACCTGGCCGATGGCGGACAGGCCCAGGCGGTCGTAGGTGTCGAGCAGCAGCCCGATCTCCACGCCGTAACCGGGGGCGAAGGGTACCGAGGTGAGCAGTTCGCGGGTGCCCGCGTATTCGCCGCCGAGCGGTTGCAGCACCGAGCACAGCTGCGGGCGCAACGCCGCCAGCAGCGGCCGCGCGACGAGTTCGGTGACCCGCCCGCCGCCGTGCGCGTCGACGGACACGCCCTGACGCAGCGGCCGCCGGTAGTACGCCTTCACCAGGTGCATGTCATCGACCAGCAGCAGCGGGCCGAGCAGCTTCGGCACGAACGCCGGATCGGGATCGATGAGATCGGAGTCCACGAACGCCACCAGATCGCCGTCGGTGACCGCCAGCGACCGCCACAGCACCTCGCCCTTACCGGGCATCGGTTCGAGTTCGGGCACGGCCTGCTCCCGGGTGACGACGCGCGCCCCCGCCGCCCGCGCCCGCTCGGCGGTGGCGTCGGTGGAGCCCGAGTCGAGCACCACCAGTTCGTCCACGAGCGTGCCGAGCAGCGGCCGGATGCTGGCCACCACGTCGGCGACGGTGCGTTCCTCGTTCAGCGCGGGCAACACGACCGAGACCGTGCGCCCGCCCTTGGCGTCGATGAGTTCGTCGACCGACCAGCCGGGGGTGTCCCAGGTGTTCGTGGTGGCCCAAGCGGATTCGCGGTGGTGGATTGTCATACCAGACCTCGCAGGGTTCGTGCGGGGGGCCGGATGCCCTGGATCGCGGCGATCATGTCCACGACCCGCCGGGTTTCGGCGACCTCGTGTACGCGAAAGACGCGGGCGCCCGCGGCGGCCGACCACGCTGTCGCTGCCAATGTGCCCTCCAACCGTTCGGAAAGACCGACACCAAGAGTCTCCCCGATGAAATCCTTGTTGCTGAGCGCCATCAAGACCGGCCACCCGGTTTTTACGAGAACGTCGATTCCCCGCAACAACTCGAGCCCGTGATAGGTGTTCTTGCCGAAATCGTGGGTCGGGTCGATGAGGATCGCGTCCTCGCGCACGCCCGCCGCGCGCGCGTTCTCCGCGGCCCGCACCACCGTGTCGGTGACCTCGCGCACCACGTCGGCGTAGCGCACCCGGTGCGGGCGCGTGCGCGGCACCGCGCCGCCGGTGTGACTGCACACGATGCCGACGCCGAGTTCGGCGGCCACCCCCACCAGACCGGGATCCGCGCCCGCCCAGGTGTCGTTGATCAGGTCGGCGCCCTCGGCCACCGCCGCCCGCGCCACCTCCGAACGCCACGTGTCGACGCTGATCAACAGGTCCGGGTATTTGTCGCGGATGGCCGCGACGAACGGCACCACGCGCCGCGACTCCTCGGCCGCGTCCACGGTCTCGCCCGGCCCGGCCTTCACACCGCCGATATCGACGAGGTCGGCGCCCTCGTCCACCGCGCGGCCCACCGCGTCCATGGCGGCGGCGTCGCCGAAGGTGGCGCCCCGGTCGTAGAACGAGTCGGGCGTCCGGTTCACGATAGCCATCACCAGCGCCCGATCCGTCGCCACCGGCTTGCCGCACAGCGTGGGGAGCGGCACTGCGGTCGGGCTGAGCATGCCCTCGACTGTAGCGGCCCGGTGACCGTCGCCCGGTGCGGAGCCCGCGGCGGTCGGGTGCCGCTCACCCACCCGCGTCCGGTCTTCACGCACTGCCGCTACCTCGCCGGAGATCGCCCGCACAGGCCGGTCGTCCGATCTTCGCGACCGGCGGCAGGTGTCCGCCACCGGTCGCCAGGGTCCGTAGCGCCGGCGAGCTAGGCAGTGGGGGCCTTGCCCGCCGCCACGTCGTCGGCGTACCCGTCGTAAGCCGGGACGTAGCCCTCGGACCGCCCGGCCAGCACGTAGAGGGCGGTCTCGCCGTCCGGCGCGTAGCCCTGCTTGCGCAGTTCCACCTTGCGGCTCTTGAATGTGGAGGTCTGCTCGAGTTCGTCGACCACGCGCACGAACAGCGGCACCGCGTAACCGGGCAACTGCTCGAAGGCCTTCGCGGCCAGCGCGCGGCCGTCGAACTCGGCGCCGGGCTGCAAGGTGATCGCCGCCATGCCCGCCTTGCCGTCGGTGCCCGGGATGTCCACGCCGAACACCACGGCCTGCTCGACGGATTCGTGTGCGCCGATCGCGCCCTCGACCTCGGTGGTCGCGACGTTCTCGCCCTTCCAGCGGAACGTGTCGCCGAGCCGGTCCACGAACGCGATGTGCCACCAGCCCTGGTCGCGCACCAGGTCACCGGTGTCGAACCAGGCGTCGCCCTCGGCGAACGCGTCGCGCACGAGCTTGGACTCGGTGGCGTCGGCGTCGGTGTAGCCGTCGAAGGGCTGGCGGTTGTTCACCTTGGCCAGCAGCAGGCCGACCCCGCCCGAACCCACCTTGCGCAGCCGGCCGTCGGGCCCGCGCTTGGCCTTGCCGGTGGCGTCGTCGTACTCGACGATCGCGTACGGCAGGGGACCGAATCCGGCCGTACGGTTCACCCCGAACGCGTTGACGAACGCGATCGGCGCCTCGCTGGCCCCGTAGAACTCCACCACGCGCCGCACGCCGAACCGGCTGGTGAAGTCGTCCCACAGTTCCGGACGCAGGCCGTTGCCCACCATCAACCGCACCTTGTGCTGCCGGTCGGTGATCCGCCGCGGCTGGTTGAGCAGGTACCGGCACAGCTCGCCGATGTAGATGAACGCGGTGGCGCGCTCACGGATGACCTCGTCCCAGAAGCCCGACGCCGAGAACTTGCGCCCGAGCGCGTAGGTCGCCCCGCCCGCGAGCACCGAGGACAGCGCCACCGTGAGCGCGTTGTTGTGGTACAGCGGCAGGCAGCAGTAGAGGGTGTCGTTGCCGCGCAACCGGACCCCGAGTCCGCCCAGCCCCGACATGCTCTTGGTCCAGCGCTGGTGGGTCATCACGCTGGCCTTCGGCAGGCCCGTGGTGCCGGAGGTGAAGATCAGGAAGGCCCGCTCCCCCGCCTCGATCCGCGCGGTCACGTCGGGATCGGCGGCGTCGGCGGTGCGCGCGGCGACCGCGAGTTCCTCGCTGGACAGCACGTTCGACAGCGGTTCGGGCAGCGAGCTGAGCGCCTGCGCGCATTCGTCGCCCACCACGTTCAGCACGCTGTCGAGCAGGCCGAAGCTGTGCGCGAGCACCTGGTCGCGCTGGTTGTGGTTCAACAGCCCCACGGTCGCACCGAGCTTCACGACGGCCAGCACCGTGAACATCGTCTCGGGCCGGTTCGTCATGAGCACGCCCACCACGTCGCCGCGGCCGACCCCGCGCTGGGACAGCACATCCGCGTACCGGTTGACCTCGGCGTTGGCCTCGCCATAGGTGTAGGCGCGTCCTTCGAACCGCAGGAAAACGCGGTGGGGATGGCGGTGCGCGTTGCGCTGGAAGAAGAGCCCGATGGAGGCCTTCGTCCCCGAGCGCACCAGCATGCCGGGCGCGTTGCGCAACATGCCCGGCGCGTCCAGCGCCATCCCGGGCAGGGCCGTGAGCAGATCGCGCAGGCGCACGGTCGAACGGCTGTCGGTACTCACTCGCTTCGTCTCCTAGCTTCGCGCGGCACTGACCCCCAGTGCCGTCGGTGTCTCCGGGTCAGCCCGGTCGCAGCGCCTCGAAGGCGCCGTGCAGATCGCCGGCCACGGTGATGCGGCCCAAGGCGCGGCCGTTGACGAACCCGCGGTCGCGCAGTCCGTCCACCCAGCGGAAGAGCCCCTCGTAGAAGCCGTCCTGATCCAGCACGACCACGGGTTTGCCGTGCTGGCCGAGATACCCGCCGGTCCACGTCTCGAAGAACTCCTCGAGCGTGCCGATGCCGCCGGGCAGGGTGAGGAACGCGTCGGCGCGGTCCTCCATGATCTGTTTGCGCTCGCGCATGGTGTCGGTGACGACGAGTTCGTCGGCGTCCACGTCGGCGACTTCCTGGTGCACCAGGTGTTTCGGGATCACGCCGATGGTGTTGGCGCCGCCGGCCCGCGCCGCGGTGGCGACCGCGCCCATCATCGAGACGTGTCCGCCGCCCGACACCAATTGCCAACCGCGGCGGGCGATCTCGGTGCCCACCCGGGCCGCGAGCGCGAGCGCGTCGGGATCGGTGGTGCTGGCCGAGCAGTACACGCAGACCGAGTAGGGCGCCGGGCTCACCACTTGTCCTCCGTACCGAGGGTGTCGATATCGGCGCGCTCGGCGGCGGCGCGCGCGATGATGTCGACCACGTCCTCCACCCGGTCGGTCACGTGGATGAGGTCCAGATCGGTGTGCGAGATCTTGCCGGACCCCTCCAGGGAGCCGCGCATCCAGTCGACCAGCCCGCTCCAGTATTTGGTGCCGAACAGGATGATCGGGAACCGCGTGATCTTGCGGGTCTGCACCAGGGTGAGCGCCTCGAACAGTTCGTCGAGGGTGCCGAAACCGCCGGGCAGGCAGACGAACGCCTCGGAGTACTTCACGAACATCGTCTTGCGCACGAAGAAGTAGCGGAAGTTGATGCCCAGATCGACCCACTCGTTGAGGCTCTGCTCGAACGGCAATTCGATGCCGAGCCCGATCGAATAGCCGCCCACCTCGCAGGCGCCGCGGTTGGCGGCCTCCATCGCGCCGGGGCCGCCGCCGGTGATGACGGCGAATCCCGCTTCGGCCAGCGCCGCGCCGATCGCCATGCCCGCCTGGTACTCCGGGTGGTCGACGGTCGTGCGGGCCGAACCGAACACGGTGACCGCGCGCGGCACCTCGGCCAGCGCGCCGAAACCCTCCACGAACTCGGCCTGGATCCGTAGCACCCGCCACGGATCCGTGTGCACCCAGTCGCTGTCGCCGCGGCTGTCGAGCAGGTTGCGGTCGGCGGTGCCGACCCCCGGCCTGCGGTCGCGGCGGAACATGATGGGGCCGCGGAACTTGGCTGTCGACTTCGGCTTGCTGGAGACCTCGGGATCGGCGGCGTCGGCGGACATGCGGACCACGTTACCGGTCCGTAGGTTCACCTCGCGGTGCGACCGGTGAACGCTGTGCGGACTCCCGGTGGCGGCCGTGTCAGGCGGTGCCCTCCAGGTAGCTGCGGAGCATCGCGGTGACGGCGGTGATCTGGGCGGTGGGGACGCGCTCGTCGCGTTTGTGCGCCAGATTCGGGTCTCCGGGGCCGAAGTTGACGGCGGGGATGCCGCGCGCGGCGAAGCGGGAGACGTCGGTCCAGCCGTACTTGGCGCGCACGCCGCCGCCACCGTGGCGGTTCACGGCGGCGATCAGGTCGGCGGCGGCGGGGGCGGTGAGTCCCGGCAGCGCGCCGGGGGCGGAGTCGGTGAGCGCGATCTCGAGATCGAGGCCGTCGAAGACCTCGCGCACGTGCGCGAACGCCTGGTCGACGGTGCGGTCCGGCGCGAAGCGGAAGTTGACGTGCACCTCGGCCTCGTCGGGGATCACATTGCCCGCGACACCGCCCGACACCCGTACCGCCGAGAGCCCCTCGCGGTAGACGCAACCGTCGATGTCGACCTGGCGCGCCTCGTAGTCGGCGAGCCGGCTCAGGATCGGGGCCAGCTTGTGAATCGCGTTGTCCCCCATCCACGCCCGCGCCGAATGCGCGCGCACTCCGGTGGTGCTCAGCCGCGCGCGCAGCGTGCCCTGGCAGCCCGCCTCGATCCAGCCGCCGGACGGTTCGCCGAGGATCGCCAGATCACCGTCCAGCCACTCGGGCAGGTCGCGTTCGATGTGGCCGAGGCCGTTGTACTCGGCGGCGATCTCCTCGCCGTCGTAGAAGATCAGCGTGAGGTCGTGCACCGGTTCGGCCACCGTCGCGGCGAGGTGCAGGAATACGGCGTCACCGGATTTCATATCGACGGTGCCGCACCCGAACAGCACCTCGGCACCGCTCTCGTCGGTGGTGTACCGGCTCGGCACGTTGTCGGCGATCGGCACGGTGTCCAGATGCCCCGCCAGGATCACCCGGCTCGGCAACCCCCGATTCGTCCGCGCCAGCACCACATTCCCGTGCCGCACCACCTCGAACCCCGCCGCCTGCGTGCGCAACGCCGCCTCCACCACATCCGCGATCACCCTCTCCTCCAGCGAAACGCTGGGGATATCGACGAGCGCGGCGGTCAGCGCGATGGGGTCGGCGGTCAGGTCGATGCTCACCCGCTTCACCCTACGGGCGGGCGACCGGCACGGACATGCCCACCTCGCTATCGTCTGGCGAACACGACAGGACCGAGCAAGGGGGGACCGTGACCGTCGAAGCCTTGCGCGACGATGCCCGCGCAGTGTCCGATCTCGGCGATCACATCAGCCGCGCCGCTGAAGCCGCCCGATGTTCAGTCTGAATCTGCGGCGGGCCGAAACCGGCAAAGACATCGTCATCGGTGTCTCCGTGCGCGGCTACAGCGAGAGCTTCCGGGCGGTCACTGTCCGGCTGCTCGACGATCGGATCGATTGGGAGTACACCCGCGGCCGGAGTATCGCCTACACGGCGAGCTCGATTTCCCTGGCCGACGTTCTCTTCGTACACCCCGTTGAACATCCACGCGGCGCACCGGAATACCTGTGGTTCGCCGCGCCCGACAACTATCCGTTCTATTCCCGGCGGCGAAAGTGGTGGTTTGCGGGTTCGAAATCTGTCTCGCGACATCGTCATCCCGAACCGCAGGCCGGAGCTGGCGGCCGAGGTGATCGCGCGGCGGATCCGGCGGTTCGAACGGATGCGGCGCGGCGGGTGGTAGATCAGTCGGCGAAGGGGGCATGCGTGGGCAGCGGCACAGAGGTGGGCGAACACTTCTGCGGCGGTGCTCGGTACCCTCTGTGGCGTGAGCATTCAGGGAGCAGCAGCAGTCGGTATCGCCAATGTGACCGCGGACGGCACCGTCCTGGACACCTGGTACCCGAGTCCCGAGCTCGGCGAGTTCGGGGAGACCGGCACCAAGCGCCTGGACGACGCCCCCGCCGAGTACGCGGCGCTGCTCGGGCCCGATGAGGCGCGCGGCGTCGAGGTGATCGCGGTGCGCACCGTCATCGCCGATCTGTCGGCCGCGCCGGTCGACGCGCACGACGTCTACCTGCGCCTGCACCTGCTCTCGCACCGGCTGGTCAAGCCGCACGAGGTGAACCTGGACGGCCAGTTCGGCCTGCTCAGCAACGTGGTGTGGACCAACCACGGCCCGGCCGCCGTCGAAGGGTTCGAGGCCACCCGCGCCAAGCTGCGCGCCCGCGGCCCCGTCACCGTCTACAGCATCGACAAGTTCCCGCGCATGGTCGACTACGTCATCCCCGCGGGTGTGCGCATCGGCGACGCCGACCGCGTGCGCCTCGGCGCGCACCTGGCCGCGGGTACCACCGTGATGCACGAGGGCTTCGTCAACTTCAACGCGGGCACGCTCGGCGCGTCCATGGTCGAGGGTCGCATCTCGGCGGGCGTCGTCGTGGGCGACGGCTCCGACGTGGGCGGCGGCGCCTCCATCATGGGCACCCTCTCCGGCGGCGGCACCACCGTCATTTCGATCGGCGAGCGCTCCCTGCTCGGCGCCAACGCCGGCGTCGGCATCCCCCTCGGCGACGACTGCGTGATCGAAGCCGGCCTCTACGTCACCGCAGGCACCAAGGTCACCACCCCCGACGGCACCGTGGTCAAGGCGTCCGAACTCAGCGGCCGCGACAACCTCCTGTTCCGCCGCAACTCCACCACCGGCGCGGTCGAGGTCGTCCCCCGCAAGGGCACCGGCATCGAACTCAACGCCGCCCTCCACGCCAACTAAGACCCTTCCGGCCGCGACCGCTCCCCTCCCCTGGTGAACACAAAGGTTGGGAAAGCGGCAGATCGCCACCACGACCGGTTCGGATCGAGCCATTCCTCGCCCGTCTCGAGATCGTCGGCGCGGGAACGATCGCCGCGAATCCGATTCCTGCCGAGCGGGTTCGGCTAGTCCAGGCCGAAGGCGATGATGCGGTCGGGGTGGAGGCGGATGAGGGGGGCCGGCTGGTCGGACAGGTAGGTGGGGACGGCGGTGAGGGGTTCGGCGGTGCCGCGGATTTCGACGCAGCGGACGCGCCACGGGGAGACCGAGACGATGTCGTCGACGACGAAGGAGACGCGGGGGTTGGTGGCGAGGTTGCGAAACTTCTTGGAGGCGGCCAAGTTGTGGCCCGCGATGTCGATGGTGCCGAGTTCCGGGTTGTAGCGGAAGCCGACCGGGTTGTTCTGCGGTGAGCCGTCGGGGCGCACGGTGGCGAGCCGGCCCAGCCGCTGGCCGTCCAGGTAGGCGATCTGCTCGGGGGTGAAGGTTGTCATGGAAACTACGGTAGGACCTCGAGCGAACTCGAGGTCAACACCTCAGCCGAGCTTCTTCTTCTGCACCTTGCCCATGGCGTTGCGCGGCAACGCGTCCACCACGCGCACCTCGCGCGGGCGCTTGTGCACCGAAAGCTGTTCGGCCACATGGTCGATCAGCTGCTTCACCAGCTCCGCCCCGGCTTCCCCACGCGGCACCACGAACGCGACCACGCGCTGCCCCAGGTCGTGATCGGGCAGCCCGACCACCGCCGCCTCGGCGACCGCCGGATGCCCCAGCAGCACCGTCTCCACCTCGCCCGCACCGATCCGGTAACCACCGGACTTGATGAGGTCCACCGACTCCCGGCCCACGATGCGATGGAAGCTGTCCGCGTCGATGACGGCCACGTCGCCGGTCTTGAACCAGCCGTCGTCGGTCCAGTTCTCGGCCGTCACCTCCGGCCTGCCGAAGTACCCGTCGAACAGCATCGGACCGCGCACCTGGAGACCGCCGATGCTCTCGCCGTCGTGCGGAACGTCGGCGCCCGCCTCGTCCCGCAGCCGGGTTTCCACACCCCGCACCGGGAGGCCCACCCAGCCCGGCCTGCGTTCCCCATCGGCGCGGGTGGACAGCGTGATCATCGTTTCGCTCATCCCGTACCGCTCGACGGGCGCGTGCCCGGTCAGCTCGCGCAGCCGCTCGAACACCGGCACCGGCAGCGGCGCGCTTCCCGACACCAGCAGTCGAGCACCGGCCAATTCCTTTGCGACATCGGGATCTTCGACGATGCGCGACCACACCGTCGGCACACCGAAGTACAGCGAACCCTTCGCGTCGGCGTACGCGCGCGGCGTCGGTTTGCCGGTGTGGATCAGCGGGCTGCCGACGCGCAGCGGACCCAGCACACCCAGAATCAGGCCGTGCACGTGGAACAGCGGAAGTCCGTGCACCAGAACATCCCTCGATGTCCACTGCCACGCCTCGGCCAACGCGTCCAACCCGGCGGCAATCGCACCCCGACTGAGCACGACACCCTTCGGAAGGCCCGTCGTGCCCGAGGTGTACAGGATGAAAGCCGGTGCGGCAGAAGCGGGTTCGGGGTAGGTGTGCCAGGACCGCGCGTGCAGGCGCACCGGAATCACCGGTAGTTCAGTACCTTCCGGAGCCTCACCGAGCCACGCCTGCGCACCCGAATCCGCCAGCATGTGCGCGAGTTCGGCCGCACCGGAATCGGGCGGGATCGGCACCACGGTGACGCCGGCGATGAGCGACCCGACCACCGCCAGCACCGTGCGCGCGGTGGGCCGCGCGAGCACGGCGACCCGCTCGGCCCGCGCCACGCGCTCGGCCACCGACGTCGCCGCGCCGAGCAGATCACTGCGCGAGAGGGTGACGCCGTCGATGGTGATCGCGTCGGGAATGTCCGCGCCCGCGGCGACCGCGGCCGGATTCAGGGAACGCAGCAGCAACACCCGCCCAACCTACTGCGTCGCGGGGCGGCGGGCGGCGCGCGGGCTGCACGAACCACCTCGGGTTGCCGAGAACGGTGATGGCCCGACACGCCCGCATCACCGCGTCACGACAGGAAGACGGTTGCGCGGTCCCTGTTGACACCCTCACGAGACGGTGAGAAGGTCAATACACATCCTTCTCAACGACGAGAACGGGGTCCACGATGACCGCACCGCAGCGCGCGCACACCGCGCCCCCTACGGACTTCGACATCGAAAACCACCTGGACGGTTCCGCCGCTTTCTTCGGCGCCGCCGCGAACGTCATCATGCAGCTCAGTGCGCCGCCGGTCGGTTACGGCGTGCTCGAAAGCACCGTCGACAGCGGCAAGGTCATGCTGCACCCCATCAAACGCACGCGCACCACGCTGACCTATCTCGCCGTGGCGATGATGGGCACCGACGAGGAACGCACGGCCTATCGGGAGGCGGTGAACCTTTCCCATCGAGCGGTCCGGTCCACCGCGGGCAGCCCCGTGAAGTACAACGCGTTCGATCCGCAATTGCAGTTGTGGGTGGCGGCCTGCCTGTACTGGGGTGCGCGCGATCTCTACGAACGCATGCACGGGCCGATGGACGCGGCGACCGCCGACGAGTTCTATCGTCACGCGGAACGCCTCGGGACGACCCTGCAAATGAGGCCCGAGCAGTGGCCGCCCGACCGGGCCGCTTTCGACGCCTACTGGAACGCGCACCTATCGAAGACGGTCATAGACCCTCCGGTTCGCGAGTACTTCTGGGACCTCGTGAACCTGAAGATGTTCCCGCGGCCCGTCCAACTCGCCCTGGCACCTTTTCACCGCTGGGTCACGGCGGGCCTCCTACCCCCGCACCTGCGCACCCAGATGGGCATGCACTGGACTCCGCGCGACGACCGCCGCCTCGCCCGTATGCTCACCACGATCGGCGCCGTCGAGGGCCGTATGCCCAAGCAGATCAAGGCATTTCCCGTGAACGCCTTCCTCTGGGACATGCGCCTCCGCCGCCGCCTCGGCCGCAGCTTGGTGTGAACTCAGACCTCGCCGAGATCAATCTCCACCGCGAACGGCGCGGTCACCTTGACCGTGCCCGTATACATCTCGCCCTCGCGGTACACTATCGTCGCCGGATCGAGAACGTAGGTATAGACCAACGGAACCCCGGTCACCGCCTGCTCGACCCGCCAGTAGAAGGCGATACCGGCCTTCGCGTACTGGTCGACCTTCACGATCCGGTCCGTGGTCTCCGATCCAGGCGAGACGACCTCCACGACCATCAAGACATGCTCGGGACGAGTGGGAGTCACGTCGATGGTGTCCGCGCGGTATACGACCACGTCCGGGCGGCGGTTGTTGAGCGGGACATCCTGCAACCGGACGTCGAAATCCGTGTCCGCGTTCCAGTCCGGCCCGGCGGCCGCGTCCAAGGCATTGGCGAGGATTCGCGCCAGCCGGTTGTGCCGCTTGGACGCACTCGGGCTCACGACCACCATCCCGTCCACGATCTCGATGCCTGCACACTGCTCCTCGGACCAGGAGTCGTACTCCGCTGCCGTGATCTGCTGGTGCATCCATGCAGGGGTCACGATTTCAACAGTCATGACACCGCACCTCCCATGGCACCGTCGAGCCGGATCCCGCACGGACCAGTGTAAAGCGGTTTGCACATGATCCGGCCGCTACCCGCGGAGTACTTGCTCAGTCCGCGGTGGGTACCCGGAACGACACCACCACGTGGTCCCGGGCGAACTCTCGCAGCGCGGCGTCGTCGCCGAACGGGATCACCGTTTGCGGGGTGAGGGCGAGGGAGACGGCGGTGCGCGCGATCATTTCCGCCAGGGGTTCCGGGTCGTAGGCGGGGAGCTTGCCTTCAGCCTGGAGGCGGGCGATGAATTCGGCGACGTAGTCGCGGCCGAGTTCGATGACGGGGGCGCCCTTGGTGGTGAGGTAGGGCAGGACGAGTTCGGGTTCGGTGGCGAGGAGGCGGTGCACGAGCTTGTTGTCGCGCAATCCGTTGGCGAACGCGACGAACAGTTCGACGATCTGGTCCTGCGCGCTCGCGTCGCGGTCGACTTGGCGCGCGACCACCGCGTCCACGCTCTCGATGAACTCCCGGGTCTGGCGCAGCCCCACCGCCTGGATGAGATCGCTCTTGCTGGCGAAACGCCGGTACAGCGTGGCCAGCGACAGCCCGCAGCGCCGCGCCACCTCCACCATCGAGGTCCGCTTGATCCCGAAGTCCAGGAACGCCACCAGCGCCGCGTCCAGCACCGGCGCCTGCCCGCTGTCCTCCGGCCCCGACCCCCGCACCAACGGCAGCAATCTCGTCAGCCTCGCCATACCCCCACCCTACCCACCAGAACGACATGGTGAGGTACCTTCCCTCGCACCTCCTCACGTGCGATGCGTACCCTACGACTTGCTGACCAGTGCACGGAGGAAGAAGGTGAGGTTGGCGGGGCGTTCGGCGAGGCGGCGGGTGAGGTAGCCGTACCACTCGTCGCCGTAGGGCACGTAGACGCGGACGGTGGCACCCGCCTCGGCGAGGCGGCGCTGCTCGAGGTCGCGGACGCCGTAGAGCATCTGCTGTTCGTAGCGAGCGGGGGTGCGGCCGGTCTCGGCGGCGAGGCGTTCGGTGGCGAGGATGAGGACCGGGTCGTGGGTGGCGACCATCGGGTAGCCCTCGCCGCGCAGCAAGATCTCGAGGCAGCGCAGGTAGGAGTCGGTGACCTCGGCCGAGCGCTGGAAGGCGACCTCCGCCGGTTCGCGATACGCCCCCTTGCACAGGCGGATCCGCGACTCCGGCCCGGCGAACGCGGCGCAGTCGGCCTCGGTGCGGTGCAGGTACGCCTGGAGAACCGCACCCAGCCAAGGGAATTCGGGCCGCAGCGCGCGCACCGTGGCGAGCGTGGCGTCGGTGGTGGTGTGATCCTCGGCGTCGACGGTCACCCAGACGCCCGCCTCCACCGCCTTCGTGCACAGCGTGCGCAGGTTCTCGGTGGCGATGGCGGGCCCGTCCCCCGGCAGCGCCTGCCCGAGCGCGGAGAGCTTGACCGACACCTCCACCGCCCCCGCCGGCGCCCCGAACGACGCCAGATCGTTGATGAGCGAAAGGTATTCGGCGACGGTGGCGTCGGCGCGGGCCCGGTCGGTGGTGTTCTCGCCGAGGAAGTCGACGCTCACCGACCGCCCGCTCGCCAGCAACTCCCGCACCACGGGAATCAGTTCGGCCCGCGACTCCCCCGCCACGAAGCGCCGCACGATATCGGCCGTGATCGGCGCCCCGGTGAGCATGCGCTTCATCCGGGGCGAGGCCGCCGCCGCCAGGATCACCGGACGCAACGGGTTCATCGCCTCACCTCCTGACGCTCACGAATTCATGTGCGGGTAGCGGTAATCCACGGGTGGCACGAAGGTCTCCTTGAGCGTGCGCGGCGCCACCCAGCGCAGCAGGTTCAGCGGCGAACCCGCCTTGTCGTCGGTGCCCGACGCGCGCGCCCCGCCGAACGGCTGCTGCCCCACCACCGCACCCGTCGGCTTGTCGTTGACGTAGAAGTTGCCCGCCGCGTATCGCAGTGTGGTGGCGGCCTGTTCGATGGCGTGCCGGTCGTCGGCGAAGATCGCACCGGTGAGCGCGAACGGCGCGGCCGATTCCGCCTCCGCGAGAATCGTTGTGTACGCGGCAGGTTCGGCGTCGTCGTAGACGTGCACCGACAGCACCGGGCCGAAATACTCGGTACGGAAGGCCTCGTCAGATGGGTCGTCGGACAGCAGTACGGTGGGCCGCACGAACCAGCCCTCCTCGTCGGAGTATGTGCCGCCCACGGGGATCGTCAACCCCGCCGACCTGGCGCGCTCGATCGCGGCGACGTTCTTGTCGTAGGCGCGCTCATCGATCAGCGCCCCACCGAAATTCGACAGATCCGCGACGTCGCCGTAGTCGATCTCGGCGGTCTGGGTGAGGAAGTCGTCGCCCATCTCCCGCCACACCGAGCGCGGGATGTAGGCGCGCGAGGCCGCCGAACACTTCTGGCCCTGATATTCGAAGGCACCGCGAATCAGCGCCGTACGCAACGCGTCCGGGTTCGCGGAGGGGTGCGCGATGATGAAATCCTTGCCGCCCGTCTCGCCGACGAGTCGCGGATACCCGTGGTACCCGGCGATATTCGCGCCCACCTGCTGCCACAGGTACTGGAAGGTCTTGGTGGAGCCGGTGAAGTGGATGCCGGCCAGGCGCGGATCGGTGAGCGCGACCTCCGACAGGTGCACCCCGTCGCCGGTGACCATGTTGATCACACCGGGCGGCAGTCCGGCGGCCTCCAGCAGGCGCATCGTGTAGAACGCCGAAAGCGTCTGCGTGGGTGAGGGTTTCCACACGACCGTGTTGCCCATGAGCGCGGGCGCGGTGGGCAGGTTGCCCGCTATGGCGGTGAAGTTGAAGGGCGTGATCGCGTAGACGAACCCTTCCAACGGCCGGTAGTCCATCCGGTTCCACACGCCGGGACTCGACTGCGGCTGCTGCGCCAGGATGTCGCGCGCGAAGGCGACGTTGAACCGCCAGAAGTCGATCAGTTCGCACGGCGCGTCGATCTCGGCCTGGGTGACCGATTTGGACTGGCCGAGCATGGTGGCGGCGGCGAGGGTCTCGCGCCAGGGGCCGGAGAGCAGGTCGGCGGCGCGCAGCAGGACCGCGGCGCGTTCGTCGAACGGCATGGCCCGCCAGCCGGGCGCGGCGGCGACGGCGGCCTCGATGGCACTGCGGGCCTCGTCGTGGGTGGTATTCGTGTAGGTCCCCAGCACGTGGCGATGCCGGTGCGGTGCGACGATCGGGCGGCGCTCACCGATCCCGGGACGGTGCTTACCACCGATGACCAGCGGCACGTCCACGGATTCGGCGGAGATCTCGGCGAGCTCGGCGACGATGCGCTCCCGCTCGGGACTGCCCGGCGCGTAGGTGTGCACCGGCTCGTTGGCGGGCGTGGGGACAACCGTGACAGCGTCCATAACTCAGGCTAGCCCCATTCCCGCACCCCGCGCGGGCCACGCCGGACCCGCGTGTCGTCGGCACTGGTCAGGAGCTGTCTGCCGCCGGAGGTCCCCACCGGCCGCCGGCTCAACGCGGCCCGACAGCGATCACTCGACCGGATCGCCCCAGCCGTACCGGCCGCTGTCGACAGCCCGCCGCAGCGCCCAACTCGCCCCGGTGCCAGACCTCGCCGCAGCCGCGAGCTGACGGCTGCTGCCCAGCCAACTCTGCCCGGGCATCGGACCGTGGTTCAGGTCGTCAACCGCTGCGCCGCCGCCGCGACCCGCTCGTCGGTCGCCGTCAGCGCGATGCGCACGTGCTCACCCGAGGTGGGCCCGTAGAAGTCGCCGGGCGCGGCGAGGATGCCGCGCTCGGCCAGCCACTCGAGGGTGACGCGACAGTTCTCGCCGCGCGTGGACCACAGGTACAGCCCCGCCTCGGAGTGGTCGATGCGAAAACCGGCCTCGCGCAACGCGTTTCGCAGGATCTCGCGGCGAGCGCGGTAGCGTTCGCGCTGCTGCGCCTCGTGCGCGTCGTCGCCGAGGGCGGCGGTCATGGCGGCCTGGATGGGGTAGGGCACCATCATGCCGGAGTGTTTGCGCACCTCGAGCAGTTCGGCGACCAGCTCCGGATCGCCCGCCACGAACCCGGCGCGGTAGCTGGCCAGGTTCGAGGTCTTGGACAGCGAGTGCACCGCCAGCAGGCCGGTGTGGTCGCCGTCGCTGACCCGCGGGTCCAGGATGGACACCGGTTCGGCGTCCCAGGAAAGCCCCAGGTAGCACTCGTCGGAGGCGACGATCACGCCGCGCTCGCGGGCGAACTCCACCACCTTGCGCAGGTGCTCCACGCCCAGCACCTTGCCGCTGGGGTTGGCGGGCGAGTTGAGGAAGATCAGCGCGGGCGACTGCGGGCCCAGACGGGTGAGGCCGTCCGCGCGCAGCACCTGCGCCCCTGCCAGCAGCGCGCCCACCTCGTAGGTCGGGTACGCCACCTCGGGGATGACCACGAGGTCGTCGGCGCCGAGCCCGAGCAGGCGCGGCAGACCGGCGATCAATTCTTTGGTGCCGATCACCGGCAGCACGGCCGCCGGATCGAGACCCGTGATGCCGTAACGACGTTTGAGTGCGTCCACCGCGGCGGCGCGCAGTTCGGGAGTGCCGTGCGTGGTGGGGTAGCCGGGCACTTCCGCGACCGAGTTCAGCGCGGCGCGGATGAGCGGGGCGACCGGATCGACGGGCGTGCCGACGGAGAGGTCGACGAGTCCACCGGGATGCGCGGCGGCCTTCGCCTTGACGGCCGCGATGGTGTCCCAAGGGAAATCGGGCAGCAGCGCACTGACCCGCGGACGCGAACCCACCCCGCGCTCACTCACCCATCGGAGGGAGTTCTTTGACGAACGGCGGGTCGTAGTCGACCTTGCCGACCTTCGTCGCGCCGCCCGGCGAACCCAGCTCGTCGAAGAAGTCGACGTTGGCGTTCACGTAGCCGGTCCACTGGTCCGGGGTGTCGTCCTCGTAGAAGATCGCCTCCACCGGGCAGACCGGTTCACATGCACCACAGTCCACGCACTCGTCCGGATGGATGTACAGCATGCGACCACCCTCGTAGATGCAGTCCACGGGGCATTCCTCGATGCATGCCTTGTCCTTCACGTCAACGCACGGTTCAGCGATGATGTACGGCACTGCCGTTCTCCTAGTCTGTCCTCACCTGCGGGGATGGTCCGCCACGCGAAACCCTATCCCGACCATCCCACGTTACTACCGGTCAGCCTGTCCTAACTTCCGCCGGCTCCGCCCCCATGTGGGACCGGCGCCGACCACCGCCGACGCCGCTGTCCAGTACTGCCGATGGTAGGCCCGATCCGCCCCGCGTGCGGGGCACGTGACAGGTCACACGGGGCGGTCGGGGCGGCCATCACGACAGCGAGAGGGAAAGCGGCTTGGGCTTGGCGGGCACCGGGCCGTAGACGGTGTTGCGTTCGCGGGTGGGACGGCCGATGCCGTCGGCGATCTCGACGAGTTCGGCGACGGTCTTGGCGGAGCCGTGCTGGGAGCCCGCCATCCGGGAGATGGTCTCCTCCATGAGGGTTCCGCCCAGGTCGTTGGCGCCGCCGTTGAGCATCATGCGGGTGCCCGCGGTGCCGAGCTTCACCCAGCTGGTCTGGATATTGGCGATGCGGCCGTGCAGCATGATGCGGGCCAGCGCGTGTGCGGCGCGGTTGTCGCGGATGGTGGGGCCGGGCCTGGCCGCCCCCGCGAGGTAGAGCGGGGCGCTCTGGTGCACGAACGGCAGCAGCACGAATTCGGTGAAACCGCCTGTCTCGTCCTGGATTCCGCGCAGCACGCGCAGGTGGCCCACCCAATGCTTCGGGCTGTCCACGTGCCCGTACATCATGGTCGAGCTGGACCGCAGGCCCACCTGGTGGGCGGTGGTGATGACCTCCACCCACGCCGAGGTGGGCAGTTTGCCCTTGGTGAGCACCCAGCGCACCTCGTCGTCCAGGATCTCGGCGGCCGTGCCGGGGATGGTGTCGAGCCCGGCCTCCTTCAGCGCGACCAGCCAGTCCCGGATGCTCTGCCCGCCGCGCGAAGCCCCGTTGACGATCTCCATCGGGCTGAACGCGTGCACGTGCATCGACGGCACCCGCCGCTTCACCGCGCGCACCAGGTCGGCGTACCCGGTGACGGGCAGGTCGGGGTCGATGCCGCCCTGCATGCACACCTCGGTGGCGCCGTCCACGTGCGCTTCCCAGGCCCGGTCGGCGACCTCGTCGGTGCTCAGGGTGAACGCGTCGGCGTCGCCCTTGCGCTGGGCGAACGCGCAGAACCGGCAGCCGGTGTAGCAGATGTTGGTGAAGTTGATGTTCCGGTTCACCACGTAGGTGACGTCGTCGCCGACGGTGTCGCGGCGCAGCTGGTCGGCCAGCGCGGCGACCGCTTCCAGATCGGGGCCGTCAGCCGTGGCCAGCGCGAGGTACTGGTCGTCGGTGAGCCCGGCCGGGTCGCGTTCGGCCGCGCGCAGGGCGGCGAGCACGTCGGAGTCCAGGCGTTCGGGGGCGGCGGTGGCCAGGTCGCGGGCCTGTTCGCGAATGGTTTCCCAGTCGCCGAACGCGCCGACCACTTCCTGCCCGAGCCCGGAGTCGCTGCGGCTCTCGGTGTTGCGGCCCTCGGTGTCGATCGCGGTGTTCAGATCGACGCGGCCCACCGAATCCCACGATTCGTCCGGTTCCTGCCAGGGCAGGCCGACGGGGATCGCGTCGGCCTTGGCCAACCCGGTCTCGGGATCGCTGAGCGCGGCCACGTGCGCGCCGATGCGCGGGTCCACCCACGGGTTGCCCGCGCGCACGTACTTCGGGTGCGCGGAGGTGCGCTCCACCAGGGTGAAGCCGGCGGCCTCGGTGAGCTCGCGCAACGTGTCCAGATTCGGCCAGGGCCGTTCGGGGTTCACGTGGTCGGGCGTCACGGGCGACACCCCGCCCCAGTCGTCGATCCCGGCGTCGAGCAGGGCCTGGCACTCCTCGAGCGACACCAGGTTCGGCGGCGCCTGCACCGGCACGTCGGGCCCGAGCAGCAGCCGGGTGACGGCGATGGTGGCGCGGAACTCCTCCAGGTTCGCGTCGGGCGCGCCGCGCATGGCGGTGTCGCTCTTGGCGCGGAAGTTCTGGATGATCACTTCCTGGATGTGTCCGAACGCCTTGTGCTGCTTGCGAATAGCCATGATGGACTCGGCGCGTTCGGCGATCGTCTCGCCGATACCCACCAGGATGCCGGTCGTGTACGGCACCGAGAGCCGGCCCGCGTCGGTGATGGCGCGCAGCCGCACCGCCGGGTCCTTGTCGGGGCTGCCGTAGTGGCACTGCCCCTTCTCGGTGAACAGCCGGGTGGAGGTGGTCTCGAGCATCATGCCCATGGACTGCGCCACCGGCTTGAGCCGCGCGATCTCCTCCCAGCTCATCACACCGGGGTTCAGGTGCGGCAGCAGCCCGGTCTCCTCGAGCACCATGATCGACACGGCGCGCAGGTAGTCCAGGGTGGAGTCGTAGCCGCGCTCGTCGAGCCACTGCGCCGCCTCCGGCCAGCGGTCCTCGGGGCGGTCACCGAGGGTGAACAGCGCCTCCTTGCACCCCAGCGCGGCGCCGGCGCGGGCGATGTCGAGCACCTCGTCGGGTTCGAGGAACATGCCCTTGCCCTCGGCGCGCAACTTGCCGGGCACCGTGACGAAGGTGCAGTAGTGGCATTTGTCCCGACACAGGCGGGTCAGCGGGATGAAGACGTTGCGGGAATAGGTGATGGTGCCCGGCCTGCCCGCGGATTCGAGGCCCGCGTCGCGCACCCGGGCCGCACTGCGGCTCAGATCCGCCAGGTCCTCGCCGCGCGCGTGCAGCAGCACGGCGGCCTCGTCCACGTTCAGTGTCACCCCGTCACGGGCCCGGCGCAGCGCCCGGCGCATGGCCGACGGGCTGGGCGGTGCGGGTGGAACGTTCGGGCTGGGTAGCTCGGTCACGCCCTCGATCATGCGCCAACCATCCTGGACTGTCTCCCTCCAAGGCTCGTGAGCCTTGACAACCTCCGCGCCCGGCGGGGTTATTCCACGGCGCGGCGCGCCGTCGCGCGTCACCGTGCAACCATGACAGGCATGTCGCAGCCGCGCACGATCATGGCCGATCCCGCTTGGCGTCCGAGCCCGAAGGCCAAACTGCTGTGGACGATCCAGGCGGTGCTCTCCTGGATCGCGCCGTTCGTCGCGCTGGCCGTGTGGGCGGTGCTCGACGACCAGCGCCGGGACTGGCAACTGCTTGTGCTGCTGATCGTGCTGGCGTGGGCGGTGTTCAGCGTGGCGGTGGTGCCGTGGTGGCGGTACGCGGTGCACCGATGGGAGGTCACCGAGGAGGCCGTGTACACGCGGGTCGGCTGGTTCACGCAGGAGAGCCGGGTCGCGCCGATCTCGCGGGTGCAGACGGTCGACACCGAGCGCGGGCCGCTGGAGCGGCTGCTGGGATTGGCGACCGTCACGGTGACGACCGCGTCGTCGGCGGGCGCGGTGCAGATCACCGCGCTGGACCTGCCGATCGCCGAGCAGACCGTCACGCGCCTGACCGAGATCGCCGCCAGACACCGGGGAGACGCCACGTGACCGAGCCCTACCCGGCCCCGCCCGTGACCGAACAGCTGTGGGCGCGCCTGGACAAGCGGATGCTGCTGGTGCATCCGGTGACCGAGGTCGTGAAGTTCATTCCGGTGCTGATCGGTTCGGTCATCCTCGGCACCAGCAGCGGCAATCCGCTGTGGAGCGTGATCCCGCTGATCGCGATCGTCGGATTCGCGCTCACCCGCTGGTTCACCACCACCTACCGGGTGGGGCCCACGCACGTGGAGCTGCGGACGGGGCTGGTGCAGCGCCGGAAGCTGTCGGTGCCGCGCAGCCGGATCCGGTCGGTGGACATCGAATCCGATCTGCTGCACCGGGCGCTCGGGTTGTCGGTGGTGGTGATCGGGACCGGTCAGCAGGCCGAGGGCGGGGAGAAATTCGAACTGGACGCGCTGGACGCTCGCGTGGTGCCCGCGCTGCGCACCGAGTTGCTGGCACACACGGCGGTTCCTGCTGGTGCGCAACAGGTTTCCGATAGCCCTGCGCCCGGCCCGGAGCCCGAGGGTCGCGAGATCGGACACTGGGAGCCGGGATGGGTGCGCTACGCGCCGCTTTCGCTCACCGGGTTCGCCGTGGTGGCGCCGATCGTGGGCCTGGCGTTCCAATACGGGCTCGGGGAAAGGGTTTTCGACTCCGACGCCGCCCACGACATCGGTGAGCGGGCCGCCACCGGCATCGTGATCGCCATCGGGTTGCTGGTCGGCGCGGTGGTGCTGATCGTCAGCCTCGCCGCCTGCGCCCGCTACCTCGCGACCTATCACGGGCTGCGCGTCGTGGATTCCGGACGCACCCTGCACATCCGCCACGGCCTGTTCACCACCCGCCAGATCACGTTGGACCTCGCGCGGTTCCGCGGGGCGACCGTGAACGAGCCGCTGCTGTTGCGCTGGTCGGGCGCGGCGGAGCTGGAGGCGATCATGGTGGGGGAGAATCCGCGCCAGAAGATCCTGCCGCAGGCGCCGCGCGAGGCGGTGGAGCGGACGCTGTCGGAGTTGCTGGGGCCGCGTGCCGCCCAACCGGCGGCACACGTCTCCGACGCCGAGCGCCGGACGGCCTCCACTCCGAAAACGCCGGACGCACAGGGCGATTCTCCCGCACTGCCGCAAATGGCGGTCCCCCTCACCCCACACGGCCCCGCCGCGCGCCGCCGCCGCTACACCCGCGCCCTCGCCCTGCCGGCCCTCGTCGCCCTGGCCGTGCTCGTCCTCTCCGTCACTACCGATCTGTCCGTCTGGTGGTGGCTGCTCCCCCTCACCCTCCTCGCCCTCGCGATCGCCCTCGCCGAGGACCGCTACCGGGGCCTGGGCCACGCCGTCCTCCCCCGCACCCCCGCCGGCCCCGCCTGGCTCATCACCCGCTCCGGCTCCCTCGACCGCGACCGCGACTGCCTCGAATCCCCCGGCGTCATCGGCTGGACCGTCCGCCAGACCTTCTGGCAGCGCCGCGCCGGCCTGTCCACCGTCGTCGCCGCCACCGCCGCGGGCAAGAAGCGCTACCTGGTGATCGACATCCCCGTCGACCAGGCTTGGACGCTGATCGACGCCGTCACCCCGGGCCACCTCGGAAACCGTTGAGCGGCTTGCCGACTCACCCGCTCGGGCGGAGGGAGAGGGGGTCGTCGAGGAGGGGGGTGAAGGCCAGTTCGGCGGCGCCGATGAGGGTGGCGTCGCCGGCGAGGGCGGAGGTGCGCAGGCGGACGCCGTCGCGGACGGCGCGCAGGCCGTCGGTGGCGAGGCGGCTGCGGACCTGGGCGGCGGAGGCGAGGTAGATGCCGCGCAGGACGCCGCCGAAGACCACCATCGCGGGGTTGAAGATGTTCACCAGGTTGGCGACGCCGTAGCCGAGCCAGTCCCCCACCTGGTGCAGCGCGTCGCGGGCGGCCACGTCGCCGTGGGCGGCGGCCTCCACGATGGCGTCCACCACGGCCGCGCCCGGCGGATCGGTGCGCCCCGCGGCCGCGATGAGCGCGAGTTCGCCCGCCTCGGCCTCGAGGCACCCGCGGGAACCGCACGCGCAGGCCCGCCCGCCCGGGTTCACGATCATGTGGCCCACTTCGCCGCTGTAGCCGCCCTGGCCGCCGAGCAGGTTGCCGCCCATGATGATTCCGCCGCCGATGCCGATATCGCCGTGCAGGTACAGCAGATCCGGCACGCCCGCGGCGACCCCGCGTTCCCGCTCCGCCAGCGCGCCGAGGTTGGCGTTATTGCCGACGGCCACGCGCACACCGAGATCGAGCCGCTCGGAAAGCAATTCGCCGAACGGCACGTCGGTCCAGCCGATGTTCGGCCCGTAGCGCACCACGGCGTCGGACTCGCGCACCATCCCGCAGAACGCCACACCCACCCCGACGCACTCGGCTCCCGGCGCCACCGACGCCATCAAGCCGCGCGCCATCTCGGTGAGCGCGCCGGCCACCTGTTCCGGATCGAACGCCCCGTCACCCCGGGGCGCCTCGGCGCGGCCCAGCACCGTGCCGCCGAGCCCTACCAGACCCGCCACCAGACGGTCGGCGCTCACATCGAGCGCGAGCACATACACCCGCTCCGATTCCGGGCGCACCACCAGCGAGGGGCGACCCGCGCGGCCGGTCTGGCCCGGCAGCTGTTCGCTGACCAGACCGGCCGCCACCAGATCGGTGGTGAGGGCGAGAATCGTGCTGCGGTTCAACCCCATCCGCTCGGCGAGCACCGCCCGCGACAGTGGACCGTCACGGTGCACATGGCGCAGCAGCACGGCGAGGTTGCGCCGCCGGATCTCGTCGGGAGCGGGTGCCGCTCGCATTCACCTGACCTTCACCGATCGTCCGTATCGGGTCATCGCTGCGGTGCGGCGCGGGTGCGTGACAGGGCGTCCACACCGGCCGCCAGCAGCAGGACGAATCCTGTCACAATGAATTTCGTCCCCGCGCTGTACCCCATCAGGCCCATGCCGTTATTGATCACCGCCACCACGGCGGCGCCGAGTACGGCGTCGAGCATGCGCCCGCGCCCGCCGAACAGGCTCGTCCCGCCGATGACAGCCGCGCCGACGGCGGTCAGCAGCACATCGCTGCCGCCGGTGTTGGGGTCCACCGAATTGGCGCGCGAGGCCGCGATCAACCCGCCAACGGCCGCCATCGTCGAGCACAGCACGAACGCGGCGATCTTGATGCGGTCCACCGGGATACCGGCCCGCCGCGCGGCTTCGGCGTTGCCGCCGACTGCGTAGATGTGCCTGCCGAATGCCGTGCGGCGCAACACGAATGTCCACAGCAACAGCAGCGCCACGAGCAGCGGGACCACGATCGGCACGCCGCGCAACGAGTTCAGATCCGGATTGCGGCTGCGTTCCTGGTTGAGCACGAACACCGCGATCCCGGCGACCAGCGCCACCGCCGCGACCCGCAGCCCGACCACGGCGAGGGTGTCGCTGGTGAGCCCGCGCGCCGTGCGGGCGCGGTACGAACGCAGTTGCACCACAGCGAATCCCGCGACCAGCACCGCGCACAGCAGCCAGCCCAGCGCCGGTGGCACGTTCTTGTTCGCGATCGCCAGGACGGTCTGATCGGTGATCGAGATGTTGCGGCCGTTGTCCATGATCTCGAGCACGACCCCTTGCAGCGCGAGGAAGGCCGCCAGCGTCACCACGAACGACGGCACGCCCACCCGCACCACGATCGCGCCGATCGTCAACCCGATCACCGCACCGGTCAGCAACGACACCGCTACAGCCGCGTACCAGGGCCACCCCTGATCGGTGAGCAGCGTCGCCAGCACGGCCGCGCACACCCCGGAGGTGAAGCCCGCCGACAGGTCGATCTCCCCGAGCAACAGCACGAAGATCAGGCCCATGGCGATCACCGCGACCGCCGCAACCTGCGTGAACAGGTTGGCGAAATTGGCCTCGGTGAGAAACGCGGGCCGCGCGAGGGAGAACACCACCGTGAGCACCACCAGCGCCACCACCGACGGCAGCGCACCCATATCGCCGCTGCGCACCCGGCGCAGATACGCGCCCGCCGTCTCCGCGACGGGCGCGAACGAGGGCGGCAGCTCCCGCACAGTTACCGTCATCGCAGCGCTCCGTTCTGGTCGAGGCCGAGTTCCCCGCTGCGCCCCGCGGTGATCAACTCGACCACCTGGGCGTGCGTGACGTCGGTGGTGCGCACCTGCGCCGCCACCCGGCCCAGGTACAGGGCGGCGATCCGGTCCGACACGGCGAACACGTCGTTCATGTTGTGCGAGATCAACACCACCGCAAGGCCTTTGTCGGCCAGCCTGCGCACCAGCTCGAGCACCTGCTGGGTCTGCGCGACGCCGAGCGCCGCCGTCGGCTCGTCGAGGATCACCACCTTGCTGTTCCACAGCACGGCCTTGGCGATGGCGACGGTCTGGCGCTGCCCGCCCGACAGGCTCGAAACCGGTTGCCGCACCGAGCGAACCGTCCGCACGCCGAGCGAGGACAGGGTGCTCGCCGCCGACTCCTCCATCGAGTACTCGTCCAGCACCGCGCCGCGGCGCAGCTCCCGGCCGAGGAACATGTTCTCGGCGATGTCGAGGTTGTCGCACAACGCCAGGTCCTGGTAGACGATCTCGATGCCGAGGGCGGCGGCGTCGCGCGGATTGCGCACGTGCACCGGCACGCCGTCGAACAGGAACTCGCCCGCGTCGATGGGATGGGTGCCGCCGATGCACTTGACCAGCGTGGATTTACCCGCGCCGTTGTCGCCGACCAGCGCGGTCACCTCCCCCGCGTGGGCGCTGAAGCAGACGCCGTGCAATACCTGGACCGCGCCGAAACGCTTGTCCACACCGCGTAATTCGATGAGTGGGGACATGCCGGCTCGTCAGATGCCGTTCTCGGCGCACAACTGCGCGAATTCGTCACGGCACAGTTCCGCCTTGTCGACGAAGCCGTCGGCGACGACGTCCTTGACCTCGGCGCGGAAGATCGGCTTGGGCTCCAGCAGCACCGAGGGCACGTCCGATCCCGAAATCGGGTCCCGCACAGTGCCGTTGGTCTCGCCGGTGCGGCCCTCGAACAGCGCGACGGCCAGCGACGCCGCCGCCCGCGCCTCCTCGCGGATCGCCTTGTACACGGTGAGGCACTGGTCGCCCGCCAGCACGTTCTGCAAGCCCTGCACGGTGGCGTCCTGCCCGGTCACCGGGATCTGGCCGTTGAGGCGCTGCTTCTTCAGCACCGCGATGGCGGCGTTGGCGAGCCCGTCGTTGGCCGCGACCACGCCGGCGATATTCGGTGTGCCGGTGAGCATCTGCTCGAAGATGGTGCCCGCCTTGGTGTTGTCCCACTCCGGGACGTCCTGGTCGGGGCCCTTCACGTATTCGCCCGAGGAGAACTTCGGGGCCAGCACGCCGTCGTAGCCGCTCTTGAACAGCGCCGCGTTATTGTCGGTCGGGCCGCCGTTGAGGTAGGCCACGACGGGCGCCTGCGCGTTGCGCTCGGACAGGCAGCGGGCCAGCCCTTCACCCTGGAGCCTGCCGACGCGGGTGTTGTCGAAGGAGACGTAGTACTCCGCGCCGCCGCCGAGAGTCATTCTGTCGTAGTCGATTACGGTGACGCCCTGCGATCGCGCCTTGTCGATCACCGCCTTCCCGGTGCCGCTGTCCAGGTTCGTGATCAGCAGGACGCGCGCACCGTTGGTGATCATCTGGTCGGCGATGGTCTGGAAGGCGTTCTTGTCGCCCTGGGCGTTCTGGATGTCGGCCCGCACCCCCGCCTCGTCGAACGCTTGCTCGAGATATTGACGGTCGGCGGTTTCCCAGCGCGCCGAGGTCTTGCTGTCGGGGAGGATGACGCCGATGTCCACGCCACTCGACTCGGTGTCGCTCCCGCAGCCGGTGAGCGAGGTGAGAACGACGGCCGAGGCGGCCGAAACGGCCAGGATGCCCTTGCGCATGGTGGGCCTTTCAGTAGGGACGCCCAGATGGGAGCGACCCGGAGAACGAATGTTGTTCGATACAACATATTCGACACATCCTGTTCACCGGGCGGTTTCGGCGAATCTCGCGGCGGGCTGTCGGGCGATGCCCGGAAGCGATGCACGGCGGGCTGGGACCGAGGCGGCGCCGCCTGGCGGCGCTGCCGAAGCCGGATGCGGTCGATGGTGTCCCCGGACGATTCCGCAACACACGGGCGCCGATGGCGCGCTGGTGCGGCAATCACTGTCGCGGACTGGCGCAAGCGCGGTCACGGACGCGGTGCGTGAAGATGTAACCCCGACAGGTCAGCGCGGGGCGAGGGTTCCTTCGTTGACGCGGAAGTACACGTAAGCCATCGGCGGCGCGAGTCCGCAGACCAGCAGCAGCAGGGTCGGCCAGTCGCTCATGAGGACCAGATCGCCGCCCGGTCCGGCGACGGTGCAGGCGAGGAAGGCGAAGGTCCACGCGACCACCGGGAGCAGAGCCACGCGCAGGCTGTCGGTGAGGGTGCGGGCGGCGGCGACCAGGGCGACGTTCAGGACGCCGGCGAGCAAAGCGGTGATCGGGAAGACGAAGACGCCGGGGCCGGCCTGGGCGGCCAGCGGCGCGGCGACCAGGGTCTCGGTGCCGGTGCGCAGATCGGTGGAGCCCAGGTAGATCGGCAGGTACAGGACCTCGAACGCGAGCGTGAACACACCGCTGAGCGTGAGCAGCACCAGCAGGATCGCGCGGACGGGGGCGGGCCAGTCCGCGTCGGGTTCGGCGGGCGCGGCGGCGCGCTTGTCGAGATCGGTCACGAGACGGGCGGGTAGCCGAGGAGGGTCAGCAGGTGGCTCTGCATGTCGGCGAACGCGTGGAGCACCGACATGTACAGCTCGTGCTGCTGCTGCGCGCCGGGGCGCAGACTGTCCACGAAGGCCGCGATCGCGTCCTGGAGCTGCCAGTTGTACACGTCAGCAGTCTAGGCGCACGGATCCGGCGACCGTTCCGCCGCCGGACCTAGTCACCGTCCACCGGAAGGTTCGCCACCACCGGGAACTCACCCGTGTACCCACGCCGTTCCTGCGCGATCGCCAACACGCGCCCGCGGCACACGAACCACCCCACGATCAACGCGGGCACGATCAGCGCCAGCGTCGCGACCGTCCACGTGCCGACCGGATAGTCGATCCCCGTGAGTACCACCACGAAGAACAGGAAGACCAGCGTGACGATCCCCGTGTACGGCGCGCCGAACAGCCGGAACGCGGGCCGCTCGACGCGCCCCTGCTTCGACCACCGCCACAGCTGCAACTGACACAGCACGATCGTCGCCCACGACGCGATGATGCCCAGCGAAGCCATGTTCAGCACGATCTCGAACGCCGAATCCGGCACCACACCGTTGAGCGCGATGCCGAACAGCGCGATCAGACTGGTCAGCAGGATGCCGCCGTAGGGCACGCCGTTGCGGCCCATCACGCCGGTGAACTTGGGCGCGCTGCCGTTCATCGACATCGACCGCAGGATGCGCCCCGTCGAGTACAGCCCGGCGTTGAGGCTGGAGAACGCGGCCGTGAGCACCACGATGTTCATCACGCTGCCGATGCCGGGCACGCCCAGCGCGGTGAAGAACGTGACGAACGGGCTCTCCTTGGACGAGTACGCGGTGTAGGGCAGCAGCAGTCCGAGCAGCACCAGCGACCCCACGTAGAACACCGCGATCCGCACGATCACGGCGTTGATGGCGCGCGGCATGATCGCCGCCGGATTCTCCGTCTCGCCCGCCGCCGTGCCCACCAATTCGACCGCCGCGTAGGCGAACACGACGCCCGACACCACGACCACCAGCGGCAGCACGCCGGTCGGGAACAGTCCGCCGTGGTCGGCGATCACCTCGGGCCCGGTGGGCGCGCCCTGCACGGTGAACCGGCCGAGCAGGAAGACGGTGCCGATGATGAGGAAGGCGCTGAGCGCGAACACCTTCACCAGCGCCGCCCAGAACTCCATCTCGCCGAACCACTTCACCGACACCAGGTTGATGCCGAGCACGAGGAGCAGCGCGATCAGCGCCAGCACCCACTGCGGCACCGAGGTGAACCCGGACCAGTAGTGGAAGTACTGCGCGATCGCGGTGGTATCGGCGATACCGGTCATGGACCAGTTCAGGAAGTACATCCACCCCGCGACGAAAGCGGCCTTCTCCCCGAAGAATTCGCGCGCGTAGGAGACGAACGAACCCGAGGAGGGCCGATGCAGCACCAGCTCACCGAGGGCCCGCAGGATCAGGAACGCGAAGAACCCGCACACCGCGTAGACCAGGAACAGCCCCGGCCCGGCATTGGCGAGGCGCCCGCCCGCGCCGAGGAACAGGCCCGTGCCGATCGCGCCGCCGATGGCGATCATTTGCAGCTGCCGGGGTTTGAGGCTCTTGTGATAGCCCTCGTCCTCGGCGCCGAGGTGATTGCGGTCGCTGACTGTCGTCATGGAGCGTGGGTTCCTCCGCGTCGGGTCGTCTTGTGGACGAAGGCACCCTACCCGCACGCCGCCTAGCAGCAGATATCCAGCTACCCGTAATGACCTGGGATAACCGGCAATTCAGACAAGACCGGCAAACAGGTCGTGCTCCCGGCCGTCCGCCCCGGACGGACCGCGCCTGCCGCGCACCAGCACGTAGTGCTCCTCCGGCAGCACCGGCTGCGCGACCCCGTTGGACAGCGCGAACTCCCGCCCCGACGGCGCCACCGTGACCTGCGTGGCATGGGCCCGCAGCGCCGCGCGCTTGGCGGCCAGCACGTCCGACACCTCCACGACCGTGGTCACCGTATGACTTGGCACACAAGCCAGTTCGCCCACCGAAGGCAGCCGCCAGCCCTTGGGCAGCGCGCCCGGCAACCCTTCGGCGGTGCGGCGGGCCAGCGTGTCGGTGTGGACGCGCAGGAGATCGGCGTCGGTGACGGTCCAGTAGAACTTCGGCACATCCCAGCCGCGTCCGGCGGCCGCCTCGACCGCTCCGGTCGTGACCTCGTGCGCGCGGATGTGGTCGGGATGACCGTAGCCGCCCCTCGGGTCGTAGCCGATCACCACGCGCGGGCGAAGTTCCAGCAATACTTCGGTCAGCGCCTCGACGGCCTCGGCGCCGGAGCGCACGAACGCGCGGGGATGCTCCGCCGATGGCGTGCCCGCCATCCCCGAATCCCGCCAGTGACCCGCGCCGCCGAGAAAACGGGGCGGGCCCGCGTCCAGCGCGTCGAGCGCCCTGGTGAGTTCCAGCACCCGGTAGCCGCCCAGCTGGTCGGCGCGGTCGGCGGTGAGCTGCGCCCACTCCTCGCCGATCACCTCGCCCTCCTCGCCGAGCGTGCAAGTCACCACCGTCACCGGCACCCCGCGACGGCGATACTGCGCGATGGTGCCGCCCGTGGTGATGGATTCGTCGTCGGGGTGCGCGTGCACCAGGACGATCCCGCCCGTGCTCATTGGATGCGGCGCCACATCGCGGCGTCCCCGAAGATGCCGACCTGGATCGCCCCGCTCAGCGACGCGCCGTCCACCCGCGGGCCCGCCGCCGCGACCACGTTGTCCTGCACGATCGGCAGCACGGTCCCCAGCGCCCACAGCGCCGGTTCGGCCGCGCCCAACGCCGCGGGCACGTCGATGCCGTGCAGGGCGGCGTCGATGGCGGGTTGCAGCACCGGATCGCACACGCCCGAGAGGTTGCTCGGCGCACGCCGCGCCGCTTCCACCGCGGCCTGCGCATCGTCGCCGTCCTCGGTGCCCACCGGGACGGGCGGGCAGCCGAACCGCGATGCCAGCACGGTCGCGGGATCGGTCCCGGCGACCTCCCAGCCGACGATCGCCTCCACGCCGCCTTCGACGAGTTCCTTGCCGTACAGGGCGTCGGCGTCCAGACTGCGCACGCTGGCATTGATACCGGCGCTGCGCAATTGGTCGGCGGCGGTGTTGGCGACGGCCAGCGCGGTCGCGTCACCGGTGACGGCGCCGATTCGGATCTCGAGCGCCCGCCCGTCCTTGGCCACCGGCCGCGGCTGCGGGGCGGGCGAGGTGGGCGACATCACCGGCGGCGGCTCCGGCGCCCGCGCGAAACCGGCCTCCTCCAGTAGGGCGAACGCCTCGTCGGTGGTCGGGCGCGGCGGCGCGGTCGCGGTATAGCCGGGGTCGGACGGGGTGAGGATCTGCGCGCGCACCGGCTCCACCCAGCCGCCCGTCTGCGCGCCGACGGTCGCCAGCAGCGCCGGATCGAGCAGCGCGAGCAGGCCGTGGCGCACCCGCCCGTCGACCAGATCGGCGTCGCGCCCGTTGAGCACCAGTTGCAGCTCCCGCGACTGCGGCATGATCGCCGTGCGCACCGAGGGGATCGCCGCCAGTTGGGCCTGCGTGGCGATGCCGCCGTGCACCAGCGCCATCTGCGCGTCGTCGGTGCGCAGCGAGTCGGCCAGCTGCGCGGGAGTTCCGCCGCGCCGCAACAGGATCTGGTCCGGCGCGGCGGGCGTACCCCAGTAGCGATCGTTGCGTTCCAGCAGGATCTCGTCGCGGCCGATGTCGACGGACTTGATCGCGAAGTTGCCGCCCGAGACCGGGATGCCCTCGGCCAGCCCGTTCATGAACCCGCCGGGCTGATCCTTGATCAGATGCGAGGGCAGCAGATTGGCGAACAGCTCCCGCCACGCCGGATACGGCCTGCCGAGCACCACGGTCACCGTCTTCCCGCCGCCGGAGGAGCCGACGTCGGTGATCAGCCGGTAGCCCGCCGGGTCCGCCACGCCGGGCTGGGTCACCATCTGCTGCCACAGGAAGCGGAAGTCCTCCGCCGCGATGGGCGCGCCGTCGGACCAGTTCGCGTGGTTGCGCAGCTTGTAGGTGACGGTGAACGGCTCCTGGGAGGTCACCTCCGCCGACTCGAGCAGCGCGGTGTCGGGCACCCACTCCGTCGCGCCCGGCACCGCCGGACTCGGCACCGGCCGGAACGGGCTCGGCAGCACCATCGAACTCACCGCCGAGGTGGCGGGCGACTGATTGGCACGCAGATGCGGGTTGAACCCGATCCCGATGTCGTCGATCGCCACCACGACGGTGTTCTTCGTCGGCTTGGCCGGCGTGGTCTTGGGGCTGTCGGTGCTCTCGATCGGCGGCGGCGGGTTCGCGGTGCACCCGGCGAGCACCGTCACCGAGGCCGCGAACAGAACCGATAGTGCGCGCAGCGTCGCGCGTCGTCTTGCCCCCGAGCTCACCTTCGGCACTCTACAACGCGGCCCGGTCCCGTGCCTTCCGCCGCGACAGCTCGCGTGCGCGCTCGTTGGCGTTGAGGATGACCTTGCGCACCCGCACCACCTCCGGGCCCACCTCGACGCATTCGTCGCCCGCGCAGAATTCCAGCGCGCCCTCCAGGTCGAGCACCAGCGGCCGGGCCAGGGTCTCCAGCACGTCACCGGTGGAGCTGCGCATGTTCGTCAGCTTCTTCTCGCGGGTGACGTTGATGTCGAGATCCTCGGCGCGCGGGTTGATGCCCACGACCATGCCCTCGTAGGTGTCGGCGCCCGGCTCCACGAAGAAGGTGCCGCGGTCGGCCAGCTGCAACATCGCGTAAGCGGTGACGCTGCCCGCGCGGTCGGAGACCAGCGAGCCGGTGTGGCGCGAGCGGATCTCGCCCGCCCACGGCGCGTACCCGTGCGAGACGGCGTTGGCGATGCCGGTGCCGCGGGTCTCGGTGAGGAAGTCGGTGCGGAAGCCGATGAGCCCGCGCGAGGGCACGATGAACTCCATGCGCACCCAGCCGTGACCGTGGTTGGTCATCTGGACCATCTTGCCCTTGCGGGCGGCCAGCAGCTGGGTGACGGCGCCGAGGTGCTCCTCGGGCACGTCGATGGTCAGCTCCTCGAACGGCTCGTGGATCTTGCCGTCCACCACCCGGGTCACCACCTGCGGCTTGCCGACGGTGAGTTCGAAGCCCTCGCGGCGCATGGTCTCCACCAGGATGGCCAGCGCCAGCTCGCCGCGGCCCTGCACCTCCCAGGTGTCGGGGCGCTCGGTGGGCAGCACGCGCAGCGAGACGTTGCCGATGAGCTCCTGGTCCAGGCGCGCCTTGAGCAGGCGGGCGGTGAGCTTGGTGCCGCCGTTGCGCCCCGCCAGCGGCGAGGTGTTGATGCCGACGGTCACCGAGATGGCGGGCTCGTCGACGGTGATGCGCGGCAGCGCGATCGGGTTCTCCGCGTCGGCGAGGGTGTCGCCGATCATGATCTCCGGGATGCCCGCGACGGCGACGATGTCACCGGCCTCGGCCTCCTCGGCCGGATTGCGCTCGACGCCGACGGTGGTGAGCAGCTCGGTGATCTTGACGTTCTTGGTGCCCTCGGCGCTCATCCACGCGACGTTCTGGCCCTTGCGCAGGGTGCCGTTGTGGATGCGGACCAGCGCGAGCCTGCCCAGGAACGGCGAGGCGTCGAGGTTGGTGACGTGGGCTTGCAGCGGGGCCGACGCGTCGCCCTTGGGCGCGGGGACGTACTTCAGCAGCACGTCGAACAGCGCGTCGAGGTTCGGGGCGTCGGGCGCCTGCCCGTTCTCGGGCGCCTCGGTGGAGGCCTTGCCCTCGCGGCCGGAGGCATAGAGGACGGGCAGGTCCAGCGCCAGCTCGGCGGCCTCGGCGGCCTCGTCGTCCAGATCGGAGGCCAGGTCGAGCAGCAGATCGTGGCTCTCCTCGACGACCTCGGCGATGCGGGCGTCGGGGCGGTCGGTCTTGTTCACCACCAGGATCACCGGCAGCGAGGCGGCCAGCGCCTTGCGCAGCACGAACCGGGTCTGCGGCAGCGGGCCCTCGGACGCGTCGACCAGCAGGACGACGCCGTCGACCATGGACAGGCCGCGCTCGACCTCGCCGCCGAAGTCGGCGTGGCCGGGGGTGTCGATGACGTTGATGACGGTGACCGAACCGTCGGGGTGGTGCCGGTGAACGGCGGTGTTCTTGGCGAGAATGGTGATGCCCTTCTCGCGTTCGAGATCGCCGGAGTCCATCACGCGGTCGACGGGCTCGGCCCGCTCCGCGAAAGCGCCGGATTGGCGCAGCATGGCGTCGACGAGCGTCGTCTTGCCGTGGTCCACGTGGGCCACGATGGCGACGTTGCGGAAATCGCGTGCAGACGACACGCCTGGATCCTCCTGCTGTTTCGGTGTTCGTTGGGCGGGCGAGCCCGGGACCCTTCGCACCGGCGCAGGCCGCTGCCTCCGGGTCCATAGCTCGCACCGCGCGTTGGTGCCGGCCGACCCCTGCAAACAGGTGGACAATGAAAGACGCACCGGGCATCGCGGCCAGCTACACACTACCGGCAACCGAACTCCCCCCGGGAGTCAGGCGTTCGAGTAAGGGTACGGTAACCAACTGTGGGCAAGGTGAAGGCGAGCAAGGTTTCGAAGCTGAAACCGAAGAAGAAGTGCTGTCGGAAGAAGACGCGCTGCCTGAAATGCCCGGTTGTGATCATGCGGATGAAGAAGCAGGAAGCCGCCGGGGTGAAGGGCAAAGACCTGAAGAAGGCACTGAAGCAGGCCCGTGCGGCCTGACTTTCGCCGAACCCGGTGCACGCCCGGCAAACGGGGGTAGAACCGAGGTATGGCGCTCCTATCCGAATCCGACATCGCCGAGGGGCTGGCCACGGTCCCCGAATGGACGCGCGCGGGCGCGAGCATCAGCCGCACGGTCCAGGCACCCACCTTTCTCGCGGGCATCGATCTGGTGCGCGCCGTCGCCGCGGCGGCCGAGGCCGCCGATCACCATCCCGATATCGATATCCGCTGGCGCAAAGTGACTTTCACGCTGTCCACCCATTCCGCGGGCGGGCTCACGGCGCGTGATTTCGCCCTCGCGCGCGAGATAGATCAGCTGGCCGCGCGGCCGGACTGAACGGGCTCGGCCGGCTCCGCCGGGGACCGCCGCCGCAGCGTCACGCGGGGCGACCCGGCGGGTTCGGCGCGGCGCGGGCCCATCACGATCACCCAGACGAGGAACACCAGCACGCCCGCCACGTCGACCGCGCCGAGCCAGGCCAGCAGTCCCGGCCGCGAGATCTCCCAGATCGTCGGCTGGAAGAACGAGAGCACCCACGGCACGCCGATCAGCGTGGTCACCAACCAGTAGCCGGCCAGCAACCGCGCGCCCGGGGCGTCGCGCAGCGGTCCGTAGACCAGCCACAGCACGGTCGGCAGCAGCCACACCCAGTGGTGCGACCACGAGATCGGCGAGACCATCAGGCCGAACAGCTGCACCAGCAGCAGCGTGCCCAGCCGGTCGTCGGGGCCGAGCGCGCGCCAGGCGAACCACGCCAGCGCGGCCACCACCAGCACCGCGCCGATCCACACCGGGCCCGACTCCACGTCGTAGCCGAGGACGCGGCTGAGCGCCCCGCGCAGCGACTGATTCCACACCGAGCCGACCGGGCCGATGCGGTCGGCGTCGCCGAGCAGCGTGCCGAAGTAGCGGGTGGCCTCGTGATCGTTGATCAGGTAGCTCACGCCGACCGTCGCGCCGAACACCACCGCCGACCACACCGCGGTGCCCCAGCGCCGCCGCGCCACGAAGTACAGGCCGGTGATGGCCGGGGTGAGTTTGATGCCCGCGATGACGCCCACGAGTCCGCCCGCGATCCACCAGCGCGTGCTGCGCACCGCGAGCATCGCGCCGAGCACCAGGAACACGTTGACCTGTCCGTAGTCCATGGTGGTGCGCACCGGTTCCATCCACACGCCGACCGTCGTCCAGCCGACGGCCGCCACCCGCCACGGCGTCTCGCGCATCCGCTCGCGGCCGACGAGCAGTTCCAGCGCGATCCACACCACGCCGAACAGCGCCGCCACGATGGCCAGCAGCCATCCGATGGCTATCACCGTGAAGGGCAGGTAGTGCAGGGGGAAGAAGACCAGCGCCGCGAACGGCGGGTAGGTGAACGGCAGCGGGAAGTCCGGCGTCTTCTCCGCGTAGGTGAAGTCGTAGAGGCGATCGGTGAGCAGCGCCGCGGACCCGTCGACGTAGACGTGCAGATCGACCAGGTTCATCCCGTTGGGCGAGACCAGCATCCACAGCAACCGGGCCAGCACGGACACCCCGAGCAGCAGCACCGCCCAGCGCAGCAGGACGGCCGGACGGTGGTCCGACCGGGCGCGGTCTCGGTTCAAATCGCGGGCTTTCGCGTCGGGGAGGGCCGCGCCGCCGCGGCGACCCGCCGATGTCGGGGGTGTCGGCGCTGTGCCGAATGCTGGGACTAGATTAGCGGCAGCGCCCGATCGCCCCCGCGCAGGCATCGCATCACCGGTAACATTTGCATCAACTTTCACACCAGTAACAGCACGGCGCGCTACCTTCTGATAACACTGATCGTCCACCGCACTACGTGAGAACCGCGCCCGCTGTACAACTCGTGGGCGTTGTCCTTAGAGTGACCCACGAAACAATGGGTTTTCACCCCCCATTGCCCAGATGTACCCGAGGTAAGGACGGCTAGACCAGTGCTTCGCACCCGAGGATCGCGGATCGCCTTGACCGCACTCGCCCTGGCGGCGAGCGCTTCGCTCGCCATGCCGACCGCAGTAGCGGCACCGGCGCCCGCCCCCGCCGCGGTTCCCAGCGTTCCGATGGTGCCCGAGGGCGTCCCGGTGGACGCGATCGCCGCGCTCACCCCCGCCATCGTCGGCGCGATCGCCGGTCCGGCCGATATCGCCGAGGGCCCGCAGGCCGCGATCCTCGATCAAGCCCGCGCGCTGCTGGCCACCCTGAACCTGCCGCCGCAGATCAAGGCCACCCTGGAGCGGATCATCACGTTCCTCGACGGCAGTGGCGGCGGCGGTCCGGACATCCCACCGCAGGACGGCCCGGCCATCGCGCAGTTCCTGTACCCGACCATCGGCCGCGGCTGCATCAGCCCGACCGCCGACTCGGTGGGCACCGCACTCGCCGTGCCCGGCCCGGCCACCCTGCCGCCGCCCGGCCCCGCCGCGGGTCAGACCGGTTTCGTGTTCACCGCGCTGGGCACCAAAAAGCCCACGGCCGTGCAGAACCCGCCGATGACCGTGCAGTGGCTCAACCTCGACACCCGCCAGACGGGCGTCCAGGCGCTGACCGACGAGGCCAAGATCAACCCCGACGGCCCGGCCACCCTCTCGGCCATCGCGAACACCGGCTCCGGCCGCGTCGTCGCCGTCGTCGGCGGTTCGCTGACCACGCAGGCCGACGACGCCGAGCCGCGGACCTGCTCGTTCCTGCCGACGCTCGGGTTCTTCACCGTCGCCTGATCGCACCTCGGAGCCCGGTGGTCACCGCGACCGCCGGGCTTCGTCGTGTCCCGGCCCGACACGCTGCGCCCGAATCCCGGCGGATCGGCCACGACCCCCGAGGCGGTGTGGTAGACCGAGACCATGGCCACTGTCGCACGTCAGGTCCGGTCCGGCCGCTCCGTCCGGAGCAGGCATTCGCACCGATCGATCCTCTCGATCCGGTCGGAAGGCTCGATCCTGTCCATCGGCTCGGCCTACTCGATCCTGTCCATCGGCAGCGTGGGCTCGGTGCTGTCGATCGGCTCGGTGGGCTCGTTCGCCTCGGTGATCTCCTCGGGCTCGTTCGTCAGCCTGGGGTCGGCGCTGTCGGGGCTTTCGCGCTGGTCACTGCTGTCCTGGCTGGGCAACCACGACGCCCCCGACACCCGGCCGACGCTGCGCGTGGTGCCCGACGACGAGCCGGACCTGCGGGTCGACCCGGCCTGCCACTGCCAGACCTAGGGATTCACCACTGCCCGTATTCGGGCTTCAGGATGTTGTTGAGATCGATGCCGATGCCGTCGATGGCGCGCTTGTCGATCTCGAATTGGTGCAGGTGCGCGGCCGGGTGCACATAGCCCTTGGGCGTGCCCCAATTGTGCTGCCAGAACCAGGAACCCAGCCCGGCGGCGCGGGCCAGGTCGATGGTGGGAGTGTTGGCGTAGACGCCCACGTTCCGCTTGCCGAGCACCGCCTCCCAGCCCAGCAGATACGGCGCGATCATGGTCGCGAATTCGACGGCCGTCGGGTTGTCGTCGATGGAGGCGTAGATGGGCCGATCCTCCGGTCCGCCCGCGGCCAGATGCAATTCCAATCCGCGTTCGGCGTGCTTCTTACCGGCTTCCAATCCGCCGCGCCAATCGGCCGTCGGGCCCTTTCCGAATTGATAGCACGAGACAATTTTCAGGCCGGCTTCGTTGAGCGCTTCGACCTCGTTCGCGCGCAAGGGTTTACCCGCCATCCATTCCGCGCCGGGGCGCCGATCGGAGACATAGCGAATGACGCCGAGATGCCCGGCGTCGCGGATGGCGGTGGCCGACGGGACGCCGCCGGAATAGTCGATGAGGGTGCCGAGCGAGGCGGCCGAGGCCCGGCCGGCGGTCGCCGTGATGCCGACGGCGGCGGCCGCGGCGGTGTAGGCGAACAGCTTGCGCCGGGACAGATCTGAAGAACGCATCGCAGGACTCCTTCGCGCAACCCCCATCGGCTGGCAGCGTGCCCGGCGCACCTTCCCCAAGGCTCGTGCGCGCGCCGGGAGCCTCGAACGTGGACTCATTTCACCACAATCACAGGGGAACCGCCAGACCCATCGGGCACTCTCATCCCATTCGTCACACGGGTCACGGACGGGTCAGGCGAGGCCGTCCATCCGGGCCGCCACATCGATGGTCCGGCCGGAGCTGTCGGCGAGTTCGCCGCGCACCACCTCGGCCACCTGGGCCACCACTTGCTTGCGGATTCCGGCGATCGCGCCGAGCGTGGCGGCGCGCATGCCGTGTGCTTTGTACTCGAGTGTCAGATCCGCCGGATCGGGCGGTACGACGTCGATGACGATGAGCAGCGGATCGGCCGCCCGCGCCGTCAGCCGCAACGGGATGTCGACCTCCGCGCGGTACTTGTTGGCCTTGAACACCTGCACCGTGATGTCCAGGCCCACCGGCAGTGTCAGGTCGAAGCCGACGTGTTCGCCCGCGTCGCGGTCGACCAGCACCGGCCGCTCGATCGCGCCCTGCACCGTGACGGTGGCCCGGTTCTTCGGCCCGGTGCGCAGCGGCCCCACCTCGATGGGACGGCCGGTCATCTTCTCCAGCACGTCGAACACGCGGTCGCGGGTGACGATGCGCTCGAAGAACCGGTGGCCGAACTCGCCATAGTCGATCCAGGTGAACTCCGCCCGCTCGTGGTGGGTGGATTCGACGCCGTCGATGATGGCCTCCACGTCGAACACGCGCCCGCTGCGGACCTGCGGTTCGGCCAGGATCGCGTTCACCCGGTTGGCCACCTCGCGCTGGACCATCCCCGCGATCGGCTCGAGCAGCCACTCCCAGGCCGCCTCCACTGCCTGGGCGCGCAGCACGAAACTCACGTCGCGGGTGGTCAGCGGCGGGATGTCGATGACGATCAGCAGCGGGTCGGCGGTGCGCGCGTGCAGGGTCAGATCGATCTCGACCACCGCGGCCAGGCGCAGTTTGCGCCCGCCGAGCAGCACTTTCACCGCGAGCGTGAGCGGGACCGTGACCTGGAAGACGACGTGCGGATCGTGGCGCAGCACCTTCGGCTCGCCCACCTTGCCCTCGGCCACGAATCCCGCGAGCCCGGCGGGGCCCAGGTTGAACGGCCCGATCGTCATCCCGCGCCCGGCCATGCCCGACACCGCGGCCACGATGCGCTCCTCGGTCACCGCGTGGGTGACGAAGCGTTCGCCGAACTCGGCGTAGTCGATCCAGCGCGGATCGTTCGTCGTTTCTCCGGTCGGCTGCATCAGAGTTCCGAAACCCTCACCTTTCAACGGACACCCGACACGGTACGCGACGAGATCGACGGCTCGGTGGCAGCGGCGGGGCCCTGTCCTGCTGATGAGGGGGTAGCAGGACAGGGCCCATACGGCAGCGCTGCCGGGCGCCACCACCCTCCATAGTACGACCGGCGCGACGTCCCGAGGAGGGCTCGCGGACCGGAATTCCGGCTGAAAGACCAGGGTTTCGGCGCTCAGAACCGGCCGATGCCGACCACGTCGCGCACCTGCGACAGCGTGAACCGGTGCAGGCGCACCTCGCCGAACTCGTTGCCGCCGATGGTGGTGACCTCACCCCCGGACGCCGCGAGCACGATATTGGTGTGCTGGGTGAACTGGCTGTCCGGCCCGTAGAGCAGCACGTCACCGGTGCGCGGCTGGTAGTCGGCCCCGATCGGGACGAATCTGCCCTGGGCCTGGTAGTACTCCTGGAGCGTGTAGACGCCCGGGATGCGCCACGACCCCGAATGCGGGTTGGCCAGCGGGCGCCCCGCCTCGCGCATCACCCAGCTCACGAAATCGGCGCACCACGGTTCCTCCACGCCCTCGGCGTATTCGGTGCCCGCGCCGGGATCGGCGTACTCGCGTTCCAGCACCTCGACCAGCGCGGATTGCGACGAGTCCAGCGCGGACCGGTCGAGCGCCGGAAACGACGACGGGCTCTCCCCCACCACCGCCGGACGGTCGGACCCGATCAGCCACCAGCCGACGGCCACCGCGACCACCCCGGCCACGACGGCGAGCGCCAGCGCGGACCACAGCCCCGCGCGCATTCGTGTGGACATCCCGCTCCCCCGTTCTGCCTGGCGGGTCCGCGTGCGACCCACTCGAAGACTAGGACGAACGGGCGGGCCGATCGGTTCCCGCCCGGCGAGATCAGGTGTCCTTCTTGCCCATCGGGATGCACGCGGTGAGCACGATGGCCACGATCGACGCCGCCACCGCGATGTAGAAGGTGGTGTGGAACCCGTCGCGCGAGGGCAGCACGTGCGCGCCGAGCGAGACGGTCATGTGGGCGAGCACCACGCTCATCACGGCGGCCGAGGTGGAGGTGCCGATGGAGCGCATGAGCGAGTTGAGCCCGTTGGCGGCGGCGGTCTCGGTGATCGGCACCGCGCCCATGATCAGGGCGGGCATGGCGGCGAAGGCCAGGCCGACGCCGCCCGCGACGATCACGCCGGCCAGCACGATCTCCCAGACGCTGTTCATCAGCAGCACCGCGCACAGATAGCCGACGCCGATCACCGCCGCGCCGAGCATGAGCGTGACCTTCGGCCCGCGCGCCGCCGACAACCGCGCCGACACCGGGGAGAGCAGCATCATCACCACGCCGCCCGGGGCCAGCGCGAGGCCGGCCTGCACCATCGACAACCCGAACCCGTACCCGGTCTCCTCCGGAGCCATCAGCAACTGCGGGAACGTCAGCGACATGCCATAGAGCGAGAAGCCGACCGCGATCGACGCGAGATTGGTGAACAGCACCCGGGGGCGCGCCGACACCCGCAGGTCGACAAGTGGTGCCGCCCTGCGCAATTCGTAGTAGCCCCAGCCGAGGAACACCACCACCGACACCGTGAACAGCGTCAGAATCGAGGCGCTGGACCAACCCCAGTCCACGCCTTTGGTGATGCCGACCAGCAGCGCGAGCAGCGCTATGGACAACCCGATCGCGCCGAAGAAGTCGAAACGCGCGGGCGTGCGCACCGGCGACTCCGGCACGAACGCGAACACCAGCGCCGCGCACAGCACACCCATGCCCGCGGCCGCCCAGAACAGCACGTGCCAGTCGGCGTTCTGCGCGATCAGCGCGGCCACCGGCAGGCCGATCGCGCCGCCGACGCCCAGCGTCGCGCTCATGATCGCCATCGCCGAACCGACGCGCTCGGGCGGCAATTCGTCGCGCATGATGCTGATGCCGAGCGGGATCGCCCCGACCGCCGCGCCCTGCAACGCGCGCCCCGCGACGGCGGGCGCCAGCGCGGAGAAGCTCGCGCAGATCACCGAGCCCGTGATCAGGAAGAGCAGGTTGATCAGCAGCACGCGCCGCTTGCCGTACATATCGCCGAGCCGGCCGCTGATCGGGGTGAACACCGCGCCCGCCAGCAGCGTCGCGGTGATCACCCAGGACGCGTTGGCCGCCGAGGTGTCGAGCAGGGACGGCAGCACCGGGATGATCGGGATGACCAGCGTCTGCATCAGCGAGACGACGACACCGACGGTGCCGAGCGTGGCGATCAGCAGTCCGGGCGACGGGCGGCGTGTGGGCGTCGCCCCGGTGGCCGTGGCGGCCGCGTCGGCTGCGAGAGACATGAATGTGTACGGTACACATCATGTGTATGGGCCACAATTTGGTGCGCGCGTGACGGGCGCGACATAGTGGACGCCATGTCCGACCGGGACCCCACCGCGCTGGCGCGCCTCGCCTTCGAGCTGACGCTGTTCTCGCGCCATTTCCCCGCCTCCGTCCTGCGCCGCCCCGGCTTCCGGCTGGACCGTTCGGCGTTCCTGATCCTCACCCGGCTCGAGATCGACAGCCCGCTCAGCCTGCGCGAACTCGCCGACGCCTTCCGCCTGGACATCTCCACCATCAACCGCCAGGTCGGCGCGATGCTCAAACAGGGCCTGGTGGAACGGGTTTCCGATCCCGACGGCGGTATCGCGCGCAAGCTGCGCGCCAGCGCGGAAGGGCTGGCGCAGCTCGCCGCGGACCGCGCGCTCAGCCGGACGAACATCGGCACCGTGGTCTCGGACTGGAGCGATGACGACATCGCCCAGCTCAGCGGGCTCATCGCCCGGTTCAACGGGTCGATCGAACAGCTCGAGGAGAATCCCTGGCCGCGCCCGCCCGACGCGCGCTGAGCCGGATTCCGCCGAAATCGCCGCGCCGCCGGCGGATCCCACTAGGCTCCCCACGGTGGCAACACATCGCCGGTCCCGCCTGGCGTGGGACAACTTCCTGGTCGGCGTCATCGGCCTGGTCTTCGCCGTCGCCTTCGGCACGGCCGCCGCGATTCTCGCCGAGGCGGGCCACTATCCCGCCGCGATAGCGCTGGCCGTGGCCGCGGTGCTGTTCGCGCTGCCCGCGACCGTGCAAGCCCTCGGCGAACTGCTCACCGGGGTGCTGATGGTCGGGATGCTGCTCGGCTCCGTGGTGTTGCTGCCCGCGCTGCTGGTCAGTCCGTCGTTGCGCCGGTGGGCGAAGCGGTACTGGGCGCGCGCGACGGCCTGACGACCACACCATCCACCACATCGACCTCGGCCGTCAGGTACGTCTGCACGGTCGGCGCGATCCACTCCACGACCTGCTGCCGATCCATCCCCGCCAGCGGCGGGAACGCGAGCACGTACCGGCACAGCGCCATCCCCAGGATCTGAGACGCCGCCAGTCCCGCGCGGATCGGCGCCGAGCGCGGGTCCGGGTCCAGCTTCGTCACGACGGGTGCGAGCTGCGCGGCGAAGATCGTGCGCATGCGCTCGGCGACCGACTCGTCGACCACGCCGGCGCGCAACAGGATGATCAGCGCCTCGTCGCGCTCCCACCGCTCCACGAAGTGGCGGGCGACGGTCTCGCCGAGACGCTCGCGCGGCACATCCGATAGATCGGGCAGCTCTAGGTCGAAGTCCACGGCCGCCGCGAACAGCCCCTCCTTGTTGCCGAAGTAGCGCATCACCATCGCGGGATCGATCGCCGCGTCCTTGGCGATGGCACGGATGGTTGCCCGGTCGTACCCGTCGGCCGCGAACCGTTCGCGTGCCGCCGCCAGGATGACCGCCTTCGTCTCTTCCGCTGATCGCCTCATGTCAACGAGTGTAGGCCAACAACTGTTGACATAGCCAGCGGCGCGGGTCTACCGTAAGTCAACAGATGTTGGCCAACGATTGTTGACAAAGGAGTGGTCATGATTCCCACCACCACGGAGGTACTGATCGTCGGGGCGGGCCCGGTCGGACTCGCCGCCGCACTCGCACTCGTCCGGCGCGGCCACGACGTCACGATCGTGGACAACCAGGCCGAGGGCGCGAACACCTCGCGCGCGGCCGTGATCCACCCGCACACCCTCGAACTGCTCGAGCCCTACGGGGTCACGCCCGCACTGGTCGCGCGGGGCGTACACATCCCCACCTTCACCATTCGCGACCGCGACCGCGTGCTGGTCGAGGTGCCGTTCGACAACCTGCCGACCGCCTACCCCTACACGCTGATGATCTCCCAGGCCGACACCGAGGCGTTCCTGCTGGCGCGGCTGGAAGAGTTGGGCGGCAAGGTGATTCGACCGGCGACCGTCACCGCGGTCACGCAGGACGCCACCTCGGTGACCGCCACCTTCCAGGACGGGCACCAGGTCACGGCGCGCTACCTCATCGGCGCGGACGGCATGCACAGCACCGTCCGGGAGCAGGCCGGGATCGAGTTCACCGGCGGCACCTACGCCGATTCGTTCGTACTGGCCGACGTCCGGCTCTCCGGCGGCGTGCCGGCCGACGAGGTGATCCTCTACTTCTCACCGGCCGGGCTGGTGGTGCTGGCGGCGTTGCCGGACAACATGTTCCGCGTCGTTGCCACCGTCGAGGACGCGCCGCGCGAACCCGGCGCCGCGTTCGTCCAGCGGCTGCTGGACCAGCGCGGGCCGGAAGCGAATCCCGTGGTGGTCGAGGAGGTCGTCTGGAGTTCGCGGTTCCGCGTGCACCACCGCGTGGCCGCATCGTTCCGCGCCGGACGCGTCCTGCTGGCGGGCGACGCCGCGCACGTGCACTCCCCCGCGGGCGGCCAGGGCATGAACCTCGGCATCGAGGACGCGATAACCCTCGGCGACAACCTCTCTCGGGTGCTCGGCGGCGCGGACGACCAGCTGCTCGACGCGCACGCCACCGCCCGTCGCGCCGTCGCCGAACAGGTGGTCGGGTTGGCGAGCAGGCTCACGAAGCTCGCGACCGCGTCGGCGGGCAAGCGGCCCGCGCGCAACCTCCTCGTGAGCCTGGCCGGGCGGCTGCCCGTATTCCGGCGCAAGCTCGCTCGCCAACTGTCCGGCCTCGAGCGCCGCTGACATCCCCGCGGAGAAAGGCAACATCATGCGAATCATCAACGACCACCTGGCCGTTCCGGCCCGCCTCGGCGAATCCGACGACAACGGCTATCTGCTGCTCGCCGCCGAGGTCGGCGGCTGGCTCGGACTCTTTCCGCTGCCGAGCAAGACGCGCGCGCGGCTGGTCGACCGGGTCGCCGAACTCGCCGAGAAGCTGGACGCCCGCGCGGATGTGGTGCAGGCGGTCGCGTTCCGCGCGATCTTCCGCACGCCCGGCGAAGGCAGCGAACTGCTGCGCCGCCACGGCGTGCGGCCCGCCCGCTACGACGTGGCGGTGCTGATCAGGACCAAGACCGTCGAGGCGATCGACGATGTGCGCGCCGACAACGACTTCCGCGCCCTACGGGCCGCGCTGGCGGAGTCCGAGCGGGTGCACGAGGTCGCGAGCCGCAATATCGCACGGATCGCCGAGGTCGCGGTGGACGATCGGAAACCGTTTCTGTTCAACTACTTCCATGCCACCGATACCGAAACACTGATCGACGTCTGGCGATACACGGCCGGCTGGTTCCAGGAGAAGACGCATCTCCCGGATTCGACGCTCCTGCGGCCGATTCCCGGCGAACCCGGGGACTACGGCATCGTGAACTTCGCCAGCTGGCCCAACGTCCGGACGTTCCTGCCCAAGCTGGTCTTCCACCCGCAGTTCCGCCGGTTCGTGCTGGCCAACTTCGCCGCGAACGGCATTGCGGCGCAGCCGATCATCTACCGGCACGTCCCGGCGCGCTAGCCGCGCCCCTTCGGACGCACGCGCAGATGGGCACGCTCCCCCTGTTTGCCGAACAGGCTCAGGATCTCCGCCGGCTGATCACCGGCGGAGCCGAACCAGTGCGGGACGTGGGTGTCGAACTCGGCGGCCTCGCCGGGGCTCATCACGAAATCGTGCTCCCCGAGGAGCACGCGGAGCCGGCCGTCGAGTACGTACATCCACTCGTAGCCCTCGTGCGTCTGCAACCGGGGCGCGCGGCCCGGATCGGCGGGCGGGAGGATGATCTTGAACGCCTGCACGCCACCGGCCCTGCGCGAGAGCGGCACCATGGTCAGGCCGTTGCTGGTGACCGGCCGCATGTGCACGCGCGGGTCGCCGGTGGGCGGTGCGTCCACCAGTTCGTCCAGCGTCACGCCGTAGGCTCTGGCCAGCGGGAACAGCAGCTCCAGGGTCGGTTTGCGCGCGCCGGACTCCAGCCGCGAGAGCGTGCTCACCGAGATGCCGGTGGTGTCCGACAGCTCGGCCAACGTGGTGCCGCGGGCGCGGCGCAGGTCGCGCAGCCGGGGGCCGACCGCGCCGAGGGCATGATCGAGATCTGTGTCCACCCCTCCAGTTTGCCACGTCGGCAAATTACTTTGCCACGCCGCTGGGAGCCGACGCATAGTCGGACGCGGAGGTGGTCCAGTTGACCGAAAAGCTGAACAGCAGCTACGAAGTGGTGGTCGTCGGTGGTGGCCCGGCCGGGTTGAACGGCGCGCTGATGCTCGCGCGATCGCGCCGCTCGGTGGTGGTGATCGACGCGGGTGCGCCGCGCAACGCACCGGCCGACCGGGTGCACGGCCTGCTCGGCCGCGAGAACACCCCGCCCGGTGAGCTGCTGGCGCGCGGGCGCGAGGAGGTGCGCTCCTACGGCGGGCAGGTGGTGTCCGGCGAGGTGGTCGACGCGCGGCCCGACGGGGACGGGTTCGTCGTCACCCTCGCGGACGGGCGCACGACCCGGGCCCGCCGGCTGCTCGTCACCACGGGCCTGGTCGACGAACTACCCGACATCACCGGCCTGCGCGAACGGTGGGGCCGCGATGTTCTGCACTGCCCGTACTGCCACGGATGGGAGGTACGCGACCGCGCGATCGGCGTGCTCGGCACCGGCCCGATGTCGGTGCACCAAGTGCTGATGTTCCGCCAGTTGAGCCCCGAGGTCACCTTCTTCCGCAACGGACTCGAGATCTCCTCCGAGGACGAACTCCGTTTGCGGGCAAGGGATATCACCGTCGTGAACCGCGAGGTGACCGGCCTCGACGTCGCGGACGACCACCTCACCGGCGTCCGCCTCGCCGACGGCACCTCCGTCGCCCTCGACGCCCTCGCCGTCGGCACCCGCATGGTCGCGCGCAGCGGCCTCCTCGACCGCCTCGGCCTGCGCCCCGAACAACACCCGATGGGCGAGTTCTACCCGTCCGAGCCGACGGGCCGCACCTCGGTACCGGGCGTCTGGCTGGCGGGCAACGTCACCGACCTGTCCGCCTTCGTCGGCGGCGCCGCCTCCGCGGGCGCCTTCACCGGCGCCCAGATCAACGCCGACCTCATCGCCGAAGAGACGGAGAGGACGGTCGCGCGTTATCGGGCGGAGGAGTTGACGCCGGCAACAGATTAGTGAACGTGCGCTGATCCCCTTGTGCGCGAGCCGATCTCGCCGGCGACGGTGACGGCGAGATCCGGCGCACACCTCATGGCGCCTCATCGGCCAGGAGGGTCGGGGTCGCTCAGACCTCGAGGTCTTCTTCGATGCCCTTGAGGCGGTGGCGGGCCAGGGCGAGGTTGGCGCGGCCGCGGTCGAGGGCCAGGTAGAGGAACAGGCCCTTGGATTTGCGGCCGGTCATGGGGCGGATGATGTGGTACTGGCCGGAGAGCGTGATGAGGATGTCCTCGATGGCATCGTTGAGCCCGAGCTGTTCCATGGTGCGCAGCTTCGCGCGCACCACTTCGGTGTTGCCGGCTCCCGCGACCTGCAGGTCGAGTCCCTTGGAGCTGCCGAGCATCCCCAGCGACATCCCGCTGGTGTAGTCGACCACGGCGGCGCCTATCGCGCCGTCGATCACCATCATGTCCTTCAGGGCGACATCCATTGCGGACATATCATTCCTTTCCATCGGTGTTCGAAACTTGTTGTCTTCGTTGGTCTTTCGTGCGAGCCGCCAGATGCTCGCCGATCGCGCGGGCGGCTGGACGCGATTCCAGGTGCAGGCGGCCGACATTCACGCCCGGCCCGGCCAGCACGGTGAGCGCGGCCGCCCACCCGGCCGCGTAGATCACGACGTTGCCCGCGGACCCGTTCACCACCACCTCGTCGAAACCACCGCCGTGCGCGGTGGTCGCGACCCGATGCGAGAGCGACAACTGCGAGGCCGTGAGTGCGGCCATCCCGTTGGGTTCGATGTGCGGCGGCAGATCGTGCGCGATGAGCAGGCCGTCGGTCGAGGCCACCAGCGTGCCGGTCAGTTCGGGCACGCGATCGCCGAGTGCTTTGAGTTCGGCCAGCACGATCGCGCTCGGTTCGGGTCCGGTCGTCGGCATCTTGGTCAGCCTTCCTATCAGTTCACCGAATCGCTTCCTGCGCACCGCTATGTCAACTCCCGCAACGCGACTCGGAGCCGGACGAGCAGGTCTCGGTCGACCGGCTGCCACCGGTCCGCGGCCGGCACCGGCACACTCGCCTGCGCGCGGCGACGCAGCGGCAGCGCCGGAGATCCGGCCTGCGTGGGCGAATGACGCACGAGGCCAACGGAATCGGAGAACTCGGCCGATTCCACCCGAGCATGCCGCGGACCACGGCGGGCAACGCCGTCGCTGCCACGCGAAACCGCCACGGCGGGAACAGCTTCCGGCGGCGCGATGAGACCGGCTTCGGTGAGGTCGCGCACCGCCACCAGGCATCCGTACGTCGTGCGGCCCAGTTCCCTGGCGATCCCGGCGATGCTGCGGCGCGCGTCGGCGGCGGCCAGCACTTCGGCCTGCCCACCGGTGAGCGTCACCCGCTCCTGGGGCACCCGTCGCGCGGGGACGACCGGCACGCGGTCGACCAGGTCCGCCAACCAGGGCCCGGAGTCCCCCCGCCGCACGCATTCGCGGACCAGGGCGCGCGGACGTACCCGGCACACCCCCGACAACCAATGCGGAGGTGTCGGCCGAAATTCGGGAGCGGCGTCGGAGGTCAGCACGAAATAGGCAGCGTCGTACACCGAGAGCACCGCCAGCGTTTCCAGCTTCGGCTTTTTCAGCAGCGGCGCGGCATCCCCAGATCCGGCGCGCCGCCAATCCTCGGTGGTCACCACCCCCGCTTCGACGGCGAGCCGCTCCAACCCGGTCGTGCGCGGGCAATCCACCGAGGTGATCGCGCCGTCCGAGAAATGGAAGACACCGTCGCCCGCACGCAGTACGCCGGTGCTGCCCTCCTCCTCGAGGCGACACAGTTCGCCGGCCAGATCAACGCTCATCGATGCCTCCGGCGAACTCTTCGAGAATTCCCCGCAGCCGGAATCTCGCCAGCGCGAGATTCCCGGTGTCTCCGTCGAAGACGACGTGCACGAACAGCCTGCCCTCGAAGTCGCCGTCGACCAGATTCACCAGGTGGAATCCGTGATCGCCGCTGACGACGATCTCGGTGACATCGTCACCGTGATGGCCGTTCGCGAAAGCGGGACAAGCCAAGACGGCCCGGACGACGTCGGTCGTGGCGGCCGCGTCCTCGTGCTGGTCGGTGGGGCCGGGCAGGCCGGCCGAGGCGATCGCCAACCCGCTCGCACTGTCCGCCAAGGTCGCCCCCCGGGCTCCGGGAATCTCCATGATCCGATCCAGACAACCCTCGATACCGATCACCGCATCACCATTCGCCTACCTGCCTGCCATTGGCACGAGACGCTACAGGCAACCCCTCGGGAAATCGCGGGCTACTGCCGAATTTTTCGGAAAATAGGGGAAAGAATACCTTCCGGTATTTCATACCGGAAGGTATAAGATACCCCCCGGTAGCCCGTGTTCCGATAATAAACCGTACGGAACTCTATACCTCCTGGTCGCTTACCGATCGGTATTCGGTTCGGTTCGGAAACCATTCGGGTGCGGGACATTTCGATGTCCGAACTCCACGGTTGGCAAAATCGCAGCGTCCTGGACTGCGCGGGATTCATGCCGACCGGTCGGCAATGTTCTGGCTTCTTCCGGGCCGCGATCTTTCGAGTCGACATCCCGGATGGATATCGCAGAGTGCGCGATTCAAGTAGGTGAGCTCCGTTGCGAGTCCCGCTGTGGGCCACCGTCTCGAGCAGGTCGGCCATCGGCACTCGCCGCGTTCCCGTCGAGACCGCTGAACCGGGGGCTCGGGTCCGCGCCGGGTGCGCCGATCTCGGCAACGGTGCGCCGGCCCCTTCGACCGCACCGGACGCGCCGTCGCCGTCCACCTGCGCCGCCCGCACCCGGCTGCGGATCAAGGTCTCACCCACGCAGAGCCCCATGAACGCCGACGGGATTACCGCACACGCACACCACCGCACGCATATGACCACCCCGCCACACGCGCGTGCCCACCGGACGCCCAGGATCGCCAGGCGAGCACTGGCTTGCCGAGATCAGCTCAGCACCAATAGCTCTCGCAACTGCGCCGCCCCCTCCAGCAACGCCTCGGAACGCGCGAGGATGCTCGCATCCCGAGCGGCCAGACCTTCCGCGACCTCCTCCCACCGCCGCGCACCGCGCAACCGCGGCATCAGCTGACGCAACGGTTCGATCCCGTACCCGGCCAGGCGGAGTTGATGCACGATCCGCGCGTCCCGCACAGCGGCGGGCGGGTACTTCCGCGCTGCGCCCACCGAATCACGTTCGGGAACAACGAGTTCCATAGCATCCCAGTGCCGCAACGTCGACGTGCGCACACCGAGCGCTTCCGCCAGCTCGGCGATGCTCATCTCATCCGCGGCGACCGGTTCCACGATCGGCTCGTCCGCGATGAAACGCACTGCCGCCCGCGCGGATTCGAGATCCCGCCGTTCCGCGTGCAACCGCGCGTGCACCTCGTCGAGCAGAGCGAACATGCGGGGCCGTGACTCGTGCGCGGCCCGCATGATCCGCTTCGCCTCCACCGGCCCCGCACCACGCGCCAACGCCCGATACGCGCGCGCCGCCACCACGTGCGGGCGTCCGTACACCCGGTATCCACTCGCTGTGCGCGCGGCAGCCGGCAGCACACCTTGCCCCTCCAGATTCCGGATCTGCTGCACCGAGAACCCGGCGGCCCGCGCCACGTCCGCCGTCCGCAATGCACCCGATTGGAGACTTTCCACAGATCCACCTCCAGAAACCGGCCAGAAGTCCACACTGGCACTTCAATGTAACGCTGGAACCATGACCATCGACGAGATCATCACCTACCTCGAATCCCTCGGCGGCACCCTCGTCCTGCGCCCGACCGAGGGCGACGGCTCCCCGGAGATCGCCTGGGGCGACGTCTTCTTCTACTACGCGCCCGACGGCAACGTCCCCACCACAACCCAACCCTTCGCCACGATCGTCACCAAGGACTACCCCGACGAACCGGCCTCCCGCCTCGACCGCCCCGGCGCCTTCCGCCTCAACATCAACGCGGGCCGCGACGCCTTCGTCCACCACACCGGCCACACACCCCGCGAAACCCCGAACCACCCCTTCGACCCAACCGCCGAAGACACCCTGTTCCCCCACCTGACCTACTTCTCAGCAGCCTGGCTCTCGGTCGTCAACCCCGGACCCGGCACTTCGGCCTACGTCAACGACCTCCTGCACTCCGCCCACGAACGCGCCCGTGCTCGATACGAGCGCAAGGGGTAGTGCGTGGCGAACCCACCCGGCAAGGGGCACGCCCGCGATACACACCACGCCCGTTATCGGACGCCCCTGCGGTTGCCGACCAGGCCGTCACGGGCAGCCTCGTCACCTCCATTCCGACGCGAACCGGGTCGGGGTGTCGCCGCTCCGCTCCGCCCGGACGGATCCCATCCCGATCCGCGCCGAAATACTCAGCGCACCAAGGTGATTCCGGCGTCGGTGCCGTCGCGCGTCCCACCGCGCCGGGTCGGATATGGCGGGCCACGCCACGTCCGCAGCCACCCGCCGGAACTGGCCACAGCGCATCCAGCGACGGCCGCGCGTCCCCGACCTCTTCGATCTGCCTGCTGGTCAGATGTCCACCTCGACCTCGACCTGACCCGACGAGGGCACTACGGTCCAGGATCGTGGGCCAGCCTCCGGAAGAATCGACACCGCCGACTATCTTTCGATCTTCGTGGGCCCGTTGGGCAGAGATGTTGTTGTTGGGCTTGATAGCGGTCGGGGGCGGCTGGTTGCTACTCGTGACGACCACGCCCGGCTCGCCGCTGATGTTTCCCGTGGTGGCGCCGATCATCGTAGGATCCCTCGCCCTCCTTCTCGTGCTGGACCGCGTCATCCGTCCCACACCAGAACTGGTAGTCGATGATCAGGGGCTGACGTTCAGCCCATTCGGCCGAATCCCGTGGGCTGCGATATCGCGCATCCATCTGATCACGGCCCACGGCACGAGGTACCTGGCCGTCGAACTGGTCGATCGCGGCCCGAAGGTCACCGAAAGCCGTTGGCCCAGATGGATTCTCGGACCGATAGGCAGACTTGCGGCCGGCTACCCGCGCACCCTCGCGGAACGCTGGCTACGCCCGGTATCGCTGGACGACATCGCCGCCGAACTACACAGCCGAAACCCCAGCCTGATCATCACAAGATCCGAACGCGGAGGCTTTCGACGCACTCGTCCGTAGCCGCTCGACCAGGCGAGTCAGGATGGTCACCGCCAATGGTCCGCGCGGGCGATGCCCTGACGCCAGTGACAAGTCGCCGCAGGTCAGGCGATCTGCATCAGCGGATGAGCTGCATCCGGTCAGAGCAAGCCATTGGAGCGCGCCCATGTCGGGAATTCGGATCCCTTGCAGGGCAGCCGCAATCCACTGTCATCCAACATATCGACCAGGTTCGAGGTCTCGCCTTCGGTGAGTTTGCCGTCGCTGCAGGCGCCCGCGAGCAGCCACAGCGTGCCGTGGACTTCCAGCCCGTGGTTCCTGGCCACCTTGATAGACGCCCGATCGTCGGTGATCGCGATACCGTTCAACAGCTCCGCCGCAGCGAAGACACTCGCCTCTCCCATATCGCGACTGCCTGCACCGATGCGCCGGACTCACCCGTCGAACGCGAGAAGTGCTTCGGCCGTGTCGAGTTGCTCGACGCTCAGCCGATCCGCTTCCGACGCACGGCGATTCCGGATACTGTCCGCAGCCGCCCCGCAGCTCCTCACGGACGAACTCCGTGGTCGAGCATTCATACTCGACCGGAACACATCCCAGAACATCCACGCGGTCGATGCGGGCGAAGCGCGCGAGACACGTTGTGTCGAAGACGAGCCGAGATCGTTCGCTCACGGCTCGTCCGCGCTGTCATCCTCCACGCCCAAGTCGTCGCGCGTGACCTGGCCGTGCATCAGCTCGATCACCCGCGCGACCGTGATCAGGTTGCCGGTCCACGCGGTGAGGACCGCATCGGCATACCCCGGTGGCACCCGTACTCGATCGAAGTCCGGGGGCGGAGTCCATTCGACCGCCTGTCTGATCTCGGCGTGCGTCGGCTTCGACGACGACAGCCAGCGGACCTCGTCCGAGGGGTCGATCAAGCCGGCAACGATGGCCTGCCTGATCGCCAACGTCCACGATGTGCGATACCTGGCCGCGAGCTCGATCAGGTAGGCGCGCGGGTCCCCGGTCGGCGGACCGCTCTGCCGGATCGCCGCCACCGGCAGCAGGAGTTCGGCGGCGAACGCATCGATGACCGCCTCTCGGTCGCGCCTGGCCGAGGCGACGCCGCCACCCAGGTCGCTCGAGTACTCGTCACCGAGCACCATGTGCCCGAGTTCGTGCGCCGCGGTCGCCCGCCGCCGCCCGGGATCACGCGTACTGCTGACCACCGCGACCGCGAGGTCGTCCTCGATCAGCGAGGCGCCGTCACCGGGAACGTCGACCACGAGCACGAGCTGGCCGGCCTTTTCGCACACCGACATCATCGTTTCGATGGGCCCCCGATCGAGACCCAGCTGCTTTCGCGTCCAGTTCGCCACACCACGCGCGTCGTCCGCGGTCTCGACGCTGCCTGGGTAACGCAACAGGGACGGCGGTTTCCACGAACCGAAGCCGAGGACATCCCGGACATCGCGCAACCACGCCGCCAGAACTGCCTCGACGCGATAGGACACTTGTGCCGTGGGCGAATTCGTATCGTCGACCAGCGGTGTCCGCTGGGAGATCACCTTCGGCCGAGCGTGGAGGAAGTGCCCCAACGGCATGCCCAGTTCGGTAGCCAGCCGCGTCAGTTCCACCGCACTGATCTGCCGCGCGCCCGCCTCGATCTTGGTGATCTTGCTGCGCTCCAGCCCGACACGCTGCGCCAACTCCCCCTGGGAGAACCCCGCGGCGAGCCGGCTCTCGCGTACGCGATCGCCGATCTCCGCCCACAGGCTTTCGTCCACCATGGTGCGATTTCGCACACCAGCGCCGTGCCGTCACCCGTCTCAGCAGTACGAATTCCGGGGATCTCGTCGGCCCGATAGGCAGGGTGGAGTGAACGCCGCCGACAGACAATCCTGTGTCCTCTGGGCTGACCATCGATGCGCAGGCCTTCAGAGCTTCCGGGCGGGTCACATCCTCACAGAGGCTAGTCCTCGGGCATTCCGACGATGCCGAACACGACGAAGAGCGCCACCACCACGACGAGCAGCAGCCCACCGACGACGATTCCGCCGATCGCAAGAGTTCTGCCCTGCTCACCGGTCCGGTTGATCTGTTGCAGCGCGATGATCCCGAGCGCGATCCCCGCGATCGACGCGAGCAGAGTAGCCGCGCCGAAGAAGAGCGCGCTCGCGGCGAGCCCGACCACCGGAGCAGCCACTGCGCCGATCGCCAGCCCGTTCGTACCGGGCCGTATGCCGAAACGCTCACTCATCCGTCGATGGGTAACGCCCGCCGTCGCGGCGCCTACTCCCTGGATTCAGACCCACGACTCCGCCCCATCCACCACGATGATGCGAGCGGAGAGGGCTGGGCACGTTGCGTTGAGGACGAGCCCACCGGATCGGGTCGGAACGTCAGACGTTGAACCTGAACTCGACCACGTCCCCGTCCACCATCACGTAATCCTTCCCCTCCATCCGCACTTTGCCCGCGGCCTTGGCGGCCGCCATGGAACCGGCGGCGACGAGGTCGGTGAAGGCGACGACTTCGGCTTTGATGAAGCCGCGTTCGAAGTCGGTGTGGATGACGCCGGCGGCTTTGGGGGCGGTGTCGCCTTGGTGGATGGTCCAGGCGCGGGCTTCTTTGGGGCCCGCGGTGAGGTAGGTCTGGAGGCCGAGGGTGTGGAAGCCGGCGCGGGCCAGTGCGTGCAGGCCGGGTTCGGTCTGGCCGATGGATTCGAGGAGTTCGGCGGCGGATTCGTCGTCGAGTTCGAGGAGTTCGGCTTCGACCTTGGCGTCGAGGAACACGGCGTCGGCGGGGGCGACGGAGGCCGTCAGTTCGGCGATCTTGGCCTCGTCGGTGAGGACGGACTCGTCGGCGTTGAAGACGTAGAGGAAGGGCTTGGTGGTGAGCAGCGACAGCTCTTTGAGCAGGTCGGTGTCGACCTCGCCCTGCGCGGCGAAGAGGGTCTTGCCGCCGTTGAGGATCTCCTGGGCGGCCTTGGCGGCGTCGGCGACCGGCTTGCGGTCCTTCTTGACCTTCGCCTCCTTGTCGAGGCGCACGACGGCCTTCTCCAGGGTCTGCAGGTCGGCGAGGATCAGCTCGGTCTCGATGACCTCGATGTCGGCGGACGGGTCGACGCGCCCGTCCACGTGCACCACGTCGTCGTCGGCGAACACGCGCACCACCTGGCAGATGGCGTCGGCCTCGCGGATATTGGCGAGGAACTTGTTGCCCAGGCCCGCGCCCTCGGAGGCGCCCTTCACGATGCCGGCGATGTCGACGAACGACACGGTGGCGGGCACGATGCGTTCGGAACCGAAGATCTTCGCCAGCTCGTCGAGCCGCGGATCGGGCAGCGGCACCACGCCGACGTTCGGCTCGATCGTCGCGAACGGGTAGTTCGCCGCCAGCACGTCGTTCTTGGTCAGCGCGTTGAACAGCGTCGACTTTCCGACGTTGGGCAGGCCGACGATTCCGAGGGTGAGACTCACGAGATGGGGAGTCTACGCGCTGGTCTCCGCCCCTCGGACGTCGCCGTCCGCCGGATCCAGCTACCGGCCGAGGGAGCAGGCGCTGCCGACCCGCTCTCGGATCGGGATGCGACGCGAAGCCCGACGTCCCCACTCACGGAACCAGCACGACCTTCCCCAGATTCGCCCGCCCGGCGATCACCGCGTGCGCCTCTCCCGCGTCGTCCAACACGAACTCGGCGTGCACGGCGGGACGCAGCTGACCGGAGGCGAAGTACTGCCAAAGCTCTTGGCGCAGGTCGTCGTACACCTCGGGCGCCAGGCGCGCGATCTGGAAACCGATGATCGACTTGGCGTCGGTGAGCAGGTCGTCGGTGCCGACGGCGCCGCCACCGGAGCCGAACGCGACAAGTCGCCCACCCGGAGCGAGCGCGGACAGTGCCGGTGCCAGATGCCCGACACCGTCGAGGGCGTAGTCGACCGGCTCGGCCGGCGGCTCGGCGTAGACGATCACGTCGTCCACGCCGAGGTCGCGCAGGAAATCGCCCTTGGCCGGATCGGAGACCGCCGCGACCACGCGCTTGGCGCCGCGCACCCGCGCCAACTGCACCGCGAGATGACCGACACCGCTCGCCGCAGCCGTGACCAGCGCCGATTCCCCCGATTGGGGACTCGCCGCGTCGAGTGCGCCGAGCGCGACCAGTCCACCGCGCACCAGGGCGACGGCGTCGACGGCCGACGCGCCGTCGGGGATCGGCGAGGCCAGATCGTCGCGCAGGATCGCGTACTCGGCGTAGGCGTGCCCGGTACAGAGCCCGGTGACGCGGAAGCCGGGCGCGCAGGTGGTGACGCCCTCGCCGACCGCGATCACCTCGCCCGCGATCTCACCGGCGAGCACGGCCGGGTCGCGCACGACGGGCAGGGTGACGCCGATCGCGTCGACCTTCACCAGAAGTTCGCCGGCACCGGGCACCGGTGTCTCCGCCGTCTCCGGTTCGAGCACGTCACGACCACCATGGCGCTCATAACGGATTCGACGCATGACACCTCCACTCTTCCAGGACCGCGTAACGGTAACCGTCTGGCAACCGCATCTCACAGGCCGTGACCGGCCCGTGTGCGCGATCTCACCGCCCCGGTGAGCGCGGCGCGCGCCACTGCGCGAGCCCGCTCGAAGCCGTTTGCGGATCGCCCGCACGGGCGTACCGTGACGCGTATGGAGCCCACCACGGAGGTGGTGAGAGCACGCCCCGCGCCCGCGCTGGCCGGCTTCATCGACCACTACCTCGGCTACCGGATGACCGGTTACGCACCCGGTCTGCACCGAGGGCTGCCATCACGCCACATGACGTTCATCGTCGCGATCGGCCCGACCATAGATGTGGTGGCGCAGACCGATCCGGCACAAAGTCCGCAGGATTACCGCTGTGTGCTCAGCGGGTTGCAGGCGGCCTCGGCCTCGATCTCCCACACCGGGAATCAGGAGGGCGTCGCGATCGCGCTCACACCGTTGGGGTGCCGCACGCTGTTCAGTGCCCCCGCCCGCGCGCTGTGGAACATCTCGCTCGAATTCTCCGATCTGGTGGGCAACGTCGGGGACGAACTGTGGGAGCGCTTGCAGGGCCCGGCACCGTGGTCGCGGCGCTTCGCCATCTGCGACGAGGTGCTGACCGGGCTCGCCCACCCGGACCGCGCCGTGGGGCCCGAGCTCACCTGGGCTTGGCGCACCGTCACCCGCACCGACGGCACCGTGCCGATCGGTGCGCTCGCCGAGCGCGTCGGCTGGAGCAGACAACACCTGACCCGCCGGTTCGCGGCGGAATTCGGGCTCGGCCCGAAGCTGGCGGCGCGCATCGCCCGGTTCGAGAAGGCGCGGCGAATGCTGGAACGCACGCCCTCGTTCGTCACCATCGCGCAGGTCGCGGCCAGCTGCGGGTACTACGACCAGGCGCACCTGAACCGCGACTTCGCCGAGCTCGCCGGATGCAGCCCGACGGTGTGGCTGGGCGAGGAGATTCCATCCGTCCAAGACGAACCCGACCTGCGCGGATGAGGCTGAGACCATGACGAATACGACGAACACCACCCGTACCGCACTCTGGCCCTGTCTGTCGTTCCGCGATGCGCGGGCAATGGTCGACTTCCTCGTGAACGCCTTCGGTTTCCAGCAGACCGCGCTCTACGCGCGCGAAGGCGACCCATCCATCGTCGAACACGGTGAACTGCGCTGGCCGCTGGGCGGCGGCCTCATGTTCGGCAGCGCCGACAAGGACGACAGCCCGTTCAGCCGCCCGCCCGGCACCGACACTATTTACCTGGTCTGCGAGCACCCCGACGACCTGTTCACCCGCGCTACGGCGGCCGGGGCCGAGGTCGTGCGCGGGATGCGCGATGAGGACTACGGCTCGCGCGGGTTCAGCGTGCGGGATCCGGAGGGCAATATCTGGAGCTTCGGGACGTACTGGGGCGAGTGATCTCCGGCGAGGTGTTGCGGTCGCGCGCGGGCTCGCGATGTTGAGGTGTGGAGCGGTTGGCTTCCACCTGCGGGCCCGCGGCGCGGGAGCGTCCGGACCGATCGACACGGGGGCGCGGTGGTGCCGGCCGTGAGCGATACGCGACCGGAGGCTGCTGATGATCACCGAAACACCCGTTCACCGCCGGGGTGACGGCATGTCCGGGAACGGGCGCGGTGATCGCGCGGCGCGGAGTCCCGGGAGATCCGCGGTGCGGACGCGCGGTTCGCGCTGCGTGGACGGGCCGTCGTGAACGACCGTCGCCCGGCCCGTGAGGTGCAGGTGTTGGTCGTGGGTGCGGGGCCCGCCGGGTTGACCGCGGCCGCGACGCTGGCCCGATACGGCGTGTCGACGTTGCTCGTGGACCGGCGCGCGGAGGTGGGTGCGGCGCCGCGCGCGACCGTGATCAGCCTGCGGTCGATGGAGATCTTCCGTGCGATGGGGTTGGAAGCCGAATTGCGTGGCGGCTCAGTCGATGTGGAGATGCTGGCCTGGCGATGTCGCACGCTCGCCGAGGTGGGGAACGGTGAGGCGTCCGATGTCGGGTTTCCGTCGCGCGGGCGGGCGGCGCGGCTGAGTCCCACCACACCGTTGTGCGCGCCGCAGGACCATCTCGAGCGGGTGCTGTCGCGCTATGTGGGCGCGTTGGCACCGGTCGAGGTGCGACGCGGGGTGGAACTCGTGGATCTGGAGGTCGGGCCGGACGGAGTGGACGCGCGGCTCTCGGATTCGACCCAGGTGCACGCGCGGTACCTCATCGCCGCCGACGGCGCGCACAGCACGGTGCGGAGCATGCTGGACATCGGAATGACCGTCCCACCAACAGAATTGACCGGGTTCACCGTCGTGATGCGGGCGCCTTTGTGGGATCGGATCGGGCCGCACCGGTATCTGATCTACAGCGTCGGTGCACCCGGAGCGGAGGGCGTATTCATTCCGGCGGGACCCGACGACAGGTGGGTGTACGCGGCCGAGACCACCGCACCGGACTCGGAAGCCGCGGCGCTGGAACGTATTCGGGTCGCAGCCGGCGATGCTTCGCTGAGCGCGGAGATTCACGGCATCCACCGAGTGACCGCTGTTTCCCAACTCGCCGAACGCTTCCGGCACGACTCGGCGTTCCTGGTGGGCGATGCGGCGCACCGGGTGACGCCGCGCGGTGCCACCGGCATGAACACCGCCGTCCACGACGGCTTCGACCTCGGCTGGAAGCTGGGCTGGGTGCTCGCGGGGTGGGCACCCCCGCACCTGCTCGACACCTACGAGGCCGAGCGCCGCCCCGTCGCCGAACACAACGTGGCGCGCTCCGCCGACCCGACGGGCTCGTGGCGCAGTGCCGAACAGGAACTGCGCGCCGACCTCGGCGGCCGGCTCCCCCACGCCCGCCTGCGCGACGGCAGATCGACGCTGGACCTGCTCGGGCCGGGCTTGACGATCCTGCGCCGCCGCGCACCCGGCCGTCCACCGCCGCGCACTCCCGACAGCGCGGCCATGATCACGCGTCTGGTGGACGAAAAAGCCTCCCGGGCAATCGGACTCGATGAGAACGGCGTGATCGTCCGGCCCGACGGGAAGTACGTCCGCACTGCGCGCGCGGCCCGCATCAGGCACACGGCCCAATCAGACGCCGCCGTGCGCTGAGCCCGCGCCCGCCGCCTTCCGCACAAGCCCCCAACCTCACCGCCCACCCAACCCCGACATCGCCGTCCCGCGCAGGAACGCCCGCTGCGCGACGGCGTACACCGCGACCAACGGCGCGAGAATCACCATCGCCGCCGCCATCAGCAGCGGCCACTGCGAGTAGTACTGCCCTTGCAGGCGCACCAGACCCAAAGTGGCGGTGGCGTATTCATTCCGCTGGATCATCACCAGCGGCCAGAGGAAGTCGTTCCACACGGTGATCCAGGTGAGGACCGCCAGGACCATGAGGGCCGGGCGGGTGTGCGGGAGCAGGACGCGCCAGTAGACCTGCCAGGTGGTGCAGCCGTCGAGGATGGCCGCCTCCTCCAGTTCGTCGGGGAGCGTACGGAAGAACTGCCGCATGAGGTAGGTGCCGAAGGCGCTGCCGAACAGGCCGGGCACGATCATCGACCACGGCGTGTCCACCCACCCGAAGGCCCGCATGAGCAGGAACTGCGGGATAACGGTGACGGTGAGCGGCACCATCAGCGTGGCGAGGTATGCCAGGAACAGCACGTCCCGCCCGCGAAACCGCAAGCGCGCGAACGCGTATCCGGCCAGCGAGCAGAAGAACACCTGCCCCGCCGTGACGCACGCGGCGTAGACAGCGGTGTTGAGCAGCATCCGGCCCATCGGCAGCACCTCGAACACCCGCCCGAAGTTGGACCACCGCGGGCTCTCGGGCAGCACCTCCGGCTCGACGATCTCGCCGTCGGACTTCAACGCCCCCGACAGCGCCCACAGGATCGGCCCCAGCGCGCACCACGCGACGGCCACCAGCGCGAGGTAGACGCAGATGCCCTGCACCACCCTGCGCCGAATCCCCCGCTCGGCCCGGCCCTTCGGCATCACCGCCGGTCACCGGTCGCGGGCCGCCCGGACCCGGGTCCGGGTGCCCCGACAGCGTTCGGCTCGGGCACTCGCGCCTCGCGAATCAGCACCCTCACAGGTCACTCTCCGCCCGCCGCGCCAATCGCAGCTGGATCACCGTGAGCACCAGGAGAATCCCGAAGATCACCCACGCCAGCGCTGAGGCGTACCCGACCTCGTAGAACCCGAAGGCGTGCTGGAACAACATGATTCCCAGCAGGTACGTCCCCGTCTCCGGTCCGCCGTTGCCGCCGGTGAGCGCGTACGCCTGGTCAAACGCCTGCACCGAATTGATCACCGTGATCACGAAGACGAACGAGAGCGGTCCCCGGATGAGCGGCAGCGTGATCGACCGGAACCTCCGCAGCACACCTGCCCCGTCGATCTTCGCCGCCTCGTACAGCGTTTCGGGTACACCCTGCATCGCGGCCAACAGGATGACGGTCGCGAACGGCAGGCTCTTCCACACCGTGACGATGCTCAACGAGACCAGCGCCCAATCCGGATCGGTCAGCCAAGGCACGGCCGGTACGCCCGCCCAGCCGAGCATCACGTTCAGCAGCCCGCCGTCTGTGGTGAACATGAACCGCCACACCACCGCCATCGCCACGGTCGAAGCGACCAGCGGCAGGAACGCCATGGTCCGGAATACGCCTATCCCCGGCACTTTTCGATTGAGCAGACCCGCGATCCCCAACCCGATCACTACGGTCGGCACCAAGGTCAGCACCGTGAATACGGCGGTATTGCGCAGCGCGATGAGGAACAGCGGATCGGAGCCGAACAACCGACGGTAGTTCCGCAGTCCGACGAACTGCGGCGGGCTGAACAGATCCCACGAGTGGAAGCTCAGGTACAGCGAGAACACCAGCGGAAACACCAGGAACACCAGCACCGCCAGCAGATTCGGCGCGATGAACAACCACCCCGCCCGCTCCCGGGTCCGCGCGAGCGCGCCGGGACGTCCACCGGTGTCCGCCGAAGCCGGTGCCACCGCGCGCTTCTGCGACGCGCCGAGAACCCCCGCTCTCATCGCGCCTCCAGCAAAGCGTTCACGTCCGCCGTGAATCCGCCGCCCAGCGACTCCGCCGTCGCCGCGCCTCGCAGCACCCGGTTCCCGCCGCGCTCGAGCAGCGCCGACACCTTCCCCCACGTCGGCGTAATCGGCAGTGCCCGTGAACTTTCCGGCCCTTCGGTCAGCACCGCCAGGTTCGCGATATCGCGATGCGCCCGCGCGAACCCCGGCGACGCCATCGCCGATTTCAACACCGGCACGAACAATCCCGACGCCGCCACGATCTCCTGCCCCACCGGCCCCGTCGCGAACTTCACGAATTCCCAGGCCTGTTCGATACGCGGACTGTCGGCGGCGATGGCGAGCCCGGTGCAGCCCACGTCGGTGATCGCCCCGGGTCCACCGTCCGGACCGACCGGCAGTACCGTCAGATCGATGGGCAGGCCCTCGATCCCGGCGAATTCCGAATACAGCCAGTGCCCGCCCAACGCCATCCCGGCCCGCCCGCGCCGGAACAGATCGGGCGCCGAAATCGACTGCCGGTCATCGACTCTCGGCGCGACACGGTGCCGCACGGCAAGGTCGGCGTAGAACTGGAATCCCGCCGCGAATCCCGGGTCGTCGAAGTTGGCGCGCACCGGATCGACCGGGGGCGTGAACCATTCCGACCCGTTGTTCATGCCGAAGCAGGCGGCGGAGAAGTAGGGCACCCACGCGTCGGCGAAACCCCATCGCGTGCTGCGCCCGTCGTGCCGGGTGAGCGCGCGCGTGGCGTCCAGGAACTCCTCGTAGGTCCAGGCGTCGCGCCACCGCGCGGGCGGGCGCACACCGGCCGCAGCGCACAGGTCGCGGTTGTAATAGAGGAACACCCCGGACCACTGCTCGGGCAAGGCGTACTGCCCGCCTCGATAGGTGAACGTGTCGTAGAGCGTGGCATAGCTGTCTGCCCGCAGCGCCGCCGCGTACTCCGGCTCGCGGTCCAGCAGCGTGTTCAGATCCAGCAGCACACCCCGCGCCGCCAGGCCCGCGTAGAGCAGTTCCCACGCCATCAGCACGTCGGGGCATTTGCCGCCCGCGCAGTAGGTGAGCATCTGTTGCAGCGGATCGGGCCCGGACATGATCGTCCGCACCCGGATGTCGGGGTGGCGCGCCCGGAACTCGTCGATGATCCGCAGCCGCACCCGTGCCTCCTCCGGGCGGGCCTGGAAGAAGAAGGTGAGCGCGTCGTCGTCGGCGCCGCAGCCGCCCGCGAGCAGCGGCGCGGCCAGTGCCGCGCCGATCAGCGTCCGCCTGCGGAACCGGGCGGGCGACGGCGGGATCGATTCCAGTGCGGCTTCCTCCGGCGACGGCGGGCTGCGGACCGGGTGGGAGCATACGTCCGGCGGCTGTCGCGGTGGCCGACGACACACGAACAATATTTAACGGTTGTCCGGCGGCGACCCGATACGGCACGGCCCCGAACGGCGATCGGCTACCTTTTCACCTGTTTTCCGCAAGATCCTGTGCGTTTCGCAGGGGAGAGTAGGGCAGATGGCGACAATCGAATATCTGCGGACCGACCCCGGCCTGCCGCCCGTCGGCGTGGTCGACCGGACTCCGATGACTCCGGCCAAGAAGGCCGTGTTCGCGGGGATCGCGATACTCGGTGCGCTCGCCTGGGCCATCCTGGCCTTGGCGCGCGGGGAGAACGTCAACGCGGTGTGGATCGTCATCGCCGCGGTCTGCACCTACGTCATCGCCTACCGCTTCTACTCGAAATTCATCGAGTGGAAGATCACCAAACCGCGCGACGACGTCGCCACCCCGGCCGAGATCCTGGAGAACGGCAAGGATTTCATGCCGATGGACCGGCGGGTGCTCTACGGACACCACTTCGCCGCCATCGCGGGCGCCGGACCGCTGGTCGGCCCGGTGCTGGCCGCGCAGATGGGCTACCTGCCCGGCACGATCTGGATCGTGGTCGGCGTGTGCGTGGCCGGAGCGGTGCAGGACTACCTGGTGCTGTGGGCCTCCACCAAGCGCCGGGGCCGCAGCCTCGGGCAGATGGCGCGCGACGAACTCGGCGCGGTCGGCGGCGTGGCGGCCATCGTCGGCATCCTCGTCATCATGATGATCCTGCTGGCGGTGCTGGCGCTGGTCGTCGTGAACGCGCTCGGCGAGAGCCCGTGGGGCGTGTTCTCCATCGCGATGACCATCCCGATCGCGCTGTTCATGGGCGTCTACTTGCGGTACCTGCGGCCCGGCCGGGTCGGTGAGGTCTCCGCGATCGGCCTGGTCCTGCTGCTGCTGGCCATCGTGTCCGGCGGCTGGGTGGCCGAAACCGACTGGGGCACGGACTGGTTCACGCTCTCGCGCACCACCATCGCGTGGCTGCTCATCGGGTACGGGTTCCTGGCCTCGGTGCTGCCGGTGTGGCTGCTGCTGGCCCCGCGCGACTACCTGTCCACGTTCATGAAGATCGGCACCATCGCGCTGCTGGCCGTCGGCATCCTCATCACCATGCCGGTGCTCAACGCGCCCGCCGTCTCCGATTTCGCCATCTCCGGCACCGGACCGGCGTTCGCGGGCAGCCTGTTCCCGTTCCTGTTCATCACCATCGCCTGCGGCGCGCTCTCCGGTTTCCACGCGCTGGTGTCCTCGGGCACCACGCCGAAACTGCTGGAGAAGGAATCCAACGCCAGGATGATCGGCTACGGCGGCATGCTGACCGAATCGTTCGTCGCGGTCATGGCGATCATCACCGCCTGCATCATCGACCAGCACCTGTACTTTGCCATGAACGCGCCGCTGGGCCTCACCGGCGGCACTCCGGAATCGGCCGCCGACTACACCAACTCGCTCGGCCTGTCCGGCCCGCCCGCGACGCCGGAGACGTTCTCCCAAGCCGCCGAGGACGTCGGCGAGGCCAGCGTCATCTCCCGCACGGGCGGCGCGCCCACCCTGGCCGTCGGCATCGCCGAGGTGTTCCACCAGTTCCTGGGCGGCGAGAGCATGAAGTCGTTCTGGTACCACTTCGCGATCATGTTCGAGGCGCTGTTCATCCTCACCACCATCGACGCGGGCACCCGCGTGGCGCGGTTCATGATGTCGGACGCGCTGGGCAACTTCGGCGGCCCGCTGCGCAAGTTCAAGGACCCGTCCTGGCGGGTGGGCGCGTGGGTGTGCTCGCTGCTCGTGGTGGCCGCGTGGGGTTCCATCCTGCTGATGGGCGTCACCGATCCGCTGGGCGGCATCAACGCCCTGTTCCCGCTGTTCGGCATCGCCAACCAGCTGCTGGCGGCGGTCGCGCTGATGGTGGTGCTCACGATCATCGTGAAGAAGGGCCTGGTGAAATGGGCCTGGATTCCCGGCATCCCGCTGGTGTGGGACCTGATCGTGACGATGACCGCGTCCTGGCAGAAGATCTTCTCCGCCGACCCCAAGGTGGGTTACTGGAAGCAGCACAGCATCTGCCAGCAGGCAAAGGAGGCCGGGCAGCTGTGCCTCACCGCCAAGACGCCCGAGGAAGTCGACACCGTCATCCGCAACACCTTCATCCAGGGCACGCTGTCCATCGTGTTCGCCGGACTGGTACTGGTGGTCACGGTGGTGGGTGCGCTGGTATGCCTGAAGGCGTGGCGTTCCGGCGGCACGTCCACCACCGAGTCGCCGGAGGAGCCGTCGAAGATCTTCGCGCCCAGCGGGTTCTTCGCGACCCCGGCGGAGAAGGCGGTGCAGAAGGAATGGGACGAGCTGATCGCCTCGGGCAAGGTGCGCGCGCCCGGCGCGGCGCTCACGAAGGCGGAGACGCACGCGTGAACGTCCCCGCGCCGCGGGACGCCCGGTCCGGACCGGGCGTCCTGCGGCGCGCGGGCGCGGGTGCGCGCGGCCTGCTGCGCTGGTTCGACGCGATCGTCGGCGGGCAGGACTACCAGCGCTACGTGGCGCACCTGCGCCGCATGCATCCGGACCGTCCGATTCCGACCGAGCGGCAGTACTGGCGCGAGCGGCACGACGCCGCCGACCGCAACCCCTCGAACCGCTGTTGCTGAGGGCGCCGGCACGGCTTCCGCGCAGGTGAGGCCACGTTCCTCGTACGCGTCCGTTTTCCGCTAGCACGGTCCGGCGGGAGCTGACATTGTGGAGGACGTGACCATCACGGGGTTGGATTTCGAACGATGCTATCGGGCGGTGTCGACGCGCGACTCGCGCTTCGACGGCCAGTTCTTCACGGCCGTGCGTACCACCGGAATCTATTGCCGCCCTTCATGTCCCGCGATCACGCCGAAGCGCGCCAACGTCACCTTCCTGCCGACGGCCGCGGCCGCGCAGCACGCGGGGTTCCGGGCCTGCCGCCGCTGCCTGCCCGACGCCGCGCCCGGTTCGCCGCTGTGGAACACGCGGGCCGATCTGGCGGCGCGGGCCATGCGGCTCATCGGCGACGGCGTCATCGAACGGGGTGGGGTGCCCGCGCTGGCCGCCACCCTCGGGTATTCGCAGCGCCAGCTCACGCGGGTGCTCACCACCGAACTCGGCGCCGGACCGCTGGCGCTGGCCAGGGCCCATCGCGCGCACACCGCGCGGCTGCTCATCCAGACCACCGACATGCCGATGTCGGATATCGCGTTCGCGGCCGGGTTCGCGAGCATCCGCCAGTTCAACGACACGGTGCGCGAGGTGTTCGCGGTGAGTCCCACCACCATGCGCACCGAGGCCCAGCGCGCGCAGCGGAATCCGGCCCGGTCCGCACCCGTGGCGAACGGCGTTCTCTCCCTGCGCCTTCCGTATCGGGAGCCGCTGGACAAGGCGTGGCTCGAATGGTTCCTCTCGGCGCACGTGGTGCCCGGTATGGAGCTGTGGGAGGACCGCGTCTACACCAGGAACCTGCGCACGCCGCACGGTCACGCGGCCGCCCGGCTCAGCTTCCAGCGCGATCACGTGCGCGCCGAGCTGGCACTGCACGACATGCGCGATCTCGCGCCGACCGTCGCCCGGGTGCGGCACCTGCTGGATCTGGACGCCGACCCGGTCGGGATCGATGAGGCGCTCGGGGTGTCGGGGCCCGACTCCGGTGGCGCCGCACCGGATGACGCCGGCGGCCGATCGAACGGTCGTTCCCGTCCCCAGCTGACGCCCGGCATCCGAGTGCCAGGCTGCCTCGACGGCCCGGAACTGTTGTTGCGCACCATGATCGGGCAGCAGATCTCGGTGTCGGCGGCCGCCACCCACACGGCCCGGCTGGTGGAGGCGCTCGGCGAACCCGTCGAGGGTCCGGTGCCGCGACTGTTCCCCACCCCGGCCGTGATCGCCGAGCGCGGAGCCGAGGTGCTCACCGGGCCCGCGCGCCGCATCCGCTCGATCGTGGGCGCGGCCGCCGCCCTGGCCTCCGGCGATCTGGTGCTGCACGCCGGGCGCACCGCCGCCGACCTGCGCCGCGACCTGCTCGCGCTGGACGGTGTGGGCCCGTGGACCGCCGATTACGTGACCATGCGCCTGCTGGCCGATCCCGACGTGCTGCTCGCCACCGACCTGGTGGTCCGCCAGGGCGCGGACCTGCTCGGCGTCGACCTCACCGACACGGGGCGCTGGGCGCCGTGGCGGTCCTATCTCTCCATGCACCTATGGCGCGCCGCGCTGCGTCAGCGCGCCGCCCGACCCTCGGATTCCCTTGCCGCACAGCCGAAAGCGAGCATCTCATGACCACCTCCAGCACCGCCGACTACGCCTTCGTCCAGACCAGGATCGGTCCGTTCACCACGATCGTGGACGGTGACGGCGCGGTCCTCGCGTCGGGCTGGACCGGCGATCCGGAGACGCTGCGAGGCCTCATCCACCCGAGCCTGCGGCCCGCCGACCTGCGGCCGCGCGACTCCCTCGGCGAGGTCACCGACGCGGTCGGCGCGTACCACGAGGGCGATATCGCGGCCATCGACGACATCCCCGTGCGCCAGCGCTCCGGCGAATTCCTCATGCACGCCTGGGACATCCTGCGCAAGGTACCCGCGGGCGCGCCCGTCACCTACACCGAGTTCGCCGCGCTCTCCGGCCGCCCCGACGCCACCCGCGCCGCCGCCAACGCCTGCGCCCGCAACGCCGCCGCCCTGTTCGTCCCGTGCCACCGGGTGACGCGCATCGGTGGTGCGCTGGGCGGGTTCCGCTGGGGGTTGTACGCGAAGCGGTGGTTGCTGGCGCACGAGGAAGAGTAGGTCGGCGATCCCGACCTCTCGGTGCCGTCCGGTGCGCGCCAGCTCCCGCTGCGCCGCGAACGCCCGCTGCCAATGCTCGTCATCGGTCGGCAGGTACTCGTAGGACTCGCGACGGGCGCCGCGCACCCGCTCGTACTCCCCGGCGCCGCGCGCGCTGAACAGCTCAGGCGACAGTGGTGCGGAGGTGGGAGCCGGTGCGGTCGCGCAGGACGTGGAGGCGGCTGGGGATGCGCTGGCGCATTTCATCGACGTGGCTGACGATGCCGACGACGCGGCCGCCGGCGCGGAGTTCGTCGAGGACGCCCATGACGGCGTCGAGGGTGTCGGCGTCGAGGCCGCCGAAGCCCTCGTCGATGAACAGGGTGTCCAGGGCGATGCCGCCGGATTCGGCGGCGACGGTGTCGGCCAAGCCCAGCGCCATGGACAGCGACGCCATGAAGGTCTCGCCGCCGGAGAGGGTTTTGGCGGGGCGGATGGCGCCGGTGTAGTCGTCGCGGATGTCCAGGCCGAGGCCGCCGCGCCTGCCGTGGCGGCCCGCGCGGTCGGTGTGGACGAATTCGTAACGGCCACCGGACATTCGGCGCAGCCGCTCCGAGCCCGCCAGCGCCACTTCCTCGAGCCGGGCGGCCAGCACGTACGAGCGCAGCGACATCTTGCGGTTGTTCTCGCCGCGCCCCGCGACCACGTCGGCCACGCCCGCCAGTTCCTCGTAGGCCCGCCTGCGCGGACCGATCCGCTCCACCTCGGTCCACAGCTGGGCGCCGAGCTCCTCCAGCAACTGCACCCGCCGCGCCGCCTCGGACTGCGCGGCGGCCGCGGTCTCGAGGCGCTCGCGCGCCTCGTGCAAGCGGCGTTCCAGCTCGGCGGGGTCGTCGAGTTCGGCGGTGGCCGCGGCGGCGCTCTCCGGCTCGGCCAGAACCTGTTCGGCGTGCGCCCGGGCGTGCTCGGCGGCGGTGAGTTCGGACTCGATCTCCCGCTGTCGCTGGGGGGTTCGGGCCGCCGCCTTCACGACCACGGCGTAGGCGGCGAGCAGGGCGATGTCGTCGCGGGGCGGGGTGGCCGAACCACGTTCCGCCGCAACGTTATCCGGTGCGGCGCCTGCCGAACCGGTCTCCGCGCGCACAGCGTCCGCCCCGGCGCGTACGCCATCCACGTGGAGTTGCGTGGAATCCGTCGCAACGGAATCGGGATCGGCGGCCGACTCCCCTTCGAGCAGGAAACCTGCGGCGCGGGCGAGGTTTTCGACGCGATCGGCGAGCGCGGTGACCTGTTCGCGGGCGGCGGTGGCGGCCGCGCGGGCGGCGCGCAGGGCGTCGGCGGCCGCGACCAGTGCGTCGAGGCGGGCACGGCGCGCTTCGACGGTCGTGTCCGCGCCCGCGGCGGCGCGCAGGCGTTCGGTGAGTTCGGCGAGGCGCGCTTCGCCGGCCGAGAGCCGGGCGGCCAGCGCGCTGCGGCGGGCTTCGGCGGCGCGCAGATCGTCGTGCAGGCGGGTTTCGTCGGTGCGCAGGCGGGTGACGTCGGCGGAGGCGGCCTCGATCTGTTCGGCGGCGTCGGCGGCGTCCTCGTAGCGGGCGGTGACGCCGCGCAGAGCGGCGGCGAGTTCGACGCGGTCGGTGTCGCCGCCGCGCGCGATCAGCGCCTCGATCTCGCGCTCCAAGCCGGTGACGACCGTCAGCGCGGTATCGCGCTCGGCTTCGGCGGCGCGCTCGGCCTCGGCCGCCTTCCGTTCCGCCGCGTCGGAGACCGCGCTCGCCCCGGGCGTCGCCGGATCGGGATGGTCCGGCGATCCGCACACCTTGCACGGATGGCCCGTGACCAACTGGCCCGCGAGCTCGGCCGCCATCCCGGACAGGCGGCGCTCGCGCAGGTCGAGCACCCGCTCCTTGGCGTCGTTGTGGGTGGCGCGGGCGGTCTCGTAGGTGACCCGGGCGCGGTCCAGATCCGTTCGGCGACCGGTCAATTCGACGGCCGCCGCGGTGGCCGATTGCAGACGTTCCAACTCGGCGCTCAGCGCGGGCAGCGTCGCGGCCGCGTCGGACACTTCGCGCATCCTGGCCTCGGCGGCGGCGATCGCCGCGGGCAACCGCTCCCGCGACGCCGCCAGCTCACCCATGCGCCGCGCCACCGCCTCCGATTCGGTGCGCAGGCCGGCCAGCTCGGCGGACAGCTGTTCGGCGGCCTTCGCGTCGGAGCGGACCTCGTCCAGCGCGCCGATGCGTTTGCCCCACCGCAAGATCGCGGCACCGAGATCGGCGTCCACGCGAATCCCCGGCTCGGTGGCGGGGCCGGCCCCTGTGCCTGATTGTTCAGGGTCGGCGGCGGATACACCGGTCAGCAGGTCCAGCCCACCGAGGTCCGCGGCGCGCGGGTCCAGCAGTGCGTCGGCGAGTTTCCGTGCGGCGGAATGCGCTTCGGATTCCCGCTTACGCGAGTTCATCACCGCGTCGCGCGCCTCGTCGATGGCTTCCTTGACGGGCTGGGCGCGGCGGGCCAGGTCCAGCTCGGCGGCGAGGGCGGAGCGATGCGGCGCCCCGGCGGCGTAGTCGTCCAAACGATGCCGGGCGGCGTCCATGCGGCGGCGCTGTTCGGCGAGCCTGCGCTGTGCGTCGGCGTGCTCACTCAGGCGGGTGGATTCGGCGCGGCACCGTTCGACCTCGGCGGAGGCGGCGGTGAGGTCGGCGCGGGCGGCGGTGAGCAGGTCCTGGGACCAGCCGACGGCGTCCACGGTGCCCACCGAATCGGTCGCGCTCAGCCCGGCCGCGCCCCGGATCTGGGCGATGAGCCGCTCGATGTGCTCGCGCTGGGTGTCCAGTTCCGCGCCCGCCACGCGTTTGCGTTCCAGCAACCACTGTTCGGCGGTGCCGAAACGCTCGGTGTCGAAGAGCTTTTCGAGCAGCTTCTCGCGCTCCTCGTTCTCGGCGCGCAGGAACCGGGCGAAATCGCCCTGCGGGAGCAGCACCACCTGGAAGAACTGGTCGGCGCTCATGCCGAGCAGGCGGATGATCTCGTCGCCGATATCGCTGATGCGCGCCAGGTTGACCCCGGCGCCGTCCAGCCATTCCAGCGTGGCCTTCGCGGGCTCGGTGCGCATACCGGTGCCGCGCAGCTTCGGCCGCTCGAATTCTGGTGTGCGCGTGAGCCGCAGCCGCCGCCCGCCCAGCGTCGCCTCCAGCACCACGCGCGGCGGCGTCTGCGGGGACGCGTGATCCGAGTGCAGCCGCTTGCTCTCCCCCCGCGCGCCCGGGACCTTGCCGTACAGGGCGAACGCGATCGCGTCGAGCACGGTCGTCTTGCCCGCCCCGGTGTGCCCGTGCAGCAGGAACAGCCCGTCGGCGCCGAGGGCGTCGAAATCGACCACCGTGGGCGCGGCGAACGGGCCGAACGCCGTCATCTCCAACCGATGCAGCCTCACCTCACCACCCCGATCCCACCCGTCGAGCCGTGTGGCGGGCTCCCACGCTTCCCCGCGAACAGTGCCCGTCCTCGTCCGGGCGCTCGGGTCTCAGCGGCGGCACCGCCGCGTTCCATCGGCCGCGACATCCCTGCCGTGATCACCCACGTGCTCATGCCGCGCGCCCGCTCGTCTCGGCCACACGCGACGCACACCGGCAGCTCACCCACCCGCGCATTCATACGCACCGCGCCCGCTCGGCTCCAGCACGCACGGAGCGCGCCAGCAGCTCACCCACGCGTCGTGCCCCCTCAGCGCAGGCGAAGCGCGTCAGCGGCTCACCCCACCCGCTCATGCCGTCAGCCCCTCCGTCACCGATCCGTCCTCGAGGACGACCGGAGCCGGCCGATCCGATTCGCGCACCGCCGCCGCCAGCGCGCGCTCCACCCACACCATCTCGCCCGCCGTGGGCTCGCGGCGCACATCGGTCAGAAAGCTCTGCGCCACTTCGGCATCGCGGCGGCCGCGCACACGCTCACGATAGTGCAGCTCCGGATTGCCGCCCGGCCGTTGCCATTCCACGTGCACGGCGTGCGGAAAACGTTCGCGCAGTTTGCGCAGCGCGTCGATCGGGCGGGTGTCGTCGGTGAGGATCGCGGACACGTAGTGGTCGACCACGGCCTCGTGCGTCGCGTCGGAAAGCAATTCCTCCAGGGTTCCGGTGAGGTTGCTCAACCCGCGCACAACGGGCAGATCGCGGCGCTCGACCGCACTCAGCCCCGACTCGTCCAGGTCCACGATCCACACGGCCTTGCGGTGGGAGTTCTCCGCGAACGAATACGGCAGGGGCGAGCCCGAATAGCGCACCGACTCCGAGAGTGCCTGTGGCGAATGCAGGTGCCCCAGCGCCACGTAATCGATGCCGTCGAACGCCGAGAGCGGGACCGTCTCGACCCCGCCCACCGAGATGGACCGCTCCGAACCGGTCGCCGCGCCGCCCACCACGAACGCGTGCGCGAGCACCACCGTGCGCACCCCCGGCCGCTCCGCGATATCGGCCCGGATCCGCGCCATCACGGCGTCGAGCACCTCGGCGTGCGAACGCGCCTGCGGCACACCGAGTTCGGCGCGCGTGACATCCGGCTCCAGGTACGGGATGCCGTAGAACGCGACCTCGCCGTGCGCGTCGGCGAGCAGCACCGGCCGGTGCGCCTCGGCGACGGTGGTGCGCAGGTGCAGCCCGCCGGCGGCCGCGAAACTCGCCCCCGCGCCCAGCCGGGTGGGCGAATCGTGATTGCCCGCCGTGGCCACGATGCGCGCGCCGGCCGCGCGGATCGCCTCGAAACCCCTATTGCACACCGCGATCGCGTCGGCACTCGGAATGGAGCGGTCGTACACGTCGCCGGGCACCACCACCACGTCCACCGATTCCGCCGCCACCAACTCGGCGACGGCCGCCAGCGAACACGCTTGATCGGCAAGCAGATCGACGCCGTGGAACGTCCGGCCGATATGCCAGTCCGAGGTGTGCAGGATCCGCATGGCCCGAAACCGTAGGCCCACCCACCGACAAGTGGCAATCGGCTGGCGTGTCGCCACGCGGACACGCGGGCAGGTCCGCGAACCTGTCGGTGGGGTGCGGCACTATCGGCGCCATGACCGCACCGATGCTCGTCGCGTTGCTGCTGGTGTTCGCCGCCGGGGCGGGCATCGGCTGGCTCGGCCACGCGGCGCGCGCGGGGCAGCGGGCCGTGGCCGCCGAGGCGCGGCTGGCGGCGGCGAGCGAGAACGAGCGGCTGCTGCGGCAATCGCTGCACGCGGCCAACGAGGATGCGGCGCGCAGGCATTCGCACGCGGTGGGCACGCTGGTGGAACCGCTGCGCGAGGCCGTCGGCGTGCTGAACCAGCAGATCCAGCAGGTGGAGCGCCACCGCGTCGACGCCTACGCCGGGCTGCGCGAGCAGGTGGCCACCATGCAGCGCACCTCGCACCAGCTGGCGGGCCAGACGAGTCAGCTGGTCGCGGCGCTGCGGGCGCCGCAGGTGCGCGGCCGGTGGGGCGAGATCCAGCTCGAGCGCGTCGTGGAACTGGCGGGGATGACCAAGCACTGTGATTTCTCCACCCAGGTGCATCGCGCGGCGGGCGACGAGCACCGCACCGGCGTGGTGCGGCCCGATCTGGTGGTGCACCTGTCCGGTGGCAGGCACATCGTGGTGGATGCCAAGGTCCCGTTCTCCGCGTATCTGGACGCGGCCACCACCGACGATCCCGACGTGCGCGCCGACCTACTCGCCCGCCACGCCAAACACTTGCGCGCCCACGTCGACCAGCTGGCCGACAAACAGTATTGGGCGGCGTTCGACCCGGCCCCCGAGTTCGTGGTGCTGTTCGTGCCCGGCGACCCGTTCCTCGACGCGGCACTCACCACCGATTCGGGCCTGCTGGAGTACGCGTTCGGCCGGAACGTGATCCTCGCTACTCCCACCACGCTCGTCGCCCTGCTGCGCACCATCGCGTTCGGCTGGCGCCAGGAGGCGGTCTCGCGGGATATGGCGGCGGTGCAGCGGCTGGGCCGCGAACTCCACACCCGGCTCGGCATGACGGGCAGGCACCTGGACCGCCTCGGCACCCAGCTGGGCAAGGCCGTGGACGCCTACAACTACGCCGTGGCCTCGGTCGAATCCCGGGTGATGGTCACCGCCCGCAAGCTCCACGACTTGGAGATCGCCGAACAGGAGGTACCCGCGATCGGCCGGGTGGACGTCCGGCCGCGAACGGTCGGTTTCGCCGACGTGGACGATCCACACTGACGGGCCGACGCCGCGCACCGCCGTAGGGAAGGCGCAGGTGCCCCTTCGGCCCTGCGTTGACACCCACCGCCGCCGTGGCGGTTAGTGTGCACTGTGTGGCTCCTTCCCAACGTGTGCGATCCGAGGTGCCCGCGCCGCAGCGTTCCATCCTGCCGACGGTGCCGGGTGTCCCGGCCTGGTCGGCGGTTCTGATCGCGGTCGCGTGCACGCTGCTCGGCTTCCTGATCGATGCCCACGGCGACCAGACCGACCTCACCGGCAGTTTCGCCGCGCTCTACGTCATCGGCTGTGTCGCCGCGGTGCTCGCCGTGCGCTACCGGGGGATCTTCACCACGCTGGTGTTACCGCCGCTGCTGTTGTTCCTCGCCGTGCCGCTGGCGTACCAGCAGCTCACCGGAAGCTCCTCCACCGGCATCAAGGACATCCTGTTCAACCTGGCGATCCCGCTGGTCAACCGGTTCCCGACGATGATGCTGGCCACCGCGCTGGTGCTGGCGATCGGCGCGGCGCGCATCCTGCTGCACCGGCGCGAGGCGGCGGCGGAGAAGTCGACCCAGGCCAGGCGGGGCACCAGCTGGGGCCGCAGTGCGATGGCGAAGCGCGAGGACAAGCGCTCGATGAAACGCGCGGAGAAGCGTCCGGAGCCGCGCGTCGCGAAGAAGGAGGCGCCGCAGGCGAAGCGCCGCCCGCGCAGGCCGCAGCCGGAGATCGATGATCCGGTGACCGACAAGTACGAACCCCCGCGCCCCGGCCGTCGCCCGCCCCGCGACGTCGCGGACGCGCCGCCCCGGGTAGGCGCGCGCGGACGGGAAGGCAGGCCCCCGGCACGCGGTGGCAGGCCCGCGGCGGTGCCGCGCGGCGAGGCCGAGCCCGCGCGCGGGGCGCGCGGACGAGCCGAGGCGCCACCCCATCCGCAGCCGAACGTCCGCTACCGCGACCGGGAACCCGGCCGCCCCCAGCGGCGCAAGCCGGAAAGTCTCTAGCGGCGGGCGGTGCGCAATTCGCGGGGCAGCGCGAACACCAGCGTCTCGTTGGCGGTGGTGACCGGCTGCACCTCGCCGAAGCCGTACTCGGCGAGCATGTCGAGCACGCCGCGCACCAGGATGTCGGGCACCGACGCGCCCGAGGTGATGCCGACCGTGCGCACGCCCTCCAGCCAGGCCGGGTCGACCTCGCGGGCGTAGTCCACCAGGTGGGCGGCCCGTGCGCCCGCGCCGAGCGCCACCTCGACCAGCCGCACCGAGTTCGACGAGTTGCGCGAGCCGACCACGATCACCAGATCGCACTCCGGCGCCATCGCCTTCACCGCGACCTGGCGGTTCTGGGTGGCGTAGCAGATGTCGTCGCTGGGCGGGTCCTGCAGCGAGGGGAAGCGCTCCCGCAGCCGCTGCACGGTCTCCATGGTCTCGTCGACGCTCAGCGTGGTCTGGGAGAGCCAGATCACCTTGCTCTCGTCGCGGACGGTGACGCGGTCCACCGCGTCGGGACCGTCCACCAGCTGCACGTGGTCGGGCGCCTCACCGGCGGTGCCCTCGACCTCCTCATGGCCCTCGTGGCCGATGAGCAGGATGTCGAAGTCGTCGCGGGCGAAGCGCTTGGCCTCCTGGTGCACCTTGGTGACCAGCGGGCAGGTCGCATCGATCGTGTGCAGGTCGCGCGCGGCGGCGGCCTCGTGGACGGCCGGGGAGACGCCGTGCGCTGAGAACACCACGACCGCGCCGTGCGGCACCTCGTCGGTGTCGTCGACGAAGACCACGCCGCGCTCGCGCAGCGTCTCCACCACGTGGCGGTTGTGCACGATCTCCTTGCGCACGTAGATAGGGGCGCCGTGCTTCTCCAGCGCCTTCTCCACGGTTTCCACCGCGCGGTCGACGCCGGCGCAGTAGCCGCGCGGCTCGGCGAGCAGCACGCGCTTGCCACCGTCGGCCTCGGTTTTCACACCGCCCGCGGAGCGGGCGATTCCGACGTTCAGGGGGATGGCCGAAGACATGCCCCTCAGCTTACGTGGGCCGGGCGAGTGGCGAGCGCCCGGACGAAGGCCGGGCTGCGGCATCCGGCGGGCTTCCTACAGAATGTGTCTGTGACAGCAATTAACACTACGATCGGCGAGTACACCGGGTCACTCGACGCGCGCCCGCCCGGCCGCGGCACCCGGAGTCTTTGCAGATCACGACGTATCGGGCAGGCTATGACCATGTTTCGACCTCCGTTCGTGGCACGGGTCGCCGCCGGTGCCGCCGTCTACGCCATTGAAGAAACCCGCCGGCTACCGACCGTCGCGCTGAACTTCCCGATCACCGCGATCAGTCAGGTGCTGCAGACCACGATGCACGTCCAGCAGTTCGTGACCAGCCTCGCTCTCAAGGGCGACGGCGTGTTCGAGCGTCTGGGCGGCAAGCCGGTCGAGCAGCCCGAATGGGCCACCTTCGACGAGGATCTGACCAACGGGCAAACCTCCGGCGCCGCCGCACAGGTCAGCGCGTTCGACCTGTTCACCGCCGAGGAGCCGGTCTCGGCCAACGGCCACGCCGCCGCGCAGGCCGAGGTAACCGAGATCACACCGGAGCCGGTCGCGCCGGAGCCGGTGGAGATCGTGGTCCCCGAGATCGCGGTCCGCTACGACTACGACAACATGACCCTGGCCCAGCTGCGCGCCCGCCTGCGCATGCTGACCATCGACGACCTCACCGCGCTGCTGGACTACGAGCAGCAGACGCACGCCCGCGCGCCGTTCGTCACCATGCTGACGAACCGGATCGCCACCGTCCGGGCCCAGTGACCGCTGTCCCAGCGGCCACGCGGCGGGCCGGCCGAGCACGAACCGGTCGGACCCGCCGCGTATACCTGTCCGTATGACACAGAGCGGGCAGCAGACTCCGGCGAATTCCGCCGAGAATCCCTGGCCGGTGCGCTCGGTGGCCGTGAAGGTCATGCAGTGGATCGAGCGGCTCGGCAGCGTCTGGGTCGAGGGCCAGGTCACCCAGATCTCCCTGCGCCCCGGGGCGCGCACCGCCTTCCTGGTGCTGCGTGACCCGTCGGCCGATATGTCCCTGCAGGTCACTTGCGAGGCCGACCTGTTGCGCCGCTCACCCGTCCCGCTGCAAGAGGGCAGCCGGGTGGTGGTGTACGGCAAACTCACCTTCTTCACCGGGCGCGGCACGCTGTCGCTGCGGGTGGTCGAGATCCGGCCCGTCGGCGTCGGCGAACTGCTGGCCCGCATCGCGCGCTTGAAGGCGCTGCTGGATGCCGAGGGCCTGTTCGATCCGCGGCTCAAACGGCCCCTCCCGTTCCTGCCCCGCACCGTCGGGTTGATCACCGGACGCGCGAGCGCCGCCGAGCACGACGTGGTGAGCGTCGCCGAGAACCGGTGGCCCGCCGTGCGTTTCGCGATCCGCAACACCGCCGTGCAGGGGCCCACCGCGGTGCCGCAGATCCTGGAGGCGCTGGCCGAGCTGGATCGAGACCCGTCCGTCGACGTGATCGTGCTGGCGCGCGGCGGCGGCAGCGTGGAGGATCTGCTGCCGTTCTCCGACGAGGCGCTGTGCCGCGCCATCGTGGCCGCCACCACGCCGATCGTGAGCGCGATCGGTCACGAACCCGACAACCCGCTCTCGGACTACGTCGCCGACCTGCGCGCCGCCACCCCCACCGACGCCGCCAAACGCGTCGTGCCCGACGCCGCCGCCGAACTGGCCGGTGTGCGCGAACTGCGCGCCCGTTCGGCCGCCGCCCTGCGGGGCTGGGTGGACCGCGAGACCCGCGCGCTCGCGCAGCTGCGGTCGCGGCCCGTGCTGGCCGATCCGCTGCGCGAGATCGACCGGCGCGGCGAGGAGATCGCCCGGCTGCGCACCGCCGCCCGCCGCGATGTCGACCACCTGATCCGCGCCGAGTACACCGCCACGCGGCATCTGCGCGAGAAGCTGACGGCGGTGGGCCCGGCCGCGACACTGGCCCGCGGCTACGCTGTCGTGCAACGCGTGACCGGCGCCGAACGCCATGTCGTGCGCACCATCGAGGACGCGCCCGCGGGCAGCCAGCTGCGCATCCGGGTCGCCGACGGCGCGGTCACCGCCGCCGCCCTCGGTACCCGGGAACTCGGCGCCCGCCAGCACACAGGAGGGAAGTGACCTTGGCCGAGCCCGGCAAGGACGAACTGGCCGAGATCGCGACCTTCGGCTACGAACGCGCCCGCGACGAGCTGGTGAACGTCGTCAAGATGCTCGAGCAGGGCGGGCTGGACCTCGACGACTCGCTGGCGCTGTGGGAGCGCGGGGAGGCGCTGGCCAACCGGTGCGAGGAGCACCTGGCGGGCGCGCGCAAACGGGTCGAGGACGCGCTGAGCCATGGGGAATCCGAGAACGACTGACGCCGCAGACTGACCGTCCGGGGTCACGGCCACGGGTCGGTGGCGGGGTTCCTCGGCCGCACTCCGCCGCGCATCGCACACGCCGACGATCCGCGCGGTCCTCGCGACGACAACGGCCCGCGCTCCGATTCGGAACGCGGGCCGCGTATCGACGCCGATCAGGGCAGCGGCGGCACCGCGCCCTCGTCGCCGTCGAAGTCCACCGAGGAGTACTCGCGCAGCTTGGTCAGGCGGTGGTAGGCGTCGATCATGCGGACGGTGCCCGACTTGGAGCGCATCACGATCGACTGGGTGGACGCGCCGCCGCCGAAGTAGCGCACGCCGCGCAGCAGGTCGCCGTCGGTGACGCCGGTCGCGCAGAAGAAGACGTTCTCGCCGGCGACCAGGTCGGAGGTGGTGAGCACGCGGTCCAGATCGTGGCCCGCGTCGATCGCCTTCTGGCGCTCGTCGTCGTCCTTGGGGGCCAGCATGCCCTGCAGCTCGCCGCCCATGCAGCGGATCGCGGCCGCGGCGATGATGCCCTCGGGGGTGCCGCCGATACCGACCAGGATGTCGGTGCCGGATTCGGGACGGGCCGCGGCGATGGCGCCCGCGACGTCGCCGTCGGAGATGAGGCGGATGCGCGCGCCCGCGTCGCGGGTCTGCTGGATGAGCTCGGTGTGGCGGGGCCGGTCCAGGATGCAGACGGTGAGGTCGGAGACCGAGGAGTTCTTCGCCTTCGCGACGCGGCGGATGTTCTCGCCGATCGGGGCCGAGATATCGATCACATCGGCGGCCTCGGGGCCGACCGCGATCTTGTGCATGTAGAACACGGCCGACGGATCGAACATGGCGCCGCGCTCGGCCACCGCCAGCACCGAGATGGCGCCCGGCGAACCCTTCGACATCAGCGTGGTGCCGTCGATCGGGTCGACCGCGAAGTCCACGTCGGGGCCGGTGCCGTCGCCCACGGCCTCGCCGTTGTACAGCATGGGCGCCTCGTCCTTCTCGCCCTCGCCGATCACCACGACGCCGCGCATGGACACCGAACTGACCAGCTGCCGCATGGCGTCGACGGCCGCGCCGTCGCCACCTTCCTTGTCACCGCGGCCCACCCAGCGACCGGCGGCCATGGCGCCCGCCTCGGTCACGCGGACCAGTTCGAGCGCCAGGTTGCGGTCGGGCGCCTCGCGGCGGCTGGGAGCGGGGGAAGATGCCGTCATTGCGGGGTGCCTCCTCGGTTGGTACGTACCGGACGATTGTCTCATTCCGCGATGGCGCGCCCGTGCACCCCTGGTCGGAGCCGGTGGGGTGCCCGGCGACCGGCGATCCCGGCACCGTGGATACTGGGAGTGTGTCGTACCAAAAGCCACGCATCCTGCACAGCTACAAGGATCTGTTCTTCTCGCTGATCCCGCTGGTGCTGATCGTCGTGGTCTTCGCCGGGCTGGCCAGTCAGTGCACCTTCGCCGCGCAGGGCCCGACGCCGGGCCAGATCCCGAACTTCGATGTGGACGCCGCGCTCGGCTCCGACGCGCGCACGCTCTCGTTCCCGATCCGCAACCCCGACCTGCCCGAGGGCTGGACGCCGAACTCCGGCCGCCGCGACACCATCACCGGCGAGGGCGGCGGCGCCGTCAGCGTGGTCGGCTTCCTCACCCCGCAGGGCCGCTACATGCAGGTCGCGCAGAGCAGCGCCACCGAGGAGTCCTTCGCCCGGTTCCTGCTCGGCTCGCGCTACGCCACCGGCGCCGAGCAGATCGGCGAGCAGAAGTGGGTCGTGTACACCGAGCCCACCGAGGAAACCGCCTGGATCGCCGACTTCGGTGATGCCCGGATCGTCATCAAGGGCGCGGGCAACGACGAATCCTTCACCACCCTCGCCACCGCCCTCACCAACGCCACCCCCCTCCCCCGCACGCAGTAGGGACTGCCCGGCGGACAGGAGCACAGTAGGGCTGTCTCCGGGACGGGACCACCGCAGGAGCGCGCCGCTGCCCCGCACACGGCGGCGGCCGTCTCCCGGACGGGCACACTGCTGGAGCCACCTCCCGGTCGGCACACTGAAAGAGCCACGCATCCGGACAGGTACGGCCGTGGCCGGTACGCAGTAGAAGCCACCCTGGACAGGCAAAGAGCGGGAGCCGCCGCTTCCAGGGCGAGCACGGCCGCCCACGGTGACATGGTGCGCACCAATGGAGCCGGGCAGGCCACCCGATAGCGGTGGTGTCGCGGCGGGATAGCGGGGATGTCGCATTGTGGATTCCGTATGGGGTTCGGGTGCGCGGGACCGGCGCGGCGGGGAAGATGGGGAGGTGATCGTCGGGCATGAATTACGTTTCAGCGCAATGGAACTCGTCAAAGAGACAGTTGCAGTGGGAGTCGGTGCGGGCGGGGGTCACGGGCCGCCCACCGTGCTGGTGGAACGGGCGGACGTTCTCGTCGTCCGGACCGGGGATGTGGTCGTGAAGGCGCACGCGGCGGAAACCTGTGGGGTGGAATTGGTTTCGCGACTCACGCTGGCCGAGGAGTCGGGCGCGCACGGCCCGCTGTTGCGGCCCGTGCGGGTGGCCGGGGCCCTGATCACCTGGCGCAAGCGGCGGATGCTGACGGTGTGGCCGTACGGGAAACCGGTCGACCCGGTCGATCCCGACGTGGCGCCGTGGGAGGAGGCGGCCGCGCTCCTGGCGCGGTTACACGGAACCGAAACGCGGGGGCGGGGTTTGCCGCGAGCGGGCGGACCCGGCCGTGTGCGGCGCGCGGTGCGGCGGTTGCGGGACGCGGGCGACGCGGTGCACAGCGCCGCCGCCGAGGTCGTGTGCCACGCATTCGCTCGATTGCCGGAACTGAATTCGGCGGGCCGGGCGTTGACGCACGGCGACTTCCACCTGGGCCAGCTGGTGTGCGTGACGGACGGCGGCTGGCGGCTGATCGACATCGACGACCTCGGAATCGGCGATCCCGCTTGGGATCTCGCCCGCCCCGCCGCGATGTTCGCGGCCGGCGTGCTGGAACCGGCCGCCTGGCAGCGTTTTCTCACGGCGTACCGCGACGCGGGTGGTGTCGCGGTGCCCGCCGAGGGCGACGAATGGGCGGCGCTGGACCTCCCGGCACGAGCGGTCGCCGTGCAGGCGGCGGCGCTCGCGCTCGTCACCGCCGCCCTGTCCGGACGCGAATTGGATGATCTGGACACGGCTTTGGTGGACGCGTGCCGGCGGATTGCTGCCGTAGACGCCATATCGTGATGCGCGCATAGGTCGTCGGATCCGAGTAGCGTGGCCGGAATGCAGTGTCCGAAGTGTGGGTTTCATGCAGACCTACCACCGCAGCAGGGTGCAGATCGAGCAGTGCGGTAACTGCCGGGGGATCTTCCTGGACTGCGGCGAGCTCGAGAATCTGACCCGCCTCGAGGCCGGCTACGCGGCTCCGCCGCCCCCCGGTCGCGCCCGTCGCGCCGCCCGCCGCCCCCGCCTGGGGCGCGCCCGCTCCGCACTACGGCTACGGCCATCACCACAAGCACCGCGCCTTCGGCAAGATGCTCTTCTCGTCCTGATCACTGTCCGCCGGAAACGGCAGCCGCGCACCGGCCGGAGAACGGCTCGCCGAGCAAGTCGCCCGCTCGGACCGGGGCACGCGACACGGAGCCGCCCGGGAGTCGGTTTCGACCCGACTTCCGGGGGCCGTTCCTGTGGCAAACCGCTCAGGCGTGGCAGCCCCACAGGCCCCGCGCGCGGCATAGGGTCGGGTTCATGACCGAGGAGACGCAGTACCGCATCGAGCACGACACCATGGGCGAGGTCCGGGTACCTGTGCACGCTCTGTGGCGGGCACAGACCCAGCGGGCCGTGGAGAACTTCCCGATCAGTGGACGCGGGCTGGAGCGGGCGCAGATTCGCGCGCTCGGATTGCTGAAAGCCGCGTGCGCGAAGGTGAACAAGGATCTCGGGCTGCTCGACGCCGCCAAGGCCGACGCCATCATCGCCGCCGCGACGGAGATCGCCGAGGGCAAGCACGACGACCAGTTCCCGATCGATGTGTTCCAGACCGGTTCGGGCACCAGCTCCAATATGAACGCCAACGAGGTGATCGCCTCCATCGCCAAGGCGAACGGCGTGGACGTGCACCCCAACGACGACGTGAACATGTCGCAGTCGTCCAATGACACCTTCCCCACCGCCACGCACCTGGCGGCCACCGAGGCCGTGATCAAGGAGCTGGTGCCCGCCCTGGACCACCTGCGCCTGGCGCTGCTGGACAAGTCGACCGAGTGGCGCACCGTGGTGAAGTCCGGCCGCACCCACCTGATGGACGCGGTGCCGGTGACGCTGGGCCAGGAGTTCGGCGGCTACACCCGCCAGATCGCGGCGGGCATCGAGCGCGCCATGGCCACGCTGCCGCGCGTGGGCGAACTGCCGATCGGCGGCACCGCGGTGGGCTCCGGGCTCAACGCCCCCGACGGTTTCGGCACCCGGGTGGTGGCCGAGCTGGTCCGCACCACCGGCATCGACGCGCTGTCGGAGGCGCAGGACCACTTCGAGGCCCAGGCCGCCCGCGACGGCCTGGTCGAGCTGTCCGGCGCGCTGCGCGTGGTCGCGGTGAGCCTCACCAAGATCGCCAACGACATCCGCTGGATGGGGTCGGGCCCGCTCACCGGCCTGGCCGAACTCCAGCTCCCGGATCTGCAGCCGGGCAGCTCGATCATGCCGGGCAAGGTGAATCCGGTGCTGCCCGAGGCGGTGACGCAGGTGGCGGCGCAGGTGATCGGCAACGACGCGGCGGTCGCGTTCTCCGGCGCGAGCGGCGCGTTCGAGCTCAACGTCTACATCCCGGTGATGGCGCGCAACGTGCTCGAGTCGATCACGTTGCTGGCCAACGTGTCCCGCCTGTTCGCCGACAAGTGCGTTCGCGGCCTGACCGCCGACGTGGAGCGCCTGCGCACGCTGGCCGAGTCCTCGCCCTCCATCGTGACGCCGCTGAACTCGGCGATCGGCTACGAGGAGGCCGCGGCCGTGGCCAAGGAGGCGCTGAAGGAGAAGAAGACCATCCGCCAGACCGTCATCGACCGCGGCCTGATCGGCGACAAGCTCACCGAAGAGGAGCTGGACCGCCGCCTCGACGTGCTGTCCATGGCGAAGGTGCGCGAGCAGGGCTAGACACGGCGAAGGCCGGGCGGTGCGACACCGCCCGGCCTCCCACCGGATCTCACGCGGGCAGGAATTCCCGCAGGTACTCCAGCTCGGCGCGCGCCGTACGGCCCTCGTCACCGAGGTCGGTGCGCTCGAAGACGTTCCAGCGGCGCAGCAGCGGCGCGAACACCAGCTCACCCTCCTTGGCCGGATCGTAGATACCGGCCTCGGCCAGCAGCTCGTCGCTGGAACGGCCGTCGGGCAGCTGCGCGGTGGGCACGTGGAAATCGGCCACGCGATCGGCGATGGCCCGCATGGTCTGATCGGGCGTGAGCGCGAACGCCGCCGCCACCAGGTCGGCGAAGAACTCCGACTGCAGTTCGTCGTCGGCGGCGATGCGCTCGGCGATCGCGGTGACGATCGGGTTCTCGTTCAGCGCCGCGGTGTTGCGGTGCCGGATGCCGGAGGCCGCCTCCTCGAACGCGCAGTTGGCGAGCACATCGATCAGGTGCAGCGGCGGGCGGCGGAAGCCGTTGGTCATGTGCGCCATGCGCAGCCGCTCCAGTTCCACCGGATCCACCGACCGGGTGACCATGAGGTAGTTGCGGATCATGATCTCGTGCCGGTTCTCCTCGGCCGTCCAGCGGCCGACCCAGCGCCACCACGGCCCGATCCGCAGGTACTTGCCGATCTCGCGGTGGTAGGAGGGCAGGTTGTCGGCGATCAGCACGCTCACCGTCAGCGCCAGCTTGGCGACCTCGCTCAGCTCGGACTGCTCCGGCGACCAGTCGACGCCGCCGAGGAACTCGAAGTTGCGGCCGTCGTCCCAGGGCACGTAGTCGTGCGGCTGCCAGCCGTCGGCGACGGAGATGTGGCGACGCAGATTCAGTTCCACCTCGTCCGCCAGCTGCTCGAGCAGTTCGCGGTCGGTCCAGAGATTTTGCACCATGACAACCTAGCTGCTCGGGCCCCGCAGCGGGGCACTACGGACATCGAACCGTCACGACACCCGCGAACGGGCCGCGGGTGTCGTGACGAATCACTAATTCCGGGTGACGGTGATCTCGCCGTTGATCCAGGTGATGGTGCCGCCGGTGAACTCGCTCTGCTTGCCGCCGGGGACGTCGGTCTCGTCGCTGGTCGGATAGCCGAGGTCGCCGTTGGCGCCGCCGTTCTCCTCCCACGCCTCGCGGATCAGGCCCCACACGATGTGCGGTTCGCCCTCCTCCGGCTCGTAGATGGTGCCGCCGACGAAGTCCTGGTAGCGGCCGTTGTTCGGGCCGGTCTCCTCGGCCTCCTCGGGGGCGCCGAGCGGACCGGTCAGGCCGCCCGATTCGAGGTACTTCTCGTAGATGTCCCCGGAGATGGTGACCTCGGCGCCGCCCGGCGTGGCGATGGTGGTCTGCTCGCCCGCCGCACCGCCGGGGGCCGGCATCGCGGTGCCGTCCGGGGAGGTGGTGTGGTCGCCCGCGTGCGTGGTCGTGGCCGCGGCGGCGGTCGTGGTGGTGGCGCTGTCGCCGTCGGTGTCGGTGTCGTCGCCGCAACCGGCGATCAGCAGGCCGGCGGCCGCGAGTGCGATGGTGAATCCAGCCGTGCGTCGAGCGTGGTGCATGTGGTCCCCTCTCGAGTAGGCAACAACGGGCAACGGCCCGGCGAATCGTGAGACGACCCGCCGGACCGCGCCCGAACTGGGTAACTCGGCGGAGTCTACCCACCCGCTGTGGTGTGAAACACGCACCTGGCTATCACATGTTGGGCCCGTACTCCTCCAGCATCTCGGTGACGAGCGCCGCAATCGGCGAACGCTCGCTGCGGGTCAGCGTGATGTGCGCGAAAAGCGGGTGCCCCTTGAGCTTCTCGATCACCGCGGCCACACCGTCGTGCCTGCCGACGCGCAGGTTGTCGCGCTGGGCGACGTCGTGGGTGAGCACCACCCGCGATCCGGTGCCGAGCCTGCTGAGCACGGTGAGCAGCACATTGCGCTCCAGTGACTGCGCCTCGTCGACGATCACGAAGGAGTCGTGCAGCGAGCGGCCCCGAATGTGGGTGAGCGGCAACACCTCCAGCATGTCGCGGCTGAGCACCTCCTCCATCACCTCCGGCGAGGCCAGCCCGTCGAGGGTGTCGAAGACCGCCTGGGCCCACGGGCCCATCTTCTCGCTCTCGGTGCCGGGCAGGTAGCCCAGATCCTGGCCACCGACCGCGTACAGCGGGCGGAACACCACCACCTTGCGCTGGGTGCGGCGCTCCAGCACGGCCTCGAGACCGGCGGTCAGCGCCAGCGCCGACTTGCCGGTGCCCGCCTTGCCGCCGAGGGAGACGATGCCGACGCTCTCGTCGAGCAGCAGGTCCAGCGCGATGCGCTGTTCGGCGGAGCGGCCGTGCAGGCCGAACGCCTCGCGCTCGCGCACCAGCTGCACGCGCTTGTCCGCCGTGACCCTGCCCAGCGCACTGGAACTCGGGCCGAGCAGCCGGACGCCGGTGTGGCACGGCAGTTCTCGCGCCTCCTCCAGATCCACCACCGATTCGGCATAGAGCTGGTCGATGCGGTCGGTGACCACGTCGATCTCGGTCATACCGGTCCAGCCGGAGGTCACCACGTCCTGGGCGTGGTACTCGTCGGCGTGCAGACCGACCGCGCTCGCCTTGACGCGCAGCGGGATGTCCTTGGACACCATCACCACGCGGCGGCCCTCGGCGGAGAGGTTCAGCGCGCAGGCCAGGATGCGGGAATCGTTGCTGTCGGTGCGGAAGCCCACCGGGAGCACGGAGGGGTCGGTGTGATTGAGTTCCACCTGCAGCGTTCCGCCCTCGGTGCCGATCGGCACCCGCTGATCCAGCCTGCCGTGCTGCAGGCGCAGATCGTCCAGGTTGCGCAGGGCCTCCCGCGCGAACCAGCCCAGTTCGTGATGATGCCGCTTGCCTTCGAGTTCGCTGATGACGACCAGCGGAAGCACGACGTCGTGTTCGCCGAACCGGGTGAACGCCCAGGGATCGGAGAGCAGGACCGACGTATCGATGACGAACGTCTTGGCACCGGCGTGACGGGTGTGCGAGGGGCGGTCCCCCTTGGTGTCGGAAGAGACAGCGGCGTCCGAACCAGCGGAACGGGAGGGCGCCGAGGGGGCGGAAACGGAGCGTGCAGCAGTCACGGTGGGCTCCTTTTGTGTCCGCGCGGCACCCGTGCGGACGATCTCGCTGGACCGGTCCGTCCTGATGGACCCGACTTGCGTCAGATGCCACGAGGGCCGGGTGCCGGCCCCCTCGTACTGAGTAGCTCAGTCACGGTCAGGACCTCCCGTACGGACCACACCGACGCGACCCGCACCACCGACGCTACCGCCGACCACCCGGTCCGCGCTCGCCGACGAATAGGCGTGTCGGTGAAGATCCCGTTAACGGGCGCATCGCACGTCCCGTTCGCCAGGGTGTTCCCGCAGGTCACCCCCGCCGGATAGAGTCGCTGACATGGCCGGTCAGGAAGAACTCGAGAAGCTGTCGTCCAAGGAACTGCACGACCGCGCGGTGCGGCTGGCGGTGCGGCGCGGGGACGTCAAATACCTGTGGAAACTGCTCACCCGCATCCCCGCCGCGGAGGCCGCCGCGGGCAATCTCGGCGAGAGCGAGGCCGAGATCAAGTACGTGCTCCCGCTCATCGACGACTACATCCACGCCGGGGACGGGGCGCTTGCCGAACAGTTGCGGCCGTACTACCTGGACTACTTGGTCGAGCATTCCTGACGCTGGCGGCCGCGTCCCAGAGCGGCTCGTGCGGCGCCCACCGCGACCCCGCGCAGCAGGTTCTCCCAGCTGAAGTGGTCGTGCCACAGCGTGATTCGGCCGTCGCGTAGCTCGAACGTGCCCGCCACCCAGAACTCGACGCGCAGCGGGCCGAAGATCAGGATGTCGGTGCGGTCGGTGAGCACGACGTCGCGGTCGGCGGCAATGTGGTGGATGCGCACGTCGAAACCCAGCCACGGCCGCTCCAGGCCGCGCAGCACCCGCCCCACCATCGCACCGCGCATATCGGGGAGCGAGGTGTTCCGCCATACCGCGTCCGGGGCGAGCAGTTCCAGCGCCTCGTCGACGGCGCCGAGCCCGAGCGCGGCGAAGAACTCCCGCACCGTGGTGATCGAGTCCTGCTGGAGGTCGAGTTCCTCGGACATTTCTCGACTCTAGGCCGAGCCGGGCGTCGGCGGGTTCGAGATGGCCCGATTCGCGATCAGGGCGGCCAGGCCGTCGAGGATGCGGTCGATGCCGAAGTCCAGTGCGGCGCCGGAACTTTCCTGTTCGGCCTCCTCCGCGAACGCGGCGAGAACCGCGGGGTAGCGGTCGCCCGCGGCCGCGAAGGTGTCGCGATAAGCGGACTGGATGCGGTCGGCGCTGACGTCGTCGGAGGCGGTGCCCAGTTGCTGGGCGAGGGCGCGGACGTGGCCGCTGAGCAGGACGACGGTGTCGAGCCGCTCCGGGCCGGTCATCCCGGTGCCGTCCATGGCCCGCAACGCCGCGTCCAGCCAGCCCATCTCGTTCGGGCCGATCGGGCGCGGGCCGACGGCGAGTTCCAGGGCCCACGGGTGCGCGCGGTAGCGCGTGAACAACGCGTGCGCCCAGTCGCGCAGACCCGCTCGCCACGAGTCACTCGCGCGGGACGGCGGTTCCCCCATGGCCGCGTCCAGCATCAGGGCGGTGAGCTGCTCTTTTCCCGGCACGTAGCGGTACAGGGACATCTTCGTGAAGCCGAGACGCTCAGCGAGCCGCTGCATCGACAGGTTCGCCAGTCCGTCGGCGTCGGCCAGCCCGATCGCGGCGTCCACGATGCCGCCGAGCGTGAGCGCGGGTTTCGGACCGCGGCGGGCCGGTCGCGCGGTGCCCCATAGCAATTCGACGGTGCTCGGCGACGTCATCGGCGGCTCCTCCGGGGGTTGACCAGGTAACTGTGTCTACCATACGCTAATTTGCGTCCATCGGAAACAGATTCCGTCGGACGCAGTAGATTGGAGACCTCATGCGCGCGCTCATCTCCGGTGCCGGTATCGCCGGGCCCGCGACGGCCTATTGGCTGCACGATTCGGTTGGACCGTCACCGTCGTGGAACGCGCCGCCGCGCCGCGACCGGGCGTGCAGGCCGTGGACTTCAAAGGCCGCACCCACCGCACCGTGCTGGAACGTATGGGCATCTGGGACGAGGTACATCGACAGCGCACCGGCACGACGGACTTCGTATTCGTCGACGAAAAGGATCGACGCCGCGCGACGCTGCCCGGCGAGTTCACCGGTGGCGATGTGGAGATCCAGCGCGGCGACCTCGCCGAAATCCTCTATCGCCACACGGCGGACACCTGCACGTACGTCTTCGGCGACACGATTGCGGACCTGTCGGAGGCGAGCGACGGTGTGCGGGTCACCTTCGAACACGGTGCGCCGCAGACGTTCGATCTGGTCATCGGCGCGGACGGAATACATTCCCGGGTCAGGCATCTGGCGTTCGGGCCTGAGCGCGAACACGTCAAGCACCTGGGGTATTACAACTGCGTCGCCGCCGCGAGTCCGTGGGGTGATGAGCAGAACCGTGATCGCCTCACCGCATACGGCTTCAACGCGCCCGGCCGACTGGCGATGAGTGGCGGGCCGAAAGCCCAGCAATTCTACCTTTTCGCGTCCGACGAATTCGCCTATGCGCGACGATGTGGACGCGCAGCGACGTATCGTCCGGGAAGGCTTCGCGGGACTGGGTTGGGAGATCCCCCGCATGCTGACGCCGCTACGCCCAGCTCGGCGGGCAGACGAATCCCGGGCGGTTCCTGGCCCCGCGGACCGCGACGGGCATCCGGCTGCGCAACCGGTTCGTGAACTCGCCGCTGTTCGCGCTCATGACGCGGGGTCGGCGACAAAGCCGCCGAGGACATCGACCTGATCGACTATCCGGCCGTCGCGGCGCGGTGATCAGAGGTAGCGGTGATCAGAGGTAATCGATTGCGTTTCAGTGGAACCCGGCGGGGAGTGGGTGCGTCTATAGGGTCAAACGAGCACTGACGAAGGGGCGTCGAGATGACGGTGCGAGGCACGGACGGGCGGGCGATCACCGATCCCGAGAACGCGCACAGCCTCACCCACGCCGAGATCAAGGCCGCGGCCGACGGTATGGACCCCGGTGCGGCCGGTGCCGCGAGCCGAGCGTGGGCGGCACTGGCGGCCACGGTCGCGGGGGCGGGCGAGGAGTTCGGCGCGGCGGCGGCGCAGGCGATGGAACAGGGCTGGGAAGGCGAGGCGGCGGAGTCGGCCGCGCGGCACGTGCGCGAGTTCGTCGCGGGACTGGGAGACCTGGGCGCGGCGTTGGGGGCGCAGAGCGAGCCGATCGTCGCGGCGGGGGAAGCGGCTGCGCGGTTCAAGGCCGCCATTCCCGAACCGGGCGGGTCGGAAACTGCAGCGGGGGAACGTAATTCGGCGGAGGAACAGGCGCGCGACGATATGCACGCGCTGTATATCGAGCCGTTTCTGCGCGTCGCGGGGAGTCTGCCGACCTTGCCGGAGCCGTTCGCGTCTTCGTCGGGGGCGGGTGGTGGTTGGGGTCCGCTGCTCGGGGTGTGGAGCGGCGGATCCGGCGATCCGGGGGGCGAGGAGGGCTGGGGTACGGACGCCGGTCGCGAACCGGACAGCGGCGCGGATCAGGGAGCTGATGCCGGTCACGGAACCGGTGCGGGTCACGGAACTGATGCGGGCGAAGGAACCGGTACGGGTGCAGGCACCGATGCCGATCAGGGAATCGACGCGGATCAGGGTGCGAACTCGGAGGTGGATACGAATCCCGCCGGGGACGACGGTGACGGCGCAGGCGGGAATCGACCCGAAAATTCCACGCAAGGCTCGCAGGACTCCTTGCTGGGCGGCGACCAGCCCGGCGAACAGGGCCGGCCCGACGATCAATCCGAGGCCCAGGGCGATCCCGCCAACCAGTCGGGCGACGACCAGGCCGAGCCGGGTGCGACCCCCGAGAGCGAGTCGCCGGACCAGAACCCGGAGGATCCGGCCGCACAGGAGAATCCGAGCGGTACGGACCCCGTGACAGATCCGGACCACGCCACGGATGATCGATCGTCGGACGGTGCCCCGCGACCCGGTGGCGGCGAGACGAACTCCGGTGACCAACCGGGTAACAACCACCCGGCCCCGGGCACGTCCACACCGAACGACACCACCCCGTCGAACTCGGTTACCGCGCAGTCGCTTTCACAGCCACCCGCACACCAACCGCAGGGATACCAGCCCGGCCCAGCACCCACGTCACCCATCGGCACCACCCCCATCGCAAGCCCCACACCAACGCCCGCACCCGCATACACAGGCCAACCCGCACCGCCAGGCTTCTCCCCCACACCGGAAACCCCTTCCCGCCCAGGCATTCCGACGGGCAGCACCGGTCTCCCCACTCCCCCACCCGCGCCGGGCTCGTCGGTCGCCGCCACACCCACGACTCCCCAGCCACAGCCCGGCCAACCCCGACCTTCTCTTCCCGGCGCACCGGGTTACGCCGGTGCGTTCGCCGCCGCACCCCGGGCGCGAAAGGAGGAGGACGGCGAACACGACACGGCCCGGTACCTCCGCTCCGAAGAGCACGGTCGAGAACTGATCGGCGAGATCCCCAAGACGGTGCCGCCCGCCCTGGGGGCCGACTGATGAGCCGCTGGACGTTCTCGTCCGAGCAATTCGCGGCGCTGTGGTTCGGCACCGGACTGGATCGGATGCCGTTCCCGTTCCGCTTCACCAGCCGCTACCCCGGTCTGCGCGAATACCGCGACTACCAAAGGGATTTCCGCGCCGAACTGGAGGACGAGGAGCACACGCCGCTGCACCGCTGCCTGCACGTGCTGGCCCACCCCGACTGGCGCGTCGAACTCCTTGGCATCGACAACCGCAAGGGCGGGATCGAGATGCGCGGTATCGGCTGCGGGAACCGCGCGGGTGCGGGCGTGGTCGCATTCCAGAACCCGGCGCCCGATGGCGGGAAGATCCAAGTGCGTCGCTGTCGCGTCGACCAGCTCGCTACCGAACTCGTGCGGCTGCTGCCCGATCCGCCGCCGGGCACCGTCGCCGAACGCGGCTACCTACTCGACGACATCGCAGGCGACCGCGCCGCCGACAACGACACCAGGGAGCGCTACCACCGCTTCTGGCGCCAGAAATACACCACCCGCGGCGCCGCCACCGTCCTGCTCGGCCCCCGCAATGCCACCCCACAACGCACGGGCCGCATCCGCTGGATCGACACCCCCGACGGCCGCTACTGCGAAGTCCCCGCCAACCGCTCCCTCATGATCCGCCCCGCCCGCAGCACCGACATCATCCGCTACCTGGACGAGTCCATAGTCCGCACCCGCGCCCGCCTCGACCGATGAGCGGACGCCCCGCTCGGGACAGCGATGCTCGTAACTTGCACAATCACCTGAGGGGTTCCCTGCCTGTCACTCGAATCGGTCCGGACGACGACGCCCTCGACAGGGCGACGCGTTCGATGGGAGCCACTACCGACGACGCCGTCAGCGCCGCACGCGGCGGCCTCCAGCGCGCGACGCGTGAACGCGGCGCGACGGCGGCGCGCACGCGGACAGCGTGGCGATTTCGAGCAGACGGCGACCGCGCACACTGCCGCGAAAGCCGCGCGGAAGAAGGTCTTCGAGCAGTGATCACCTGACGGCCAGCCCTTGAATTGGTCAGCTTATCTGACTATATTGATCAGATAAGCTGACCAACTCCCGAAGGGGTGACCCCATGGTGCACCGTGTGGAGCTGTTCGTCGATCCGGCGTGCCCGTACACCTGGATCGCGTACCGGTGGCTCAGCGAGGAAGTGCATCAGCGCAGGCCGATCGCGCTGCGCTTGCGCCTGATGAGCCTTCACCTGCTCAACACCGCCCCCGCACCCGACTACCGCGCGCAGCTAGCGGTCGCCGACCGGCTCACCCATCTCGCCGCCGGGATACGCGCCGCGCACGGGGAGGCCACGTTCACCCGGTTCTACCGCGAGTTCGGGCGCACATTCTTCACGCCCGCCCACACCGACATCGTCATCGCCGCCCGAGAAGATCAGCGGCCGTGGGCGACTCAGCTCACCACTGCCGTGGACGCCGCTCTCCACACCATCGGCCTCGAGCCACCGGCCGACATCACCGCCGCCGACGCCACCCTGCGCGCGGAGCACGCCGAGGCCATCGCGGCCGTCGGCACCGACGTCGGCACACCCGTCCTCCGCATCGACGGCGCGGCCTGCTTCGGCCCGGTGCTCAGCGCCGTCCCGCGCGGACGCGACGCCCTCGACCTCTTCGACGGCGTCCGCCTGCTCACCGCCCACCGGCACTTCTTCGAACTCAAACGAACCCGCCTGCGCGAGTTGAGTTTCCACTGAAACGCCGAGCGGCACCACCCACTTGTCGTCGGTTACAGCGAATCTCGGCATCCACTGAACGCCGACCGCCACCCACGTGAGCTACCGCGGAACTCGACCTCCACGGAAAACGCCGAGCGCCCCCGCACCAACGGCACGGGAGCGCTCGACGAAAACGGGCTCAGCCCAGCAGGTTCCAGTCTTCCAGACCCTGGTACAGCGGCACGCTCTGCGCGAGTTCGGTGACGCGGCCGCGCAGCGTCTCCACATCGGAACCGCCGGCGAGCGCGGTGGCGATGATGTCAGCGACCTCGGTGAACTCGGCGTCGCCGAAACCGCGGGTGGCCAGCGCGGCGGTGCCGATGCGCAGGCCGGAGGTGACCATCGGCGGGCGCGGGTCGAACGGAACGGCGTTGCGGTTCACCGTGATACCGATCTCGTGCAGCAGATCCTCGCCCTGCTGGCCGTCGAGCTGCGAGTTGCGCAGATCCACCAGCACCAGGTGCACATCGGTGCCGCCGGTCAGCACGCTGACCCCCTTGCCCGCCACATCGGCGCCGGTGAGGCGCTCGGCCAGGATCTTCGCGCCCGAGAGCGTGCGCTCCTGACGGTCACGGAACTCCGGGGTACCCGCGATCTTGAACGCCACGGCCTTCGCGGCGATCGCGTGCATGAGCGGACCGCCCTGCTGGCCGGGGAACACGGCGCTGTTGAGCTTCTTGGCCCACTCCTGCTTGGCCAGGATCAGGCCGGAGCGCGGGCCGCCCAGGGTCTTGTGCACGGTGGAGGAGACCACGTCGGCGTAGGGCACCGGCGAGGGGTGCAGCCCGGCGGCCACCAGGCCGGCGAAGTGCGCCATATCGACCCACAGGTAGGCGCCGACCTCGTCGGCGATCTCGCGGAACGCGGCAAAATCCTGGTGGCGCGGGTAGGCCGACCAGCCCGCGACGATCACGCGCGGCTGCGCCTCCCGCGCGATCTTGCGGACCTCGTCCATGTCGATCCGGTGGTCTTCTTTGCTCACCCCGTAGGAGTGGACCTCGTAGAGCTTGCCCGAGAAGTTCAGGCGCATGCCGTGGGTCAGGTGACCGCCGTGCGCGAGGTCGAGGCCGAGCAGCTTCTCGCCGGGGTTCATCAGCGCCATCAGCACCGCGGCGTTGGCCTGCGCGCCGGAATGCGGCTGCACGTTGGCGAATTCGGCGCCGAAGAGTTCCTTGGCGCGGTCGCGGGCGAGCGTCTCGACGACGTCGACGTGCTCGCAGCCGCCGTAGTAGCGGCGGCCGGGGTAGCCCTCGGCGTACTTGTTGGTGAGCACGCTGCCCTGGGCCTGGAGCACCGCGCGGGGCACGAAGTTCTCCGAGGCGATCATCTCGAGGGTGTCGCGCTCCCTGGCGAGCTCGCCTGCCATCGCGGCAGCCAGCTCGGGATCGAGCTCACCGAGGGACTGGGAATTGACAGAGGCGGTCGTCTGCGTCACCGGCCCAGTCTATGGGGCCGCGTCGGCGCAGATCACGCGGGGTTCGACCGGTGACCGCGGGGTGATATGGCACACATCCGGCCTCAGGTCCGCGGCGGTCCGGCGTCGAGCAGCAGCGCGAGGTTGGCCGCCACGTCGTCGAGCGGGCGGGTCGTCTTGCCCGCGCGGGACTGCACGATGGCGCCCTCGATCGCGCTGATGACGAAGCTCGCCAGCGAGCGCGACCGTTCGGCGCCCACCCCGTGCTCGGCGAGAGCGGCGGCGAGCAGTTCGGTCCAGTCGCCGAAGACCTCGCCCGCAGCCGATTGCGCGCGCGGCTCCGATTCGGCCAGCGCCGCGCCCACCACCGGACAGCCCGCGGTGAAATCGCTGGTCTCCAGGGTCTGCTTCCACCAGTCGACGAGCGTCGCCAGCCAGTCGGCCGGCGCACCCTGCGCGGTGACGCCGGTGAGCAACGCCGACATCCGCCGCCCCGCCGCCTTGGTCGCCGCCTCGACCAGTTCGCCCTTGCCGGACGGGAAGTGCTGGTAGAGCGAATTGCGCGAGGTGTTGCTGCGTTCGAGCAGGGCGGCCAGTCCGGCGCCGTGCACCCCGTGTTCGCGCACCAGCTCGATGGCGCCCTCGATCAGCCGGTCGCGCGGCCCCATACCCATGCGTCGCTCCTTCCGCTTGCGTGGACCGATCGGTCCATGTTGCAATCATGACAGATGTGGACCGATCGGTTCACCGAAAGGACGGAATCACCCATGAGTACCGCCGCCCCGATCGATCCGGCCCAGCTCTCCGGGCTCGAATTGCTGCGCACCGCGCTGGCGCTGGAGGACCGCCCGCCCGTCATCGGCGATCTGCTCGGCTTCGAGGTCGAGGAGATCGAGCACGGCCGCGTGACGTTCGCGCTGCACACCCGGCCCGAGTTCGCCAACCCGCTGGGCACCACGCACGGCGGCATCTGCGCCACGCTGCTCGACTCGGTGATGGGCTGCGCCGTGCACACCACGCTGGAGGCCGGCGTCGGCTACAGCACGCTCGAACTCAAGATCAACTACATCCGCGCCGTCCCCACCGACGGGCGCAAGCTCACCGCCACCGGCACCACCATCCACGTGGGCCGCACCACCGCCACCGCCGAGGGCCGCGCCCTGGATGCCGAGGGCCGGCTCGTCGCGCACGCCACCACCACCTGCGTCATCTTCCGCTGAAGGAGCCCACCGTGCCGACCTCGACGAGTCTGCGAAAGTTCAAGCGGGAGCGGTTCATCGGCCGCTACCTCGCCAATCCGGCGGTCGCCGCGCTCGACCGCGTCGGTATCCGGTCCAAGCTGGTGTCCGAACTCGAGACGACCGGCGCGAAGACCGGACTGCCGCGCCGGGTGCCGGTGACCGCGACCTTCGACGACGACGGCGCCTGGGTCATCTGCCAGCACGGGCAGCGGGCGGGCTGGGCGCGCAATATCGCCGCCGACCCGCAGGTGCGCATCCGCCGCGGCGACCGCTGGTACACCGGCACCGCCGAATTCGTCCCGGACGACGACGTGGTGGCGCGGGCGCGGACCTTCGCCGACGGGCGGATCATGCGGTCGGCCGTCGCGTGGACGGTGCGGGCGCTGGAGACCGACCCGGTCTCGGTGCGCATCACCTTCACGTCCTGACCGGGGTCCGGCGATCACCCGTAGGCATCGCCCGGACCGAGCGAACCGCCCTGAGCTGGGAATACGTCTGTCGACCCGAATATTCGGGGCAGGACAACGGGTAACGAGAGGCCCGGCGCGGACCGGTCTACCGGGTGTACGTCATGCCCGACCATCCGAAGGAAGTGTCACCCATGCTGCACCCGGTCTCCGTGCCCAACAACCCGATCGAAGCGCTGCTGCGCACCATCTCCTGGCTGATCTGTTCGATCTCGTCCGGCCAGGGCTGCGCGATCATCCAGTGACGGCGCGGCCGCTCACATCCGGCGCACGGCGGCGGGTGTGAGCGGCTCGTCCAGCAGCCGCCGGAAGCGCTCGGCCCGGTCGTCGGCGTCGGCCGCGCGATCCAGCCACCCGCCGAGCAACCGATACCCTTCCACGTAGGTGCTGATGTAGGCCCGCCACAGCGGCGAGGAGAGGAACCGCAGCGATTGGCGCGCCCGCTCCGGCGGCAACAGATTCCACCGCTGGAGGAACTCCGCCACCTCGGTCTCGTCGAGGCGGCGGTCGTGCAGGAGCAGCGCCGCGTCCTGCCGCACACCGAGCAGTTGCGCCGACGCCTCGGCCAGCCGCTCGGCGCGTTCCCCGTCGAAACGCAAGCCGAGATCCGCGTAGATCTCCTGCGCCCACTTACCCCAGCCGGGGCCGACGATCGACCGCAGGGCCAGATCGGCCAGACCCTCCGCCATCAGGCACTGCGGCGTGTTCACCAGGAACAGCGTCTGTTCCGCCTGTCCCGCCGCCACCAACCCGGCCTCCTTGCGGCAGTGCTCGGTGTGGTGGCCCGGATAGGACTCGTGCGCGATCAGATGCGGCAGGTTCGCCATGTGCTGCTTCAGGTCCGAGTTGATCGCGACCGTCGACCGGTAATCGCCCAGGTAGTAGTTGAATCCGGACCACGGCTTGTCGCCGACCACCTCGTAGGCGACGTGTTCGTGGTCGGGCAGCGGATAGCGGGCGCGGACCAGTTCGCGCAGCGCGCCGGAGAACGCCTCCACGCAGTCGCGCAGCCGCTCCGGCGGGATCTCGTCGGCCTTGCGGTGCGCGGCGACGCGTTCGGCCAGCGTGCCGTCGCCGGCCAGCACCTCGTCCATGCGACGGTGCGCCTCGCGGTAGTCGGCCTCGTCGCCGGGCGCGATGTCGACGTCGAAGTAGGAGCGGACCTCCTCGACGAACGGGATGTCCTCGCCGGCGAACTTGCGCGCGGAGGTCTCCAGCGCGCGCAGGTGCGCGTCCAGGAATTCGGTGCGCTCCGGGACCAGGCCCGCGTCGGGCAGCGCCGAGCGCAGATCGGCGGCCTTGCGGGCCAGCTCGCGCGGCTGCGGCGCGGGTGCGTTCTCGCTGTCCCTGCGCAATTGGGGATCGCCGGTGTAGGCGTCCACGAAACCGGATTCGAGGCGATCGAAGGCTAGACCGAGCCGCAGGTACTCGGTGACGAGCGGATGCGCTTCCATACCGGCCGACCCTAGCGCGCACGCGCGCGCGTGTTAGGCGCTGTGATGATCACCGCACGTCCGGGCGGTTACCAACCGGTAGCGGGACCCCCCGTTTCACCCCGCGCCGGTACCGGGGGAACAATTCGTCCATGCGGCAAGAGCTGGACCGAATCTCACCGGGGGGACCCGACAGGAGTGCGTGTTTGCCGAAACGGAGCGTCGGGTAAGTGGCACGAATGAGCGAGCCGAGTCCGTATGTGGAATTCGACCGGAAGCAGTGGCGAACCCTTCGCAAATCGACTCCCCTGGTGCTCACCGAGGAAGAACTCATCGGTTTGCGCGGTCTCGGCGAACAGATCGACCTGGAGGAAGTGGCCGAGGTCTATCTGCCGCTCGCTCGTCTGATCCACCTCCAAGTCGCCGCCAGGCAACGGCTTTTCGCGGCCACCGCGACATTCCTCGGGGAGACGCATCCGGACCGCCAGGTGCCCTTCGTGATCGGCGTGGCGGGCAGTGTCGCGGTCGGGAAGTCCACCACGGCGCGTGTGTTGCAGGCGTTGCTGGCGCGCTGGGATCACCATCCGCGTGTGGATTTGGTCACAACCGACGGGTTCCTCTACCCGACCGCGGAACTCACCCGGCGTGGGATCATGCACCGCAAGGGATTCCCGGAGAGCTACGACCGCCGCAAGCTGCTGCGCTTCGTCACCGAGGTGAAATCCGGTGCGTCCGAGGTGTGCGCGCCGGTGTACTCGCACATCTCCTACGACATCGTGCCGGGCAAACTGCACTGCGTGCGCCATCCCGACATCCTGATCGTGGAGGGGCTCAACGTTTTACAGACGGGTCCGCGTTTGATGGTCTCGGATCTGTTCGATTTCTCCATCTACGTCGACGCCCGCATCGAGGACATCGAGAACTGGTACGTGCAAAGGTTTCTCACGCTGCGCGCCACCGCGTTCGCCGACCCCGACGCCCATTTCCACCACTACGCCAATTTCACCGACGAACAGGCCACCGCCGCCGCCAAGGAGATCTGGAACTCCACCAACCGCCCCAACCTCGTCGACAACATCCTGCCGACGCGGCCGCGCGCCACCCTCGTCCTGCGCAAGGACGCCGACCACAGCATCAACAGGCTCCGCTTGCGGAAACTCTGAAATATTCAGACATACCGGGCATTACAGGCACCGGCGCACCGAACACCCCGCGCGGCAGCGGGAATAGCTACATAGAATCGAATTCCACTGGGGTGCACAAACTCCCGATCTACAATGCCCAGGCCCGATCCAGGCGGGTCGCCACGTCGATATCGAGGACGGCGGCGATGTGAGGTTTGCGGAGTTCGGCGCTGAGATACGTGGCGACGAAGCGGCGGATCTCCTCGTCCACGCCCACCAGGTGACGAAGGAGCTGGGCGCGTTTCGTGCCCGCGGCCACGTTGACGCGCACGTCGCGCGGATGCGGGTCGGCGATGTCGATGAGCACGCGCAGGGGCTCGGCGGTGCGGGCGGCCAGGCGCAGCTGGATGGCGCCGTCCACCTCGAAGCGGTGCCGGTCGATACCGAGATCGACCAGCAGGCCCACGCGCAGCGGCAGCACCAACCCGAAGTCGATGATCTCGTCGACGCGACGGTGCACGAGCGGTTCCCCGAGCCGCACGTGGGCGGCGACCTTGGCCAGCCGGGCAGGCCCGACCCGGATCGGACCGACGTCGAAGGCGGTGCCGGTGAGCGCGGCGAACGCGGCCGCGATGCGCTCCTCGGAGACGGCGTACTCGAGGAAGCGGCGGCCGAACTCCTCGTAGCTGATCGGGCGCTCCGGTGCGGCAACCGGCACCCGCGGGGTCTGCGTCAGAACATGCACGGACCGGACGGTACTGGAATATTATCGTTTCAGATGCCGAAACGGCGATGACGGGCCGCGTAATCGCGCAACGCCCGCAAGAAGTCCACCCGGCGGAACTCCGGCCAGTACACCTCGGTGAACCAGATCTCGGAGTACGCGCTCTGCCACAGCAGGAACCCGGACAGCCGCTGCTCGCCCGAGGTGCGGATGACCAGATCCGGATCGGGCTGCCCGGAGGTGTAGAGATGCTGGCCGATGGCGTTCACCGTGATCGACTGGACCAGATCCTCCCCGGTCTCCCCCGCCGCGATCTCCTGGCGCACCAGCGAGCGCACCGCGTCGGTGATCTCCTGCCTGCCGCCGTAGCCGACCGCCACGTTCACGTGCACGCCCTGACGCCCCTCGGTGCGCTCGGCGGCGGTGCGCAGCCGCTTGGCGATCAGCTCGGGGAACCCGTCCAGCGAGCCGACGATCCGCACGCTCCACTCGCGATCCGGCGCCGACAGCTCCTCCACCACGTCGGTGATGACCTCGAAGAGCGTCTCCAGCTCGTCGGGATCGCGCTGCAGATTCTCCGTCGAGAGCAGGTAGACGGTGACCATCTCGATGCCGGCGTCCGAACACCAGCCGACCAGTTCCGCGATCTTCAGCGCGCCGACCCGATGGCCGTGGCTGACGTCGGTGAACCCGTTCTCGCGCGCCCAGCGGCGATTGCCGTCGCACATCACCGCGACGTGGCGTGGGTGTTGTTTTCCGGCCAGCTGCTTGGACAGCCGGGCCTCGTAGATGCGATACGGCAGCACGCGCACCCGACTCCGAAGCTCCACGGCGTCCAACAGTACGCCTCGCCGACGCGATACCGGCATCGACCGCGATAGCGTGGGGCGCTGGCGGAGACCGATAACCTACGCTAGCGTAGGTTACTCGCCGGTTCACCAGGAGGTTGTCCGTGTCCGAACCCGTCGGCACCGCAGACCCGGAGCTGCTCGGCACGTCGCCCGCCGAAGCGCTGGCCGCGCTCGTCAAACCGAGCATGCGCGGCTGGATCCACACGTGGGCCGTCGGCATCGCCGCGATCGCGGTGGCGGTGCTGGTCGCCACCGCCGCCACCGTGTCGGCGACGGCGGGCTGGTCCACGTTCGTCTACGGCGTCACCGTGTGCGGCTTGTTCGGCATCAGCGCCGTCTACCACCGCATCACCTGGAAGTCGGTGCGCACTCGCATCCGGATGAAGCGCGCCGACCACTCGATGATCTTCCTGTTCATCGCGGGCAGCTACACCCCGTTCGCGCTGCTCGGCCTGCCGGGGCGCACCGGGCAGACGCTGCTGGCCGTGGTGTGGGCGGGCGCGCTCGCCGGCGTCGCGCTGAAGCTGCTGTGGCCCACCGCGCCACGCTGGGTGGGCGTACCGCTGTATCTGCTGCTGGGCTGGGCGATCGTGCCGGTGGCCGGGCAGCTCTACGACCGGATCGGGCTCGCGCCGCTGATCCTGCTCGTCATCGGCGGGCTCGTCTACAGCATCGGCGCCATCCTCTACGCCACCAAATGGCCCAACCCGTGGCCGGAGGTGTTCGGGCACCACGAGTTCTTCCACGCCGCCACCGTGCTCGCCGCGCTGTGCCACTACATCGCGATCTGGCTGGTCGTCTTGCGCTGACGCGTTCGCGCCCTCGGCGCGGGTGTGACGGATAAGCTCGTCGTTCGTGTCACCTGTCGCCCCGCGGCCGCCCGGCCGCACCCGTCTGCCGTGATCGCGAAGCTCGTCGTCTGGGCGCTCAAGGCGCGGTGGGGTCTGGCGACACTGTTGACCGCCGCCCACCTCAGCGGCCTCGCGGTGATCTTCACGCTGCTGGTGCTGAGCGGCTTCCTGGGCAGGCTCGGCACCGACTGGGTGCGCGCCCTGCTGATCATCGGCATCTACCCCGTGTTCGGCTTCGCGGTGGGCCTGGTGATGGCGGTGCATGACCGCGCCGCGTACTTCGGCTGGTTGGACCAGACCCGCAGACCGACCACGGAGGAGGCGCGCAGGCTGCTGCGCCTGCCGATGGCGGTGTCGCTGCGCGCGCTGGCGCTGTGGATTCCCGGCGTGGTGGTCGCGACCGTCACCTTCTCCCACCTCACCGAACACGATCCCGCCGTGACGGCCGCGCTGTTCACCATCGGCGCGTTCGAGACCGCCGCGGTGACGTTCCTGATGGTGGACCGGCTGATCCGCCCGACCATTCCCGTGCTCACGGCGGTGCTGGGCACCACCGTCCACTGGAGTTCGTCGGTGCTGGTGCGGCTGCTGCTCACCTGGGCGGTGGCGGGCGCGCTGCCGCTGCTCATGCTGATCGTGGTGCTGGCCGACAAGGTCGCCACACCCGCCGACCGCGTGCGCACCGGCATCTACCTGGCCGCCGTCAGCATCGGGGTGGGCGCGCTGGCGACGGCACTGCTGGCCCGCGCCGTCGCCTTCCCGCTGCGCACGCTGCGGTTGGCGCTGGATCTGATCGGGCGCGGCGAGCTGGAGGCGCGGGTGCCCGTCACCAGCAGCGGTGAGATCGGGCGGCTGGAGCATTCGGTGAACGAACTGGCCGCGAACCTGCGCGAACGCGAGCGCATGCGCGATCTGTTCGGCAGGCACGTCGGCGCGGAGGTGGCCGAGCGCGCGCTGGCCGGCGGCATGGACCTCACCGGCGACGTGCGGGTGGTCTCGGCGCTGTTCGTGGACGTGACGGGGTCGGTGGAGCTGTCGACCGGGCTGGCGCCGCAGGAGTTCGTGGCGAAGCTGAACCGGTTGCTCACCATCGTGGTGGCGGCCACCGAGGAGAACGGCGGGCTGGTCAACAAGTTCGAGGGCGACGCGGCGCTGTGCGTCTTCGGCGCGCCGATCGCGTTGCGCGACAACGCCACTCCCGCGCTGCGGGCGGCCCGGCGCATCCGCGACGAGGTGACCGAGGTCGGGGAACTCGACATCGGCATCGGCGTGGCGCACGGGCGGGTGTTCGCGGGCGACGTGGGCAGCGACACCCGCCTGGAATACACCGTCATCGGCGACGCCGTGAACGAAGCGGCTCGCCTGACCACCGAGGCGAAGACGGTGCCGCGTCGAATCCTGGTGAGCGGCGCGGTGATCGAGGCCGCCGACGCCGCCGAACGCGCCCGCTGGACCCGCTACGACGACATCCTGTTGCGCGGTATGGCGGAGCCGACCACCTGCTGGACCGACATCATCGGCGCGACACCGGTCCCGCCTCCGGTGGTCACGGAGGAACCGCCGGTCAGCGCGATGACCGAGATCCACGGGTCGGCGGCCGAACCCGAGGTGGGGTGATCACCTGCGGGCCAAGGACTCCTGAATCGCGTCGGCCGTCGTCACCGGGAGGTCGCACACCGAGCCCCGGCAGATGTAGGCGGCGGGGGCGGTGCCGACCAGCGGGCGTTCGGCCAGCAGCGGAGCCGAATCCGGTGGCGCGGCCAGGATCACCGAACCGCCCGGTGCCCAGTGGCGGGAGGCGGAGAGGAGTTCCGTTGCGGTGTCGGCGGTTTCGGCCGAGACGGCGATCGCGACCTGGATCGGGCCGCGCAGGGCGGCTTCGGCGACCGCCAGCCACTGACCGGCCGAGCGCGGGGCGCGGGCGAGGACCACGGCACCGCGGGCGAGGGTCCGGTCGGCCAGGTCGCGGTAGCGGATCGCGCGGTCGGGGTCGCTGAGGGCCGCGGCGGTGAGCAGGGCTTCGGCAAGCGAGGACGCACCGGCCGGGGTGGCGCCGTCGACGGGATCGCGGGGGCGGGCGACGAGAACCTCCGCGTCATCGGCGGTGTCGAACCAGCTGCCGGGGGCGTCGGGATCGGCGAAATGCTCGATGGCCGAGTCCAGCAGACGTTGCGCGTCGGTGAGATGGCCCGGGTCGCCGTCGGCTTGATACAGCGCCAGCAGCCCGGTGACCAGCCACGCGTAGTCCTCCAGCACGCCGGGCGAGGCCCCCGCCCGCCCGCCGAGCGAGGCTCGCCGCACGCGACCGTCCACCACGTGCTCGGCCAGCAGGAACCGCGCGCAGCGGTCGGCGGCCGCGACCCAGTCCGGACGGCCCAGTGCCGCACCGGCTTCCGCGAGCGCGGTGATCGCCATGCCGTTCCACGCGGTGACCACCTTGTCGTCGCGCTCGGGCTGCGGGCGGGTGTCGCGTTCGGCGCTGAGCCGGGCCACCACGCGCTCGAGCAACTCGAGGTCGTCGGGGTCTCGGTAGCGGGTGAGCACCGAGGTGCCCTGCTCGAAGTTGCCTCCCGTGGAGACGCCGAAGAACTCCGCCGCCCAGGTGCCGTCGCGCGGGCCGAGCACACCGACGAGTTCGGCGGGCGTCCACACGTACGTGGCGCCCTCGACGCCGGGACCGCCCGGCTCCAGATGGGTGTCGGCGTCCAGCGCCGAGGCGAACCCGCCGTGCTCGGTGCCCAGATCCTTCAGCAGGAAGTCGACCGTCTCGCGAGCCACGCGCAGCGCCAACGCTTCTCGTTCCCCGCCGGGGAATCGGCGCGCGAGATGGGCGTAGACGCGCAGTAATTGGGCGTTGTCATAGAGCATCTTCTCGAAATGCGGCACCACCCAGGCGGCGTCGACCGAGTAGCGCGCGAACCCGCCGCGCAGCTGGTCGTAGATGCCGCCGCGCGCCATCGCCTCCGCCGCGCGCCACACCACCTCGGCGATCCGGTCGTCGCCGGTGCGCTCCCAGCCGCGCAGCAGACCCTCCAGCAGCGCCGAGGGCGGGAACTTCGGCGCGCCGCCGAACCCGCCGTGCTCGGGGTCCTCGTCGCGCAGCACGGTGGCCGCGGTGTGGTTCAGCAGTTCGGCGGTGATGGTGAGATCGGCGTCGGGCAGGCCGGCGGTGTTCGCGCGCAGAGCCTCGGTGACCTGCGTCGATGCCTTGTCCACCTCGTCGCGGCGGGTGCGCCAGGTCTGGATGACGGCGGTCAGCAACTGCGTGAACGACGGCATGCCGCCGCGCGGCGCCTTCGGGTAGTACGTGCCGCAGTAGAACGGTTCCCCGGCCGGGGTGAGGAAGCACGTCATCGGCCACCCGCCCTGCCCGGTCATCGCGACGGTCGCGCTCATGTAGATCGCGTCCAGATCGGGCCGCTCCTCGCGATCCACCTTCACGCACACGTAGTTGTCGTTCATCAGCGCCGCTGTGGCCTCGTCCTCGAACGACTCGTGCGCCATCACATGGCACCAGTGGCAGCTCGCGTACCCGATCGACAGCAGAATCGGCACATCCCGCCGCGCCGCCTCCGCCAACGCCCCCGCATCCCACTCCCGCCAATGCACGGGATTGTCGGCATGCTGACGCAAATAGGGCGAGGTCGCACCGGCCAATCGATTCACCCTGCCAGCCTCCCACACCTCCCATGCGGCACACGAGATCCCGGCCAGTGCGATCCGGTCGTGACGCACCTTCCCAGCCCACAGCCACGAGACGCCACCTGCGTGCCTTGCACTGCCGTCTCGGGCCCTCTACACGAGATCCTGGCAATGTGACGGCCAAAACGCGCCCGATAGCCGATCAACTGACGATCGGCCGAGATCCGGGCGAAGGTCATCACGCGGATTGCCGTGCACGAGTTGCTCGCCGTCTCCGGTACGCACGCTGCCGGCAAGCATTGCTGCAGTACTTCGGTCGACGACCATGGTGGTGAGGGAAAACGAGCCGATAGTCGGCCATTGCGACGAACCGGGGGTCAGCCCAACCGCCCCCGAAGTTGGAGGCCGGTTCACACGGACACTCCTCACACGGTCTGCGCCCGAACGCAGGGACGTAGCCGTGGTACTCACACCAGGTCACCGCCGCCCGCTGCCCGGTAACTCCCGGACCTTCGACTTTCGCGGCGAAATCCCCGATCTGCTGCAGTACCCGGTCTCGATCACTCGCGTCCAGGTCGGCGAACATCGGACGCAACTCGGTGCGCAGCAGATGGGAGATCGTGCCCCAGATGAAGGCCTGGAACGGCCAGCTGACGTCGAAATCCCGCTCGGCCTCGATCCTTCGCCGGATCCAGTCGAGTTCGTACTGCGCCTTCGCGGAAGTGAGCGCCTCGTCGAACGCTGCTGTGAACCGCTGAAATACGTCTCGAACGACAGCCGCCGAGGCGGAGGTCTCTTCCACCGGCGTGCGGTTTGCGCGGCTCTTGCTCACTCGACCTCACCCAGTTCGCCGCGCACCTTCGCGGAAGCCGCCTGAAAGGCGTTTCGCTCGATGCGATCGTCGGCTCGTCGCTTTCGGAATCCGAATCCAGCCACGAACGCCGCGAAGATCTTCGATACATCGCTGCGTGGTGCCCTGCACAATGCCACGACAGTGACGATCGCGACAACCGCAAGGAAGACAACCGCCGGCCACACACCTGCCGTGATAGTCGAGTTCACGGGATGAAAGATGCTGCTGTACAAGGGACCTCCAGGAACCGGAGAAGCCCTCAGCGCGCGCGCCGAAGGCTTCTGGATAGTCTGAATCGGTTGCGAGACAACAAAAAAAGCCCCAGCGAAGACGCTGAGGCCGCCGAGAACATAGCTCTCCCGACATCGGACATCATATCAAGTCAACGGGATGCCGCAATCCCTGATCAGACGAGCCAAACTCGCAGTTAGATAGCACTTTTCGCCTTCTCGCTGATCTTTGGGCACCTTTCGTAACGCGTCCAGGGCGCTCCCCCACGTCTCCGAGTTCAGCCGACAGCCCTGAGTCAGCCATCACATCTTCGGAGGGCAACGTGCATGTGCGGGACCGATACGACGTGGACAGCGGCGAGAGCGTCGAAACCGCCGGTATCCCTGGGCTTGACGAGCGCATGGGAGCATCGCACACCGACGACATCGCGCGGAGAGAGCAACATCGAAGGATCCCCCGAGGTTTCTACGCCGCAAGGAGCTGTAGTGCCTACAGGTCCGCTGAGCCTGCCCGATACCGTCGGCGGACGAGATGGCGAGAGGACCGATCCGACTCGATGAGGTATTCCATGCGCAAGAATCGACTTCTCGGGCCGACCTGTGTTTTCGCGGGCCTGCTCGTGGCGATGGCAAGTGTGGTGGGCTGTGGCGGTGAACAGCATGGTGATGATCGACGACTGGAGACCACCCCGGTCGAAAGCGACATCGCCAGGGAGGCGTCCGAGTTCGGCGGGATCGTGATACCCGAGGACGCCACGGTGCTCGGCGCCCGCTCGGAGCACGGGCGCGACACGCTCTATCGGGTGGCCGTGTCGACTGATCCGGAGGGCCTGGCCCTGCTTCTGGCCTCGTCGAAATTCACCGTTCCACTGACCAAAGTGTTCCGCGTGGCAGAGACCACTATCGCAGGCCCGCCGTTGGAGACCTCTGCGTCTCTGCTGCAGGCCGAAGATGTCTACCAACGCCCGGACGGACTGTCGGTCAACCGGATCGTCGTCGTGGACGAGAGGGATTCGTCGAGCCGGATCGTTCACATTCAGCTGTTCGACACGTAATCAGCGGACACCCTCTACCACGCACGACCGGCCGCCAACCACACCATTCTCACCGCGCGAGACGGCCTCCCTCGGGGATCGATAGGTCCGGCTGTGGGCGTAATCGGAATCGTGTATTCCATCGGCTACAGGGTGCGCAAGGATGGGAACAGCCTTCGGCGCAACCGCCCGGGGCTGGCGGTCGCCGTAGTCCGCGTACTCCGGCTCTATCCGCCGCGCCTCGCTCATCGCCAACCCTTGATCCGGCACTCGGGCAGCACTGACATCGCCCACCGGCGGAACTGCGCGTCCAACGGCGAACGGATACATTGCCGACCGCGAGAACCTACAAGTCGTCGGGCAGGAGCGTGAACGCCTTCGCCTGGGTCAGCGGGCGGATCGTACGGAAGTCCCGGCGCTCGAGGGTCGGCACCGACTCGGTGCGGAACTCGGCGGCGGGTGCGACGCGCCCTCGGCCACCGCTCCGGTCACATCACCCCCGGCAACGGCCCCCCGCTCCCCTCGAAGGTCGGCCTGTCGAGCGAGTCGTCCCACACGCGACACGAGAGCGCCGCCAAACGAATGCCTTCACGAATGATCTCCGCCTCTGCGATGCCCCGCTGCTTCGCGGCTTGCTTGATCAGCGCTAGATCCTCGGCATCGGCATAGACGTTCGTTCGCTTCATCGGCATGCACCAAAGGTGACACATGCACCGACGGGAGCACCTGCCGTGCAACGACAACTCGTGCGATTCGCACTTTCGCAGGACCCGTACATCGCGGCCCGGTACCCGCCGATTCGCCGGACCCGCGCACGGGGCACAGGGCCCAAGGCACGGGATGACACCGTAACGGCCACCCGCACCGGCCGGGCGACCGATAAACTGTGCGGCCAGATCACCTGGGAGGGGCATTCGAGTGGCCGACTCAGCGACTGCACGTCCCTTTGCGCACGTCCATGCCACGAACTCGGAGCTGTACCGTGCCATCCTGAGCACCTTCACCACAGCCAAGCGCAGGTTCACGGTGCACCTGCGACCGGACGATGTGCACGCTGCGCTCCGTTCGGCCGGATTCGCCTGCGATCAACAAGGATTGGCGACCGCACTGAATCAGCTGTGCGAATGGGGCAACCTGCGCGCGGACCCCGACACCAGCCGGGTGACCACCGTCGAAGAGTTCCACCGCGCGCGATTCCTGTATCAGCTGACCAGGGAAGGCGAGGCCGCCGAAGCGGCGCTGACGGTCTACTACTCCGCGCTGGGCCGACGCGGTGCGCTCCAGTCTGTCGCGTTGACCGACATCGTGACGCACCCACGCGCCCTGCTCGCCCTCGCGACCGAATCGGAACCGGATGACGCGCGGGCGCATCTGTCACTGCTCGCGCTGGCGAGCCGTTTCAGGATCTCGCCGACAATGCCCAGGCGTTCATGGGTTCGCCGCAGAACGTGCGCGACCTGCACGAGGCCGACGTCGACGCCTTCCTCGCCTACGAGGACCGGCTCATCGAGTACCTGGAGCGGTTCATCAAGAATCTGGTCGGCACCGGGGCCGAGATCGCCGGTCTCGTCGTCGAACTCGACGGACGCCGGTTCGAAACCTGCTCGATCTGGCCGCGCTGCGCGAATCCGCCGAGACCGCACCGGACGGCACCGACGACTTCCGCGAGCGGGCGTTCGCGCGAGTACGGCCGAACAGGATCGGCACCGACACACAACCCCGGGTGGACGAACTCACGGTCCGATCAGCTCTTCACCGGCCATGAATGAGAATGCGCGGTCACCTCGACGCCGGTTTCGTGGACATACGGACGCTTGATTGGTGGTCACATAGACGGACTTCAGTGGTCGCTTGGACGCTGCCTCCAGCGTGGGCCGTGCCGCTCGGTCACCGTGCGCCCACGACGGCGATCGAAACATGGTCACCGGGCCGGCGATGAACGGCGCCGCAATCGTCCGGTCACCGATTCAGCTCGGGCCGCCGTCCGGCACCTCCACGTTCGTGTGCCACGTCCCTTCCGGATACGTGATGTACATCGGTCCCAGGTTGCACGGGTTGAGGCAGCCGGTGGGGGTGATGAGGGCGTCGGGGTGGTCGGTGCGTAGCGTGCGGTGGAGGGCGGCCGCGCCGTAGACCGTGCAGCGGGGGCCGCGGCAGACCAGGATGTGTTCGGTGTGCTCGGGGATCTGCGACCAGGCCGGGCTGCGGAAGGCGCGGGGGCTGGCGGTGACCGGGCTGCCCGGGGAATCCATCAGGCCGCGCACCACGTCGGCGAATCCGGCGGCCGCGTCGAGACTTTCGGCGATCCGCACCTCGTCATCAACCCCGCGGACCTCCTTCCAGTTCGCCACCGCCCGCGCGATCCAGGTCTCCAGGTACCGGTCGCGCGGCACGGCCAAGGGGATCAGGGTGACCGGCTCCCCCGCCGCGACCGCCTCGTCCAGCACGGTCCGGATGGTCGGCTCACCCTGATCGAGCAGGGCGTAGCCGATGCCGCACTCGGCGGCCAGCTTCTCGACGGCGGCGAGGTCGACACCCGAGGGCGTGGGCCGCGCGACCAGGACGTAGCGGCGGTTCATCGCGCCCGCACCGCCCGCGCGGCGGGGACCACCAGCGGGGTCCCGGTGGCCGGATCGTCGATGACCAGGCAGTCGAGCCCGAACACCTCGGCCACCAGGTCGGGCCGCACGACGGCCGCGGGCGCGCCGCTCGCGACGATCCCGCCGTCCTTCATCACGACCAGGTGGTCGGCGTAGCGGGCGGCCAGGTTCAGGTCGTGCAGCACTGCGATGATGGTGCGCGGCAACAGGTTTCGCAGCACCTCCAGCACGTCGAGCTGATGGGCCAGGTCCAGGAAGGTGGTCGGCTCGTCGAGCAGCATCACTTCCGGGTCCTGCGCGATGGCCAGCGCGATCCATACCCGCTGCTTCTGCCCGCCGGAGAGCAGGTCGACGGGGCGGTCGGCGAGGTCGAGGGCGTCGGTGAGTTCGAGGGCGCGGCGCACCGCGGCGTCGTCAGCGGCGGACCACTGCCGGAACCAGCGCTGATGCGGGTAGCGGCCGCGTCCGACGAGTTCGGCGACGCTGATCCCGTCGGGCGCCTGCGGCTGCTGGGGCAACATGCCGAGGCGGCGCGCCAGCGTGCGCGCCGGGGTGTCCGCGATGTCGGCGCCGTCGAGCAGCACCGCGCCCGCGGCCGGACGCACCAGCCGCGCCAAGCCGCGCAGCAGGGTCGACTTGCCGCAGCCGTTGCGTCCGACGATGACGGTGAGCTGCCCGGCGGGGAAATCCACGGTGGCGTCCGTGACGACGCGGCTGTCGCCGTAGGCGAGGCCGAGGCCCGCGGTCGTGAGATGTGCGGTCATCCTGCGTGTCCGATTCGAGTAGCGCGGGCAAGGAGATAGACGAGCACCGGCGCGCCGAGGATCGCGGTGACGACCCCGACGGGGAGCTCGGCGGGAAACAGCCGCCGGGCCGCGAGATCGGCCGCCGTCACGAGCAACGCGCCCGCCGCGGCCGCCGGAGCAAGCCCGGCACCGCGTTCGGCGAGCAACCGGCGCACGATCTGCGGCGCGACCAGCGCGACGAAGGCGATCGGCCCGGCCGCGGCGGTGGCCAGGCTCGCCGCGACGGCGGCCAGCACCGTCGAGGTCACGCGATGCGCGCCGCGCCGCCCGGCCAGGGCCGCGGCGAGATCGTCGCCCAGTTCCAGCAGCGGCAGCGTGCGGGCGAAGACCACCAGCGGCGGCACCACCGCGCCCACCGCCGCGGCGGCGAACCAGACGTGGGTCCAGTCGCGGTTGGCCAGGCTGCCGGTGAGCCACATCGCCGCCGTGTGCGCCTGGTAGGAATCGGCCCTGGTGAGCAGGAACGAGATCGCCGAGGTGAGCATGGCCGTCACCCCGACCCCGACCAGCACGAGCCGGTACCCGTGCAGACCGTCCTTCGTCGCCACCGCGACCACCAGCGCCATCGCCACGACCGCGCCGGCCAGCGCGCCCCCGACCATCGCCACCCCGGCGACGCCGAGCACGGTGCTCACCGCGAGCGCGCCGAGCGAGGCACCCGCGTTGATCCCGATGATCTCGGGACTGACCAGGGGATTCGACGCGATCCGCTGGAGGATCGCCCCCGAGATACCGAATGCCGCGCCGGTGCACAGCCCGGTGAGCACGCGGGGCAACCGGTCGGCGTAGACCACGTCGTATTCGATGAGCGTGCCGCCTCCGCCGAGCACCCGCACCACGTCGCCCGCGCCGAGCGGATAGTGCCCGACGGTCATCGACCACAGCGCCACACCCAGCGCGGCCGCCGCGAGCAGCACGGTGACCAGCACCGACCTGGTGTGCACCCGCACCACGACCCGGCGCCCGGGCGAACTCAGCAACACCGTGCCCGCGGGCAGCACTCCCTGCGCCCTCACAGCGTCGACACCTTCCGGTTGCGCACGAGGTAGAGGAAGAACGGCGACCCGGCGAGCGCGGTGACGATCCCGGCCTGGATCTCCTGCGGCGGCGCGACGACGCGCCCGAGCACATCGGCCAGCAGGAGCAGCGCCGGTCCGAGGACGGCGCACCAGGCCAGCACCCACCGGTAGTCCTGCCCGGCGAAGGCCCGCGCGACGTGCGGAACGACCAGCCCGACGAACCCGATCGGCCCGGCGATCGCCACCGCCGACCCGGCCAGCAGCACCACGCTCACCGCACCGGCCGCGCGCACCGTGGCGAGCCGGGCGCCCAGTGTGCGCGCCATATCGTCGCCGATGGCGAGGGCGTTCAGCGCCCGCGCCAGCGCCACGGCCAGCACCGCGCCCACCGCGAGGAACGGCGCCGTCACCGCCATGGTCTCGGTGTCGGCCCGGCTCAGCGACCCGACCACCCAGAACCGGAAGTCGTCGAAGACGTTGCGGTCCAGCAGGGTGACGGCCGTGGTGACCGACCCGCACAGCGCCGTGAACGCGGCCCCCGCGAGGACCAGCTTCACCGGCGTCGCGCCGCCCAGCCCCAGCGAACCGAGCGTGTAGACGAACACGGCGGCAACGGCCGCGCCGAGGAACGCGAACCAGACCAGCCCGGCCGGCGCCGTCATCCCCAGCCCGCCGATGGCCGCGACGATGGCCAGCGACGCGCCCGCGTTGATGCCGAGCAGACCGGGACCGGCCAGCGGATTGCGGGTCAGCCCCTGCATCACGGCACCCGCCAGCGCGAGCGCGGCACCGGCGAGCAGCCCGGCGACGGTGCGCGGCACCCGGATGTAGCGCACGATCCGGTCGGTGTCGGTGCCCTGGAAATCGGTGAACGCCGAGAACACCGCCGCCGGGGTGAGCGCGTGCCTGCCGACCAGCACCGACGCCAGGCAGGCGGCGGCGAGCCCGACGCCGGCGACCAGCAGGCCGACGCCGCGAGACGACGGGTTCACCCGCCGAACAGATCCGGGTGGATCAGCCGCGCCACCAGTTCGGTCGCGTGCGCGAGGCGGACCCCGACGGCGCGGTCGGCGAACAGGAACGGGTGCACCGCGCGCTCCCGCACGGCCGTCAGGTTCGCGAACGCGGGATCGGTGAGGATCTTGTCGGCCTGCGGCTGGGCGTCGGCGCGCGTATAGGTCGCCTGGCAGCACAGGCTGGTCAGGATGATGTCCGGGTCGCGCGCGATCAGCTCCTCCGCGCCGATCTGGATATTGCGCCGTTCGGTGCGGTCCTCGAAGACGTTCACCCCGCCCGCGGCCTCGATGAGCTGGGTGACGAAGTCGATGCCGCTCGCGATGCTGTAGGTGCCGTCGTCGCGGGGCGTCACGACCGCCACCCGGGGCCGTTCGGCGCCCGCCACGGTCGCGCGCACCGCGTCGATGCGGGCGCTCAGATCGGTCACCACCTGCTCGGCCCGCTCGGACACACCCCACAGCGCGCCGAGATCGCGCAGGTCGGCGTAGACGTTGTCGAAGCGGACGGTGGCCGGGTCGATGGCCTCGTCGGCCAGGCCGTCGGCGCTCGGGCACAGCGGGCTCAGCACCCAGGTGCGCACGCCGAGACCGTGCAGGCTCGCGCGGGTGCCCACGCTGGACTGCGCCGACTCGGCGAACATCCCGTTGTAGCCGGACAGCACGAAATCCGGGTTCTGCGCGAGCAATTCGTCGCGGCTGGGCAGCCGCTCGACGTAGGCCGAGCGGGCCTGCGCCTCCTGGTACTCGGGCAGCACCGCCGCGTCCAGGAACGCCGTCCCGGCCAGCCGGTCGGTGACGCCGAGCGCGTGCGCGATCTCGATGGACGGCTGATACGCCGCGTAGATCCGCTGCGGCGGGCCGTCGACGGCGACCTCGATCCCGCAGTTCACCCGGGTCGCGGCGGCCTCGCCCGCCGCGGCCGGTTCGGGTGGTGCGGCACAACCGGCCAGCGCGAGTGCGCCGACGATGAGCGCGCCGAGACGCGGGCGCGCGAAAACAGATGGGGTCACCGTGACCGCCTTCCAGGTCCTCGTGGAGCGGGTAGCGCCGTGGCCGGTCTCCTGGCTGACGGGTGGTGCGCGGCGTATCTACCTTCCCAGGGCGGGCCCCAGTGGCTCCGGACGCGCGGGCGCCCGGGTCGATATGTCACTCCCGATCACAGTGGCGAGGGCCGCACCGGTTCCACACCGGTTTCCCGAACACCACGGCCCCGGGACCTTACCAAGGGCAATGAACCTCCGGGTGACCCAGCGGCCGTCTCACCACTTGCGGCCGGTGTAGGCGAGCAGCTTGCGGTGCGCGGGGGCGTCATCCTCGATGGGGACCTCGGCGTCGTAGATACCGGGGCGGCGGAAGACCTCGATGCCGCCGCCCGCGTACATGGCCGCGAGGAGTTCGGCGCACAGGCCGTCGTCGGCGAGGTCGGGGCGGTCGATGGCCAGGGCCAGATCGACGCCGTGGACCACCACCTCGGCCAGGTGGATGAGCGCCGCGGCGCGGCCGGGCAACGGGCCGAGCGACAGGTGCACGGTGGCGTCGGAGACGTCGGGCCGGTGCCAGGCGGCCCGGTCGACCTCGGCGGCCGCCGAATAGGCGCCCAGCGCGTCGCCGCCCAGCCAGTCGTCGCCGCGCGCCCCGCGCGGATCGATGCCGCACAGCGCCGCCGCGTGGGCGTGCATACCGCCCACGGTGTGGTTGAGCACGGCGCGCACATCCCAGTCGCTGCACGGCGTCGGCGCGGCGAGCATCTCGTCGTCGACGGCGGCGACGATCGTGCCGGTCATGTCGAGGGCGCGGTCGATCTGGCCGAGGAGAGTGTCCATGGAGGTCCTTCGGTCGAGCGGAGTTCCCGCATTGATAGCACAACCGAGTGACCACCGCCGGATGACGGAACGCGCCGTTGTGGTCCACCCCAATCGACACGAAAAGTATTGTGTCACCGCAAGTATCGCGTGGTGCGAGGTACGCGGACCGCGACCCTGGATGTCGGTGTTCGTACCGGTCCGCGAGGGTGTCCTCGATGTGAGCGGAGTCATGCCCGCCTGTCCAGATCCCTTGCCGCGCCGGCCCGGCGGCTCAGCCGGTCTGCGGCTTCCCGCCCGCTTGTGCGTCGGGCTTCTCGCGCGGCACCGCGCCGGGCTCGGTGCCTTCGTCGGCCGCTTGATCCGGCTCCGGATGCTCCGGCTCGAAGGTGTCGGGCAGGTTCTTCAGGTGGCGGTTCATCGACCGCACGAGCAGGAAGGTGCCGACGAGCAGGACGAGCACGATGGCCAGGCCCAGCGGCGAGGCCTTGCCGAACTCGGGACCGGTCGGGGTGTTCGGGGTCTGGGCGAGCAGAACGAGCATCACCGCGACGCGTCCTCGATACCGGCGAACAGATCGGTCTCCGGGATGGCCGTGCGCACGCGGGTCTTGGCCAGCTCGAACTCCTCGGTGGGCCACAGCCGCTGCTGCAACTCCAGCGGGATCGCGAAGAACGCGCCGTTCGGGTCGATCTGGGTGGCGTGCGCGCGCAGGGCGTCGTCGCGCTGCGGGAAGTACTTGCCGCACTCCACCTGGGTGGTGACCCGCGCCATCACGTCACCGCGCTCCACGGCGTGCGAGCGGATCCGGTCCAGCCAGTCCTGCAGCGGGAACGGCTCGCCCATGCGCTCGTACTCGGCGGCGAACACCTCGAGCCGCTTCATGCTGAACCCGTGGTCGTAGTAGAGCTTGAGCGGCGTCCACGGCTCCCCGGCCTCGGGGAACGCCTCCGGATCGCCCGCCGCGTCGAACGCGGCCACCGACACCTGATGGCAGCGGATGTGGTCGGGGTGCGGGTAGCCGCCGGTCTCGTCGTAGGTGGTGATGACGTGTGGTTTGAACTCGCGCACCACGCGCACCAGCGCCTCGGTGGCCTCCTCGAGCGGCACCAGCGCGAACGACCCCTCCGGCAGCGGGGGCAGCGGATCGCCCTCGGGCAGCCCCGAGTCCACGAAACCGAGCCAGGTCTGGCGCACGCCCAGCGCGCGCGCCGCCGCCGCCATCTCCTCGCGGCGCACCTCATCGATGCGTTCGAGCACGCCCGGGGTGTCCATCGCGGGGTTGAGAATGCTGCCGCGCTCACCGCCGGTCAACGTCACCACCAGGACCTCGTGGCCCTCGTCGGCGTACCGTGCGGTCGTCGCGGCTCCCTTGCTGGATTCGTCGTCCGGGTGGGCGTGCACCGCCATGAGGCGAAGGCCACTCACGTCTCGTTCACCATCGCTCTCGGTCGCGGGTGTCGGGTCTTCGTTCCCTATAGTTCCATTCGACCGACTTTCTGTTCCGACCCACCCCCGGGAGCGAGAAGATGAGCGATACTGCGCCCGGCGGCGACGCGGCCGCGCGACACGCCGACCGGTACGGCAGCGCACCGCCCGCCCGCCGCCGCGGACTCGCCATCGCGCTCGGTGTCGGTGTGCTCGCGGCCGGTGTGGGCGTCGCCTACCTGGGATTTCAGAAGTACGGGCCCGACGAGATCAACGCCGAACAGCTCGGCTACACCGTCGTCGACGATTCCACGCTGAGCGTGCGCGTGAAGGTCAGCCGCGACGATCCGGCCAAGCCCGTGGTGTGTTTCGTGCGGGCGATGGACCGCGATGGCGCCGAGGTGGGCCGGCGCGAGGTCCTGGTCGAGGCGTCGGACTCCGGCACTGTCCAGTTCACCACCACGGTCCGCGCGTCGAGCAGGCCCGCCGCGGGCAGCGTGTACGGGTGCAGTGACAGGGTGCCCGCGTACCTGCGCGCCCCGTAATCCGGCCGCCGGATTCGCGATGTCCGGCTACCGTCCCCGCGTTTTCACCCGCCCAGGCACCGCCCCCACGGGCGAAAACGCCGGGCGACGTCCGGAAAATTAACTCCGACCTGCATGTTTGTGATTCATGCTAAAATGGCGTCACACACGGTTCCGGGCCACGGAGCCGTGTTTGCTGCATTGGCGGCCAGCGCTGCTGCGTTCCGGGGTCGGGTTCACCCGGAACCGGGCCTGTCGGGGTTCGTAGAACTTCCCCAGGATCGCTCTAGCCGTCGGCTGGTGCATGCCCGCCTCCGGGTGGGTACTGCGGCAGTGATCAGGGAATCCCGGCTCGCGCCGGGAACAACTACTAGGGAGTGATCGAGATGACCGAGACGAATGTGACCTGGCTGACCCAGGAATCGCACGACAGGCTCAAGAGCGAACTCGACGCGCTCATCGCCAACCGTCCGGTCATCGCCGCCGAGATCAACGAACGCCGCGAAGAGGGCGATCTCAAGGAGAACGGCGGATACCACGCCGCGCGCGAGGAGCAGGGCCAGCAGGAGGCGCGCATCCGCCAGCTGCAGGAGCTGCTGAACAACGCCAAGGTCGGCGTCGCGCCCACCAAGTCCGGCGTCGCGCTGCCCGGCTCGGTCGTGAAGGTCTACTACGACGGCGACGAGTCCGATACCGAGACGTTCCTCATCGCGACCCGCGAGGAGGGCCTCGGCCACTCCGATCTCGAGACCTACTCGCCGAACTCCCCGCTCGGCGGCGCGCTCATCGACGCGAAGGTCGGCGAGACCAGGGAGTACACCCTGCCCAACGGCAACACCATGAAGGTCACGCTGGTCAGCGCGGAGCCGTACCACAGCTGACCGGTTCGGTCTCCGCGCCGCGGATCGGCACGACCCGCACTGCCGCATCCCGGCGCGTGGACACCGCCGCAGCACCGCGTGTCCGCCGGATCGGACCGCCGGCCGAAGGACGGTCGCCTCCTGATCGGCCGTTTCCGACCGGACGTGCGGTCTTTCCGGCGGTCTGGTGAGTGACGGACGGTCGAGCCCCGAGCTGGTTACGCCCGGGCGCCGCGACCCTCGACAGACGCGAGCGGCCGCACTCGATCTCGAGTGCGGCCGCTTCGTCGTCTTCATGCCGGTGTCAGGCCAGCGCCTGCTCGACGTCGGCCAGCAGATCGCTGACGTCCTCGATCCCCACCGAGAGCCGCACCAGATCGGCGGGCACCTCCAGCACGGACCCCTCGGTCGAGGCGTGGGTCATGGCGGCCGGATGCTCGATCAGCGACTCGACGCCGCCCAGCGATTCGGCGAGCGTGAAAATCTGTGTGCGCGAGCAGAAGTCGTGGGCCGCCTCGCGTCCGCCGTGCAGGCGCACCGAGATCATGCCGCCGAACCGGCGCATCTGCTTGTCGGCGACGCCGTGGCCGGGATGCTCGGCCAGGCCCGGGTAGATCACCTGGGAGATGGCCGGGTGGCCGGTGAAGAACTCGGCCAGCTTCTCGGCGTTGTCGCAGTGGCGCTCCATCCGCACCGCCAGCGTCTTGGTGCCGCGCAGGGTGAGGAACGCGTCGAACGGGCCGGGCACCGCGCCCGCGCCGTTCTGCAGGAAGGCGAACGCGGTGTCGAGTTCGGCGTCGTCGGTGACGAGCGCGCCGCCGACCACGTCGGAGTGGCCGCCCAGGTACTTGGTGGTGGAGTGCAGCACGATGTCGGCGCCCAGCGCCAGCGGCTGCTGCAGGTACGGGGTGGCGAAGGTGTTGTCGACCACCAGCTTCGCGCCCGCGGTGTGCGCGATGTCGGCCAGCGCGGGGATGTCACCGATGCTCAGCAACGGGTTGGTGGGCGTCTCGATCCAGACGAGCTTGGTGTTGGGGCGGATGGCCGCGCGCATCTCGTCGGTGTCGAAGACGTGCGCCGGGGAGTGCTCGATGCCCCACTGGCTGAACACCTTGTCGATGAGCCGGAAGGTGCCGCCGTAGGCGTCGTCGGGGATGACGATGTGGTCGCCGGGGCGCAGCAGGGCGCGCAGCGCACAGTCGGTGGCGGCCATGCCGGACGCGAAAGCCCTTCCGTAGCGGCCGGATTCGAGCGCGGCGAGGTTGGCTTCCAGCGCGGTGCGGGTCGGGTTGCCGGTGCGGGCGTACTCGTAGCCGCCGCGCAGGCCGCCGACGCCGTCCTGGGCGAAGGTGGAGCTCGCGTAGATGGGCACGTTGACCGCGCCGGTCTGGGGATCGGGATCGAAACCGGCGTGCACGGCCCGTGTGGAGAATCCCAGCTCACTCATGGCCACAGCCTAGATGCGGCGTTCGCGGGACTTTCGCCGGGGCACCCCCTTTCCCGCGCGAGGGTCTGCTGCGCGCCCGCGCCTGCCTTTAGGCTGAGGCCCATGGTGACTGTCGAGGAATTGTTCGCTATCGATACCCTGCTCTCCGCCGAGGAGCGCGAGATCCGGGACACGGTCGCGGCTTTCGCGGCGCAGCGGCTGCGCCCGCACATCGCGGACTGGTTCGAGGCGGGCACCTTCCCGGCCCGCGAGATCGCCCCCGAGCTGGGCAAACTCGGTCTGCTGGGGATGCATCTGGAGGGGTACGGCTGCGCCGGGATGTCGGCAACGGCGTACGGCCTGGCCTGCCAGGAGCTCGAGGCGGTGGACTCCGGCGTGCGCAGCATGGTGTCGGTGCAGGGGTCGCTGGCCATGACCGCGATTCACAAGTTCGGCTCCGAGGAGCAGAAGCAGCGGTGGTTGCCCGAGATGGCGGCGGGCACCGCGCTGGGCTGTTTCGGCCTCACCGAACCCGACTTCGGCTCCAACCCCGGCGGGATGCGCACCCGCGCGGTGCGCGACGGCGACGACTGGGTGCTCAATGGCGCGAAGATGTGGATCACCAACGGCACGGTCGCCGATGTCGCGGTGGTGTGGGCGTACGCGCACGAAGGCGACGCCAAGCCCGTGGTGCGCGGATTCCTGGTGCCGGCCGGCACGCCCGGATTCACCGCTCGTGAGATGCACCACAAGCTCTCGCTGCGGGCGTCGGTGACCGCCGAACTCGACTTCGACGACGTGCGGCTGCCCGCCGACGCGGTGCTGCCGGACTCGCGCGGGCTGAGCTCACCGCTGGCCTGCCTGAGCGAGGCGCGGTTCGGCATCGTCTTCGGGGCGCTGGGCGCGGCCCGCGACTGCCTGAGTGCGGCGATCGACTACTCCCGCACCCGCGAGGTGTTCGACAAGCCGCTGGCCGGCTACCAGCTCACCCAGGCCAAGCTGGCCGATATGGCGCTCGAGGTGGGCAAGGGGCAGCTGCTGGCGCTGCACCTGGGCCGGCTCAAGGATCGCGGCGAGATCACCGCCGAGCAGATCAGCGCGGGCAAGCTCAACAGCACCAGGGAGGCGATCGCCATCGCCCGCGAGTGCCGCACCATCCTCGGCGCGAACGGCATCACGCTGGACTACCCCGTGCTGCGGCACGCGAACAATCTGGAGTCGGTGCTCACCTACGAGGGCACGGCCGAGGTGCACCAGCTCGTGCTCGGTAAGGCGCTCACCGACGCCAACGCGTTCCGCTGACCGATCGTTCACCCGAAGTGTCGCGCGCACCGGCGGCACCCCGACGCCGACCTGTTCCGCCGACCGATCGTTCGCCCAAAGTGTTCGCGCGCCGACAGCACCGCGACGCCGACGCATTCCGCTGACCCGATCGCCGGTCGTTTGCCCCAAGCGCCGCAGACGCCGCGCGGCGCTACGGGGTCACCGCGTAACCCGCTGATTGCCGGGCGCGCGGCCCGGATCAGCGAAAAGCCCTGCGGGACGGCGTGATCGAATCCGCGGGCCGGATCAGGCCGCCGCCGATCGCGACCGCCAGCGTCGCGCCCACGGTCACCAGAACCGTGACCAGGATCGGCACCGTGACCGACGCGGGAACACCGATCAGGGCCAGCGCGGCCACGGCTCCCGCGCCCCACACGAGCACCGCGGCGAACCGGCCCAGGATCCGTCCGTAGGGCGGCGCGCCCACCATCGAGGTGACGATCAGCCGCACCTCCTGTCCTACCACCGCCGCGACCACCGCGAGCACGATCGCCGCCGCGCACCTCGGCAACCAGGCCACCACGTCACCGAGCAGCGCGCCCACCGCGGTCGGCCCGAACACGCCCAGGCCGAGCCAGAGCGCGACCAGCAGAACGGTTCCGGCCGAAGCGGCGGTGAGCAGGCCGGTCGCGCGGTGACCGTACGGGAGCCCGCGCACGAGCCGGTCGAAGCCGGTCAGCCGCAGGACGCACGTCACGATCGCGGCGACGGCCCGCGCGACGAACCAGCCCGCGAGCAGGATCGCGAGGAACCCGGCGACCATGGTCAGGAAGGTCGCGACCGAACCCCACGCCTCGGCGAACCCCCACTCCGGATCGACCCCCGATCGAGAGGTGTGCACGGGCCCATCCCTTCGGAATCCGACGATGCCGAGCACGGTTGCCCGCCACGGCTCCAAGGCCGGTTATACCCCTGGAAGTGCTCGATCATAGGCAATTGCGATGAATTTGCCATATGCGTCGCCGCGACAGGCCCCGGTGCGCCGAAGCTGGACGGTCGTCCACAGCCGGACGCACGCGCTCACCGGAAAAGCCCACCGCCCGGACGCGTACGCCGACCGTCGCCGTCGGGCCCGAACTCAGGCGCCGATGCGCCCCGTGCTCAGGAACCCGAGCAGGTCGTGGCGGGTGATGACGCCCACGGGCTTGCCGTCCTCGACGACCATCAGCGCGTCGGTGTCCGACAGCGCCTTGGTGGCCGCCGAGATCGGCTCGCCCGACCCGATCAGCGGGAACGACGGGCTCATGTGCTCGGCCACCGAATCGGTGAGCTGGGCGCGGCCCTCGAACACCGCCGAGAGCAGATCGCGCTCGGTGACGCTGCCCGCCACCTCGCCCGCCATCACCGGCGGCTCCGCGCCGACGACCGGCATCTGCGACACCCCGTACTCGCGCAGGATCTCGATGGCGTCGCGCAGCGTCTCCGACGGGTGGGTGTGCACCAGGTCGGGCAGGCCGCCGGTCTTGCCGCGCAGGACGTCGCCGACCAGCGGCTCGGGGCTGCCGTCCAGGCGGCTGCGCAGGAAGCCGTAGGAGCTCATCCACCGGTCGTTGAAGATCTTCGAGAGGTAGCCGCGGCCGCCGTCGGGCAGCAGCACCACCACGACCGCGTCCGGATCGCGGCGCGCCACCTCGATGGCGGCCACCACGGCCATGCCGCAGGAGCCGCCCACCAGCAGGCCCTCCTCGCGGGCCAGCCTGCGGGTCATGTCGAAGGAGTCGGCGTCGGAGACGGCGATGATCTCGTCGGGCACGGCCGGGTCGTAGGCGGTGGGCCAGAAGTCCTCGCCCACGCCCTCCACCAAGTACGGGCGGCCGGTGCCGCCGGAGTACACCGAGCCCTCCGGATCGGCGCCGATGATCTTCACCTTCCCGCCGGAGACCTCCTTGAGGTAGCGGCCGGTGCCGGTGATGGTGCCGCCGGTGCCCACACCCGCGACGAAGTGCGTGACCTTGCCGTCGGTGTCGCGCCAGATCTCCGGGCCGGTGGTCTCGTAGTGGCTCTCGGGGCCGCCCGGGTTGGAGTACTGGTTCGGCTTCCAGGCGCCCTCGATCTCGTCGACCAGGCGGTCGGAGACGCTGTAGTAGCTGTCCGGGTGGTCCGGCGGCACGGCGGTCGGGCACACCACCACTTCGGCGCCGTAGGCGCGCAGCACGTTGCGCTTGTCCTCGGACACCTTGTCGGGGCACACGAACACGCACTTGTACCCGCGCTGCTGGGCGACCAGGGCGAGGCCGACGCCGGTGTTGCCGGACGTCGGCTCGACGATGGTGCCGCCCGGTTTCAGCAGGCCGTCCCGCTCGGCCGCCTCGATCATCTTGACGGCGATTCGGTCCTTGGAGCTGCCGCCCGGGTTGAGATATTCGATCTTGGCCGCGACCAGCCCGGCGTTCGGGCCGACGACGCTGTTCAACCGGACCAGGGGCGTGTTGCCGATGAGGTCCACGACATGATCCGCGATGCGCATTGCCCCATCGTTGCAGAAGGCTCCGGAGCGGGTTCGCCCACGCCACCCTCGAGGTGACGATTCCGACATCGAGGCACCGGCCGCGCTCCGCGCTTAGGATCGGGAGCCATGAGGCAGACCTCCATCACCAGGGCCGCCATCGTCCTCGCCGCATCGGCCGCCGCCACCGTCCTCGGATCCGGTGCGTCGGCGCACGCGGCCACCGTCGGCTTCCCGGACGTCCCGACGGTCGCGCGCGGCGGCCTGTGCTGGACCACCATCCAGACCTGGGCCGACACCAGCCCCGAATGGCCGGGCCGCGCCATCCTGAACATGCGCGCCGCGCCCGTCTCCGGCGTCGGCCCCGGCCGCTACCCGCTGGCCCCGCTGTGCGAGGTGAAGGCCACGGTGGCCTGGCGCAATGTGACCACCGGCGCGGCGGGCGTCTACGAGAACATCGTCGTCACCGGCATCTACGGCAGCATCCAGTACGCCCTGTTCCAGGACACCGGGCCCGGCCGCGTCGACGTCACCGTCACCACCGACGCGCCGAGCATCCCCGCCCACGCCTCCTTCGACGTCCCCGCCTGACCCATCCCGGCCCGCTCGCGTACCTCGTGAGCGGGCCGCTTGCTGCTCGGCGTACCGGGCGGTGCGGGCGCGTTGGCCCGACAGCCCCGAATACCGTCGACCCGCGCCGATCTCGCATCCTTCGGTCCCGGCGCGACGCGCGACCGTCGTCCCTGGTGAGCGGCCCGGGCGGGCGCGAGCACGTACCATGTCTGAACGTGGGCGCACCTAGGATCAGCTGGCGCACGGCCGCCGTGACCGGTGCCGCGACGCTGATCGCGGGATCGGGCGCGGGCACCGCGTCGTGGGTGGCGTATCGATGGTTGATGGCGCAGGCGGGGGCGGCGCGCGGCGTCATCGGACGCGACACCTCCAAGCCCCCGGAGGCCGACGGCATCTACACCGCGGGCTGCGCGGCGCCCGAACCGTGGCGCACCGGCAAGCACGCCGACCTGCACCTGATGATCTTCGGCGACTCCACCGCGGCCGGTGTGGGATGCGCCGACGCCGAGGGCGTACCCGGCGTGCGGATCGCCCGCGCGCTGGCCGAGGCCACCGGCAAGCGAATCCGGTTGAGCACCAAGGCGATCTCCGGCGCCACCTCCAAGGGCCTCGCGGGCCAGGTGGACGCGATGTTCGTCGCGGGGCCGCCGCCCGACGCGGCCGTGATCTTCGTCGGCGCCAACGACATCACCAAGAAGCACTCGATCAGCGCCTCGGCGCGCAGGCTGGGCGCGGCGGTGGCCCGCCTGCACCTGGCGGGCAGCGTGGTCGTGGTGGGCACCTGTCCCGATCTGGGCACCGTCGCGGCCATCCCGCAGCCGCTGCGCACCATCGTCCACAACTGGAGCGTGCGGCTGGCCAAGGCGCAGTTCGCCGTCACCACGGCCGCGGGCGGGCACCCGGTGCAGATGGGCGTGCTCGGCCGCGAATTCCTCGCCGCGCCCGACGAGATGTTCTCCGCCGACGGCTTCCACCCGTCGGCGGCGGGCTACGAACTGGCGGCGGCGCAGATCCTTCCGGTGCTGCTCGAGGCGCTGGAACGGCGCGGCGTCGACACCGACGACGGCGCGGCGCGGGCCCGGCGCGGGCTCGCGGCGCGGCTGGTCGCGATGGTCGCCCAGAAACCGGCGGCCGACGCCGGAGCGCGCAATGGCCGGGGCGACGTTCCCGGCGCTCTCCACATTCGGTACACATAGAGGTGCCAGTACAAAACTGAGCAGCACGCACGAAGGAGCCCTCATGCCAGAGGCAGTTATCGTTTCGACCGCCCGCTCTCCCATCGGCCGCGCAGGCAAGGGTTCCCTGGTGAGCATGCGGCCGGACGACCTCGCCACCCAGATGGTCCGCGCCGCCCTGGACAAGGTGCCCGCGCTGGATCCCACCCAGATCGACGATCTGATGCTGGGCTGCGGCCAGCCCGGCGGTGAAGCCGGCTTCAACATGGCCAAGGTGGTGGCCACCCAGCTCGGCTACGACTTCCTGCCCGGCGTCACGCTGAACCGCTACTGTTCCTCGTCGCTGCAGACCACCCGCATGGCGCTGCACGCGATCAAGGCCGGCGAGGGCCACGTGTTCATCTCGGCCGGCGTCGAGACCGTGTCGCGCTTCCCGAAGGGCACCTCCGACGGCTGGCCCGACACCCACAACGAGCAGTTCGCCGAGGCCGAGGCCCGCACCGCCAAGCGCGCCGAGGGCGGCTCCGACGGCTGGGCCGACCCGCGCGAGGCGGGCGAGCTGCCCGACGTCTACATCGCGATGGGCCAGACCGCCGAGAACGTCGCCCAGTTCACCGGCATCTCCCGCGAGGACCAGGACCACTGGGGCGTGCGCTCGCAGAACCGCGCCGAGGAGGCCATCAAGTCCGGCTTCTTCGAGCGTGAGATCACTCCGGTGACGCTGCCCGACGGCACCGTCGTCTCCACCGACGACGGCCCGCGCCCCGGCACCACCTACGAGAAGATCTCGCAGCTCAAGCCGGTCTTCCGCCCCGACGGCACGGTCACCGCAGGCAACGCTTGCCCGCTCAACGACGGCGCGGCCGCGCTGGTCATCATGAGCGACGTGCGTGCCAAGGAGCTGGGCCTGACCCCGCTGGCGCGCATCGTGTCCACCGGCGTCTCGGGCCTGTCGCCCGAGATCATGGGCCTTGGCCCGATCGAGGCGGTCAAGAAGGCGCTGGCGCTGGCGGGCAAGACCGTCGGCGATATCGACCTGTTCGAGATCAACGAGGCGTTCGCCGTGCAGGTGCTCGGCTCGGCGCGCGCGCTGGGCATCGACGAGGACAAGCTGAACGTGTCCGGCGGCGCGATCGCGCTGGGCCACCCGTTCGGCATGACCGGCGCCCGCATCACCGCGACGCTGCTGAACAACCTCCAGACCTACGACAAGCAGTTCGGTGTGGAGACCATGTGCGTCGGCGGCGGCCAGGGCATGGCGATGGTGCTCGAGCGCCTGAGCTGAGCGCACCCCCGAGCCGAAGGGCGGTCACCGGTCGCGGTGGCCGCCCTTCCGCTTTACCTCGCGGGTAATCGACTCCGGCCTCGTCGCGCGGAAGTATGAAGGGCGACAAGCAACCCCATCGCCCAGGAGGCCACGATGCCCGCCTACGCCGTCGCGCATCTGCACAACGTCGATCTCGGACCCGGAATCGTCGAGTACCTCGAGCGGATCGACGCCACGCTCGCGCCGTTCGGCGGGAAGTTCCTGGTGCACGGCGCGGGCCAGGTGGTGAAGGAGGGGCCCGCCGACGGCAACGTGGTGGTGATCCAGTTCCCCGATATGGCCGCCGCGGAGGGCTGGTACGACTCGCCCGCGTACCGCGACATCCTCGCCCTGCGCACCGACAATTCGTCGGGCGTCGCGGTGCTGGCCCCGGATTGCGGCGACGACCACGTCGCCACCGACGTGTTGAAGGACCTCGGCTGAAGGTCCGGACGAACGAAGGGCGGCCACCGGAATTCCGGTGGCCGCCCTGTGCCGGTAGCGGGCGTGACCCGCGGTCGGCTAGTCGCTCTGGAAGTAGGTCAGCAGGCGCAGGATCTCGATGTAGAGCCAGACCAGCGTGACGGTCAGGCCCAGCGCCACGCCCCAGGCCGCCTTCTCCGGCGCCTGCGCGCGGATCAGCTGATCGGCGGCGTCGAAGTCGAGCAGGAAGCTGAACGCGGCGATCGCGATGCAGACCAGGCTGAAGATGATGGCGATCGGGCCGCCGTCCCGCAAGCCGAAGCCGCCGTCCATGAAGAAGCTCGCGACCAAGTTGCCCAGCATGAGCACCACGACGCCGATGGTGGCGCCGATGATCATGCGGGTGAAGCGCGGGGTGACGCGGATGGCGCCGGTCTTGTAGACCACGAGCATGCCCGCGAACACGCCGAACGTGCCGAGCACCGCCTGCGCGATCAGACCGCTGCCGCCGACGCCGCCGAAGGAGATGTCGGTGAACATGAACGACAGCGCTCCGAGGAACAAGCCCTCGGCCACCGCGTATCCCAGCACGAGGGCCGGGTTGTCCATTTTGTTGGCGAAGCTGGCGATCAGCACCAGCACCAGGCCGGTGAGGCCGCCGACGATCACGAACAGCGGCGCGAGACCGGTGTTCATCGAGGTGAGGGCGTAGGCGATGATCGCGCTGACGGCCAGGACACCCAGGGTGATGCCGGTCTTGGTCACCACGTCGTCGATGGTCATCGAGCGGGTGGCGGGGGCCTGCTGGTACGGCTGGCCGTACCCGGCGGGGTACTCACCGTACTGCTGCTGGCCGTACTGGTGCCCCATCTGGCCGGCACCCGCTACGCCCGACCCGAAGTTGGCGTAGCCGCCGCCCTCCTGCCGAGGGAGGTTTCGAAAAACCGGATTGCTTGTCGTGCGCACCGTCAGTGCCTTTCTGGAGTCGTTGCCGCTGTCTGTCGGGGCAGTGCCCGATATCCAACTGCCTTCTCCAACGTACGGGCACCCGTACCGAGTTCCCGTCACGTCGGGCGAGGCGGACAATTCGGACTCTACCGCTGCCGGACGTCGTGCAGACCACGCACCGACCGTGTCACGGTGAACTTCCGGTTCCGGCCGACCACATCGGTCCGCCCGACCATCCGCTCCACAACGCCACGATAGTCCAGATGGGTGTTGTACACAGTCCAGAGTTCGCCGCCGGGACGCAGCACCCGGCCGGTCTCGGCGAACATCTTGATGGCCGAGCCGGTGTGCACGGCCGCCCCGACGTGGAACGGCGGATTGCACAGCACCAGGTCGGCGCTGTTGTCGGCGGCCGAGGACATGGCGTCGTCGCGCACGACCGCCACCCGGTCGGCCAGGCCGTTGGCCGCGACGGTGGCGCGCGCCGAGGCGACCGCGGCGGCGGACTGGTCGGTGCCGGTGACCCGCAGCGCGGGCCGGGCCTTGGCCAGCGCCACCGCCAGGATGCCGGTGCCGCAGCCGAGATCGATGGCCTCGCGCGCGTCGGGCTTCATCAGCTTGAGGTGTTCGAGCAGGAAGCGGGTGCCGATGTCGAGCTTGGCGCCGGAGAACGCGGCCCCGTGCGCAACCACCTCGATGTCCAGCTCCCCGATTCGCTCGTACACCGGAAAGGGCGGCTCCCCAACGGTTTTCGGACCCGAGACGAACAGCGCGCGGGACTTCTGCCTGCCCAGGCTCGCGCGGACCTCCGAAAAGTATTCGCCCAGCACGTCGTTCATGGACTTGGTGAGATGCTTGTCACGCCCACCCGCGATGATGCGCACCCCGGGCGCGGCGTAACGGGCGATGGCGTCGGCGATCTCGGCGAGCCCCGACAGCGCGCGCGGCAGGCGCATCAGCACCACGGTCGCGCCGGTGAGCAGGCCGGGGCCGAGCGGATGGGCGGTGTAGCGGTCGGTGCGCCCGGCGGCTTTGGCGTTGTTCGCGAGCGCGAGTTCGCCGGTCAGCAGATCCTGGTGCACGCGCACGTCGCGCAGGTCGTGCGCGGCGATGGCGCCGAGCGTGAGCGCGCCGTAGCTGTCGCCGATAATGGCAACCTCCCCGCTACCGGCGCTCGCGAGGGTGTCGGCGGCCACGTCGAGGATCAGCCGATCGGCGGCGTCCACGGCATAGAGGTTCGCCGCCTCCACATCCGGATACCGCCGCAGGCGACCCAGCACATCCTCGACCTCGTCCACGACTCAAGTGTGCTAGATCGTTGCCCGATCGGCGCGACCACCCCGGGGATCGGGGTCGTAATGGCTTGTGCCCGCGTCGCGAGTCCACGTTATGTCAACCGGCGCAAGCGAATTCGACAGGATCGCGCGATTACTTCCGACGCGAAAAATGCGCTGCCCCAACGACCGGCGTTCCGGACAGTGGGACGCGAACACGGTTTCGCCAGGACGCGCACGATTGCGAACCGCAACCTTCGTTTCGAATTCCGCCCGCACGCGTCCGAGACCCGTCGGGGCAGCGTCGCACCCCGCCGGAACCCCGGACGCGGAGGCGTCCGCCGTGCGGCTTTCCGGCATACCGCTGGCGACCACGCCGGCAGTCGGCGAAGCCATCGCGTTCCCCGGCAACGACTTTCACCACCCCGATGCGGGAACTTCCACTCGCGGAGCGAGTCTCGTCCTAGACTCGCGTGGGGACACATAACAGCACCACCGCCACACGCCGAGTCCCGGCGATCCCACCGCAACCCCCGCGCGTCTGAGTAGCATCTGCCACATGCGCAACAAGTTCTTGGTGGCGATCGCCGCGGTGGCGGCCCTGGTCGCGGGCTGCGACAGCGACAGCGGATCGTCCGCCGAACCCGGCACCACGGCGGTCGCGCCCACCTCGGACGCCGCACCGCCCGCCGACGCGCAGCCCAAGCGGGGCGCACACTCCCCCGGTGCCGCCCTCACCGTCACCGATATCCGCATCGGCACCCATTCCGGTTTCGACCGGGTGGTGTACGAGTTCGGCGGCACCGGGACGCCGGGCTGGCAGGTCGGCTACACCGACCGCGCGGTGCAGGACGGCAGCGGCGCCGTGCTCGACATCGCGGGTCAGTCGTTGCTGGAGGTGCGGATCACCGGCTCGGCGTATCCGTTCGACAGCGGCGTCACGCCGTACGAGGGCCCCGACCCCGCCACCGACGCCAGCGCGCCGCTCATCGCGGGCGTGTACCGCACCCTCGTCTTCGAGGGCACCACCCAGTCCTTCATCGGCGTGAACGACGAGCGCCCCGCCTTCGAGGTCACCACACTCACCAACCCCACCCGCCTGGTCATCGACATCGCCGCTCCTCACTAGCGGTTTTCGATACCAGCAGGGGGTACAGGTAACCACCCACCCCACTCCTCTACACTGGCGGCCGTGGACCTCGAGCCCGCCCCGCAGCGCGCATCCGGACTCCTCCGGCTGCTGGGCCTGCTCGCCCTCATCACCGGCATCCTCGCGATGCACACGGGCCTCGTCACCGGCCACGGGTCGGCCGACGCGACGCGTGCCGGCCACCACCAGCCGGGGGCGGGCGACCTTACCGCCGCACGTTCCTCCGCCGCGTTCCCGGCCGACCCTCACCACGCTCTTCTCGACTCTCGCCAGGCGGCCACCGGCTCCGCCACGAGCTTTCCCGCCGAACCTGCGGCAGGCGCCGCCTCACTGACGTATCTGCCTGACGACGTTGCGGCCGGCGACCGCCCGCACGACCCCACCACACTCACTCACGACCCGATCGCCGCCACCTGGGCCGAAGCTCTCACCGTGCCCGCCGACGCGTCGCTCACGCACGCCCACCACATCACCGACCCGCCAGTGAGCGAGCCAGGCTCGGCGAGCGCACCCACTGCCTTCTCCCCCGCTCCCGGGTGCGCGGACTGCGACGACAACCACGCCGGGCTGCACGCGTGCGTGTTCATCCTGACCATGCTCGCGCTGGCCGTGGCCCTCGTCGTGCTCTACCGCCTGGCCGTGGACCGGCCGGGCGGGGGTGTCACGCGGCCGCGACATTGGCGGCCGCGGCGGGAGCGCTCGCCACCGTGGACCGTGTTATCCCTGGCCGAATTGTCGATTCTGCGGATCTGATGGGCCTCCCGCGCCCGTGGCACAGCCACGCGGCGCGGTCGCAGCCTGCCCATTTCCGCACGAATTCCCCAGGAGTACAGACATGTCCCGCACCCGTACCCGCGTCGCAGTCACCGCCGTCGCGGCCGCCGCCCTGTTCGCCGCCGGCTGTAGCGACGACACCGAATCGACTACCACCGCCGACCACGGCACCCACGCGACGACCGCGTCCGCCACCACCGCGCCCGCCGCGCGCACCGATTTCACCGACGCCGACGTGATGTTCCTCCAGATGATGTACCCGCATCACGCGCAGGCCGTCGAGATGGCGCAACTGGTGCCGTCGCGCACCCAGAACGCGGCGCTGCGCGATCTGGCCGCGAACGTGGAGGCGGCGCAAGCCCCCGAGATGGCGCAGATCAGCACCTTGCTGGTCGCGTTCGGCCAACCCGCGCCCACCGCCGACGCCAGCGCGCACGGCGACCACGGCATGGCGGGCATGATGACGCCGGAGCAGATGGCCGCGCTCGAGGCCGCCTCCGGAGACGCGTTCGACCGGATGTGGCTGGAGATGATGATCGAGCATCATCTCGGCGCGGTCGATATGGCGAAGACCGAACTCGCCGAAGGCGTCAATCCCGACGCCCAAGCGCTGGCCCGCACCGTGATCGCCGATCAAGAGGCGGAGATCACCACGATGCGCCAGATGCTCGGCCAGAACTGAGCCGACCTGCGCGCGGCGGGCCCCGACCGGCCCGCCGCGCACGGGGGGCGTATATCGGTTGGCCATCGATATCGGCACGCCGAGCCGACAGGGAACACCGGGAGAAGTAACGTCGAAGCCGACCCGGCGCGATCCGTTTACGCCGATGTATCGAGGGGAAGGCGAACAGACATGCGACGATTGGAACGCGCGGGCCTGACCGCCACCGTGGCCGCCACCGCTACGGGACTGATCTTTCTGGGGGCGTGTGCCGAGCAGGTGACCGGCACACCGGAGGTGAATCAGGCCGATCTGGCCGCGTACGCGTCGGAGGTCACCTCGTCGTCGGTGGCGGCGTCGTCGTCGCGGGCGGCGGCGGCCGCGCGGGCCGCCGAGAGCGCCTGCGAGACGTTCGGCACCGCGAACGAGAGTTCGGTGGACACCTTCAACGCCTACATCGACGCGGGCAATAACAATGCGCCCGACGTCGAGGCCAAGGCGAACGCCGCGGTCGAGACGCTGCGCGCGAACGCGCAGGAGGTCGACGAGGCGATCACCCGGGACCTGCCGAGCGATCTGTCGGACAAGCTGACCGCCTACCGCGACGACACCAACGCGCTCGCCGACACGCTGGAGCAGCGCGCCGACGTCGACACGCTCAACGCCGCGATCGACACGTTCAACGACACCAAGGACGCGCTGCGCGAAGCCTGCCGCGCGTACTAGGCGCTGTTGCGGGACTTCAGGCTACAGTCCAGTTCACCAGGTCGTGCCCGTGCGCGCGCCGGGCGCCGATCGCGTCCAGCACGCCCGTGAGAAACGGTGCGGGCCTTGGCAGTTCGTAGCCGGGCGGCCAGAGCCAGTGCCGTTCGTCGGCGGTGATCCTGCGCCCCTCGCTGAGCAGGGGCAGGGCGATCTGGTCACCCCATTCGGCGATCCGCACGCCCGCGTCGGCCAGGCGCGCGCGGTCGTGCGGTTCGCATTCGGGAATGCCGTCGGTCAGGAACACCCAGCGCGCGGCGGCGGGGTCGGCGTACACGGGCCCGGCGTCCTGTTCGGGCTGGAGCAGCCGCTGTACGAGTGAACCGAGCGGGTCCGGCATGGACACGGCGCCGACCGCGCCGATCCGCAGGACCACCTGTGTTCCGGCCAGCGCCACCGGTATCCGGTACAGCTGCCGGTAGGTCATGTACGTCTGCCGTACTGTCATCGTCGCAATCCGCCTTCCGAGGGACCGGCCACCGTGGCCGGGGCATCGCGACGCGGTCGCGCATACGTCGCGCAATCTCCGCTTCGATCGTGACCTGGGTCTCAGTCCTGCGGCAACGCGATCCGCGATCGCTGGGGATTTCACCAGCGGGCCGACCGCCGCCCTGGAGATCCCACAACGAGTCCTCGGGACCGGCTACTAGTATGCAACTTGTGTCTAAGACGTATTCATCGGCCGAGCAGGCCTATCGCGCGGTCAAGGAGCGCATTCTCACCGGCGCGCTGGCCGGCGGCGAGCTGATCAGCGAGGGCGAGGTCGCCGCCGAGCTGGGCACCTCGCGCACGCCCGTGCGGGAGGCGTTCCTGCGTCTGGAGACCGAGGGCTGGATGCGGCTCTACCCCAAGCGCGGCGCACTCGTGGTGCCGATCCCGCCGGACGAGGCCGAACACGTCGCGCACGCCAGGTACGTGGTCGAGACGGCGGCCGTGCGCGCACTGGCGGTCACCGACCGCGCGGGCATCGACGCGGCGCTGCGCGAGTCGCTGGCGCGGCAGCGGGAGCTCGCCACCGATCTGGACGCGTTCGCGCTCGCCGACACCGACTTCCACCGCGCCTACGTGGCCGCCGCGGGCAACCCGCTGCTCACCGGCTTCTACGACTCGCTGCGGGAGCGTCAGCGCCGGATGAACAGCCTCGCGCTGCGCCGCGGCCCGCTCGACGTGCCGCGGATCATCGACCAGCACGCGCACCTGGCCGCTCTGATCGCCGACGGCGACACCGCCGCCTTCGCGACCGCGCTCGTCGAGCACCTTTCCGGCGTGCACCAGCTCGCGCTGCGAGGGCTGTGATGGCCACGCTCACCACCACCGCCACGCCGCCCGCGCGCTCCGGCACCGCGCCGCGCGCCTGGTGGGGCGTGGCCGCCGCCGTGTTCGCCATCGCGTGGGGCGGCAACGAGTTCACACCGCTGCTCGTGATGTACAAGAGCCACGGCCTGGGGCTCACCACCGTGGACCTGCTGCTGTTCTACTACGTGCTCGGCATCGTGCCCGCGCTGCTGATCGGCGGGCCGCTCTCGGACCGATGCGGTCGCCGCCCCCTGCTGCTGCCCGCGCCGCTGATCGCGGCCACCGGCTCGCTGCTGCTCGCGTTCGGCGGGGATGCGGTGCCCGTGCTGGCCGCGGGCCGGGTGCTGTGCGGCGTCGCGCTGGGGTTGGCGATGGCGGTGGGCGGCAGTTGGCTCAAGGAACTCGCCCAGCCGCCGTTCGGACCGGCGGCGCGCACCGGGGTCGGGGCACGCCGGTCGGCGATGAGCCTCACCGGCGGGTTCGCGGTCGGCGCGGGCGTGGCGGGTGTGCTGGCGCAGTGGGGGCCGCTCCCCGAGACGCTGCCGTACCTGCTCAACGCCGCCCTGTGCGTCGCCGCCGCCGCGTGGATGGCACGGGCTCCGGAAACTGTGGCACCACAGGCAGATCCGGGACGACTGGTGGACGACCTGAAGATTCCGGCGGCGGGGCAGCGGCGCTTCCTGCTGGTCGCGCTCCCCATCGCGCTGTGGCTGTTCACCTCCGCGGCCACCGCCTACGCCGTGCTGCCGACGCTTATGCTGCCGCACGTGGGCGGCGCGCCGATCGCGTTCTCCGCGTTGATCACCGTGATCACCCTCGGCTGCGGATTCGCCATCCAATCGGTGGCGCGCCGCATCGACCGGCCCGGCACCGCGCGGGCCGCCGTGGTCGGCCTGATCCTGGTCACCGCGGGCATGCTCGTCGCGAGCCTGGCCTCGGCGGCGCTCACCCTGTGGACGACGGTGCTCACCGCCGTGGTGCTCGGCGCGGGCTACGGCATCGGGCTCGTCGCGGGATTGCAGGAGATCGAGCGCCTCGCCCGCCCCGACGACCTCGCCGGCCTCACCGCGGTCTTCTACTCGGTGAGCTACCTGGGTTTCGGCATCCCCGCGGCACTGTCGTTCCTGCACCGCAGCACGGGGCTCGGCTACCCGATCATGTACGTGGGCCTGGCGGTCGTCGCGGCCGGCTGCCTGGCCACTGTGACGCGCCACTACCGGGCGCCCATGAACTCTCCGGCAAGGGAAGTCGGGGCGCAGGTGGGAGGCCGTTTCCGGTAACGCGCACCCGCCTCTTCCGATCTCACAACCGGGTCGAGGGAGACGGAGGACAGACGGTGCGGCGGTTCACGAAAATCCTTGCGGCTCTGGCTATCACACTTCTCGTGGCGACGACAGCCGGTAGTTTCCCCGGCACTGTGAGCGCCGCGCCCGCGGAGTTGCGCCGGTGCGCACTGCCCATGGGCCGCGACTTCCAGACCGCCACACCCGAGGAGGTCGGCCTCGACTCCGCCGCCCTCGCCCCGGTGCGCGCGATCATCGACGCGCCGACCCGGCTGAACGTCAAGATCTTCCGCAACAACTGCCTGATCGTCACCGGCCCGCGCAACGCCGCGACCGGCGGGCTGCCGTGGAACCTATGGAGCGCGACAAAGCCCGTGGTGGCGCTCGTCGCGGGGCTCGCGGTGGACGAGGGCCTGCTGGATCTGGACGCCCCCATCGACGCCTACCTGCCGCCCGGCCTCGGTGACGCCGAGCATCGCGCGCTTCTGGTGCGCAACCTGCTCACCGAATCGTCCGGGCTGCGAGTAGCCGTTGTCTCCGAAGGCTTTTCCGGCATCGCACACCTGGACTCGAATATCGTCGCGCAGGCTCTGGCCATTCCGTTCGAAGCGCCGCAGGGCACGGTGTGGAAGTACAGCCAGCGCGTGGTCGACCTACTCGCGTACGTCGTGCAGCAGGCGGTCGGCGAGGACTTCCAGTCCTACGCCCAGCGGAAGCTGTTCGACCCGTTGGGCATTCGACCCACCGACTACCACTGGGCGCGCGACCGCAGCGGAAACACCTACGGCCACGCGCATCTCATCATGGCGCCCGACGATTTCGCCAAACTCGGCCTGCTCGTGGCGAATCGGGGCATGTGGAACGAGACGCGCGTACTCTCCGCCGGCTATCTCGCCGACACCGCGCGCCCGTCGGCGGCGATGCCCTGCTACGGCTATCTGTTCGTGGTGAACGGTCCGATCTGCGAACAGGAATTCCCCGGCCTGCCCGCCGACGCGCTGAAGATGAGCGGCATGATGCGCCAGGACAACTACATCGCGCCGAGCCTGGACCTGCTGGTGAGCTGGACCGGGATCACCACACCGGGCACCGACACCGCCTTCGCCTACCGCGTGATGGAGACCGTCACCGGCGCCTTCCGCGTACCCCGCCTGCCCACCCTGCCGCCGTTCATCGAGCCCACCGACGTCAGCGTCACCGACCCGATGATGACCAACCTGGACGCCACCCTCGCCGCCTTCGGCCTCGGCCCGTACGCCTACCCGGGCTGCGATCCCCTCGCCTGCCTCGGCAAACCCCTCCCGCCCCCGTTCGCGGACTGGCCCGCCGGCTGTTTCGTGATCGGCTGCTTCAACCCGCAACCCGGACGCCGCTGACCCCGTGCCGACGCGCCCGCCCACCGCCGGGCTACGGTGGTCGGGCCGTCGGTCACAGGAGCGAACTAAGGTGCGCTCCTCTTCGGAACGAATCACCCCGAACGGGTCCGTCTCCCACGTCACCGGCGACGTCGAACGCTGCCTCGCGGACGACGGGGCGATCACCATTCCCTGTGCCGATGCCTTGCGGCGCGAATTCGATCTGGCGATATCGGTACATCACAGCGGTGAATTGCACAGAATACAAGCACCTTTGGCGGTTTGTCGCACGGAATCGTGCTACGGCTTGGCGCGGGGCTGGCTGGTTCACGAGGACGGTTCCGTTCCCGACGCGGTCGTCCTCGCCCACGAATACGACCGCGTCCGTCTCGCGCGCCTCGCGCCCGAAGCCCTCACGAATGCCGTCGTCGCGGGCGACCCGTGCTACGACCGCCTGTTCGCCAGTCGTGAACTGCGCGAACGGTATCGCGCGGTACTCGGCGCACCACCCGGCACCACGGTGGTCACACTGTCGTCCACCTGGGGCGCAGGCTCACCGCTCGGCAGGCACCCCGACCTGATCGATGATCTGATCAGCCAGCTCGACCTGGACGAGCACGTCGTCGCCGCGATCGCCCACCCCAACGCGTGGTTCGCGCACGGACCGCTGCAGATGCGCGCCTGGTTCACCGACGCCCTGCGCGCCGGCCTCCGCCTCATTCCGCCGGAAAGAGGCTGGCAGCAAACGATTCTCGCGTCCGATCTGGTCACTGGCGACCACGGATCGGTCACCGGATACGCCGCCGCGCACGGCATTCCCACCATGCTTGCCTCATTCCCGCGCGAGGAGGTGGCCGGGGGGCACGGCCATCGACCTGCTCAGCCGCATCGCCCCCATGCTGGACACGGAAACCGCACTACCCGAATAGATTTCGCGGGGCATCGCGACCTGCGATCGGGACGCGCTCGCCCAAGTCGCACGACTCACCACCTCGCTCCCGGGTACCGGAGCCGACGCCCTGCGCACCGCCTTCTACCGGCTGATGACTCGGCGTCGGAGTCCGCCTCGGTTCCGGCGGACCTTGGTGAACGCAGAATTTCGGCACCCCCGCGTAGTTCCGAGGTCGATAGCGGCGCCCCGGTCTCGATGACCCGGGGCATCGCGCCACGACCGTGACGGCCTCGGTCTCTGCGCTCACTGCCGGACGCCCCGGCCCACAGAGGGCCGGGACGTCGCACCACCCTTGACACCCGGTAAATGAAAGCGCACGCTTACGTACGTGACGGCTTTCGAAGATGTAGATCTGACCCTCCTCGGCGATCCGACGCGGAAGGTGATCTTCGAACGACTCGCCCGCACACCGTCCTCGGTCGGCGACCTGGCCGAGGCGCTGCCGATCACCCGGCAGGCGGTGTCTCAGCACCTTCGGGTGCTCAAGGAGGGCGGGCTCGTGATCGCGACACCGCAGGGCACCCGGCGCATCTACCGGGTGAATCCGGACGGGCTCGCCGCGTTCCAGGCGTACTTCCAGCAGCTGTGGGACCACGCGCTGAGCAGTTTCCAGAAAGCCGCCGAAACCGATTCCGAGCGGAAGGAACCGTCATGACCGTGCCCGTCTTGCGCCGCAGCACCGGCGTCGCGCTGCCCCCCGAGAAGGCCTTCGCCTTCTTCACCGAATCGTTCGGCTCCTGGTGGCCATCGGACTACCACATCGGTGCCGCCGAGGTCGCTGAGGCGATCCTCGAACCGCGCGACGGCGGGCGCTGGTACGAGCGCGGTGTCGACGGCAGCGAATGCGACTGGGGGCGCGTCCTGGTGTGGGAGCCGCCGCACCGGCTGGTTGTCACCTGGCAGATCAACGGACAGTGGCGCTACGACCCAGATCCCGAGCGCGCCAGTGAGGTCGAGGTGCGCTTCACCGCCGACGGCGCCGACCGCACCACCGTCGAGCTCGAACACCGCCACCTCGACCGGCTCGTCGACGGCCGCGCCATGCACGACCGCGTCTCCGCCGAACCCGGCGGGTGGGGCACCTTGCTCGGCATCTTCGCCGAAACCGCAGGCGGACAAGGCTGACCGCCTACCGGGCGACTTGGATCACCGCGTACTCACCCGTCGTGCGCCAGGGTCGTCCGGTGGCGTCCAGTTCGCGGACGCACTCCGCGGTGAGTCCCGCGATCACATCGGATTTCAGGGTGCGCAGGGCGGCGACGGGAGTGGGGAAGTACGCCACGAGGTCGCCGAACACGGTGGTGGGTGGCCAGTTCCGGTCGCCCAGTAGACGCCGGTAGTTCAGGTCGCCCTTGAGGATGGTGAGAGTGGAGCGCGCCAACTCCGTCGCGAGATCTTCGGGCAGATCGCGGTAATCCAAGGGGGCGCAGAAGAATTCGTGTGTGCGGAGTTCCAGCTGCCCGTCGACCATCGCGTCGCGGAGCCGCCGCCCGATCGCCGCCGCACCCTCGAAGCGGCTGTCGATCATCACACGGAGCGTGGCCAGCAGGTCGGCCATTGTCGCATCGGAGACGTAGTAGGGCGCGGGTTTGAGATACAGCGAAACCCGCTGCGCGCGGCTGGTGTTGAGGAGGTGGTCGATCAGCACCAGGTCCGGCAGCAGTTCTCGCCCGGCATTATCGGCGATGACCGCGACTGCGGCATTTCCGTTGTGCGGCAACGTATCCCAGAGCACAGCGCTGTCGTCCACCAGCAGCGGTGCGCGGGTGGCCGCGGCGGTGACCAGTTGGAAGCTGAGGTCGGCCTGATTGCCCCACAGCGCCGACATCAGTAGCGCGGTGCGCGTCTCCTCGGTGTCGGGGAACTCCCCGAGCGCGGACAGCTCCGCCTCGACCTCGCCCCCGCACAGTTCGGCCCTCTTGGTGGGCGCGAACGGATCCACCCCGCACCAGATTCCAGGACGGTCGTACTCTACCGCCGCCAGAATCCGCCGGTAGAAATAACTCTCGCCCCACAGGAACGATGCCTCGCTCCACGGCCGCCCCCACATTCCCCGGCCCCACTCCTCCCATCGCGCCGCGTCGGCCGGATTCCCCGGAATCCGTTCGATCACGCCGCCGGTCGATTCCGCGAGCAGCTCACGCAACGCCGCCCGCTGCGCCGCCCCGTACGGGTGGGCGCCGATCACCTGCTCGATCAGCTTCGGGTGGCGTTCGTGGAACACGCTACGGGCGAACGAGTCCGGTGTTCCGAGGGAGATCGGCGGTGGCAGGTCCATGGAGATGATGGTGTCAGTTCACCGCCAGCGCGAACCACGCCGATGCGGCGAGCAGGATCACCGCGATGGCGTACACGGCGCGGGTTGTGTAGGTGTGGCGCATGATTACCCCGTTTCAGACGAAGTCGAAGCGTTCGGTGTGCACCCGTTCGGCCGGGATGCCGAGGGCGGCGAGCGCGTCTTCCACGGCGGTCACCATCGGCCCCGGCCCGCAGAGGAAGTACTGCATCCGCTCGCTGCCGGGCGGCAGGTGCCGGGCCAGCATGGCGCGGTCGAGGAATCCGCGTTCGCCCGTCCAGCCTTCGGGCGGGTGCTCCAGGACGCGGACGACCGTGACGTCCACGCGCTCTTCGAGAGCGCGGATCTCGTCGTCCAGGGTGGCGTCGGCCGGTGAGCGGTTCGCGTAGAACAGGAGGCAAGGCCTGCGGTCGCCCCGATCGGCCATGGTGCGCAGAATGCTGGTCATCGGGGTGATGCCGACGCCGCCGGCGATCAACACGAACCCCGCCCCTTCGTTGCGGTCGGGGCTGAAGACACCGTGCGGCCCGTCCACGAAAGCGCGTGTGCCCGGCGCGATTTCGCCGACCGTGGAGGTGAAGTCACCGAGCGATTTGATCGTCATCTGCACCGCGTCACGGCGTTCGGCGCTGGAGGAGAACGAGAACGGGTGCGCGGTGACCGAGAACGGCGAGCGGTCCACGACCAGCCAGCCGAACTGTCCCGGCTGGAACCGGAATCCCCCGTGGCCCACGGGTTTCAGGGTGAGCGTGTGCGCGTCGCCGCGCTCGGCGGTGACCTCGGCGACCTCCCACGGGCACCGCAACCGCAGCACGATCGGTTTCACCACCCGCACCCACGCCAGCAGACCGACCAGCGCCACCGTCATCGCGACCCACAGCAGCTTCTTCCACAGGTCGTCGAGGTAGTAGCCGACGAGCAGCATATGGGCGAGCGCGAACGCCACCACCAGGACCGACAGCCCGCCGTGCAGGACCTGCCAGGTCTCGTATCGCAACCGCAGCCGCTTGCGCCAGATCGACGTGCCGATCACGATCAGCAACAGCACCGTGGACGCCACCGCGAACCTCGCGCGCGGCGGCGCCTGCGCGAGGTTCAGCAGCGCGACGATGTCGGTGCCCGCGACCTGCAACAGCACCGGATGCGCCAGGATGAACGCCAGCGCGACGTAGGACACCTGCCGGTGGAACTGCACCAGCGCGTCCTCGCCGAACGGCGCCGCCACCGCCTGGAACCGCGCCACCAGCGCGAATTGCAGCCCCATCATGGACATGCCGACGAAGCCCAGCGCCACCGAGAATTCGGTGAGGAACCCCCGTCCCTCGGGCGCACCCCCGGCCACCGCGAACACCAGTGGCACCACCGCCACCGCAAGATACAGGCCGAACCACGCGATACCACGAGTTACCAGCGACAACACATCCTCCTGACGGTCGCGCCCCGGCTACAGCAGTTCGGACACTTGCGATCGGAGATCGGTTGACGAGGAGTCTAGCTACGGGTGGTGCGGAAACGAGGGAAACGAGCCGCACTCGCCGCGCGCTCGTCGGCCTGCTTGCCGGGACCGTTCCAGTCGGAAACCCGGGACCGTTCCAGTCGGGAGCCGCAAGTCAGCGCGTCGGCCAGCACGGCGCCGACCGGGAGCCATGAGTCAGCGCTTCGGCCGGCACCGCACCGGTCGTGAGCCGCACGTCACCGCGTCGGCTGACGACCAGCGTCTCCCCCATCACCGGATGAGCCGGTGGGTGTCCTGCCTCGTCGCCTACAAAGTTCGCTCGATGAACACCCGAGCGGAGACGGCGCACAGCGGGCCACACGCTAGGAAGCGGGCAAGCCTTCCAATTCCGCTGCCGTCCTGGCGATTTCGGCGGCCTCGGCGGGCGGTACGCCCGAGGCGATGAGGGAGGCACGGGCGACGACGACGGCGGGCTGGGGGTCGGTCCAGGATTCGTTATTGCGCTCTTCGAGAAGGGTGAAGATCAAGGCGGTCTGGGTGCGGGCCAGCACATCGGGGGGTAGGTGGTCGGCGAAGTCGCCGCGCCGCTGGCCCTCGGCGATCAGTGCCCGGCACACCGCGTAGACCGGCGCGAGACGCTGTTCGATCCGCTGCTTCAGATCGGTCTCGGAGAGGCGCAGCAGCAGCCGGTACCTGTCCCCGACCTGCCACAGCGAGATCGTGTACCGCGCCGCGGTGACCCGGACCGGCTCACCGGGCTCGGGGTCGTGCAGCGCCTGCTCGATGTCGTCGAAGGCGCGGTCCACGATGCCGTCCAGCAGCGCGTCGCGGTTGGGGAAATGCCCGTAGAGCGTGCGGCGCACCACGCCCGCCGCCGCGGCGATGTCCTCCATGCTCGCCGACGGGTTCTCGGCGAGTTCGGTAGCCGCGACGTCGAGGATGCGACGCCGGTTGGCCTGGGCGCGCGCGCCACCCGGCGCGGTCATGGTTGCGGTCGAGCTCATGTGAATCCCTTCACTTCCTCCGCCGCCATAGTTGCACATCGGAGTGCAAATCTCCTAAATTGCACATAACTGAGCAATTTCACACCGGTGTGCATAAACGATGGAGGAACTCGGATGTCCCTGATAGTCACGACACCGGTCGCGCAGCTCGACCGGGCCTACGGCCGGCGCTGGGCCGCGCTCGCGGTGCTGTGCCTGAGCCTGCTCATCGTGGTGATGGCCAACACGTCGCTGATCGTGGCCGCCCCGGATATGACCATGGATCTCGGGCTGACCAGCAACGATCTGCAATGGATCATCGATGCCTACACCATCCCGTACGCCGCGCTGATGCTGCTCATGGGCGCGATCGGCGACAAGTACAGCCGGCGCGGCATGCTGCTGGGCGGCCTGGCGATCTTCGCGGCGGGCGCGGTGCTCGGCTCGACCGTCGACGGCGTCACCGGCGTGATCGTCGCCAGGGCGGTGATGGGCGTGGCCGCCGCGATGATCATGCCCGCGACGCTGTCGCTACTGGTGGCGACATTCCCGAAGCGCGAGCGCGCGCTGGCGATCACCCTCTGGACCGCCACCTCGGGCTTGGCCATCGCCGCGGGCCCGCTGCTGGCCGGCGCGCTGCTGGAGGGCAACGGCTGGGCGTCGACCTTCCTGATCAACGTGCCGATCGCGCTCGCCGCCATCGTGGCGGCCGTGGCGCTGGTGCCGCCGTCGCGGGCGCAGTCGGCCGGGCAGCTGGACCTCGTCGGTGGGGCACTGTCGGTGATCGCGGTCGCGGCGCTGGTGTTCATGATCATCGAGGGGCCGCGCAACGGCTGGCACCTGTCGGCGGTCGTCGCGGGCGTCGTCTCGGCGGTCGCGCTGGCCGGGTTCGTCGCGTGGGAGCTGCGGCACCCGAATCCGATGCTCGACATCCGCAAGTTCCGCGACCGGGGCTTCGCGGGCGCGAATCTGGCGGTGCTGCTGTTCTTCCTGGCCGCCTTCGGCTCGATCTTCTTCATGGCGCAGCACCTGCAGTTCGTGCTCGGCTACAACGCGCTCGAGACCGGCATCCGGCTGCTGCCGCTGGCGGGCGCGGTGTTCGCGGGCGCCGCGATCACCGGTGTGGTGGCGCCGAAACTCGGCCTGCGGGCCACGGTCGTGACCGGGATGACGCTGGGCACCGGTTCGCTGGCGTGGCTGATCGCGGTGGACGCCGCGTCGGGCTACTCGACGTTCCTCGGGCCGCTGATCCTGCTCGGCCTGGCCATCGGACTCAGCGTCGCCCCCGCCACCGACGCCATCATGGACGCGTTCCCCGAGCGGCTGCTCGGCGTCGGCGGCGCCGTCAACGACACCTCGCTGGAGCTGGGCGGCACGCTCGGCATCGCCATCCTCGGCTCCCTGCTGTCGAGCGCCTACAGCTCCGAGCTGGCCCCGCAGGTGTCCGGCAGGCTCCCCGCCGAGGCCGCCGACGCGGCGCAGGACTCCATTGGCGGCGCCCTCATGGTCGCCGAACGGGTCAGCGCCGCGGGCATGCCCGATGCCGCCGCCCAACTGGTCGCGGCCGCCGAAACCGCTTTCGCCGGTGCGGTTTCCAGCGCCAGCGGGATCGCCGCCGTCATCCTGGCGGTGGGGACCGTGGTGGTCGCGGCGCTGCTGCCGCGCAAGAGTGCGGCGGAGCCGGATGCGGCCGACGCCGAGCCCCAGGCGGTGGTGGTAGGGCAGTCGTAGGACCGGGCCGGAGCTGGTGACGGTCGGGCGGACGCAGCACCTCTAGAGTGCGAGTGCCCAGTGCACATCGATTGTGCACCGGGCATTTTCGCGTTGTCCTCCGCGAGCTACGGCACCAGCACCGCGGCCCCGTCGAACCTCCCGTGCGCGAGGTCGCGCAGCGCCTGATCGGCGCGGTCCAGGGAATAGGCGTGGGTCGAAACGTGCAGCCGATGCCCCTGGGCGAACGCCAGGAACTCGGCGGCCTGCCGCCGCGTATTCGAGGTGACGCTGTGAATCTGCCTCTCGCGGAACAGATGTCGCTGATAGTTCAACGGCGGGATGTCCGTCAGGTGGATGCCCGCCAGGGCGAGGGTGCCGCCCGCGTCCAGCGCCTCCAGCGCCGGCAACACCAGTTCCCCCACGGGTGCGAAGAGGATCGCCGAGTCCAGCGGTTCGGGCGGCGGGTCCGACGCCCCCTGCACCGAATGCGCTCCGAGCGCCGTCGCCAGTTCACGAGCCGCGGCGCCCCTGGTCATCACGTGCACCCGTGCGCCCCGCGCCAGCGCCACCTGCGCGGTGAGATGCGCACTACCGCCGAAACCGTAGATCCCCAGTACCCCCTTCTCTGGCAGATCGGCCCGCAGCAGCGCGTGATACCCGATGATCCCCGCGCACAACAGGGGCGCCACCTCTTCATCGCCGTAACCCGGCGGCAACCGCAGCGCGAAATCAGCTGACACCGTGGCATATTCGGCGTATCCACCGTCGGCGTCCCACCCGGTGTACCGCGAATTCGGACACAGATTCTCGGCGCCCCGCCGACAGTACCGACACTCCCCGCACGTGTACCGCAACCACGGAATCCCCACCCGCTCCCCCACCGTGAACCCCGCCGCCCCCTCGACCACCTCACCCACGATCTCGTGACCGGGCACCACCCCCGGCCGATGCACCGCCAGATCCCCCTCCACCACGTGCAGATCCGTCCGGCACACCCCACAAGCCAGCACCCGCACCAGCAACTCCCCGTCCCCCGCCTCCGGCACACCCACGGCCTCCATCACCACCGGCGCCCCATCCACCGGCCCCGGCTCCTTGACCCGCCATGCCCGCATCTTCCCACTGTGACAGCCCAGGCAGCCCGACGCACGCACCGCGGGCGTGCAACGGATTATCCGTCGACCCGACCGTGCGGCTGGCGCAGCCGTCCGGCCGGTCGCGTATAGGCCGTCAACGTCGAGCCACCTTCCTCGTACCGGCCGGGGAAGGTGGCTCGACGTAATCGGCGGTCACCTCACGCCAGGAAGAAGTACCACCGGCCGGACTCGAGCCAGCGATCGTTGAACTGCATCGGCGCATTCGGACTGAAGCAGTGGGAGATCGACCAGGCGAGGCCCGGGTGCGAGGATCCCGGGATCAGTTGATCCCGGGCGGCATTGCACTTCTTTGCTGTCGTAGGCACCGAAAGCGAGTTCGTCACTCCCCTTGGGAATGCAATTGACGGCGATCATTACGAGGGCGCCGCCGATCGTCGCGGCGATCGATCCGCCGGTGCCAGACCGCACGCGACTGCCATGCCAGCACATCGGCCTCGGGCGAATCGAGCAGTGCGGACGTGGCGCGCGGCCCCTCCGCGACGGCGGCGCGGCACAGCACCGCTGGACCGGCTGCTGACCGCCGTCGAGGATGTCGACACCGACGACGAACTGGACGACGAGGCGAAGGCGGCCGGTCTCCGGATCGCCGAACGACTGACACGGCGGTGGGCCGCGGACCCGAATCCGCCGATCGCGCTCGACGCCCGCCGGACCCGAATCCCGGCGTGGACGACCACGATCCGCGCCGCCGCGTCCAGCACCGCGGCACCGATCCAGAAGGTGACCGACGCCGCGTCCGGACTCGAGTACATCAGGGCGCCCGGCAGCAGTTCCGGAACGCGGATCACCGTATCCGCTTCCGGCGATCTGCCTGCCGCCGCCGATCTCGTCCGTGTCCGCGTTCTGGACGGCGGAACGACACCCGATCTGCTGATCCCACTGTCCCCCACGGAGAACGACCGCCTCGCGGGCCGCGTCATCACCACCCGCATCGCGATGTCGGACGAACTCGAAGGGTCGATCGCCGACGTGTCGTCTCTGGACGCCGCGGACGCCCTCGCCATCACCGAATCCGTGCACGCGGCGCCGATCGCGGGCCGCAACGCCTGGCGCCGGATCGCCAAACGGTACCCCGACGACCACCCCGTCCGGGCGGCGGTCCTGGAGGGGCTCCGACGCCGGTGATCGGATCGGCGTCGCTGATCCACATGGTCACCGACGCCGACACATTCACCGCCGCGCGCGGTCGACGTCGCCGTCTCACCACAGTGATCGCCGAAGCGCTTGCCCCAGCGCATAGTTCGCACCCCATTCGACTCTCCCGGCCGGATTCGATGGCTGCCGAATTTCGGGCGGCGCGGCGTATCTACGCGTTCTTGTAGATCACCCCGTCCTTCATGATCACGTCGAAGTTGGTCGTCGGGTCGCCGATGAGGTCGATATCGGCCAGCGGGTCGCCGTTGACGAGGATCAGGTCGGCCAGGGCGTTGGGCTCGACGACGCCCAGCGTGCCTTGGTAGGGGCTGCGGAGGCCGCTGAGGGCCAGGAGGCCGGCGTTGTCGAGGGTGGCCAGGCGCAGGAGTTCGGCCGGGCTGAACCATTCGGCGAGGGGGAGCAGGAAATTGTTCTGCTCGGCGTTCAATTCCGGCTCGAACAGGAAGTCGGTTCCCCAGGCCAGTTTCACGCCGGCGTTCTTGGCCATCGGCCAGACGACCGAATTCCCCTCCAGGACGGCTTGGCGCTTCGCGCGACGCTCGGCCGACATGCTCTCGGTATTGGGGCGCAGGTATTGGCCGCTGAGCCAGACGCCGCGTTCGGCGAGCAGATTCACCGTCGGTTCGTCCAGCAGTTGCCCGTGCTCGACGCAGAGAACACCGGCTTCGACGGACCGCTGCACCGCTTTGGGCGTGTAGGCGTGCACCGCCACATAGGTGTTCCAGTCGCCGGCCGCGTCGACGGCGGCGCGTAATTCGTCGAGCGTGAACTGCGTGACGTCGACCGGGTCGTACGCCGAGGAGGTGCCGCCACCCGCAGTGAGTTTCAATTGGCTCGCGCCCATGCGCAGGTTCTCGCGCGCTGCCGTGAGTACTTCGTCGCGGCCGTCGACGATGAATGTCGCGCCGATTTCCTCGGCGCGCGACTGCTTTCCGGTGAAGCGGCGCGACCTTTCCTCGGGAGTGCGGAAGTCGCCGTGGCCCGAGGTCTGGGAAATCATCGCGCCCGACGGCCACACCCGCGGCCCCTTGGCCTGCCCCGCATCGATGGCCGCTTTGAGCGGGAAGATCGGGCCGCCCATATCCCGGACGGAGGTGAAACCGCGCATCAGCATCTCGCCGGCCGAGGTGAGTGCGGCGCGGGCGTAGAACTCCGGGGTCTTCTCGGGATCGTTCAGGTCGGCCATCGACGCGCTGCCGAACACCAGGTGCACGTGGTTGTCGATCAATCCGGGCATCAAGGTGCGGCCACGCCCGTCGATGACCTCGGTCTGGTCGGCGGCGGGCTGACCCGTGCCGATCGCCGAAATGGTATTGCCGCGAATCAGGACATCCGTCGGATCCCCCAGCACGCCCTGCCGGACATCGAGCACCCGCACATTGCGGAACAAGCTGTCCGGCTTGGGCGGCGGCGCGGGAGTCGTGGTCGCCTGCACCGGACTCGGATCGTCCGACGTGCACGCGCTCGTCAGCACCGCGGCCCCGATCGATGCCACCCCCAGCACGGCGAAGAAATGCCGCCGAGTCAACCCTGCGGACAATCGACAGCTACACCCCGGAGATTGCGACATGGCAGCGTCCTTTTCCGTTCAGGGCCAGCACCACGTCCGGTTACCAAACAGTGAGCAGAGCGCCGGATGACCGATCGTCGAGTCCGGGGACAGATCCTTCGGGACGTGACACAACGCCGAGATGATCTTTCGGGCGTCAGAGTACGCCGCGCTGGTCGCGACCAGCGCCATTTGCCGCGAGGAAGTCCGGGGGCGACATCCGCCGGAGGAATTCGCACACCGCGCCGATGGCCTGCTCCGATTGCGGGTACACGCCGATCTCGGGGAAGAAGCCGTGAAATACCCCGTCGTAGCGAATGGCGGTGGCCGGGACTTCTTCCGCCGCCAGGCGCGCGGCGAAGGCTTCGGCGTCGTCGCGGATCGGGTCCACTTCGGCCGTCACGATCAATGCGGGCGGCAGGCCGCGTAATGATTCCGCCCGCATCGGGGCGGCCAGGGCATCGGAGAACTCGGCGCCGGCATATAGGCCGTAGCACCATTTCGCGTCGGCGGCGGTGAGCAAGGGGGCGTCGGCGAACTCCGTCCACGAGTGACGCGCGAACCGATTGTCGACGGCGGGATAGGCGAGCACCTGGGCGACCGGCATGGGCCCGCAGGCGTCGCGCTGCGCGAGACACAGTGCGGCCGCGAGGTTTCCGCCCGCCGAGTCGCCGCCGACGGCGATCGCGGCGGGATCGATCCCGAGGCTCGTCGCCGAGGCCCGGAGCCAGGCGAACGCGTCCACGGCGTCCTCGAGTGCGGCGGGGTACGGGGCTTCGGGGGCGAGCCGGTACTCGAGCGAGATCACCGCCCATCCGGTGCGCGCCGCGATCGCGCGGCACAGCTCGTCCACGCCGTCCAAGGTGCCGAGCACGAACCCGCCGCCGTGCAGATACAACAGGGCCGGCGCGCGCTCGGCCCGGCTTCGGCGATACAGGCGGGCCCTGGCCGCGCCCGCCCGGGTCGGAATCAGCATCACCTCGACCACGTCGACGGGCGTGCGCGGAGTATCCGCCGGTTGGGTCGCGAGCAGGGTTCTGGCGAGTTCCGGCCCCAGTTCGCGCAGCGGCGCGGGGAGTGCGGCGGCGATTGCCTCCGCTACCGCTCTCGCGTTGTCGTCCAAGAGATTCCAGCAGCTGGGCGGGCCCTCGCTCATCGCGGCCACCTTCCGTGTCGTTGACAAAGTGTGATCCGTACCGCACCATCATAGTCAAATGACCCAGACAAGCGACAATGTGGGACCGTGATCAACCGGCCCGCCGCGCACGCGATCCTGCCGAGTCGAAAGGACCGGAGATGACCGAAACCATCGCGCCACCGGCGCGCACCGCCGGAGCAGCCGCGGACGTCGAGGTGCGGCTCGAGGACGACGCGAGCCCGATCGTCCGCCTGATCGGCCGCACGCTGCGGGACTCGGTCCGCGCGGGCCACGCCCACACCACGTTGCGGGAGCTCAACGCCGTGGTGGCCCTTCGTTCCCACGACACACCACAGGCCGCGACGGTCGTGTTCGGGGGCGGTGTGATCGCGGTGTCGAGCGGCGTGTTCGTCGAGCCCGATGTGACGCTCGTGGTCGATCTGAACGCGCGATTCGCCCCCGCCGTCGACCCGGACGGCCCCGCCGACGTGGCGGCCGCCATCCTGGACGCCCTCCGCCCACCGGTGCCCGACTGGCGCGAGGCGGCCGCGAGCTTCTGGAGCGCCGCGCGCTCGCTGCGCGGCATCCCCGACGTGCTGATCGCGGTCGCCGCCGACGAGACGGGCGGCATCGAGACCGCCGTGCTCGGCGAGGGCGAGACCCAGTATCTGATCGCCGGTCCCCCGGACGCCCTGGCCGGGATCTTCAGCGGCGCCGACGATCTCGTCGCCGTTCTGGCGAGCGGCGCGATCGGGCTGCGCGGCACCATGTCTCAGCTATCGGTCGTGGCCGGCGCGTCCTGGAAGGTTCGTTACGATGTCTGACCTGCTCATCCCCACCGTCGAGAACGCCTCCGAGACAACGCGTCCCGGCGTGCGGGCCTACCGCCTCGAGGCCACGAACCACGACGGCTCGTTCCTCGGCAAGATGGTGGCGCCCAGGAAGTTCGCCGCGTGTTCGAGCTCGGGCTTCGCCTTCGCCGATCTCCTGTTCGGCCTCGATCTGGGCAACCAGCCGCATTTCGGCTTCGCCTACCCCTCCTGGCGCGGCCACCTCGAGGACCTCTACTTCCGCCCGGACATGGCGACGGCGGTCGCGTGGAGCCCCGAGGTGACCTCGGTGATCGGCGACTTCTGGCTGAAAACCGGTGAGCCGGTGTCGATCTGCCCGCGCAATCTGGTGCGCAAGATGGTGGACCGGCTCGGCGCGCTCGGCTACACCGCGACCATCGCCGTCGAGATCGAGACCACCCTGTTCGAGGAGTCGATCCACGAGGCGCGGGCGAAGGGCTACCGCGACCTGACGCCGCTCGGCGGCTCCGCGGGCACCGCGTATCACCTGGCCAGGTCCAAGGATTGGATCGACTACATGACGGCGGTGGAGCACCGCCTCGACGAGATCGGTCTCGAATGGGAGGCATGGAGCGACGAGGACGCGGCGGGCCAGGCCGAGCTCAATCTCGTTCCCGGAGCGCCGATCTCGGTCTGTGACGCGTGGGCGCGCGCTCGCCAGGTACTGCGCGAGGTGGCGTTCGAGCGCGGGCACACCGTGACGTTCATGGCCAAGCCCACCGCGGGCTACGGCCAGGCCTCGCACATCAACCTGTCGTTGCGGTGCGACGGCGCGAACGCGTTCTTCGCCGAGGAGGGCCCGTCGGAGGTGATGCGGCACGCCATCGGCGGCCTGCTCGCGACGATGCCGGGCGCCACCTCGATCGTGCTGCCCCAGATCACGTCGTTCCGGCGGCTCGTGGACCTCAGCGGTCCGCCGACCACCATCTCCTGGGGCATCAGCAACAAGACCACGTCGGTGCGCGCCGTCTGCGGCCACCCGGAGTACTCGCGCCTGGAGTATCGCGTGCCCGGCGCCGACGCCAACCTCTACCTGGCGGTCGCCGCCGTGCTGGCCGGCGTGATCGCCGGACTGGAACGCGCGATCGAACCGCCCGAGCCCGTGAGCGATATGGCGTGGTGCGTACCGCCGGGGCTGGGCATCGAACGGATCCCCGACACCATGTCGAAAGCGGCCGACGCCCTCGACGCGGACCCGGTCCTGCGCGAGATTCTGGGCGAGGAGTTCGTCGACTTCTGGGTCGGCTCGCGGCGCTGGGAGTGGATGCGGTTCCACACCGCGGGCGGCGATCCGTTCGCGGAGCTGTCGGAGTGGGAGTCCTTGCGCTACTTCGAGTTCCCGTGAGCGCCGACCGGAGGAAACCGCTGATCGGACTCACCGGCCGGCGGTTCCGGATGAACCTGATCAGCGGCAGCCACCCGGGCTACGGACACCGACTCACCGACAGTTTCATGTCCGATTTCGCGCACCGGATCGCGCGCGCGGGCGGCGTGCCGGTGATGCTGCCCTACGACGCCGATCCGCACGCCCTGTGCGATTGGTTGTCCGGCGTGGTGATCACCGGCGGCCAGGACGTGCACCCGAGCTGCTGGGGCGGAGACGAGTCGGCGGTCCGCGATATCGACCCGCTCTCGGATCCCGGCGTCCACGACCTGGACCGGGACATGTTCGAGACCGCGCTGACCACGGCCGCGCTGGACCGCGAGCTCCCGCTGCTCGGCGTGTGCCGCGGCATGCAGGTGCTCAACGTGACGCTCGGCGGCACGCTGATCCCCGACCTGCCCGCGGGCCCCGTGCGTCACCTCATGGCGACGGGGCCGCTGTCGGACGGCGACCCCGAGCACGTGGTGACATTCGATCCCGGCACCCGCGCGCACGCGGTGTTCGGCGACCGGCTGGTGACCAATTCGTGGCACCACCAGGCGATCGACATCTGCGGCAAGGGACTGGTCGTCACCGGCCGCACCGCGGACGGCGTCGCCGAAGCGGTGGAGCTCTCCGACGCGCCAGCGCTCGGGGTCCAGTGGCATCCGGAGTGGATGGTGGGCGACGACGGCGCACTGCGCTGGATCGTCGACGCGGCCGCCGCGCGACTCTGACCGACGCGAATGCCGCTGCCGCCCAAAGATAGTGGGCAGCAGCGGCATTCCGTCAGCTGACGCTCACCCAGGAGACGAGCGAACGCTTGGCCTGCGCGGGCTCCACCTCGGGAACCACGGCGGCGGGCCCGGACCCGGCACCGAGGTTCGCCGCCATCCACACATCGAGCGCGCCGAGGACGAGGTCGATCTGCCGCCGGGCCGCCGCGCTGTCGTCGAACACCAGCCAGTTGAGGGCGAACCCGTCGGAGAGCGCGGTCACGACATAGGCCAGTTCGTCGAGGGTGTCCGAATCGACCGTCCGGCCCGAGGCCGTGGCGTCGTTCTCGAGGATCGTCCGGATGGTCGCGAACGCCTCGTTGTAGACCATTTCGGCCTGCTCGCCCTCCTGGCGTTTGGCCCAGCTGATCAGCTCGACGATCGCCGCGCAGAACTCCCGGTTCTCCAGGTACCACTCCAGCACACCGCGCATCAGCCCGCGCGCGGTGGTCTCCAGGTCGCCGTGCACATCGCTGCGCACGAGCACGTCCCGATACTGCGCGGCGACGTATTCGAAGACCGCGGAGAACAGCACTTCTTTCGAGGAGAAGCAATAGTGCAGCGTGGCCAGCGGCGCGTTCGCCGCCTCCGCGATGCGGCGCGTGGTGGCGCCGTCCACCCCGTGGGTGGCGATCACGTGCACGGCGGCCGCCACCAGTTCGGCACTGCGTTCGGCGGCGGGAATGCGAGCCATACGTCTCTCCTGTCGAGCCGGTACTGAACAGATGATCAAGTCAAATCTACGTTACCAGTGTCTTCCGTTCGAATTTATCAGTCAAATGACTGGATCGTTTGACTGCGATGGGCTACTGTCTATGACAGGCCTCACAGACCGATTCCCGCCGTGGCGCGTTCCGGCTCCCGACATCGCGATCGGCCCGTCCGTCACCGTTCCAGCCCCCGGAGAACCACATGACCGAAGTCGACTCACTTCGCACCGAGCGCGAGACCGCGCTCGATCGCCTGGCGATGGATCCGCCGATCGACACCCTCGTGGGTCTGCTGGCACACCGGGCCGCCGAGTCGCCGGACCGCGAGTTCCTCCGGTTCGAGCGGGGTTCCTGGTCCTTCGGCGTGATCGAGGAGTGGACCGCGCGCCTGGCGCGGCGCTTGGCGACCGAAGACGGGGTCCGCCCCGGCGACCGGGTCGCGATCATGTTGCCCAATGTCGTGGAGTGGCCGGTCGCCTGGTTCGCGATCCTGAAGGCGGCCGGCGTGGCGGTGCCGGTGAATTCGTCGTACCGCAGCGCGGATCTCGAATTCGTGCTCCGCGATTCGGGTGCGCGCGTGGTGTTCACCGACGCCGAGCACACCCCGCTGGTCGAGGAGGTGCGCGCCGCGAACGGCGAGCTGCGCGACCTCCGCATCGTCGAGGTCGCCTCGCGGAGTGAACTCGCGGGCTTTCCGGCGGCCGGGCCGCAGGTGGTCGTCGCCGCCGAGACCCTCGCGAACCTGCAATACACCTCGGGCACCACGGGATTCCCGAAGGCGTGCATGCTGACCCACGACTACTGGGTCCGGCTGGGCTGGATCTGCGCGGGCGCGGCCGGCCTCGGGCCCGACGACGTGGTGCTCACCTCGCAGCCGTACTCGTACATGGACCCGCAGTGGAACACTGCGCTGTGCCTGACGATCGGCGCGCCGCTGGTGGTGCTCCCCCGGTTCTCGGCCTCCGGCTTCCTGGCCGATGTCCGCAGGCACCGGGCCACCTTCTGCTACGTCCTCGGCTCGATGCCCACACTGCTGTTCAAGCAGCCGCCGACCCCGCAGGACCGGGACAACGACCTGCGCCTGGTGCTGTGCTCGGCGATCCCCGCCGCGCTGCACGCGCGGCTCGAACAGCGGTGGGGCGCGCCGTGGCGGGAGATCTACGGGATGACCGAGAGCGGGGCCGACCTGGTCAGCCTACCCGGGGACACGGCCGATGTCGGCAGCGGACGACTCGGAAATCCCATCCCCACCAAGCGGATTCGGATCGTCGATCCGGAGGGTCACGAGGTGGGCGAGGGCGAACCCGGCGAGCTGATCACCTCGGGCCGCCCGATGATGCTCGGCTACTGGAATCGCCCCGAGGACACCGCGAAGGTCCTGCGCGACGGCTGGCTGCGCACCGGCGATGTCGCCGTGCGCGACGCCGGCGGCTACCGCCTGGTCGGCCGGATCAAGGACATGGTCCGCCGGGGCGGGGAGAACATCGCGAGCGCCGAGGTCGAACGCGTCCTCGAACGCGACGACACCATCGTCGCCGCGGCGGTGGTGGGCGTCCCGGACGAGTTGTTCGGTGAGGAGGTCAAGGCCTTCGTGCAGCTGAAACCCGGTGTCGAGGAGAGCCACGCGACCGCGGAGCGGATCGTGAACGCCGCGCGGAACCAGTTGGCTCGCTTCAAAGTTCCGCGCTATGTCGAGTTCGTCGCCGACTTCCCGCGCACCCCGTCCGAACGGGTCTCCAAGCCCGCGTTGAAGGCGCGCGCCGCCGAGCATCCCGGCACCACCTACGACCTGCGGCCACCGCGCACCGGCAACTGAGGAGCCAGCCATGACCGACAGCTATCTGGACGAGCGCCTCGACCGCGACGTCGCCGTGCTCACCCTGAACCGCCCGGCGAAGCTCAACGCGATGGACGTCGCCACGCGCGTGCGGCTCGCGCGGGCGATACGCCGTTACGGGACAGGCGATCTCGTGCGCGGGATCGTGCTCACCGGCACGGGACGGGCGTTCTCCGCCGGCGAGGACCTCCAGTCGGTGCCGTCCACCTACGACGAGATCCGCGAGGCGTTCGCGACGTTCCACGACATCACCCGGGCCGTCCTCGCGACGAGGGTCCCGGTGATCGCGGCCGTGAACGGGATCGCGGTCGGCGGCGCCTCGGAGATCACGCTGTGCTGCGACGCGCGGATCGGCACGCCCGCCGCCGAGTACTACCAGCCCGAAAACCACCGCGGGATCATCATCTCCAACGCATCGAGCGTGCTCATGGGTCGTTTGGTGGGCAACCACGCGATGCGCGTCATCCTGGGCTCGCCCCGGATCGACGCCGAAGAGGCCCTGCGCATCGGGCTGCTGGACGAGATCGTGGCGCCGGAGGCACTGCTGGACCACGCCATCGACACGGTCGCGCAATGGAATTCGGACCCCCGCACCACAGCGCTGCACCTGGGCCTGCTGCGGCCGCGGCCTGAGGACATCGAGGCCGCCTTCGCCCGGGAGGACGACGCCGCCCGCCAGGCGTGGGAATCCGGCGCTTTCACCGAGGGCATCGGCGGCTTCTGGGCAGCCAAGAGCACCGCGCCGACGGCGCCCGAGACCAGCAACCGAGATCGGAGCCGATTGTGATCACCACCGAGGCAGCACTGCTCACCGCGCTGAACGAGCCGCTCGAATTCACCGACATCCTCGTCGACGATCCGCAACCGCACGAAGTGCGCGTCGCGGTCTCGAATGTGGGCCTGTGCCACAGCGATCTGCACTACATGACCGGCACCGTGCACGCCGACCTGCCGGTGGTCGTGGGCCACGAGGTGGCGGGCGTCGTCGAAACGGTGGGCGAGGCCGTGACCTCGTTGCGGCCGGGCGACCGCGTGGTCGGCGCGCTCACCCCCTCGTGCGGGCTGTGTCGCAACTGCGCGGTGGGCCGCTCGACGCAATGCGAGCGCGTCGCGGAGATCCGACGGCGGCCCCGCCCGGCGTTCCAGCTACCCGACGGCCGCGCCGTCGAACGGCTCGGCGACATCGGCGCGTTCTCCCGCCACACCCTCCTGCGGGAGAACTCGCTGGTCCGGGTGCCCGACGAGGTGGGCCTGCACGTCGGGTGCCTGCTCTCGTGCTGCGTGGTCACCGGCGTCGGCGCGGTGTTCCGTGGCGCGCGGGTGCGGCCGGGCGCCACGGTGGCCGTAATCGGCTGCGGCGGTGTAGGTTCGGCCATCATTCAGGGGGCACGCCTGGCCGGCGCCTCGGCGATCGTCGCCATCGATCTGGACGACGCCCGGCTGGCGGCGGCCCGGCGGTACGGCGCCACGCACGTCGTGAACGGCACGTCCGATGTGCCCGCCGAGATTCGCGAGGCGCTCGGCGACGGGGTGGACTACGCGTTCGAGGCCGTCGGTTCCGCGCGCACCGCGGCCACCGCGCTGGCGGTGCTGCGCGCCACGGGCACCGCCTGCCTGGTGGGCATCGCGCCCGACGGCACCGAACTCACCCTGCCCGCCGCCGACTTCTTCTTCGGCGAGAAGCGCCTGGTCGGCTCGTACATGGGGTCGGGCCAGGCGCGCGAGGACATCGCGCAGTTCGCGCGCCTGTATCTCCAGGGCCGACTGCTGCTCGACGAGATGGTCACCGACGTGATCCCGTTCCGCGCGATCGACAAGGGCTTCGAGGCGATGACGTCGGGCGAGGTGACCCGCATCGTCGCCGACCTGACCGTGTGACCACACCCCGACATAGGAGGCCGCAGATGTCGAATCCGTCACTGCCCCAACCGATCAACTACATCGCCGACGAGTGGTCCGAGTGCCGGACGGTCCCGGACGCGTGGAATCTCGACCCCAACTCGGGCGAACCCGTCCACCGCACCGTCACCACCGCCCCCGAGGATGTGGAGCGGGCCCTGCGGCATGCCGAGCGGTCCTACGGTTTCGACCGCTGGGAGGACGCCGCGAGCGAGGAGCGCGCGGCCGTCCTCGAGCGCGCGGCCGCGCTGCTCGAGACCCGGATCGAGGACATCGCCAGAACCGACGCCCTCACCAGCGGCGTCCCGATCGCGAAGGCCAGGATCATCGCGGGGTTCCTCCCGCACCGGATTCGCGCGACCGCCGCGGACCTGCGCGCGCTCCCGCGGCGCACGGCGCTGAAGTCCGACGGCCGCGACGTGCGGCTGTACAAGGTGCCGTGGGGGCCCGCGGCGATCCTCACCCCGTGGAACGGGCCGAGTTTCATCCCCGCGGCGAAAGTGGTGAGCGCGCTGGCGGCCGGGTGCCCGGTCATCCTCAAACCGTCCGAGCACGCGCCGAGCAGTGCGCAGATCGTGGTGGAGTGCTTCGTCCGGGCGGGGCTGCCCGCCGGCGCGCTCCAACTCGTCCACGGCGCGGGTGAGGTGGGCGCGGCGCTCACCGGCGATCACCGGGTGAAGGTCGTCTCGTTCACCGGCGGTCCGAACGCGGGCCGCGCGATCGCCCGCGCGGCCGCCGAGGACTTCAAGGTGCTCCAGCTCGAACTGGGCGGCAACAACCCGGCTCTCGTGCTGCACGACGCCGACATCGACGTGGCCGCCGACGGGATCCTCGAAGGCATGACCAAACTCAACGGCCAGTGGTGCGAAGGTCCGGGCAAAGTGTTGGCGCACAAGGACATTGCCCAACCGCTGCTGGACGCGCTACTCGACCGCATCGCCCGCGTCGACATCGGGCATTCCCTCGACGAGAGCACGCGGCTCGGCCCGATCTCGAACGCCCCGCACTTCACCACGCTGCGCAACCGGATCGAGGAACTGCGCGCCCTCGGCGCGACGATCCATCAGCCCGCGCGGCTCCCGGCCTTCGGCGGGTTCTTCCTCTCGCCCACCGTCGCTTCGGGAATCGACCCGTCGGCGGCGACCGCCGAACTGTTCGGACCGCTGATCAGCCTGCACGCCGTCGAGTCCGACGAGGAGGCACTGCGCGCGGCCAACGCCAACCCTTCGGGCCTGGACGCGTATGTGTTCGGTGGCGATCTGGATCGCGCGATCGAGATCGGCTCCCGGGTGCTGTCGGGCGAGGTGCGCGTGAACGGCGCCAAGATCGCTGATCTCGGTGACGATTCGGCCCAGAGTTTCTGGGGCACTTCGGGAATCGGCGGGCACGGGCCCGGCGAATCCGTTCGGGTGTTCTGCGGCGACCGCGTGGTGGGCGTGGATTCGCCCGACCTCCCCCTGTAGCGCGCACCCACCTCGGAACCCAGGGACACGCACACGCCGCGAATTAAGTCAATTGATCCAGTCTTAAGACCACTATTCAGAAAGTGCCGATGCCATGAACTCCACCCCCACCCCGGCTCCCGCGGTCGTCGATGTCATCGGCGTCGGCGCCGGCTTCTCCGGCCTCTACCTCGCGCACCGGCTCACCAACGCCGGCTGGACCTTCGCCGGTTTCGAAGCCGGACCCAGCGTCGGCGGCACCTGGTTCTGGAACACCTATCCAGGCGCCCGCTGCGACGTCGAGAGCATCTACTACTCGTACTCGTTCGATGAAGCGCTGCAACAGGAGTGGACGTGGAGCCAGCGGTTCGCGCCGCAGTCCGAGATCCTCGCCTACATCAATCACGTCGCCGACCGCTTCGACCTGCGCAAGCACTTCACGTTCGGCACACGCGTGGTCGGCGCCACCTGGCACGCGGACGAGCGGCTGTGGGAGGTGCGGCTGGACAGCGGCGAGACGCGGCGCGGCCGGTATCTGATCTCCGGAGCGGGCGGGCTGTCCACGCCCAAGGATTTCGACGTGCCTGGCCTCGAGAACTTCGCCGGCCTCCAGGTGTCGACCAGCAGCTGGAACATCTCGCTCGACGAGCTCGCGGGCAAGCGCGTCGCGGTGATCGGCACCGGATCTTCCGGCGTGCAGGCCATTCCGCTGATCGCGGAGGTCGCCGAGCACCTCACGGTCTTCCAGCGCACGCCGAACTACGTGATGCCCGCCCGCAACGCCGAACTCACGCCGGAGCAGGTGGAGGCGATCAAGAGCGCGTACCCGGAGATCCGTGAGGAATGCCGGCACTCCCCCGGCGGCATCCCCGACCGCCCCGCCACCGACCGGGCGTTCGACGTCTCGGACGAGGAGCGGCGGCGGCGCTACGAACGGGCCTACGAACTCAGCGGATTCAACGGCGTCGGCGCCGAATTCGCCGACCTGCTCACCGATCCCGAGGCGAACCGGACCGCCTCGGAGTTCATCCACGACAAGATCCGCGAGATCGTCCGTGACCCGGCCACCGCCGAACTGCTGGTGCCCAAGTACCACCCGCTGGGCGCCAAGCGCAGCTGTTTCGGCACGGACTACTACGAGACCTACAACCGGCCGAACGTGTCGCTGGTGTCGTTGCGCCAGGAGCCGATTCAGACGATGACCGCGAACGCGATCGTCACGGCGGAGGGCACGTACGAGGTGGACGCCGTGGTGCTGGCCATCGGGTTCGACGCCTTCACCGGCCCGTTGTACGGGCTCAACCTCACCGGAGCTTCCGGACGGATGCTCCAGGAGGCGTGGCGCGACGGAGTCCGCACCTACCTCGGCATGATGACCGCCGACTTCCCCAATTTCTTCATGGTGGGTGGTCCGCTGAGCCCCGCGCTGGCCAGCAACGTGGTGATGACCATCGAACAGGCCGTCGACTGGATCGCCGACCTGCTCGACCACGCCCGCGAAGTCGGCGCCACCGTGGTCGAGGCGACCCCCGAGGGCCAGGACGACTGGGTGAACATCACCGAGGAGACCGTGGCCGCCACGCTGTACGCCACCACCGACTCCTGGTATCGCGGCTCCAACGTCGACGGCAAACCCAACACCTTCATGGGCTACGTGGGCGGCGTGGGCAAGTACCGCCGCATGTGCACCGAAATCGCCAAACGCGGCTATCCCGGCGTCGCGATCGACGGCGAAGCACAGGCCCGCACCCTCGGCCCGATCCACCAGGAGATCTCATGAGCACGGTCACGCATCGGCGCTACGTCGCCTTTTCCGACGCGCACTACGCCGGGAACCTGGTCGACGGCGCCTTCGCCTTGAAACTGTTCGGTGACGTCGGGACCAACCTGGCGATCGAGGTCGACGGCCACGAAGGACTTTTCGCCGGCTACTCGTCGGTCGAGTTCCTCGAACCGGTGCGCGGCGGCGATGTCGTGGAGGCCCAGGCCACGCTGGTGAAGAAGGGAAATCGCAGCCGCACGGTCGATTTCGAACTCCGCGTGCTCTGCCGCGCCGCCGACGACACCGGCCGCTCCCAGGTGCTCGAGACGCCGCTCGTCGCGGTGCGCGCCCGCGGCACGGCCGTCGTTCCCGCGCAAGGGGCGTGATCGACATGCGACTTCTCCACGACACCGGCTGGGCCGGGCAACCTGCCACCGTCGAACCCCCGCCGTCCGGCGACCTCGACTGCGAGGTAGTCGTGATCGGTGGCGGCGGAGGCGGCATGTCGGCCGCGATTCGCCTCGCCGACAAGGGGATCGACGTGGTGCTGCTCGAGGCGAAGACCCTCGGCTGGGGCGCGACCTCTCGCAACGCCGGGTACATCACCAACTCGATCGCCGCCGATCCGGCGTTGCTGGGCCTGTTGCTGAAGCCCGAGCGGCTGCGCGCGCTGTACCGGTATGCCGAGAACGCCGTGCACTTCGCCGAGAGCGCCCTCGCGCGGCACCGCATCGACTGCGGCTACCGGTCCGAGGGCATCGTGATGGCCGCAGTGTCGAAAGGCCAACTGCGACATGCCCGGCGCAACGCGAAAGTCCTTGCGGCGGCGGGCTCTTCGGCCGAGTTCGTCGCGGGTCCCGACGCGGGGCTGCCGGAGGGCTTCCTCGGCGGCCTGCGCGAGGGCGTCGGCGGCACGCTCAATCCCGGCGAGTTCGCCCTCGGGCTGCGCGCCGCGACGCTCGCGGCCGGCGTGCGCGTCCACGAGTACACCCCCGCCCTCGATGTCGTCGACACCGTCGGCGGGGTGACCGTCGAGACGCCGCGCGGGCGGGTCCGCGCCCGAAAAGCGTTGCTGACCACCAACGCTCACACTCCGAGCTTGCCCGGGGCGCCGAAGAACCTCGCCACCCCGGTGTGGACTTCCCTGGTCGAGACCGAACCCGTCGCGCCCGAGCGACTGGACGAGATCGGCTGGACCAGCCGGGCCCCGCTGGTGACGCTGCACATGATCCTCGAGAGCTATCGCGTCACCCCGCGCGGGACCATCGCTTTCGGCACCCGCCGCGTGCAGGCCGGCCGCATCCCGCTGCCGGATCGCACCCCCGCGCGCCACGTCGCCGACGACCTCGTCCGCGGCTTCCGCGAGCGCTTTCCCGGACTGCGCGATATCGAGCCGCGCCGCGCCTGGGGCGGCTGGATCGGGATGAGCTCCACCTGGTTGCCGGTCGCCGGCGAGGCCTCCGACAACGTGCTCTACTCCCTGGCCTGCAACGGCCACGGCTTCGCCCAGGCGCAGTACGTCGGCCACCTGCTGGCCGACCGCCTCGCCGGCGCGGCGCCCCACGCGGACCTGGCGGCGATCTGGCACGGCCGAAAGCGCTTCTGGCCCAGCCTCGTCAGCGGTCCCGCGCTGTACGCGGGCTGGCTCGCCGACCGCGCCTCCGACCGGCTGGCAGCCCTCACGAAACAACCCTCGACACCGTCCGACCGGCGTCACCCCCGAAGGAGAAGGTCATGACCATCCGAGAGTCGCTCTTCATGGTCGCCGACATCTGGATGATCGCCGTTGGATTCATCTACGGCGTCAAATTCATCCGGCACTACCGGAACTATCTGCTCGGCCTCGAGTGGATCATCGTCGCGACGTCGGGGACGAACTTCCTGATCTACGGCATTCTCAAAGCCGGTCACGACAGCCCGATGTACACCGCGGCGTACTTCCTGGACGCCTTCTCCCGGTCGATCGGCATCACCCTGATCCTGGTCCTCGGACTGATGAAGGTGACCCACCGCTACAAACCTTCCGCCGCCGTGGACATCGGCGCGTTCGCGCTCGCGGGCGTGGTGGGGTTCTTCCTCAGCGTGTACGCCGAGGAGATCGGCACCCCCGGCAAGATCTTCTACATCGTGGCCAACGTGCTCACCACGGCGTTCCTGATCTACTTCGTGCGGCGGCTGTGGGAGATCGGCGAGCGCGGCCACGCGGTGTGGGCGGGTGTCGCCACGGCCTGCGGATTCGTCATCGCCGCCACCTACGACTTCGTCCACATCCCGGGCGACGATTCCGAGCGGACGATCTTCTACATCTTCGCGCTGTCCACCTGGGGCTTGCAGATGTTCGCCTACTTCCGGGCCTACCGGGCGTTCGACGCCCACAACAAGCGCGTCGACGCCCGGGTGGTCGCGGGCGGCGCTCCGGTCACGGCCTGAGCCGGACCTCTCCCTTCGATCGCCCCACGGGCAGGAGTCCCCATGACAACGCATGAAGTACACGACGTGGTCGTCGTCGGCGCCGGCATGGCGGGTTTGACGGCGGCGACCACCCTCGCGCCCGACGCTGACGTGGTGGTGCTCGAATCCACCGATCGCACGGGCGGACGCGTGGAGACCGTCCGGCGGGGCGACTACTGGATCAACCTCGGCACCCAATTCACCGAGGGCACCGGCACTTTGATCAAGGCGCTGCGCAGGCACGGCATCGAGATGGGCTCGCTGGCGGACAAGAGTGTCGCGCTCTACTTGAACGGCGCGATGGTCGATACCTCGAATCCCGCGCAGCTCGTGTTCGGTTCGCGGATGAGCCTGCTGGACCGGATCGGGATGGCCGTCGTCGGCGCGCGCATCCTCGCGGTCACACCGTTCATGGAGTCGGAAAGCCTTGTGGCGCAGCGTGTTCGGGCGAGGCTCGATACCAAGCTGGCCTCGTACCTGTTGAAGGGCGTCCGGTCGGAACTGGCCGCCACCGTCGTCCGGTCGTGGTCGGCGCAGTGGATGGGCTGCGAGGTGGAGGAGACGGCCGCCACGCAGTTCGTCACGTCGGTCGGCATCGCGCTGGCCGATCCCGCGAAAGTCCCGAACTTCTCACTTCCGGTGGGCGGCAACCAGACGCTGACCGACGTGCTGGCCGAGGACCTCGGCGACCGCATCCGACTGAACTCGACGGCGCGGTCGGTGGTCCGGGACGGTGACGGCGTGCTCGTCGACTATCTCGACGGCGATCGTCCGGTGCGGCTGCGAGCGAAGCGCGCGATCGTCACCGCGCCCGCCGACATCGCCGAGCGGATCATTCCCGACCTGCCGCAGCGGCACCGCAACGCCTTCAACGACATCACCTACGGCCGGTACGTGGTCGTCGGCTTCTTCACCGACGAAACCGGGCCGCAGCGCTGGGACGACCACTTCGCCGTCTCGACACCCCAGCTCTCCTTCCAGGCGATGTTCAACCACGCCGCGGCCCTGCGCGGCGAGGGCGACCGGAAACCGGGCGGAGCACTGGCCTGTTTCGCCGGCGGCGCGAGAGCCGACGACCTGCTCGACCGCTCCGACGACGAGATCGTGGCGCGCTTCGCCACCGACCTGCTCACCGTCTTCCCCGAGCTGGACGGGAAACTCGGCGAGGGCATCGTCCACCGCCACCGCCGCGTGGTGCCCTTCTGGGCGCCGGGACGCCGGAATTCGCTGCCGGCACTGCGTGATCCGCTCGATGGGATCTACCTGGCCGGTGATTACCAGCTCGACCTGCCGTCGCTGGCGGATGCGGCGACGTCGGGTGAGCGGGCGGCGCAGGCGGTGCTGGAGAGTTTGGGACGTGTCCGGGGGCCACGCGGACGCCCGCACTGATCATCGCGAGGCGGAACGGCCGGCGGGCCGCGCAGTCGCGCAACGCGGCCTCGGTGGCATCGGGGTCGGCGGGCACCTGGCAGGTGATGATGTCTGACCAGCTCACGGGACCCGGTCGGTGCACGTGACGCACCCTGGTTTCGCGCTTCGACGAAAGGCCGGGTGAAGCACGCACATACATCCCGATTTGGCGCTACAGTCACGCAGCAGCGGTTCGGCGATCGGACGGAGGGCCCGATGCGAGAGGTGCAGGCGAGAGAGCAGTGGGGGTCGCGGGCCGGCTTCCTGTTGGCCGCGATCGGATCCGCGGTCGGCCTCGGCAATATCTGGCGATTTCCCTACGTCGCCTACGACAACGGTGGCGGCGCGTTTCTGCTCCCCTACCTGATCGCGCTGCTGACCGCCGGCATTCCGGTCCTGCTGTTCGAGTACGCCATCGGTCACAAGTTCCGGGGCTCGCCCCCGCGGGCCTTCCTGCGGCTGTCCCGGCCCGCGGCTGCGATCGGGTGGTGGCAGGTCGCGATCTGTTTCGTCATCGCCACCTATTACGCGGTGATCATCGCCTGGGCGGTGCGCTATGTCGGGTTCTCGGTCGGTCAGCAGTGGGGTGACGACACCGACGCCTTCTTCTCCGACTTCATCCACCAGGCCGACGAGCCGGGATTCAGCACCAACTACGTGGCCGGTGTGGCCGTACCGCTCATCGCCGTCTGGGCGATCACGCTGGGGGTGCTCGCATTCGGTGTACGGCGGGGGATCGAGACCGCCAGCAAGATCTTCATCCCGCTGCTGGCGGTGCTGTTCGCGATCTTGGTCGTGCGGGCCTTGTTCCTGCCCGGAGCGGCGCAAGGGCTGGACGCCTTCTTCACGCCCGACTGGTCGGCCATCACCGACGGCAGCGTCTGGGTCGCAGCGTACGGGCAGATCTTCTTCTCGCTGTCGGTCGGCTTCGGCATCATGATCACCTACTCCTCATACCTGCGCCGACGCGCGGATCTGACCGGTTCCGCGCTGGTGGCCGGGTTCGCCAACAGTTCGTTCGAGATCTTGGCCGGCATCGGCGTCTTCGCGGCTCTCGGGTTCATCGCCGCCCAATCCGGCGTCGCGGTGAACGAAGTCGCGACCAGCGGTATCGGGCTGGCGTTCGTAGCCTTCCCCGAAATCATCTCGCAGCTGACCTTCGGTGCGGGATGGTTCGGCCTGCTGTTCTTCGGATCGCTTGTCGTCGCCGGCCTGACGTCATTGATCAGCATCGTGCAGGTCATCATCGCCGCGGTCCAGGACCGCACCGGCATGACGCGGGTGCCGGCCGTTCTCATCGTCGGCGGCGCTACCGCCGCGGTCTCGATCGCGCTGTTCCCGACCGAAGGCGGACTGTTCCTGCTCGATGTGGCCGATCACTTCATCAATTCCTACGGCATCGCGCTCGCCGGCCTGATCGCGTTGATCGTCGTGGTGTGGCTGCTGCGCAAACTGCCGGTGCTGCAAGAGCATGTCGACGAGATCTCGGCGATCCGGCTCGGCCGAGTGTGGACGCTGACTCTCGGAGTGATCACTCCCGTCGTACTCGGCTGGATGATGATCGACACGCTGCGCGCCGAGTTCGCCGAGAACTACGGTGGGTACTCCACGGGTTTCCTGGTCATCGCGGGGTGGGGCGTCGCGATCGGCGCGGTGGTCGTCGGCGTTGTGCTGGCGATGATCCCGTGGCGCGACGTCGCCTCGGACGGTCCCGCGGTGACCCCGGAAACCGGTGGCGGTCAGGCGCAGACACGGAAGGCGGAGAACTGATGTCGGCGGGTGCGATCATCATGATGATCATCGCGATCACGGTGGTCTGGGGCGGCTTGGCCGCATCCATTCTGCTGTTGCGGCGTTTCCCTGAGGCGCCGGAGGACCAGGACTGATCGGATGCGCGGACGCTGAGCACCGGAGTGCGCGGCTACCGTGCGAGCAAGTGCGCGGTCACCGCGTTGGTCAGCCAATCGCGGTACTTGGTGGCCGGCCAAGCGCTTTCACGGCGCAGCAGCCGGAAGACGTGTGGCGAGGCGAGGGCGAAGAGGCTGTCGGCGGCGGTGTCGATGTCGATGTCCGGGCGCAGGGTGCCGCGCTCGGCGAGGCTGCGCACGAACGCCGCCCATAAGGCCCGGGTGGCGGCCGCGCCCGCTTCGGCCCCGGATCTCATGGCGGGGTCGGCGGACGCCGCGTCCACGCCGACCATGATGAGATCCCCGGCACGTTCGAGCAGGCCAACGGTGTAGTCCACGATCCTGTCGACGGCCGCCCGCGGATCGGCTTCGGCCAGCGCGGCCTGGACTTCTGGTCGTTCGGCCACCGCGATCGGCTCCTCGTCGCCCACCGTAGCCACGTCGAGAGCGTGCCGGAACAGCGCGAGCTTGCTGGGGAAGGCGTCGTAGAGTGTGCGTTCCCCGACTCCCGCCCGATGCGCGATCTCCCGCATCGGCGTGCCGGCATAGCCACGCTCGACGAACAGTTCACCGGCCGCCTGCCGAATCGCGGCCCTGGTCGCCGCGGCCCCCTCGGCGCGTTTGGTGGCCCGGTACGGCCTCTTGACGGGTTGGCTCACGAGGAGGATTCTAGCAATATTCACCGCAGTGGCACTGCGGCTAATTCGAGGAGGTGGCCCCGATGCCCGATCTCGCCGTCGTCCATCACGTCAAGATCCCGGGCTCCGACCTGCCCCGGTCGGTGCGGTGGTACCGCGAAGTCTTCGGCTTCCGCCCGACGATGCAGTTCGCCGACAGCGGCGACGGCGATGTCCGCGGCGCGGCCGGCGACATCCCAGGCCTCGGCATGGTCGCCCTACGCGAGACGCTGACCTCTGAGAGTCCGTGGTCGCGATGCCGGATCGGACGATTCGCTCGAGCCCGGCGCCGTGCGGGAAGCCGGTGCTCGAACGGGGTTCGGACGCTGGTTGCCGGTGCCCCCAGTCGGATTCGAACCGACACTGAATGGATTTTAAGTCCACTGCCTCTGCCAATTGGGCTATAGGGGCTGCGCGGCCAGACTAGCCGACTCGTACGCCTGTACCGGAATGATCGGAGGGGTAGGTCTCGGAGGATGGGATCGGGCGGAGCGCCGGGGTTGCCGGAGAGCCGCCGGTTTCTAGTGGACGCCCGCCATGTAGCGACTGATCCACGGTGCCAGAGCCGCGACGATCAGGCCGACCCCGATCGCCACCGCACCGGTGATGCCAAAGTAGGCGACTTCGTTGTCCGTGTCGTAAAAACGAGCGAGAACGCCCGACATCGACGTACCAATACCGACGGAGAAGAAGTACAACGCCATCATTTGCGCCCGGAACGCCTCGGGGGCGAGCTGGGTGGTGACGGCCAGGCCGATCGGCGAGAGCAGCAGTTCCGACACCGCGAAGCCGCCCATGATGAACAGCACGAACAGCGCGGGCACCGAATCCAGCCCGGCCAGCGGCACGAACAGCAGGAACGCCGCGCCCATCCCGATCACGCCGTAGGCGAACTTGCGCGGTGTGCTGGGCGCGCGGTTGCCGAGCTTGGTCCACATCAGCGCGAACAGCGGGGAGAGCGCGATGATCCACACCGGCTCCACCGAGCCGATCCAGCTCGCCGGCGCGGTCCAGCCGAAGATGTTCCAGTTCATCCGCTCGTCGGAGTAGACCGCGAGCACGGTGAAGATCTGCTGGAACAGCGACCAGAACACCGCGTTGGCGAGGAACAGCGGGATGAACGCGCGTACCCGGCTGCGTTCGAGCTGATCCACCCTCGGGCTGGTCAGCATCACGGCGAAGTAGACGATCGAGGCCACGGCGATGACGCCCGCGGTGACGTCGGGCAAGTTGTCCAGGTCGACCAGGCCGGTCGCGAAGGCCGCCACCACGACGACGGCGGCCGCGACGACGAAACCGACGATCCGTACGATCTCGTTGCGCCGCAACGGGTTCGGCACGTCACGGCCCGCATCGCCCAGATTGCGCCGGAAGATCACGTACTGGGTGAGGCCCAGCGCCATGCCGATGGCGGCCGCGCCGAAGCCGTAGTGGAAGCCGAGGCGGGTCTGGAGCAGACCGGTGAGCAGCGGGCCGACGAACGCGCCGAGGTTGATGCCCAGATAGAACAGCGTGAATCCGCCGTCGATGCGGGCGTCGTCCTTGGGATAGAGGGTGCCCAGCAACGACGACGCGTTCGCCTTGAGCGCGCCGCTGCCCAGCGCCACCAGCACCAGACCGACGCCCACACCGGCCAATCCGGGCAGGATCGCCAGCGCGATATGGCCGGCCATCACCACCACACCGCCGTAGAAGACGGTGCGCTCCATGCCCAGCACCCGGTCGGCAATCCAGCCGCCGAGCACGGTGGACAGGTAGACCAGGCCGCCGTAGGCGCCGACGATGCCGACGGCCGTGCTCTGGTCCAGCCCGAGCCCTCCGTCGGTCACCGAGTAGTACAGGTAGTACCCGAGGATGGTGACCATGCCGTAGAAGGAGAATCGCTCCCACAGCTCGACCCCGAACAAGTTCGTCAACCCGATCGGGTGACCGAACACCGTCCGGCCGGGTGACGGCCGGTCGGATTCCACTACTTGGGACATGACGAGCACCTTGACATAAATCGCTACTGTGCAGCAACTCACGTCTCCCGCGTCGCGCACATCGGATCACACGCCACGGGCGGCGCGGGGATTTCGGTCCTACGCTGGAACGCGGCGCCAGCCCAGACGAGCCGGAGGTGCGACCGTGTTGGATGCCGAACTGACCGTGCCGGTGAGCGCCCCCGCCGCCTTCGGCGTGCTCGCCGACGGGTGGCTCTATGCGAGCTGGGTGGTCGGCGCGTCCCACATCCGCGAGGTCGATCCCGGCTGGCCCGAGGTCGGCACCCGCATCCACTACAGCGTCGGACTGTGGCCGGTGATGGCGCGCGATGTGACCACCGTGCGCGCCGTCGACCCGCCCCGGCTGCTCGAACTGGAAGCGCGGCTGTGGCCGGTGGGCTCGGCGCGAATCCTGTTGGAGCTGGACGAGTTCCGGCCCGGCGAGACCAGGATCCGGATGACGGAGCACGCGGTGAGCGGGCCCGCCGCCCTCATTCCCGGCGACGTGCAACGCCTGGCCATCAAGCTCCGCAATCAGGAGTCCCTGTCCCGGCTGGCCCACCTCATCGTGGGCCGCGCCGCGCGCTGACGCGATCCGGCCGGATGGTCCGGCCGGATCGCGCCCGCCCTAACTGTGGATGCTGCGGTCCTTGGTCTCCACGATCAGATACGTGCACAGCACGCTGAGCGCGGAGAGTCCCGCCAGCAGCAACCCGACCCAGATCGCGCCGGGCCCGGCGATCAACGGCGCCGCGATCAGCGGGGGCAGCGCGCCGCCGAGGATGCCTGCCAGGTTGTAGCCCATGCCCGCGCCGGTGTAGCGGTAGCGCGCCTGGAACATCTCGGGCAGCAGCGCACCGGCCGGGCCGTAGGCGATCCCGAAGATCAGCAGGGTGCCGAGCAGGCCCACCGCGAAAGCCAATCCACCGCCGAGTTCCAGAATCGGGAAGAGCAGCAGCGCCCACACGACCGCGGCCGAGCAGGACACCAGGATGACCTTGCGCCGCCCGATCCGGTCCGACCACAGCGCCGAGGCCGCCGTCGACAGACCGAAGCAGACCGCGGCCACCATGCCCATGCCGAGCACGAAATCGCGGGACAGGTCCATGCTGTCGACGCCGTACTTGGTGAGGAACGCGGTGCCCATGTAGAACAGCGAGAACAGGCTGGCCAGCGCACCGGCGGCGATGAGGATCTCCCGGCTCTGGAAGCGCACCGCGTCCAGGAACGGCAGCTTGCGCGCGGCCGGTTCGGCGGCGGCGCGCTGTTCACGGAATACCGGCGTCTCGGCCACCGCGAGCCGCACCCACAGGCCCACGCCGACCAACGCGAAGGACAGGATGAACGGGATGCGCCAGCCGTAGTCGAGGAACGCGCTGGAGGAGGTGCCCAGCGTGCGGCTGGCGATCAGGAAGGTCGCGCTGGAGAGGAAGAACGCGAAGGCCGGTCCGAGCTGCGGGAACATTGCGTAGAGACCGCGTTTGCCCTGCGGCGCGTACTCGGCGGTGAGCAGTGTGGCGCCCGCCCATTCGCCGCCGACGGCGAACCCTTGCAGGAAGCGCATGGCCACCAGCAACACCGGCGCCCAGATCCCGATCCCGCCTTCGGCGAAGCCGAACACGCCGCTCTCGTAGCCGGGCAGCAGGCCGATGGCCACGGTGGCGAAACCCATGATCAGCAGGGTCCACACCAGGGTGCGCTTGCGCCCGATCCGGTCGCCGAAGTGGCCGAACAGCACCGCACCGACAGGACGGGCGAAGAACGCGACGGCGAAAGTCGCGAACGACGCCAGCGTCGCGGTGGTCGGATCGGCGGCCGGGAAGAACACCGTGGGGAAGACCAGCGCGGCGGCCGTGCCGTAGATGAAGAAGTCGTAGAACTCGATGGTCGTGCCGATGCTGCTGGCCGCCGCGACTCGGCGCAGACTGGTCTTGCCCCGCAACGTCTCCGGGGTCACCGGATCGGGCGGGGACGGCGGCGCGGATATGCGGGAGGTCGTCACCGTTGTCTCACTCTCTCGAAGCAGCCCAACGACTTCTTGGGCGTGGAGACCTCAAGGTAGTGATTCAGGTCACGTCGGGGTTACCCCCGAATGGGTGTAGGTCCGGTCCGCGCGGCAGGCGGATCAGGCGATGGACAGCGCGATCCCGTCGAGGATGTCGTGCTCGCTGACGATCAGCGCACCGATGTTCGCGCGCCGCGCGAGTTCCTCGGCGAGCACCTCGGTGATGAGCGCACCGCCGCCGATCACGTCGACCCGGCCCGGATGGATGGGCCCGAGCGCGGCGCGCTCGTCGTGGCTCATGGAGAGCAGCCGCGCGCACACGCCGTGTACGTCGTCGAGGGTGAGCTCGCTCAAATGCACACGGCTGGCGTCGTATTCGGGCAGGCGCAGCCCTACGGCGGCGAGCGTGGTCATGGTGCCCGCGACGCCGACCCAGGTGTGCGCCTGATCGACGGGCACCTTCGCGAACGCTTCGGTCAACCGCTCGGCCGCGAATTCCCGTGCGGCCGCGACCTGTTCGGCGGTGGGCGGATCGGAGTGCAAGCAGCGCTCGGTGATGCGCACGCAGCCGATGTCGGCGGAGAACGCCGCGCGCACGCCGTCACCGTCGCCGAGCACCAGTTCGGTGGAACCGCCACCCAGATCGACCACCACGAAAGGCCCTGCCGCGCTGGACAACTCACCGACCGCGCCGGTGAACGAGAGGCGCGCCTCCTCGTCGCCGGTGATCACCTCGGCCTGCGCGCCCGCCACCACGGTGCCGAGTTCGGCGCGCGCCATCGCGAAGAAGTCCTCGCGGTTGGCGGCGTCGCGGGTCGCGGAGGTGGCGACCATGCGCACCTTCGCCACACCGTGCTCGCGCATCAGCGCGACGTAGTCGGCCAGCGCGACCCGGGTGCGCTCGATGGCCTCCGGCGCGAGCGAACCCGTCGCGTCGACGCCCTGGCCCAGCCGCACGATGCGCATCTCGCGGTGCACGTCGGTGAGGCGGCCGTCGGCGCCGGAGTCCGCGATCAGCAGGCGAATGGAGTTCGTGCCGCAATCGACCGCGGCGACCCGCTCACTCATCGGTGCTTCCATCCTTCGGATAGTAGGCGGGCCAGTCGGCCGGCACCGCGGTGCCGCGCAACCCGTGATCGGCGGCGAGAGCGACGGATTCGTCGCCGAAGGGATTCACGCCCGGCCCCTTCGCGAGGCTGTGCGCGATGAGCACGTGCAGGCACTTCACCCGGTCGGGCATGCCGCCGCCGGTGAAATCGGTGCCCAGCGATTCGATGGCGTCGCGCTCGGCCAGGTAGCTCTCGTGCGCGGCGCGGTAGGTGGCGGCCAGCTCGGGATCGGCGGCCAGCCGCTCGGTCATCTCCCGCATCACCCCCGCCGACTCCTGCCTGCTCGCCTCGGCGGTGAGCCGGGGATCGGTGAGGTAGTACAGCGTCGGGAAGGGGGTGCCGTCCGGCAGGCGCGGCGCCGTCTTCACCACCGCGGGCACCCCGTCGGGGGTGCGGTAGGCGATGGCGAGCACCCCGCGCGGCTCCCGGCCGAGCTGGGCGGCGACGATCTCGAGATCGCGGTCTGTCGGTGCGGTCACCTGGGTCCTTCCGGTCCGGGCGGGGGCGGGGTGGTGGGAGACGGCGCGGGCTCGGTGGTCTGCGGCGGTTCGGAGATGGTGCGCCACAGATCCGTGTACCAGGGGTCGGGCACCTTCGACTTCGTCGGCGGGGCCGGGCGCGGCGGCGCCTCGATACCGGGCACCTGCACGATGTAGGGCGTCTCCCCCGGCATCACCAGGCGCAGCCGGTCCTTGGCCTCGGAGCGGATGTAGGCCGGATCCTGTTGCTGGGCACGGCGATCCCGCAGCCGCGCCAGATCCGCCTCCAGCTCCCTGCGCTCCTGCGCGAGCTGCGCGGCCTCGGCCCGCTGGCCGAAATAGGTGCGCATCGGCACCGACAGGGTCAGCGCCAGCGCGCACACCACCACCGCGAGCACCACGGCCTTCCCGGTGGACAGGCCCAGGATGGTGCGCTCGGGCTTGTCGGCGGAACGGGCCGCGATCTTGCGCGGCTCGGCCTTCTTCTTGTCGGCGCCCTCGCGCCTGCGGGCGCGTTTGGCGGCGGCGGGCCTGGCCGCGGACTCCGGGTCGGCGCCCGCCCGCGGGCGTGAACGCGCGGCGCGCGACGTGCGGCGGTCCCCGCGTCCGGCCGGACTGGTCCCACGCGCACGTCGCTCCGTCATCTCACACCTCGGTATCCGTGTTCACGACGCGGCCGAGGGTCTCGCGGTCGACCCGCCCCCGGACCGCATCGCCGTCAGCCCTCGAACGTGAAACGCGGGAACGCCACGTCGCCCGCGTACCTGGCCGAGTCGCCGAGCGCGTCCTCGATGCGCAGCAGCTGGTTGTACTTGGCCACCCGCTCGCTGCGCGCCGGGGCGCCGGTCTTGATCTGGCCGCTGCCGACCGCGACGGCGAGGTCGGCGATGGTGGTGTCCTCGGTCTCGCCGGACCGGTGCGACATCATCGTCTTGTAGCCGTTGCGGTGCGCGAGGTCCACCGCGTCCAGGGTCTCGGTGAGGGTGCCGATCTGGTTGACCTTCACCAGCAGCGCGTTGGCCGCGCCCTTGGCGATGCCCTCCTCGAGCCGCTCGGGGTTGGTGACGAACAGGTCGTCGCCGACGAGCTGGACCTTGTCGCCGATCTGGTCGGTCAGCACGACCCAGCCGTCCCAGTCGTCCTCCGACAGCGGGTCCTCGATGGAGACCAGCGGGTAGGCGGTGAGCAGCTCGGCGTAGAACTCCGCCATCTGGGCGGCCGTGCGGTCGCTGCCCTCGAACTTGTAGCCGGTGCCCGCGGTGTAGAACTCGGTGGCGGCCACGTCCAGCGCCAGCGCCACATCGCTGCCCAGCTTCAGGCCGGTCTTGGCGACGGCGGTGCTGATCAGGTCCAGCGCCTCGCGGGTGCCCGCCACGTCGGGGGCGAAACCGCCCTCGTCGCCGAGGCCGGTGGCCAGGCCCTTGGACTTCAGCACGGCCTTGAGCGCGTGGTAGACCTCCGCGCCCCAGCGCAGCGACTCCTTGAAGGTGGGCGCGCCGATCGGGGCGACCATGAACTCCTGCACGTCCACGCCGGTGTCGGCGTGCGCGCCGCCGTTGAGGATGTTCATCATCGGCACCGGCAGCACGTGCGCGTTCGGGCCGCCCAGGTAGCGGAACAGCTCCAGGCCCGAGGACTCGGCGGCGGCGCGGGCCACGGCCAGCGACACGCCGAGCAGGGCGTTCGCGCCGAGGCGGGACTTGTCGGGGGTGCCGTCCAGATCCAGCAGGACCTGGTCGACGGTGCGCTGCTCCACGGCGTCCAGGCCGATGACGGCGGGCGCGATCTCGTCGAGCACGCCCTCGACGGCCTTGCGCACACCCTTGCCCAGGTAGCGGTCGCCGCCGTCGCGCAGCTCGACGGCCTCGTGCTCACCGGTGGACGCGCCGGACGGGACGGCGGCACGGGTCAGCGTGCCGTCGTCGAGGGCGATTTCGACCTCGACGGTGGGGTTTCCGCGGGAATCCAGGATCTCGCGAGCTCCGACCTGTTCGATGATGGCCACGAAAACGACACTCCTTCGGCTGGCTGGCACGGTTTGTCTCACGGAAGGCCCGTGCGGTGCCGAGCCTAGCGCCCTCGGGCCGCGCGGGGTAACCGGCACTCCGGGGCGGCTCAGACGCGCCTGCCCACGCTGTAGGCGGCGGCGCGGTCGCGCACGGTGAGCAGATAGCTGTTGGAGCGGTTGTAGGTCATCAGGGCACCGTGCCAGCCGCGCTCCGAGGTGAGGTCGCCGCCGCTGGCGCACAGGTAGCGGGCGGCGGTCAGGGCCGCGTCATCGATGTTGTGCGGATCCGCGACGCCGTCGCCGTTGGCATCCACACCCCAGCGCTGCCAGGTCTCGGGGATGAACTGCATGGGACCGACAGCGCGGTCGTAGACCGTGTCGCCGTCCAGCACGCCGTCGTCGGTGTCCTCGATGCGCGCGACACCGGGTGACCCGTCCAGCGGGATGCCGATGATGGGTGGGCTGACGTTGCCCGCGTCGTCGGCGGAGGCACCGCGGTGGGTGCCGTGCGCGCTCTCCACGCTGCCGATTCCAGCCAGCGTGGTCCAGGCTATGCCGCACTCCGGGCGGGAACGGGCCATCACCGCGGCCGCGTATCCGTACGCCTCCAACGCGATCCGGGGGATGCCGAGCGCGCCGGCCTGACCGTCGGCCCAGTCTCGCAGTTGCAGCGCGGTGCGGCCGGGACCGTCGACATCGATCAGCGGCAGCGGCACGCCGGGGCCCGGCGGGATGCCCTCGGGGATCGGTGGCAGATCACGGCCGACACCGCAACCGGCGAGCAGAACGGCCACCACAGCGGCGGCCACGGCGCCGGACTTTTTCGCGAACACCCTTTCCATCATCCAGACGCGCGGAAGTGCGCACCCGCGCGTCGCTCGCTCGCGCCGGTCACGGCGGATTTCCGCGCACGCGACCGTGTTTGTCGTCACGCTCGGGAGAATGGCGCCGGTCGCCCTGCCGACCATCGCGGGGGATTCCCTGGGCACTCACGGGCCGGATCGCGCGCGTTCCCCGCCGGAGTCGTCACGCGACCCGCGCGACCGCGGCCCGGCGCGATGGACCGGAATCGCGCCCCTGACGCACCGCCGCCGGAAGCTGCGGCACGCGCGCAATGACGACTCGCCACACCGGAAATCATTCTCGACGCCTGGAACACCCTGCCCCGCAAGGAGTTCCACATCCGTTCGGTGCACCCAGCGACACCGCTCCAACCAGGGCAGGCTAGCCTAATTGCACTGTCCGCCTACGGATATGACGTCAGAGCGGTAGCACTCCCGCCGGTCACGGGCACGATGTCCGGGAAACGGCGTCGGCACTACCTCCGGGATTTAACCTCGGTGATACGCGCACGCTATTATCTCTCGCAGCAATTAGGCAAGCCTTGCTTAAGAGAGCAAGAGGCGCTAGCTTCGCAGATCGATCGTCACCACCCCGATTCTCGACCCGATGCGAAGAAGGGAACATCCGGTGAAAAGCGTTCTCTCCGAACGTAAGACGTTTCACCCGCATGATATCGAACGCCGCGAGCTGAGCGCCGCCACCGCCGCGGCGGTGCGCCGGATCGCCGGTGAGATCTGCGCCACATTACCGGACGGCCCGCGCGCGGCCGTGGCGCGCACCCTCACCGACCCCGCGCTGCTCACGCTGATCGAGGAAGGCACCGCCGATCTGCCCGAGGAGGTGCGCCACGCCATGCGCGCGCCGGGCGACGCGGGCGCCTGCGTGGTGCGCCGGATCCCGGTGACCGACGACGAATTCGGCCCCACCCCGCCCAGCTGGCGCGAGGCCGCCCGGTGGAGCGCGGATACCCGGCGCGGCAACTCTTTCCAGCTCGACGTCGTGCTGCTGCTGCTCGCGCGCGCCGCCGGTGAGCCGTTCGGCTGGCACGGCCAGCAGGACGGCCGCCTGGTCAATAACATCCTGCCGACGCCGGGCCACGAGGACGAGCAGTCCGGCGCGAGCAGCAAGACCCTGCTGTGCCCGCACACCGAGGACGCCTTCCACCCGGCCCGCGCCAACCTGCTGATGCTCGGCTGCCTGCGCAATCCGGACAGGGTGGGCACCACCGTGTCCTCGGTCCGCCGCGCCGAACTCACCGACGACGAGCGCGCGTTGCTGAGCACGCCGACGCTGCCGATCCTGCCCGACGTCTCCTACGGGACCGGGCACGAGAAATACACGCCGCCCCCGCTGCCGACCATGTGGGACGCCGCCGAAACGAGCGGCGGCGCTTCGGCTCCCACGCTGCGCTACGACCCCGCCTACACCCCGCTCGACGACGCCGATCCGGAATTCCGGCGCGCCTACACGCGACTCACCGCCGAATTGGAAAGGGTATGTGTCACCGCGGCGCTGGCCCCCGGCGAGCTGCTTCTGGTGGACAATGACGTCGCGGTGCACGGCCGGGTGCCGTTCACCGCGCGTTACGACGGCACCGACCGGTGGCTCAAGCGGGTCAATATCCGCTTGCCCGAACGGCCGCGCCGTCCCGCGGAAGCCGACGAGAATGGTTACGGGCAACGAATTGTCGCCCCGTTCCGGAACGGAAACGGCCGAGCGGAGACAGAGCGGGAAACGACGACACATGATCGAGGAACCGTTGAACACTCGTGATCGGAGCATGCCGCTGCGCGTGCTGAGCCGCAGCGACCTCGCGGACGTTCCCATCACCCCGCACGACGTGGTGCGCGCCGTCGAGGAGGCGTATCTCGCGCTGGCCGCGGGCGATTCGGACAACCCGCGCAAACTGAGCGTCGCCAACCCGGACGGCTGGTCGGTCGCCTACGCCATGCTCGGCCGCGACGGGCGCAGGCGCGTGGTGGCCATGAAGACCTCCTACAAGTTCGATCCGGGCCACGACCGCAGCACCAAGCGCTACTACACCACCATCACGCTCTACGACGACACCACCGGCGCGCCCATCGCGATGATGGACTGCGCCAGGGTCGGGGCGCTGCGCACGCCCGCCGTGTCGGCGCTGCTGGTGCGCGAGACCATGCGCCGCGGCGCGGAGAGCGTGCTGCTGATCGGCACCGGCACCCAGGGCCGCAACGCCCTGCCGCATCTGCTCGCCGCGAATCCGCAGCTGCGCAAGCTCATGGTGTACGGCACGCACGCCGAAGGACTCGCGGCGGTGCACAGTCATCTGGCCGCGCACAATCCGCACGCGGTGCTCGAGACCGTGCCCGACCCGCGCGCCGCCGCGGCCGCCGCCGATGTGGTGCTGGCGACCGCGGGGCCCGGCACCGAAGTGGCGCTGGAGGCCGACGATCTCGCGCCCGGCGCCACCGCCGTGCTGGTGGGATACGGCCTGGCGCCCTCCGCGCTGGTGCACGCCGACCGCGTGGTCGCCACCAGCGCCGAGCAGATGCGCCTGACCGGCACCGATATGGCGGGCCCCGACGGCACGCTGCGCGCCGTGGACGCCGAACTGCCGCACATCCTGACCCGCCGGGCCGTGGCCCGCCGCTCCGACGAGGAGAAGATCTTCGTCTACAACAGCGGTCTGGTGCTCACCGATATCGCGGTCGCGCACGCGCTCGCCGAGCGCGCCATCGCCGAGGGACGCGGCACGGAGGTGCCCCTGTGGGATTAGAGGTCGCCGCCGACAACGTCGCCGAGCCCGTCGACCCCGACGCCATGATGCTGTTCGACATCGACCCGCCACGCCAGGTGCGCGGCGGGTCCGCTGTGCCAAGCGATCGCGACGACCCGCTGCTGGAGTTCGCCCCGGTCCCTTGCCCTTTCGACGCACCCGCGCCACCGGCCCCCGGGAATCGCGACGACAGCACCTCGAACGCCTCACCGATGGATGTCGCGCTGCCGTTGCCGGAGCTGGAACATGTTGCGCCGCAGGTCATCGCGCCCGAACCGGCATCCGCGACTCCGGATCGTGCGCGCCCGCATACCGATACGCCCCCGCCGCGCACGATCGGCACCGCGCCGGAGGACAACGACACGCCCGCCCCGGAACGCGGCGGTGTGTCCGAACACGAACACGCGGAGACGAGCGCGGACCAGACGCCCACCGCCTCCGACGACTCCCCCCTGCTCGAGCTGGCGGCCGAGGAGATCGCGGCCGAGACCGCGCCCCACGGCATCACCGCCCCCGCCCTGCCCGCGCACCTGGACGAGTGGGAGCGGCGGGTGCTCGCCGATCCGGATCTGCTGGCCGATATCGCGTACGCGGTGGGCGGGCCGTTCCACCTGATGTATCCCGCGCGAGTCGGCCAGAACATCCGCGCGTTCCGTGACGCATTCGCCGCCGCGGGGGTCGACGGGGTCGTCTACTACGGCAAGAAGGCCAACAAGGCCGCGTGCGTCGCGCGGGCCTGCGCCGAGAACGGTGCGGGCATCGACGTTTCCAGCGTCGGCGAGCTGACCTCGGCGCTGGCGGGCGGGGTGCGTGGCGAGGACCTGGTGGTGACCGGTCCGGCCAAGGCGCGCGAGCTGCTGTGGCTGGCCGTGCGCCACGGCGCGCTGCTGGCCGTGGACGATCTGGACGAACTCGATCGCCTCGCCGAACTCGCCACCGCCGCGCTGCCCGCCCGGGTGCTGTTGCGCGTCCTGCCCCCGGGTTCGGCGAGCCGCTTCGGCATGTCCGCCGAGGAACTGGACGCGGCGCGGGCGGTGATCGCGGCGTCGGGTCCGGTCGGGCTGGAACCGATCCGCTTGGAGGGCTTCAGCTTCCACCTGTCCGGCTACGACGCCGTCGCCCGCGCGGAACTCGCCGCCGAGCTGATCGACCGCTGCGTCTCCGCCCGCGAATACGGCCATCCCGTCACCACCCTGTCCATCGGCGGCGGCTTCGGCGTCGACTATGTGCCGAACGACGCGTGGGAAGAGTTCACGGAAGGCGTCGATCGCGCCTGGTTTCACGCCGGGAAGTCGTTCGGCTCCTACTACCCGTATCACTTCCCCACGCCCGGCGCCGCGATGCTCGCCGAGATTCTCGCGCACAACGACCTCGCGACAAAGCTGCGCGACAACGACATTCGCCTCGCCGTCGAACCGGGCCGCGCCCTGCTCGACCGCGCCGGCAGCACGGTGTTCCGGGTGCAGGGCGTGAGAACCCGTCGGGCGCACGGCGCCCCGTACGACTTGCTCACCGTGGACGGCAGCAGCCTGAGCCTGTCCGAGCAATGGTTCGACAGCGAATACCTGCCCGACCCGGTGCTGTGGCCGCGGCGCCCCGGCACGCCGACCCCGACGAGTGTCGGCGCGGCCAGCTGTCTGGAATCCGACATGCTCAGCTGGCGGCGGATCCCGTTGCCGCGGGCGGCCGCGGTGGGCGATCTGCTGGTCTACCCGAACACCGCCGGTTACCAGATGGATTCCAACGAATCGGGCTTCCACGAGTTGCCGATCCCGCCCAAGGTGGTACTCGCGGAAGAACCAGGCGGCCGCCGACGCTGGTCGCTGGACGCTCGATAACCCCACGCACCACAGGCCGCACCGCACCCGCCCCGGCGGTGCCGCCCGCCCGCACACCCGAGGAGACTCCCATGCCGATCGTCACGCGTGTCACGGACCTGATCGGTCGCACCCCGCTGTTCGAGCTGGCCACCACCGACACCGGCACCCGCCTGCTGCTCAAGCTCGAACCGTTCAACCCCACCGGCGCCGCCAAGATCCGGATGGCGCGCGCGATGGTGCTCGAGGCCGAGCGGCAGGGTTTGCTGCGAAGTGGCGGGCATATCATCGAGTCCACGTCCGGCAATACCGGACTCGGCCTCGCGGTGGTCGCCGCCGAACGCGGATACCGGTTCACCGCCGTGGTCGACCACCACGCATGTAAGGACAAGCTGCGCGCGATGCGAGCGATGGGTGCGAAACTGGTGTTCGTCTCCGCCGAGGGCGACGACGACCTGGCCACCTCGGCGCGGGAGGACCTGGCCGAGGCCATGGCCGCCGAGCGCGCGGACGCCTACTTCACCGAACAGCACAACAACCCGGCCAACGCGCTGGGCTATCACGCTGTCGCCGAGGAGTTGCTGGAGGACCTGGATCGGGTCGACATCCTGCTCTCCGCGGTCGGCACCGGCGGGTCGCTGTTCGGCACCGCGGCCCGGCTGCGCCAACTCGGGCAACCCCCGTATGTCATAGGCGTGGAGCCGGTGGGCTCCATCGCGTTCGGCGGTCCCGGCGGCCCGTACTGGCAGTCCGGCACCGGCACCCCGCCCGGCGCCACCATCGGCACGGCCGTGGACTATTCGCTGCTGGACGAGGGTGTGAAGGTCTCCGACGAGGCCGCCTTCGCCACCGCGCGCGCCGTCGCCGCCAAGCTCGGACTCATGATCGGCGGGTCGGCGGGCGGCTCGGTGTACGAAGGGCTCACCCGGCTGTCCGACTTCCCGCCCGGCTCGACCATCGTCACCATCGTCTGCGACGGCGGCGAGAAATACCTCGACACCGTCTTCGACGACGAGTGGATGGCCGCGCGCGATCTGCTCGCCCCGGACACCGAACGCGCCGTGCTCGACCTCCTGGACCGCTACGCGCCCACGCGCCGAAAGCAATTGGCGGAGGTGTGGTGAACCTGGGCGAGTTCCGCGCCGACGGGCGACGGCTGGCCGCGCTGGCCACGCCGATCGCCATGACCCAACTGGCCCAGATCGCGGTGTCCACCACCAATATCGCGCTGATGGGCACGCTCGGCGTGCGGCAGGTGGCCGCGGGCGGGCTGGCGATCGTGCTGTTCAACCAGATCCGCACCATGTGCGTCGGATTGATCACCGGCACGGGCAACCAGATCGCGTCCGCGGTCAGCGCGGCGGGCAAGCGCGGCGAATCCGCCGACCGCGAGGTGCGGGAGGTGGTGCGCTCGAGCTTCCTGATCGCCACCCTCGCGGGCCTGCTCGGCGGTGTGCTGCTCGTCGGGCTGGGCTGGTCGCTGCAATGGCTCGGCCAGGACGCGGGCGTGCTCGCCGACGCGCGCCCGCTCATGGTCGCGCTCGCGCCGGGCTTGCTGCCATGCCTGTGGTTCCAGGTGCTGCGCCAGTACACCGTGGGCCTGCAACGGCCGCAGGCGCTGCTGCTGGTGACGCTCGGGTCGGTGGTGCTGAATCTGGTGCTGGCGCTGGCGTTCATGCACGGCTGGGCCGGGCTGCCCGCGCTCGGGCTCACCGGCATCGGCGTGGCCACCTCGCTGGTCTTCCTGATCACCTTCGCCGTGTTCTGGGCGATGGTGCGCCGCGACGCGGAACTCGGCCGCACGCTGGCGATCCGGCCGTGGCCGGTGCAGCGCGCCACCGTGGTGTCGGAGTTGAAGCTGGGCACGCCGATCGCGCTGACCTACGGGTCGGAGGCGGGCATGTTCTCGGTGCTGGCCCTGGTGATGGGCAGCATCGGCCCGGCGGCGCTGGCCGCGCACAATGTGGTGTACCAGATCATCTACATCGTGTTCCAGGTCGCGATCGGGCTCTCGCACGGCGCGTCCATCCTGGTCAGCCACGCCGTCGCGCGCGACGAGTACACGCACGCCAAGGCGCTGGCCTGGCTCGCCCTGCGCTACGCGGGCGTGATCGCGGTGGTCACCGGCCTGGCGTACGTGCTCGTGCCCGATCTGGTGCTGCGCCCGTTCCTCGATCCCGGCGACACCGGGACCGTCGAGTTGGCGCACACCCTGCTGTTGATCGGCATCGTGCTGCAATTCTTCGACGCGGCGCAGAACATCGGCACCGGATTGTTGCGCGGGCTCAAGGAGACCCGGATCGGATTCCGGCTCTCCCTGGTGGGGTACTGGATGGTCGGCCTGCCCAGCGCGCTGCTGCTCGCGTTCCCGGTGGGCCTGGGCGCGGCCGGTGTGTGGTGGGGCCTGACGGCCGGTCTGGCCACCACGGCCGTGCTCATGCTGTGGCGCTATTTCGCGCTGCTCGACGGCCGCGCCGCCGAATACCCGCGCCCGCTGCCCGGCCCGGCCGCCGAGCGCGAACTCACCCGGCGCCGCGGGGCCTGACCGCGACGAGAACCGCCCCCGGCTCGATCACGAACCGGGGGCGGACATCTCGCGTGGGTGCGACCTAAACGTTGACGCCGTAGTCGCGCGCGATACCGGCCAGGCCGGAGGCGTACCCCTGGCCGATGGCCCGGAACTTCCACTCCGCGCCGTGCCGGTACAGCTCGCCGAACACCATCGCGGTCTCGGTGGACGCGTCCTCGCTGAGGTCGTAACGGGCCAGCTCGGCGCCGGTGACGGCGTCGACGACGCGGATGAACGCGTTGCGGATCTGGCCGAACGACTGGCCGCGCGCGTCGGCGTCGTGGATCGAGACCGGGAAGAAGATGTTGGTGATCGTCGGCGGCGTGGCGGCCAGGTCGATGTTGATCACCTCGTCGTCACCCTCGCCCTCGCCGGTGAGGTTGTCACCGGTGTGCTCGATGGTGCCCTCCGGCGAACGCAGGTTGTTGTAGAAGATGAAGTGCTTGTCGGACAACACCTTCAGGTTCTGTCCCGTGGCGAGCGCACTCGCGTCGAGGTCGTAGTCCGCCCCCGTCGTAGTGCGCACGTCCCAGCCCAGGCCGACGGACACTTTGGTGAGATTCGGCGCCTGCTTGGACAGCGAGACGTTTCCGCCCTTGGCGAGTGTGACGCTCATGGTCCCCTTCCCTTCGGCGCGGGTGCGCCGCGTTTCCTCTTACAGTTTTACCCGGTTCAGTGGTCGTGCTCGCGCGCCCATTCCCTCAGCGTCTCGACCCGGCCCTGCAACGCCCGCAGCTCGGTCTGATCCAGCACGGTGCGCTGAATGCCCTTGTCGACCTCGAACGCCGACTGCCGGTGATCGTCGATCACCGCGACATCGATGCGCACGGCCACGTAGTCCGGCGCCTCGGGCATCGGATCGGCGATCACCTCGGCGGTGCCGCGCGCGCAGAGCGCGACGTTGCCGCCGCCGAGGATGACCAGGGCGACCTCGGGCCGCTCCCGCAGCCGGGCCAGCGAACCGCGATCGAACTTGAGGCTGATCAGGATTCGCCGGTCGCCCGCGCGCACGGGCCACGACACCGGGATGGCGTGCGGGGCCGGATCGGTGGTCACGAGGACGGCGATGGTCTCGCGGGGCCATTCCGGGAGCACGTCCAGCTCGGGATGTTCGGTCGAGTGGTCTTGACGTTGCGCTGGGCTCACTCCGGCTGCCATCTTCGTCACCTCGCGGATCGTCGCGCGCGACGGGCTGTGCCGCGCTGACAGCCAGTCTAAAACGCTGCGCCACATGCCCGCTGGCGCACCGAACTCCGAGCGGGGGATCTCAGGGAGATTTCAGGACCCGCCGGGGCCGCTCAGACGGCGGCCAGTTCGCGGATGGGCAGCGACCGCGCCCACTCGCGCGCCATGTCCTTCACCTTCACGTCGGTGGAGGCGTCGTGGCGCCCGTGCTCGCCGACTTGGACCGCGCCGCGCGCGGTCAGCTTCTCCGCGCAGATCTCGCCGCCGCGGTTGAACGTGTCCTCGTAGACCGAATCGCCCAGGCCGAACACGGCGAAGCGCAGGCCGGTGAGGTCGGGCTCGCGGGCGTCGAGCGCGTCGAAGAACGGCTCCGCGCCGGTGGGCAGGTCGCCGTCGCCGTAGGTGGAGCAGACGATGACGTGGAAGTCGGCGACGTCGAGGTCCTCGGGGTCGTAGTCGAGCATGTCGTAGAGGGACACGTCGTGGGCGGCCAGCTCGTCCGCCACGCTCTCGGCGGCGGACTCCGAGGTGCCCATCTCCGAACCGAACAGAATGACCACACGCACCGCGAACGCTCCTTTCCGTGCCGCCCCGGCCTGCGCCGGGACCCGCAGAATTCGTTTTGGCGAGGCTACCCTAATTTCGGCCCGAATGGGCAGCCGGGCCGGGCCCGATCGCCCCTGTTCGCGCCTCCGATTGACGGAATCCTCGCGCGGATGCATCATTTCTGGCAACGCCCTGTTCAACAGGGGTTCTTCTCCCGGTCGGCCGACGATTGCCCGACCGTCGCGCTGCCGCCGGTCCGGCCGCACCGCCGTATTCCGGTCCAGCGCTCCCGTCCACGTCGACGCTTCGGCGTCCCGCCGTAAGTGAGGTGAGAACTGGTGTCCCGATCGTTCGTCATCCGGCGTATCACCGCGTTCCTGCACTACGGCAGCGCTCCCCATTTCTGACTCCGCACCGCACCGGGTAAGGCCGTCCGCGACGCGACGCCGTCGCACGGCCCGCCCGGCTCCCGGTGCGGTGCGAACGAGCGCGCGGGCGAGTCATCCGACAGCGAAGTGGAGGCGAAGTGGACATCGAATCGGGTACGGCGCGCGTGGGTTTCGGCACGGTCGGCGCACTGGCGGGCAATCTCGCCGTCGCGGAGACGACCGTCGCCGACCTCGGCTATCTGCGCGGACAGCTGGCGGCGGCCGAAGTGCCGTTCCTGCTGGTCCGCGACACGGGGCACCGGTTGATCCTGGCCGCCGACGCGGCGCACCGCGCCATGGTCGCGCGGGTGACCGAAGCCGCCGAGGCCGCGGGATTCGCCTGCGAGCCGGTGGGGTCCGGTGTGCTGCGGCTGGGCCGCGACCCCGATCCCGCGCACCACGTGGAGCTGGAACTGTGGGAGTACCACGGTGACACCGTCACCTGCCCGCGCCCGAACGCGTTGACGCGCACCGTATTCGACCTCGCCGATGTGGAGACGACCCAGATCCGGCTCTACGACCGGGTCTGGCCGACGCTGGCGGACATGTTCGCGCCGAATGTCACCGACGTGAACTTCGACATCGACATCGTCTTCTCCTGGGTCGACGGTTCCGATCCGGAGTTCCGCGCCCGCCGGGCCGGGATGATGGCGCAGGTCGTCGTGGGCGAGGGCGACGACGCCGACGCGCGCATCCGCCAGATCGAGGAACTGCGCTACGCGCTGCGCTCGGTGCACAAGAACGCGCCGTGGATCCGGCGCATCTTCATCGCCACCGACTCCCGCGTGCCCGACTGGCTCGCCGACCACCCGCGCGTCACGGTGGTGCGCGCCCTCGACCACTTCCGCGACACCGACGGGCTGCCCACCTTCAACTCGCACGCCGTGGAATCGCAGTTGCAGCACATCGAGGGGCTCAGCGAGCACTTCCTGTACTCCAACGACGACATGTTCTTCGCGCGGCCGGTGCGCCCGTCGATGTTCTTCACCCCGGCCGGCGTGAGCCGGTTCATCGAGGCCGACACCCGCATCGGCGCGGGCCGGAACAACGAGCGGCGCAGCGGATTCGAGAACGCCGCCCGGGTGAACCGGCAGCTGCTGGCGCGGCGTTTCGGGCACGTCATCACCCGGCACCTCGAGCACACGCCGGTGCCGCTGCGGCGAGATGTGCTGCTGGAGATGGAGACCGAGTTCGCCGAGGATTTCGCGCGCACGGCGGCGAGCCGATTCCGTTCGGCCACCGACATTTCCGTCACGAACTCGCTCTACCACTACTACGCGATGCTCACCGGGCGCGCGGTGCCGCAGGAGGCGGCGCGGGTGCGCTACGTGGACACCACCAGCCGGGCCGGCCTGGCGCTGCTCGACGAGCTGGCCGCGCACCGCGACGTGGACTTCTTCTGCCTCAACGACGGCAGCTTCCCCGAGATCCCGGAAAGCGAACGGGTGCGGGCGGTTTCGCAATTCCTGGCGCACTGGTTCCCGGAACCCGCGCCGTGGGAACGGATCAGCGCACCGCCCCGTCGCCCGCTTGCCGATCCGACGGCGGGCGCCGCATGACGTGCGGGATGCGCGCGGCGGGCGGGATCACGATGCCCGCCGCGGCCAGCTTCTCGGCGGCCTGCTCGGGGGTGGCGGGCTCGCCGACGGTGGGGCCCGCGTCGATCGGGACCACCGTGTGCACCACGGTGTCCGGGTAGACGTGCACGAAGTTGAACGCCTGCGCGCCGTCGCGGCCGCGCAGGCCCCCCTCGGCGACGCCGAGATCCTGGGTGTAGCAGGTGGCCGAGGACACCGACACCGGGATGCCCGCGAACGTGGCGAAGGTGGACAGGTGCACGTGACCGGCCAGGATCGCGCGCACGTCGGAGCCGTCCAGCACCGCGGCCAGCCTGCGCTGATCGCGTAGTTCCACGGTGACGGCCAGGTCCAGCACGCACGGCACCGGCGGGTGGTGCATGGCCAGGACGGTGCCGAACGGGGCCGGCTCGGCCAGCACCGACCGCAACCAGTCGAGCTGTCGGTCGCTGATCTCGCCGTAGTGGTGGCCGGGAACGGAGGTGTCGAGGGCGACGATCCGCAGTCCGTCGACCATGTGCACCCGGTCGAACGGCTCGTCGGAGGCGGTCTCGCCGAGCAGGCCGCTGCGCAGCGCGCCCCGGTCGTCATGATTGCCCATCACCCACACCACGGGCGCGCCGAGTTCCTCGGCGAACGGGTCCACCAGCGCGCGCAGTTTCGCGTATGCGCCGGGCTCGCCCCGGTCGGTGAGGTCGCCGGTGAACACCAGCGCGGTGGGGCGGATGCGGCTGGCCGCCGCGTGGTCGAGCAGCTGGCGCAACCGTCGCTCGGCGTCCACGGCGCCGTAGAGCGCGTCGTCACCGGCGATCAGATGGGTGTCGCTGAAATGGAAAAGCACATGATCCGGCCGCGGGTGCTCCGCGACTCTGCTGATGGGCACCGGACCGCAGTCCCTCCCGGCGGGTCTCCGCCATCGGCTTCGGGTCGCCGGACAGAATAGCGAACCCGTACCGTTCTTTTCTCCCCCACCACGGTGACGGCCCGCTTGCGCGCGGGTGAGAGTTCGGTGTCGACTCGGAATCCGCAGGTATCGCGCCCGTCGCGGGGTTGACTTGGAGTGCGCTCCAGGTCATAGCCTGGCGGCATGCGACTCGGAATTCATGTGCCGAACTTCGATATGCCCGGTGGACCGGGCGCGATCGCGCCGGAACTGGCGCGGGTGGGGGCCGCCGCCGAGGAGGCGGGCGCCGACTGGCTCTCCTTCATGGACCACTTCTTCCAGATCCCGCCGCGCGGCGAGGCCACCCAGCCGATGCTGGAGGGCTACACCTCGCTCGGCTACCTCGCGGCGCACACCTCGCGAATTCGCCTGGGCCTCTTGGTGACCGGTGTGACCTACCGGCACCCCGGCCTGCTGGCCAAGATCGTGACCACGCTCGACGTGCTGTCCGGCGGGCGGGCGACGCTCGGGATCGGCGCCGCGTGGTTCGAGCGCGAACACCTCGGGCTGGGAGTCGAGTTCCCGCCGCTGGCCGAACGGTTCGAGCGCCTGGAGGAGGCGCTGCGGATCGTCCAGCAGATGTGGGACCAGGGCGAGAACGGGCCGTTCGAGGGCAAGTACTACCGGCTCGCGGAGACGCTGTGCTCGCCGCCGCCGGTGACGCAGCCGCGCCCGCCGATCCTCATCGCGGGCGGTGGTGAACGCAAGACGCTGCGGCTGGTCGCCCAGTACGGGGACGGGTGCAACCTCTTCTTCGACACTCCCGAGGGCGTCGCGCACAAACTGGACGTGCTGCGCGCGCACTGCGACACCGTCGGCCGCGACTACGACGCGATCGAGAAGACCATGATCTACGCCGCCGGACAGCCGGGCCCCGACTTCGCCGACCGAATGAGCGATTACGCGCGGCTGGGCATCGATACGGTGATGGTCGCCCCGCCCGGCGACCACCCGGCGCAGTGGATCACCGACGTGTGCGCGCCGCTGGTACCGAAACTCGCGGATCTGCCCAGGAATTGAGCCAACGCCTTCAGTCGTAGGCGGGCCAGTGGGTGCGCCAGTCCTCCGGGGACAGTGGAAGGCGTTCGCCCCGAACCGATTCCGCGGCGTCCTCGGCGGCGCGGATATCGGCGGCGAACGCCAATGTCGCCTTGCGCAGGCGTTCCTCGGCGCTCTCCGGCTCGCCGAGGTGCACGATGCGCAGGGTCTCGGGGACCAGATCGTCGGGCAGCCCGGCGCGCGCGCTGCGGGCGCGCACCTTCTCCGCCAGCGCGAGCGCGGGCTGCGCCATGGCGATGCCGTCCAGGCAGGAGCGGCGCGCCTTCTCCGTGGATTTGCGCTCCTCCCAGGCGCGTTCCTGCGCGGCGATCTTCTCCTCGACCGTCGCGTCCGGCCCCAGCTCCGACTCGCGCAGCAGCGGGCTGCGATGCACCAGCTTGGCCACCAGCGCGGCGGCCACGTCATCGACGGTGAATTCGCCTGCCGCTTCGGCGATCCGGGAGTGGAACAGCACCTGCAGCAGCAGGTCGCCCAGCTCCTCCTTGATGGTCTCGGCGTCGGCGTGCTGGATGGCGTCGAGCAGTTCGTAGGTCTCCTCGAGCAGGTAGGGGCGCAGCGAGTCGTGGGTCTGGGTGCGCTCCCAGCCGCCGAAATGCCAGAGCCGGTCCATCACCTCGACGGCGTCGGCCAGCCCCGCGGCCACCGTGCGGCGGGCCTCGTCGCGTTCGGCGCGCGTCACAGGCCCGCGCTCGCCTCGGTCGCGACCGTGAGATCCACGGCGCCCTGGGCCTTTCCGTCCAGCGCCAGCAGCAGATCCGCCACGAACTGCAACAGCCGCACGTCGCGCACCCGCTCCGCGCCCACGCTGTCCTCCACGCGCGGCAGCGGCAGCTGCACCACGCCGCTGGCGGGCTTGTAGCTCGCGCTCGGGTAGATCCGCTTGAGCCGCAGCTGTTTCGAGTCGGGCAGGTTCAGCATCGGCGAGATCTTCAATGTGGTTCCGGTGACGGCGATCTCGGTGACGCCGTACTCGCGGGCCAGCAGCCGCAGCTTGGCCACCGACACCAGCCTGCCCACCTCCACCGGCAGCGGGCCGTAGCGGTCGACCAGTTCCTCGATCACGGCGGCCAGCGCCGGATCGTCCTGTGCGGAGGCCAGTTTGCGGTATGCCTCCAGCCGCAGGCGGTCGCTGGCGATGTAGTCGGGCGGGATGTGCGCGTCCACCGGCAGATCGATGCGCACCTCCTTGACCTCCTCTTGCACGATCGGCTTGCCGTCGGCGGCCGCGCGATACGCCTCCACCGCCTCACCGACCAGCCGCACGTACAGATCGAAGCCGACGCCCGCCACGTGCCCGGACTGTTCGGCGCCCAGCACGTTGCCCGCGCCGCGAATCTCCAAGTCCTTCATGGCCACCGCCATGCCCGCGCCCAGATCGGAGTTCTGCGCGATGGTGGCCAGGCGGTCGTAGGCGGTCTCGGTGAGCGGCTTCTCCGGCGGATACAGGAAGTAGGCGTACCCGCGCTCGCGGCTGCGCCCGACGCGGCCGCGCAACTGGTGCAGCTGCGAAAGTCCCAGCGCGTCGGCGCGTTCCACGATGAGGGTGTTCGCGTTGGAGATGTCCAGGCCGGTCTCGATGATGGTGGTGCAGACCAGCACGTCGTATTCGCGCTGCCAGAAGCCCTGCACGGTCTGCTCGAGCATGTCCTCGTTCATCTGGCCGTGCGCGACCACCACCCGCGCCTCGGGCACCAGATCGCGAATCCGCTTGGCGGCCTTGTCGATCGAGGACACCCGGTTGTGCACGTAGAACACCTGGCCGTCGCGCAGCAGTTCGCGGCGGATAGCGGCGGTGACCTGTTTGTCGTTGTAGCCGCCGACGTAGGTGAGCACCGGATGGCGCTCCTCGGGCGGGGTGAGGATGGTCGACATCTCGCGGATGCCCGCCAGGCTCATCTCCAGGGTCCGCGGGATCGGGGTGGCCGACATGGTGAGCACGTCCACGTGCGTGCGCAGCGCCTTGATGTGCTCCTTGTGCTCCACACCGAAACGCTGCTCCTCGTCCACGACCACCAGGCCGAGGTTCTTCCACCGCACACCGGTCTGGAGCAGGCGGTGGGTGCCCACCACGATGTCGACGGAGCCGTCGGCCATCCCCTCCAGCACCGCGCGCGATTCGGCGGGATCGGTGAAGCGCGACAGGCCTTTCACGGTGACGGGGAAGCCCGCGACGCGCTCGGTGAACGTCTGGAGGTGCTGCTGGGCGAGCAGCGTGGTGGGCACCAGCACCACCACCTGCCTGCCGTCCTGCACGGCCTTGAACGCGGCGCGCACCGCGATCTCGGTCTTGCCGTACCCCACGTCGCCGCACACCACGCGGTCCATCGGGACCGGCTTCTCCATATCGGCCTTCACCTCGGCGATGGCCGTCATCTGGTCGACGGTCTCGGTGAACGCGAACGCGTCCTCCATCTCCTGCTGCCAGGGCGTGTCGGGTCCGAACGCGTGCCCGGGGGCCGCCTGGCGCGCGGCGTAGAGCTGCACCAGTTCGCCCGCGATCTCGCGAACGGCCTTGCGCGCCTTGCGTTTCGTGTTCGCCCAGTCCGAGCCGCCGAGTTTGGAGAGGCTGGGCATCTCACCGCCGACGTAGCGGGAGAGCTGGTCCAGCGACTCCATCGGCACGAACAGGCGATCGCCCGGCTGGCCGCGTTTGCCCGGCGCGTACTCGATGACGAGATACTCCCGGCGCGCGCCGCCGACGGTGCGCTCGATCATCTCCACGAACCGGCCGATGCCGTGCTGGTCGTGCACCACCATGTCGCCGGCATTGAGCGCGAGCGGGTCGACCTGGTTGCGCCGCTTGGCTGGCAGGCGCTTGCCCTCGGCGGGCGCGGTGACGCGGTTGCCGGTGAGGTCGGATTCGGCGACGACCACCAGTCCGGCGTCGTCGAAGATCACACCGTCGTGCAGCGAACCGCACAGCACCCCGACCACTCCGGGCGCGGGTTCGGCCCCCGGGTCCAGCGAGCCGGCAGGGACGTCGGCGTCGGACAGGCGCTCCAGCACGCGCTGCGCGGTGCCGTGACCCGCCACCACCACGACGGCGCGCCCGCCGGTGGCGACGTGCGCGCGCAGCGACGCGAAGATGGTGGCGACCAGCTCCTCGGACCCGCGCGCGGTGGGCCCGGCCAGCACCGGCAGCACCACCTCGGACGGGTCGCCCGAAGACAGCGGGCTCAGCGTCCACCAGGGCAGGCCGTGCCGGTCGGCGCTCTCGTGGATCTCGGGCAGCGCGCGATACGAGGAGGCCGCCAGGTCCAGGCCGTGCCCGCCCAGCGGGGCGGTGCCGCCGAACGACGCCGCCGTCCAGGACGCCTCCAGGAACTCCTCGCCGGTGCGCACCAGATCGGCCGCGCGGGTGCGGATCTTCTCCGGATCGCACAGCAGCACGTGCGTGCCCTCGGCCAGCTGATCGGTGAGCAGCCGCAGCTCACCGGGTTGCAGCACCGGCAGCAGCGCCTCCATGCCGTCCACGGGGATGCCCTCGGCGAGCTTGCTCAGCATCTCCACCAGCGCCGCGTCGGCGGCGTTCTCCTCCGCGACCAGGGCGGCGCGCTCCCGCACGGCCTCGGTGAGCAGCAGTTCGCGACACGGCGGGGCGACCACCACGTCGGCGGCGAGGTCGGTGAGCGAGCGCTGATCGGCGACGGCGAAGGGCCGCAGCTCGGTGATCTCGTCACCCCAGAACTCGACGCGCACCGGATGGTCGGCGGTGGGCGGGAACACGTCCAGGATGCCGCCGCGCACCGCGAACTCGCCGCGCTTGCCCACCATGTCGACCCGCGTGTAGGCGAATTCGACCAGGCGGGTGAGCAATTCGTCGAAGTCGAACTCGGCGCCGACCCGCAGCACGATCGGCTCGATGTCACCGAGGCCCGCCGCCATCGGCTGCATGAGCGAGCGCACCGTGGTCACCACCACCCGCAGCGGTTCCCCGAAGTTCGGGTCCTCGGGGTGGGCGAGGCGGCGCAGCACTTCGAGCCTGCGGCCGACGGTGTCGGCGCCCGGAGAGAGTCGCTCGTGCGGCAGCGTCTCCCAGGACGGGAACTGGGCGACCGATCCGCCGAGGATCTCGGTGAGCTCGACGGTCAGGTCGTCGGCCTCGCGGCCCGTCGCGGTCACCACGACCAGCGGGCGCTTCGCCGCCACGGCCGCCGCCACGAACGGCCGCACCGCCGAGGGCGCCACCAGCTCGACCGACGACTTGCCGACCAGCTCGGCGACGGTCCGCAGCGCGGCATCCGCACCGGCCGCCGCGGCCAGTCCTGCCAGTGGTGGACGGTGAGGCATCGACACAACTCCTGAGCTCGAGCGGGACACCCCGCCACTGGCGCGTTCACGGCCGGTCTATCAGTCGCCGCCACCACCTCCACACGACTAAGTCGGCAGGTCGAAGTGATGTTTCGGCGGTTAAAAACATACCTTGCCCGCCTCCCCGCGATTCTTGCCGGTCGTGGGAGCGGAGGCGCTTCGGGCACCGGGCCGGGGGTTGGCAGGGTGGTTGTGTTCTGGGCGTCGCATGCCCGCCTCCCCGCGATTCTCGCCGGTCGTGGGAGCGGAGGCGCTTCGGGCACCGGGCCGGGGGTTGGCAGGGTGGTTGTGTTCTGGGCGTCCCCGGTGAGTTACCCATGTTCGTGCGAAATCACGGGGGACTTGGATAGCTGGTGGGATGGGGCTCGATAGGTTTTCGTCCTGACTGGGGCAAGCACCGTTCAGTGCCAACGGGTCCCTCCGGCGTGTCCCCCGCTCCCCCGACTACGCGTCACACGGTCTCGCACGACCGTGGGTCACGCACCGGGTAGGCCCAAAAGGCTTGCAGTACACCGCTGTCGGACCTCACGCACTCCGACGACCGAGGGTTGGAAGGTGCAAAAGAACCATGTGATCTCGTACCTACATGGGTAACTCGTCGGGAACGCCCAGAACTCACCTCGCACAGAACCGCCGGCCCGGCCCGAAACCCACCCCCACTCCCACGACCGGCGAAAAAACGCGGAGAGGCGGAGGAGCGCAGCCCTAGGGCACGTAGCGGCGGAGGCGGCGGGCGGCGAATTCCCTGAAGTACGAGAGCTTTTCCGCCGGCACGATGGACGGCAGCAGGAAGTACCAGGCCCGCTCCATGCGGGTCGCCATCTGGTCGATCGACTCCGTGCCGATGGCCACGATGTGCACGCCCGCGGTGATCTCCTGCAGCAGCATGCCGATGACCTCGGGGTCGAGGTCGGGTTCGAGATCGCCTTGGGCGATGGCGCGTTCGGACAGGACGCGGTAGGTGTCGCCCCAGTTCTTGGTGATGTTGTCACCGGAAGCGCCGCGGTAGTCACCGATCTGGTGGGTGAGCTTGAGCATGGCGCCGACCATCGGGTCGTTCATCGACAGGTCCGCCACCACGTAGGTGATGCCGATGCACGCCTCCAGCGCGGGGACCCGGGAATCGAAGAAGCCCTGGCACGAACTGACCAGTCGCTCGTTGCCCTGATCGACGACGGCACGCGCCAGTTCTTCCTTCGACCCGAAGTGAAAGTACAAGGCGCCCTTGGTCACGTTGGACTGCGCGATGATCTCGCTGAGGCTCGCGTTCGCGTACCCCAACCGCAGAAAGACATCGGCCGCGCCGGCGAGTACGGAATCGCGAGTGATCTCCGCGCGCGCTTGCCTAGCCATCAGCTCCGCCTGTCATTCCTGAAACCAGCCATCCTGAAGTAGACCGACATCTCGAACCAAGACCGACATACCGCCCGAACAGCACCCAGAGGTTGGGAGCACCGTACCACCAGCGCGGTGCGCGACAGTCACTTCGCGCGTTCCCCCCGGACGCCGGCGCAATCGTCCCGCTAATCATCGCGGCGTTCGGCCGCCGGCCATTCCGAGTCCAGCCGCGGGTCCGCCTCGAGGTGACTCAACCCGTTCCAGCACAGGTTCACCAGGTGGGCGGCCACCACCTCTTTGGAGGGTTCCCGCACGTCCAGCCACCACGTCGCCGCGGTCGACACCATGCCGACCAGCGCCTGCGCGTACAGGGTGGCCAGCCCGGTATCCAGATCACGCCGCTCGAAATCGCCCGCCAGGATGTGCGCGACCTGGTTCACGGCCTCGTTGAGCAGGCTGGAGTAGCGGCCGTCGTCGGTGGTGGCGGCCTGATCGCGCACCAGGATCCGGAACCCGTCGGTGCGCTCCTCGATATAGGTGAGCAGCGCCAACGCCACCTGCTCCAACCGCACCCGCGACCGATTCTGCGTCAACGACGAAGTGATCATGTCCAACAGCATCGACATCTCGCGGTCCACCACCACCGCGTACAGGCCTTCTTTGCCCCCGAAATGCTCGTACACCACGGGTTTCGACACCTGCGCCCGCGCGGCGATCTCCTCGATCGAGGTCGCGTCGTACCCGCGCTCGGCGAACAGGGCACGCCCGATCTCGATAAGTTGCTGCCGCCGCTGCGTACCGGTCATCCGCGGCCGCACCACTCCTCCGCCTCTCCGCGATTTTTCGCCGGTTGTAGGTGCCTCGGACGTTCGGTCGCCGGGCCGGCGGTAGGTATCCGGTCGGGTTCTGGGCGTTCCCGGCGAGTTACCCATGTACGTACGAGATCACGTGGTTCTTGTGCACCGGCAACCATTGCTGGTTGTCATGGTCGCACGGTGGGCGTCGGGCCGACAGCCATGTACGGCAAGCCTTTTGGGCCTACCTGACGGACATCCCGATCCGCGCGAGGTCAGGTGGTGCGATACGCAGACTAGCAGCGGAGACTCGGGTGGGGGACAGCTGACCCAGTCAGTCCGCCCGCTCCGCCTCCCTCTTCCTCACCGCATCCCGCGTTATCCCCGGCATCCCGCGAGAACTCGCTGGACCTGGCGAGCACCTGGACAGCCCTTCGCCCCACGAAAACGACCTGCTCCCCTCGCCCGCGTGATCTCGCGAAGACACAGGTAAACCGCCAGGAACGCCCAACATTCACCCCCACAGAAACAGCTGACCCGGGCCGAAGCCAACCACCGCCCCGCCACCAAACCTCCACCCACCCCCTCCCACCGACCCCAAAGCACCCCGTGATCTCGCAACAACATGGGTAACTCACCAGGGAACGGGCTAACCCACCCCCTCCACGACTGGACACGGCAACCAAACCCCACCCGCACCTGACGCAGCCGCCTTGAACGCGGAGAGGCGGGTTAGCCCTTGGGTGGGGTTTTGTGCGAGGATTCTTCGCGTGCCGAGGCAGCAGCGGCGGGTCGTGAGGACCGCCGGTGTGACGGTCCGCCGTAGTGTAATGGCAGCACCTCTGATTTTGGTTCAGATAGTTCAGGTTCGAGTCCTGGCGGCGGAGCACACCGGCACGGTGACTATCGTTGGCCCCGCACATCGCGACCACGCACAGCCAGCACGATGACAGGCAGCCGAGGGAGATCCATGCCACAGCAGACCGCCGTCGTCGTTCTCGCCGCCGGAGCCGGGACGCGGATGCGGTCGAAGACTCCCAAAGTTCTGCATTCGCTGGCCGGCCGGAGCATGCTCGCCCACGCGCTGCATGCCGCCGACGAGATCGACCCCGCGCACCTCATCACGGTGGTGGGCCACGACAGAGAGCAGGTGGGTGGCGCGGTCGCCGCGGTCGCCGCCGAACTCGGGCGCGAGATCACGCCCGCGCTCCAGGAGGAGCAGTTGGGCACCGGGCATGCCGTCCAGTGCGCGCTGCGGGCGTTGCCGGAGGACTTCACCGGCGATCTGCTCGTCACCTCGGCGGACGTGCCGCTGCTGGACGGGCACACGCTGTCCGCGCTGCTCGACGAACATCGCAGCTACACGCCGCGCTCGGCGGTGACGGTGCTGACGTTCGTGCCCGACGACCCGAACGGCTACGGCCGCATCGTGCGCGACGCCGACGGCGGTGTCGTCGAGATCGTCGAGCACGCCGACGCCACCCCCCAGCAGGCCGCGATCACCGAGGTGAACTCGGGTGTGTACGCGTTCGACGCGGCGGTGCTGCGCACCATGATCGGGCGCCTGTCCACGGCGAACGCCCAGCACGAGCTGTATCTCACCGATGTGCTGCGGCTGGCGCGCGAGGCCGGGCATCCGGTGCACGGCGCGCGCCTGGTGGACGCGGCGAAGGTGACCGGCGTCAACGACCGCGTGCAGTTGTCGGAGGCGGCGCGCACCCTCAACCGCTACATCCTGGAACGCCACATGCGGGCCGGTGTGACGGTCGTCGATCCGGCGACCACCTGGGTGGACGCCTCGGTGAGCATCGGCAGGGACGCGGTGCTGCGCCCCGGCGTGCAGTTGCTGGGCGCGACCGTGATCGGCGAGGACGCCGAGGTCGGCCCCGACAGCACCCTCACCGACGTGGTGGTGGGCGACGGCGCGTCCGTCGTGCGCACCCACGGGGAAGGGGCCGCGATCGGGCCCGGCGCGACCATCGGGCCGTTCGCCTACCTGCGGCCGGGCACCGTGGTGGGCGATGCCGGCAAGCTCGGCGCGTTCGTGGAGACCAAGAACGCCACCATCGGCGCGCACTCGAAGGTGCCGCACCTCACCTACGTGGGGGACGCGACGATCGGTGAGCACAGCAACATCGGCGCGTCCAGTGTGTTCGTCAACTACGACGGGGTGCGCAAACATCACACGGTCGTCGGTTCGCATGTGCGGACGGGCAGCGACACCATGTTCGTCGCGCCGGTGACGGTGGGTGACGGCGCCTATACGGCGGCGGGTACTGTACTGCGCAGAAACGTTCCACCAGGGGCGCTCGCGGTGTCGGGTGGAGCACAGCGCAATATGGAGAACTGGGTGCAGCGGAACCGGCCCGGAACCGCTGCGGCGATCGCGGCGGCGGCAGCCCTCGCGGCCGAAGAGACGTCGGGTCAGGCAATCGAGCAAAAGGATGGCAAACAGTAGTGACCGCGTCATGGATCGAAAACCAGAAGAACCTGATGCTCTTCTCGGGACGCGCTCATCCTGAGCTGGCCGAACAGGTCGCCAAGGAACTCGACGTTCACGTCACCCCGCAGATCGCGCGCGATTTCGCCAACGGCGAGACGTTCGTGCGGTTCGAGGAGTCGGTGCGCGGGTCCGACGCCTTCGTGCTGCAGAGCTTCCCGGCTCCGGTGAACCAGCACATCATGGAACAGCTCATCATGATCGACGCGCTCAAGCGCGGTTCGGCCAAGCGGATCACCGCGGTGCTGCCGTTCTACCCCTACGGGCGCCAGGACAAGAAGCACCGCGGCCGCGAGCCCATCTCGGCCCGCCTGATCGCCGACATGCTCAAGACCGCGGGCGCCGACCGCATCATCACCGTCGACCTGCACACCGACCAGATCCAGGGCTTCTTCGACGGCCCGGTCGATCACATGCACGCGCTGTTCCAGCTCTCCGAGCACGTCCGCGCCAACTACAGCCTCGACAACATCACCGTGGTGTCCCCCGACGCGGGCCGCGTGAAGGTCGCCGAGAAGTGGGCCGACGCGCTGGACGGCGCCCCGGTGGCGTTCATCCACAAGACCCGGGACCCGCTGGTGCCCAACCAGGTCAAGTCGCACCGCCCCGTCGGTGACGTGGACGGCCGCACCTGCATCCTGATCGACGACATGATCGACACCGGCGGCACCATCGCCGAGGCCGTGCGCGTACTGCGCGAGGCGGGCGCGGGTGACGTCGTGATCGCCGCGACCCACGGCGTGCTGTCGGCGCCGGCCGCCGAGCGGCTCGCGGGCTGCGGCGCCCGCGAGGTGGTGGTCACCAACACGCTGCCGATCACCGAGGACAAGAAGTTCCCGCAGCTGACGGTGCTGTCCATCGCGCCGCTGCTGGCCCGCACCATCCGCGAGGTGTTCGAGAACGGTTCGGTCACCGGCCTTTTCAACGGCAACGCCTGATTCTCCGCGCCGCACCTCGGCGCTGGATTTCCGCACGGCCCCGGCTCGACGCCGGGGCCGTGCGTGTCGCCGGGGCCGTGCGTGTCGGCGAAGTCGTTCGCACCAGCGGCCGGTCGCCTCGAACGCCGGTCCCGCGGACGGCGGTGCGCGTCGAGATCGCGCCGGGGCCGACCCGCGAAGTGGTGTGCGGCCGGTGGCTCGTGATACGCATGTGGGGCAATCGCAGACTTCGGAGGGGACTCAGATGACGACGCCGCAGGAGCCGCGGCCGGGACTCGATCTCGGCAAGGGGGGCGCGCAGGACGATCGGCGTACCGCCGAAACCCAGGTGTACCAGCCGGGATCGTCGACGGGCCCGTCCGGTGCCGCGCCGGAGACGAAGGTCTACCAACCCGGCACCGCTCCCGAGACGCAGGTGTACCAGCCGGGTGCGATGCCGGAAATGCCCGGGCTGCAAGGGGGTTCGGTGTTGGAGCCGCCCGCCTACCAGTTCGGTGCGCCGTACGACGCGCCCGCGTACCCGTCCGATCCGATTCCGCAGCCGCCCGCCGCGCCGGGGTACCAGTCGGGGTCGTCGGCTCAGCCCGCCGCCTATCCGGAGGGTGGAGTGTACGGCTATCCGCCGGTCGGGGGGACGCCGCCGGCGGGGTATCCGCAGCAGGGTGGTTATCCCCAGCAGGCGGGGTATCCCGCGGCGGCGGGGTATCCGGCACAACCCGCCTATCCCGCGCAACCGGGCTACCCGCAGCAGGGCGCGTACCCTGCCTACCCGCAACAGCCCTATGGCTATCCCCCCACGCCCGGCGGTTACGGGTACCAACCCACGCCGACGCAGACGCTGTCCATCCTCAGCTTCGTCGGTGCGGGCTTCACGGTCCTGCTCGGACTGTGCGGCCTGGCGGCACTCATATTCGGTGTCACGAGCATCGTGCTCGCCGGCGTCGCCAAGAGCAAGGGCGAGCCGCTGGGAACCCGGGCGCTGATCGTGAGTACGAGCGCGTTCGGTGTCATGGTCGCGATCCAGATCGTGATCCAGGTCCTGATACGCGTCTAACGCTCGGCGTGGTCGCCCGCGACCAGCGATCTTGTCGCGAGCGACCCGGCTGTTCGCCGCTGACCCGCCTATCCAGCGGTGATACCCCGGTCCCAGCTATCCAGCTATTTTCCGGCGAGTCAGCAGCGACACGCGGGCCGCGCGACGATACTGGTCCCCATGAACCGTGAGCCACTCGATATGGACATGGGCGACGACGAGCAGGCCGACGAGATCCGCGAGTACGAGCGCTATGTGGAGGATCCGCCCGCCGACCTCACCATCCGCAACCGCGAGAACGAGGACGACGGACGCCTCGGCATCGGCGAGGAGCTCGATCAGGAGTGGACCCGGCGCGCCCAGCGCGCCGAGGACCTGGAGGCGGACGACCGGCCCGCCGAGGTGGCGGCCGTGGAGATCGTCGACGACTCCGACCTGTAGTGATTGACGCCCGCGACGAGTGGTACCCACGGTTCGGCGACCGAACTCGACAAGGAGGGCGCTGATGACCACCCCGAACGATCCCGGCGAGCCCGGCGAGAAGTCCGCCTCCGGCGACCGGCCACCGACCGGCGACCAGGAGTCCCCCTCGCTGCCCGAGCCCGGCGAGGCACCGGGGACAGGGTGGGCGACGCCCGCCGCATCGCCGGCGTGGGAGCCACCCGGATCCGACACATCAGGGGATACACCCTTCGGTGTGGGTGCGGGGGATGCGGGGGCGGCGACGCCGGGTTCCGGCACCCCCGGCGGCGCGGACCTGGGTAAAGCACCCTATGGAGCCAGCGGTAAAACGGGCACACCCAGTGGCACCCCGTCCAGCGGGGACCCGAGCCAGACGCCCTACGGCTCGGGACCTCCCGGCGCGACACCGCCAGGGTCCGAGACTCCCGGTGGCACCCCGTACGGGACGGATGCGGGCCAGACGCCCTACGGGTCGGGACCTCCCGGCGCCACGCCGCCCGGTCAAGGTGGCTGGGGCCAACCGGAATCCCCCGCCTACGGGCAGGCGCCGTACGGTTCGGGCCCGAGCGCGTACCCCGACCAGCCGGATTATCCGTCCGGGCAGCAGTACCCGTCTGATGATCAGCGCTCGTTGAGCGGGCAGAGCTACACCCCGCAGCAGCCGGGCGGATACCCGTCCTACCCGCAGGGTTACCAGCCCTACGACCAGGGCCAACCGGCCAAGCCCGGGACGCAGACGTTCTCCATCATCGGATTCGTCTGCGCCGCACTGGCTCTGGTGATCTGCCCGATCATCTTCGGACCCGCGGGCATCATCCTCGGCCTCATCGGCCACAGCAAGGGTGAACCGCTCGGCCGCTGGGCCGCCATCGCCGCGGGCGTCGCCATGCTCCTGGGCTTCGTGATCGGCTTCGCTGTCCTCAACACCGACATAGTCCCCGATCAGAGCTGACCGCGAGCCGGGCCCGATCCTTCGATCGAGCCCAGCTTTCGCCTGTCCGGGACCCCTCTCACACCCGGGTGGCGAGCAGCAGGGCGAAGCGGTCGGCGGGGTCGGTCCAGATGTGTTCGGTGCGCAAGCCCGCGGCGGCGAGTTCGGCGGTGAGGGTGCCGGGGCGGAACTTGGCCGAGATCTCGGTGCGGAGCTGTTCGCCGCGGGCGAACTGGACCGTGAGGTCGAGGTCGGTGAGGGTGACGGTCATGTCCTCGGTGGCCGCCAGGCGCATCTCGATCCACTCGCGTTCGTCGTCCCACAGCGCGATGTGCTCGAACTTCTCCGGGGTGAAGTTCGCGCCGAGGCGGTTGTTCAGCACGTACAGCACGTTGCGGTTGAATTCGGCGGTGACGCCCGCCGCGTCGTCGTAGGCGGGCACGAGGACGGCCGGGTCGATCACCAGGCCCGCGCCGAGCAGCAGGTGCTCGCCGGGTTCGAGCACGTCGTGGATGCCGCCGAGGAATTCGGCGCGTTCGGAGGGCACCAGATTGCCGAGGGTGCCGCCCAGGAAGGCGATCATGCGCCGCCCACCGCGCGGCAGGTTGTGCAGGGTGTCGGTGAAGTCGCTGACCACGCCGTGCACGGCCAGGCCCGGGAACTCCACGGCCACCCGCTCGGCCGACTCGCGCAGCGCCGCCTCCGAGACATCCTGGGGTACATAGGTTTTCAACGGCCCCTCGGCGGTGAGCGCCGACAGCAGCAGCCTGGTCTTGGCGGCCGAGCCCGCGCCCAGCTCGATCAGCGCCTCGGCGCCCGCCAGTCGCGCGATCTCCCCCGCCACGCGCTCCAGCAGGGCGCGCTCGGTACGGGTGGGGTAGTACTCGGGCAGCGCGGTGATCCGCTCGAAGAGTTCGCTGCCGCGCGCGTCGTAGAACCATTTGGGCGGCAACCACTTCGGGTCGGCGGTCAACCCGAGGCGGGCGTCCGCGCGCAGTGCCGCGGTGAGATCGGCGTCGGAGAGGTGGACTTCCAGCGTCGGTGCGGTCATGGCGGTGAGCCCTTTCGGTGTGGCTGAGTGGTGCGGATCGTGCTGCGGCGGTGCGCGTCTCAGGTGGGCGTGAGCTCGTCAACGGAGAGCTCGCCCGGTCGCGCGACCACCAGCTTCCGGTCGGCGACGGGTTGCCAGCGCGGGTCGTCGTCGTACGGCTCGGAGGCGAGGACGGCCGCGTCCTCGGTGACCAGCGCCGACAGCCCGTGGTGCACGGAGACGGCGAGGAGTTGTTCGCCGTCACCGAGCAGCAGGGTGAGCCGGGCCTCGGGCGCGTGCCGCAACACCGCCTCGGCCACCAACCGCAGTGCGGTGGCGGGCGATTCCCCGTATCCGCCCGATTCGGCGGAGGCGATCAAGTCGCTCAGCAGCACCCACAGCACCGCCGAATCGGTGAGCGCCTCCGCCTCGAGCAGCCGCGCGGTTTCGAACAGCCGGGTGGCACCGGCCCGGGTCGCTTCCACGTCCAGATCCGACGAAACGGCGGTGAGCACCTCCCGCCAGCGCGGCACGACACCGTTGTGGCTGAACGCCCACCGCCCGGCGGTGAACGGCGCGCAGGCCGACCGCTCCACCGGCATCCCGACCGTGGCCGACCGCACCGACCCGAGCACCGCGCCGGAGGTGAGCTGCGGCAGCACGTCGGTGACAGCCGGGTCGGTCCAGATCGGCGCCGGGTTGCGGTAGCGGCGCACGGCGCCCTCCTGCCACCACGCGACGCCGAACCCGTCGGCGTTGATGGTGCCGCCGCCGCGCATATCGCGCGGGGCCCACGACTGATGATGCAGCGAATGCGTTCCGCGCGTGAGGATTTCCCCGACACCGACGGACGGACCGACGTACCCCAGGTGACGGCACATCAGCGCTCGTCCCGCCGCAGGTCGCGGGCCAGCCGGAAGCCGGCGAAGATCTGGCGGCGGATCGGATGGTCCCAGTTGCGGAACGTGCCCCGGCACGCCACCGAGTCGGTGCCGAACGAACCGCCGCGCAGCACACGGTAGTCGCCGCCGAAGAACACGTCGGAGTATTCCTGGTACGGGAACGCCCGAAACCCCGGATAGGGCTCGAAACCCGAAGCGGTCCACTCCCATACGTCACCGATGAGCTGATGCACACCCGAAGGCGACGCACCCGCCGGATAGGCGCCCACATCGGCGGGCTCGAGGTGGCGCTGCCCGAGATTCGCCGTGGTGGAATCGGGTTCGGCATCGCCCCACGGATACCGGCGATCGGTCCCGGTCGCGGGGTCGTGCCGCGCGGCCTTCTCCCATTCGGCCTCGGTGGGCAACCGCTTGCCCGCCCAGGTGGCGTACGCCTCGGCCTCGAACCAGCACACGTGCACCACCGGCTGGTGCGGGCGCAGCGGCGTCATCACGCCGAACACCCGCCGCCACCAGGCGCCCGACGGGTCGCGCTCCCAGAACTGCGGCGCGGTGAGCCCGGCCTCCATCCGGTGCGCCCACCCCCGCTCCGACCACAGCTCCGGCCGGTCGTAGCCGCCATCGGCGACGAAGGCGAGGTACTGCTCGTTGGTCACGGGTGCGGCGTCGATCGCGAAACCCGGCACGTGCACGCGGTGCGCGGGGCGTTCGTTGTCCAGCGCCCACGGGTCGGTGGAGGCGCCCATCGTGAACTCCCCGGCCGGGATCACCACCTCGCCGGTCACCGGTGCCACGGCGGCGGGCGCCCCCGGCGCACTCAACACCGCCGCGCCGGAACGCAATTGGTGGGTGGCCAGCATCGTCTCGTCGTGCTGCTGTTCGTGCTGGGCGATCATGCCGAACGCGAAACCGCCGTCCACCAAGGGATCTCCGCGCAGATCGCTGCGCGCGAGCACGTCGAACACCTTGTCGCGCACGGTGCCCACGTAGTCGCGGGCCTGCGCCGGGTCGAGCAGCGGCAGTTCGGGACGGTCGGCCCTGCGGTGTTTGAACGCGTCGTAGAGCTCGTCGATATCGGCGCGGACCGGCTCGCGGCCGCCCACATCGCGCACCAGCCACAGCTCCTCCTGGTTGCCGATGTGCGCGAGGTCCCACACCAGCGGGCTCATGAGGCGGGAGTGCTGGGCGACGAGTTCGGCCTCGTCCACCACGTCGGTGAGGCCGAGGGTGCGGGTGCGGGCGGTGACGAGCGCCGCGGCGATGCGGTCGCGGAGGCGTTCGGTGTCGGAGTGGTCGGACGGTGCGGAAAAGGTGGTCACGGTACTGCTCTCCGGATTCGAGATGGGGTGCCGACGAACGATGCTGGGCGCGAGTATGTTTCGCGGTGCCCGGGGTCAGGGACCGGCCGCGACGCCGTCGGGCGTGTGCCCGCGGCGACATCGGTGCGCGGCGGCGTCGAGTTCGGCCCGCGCGGCCCGGGTGGGTGCGTGGGCGGCGGCGAGGGCGAGCACGTCGGCGGCCAGGGCGCGGATCTGCGGATCGGCCAGGCCGTGGCGCGCCGCGTCCAGCCAGGCGTCGGCCAGCGGCTCCGCCAGCTCCGCCGCCTCCGCCGCCACGGCGGGCGCGCCGAGCAGTGCGTCGACGGCATGGATGGGTGCCGTCCAGGCGCCCTCCGGCTGCGCGTCGAGGTAGCGGATCTCCAAGTGACCCGACGCGCGGACGGGCGGGAACAGCGTGGTCAGGTGGTAGTCGAGATCGTCGCGGCTCGGGCGGCGGCCGATCTCGTCGTCGAGCGCGCCCGAGAGCCAGTCGGCGAACGTCGCGCCCGGCGGGGCGCACCAGTCGGCGCCGTTCGCGCCGCACGGGCCGCGCACGCACAGCAGCGGCACGTCCAGCGCCCAGCGGCTGTAGGCGGCGACCGGGTCGGACCAGTCGGCGACGGGCGGGCGGGTGCGGGTGCCGTCGAGCCGCAGCCAGGTGCGCATCCGCTGCGAGGCCCACATACCCGCCGGTGCGCCCCGCAGCCCGGGTGAGCGGGCGAACGCCGCGATCAGCGCCGGGCCCACGGCGTGGACGGTGCGCCAGCGGGCGGTGACCTCGGCGCGGTCGGCGCCGGCGTCCACGCTGACCTGGGTGGCCGCGGTGTTGCACATCATCAGCCTGCCGAACGGGCCGATGCCGTCGAACACACGCTCCATGGCGTGATAGCGGGGGGAGGCGAGCACCCGTTCGGGGAGGCGGTGGGCGTCGGCGGCTTCCGGGACGATGCGGATGCGCTGGGTGGCGAGCAGCGCGCGAAGGGTGCGGATATCGGAGTCCAAGCGCGCGCACAGTTCCGCGGCGGTGCGGAAAGGGGCGCTGGAGAGTTCGATCTGACCACCGGGTTCGACGGTGATCCGGCTGCCACCGGGCAGCGGTAGCGCGGGCGAATCGGGGGCGACGGAAGGGGGAGCGTGCGGGCCGAGGGCGGCGGCGAAAGCGGACGAGGGCGGGCGGGGCGCCGGACACTCACCGTGCTCGGTGAGCCATTCGAGTTCGGCGCCGAGGAGCCCCGGTGGACCGAGCTTGAAACACACCCCGCCGACGTAGGCCTCGGCCACGGCGCGCGAGGTGAGATCACCCGGCGCGCGGGCCGGGCTGGTCGATTCCGGATGTTCGAGAGTGACCGCCATGCCAACCTCCACCTGGTTCGTGCACGGCGCCGGACCAGGTGTCCGGACGCCCGATCGTCGCTGTCGTCATCGGTCCCGCGAGCGGCCACGCGGGGTGGCCTCGTGTCGACCAGGGTAGCGAGAACGACCGACAGAAATCCGGCGAGAACGTGAATAATCGGCCTGACCTGCGGGTCCGTCACGGGGATTCGCGGGCGGCTAAGGTCGTCGGCATGCTGGACGACACACGCGTACGCGACGACACCCCCGGCGTCGGATCGGGCCTGGTCTTCCTCGACAGCGCGGGCTCCTCGCTGCCGCCCCGCGTCGTCGTCGACACCGTCGTCGGGCACCTGCGGCGCGAGGCCGAGATCGGCGGCTACCGTGCCGCGAACGAACGGCTCGCCGACCTCGACGGCGTGAAGACCGCGATCGCCGCACTGATCGGGGCCGAGCCCGCGTCGATCGCGCTGAGCGACAGCGCGACCCGTGCCTGGGCGGACTTCTTCTACTCGGTGCACCTCGGCCCCGGCGACCGGGTGCTCATCTCCGGCTCCGACTACGCCAGCAATGCCATCGCCGCGCTCCAGCGGGCGCGCGCGTCCGGCGCGACCGTCGAGCGAATTCCCAGCGACAGCACCGGCCAGCTGGACCTGGACGCCCTGGCGGACCTGGTGGACGAGCGCGTCAAGGTGGTGTCGCTGCTGCACGCGCCCACCAACGGCGGGCTGGTGAATCCGGCGGCCGAGGCGACCCGGATCGCGCACTCGGTGGGCGCGCTGGTGCTGCTCGACGCCTGCCAGTCGGCGGGGCAGATCCCGCTCGACGTGACCGAGCTGGACGTGGACGCGCTGTCGGTGACCGGGCGCAAATGGTTGCGCGGGCCGCGCGGCACCGGCTTCCTGTACGTGCGTCCCGAACTCGCCGCCACCATGGAGCCGGGGCGGCTCGATCTGCACTCGGCGAGCTGGACCGGGCCCGACAGCTACGAACTGGCGCCCGACGCGTCGCGCTTCGAGTTCTGGGAGTGCGACGTGGCGGGCCGGCTCGGGCTCGGGGCCGCCGTGCGCTACCTGCTCGAGCTCGGCCCGGACGCCGTGTACGACGCGATCGGGGCGCGCGCCGAATACCTGCGCAAGGCGCTGCCGGAGATCTCCGGGGTCACCGTGCGCGATCTCGGGGTGCGGCGCAGCGGGATCGTGTCGTTCACCGTCGACGGGGTGGCGGCCACCGAGGTGCGCGACCGGCTCGCCGCCGAGAACATCACGGTGACAGTGAGTTTCGCGCGGTCGACGCTGCTGGATATGACCGGGCGCGGGCTCGACGCCGTGGTGCGGGCGTCACCACACTGCTTCGTGAGCTTCGACGAGCTGGATCGCTTCGTGGCCGCCGTCGCGGCGCTGTAGGTGTCGCAGCGCGAACTGGTGGTGCTGGGGACCGCCAGCCAGGTGCCGACGAAACAGCGCAACCACAACGGGTATTTGCTGCGCTGGGGCGCGGAGGGGGTGCTGTTCGATCCCGGCGAGGGGACGCAGCGGCAGATGGCGTTCGCCGGGTTGGCGGCCGGGGACATCACGCGGATCGCGATCACCCATTTCCACGGCGACCACTGCCTCGGGCTGCCCGGGATCGTGCAGCGGATCAATCTGGACCGGGTGGCGCATCCCGTCGACGCGTACTATCCCGCTTCGGGCGCAGTGTATTTCGAGCGGTTGTGCCATGCGACGGCGTTCTATCGGACCGTGGAGTTGCGGGAGCATCCGATCGCGGCGGCGGGGCCGCTGGACGCGCCGGGCGCGCCGTTCGGGCTCGAGGCGGTGGGGTTGTCGCATCCGGTGGAGTCGTTCGGCTACCGGCTGACCGAGCCCGACGGGCGGCGGATGCTGCCGGATCTGTTGCGCGCCAAGGGGATTTCCGGGCCGGACGTGGGCAGGTTACAGCGCGAGGGTGCGCTGGAAGTGGACGGCGTGCGAATCGCGCTGGACGAGGTCAGCGCACCGCGCCCCGGCCAGAGTTTCGCGTTCGTCATGGATACCCGCCTGTGCGAGGGCGTCCACGAATTGGCTTCCGGCGTAGACGTTCTCGTCATCGAGGCGACGTTCCTCGACGAGGAGGCCCACCTGGCCGAGGAGTACGGTCACCTCACCGCGGGCCAAGCCGCGCGCGCCGCCCGGGACGCGGGCGCCCACACCCTCGTCCTCACCCACTTCTCCCAGCGCTACCGCACCCTCGACGCCCATCGCGCCGAAGCCGAACGCTACTTCCCCGGCCCCCTGATCATCGCCGAAGACCTCACCCGCATCCCCTTCCCAGCCCGCGGATAGGTATTCAGACGAACAGATCGTCCATACTCTCGGCGGTGGCGGCCCGGTCGATCCACCGCCCGAGCTGCTCGAGATCCTCGCAACCCTCGATCCGGCCGCGCACATCGTCGGGCACGACGATCCGCCGAGCCGCCAACACCCGCAACAGCGCGTCGGCCTCACCGGCGACTCGCCCCTTCGAGAGGTGAGTCTTGGCAAAATTGCTCTGGGGTTCGAAGTTCTTCAGCACATCGGCGTTCATCAGCGACTCCCATACGGATCGGACTGCCTCCGGCAGCCGTGAGAAGACGAAGCATTCACCGCCATGCCGTCGTCAGATGAACAGATCGTCCACGCTCTCGGCGGTGGCGGCCCGGTCGATCCACCGCCCGAGCTGCTCGAGATCCTCGCAACCCTCGATCCGGCCGCGCACATCGTCGGGCACGACGATCCGCCGAGCCGCCAACACCCGCAACAGCGCGTCGGCCTCACCGGCGACTCGCCACTTCTTGGCAAAATTGCTCTGGGGTTCGAAGTTCTTCAGCACATCGGCGTTCATCAGCGACTCCCATACGGATCGGACTGCCTCCGGCAGCCGTGAGAAGACGAATTCATAGTATCGCGAGCCCCGGTCCGTCTCGATCTTGCCGAGGGCGGCCATGAGGGCCTCGAAGGTGGCGCGCGGGTCCGGGTAGTCGGGATGGGCGACGACCGACAGGACCGTCAGTTCCGGCAGTCGCACCGCGACCTCGGGATCCGTGATCAACGGCACCCCGCGCGGGTCCAGGACCAGGGAGCGCAGCAGCGCGGGCGGGCTGCCATAGCCGAAATCGACCGGTTCGGCGGCCCAATCAGCAGTGCGCTTGTCGGGGCACAGCACGAGCAACACGGTGGGGCATCGTAGCCGGGCGCGCAGCGTGGCCGCGTACACCGGCCACGTCCATGGCTTGTCGGGGTCCGGGCGGAGTTGGACCTCGACCACCACCGCGAACACCGGGCGATCAGCGGCGCGCAACACGACAACGGAGTCGGCGTGGAACTCCGTGACCGCCAGCGCCGGGGTTTCCTCCGAATGACTTTCCGCTCGATCGAACTTCGGCAGCGGACAACCGAGCGCGTCCAGCAACGGCGCGACGAGCCGCGGCTGGCTTCGAAACAGATCGACGATCATTTCGTGCGGAATTGAGGGCATGGCGAGCAAGCTAGCGCATCACACCGCCTCGAACAAATGCCGAAATCCGTTCGCATTCAGCAATTTTCAGCATTTCTCCGATGACATCACCAATGGTTCGATCGTTACTGATGAGGCGGTGACTATGATGGGGCCAGAGGGGTAACGCGACCCCAATATGCACCTCGCGAGCACCGAATTGGCGGGACTATCGCAACCGAATCGGCGCATTGCGGACGACTATCGTGGCGAGGCCCCGCAACGCGCTTCGGCCGGTTCACCGGGGAGTCAGGTGCGGCATCAGGGAAGGTTTCGCGGGGTGCTCGACCGGGTCCGGGGGCGGGAGAATCCACGTTGTGGCGGAAAAGGGGTTAACGCGGGCGGGGTGGGGCGGGATAGTGGGGAGAGGCCGGGTGGTCGGCCCGGCTGGTAGCTAGGAGTTCGGTTGTGAGCAAGTTCACCGACGAGATGTTTGCGACGGCGCTGTCCTCGGAGCGCGGGTTGATCACCGGGGAGCCCAGCGCGCCGCTGCGGCAGACGTGGGGCGAGATACATCGGATCGCGCGGCGCATGGCGGGTGGGCTCGCGGGGGCGGGGATCGGGCACGGGGACGCGGTCGGCGTGCTGGCCGGGATGCCGGTCGACATCGCGCCGGCCTGTCAGGCGGTGTGGATGCGGGGCGCGTCGGTCACGATGCTGCACCAGCCCACCCCGCGCACCGATCTGGCGGTCTGGGCGCGCGACACCGAGACCGTGCTCGGCATGATCGAGGCGCGCGCGGTGATCCTCGGCGCGCCGTTCGACGCCGCCGAACCCCTGCTGCGCGAGCGCGGCATCACCGTGGTGCGCATCGACCAGCTCCCCGACGGCCCCGATATCGATCCGGTGCCGACCACCGAATCCGATATCGCCCTGCAACAGCTGACGTCGGGTTCCACCGGATCACCGAAGGCCGTCCGCATCACGCACGGCAATTTCTACGTCAATGCCTACGCGATGTTCAACCGCGTGAAATTCCAGCTCGACGCCGACGTGATGGTGAGCTGGCTGCCCCTCTTCCACGATATGGGCATGGTCGGATTCCTCAGCGTCCCCATGCAATTCGGCGCGGAAGTGGTGTGCGTGACGCCGATGGACTTCCTCGCCCGCCCGCTGCTGTGGGCCGAATTGATCGGCAAGTACCGCGGAACCGTCACGGCGGCACCGAACTTCGCCTATTCCCTGCTGGCCCGCAAACTGCGCCTGGCGCCCGACGGCGCGCTCGACCTGAGCAGCGTCCGCTACATGTGGAACGGCGCCGAACCGGTCGATCCGGAGACCATGATCGCCATGGCCGAGGCCGGAAAACGCTTCGGCCTCAACCCGATGGCGCTCACCCCCGTCTACGGCATGGCCGAGACCACGCTGGCGGTCTCGGTCCCCGACGCCGGTCACGGCCAGGTGCTCGACCTGGTGGACGCCGACCTGCTGGAATCCCTCGGCAAGGCGGTGCCGGTGCCGCGCCACCACGCGGGCCTGGCCACGGTGCGCGCGCTGCCGACGCTGGGCTACCTGGTGGACGATCTGGAGGGCCGGATCGTCGACGACGACCGCAACCCGCTGCCGGTCCGCTCGGTGGGCGTCATCGAATTGCGCGGCCCCGCCGTGACTTCCGGCTACGTGACGGTGGACGGCTTCCGCCCGGCGCAGGACGAGGACGGCTGGCTCGACACCGGCGACATCGGCTACTTCACCGAGGAGGGCTTGGTGGTGGTGTGCGGCCGGGTGAAAGACGTGATCATCGTCGGCGGCCGCAACCTCTTCCCCACCGATATCGAACGCGCCGCCCTCCAAGTGCGCGGCGTGCGGCCGGGCAACGCGGTCGCGGTGCGCCTGGACGCGGGTGAGAAGCGGGAGAGTTTCGCGGTGGTGGTGGAGTCCAACGACTTCCAGGATCCCGACGAGGTCAAGCGCATCGAACGCGAGATCGTGCACGCGGTGGTGTCCGAGCTCGGGGCCCGCCCCCGCACGGTGACGGTCCTGGGTCCCGGCGCACTGCCGAAGACATCGTCGGGCAAGCTGCGCCGCGCCGCCACCGCTGTGCACTTGCGCTGAGCGGCGCGCGGGTAATAGCCGAAAATCGCGCCGACTCAGTGCAACTGGTTCTGCGCGGTCTCCAACCCCACGCGCAGCAGCAGTTCCACCGCGTCGGCGGCCTGCTCCACCACCACCGGTACTTCCTTGCGCTCCGGCGCGGAGAACGGCTTGAGCACGTAGTCGGCCGGATCCTGACGCCCCGGCGGGCGCCCGATCCCGATGCGGGTGCGCAGATAGTCCTTGGTGGCCAGCGCGCTCGACACCGACCGCAGCCCGTTGTGGCCGCCCTCGCCCCCGCCGCGCTTGAGCTTGATCGCCCCGAACGGCAGGTCGAGTTCGTCGTGCACCACCACGACCTCGGTGGGCGGCACGGAGAAGAACCGCGCGAGCGCCGCGACCGGCCTGCCGGACAGGTTCATATAGGACCGCGGTTTGGCGATCAGCACCTGACGCCCGTCCAGGCGGGCCTGCAACAGGTCGGCCCCGGACTTCTTGTGCACGGCGAAACGGCCGCCGACGCGCTCGGCGAGCACGTCGGCGACCAGGAATCCGACATTGTGCCGGGTGCGCTCGTATTCGGGGCCGGGGTTGCCCAGCCCGACGACGAGCGCGGGCCCGGTGTTCTCGGTCATCGGTGAACCGCTGGTGCTGTCCTTATTCGGCGGCTTCGGCGGCGGCCTCGGCCTCGGCTTCGGCGGCCTCGGCGGCGGTCGGCTCGGCGGCGGGCGCGGCGATGACGTTGACGACGAGCAGGTCGGGCTCGACGTTCAGGCTGACGCCGGCGGGCAGGGTCAGCTCGCCCGCGGTGATCTGGGTGCCCGGCTCGACGCCCTCGACGGAGACCTCGATGGACTCGGGCAGGTTCAGCGCCTCGGCCTCGATGGACAGCGTGGTGGACTCCTGGGTGACCAGGGTGCCCGGGGCGGCCTCACCGGTGATGGCGAGGGTGACGTCGGCGGTGACCTTCTCGCCGCGCTTCACGATGAGCAGATCGGCGTGCTCGATGTAGCGGCGGATCGGGTGCACGACAACGGATTTGGTGAGCGCAAGCTGCTTCTTGCCGTCGATCACGAGGTTCAGCACCGCGTTGGTGCCGTGCTCGCGCAGGATCGCGGCGAAGGCCTGGGCGTTGACCGACAGATGCTGCGGCTCGGCCTGGTGGCCGTACAGCACAGCGGGAACGTTGCCTGCGCGACGGGTGCGGCGCGCGGCACCCTTGCCGAACTCGGTGCGAACGGCGGCTTCGAGAACGTTGACGTCGGACATGACGGGATCTACTCCTACGGCTCTTCCGGGCTGGTCACGGTTGCCCGCCAGGGAGGGTGGCGCCCTGGACTGGGGTCTGGTCTACTCGTCGGGGCGAGACCGAACTCCGGACGGCCGGAAGCCGCGCCGCGTCGATCACGGTGTCCGCATTAACGTCTGCGGACACCCTCGCCGAGACAACCCGGACACTGTACCGCAGCCCAGCGCCCACCCTTGAATCGGGTGGTCACGGCGGGTCGGGCCGGTCGCGAGCGCCGTCGCGTAGTCTGGAGCGGTTGTCGATCCGGCCGTACGCGAAAGGTTGCCCCACGTTGACCGCCCCTGAGGACGTCGTCGCGCCCACACCGCGCGGTCTGCCCGCCGAGGTCGCCCGGCGTCGCACCTTCGCCGTGATCTCGCACCCCGACGCGGGCAAGTCGACGCTCACCGAGGCGCTGGCGCTGCACGCCAGGATGATCTCGGAGGCGGGCGCCATCCACGGCAAGGCGGGCCGCAAGTCCACCGTGTCGGACTGGATGGAGATGGAGAAGGCGCGCGGCATCTCGGTCAGCTCCACCGCGTTGCAGTTCAACTACCGGGTCGAGGGCTCGGACGTGGACAACGTCATCAACCTGGTCGACACCCCCGGTCACTCGGACTTCTCCGAGGACACCTACCGCGTGCTCACCGCCGTCGACGCCGCGGTCATGCTCATCGACGCCGCCAAGGGCCTGGAGCCGCAGACGCTCAAACTGTTCCAGGTGTGCCGCCACCGCGGCATCCCGGTCATCACCGTCATCAACAAGTGGGACCGGCCGGGCCGCGCGCCGCTGGAACTGCTGGACGAGATCGACGAGCGGATCGGCCTCACGCCGACGCCGCTGTTCCTGCCGGTCGGCATCGCGGGCGATTTCCGCGGCCTGCTGCGCCGCGGCCCCGACGGCGCCGCGCTCGAATACATCCACTTCACCCGCACCGCGGGCGGCGCGACCATCGCACCGGAGGAGTCGCTGACGGCCGAGGACGCCGAGGCCCGCGAGGGCGAAGCGTGGACCACGGCCGCCGAGGAGAGCGAACTGCTCTCGGCGACCGGGCAGGACCACGATCAGGAACTGTTCCTGGCCGGGCAGACCTCGCCGGTCATCTACGCCTCGGCGATGCTGAACTTCGGTGTGCGCCAGTTGCTGGAGACGCTGGTCGCGCTGGCGCCGGCACCCGGCCCGCGCAAGGACATGCAAGGCGTCCCGCGCGAGACCACCGATCCGTTCAGCGCCGTGGTGTTCAAGGTGCAGGCGGGCATGGACACCGCGCACCGCGACCGGTTGGCGTTCATGCGCATCGTGTCGGGCGAGTTCGAGCGCGGCATGGTGGTGACCCACGCCCAGACCGGGCGCCCGTTCGCCACCAAGTACGCGCTCACCGTGTTCGGCCGCGAACGCGCCACCGTCGACACCGCCTACCCGGGTGACGTGGTGGGCCTGGTGAACGCCACCGCGCTCGCCCCCGGCCACACGCTGTTCGTGGACAAGAAGGTGGAGTTCCCGCCGATCCCGTCGTTCGCCCCGGAGCACTTCGCGGTGCTGCGCGCGCAGAGCGCGGGCAAGTACAAGCAATTCCGCAAGGCCATCGACCAGCTCGACTCCGAGGGCGTGGTACAGGTGCTGCGCAACGACCTGCGCGGCGACGCGTCGCCGGTGCTGGCCGCCGTGGGCCCCATGCAGTTCGAGGTCGTCACCGCCCGCATGCTGGCGGAGTACAACGTCGAGACCACCATGGAGCACCTCGGCTATTCGCTGGCCCGCCGCACCGACGCCGCCTCCGCCGACGAGCTCGGCAGACAGCGCGGCGTCGAGGTGTTCACCCGCACCGACGGTGTGCTGCTCGCCCTGTTCAGCGACAAGTGGCGGTTGCAGTACATCGAGAAGGAACACCCCGGCCTCACGCTGGAACCGCTGGTCGCCGCGGCCGACAACTGATCGGTCAGGGGCGCAGCGGTTGTTCGGCCGCGGCCGGGTCGTCGACCGGCAGCGGGAACGAATGGTGTTCGTGGGAGACGACCCAGCGCTCGCCCTCCTTGCGCAAGCCGAGGGTGATGCGCAGGCGCACCGACGGATCGGTCAGCGGCGCGCCGGCCCGCCCGCATTTCAGCAGCGCGTGCGCGAACGCGACGTCGGTACCCGCCGTGACCTCCACGGCGAGCGGTTCGAACACCGCGCCGGTGGCGAGCCAGGCGAAGAACGGCGGCCAGGTCTCGCGGTAGGCGTCGAGGCCGCGCGCACCCTCGTTGGGCGGGGGCACGTCGAACATGACGATGTCGTCGGCGTGGTCGCGCAGCACTCCGTCGAGGTCGGCGGCGTTGATGGCGGCGAACCAGCGGTCGATGAGATCGCGGATGAGTTTCTCGTCGCTGGTGGTCGTGATGGTCACGAGGACTCCTCGGATTCGGTGGGCGGGGCGGTCCCGCGCACGTATAACCCGGAGCGCGACGCGAACTCATCGGTGCGCGCGCAGAAAGTCCCTCGCCGGTTCAGGACTCGACGTACTCCGGCAGCCCGAACATCGGGAACAGCGCCGGGTGCAGGAACGACACCACCTCCGTGATCGCCCCCTCGCGCACCGCGATCACGTCCAGCGCCATAGCCGCGAACACCTGGCGCTCCTCATCCCACATATAGGTGCCGAACGCGGGCTGCCCGTTCGCGGAGGCAGGCAGGAAACGCCACCGATGGTGCAGCGGACCCTCGACCAGGAAGTCGCGGATGGCCGCGTGGCCCGCGTACCACTCGGGCAGCGGCGGCATGGAGTAGCGGGCGTCGGCGCTGAGCAGATCGACGATGGCGGACACGTCGCCCGCCTCCCACGCGTCGGTATAGCGGCGGGCCAGCTCGCGCAGCTCGCCCGCACCGAAGTCGCGCAGCGCCCGCTGCTGGGTGTCGCCGGCGAGCCGATCGTCCACCGCGGCGCGCGCCCGTTGCAGCGCGCTGTTGACGGCGGCGACGCTGGTGTCGAGCAGTTCGGCGGTCTCGCGCGCCGAGAATCCCAGCACGTCACGCAAGACGAGCGCGGCCCGCTGGTTACCCGGCAGATGTTGCAGCGCGGCGACGAACGCCAGCTCCACCGCCTCGCGCGCCTCGTACCTGGCCTCGGGCGCGCGGCCGCGCACATCGGCGTCGGGATAGGGCTCCAGCCAGGCGATCTCGTTGAGCGGCGCGCCCGGCCCCAGATCGACGGGCAGTTCCCGGCGGCGCCGCGTCTCGATCAGGGTGAGACAGCGGTTGGTCGCGATCCGATACAGCCACGGCCGCACACCGGAGCGGTCGGTGAGCCGGTCCAGATGCCGCCAGGCCCGCAGCAGCGATTCCTGCACCGCGTCGTCGGCGTCGTGCACCGAACCGAGCATGCGGTAGCAGTGCAGGTGCAGCTCGGCCCGCAGCGGTTCGACCAACCGCTCGAACTCTTCGCCGGGCCCCTCGCTCACTCGGTGCCGGGCTCCCGGCGCAGCGGTGTGGTGCCGGGATCGCGCTCGACGGGGGCGATTCCGTCCTCGCGCGCGATCAGACCCCAGCGACTCGACGTGAGACGCAGGCTGGGCAGGTCGCTGAGCGAGAGCACCACCTCGTAGGTGCGCTCGTACCCGGTGTGCGCGATGCGCCACCGCCCGTCCGAGCAGCGGACGTATTCGTCGGAGTAGAAGGCCGCACCGCGCAACAGCATGTTGTGGGCGGGGATGAGCACCGTGTCGGCGAGATACCAGGTGCCGGTGGCGGAATCGCCGTCGATATCGATCTCGGGGTGATCGCAGCGATGCTCGGTGATGACGTGCGGACCGAGCGTATTGCGCATGAAGGCGAGGAAGGCGTCGCGCGATTCGAACTGCAGGTACTCGCTGTAGGTCGCGGTGGCCTCGGGAATCATGGTGTCGGCGAACTCTTCCCAGGACTTGGTGTCCAGGGCGCGCAGATAGCGGAACTTGAGGCGGCTGATATCGGCCAGATCGTCCCCGGTGGGGCCGCGGTCGCGGGGCACGGGACGCACCCGGTGCGTCGTGTCGGCGTCGCGCTCGGCGCCGTTGGGATCACCACGCCCGCCGACGGGCGCGTCCACCGCCGCGTCGCCGCGCCCCTGCTCGCCGCTGCCCTGGTCCATACGTCAACAATCCCATCAGAAGACGCCGAGCTGTACGGTTTGGGAGATTTGTATCAGATCGCTATCACCGTGCCGGGTCTTTCGACCCGGAAGATCAACTTCCGATGGTAAAGCAGGTGCGGCAGAAATCCTCGCCGAACTCGGTGAGCCGCAGACTCTTGCGCACGATCTTCGGCGCGCGGCCCGCCTTCTTCAGCGCCGCCTCCACCACCGGCTGCACCTCGAGCACCATGTAGCGGCTCAGCACCACCGGGTCCTCGGAGGTCATGGTGAGACCGAGGCGGTTGAGGTTGATCAGGTAGGAGCGCGCCCGGTCGGGGTAGCGCACGCCGGCCTGTTCGGGCACCGAGGTGAGATCGCCCTGCACCAGCTCCGAGCCGATGCCCAGCGGGCGGTTGGTGCGCACGTCGACCGCGGGCTGCGGTCCGTTGAGCGACATGAACCGCAGGATGCGCGCCTCGTCGGGGGCGATCTCGTCCAGGATGCGGTCGTAGGCCGGGTGCACGTCCTCGGTGAAATAGACGTCGGCCGAACGGGCCAGCAGCGCGTCGCCGCGCCTGCGCAGTTCCTCGGTGCTGGCCGAGCGCACGAGCGAGCCCATCGGGATGGCCTGCTGATTCGGCCCGGTCGGGGTGGGCACGTAGCTGACGATCTCGCGCACCGACCCCTCGGTGACGCCCAGGGCGCTGCGCGCGATCGAGCGCAGCGCGTTGCCGGTGCGCTCGGCGATCTCCGCCGAGGACTCGCCGTCGAGGGCGGCCTTGGTGATCTCCTTGGTGACCTCGTAGGAGGTGTTCACCGCCCACTGCCCGCCGCGCACGGCCGTGCCCGCGGCCAGTCCCGCCGCCCGGAACACGCCCCTGATCAGCCGCGCCTCATTGCTGATCTGCCGCTGTTCGACATCCGAGCTGCGCTCCACGGCGCGGGAACCGGCTCGGGTCACGTCCTGTCCGGTCCTGTCGTCTGTCACGTCTTCTCCGAAGTATCGCCGAGTGAACGAATCCGCCCACAGATTATTGCCCGACCGTCTTCCAGGCGTGGCGAACCCGATTGTTCGCCGCGTCCCGGCCGACCCCGACTCGTCGAACCGATCGCCGGCACCCTGCTCGTGTAGTCACGGCCCGGATGTGGTGCGTGCCATTCTCTCGTCCCGATAGAGACAATGCCGCATTCCGGACACGTTCTGTGACTGATGTCTCAGACACTACCCTGTGTCCTGGCACACCCCGCTGTGGACCCAGTTCCGCACCTCACAGTAGGGTCACGCTGCCTACTCGGTGTTAGTTTGGGGTGCCGGTGAGGCTGCGGTCACCGGTTTTTTCGGCAGGAGGGTGTCGTGCTAGAGAACGTTTTCGGGGTTCACCCCACGATCCTCCTGGAACTACTGACCATCCCGCTTTTCACAGGTGTGATCGGGTATATCACCAACTGGACCGGCGTGCTGATGCTGTTCCGTCCCATCGCATTCCACGGCATCAAGGTGCCGGGCCTGCGCGCGCTGTACCCGTTCCTGCCCAAGCGCATCCAGGTGCTGCCGCTGCTGTCCTACGACGGCCGATTCGGCTGGCAGGGCATCGTCCCGTCGCGCGCCGACAAGATGGCGAGCATCGCCGTCGACAAGGGCCTGGCCAAGCTGGGCAGCGTCGCCGATTTCTACCGCGAGCTCGAGCCCGACAAGCTGGCCGAACACCTGGCCAGCATCGCCGACGCGCAGATCACCGACATCGTCGAGGAGATCCTGCGCCGCGAGCATCCGCAGCTCTGGTACAACCTTCCCAGTCAGGTCCGCGAGATGGTGCACATGCGGGTGCGCCAGCAGCTGCCGGACATCCTGCGCGAGCTGACCGTCGAGCTGGGCGAGAACATCGACCAGCTGCTCGACGTGAAGCAGATGGTGATCCGCTACTTCCAGGCCCGCCCCCACCTGCTGAACACGCTGTTCCAGGTGCTGGGCGCCAAGGAACTGCGGTTCATGCAGAACTTCGGCTTCTACTTCGGCGCGCCGATGGGCGTGGTGCTGGTGGGCCTGCTGCACGTCACCAAGCCCTACCTCGGCACCTGGACCAGCTGGGTGGTGCTGCCCATCGGCGGCGTGATCATCGGCTGGGTGGTCAACTGGATCGGCATCAACATGATCTTCGCCCCGGCCTACCCCAAGTGGTGGTGCCCGTGGCGGCAGGGCCTGCTGATCAAGCGACAGTCCGAAATCACCGACGGCTACGCCGAATTGGTGTCCAGCCAGGTCATGACGGTCGCCAATATCGGCGACGAGCTGCTCAACGGCCCGCGCTCGGACCGCACCATGCAGATGCTCGAGGACACGCTGCGCCCGGCCGCCGACCGCGCGCTCGGCCCCGCTCGCCCCGCGGTGAAGTTCATGCTCGGCAGTCGCGAATACGACTCGCTGCAGGCGACATTGACCAATGAGGCCATGTCCATCGCGCCGATCGCCTTCGCCGACCCGGACTTCAACCTCCAGCAGGGCAAGCAGATCAACGACTACATCGCCAAACAGATGGCCAATCTGAAGCCCCCGGACTTCGTGGAAATGCTGCGATCGGCCATCAAACAAGATGAATGGTTGCTTTTCGTCCATGGCGGCGCGCTCGGGCTCTTCGCCGGATACGCTCACATCCTGGTCTTCGGAACAGGAGTGGCGACTTCATGGATATGACGGATCCGAGTGGCGGCGACGCGAAATCGGACGCGCGGGGTGACCAACCGAGCCCCGCGCCGTCCACCGAGGTCGCGCGCTGGGAGGCGCCCGAACTCGAACCCGTCGACCGGCAGCGCAGGCGGGTGCCCTCGCCGCGCCAGACCGTGCGCGCGGCGGGCGGGGTCGCCAAGGTCGCGCTGACCGCCGCCTCCGAGGTCACCTCCTGGACGGTGGACACCGCGCTCGGCGTCACCGGCACCGTCGTGAAGGGCAGCATGGCGGGCGTGCCGCCGCGCGAAGTGCTGGCCGAGGCCGAAGCCGAAGTGCGCGACGCGGTGCGCCGGGCCCTCGGCCTGCCACCCCAGTCCGCGCTGCGGGCCGATCCGGCCGTGCCGACGTTGCGGGAACAGGGCGCGGAACTGCTGCGCCTCTCCTCCAGCCCGCGCGGCGACGGTTCCGAGATCCACCCCGCGTTCGCGGGCATGCTCGCCGAACTCACCCCCGACGAGGCCCGCATCCTGCGCTTCGTCCACGTCGACGGACCGCAACCGTCTATCGATATCCGCGTCGGCCGCCCGCGCGCGCTCGGCGCCGACCGCTACCTGTCCGGCCTCACCCTGATCGGTGACCAGGCCGGGCTGCGCTTCCCCAACCGGGTGCCGCAATACCTGACGAACCTGCGCAGGCTCGGGCTCATCGAGTTCGCCCGCGAACCCGTCGACAACCCGAACCGCTACCAGCTCCTCGAGGCGCAGTCGCCGGTGCGAGAACTGTTGAAGCGCTCCGGTTTCGGCACCAAGGTGATGTATCGCAGCATCGTGCTGACGACGTTCGGCACGGACTTCGTGCAGACCTGCCTGCCGGTGGTCACCGAGGGACGCGAGTCGAGCTAGATCCGGGCTACGCGCCGTCGGCCAGTTCCAGCCAGCGCTCCTCGGCCGTCTCCTTCTCGGCGAGCACCTGTTTGAGTTCGGCGCCCAAGGTCATGAGACGGTCGGGTTCGGTGGCGGCGTCGGCCAGGGCCGCGTGCAGCTTCTGTTCGCGCTCGGTGAGCTTGTCGATGGCGCGCTCCAGGCGCGTGAGCTCCTTGCGTGCCGCACGGTAGGCGGCGGAATCCGTTGCGGTGGCGGGCTTCTCGGCCGACGGCCGGGCGGCGGGCGGCGCGCTCATGGCGGCCCGCTTGGTGAGGTACTCCTCGATGCCGCCGGGCAGGTTGGTCAGTTTGCCGTCGCCGAACAGCGCCCAGGTGGTGTCGCAGATGCGCTCGACCAGGTAGCGATCGTGGCTGATGACCACCAGGGTGCCCGCCCAGTTGTCGAGCAGGTCCTCGAGCTGTTGCAGGGTGTCGATGTCCAGGTCGTTGGTCGGCTCGTCGAGCAGCAGCACGTTCGGCTCGGACATGAGGATGCGCGTCAGCTGCAACCTGCGGCGCTCACCGCCGGAGAGGTCGCCCACCGGCGTGCGCTGGCGAGCCGGGGTGAAGCCGAGCCGCTCGGCCAGCTGCCCGGCCGAGATCTCCTTGTCGCCCAGCATGATTCGCTGCGCGACCTGCTGCACGGCCTCCAGCACCCGCATCTGGGTAGGCAGGTCGTCGAGTTCCTGTCGCAGCCAGCCGATCTGGACGGTCTGGCCCTGAATCCGCTTGCCCGCGGCCAGTTCCGCGTCGCCCGCGAGCGCGCGCAGCAGCGTGGTCTTGCCGGAGCCGTTCACCCCGACCAGGCCGAGGCGTTCGCCCGGCGCGAGCCGCCAGGTGAGGTCGTGCACGAGTTCGCGGCCGTCGGGGGTGGTGAGAGTGGCGTCCTCGAGCTCGATCACCACCCGGCCCAGGCGTTTACGGGCGAACGCGGCCAGCGAGACGCTGTCGCGCGGCGGCGGCACGTCGGCGATCAATGCTTCGGCGGCCTCCACGCGGTAGCGCGGTTTGGAGGTGCGGGCCTGCGGGCCGCGCCGCAACCACGCCAGTTCTTTGCGGGCCAGGTTGCGCCGCCGCGCCTCGGTGGCGTCGGCCTGGCGCGCGCGTTCAGCGCGGGCGAAGATCCAGTCGCCGTAACCGCCCTCGTAGCTCTCGACCTTGCCGCCGACGACCTCCCAGGTGTTGGTGGCGACGGTGTCGAGGAACCAGCGGTCGTGGGTCACCACGATCAGGGCGCTGCGGCGGTCGATGAGGTGGCGGGCCAGCCACTGCACGCCCTCCACGTCGAGGTGGTTGGTCGGCTCGTCCAGCACCAGCAGATCCAGGTCGCGCACCAGGGCGGCGGCCAGCGCGACGCGGCGACGCTCACCGCCGGACAGGTTGCGCACCGGCGTGTCGAGGCCCAGGTTCTGGATGCCGATGCCGTCGAGCACCGAACGGATGCGCGGGTCGGAGGCCCATTCGTGTTCGGCCACCTGCCCGGAGAGCGCGTCGTCGGCGAGTCCGGCCAGCACGACCTCCCCCACCGTCGCGCCGTCGGGGAGCACGCCGCGCTGGGTGACCACGGCCATCCGCAGGCCGCCGAGCCTGCTCACCCGGCCGCTGTCGGGCTCCTCCAGACCGGTCAGCACTTCGAGCAGGGTGGTCTTGCCGCCACCGTTGAGCCCGACCACGCCGATGCGCTCCCCCGCGTGCACGCCCAGCGACACGTTGTCCAGCAGCGGTTTGATCCCGAAGCTCTTGGAGACCTGTTCCAGATTGATCAGGTTGGCCATGAACCCTGTTTCCACCTCTCGCGCGCCGACCTTACGAGCCTACTCACCGGGGGCGGGGCACTTCCGCACGGTGTGGGTGCCGAGGGCGGGGCCGACGCCGGTCGCGCGCCTCGACTACCGGGGTCGAGGTACGGAGCACTCCCGCACGGTGCGGGAGCCGAGAGTGGGGCCGACGCCAGGTCGCGTGCCCGGGGTGCGGGGCACTCCCGCGCGGTGCGGGAGCCGGGTACGGCGCGGCTGCCGGGTTTCACGTGCCCCCGGTACGTGGAGCAGTGGGACGCGGCCCGGACCCTCGTCGCGGCCCGCCCGCGCCCGCCGCCACTCGGCCTGGGTCGTCCACGCTCGACCGGGGACGTGCACCGAACCTGGGTCAGCGCTTGTGAGGGTCCGGATCGATGACGCGGGCGCCGGGAACGGGGCCGTTGGCGGTGCGGATGCCGCGCGCCACACCCGCGCCCGCGAGTTCCGCCGCCACCGAGACGGCGGCCTCCTCGGATTCGCAGAGGAACGCGCAGGTGGGGCCGGAGCCGGAGACCAGTCCGGCCAGGGCGCCCGCGGTGACGCCGCCGCGCAAGGTGCGGCGCAGTTCGGGGCGCAGGGAGACGGCGGCGGCTTGCAGATCGTTGCCGAGCAGCGGGGCGAGCTGGTGCGGGTCGCCGGAGGCCAGGGCCTGCATGAGCTGCTGGGGTTCGCCGAGGCGCGGCGGGTCGCCCTGTTCGCGCAGACGGTCCAGTTCGGCGAACACCGACGGCGTGGACAGCCCGCCCTTGGCCAGCGCGAGCACCCAGTGAAAAGTGTTGCGGGACAACACCGGGAGCAGTCGTTCACCGCGCCCGGTGCCGAGTGCGGTGCCGCCGTGCAGGGCGAAGGGCACATCGCTGCCGAGTTCGGCGGCGACGGAGGACAATTCGTCGCGGCTCAGCCCGATGTCCCACAGTTCGTTGAGGCCGACCAGCGCGGCCGCGGCGTCGGCGCTGCCGCCCGCCATCCCGCCCGCGACCGGGATGCCCTTGGCGATGGTGATTTCCACCAGCGGGGCGCGCCCGGCCAGGTGCGCCAACCGCACGGCGGCCTTCCACACCAGGTTGGCGCGGTCGGTCGGCACCTCGCTCGCGCCCTCACCCGTCACCCGGACGGTGAGCGCGGCCGCGGGCGCGAGTTCGAGATCGTCGCCGAGCGAGAGGGCCTGGAACACCGTGGTCAGATCGTGGTAACCGTCGGGGCGCAGGTCACCGACCCCCAGGTGGAGGTTCACCTTGGACGGCGCGCGCACGGTGACGGGGCTCGGCACTACTGACAACACGAGGTTCAAGCCTAATGCGTGGGTGCGACAAACGCCGGGCTCGACGACGGCCGTTCACCCGCCGGTCAGCCGCGTCACGGGCGCACCTTGCCGACAGATACCCCTATAGGGTATTTTCGCTGTCGTCGGGGATACCCCTGGACCGTATGATGTCAGCGAGCGAAGGAGTCGGACATGGCCACCACCACCTACACCGTCAAGGGCATGACCTGCGGTCACTGCGTCAGCTCGGTCAAGAGCGAGATCGGCAAGATCGACGGCGTCACCTCGGTCGACGTCGACCTGGCGACCGGACTGGTCCGCGTGGACAGCACCGGCCCGCTGGCCGACGCCGACATCAATGCCGCGGTCGACGAGGCCGGCTACGAGGTCGCCGTCTGATGCGGAACCGGCTGCGGTTCGCCGCGGTCGGCGTGGGACTCGCCGCGCTCCTGGGCGCCGCACTGGGGATCGGAGCCCTGGTCGGTGAGCCGGAGCGCGGCGCAGTCGCCTTCGACGCGAGCTACTGGCCGACCGGGTTGTCGGAGGAGGCATCCGCCTTCCGGATGTCCGAGATCAGCGCGCCCGACGTGCCAGGCCGCGCGGGCACCCTCAGCTTCCGCATCACCGGGGTGGACGGGGCGCCCTGCACCGATTTCGAGATCCGGCACGAGAAGCCGCTGCATCTCATCGTGGCGCGGTCCGACACGGCCGAGTTCCGGCATGCGCATCCGCAGATGGCGGCCGACGGGACGTGGACTGTCGACTGGACCTGGGCGAGCCCGGGGGTCTATCGCGTGTTCGCGGATTTCGCGCCGGCCGATAAGGCGCTCGCGTTCGACGGTGTGGTGCTGAGCCGCGAGTTCACCGTCGAGGGGCCCGCGCCGTCGCGGCCGCTGCCACCGCCCGCCGACGTCGCGACGGTGGACGGTTACGAAGTGCGGCTCGCGGGCGCGCTCGCCACGCACAAGGCGGACGAGCTGCGCTTCACCATCACTCGCGACGGCCGTCCGGTCACCGATCTCGAGCCGTACCTCGGCGCGTACGCGCACCTGGTCGGGCTGGAGGAGGAGACCCTCGCCTACATGCACGCGCATCCGACGGGCGAGGTCGGGAGCACGCTCGCGGGCCCGGACGTGGCCTTCTCCGTGGGCGCCCCGGCATCCGGCGAGTATCGCGTCTTCCTCGAATTCGCCCACGGCGGTTCGGTGCACCGTGCCGAGTTCACCGTTCCCGCCGCTTCCACAACGGAATTCGCGCCCGACGGGGCGCACGAGCACGGCGACGGGCACCGCTGAGCGAATCGCGATCAGCGCATCGGCCCTGGATTCAGGCGGGCGAGTCGCCGTGAGCGGGTCGCCCGCGTCGCCGGTGTTCACCACGCCGGCGGGCTCGATGAGCATTATTTGCACCTCGCCCTCGGCGATCGGGCAGTGCTCCACGCCTTTTCGGCACCACGAACAACTGTCCCGGCCCAGGCGCAGGTCGCCGTCGCGCAGTTGGATGGTCAACTCCCCCGCGATCACGAAGAACACCTCGACAGTGTCGTCGTGCATGTGCCACACGAACTCTCCGCCGAGCTCGACCACCTCGACCTCGTAGTCGTTGAGCCGCGCCACGACTTTCGGCAACCACTGCTCCGAGAACAGCGCGGGCTCGACGGGCTCGTTCGGCATGGTCCGATACGACATGGGCTGCCGGACCGTGCCCCCGGTGCTAGCCCTGTTCGGCCAGGCGGACGAAGGCGGCCGTATCGAGGGTTTCGCCGCGGGCGGTGGGCGCGATGCCCGCCGCGGTGAGGCGGCGTTCGGCTTCGGCGGGGGAACCGGCCCAGCCGGCCAGCGCGGCGCGCAAGGTCTTGCGGCGCTGGGCGAACGCGGCGTCGACGACCTCGAAGACGCGGCGGCGATGCTCGGCGTCGATCGGCCACGGCGGTTCGGCGAAGCGCTCGACGCGGACCAGACCGGATTCGACGCGCGGCACCGGCCAGAACACTTGGGTCCCCACCGCGCCCGCGCGGCGCACGGTCCCGAAGAACCCGGCTTTCACGCTCGGCACGCCGTAGGTGCGGCTGCCCGGTTCGGCGGCCAGCCGGTCGGCGACCTCGGCCTGCACCATGACCAGCGCGGTGCGCAGGCTCGGCAGCTCGGCCAGCAGGTGCAGCAGCACGGGGACCGCCACGTTGTACGGCAGGTTCGCCACCAGCGCGGTCGGCTCGGCGGGCAGGTCGGCGGCGCTCACCCGCAGCGCGTCAGCTTCCACAACCCGCAGGCGGTCCGCCAGCTCCGGCGCGCGATCCGCGACCGTGGCCGGAAGATGCCGCGCCAGAACGGGATCGATCTCGACGGCGACCACCGAGTCCACCACATCGAGCAGCGCCAGCGTCAGCGACCCCAGTCCCGGCCCCACCTCGAGCACCACATCGTCGCGCCCCACCCCCGCCGCACTCACGATCCGCCGCACCGTATTCGCGTCGTGCACGAAGTTCTGCCCGAGCTGCTTCGTCGGCCGCACCCCGAACCGCTCCGCCAACACCCGCACCTCAGCGGGCCCCAACAGCGCAGCACTCCCACGAGCGGATTCCTCAGCATCGGACACCGCTAGAACCTATCAACCCGGCGAACTACGCCGGGACACCGCGCGGGTGCGCCGACACGACACGGACACCGGCGCCTCTGGCGATACTTGATGGGGAGGCAAGGAGGTGGCGGTGTGATCGATGTGTTTCGCGATGCCTTGTTCACGCCTACGGACGTGTCCCATCACCTGCTGATTCCTCGCCGCACTGTGAACAATTGGCTGGCCGACGACACACCGTCCGGACCGCTGGTCCACCACGTCCCTCCCGAACGCCGTGGGGCCGCCAGCGTGCCGTATCACTCCACCGCCCAGTGCACGCGGTTCACTCCGACAGGGACGGTACGCCTATCGGAGTGAGGCCGAACGCACTGCGGCGCCGCACGGATTCCCGTGCGGCGCCGCGGTGTTCGTCTTGGAGAGTTCAGCTCAGCCCGAGGCGGCTGGTGCAGGAGGGCCAGGCGCCCCAGCCTTGGCGGGCGCGGGTGACTTCGGCGATGGCGATTTGTTCTTCGCGGGTGGCCAGGTCGGCGCGGGGGGCGTATTTGAGGCCGCCCTGGCGGGCCCAGGTGTTCTGGTCGAACTGCACGCCGCCGTAGTAGCCGTTGCCGGTGTTGATGGACCAGTTGCCGTTGGACTCGCAGCGGGCCAGGGCGTCCCAGATGTGGCCGTCGCGTACGGGCGGGACCTCGGTGCCGGGCTTGGCGCCCTTGCGCACCGTCTTCGGCTGCGCGGGGACCTGCACGCTGGCGCTCACCTGCGTGCGCTCCACCTCCTGGCCGTTGACCAGGGTCACCGCGAAGGTCACGTCGTGCACGCCCGGCGCGCCGGGATTCTCGACGATGGTGCGACTCATGTTCAGCGTGGGGTCCTCGATGACGTTCTCCGGCGGGTCGAACGGCAGCGTCTCGGTGCGCTGTTCGACGCGCTTGCGCGTCACCACGATGTGCTGGCCGTCGGTCAGCGGGGTGCTCGCGGCGGGCTCGACGGTGTCCTGCTCGATCAGCGGCACCCCGGCCACGGCCAGGAGGTCGCCGACGGTCGGCGCGGCCAGCCGCAGGTCGACCGCCTGACCGGCGCCGTCGACCAGCGTCACCGCGCGCGGGCTGGCCACGTGCAGCTTCGCGCCGTCCAGCGGCAGCGGCTCGTCGCGGGCCGGAGAGACGAACATCTCGGCGGAGAGGTTCAGCTCGTCGAGGGCCTCGCCCGCGGTCAGGCCGGTGGTCCACACCTGCTCGACCTTGCCGTCCAGGGTGAGCGCCACCTCGCGCGCCCGGTTCAGCACGATCGTCGCGCCGTCGGTCACCGACGAGCCGCGCCCGGGGCGGACCAGGTCGCGATCGGTCACGTCGTATCCGGCCGCACGCAGCACCCCGTCGACATCACGGGACATGGTGGTCAGGATCGAGCGCTCGCCGTCCACGACGACCGTGACCGTCTTGCGGTTCACGATCGCCATCGAGGCGCCGACGATCAGCGTCAGCAGCAGCGCCGCGATCGCCGCGTACAACAGCGGCGAGCGGGACTGGTTGATCCTCGTTAAGGGGGACATGGTCACAGTACGATAACGAAGCGGTCAGCGCTGGACAACCGCGCCGCCGTGACCGGTACCAGCGGTGATCACGAATTGATATCGACGCCGCAGGTAGATCACGGCCTCCGAGACCGGAAGTGACCTGAAACACATTCCGCGTTTGCCCGCGACACGCCGGGGTACGCGTCGCGCGGGCGCCCGCGTTCACTACTCCGCGCGAGCACCGCGCACGAGCACTACCGCGCGAGCGCCGCCGCACGAGCACCCCGCGCCAGCACCGCGCACGAGCGCTCCACGCACCTCACCGAGCAGTTCAGCGCTCCCCGCGAACCTCACTCAGAAACCACTCCCCGCCCCTCGCTCAGAACCGATACACCCGCCGCGCATTGGCGGTCGTGATCTCCGCCAACTCCCGCGGATCCTGCCCGCGCAACTCGGCCAGCGCCCGCACCGTGTACGGCAGGCAGTACGGCTCGTTGGGCGCGCCCCGGAACGGATGCGGGGTCAGGTAGGGGGCGTCGGTCTCCACCAGAATCTGCTCGTCGGGCACCACCTTGGCGGCCTCGCGCAGCTCGTGGGCGTTCTTGAAACTCACCGTGCCGGAGAAGCTGAGCACATACCCCTCCGCGACGCAGGACAGCGCCATGTTCGTGTCGGAGGAGAAGCAGTGGAAGATCACGGTCGGCGGCGCGCCCTCGTCCAGCAGCACCGTGAGCAGGTCGTGGTCGGCCTCGCGGTTGTGGATCATGAGCGGTTTGCGCACCCGCTTGGCCAGGTCGATATGCCAGCGGAAGCCCTCGACCTGGGTCTCGATATCGGCGCAGCCGTCCAGCTTGCCGGGCCAGTAGTAGTCGAGCCCAGTCTCGCCCACCGCGACCACGCGGGGATCGCCCGCCAGGGTTTCCAACTCGGCCTTGGCCGCGTCGTCGAGCGCGTTGGCACGGGTGGGATGCAGCGCCACGGCCGCGTACACGCGCGGGTCCCAGTGCGCGGCCTCGACGGCCCACCGGGCGGCGGCCAGGTCGTCGGCCACCGTCACCACGCGGCCCACACCCACCGATTCGGCGCGGTCGACGATCACCGCGGTCGACGCCGCGTCGGTCGCACCGCACGCGTCCAGGTGGGTGTGCGCGTCCACCAGCGGGGTCAGCGGTTCGGGCAATTCGGGCGCGGAACGCTTGGCGCTCATCGGCACTCACCCGCGAGCCGGACCGGCGCGCCGGGGCCGGAGACACAGACACGGATATTCACGTGGGCGACGGAATGCACGCGCACTACAGTAGAGCCACCATGACTGCAGCCGGACGCACAGCATCCTCTGGTGCCGAGGCACCAGCCTTCTACATCACCACGGCCATCGCGTACCCGAACGGTGCGCCGCATATCGGGCACGCCTACGAGTACATCTCGGCCGACGCCCTGGCCCGGTTCAAACGGCTCGACGGGTACGACGTCTTCTTCATGACGGGTACCGACGAGCACGGCCAGAAGATGCAGCAGGCCGCGGCGGCGGAGGGCGTTCCGGTCCAGGAGCTGGCGCGGCGCAACTCCGACGTGTTCGAGCAGCTCGACAAGACCCTCGACATCTCCTACGACCGCTTCATCCGCACCACCGACGAGGATCACAAGCGCGCCAGCATCGCGATCTGGGAGCGGATGCTCGCCGCGGGCGACATCTACCTGGACAACTACTCCGGCTGGTACTCGGTGCGCGACGAGGCGTTCTACACCGAGGAGGAGACCACCCTGCTCGACGACGGCACTCGCGTCTCCACCGAGACGAACACGCCCGTCGAGTGGACCGAGGAGTCCAACTTCTTCTTCCGGCTCTCGAAGTACCAGGACCGCCTGCTCGCGCTCTACGAGGAGCACCCCGAGTTCATCGCGCCCGCCACGCGCCGCAACGAGATCGTCAGCTACGTGAAGGCCGGGCTGAAGGATCTGTCCATCTCGCGCACCACGTTCGACTGGGGCGTGCCGGTGCCCGACCATCCCGACCACGTCATGTACGTGTGGGTGGACGCGCTCACCAACTACCTCACCGGAGTCGGCTTCCCCCAGACGGATTCGGCGGCGTTCACCAAGTTCTGGCCCGCCGACGTGCACATCATCGGCAAGGACATCACCCGATTCCACACCGTGTACTGGCCGGCGTTCCTGATGTCGGCCGGCGTCGAACTGCCGAAACGCGTGTTCGTGCACGGGTTCCTGTACAACAAGGGCGAGAAGATGTCGAAGTCGGTCGGCAACGTGGTCGACCCGCTCGAGCTCGTGAACGAGTACGGCGTCGACGCGGTGCGCTTCTTCCTGCTGCGCGAGATCTCCTACGGCCAGGACGGCAGCTACAGCCACGAGGCGATCGTCTCCCGCATCAACAGCGATCTGGCCAACGAGTTCGGCAACCTGGTGCAGCGCAGTCTGACCATGGTGAACAAGAACTGCGGCGCGGCCGTGCCCACGCCCGGTGAGTTCACCGACGAGGACCGCGCACTGCTGGACCGCGCGCACGGCCTGCTGGAGCGCTGCCGCGCCGAATTCGACGCGCAGCAGATGCATTTGGCGCTCGAGGCGATCTGGCTGACGCTGGGCGAGACGAACAAGTACTTCTCCGCCCAGGCGCCGTGGGCGCTGCGCAAATCGGGCACCGAGGCGGACCTGGCCCGGATGGCGACCGTGCTGTACGTGACGCTGGAGGTGGTGCGTATCGTCGCGCTACTGGTGCAGCCGGTGCTGCCCGCGTCGTCGGCGAAGATCCTGGACCTGCTCGCGCAGGAGGGCCGCACCTTCGCCGACATCGCCACCCCACTCACGCCCGGCACCCCGCTGCCCGCACCGGAGCCCGTGTACCCGCGCTACCTGGACAAGAAGGACGCGTAATCGCTGGACGCAGATACGTGGCGCGCGGTGTTCCCGGCGGATATCGCATCTGGGACAACAAGAATCGCCGCTACCGGGGTGAGCTGTACGAGCTGTGCCCCGACGATCTGCTGACGGAGCTGAACGGGGCGCGCGACTACGCCCGGATCACCGCGTTGCTGCGGCGGTACCGGGCGTTGCGGCGGTGAGCCTCGCCCCGTCGCCCGCTCAGATCCAGCGCGCGAGCAGGCGGTTCGCCTCCTCGGCGAGGGCGGCCTGGAGGAACGGGCCGAAGCTGATGCGGGCGACGCCCTGCGCGGCGAGTTCGGCCTTGTCGGACTTGTCCGGCAGGCCGATCGCGTTGACGGGCAGCGGGAGTTCGGCGGTGAGCCTGCGCTGCACGTCGGCCGCGTGCCTGCCGACCGGGTAGAGCACGTCGGCGCCCGCGTCGGCGGCCAGCTTCAGCCGGGCGATCACGCGGTCGACCCGGTCGGACTCGTCGCCGTCCTGGCGCAGGAACAAGTCGGTGCGCGCGTTGACCACCAGGTGCACGCCCGCGGCGTCGGCGTACTCGCGCAAGCCGTGCACCAGTTCGGCGTGCTCCTCCGCGCCGCGCAGGCGCTTGCCCTCGCCGTGCACGGTGTCCTCGATATTGAGCCCCACCGCGCCCACCTCGAGCAGGCCCTCGACGAGCTGGGCCGGGCCGAGCCCGTAGCCGGATTCGATGTCGACCGAGACGGGCACGTCGACGGCGCCGGTGATCTGGCGGACCCGGGTGAGCAGTTCGGTGAAGGTCATCCCCTCGCCGTCGGCGCGCCCCACCGAATCGGCGACGGGGTGCGAGCCCAGGGTGAGCGCCGAGAATCCGGCCGCCACAGCGAGATTCGCCGACCACGCGTCCCACACGGTGGGCAGGACCACCGGGTCGCCCGGACGGTGCAGCGCGAGCAGGACATTGGCCTTGCTTTCGAGAGAGGTCATATCCCGATCATCCCCGGCGGTGCGGTACTCATGCACGGGCGACACACGAACAGCGGGTGAACCGCTCGCTCGGCGGGGAGATTCGACAACTCGGCCCGAGCCGTGCCGTCGCCGCTGCGCGGCGCCCTCGTGGCCCGGTTCGCGGCGAACGGCGTCGATCACCGCGTGGTCACCGGCACCGGGCAGCACACGGAACTGAACGCGGCGATGTGGGCGGCGATGACGGAGTTCCTGGCCCAGCTGCGCGCCGCGCCCACCGAACGCTGAGGTAGGAACCCGCACAGATAATCGGTGTCTCCCGGCGCGCGCCGTGCGGCGCGCAGTACCCTGCGGGTGCCGTATCGGGCTAGTGAGATGGGGATGCCGTGGTGCTAGGTGTGGGGCGGCGGCGGATCGGCCGCCGTGACTTCCGGGGCGCGAAAGTGCTGGTGACGGGGGCGGCCAGCGGGATAGGGCGGGCGACGGCGCTGGCGGTGGCCGAGGCGGGCGGTGAGCTGGTGCTCACCGATATCAACGCCGAGGGGCTGGCCGCCACGGTCGCCGATATCGAGGCGGCGGGCGGACAGGTGCCGGCCTGGCGCGCGTTCGACATCACCGATTACGAGGCGGTGGCCGCGTTCGCCGTCGACGTGCACGCCGCGCACGGCAGCCTGGACGTCGTGATGAACGTGGCGGGCACGTCGACCTGGGGCACGGTGGAGAACCTCGAGCACCGGCACTGGAAGCGGATGGTCGACATCAACCTGATGGGCCCGATCCACGTGATCGAGAGCTTCGTGCCGGAGATGGTGCGGGCCGGGCGGGGTGGCGCGCTGGTGAACGTGTCGTCGGCGGCTGGGCTGCTGGCGCTGCCGTGGCACGCCGCCTACAGCGCGGGCAAGTACGGCATCCGCGGGGTGTCCGATGTGCTGCGCTTCGATCTGGAACGCCACGGCATCTCGGTGCACCTGGTCGCGCCCGGCGCGGTGAACACGCCGCTGGTGCACAGCTTCGAACTGGTCGGCGTCGACAAGGACGATCCGAAGGTGCGCCGGTTCACAAAGGTGTTCACCAAGCACGCGGTCGCGCCGGAGAAGGTGGCGGCGGCGATCCTGCGCGGTGTCACGCGCAACCACTACCTGATCTACAGCTCGTTCGACATCCGGTTCGGGTACTGGTGGGCGCGCAAGTTCGCCTTCCCCTACGAGTTCGTGATCCGCAGGGCGAGTGCGCAATTCAGCAAGTTGCAGGATTCGCTGACCAAGTAGGGGGTCAGCCCGCCCGCTCGATGGACTTGCTCCCGGACACGCTCTCGATCGGAATCACCAGGGGCGCACCGGAAACCGGATCGGTGATGATCATCGCCTGCAAGCCGAACACGGCCTCGAGCAGATCCGGCGTCAGCACCTCGGCGGGCGCGCCGGTGGCCACGACCGCGCCCTCGCGCAGGACGACGAGGTGGTCGGCGTAGCGGGCGGCCTGGTTGAGGTCGTGCAGCACCAGCACCAGGGTGCGCCCGTCCTCGGCGTTGAGCCTGCGGCACAGCTCCAGCACGTCGAGCTGGTGGGCGATGTCGAGGTAGGTCGTGGGTTCGTCCAGCAGCAGCACCGGCGTGTCCTGCGCGAGCACCATGGCCAGCCAGACCCGCTGCCGCTGCCCGCCGGACAGTTCCTCGACGGGCCGGTCGGCCAGCGCGGTGATCGACGTCGCCGCCATCGCCTTCGCCACCACGCGCTCGTCCTCGGGCGACCACTGTCGCAGCAGCCGCTGGTGCGGGAACCGCCCGCGTGCGACGAGATCCGCGACGCAGATGCCGAACGGCGCGACCGAGGTCTGCGGTAGCAGGCCGAGCCGGCGCGCCACCTCCTTCGCCGAATACTTGTGGATGTCCTTGCCGTCCAGGATCACCTGCCCGGCGTCGGGGACCAGCAGGCGCGAAAGTGCCCGCAGCAGCGTCGATTTGCCGCAGGCGTTGGGCCCGAGGATGACGGTGATCGCCCCCGCCGGGATGTCGACGCTGAGATCGCTCGCCACCCGCCGCGAGTCGTAGGACAGGTCCAGTCCCACCCCGCGCAGGGGTGTGGTGTCGGCCTCTGGCATGTGATCCCTCCGCTACACCTGTTTCGACCGGCTGAGCAGCCAGATGAGATAAAGGCCGCCGACGATGCCGGTCATGCGGCCGATGGGCACGCTCGCCCCGATCGGCAGGGTCCGGGTGATCACGTCGGCGGTGACCAGCAGGAACGCGCCCATCGCCGCCGCGCTGAAGACCGGCAGCGTGGTCGATCGGGTGAGCCGCAGCACCAGTTGCGGTGCGGCGAGGGCGATGAAGACGATCGGCCCGGCCGCGCCGGTGGCCAGCGCGGCCAGCAGGACCGCGCCGAAGATCAGCGACAGCCGGACGCGTTCGACAGGCACGCCGAGCTGGCCCGCGATGTCGTCGCCCATCTCCATCAGCGTCGAATGCCGCGCGATCACCGCGATCAGCGGGACGATCACCAGCACGCCGATCAGCACCGGCACGGCGTGCATCCACTTGCGCGACTCCAGAGAGCCGGCCAGCCACATATCGGCCGCGATCGCGTTGTCCAGATCGCCCTTCACGAGCATGAGACCGTTGAGCGCGGCCAGCACCTCGCCGACGCCGATACCGGTGAGCACCAACCGGTATCCGCCGGTAACTCCGGCTTTCACCGACAGCAGGTACACCACGACAGCGGTCGCGACGCCGCCCAGGATCGCACCGAGCGCGACCTGCAACGGGCCCGCGCCGAAGAAGACGATCTGCGCGATCGCGCCCGTCGCGGCGCCCGTGGTGAAGCCGATGACGTCGGGCGAGCCGAGCGCGTTGCGCGATACCGACTGGAACACCGCGCCCGAGACGCCGAGCGCCGCCCCGGCGCACACGGCCGTCACCACGTGCGGCAGCCGGATGTCGCGGATGATCCGCTCGTACCGGCCGCCGTCGCCGCCGGTGAGGGTGGCCAGGATGTCGGCGACCGGGATCGGCAGCGTGCCGAGCGTCATCGCGTAGACCGCGCCCGCGACCGTGAGCGCGGCGAGAATCGCGGTGACGGTGAGCACTCGGGGCCGGATGACGACGGAGTGCTTGCTCCCCCGCCACACCCGTCCCGTGGTCCGCACCGGCGCGCTCACAGCTGCACCAATCGACGGCGGCGCACCAGAGCGACGAAGAACGGTCCGCCCATGAGCGCGACCATGATGCCGACGCCCACCTCGCCGGGCGGCGCCACCACCCGGCCCAGCGTGTCGGCCGCGACCACCAGCACCGCCGAGATCAGCATCGAGTACGGCAGCACCCAGCGGTGATCGGCGCCCGCGACGAAGCGCGCGATGTGCGGCGCGGTGAGTCCGACGAAACCGATGGGCCCCGCCGCGGCCGTGGCCGCGCCGGCCAGCACGATCACCGCGACCGCCGACAGCGCCCACACCCGCAGCGGTTGCGCGCCCAGCGCCCGGCTCAGGTCGTGGCCGAGCGCGGCCGCGTCCAGCAGCCGGGCCAGCGCGGCCGCCAGGAGCAGGCCGGCGGCGACCAGCGTGACGACCGGGATCAGCACGTCGTAGCCGCGCCCTTGGAGCGAGCCGACCATCCAGTGCCGGAAGCGGTCGAACACGGCTTCCTCGCTGTTGACCAGGATCACCTGGGTGAGCGCGAGCAGCACCACGGTGAGCGCCGCGCCGGCCAGTACCACCCGCACGGGGTGGGTGCCGCGGCCGACGCCGCCGAGCAGGTAGACCGCCGCGCCGGCCAGCGCGGCGCCCGCCAGCCCGAACCACATGTACCCGCTCACGGTGGTGACGCCGAAGAAGGAGATCGCCGCCGCGATCGCGACGGTCGCGCCCGCGTTGACGCCGAGGATGCCGGGATCGGCGAGCGGGTTGCGGGTGAGCGCCTGCATGATCGTGCCCGCCACGCCGAGCGCGCAGCCGACCACGATGCCCAGCAGGGTGCGCGGGATGCGCAGGTGCCGCACCAGCAGGTGATCGCTGTCGGCGGGATCGAACGCGACGATCGCGTCCCAGGTGTCGGCGAGCGGGATCGAGGTGGTGCCGGTGATGATGCCGAGCACGACGAAGACGGCCAGCAGCGCGAGCAGCACCAGCAGGCCGTTGCGGCGCAACGCGCGCTGACGGGCGTGCGGGCGGCGGGTCGGATAGGCGACGGTGGACATGGGGCGGTCGGTGCGCCGGAACGGCCGCCCGCGCCGGGCGGGCGGCCACCCCGTCACTTGCCGAAGTTCTCGACCACGCCGTCGACGATCTCGATGGCGCTGTAGTAGTCCATGCGGAACGAGTTGAGCCCCAGGCCGTACACCTGGTTCGCCTTGACCGACGGCACATTCGCCAGCACCGGATCATCGCGGAACCCGGCGGCGCGGGCGTTGTCGGCGCTGAGGATGAACGTGGTCTCGGCGGTGAGCTTGGTCAGGTTCTCGTAGGCGGTCCACACGAAGTCGGCGCGCGGCTGCGGCTGGGTGTGCCAGCTCGGGTCCGGGTCCTCCACGGTGAAGCCGAGCGCGGTGAGCAGTTCGGCCTGCGCGCCGCCCGCCCTGGCGATCGGGTTGTCCTGGCCGGGGCCGTTGTAGGAGATGATGTTGGCCTTGCCCGCGGGCACGGTGATCTTCGCCTTCGCCTCCGCGACATTCGCGTCGAAGTCCGCGATCACCTGCTCGGCGCGCTCCTCCAGACCGGTGGCGGTGCCGAGCTGGCGCGCGAGCGACTGCCAGGTCTGGCCGCCGTAGTCGACCACGATGGTCGGCGCGATGCGCCCGAGTTCGCCGACCTGGTCGACCAGCGCGTCGCGGCCCGAGGTCACCACCACGATCAGGTCGGGCTCGGCGGCGTACACGGCCTCGACGTCGAAAGTGCCGACCGACCACAGGTTTTCGACCCCGCGCTCGGCGGCCACGTCGGCCCACTGGTCGAAGAACCTGCCCTCGGTGGCGGCGGCGCTGGCCACCACGGGCGCGTCGATCGCCAGCAGGGTGCCGGTGACCGAGACTCCGGTGGAGACGATCCGCTGCGGCTGAGCGGGGATCTCGGTGGTGGTGCCGTCGGCGTTGGTGAAGGTGCGCGGCCAGGCGCCCGACGACGCGGTGTCGCCGGTGGCGGACGTGTCGTCGGAGCCGGAGCACCCGGCAACGGCCAGCACGGCCGCCAAGAGCAGGGCGAGCAGCGCCATGAGACGCGTCCGCGGCGATCTCGACGTGGCAGGCAGGGGTGACATGGGTGCCCTTTCGTCCGACGGGCCCGGACGACCGGGTCACGCTGATGGATCGGTGGCCATACCCGGACTACTTCCAGGCTCTGCCCGCAGAAGTATAGGCTAACCTAAGCCGACGCGGTCGACTCCCCGCAACCGCCCCGTCTCAGCAGGCGGCGGGCTTCGTCGGGCAGTTCAGATGCGTGTCGAGCACGTGCGCGCCGGGGCCTTCCTCACCGAGCCGGTCGTGCTCGTTGACGAGTTTGCAGGTGCCCAGCGAGAGGCAGCCGCAGCCGATGCAGCCGGTGAGGTTGTCGCGCAGGCGGGTCAGCTGATTGATGCGATCGTCGAGGTCCTCGCGCCACAGCGTGGACACCGTCTCCCAGTCGCGACGGGTGGGCGTGCGGCTCTCCGGCAGGCGGTCCAGCGCGTCGCGGATCTGGCTCAGCGGGATGCCGACCCGCTGCGAGATGCGGATGAACGCGACCCGGCGCAGCGTCTCCCTGGTGTACCTGCGCTGATTGCCGCTGGTGCGGCGGCTGGAGATCAGACCCTCCCGTTCGTAGAAGTGCAGTGCGGACACCGCCACTCCGCTACGCTCGGAAAGCTGTCCGGGGGTCAGTTCCTTGGCTCGCCAATCGGCTGTCGACATCACGCTCCTCCATTCACCTCAACAATAGTCGAGGTTTTCTGGGGGCGGAGCGAAACCGGACACCCCGCGCCATTCGGTGGCCGATTTCCGTGCTCCCGGGCCCGCGGCGAACTACGGTCGGAGCATGGGAGCAGATGCTGTGCCCGTGAACGGCGGGACACGCTACGGAGTGACCTCCGAGGTGGGCGCCCTGCGCACGGTGCTGCTGCACCGGCCCGGCGCCGAGCTGCGCAGACTCACCCCGCGCAATAACGATCAGCTGCTGTTCGACGGCATCCCGTGGGTCGAGCGCGCGCAGCAGGAGCACGACCTGTTCGCCGATCTCCTGCGGGCGCGCGGCGTGGAGGTCCTGCTGCTCTCGGACCTGCTCGCCGAGACCGTCGCGGTGAGCGGCGCGGCCCGCATCCAGGGCATCTCCAAGGCCGTCGACGCCCGGCGGCTCGGCCACCCGCTGGCCGACGAGCTCGCCGCCTACCTGCGCGGCGTGCCCGCCCCGGAGCTGGCCGAAATCCTCATGGCGGGTATGACTTTCGACGAGCTGCCGTTCGGCCACGACACCACCTCGCTGGTCCGGCGCATGCACCAGGGCGCCGACTTCGTCATCGACCCGCTGCCCAACCTGCTGTTCACCAGGGACTCCTCGTTCTGGGTCGGGCCGAGGGTGGCCATCACCTCGCTGGCGCTGCCCGCGCGGATGCGCGAGACCTCGCTCACCGACCTCATCTACGCCTTCCACCCGCGCTTCCTGGGCGTGCGCCGCGCCTACGAATCGCACACCGCGCCCATCGAGGGCGGCGACGTGCTGCTGCTCGCGCCCGGTGTGGTGGCGGTGGGCGTGGGCGAGCGCACCTCCCCCGCCGGCGCGGAGGCGCTCGCGCGCAGCCTCTTCGACGACGGGCTGGCCCACACCGTGCTGGTGCTCCCGATCGCGCAGACCCGCGCGACCATGCACCTCGATACGGTGTGCACCATGGTCGACACCGACGCCGTGGTCATGTACCCCGCCGTGCGGGACGAATTGCGCGCCTTCACGATTCGCCGCGACGACGATTACACCGCCTACGAGCACGGCGGCGTCACCATGCGCGGGCCCGACCCGTTCCTGCCCGCGGCCGCCGAGGCCATGGGCATCGGCAAACTCCGGGTGATCGACACCGGACTCGACGGCGTCACCGCCGAACGCGAACAGTGGGACGACGGCAACAACACCCTGGCCCTGGCGCCCGGCGTGGTGGTGGCCTACGAGCGCAACGAGATGACCAACGCGCGGCTCACCGACGCGGGCATCGAGGTGTTGCCGATCCCCGGTTCGGAACTGGGCTCGGGCCGCGGTGGCCCGCGCTGCCTGTCCTGCCCCTTGGCCCGCGACGACGTCTGAGGCGACCATGCTGACCACCGTCAGGATCGACCACGACTCGCCCGTTCCCCCGTACGAGCAGCTCCGGCTGGCGGTGGTGGACCGGGTGCGCTCCGGCCGCTTGACCGCGGGCACGAAGATCCCGACCGTGCGCGCGCTGGCCGCCCAACTGGGTCTCGCGCCCAACACCGTCGCCAGGGCCTACCGCGAACTGGAGGCCGACGGCGTGATCGAGACCAGGGGCAGGCAAGGCTCGTTCATCGCGTCCTCCGGCGATCCCACCCGGGACGCGGCCGGGCGCGCCGCCATCGCGTACGTGGCGACCATCCGCCGCCTCGGCCTCGACGACGACGCCGCACTCGGTTTCGTGCGCTCGGCGCTGGAGACGGCGGGCTAGCGCCAGCTCGGCAGCCAGAGGTGGTCCTGCCAGGAGCCGGGCGTGATGGACTGCCCGGTCAGGATCGGCCACAGCCAGGCGAAGTTCACGATCACCAGCGCCAGGTAGAGGCTGACCGCCAGCAGGCCGAGTCCGTAGCGTTCGCTGGGTGGGGCGGGCAGGAACGTGCCCTTGGGACTGCGCGCGACGCGCACCGGCCGCGCGGGCCCCAGGATGTCGCCGAGGACGAGCGCGATGCCCATCATCAGGAACGGGGCCAGCGGCACCGCGTAGAAGAAGTACATCTGGCGGTCCAAGGTGAGGAACCAGGGCAGCAGGCCCGCGCCGTACCCGGTGAGCACCGCCGCGTAGCGCCAGTCGCGGCGCACCACCGCGCGCCACAGCATCCAGCCGAGCACCGGCAGCGCCACCCACCAGATGGCCGGGGTGCCGACCAGCATGACGGCCTTCACGCATTGGGCCTCGCCGCAGCCGCCCACGTTGTTGTCGGCGAAGTAGTACAGCATCGGGCGCAGGCCCATCGGCCAGGTCCACGGCTTGGATTCCCAGGGGTGGTGGTTGCCCGCCGAGTTGGTGAGTTCGGAATGGAAGCGCAGGGATTCACCGCTGTAGAACCACAGCGAGCGCAGCGCGTCGGGGAAGAACGACCACGGGCCGCCTTCGCCGACCTGATTGCCGACGGCGTAGCGGTAGACGCCGGTCTCGCTGGCGAACCAGGCCCAGTAACTGGCCAGATACACCCCGAGCGGGATCACCACCAGCGCGTACAGCGCCGGGCCCACATCGCGCAGCGCGGTGCCCGACCACGGCCTGCGCACGCCGTAGGCGCGGCGGGCGGCGAGGTCGAAGCAGACGCTCATGAGGCCGAACGCGGCGATGTAGTACAGGCCCGACCATTTGGTGCCGCAGGCCAGGCCGAGCAGCACGCCCGCGCCGAACCGCCACCAGCGCACGCCCAGCCGCGGGCCGAACGCGGTGAGCCCGATGCGGCCCTCCGCGTCGACGCGGGCCATCCTGGCGCGCACCTCGTCGCGGTCCACGATCAGGCAGCCGAACGCGGCGACCACGAACACCGCCATGAAGATGTCGAGCATCGCCATGCGCGAGGTGACGAACAGCATGCCGTCGGCGATCACCAGGATGCCCGCGAACGCGCCGACCAGCGTGGAGCGGGCCATGCGCCGCACGATCCTGATCACCAGCAGCACCAGCACGGTGCCCGCCACCGCGGAGGCGAACCGCCAGCCGAAACCGGTGTAGCCGAACAGGAATTCGCCGATGGCGATCATCTGTTTGCCGACCGGCGGGTGCACGATCAGGCCGTAACCGGGGTTGTCCTCGACGCCGCCGCCGGTGAGCATCTGCCACGCGTGCGGCGCGTAGTGCTTCTCGTCGAAGACCGGGGTGCCCGCGTCGGTGGGATAGTGCAGGTTGACGAACCGGGTGATCGCCGCGATCAACGTGAGGAACCCGGTGACGAGCCAGCCGCGCAGGGTGTCGCTGGGCCCGAAATCGGGCGCGGGACGCAGCGGGGCGGGGCTCGACCAGGTGGGCACGGCCCCGGTTACGGTCGCGCGGGAGGTCACCTGGGTCACGCCCCGATCGTATTAGGTCGGTGCGCACCGGCCGCGCATCGGTGACCGAGACACCGCGCGAATCACAGGCGCGCGGTGCGGGTGCTGGGAATCCTCACTTCGCCCGGGCCGCTGCACTCACCCCGACCCGGCAGCCGCGAGCGCGCTTAGTCCGGGTTACGGCGAGAGCAATGGCCAGGCGAACGGTTCGGCATGCCGGGTGGTCCGGCGGTGTCGATAGGCTGGCTCGGGAACTGTGAACCAGAGGTGCGAAGCGGAGGCGTGGTGGCGGACGGGAACGCGGGACGGTTGGTGCTCGCGGCGACGCCGCTGGGCGATATCGGCGACGCCTCGCAGCGGTTGCGCGACGGGCTCACCACCGCCGACGTGGTCGCGGCCGAGGACACCCGGCGCACTCGCTCGCTGGCCAAGGCGCTGGGCGTGGAGATCGGCGGGCGCGTGGTGAGCTTCTACGACCACGTGGAGAACGCGCGCATCCCCGCCCTGCTCGAGGACATCGAGTCCGGCCGCACCGTGCTGCTGGTGACCGACGCGGGCATGCCGTCGGTGAGCGATCCGGGCTACCGGATGGTGGCCGCCTGCGTCGAACGCGGCCTGCCGGTGACCTGCCTGCCCGGACCGTCGGCCGTCACCACCGCGCTGGCGCTGTCCGGAATCCCGGTGGAGCGCTTCTGTTTCGACGGGTTCCCGCCGCGCAAGTCCGGCGCGCGCAAACAGTGGCTGGGCACGCTGCGCACCGAGCCGCGCGCGTGCGTGTTCTTCGAGGCGCCGCACCGGTTGGCCGACTGCCTCGCCGACGCCGTCGACGTGCTGGGCCCCGACCGCCGCGCCGCCGTCTGCCGGGAACTCACCAAGACCTACGAGGAAGTCGTGCGCGGCACCCTCGCCGAGCTCGCCGCGTGGGCCGTCGAGGGCGCGCGCGGCGAGATCACGGTGGTGCTGGAGGGCGCCGTCCCCGTCGCCGCCGACCCCGCCGACCTGGTCGAAGCCGTCGAATCCCTCACCGCCGCCGAAGGGTTGCGCCTCAAGGACGCCTGCGCGCGCGTCGCGGCCACCCACAACGTGTCCCGCCGCGAGCTCTACGACGCCGTCCTGGCGTCGCGTGCGGACGACGACTAGGCGATCCCACGGTTCCGGTTCGCCCGTCAACGACCCAGCACCGCGAGCATGCCCGCGACCGCGCGGGGCCAGGTGAACTGTTCGGCGCGGGAGCGGGCGGCGTGGCGGCGGGCCGGGGCGGGCAGGGCGAGGACGTCGGTGACGGCGCGGGCGAAGGCGCCGGGGTGGTCGGCGGCGACGGCACCGCAGTCGGCGGTGACGATGTCGGCCAAAGCGGACGAGCGGCTGGCGACGACGGGCGTGCCCGCGGCGAGGGCTTCCAGCGCGGCCAAGCCGAAGGTCTCGTGCGGGCCGGGAGCCAGCGAGACATCGGCGGTGGCAAGCAGTTTCGCGACCATCGAGCGATCGCTGATGAATCCGGTGAAGTGCACGGCCGGCTGGCCGCCCGGCAGCGGGGGCAAGGTGCGGGCGCGACGTTCCAGCGCGTCGCGGCGCGGCCCGTCGCCCGCGATCACCAGCCGCACGCCCGCCCCCGCCTTGCGCAGCGCGGCGACCGCCTCGATGCTGCGGTCCACGCGCTTCTCCACCGAGAGCCTGCCGCAGTGCACCAGCAGCGGCTGCCCCGGCACCGCCAGCTCCTCGCGCAACCGCAGGTCGCGCCGGCGCGGGCTGAACAGATCGAGGTCCACCCCCAGCGGCACCAACTCCACGTTCGGCGCGCCGATGCGATCGAACTCCGCGCGCGCGAATTCGGTGGTGCAGACCACGATGTCGTATTCGTCGGCGGTGCGCCGGTTCGCGAGGTCGGCGCCGCGGCGGGCCAGCGGGCCGGGCAGCACCTGCCCGAGCAACCGGTCCAGCCGCTCGTGCGAGATCATCACGCTCGCCACGTCACGGCGGCGCGCCCAGCGCCCGAAACCGCGCAGCGTGAGCCGGTCCGACACCTCCAGCACGTCCGGCCGCAGCCCGGCCAGCACATCGGCCACGCGGCGCGGATCGGCGGCGCGGTAGCCGCCGGTCCACGGAATCGCCAACGTGGGCAACGTGATCCGCACCGCCCCGCCCGGCAGCACCTCCTCGGCCCGCCGCGGCCCCGGCACGATCAGCACCACCTCGTGTCCCGCCGCCACGTACCCGGCGCCGAGGTGATGCAGTGCGGTGCGCAGCCCACCCGACCGCGGACCGTAGAAGTTCGCCAGCTGCACGATGCGCACCCGCCGATCGTCGCAGCGCGACGGACCCTCCCGTGCAACACGTGGTGAACAGTGGGCGAAAAGCTACCGCCCCTCCTAGTGCTTGGCGACCCCGCGCGTCACCCGAGGCAGGTCCAGATCCAGCGGGATCCGTCCCAGCGCCAGATGCGCTTCCACCTGGTCCGACGGCATGGGCCGCGCGATCAGGAACCCCTGGGCCCGGTAGCAGCCGAGACCCACCAAGGTCCGGGCGGCCACGGCGGTCTCCACGCCCTCGCCGACCACGCCCAGCCCGAACGACCCGGCCAGGCCGATGATGGACTTCACGATGGCCAGATCGTCGGTGCTCGCGCCGAGCCGCTGCACGAAACCGCGGTCGATCTTCACCGCGTCCACCGGCAGCGCCTTCAGGTGCGACAGCGAGCTGTAGCCGGTGCCGAAGTCGTCGATGGCGATCTGCACGCCCATCCGCTTGAGCCCGCGCAAGGTCACCTGGGTGCGCGCCAGATCCTGCACCACCACGTGCTCGGTGATCTCCAGGCACACCGAACTGCCGTCGATGCCGAACAGCCGCAGGATGTCCTCGATGCGCTCCACGAAATCCAGGCTCACCAACTGCACCGGCGAGACATTGATGCGCATCACCACGTTGGAAGCCAGTCCGCGCCTGCGCCACTCGGCGAATTGCGCGCAGGCCGAACGGATCACCCAGCGCCCCAGCTCACCCGCCAGGTTGGTGGCCTCGGCCACCGTGACGAACGCGCCGGGCGGCAGCAGGCCCCTGGTGGGATGCATCCACCGCACCAGCGCCTCCAGCGCGACGATCCGCCCGGTGCGCAGGTCCACCTCGGGCTGGTAATGCAACAGCAGCGACCCGTCCGACACCGCGCCGCGCAGGTTCAGCTCCACATCGTCCTGTAGTTCGAACTGCGCGCGCATGGCGTCGGTGAACACCGCGACGCCGTTGCCGCCGCCCGACTTCGCCGACAGCAGCGCGTGATCCGCGCGGCGCAGCACATCGGCGACGGTGGTCTCACCGGGGATGCCGACGGCGACACCCACGCTGGCCCCTCGGCTCACCGACTCCCCGCCGACCTCGACGCGGCGGCCGATGAGCTGCTGGATCCGGGTGGCCTCGAGTTCCGCGGCGACCGCGTCCATGGGTTTGGCGGGCACGATGACGAATTCGTCGCCGCCCAGCCGGGCGATCATGTCGTGCGAGTCGAGGTTCTCGCGCAGTCGCGAGGAGAGGGTGCGGATGAAGTTGTCACCCGCGGTGTGACCCAGGAAATCGTTGAGCGCCTTGAGCCGATCCAGATCCAGGAAGAAGGCCGCGACCGGGCCGGGGCTGCCCGCGCGTAATCGCTCCTCCATGTGCTCGAGCAGCGCGCGGCGGTTGGCCAGGCCGGTCAGGTCGTCGTGCAGGGCGATGTAGCGCAACCGCTCCTCGGCCACCACCCGGGCCTGCACCTGGGCGAACAGCGCGGCGATCGCCTGGAGCACATTGAGCTCCCTGGTGCTCCAGTCCCGGTCGCCCTGTTTGACGAAACCGAGCACGCCGGTGGATTCGCCGCGCGAGACCAGCGGTACGCAGGCCATCGCGACCTGCGGGATGCCGGAGGAGCGCTGGATCGTCTCCTGGTAGTCGGCGTAGCTGCGGCCCGGCCGCACGATCACCGGTTCGGTGGTGTGCTCGAGTTCGCGGAACACCGAATCGGCGTTCTCGAAGTGCACGACGCGCAGCGGATCGGGGTCGGGGATATCGCTGCGGTGCGGCCATTCCGCGACGAGCAGGGTCGCGCGCTGTTCGCGGTCGGTGTGGCGCAGATAGCTGAAATCGACGTCGAAATGCTCGACCAGCCACGACAGCACGCGCTCGCTCGCCGCCACCATCGTGGTGGCGTCGACGCCCATCAACTCGGCGGCGACCTGCGTCACCAGTGAGTCGAGCGTTCGCCGAGGCACCTTGTCTCCGATCGTGCTAGCCGCGGTTGCCCGCACCCGGCACCGGAAGCCGCCTGCTGCGGACCGTGGCTGCTGCCGCGTAGCTCAGGCGAAGCACCAATGCCATGATCTCATGTCCGGGCACTCCCAGCAGGTCCAGGAAACGGCCCTGAAGTGACGTTAGTGTATCCGCGAAACCCGGGGAAATCGCGATCAGCTCATCGGGGTGGCGGGCATAGAGGAACACCGGCGAGACCGGTTGCACGGCCAGACCCCGCCGTCCGGCCTCCAGCCACACCCGTTCCAGGGCCGCCCCCGCCCGCGCGTAATCGGCAAGACCGGGCGCGCGGTCGGGGCACGGCAACGTCACGGCGATCACCGCCGAACTCGATCGCACCCGGTCGCGGGTGTATTCGCCGAGCGCCCGGCCGACCGACCAGTCGCGCAGCCGCGACATCACATCGTCGCGGCCGGCGATGCGCAGCTTGGCCTGTTCGTCGGCGGCCAGTTCCATCGCGCGCACGTCGATTCCGGTGCGCAGGTCCTCGCCCGGCCAGCGCAGTTCGCCGAACATCTCCTCGTGTAGGCGCGGGGTGAGATGGCGCACGCGGTCGGATTCGCCCAGCAGTTCGGCCACCTCGGCCAGGCGCTCGGGGCCGGAGACGGCGCGCACGACACCGCCCTCGGCGGCCGCGGCGGTCTCCAGACCGGCCAGCACCGCGTCGTCGAGCGGTGCGCCGTTGCCCATCCTGCGGTTGGTCTCGCGAGCCAGCGCGGCCGGGTAGTCGCGGGCCAGCAGCGGGTCGGAGCCCACGCCGAACTCGAGCACCGCCGAGAGCCCGGTGCGCTCGTCCTCCACCAGGTGGTGCGGGCCCAGGATGCCGTGCGCCGCGGCCGCCGCGCGTGCGTTGTGCAGCGCGGCGCCGATCGCGACGGCGCTGGCGCGGTAGCCGATGTCCATCGCCGAGGAGCGATGCGGTGCGAGTTCGAGGTGCACGGCGTCACCCAGGTCGCGGATCGTCCACGGCTGGGTGTTGCCGCCCGAGGGCGCGCGCTGGGCGCATTCGAGCACGTTGATCCGGGCGGGGCCGGCGGGCTGCACGGTGGCGGCGCCGTCGTCGTCCCAGTCCAGTTCCTCGACCGGCGCGGGTTCGGCCAACCCGTCGAGCCCGCGTTCCAGGTCGATCCTGGTACGGCCCGAGGACAGCTTGTGGCCCAGGCCGATCCGGCGCACGGCGGCCGCCACGATGGCCGCGCCCAGTTGCACATCGCTGCCCAGCTGCGGCCAGGTGGTGACGGTCTCGTCGATCTCGGCCATGCTGGCCGCCATCCGCGCCGACAGTTCCTTCGGATCGAGAATGCGCATCACGTGTGGCGCCTTGTCGTGGGTGGACAGGCCACGCAGCTCGGCGGCGGTGGTCGCGCCGAGCAACCCGTGGAACGGCGGGCGGTCCGGTTCCAGGTCGTAGCGCTCCACGTCGAACAGGCCGCGGTCGCTGGTGTCCATCAGCAGCGGCAGCCGGTGGCGGCGCGCGCCCTCGCGGACCGCGAATTTCACGTCGAGGGAATCGCATTCCTCCACCACGATCGACAGCCCGTGCAGGAACGCGTCGAGGTTGCGGTCGTCCACGCCGCCGGTGAACACCTCGACCGGCAGGTAGGGGTCGAGTTCGGCGATCCGGCGCGCGGTCACGACGGCCTTGTTCACGCCCAGGTCGAACAGGTTGCCGGGCACCCGGTTCAGATTGGACAGCTCGATCTCGTCGAAGTCGGCCAGCCGCAGCGCGCCGCAGTCGCCCTCCATGGCCAGCGTGTGCGCGATGGCGTGGCCCACGCTCTGCCCGACGATGCCGACGGCCAGCCCGGACAGGCGGCGCTGTTCGGCGCGGGTGAGCTTGTTGCGGTTGCGATCCAGCCGGACCGCGCGGTAGGCGCGTTCGCCGAGCAGGCCGACCAGGGTGCGCCGCCACGGGTAGTACACCCACCGGTCCTGTTCCGGGCCGCCGACGTCACCGGGCGGATTGTGGACGCCCGCGAGTTCGGCGCGCAGCGCGTCGCGCAGGTCGAGGATCCGGATCGTCGGCGATTTGCGCAGGTCGACCAGCACCTGCGCCTGGTCGGGCACGTTCTCGTCGAGGATCAGCGGTCGATGTTCCGCGCCGGGACCGGGGTCACCGTTCATGCCTGAGCCAGTCCTCCGATCCGCGGCTCGCGCGTCGGCGTGCGGTGCGACGGCCACGGCCGGGTGCCGAGCGTCGCGCGTTCCAGGGCGAGAAGCGAACCCTGCAACTTGGTGGCGTGTGTCCGATATGCCCGAGTATCCCACCATAGCGGGACCGTTCGATACCGGTCGTCCGGATACGGCACCGGCGGAATGCCCTTGGCGATACGCCCGCCGCTGGACTCGTAGAGCCGGGCGCTGTGAGCGGCCGCGGTGACGAAACCGTAGCGGGCGCCGAGCAACCAGGCCGCGTGCACCACGCAGCGGGCCACGGCGGCGCCGAGCTGGGACCGGCAGGAGAGACCGGCGCGGGTCACCCAGACGGCCTTGGCCTCCACGACACCCTCGTCCATCCGCTCGGCCAGCGCCTCGCGCAGCGCACCCGCGCCGGGCCTGCCCGTCCACGCGCCGAGGCCGTGCACCTCGTCCGGATTCCGGTAGGGCCCCTGGGCGCGCAATCCGGCGACGACCTGGCCGTCACCGTCCACTGCCGCGAAGAACAGCGAGGTCGAGCGGCCGTCGGCGACCCGGTCGAAGTCCAGTGCGCGCTCGACCCCGTACTGCCGGTAAACGTCCAGCGCACCGGACAGGTAGCGCCGCCACAGGTCGGGGTGGGCGTCCGGGGTGGCCACCTGGACGACGAATCCGGAATGCATGTCGCGAAACCGCAACACCTCGGCATCGCGCGCATCGCCGGCGCCGATCGCGACTGTTTCGACAGTCATGGTGTTCCTACTCCGTTGCCACCGCGCCCGCGCGCGGTTTTCGAGCCGGTCTGACCCACGCTCCCGGCGACTCGCGCTCCGGGAGGGTTTGCCTAGGGCAGTATCCGTCATCTGAAAGAAATTGACCAGGCGTCTGGTTAATCTCCCGGAAACTAATCGGAAGCCCCGAAATCACCGCAGGTCACGGGGTATGAGTTGCTCGAACCCCGGAATATGGAGACCAGTCGGTTCACGAATAGCTAACACATGGCTATCACACCAGGATGGAGATGAACAACTCCACCGATTCCGCACCGCGCCAGACCTCGATCTCCTCCCGGTAGGCGCGGGTGATCTCCGCCGACGCCGTGGCGTCGTCGACTTGTGCCCATACGTCCTCGACGGGGTCGTGGTAGTCCCCGTTCGGTTCGAACCGAGCGTAGACGCCCTTGGGCACCCGCACGAGCAGATCGCCCACCGGAACCGCCGCCGGGTCGGCGTACTCGAAACACACCATGGCGTTGTAGTTTCCGGCGGGATCGGGCACGTACACCGTGTGCATCGGCGCCTCGGCGGCGCCGCGATCGCGCAGCCGGTCCTTGAGGAACTCGATCAGATCGCTGTTGCTGACCTTGAAGCTCGGCCGCACCCTCGGTACCACCAGCCCGCCGTACAGCGCTTCGGCGCGGACCGCGATCGCGTAGGTCATCGTGGATCTACCGCCAGATAGAGATCGATCTTGTAGGCGTGCGGGTAACACTCGAAATCCCCGGTGTAGGTGCGTTTTATGCGGTTGTGCTCTTCGGCGTAGGCGATCTGGGTCCACAGGTCGGTCATCACCTGCGGGAAATTGCCCACCGAGGAGAACCGCGCGTACGGGCCCGCGGGCAGTTTGGCCACCAGGTGGCCGCGGGTCACCTCGCCGAACGACGCGCACTGGTAGCCGACGATCTGGGTGTTGTAGGTGCCGAGTTCCCCGGTGTAGTCGGTGTAGGCGCTGGCGAGCGGGCCGCCGAGTTCCTGATGCAGCACCGCCGCCCAGGCCGCCTCGAGATCGTGGTCACGCAGTTCCCCGAGGGCACGTTTCGGGCTGCGCACCGGGAGCCCGGCAACCCACGTCTCGTCCCGCTCGACGATTTCAAACTGCATGGAAAGACTCTTTCGAGGTGCATCCGGAGGTCCGCCCGCATCCGGTCGGCTAGAAACGCCATGCTATCAACACGATCCCGGCGTCGATGATCACCGGCCCGGCCGGGAGCCACGCCGCGCGCCCGCGCTGAACTGGACGGATGTCCTGAACAACGCCTCCCGAGACAGCGGCGCGCGAGGTCGCGGCACACGCCGTCCACCGGCCGCGCGCGCCGGGACCCACTGCCACTCGACACCTCTCAGCGAAGTCACGGCAACCTTTCAGCGACCATCGCTCCCGGCGTGTCGCGACCCGCGCCGGTCCCCTGCCGCGCGCGGCGCCGGTTTCCTTACTCGGGCAGCGCATCCTGGTCCAGCGGGCGGATCAGGCAGGCCAGGAAACGCGGCGCGGAGCCCGGCATCCGCACGCAGTGCAATTCCACCGCCCGCCACTCCCGGCGCAATGTCAGCAGCCGCACGGCCACCCGCGCCCGGTCCAAGCGGCCGTCCACCAGTTCGCGCAGGCCGGCCAGATACGGGGCGAGGTCGTCTGGGTGTACCAGATGCGTGGTGGCCAGGTTGAATTCGCGGCCCTCGCCCGACGGGTCCAGCCCGCGCGAGGCCGGGTGGTGCCGCCACGCGATGCCCTCCAGCGGCGGCGTCAGCCATTCGACGATCTGCATGGTGCGCGTGTCGATCAGCGCGGCCGTGCCACCGAGCAGCGCGACCGCCGCGTCGTCGCGATAGGTCGGCGGCAGCGGGCCCGGCTCACGGTCGGCGGCCACCTGGATCAGCAAGCCCCGCAACAGGCCACGGCCGTCACCCCGGAAGAACCCGTACACACCGGCGGTGCCGCCGTCGGCGGTGCGCACCTGCATGGCGCCGCGCCAGCGCGGGCCGGGCCGGGGGTCGAGGGCCGCGGCCATCAACCGGTCGCGGTCCTCGCATTCGATGATCCGCGAGAGGAACCACGCGCCGTGCAGCAGTGGATGTCCCGCGGGCAGCACCGGGCCGCCGGTGCCGTCGCTGCGCAACGTCCACTGGTGACTGTCCCACACGAACGCGTCGACCGCGGGTGGCTCGGGCGGCTCCGCCCCCGCCGCGCCGGCCCACAGCCGCACGGCGAGCGGTTCACCGTCGGGGCCCGGGACCGGCAGCGCCAGCACCCGTTGCGGCTCGCCGCGCACCAGGACCTCGCGACTGCTCGGCGCCCGGTCGGCGATCGCCTGCGCGACCACCGAGCCCGCCACCGCGGCCAGCGCGGCGGGCCGGATCGCGCGATGCAGCGACCGCACCCGCGCCGAACCGTCCTTGGCCACGTGCCGGATGCCCTTGTCCGGCTCCGCGCTGTCCACCAGAAACCACATACGCCCTCCCCTTCACGTATATCGGCCGAGCGCCGGAACACCCCTACCCCTGGCGACCGTCCGCCCGCGGATCGGACCGCGGGTATCAGGACACCGACTGTAATCGGCGCAACGGGCAAATGCGCGCGATCGGCCGGCGCCGCCGCCGCGGCGCGCGAGGCCGGACTCCCGCCCGCCGCGCCGGGATATCCTGCACCCGGGGGCCGAAACGCGTTCGGCGCGGAGGGCTCTCGCGCGCCCGCGGCCGGCGGCGAGCGCGCGCCACGTCCGGACGCGCCGGCGAGGAGCCATCGTGACCAGGTTCGCCCACGCCCGCCGCCCCTTGTCCGTCGTCGTGCTGACGCTGCTGGTCGGCGCGCTCGCACTGCTCGGTGCGCCGCACGCCGGCGCCGCCGAAGTCGAGCGCCGCACCTATTCCGGCGCGACGGGCGCGCGCGACTACTACCTGCACGTCCCGGCCGGTCCCACCGCGGGCAAGCCGCTGATGATCTACCTGCACGGGTGCACCGAGCCCGAAAGGCAGCTGGCGGGCACCGGTTTCGCGCTCACCCGGCTGGCCGACGAACTCGGTTTCGTGCTCGCCTACCCGCTCCAGGATCGCGCCGCCAACGAGCGCTGGTGCTGGAACTGGTACGACACCGCGCACCAGCGGCGCGGCGACGGCGAGGCGGCGCTGATCGCGGGCCTCACCACCGCGCTGGCCGAGGAGTTCGGGCTGGACCGCTCGCGCGTCTACGTCGGCGGCTACTCCGCGGGCGGCGGGATGAGCACCGTGCTCGGCGCGGGCTACCCGGACCTGTACGCCGCGATCGCCCCCATGGCGGGCGGGCCGTACGCGCCGAGCACGCGCCCGATGCTGGCCGACCTCACCGGCGCGTCCATCGTCGACGCGATGGGCGAGCGGGCCCGCCCGATGCCCGCGCTGTTCCTCCAGGATCTCGCCGACCAGACCAGCGTGTACCCGCTCGGGCGCGCCAACCTCGCGCAGTGGCTGGCCGCAGGCCGCCGCGCCGGACTGCCTGTCGCGAATACGCCGAGCGCCGTCACCACCCGCACCGATCCGGTGCCGACGACCGTCGAGCACTACCGCGTGGGCGACTGCGAGATCGCCCGCTTCCTCACCCCCGTCGGCCCCGACCACATCGCGGGCGGCCTGATGATGCAATCCGAATGGGGCCTGCCGATGCAGCGGGAGATGATGGATTTCCTGCTCTCGCACCGGCTCGCGCCCGGGCACACCGCCTGCGGCTGACCGGATTCCGGCACAACGCCGGAGTGCCCCTTTCCGTGCAGCCGACAGCACCCCGGCAAATCATTGTGTCCTGGACCACTCCTGCGCTACAGTCGCGATCTGAGACCGGACGGTTCCACAGATCCGGACCAGCCACGGAGGGGCCTCGACGATGAGGACGACTATCCGGCTGAGCGGCGCGGCGCTCACCCTGCTGCTCGCCATAGCCCTGCTCGGCGGACGCGCGAGTGCCGAAGCGCCCACGGCGCAGGAGGAGTTCAACCATCCCGGCGCGCATCCGGTCGCCACCGAGGTGCGCACCGCGCCCTGCCGGGAGTCGATCGCGGGGATGGTCGCGCACATCACCGTGCACCTGTTCGGCAACACCGGCGATCTCGCCTGCTCCCGGGCGTTCCCTTACGGACTGGAATCGCCTGTCGGCGTGCACACCTACTACCCGGCCGACATCGCGGACCTGCCGAGCGCGCCTTTGCTCGTGTACACGCCGGGCATCACCGCCGAGCCGGGCATGTACGAGTCGTTCGCGCGGCGGTTGGCCGGGCACGGCTTCGTGGTCGTGGTGCCCTACGACTTCTTCAACTCGCTGGCCTACGTGCCCGCGCTCGGACTCGGCGCGGCGATACGGGCCGACCGCGATCCGCATTCGCCCCTGCACGGCCGAATCGACCTGAGCCGCACCTTCTTCGGCGGTCACTCCGCGGGCGGTGGCGCGTCCATGCAGATCGCACCCCTCGCCACCGCCGCCGCGGCGGCGATCGATCCCGGGTTCCGGGTGGCGGGGATCCTCGCGGTCGCGCCGGGTCCGGTCGGGATCGGCACCGCGCTGACCGCGCCCACGCTGTTCCTCACCGGCTACAACGATGCCGTGGCCCCCGACTTCGGGTGGGTGCGGTGGTGGCAGTACAACCTCACCGCGAACGCGCCCGCGTGGATCGCGAACGCCCGTGGCGTCGGCCATTTCTCACCGGTCGACGAGGTCGAGCACTTCCGTTCGGCGGGCACGGCCGTCGCCTGGTTGCGCTATCTCGCGTTCGGCGACGAGGCCGCGGCGCGCTGGTTCACCGGCCCGGACTGGCTCCTGCGCACCGATCCCACATACTTCAGCGTGGAACGCAATCCACGCGCCGACGCTCTCGCCGGATGATCCGCACCACGCACGCAGAAGGACTCCCCACCATGTACCTGCGCCGCACCGCACGGGCGACGTTGCTCACCGCGTCCACGCTCCTGACGGCCGCCCTCCTCGCCCCCGCCGCTCCGGCAGCGCCCGCCGACTGCGCCGAACCGGGGATCGGTCAGCGCGCCGAGTTCCGCGACCCCGGCGCGGTCGGGATGGACGCGGCCGCCGTCGCCGACGCGATCGAGTTCGGCAAGCGCACCGGGGCGCACGCGGTACAGGTCTACCGGCACGGCTGCCTGGTCGGCGATCACACGCCCACCGGGAACGTGCCGATGCCGCTGGCCAGCGGTTCCAAGGGCGTCGCCTCGGTGGCCGTGGGACGCGCTATCACGTTGGGGCTGTTCGGAGTGGACGATCCGCTCTCGAAGTTCTTCCCCACCGCCGACGCCGCGCACGCGGGGATCACCGTGCGGCAGGTGCTGAACCAGACCACCGGCATCCACTTCAGCTGGCCCGCCGACGTCGCCGGGCTCACCACCGACTCGGTGCTGCAAAACCTCAGTGCTCCGGTCGAATTCGAGCCCGGCACCACCTTCCAGTACGCGCAGAACGTGCTCGCGTTGCTACCCGAGATCATCGAGATCACCTCCGGCGCGGACTTCCAGGACTTCGTGCAGCGCGAAGTGATGGGCCCGCTGGGCATCGCGCGCGAGAACTGGGTGTGGCTGCGCGACCGCAGCGGCAACACCGCCGTGAACGGCGGATTGGCCATGCGCCCTGACGATCTCGCGCGCATCGGGCGACTGCTGCTGCAGGAAGGCACGTGGGGCGGGCAGCAGCTGATCGATCCCGGCTACATCCGCCGAGCCGCCTCGCCGTCGGAGGCCAACGGCGGCTACGGATTCCTGTGGTGGCTCAACGCGAGCGACACCTACCGCGGGGTGAACGTGCCGATGCCCAAGAGCTACGACCATCCCGTCTTCGTCGGCTCCCCGCGCGACATGTACGCGTTCTCCGGCGCCCTCGGCCAGTTCCTGGTGATGGTGCCCAGCCGCGACCTGGTGATCGTGCGCCTCGGCGTCCCCGCGAGCCTGGGCCGGGGCGATATCTCCAGCGTGCTCACCGGCACCGCGAACCCGGACAACCCCGAACTGTTCCGCCGCCTCTCGGCCGCCGTCACCGACGTGCCCGCCACACCGTACCGGGACCCCTACGCCTACGCCGACACCGGCGGCACGCAGAGCCGCACCCCCGAGGAACTGGCGCAACTGGCCGATCCGATGACCGTCGCCCAGATCCTGCTCGGCGCGGGACCGTACGCGTCCGCACAATGCAACGTGCTGTGGTGCGACGGGCGACTGCTGCCGCAGGACGTGTTCCGGCTGATCCTGGATACCTCCCACCAGATCGCGGCGGCCAACGCCGCCCTGGGGAACACGCCGAGGTAGAGGTTCGCCCCCGAAATTCGGTGGCTACTCCGCGCGGCGCGCTGCTACTGTTCCGCGCACCATCGACACCGCGACCCAGTCGCACCAAGGAGGATGATCTATGACCCGGCCCGCGCCGAGAGCGCCACTGGTCCGCCTCTCCGCGTTTCTCGCCGGTCGATAGCACCGGGCTGAGTCGCTCACCGGGCTGCCTGTCGACCACTGGTCGACCTCTGGGCGTCCCGGCGAGTTACGAGAACGCTGACGCCACTCGAGGCGCGCTCGGCCTGCTCCGCTGCTGTACGACAAGCCACGGAGTAAGGAGAATCCGGGTGTCCCCCAACATTTCTCAGCACGACGGCCCCAGTCCGTCACTACGCACCGCCACCTTCGAATGCGTGCGGTGCGGTCTGCTCGTTTCCGCGCTCACGCCCGGCGACGACAGACGCAACCACTGCCCCAGCTGCCTGCACTCACGACACACCCTCGACCACGTCGCGGGTGGCGCCTCCGACTGCGGCGCCAGGATGGCCCCGCTCTCGATCGCGGTGCTGCGCAACGGTTCCTGGGCTCTGGTCCATCGCTGCACCCGCTGTCACGAACTCGCCATGCACCCCGTGTCCGGCGACGACAACCAGCTCGTGCTCATGCGCCTGGCGGTGCGGCCCCTCGCCGAACCACCCTTCCCGCTCGAAGTCTTCGGCGATCTGTAGGGGGTGCGCGATGCCACGGCGAAAGTCGAGAAGCGTTCGCGCGCAACGCCGCAAGACCGTGCTGCACGGTCGCGGCGGCGAGGCCGGCGAGGCGTTCCGCTGCGTCGGCTGCCGCCGGGACGTGCCGCTGTGGGCGCCGGGCACGGCGCACCGCAACCACTGCCCGCACTGTCTGGCCAGCAAGCACGTGGACGGCCGCATCCCGGGCGACCGGGCCGCGACCTGCCGGGGCCGGATGGACGCGGTGAGCCTGTCGGCCCGCGACGACGGCGAATGGTTGCTCGTGCACCGGTGCGTGGCGTGCGGCACGCTCAAGGCGAACCGCATCGCGGGCGACGACAACGCCCTGGCGCTGCTGCGCCTGGCGATGCGTCCGCTGGCCGATCCAAGACCGGCGCGACAGGCGTTACTCGCGTTGTGAGGGGGCGGGGCCGGATCCTCCCGGCCCCGCCTCACCACCAACCCAGGATGGGCCCGAGCTGGCGGCCCAATTCCGGTGCGAGGGAGCGCGAATAGCTCGCGGTGAGGTGGTGCTCGTCGTGGTAGACGAGGATGTTGCCCTCCACCACCGCGCACACCTCGGGCCCGCACATCGCCCGCGTCATGTCCACGGGGAACACGTTGGGGAAAGTCGCGGCGGGCGCCAGCGCGGGATTCACCTCGTCGAGCGCGTCCGCGGTGCGGATACCGCAGCTCAGCGCGTCACCGTTCTGCGCGAGGCAGTCGATGGCGCGGTAGCGCACGCCGTCGCGGCGCAGCCACGGGGTGTCGCGCATGGCGATCACGTTGAGGCCGTGGTCGGTCAGCCGCGACCACACCGCCACGTAGTCCTCGGGCGTCTCGTCGCCGATCTGGTCGCGCGGGCGGGTGCCGGTGGTGAACACCCAGTCGGGGCGGTCCACGCCGAGCCGGTCGATCACCTCGGCCGACCAGTCCCGGCAGTCCGGGATCTGCTCGCCCTTGTACATGGGCTCGGCCGCCACCGTCAGCGGGCAGCCCATCTTCAGGTACACGCTCACCCGGAAACCCTGTTCGCGCCCCAGTTCGTCGAGCGCGGGCACCCAGTGCTCGGCGTGTGAGTTGCCGACCACCGCGAGCGTGCGCTCGGCCTCCGCGTCGCCGTAGACGCAGGTGATCACCTCGCGGGTGTCCCAATCGGAGATACAGCCGTCGCGCGTCGGGTAGGCCGAGTCGGCGGGCGCCTCGAACACCGTCGGGCGCATCTTCGCGTGCGGCACCGCCGCGCCCGCGGCCAGCGCCTCGGCGCCGGGATAGCGCTCGGGGTCCAGGTAGGCGACGGGCTGCGGTGGCAACATGGTGGTCACCGCGTCGGACCCGATCGCCACCACCGCGACCACCGCGCCGACGGCAGCCACCGTGCGCCCCGTGCGCCTGCGGTAGTCCGCCGAGGCGTCCACGGCCCCGCTGCGCAGCGGTTCCTCGATGAAGCGCAGGGTCAGGTAGGCCAGGACGAACGAGACGGCCAGCACGAACAGCCCGGCCTCCACGCCGGCGGTCGGCGTGCCGCGCTCGGCGAGCACGAAGATCAGGATCGGCCAGTGCCACAGGTACAGCGCGTAGGCCAGCTCACCCAGCCGGACCATCGGCGCCGCGGCGAGCAGCCGGTTGGGCAGCGGCTGCGCGCCCGTCGCCAGGCCCGCGCCGGACAGGATGAGCGCGATCGTCGCGCCGACCGGGATCAGCGCGTACGGGCCGGGGAAGGTGTTGGCGCCGTCGACCAGCCAGCCGCAGGTGAGCACTACCGTGGCGCCCAGCACCGCCAGCACCACGCGCAGCGCGCGGGGCAGGTCGATGCGCGGCGCGACCACGGCGAGCAGCGCGCCCGCCATCAGTTCCCAGCCGCGCGCGAAGCTGTCGTAGTAGTTCCAGCCCTGGTGCAGGTCGGTGCCGCGCGCGGCGTAGGCGAACGACAGCAGGCCCAGCACGACCAGCACCGCGGCCGTCGCGGGCCGCAACGCCGATTCGCGCGCGAACTTGCGCAGCAGGGCCACCAGCAGCGCGATCCCGGCCAGCGCGCCCAGGTAGAACTGGCCCTGCACCGACATCGACCACAGGTGCTGCAGCGGGCTCACCGACGGATCGGCGGCGAGGTAGTCCGTCCAGGAGAACGCCAGGTACCAGTTCTGGTAATAGAACAGCGAGGCCAGTGTCTGCGAGGCCAACTCGGTCCACTGCGTGTACGGCAGGATCAGCACTGTGCCCACCGCGACCGCGGCGAGCACGACCACCAGCGCGGGCAGCAGCCTGTGCGCCAGTCTGCGCGCGGTGCTCACCAGCGGGACGCCGCCGGTCGATTCGGCCCGCCGCAGCAGCGAGCCGGTGAAGAAGAAGCCGGAGAGCACCAGGAACACGTCGACGCCGCCCGACACCCGGCCCAGCCAGATATGGAAGACGACGACGAGCGCGATCGCGACGCCGCGCAGGCCGTCCAGATCGTGCCGGTAGGTGGTGCCCGTCTCGCGCCGGAGAGTGCGCGGCGCCGCGGCGGCGCCGGCCCGCTCCTCGGTCCCCCGCCGTGCCGTCATCGACCGATTCGACAGGTTCGGGCAAACACGCCGCGCGACCAGGTGCCCGTATGCCGGACAGACGGTGTAGTGACCATGAAGAACCCTCTTTATCGCGTGCGTGTACCCGGGTCCGAACGCAGACCCGTGCGCCCGCCGCGAACGGCGGAGCAACGACCTGATTACCCAGTTGTCGGTGACTGGACACTCCTGATTCTCCGACAAGTCCCCGGCCGATCGCCAATCGGCAACATCTCCGCACCCGCGGCCCGGGTCGGTCGGGTGTCCCGGAATCGGTGTCTCACCTGGGCGAGAGCGCTCCACAAGAGACCAAAAAAGACCATATGGTCTTTTATTCCTGGATCACCTTCATCCGGCCGCCACGCCGCTCCGAATCAGATTCGTAGGAATCTCAGCTCGAAAAGAGGATGCCCATGGGCACATACGAGTCACGTCTCCCTTTCCCCTCCTTCTCCCTGCGGACCGCGACGCTCGTCGCGGGGGCGCTCGCCACGGCGGTGATCACCGCGGCGCCCGCGCTGGCCGAAGCCCCACCGGCCGACCCACAGGCTCCGGTGGCGGCCGTCACCGAACCCGCGCCCGTGCTCGGGACGAGTTTCTTCGGCATACCGTTGCCCGCTCCGGCGCCCGTCGCCGAACCCGCACCGGCCCCGGATCCCGCGCCCGTCGCGCACACCCCGCAGGTTCCCATCCCCGACACCGTGATCCGGGTCGGCAATGTGGAAGTCCCCCGGCCCGATTTCGTCACCCCGGAACAGGCCACCCAGTTCAACGACGCCAGCCTCGGCGCGGAGAACGGCCTCGCCAGCGCGCTCACCGCCGCCGGAGTGGAACCCTCGCGCTCGGATCAGATCGCCGCCGAAGTCCTCGGCACCTCCGCCCAGGGCGCGGTCGTCGGCGCGGCGCTGTCCACGCCGATCGCGGCCACCGGAGCGTTGATCGGCACCGTGGCGGGGCTCGTCGCGGGACTGCCGTTCGCCCCCGCGGGTCTGGTCGTGGTCCCCGTCATCGGCGCGGCGCTCGGCGCGGCGATGATCGCGGTCCCGTTCGCGGCGGCGGGTGCGGCGGTCGGCGCCGCCGTCGGCGCGGTGGAAGGAGCGCTCGCTCCACCCCTTCCGGAAGCCACTCCCTAACCTCTATTCCTTTAGCGCACAACGCAGTACAAGGTGATCGCGGGCCCGGCACACCGGGTCCGCGAACCCTCTCGGCGTCCGGTCCTCCACAGCCGCATCAGCCGATATTCCCGCGCACAGCGAACTGTCTACCGGCGGCGCTCGAACGGAGGCGGACTGCCGCTCAGACCTCAGCCGCGCCGGTCCGACAGTGCCCAGGCGGTGGCGGAGACTACGCCGGAGACCACGGCGACCGACGGCCACGCGCCGATCTTCTCGGCCTCTCCGCGTCTTTCGCCGGTCGAATGAACCAGCCGCGCGTCCGGTGCGTGTGTTTCTCCAACGACACACCCGGAGAAGTTCGATGGCTACCTTTCTGTTCGCGTCCGTCGCGATCGAGGCGCACACCACCAACCCGATGCCGATCGCCGCGCGGCTGGTCGAGCGCGGGCACACGGTGCTCTGGTACGCGGGCAACGCCTTCCACGACCGGCTGGCGCGTACCGGGGCGAAACCGCTGCCCTACGTCGAGGCGCCCGACTTCAGCGGGGTCGATATGTTCCAGTTCTTCCCGGAGTTCCGCGGCATGTCGGGGCCGAAGATGATCGGCAAGGGTTTCGCGGAGATCTTCGTCGGCCACGCGCCGCAACGCGTCGCCGACCTGCGCCGGATCCTCGCCGACCACCCTGTGGACGCCATGCTCACCGAGGGGTTGAGCTACGGCGTGGGCATGGCGTCGGAACTGGAGAACATCCCGTGGGCGACGTTCGCCGACGGGCCGCTCCCCTACGACGATCCCGATACACCCCCGTTCGGGCCCGGGTTGCTGCCCATGCGCGGCCCTCTCGGGCCCCTGCGCAACCGCGTCATCCGCGCGGCGGCCGCACGGCTGATCTTCGCCGACGCCGAGCGCACCTACCGGCGGGTGCGGGCCGATCTCGGCCTGCCACCCGACCCGAAACCCGCTCTGGCGGCGTTGATGTCGCCGATGCTGCACCTGCAGGCGTGCACCCCGTCGTTCGAGTACCCGCACCGGGACCTGCCCGCGCACGTCCACTGGATCGGCGCGCTGCGCCCCGACCCGCCCGCGTGGGAGCCGCCGGAGTGGTGGTCCGAGCTGGCGCGCGAGGAGCGTCCGCTGGTGCACGTCACCCAGGGCAGCCTGCGCAACGACCTCGACGAGCTGATCGTGCCCGCCCTGCGCGGACTCGACGGCGAACCGGTCCGCGTGGTCGTCACCACGGGCGGGCCTTCCCGCACCGAGGTGGAGCGCGCCTACGGCGGCCACCTGCCCGCCAACTGCGTGGTGGCCGAGTGGATTCCGTACGGCATCCTGCTCGCCCGCGCGAACGTCTTCGTGACCAACGGCGGCTACACGGGCGTCACTCTCGCACTGGCGCACGGGGTTCCGATCGTGCAGGCCGGGACCACGGAAGAGAAGGCCGAGAACGCCGCCCGCATCCAGTGGTCCGGCGCGGGCTTGCGCCTCGGCAAGACCCACCCCGCGCCCGGACGCGTCCGCGACGCCGTGCGCCGCGTGCTCACCGAACCCGGATTCCGCGCCGCCGCGGGGAAGATCAGGGACGAGATGGCCGAGCACGACGCCGCGAACGAGAGCGCGGACCTGCTGGAGAAGCTGGCCGCGACCCGAAAGCCGGTGGCGCGCACCGCGTGAGGCGACGATCCCGCTCACGGGAAGAGCGCCGCCACCTCCGTGGTGATGCGGGTCAGCACCGCGTCCTTGTCGGTGTTCGGGTTCCCATCCTTCTTGACCAGGTACACCGAAGCCGTTGGTATGGACGGGTTTTCGGGATCGATATCCGGATCCGGCACGTCCGCGATCGGCAGGTGGTAGGACAGCAGCGTCGCCTGGTCGCGCCGCGTGACAGTGCGACCTGCGACCGTCACCTCGCTCGCGGCCACATCACTGCCCGGCTCGGGCTCGGTGCCTAGCAACGACCGGGAGACGTACTCGTAGTGGATCATCGCCTGCTCACCCTCGAAGGTGAACGCGCAGACCGAACTCTGCTGTTCACCGGGCGTCGGGACGGCGTCGAGCCGTTCGAGCGCGGCGCACGGATCGGCGCCGACGAGAGCGGTGCGGGTGGGTACCTCGGAGGCCGTGGGCTCGGCCGCCCACCGCTCGAGCGCTACGCGCGCGGTGGACTCCGCGATCGCGCACGCCCGCTCCGTCGACGGCGCGTGCACGTAGGTCCCCAGTTCGACGCCCGCGGGGAGTTCCCAGCGCGCCGAGCACCCCGGCATGCGCTCGTGATCGGTGGCATCCGGGCCCGGCCGCCCCACGACCGAGCGCAACCGCCCCGACACCTCGCCCGCGGTCAACGCCGTGCCCTCGGTGGAACCGGCGCGCGCACGGGCCGCCTTCCCTGTCGCGACAGTCGTGCCGATCAGGATGCCCGGCGCATCCAACGAATCCAGCCGCGCCTCGCAGCGGTCGACATCGGCGTACCGGACCTTCACCACGGTCCCGTATTTCGCCAGTTCCTCGCCCGGCACCAGTGCGCACGGATCGATCGCCCGAGCCCGCTGGACCACCTCCCCCTCGCGCTCCCCGGATTCGGGTTTCACCGACCAGAAATCGGGCTCCTCGCGACTCTCCGCCGAACCGCCGCACCCCGCGGCGACGAGCACCAAGCCCGCGAGCACCAACCGACGAAACATTCGACCCCCTTCGCGTCCCGGAGCCGCCAGGGCTCCGCGGTCATTCGACCACGCGACCGAACTCTAGCTTGACGATCCGGTCGGCCAGCGAGAAGTACCGGTCGTCGTGGGTGATCACCACGACGGTCTTCCCGCGCCGTTTCAGGTCCGACAGGATCTCCCGGTAGAAGACCTCGCGGAAGCGGGGCTCCTGGTCGGCGGCCCATTCGTCGAACACGTAGATCTGCCGGTCCTCGAGCAGCGCGGTGAGCAGCGCCAGCCGTTTGCGCTGCCCCTGCGAGAGCGCGAGCGTGGACAGCCGCCCGTCACGCACGGTGACCTTGTCCGCGATCCGCAGCACCTCGAGGTAGTGGCGCACCTCGTCGTCGAGGTCGGGCCGGTCGAAGCCGAGGTAGTCCTCGAACAGGTGGAAGTCGGTGAACACGGCCGAGGAGTTCTGCCGGAACCACTCGATATTCTCGTGGTCGATCTTCTCGCCGTTGAGCGCCAGCGAACCGGTGCGCGGCACGTACAGGCCCGTGATCAGTTTGGCCAGCGTGGATTTGCCGCTGCCGTTGCCGCCGACCACGAACGTGATCTGCCCGGGTTCGAGCACGAGATCGATCGGGCCGAGGGTGAAGCCGTCCTCGGGGTCGCCGAGCGGGGGCGGCCCCATCGGCACCGGCCTGCCGTCGGCGCGACCGTGGTCGAGGCGGCGCGCGCCGTTCACATCCGGACGCCCGCCGGGATGCGGGCGGCCCGGCCCGCCGTGGCCCGGGGGCGGGAACGGCGGCGGTCCACCGTGCCCGCGTGGCGGAGGCCCGCCCGCGCCCACCGGCACCGGCGGGGGCGGCTCCATCAGATACGAATAGCTCACGTTCGCCAGCTCGAGCCGCGCCTCGTCCACCGGCGGGCGGTCGTCGAACGGGAGCCGGTCCTCGTCGTGGAAGGTCTCCATCGACAGGTTCATGGCGCGGATCTTGGCCAGCGCCACATCGCCGCGCAGCAGATCGGGGATGCGGTGCATGAAGTTCTGCATCGGCATGGCCAGGAAGGTCGTCACCAGGACGTAGCCGATCATCACGTCGCGCGGCAGGTCCAGCGCGGCGGCGATCACGAACAGGATCAGCGCCATGGTGGCCAGCTGCAGCAGCTGCCCGAAGCCTTGCGCCACCGAGAATTTCGTGCCCGCGTCCACGTTCTGTTCGCGCAGCTCGCCCGCGGTGCCGAGCAGGTGGCGATCCATGAAATCGCGCCTGCGGCCCCGGTGCAGTTTGAGTTCCTTGATCCCGAGGGTCACCGATTGGAACGAGCGCAGCAGCGCGTCCTCGTGCTCGCGCGCGTCCCGGTAGATGGCGCGCACGCGCTCGAGAACCATTTCCACGCAGGCGATGCCGAGCAGCGTGCCCGCCACCGTCACCAGGAAGATCGGCCCCGACACCACCGCGAGGAACACGAAGCACCCGATGATGGTGGCCACGTCGACGCAGATGGCCGGGATCGCGGTCACCGCCTGGGAGAGCGCGCGCACGTCCTCGGTGAGCGTCGCGACCAACCGGTGCATGCCGAGCCGCTCCAGATGCTCCAGTGGCGCGGCGACGATCCGGGCGCTGAGCTCGGCCCGCAGCCGGTAGATCGCGTCCTGCGCGAGCCGCACCAGCAGCACCTGCGACAGCACCCCCGCCACCAGCACCACCGCGACGGTCGCGGCGAAATGCAGCGCCAGGTGTTCGCGGTGCGGCTCCGGGGAGACGACGCTCTTGATCAGCGCCACCAGATAGGTGTTGGCCGCGCCGGTCACCAGACCGGCGAGCACGACGGCCGCGATCCGCGCCCAGGAGATGGAGATCAGGAATCTGACGAGTTGCACTGTTGCCGCCCTTGCGATTCGGCGCTACGGCCGGACGATGTCGAAGACGAAGCCTTCGAGCGTGACACCCGGCGCGAAGGAGAACCCGACGCCGGTGGACAGCGGCGCCGTCGCCTCCTGCCGGATCATCCGCTCCAGCACGAAGATCAGCGAAACGCTCAGCATGTTGCCGTACTCGGCCAGCACTTCCCAGCTCACCGCCGCCCGATCGGCGGGCAGGCCGAGCGAGCGCGCCGACTCCTCGATGATCTTGGGGCCGCCAGGGTGGATCGCCCACAGGTCGATGTCGGACTTGCGTAATCCGTTGCGCTCCAGCACTTCCGCGAGCACCGGGTCGACGCCGCGGTAGATGTAGTCGGGCAGGTTCTCCGACAGCTCGCAGGTGATGCCGTTGTCGTTGACGCCGAGCACGATGCCGTCCTCGGCGTCGTCGAACAGGTGGCTGAAGCTGTCGCGGAGCACGATGCTGCCCGCCGCGAGCGGCTGATGCACCTGGCTCGCGCCGATCACGAGCGCGCCGCAGCCGTCGCCGAACAGGCTGTGGGTGATGACATCGTTGATGTCGTCGTCGAACACCGCGTTCACCGAACTGAGTTCGAGGCAGATGACCAGCGCCTTGCGGTCGGGGTGGGCACGCACATGGTCCACTGCGGCGCGAATGCCATTCATCGCGGCCGCGCACCCCATGAAGTTCACCACTACGCGGTGCACCGTGGGCGCGAGCCCGAGCTGCTTCACCACCGCCACGTCCACACCGGGCGCGATCAGGCCCGTGCTGGTGACGAACACCAGCAACCCGATATCGGCGGGCTCGCAGCCGGCATCGGCGAGCGCCCGGCCCGCCGCGTCCACGGCCAGCGGCACGGCATGCCGGTAGAAGAGATGCATCCGGTCCCGGATGGTCGCGGATTCCCTGCTGTAGGAGAGGAATTCGGGATCGACGGGGTCGACGGCCAGGCGCCGGGTCGCTATGCGGGTTTTCTGGTAGACGCGCGGAATGCGCGCCCGCTGCGCGGGATCGGCGAACAAGCCCGCCACCAGGTCGGCGGCCGCGGCCTGATCGACGGACCGCTCCGGAGCGGCGGTGGCGACGCCCTCGATCACGCCGACCGTGGTCGGCGGGGCGGGTGGCAGCGCGTGGGCGAAGTCGTGCCCGCGCCGCGCCGTGTGCCGCGACGTCGCGGGCGCGACACCGCCTTCGTCGATGGTGACAGACACAGGAGTGGATTCCTTTCGGACAGAGTGGGTTTCGACGGGCACGCTCAGACGGTCCCGATTCCGGTGAAGCCCTGGACCGTGTACACGGCGCAGGTCTTCAGGGCGGTGGGCGAGCAGTGCTCCCGCACGAAACCCCAATCGCGTTCCTCCGCTTCGTGAGAGCGCGACATCAGGTAGGTCTTGACCAGCGCCGGGAAGCGGTCGCCGAAGAAGCTCTTGGGCGGCAGCCATTCGACGCCGAACTTCGCCGCCTCCTCGCGCACCACCTCCTCGGTGGCGATATTGGCGAATCCGCTGCGCTGGTAGGGCAATACGTGGTGCACGCGATGCGGGCTCAGGCCCGCCGAGAGGAAGCAGTCGACGTAGCGGTTGCCGACGACGGTCAGGTCGTAGGCCTGCTCGAGCTGGTTGACGCCCCAGTCCTCGGTGTCGGTGTGCAGATCCTCGGTGTCGACGTCGAAGTCGTGACTCGCCACCACGAGGAAGGTGCTGATCCACAGTGTGATCACGAATTGCAGTGCCCAGGCCCAGAAATCGCCCGCCAGGACGAACAGCACCAGCTCGGCCACCAGCAAGAAGCGCACCCCGAACGACCCGATGAAGTGCGGCAGCGCGCCGCCCCAGGTGCCGTACATGTCCTTCACGCCCACCTTGCTGGTGAGGCGGCACACGTCGAGCAGGCGGATCGTCATGCCGGTGACCGTGTGCCCGAACTTGTGCAGCGTGTGGATCGGCACCCGGTACAGCCGCGGCACCCGCATCATCATCGTGAAGACGTTCTTCTTGATGTCGACTTCGCTCTGCGTGTGCGGGTGGTGCAGCAGCGCGTGACCGTCGGCGGTGACGAACGAGAGCGCCACGTAGTTCAGGTCGAAGGCGTTGGTGTAGATCTTGTTCATGCCCTTCTGGGCACGGTGGATCGCGTAGTGACCGAACCCGGCGAGCGAGCTGCGCAGCACCACCATCAGGAAGACGAACAGCGGCAACGGCATCCACGCCGGCACCGACAACCGCAGGCCCTGCACCGCGAAGTAGGCGATGACCATCAGCACCGCCACGACGTCGAACAGGCGGTCCATGCGCTTCAGTTTCGCGGCCATCGCCGGCTCCTTCAGCCGGGCCTTGACCTTGTGCAGCAGGTCGTTCTTGTCGTCGAACCGGTACTTGGGGGTGTCGCGCCAGCTGTCGAAACCCTCCTTGAACAGGAAGTCGGGCGCGTTGTTCTTCGGGTGGATGTCCTCGGGCAGCGCGCGGCGGTCCAGCGCGTAGCGCTCGATCATCTTCCCGATCTTCTCCGGATCCTTGTGGTAGGAGCCGATGATCGAGGTGATATCGCGATTCTTGGTGCGGCCGATGAAGAATTCACCGCCGGGATGCTTCGAGATCCACTCGCTCAGGTCGTAGGCGCGCCCGTTGTAGACCCACACGTTCGACACCGGTGGCGGTCCGGGCGGACCGGGAGGCCGACGGAAGTCCCGCTCCTCGACGTCCGGGCGGTCACTCGTCGTCATCTGCATTCCTCCGTGCGCGGTCGTCCGATCGGAATCGGGCGTCCGCCGATCATGGTCATTCGCCGGTTCTGCTCCGGCACTGCGGCGTCGCGGGCTACGGCCGTGCGAACTTCCGGGCCGTAGCGTCCGCGCGACGCCTTGTATTTCACTGAACAATCGCTTAATCGGCTGCGCCGCCGCCTTTCTCACGGCAGCGCGCGTGACCGACGGCTCGGCGCCGTATCACGGTGCGCCGAGGCGTATCCCGTGAACGCGAAAGACGCCGGAACGCGGCCGGGAGTCCACGGGCAGGACTCCCGGCCGGCCGTTCGGCGGTGAACGACGGAGCGGAAACCGCTCCGGCCGTGCCGGTTTCGTCAGCCCTGCGGCTTGACGACCTCGACCTTCTTGCCCCACCCCGACAGGGTGACGGTGACGGTGCCGGAATCCTTGGTGACGACGGCGCGCACCAGGTTCGGGCCGGTGCCCGGCGACGCGTCCTGCGAGGGCAGCGACACCTCGGAGGTGGGCGGGGCGACGTCGGTGATCCACAGCGTGATCGGCATGGTGCCCGCGTTCTCCCCGACGCGCGGCACGATCGGGTCGATGACCTTCGCGTCGATGGTGCCGGTGACCTTCACGGTGTCGATGCCGTCGATCTTCTCGCGCGCTTCGGCTTTCGCGTTCTCCACGTTCGCGAGGACGTTGGCCAGACCCTTGTCCTTGTCCAGGATCACGCCCGGGTCGTACATCTTCTCGGCGTCGCCGACCGGCGCGTAGGAGGCGCCGCCGGTCTGCGCGTACAGCGTCTTGTCCACGACGATGAACTTGGAATCGATGAACGGGCCGTCGGGTTCGGTACGCACCTTGGCCTCGCCGATGGCCTGGCCCGCGCCCTGTGGCTGGTTGGTGACGTCGGCCGAGACGCTCTCCACCGGCAGGCCGGGGATGTTCGCGACCAGCAGGTCCAAGTGCACCGACTGCAACGTCTGGGTGGTCTTGGAGCTCTCCTGCACCAACTGCGCCCCCTCGGGGAGCGGTGTGCCGGGCGGCGGTCCGGCCGAAGCCGGTTCGGAGTCGGAGCCGCCGCCGCACCCGGCGACCAGCGCCGCCGCCATCGAGGCCGCCGCGACGGCCAGCAACGGCTTGCGCAAGCGCCGGGCCCGGACGCGCCCGCGAGATGCCAAGTCAGTCATGTATTTCAAACCCCCGGAGAGTTAATCCGTAAACGCATTCGCGTAGGACAGCAGCCCGCCGCCCCGACGTAGTATGCAGCACCCTCCCCGTTCCCGCCCACCGGATACCCGACCATCCGGAAATATCGCACCGCGAACCGGTACCGGCGCAACAGCTTTCACAGCCTTTCGCTATTACGCCGCAGCGAAATCCCTGACGGAATTGCCGTTTCCCATTTCGGATATCTACGGTTCGGAGTCGTAATGGACACGCGGACAATGACGGCGGCCGCGTCGAATTGCCCGATGTCGGACCTCCGTGAATACGGCGGCAGGCAACGAATCGGCGCGCCGATCTACTGGCCGCACCGATAGTCGCAGGGACCCGGATCGGGGACGGGTGCACGCGGTGCGGTGTGCGTGAGTGACTCGGGGAGGTCGGCGGCGCAGGCCGTGCGAACGGCCCGCCGAGTGCGACGGCCAACCTCCCGATGGACGCGCCACCGCCCACGGCCCCCGGCTCGCGAAAGGTAGCTCGCACAGGAGACCGCGCGGCGAGTTACCGTGGGACCCACCTCACGCGGGCGTTCGAACGGAGAGCTCATGTGTGCTGACAAGATCGACGGTACGGCGTTGCGTGGTGTCCCGGCGACGGCGCTGTGGACGTTGCGCAATCGCGCGGTCGAAGCCCTCCGGCCCGATTCCACGTACGAGGACCCGGAGTCGGTGCGGCTGTACGAGACGATCGACTACCCGTACGACGACTTCGGCGGGCCGAGCCAGACCCATCCGCTGCGGGCGCTCACCTTCGACAACGCCATCCGCGACTTCCGTGCGGAACATCCCGACGGCGTGGTGGTCGCGCTCGGCGAGGGTTTGCAGACGAGTTTCTGGCGCCTCGCCGACCCCACCGTGCGCTGGGTGTCGGTCGACCTGCCCGAGATGATCGCCCTGCGTGAGCGGCTGCTGCCCGCCGAACCCCGCCTCACGCACGTGGCCGCGTCCGCGCTGGACCGCTCCTGGTTCGACGCCGTCGAGCCGGGCACGCCGACGTTCCTCAGCGCCGAGGGGCTGTTCATGTACTTCGAGCGCGCCGACGTCCTCTCGCTGATCGCCGACTGCGCGGCCCGCTTCCCCGGCGGCAGGCTCCTCTTCGACAGCATCCCGGCGTGGTTCAGCAAGAAGACGCTGTCGGGCATGAAGCTCGCCAAGCATTCCGACTACCAGGCCCCGCCCATGCCGTTCCACCTCTCGGTCGCCGAGGCGGCCCGGTTGGCCGGCGAGATCCCCGGCGTCGCGTCGGCCACCGACGTGGACCTCGCCCCCGGCCGCGGGCTCTGGGGTTCCCCGCTGCTCAGCTTCTTCTCCCACGCACCGGTGCTGAAGAACTACCGGCCGTGCCTCACGCTGCTGCGGTTCGCGAACTGAAGGCGGATCGTTCCGGCCCCGGAGCACTCGGCAAAAGGCGGCAACTGTGAGGTAATGGTTCATGGCCACCGTGCGGGCGGTGCCTGATCCGGCGCTCATGGCCAGCGCCTCCAGCGGTCGCCTTTCCACCCTCGGCGGCGAAGTTCACGCGGTTCTCGGCGGTGCGCGGTGACCGTGCCTCCCCACCCCGGCGCTCGCGCCCGCGTGGGATCGCTTCGTCTCCCGCGCCGAGGTGCACGCCGTCGCCCTGCGCGGCGCGCCCCGCTCCGACATCACGCTCCCCCTCGCCGCCTGGCGCGGCGGCGTGGACGAATCCCGAGCGGCTCGCCTGCTCGCCGCGTAATCCGTTGCGGTTCATACCCTTCGATAAACCTCGGATACCCCGATCCCGGCCGGTGCGCGGATGCGCACCGACCGAGATCGGGCCGAGGGCAGGGATCCCTCCGCATACTCAGCGTGAGTTCTGTGTCACGCCAGCTACTTTCACTTCACCGGGAACGGTTCGTTGATGGTCGTGAAGTACTGGATCACCGCCGCCGTCGCGACCGGCGCGCCCACGAACAGCGACCCGCCGACGGCCCCGATGGGCGCCAACGCGCCCGCGCCGATGAGACAACCCGCGATCGGTCCCGCGCCGAACATCATCGCGATCGGGCTGGTCGCCGCGGCCAGCGTCACCCCGCCGACCAGGCAGCCGATCACACCCGCGCCGACGGCGCCCGCGATGCCGCCGACCACACCGGCGACCGTGATCGTGCTCGCCATCCGGGAGAACGCCGCGACCTCGCGCTCGTAGGGCGTCTTCCACGGCGCCTGATCCTGGAACGGCAGCGCGACCGGTTCGGTCCGTGCCCGGTCCGGGTCCAGGGACGGCGTCAATCGCGCTGTCCTGCCGTCGATCTCGGCGTCGATCGGGAACGCGACGTTGTTCACGTTGAACTCGAGCGGCACCCCGGCCAGCACCGTGCCGTCGTCGGCGCGGATCTGGAAGCGCCCATCGTCGACGATCAGCTGCCCCGCGTCCACGGTGATCACCGCGGTCGCACCGTTGTTGTAGGCGGTGTAGTTGACGTTCGGGGCGAGATCGACGCTCAACGGTTCCGCGTGGACCGTGCCCGCGGTAACCGAGAGGGACGCGACGGCCAGGGCCGCCGACGCGGCGAACTTACGAACCTTCATGAAAACGCATATCTTCGTTCGTACTTATTGTTGACATCAGATACAAGTTGGTGGCGCCGCGAAAGCACCCGCGACGCCACCGAACTCAGACGTAGAGGTGTTCGCCGGGAACGGCTTTCGGGTCGTTACGCACCTCGGGCGGGTTGGTCTCCTTCAGCACCCAGGCGCTGAACACCGTGATCAGACCCATCAGCGCCAGGTAGACCGACACCAGCACGGTCGTGCCGGTGTTGGCGATCAGCGCGGTCATGATGAACGGCGTGCCGCCGCTCACCGTGATGGCGGCCAACTGATACGCCAGTGACGCACCCGAATACCGCAGCCGCGGCTCGAACAGCTCGCCCATGAACGCGGCCAGCGGACCGTAGGTCATCGACTGGAAGATCGATCCCACCGCCACCGCCACGAAGAACAGCGGCAGCTGCGCGGTGTCGACGAGCAGGAAGTACGGCACGGCCCACAGCGCCAGCCCGGCGCCGCCGATCAGGATCAACGGCCTGCGCCCGACGCGATCGGACCGCGCGCCCGACCACAGGATCACCGCGCAGCCGATCAGCGAGGCGAGCAACGACATGGACAGGATGTCGTTGTGGTTCATGCCGAGATCCTTTGTGGCATAGCTGAGTACGCCCGCGATGCCGATGTAGAACGATGCGTTGGTCGCCGCGAGCAACCCGCAGCCGAGCAAGATCTTGCGCCAGTGCGACCGGACCGCCTCCGACAGCGGCGCCTGCGCCACCGCCGTGGTGCGCTTCTGCGCGACTTCCTTCTGCAATTCCCGGAATTCGGGAGTGTCCTCGACCTTGGTCTGGATATAGAGCACCACCGGGAACAGCAAAGCGCTGCACAGGAACGGAATTCGCCAGCCCCAGCTCAGGAAGGCCTCCTCGGAGAGCGCGGCGGTGGCGATCAGGAACACCACATTGCCGAGGATCACGCCCAGCGGGACGCCCATCTGCCCGAAAGTGCCTGCGAATCCCCGCTTTTTCGGACTCGCCGATTCGGTCAGCAACAGCACGATGCCGCCCCACTGCCCGCCGCACGCCATGCCCTGCACGAAGCGCAGCGAGACCAGCAGGATCGGCGCGGCGACGCCGATCGCGTTCGCGCTGGGCAGGCAGCCGATCAGGAAGGTCGCCACGCCCATCCCGATCAGGCAGACGACCACGGCCGGCTTGCGGCCGTACTTGTCGCCGAAGTGCCCGGCCAGCACGCCGCCGAGCGGCCGCGCGACGAACCCCGCCCAGAAGGTGCTGAACGAGAGCAGCGTGCCCATCAGCGCGGAGCTGTTCGGGAAGAACACCTGGGGGAACACCAGGGCGGCGGCGGTGCCGTAGAGGAAGAAGTCGTACCACTCGATCGAGCTGCCGACGAGTCCCGCGGCGAGCAGTTTGCGATGGGCGCGGCGGTTGTCGCGCGGCGGCGCGGCGGGCGCCGCGGTGCGGCCTGCGGGGTCCTGGGGTGGTGCGGTCATACGCGTGCTCCTCCGGCTGCTTCGCCCACTCCCGGCGCGAGGCCGAAAGTAAACTTGACACCAACTTCAATACGAGTCCGCCTAGTTTGAGACAGGAGCGGAGTAATGTCAATCACACCTTTTCGGCGAGCACCGCGGACCGCACCCCGGGGCCCGAGCCGAGAAGAGTTGTGTAAGTACTGTTCACAGGGCACTTATACCGACATACCCCGCATTCGCACCTGCGAGAAGGCGAATGCGGGGTACAGCCTGGGCAACTTATCTATAGCAATGTCACATCACATTGTGGCCCAGGATCTTTCGCGAAACACTCACGGCGCCCCCTCGAGCAGGGAGCGCTGGTAGCGCCGCATCCCCCGCAACCACCGGTCGTAATCGGCGCCCTTCTGCCGGTACATGTCGAGCACCTCGGCGTGCGGCAGGATCAGGAAGCGCTCCTCGGCGACCGCGTCCAGCACCGCCTTCGCCACGTCCGCCGGTTCGAGCACCGCACCCGCCGTGGTGACCGCCCGCGACGCGGCGGCGCCGAGCCGGTCACCCGAATCCTCCCCGGCGTAGAGCAGTTTCGTGTTCACGCCCATCGGGCACAGGCAGCTCACTCGAACACCCTGGTCGCCATAGGTGACGCTCAACCACTCCGCGAACGCGACGGCGGCGTGCTTGGTCACCGCGTAGGTCGCCGAACCGATCTGCGTGAGCAAGCCGGCGGCCGAGGCGGTGCTGACGAAGTACCCCTCGCCGCGCTCCACCCAACCGGGCACCAGCAGCTGCGCGGCTCGGATGTGCGCGCGGAGATTGACCTCGAGCGAGCGATCCCAGTCCGCCTCCCCCGCGTCCAGTCCGGGCGCGCCCGCGATGCCCGCATTCGCGAAATACAGGTCCACCGGGCCGAATTCGCGTTCGGCGAGCGCGATCAGGGCTTCGATTCGCGCCGCCTCGGCGACATCGCCACCGACCCCGACCGCCACCCCATCGCGGCCGTGCGCGACAGTCCGGGCGACGTCCACGGCCGCCGCGCCATCGATATCGGCCACCACCACGCACGCGCCCGCGGCGACGAGGCCGGCGGCCAGCGCCGCACCGATACCCGCACCGCCACCGGTGACGATCGCGACTTTCCCTTCGAGTTGCACAGCCGATCCTCTCCTCCGCGCGGGCGCATCCTGCCGCACACCGCGTCCTGACTGCAGCCTATCTCGAATCTGACGTCAGATTCAGATACTTGGCGCACAGATCGGCGCCAGTACTTAAAATTGACATCAGATTCATATACGCTCGGTGTGGTCCAGATCACAGTGCGCACCGAAGGATCCCGCCGATGGCCACCGTCTCCGACCCCGTCCGCCGCCATGCCGCCTCGACACCGGACCGGCCCGCGGTCCGCTCCGACCGGGTCGCATGGAGTTACCGTCAACTGTTCGAACTGAGTTCGCGCTACGCGGGCGCCCTGCGCGCGGCGGGCTCGCGACCGGGCGACCGCATCCTGCTCGCGGCGCCCTCGGTGCCGGAGTTCGTGGTCGCCTACCTGGGCATCCAGATCGCGGGCGGGATCGTGGTTCCGGTGAACACGATGTCCACGCGCGCCGAGGTCGAGTACTACCTGATCGATGCCGGATGCTCGCTCGCGCTCGCCTGGGACGACCTCGGCCCCGCCGTCGCCGAGGCCGCGGCGGCGACCGGCGTGCCGTACCGGGAACTCACCGCCGGCGCTGAAGCCGACGCCGACCCGATGCCCGCGGTCGAGCGCGACCCCGCCGACACCGCCGCCATCCTCTACACCTCCGGCACCACCGGACGGCCCAAGGGCGCCCAGCTCACGGTCGGAAATCTGTTGGCGGGCGGGGAGATCGGAGTGTCGGCCGCGCGCAGCACCGCGGCCGACCGCGTGGGGACGGCCCTGCCGCTGTTCCACGTGTTCGGCCAGTCGGCGGTGATGATGTCGTGTTTCACCGCGGGCGGTTCCCTGTCGCTGCTGCGCCGGTTCGAACCCGCCGCCATGCTGACGATGCTGCGGCGCGACCGGCTCACCGTCCTGGCCGGGGTCCCCACGATGTGGAATGCGATGCTGCATGCGGCGGCCGACGCCGATCCGGCCGATTTCGCTGACTTGCGGGCGGCCATCTCGGGCGGCGCGGCGCTGCCAGGGGAGGTCGCGCGCGCCTTCGAGACGAAGTTCGGCTGCACGATCCTGGAGGGCTACGGACTCACCGAGACCACCGCGTTCGGCACCTTCAACGACCTCGGGCGCGGGCCGAAGATCGGCTACACCGGGCACGCCGTCGACCGGATGCGGGTGCAGATCCGCGACGTCGACGGAAACCTCTGTGCGGCAGGCGAAGTCGGTGAGATCTTCATCGCGGGGCCCACGATCATGAAGGGCTACTGGAACCGTCCGGAGGCCACCGCCGAAGTGCTCTTCCCCGACGGCTGGTTCCGCACCGGCGACCTGGGCGAATTCGACGCCGACGGCGATCTGCGCATCGTCGACCGCCTGAAGGACCTGATCATCCGCGGCGGCTACAACGTGTATCCGGGTGAGGTGGAGGAGGTGCTGTACGAGCACCCCGACGTCGTCGAGGCGGCCGTCGTCGGCGTGCCCGACGATCAGTACGGCGAAGAGGTCGCCGCCGTGATCGTCACCGTTCCCGGCGCGGCCCTGGATGCCGCCGAGGTGTCACGATGGACGCGAGAACGGCTGTCCGCCTACAAGGTTCCGCGCATCGTCCAGTTCGCCGATGCGCTCCCCAAGGGCGCGACCGGCAAGATCCTCAAGCGCGCCATCGACCGCGAGGCGCTGCGGCGCGAGACCGTCGGCCGGTAGCGCGACGGCGCGCCGCGGATCACACCGGCGGCGCGCCGTGCACGAGGCCGATGCCGCGCACCCACAGCGTGCACAGCGTGGCCGACGCGGATTCGGCGTCGATGTCCGCGTCGGTCTTGGCCCACTGCGTGCAGAACTCGCGGACCATGCCGCACAGCGCGGTCGCGGCGTAGCGCGCGTCGACGTCGCGGGCAGCGAGGCGGTTGTCCTGCAGGCGGGTGATCATCTGCTCGGCACGGTCGATGAACAGCGCGATCTCGGCCTGTAAGAGGTCGTCCAGATCCGGGTTGAGCCCGGCGACCTCGCCCCACATCAGCATCAACCGCGCGTGGTCGCGAAACGCCGAAACATACGCGCGCACCGCCGATTCGATCGCCTCGACGGCGGTGGCGGGCGGAGCGCCGCGCCGGGCGCGCACCTTGTCGCGCATATCGGCGATGAGCTCGAGCACCACCGCGTGGAAGACGGCGTCCTTGGAGTCGAAGTAGACGTAGAACGTGCCGTGCGCGACGCCGGCTTCGGCGACGATGTCGGCGACCCTGGTCTCGACGAACCCGAGCCGGGCGAACACCACCTCGGCGGCGTCGACCAGCTTCGTGCGGGTGCGCTCACCGCGCGGCGTCAACGCCGACGTCTCCTTACCGACCCGCGTGGTCCCCGGTTCCGACACCGGCACATCGTCCCAGATCACGGCGGGCGCGGCCGACGGCGGGTTGGACGGGCGACCGGAACCGCCCGTCCCCACCGGCTGTCGCCTCGAGCCGGTTTCCCGTCCGCGAGGGCCCGCCGTGTCGCTCACGCGGCGATGCCGAACCTTTCGGCCAACTGCCGTTCGGTGTCGGCCGCGTCGGTGTGCAACACCCCGGCGATGCCCAGACGCGCCGCACCGTCGAGGTTCTGCCGCAGATCGTCGACCATCACCGCGCGCTCCGGGCGCACACCCAGTCGGGTGCAGGCGATCTCGTAGATCCGGCGTGACGGCTTACGAATCCCGACCTCCGCGGAGATCACCGCGACATCGGCGAGCGCGGCCAGGTCGAACCCGGCGTAGCAATCCCGGCCGAACGCGTTGGAGACCAGCGCCACCGGGATGCCCGCCGCGCGCAGCCGCCGGATCAGGTCGAGGCTCGCCTCGTCGGCGGTCAGTCCGCTCTGCATTCTGGCGCTCACGTCCTCGGCGTCGATATCGGCGCCGTGGGCGCGCAGCCGCTCGGCGAAACCGCGATCGAAGGCGTCGGCGTCGATACGCCCGGATTCGTGGTCGACGAGCAGGCGGCGCGCCTCGTCATCGGTGCTCAGCAACGTGATCGGCAGGTCCGGATCGCCCAGGGAGGCGCCGAAGGCGCGGAACGCGTCGAGCACGCTGCTGGTGAGCACACCGCCGAAGTCGACCAGGACGGCGTCGCGCGGGTCGATCGTCGAGGTGCTCACGGCTGGAACACGATTCGTCCGACGGTGCTGCCGTCACCGAGGCGCCCGAGACCGTCCGCGACGTCGGCCAGCGCGAGCCGCTCGCTGATCAGCGGCTTGATCGCGCCGTCGGCGGCGAGCCTGGTCAGCTCGACGTGGCAGTCCTGGATGGCCTGCGGGTCGTACTGCTTGTACAGGCCCCAGTGCAGTCCGATGATCGAATAGTTCTTGATCAGCGCGTGATTGAGCGCCGGCTCCGGAATGGTGCCGCCCGCGAATCCGATGACCAGGATACGGCCCTCGAACGCAATGCATTTCGTGGACTTGGCGTAGGCGTCGCCACCCACCGGGTCGTAGACCACGTCGACGCCGCGGCCGCCGGTGAACTCCTTCACGACGGGCAGGAAGTCCTCGCTGCGCCGGTCGATCACCAGGTCGGCGCCGAGCGCCCGGCAGTACTCCGCCTTGTCGGCGCCGCCGACGACGCCGATCACCGTCGCGCCCGCGGCCTTGCCGAGTTGGACGGCGGAACTGCCGACACCACCCGCCGCCGCGTGCACCAGCAGGGTCTCCCCCGCGCGCAGCCGCGTGCGCCGGTGCAGCGCGAACCAGCTCGTCTGGTAGCCGATGCTCAGCGCCGAGGCCTCGGCGTCGTCCAGCGCGGGTGGCGCGGGGAACGCGTTGCCTTCGTCCAGCACGGCCAGTTCCGCGAACGCGCCGCCGGGCAGATTCGGATTGCCGATCACCCGGTCGCCCACCGCGAACCGCGTGACGCCCTCGCCGAGGGCCACCACCTCACCGCACAGTTCCACGCCGGGCGTGAACGGCAGCGGCGGCGTGATCTGATACCGGCCCCGGCACAGCAGCACATCGGGGAAGTTCGCCGGCGCCGCCGACACCCGGACCAGCACCTGACCCGGGCCGGGCGCCGGATCCGCGGTCTCCTCGAGCCGCAGCACCTCGCGCGGTTCGCCGAGTTCGTGTACCCGCCAAGCTTTCACTGTCGACTCCTCGTGGTCGAATGTCTCGCCGTCCGCGCGCGGACGCTAAATCCCTGCGGCATCGGCGATTTCGGTCGCCTTACGCACCAGCGCGTCGATGCGCTCGACGGTCGGCGTGCCCGCCGCCGCCTTGTTCTGCGGCTCGTCCATGGCGCGGCGCATCACGCCCTCGGCGATCACCGCGACCTTCCACAGACCGAGCACCTGCCAGTACCACAGGGCGGCCGCGTCGCGGCCGGTCTCGGCCAGGTACTGCTCGGCCAGTTCGTCGCGGGTCGGGAACCCGGGCAGGGTGGAGGCCGGGAAGTCGCCGCCGGTGTCCTCGCCGGGTTCCGGCCAGTAGGCGAGCATGCTGCCCATATCGGCCAGCGGCTCACCGAGTGTGGAGAGTTCCCAGTCCAGGGCCGCCACCAGATCGCCGGATGCGCGGTCGGCGATGACGTTGCGCAGGTGGAAATCGCCGTGCACCAAGGTGATTTCGCGCTGTTCGGGAATGGCGGCCACCAGCCTGCGGGTGAGGGCGTCGAGTTCGGGCAGCTCCCTGGTCTTGGACTGTTCCCACTGGCCGGCCCAGCGTTTCAGCTGCCGCTGCGCGTACGGCTTGTGGCTGGCCAGATCCGACAGCCCGACGGCCTCGATGTCGACGGCGTGGATCTTCGCCAGCGTGCGCGGCAGTTCCCGCGCGATGTGGGCGCGCCGCTCGGGGGTGAGCGACCGCGCGATCTCCATCGTGTCGATGACCTGGCCGTCGACGAATTCCATCAGCACCAGCGGCACGTCCGAGACCGCCGCGTCCTGGGTGACGCCGAGGATGCGCGGCGCGGGCACGTCGGTGTGCTCCAGCGCCGCGATGATGCGCGCCTCGCGCACCACGTCGTGCGCCGAGGCCAGCAGGTGCCCGAGCGGCGGCCTGCGCAGCACCCAGCGCCGGTCGGCGGCATCGGTCACCAGGTAGGTCAGATTGGATTGGCCGAGCCCGATCCGCTGGAACCGCAACGGTTTCGCGTGTTCGACGCCCAGCGCGTCGAGCCACTCCGCCACCGCCGCCGGATCGACCGCGGTGGTGTCCCGTACCTCAGGCATCGACCGGCACCCCCTGGCGGAACAGGGCGGCGTTGCCGAGCCGCTGACCGCCGTCGATCACCATCGTCTCGCCGGTCACCCAGCTCGCCGCGTCGGAGGCCAGGAAGGCGACGGCCGCGCCGATGTCCTCCGGTTCACCGATCCGGTTCAGCGCCGTCATCTGGGTGAGCAGGCCCTCATGTTCCTGCCACAGCGCCGCCGCCAGTTTGGTGCGCACCACGCCCGGCGCGACCGCGTTCACCCGGATGCGCGGCGAAAGTTCCAGCGCCAGTTGCTTGGTGAGGTGGATCAGCGCGGCCTTGGTGGCGTTGTAGAGACCGAGATTCGGTTCGAAACCGAGTCCGCCGATGGAGGCGGTGTTGATCACGGAGCCGCCGTGCTCACCCATCCAGGTCTCGGCGGCCAGCGAGGTCCACAGGATCGGCGCCCACAGGTTCACGTCGAAGGTCTTGCGGAACCGGGCGTGATCCTGGTCGATCACCGGGCCGAAGGCCGGGTTGGTGCCCGCATTGTTCACGAGAATGTCCACGCTGCCGAACTTCTCGAGCGTCAGCTCGATGCACCGGCGCGCCGCGTCCTCCTCGACGGCGTGCGCGGCCACGCCCAGCGCCGAGCCGCCCACCTGCGCGGCCGCGGCGTCGGCGGACTCCTGCGAGCGCGAGGTCAGCACCACGTTGCCGCCCGCCGCCGCGATGGCGTGCGCCGCGGCGAGGCCGATGCCGCGGGAGGCGCCGGTGATGATGGCGGTGCGCCCGCTCAGATCGATACCCGTCATCACGCCGTCACCTTCTGTCCGTTGGTCGCGGCGGCCTCGGCCGCGCGGTACTTGCCGAGTTCCTGGCGCGCGATGGCGCGCTTGTGCACCTCGTCGGGGCCGTCGGCCAGCCGCAGCGTGCGCAGGTGCGCCCACGCCATGGCGAGCGGGAAGTCCTCGGTGACGCCGCCGGCGCCGTGCACCTGGATGGCGCGGTCCACGATCTTCAGCGCGATATTGGGCGCGGCCACCTTGATCGCGGCGATCTCGGTGCGCGCCTCCTTGTTGCCGACGGTGTCCATCAGGTGGGCGGCCTTGAGGGTGAGCAATCGGATCATCTCGATCTCGATGCGCGCCTCGGCGATCCAGTCCTGGATATTGGCGTTCTCGCTGATCGGCTTGCCGAAGGTGCTGCGCGACCGGGCCCGCTTGCACATCAATTCCAGTGCGCGCTCGGCCATTCCGATCGACCGCATGCAGTGGTGGATGCGGCCGGGGCCCAGGCGGGCCTGGCTGATCGCGAAGCCCTCACCCTCCCCCTTGAGCACATCCTTGGCCGGCACCCGCACGTCCTCGAACTCGATCTCGGCGTGGCCCTCGCGGTCCTGGTAGCCGAACACCGGCAGGCTGCGCACCACCGTGACGCCGGGCGCGTCGATGGGCACCACCATCATCGACTGCTGCCGGTGCGGGGCGGCGGTCGGATCGGTCTTGCCCATCACGATCAGCACCTTGCAGTTCTTGTGCATCGCGTTGGAGGCGAACCACTTCCGGCCGTTGAGCAGGTAGTCGCCGCCGTCGCGCACCATGGACAGCTCCACGTTGGTCGCGTCCGAACTCGCCACGGCGGGCTCGGTCATGGCGAACGCCGACGCCATGGTGCCCTCCAGCAGCGGCTTCAGGTATTTCTCCTTGTGCTCGTCGGTGCCGAAGAGCGTGAGCACTTCCATATTGCCGGTGTCGGGCGCGTTGCAATTACACGCCTCGGAGGCGATGACGCTGCGGCCCATGATCTCGGCCAGCGGCGCGTACTCCAGGTTCGTGAGCCCCGGGCCCCACTCCGGGTGCGGGTGGAAGAGGTTCCACAGCCCGCGGCGGCGCGCCTCGGCCTTGAGCTCCTCCAGGATCGGCGGCTGGAAGTGCGGATCACCGGATTCCCGCATCTGCCGCTCGTAGACCTCTTCGGCGGGATAGATGTGCGACTCCATGAAGTCGAGCAGATCCGCCTGATACTTCGCGGCGCGATCGGAGATATCGAACAGGGACATCCTGGCTCCTGACGGTCGGGCGGGTTGTCGGTGGGGCGCGATCCGGCGCCGGGAGACATCGGATCCGCGATCCACATCCCTCCCCAAGGGTATATCTGAAACCGGCTTCAATTTCAAGTATCGCCAGCGGAAATGGTCGTTCACCTGCGTATACGGTAGTCGAATTCTGTGCATCAGAGCGGTTGTTTCGAGGGCGGAAACCCACCGATGCGCCGCCGGCGCCGAGACGCCCGGCTTGCACTCAACCGCAGTTGAGTTGCGACCGTCGCTCGCATGGCGCTGTCGAACACCGAGGCCGACCTGCAGGCGGCCGGGCCACCACCGGAACGGCGGCCTCGCCACGCGCTCGCCTTCCCCTCGATCCTGTCGATCCCCTACACGATCGACACGACCCTGACCCGGCTCGCCGCCGCCCTGCGGTGACATCAAGGGCCTTCCCCGAAAACGATTGCCGCTCAATGGAACACCACCGTGAGCGCGGTGTGCAGCGACGCCGCCGCCACCATGGCGGCGTGCGCCGCGTCCATCGCCACGAGCACCACTCGCTCCCCGCCACCGGAGCGCTCCCCCGGCGCGGCCACCAGCACCACGGCGGCGTCGACGGCCAGGGCTCGCGCGGGCCGCGCGCCGGTGCCCTGTTCGCCGCCGCCGATGACGTCCACGCGGTCGCCCGCGCGCAGGATCTCCGCGACGGCGGTATCGGCGAGGCGGATCGGCACGATCCTGGCGTCGGCGCCACCCGTCGCGACGTGCGCGAGCCTCGGGCCGACCACCCGCAGGTCGGTGAAGATCTCGCCCGCGCGCATACCGCCGGTCAGCGTCGAGCCGACCAGATCGGCGGTGGAGGTGGTGGCGCCCTCGGGCAGCGTGCCGGATTCGCGCGGCACCGTGCGCAGATCACCCGGTTCGAGTAAGCGGCCCGGCGCCAGTTCGCGCTCCGCGACCACGACCTCGGTGCGGGCGGCCTCCGGGTCGCCACGCACGACGAGGATCAGCGCGAGGACGGCGAGCGCGGCGGCCAGCAGCCGCCGCAGCAGGACACCGTCGGCCCAGGACGGGCGATTGTGGAGCACCGACCGCAGGGTGTCGGCGCGTCCGAGATCGGCGAGTGCGCGAGTCATGGCCGAAGCCTATGGCCGCGAGCACCCCCGACAGGCCCCGGAAACGACCTCCTGTGGAGACCGCCGGGCCTGGGGATGAATCAGGAAATCAGCTGGCCACGGCCGTGCTGGTGGACGAACTCGCGGTGCTGGAAGACGCCGACGAACCCGAATCCGAACTCGACGAACTCGACCCGCCGTCGGACTTGGCCGGCTCGCTCGCGGTGGACGCGCCGCCGCGGCTGTCGGTGCGGTAGAAGCCGCTGCCCTTGAACACGATGCCCACGGAGTTGAACAGCTTGCGCAGCTTCCCGGAGCACTTCTCGCAGACGGTCAGCGCATCGTCGGAGAAGGACTGCACGATGTCGAAGCGGTTGTCACACTGGGTGCACGCGTATGAATAGGTTGGCACAGGATCCTCCGCAGGTTTCGTCGATCTAGCACTCTACCGCCGACAGTGCCAACGCCGCCAATCGGCCGTTCATTCCGCTGGACGGCCGCCCAGCCGCCGCAGTCCGCCGCGCGGGGTCAGCGCCCAGCCCATCCGCAGGTCGTGCGGCTCTTCCGGCAGCGATTCCACCAGCTCGTCGTCGCGCACCACGGCGACCAGCAGCGCGTCCGGCCGCGCCGCGCCCAACGTCCGGTCGTAGTGCCCGGCCCCGCGACCGAGCCGCACCCCGCGCCGGTCCACAGCGAGCGCCGGAATGAGAATCAGCCCCGCTTTCCCGACCGCGTCACTCCCCAGCCGCGGTCCCGCGGGTTCCCGCAACCCATACTTCGCCGGGCGCAGGTCACGTTCCCCCGTGTACTCCGCCCAATCGAGCGGTTCCTTCCCCCCGGTCAGCGGCAGCAGCACCCGCGCTCCCCCTGCGCGCAACGCGTCCAGCATCGCGATCGACCCCGGCTCGCTCCCCACCGGGACATACGCGCACACCCACTCCGGAACGTCCAGGCCGGCGACCGTTTCCGCCAATCCCGCGGCGTCGCGGGCCCGCTCCTCCGCGGGAACAGCTGAGCGCCGAGTGAGAATCTCCGCACGCCATGCATGTTTGTCCCGCCCACCGGGCATGTTCATGAGGATCACCATAAGCTCACCGGGTGCCGCGCGGTCGCGACGACCGCCCGGCCATGGCACGGATGGATAGGGTGTGCGTATGACAGCAATGGCAGGACCGTCCGCGAACGACGCGGCGTTGTCGTGTTTCCGCACGGCCGTCGTGCCCGCGGCAGGGCTCGGGACCCGGTTCCTGCCCGCGACGAAGACGGTGCCCAAGGAACTGCTGCCCGTGGTCGACACCCCGGGCATCGAGCTCGTCGCCACCGAGGCGGCCGAATCCGGCGCCGAACGGCTGGTGATCGTGACCTCGCCGGGCAAGGACGGCGTGGTGGCGCACTTCGTCGAGGACCTGGTGCTGGAGAGCACGCTCGCCGAGCGCGGCAAATTCCAGTTGCTGGAGAAGGTCCGCAAGGCGCCCGCGCTGCTGGACGTGACCTCGGTCGTGCAGGAGGAGCCGCTCGGCCTCGGCCACGCCGTCGCCCAGGCCGAACGGGTCCTCGACGACGACGAGGACGCGATCGCCATCCTGCTCCCCGACGATCTGGTGCTGCCCTCCGGCGTGCTCGACGTGATGAGCCGGGTCCGCCGCAAGCGCGGCGGCAGCGTGCTGTGCGCCATCGACGTGCCGAAAGACCAGGTCAGCGCCTACGGCGTCTTCGACGTGGCCACCGTGCCCGACGCGGTGAACCCGAACGTGCTGCGCGTCAACGGCATGGTGGAGAAGCCCGCCCTGGCCGACGCGCCCTCCACCTTCGCCGCCGCAGGCCGCTACCTGCTCGACCGAGCCATCTTCGACGCGCTGCGCCGGATCGAGCCCGGCGCCGGGGGTGAGCTGCAACTCACCGATGCCATCGCGCTGCTGATCGCGGAGGGTCACCCGGTCCACGTGGTGGTCCACCGTGGGTCGCGCCACGATCTGGGCAACCCGGGCGGCTATCTTCGAGCTGCGGTCGATTTCGCACTGGAGCGGGAGGAATACGGCCCCGCCCTGCGGGAGTGGTTGCAGCACCGGCTCGGTCCCGACTGGGATCCGCAGCTGGTGACCGGCGAATAGCGGGCGCGCGGGACTTCCGCGCGACACGGGCCGTCGGGTAGTACAGAGGGTTCACCGGACGCGGCGGTCCGGTCGAGGTGCGGAAAGGATCGGGAAGAGCTGGATGCGCTCGGTTGAGGATCAGCAGATCAAGGTGACCGCGGCGGCGGTCGCGCCCAGGCCGGTGCGCGTCGCGATCTCCGAGGCCCAGGGCCTGCTGTGCGCCGAGGACGTGGTCACCGAGCGTCCGCTGCCCGGTTTCGACCAGGCGGCCATCGACGGATACGCGGTGCGCAGCGTCGACGTGTCCGCGGCCGGCTCCGACATCCGCGACGAGGACGGCGACCTCGTCGACCTCACGCTGCCCGTGGTCGGCGAAGTGGTGGCCGGTTCGCGCCAGCCGATCCGGCTGCAACCGCGCCAGACGGTGCGCGTCGACACGGGCGCCCCGCTGCCGACGCTGGCCGACGCCGTGCTGCCGCTGGACTTCACCGACGGCGGCCGCGCCAGGATCCGAATCTACGAGCCGGTGCGCTCCGGCGATTACGTGCGCCGCATCGGCGACGACGTGCAGCCCGGCGACGTCGCCGTGCGCGCGGGCACCATCATCGGCCCGGCCCAGGTGGGTCTGCTCGCCGCCGTCGGCCAGGACAAGGTGCTGGTGCATCCGCGCCCGCGCCTGTCGGTGATCTCGGTGGGCGGCGAACTCATCGACATCGACCGCACACCCGGCCCCGGCCAGGTCTACGACGTGAACTCCTACGCGCTGGCCGCCGCCGCGCGCGACGCGGGCGCCGACGTGAACCGCGTCGGCATCGTCAGCACCGACGCCCGCCGGCTGCGCGACGTGGTGGAGGGCCAGCTGGTGCGCTCGGAGGTCGTGGTGATCGCGGGCGCGGTCGGCGGGTCGGCCTCCGAACAGGTGCGCGAGGCGCTGGAAGGGCTCGGTGACCTCGAAATCGCCAGGGTCGCCATGCATCCCGGCTCGGTGCAGGGATTCGGCAGGCTCGGGCGCGACGAGGTGCCGACGTTCCTGCTGCCCGCCAATCCGGTCGGCGCGCTGGTGGTGTTCGAGGTGATGGTGCGGCCGCTGATCCGGATCGCGCTGGGCCGCAGACATCCGATGCGCCGCGTCATCCGGGCCAGGACCATCACGCCCATCAGCTCGATGGAAGGCCGCAAAGGTTATCTGCGGGCGCAGCTCATGCGCGACGAGACCACCGGCGACTACCTGGTGCAGCCGCTCGGCGGCTCGGGGTCCTCGCACCTGCTCACCACCATGGCCGAGGCGAACAGCCTGATCATCATCGATCCGGAGGACACCGAGGTGAGGACCGGGGACGAGGTTCAGGTCGCCTTTCTCTCCCAGCGCGGCTGAAGCGTGGAGTCGATGAACGTCTTCCGGGTCACGCAGCATCCGGGGTGGCCCGCGCACCTGGGCCCGGTGCGCGTCGCGGCGGGCAAAGTGACGTTGCGGCCGGTGCGATTGCGCGACGCGGCCGCGTGGAGCCGCATCCGGCTGCGCGACCGCGAACACCTCGAACCGTGGGAGCCGACCGGGCGCGGCGCCTGGGAGGCGCGCAACCACGCGTCGAACTGGCCGTCGCTGTGGTCGAGCCTGAAAGCCGAGGCCAGGCGCGGATCGATGATCCCGCTCGTGATCGAGGTGGACGGTACTTTCAGCGGCCAGTTGACGATCGGCAACATCGTGCGCGGGGCCTTGCGCTCGGCCTGGATCGGGTACTGGGTGGCCAAGGACCTCAGCGGGCAGGGGGTCGCGACGGCCGCGCTCGCACTCGGTCTCGACCACTGCTTCGGCCCCGTCGGACTGCACCGCGTCGAGGCGACGGTGCGGCCGGAAAACCTTGCCAGCCAGGCCGTTCTGCGCAATGTGGGCTTCCGGGAGGAAGGTCTGCTGCGGCGCTATCTCGACGTGGACGGCGCCTGGCGCGACCACCTGCTGGTCGGGCTCACCGTCGAGGAGATCAGCGGCACGGTGCTGGACCGGCTGGTGCGCGACGGGCGGGTCATCCTGCCCTGAACGCTCGAATTGGTTGCTGCCGCATAGCTGAATGGCGTGCGGCGCACCGCATCACACAATCGATAGACGGCCGGGAACGATACCGCCGTGACACGTCATGTCCGGCGCGAAACGCGGATAGGTGGGGCAGATTTGTGACGGGTGTGGCGGATGTGCACGGCGCGCCTGCCGGATTCGCGCGGTGCGCCGAATTAACCTACGGACGTCGGTGCTGCGTCCTGCGGTATCGGCAGGGAGCCAGTGCGGCGCCGGTGACCGTGGGCCGCGTCCGAGCGCGTGAGCGGGACCGAACGCACACCGCGGTGCGTCACACCGGGCACGGGCACGGCGAGGAACAGGCGGGACCGGAGGTGATGACCTGATGCCGAATTCGATTCTGTGGATCGGGCTGGTCGTGCTCTGGGTGTTCGTGCTGTTCCCGATCCTCGCCGACCGGCACCCGAGGATCAGGCGGACCACCGATGCCGCGCTGAACACCCGGGTGCTGCACCGCGGTGGCTCCAAGCGGCGCATGAAGAAGGGCCCGGCGGCCGGACACGACAGTGATCCGGACTACCGGCCCACCCGAGTCCACAGAAGGCGAATCCACAGCGATGATGCGGAGGACCGGATGAGCACACCGGCCGACGAGAACGTCACCGAGAACGACGAGAACACCGGCGCGGCGTCCGCGGGCGGGAAGACCGGGCGGGGCGGTGAGCGCCGTGGCGCCGAAGTCGCCGAATCGGATTCGACGCGGGAGCCGGACGCCGAAGAGTCGGCGGGTGCGGACTCCGAGCAGACTGTCGTCGCCTCGGAGGACGTGGTCGCCGAGGGTGCGGAGTCCGACGGCTCGGACGTGGTGGCCGATTCCGACGACGACGCGGACGTCTCGGGGACTGTGCGCGCCGATTCCGACGACACCGCCGATGCGCGCGGCGCTGCGGACGAGCGCGACACAGCTGACTCGGAGGACGCGCCTCGCGAACCGGCTACCGCGCGCATCCCACCGGCCCGTTCGGCCGCGCCCGCGCGCGTCCCCGACCTCGAATACGACGCGGACGACCCCGAATTCGACACCGACTTCGTGCCCACCCGGCGTGGCCGCGGCGGCTTCGACCCCGAAGCCGACGCCATCGCCCGCGCCGCCCGCTACACCTTCCGCCAGCGCGCCGTCCTCGGCCTGCTGCTCACCGCCATCCTCTGCGGCGCGCTCGCCCTGGTGATCAACCCGCTGATCTGGTGGGCCTCCGGACTGTCCGCCCTCGGCCTCATCACCTACCTCGCCTACCTGCGCAAGCAGGTGCGCATGGAAGAGGAGATCCGCCGCAGGCGCTCCGCGCGCCTCGCCCGCAACCGCGACGCCGAGCACGCTCAGGACGACGACACCGAACTGCGCCGCGCCGCCCAGCGTGCCATGGACCGCGACACCGCCCGCGCCCTGCGCCGCCGCTCCGTCCTCCTCGATGCCGACGACGAAGACCCCGCGTTCGACCACCTCGACACCTTCGACCCCGCCACCGCCCGCGCCCTGCGCGACCGCACCGGCACCGCGGGCATGCGCCGAGCCGCAGGCGAATAACCCCAGCTCAGAGGTACGATTCGGAATCCTGTGACCAGTCCTGCTACAGTGTCACAGCGCGGTTCGCCAGAGCCGCACGGGGCTATAGCGCAGTTGGTAGCGCGTCTCGTTCGCATCGAGAAGGTCAGGGGTTCGATTCCCCTTAGCTCCACCATAGGGTCACTACTAGAACCCGGGGCTGAATGAACGCCCTGGAGTAGGACCCCTACTCCTCCCTTCATTCGGGAGTTGCCTGATTCAGGAGCATCCCGGCTTGTCTTGTGCCGGGTTGCGCCGCATGTTCCTGCTTGTGCCCGTTGGGCGGCGTGTAGCTGTCCGAAGGGTTCGTGCAGGCGGTGGCCGTTGATCTGCTCGTCGTCGATGTAGAGCTGTTGGAAGATTGCCTGATTGAACAGGCG
>NZ_QNRE01000004.1 GCF_003315035.1 Nocardia puris
CCGAGCCTGCCGAGCCTGCCGAGCCTGCCGAGCCTGCCGAGCCTGCCGAGCCTGCCGAGCCTGCCGAGCCTGCCGAGCCTGCCGAGCCTGCCGAGATACGGCTACGCCGAACATCAATTTTTCGCGCCTGAACTGCGCATTCACAACCAATCTGAAATTGGGAGTTGCGTAGTCACTATGACTACGCTCTAATTGGTGCCAGGCCGCCCCGAGAGGGTAGGCGGGCAAGGGTTCCGAGCGAAGCTCCCCAAGTCACCCGCACGGCTAGTCCCGATAAGGGCATGAGGGCAGCAGCGGCATTTCTGCCGCTCCCACGCCAGCGCACCGGCATAACTTCGGGTGCGCGCCGCACCGGGCATCGGTGATTTCGCGAGAGACAAAAGCGAAATTTGCTGTTGACGTAGCCACGCCGGAGTGTTCCCACTCGGAAGGGCAGACGTCAGCGGGTGAACTTTGAGAACTCAATAGTGTGACTGAACGCGAGCCAAGGGCTACGCATGTCTTACGTAGCTTTTTCGCGAGTGCCGGAGCAGTCCGGTATAGACGATTCAGCGAAACACGTTGACGTGTCCGAGTAGATGCGCGTCGATTGTTCGTAGGTACCAGCGGGAGAACTGTGTTCTTCGCGTCGGACCTTGAAAACGGACGGGCAAGCTCGTGGCATGAGGACATGCACAAGCCTCAATGGTGAGCGTTCGGGGTTACGTGAAGATACACACCCGCCTGTCTGCTGCGGAACGCACGGGGCAGGGGTACGGCGGTAGGTCCCGCCAGGGAAAGCAAACGTAGCCCCAACAATTCTCGTCGCTAGAGGATACCTCTCTGTCTGCCTGTTGCGGATCGCACGGGACAGGGAACCGGCGGTAGGTCCCGCCAGGGAAAGCAAACGGCGACGAGAGAATGAGCGGGCACTCGGCGTGGCATGGTTTTGTAGGACTGTGCTCGGGGTTCGATTCCCCACCCGCTTACCACATCGGTCAATTCTTGCTGAACAATCGAACGGAGACGTTCTATGGATTCATTCATGCCGAACGCGCGCCGGAATGTGCGTGCGCACAGGGATACTGTCGGCCTGCTCACGAAGGGCAACCGCCGAAATACTGAACTCGACTTGAACCGTCCGACGCGTAGCGCCGACCACTGTGCGGTCTGCGGCGGTTCTTTCGAACCACGCGTTTACTGGAAGGGCTCGGAGTGGGTCAACGGTCGCACGCGTTCGGAGAAACGACCGAACCGGTGCGTCAAGTGTGAGTCGCGCAGCTCTGGCACGGTGGCGGGCGCGACGGAACACCGTAGTGTCATTCTGTCCGTTTTCGAGTGGGCCGACCGGGCACGTCGCATCGCTCCGCAGGATACGAAATCATTCTGGCGGAGTGTGCCTCACAAACTGCGAGGAGACGTGCACGCGGTCACGGATCTTGACTACCTTTCCGAAATCGCACGCCGCGCGGGTATAGACGAGTATGCGGGAACGAAACCGGACGAAATAGTTTTCGGGTTGCTCGGTGCGCGGGTTGCGGTTGTTTTCGATGAGTCCGGGCGTTTGATCAAAGCGCAAACCTCGGATGCGCGTACGGGCTACCGAGGGCGTTCGACGGTGATCGGACGGAACCGCGCTGCTAAAGTTGCGGACTTCATGAATTCGATTCGTGGGTGAAGTGTGCCCTTTTCCGGAACGCGCTAGTCGGTAGGTGAGCAGCCGTCGCAGCATCGGCGCGGCGGCTGTTGACTGATCAACTGGCGTTGATCGATATTCACTCGCACCGTATTTCAAGGGCGAATTACGCCTGGCGGAGGTTGAAGCAATGGACGACAGCAGCGTTTCTCGCGAAATAGCCGAGTCAGTGGTTACCGCAATCAAAGCACTGTTTCCGCAGTCGGATTTCTCGTACGGCCCGAACCTGCGCGACGCCGATCATGAGGGGTTGAGTCCGGGATCGTGGTCGATCGATTGGGAGGATGGCGCACCGGATGAGTGGGCGATCGAAGCCGCGCGTGAGCTGCGAGCGTTTGACGGGGCGTTTCTTGAGCCGCGAAACCATCTGATCCTCGGCGTATATCAGAACTGAACGGCCGAGTACGAACCGAATTCCAGCTTGCGCCTTGTGAAGGCGCAAGCTGGCTGGTCGGTTTGTCCGACTACCGAGAATCGGAGGGTATGGAATGAATGAATCTGTGAAATTGGATAAGCTCCCCCACCTACCGGCAATGAATTCCCTATTCGCAGCGATCGAGTCGGCAGAAATGGGGAGGCCCGCCGAGGTGGTCGAGGGGCATCGGCGGGTGTTCCGGCGCGTCGCGGCTCGTCTGGACTCCGACTCGCAGCGTGCGATGGCGATCGCGGTCCGCAATCACTACGCCGCCAGGCCAGTCCAGTGACGTCTGTTCCGTTGGTGCGATTGGACCGCCGCCCGCCGCTCAGCGTGAATCTGACACGCTGGGACTGGTCCGCGAACCGTGCCTACGCGGAGTTGCTGTACTCCGAATTGAGTCGTGGGTACGTCGTCGCCGTCGATGAACGGAGGTGGTTCGGGTACACGCGCACCTTGGGCCGATCGGAATACGTCGCGGCGGGTGAAGAGGTTTCGACGGTGATGGCCCTGGTCGAGCGGGCGCTCCCTCCTGCCACGAGCTGCAAGGCAATGAGCTGCGCGGGTACCAGCGACACGTGCGACGGGAAGTTGCACGTGGATGTGACCGGCTACACGTGGTTCGAGGACACGCGGAGTTATCCGGGTGCCGTACTCGGACATATCTACGGCTGAAATAGACATATGACGATAATGGCCCTCATGCATTGAGGGCCATTTCTATACGTCGAGCCGGGCGTGAACGCGGCGGCAGGACGAATTATTTCCTGCCGCCAATTCAATTCCGTGCCCGAGTAGAAAGAATAGGGAAATGCGTGGATCTGGCGAACGAAAAATAAATGTTGCGATGCAATGTGAGGTATCGCAAATAACGGAGGGCGGGCAGTCCCTGCGTACCGTGTCGGCGTACGGACTCACCGGCGTTGGCGTCAACCTTTCTGCGGCTAAGTCCGATTTCGTGGACCGCCTCGGCTACGCCATCGAAATGGCCGGTCGAGGGATTGTGGTCGTACAGGACCAGAAGTACAGCGTCGTGGTGCTCGCGGCGACGCTCGCCGGGTACACGGCGGTGAGGCTCATGGTCGACGAAAAATCCGGAAGGGCGTACGAATGGGGTCCCTGGTCCGAAGAATACAAATCCCCCCAGGATGAAGCCGCGCGCACTTTTCGGATCAACTCGGGCGCGGGAACTATCGTGTACCAGTCGGAACCAGATCTCGCTATCGAGGCGAAGTAACCGCGATGATATGGACAGCATATCGCAACGGAGATCGTCTGGGTTACGGTTTCGCGGACAGTATCGACGGATGTTTGTATGCGTGCCACCGCCTGTGCGGTCCGGCATCTCTGCAACGCATCGGCGTCCTCGGCGGTGAAGTTAAATTCACCGACTCGAGAACGGGCATGGCTGTGTATATTCGCCGCGAAGCGCCTGGGGATTTGCCTTTCAAGCAGGAAATGTGGATGGAGTACGCGCGGTATCTCTTTCACGTCGCGGCGACCGGACAGTTCTTCGCTGGTTACCAGAGAAGACCTCCTTGGTGGGCGGTGAATTTCGCGGACAATTTCGGGCACGAGGCGGTATTCGTCTGAGCCGGATGAAGCAGTTTGGTGGTGCGCAGCGAGCTTCGCTGCGCACCGCGATGTTGTCTCATCGGGGCAGCGGTCAGAGACCAGGAAGGACGCTACGAATCATGAGCAGGAGTCGCAAGGCGAAGGAGTCCAGGCGGAAGGAGTGGGAATTCCGTCGCGCGGTGAAGCGCGGTGGCGGACGCTTCGGTCGAGGTGGCCGTGCCGTCACGGTGATGCCTACGATCGGCGCGTAGCCGAGCGGTCCGCGTCCGAACCCCCTAGGGATGCCCTGGGGGGTTTGTGCATTCATAGGGAGGGATTCAAATGACAAATGGATCGATGACCCCGGCGAGACTGCGCGAGGTCATGGAATTCGACCACGTGATCCACGTGGACTCCGACGGGCGTGTCAGCGAACCGAAGGATGTGTACGCCCCCGATGTCACCGAGTCGAACGGCACCGTAGCCGTCGACCCCGTCGACTGGGAGTTGCTGACCGGGTGGACCGGTCAATGGAATTACTCCGGCCCGGTCATGCATCCCAGCGAGTTCGTCGGCGGCAGGCTCGCCGACCACATCCTCACAACGCCGGGAACGTACGTGACGGTTGTGGTGACTGACCTCGACGAACTGGACGCTGACGGCGAAAGTGCCTTGGCCGGATGGGCGATCGCTTACCGGGAGGATACGCGATGAGTTCCGTCGTCAACCCGTACGCCGTCGCTATCGATTCGGGGAACTTCCACGCTGGGGTCGCGTGCTGGGACTGCGTTCTCGCGCTCGCGAACGGCGAGAACGGACCCGCCGAACCGAGCTGGGACGCAGCGCGTTTCGCAGCGACCTGCCAGGAGTACGACGTCACCCTGGGCCACACGCACAGCGGACCGTACTCGACCTGCCCGCACGCCGGTCAGCCGTGCGCCGACGACTGTGACTGCGAGCGCGACACCTTCTCGCGCCGCGATTGCTCGGTGTGCGGATCGCATCTGCACGGCTGCCGCGAAGACGTGATCATGATCCGCTGGGCGGATCTCGAGCGGGGGGACGCGTGACCGCGATGACTGAGAAGTTCGACCCGGACGGATCGCTGAAGCTGCTGAGGAAGCGGCTGGAGGAATGGGCCCGGCAGGTTCCATCCTCGACGCGGGGCCCCGACCCGTACTACGGCGAGCCGGAATGCCCACAGTGGTGGCATCTCGCGCAGGTGCTAGAAGGCCATCGCGCACAGGAGATCTCGTCCAGAGCAGCCATGAGGTTGGCGCGGGAGCTGATCCAGCGGCACTACGTCGACCATCCGATCTGGAGCCGGAGCGCTCGGGGCGCGATGGTCATCAGCGCCTGGAACGGGGACTGGTGGGAGTATGGATCGCCGATTCCCGAATTGGGTACTCTGCCTGGCCCGTTGTGGGTGGTGTCTTCCAATGCCCCGGGCTACATGCCGGCGGACACAGACCCGCTGCGCGTTCACGTCTCGGGTGAGGCGGACGCTGGTGTGCTCGCACGGCACCTGGCGGATTTGATGATCCGCGACGGGGAGGCGCAGGAGGACGAGTTTCCTGATTCGGCCGATGATCTGGGCGGGTGGGCGTCGGACTGCGCCGTAGTGGAATCCCTGAGGCCGGGAGGGAGCATGCTTACCGATATCAGCTTCTCCCTTGCGCGCGCTATCGCGGCTGGTGAAATGTTCAGTTATGTCGTGAATTGGAGCGGCGATTCGGTGTCGTATTTCGCGACTCCGGTCGCTGATGAAGACGACGAAGTATGCAGTGACGAAGCATGCGATTACTGCTTCGTCGATAGCCCAGCGGTTGACGAGCTGGCGCACGACGCCGCATAGCTGTCCTTCTCATGATTGAGGTTGAAAGTATGATCCTGTATCGCTCGATCGTTTCTTACGACCGCGCCCGCGCAACCTGGCAATTGTGCGTCCTGTGGGACGATTCCGATCCCAACAACATCATCACTCAAGGGACGATCGCCGAGAACACACAGGAGGCGATCGACCAAGAACTCGCCTGGATGGGATTCCGCATAGTCGGAAGCGAAGGACCGGGGCTGCACCCTGGCGAGCGAATCGTCCAGAGATCCGACGCCCGCCATCCGTTTTTCGATCCGAAGTCCCGTTCGTGGCATTCGACTCCGCCCGGTACCTGATTTGGGGCTGGGCTGGCTGAACGGCACGCGGCGTTCGGCCTACCGAGCTACGAAACCAGACCGAAAGGAGAGCAAATGAGCGCAGATGAGCCTCACGCGATGGTGGATATCGATTCTGCACTGGACGCCGCGCGATCGATGGTGGTGGATGGCCTCGATATGAGCGAGCCCTACACGGACGCTATCGATGTCTTCGAGTCGGCTTTTCGCGCCGCACTGGACAACTCGACGCCCACCCTGGAGTCGGTGTTGGCCTCGCGTGGCGAGTCGGTCGAGGAAGTCCGGCAGTGGTGGGGCGGGTGGTGAACACGACCGGCGCGGAGACTGGCCCCAGCTATGCACTACTGAAATCGACGGGCGAGGAATCCGGTCCGCCCGTGCCCGCGGAGAGTTCGCGAGTCTGGACGGTGAACGTCTCCGGCCCGGAGCGACACGACGGCGAAGCGCCGTACACCTACGTTGTCTGCGCGGAATCGCTGGAGTTGGCGGTGCGCCACGCGTGGCTTGTGCACGTGTGGATCGACTACGCCGAGGGTGGCGCGATCACCCTTCACGAACTTCCGGATGTCGTGGTGATCGACTCGCCGGAGTTCCCCTGCCATCCGGGACCACCTCTGTTTCCCTCTGTGACCGACGACGTCGGCCGCCCCACGCTGTGCCGGGCACGTCACCACTACGTCCTCGGCGTCGACATCCAGCACTGCGGCTGCGAGTTCCACTGGTTCTGGATCGGAGCCGGGGTCGGCGATACACCACCGCCTGCGCACGCAGCACCGAGTGAGTACACGAAAGCCATTGCACATCAATCAGATCGGAGATCATGAAAGACTTGATTCTGCTGGGAGAAGCCCTGACCGAGTTCAACGACGCGTTCCAGGACACGCTGCTCATCAGCACCATTGCGGAGAACATGTCGTGCCGTGAGGTCGAGGCGCTGGCTGCCGTGTTGCGGGCCTCGGGGCACGATGACGTGGCACAGATGTGGATCGGCTCGCACGCCGCGTACGACGTGGACGGCGACCGACACTACCGGCCTGCTCCGGAACCCGAGACGCGAGTCGACCACCGGTTCGGCGACCTGCTGGTGAGGGCGATGGGGATCGGCCTCACGGCGACATACCACGGCACTATCAGGGTCCGCGACGCGGTCGGCGAGTATCTGTACGACGACTTCACCGTCAAGCTGAGCTGCCACGACAGGCGTGCGGAGTTCCCGTGGAAGCAGGGCATGGCGTACGCCGGGCGCGAACCCGAGGCGGGGATGATCCTCGACTCGCTGTTGGACGACGCGCACAAGTATCTGACCGAGCCCGCCGAGTTCCACGCCCAGTTCGGTGGCGGGGAGACCGTGCCGTGCAAGGAGGCGAGCGCTGCCATCGAGCGGTTCTTCGAGCTGGTCGGCGGTGACGTGGTGTGCGCGCTGCGCGATGACGGAGTCGAAACCCTGGTCGTGGTGCGCGATCCCGCCCGAGCACCGGAATGGACGCCCCCCGGCACCTTCGACGTGGTCCACGTCGGGTCCGGCACGGTTCTCAGCCGCCACACCGGCCAGGAGGGACGGCGCGAGGCCGACCAGGCGGCCGAGCATTGGAACAGCCGCCCCGAGCACGTCCGCGCGATCCTGCGAGTGCACGCGCGAAGCACCGAATCGAACCACCGACAGGAGGGTGGTGCGGCGTGAGCTGGGTTGTAATCAAAGAGGTTGGGTTCGAGTTGTTCGTCTACGCGACCCCGGACGCCGACGAAGCCGCGCAGCACCGCACCGAGTGCGCCGCCGACGGCGACCGCACCACCGACCCGTTCGAGATGGACGACGACACCGATTGGAACGCGCTCGAGTCCGCCCTCCTGAGCCACCGCGGCCAGCGAGTGACCTCGCCGCCGCGCGGCACCACCGCCGAGCAGTGGCACGACCTATGCGCTCACCTGAGCACCCTCGAGCTGGTCGAAGTTCCCGACACCTACGACGAAATCAATTACGCCTGAGCAGATTTGGACTGCCTGCCGACGCAATCACGTTGGTAGACAGCACAACTGAAGAGAGGAGATCCGATGGACCTGCTGATCGTGGTGGTCGCCCTTCTCGTGGGGACCGGCCCTTCGATGGCCGAGTTCGAGGCCGGCCCGCTCCACATCGCGCCCGCCGTCGTCGACGCACCGGCCGAGGACGATCCGACGTGGGACTGCCGCACGATGGGCAACCGCATCTGCGGCCCCCACCTGAGCGTGCGGCCGTGGGGGCATCAGAGCGGGCAGGTGCGATGACTCGCCCGGTCTTGCAGGCGGCGCAGGAGATTGCTACGCACCTCGGACCGGAGTGGACGGCCATCGAGAGGCCGTCCAGATTGGGCGCGCCCGCCGCCACCCTGGCCGGACCGGACTCGATGCGCCTGTCCCTGTCCCTGGTCGACCAGAGATGGCGGATCGACGGCGAACTCGGCGACCGATGGAGCGACGTACCCGACGGCGAGAAGGACACCCACGTGATCACCGCGTCCGAAGCCAAATCGGCACAGCGACTCGCGGGTGAGATTCGGCGAAGGCTGTTGCCGGACTATCAGCGAGTGCTCGCCTTGGCCATCGAGCGCAAGCGCCAACATGACGAACGGACAGCGTTGGCCCATCAACAGGCCGATCGGCTCAGCATGCTGCTCGGCGGCCACCGCTACAACAAGGGCCTTAGTTCCAAGTTCGGCGACCCGTACCAGCGCGGTGGTGAATTCCGTGTCCATGGCACCTACGTCCAATTCGAAATCAGGATGCCGAAGGGCGAGGCCGACGCGCTCGCGATGGCCGTCGCGCGAGTTCTCGGCCAGGCGAACGCGGCCAGCGATGAAACGGCCGCGCAGGCGGAGGCGGAGCTGTCGTGACAGAGCCCTACCGCGAGCACACGATCGACAGAGACGGCAGCACCTACCGCCTCGCCTGGTTCCAAGACGAGGACTCGGACAGCCCACGCGAATGGGATTGCAGTGCACGACTTCTCGTCTACGAGGCGCGAGGATTCCGACCACTGCTGGACGAAATCGGCACGGACACCCCCGAGGCGCGAGCACTGAAGCACGTCCTCCAGCAATACGGTCACACCGATGAGGACAAGGTGACCCGCGCGTTCAGCTTGTGGCGGGCGATCACCGGTGCCTCGGTGCAGCTCGTCACCGGGGCGATCCACTGCTGGCGTGAGGAATTCGCGTTCTTCGCGCTCGCCAACGACGACAAGACCGCGCACGCCGAGGCCCGCGAGTACGAGCAGTGGATCGCTGGCGAAGTCGCGCGATACGAGTTGCACGGCCCCGGCGGGGAACTGATCGCCGCAGTCGGTGGCTGGTACAGCGAGGACGACGCCGAGTACTGCTGGAGGGCCGAGCTGGAGGAGTTCCATGCCGAGCGACTGCGCCAGACGCGTTGCGTCGGAGCCGGTCTGATCGGGGTGATCTGATGCCGTGGCGCTGTCGCCTTTTCGGCCACCGGGTGAGGCAAACCGCCTACGGACTCCGCTACTGCCGCCGCTGCACCGAACCGGTGCCCCTCCGGCAGCGCATGTTGCCACCAAAGCGCTGCGGCATCGAACAGCGTTGCCTCCCAATTTTGGGGGCGTCTCGGACACGCCGTGTACCGAGACCGACTTGTGAGAGGAACCGTGAGTAAACGTCCGATGCGTACGGCTGCTGACCGGGCGCTTGTGGCGCTGACCGCCTGGGCCGGAACGCATGGCCCGGATTGCACCGTAGCCCAGATCACCGACCGCGACCAGTTGGAGATGCTGGGCGATTTCGTGGCCGACGTGCTCCATCTGGTCGATCGGCAGGCAGTTGACGTCGGCGAGGTGCTGGACATGGCATTACTGCACTACGGCGACGAGATCCGTGACGCGGCAAATGAAGCGTTCACTGTCGACAGCCTGACGGAGGAATCCGAGCTGAGCGAACGGCTGAACAGCCTGCTCGACCGGGCCGCCGAACCCGACGCACCTGGCTAGTCCCGACCACCAAGTCCCCCGGTATGCGGGGCCACGCGAACCCGTTCCCGCCCGCCGATCGCGCATGCCCTGATCCCTTACCTGACCTTCCAGAAGCAGGAGAAGTATGTCCTTACCCACGATCTTCTACACCCTGCCCGCAGATGCTGTGCGGGCAGGTATGTCCACCGAGGACGGCTGCGACGTACTGACCGCGAAGACGCGCACCGACCACAACGGCACGCAGTTCGTCCTCCTCGACGTCTATGTCCCGCGTCCCGACGAACCCGAGATCGACGCCGCTAACCGCGAGTTCACGGAGGGCCGCGTCTACCAGCGCGACCAGCGCGTCGAGCTGGCGGTGTTCGCCGACACCACCGTGGACGGGTCCACCGATCCACGCGCGGTCATCCCCCGAGGCGACGCGGAACCCGCCGTCCCCAAGGTGGAGGTGGTGATCCATCGGGACCCCGACGATGCGACAACCGTCACCGTTTACCTGAACGGACAGCCCGTCGACGCTGCCGAATTCCACGTCGATCCGGGCCGGGCCGGAAACGAGCCTGAAGAGGTCGCCGCGCAGCGCGCCAGCCGCGCCGACAACCTGGCCCAGGCATCACCTCGGGCCGCGGCACAGCTCGCCGAGCTGTACGGCCACTACCCCCTCCCAGGACCGCGTACCTTCGACCCGCAGCACGCACCCGACCCCGAGCGCAACCCGTTGGGCGCGACGCTGTGGGCGCTGGAGGCCGCAGCCGCCGCCGTGCAGCGCCGCGACCGCGAATATTGGCTGGCCATCACCGCGTGGGCGCGCGAGCACGACGTGCTCAACGCCGAGCAGATCGCCGATACCTACCGCCACACGGTCCGCAAAATGGCTGTGCCCCCGGACTTTTGGGAGGACGGGCAGCTCCGATGACGGAGTTTCATCGCCGCCGTGCCCGGGTCGGCGGCGGATTCAGCTGGTACTGCCAACTTCCCGCGACGCACTGGGCGACCGAGCCCGCGCCGAATGGCTGGCACCTGGTGTACATGCGGTGGCCGCACTGGTGGCTCGTCGGCCACCACCTCCGCATAGAGCTTCACACCCAATCGCTCGACACGGCGATGGATCGCGCCGGCATAGTCCAGGCCGCGCTGGAGCAAGGAGCCACCGCAGACACCCTGGGTCAGCATCTGGGCTGGTCCCGGCCAGGTATCCAGGTCAACGCCCACACCTGCGCCCGCTGCGGCCGCGTCGGCACGGCCGGATTCACCCTCGCCTCCGGAGAAAACTCAAGATCCACGCCGACGATGCACTGCCCGTGGGCGGCAGCGTGCTCCGAACACGTCGCCGCCGAAGTGGTCGCCTACGAGATCTATCGCACGAGTGCTCCGTTCGGAACTGCGGACCTCGACCCCCCGGGCTGACCTCTCCACTCCGGCCAGCCCATTCCACCATCGAAACAAGGAGGGTTCAACATCAGCAAGAGCACCACGAAGGACGATCGTGGACAGGTCGTGGCCGTGCTGCGCGGCCACACGAGCGCCGACACCGCCGTGGTCGTGGACGACTACCCGAACGGCCGATTCTATCGGGTGAAGATGCGGTACTGGGTCGAAGAGGCGACCAAGGGCCAGTACCGCGGCCGACAGCGACTGATCCACCAGTCCACCAACCCCCGAGTCGCGGGCGAGGTCGAGCGGTGGTTCAAGCCGCAGCGCGGGCAGTACAGCAGTTGGTGGATGTACCTGGTCCAGTACGAAAACGGCCACATCGACGGTGTGGGCTTCCCGGTCTACCTCGACGGCCCAAGCTGGACCCGCTTCTACAACACCGGGATCTGGACCCATCTCACCGAAAGCGAGCGGGCCGGATGCGTGTTCATGCTGGATGGCTACCCCCAGAGATCACCGAACTCCTGGCGCGACTGGCACACGATGGTCGACAAGGTGAGGGACCTGGGCGTGCCGACCCTCGAGGAGTGGAAGGTGATCAACGAGGGCAACTACGTGAACGAGGACGCCTACACGGCGCTGCGCCGGTACCTCGAGGCGGGTGGCCCCGACATCCGGCAGGAGAACTGGTGGAAGTGAACGACCTTCGCTTTCTCGTGGCACGCGAGGGTGCACCGGACCTCTTGATTGTCGGGTTCGTGCACGCCCTTTCCAGTCACCCCCGCCCCCGGACGCCGGTGACCCAGTTTCAGGAGATCGGGTCCGCCGACCTGCTCGCCGACGGAGCCCTGCCCTACGCCGTCGTCGTCGTCGACCACGACGCACCGGTGGACTCCGTCGACAGGGGTTCCAGGTCGCAGTATCGATCGATCCTGAGGCTGGGAGTTCGGTGGTATGTGCAGCCCGCCGAACTGGTCGAAAAGGAATGGGTACTGCACTCCGACCGTTTCGCGGCCGGGGCCACCAGCGTGCAGCTGCCATCGGCCGTGCGCGAGGCAATGGCCGCGGTCGCCGATGACGTCCCAGCAGCGGTGCGCGTACACGACTACTCGCTGAGCGAAGAGCGTCGCCGCGCTCCGCGCCGCTGATCGGCTCGGACTCCGCTCTCCCGCATCCCGATTCCGGGTGCGGGACTTGGGGTGTCCGATCACTCCGACCAACGACGACAGGAGAAGTGTTGACCAATTCGAGACACCGTGTCGCGGGCGGGCCGATTGCCGAGGCGGTCAGGGCCGTCGTCGGTGAGGAGGCATTGCTGTCCACCGAAGATACGGACCTCGCCGACGTGTCGAACGGGTTGTACTGGTTGCGATTTCACGATGGCGCGGAGGACGTGACCGGCGATCCTCGCCGGGCGTTGATCGCCTCCCAGGTGACCGTCATGGACGGCGACGACAAGTTGCTGTCGGTGGACGAATTCGCGCCCGGATTATGGGTCCGCGACGAACCGCCGCACGGCCTGTTGAACTTTCCCTCGTGGGAGGATGCGTTCGCCGCATCCGGTGTGACGCCTCAGTTTGTCCGCGCGACCGATCGTTGGCTGCGCGGATGTGGTGCCGACGAGCTGGAGCAGATCCTCGCGCATGTGATCGAGCAGCTGTACGTGTGGGCCGACGCGATAGCCGCCGGAACGGTGCCCCAGCGCCTTCGGGAGTCGGTGCAGGTAATCGCTGAGCTGGGCCAGCCGTACTCGATCGTGCTGTCGTCGTACCCGGTGATCGAACTCACCGCGCGCGGAAGGGGACACGTCGACCTGGTCGGCTACCTCGGTGGGCACTTCACGCGACAGTCGGCGGAAGAGGTCAGGGCCGTGTTCGACCACCTCATCCAGCGCAGCTGATGGACGGGTGCGACTCCGCGGATCTGCGGTCCCCGTCGATGATCGACACGGAACTCGCCGACGTCTACCAGCGGCTCGCCGAGGTGGATTGGCGAATGTCGGCGATCGATCGGCGACTGCGTCACCGCCCCGACGACGCCGCCTTGATCAACGAGCGGGTCGGTCTGGCCAGCGCGCTGCGGATCTTGTTGGCGCGCCGCGACGCGCTCGACGCCGTATTTCAAGCCCGCGGCGGCTGGTCGCGTGCATTCCTGGTGAACAATCCGTCCGGGCATGTTCACAGCTCGATGGATTGCGCGACGTGCAACCGAAACGGGCGAGCGACCAACTTCAAATGGCTCGTCGAGTACTCCGGTCGAACCGAGGAACAGATCATCGAGGCGGCCGGGTCACGAGCGTGCACAGTGTGCTATCCGGACGCGCCGATCGACCGGCCGAGCGTCTTCCGGTCGGATGAGGAGCTGGCCCGTGACCTTCGCCGCGCCGACCGCGAACATCGACGGGAAGCGGCGCAGGCGAAGGCAATTCATATGCCGGACGGATCGCCCCTGCGCGACCGCTGGGGCGTCATCCGCACCGAACGGGCTGCGGAGATCGCCGCGGTCGACGCCTTGGTCGACCTCATGTGGTACGGGACCGCCAGCGGCGGCGACGGATGGGCGTTCATCGACGCCGCAGTCGATGCCTTGGCCGCCAAGCGTGACGAGCCCGTGCGCGACGTTGCCGACCTGATCACGGCCAAGGCAATCAAGAAGTACCGCAGGGTGTTCGGCGACTCGCGCCGGACCGACAGCAGATAGGAGATCGGTGCCGTACTACCAGACAACGACAACCGATGCCGACGGACGGCATCAATACGGTCCCACCTATTTCCGGGACCGAGCATCGCTTCACCGGTGGCGTGTGATGTACGTCGGGGCACACGCGATCGCCCACGGATCGATCGATGATCTGACGATCACCGACGAGGCGATCAGCGAGCGCACCGAGGAGGGACATCGGCTCACCTGCCTGGAATGGGATACTCCCACCGTCGGTGAACCCGAATGCGCGGACTTCTGGTCGAACACACCCTCCCCGCTGTGCCCGTGCACATGCGAGGCCGGCGAGTGCGACGGCCACTACGTCAGTTCCGTAGGCCCCGTCCACCGCGGCATTTTGCTCTCGCTCCTCGAGACGGGGCAGATCAACAGTCAAGGTGCGGAACGGCTTTCGATGATCAACCATCCTCCGGGGAAGTCATGACGCGGCGGATCGCGCTGCACACCGACGCCTCGTTCCAACGCCACGACGGCACGTATGTGGTTCTCGTGGAGGATGGGCAAATGGGCTATAGCGAGCACAACGGGCCATGGGCGTCACCGGAGCGGGCGGAGGAGTACGTGCGCGAACAGAACGCCTTGCTGGGGCTTTCCGAACTCGAGGCGTACGCGATCTATTGGTCCAGCCATACCGGCCGCCCGGCCGCGGAGTGGATGGCCGACGCGACTGCCCGCCCGGAGTCCGAGGTCCAGTGCGCGCACGGCGGTCCGATCTCTGCCGAGGACTGCTTGGCGTGCGCCGAACAGGTACGAGTCGAGCACGTGGCCGATCTCGTCGGAATCACCAGCCCCGGCGCCGAACTGAATCAGATCCTGTGCCGGTCGTGCGGGTGCCGCATTGTGCACCGGGTCCACATCGGCACGCCGATCTGGTCGGGCCCCCGAGAAGGGTGATTCATCGTGTCGGTGTGGGCGAGCATGGGGCGGCGGCGGGCGATGAGTCGCCGCGACGATGCCGCCGCTGCGGCGTATCTGGCCGCGGTGGCGGAGGCCAGGCGAATGCGAGATCAGCTGATCGCAGACGCGCGGAAGGCGCTGAGCGAGGGCCGCTACGCTGACGCTGAGGAACTGGCCGAATCTGCGGCCAGGGCAGATAGTGCGTACTCGGCGGCGGTGTGCGATGTGCTGTAAGCCGTCCGGGTGCCTAGTCGGTGGTGCAGGCGGAGCAGCAGCCTGAACCGTGGCAGGTGTCGCAGGTCTCTCCGCGTACGTCGTCTCCCGCTCCATCGCATTCCGAGCAATCGCCGCTGTCACCGCAATCGCCGCAGGTATCGTCGTCTTCGACTTCGGGGAGATGTGGCGCTGCGGGAATCGGTCCGAGTCGAGTTTGCGCAGCGGCCAGGGCGTCGTCGATCTCTGGGAGCAGGTAGTCCCAGGCAGCCTGCGCTCTCGATCGGCGACCGGAGATATAGGTTTCGGGATCGGCCGTAGGGCCCAGTTCCGCGGCCCATTCCTCGGCCTCGCGACGCAGGTCGTCAACGCTCCGGGGGGTAGCCGCTACCGCGACCGCCACATCGACGCGAGGACGGGCACCGTCAGCTCGTACACACCAGATGAGGCGGGCCGCGTAGGAGCGGATAGTGGCAGCCAGGTCGGGCATCGCCGCGTTGCATGCTCGGCGGTGCGCTTCGGCGACCGTGATGTCGCGGTCTCGGGCAGTCAGAAGGTCGTCGCAGCGACGGCCGATCGAATCCGAATCATGTTGATTACCAGATATTTTCGTCACGACACCAGCGTCGTTCGGTGCGCCGAAGAGCGCAACCTAGCGCGCGTCGGCGCACCACGACGTGATACTGCCGCGTGCGGGGTCGCCAGAGCGCCGATCGCACCGCAGAGAGGCCGCCCGATGGAGTGGGCGGCAGTGCAAAACGCATTCGCGTGTCGTTGAAGCGGCCGAATCTGGCGGGGGCCAGATCCGACGCGCCAGCAACCTGTTATCAAATTGATACTTTAAGGGCTGTTGTGCTACCTCGGCATCAGCCTCACCATCTCGGCAGCCACGCAGTCGTGCCGTCCCGACGACGGGTGATGGACCCGAAGACGACATCGGCGAAGTGCATTCCGACGACCAGCGTTCCGGTGTCGGCCAGTTCGTCGACCAGCTGGCGACGGTAGTGGGCGGCCCGGTCGGGGTCGTGGTCGGCGGCGCACCGCCATTCGGGGTGGCGGACCTGGAGCGGGGTGTGCATGGCATCACCGATGACCAGCGCGGCCCGATCGCCGGAGTCGAGGCGGAACGCGCTGTGCCCGGCGCTGTGACCGCCCGCCGATACGGCGGTGATCCCCGGGGCGAGCAGATCGCCGTGACGGAACGTGATCACCCGCGGACTGAGCACGCCGAGCAACGCGGGCAGGTTCAGCACGCCCCGCGCCCACGGTGCCGTCTGAGCGAGCAGCGCATCAAATTCATCGGCCGTCATCGAGTTCCACCACAGCCACTCGTCCTCTGCGATCCGCAGCGTCGTAGTTGCCAGAGCGGGGTTGAGCGCCCAGCCGAGATGGTCGATGTGCATGTGGGTGATCAGCACCGCGTCGATACGTTCAGGCGCAGAGCCCACACGCGACAGGTTTCGCAGCAGCTCACCACCGTTCATCGCACCTGTCAGCCAGGAGTCGGGGTGATCGGGAACAGTGATCGGCCCCGCCCCGGAGTCGATAAGGAGTTGCTGGTCGCCGGTGTCCAGATGCAGCGCACCGATACCCGCGACCAGATGGGCGTTGTCGTCGAGAAACCGTGCGCGTCGGGACCATTCAGCGCGCGGAACGGATGGCAGCCAGCCGCGCGGCTTGAGCGCTACCACGCCGTCGGGCAGATAGGTCATGGCCATATCGGGCCAGCGCACCGAGCGCAGAAGAGGCGGGCGATGCCACCGTGCCCGGCAGCAGCTAGGGAGGTTCATTTTCAGCCTTCGCGAAGTTCGTCACCGGTATCGGTGGGCGGAAATGAGTTGGCGGGCATAGGCTGCGGCGGCGTGCGCGATAGTCCGGGGTAGCGACAGGCCCAGCACGTCGGCGGCCTCGATGAGGACCGCGTGGTCGTCGTTTCCGAATGGCAGGTCCGGGCCCTTCAGATCGTCTGTCACGGTGAGTCCTCGATGACGGTCACCTCCAGGCGGACCCCGAGGTGGCGCGCGACGGTGTCGAGGTCCGACAGCAGGGCGCGTGCTACAGCCAGCAGCTGCGTCATGGGGAAGTCGTCGGTTCCGGCGGAGGTCGCGGCGGTCGGCAAGCTGATCACGGTCGCGTGCATCAGCTCGAGGTGGACACCGCTGCGTCGGTCAGTGGGTGGCATCGGGATCACCTGCCCGAAAGACAGTGAGTCCGAGGCGATGCCACATGCGAACCACCGCGAGTCGATCGTCGATGACGCCGAGCACGTTATAGGTTTCCCGCAGCGCGGTGTCGAACAGCTCGAGCTTCACCAGCGCGTCGGGGCGGCGGTCCCCGGTCGTTCGCATGTGCAGTTCGTCGAACAGGATGTGGTGCTCTTCGAGCCAGGCGATGGTGTCTTCCTCGGTGCAGGCGTCGCGACCGGACAGGATGATGACGCTGTCGAGGCTGTCGCCGCCGGCGAGCGCGTTGACGATGCTCCTCGTCGGCGCGATCACCGGATCGGACCGAAGATCGTTGTAGTCGTAGGGATCTCGCCACCGGTTATCGGCGAGGGTGCCGTCGAGGTCGACGATCCAGGCTGGCGGCAGGGTCGGGTCGGGCTCGTACGGGGTGATGGCGAGTCGGTCGACCGCAGGAACGACGGGCTTCCACTTCTCGGGTGGCCACCGGCGAAACGACGCCGCGATCAGTTCGGGACCAACGCTTCGTCGACCAGCAAGCGCACGCGCCTCGTCGTTGGCGACGCAGTCGGCGAAAGGGGTTGCCATGTCGTGCAGCACGAACTCCGCGCCCCGCGCGGCAGCGAAATCCGCCCATCCCTGGGCGTGACGGTGTACGAGGTGGGTGGCGTCGATGACGACGTGAGCGCCTTGCCGCAGAGCTTCCTCCGCCGCGCCTCGCATCATTGCCGTGATCAGGTCCTCGTGCTCGCGTTCGAGCACGCCGGTGCGCCCGAGCGCCATACGCCGCATGTCGTCACGCCCGATCCGGACGGTGTTCGGGGTTTCACGGACGAGCTGGCGGCTGCGGCGGGTCTTTCCCGCGCCCTGGGGACCGCGCAGGATGGCGAGCTGTTGCGGTTGCATCAGTCCTCGATTCCGATCTCGGTGTCTGGAGCAAGGACGACCGGAGTCCGGCCGCGGACCGGGTCGTCGACGATCGCCAGGACGTAGGTCGAGTGGGTGAGATCGACCGTGCGGAGGGTGGCGCGGCGGCGCTGGCTGCCGGTGCCGGTCACCAGAACCCGGCCCTCGTGGGCGACGGTGAGCTGATCGGCCCTCATCGGCCAGCCGACTTCCGCACGACCTCCGAGCTGCGCAGCAGCGCCTCCGCTTCCTCACGGCGACGCAGGATCTCCTCACGCGTGACCACGATCTGGCGGGACTTGGACCCCATTCGGTTGAGCAGAGTGACCGACACCGCCACGGTGTCGCCGTCGCCGCTGACCTTCACATCGCCCCGCCACATTCGATCCACGGTGCCCAGCCTCTGGCGGATCACCAAGGCGGCGGCCACGAGGGCGGTGTGCTGTTCGAGCGTGCCGCGGCGCAGACGGATCACCGTCCTGCTCGGTGACATCCCCACCGAGGTGTGTTCGCCAGCGCGAAGCCGGATTTCCAGAGAGGGGCTATCGGTCATGTCAGGCTCCTGGAGGTGTGGGCAGGATGGGGCAGCGCGGACGCGGCGGTGATGAGCCGCATCGCGAGGTTGAGGGTGTTCGGCTGGGACAGGGCGATGGCCGCGCCGACGATCGGGTCGACGCGCGCGGGGTGGCCAGTGGCCGTGGGCCATTCGGTGAGTCCAGCGGCAAGGTGAGGCGGGGTTGGGGCGAGCTTCGACCGGCCGTGCGCGGTGAGAAAGTGCGCCTCGGGCGCGTCGAGCAATCGCTCGGCGATGCGCGCCTCGCCGAGCACATTGCTCACGCGGCCACCTCCGAATCCTGCTCAGGCACAGTCGATTCAGCCGTTTCGATGTCGCGACGACCAGCGTCGGCCTGCCCGGTTTCGTACCGCAGGAATTCCGCCGACTTGGCCTTGAGAAGCAGGGGCACCGCCCCGCGGTCACGGCGGATCACCACACCTTCGTCGGGAAGCGAGCCGGCGTCCAGCCGTACTGCCTGCACGTACCCCTCGTCGTGGTAGCGGCGATCCATCCAGTCCTCGACAGTGAAGTCGGCCGCCCGGCCGCGCCACAGAACCGGCACGGGCACCAGTCCGTACGTCGCGCAGGCCTCTTCGAGCTGGTCCCACACGAGGTCAGTCAGGTAGCCCTGGGCGTTGATCCGAGCGACCCGGTACACGTACATCTCGGCTTTGCCCGGGTCGATGCGGTAGGTGTATCCGCGCTGGATCGGCGTATGAGAATCCGCCCAACCGATCAGTTCGCCGAACACCAGGACTCCTTCGGGCAGCAGGCCATCCAGCATGCGGCCGTGCCGAGTCCACAGGTCGACGCCGTCGACCGGGGTGTAGTGGTGGTTACTGCGACCAGTACCTTTGACGACACGTCGCGATCCATAGACAGGGGCGTACTCATAGGTCTGAATCGGCACGCCGGCCCGGTCGGCGAACCAGCGCGCCAGGCGGGTGAGCGGACGGACCGGCCGCGGCAGCTGGACCGGCACCATCCCGACGCGAATCGAGGTCCCGTGCAATTTCTGGGTGACCACGATCTCGTCGTCCTCGTCGAGCAGCTTGCTCGCGCGCAGCCGCCAGTAGTTTCCGGTGTCCAGATGCTCGGGGAAGTGCCGCTCGACGACCCGAACGCGAGTGCGCGGCTGGGCATTCAGCGCACGGCCGGTCTGCGGCGGGATGTACTTGCGGCAGATCTCGATGTCGGCGAACTTGTCGAAGATGTCACCTTCAGCGAGCAGGCCAGCGTCCAGGCCCAGCGCGGTCAGCGTCTCCAGCGGCAAGAGCAGAGCGTCAGAGCGGTGCCCGCCGATCCGTATCGCACGCACGCGGCGGTTCGGCTCGAGGTAGCCGACCACCGAAGGGTCGGCGTTGAGTGCCGAGTCGCGAAAAAGGTTGGCCGCCTTCGCGTATTCCGGTCCGAGCTGCACTTCTGTGGGGAACATCAGCGCGAGCTGGCCAGGATGGATCTGATACTTGGGGACGATGGCTTGGCGGCCGAGCACGGGAACGCCGACCACGCGGTCACGGCCCAGCAGGGGCACCGGGGTGGGGACACGCACGACCACGGCGGCGTACTCGTCATTTTTGGGACGCGGAAGATGCACGGAATTCCTAAGAAGGTTCTGTCGTGTTCGGAGCATCGACGCGCAGGACCCCGCGCAATTTTTGATCAGGTCGGCACACTGTCGATCGGCACGGCGGAATTCTGCGATTAGCAGTTATCCCCCCGGCTCACGCGTAGTCACGCGGCGGCATATTCCTGCGCGTTGTACTCCTCAACGCATCGACGAATTCGCGACTCCGGTATCGCGGCCTCGACCGTCACTTGATCAGCGATCGAGGCATTCAAATACAGGTGCGCGAATATCAGGCGTGGAACATGGATGACAGGTTGGCGCTGCGTCGCGCGTTCGCGTCGTTTTCGCCGTTTCCGCTGGCGGTCGATCCGGTTGACCGCTTGACGGCATACATCGCAAACCTCACCGCGGCGGCGGTGTCGCCCGTGCGCAGCTTCGGTGCCGCACGGTGGCGGTGGGCGACGATCAGGAGTTTTGCGTCGAGCCTCGGCGTCGAGGCATTCTCGGCAGGCCGGCTGGCGCGATTTCAGGTGACGCTGGTACCCGGCGCGTGTCCCGCGTCGGTCACCGCACACCAGAATCATTCACCGAACGCAGCGCCGCCGCACTCGAGTCCCCGGCGTTCTGGCCGGTGGTTTACTTTCAGTCGCATGGGCTTCACCGTACCAGGGTTTCGTGCACCAAATAAAGCACGAAACCGCCCGAGGGATGTGATCTACGGCATATTGCATGGCGCGCAAGAACGGGCTAGAGACGCAGCTCGACCGCCGGTAACGCACCCGTAGCGAACGCGGCAACGTCCCTGCTACAGCAGGGCAGGCCACCGTGCCATCACAACGCTGCTGTGGCACGCTACGGGAATGACGTATCAAGCGACCGGGGCGGCGGCGCTGATCGCCTTGTTCACGATCGTGCTCCTAGCTCTGGCGATATGGCGGCTACCCACCGCAGTTCTGGTTGTGCTGGGCTGGATCGCCTGCGCGGTGCAGCTGGCGGCTGCCGCGTGGGTCTGGCACCTGGGCGACTCGACCGCCGCCCTGCTCGCTGCCGGGGTCGCAGCGCTCATCGCGCTGCCGCTGATCCGGACCACTCCTCGGGTACACCTGCACGCGAGGGCGGCGCGCCCTCCTCGCCGGAGACGTGCTCCACTGCTCAGGGATTCATAGTTCGGGATGATCGCCGCGCGCGGAAGTAGCCGCTACATCCGGAGTATCGCGCGCTCGAGCCTGTAGAACACGCCGGTCGCCATCGTGATCACCAGCGCGCTCATCGCGACCTGCACCCATCCCGGCTCTTGATGCCTGGAGACCACCATGGCTACCAGGCTGAGCGGAGTCGTGACGTACACAATCCCACGCCACACGGTGGTTCGCTTCGGCTCCTCCACTCGTGCAGCGTAACCCGACCGTCCGGTTCAATCACGCAGCGGCAATCACCTCACCCGCCCGTCGCGCTGCCTGGCGTCGTTTTCGCGAGCGCGCGCGTCCCGCTGTCGCGTCGCGTGGTCGGATCGGACCTTTTCCTGGTCGGGTCGTGGAGGTTCCGGATCACCGGGCAGTATCGGGTCCTGGTGGAGGCCGACCAGCCGAGTGACGCTCTCGTCGACCCCACGATCCAGCATCCACTGGGTTCGCTCCGCGGCTCGTTGCTCACGCTCGGCACGGATTTGCGCCTCACGAGCTTCGCGCTCCGCGGGCACCTGCACCAAGGCCGGCGGCCCGGAACCCCTCGCCTCGCCGCGCTCTCGCACTTCACGCTCCGCGGCCGGCCGCGCCCCGCGCTCACGCACTTCACGCTCCGCGGGCGGGCGCGCCTCACGCTCACGCACCTCACGCGGTACTCGTTCACGGGCTTCCCGGGTCTGGGCAGCCACTCTGTCGAGGTGGTCAAGCGCCTGGTGGATCGGCCGATCTCGCTCTTCGCTGACCATTTTCCAGGCAGCGTTCCACTCGCGCTGCTGCTCCGACGTTTGGCCTGGGATCGGGGCTTCGAAGATCTTCCCTTCGAGCCGAGCTAACGCGCCGACCCGATTCCCATGGGCGTTCACCGCACGCTGGAGGTGCTTGGGGTCGATCTCGCGTCCCTCCTTTCGCGCTCGCTCGACGTCGCGGAGAACTCGCGCCACATCGTGTGCAAGTTCGCTGCGTTCGCGTGAGATCTGATGTACCGCCAGTTCGTTAACCGGCGTCATCCGTTCGTGGTGGCGCTCATCGGCCCGTTCCCGTAGATAGTCGGTGACGTCGCGACCCGCCCGAAATCCCAGGCCGAGCAGTTTTCTCGACTCGTCCGCTCGCTCGAGATCACGGCGATGTTCCCACTCTCCGAGATCTCGTAGCGTCTCTTGAACATATCGGATCTGCTCGACGCCAACTTGACGACCCTCAACTGCCTGATTGTTCAAGCTCGCGAGGTAATCGCGGGCGACCTTGGCTACATCACGGGATTCGCGGTCTTTGGCCGGTATCCGCGCAACGGTGTCACGAGTACGCTGTTTCTCCCGCCGCTCCAATTCCCGCATCCCGCTATCTAAAATGCGATTGTAAACCCGGTCGTTGGCTTCCATGATCCGGAACTGATTCGGATATTGCTTGAGGAGGTTTCCCATGAGTTCGCGTACGTCTTGAGCATGTGCCTGGCCGGCGCGCGTGATATAGGTGACTTTCTCACCTCGGGCCAATTGGGCCCGATATCCGAGCAGCTGGGAAACTTCACGCTCTTGGCTTATTTCACCGGATTTGACCTCAATCGAGTGCGCGACACCATCCGGTGCTTTACCCGAGTCGCGGTAGAAGTCTGCCTGAATAGAACGGCCCGACTCAGGAAGGCTGTGCGTATGGTGACGCTCCCACCCCTGCCGATCCAGGCCAAATACCTTCTCAATCCCCAGCTCCCAGGCCGCGCCTCGACGTGACGCCATTTCCCAAAATCTCAAGGACTGAGCGTAGCCCGGCACTGATCTCGGAACTTCCCCGCTCGCCAACTTCCCCGGAATGTATTTGTTGAGATACTGGTCGCGCGTGGGTGCATCCAGTTCGTTCGGAGTTTGCGGCGGCTCACGGTCCGTCGTCATCTCACCTCATGCTCGGGCTTCATTCTCGGCCGAGAATTCGTTTCATGAGCACTTGATCCCACTCTTCACGGGATGGCCGTCCCGCATCGATCCACCACTGGTGATCGCGAGCGAAGTTCTCATACACCCACGCCAACTCTCCTTCGGGGTGCAGTGGGTTGCGCCTGGTGCCTGGACGGACGCCCGTCGTGATCAGGTCGTGCGGGTCCAGGTGGTCCGGTCGATACGACAGCTCCACGACCGGCCAGAACTCGGCCCCGCCACGCGCGAAATCGGGGAAGTTGCGCCATTCACCGTCGAAGCTTCGCCGGTATACCTCACCGATGAACCGCTCGTAGATGCCGCTCGGCGACCCACGCAATTCCGTCACGTTGGCGAACCGTGAACGCAGGTGCCGCTCGAGCGCCCGGAGACCTTCGACCCCCCACCGCGAGTTCTCCAGCACCGCAATCTCTGGTACGGAGTCGAACAGTGTCTGCATCTCGGCGTCGCCTCTCTCGAGCCACGATCGGAACGCGGGCGCAGTTTGAGCTGCTGCGGTGCGCCGGACACGCTCGGCGATCGCATCTGGGTCGCGGCCAGGGTCGAACGAGTCGAAGTCGGTGTCCATCTCATCCTCCGTCGCTGTGGCGGTCCGTATTGTCCGACACGCTGTTCAGCCGTCGGTTCTGATTCCCGCGATGAGCGTACGGCCGCCGTGGGAGCGAGTGGTGATCTGCTGCCGCAGAGTGGCCGTCGGTTCGCCGGGGGAGTCGACGGAGATGGTCACCGCCCAGGTTTGGAACTCGACACCCGGAGCGGCGGCCGGCGTGATGTGAACGCAGTACGCCTCGACCACGGGAGTGTGATCGATACCTCGCTGCACCATGTGGGCCGGGGGAAGTACTGCATCTTCCGTAGCGAGGTCTCGGGCAATGGTCCCATCGCGCAGGGTGAAATAGGCGTACTCGAATGCGAGGATGACAGACGGTCCGTCATCGGTGCTTCCCGGGCCGTTCCCTGTCACGGTGTCGCCGTCGACGAGGTGTGGACAGCCGCGGGGCGCGTGCGAGGGCAGCTGGTCCGCGCCATTCGGGGCAGCCTGTGCGGGAAGGGTTCTCACTGACTCGGGCGTGGGTTGGGCGGACGGCCACAGCGCCCAGACGGTAAGGCCGCAACCGAGAATGGCGGAGAACGCGAGAATGCGGTTGGTCCAGTCGCTCCGAATCATGACTGCGAATCTCCTTGCGTATCAGTGAGTCGGGGTGGCCAGATGCGAGCCGCTGTGGAGTGGCGGGGCAATCGCAGCCGTCCGGCCATCGTGTCGACCGCGAGCCGGTTCACGGTGTGGATTTGCTGGTACATCACGTCTCGCGCACGCCCTGCGAGGTCGGAGAACTGCTGGTGGACCATGAAATCGATGTAGATCCGCACGAAATGCGCGATGTGGTCGCCGTAGGACGATGGACACAGAGGAGCGGCCGGCTCGGGGTCGACGCCGCGGATTCGGCCCGCCGCTTCGCGATCGACGACCATCGTCAGAACTTGCAGGGCCCGGCTGCCCTGGCGTTGATAGTCGGGCTCGTAGATCAGCCGCACATGGACCGGAAGGAACTCGAGCACGGTCCGTAACAGCAGCGACGGCGGCGGGTTGACCGCTCGGCTGAGGATCGCGATGATGAGCGATGCGTCGGGCAAACGCGCACCGGGGCGGGCCTCCGTCGACGGAATCCACCAGACCAGAGGATCTTCGGTTGGGTGTGGTACGGCATCGATCGGATATGCCCGGGTGAACAGCGCCATGTTCGGCTTTCGGAAGCCGGTGTTCGGATTGATGGGCGAACTCCCTTCACTGGTCATGCGCGAGTGCTCGGAGAGCTTCGAGTTGGTAGGTGCGAACGAACGCGCCGACCCCTCGCAGTGGGAAGTCGGGGTCGGCTTCGAGCAGGGTGTCCTCCAAATGCTCGTACAGGCCAGAGATCCGCCCGCTTGCGTGCAGGATCGTCGGCTCGAACGAGGTACCGCCGAGGTCCACCCATGCCGCTCCGAGTGCGCGGAGGTACACCTCTCCCGCGAACCAGCAGATCTGATCGACCCACTCGCGCTCTGGTTTCGCGACCGCAGATACGTCCCACCCCAACGTGTCCCACGCCGCGCAGGTCAGCACTTCCAAGCCGCTCACCGTGAAGGGGTCTCCCAGCTTCGTCAGCTCGGGGCACCGTCGCCACAGGTCTCCGTGCTGAGAGTCCAGCCGGCCGAGCCACTGCCCCAGTCGCGGCGTCACGCGCTGTCGGCGGAACGGCAGTACCACCCCCACTACGCCTCCTTCGCTCACTCGGACTGCCTACGATCCGGGTCTGCCACGGCGTGGGCTTCGAAATCGCTGCCGCGCAATCGGACCCGGAAAGCGATCCGCTGCCCGGTTTGCAGCGTCGTGCCACGGCGGAGGCGGGTGAGATCGAGTCCATCCCGCCGGACGATCGCTCGAAGGTCCCCGTCCTCGACGATCCCCCAACCAGTTTCCGCGTTGAACCACACGACCACGCCGCAACGTTCCTCTGTATCCGGAGTCAGCGTGTGTTCGGCCTGCATCATCGGCTCCCCGCCGACTGCGACAGCACGGCGGGCCCGTGTCGGTGGAGAAGCGCTATATCGCGCGCAATCATCCAGCGCCGCACCGCATCCGCCAGATCGGCGTCCAGGTCACCCATGAGTTCCGGGCCCGTCGATCAGGACGTCGTATGCCTGCCGCCCCTTGGAAGTGTTTCTGACACGGAGGTAGACGGGCCGAAGTTCGTAGTTTTCCTGGGGTTCAAGAGGTTTCGGCAGGAATTTCCGGTGCACAAACACGTCGCCCCCGTCGTCAACCGCGATGAACCCATAACCGAGGTCGAGATTGACCCACTTGATAACGCCCTTGATCCGGATTGGCTCCGTCACTTCGTCCCTCCGGCAAGAAGCTGAACCTCGGCCGCCAGCGGACCTTTTCGCTCTTGAATCACTCGGAACTGGACCCGCTGGGCTGTATCGACAATTCGGCGGCGGAAAGCGTTCCGGCAAGAGTCCGGCAGCGCCGAGTAGTGCAGGAAAACGTCGGGTCCACCGTCGTCGCGGGTGATGAACCCGTATCCGCGGTCCCGGTGGAACCACTTCACCGCGCCGGTGAGCAGCGCTTCGTCTGGCATCGCAATACCTCGGAATGTGTTCGTGTGACTGATAATTCGTCTCGTGGTCTCGACGGCCCGGCCAGCTTGAGCACCGGGAGGTGAGCCGCACCCCGCCCGGGAGGGGACGGGGCGCGGCTCGATACGCGTCCGCTAGCCGATGGAGGGGCACGGAAGCGGACACGGCTTGCGGGCTACCCCAGCACGGCGATCGCTTCGCGAATGAGCGCGTGCGCGTCGGGTCCGGTGACCGCGTCGCCGCTCAGGGCGTTGAACGCCTTCTGATACCCCGCGACGTCCGGTCCCACAAAGCGCATCCCGCCCGTGATGGTCTCGACCCGGACTTCGCGATCGTCGAAGATCGTGAAACCGGTCGCAGTGAAACGGAACTGGGTCGACCTGGGCACGACGGCGAGGGTCGCGTGCTCCGGCAGCGGGAGCAGCAGCGCTTCCAACTGCCCTCGCGTGATGGCGGGCGTCCCCACGATCGTGGTGAGCGCGGACTCCGCGATGACGAACGCCGTCGAAGGTGCTGCCTCACGCCAGCGCTCCTGGCGCTCCAGTCGGGCGGCGATCGCGTCGGTGACGGCATCGTCGTCGGCCGCGTCGTCGACGAACCCGATTACCGCCTCGAGCACCTCGCGCAGGTAGTCCCGCGTTTGGAGCAGCCCCGGCACGAGGTCCGGCTCGAACCAGCGGATCACGCTGGACTCGACCTCGAGGTCTCGGCGGATGCGCTGCAACTGATCGGACGGGTTGCCCCGCCAGGGGGTGAAGACCGGGTCCGGCGCGGTGGTGGATGCAGACATGATTCTCCTATTTGTGTTGTTGAGACGGCGCGAGTCAGCCTGCGTTTTCGGCGTCGGCGTGCGACTCTCGCCACTTCGAATAGGTCGGGATCGGCGGGAAGGTCAGCCACCGAACTCCGCCGACGTACACGGCGACCGGAACGGGCGGGCATCGCTGCCCGATGCATCGCGGGCAGTTTCGCGGGTCGTGCAGCGCGGGCAGCAACGCGTCGAGGTCTCGATTGATCCAGCTAGCCCCACACTCGTAGCAGCCGCCCACTACACCGACCACCGCCGCGACCACCACGGCGATCTCGACGACTCCCATTCCGTTCTCCGTTACAGCAGTAGGGATTCGACGCGGCATCCAGGTGGACACCGCGCTCGAGTGGGCGGTCCGGCGCATAGGGGAGCCGGACCGCACACTCGGCTGGCCCCGGAGGGGAGCCGGGACCGTGATGATGGATCTCACCCAGAGGGCTGCACATCACCTCCCATCTCTCGCTCGAGCTGGTCCTCCCGCACGCGGCTGACCGCGGCGGCCACCACCTCGATGACCACCCCGACGTGCGGGAGGTGGGTCTGCTCCGGCCCGACCACCCACCGGAACCCGTCGGGCAAGGTTTGCTCCAGCAGTTCGCTCACGGCCGTGTCGGGGTTCACGTACAGCGGTGCACCGCTCAGTTCGAGCCGCGCACGGAAGACTTCGGGATCTTCCGCGGCCAGCATCTGAGCCAGGAACAGCCACTCCTCGTGCGGAGTCGAGACGATCGGCAACATTGGCCAAGGCTTGAGGGCGACCGCCCGGCGGCCGACTTCGCTGGACACACGGACGACGGCGAGCTGCCCGACCGCTAGGTCAGGCCACAGCTGGGCGGCGCGGTCGAAGCTGAGCAGACCGACGCTCTCGCCCGACTGATCACGATGGCGACCGGCATGTTCTACAGGCGGCGTCACACGTCCGCGAAGCTCGGCTATTACACCGGCCGTGATTCGACTCGGTCCTGCCTCGAACGGCGACGGATGTCGGAATAGCCCCTCCGTCAAACCGCGGACGTAGATCTCGAACCGGCTGACCGCCTGCGCGAACTCGCCCTGGTGGTCCTGCGTGATCGCTCCGTCGGAGACCCGGGCGGCGAACAGGCAGGTGTCCAGCGCCAGCAGCATCGCCCAGTCGCCCCATGTTGTAGCGTCGACCGGGGTCTCCGGCGGATACTCGCGGCCGTCCAGGATCGCGTGCACGTGCCAGTTGCACAGTTCGGCAGCTACGTGTATTCCCACCAGGTCATCGGAATCGCGCAGGTGGCGGATACCGGGATTCTTCGCGTGGGCGTAGCGGCACACCTCATACAAGTGCCTTGCAGCTCGCATCAGGCCGGTGTCCGCCTTCGCGTCAGGGTTGGTGAACAGGTCCAAGAGCGCCAGCGCGGACAGCACGGGCCCGGTGCGATCGAGCGCGACTTCTATTCCGTCGACCTCGGTGAGGAAGGCGCTTGCCCCACGGCTGCCTGGATCTCCTGCCGCGCTGATCATTTCGCCGCCTCCACGACATTCGAGTTACGCAGGTCCGGAACTGAATTCACGGAAAGGCCCTCTCGGATTGCGTCGAGCAGCACGGACAGCTGCGGCAGGTCTCCTGTAACGGGCTCGATCCACACCTGCCGGCGATCGCCGGGAGTGGGCAGCAAGATGTGCGACACCGGCGGGCACACATGCACACCACGTATTGCGAGAACCGAATCGAACCCGGCCGCGGCCAACGGCGAGTGCGCGGCGAGTGCGCGCCACTCCCGTCGGTGTTCCCCCATCTCGATCAACAGCTGCGACACGATCGGCGGCCGAGGGGTCATGGCCATCAACGCGTATCGGACCGACGCACCAACCCTCGACGGCATCCGCACAATCCTGGTGGCGGCGCATCGATCCCCTCGGATCACTATCGACCGCGACTTGCGGTCCACAACCGCCGCCAGCCCCATCCTCCGATAGGTCGCGCGACGTTCCTCGATCTCGGACCACGGCGTTAGCGACTGACTCAAACCGACACTGCGGGAATGCAATTCGACGCTCATCGCACCGCCCGCGACGCGAGCGAAGCGGATGCGTGGTCGACCGCTTTGAGTGCATCACGAATGTGCTCGGCGAGCGCGGCCAGGAGAGGCATCGACCGCCCACGCGGAGGATCGATCCACACCTGCCTCGGATCTCTCGGCGTCGGCAGCAGAACGTTGTCAGCCAGGAACAGGCGTACCTGCCGGGTCGCGAACGTCGGCAAGGCGGCGAACGCCGAGTGGAGTGCCGCATCGGCAGTCGAGGCGGCAGCCAGGAACAACCACTCACGTCGCTCGGGCTGTCCTGCGACCGTGTCCGCTACGAGGTTCGCCACGATCGGCGGGCGGACGCCGTTCTGATGCAGCCACGTTCGCACATCGCGCCCCGCGTCGGCGGGCATACGGACAACCCCGAGTCCGCTGCGGAGGCCCGCCGGAACTGTGATTACCCACCGGCGGGAGTCCACGCCGGCGCGCAAGCCGAACACTTCTTCGTAAGTGGTTCTCCGCGACCAGATCTCGGGCGGCGGTGCAGGTGTCAACACGGTGAACTCCATAGGTATTCGCACTTCATTCGTGGCAGCCCTGCCGGATCGTCGTCCACCAGGAGCAGTCGAAGCTGAGGGGAATGGGAGCGCGTCCAATCCGCGAGAAAGGCCGTGGCTGCGGATACGCACGCGCGGTAGTCCAGGACGAGCGGGTCACCAGCCCCGTCCCAGACCAGCCGGACATGTACGTCCGGCTCGTCTGGGCGAGGGCTGGTGGCGGGCATCGCGGCCTACCACCTCGAGTCCGGCTCAACTGCCGCACGCCGCCGCGCCCACGCTCGACGCCGCAGACCTCGGCGGGCAACGTGCCAATCCGCGATCTGGGTTCGCGACGCTAAGCCGTTGTGTACCAATATGTTTCCACTCAAAGCCGCGCCAGTTGGTGCGACGCCGGGCAAGATGTGCGGTCTGCCGAGGTGAGTCACGATGAGCCCTTTTGTCGGCTGGGTTGGTGAGGCAGTCCCATCCGGGCCGAGGATGGACGACCGGATCGGACCGCCTGTTTCGAGACTCGCCCACGGGAGCCGATCAGCCCAGCCACGGAACTAACCAGAAACCGCTACGCTTCTACTACGGTCCGGTCCGTACGGGGTAAGGGGCGGTGAATGATTGTCGAAGTGTGGACAGGGGCGGAAGTGCGTGCGCTTCGCGATGCGCTCCGAATGACCCAGGAACAGTTTGCAGAACTGATAGGGTGGGCGACCTCCACCATCAGGAAATGGGAGCAGCATGCGACCCCGGAGCGGCCAGTGCGCGGTAGCCGCGCTGCGGATTTGGATAGTTGCCTGGCATCGTTGACTCCAGAACAGGCGCGCCGATTCGTGTCGGCGGTCGGGGCGAGCGCGGGTACCGCTCCTGATCCGCTGATACCCGCAGAGGAGGACGACGTGAAGCGCCGCGACCTCGCGAAGCTAGCAGCGTTCACCGCGGTTTCGCTTCCGACCGCGGCCACGTCACGTATCAGCATGGACGACGTACACAAGCTCAACGCACTTACCATCGACCTGGACGCCATCGACCAACTGGTCGGTGGCGCGGATCTGGTCGAGCACGCCCGGCGCACGCTCGAGCGTTCTCTTGGGCTGCTCAACACCGCCGCGTTCGATGGGCGTACGGCTAAGGCGTGGATGTCGGCAGTGGGCAACCTGGCGATCATCACGGGATGGCTCGCGTACGACGGTGCCCAGCACGCCCTTGCACGCCGCTGCTACTCCGATGCTCTTTCGCTGGCGGCGTGCTCCGAGGACGACGATCTCACCGTGCACGCCCTCCTCAACGCGTCGCTACAGACCATCGGACTTGCGAGGACCGGCGAGGCGTCGCCGTCCTACGCGCTCGCTCTAGTGCGGCGCGCCGCCGATCTGATGCGCCGACGGCCGCCCGGCCGAATTCAAGCATTGATCTCGGTGCGAGAGGCCGCCGCTCACGGCGTGAATGGGGATGGTCAGGCATTTCAGCGAGCGATGGCTGTCGCGTGGCGGGAAATGGACGAGGCAGCGAGTCACGAGCCCCTTGAGGAGTGCCAAACGTGGCTCCGGTTCGTCACACACGCTGAACTTCGTGGCCACGAGGCCCGGGGGTGGGCTGATACCGGCAACAGCGCCCGAGCACTCGCGCTGTACGAGGTGTCGGCGCGCGAACCTGCCCGCCCCCGCAACTCGGCGCACGCCCGCGCCTGGTTTTCGGCGGCTCTTGCCCGCACTGGAGACACGCCGCGAGCGGTCCATGAGGCAACGTCCGTCCTGGCAGATCTCGAAGCTGAAATCGCATCGACACGCACACTGAAATCGCTGAACCCTGTCCGCACCGCCGCTGGCTCGTGGGCAGGTATGGACGAGTTCGTTGAGCGATTCGATGCGCTAGCGCGGTCGAAAGGGCATGTCCATGCCTGAATTCCGCCGCTTCGATAACATCGCGGCACGCGGCATTCGCGATGTGGTCCAGGACGTGTACCGGCGCTCATACGTTGACGCAATTGCGTCCGGAGACCCCTTCGACTCACCCGTCCAGTTCATGCAACGGTTCGATAACTACACCAACGCAGCCGGGTTCGACCTCGTCGTCGCCTTCATTGCTGGCGAACCGGTCGGACAGTCGTGGGGGTGGCCCCTCCGCCAGACGTCCCGATGGTGGGAAGGTCTGGCCCTCGATACACCAGATCCAACATTTGTTCAGGAGGACGGTTCGCGGACGTTCGCGCTGTCGGAGGTCATGGTCTGCGCCTCACATACCGGTCGCGGACTGGGTCGTTCGCTGCACGACGAACTGTTGCGGACGCGCCCCGAGCAGCGCGCCACGTTACTGGTCGATCCGGACAATCAGCTCGCGTACGCTGCATACCGCCGCTGGGGGTGGCATCGCGTCGGAACGCTGCGTCCCAGCTGGGAGAATGCGCCGACTTTCGACGTGTTGATCCGCGACCTGAGCACGCGCGCGAACGCAGACGAGATCGCCGCGGACGGCTAAGAGCGCGACGACTGCGCGAAGGCGTCCCAGAGCAGGTTGAGAGGGTGCGCGTCGTCGTAGAGGTCGCGCTCGAGCTTGCGCGCGAAAACCCCTGCTAGCAGGTGCAGAGGCGGGTGAAAGTCGCCCGTAAGCGGGACCAGCCGCAGGGGGTGGGCCCCAGACGGTCGCCCTTCGAGGGCAGCTTCGGCAGTGTTGTGAGGGCAGAGAAGCGCACCGCGCGTGAGTCCGGACCGCAGCAGCGCGAGCCCGTAGTAGACACTGTCGACCTCGGCGACGATGTTGAGGTGGGTGGCGAAATCCGGCCCGTACCAGCGACGCAGGAACTCCGAGATGAGGCCGGCTGTTCCGGTCGTTGGTGCCAGGATCGGTATCTCAGTCAGCCGGCTCTGGCTCACCGCGCCGACGGGAAGCTCGCGATCTCCGAGGTTGGTTATGAGCACCAGCTTTTCTCGGTGCCACTCGATGACGTCGTACGCGGCGAAGATTGGGTCGGTCGCAGCTGACACGGGCACGGAACCGCACACGAGGTCGACATCCGCGCCGTCCAGCCTCTCCCAGAATGCGCGAGTGCGCGTGTGAACGATGTTCACCTCGATCTCGCGCCGCGTGAACTCCTCGGCCACCAGCGGCCACGCCTTGGCGAGGAAATCCACGGTGAACTCCGTCGTGGCCACCGTAATACTCGAGCCGAGTTTGCGGCGGCGCGCGGTGATCACCGCCTGCCAATCGACGAGCATGCCACGGCTACGCGCCGCAACCGCTTCGCCGGTAGGCGTGAACAGATAGTCCCGCCCGCGGCCCTGCTTAACGCACAGCACTTCGCCGCACAGCAGGGCGAAGCTGCGGTTGAGTGTGGCGATCTGCTTGCGGACCGAGGAGTGCTCTCTGTTCAGCAGCCGCGCCGCGGCCAGTGGAGAGCCTGTCTGGTGAACAGCCACGAGGGTGCGCATCTGGTCGAACGTGAGGTCGAGCAGCGGCGCGGGGCAGTCACGAATAGCTGCGAATCCCTCTGTCGCACCTGCTGATCCGGACATCGGTACGGCCTTTCGACGGCCTTTCGGCGGGATGATGTTCGAGCGAGTTTCTTGGCGGGAAGTGGGGACACTTCCCGCCAGAAGGTTCCGAAAATGTTCTACCGGATTCCAGCGCCGCGCGCAGAGGGAAGCAGGAACATCTGAGCATGGGAACGCTCAGCCTCACCGGCCAAGGCCGGGCCTCGTCGTGCTACTTCCGCACCTCGACCAGCAAAGGAAAACGAAAAGCGCTGGTGCAGATCGACGAACGCTGCAACTTGCACTGCGCACACTGCTTTGTCTCGGCAACGAAGCAAGGCGGGTGGATGGACATCGACGAAGTGATGAACAAGCTGATCCCACGCCTGGCGTCCGCCCGCGTAGAGCGGGTCACCCTGACTGGCGGCGAACCGACGATCCACCCTCAGTTTCTCGAGGTTGTGCGCGGGTTCCGCGCCGCCGCGATGGACGTCGGCATCTGCACGAATGCGACAACACTCACCGAACAGGACATCGCCGACCTCGTCACGATCGGCGGCGTGCACGCCAACGTCTCTCTCGATGGTTTCGCGCCCGACTCGCACGGTCGATTCCGAGGAGACCGCGGCAGCTTCTTCACCACTGTCGAAACCACCAAATCCCTTGCCCGTGCAGGTCTTCTGCAAGGGCTGCTCTGCACACCGAACTCGCTGGCGGAAGACGATGAATACCGGCAGCTGTGCGAGTTCGCCGTCCAGAACGGCGCAGAGTACGTCCTGATGAATCCTCTCGGCTCGATGGGCCGTGGAGTGAAGAGTAAGCGCGTGCTGGCCGCCACCGAGGACAGGATGGCCCACATCCAGGACATCACCGTGCCGTTCGCGGACGCCGGGCTCGATGTCGTGCACATCCGCTTCCCGAACGGCGAGGGCCTGCCCCTGGCAGGGTGCGAAGCGGGCACGATCATTTACGTGTTCACTCCAGGGGAGGTGACCGTCTGCCCTTATCTGACCTTCGCGGCGAAAACGCCTCAGTCCCAACATGATCCGTCAGAATTCATAGTCGGCAACATCTTCGAAGACGCCGACATCGCCGCTCGGCTCGACGACTACCCGATGACCAGGCTCCGCATGGGCGCGAACACGACATGCACAAGCTGCGGAGTGGCTGACACATGCGGAAAGGGGTGCCCGGCCGCGGTCATCGCCAGCGGACAGCGAATCGGGGCAGTGGACGCCGAAGTGTGCCCGGTCACCACCGACGAACGGCGGCTGCTGCCGCTGACGGTGCGATGACAGGGGTGTTCGTCACCTTCGACGGCCCCGGCGCGGCGGGGAAGTCGACCCTGATCAGAGCGGTAGCCGACGCCCTGACTCGCCGTGGAATTGCTCCGGTGACCACATGCTCGCCCACACGCACACCCCTCGGTGACCAGTTACGTGCCGGGACGCACACCTACCGCGGCATGGCGATGGCGTGCCTGATCGCCGGAGATCGCCACCACCAGCTGGTGACCGAGATCGAGCCGGCGATCACGGCCGGCCGCATCGTGCTGTGCGATCGGTTCCTGCCCTCGTCATTGGTGCTGCAAGGCGGGATTGACGGCATCGACAGCGACGTCATATGGCACCTACACCGCGGCATCTGGACCCCGGATCTCGCGATCTTGCTCCGCGCCGAAGTGCCCGTCCTCGAGCACCGCCTCGCTCTTCGCGGTGCGCACAGCCGCTATGAGCAGCAGCCCGGTTCCAGCCGCACTGAATCCGAACTGTTTGCCACCGTGGCGGCCGACCTTCGACGGAAAGGCTGGCCTATTGCGGAAGTCGACACCACCCGCCGCAGCTGTGAGAACATCGCCGCCATGCTGGTCGACCACATCCTGCATCTTCACACTCGGAGAACATCGGCATGACCCTGAGCCTGCTGACGCTCAACATCCAGAACCCGTCGCCGCAGCGTGCTGAACGTCAAATCCACTGGCTTGCCGGACGCGACGACGACGTGATCGTGTTGACGGAAACCAAGGGCAGCACCGGGTGCCGACTCATCGCCGACACCTTCACCGCCGCAGGCTTCGACGTCCACTATCCAGTCCCCGACGCCGGAGACTACGGCGTGATGGTTATCAGCCGACTGCCGACGAACGCCAGCGACTTCGGCGACAGGATCGGCTACCTTCCCGCCCGTGCCTTGGGAGTTGTCATCGAGACCTCGCACGGCCGGATCGAAATCATCGGAGCGTACGTTCCATCCCGCGATGCCAGCGCAGAGAAGACCGCCCGCAAGCGGAAGTGGCTGCATGCCTGCCTGACCGGCCTCACCACCCGCTCCGGCCCGACCGCATTCATCGGGGATCTGAACGTCCTCGAGCCTGACCACGATCCGCGGTACAGGTTCTTCGCCGACTTCGAATACGACTTCTACCGCCGCATCACCACCGACGGCGGCCTGGACGACGCCTTTCGCGCGCTTCACCCCGACCTCACCGAGTACTCCTGGGTCGGACGCACCGGAGACGGCTACCGCTACGACCACCTTCACATGAGCCGGGATCTCACCGCGACTTTGCTCGAGTGCAATTACCTGCACGCCCCCCGGCTGGATCGCCTCACCGACCACTCCGCACTGGCGGCGCGGCTGGCGGTCGAACCCGCGGCCAGATTGGTAACCTCCGACCCGGCCGCCGCAGGCGAACCCCACACCTTGTTCTGACCGTCCCCCGAAGGACCAATGCCAGCGACCAACACCCCCTCGCCCCGACTCGGTGCGCGCGTCCTGCTCCTCGACGCCGACGACCGAGTACTGCTCATCCACGCCAAAGACCCCGACGACCCCGACCACCGCTGGTGGGAGCTGCCTGGAGGCGGGTGCGATCCCGGCGAGGCCGCCCGCGACGCCGCACGCCGCGAACTCGCAGAAGAAACGGGTATCGCCTTGGGCGACATCGGCATTCACCTGTGGGACCGCGAAAGCCGGTTCACCTACCGAGGCCGTCGTCATCACCGCATCGACGCCGTCTTCCTCGCCCGCGCCACTGAAACCGCCCCCGCGCTCGCGCCGCGCCACAGCGCCAACGAGCAGTCCGGACTCCTCGGATGGCGCTGGTGGGCACACGACGAACTCGCGGCCACCCGCGACAAAGTTCTACCAGCCAACCTTGCCGAACTCCATGCCGACCTGATCGCCGGTCGCCTCGAATATCCGCTGACCCTGCACGACTGAGCACCAGGGCCGAGCCGGGGACGCTCGAGGACGGCGTTCGACCACCCAAGTAGAAAGTAGGGACATCAATGTACGGTCAGAAGTTCCAGTTCGGGTCATCAGTGTGGCCGCAGGGCCGGGGTGTCGTGCAGGTCTACGCGCTCGTGGACCTGGATAAACACATCGAGCTGGCGGAGCTACTGCGAGCGGCACGTCAGGCCATGGACGGTGCCCCGGTGGTCGCCGTGCGAGACGAACACGTCCACGTCACTATCGACGTGGTCGCTGGCGTGACAGCGGATCGAATACCGAATTCGGAGCGTGCCGAGCTTGCGGTCGCGATTAGCGACGCCCTGGCCGATGTGCCGATTTTCCGCGGTACCGTCGGCCCGACCGTAGCGGGCGGCACGGGTGCGAAGATGTACATCAGCCCGGCCTCACCATTGGTCCTCGTCCAAGACCAGGTGCGGAAGGCGATTCGGACGTTACGCGGTGATGCCGCATCCACCTGGACTCAGCCGCGCCCCCATCTCACGACGCACTTCTGCACGGCCCCCGACGGAGAAATTGTGGACAGCGACCCATGGAACCGTCGCCTGTACAAAGCGGCAGACTCTCTACTCGCCCCAATCGAAATCGCATACGTGCAGCTTGTCGATGTGCGCGCCGACAACGCGACCAAAGCCTTCTCCTGGACGCCGGTATCCGACCCGATCCCGCTGGGAAGGGAGCGTGGATAGCCTCTCGCAGCCCGCCACCCCGACATACACCGGCCTTCGGCTCAGCAGCCTCGCCCGGCGTTCACTGCCAAGGAGCAGCCGGGAGCCGTCCGCCGTTGCGTGCGCGATACCGCGACTGGTCGACAGGCACGTCGTGCTCGTTCCAGAGCAGGCGGCTGACGGCATCATCCGCCCAGGGGTCGTGATCACCCACTCTCACGAAAACCACCTTGGTAGAACGGTCTTCGCAATTCGATGGTAAGGCCAGGGGGCCGCTCGTGGTCTCCACGTCGTCGAAGCCATGGGCGACGGTGATGTGAGGTGACCAGTCCGACGCCGGGCCACCCCGCACTGGAGCATCCGGTCCAAAGCGATCATGGAGCGTGGCGACGGCCACGTCAGCCAGCTGATCCAGCTCCGGCGTACGACGCACGGTCAGCCGGATGTCATGGTCGGACACAACCAGCCCGGTGAGGGTCAACGTAACTGGAGGAAAGTCCTCCAACCTGGTCCACAAACTCGAAGCGATGCGCCGGCATGCCGACCCACCCATCGTGACGGCCAGCTCCGAGGAAGGCACGTCCAGCCAAGCCAGCGTCAGATGGTGGTCCGTCGTAATCAACGGTCGCACGAACGCACGCCACGTGGGGTGCCAGTCGTCGAGCGAACAGGGAATCTGGTCACCAGGGAGTACGCCCTTGCCCAGAACACGGTCTGTCACCACCGGCCCGAACGGCGACGTGATCCAGACATGAGGGCGCGGGCCGGGCGGCGTAGGTTCTGCGTGGGCAATGTTTCGCATGGCCCGAAACTACCTGGTATATCCGCGAAATACGTTGCAGCCGTGGGCGAGGACCCTAGTTCCACTGCGCTGGGCGAGTGGATGCCGCGGGCAAGTGGCCAACCGGTTAGGCACTCGTCAAGCTCGGTTTCGCGGCTCGAGCGCGGCGGCCGAACACCACTGGCGGATCGGCACACGACCTTGTCGCGATCCGGTGACGATGACCGCTTCAACCAGGCCGATCCACGCGCCGGTTGTGGTGCGCGCCCACGCAAGAAGCATGCCCGGAACCCGGTCCGACACTTGCAGTCCTCCCTGGGTGACCGCCAGGGGGAGCGAGTCCCTGAATCGCCCCCCGGGCGTGGGTATTGCGACCGCCAGGTCCACCACAACCGGAACTGGCGGGTCAAGCTCGTGCCGTAACCGCCTCTCGAAAGAACTGGGCCACTCTTCGAACATACATTCGAGTCTATCCTGTGGGCCTGGGGACGGGCCTCCTGGCGGCGTTGATCGCGGCTGCGCGAGCGAGAAGTGCCGAGTTGTCCTTGGCGTAAACGACCCCGAGCGCGACTTCGACCATCTCCGCAGCTTCCAGAGCGTCGTCCACCGTGAACGACGCCGTTTCGTGTGCACCGGTGTTTCCAACCCACTTCACGGCCAGCAATAGCTCTCCAGCCACGGGCTGTGCTTGCCTGAACGTTTCCAGCCGGTCATGGAGTCGGGCTCGGCCTCCGGTGTGCCGAACGAGAACTCCTTGCTCGTCCATCAAACACTCGACCGCGGACCGCAGCGCTGCCGCGAACGCGAGTGGGTCCAGCCATATGAGGGCCGAGGCGCGGACTATGGCCTTCCGTACGGACTCGGGGAGACCTTCGGGCAGGTCCATGACCGGGATCGGTGGATAGATTGTCCGCACCCGCAGCATCGGCCACACGTCGATGAACGTGTCGGTAACAGGCTCAAAGTCAGTGGTGTAGTCGCCGGTGAGAATGACCCAGGATTGGCACGACGCACGACCGCACACCAGCTGTAGGGAGAAGCGCCCGCGGAGATCTGTCGGGTCTTCATCATGACTTTTCACGCCCGTCTCGTGCTCGTGGGCGAAGTTTCCGACTCCGAGTCCACCTACTCCGCAGACCGGACACACCAGGTGCGGCCAGTCGCCTATCCGAATAGGGTGTGCCAGTTTGCGAATGTTCTGCTGCATGCCGTAGAGCATGAACCACCGTGCTCCGTCGAGCGAGCAGATTGACTTCCCTGTGCCGCGGAGGTCAGCTACGCGGGAACGACTGGGGAAGTGCGACAAGGCGTTCGCTTCGATCGTTGGCCCGTGCACATCGACCGCCAGTGCAGACCGCTCAAGCTGAGCGGCGAACTCGTCGCAGAGTTTCGGCGACGACCCATCCTGGTAGATGCTGGAGCGATCCCAGATATGTTGATCGACCGGCGCATCGCGGCAATAGATGTCGTCCAGGGTTGCGAAGGGCGGAAGGCACTGCATGGCAGAGATCGAATGGCAGGAGAACATCCCCGGAGGTGTGCGGTGCGTGCGCGACGCACTCGGGATGAGCTTCGCGTCCGCGCTGAACGGCATGCCGGTGACCGTACATATGCCTGGTCCGCCGATCTCGGACATCGCCCTGCCACTGATTCAGCCGGCTGCGCTCCTCGGCAAGTTCGACCTGGACACGATGGCGTGGGGGTTCCGCACAGATTCTCCGACCATGGTGGTCGTCAACCGCATCGGCTTCACAGCGACTGTCCCTGATCCGCAAGTTGTCGGCGACACGATGAACGAGTGGGCACTGCACTTCCTGTCGTGGCTCGACGTCCTCACCGGCCAGCACCTCACCCCCGTCGGTTTCCGGCCGCCGCAGCAGGCCAGCAATCGAACCTGCTTGATGGAGCGGGAAGGGGAAACCCTGGTACCGGCTCCGGTCTATCGGCCGTTTCCGCACACGTATCCGCTCGCCCAGCTCGACGCCACCACGGACGTTCTCGAACACTGCTGCGCACTGGCAGGCGAGAACGAACCCGTCCCACTGGCATGGACGCTGCTGCGTGATGCTCGCGCCCTGCATCGAGTCGTTCAAACACGTAGAGCTGTGATCGAGTGCGGCAGCGCCGCGGAGATGGCGATCAAGGCCCTACTTGACAGGCGGGGCGTTCGAATTCCCAGGGACAAACGGACGCTCGGCAACGTCGCGACTCTGCTTCGGGACAGCGGATATCCGCTAGCCCACGACTTCACACCCGCCTTCTTGAAGGTCCGGAACCGAGAGGTCCATCTGAATCCCGGGTGGGGACGCGTCACCGAAGCGGAGTCGCAGCGCATGCTCGAGATCGCTGTCGATCTTGTCGAGGACGCCTTCCCGCTGCCTCGCGGCATGAAGCGTCCGTGGTGACTCGCAGACAGCAGCAGCGCGAACGGCCATCGTGGCGCGAGCATCGCGGGTGTCAGCTCGCGTTCGGCATCTGAACCACAGGGCACCGTCACGCCGATCCGCCCGGCCTGGAATCAGATGACGGGGTCCGGCTCAGCGGCCGGGCAGACATGGGCGGCGAGCAGGTCGGACTCGTCGGTTTGAGAGAGCGGCTGCGCGAGGCCCGTGACGAGCAGTTCGTCGCAGTGCCCGCAGGAGTAGGAAATGCCGTCCTCGATCTCGTCGGCGGGCTCAACGCGCGCGGACGCGGAAGCGGTGACCTCGAGGTGGAGCAGTTCGTACCCGAAGATCCGCATGGAGATGACCGTCATTCGGTCACCTCGTACCAGATCCAGAGTCCGAGCGCGGCGACGGCGATAACGGGCCAGGCCAGGAGCAGGACGAGTGCGCCGCCGAGATTGGTCGGCGAATCGGGCGGGGAGTCCTGGGCGTCTCTCCAGGAGATTGCCAGGTACGCCGCGGCGAGGGCGACCCCGACGCCCAGGTAGAGCAGGGCAATCACGGGGCCGCCATCCACGACCCGACCAGGTAGGTTCCCACACTTGCCTCCAAATCTGTTTCATCACAACGAATTTCGATGCCTAGCCCGATTGCCGGTGTCGGCTACTGCGCGGGGCCGGAGTTGGCGATGGCGTTCAGGCGGGCGATCGCGCGGGCGTAGTAGCTGGTGTGGGGCATCTCCGGGACCGGAACGCCGGCCCACACCATTCCGCCGGGGCCGGTCGCCAGTCCGTAGCGTGCGCACTCGCGCATCACCGTGCACCCGCGGCATGCGTCAACAACCGCGTTACCGTCGCCCCCGCGGTTGTCGGCCTCCCACGCCCGGAGGTTATCCCCTGTCGAGCCACGGCACTTCGCTGCCACCATCCAGTCGCGGTCAACACCCATCCGTGCCTCTCGTCACCCTGTCCCGCCCTACGTGGCGGAGCTGCACCGAGGGGGCAGTTGCCGAGTTCACTTACCGGTGAGGGTGATCCGGCCCGCGGCCCACGCGGTGCGCACGCGCTCGATGGCCGCGTCGATCGCCGGGTCCTGGGTTCGCGGGTTGGTCAGAATCGCAGTCAGATCCTCGGTCAGCGTCGGTGGCGCGGAAAGCTGGAGCTTGATCGCCATGGCGAGCGCGCCGACGGCGATCAGGTCGTCGACCTGGTCGGTGGCGATTCGAATTCCGCGACCTTCCGAGCCCTTCGGGTACCAGGTGCCGCCCAGCGGGGATCGTTCCGCGTCGGGCAGCTCGATCACCGCCGCCCGCCGCGCGTTGACGAATGCGTCGTAGTCCCAGTCGTGGGAATCGGTCCGGACGAAGTAGCGCTCGCCTCGGTCGTCGGCCTCAGATACCACGAAAGTAGCGCCGCCCTCTCGCTGGTCGGCAATGGTCGCCTCGAGCAAAGTTGCCACAGTCAGTCTCTATTCAGTTGTGAAATAATGGATTTCGATCTCAGAAGGGCCGAGCGGCTTCGGCTTCGGCCTGGATTCCCCCACCTCGCGACGCCTTCGTCACGCGCGCGCTGGCGTAGCGCAGCGAGGGACCCACCTCGTCGACCTCGACTTCGACGACCGTGCGCTTCTCACCCTCACGGGTTTCGTAGGAGCGCTGCTTGAGTCGTCCCTGCACGATGACGCGAGACCCGCGGGTCAGGCTCTCGGCGACGTTCTCCGCGGCTTCCCGCCAGATGTTGCAGCGCAGGAAAAGCGCTTCGCCGTCTTTCCATTCATTAGTATTACGGTCGAACACACGGGGTGTGGAAGCGACGGTGAAGTTCGCCACCGCCTGCCCATTGGGGAGAAATCGAATCTCGGGATCGGCGGTCAGATTCCCTATGATGGTGATGACCGTATCGCCAGCCACGTGCAGATATGTCCTCGTCGACGATGTAGGGCCACTTGCCGCCCCGCCGAAGCTTGAACGCCACGGCGGGGCGGCACACCCCAATTCGGATAGATTCAGCCACCACGTTTCAGATCACGCGGGCCACGTCGCAGCGGACGTTCCTCAGCAAGAGTAGCGCTTGAACAACAACAGCAGCAACATAATTCGGCGCTGCCTCGCGGGAGGTTCGTCCGACGTCAGCCAATCCGTGCCAAATGTCCACGCCATGGCAGGGTAACGATCGTCGGCGACGGACCGGTCCTATTCTTTCCGAGAATGATCTCGACATCTCCGGTGGGAAGACCTTCAAACCGAGGGTGGTGCAGGAGCGCAACGACATCGGCATTCTGCTCCAGATCGCCCGATTCTTTCAGGTCAGACGGCGCAGGACGTTTTCCGTCTTGTTCCGGGCCACGGTTGAGCTGGGACGCGATAATTACCGGAATATCAAGCTCTTTCGCCATCACCGTGCATGACCATGACGCGTGCGCGACCACCTCCCGGCGTGTCACGCCGGACCGCGACGGTTTCACAAGTCCGATATGGTCGATCGCCAACAGGTCCAACCCAACCGAGTCCTTCATCCGCTCCGCCACCGCACGAATCTGCTCGATCGTCATACTCGCGTGGTCGAGCAGCCACAGTTCGGTGTCGGCGACGCGCCCGGACCGCAAGTAGATCTCGACGCGCCGGCGGTGAGTTTCGTTCAACGTACGACTGGTGATCTGGCCGTAGTCAGCCCCGGCTCCGGCGGCGACCAGTCGGGATGCCATCTCCAGTTCAGGCATCTCCAGCGAGCAGATCAGAGTCGGAGCACGATGCTGCTCGGCGACGTGCTGCGCCACGTTCAACACGGAGATGGTCTTGCCGGACCCGGGCCGCCCGGCGAACACGTACGTCCTGCGCGGGTGCAGCCCGCCCGAGATCACTTCGTTCAGGGACTCCCAGGGGGTCGGGACCACACGGTGCTGGGTCGGCGGCGCGGTCTGCCACCCCCACCAGTCCGCGACGGCGTCCGCGTAACTGCGCACACCGTCCGGCGGAGGCACCCGCAACTCCACGAAATCGTCGAGCGAGTGGCCGGAGGCGATATGGTCGGCCGCATCCGCACCGGCAGCGGGCTCGACGATCGACACGTCGGCGTGGCTGGCCAACAGGTCGGCCACACGAAGCGCATGCGCGAGACCGACATCGTCCATATCGCGCACCACGACCACGGAGCGGCCGTATAAGGGTGTCCAATCGAACCTTGTCGGGGGCGTGCTCGACCCCTGTGGCGGCGACACCGCGTACCCGCCGACGGCGACGATCGCGGCCACGTCCTTCTCCCCCTCGACAACGTGCACCGGAAGTTCCGGATCGGCGGGCAGATGCTCGACGGCGAAGAGACTGACGCCAGCCTTGTTGCCGGACTGGGCGAATCGCTTCCGTCCCTCTTCGTAATAGCGGGTGACGCGACGACCGTCGCTGTACTGATACTCGGTGCGCTCGGCGTCGAACAGATCGGCCATCGTGAGGCCGATCTGCGCGAGGACGTCGTCGCGGTCGCCGTTGTGCACCCACACGAGAACGCCATCCGCGGTCCGCCGGAACGTGGTGCCGCGGTCAGCCGGGCTGTGGCCCGGAGTCGACGCTGCGCCGTGGTCGCCGCGATCGACGACCGTGCATCCGTGCTCGCGCAGTCGGGTGAGCAGTAGATCGTATGCTGTTGTGCCGTTAGCCATTTCGCTGCCTCTACAGCGGAGGCTCGTCGCGCGATCCGGCCACGAGCGGGGTGTGGAGGGATTCAAACTCGGTCCGCTCCATCGCGACGATTCGCCGACCGTCGCGGACGATCCAGTCGCCGAGCCGCGCCCACCTCCGCTCCGTGCCGGAGCGCACACACAGCACGTGATCGGCGTCGGGCAGGAAGGGCTCGTCGACCTCCCCGCCCGAGGAAGTGATCCAGGCCGCGACGGAGGCGACGTGATCAGGATCGTCGTGGAGCTGAATCGCGTCCACCGCCGCGCTGGTGCTCTTGCGCAGAAACTGCTGAGGCAGTGCGGGTTCGGCTGAGCGCAGCTCGGCCCGAAGGCCGCCGGTGCTGCCATCGGAGCGGTAGTCGATGTGCGCAGCGCCGGCCAACACCATAGATCCGCAGTACGAGCAACGGTACTGACCGATCGGCGCGCCCGAGAACTGCTGCGGCTCCCAGGGCCACGGGCACGGCTGACCGTCCTCACCGTGCGGGCCGTCGATGCCGGGGTACGGCAGCGTGATGTCGACCGCATCGGCCGGGGCGATGTCACACCACGACCGCGAGTTCTTGCCGGTCACGCGGCATTCCTTTCCGTGATGTCGCGGTAGATTTCGTCGCTGACCGCTTGGAGTCGTGCGGGCGAGGGAGCCTGACGGCGAAGGCGACTGCGCGCCCGGTCGCAGGCCAGGCAGGTCCGTTTGCCCTTACGCACTTGATCCGAGCGCAGGTTGACCGGAATCAGGCGGTGCCCGCGAGGACACTGGGTCTTCGCTGCCTCGTTGTGCGTTCCGTGCCTGACGCGATCGAGCGCGTTGTCTGACGGCGTTCCGAATCGGAGGTTGCTGGCCCGGTTGTCGCGCCGATGCCCGTTTTGGTGGCAGACTTCATGTCCGGGCGGACGAGGGCCGACGAAGGTCGCGGCAACGAGCGCGTGCACGAACGCCGCGGTCCGCGTGCCGTCGCGACACAGGTAGACCTTCTCGTAGCCGCCTGCCAGAAACGGCCTGAGAACTACTCCGCCGCGCCGCCGGTTTCCTCTTGGGTGCTTGATGATTCGATCCAATGACCTGATGCGTCCGTGGTCAGACGCCTGATACAGCCCTTCCCAGCCGGGCAGGTCACGCCAGCTCTCGGCGTTCGGGATGCGCATAGTCGAGTTCCTTCGGGATCTCGCGCGCCATGCCTGCACGCATCAGCTCTGTCCAGTGCTCCCGTACCCAGCTCTGCAATTCGGCGACGTGGAAATCACGCTCGGCAACCGGATCGCCGTGGGTACCTTCGGGTGTGGGATACGTTGGTTCCCAGTACATCCCGGTCACTCGCTGGATCTGGCCGGAGTACGGGTACGCCGACCAGCGCACGATGAAACTCCGCAGACGCGCCTGCGAGAAGTTCGGTGGCATCGCCCCGACCGCAACGATGATGTCTCCCGGAAGGACCGGGAACGCGTTGGCCCGGCGGTAGTGCACCTTCACGGCCTCGACCGCATCGTCCGCTGATACATCCTGGCCGTCGAGAACAGCGGCCCAAGCCGCCAGCCTCGCGGGGTCCGGGTCGGGAATCCGCGGGTCCAGCGCGGCGGCCACGGCATATGCGCGACTCGCCGCTTGCATCGCCTGATCTGAAGTCACGCCGACAGCTCCAATGGCGGAGGAAGCTCGGCAGCCTGCGGCTCGGACGGAATTGCTCGGCGCAAATCCTCCCCGATTCGTATTGCGGCGCTGGCGCGTTCCCCGGCCGATTTCGCTCCGGCGGTGCGGTGACGCGCGGGTTGCGGAGGGTCGTTCCATCGCTCTTGATTCAGCCATGTCGCCGGGTGCGGGATGAACCTCGCGTCAGCGCCCGTCGGCAGATTCGGATCAGAAGCGAATTGCTCAGTGCGAGCGAGCAATTCTCCGCTTTCAACTTTCCGCACCGCAGCATGGAACGCTTTCCGGGCGGCGGGTTTGCCGACCTTGCGAGGGTAGCAGTCCCACCACCGCTCGAACGAGATGTCCTCCGCGGCAGGGGGGTTGGGGGGATAGCTCTCGTAATCTTCTTCTTGCTCTTCTTCTGTTCGGCGGCCGACCAGCGTGTCAGGCGCTGCGACCTTCGGCCGTTCCCGCGTACGCCGCCGGCGGGATTCTCCGGACCGCACACCCGCCGACCTGGCGCGATCCCGGCTGGCAGCCACCTCCGCCCGGCTACGCTGATGCTGCGTGTAGTCGGTGAAAACAAGCCCAGTGCCGTCTTCGAGGAACACGACTCCGTCGGTAGCTCGCAGCAAGTCCACAACATTTTTGCGACAGATCTGGTGGAGAATCGAGGTCGGCACGAAGCCGTCGGTGTGGTGTCGCGCGCAGTACGTCCACAGCCGGATCAGTTTGAACCGCGCCGAGTCGGACCAGGCCGCGAATTTGGGATGATCGGGGAAATCGAGTGCGATGGTGATGTATTCGCGAGGATCAGCGGGCACGTTCACCCACCAGAGTTCTGCAATTCATTCTGGCTCTCTGGAACATCAGGCGGTCGGCTCGGCGGTGATATCAAGCACGTCCACTTCGTCGATCACCTCGGCGTCGTAGACGGTGCTCACTTCGTCGACCGCAGGGGGCTCAGTCGGGGCGGCGGGCCGGGGGCGAGGCTCGGCCGAGGTGTGCACGTAGGAAGCCAGCTCCCTGATCGCCGTCTTGCGATACATGACGCCCGTCGGGGAATTCCAAGGCGAATCCTTGCGATCCACCCCGCGCGCTTTCGCTTTCGCCGCGATGATGCGCTCCGGCGTCGCCTCGCCGACGGTCGACGGCGTGCCGTCCCACCGAACAGCGAACGCGTACGCGCGCGCGGGCGCACCCCGCTCACCTTCTGCGGGACGATGATCCGGGATCTCATCGATGCGCGGGTCGAACGAAAACCGGTCGCGCTCGTGCACGACGCGCGCCACCACGCGCTGGTACTCCCCGGAGTTGAGAATTCGCTTGATAATCCCGCGGTAGGACTCCTCCCCGGACACGATTCCGCCACGCGGGATCAGATAGAACTCGGGGCTCCCTGGCTCGTGCCCGAGCCGGGCGCACTCGATCAGCGCACGCATCAGGGACGCCCCCTGGTCGCGGCGCACGATCTCCATCAGGTCCGGACTCCGGCGCACAGCCATCTCGGCCACCATCAGCCAGCGGTCCACGTCATGCCGCACCGCCGCCGGCAGGGACCCCGCCAGTTCGGACCTGTATCGCGCGACTACTGCCAGCGGAGATGCCTGACGCGCCACCTCAGACGAAATCGATTCGGCCACTGTGCTCCCTATTGAGTTGTGATGGACGGTCGGTCGGATCTGCTAAGCGGCAGACTCCGTGATGGTCAGCGGAATTCCGGCGGCCACGATCCGCGCAATGCAGTCACGGGTGCCCCGCGAACCGGGCAAGGGAAATGCGAACGCGTGGAGATGCCCAAGATCCACCATTCGCTGGTTGCGGTCGGGACCCGCCCGAGGGCAACCCCCACGCCGAGGAGAGTGTCGGCAAGCCGAATCACAAGCGCGACGATGCATGGGCACCGCCCGCACGGGACGTTCGGACTCCAGCCAGAACCGCGCGGCGATGAGGTCCGCGCCACCATAGGGACACGCGCCATGCACGAGTTCCACGCCCTGCGGGCGGCCCGCATCCTGCCACCAGGTGCCCAGCACGCGATGGATCGTCGCGACATCGTCCCAGTTCCGAGAGCCGGTGACCAGGATGCGCTGGCTCATGCCGCGACCGCCTCGACAATGCTGGTACCGGCGACCGGCCGCGGCGCGGATCTAACGTAGGGGTCACCGTCGGAGGTCCACGGCCGTACGCGGTACGCCACCGGCGCATCACCACAGCGCGCCTTCCACGCGGTCCCCATCAGGTCGGCCAGCTCCGACCGCACTGACGAGAATTCGTCACCCGCGCGGTCGACGGCCGCCTGCGCGGCCCACCAGCGCTGCGCCAGGTCGAACGGCACATCGACGATGTTCGACCTGTCGATGTCGGGATGCAGCTCACGCAGCGCCCGGTACGTCTCGGTGTGCGAATCCAGGTTCGGCGGGACGTCGTCGGCAAGATCGCGCCAGAATTGCTCGCCCTCAGCGCGCAGATATTCCCGATCCGAAAGAGTCGGTCGGACGCGGTAGGAGCGGGCATCGTGGCCGCCGATCAGAACGCGCAGCACCATGCTGTCGAGGTCGAGTACGTCGCAGTACCACGCGATCTGGCATCTGTAGTAGATCGGAATCGCATCGCTGCCAGCCCTCGGCCACTTCTCGTGGTGGTCCTCACCGACCACCTTGATCTCGACCCCGTCGACCAGGTCCCCGGCCTCTGACCAGATCAGTCCGTCGGGATTCGCGATCTGGTACGCACGGTGTCGATGTCGAAAAGTGCCCCCCGTCGTCATCGTGCAGCCGGGCGGCAGGTGGTGCTGAGCGTACTCAGCGGCAATCACCGGCTCCAGGAGCGTGCCCCATCGCATCGGCTCCGACACCCGCACAGGACGCAGACGCCCTTTTTTCCGATGCCACAGAGAATAGCGACTCTCCCACGGCGAAAGACCCACAACGGCAGCAATTTCACTGCCGCCGATCCCATTTGCGCGAGCCTCGTGCCAGCTCTCGGAACCCGCTTCGAATTCGCCGACGAAGACTGCGTTCTCGATACCCGAAAAGTCAGCCAAGAACAAAATTTGCCTCCTTGCGTATAAAGGTCCGGCACCAGCGCAGGTGAACCGGTTCCATACCAGTGCCACACTCGCGGCTGGACGTGAGATCGACAACTAGAGGCACGTTTCCGCTGGCCCCTCCCTTTTGGGAGAGCTGGCACGGCGCGTAACAAACCTTTGTAACGCAAGGGATACAGATCTTGTTACGCCACCAACTCCGCGCCCGATTTAAACGTACACAAGTCAAACTTGATATAGTCGCCCCCAGGCGCACGATGTCAACTATTCCAATATGAACCGAAGGCGTTTGCCAGAGAATGGCCCGGTCACTAAGAGCGGACATGAATGACGCCTCAATATTGACTCACCGCTGCACGATGCGGCACGATGTCCAATGCAGATAGAGTAGTTAGGAGAGCCGCCTTGGCCCGCCCCCAAAATCGGGTTCCGCCAGCCTGGGCCGCCGCCATGGTACGGGTGGGACTAGTCCAGGAGGACGGGACGCCCGATCGGGTGGCGCTCGGACGCGAAGCGGGACTCAACCCGAGCCAGATCTACCGCATCCTCGAGAACAAGGCCGACGGCCGTCGCCTTCGCGAGTCAACGATCAACGCCCTGGCTCGCGCACTCCAGGTGACGCCATCGCAAGTGCGAGACCTACTCGGCCCCAACGTGCGAGTCACCATGGCCCTGACTGAAGACGAAGTCGAGCTGATCACCTGGTATCGCGGCCTCGATCGCGAGGCCCGTGCGGAGGTCAACGCATGCGTCGCCTCGCGTCGGCGCGAGCCCAACCACGAGAGCTAGCTAGCCCGCAAGGTCTCCTCGTTCGCCGGGCAGGGAATTGCGCGCAGCGCGGGCGCGCGCATCACGTACTCGCGGGACCTGCGACGCGCACCTACCCGATCCGCCGCTCAGGGCGCGGATGAGCTGATTTACCTGGTCAGGCTGCATGTCGATCGAGTCGTCAGGGTCTTCACCCCAGGACAGGGTTGTCAGCTCGACGCCGTCGAACAATGCCCGAACTACTCGAAGCTGCCCCGCCACACCTTCAACCACCACGGGGTCGTCCTGATCCGGCGCGTCCTCCGGCATACATCCCCCCTTCCGCGCCGCCTGCACCGCTAGCCCAGTCCCCGCACGCCGAGCCCACCGAACCCTCCAGGGTTTCCGATCACACGATCGCTGCAAACATGATGTCTCTCACACCGACTCATACCATCATCCTCCGGTCGTAAACCGCCGAGTGTCAACCGATCTAGCCAGACCCACGCGTAGATCACAGATGCACTTGCATATGCTCATGCATCTGCACGAGCGTGAAATTAGTTGCCGCGCTGACGTATCCGCGCACGTCATTCCGCCGCCCGAACATGGGGAACAGAGTCGCAGGAGCCCACCTGGCGCGAACTTCTTGACCCAGACCCGCCGGACGCCTGCGCTGCCTCGAATTCTGTTGCTGCACAAGACGAATGAACTTTCGGTCCCAGTCTGCTACTTCCGAGCCGACTCGATCAACCGGCACGCACGCGACCAAGACCGTGACGAACGTCCCACCCCCGAGCGGCCGACCTGTGCCAAAATCGTTGTCACAGAACCGTATAGGCGTGTGCGTAAACGCGCGACTGATCAGTACCACTGCATGCGGTACAGAAAGGTCGCCATGAGCCGCCAACGAGTCGATTACAGCCGCTCCGATATCCGATGGGCACTCAAGCATGGGTGGACACTCGACGGCTACACAGGACGAGGGCACATCCGAGTCGTCCTGACCCACAACCGCGGTCGGATCTCAGCCGGCCTCGCCGCCACGCCGGGCGACCATCGGACCCCCGCGAACAACATCTCCCGCATGAGGCGGCTCATGCGTCGCCTGGAGCACGCCGAATGACGCTGCCCACGCTGTACACCCCCGACGAAGTTGCCAAGCACCTCCGGAAGCCCGTGGCCTGGCTCGAGGACGCCGCGCGCCGAAAAGAGATCCCCCACACGCGGCTTGGCCGAACGCTACGGTTCACGCAGCAACAGGTCGAACAGCTGATTGCGCAACGCGAGGTCACCGAGCCTGAGATCGGACCACCCCGCCGAGGACCGGGGGTCCGCCCCGCGGCTTCCCTCGCCCCCCGCCGCCTCCCGGACCATGTGCGAGCCCAGTTGCAGTAGCGAGGAAGTCCCCCAACCCGTTGCGGGTTGGGGGACTTCGTCACTTACGCAGCACTCCGGCGCTGCGGAGTTGTCAGTTGACGCGCGCGGTCGTCCAGCAGTCGCTGGAGCACACTGACCTCCGACCTCGGAGACAGCGCGAGCCGCGCATCCAGTGCATCGTACCAGAATCGATCGAGAACTTCGATCAACCGCCGCCGCATATCTGGCGTAACGTGGCTGTACGCCGCCTGGACAGACCCATCCTCGTGTCCAATCCGCTCGTCGATCAGAACCCGGGGAATACCTTCCTGGTCGAGGTCTGTCCGATGGCCGTGGCGAGCGCCGTGCGGCGTAAGCCCTTCGGCAATCGGCAACCACGACGCATTCGCCAGGGTGTGGGCCCGCGGTCCGCGCACTGGGGTAGCCAGCATGCCGTCCACGACAGTCACACCCGTCAGTGGAAACGCATTTGCCACGTCGACGCGCACAGGCACGGGCGTTGGGGCACCGCCCTTTTTGAACGGAGGATACGATCCGCTGGCGGCAGGGGTCGCGATCCACCGGCGGTAGCTTTCACGAGACCAGTGTGCGACGCACTCACCAGGTTGTGGCAACTGGTACCCGATCTCCTCGGCGGCCGTGTGGACGCGGCGACGCGTCTCCTCGCTGACGCCGGGTTTGGACCTGAGTGCCAGGCTGACTGCGCGTTCAGACACTCCTGCTCGTTTGGCGATCGCCGCCATCGTCACGCCTCGAGGGTTCTTTCCACGAACCCGTGGGAGTCCGCGGAATACATATGTCGCGCCATGACACGGGCACGGCGATGGCCGCGATCGCTCGATGTGGTCCGCGAGGAGCTGCCACAGCCAGTGTGGGAGATCGATGTTCCGGCGCGACTCATCCTTCGGAACGTCGCGGTACAGGCGTCCGTCCACCTCGAGCAACTGCCATTCGATCCGCAGGCGACCGGGCCGGACATGCTGCGTCTCCAGGCCCCACAGCTCGCCGCTGCGGATTCCAGTGAAGCGCCTGGTGACCTCGGCGACGAACTCATCGTCACGGCCCGCCAGAAGCGCTGCTCGCTCAGCCACCAGCAGACCACCGAATGCGGAGGTGAACACTCGCTCGGCAGCCCGGCTACCTCGCTTGCTGCGTCGCCGCCCTCGTCCTCGTCGGCGCTGCGCTGGATTGGCCGGGATCAGTTTGTCCACGTGCTGCGCGTCGCTGAGAATGGTCGTCAGTAGTCCACGCCACTGAATTACGCTCGAGCGCGCGTTTGTCTCGCGTTCTCTTTTCTCCCACGAGGCGATCGATTCCGCATCGATGTCACCGATTGCATAGTCCCCGAAAGTGGGGAGCAAATGGCACTCAAGATATCGGCGGTAGTTCGCCAGTGTATTGCGCGCCAGGTCCTGTCGAGGCAGCCACTTCGTCGCGTAGTCGTAGAATCTCACGCCGGGCGATCCAGCAGAGGTCCGAAGAGTCGGCGCGGTGGTGGTCAGATTGACTTCCGCCGCGTTGGCAGCCTTCTCGGCTGCGCGCCGACTCGGATATCGGACCACTCGGCCAGCCGCGTCCTTGACAGTGGTGTACTTTCCCGGCCCGACCAAATACTTGGCCTCGAAATATCCGGACCGTGGGTTGGCATAACCCAACGCAAAACCTCCCCTTGGGCGCTTATGCGCGACGTGCGCAAGATGGGATGGATGGGCTCAGCAGCGGCAGGCTGACCGGGCGCTATCGCAGTTGTGGTGCTGAGCAGCTTCGCGCCGATCTCATCCCTCGACGCCTCCTGCGGCAGAACGCCAGCAGGGCACCATCAAGATACGCGTGCTTCAGCCCGTTCTGCAACAGCATTCTTCCCGACACGACACGCCGATCGGCAACACGCCGAGATCCATAGGAATTTCTGGCGACCGATCAGCTAACCATGTTCGCCACGGTCGCGCGCGGGACGCAGCTAGGCGCTGCCCCGCTCGGCCCCGCGGCGGAAATCCTGGGAAGATTCTTGGGAAGATTTTGCAACCGATCAAGCCTGAAACCCGGCGAAACCGACCGAACAGCGCAATGGCTTCTTCACGACGATGAGACTCGGGAAACGCAATAATCGCTGGTCATGGCGTCTGACCACCGGATTCGCCCCGCAGCATGGAAGTGGATTTGCAGACAGCGTATTGGGAAGCAGCGATTCTACCATTGAACTACATCGGCAGTGTGTCGCTCGCGACTTTATCAGACCGGGGTCCGGGCCGGTCAACTCTGTTACTCGGGAGGATCGGGCCGACCGGCCCGATCCCGCTCACGTGCTGTTCGCAGCTCGGCGATCTCCCGCTCGAGGTCCTCCGCCACCACCGAAGAAGCGGCGATGGTCTCATCGGACCGTCCCCGGGAGCCCCGGGCGTACCACTCCCTATCACTGTCGGGCGCGTAGCGGCCGGTAGCTTTCGCGAGAACGAGCCAGAGATGGCGCACAAGCATGGCTACGGCGATCACGACGACGGCGACGATGGATTTGACCATCGTGCCGTAGAGCACCGCGCCGACACCTCCATCACTCGATGCCAACGATAAGGCGAAGGCGCCCCCGAGCAAGCACGCAAAGACCAAGGGCGGCAACCACACCGGACCGAACTTGTTCGCCATCGCCCCCTCCCCGAGAATCCGCCCGCGCAAGCCCCGCGGGCATCGGACGCGCAGTGCCAGTTTACAGCGCGGTCCCGGGTACCTCCTGGACGAATCTCCTCCGAACCGAGAAACGCGCTGCTCATACGCCTTGGCTCGGGCACCGCGGGCCGGGACGTGCTTTTCTGCGCGGCTCACGCATGACACCAAGCCTTCGCGGTGGCGCCGCGCACCACGCGGGCCGGGCCCGGCGAATCAAGAGCTACCGAAGTGTCATGGTGGAGGGGTGACTTCCGAATCGGATCGGCGTTCGCGGGTGGCGGGGGTGCTGGTCGCGAGTGGGGTGCTGCTCGTGGCGTTCTTGGCGGTGCTGACGCGCAGTGTGGTGGCGGGCAGCGGGTTGGCGGCGGCCGATCCGGACGTGGCGCAGTGGGTGGTGGTGCGGCGCAACGGGACGCTCACGACGCTGGCGGCGGCGGTGAGCGATCTCGGCAGCACACTGGCGATGACGATCGTGGTGATCGTGACCTGCGGTGTGCTGCTGTATTGGCGCGATCAGCTGGGGGCGGTGCTGGTCGCGACCGCGGGGATCGGCGCGGGGTTGATCGTGACGATCGGCAAGCGGGTGATCGGGCGGGAGCGGCCGCCGGTCGCGGAACGGCTCGCGGTCGAGTCCAGCCTGTCGTATCCGTCGGGGCACAGCGCCGGGTCGTTCGCGGTGATCGGGATCGTCGCGATCGTGCTCATCCCGCTGTTGAGTCGCGCGGCGGCGCGGATCGCGGCGGCGGTGCTCGCGGCGTTGTTCGTGTTCAGCGTCGGTTTGTCGCGCGTGTACCTGGGGATGCACTGGCTCACCGACGTGCTGGCCGGGTGGAGCGTGGCGGCGCTGTGGTTGCTGCTGTGCGTGTGGGCGTTCTTTTCGATCGGATGGCGTCCGGCCGAGGTCCGCGCGGACACCCGGGCCTGAGCCGCCCGCTACAGTCGGGGCGTGTCACGCACGAAAACGGTCTCGGGCAGCATCGTCGTCGCCACCGACCCGGAAACGGTCTACGACCAGGTCAGCGACGTCACCCGCATGCACCGGTGGAGTCCGGAGAACACGGGCGCCCTGGTCGCCGAACCGGGCGTGCCCGCGCGGGTGGGCGACTGGTTCGTGGGCACCAACCGCCGTCGCGGCGTCCGCTGGAGCACCGGCTGCGAGATCATCGCCGCCGAGCGCGGCCGCCGCTTCGCCTTCCGCGTCCGCCGCTACGGGGTCGGCGCGAAACCCGCCCTCCCGGTCGCCATCGCCACCTGGGAGTACACCTTCGAACCGGTCCCCGAGGGCACCCTCGTCACCGAAACCTGGACCGACGACCGCCGCGGCTGGCCCGACCTCCCCACCCTCTGGTTCGACCGCCTCGTCACCGGCCACCCCGGCTTCGCCTCCTTCCAGCGCCGCAACATCCACCGCACCCTCACCAACCTGAAAACCGACCTGGAATCCGCGGACTGAGAGCCCGACCCTCACCCGCCACCGGCCGCTCTGCGACACCTAGTCGCTCTGGGCCCAGGCTGCTACCGGGAAGGTGAGGTAGATGCCGAAGTTGCGGAGGGGGGTGGAGTCGGCGATGGCGGCGTGGAGGGTGTCTACGCGAGGTTGGCGGGTGGCGGCTCGGGAGCCGAAGTACTTCGAGCGGATTTCGATGACCGCGTCGAGGGCGGAGCGATCGTAGGGGCCGCGAGGGTGGAAGCGGAGTTCGACGTCGCCGGGTTGGAGGTTGTGGTCGTAGGGCTCCTCCGGGCATTCGACAGCCAGGGAGACCAGATGGGGGAGGTGGTCGGCGAGGGCTTCGAGGGTGGATTCGGGGACGGAGGGGGCGTAGGTGACGTCGATCAGTGGCACGGTAGGAGGGTAGTCCCCTGTCCGCGTGGTGATTCGATAGCTGAGGGAGATCCCGCCCGGCGGCCGGCCGGGCGGGATCGGGGTGGTCAGCTGGCCACGTGGGCTACTTCCGCGGGTTCCGCGTGCAGGCGGCGGAACCTACTTCCTTGGAAGACAAGGGGTTCCAGGTCGTGGCGGGCGGCGAGGCGGGTGATGCGGAGGATGACGACGGTGTGGTCGCCCGCGGGGACGAGGGATTCGGTGGTGCCCTCGATCCAGGCGGTGGCGCCGTGGATGAAGAGGGCTTCGGCGGCGCCGCGGTGCAGTTCGGAGGCGCGGAAGCGGTCACCGTGGCGGGAGCCGAGGGCACGCGCCGCGTCGTGCTGGTCGGTGCCGAGCAGGCTCAGGCCCAGGTGCGAGGCGGCGGCCAGGTGCGGCCAGGTGGAGGAGCTGTCCTGCACGCAGAACGACACCAGCGCGGGCTCCAGCGAGACCGGCACGAAGGTGCTCACCGCGAGACCGTAAGGGGTGCCGTCCACTTCGGCCGCCACGGCCACGACGCTGCTCGGGAAGTTCGCGAACGCGCGCCGCAAACCCGTTCCGTCACCGGGGGTTTCGAAGAGATCATGCATGTTCCACCGCCTTGCCCGCGGCCAGCGCCTGCGCGACCGGCCGCCATCGTTGCGTGTAAGCGTCGATCGCGCCGTCCTCGGTGAAGGTGCGATCGGAGAGGTAGAGACCGGGAAGCGCGGCAGTCGCGCCGATCTCCACGAGGACCGGTTTGAGCAGCAGATCCGGCGCCAGCGCGTGCGCGGGCCCGGCGCCGAGCATCACCGGCACGGCCACCACGCCGGCCAGCCCCGTCCCGCCCTCGAACTGTTCGAGGAAAAGCTTGAGCAGTCCGGTGTAGGTGGCCTTGAAGGTGGGGCTGGCGACGACGACCAGCTCGGACTCGCGCACGGTGCGCACGGCCGCGCCGACCCGCTCGTCACCCCAACTGAGCAGGGCGGGACCGAATTCGACCAGGTCGAGCACGGTGGACTCCACGTCGGGGCGCAGCCCGCGCGCGACCAGGGTGCCCGCGTCGAGGGTGCGCGAGGCGGGTTTCGGATTGCCGACGACGACGGTCACTGTCACAGCCGATGTCCTCACTTGTTGATAGCCGGTCAGATCACGCCGTGTAGCGGCGGCGCGGAATCGTGCAGCACGGCGCGGCCGATGTGCTGGTACTTCCAGCGGACCGGGTCGTGCAGGGTGTGGGTGCGCGCGTTGCGCCAGAAGTGGTCGAGTCCGAGTTCGGCTGCCGCGCTGCGGGTTCCGCTCACCTCGAACAGGGCGGAGGAGACGTCGGTCGCCGCGCGGTCGGCGAGGACCTTGGCGGTGGCGACGGCCAGCGACGCGGAGGCGATCGGGTTCGGCACCGGAACGGTATCCACCGCCGACGGCCCGGAATCGGTAGTGTGTCGCGCCACTCGGGAGCCAGGATCCGCGGCATCTCCGGAAGCGGAGGAATCGGACCGTGCCGCGCGACCGGACGGAACCTGCGAGCCCGGCACCTCGGAAACAGCGGCGCCCACCGCCACCCCGGCCGCGGTCAACGTCGCCTCGGCCGCCGACACCGCCACCGACAACTCCCCGAACCGCTGGATCAACAGCGGATCGTCGATCGCCCGTGACACCCCCGCCTCGAACCACGGACGGCTCTTGCTCCGCACGAATTCCGTTGCGGCGCTGAGCGCTCCGCGCGCGATACCGGTGTCGATCGCAGCGTGCAGCAGCTGCGCGAACGCACCGTACCCGGTGGGCGCGTTCACCGCGCCCGCCCGCGCGACGAGCTGATCGCGATCCACCACCACACCGTCGAATTCGACGGTCCCGCTGCCGGTCGTGCGCTGCCCCAACCCGTTCCAGTCGTCCACAATCCGCACACCCGGGGTGTCGGCGGGCAGGTAGACGACGTACTCCCCAGCCGGCAACCCGCTCGCGCCGTCCGGATCGTCCAGCCGCGTGAGCACCGCCAGCAGATCCGCGAAAAGCGAACCGGTGCAGTAGTACTTGATCCCGTCGACGCGGAACCGATCCCCCACCGGACGCACGGTGGTCGAGATCTCGGCGACCGTGGCCCCGCCGCGCTCGGACTGCGCGTTCGCGATGCGCGCGCCGTCGAGCACCTGCGAGAAGTGCCGCTGCCGCTGCGCGTGAGATCCCGCCAGCCGCAACAGGTTCAGATACACGAAGTGGCTGTGCGGGATCTGCGCGATATTCGGATCGGCCGCCGCCAGCACCCGCACCACCTCCGCCACCGCGCCGGGCGGCAGGTCGGCCCCACCGTATTCGGTGGGCACGGTGACGGCGAGCAGTCCCGAAGCGGCCAACCGGTCCACTTCCGCGTGCGGCAGTCGCCGCTGCCGGTCGCGCTCGGCCGCACCCTCGGCGAACTCCGCCGCCAGCGCCGCCGCCACGCGCAGAGCCTGCTCCGCCGACGTGATGCGGTCGGCGGCGACCGCGGTCATCAGCTCACCGCCGCGACCGGTTCGCGGGCGGCCTCGAGCTCGCGCACCAGCGGGAGCACCTTCTCGCCGAAGTACTCGATCTCCTCCTGGAAGTGCAGGAATCCGCCGAGGATCAGGTCGACGCCGAGCGCCTTGTAGGCCACGATCCGCTCGGCGACCTGTTCGGGCGTGCCGATGAGCTCGGTGCGGAAGCCGTCGTTGTACTGGACCAGATCCTCGAAGGAGGAGTCGGCCCACATGCCCTTGCGGTCGCTGGTCGAGGCGCCCGCTTGCTGCACCGCGTCCCGGAATCCTTCCACCGCGGGCTTGTTGGCCTTGGCGATGATCTCGCGCAGGGTGTCCTGCGCCTCCTTCTCGGTGTCGCGGGCGATGATGAAGCCGTTGAGGCCGAACCGCACCTCGCGGTGGTGTTCGCGGGCCACGGCGCGCACGTCCTCGAGCTGTTCGGTGACGCCGTCGAAGTCCTTGCCGTTGGAGAAGTACCAGTCGGCGTAGCGACCGCCGTTGCGGCGCGCGGCCGAGGAGTTACCACCCTGGAACAGTTCGGGATTCGGCCGTTCGGGAGTGTTCAGCGGCTTGGGCTCGAGCGTGAAATCGCGGATGCGGTAGAAGTCACCGCCGTAGTTCACCTCGTCCTCGGTCCAGATCTTGCGGATCACCTCGAGGAATTCGGCGCTGCGCCGGTACCTTTCGTCGTGCTCGAGCCACGGCTCGCCGAGCGCTTGGAATTCGCCCGCGAACCAGCCGGAGACGACGTTGATGGCGAAGCGGCCGCCGGAGAGGTGGTCGGCGGTCGCGCCGAACTTGGCCAGCACGGCCGGATGCCACAGGCCCGGGTGCACGGCGGCGATGACCTTCAGGCGCTCGGTGGCGCCCAGCAGCGCGAGGCTGAACGAGGTGGACTCGTGCTGGAACTCGGCGCCGTAGGAGGCGGTGTAGCGGACCTGGGAGAGCGCGTACTCGAATCCGTTGTTCTCGGCGGTCTGGGCGAGTTTCTTGTTGTATTCGAAGTCCCAGCTGGTGCGCTGCTCGATATCGCTGGTCACCAGGCCGCCGCTCACATTGGGCACCCAGTAGGCGAATTTGATCTCGTCGGCGATCCGTTCCGTGCTCATGGCCGCTCCGTGGTTGTCTCGGGACTCGTTCGGATTGCCAGGCGTCCGCTACCCGGCTTTCTCCCAGTGCAACACCGGCCCGACCGGCAGACGAGGGTTTGAATCTGTGCGATCGGATGCCGCGACAGGCACGGCGAACACCCCGCGCGGTGGTGACCGCGCGGGGTGTGAGTACGTCGGATCAGGCGCGGGCGAGCGCGCTGCCGTAGGTGGACCGGGCGAACTTGCCCGCCGGCGCGAACCTGGCGAGCAGATCGGCCGCGTTCTCCCCGGTGACGGCGGTGATGTAGTCCGCGGCGGCGTCCGGCGAGTCGATGCCGACGAACGGCAGCGGCCGGTGCAGCAGCCCGACCAGCGCCGAGGCGAAGCGCGGATCCACGGCCGCGGCGGCGAAGAACTGGTTGCCGATCTCGGCGAGGTCGGGGTCGCCGAGGAACAGCTGCGTCACCTTGCTCGCCGCGACGGCACGCGCGGCCAGGAACTCCGAGTACCTGGCGCGCAGCCACTCCTCGTCGAAGGCGCCCTCGTGCACGGCCGCCGCGGCGACCAGGCGCTGGGCCTGGATGAGCCCGCTCTGCGCGCCCTGGCCGGCGATCGGGTCGTAGGCCACCGCCGTGTCACCGAGCGCGCCCACCGCGTGACCGCCCGCCGTGCGGCCCACACCGACCCGGATGGCCGGACGCACCGCGCCCTTCAGCCACGAGTGCGGGTCCTCGGCGATGTTGCGGGTGGCCAGCACCTCCGGCAGGTCCCACTCGATGTAGTCGCGGTAGAGGTCGTGCACGATGCGCAACGCCGACTCGGCGGAATCGGCTGCGGCGAAACGCTTTTCCCAATCGCTGCCGGGCCGCGCCCAGCCGAGGAACGCCCAACTGGGGCCGGCGTCCTTGTGCAGGTACGGCCCCCACCAGCCCTCACCCTGTTCGGCGAGGATGGAGAACCCGCTGTGCGCGCTGCCTGCGACGCTGCGGTGGGCGAACACGTCCGGCCCGTGCTCCAGGCCGGTCACGGTGACGGTGAGCAGCGACCGCTGCGGCGCGTCGTAGGCGGAACGCTCGGTGTCGATGGGGAACAGCTCCGAGAGGCCGCCGCGCCCGGTGGCCACCAGCGTCAGGTCGTTGGCGGCGGCGATCGGATCGAGCGATTCGGGCGTCACCTGCTCCACCACGAACCGGCCGCCGCGCTCCAGGATCGTGGTGAGCCGTTCGTCGGCCTTGAGCCGGGTGTCGACCGCGACGCCGACGTAGCCGTCGAAATGGCCGTCGAACGCGATGAGTTCGGCCTGCTCCGGGCCCGCGATACGCACGCTGAGCCCGGTGTGGCGGGGCGCGCGCCCGGTGAAGTTGTCGAGGCCGAGCGCGGACTCGGCCTGCTGGGCCTCCCCGAATTCGAGCGCGGTGCCGGTGGCGGGCACATCGTCGCGCAGGGCGCGCTGATCGCGATCGCTGTAGAGGGTCACGTCGAAACCGGCGTCGAGGAGGCCGAGTGCCGCAGTGACGCCGGCCTGCCCGGCGCCGATCACCGCGGCCGAACGTGTGGAACGGGAAACGGAATTCTGCGAAGTCATTGTCGGATAGTGCGCCTCGCGGGCGCCGTGGCGCAGGGGTTGGGATCAGCGAGAATCAACGGGCAGACAGGGTTTCGCCGGCGCCTACCATCGCGTCATGTCCTTCACCGTGGAGAACCTGACCGGCGACCGTCCCGAACAGTACCGCCAACTGGCCGAACAGGCGCGCGCGCTGGTGGCGGGCGAATCCGACCGGATCGCCAACGCGGCCAACCTCTCGGCGCTGATATTCCACACACTGCCCGAATTGAATTGGGCGGGTTTCTATTTCCACGACGGCACGGAGCTGGTGGTCGGGCCGTTCCAGGGGAAGCCGGCGTGCGTGCGAATCGCGCTCGGAAATGGGGTGTGCGGCACCGCCGCCGCGACGCGCACCACGCAGGTGGTGGCGGATGTGCACGCGTTCCCCGGCCATATCGCCTGCGACGCCGATTCCCGCTCGGAAATCGTCGTCCCGCTCACGCGCGGTGCGGAACTGATCGGCGTTCTGGATCTGGACAGCCCGAAACCCGGGCGGTTCGACGAGATCGACCGGGTGGGCATCGAAGCGCTGGCGGCGATTTTCGTCGATTCGCTCGGGTGAGCGGCGGCTATGAGACCGGCGCCGTCGCGCCCGGCCGCGACACCGCATCGGGCAGCGCCGTCGAACCCGGGCCGCCGAGCCGATACCGCGCGCCCCGATGCTCCTCGGGCAGCCGGTCACCCTTCTCGAACAACGCGTTGCGCAGTGTCCCCGGCGTGTACTGCGCCGCGTACGCGCCGCGTTCGGTCAGCACCGGAACCACGTGCCGCACAATATCTTCGAAGGTGCCCGGCGTGATCGCGTAGGCGAGGTTGAACCCGTCCACGTCGGTGTCGGCGACCCACTCCTGCAACCGGTCCGACACGGTCTCCCCCGACCCCACGAAGACCGGGCCGATGCCGCCGATGCCCGCCCAGCGCCCGATATCGCGCACGGTCCATTCGCGGCCGTCGTCGTCGAACTCCTGGAACGCGGCCACCGCCGACTGGATCGCGTTGCTCTGCACCGCGCCGATCGGGGCGTCGAGGTCGTAGCGGGACAGGTCGATTCCCATCCACCCGGACATGAACACCAGCCCGCCCTCGACGCTGGCGTAGCTCAGGTACTCCTCGTGCTTGCGTCGGGCGGCCTCGTCGGTGGCGTCGGTGATGATGGTGGCCAGCGCGTAGATCCGGGCCGCGTACGGGTCGCGCCCGGCCGCACGCAATGCGTCACGGATGCGGGAAACCGTCTGGGCAAGCACGCGTTTCGACGGTGCGGCGACGAAGATCGCCTCCGCGTTCTCCGCCGCGAAGCGCACGCCGCGCGGGGACGCGCCCGCCTGGTAGATCACCGGCGTGCGCTGCGGCGAGGGCTCGGACAGGTGCACGCCGGGCACCGTGTAGTGCTTGCCGCTGTGGCCGATGTGGTGCACCTTCGCCGGGTCCACGTACACGCCGCTCGCCGCGTCGCGCACCACGGCGTCGTCCTCCCACGAGCCTTCCCACAGCTTGTACAGGACCTCCAGGTACTCGTCGGCCTGGTCGTAGCGGTCGTCGTGGTCGAGCTGGTCGTCGGCGCCGAAATTCCTTGCGGCCGAGGGCAGGTAGCCGGTCACGACGTTCCAGCAGATGCGGCCGCGGGTGAGGTGATCCAGCGTGGAGAGCCGGCGCGCGAACGGATACGGATGCTCGAAACCGGTGCCGGTGGTGATGCCGAACCCGAGGTGCTCGGTCACCGCCGCCATGGCCGAGACGAGCAACAGCGGGTCAGCGACCGGGATCTGGGCGCCCTGGCGCAGCGCCGCGAGGTCGTTGCCGCCGTAGACGTCGTAGGTGCCGAGCACATCCGCGATGAAGATGCCATCGAATCGCCCCTGTTCCAACAGGATCGCCAGATCGGTCCAGTAGCCGAGCTCCTTGTAGCGGTGCGACCGGTCGTCGGGGTGGCGCCACAGTCCCGGGGACTGGTGCGCCACGCAGTTCATGTCGAAGGCGTTGAACCGGATGCGCCGGGTCACTTGGCGGCTCCGCGTTCGCCCGCGCTCCACGCGAACGGCAGATCGGTGCCGTTGAGCAGGTGATCGCCGATGGCGCGGGCCTTCTGGATGGCCGGGTTGTGCACGGAGATGGTGCGCGCGTTGCGCCAGTGCCGGTCCAGCCGCAGGCCCTCCGACACGATCGAGGCGCCACCCACCTCGAAAAGCAGGCTGGTGGCGGGCAATACCGTGTCGATGACACCCAGCTGCGCCCGCGCCGCCGCGAGTTCCACTGCCACCAGCGCCTTTTCGTCCTTCGCGCCGGCGTCGAGGACTTCGTCGAGCTGGTCGGCGACGGCCAGCACGGTGGCGCGCGCGGTGTAGGCCGCGGCCGACAGCTTGCCGATCACCTGCTGCACCAACGGGTCGTGACGCGGCAGGTCGGCCGCCGAGTGGGTGTAGCCGCGGGTGCGCTGGGCGACCCACTCCCGGGTGTCGCGTTCGGCCCGCTGCGCGATGCCGGCCAGCACCGCCAGCTGGACGAGCTGGAGGTAGGACGTGCCGTAGGTGGGTCCCGGCGCGCCGTACCCCGGGCCGAGGATGCGGTCCTCGGCGACTGGGACGTCGGTGAATTCCGTTGTGCCACTGGCTGTGAGGCGCTGACCGAATCCGTCCCAGTCGTCGTGCTGGCGCACCCCTTCGGCGTTCGCGTCCACTAGCACGCCCACCCGCTCGCCGTCGCGGTCGGCGGCGGCGAGGATGTAGTCCGAGTAGAGCGAACCGGTGCTGTAGTACTTGGTGCCGTTGAGCAGCCAGTGGTCGCCGCTGCGGGTGAGGGTGGTGCGGTAGCGATCCACCGCGCCCACACCGGGTTCGGTGATGGCGTTGCCCACCAGCGTGCCGTCGCTCAGTGCGCGCAGCCACTGCTCGCGCCGCGGGCCCGGATCGGCCAGCAGTTGGTCCTCGACGAACGAGAAGTGCACGCGCAGCGCCTGCGGCAGGTTCGACTCGGCCGCGGCCAGGTCGATGAGCAGCCGGAACAACTGGCGCACGCTGACGCCGTAGCCGCCGTATTCGACCGGCACCCGCAGCGCGCCGAACTTGGCCGCCCGCAGCCAGGCGATCTCGTCGTGGGCCAGTCGCCGGTCGGTCTCGCGTGCCACCGCGTCCCGGGCGATCCGTTCGAAGATCGGCCCGAAGATCTCATCCAGATCGGAGTCCGCGGTGCGTTTCTGCTCGATGGATGTCATCACCCCACGATGGACGCGATCATCGCCGGCCTCACGGGTTGCGCGCAGCGCGATCCGAATACCCGGCGGATCTGTCGGACCACCGGCCTAGAGTCACGGGCGTGGCGAGTTCGCGGTTCACTTTCACGGCGGAGGTGTGGGAGCACGCCGGCGCCGGGTCCTGGCATTTCGTCTCGCTGCCCGAGGACGTCGCCGACGAGATCGAGGAACGCTACGGGCACCGGACCGGCGGCTTCGGCGCGGTGAAGGTGCGCGTGACGATCGGGGGTAGCACGTGGTCCACGTCGGTGTTCCCCGACAAGTCGCGCGGCACCTACATCCTGCCGGTGAAGAAGCCGGTGCGGGTCGTCGAGGACCTGGGGGCCGGGTCACGCCCGCGGATCGAGATGGCGGTCACGCTGTGAGCGAGGCCGCGGGTCCCGGTCGGCAGCCTTTCTTCGTACCGGCGACGCTCTGCGTACAGCGCGCCACCCCCCAGCGGCCTCTGTTCGCACCGGCGACGCTCCGCGTTCAGCGCGCCACCCTTCCCAGCGGCCGCTATTCGTAGCGGCGGCGCTCCGCATTCAACGCGCCGCGCTCAGAGGATGCACTCCTGGACCAGGCGCTGCGAGGCCGTGGACAGGCGCGCCCGATCCTCGGCGCTGAGCTCCAGTTTCGAGGAGTCGATCGGACCCGCGGAGAAATCGGTCTCCAGGATCTCGCGCAGCCCGCTCTCCGAGATCTCCTCCTCCACGTAGATCCTGGCGGCGCAGTCGGCCTGTTTCTGCGGCAAGCCCTTACCGGTGAGCGCCGCCGCGATCTCCGCTTCGGTGAGGTCCCCTCCGGCGGGCGCACCTTCGGTGGGAGTGGACGACGACGTGGCCGCCGATGTCGTCGTGGTCTGCGCCGGGGTGGTGGGCGCCGGGACGTCGGCCACCGGTTCCGCGTCGCCGCCGCAGCCTGCCAGCAGCGGCAGCGCCACCAGCGCCGCCGCCATGAGGGTGGTACGCACCGAGAATGCCTCGCTTCCACACGATTTCGCTCCCGCGGACGGTATCAGCCCGAGGGCTCCCGGTCACAGGTCCAGCGCGGCCCGCAGCGCGGTGTCCAGGCGTTCCTGCACCTCGGCGTCGATCTCGTCGACGCGTTCGGCCAGCCAGTCGCGGTAGATGCGGCCGATATTGCCCGCGTGCACCCAGCCGTGGCCGGGCACCGCGACGGCGAGGATATCGAGCGGATCGGTGTCGAGCAGTTCGGCGGCGACGAGCCACGGGCGCGGCGAATCGTTGATGCCGTCACTGCTGATGAGCACGACGGTACGGCGCCGTGGCGAACCGTGCGGGTGATAGAGCCACAGTTCACCCCTGCGCACGCATCGCCTCCTCGGCGGCGGCCAGTTCCGCCTCGTCGGCCGCGGCCTGGGCGGCCGGGTCGGGCACGGGGCCGACGCCGGTGCGCACGGCCTCGCGCCGGGCGGCCTTGGAGATCCACGCCGACGGGGACATGCCCGCGCGGGCCGCCGCCTGTTCCGCGAACGACCAGGCCGCCTCGTCCAGCGAAAGAGTGACCTTACGCGTTGCCATACCGTTTATCGTACCCGCGAGCGAACGCTCTGCCAGGGTAAACGCGGGTGCGCTACCGTTGGCACGCCGCCAATGGAACGGAAATGAGGGGCCGCCGATGCCGACGTTGAACCACCACCGGACCGGAGCGGGCGAACCGCTGGTGCTCGTGCACGGGATCGGCAGTCGCTGGCAGGTGTGGGAACCGGTGCTCGAGTCGCTGGCCCAGCGGTTCGAGGTGATCGCCGTGGACCTGCCCGGCTTCGGCGGCTCGGACCCGCTGCCGCACCCGACCACCGTGCCCGCGCTGATCGACGCGCTCGCGGATTTCCTTGCGGCGCAAGGTATCGAGCGGCCGCACGTGGCGGGCAATTCGATGGGCGGGTACATCGCACTGCAACTCGGGGCGCGCGGGCTGGCGCGCTCGGTCACCGCGTTCTCCCCGATCGGGTTCTGGGACACGGCCGGTCGCGTGTGGACGCAGCAGTCACTGGGCAAATCGGTGATCCTGGCGCGCACCCTGCGGCCCGCTCTGCCACGCATTCTCGGCACCGCCGCGGGCCGGACCGCGTTCCTGGGCTTGGTGTTCGGCAAGCCGTGGGCGGTGAGCAAGCAGGTCGCGGTCGACACCGCCGAAGGCGCGGCGAACGCCCCCGGCTTCGACGGCGCCCTCGCCTCGTTCTCCGAGGTCGGCCTGCCCGACGTGGACGCCGTCGCGAACATCCCGGTCACGGTCGCCTGGGGCAACCGCGACATCCTGCTCACCTACGCCACCCAGAGCCGCCGCGCCCGCGTCGAGCTCCCCGAGGCCAGGCACGTCACGCTGCACGGCAGCGGGCACACGCCGTTCTACGACGATCCGGCGGCGTGCGCGGGAGTGATCTTGGACCAGTTGTCCAGGGGCTGAACAGGATTCGTTCCTACGTCGTGCTCAGAAGAGCCTCCGGCGACTCCGGACCGAGCAGCAGCCGCACGGCGTTCTCCCAGCGGCGCTGGAGGATTCGGTTGTGCCCCGTGTCGCCGGTGAGCAGGGCGCGCATGGCCATGCCGGTCATGATCTCGAGGGTGAACTCGGTGATCGTGGGCACGCGCGGATCGTCGGGGAATTCGGCGCGGAACAGGTCGCGGATACTGGTGTGCATCCGCTCGAACAGGCGCTGCTCCAAGGGCAGAAACGCGGCGCGCAGTTCCTCGTCGGTGCGCGCGCCGACCCAGATCTCCAGCGCGGCAAGGAAAGTCGAGTCCTCGAAGATGCGCGCGGTGAGCCCCACGGCGGTGGCGAGCCGGTCGGCGCCCTGCGGGATCGCGGCGAATTCGGCGGCGAGCTGGTCGGCCCGGCGTGCCGCGATGTGTTCGGCGACACCGGCCAAGAGATCGGCCTTGGTGGGGTAATGATGTTGCAGCGTGCCGCGCGGCACGCCGGCCCGGTGCTGTACCTCGAGCGTGGTGGTGCCCGCGTAGCCCACCTCGAGCAGGCTCTCCACGGCCGCGTCCAGGAGCCGCGTGCGCATCCGCTCACGGCGCAGCGCCTGCGTCTCCCGGACGCGGCCCGTCATCGGATCAGCGCCCCTGCCACCGGGGTTCGCGCTTCTGCGCGAAGGCCAGCGCGCCCTCGGCGGCGTCCTTGGAGAACAGTGCTGGCAGCGCGATCTCGCCCTGTTTGGCGAAGCCCTCGGCCACCGTCCAGTCCGGCGACTCGTCGATGATCCGCTTGCTCGCGGCCACCGAAAGCGGCGCGGCGGCAACGATTTCCGCCGCCAGCTCCAGCGCGACGTCGAGCGCGGCGCCGGGCTCGGTCACCCGGTTGACCAGGCCCAGCTGGTAGAGCCGCTCGGCGCCGATCCGCCCGCCGGTCAACGCGAGTTCGGCGGCGATCGGCCGGGGCAGGCGCTGCGTCAGCCGCAGCACGCCACCACCGGCGGCCACCAGGCCGCGCTTCACCTCGGGGATGCCGAACTGGGCGTCGCGCGCGGCGACGAGGAGATCACCGGAGAGCGCGAGTTCGAAACCACCCGCCAGGGCGAACCCTTCGACCGCCGAGATCATCGGCTTGGCGGGCGGTTTCGCCGCGATGCCCAGCGGACCCCGCTTCTGCGTCATCGGCATCTCGCCCTTCGATGCGGCGACGAGATCCATTCCGGCGCTGAAGGTTCCACCCGCGCCGGTGAGCACCAGCACGCGCGCCTCGGCGTCGTCCTCGAACGCGTCGACGGCCGCCTCGATGGCGCGGGCGGTGGCCAGGTCGATGGCGTTGCGGGCCTCGGGGCGGTTGACGGTGAGCACGGTGATCGCCTCACGGCGTTCGACCAGTACCTGATCGGTCATCGGGCGGTCCTCTCGGTGCGCAGGGTGAGACGGTCGGCGGCCAGATCGGCGGGCGCGCCGATCGGATCGCCCTCGGTGAACGCCGCGAGCATGCCGGCGTCCGAAACCCGGACCAGTATGCGGGCGCCCGCGGGATTCAGTGCGCTCACCACCACGGCTTCGGGTTCGTCGATGTGGTCGGGCGCGGGGCCCTTGCGGTAGACCACGGTGTAGGCCTCGACGGTCGCGGGGCCGGTGTAGCCGGGTGCGGTCTCCCGGCGCGCGGCGGGCACATCGGCCTCGACCGGCTGGAACAGTCGCGCGGGCGGCCGCGAAGAGTACACGCCCACACCGTGTTTCGTGACGTACCAGCCGAGCGAGGTGGACAGGCCGTAGGCCGTGTCGTCAGCGCGCAGCCGTTCGGTGAGGGCGGCCAGCGCGTGCGTGGAGTAATTGTTGCCCGGTCCGCCCCCGAAGGTGAGACCACCGGTGAGGGTGAGCGGGCGCGACGGGTCATCGATCGGCAGGCCGAGCGCGTCGGCGGCGATCTGCACCGCGACGGGGAAGCAGGAGTACAGGTCGATGTGCGCGACCTCATCGATGCCGATGCCGGCGGCCGCGAGCGCCGCGCGCCCGGCGGCCGCGATGGCGGGCGAGGCGGCCATGTCGGTGCGCTCGGTCACGAACCACTCGTCGGTGGCGGTCGCGCCGCCGTGCGGGAAGACCCAGCGCTCGCGCGGCACCCCGGCGGCGTCGGCGGCGGCCGCGCTGCACACGATCAGCCCCGCGCCCTGATCCACCGACAGGTTCGCCACCAGCAGTTTCGGATACGGCGTCGAGACCAGCCGGTTCGCCGACGACGGCGTGACCAGTTCGGCGGCCGAATGCTCGCGCGGCAGCCACGCGTACGGGTTGGCGGCGGCGACCGCGGAGAACCGGGACCACAGCCCGCCGATGCGCGCCGCGTGCTCCGCCTCGCTCAGGCCCAGTTTCGCGCGCAGGGCCGTCTCCATGAGCGCGTAGAAGTAGACCGGGCCCCACATGCCCGCGGCCGTCTCCATCTCGGAGTTCGGGCCCCGGTCGGAGCCGACGATCTCGGTGGGCGCGGCGTCCTCGGGCTGTTCGGGCCAGTCGAGCGCGGCGCCGGAGCGAGTGGCGGCGTTCCACGAGGCGACCGCTTCCGCGCCCGTGATCAGGGCGACCTCGGCCCGGCCGCGCGCGATCTCGCCCGCGACCGTGTTGAGCAGCCGCTGCGGCGCGTCGCCACCGAACCGCACCGATTGCAGCGTCCGCGCCGGCGCGGCGCCGAGTTCGGCGGCGACGAGCGCCGCCAGGTCCGGGTACGGCTTGCTCACCGGGGCCGCGGCGGCGATCAGGTCGGCCGATTTCAGCAGGCGATCGCCCGATCCGCTGTCGGCGCCCGCGCGGCGCAGGGATTCGGCGGCGAGCGCGACGGGCCCCGGCAACCCGGCATCGCCGGTACGGTGCACGACCTGTCCGACGCCGACGATCACCGGCGTCCTCGGGTCCATTCCGGCTGGCAGCATGGTTCCTCCACTCCCAGTACCGTCAACTCTGACGGTAACTTGCCTTCGATTAGAGCAGAGGCCGCCGACCGGGGCAATGGCCCGTGGACAAGAACTGACTGCCGAGTAAGATCTGGGCATGGGTTCCCACATCGCGCTGCGGTTCGACGGCGATCGCGCCTACGTCACGCTGGACCGGCCCGACAAGCACAACGGCCTCACCCTCGAGATGCTGGGCGACCTGGTCGACGCGGCGCACACCGTCGGCAAGCGCGAGGACGTGCGCGCGGTGATCCTCGGCGGCAACGGGCCCAGTTTCAGCAGCGGCCTCGACATCGCCAAGGCCGCGAGCGACCCGCTGGCCATCGTGCGCAATTTCGTGCCGCTGCCCTGGCGCGGCACCAACACCTTCCAGGAGGCGTGCTGGGCGTGGCGCAGGCTGCCGGTGCCGGTGATCGCCGCCGTGCACGGCCGCTGCTTCGGCGGCGGGCTCCAGCTCGCCCTGGCCGCCGACTTCCGGTTCGCCACACCCGATTCGGAGTACTCGGTGATGGAGGCCAAGCACGGCCTGATCCCGGATATGACCGGCGCCGCGACGCTCTCGCGACTGGTCGGCGTGGACAAGGCGCTGCTGCTGACCATGACCGCCGATATCGTCGACGCCGCCTACGCCGAGCGGATCGGCCTGGTCACCGAGGTCACCGCCGATCCGGTGGCCGCGGCCGAGAAGCTGGCCGACCGCATCGCCGCCCGCCCGCAACACGCCGTCGCGAGCGCGAAGAAACTCTTCGATCGGTCCTGGCACGCGGCCGCGCGGCGCACCTTCGCGATCGAGCGCGCGACCCAGCTGCCCCTGGTGCTGCGGCTGGCATCGGGCCGTAAGGGTTAACCACAGTCTCCGGGCCGAAACCTTGTATCCGGGCCTTCATTTTCACCGTTCGACGGTGCAAGCCACCATTTTTCCCGGCATCGCTGTTAGCATTTCGGACGATTTGGCAGCTAGTCGAAGTGTGGCCCGGAACACAGTCGGTTGGGGATGTGACCGGTCCCCGCCTCGGCTTATCAACTCCCGGAGGGCCGAAGAACCGTGAAGAAGACCGCCTCGATCCTGCTGTCCACACTGGCGGGGGCCACGGCCGTGCTTCTCACCGCCCCCGCGCCCGCGGTGGCCAACCCCAACGCCATCAACCCGATCCCGGTGCTCAACGGCACCAACGGACTTCCCGTGCTGCACGGACGCAGTCGCGCGGTCTTCCAGGTGACGGGCATGGCCAGCCCCAACAACACCCACAACTACAACGTGCTCGGCACCGACCTGGGCATCATGTGGGACAACGGCCGCGGCGAGATGCTCACCGCCTTCGGCGACACCGCGGGCCTGGGCTTCCCCAATCTGCTCGCGGGCAGCACCTGGGCGTGGCGCAGCAACATCCTGGTGCGCAGCAACACCAAGAACCCCGCGCAGGGCATCTACTTCGACAGCGTGGTGCGCGACATCTTCGGGCAGGCGCGCGATCTGATCCCCTCCCCCAAGATCCCGTTCCTGGAAATCAGCCGCATCCCCACCGCGGGCATCGCGGTCGACGGCGTCCAGTACATGAGCATGATGTCGGTCAAGACCTGGGACAACGTCGGCGAGTGGACGACCAACTTCTCCGGCCTGGCCGCCTCCGCCGACAACGGCGAGACCTGGGCCGACCTCGGCCACACCCGCAGGCCCAACGAGGGCGGCAACGCCAACTTCCAGATGGGCGCCTTCCTGAAGTCGGGCGGTTTCGTCTACCAGTACGGCACGCCGTCGGGCCGCAATAACGCCGCCTACCTGGCGCGCGTCCCCGAACGCGAGATCCAGAACCTCGGCGAGTACGAGTACTGGGACGGCCAGGGCTGGAAGAAGAACGACGTGAACGCGGCCGCGCCGGTCATGCACGGCGTCGGCGAGCTCTCGGTGATGTGGAACGACTACCTGGGCCAGTACATCTCGCTCACCACCGACCCGTTCAATTCCGTGGTGATGCGCCGCGCGTCGTCGCCGGAGGGGCCGTGGAGCGCGCCCGAGGTGCTCATCGACACCCGCGAGCTGCCGACGGCCTACGCGCCGTCGATCTTCCCGTACCAGACCGGGCGCGATCTGTATTTCCTCACCACGGTGCACACCCAGTACAACGTGGTGCTCATGCGTGCCACGCTCTGAATCTCCCTCCCGGGGCTTGACCTGAACGATGGTTGATGTTCGAGGGTGGTCTCAGGACCTACCTCGAGCCCCAGGGAGGACATCGTGACCACCCCAGCAGTACGTGCATGGCTGCGCGCCAACGCCGTGCCCCTCGTCGACGACGGCCCGGTCCCCGCGTTCGACGGTGCGCGCATCGTCGGCATCGGCGAGTCGACCAGGTTCTCCCGGCAGATCACCGGCCTCCGGCAGCGCTGGACCCGCGATCTGATCGAGCACCACGGGTTCCGCGCGCTCGGCCTACAGGACAGCGCCCGCGCCGGTGCACGATTGGACGCGTACGTCCGCGCGGGCGTGGGCGATCCGGTGTCGGTGCTGGACGGCGCGTGGGCCCCGTGGCGCACGACCGAAACCGCCGAGGCGCTGCGCTGGTTGCGCGAATTCAACACGCGACACCCCGACGACATGGTCACCGTCTTCGGCGTGGAACCGCCCGCGGCCGAACCCTCGGACTACGACCTCGTGCGCGACCACGTCTACGCCGTCGCACCCGATCGGCTGCCCGAACTAGAGGCGCACCTGACGCCGATTCGCACGGCGCACCGGATCGGCGAACACGTCCAGCGGCACCAAGGCATCCACCCCGGCCGGCCATTCGTCGAGGACGCCGCCGATGCCCTCGCCCTCGTCGAGGCACTGCCCGACGCACCGGGAACAGCGGAAGTGCTCGCCGCGATGCGCTCGATCCACCACTTCCACGCCACCAGCGTGGCGGCCGGTGGCGCGCAGGCCAACGAACACGCCTCCGCCGAGTCGATCGCCGACCACGCGGCAAGCGCGAAGGTCGTGTACTGGGACGGCATCGCCCACACCTCGGCGCTGCCGCTGGGGGTCGGCTCGGCGGTGTTCCGCGGCGCGGGCAGCCACCTGCGGGAACGGTTCGGCGCGGCGTACGCGTCGGTGGGGATCGGGTTCCACCACGGCGACCTCGGGGTGGCGGTCGCGCCGCCGCCCGGCCCTGATCTGCTGGAATCGGCGCTCGGCGAGTTCGGGCTGTCCGCGTTCTCCGTGGACCTGCGCGCCGGCGGGCTTGACGCGCCCGCGCGGATGCGCGTCATCAGCGGCGTGTACGACCCCGAGCGCGACGAGGACGCCACGGCCGAGGTGCCGTCGCTGTCGGGCGCGTTCGACGTGATCGCGCACATCCGGGAAACCGCCCCGGTGGACTGGCTTCCCGAACCGGCGTCGGCGCGCGGTCAATAGACTCGTGCGCATGGATGCGGCCGAGTGGGACGCGCGGTACGCGCAAAGTGAATTGGTCTGGGGCGCACCGCCGAACAGCACCGTCGTGGAGCACGTCTACGGGCTGGAGCGGCGCGCGCCGGTGGGCGAGGACGCGCCGGAGCTGCCGCGGGCGCTGGACCTGGCCTGCGGCGAGGGCCGCAACGCGCTGTGGTTGGCGACGCACGGCTGGCAGGTGCACGCCGTCGACTACTCGCAGGTGGGGATCGACAAGGGCCGCACCGTCGCGACCCGGTTGTCACGGTCGGTGCGCACCCGCATCACCTGGCAGTGCGCCGACGTCACCGACCTGGACGCCGCCGAAATCACCGGGCCGTTCGAACTGGTCCTCATGGTGTTCCTGCACCTGCCCGCCGAACGGCGCCGCGCCCTGCTGCGCCGCGCCGCCGGGATGCTGGCGCCCGCAGGCACTCTGCTCGTTCTCGGGCACGACAGCATCAATCTCACCGACGGGTACGGCGGACCGCAAGACCCCTCGATCCTGTTCACGCCCGACGATGTGGTCGCGGATCTGGGCGGGGAATCCGAGGAGCTGCACATCCGGACCGCCGAGCGCGTGCTGCGGCCCACCGAAGGGCGCGATGCGATCGACGCGTTGGTCGTCGCGACGCGGCCGGGGCCGAAGATCGCCGAGATCGAGCCGATCGGCGCGCCGGACTGAGCGAGCCCAAGCCGCCGTCCACCCGGCGGGCCGAGCGACGCGAGTCCCGACCCGTCCACCCCGGCGGGCCGGACCGAGCGACGCGACCCGAACCTGTCCGCTCTGCGGGCGCGATCGCCGGCACGCGGTCGCCTGGGATCGCCGATCGGTCAGCCCGCCTCGCGCCTCACTCCGACCAGCGCACCAACCACGGCCGCACGGCCTCGGTGATCAGGTCGAACCCGGCCCGGAACGAATGCGGCTGACCGGGGATCACCCGGACCTCGGCGGCGTCGGCCGCGTCGGGGATGCCGAACGGGTCGTTGGCGCCGTTCACCACCACGACCTCGACCGGCGCCGCCGCGAGCAGTTCCTCGCGCCGCGTCTTCTCCGGTTTTCCGGGCGGATGCAGGGGGAACGAGATCGCCAGCACACCGCGGGCATCGGCCGCGACGGCCGTCCGGCACGCCACCCTGGCCCCGTTGCTGCGCCCGCCCTGGATCAGCGGCACACGCCGCACCTTCTTGCGCAGCGCGGCCACGATCTCGAGCCACGCCGCGTCCTGCTTCACCGCCGAGCCGGGCGCGCGGCCGCCCGCGACCCGATAGGGCTGAGTCACCCTGGCCACGGCGCCGCCCAGTTCGACGGCCGAATCACGCACGGCGAGAATGTCTCTCGTATCGACGCCGCCGCCCGCGCCGTGCGTGAGCAGCAGCAGGAAGGCCGGTGACCGCGGCCGGTCGAGCTCGACATCGGCCGGACCCGCACTCGTCTCGATGCGCACACCTCACCGTAACCGGCCTCGTGTAGCGAGCACGGGCGCCTCGCGCGGGGGCTGTTCAACGCGTCACATTGCGGCCGTTCGTCTTTGCCAAGCCCTTACCGGCCGGTAATATGTGTCATAAGTTACCCGCGAGTAGCATGCGGAAAACCGGAACACTACCCCGGTGACGACCACGGGCGGGAACGGCAACCACACCGACCGCACCAACTCAACGGAGAGTGAGTACTGACATGGGTCACTACAAGAGCAACGTCCGCGACCTCGAATTCAACCTCTTCGAGGTGCTGGGCATCGACTCGCTGCTGGATTCCGGCGCCTACGGCGATCTGGACAGCGACACCGTCAAGGAGATGCTCAACGAGGTGCGTCGCCTGGCCGAGGGCCCGCTGGCCGAGTCCTTCGTCGACGGCGACCGCAACCCCCCGACGTTCGACCCGAACACCCACACGGTCACGCTCCCCGAGTCGTTCAAGAAGTCCTACCGCGCGCTGCAGGACGCGGGCTGGGCCAAGGTCGCGGTCCGCGAGGAGCTCGGCGGCCTCGGCGCCCCCAGCGCGGTCTCCTGGGCCCTGGCCGAGATGATCCTCGGCGCCAACCCGCCCGCCCAGATGTACGACGCGGGTGCCGGTTTCGCGCAGGTCTTCTACAACAACGGCACCGATGAGCAGAAGAAGTGGGCTCAGATCGTCGCCGAGCGCAACTGGGGCGCCACCATGGTGCTGACCGAGCCCGACGCGGGCTCCGACGTCGGCGCGGGCCGCACCAAGGCGATCAAGCAGGAGGACGGCTCCTGGCACATCGAGGGCGTCAAGCGCTTCATCACCTCGGGCGACTCCGACGACCTGTTCGAGAACATCATGCACCTGGTGCTGGCCCGCCCCGAGGGCGCCGGACCGGGCACCAAGGGCCTGTCGCTGTTCTTCGTGCCGAAGTACCACTTCGACTTCGAGACCCAGACCCTGGGCGAGCGCAACGGCGTCTTCGTCACCGGCCTCGAGCACAAGATGGGCATCAAGGTCTCGGCCACCTGTGAGGTCACCTTCGGTGGCCACGGCATCCCCGCCAAGGGCTGGCTGGTCGGCGAGGTGCACAACGGCATCGCGCAGATGTTCGACGTCATCGAGAACGCCCGCATGATGGTGGGCACCAAGGCCATCGCGACCCTGTCGACCGGCTACCTGAACGCGCTGGAGTACGCCAAGCAGCGTGTCCAGGGCGCCGACCTGACCCAGATGACCGACAAGTCCGCGCCGCGCGTCACCATCACCCACCACCCCGACGTGCGCCGCAGCCTCGCGCTGCAGAAGGCCTACGCCGAGGGCCTGCGCGCGGTGTACCTGTACACCGCCGCGCACCAGAACGAGGACGTCGCCCAGCTCGTCTCGGGCGCCGACAAGGACGTGGCGTTCCGCGTCAACGACCTGCTGCTCCCGATCGTCAAGGGCGTCGGCTCCGAGCGGGCCTACCAGTACCTGACCGAATCGCTGCAGACCCTGGGCGGCTCCGGCTTCCTCCAGGACTACCCGATCGAGCAGTACATCCGCGACGCCAAGATCGACTCGCTCTACGAGGGCACCACCGCGATCCAGGCGCAGGACTTCTTCTTCCGCAAGATCGCGCGTGACCGCGGCGTCGCCCTGGCGCACGTGGCGGGCCAGATCCAGAAGTTCATCGACTCGGAGGCGGGCAACGGCCGCCTGAAGGGTGAGCGCAAGCTGCTGGCCACCGCGCTCGAGGACGTGCAGGGCATGGCCGCCACCCTCACCGGGCACCTGATGGGCGCCCAGGAGCAGCCGAGCGAGCTGTACAAGGTCGGCCTGGGTTCGGTGCGCTTCCTGCTCGCCGTCGGCGACCTGCTCATCGGCTGGCAGCTGCTGCGCCAGGCCGAGGTCGCCGGCAAGGCCCTCGACAACGGCGCCACCGGTGCCGACGAGGCCTTCTACAAGGGCAAGGTCGCCGTCGCCCAGTTCTTCGCCCGCAACGTGCTGCCGGAGCTCACGGCCACCCGCGCGGTGCTGTCGAACCTGGACAACGACATCATGGAGCTGGACGAAGCTGCCTTTTAATTGCCGCTCCGCGAATCTTGCCCACCCGCCTCTCCGCGTATAAGGCGGCTGCGCCAGGTGCGAGCATCGTGAGGTGCCGTCTGCGGTCGTGTGGGCGGTAGCGTCGGCCCGTTCCCCGACGAGTTACCCATGTTCTCGCGAGATCTCGTGGGGACTTGGGTGAGAGCTTGACTAGGAAGTGGCCCGGAGGATTACTCCGGGCCACTTTCGTTTGTTCGGGTCGGCGCCCTTCGATGCAGGTGAGGTGTTGTCCACAGGGGTGACAGTTGTGGATAACACCGCGGGGAGGCTCGCTCGGGGGCGGGGGCGCGGCTATGGTTCTTGGGGTGCGCTCATGATCTGGAGCGCGGGTTGTATCCGCCGGTGACGCCCGTCAGGAGGGACCGTAGGAATGAAGCGCTCGCTGTCGGTGCTCGCGAAAGCCGGGGTGGTCGCGACCGCGTGCCTGGTCGCGCTGGCCGGACCCGCCGCGGCGGACCCGAACAACGTCAACCCGATTCCGGGGCTCAACGGGTGGCGCGGGTTGCCGCAGCTGCCGGGGCCGACGCAGGCGGTGTATCAGATGACGGGCATGGACAGCCCGAACCGCACGCAGAACGTCAACGTGCTCGGCACCGACCTCGGCGTCATGTGGGACGACGGGCGCGGTGGCATGCTCACGGCGTTCGGCGACAGCGCGGGCCTCGGCGTGCCGAACCTGCTGGCCGGCAGCATGTGGGCATGGACGTCCAACGTCCTGTTCCGCAGCACCACCAAGGACCCGTCGCAGGGCATCCCCTTCACCGGCGTCGTCCCGAATCCGTTGCCCAGCCCCAAGATTCCGGGCATCGAGATCAGCCTCATCCCCACCGCGGGCATCTCCGTGGGCGGCGTGCAGTACATGAGCCTGATGTCGGTGCGCGAGTGGGGCGATCACGGCCGCTGGAACACCAACTTCTCCACCCTCGCCGCCTCCGGCGACGGCGGACAGACGTGGGCGCAGCTCACCAACACGCGGCGCGGCAACACCGACGGACACGAGCGCTTCCAGCAGAACGCCTTCCTCAAGACCGGCGGCTACGTCTACCGGTACGGCACCCCCGCGGGCCGCAACCACCTCGGATTCCTCTCGCGCGCCAAGGAATCCGACATCGCGAACCTCGACGCCTACGAGTACTGGGACGGCAACGGCTGGAAGCCGAACGACGCGAAGGCCTCGGCGCCGATCGTCGACGGCGTCGCCGAACTCTCGGTGATGTGGAACGACCACCTGGGCCAGTACGTCATGCTGACCACCGACCCGTTCAACTCGGTGGTCATGCGCACCGCGTCCGCCCCGGAGGGCCCGTGGAGCCCGCCTCGCGTCCTCATCGAGGCCGCCGCGCTGCCCACCGCCTACGCGCCGATGATCTTCCCCTACCAGACCGGCCGCGACTTGTACTTCCTGCTGACGGTGCACTCGCAGTACAACGTGATCCTCATGCGGACACCGCTGTAAGCGAACAGCGCGAGGGCGGCCCGGAGACCAATCCGGGCCGCCCTCTTCGCATTTGGGCTGTTCCGGTGCGCGCGTGACCTACGCGCCGTCAGCGGAGCCGGACGACAGGGCCTTCACCAGGTCGAGGAGAACCTTGTCGATCGGGTACATGTCCGCGACCTGCTGGGCCGACGGCGCGCCGGCCGGGGCGGGCGCGGGGGCGGCCGCGGCGGCCACACCGGAGCCGGCGACGACGATCCCCGCGGCGGCGAGGGCGATTCCGAATGCGCGAAGCTTGGTCATTGAGCAACATCCCCTTTGGAACTAATCGGACGGCCGCTCGGTGCGGCCGACCCCAGCGTTTCTACCACGGTGCGCCGACAGGTCAAACCCATACCCGCCCGATCAATGGCGCGGCAACACATATGAAACCTTTCATCCTGAAGTACTCGTAAAGCCCACTGAAATAGCGGCAATCAGCACAACGCAATCTCGAAAGGCGCTCACGGCTGAACTCGCCCTCCTCCCGGCGCTCTGACCAGCCAAGGGGCACAAACGAAATCGCCCCGCCGCGAGGGCGACGGGGCGATTCGCACGCATGACCCCTATTCGGTCGCGCCACCGTCGGCGCCGTCGCCCGAACCGCTCGCCAACGCCTTCAGCAGCGTGGTGAGGAGGTGGCGGAGCCGGTGTCGACGGGCTCCTCCCCGGTGACGTCACCGGTATCGGGCGCCATGCCGCAATAATTCGGGTTTCGGCTACGAACGCATCTCTCGGCCTTCGCTACGACGTCGGCGATTCGCATTGTTCGGTCCAGCGGAGAAATCCGACTACTGTGGTGCTTTCGTGTCGCGGGTGGTTCTCGGAGGTGCGTATGGGGCGGCTCCGAAAATGCGCGGCGCTGTTCGCCGCCCTCGTTCTCACGAGCGTCGGCTGCGCCGAGACACCGTCCCCTCGGTTCGATCCGCTGTCGATCAGCTTCCTCTCGGACACAGAGGGATTCGTGCTCGGCACCGACTCGCCCTGCCCCGCCGGTGCATCGCGCCTGGCGGTGCGGCGCACCGTCGACGGCGGGGTGACCTGGCACGAGATGCCCGCGATCGTGCCGCCTCCCGGGACGACGAACCTCCGGTTCGTCACCGCGCGAGACGGATGGGCGCGGACGCACGTGCTGTGGGCCACGCACGACGGCGGGCTGACCTGGCGTGACGCGAAAGCCGACGAGGGCTCGTTTCCCGAATGGGGCGGTCGGGGCAATCTGGCGCTCCGCGACCGGACCGTCGAGTCGATCCGGGTTTCGCGCGACGGCGTGCCGACGATCCACCGCGGCGGTGTGGGCGGCGGCGACTGGGTCGACGTCGCGAGCCTCGAACTCGGCCCGAAGGACATGAGAAAGCCGTTCGTCGACGTGGCGGGCGACGGTGACAGAACGTGGATCTGGGCATTCGAGAGGGAGTCCGGAACTCCCGCGACCGGAGCGATATGGGACGGCAGCGGTCTGGCGCGGTGGACACCGCCGTGCTCCGGTCCGCGGGACCGCCCGGTCGAAGTGCGCGCGCCCGCCCCAGCCACCGTGCTCGTGGCATGCGGCACCGGCGATCTCCGAGCCCGCGACGAACGCGAAGTCGCGCTGCTGCGGTCGACCGATGGCGGCGAAAGCTTCACCGGCGCTCCGCTCCCGGCCGACCCGGCGTTCGGGTCCGGGGTCCGGCTCGTCGCGGCGCCTACACCGAGAGATCTACTGCTGGTCACCGGGATCGGACTGTGGCACTCCGGAGACGGTGGGCAGAATTGGAGCGTCGCCTACAAACCGGATCGCCTGGGTTCGCAGCAGCAGGGCGGACCCTTCATCTCCTACCCGTCCGACGCGGTATTCCGCACGCCGAGTTCGGGTTTCCTCATCGAGACCAGGCGGTGGATGCCGGATACGGCCCGAAGCTATCGGGAGCAGCGCACTCTGCTGCGCACGGAGGACGCGGGGAAGACCTGGACGGCAATGGAATTCGACGCCTGAGACGTCGCGGTTCGCACAGCGCACCTTCGGTGCCGAACAGGCCGACCGGCTGATCAGGTCGGTGCGCGGGCCGCTACTCCCCTTCGTCCGGGTCGGTTTGCCCCGCGCCCGGCCTCGTTCCGGTCGGCCGCGAGCCTTCCGGTTCCGACGTTTCCGCCGGTTCGGACTCCTCGGGTTTCGGTTCCGGTTCGGCCGATTCGCATTTCACCACCGGGATCGGGTCGTACTTGACGGTGCGGGTGGTGCGGGAGATCTCGGCGCCGGTGGCACGGTCGGTGATGACGCGGGTGTCGGAGATCGTGAAGCCCGGAGCGCCTTGGGAGGGGATGCAATCGCGGCCTTCGGGGAGCGTGATGGTCTGGGGCTCCGTGGGTTTGGTGCGTTCGCCGGTGATGGATTCGACGTTGACGGTCTTGGTGCCCCAGATGCGGACGGTGATCTCCGAAGAGGTGGCGACGGTTTCGATGTAGACGCCGGTCTCGGTGTTATTGCGGAACTTCAGGTCGATCGCGCCGTCGAAGACCGTCGCTTCGCGCGCGGCCGGGTACCGCGAGATGTAATAGCTGTGCTCGGTGTGGCCCGCGTCCTCGAGGCCCGCGAAGTAGGCGGCGTTGTAGAGGGTGGTGGCGAACTGGCTGATGCCGCCACCGACCGCGGTGCTGGGGCGGCCGTGGTCGATGATGCCCGACTCCACATAGCCCTGCTCCACCCCGCGCGGGCCGGTGAACTCGTTGAGCGAGAACGTTTCTCCGGGCAGCACCACCGCGCCGTTCACCTTCGCGGCGACGGTGCGGATGTTCACGCCGGAGGGTCCGCTGAACCCGCCCGTGGTGAACGCGCCCATCGGTTCGACGATGCGCAACGCCTCGGCGGCCTGCGTGGTGAGTTTCGGTTCGACCTTCGCGTACACCGCTTCCGCGTTGCGCTGCGCGGTGGCGGTGAGCAGCGCGGGCAGGCGCTCGAGGGTCTTGGGCCAGTCGACCTTGTCGCCGACCACGCCGGGCACCACCCGCGCCGTACCGCCGCCGACGGCGAAAGTCGCGTCCTTGGGCTCGACTTCGGATTCGGCCAGCTGCGGCGCGAGCAGCGCGGTCGCGGCCTCGGTGTTGTAGCGGACGGCCAGGCCGCCCTGGCCGTCGGGTTCGAAGATCAGCACGGTGGCGATCTGCTCGGGGGTCAGGCGGGCGTCGCCGCCCTTGCCCTCGAACACCACGTCGGCGCTCACGGCGGGCTGAGCGATCTCGCGCAGGGCGCGGTCGACCGCTTCCGGCTGCACGGTGAGCGGGGCCGGGATGACCGGCAATTCGACCGTGCCGCCGTAGATCCAGTTGTCCACCAACGCGTTGCGCGCGGCGGGAATGTCGAGCACGCGGCCCTGAACCGGCGGCACCGCAACGGGATTCGCGCCCTGGAAGGTGATGGTGCCCTCGACGGTCGGCCGGTCGTAGGCGCGCAGTTCGGTGATCTTGCCGTCGAGCTTGGCGTCGTCGACGGTGCTGATGACGGAGATCTCGCGCTTGCCGAACAGGGAGATCAACCGGGTGACCGGGTTGAGGGGCTGGCCGCCGATATGGTCCCAGGTGGCGTTCCAGTCGATCGAGAGGCCGGCCTCGGCGGGGACCATGCGATCCTGCACGTCGCCGATGCGCAGCGGAAGTTCTTGTGCGGAGCGGTTTTCGAGCGCGCCGCGCAGTTTGGCGTCGGCGGCGTCGACTTCCATACCGCCGATGTCGACACCCGCGACCACGACGCCGCGCGGCACATCACCGGAGGAGACCACCGCGTCGACGGCGTAGGCGAGACCGCCGATGGCGATGAGGGCGCCCGCCGCGAATCCGGCGCGCCGGGCGGCGGGACGCTGCCACCACGGACCCGAACCGGCGGACCCGGGTCTCGGCCTGGGCCTGCGCGCGTTCATCCAGCGCTGTGCGCCCGCGGCGAGGCCACGCCCGGCGCCTGCGGGCGGCTGTCCGTCGTCATGTGCGTCCTGAGTCTTGTCGTGCGCCCGGTCGGCGGTCTGCCCCAGGGCCGTCGTGCGGGCGCTCTCGTTCGCGCCCGGATCGCTTGCGGTATCCAGCTTTTCCGTCGCCCACGACTCGACCGGCCTGCCGTGCGGGGAATCGGAGGCGAGCGGCACGCCGAAGGCGTTGGTGCGTTCGTGCGGATGCGAGGTCGCGTCCTGCGCACCGGAATGCGGTCCGGCCGCCAAGTCGAAACGCTCCGTCGCGTACTCGCGATCGAAAGGCTCGGGCGGCGCGCCGATTACGCCACCGAAGTCGGCGGAGGCGGTCGCGTCGGGTTTGCCTGCGGCACCGGGGTTTTCCGGGTGCGGCTTGTCGAAAGCGTTCGGCGCGTTCGCCGGTGACCTGTCGAACGCCGCTCGATCATCCGGAGCGTTCAGGGGCGCACGTACAGCCGCACCCATTCCCCCTCGGATATCGAAACGCTCGGTGACATGCTCCTGCTCGAACGCCGGCACCTCGCCGGTGCGCCCGGCCGGCTCCGAGCCACCGAATCCGGAACCCGTGGGCGGCCACCCCTCCCGATCCGGCGAGTTCTGTCCGCTCGCCCCGGGCTGCGCGGTCGGGATCGGCCGGGTGTCCTGGCTCGGCGCCTCTTGCGCGGCGAATCCGGGCTGACCGGAAGGATGCGGGTGGCCCTCCTGGCCCGGCGCACCCTGTGCGGGCAAGTCCAGCCCGCCGAAGCCGAGCTGTCCGTCGGCCTCCGAACCGCCACGCCCTGGCGACTCCGGCCCCGTATCGGGTCGCGCACTCGAATGTCCTTCTTGGCCTATCGAATTCGACGCGCTTCGAGTGGGAGCGTGGCCGCCACCGGAGTTGCCGGTCAGCCCGCCGTCGGGACGCGCGCCACCGTCGGGACGCGCGGCACCGTCGGGACGCGCGGCACCGGTGACAGCGGCACCGGTAAGACCCGCACCGTGCTCCGGCCGTGGGTCGGCGTTCGTCTGCTCGGCAGAACCCACGCGCGGCTCGGCGTTCGGCGGGGGCGGCGGGTTCAGCCAGCCCGAGGCGCGCGGGCGATCGGGCGCACCGCCCGACTCCCCGGCGCCAGGTCGACCGGCAGCGCGGGATTGCCCGCGCAGATCCAGCTCATCGGTCGGTTGCGAGGGATTCACCGCGGGCGGCTGATCAGCGGGCCGCGACTGTCCGAGCCCGGTCCCCGCCTCGCCTCGGTTCGGAAGCGTCAATTTCTCCGTCGGGTAGGAGTGCTCGAACAGGCTCCCCTGTCCGCCTGCCCGCTCCGACTCGAACGGGTTGAACGGGCCGCCCTGCTCCGGCCCGGACCACTCCCCCTGCCGACGCGCCGCCGGCCCGGTACTCGACGGCCCAGCCTGCTCCGGCCCGGACCACGCACCCGGCTCACGCCCGGCCGACTCAGCACCCGACGGCCCACCCTGACCACTCACCCCACGATCGTCACCCTCGCGCACGACCTTCGCGGGCTCACCGAACGCGCTCCACCCCGCACCACCGGTGTTCCCCCCGGGTCGCTGAAAGAAGCTCTGCTGCCCCCGTGCGGGCGACGGCGGATTGCCACCGCTCGGCGGCGGATTGCCGCCGCTCGGCGACGGAGCGCCCGACGGCTGCTCGGGCAATTCGCGAGCATTCCCTTCGGCGCCCTCCGGCCCCGAGACCTGTAGCGGCTGGGTGGCGGTGGAGTCGCTGGGGGATCCGGCGGTGGGCGTGACCTTCGTCACGGTCGGGCGAGGAGTCGGCTGCGCGGAGTTCCGGTTGCGGTAGGACTCGAGGAGCTGACGGAGTCCCACTTCGCCACTTTGGGGTGCGCTGTCGCGCTTTCCGGTGCTCGACTCGCTGGTCACGAACCGTCCTCCGATGAATCCGGTGAAGTTGGCCGACCGCGCACGCTGCCGGTCTTCGCCCACGATAGTGGTCCGCGGCCCGGTCGGCAGCACGGTCGTGCACCACAGCAAATCTTGCGCAAAGAACCGCCCCGAACGCGGAAAGGGCCCCGCGCAGTTGCCGGGTCGGGGGTCTGGCAACTGCGCGGAGCCGATCTGTTTATCGGGGCAGCGCACCGCGCGTTACACACTTCGCGCGACAATCGACGGCGACCCTCCTACCCCGTCCCGCCGAACTCGAGGAGATGGACGCCAATGCAGCTGGGAATGATCGGCCTGGGCCGGATGGGCGCGAACATCGTCCGCCGGATCGTCAAGCACGGGCACACCGCCGTCGGCTATGAACGCAAGCCCCACCACATCGAGGAACTGGGCGCCGAGCTGGGCGAATCCTTCCGGGGAAGCACCGACCTGAACGAGTTCGTGAGCATGCTCGACACGCCACGCGTGGTCTGGGTGATGATCCCGGCGGGCGCGACCGGCGCGGTGATCGACCAGCTCGCCGAGGTGCTCGAGCCCGGCGACATCATCATCGACGGCGGCAACAGCCGCTACCACGAGGACATCAAGCGGGCCGCGGCACTGAAGCCGAAGGGCATCCACTACATCGATATCGGCACTTCCGGCGGCGTCTTCGGGCTCACCCGCGGCTACTGCCTGATGATCGGCGGCGAGGCCGAGCAGGTCGCGTACCTGGATCCGCTGCTGAAATCCATCGCCCCCGGCGTCGAGGCCGCGCCGCGCACCCCCGGGCGCACCGGCGAGCCCACCCCTGCCGAGCAGGGCTACCTGCACTGCGGGCCCGCGGGCGCGGGGCACTTCGTGAAGATGGTGCACAACGGCATCGAGTACGGCGCGATGGCCGCCTATGCCGAGGGCATGAACATCCTGCACAAGGCCAACTACGGGTCCCAGCAGTCCGGCGAGTTCTCGGCCGAGGAGACCCCGCTCGAGCATCCCGAGTACTACCGGTACGACATCGACGTCCCTGAGGTCACCGAACTGTGGCGGCGCGGATCGGTGGTCGCGTCGTGGTTGCTGGACCTCACCGCCGAGGCTCTGCACGCCGACCCGAACCTCGACTCGTTCGGCGGACGGGTGTCGGATTCCGGCGAGGGCCGCTGGACCGTGGATGCCGCGATCGACACGGGTGTGCCCGCGCCGGTGCTGTCGGCCGCGCTGTTCGCCCGTTTCTCCTCGCGCGGCGAGGCGCTGTACGCCGACAAGGTGCTCTCGGCGATGCGCAAGGCGTTCGGCGGGCACCACGAGTTGCCGAAGTGACCGACCGGCTCGGCGTGCGTCGCCGAGCCGGTATTACGCGTCAATCGAACCTGCTGTCCATCCATTCGATGGTCTGCATGCCGAAAAGGTCTGTGCCCCAGCCGTACAGGTCGGTGATCATGCGCACCATGCTGCAATTCGTCGGCTGGTAGGTCACGTCCGCGCCCTGCGCGCGGTAGATGTCGGCGAGCTCGCGGGAGTCGGCGGCGGGTACCAGCGACATGAACGAATCGTCGGCCGCGCAGGAGGCGATGAGCATCTTCGAGGTCGGCGTGCCCGAGCGGCCCAGGATGTTGTCCTCGAACGCGTGCTGGAAGCCCGGCTCGTCGGCCGGGTTCAGTCCGGTGTGGAACAGCATGTGCAGCGGCAGGAACGGCAGGCCGAAGTACGCGGGCGTCTGGCACTGGGTGCGGAAGAAGTCGGCGATCGCCTTGCCCGCCGGGTTCAGTTTCTCGTCGATCCGCATCTCCGGGTACCAGGGTTCGAGCCCGAGCAGCGTGGCGAACGCGAATCCGGAACCGACCGACCCGTCCGCGACGCGCATGAAATTGCGCGGTTTGACGACCATGCCTTCCAGCACAGTCGATTTCACGTTCAGGTCCGGTGCGTACTCGGGGTGGCGTTCGGCCGAGAACGCCGCACCCACACCGCCGCCCGCGATCCCGAACAGCGCGACCTGCGCCCGCGAATCCAGTCCCGCGTCGGGGAGCCGCAATGCCGCACGCGCGCCGTCGAGTTGGGCGTGGGCGGCGAACTTGCCCGCGAAGACGCCGTGCGGTTTGCGGTCGGCGTCGTTGCCCACGTCGGAGATCATCACCGCGTAGCCCTTGCCGAACATCATGGCCAGCGGCCCGAGCGCCGACCAGGACGCACCGTCCATCGGGGCGCCGCCGGTCCACTGGGTGCTCGGGTGACAGGACCAGCCGACGCTGTCGTTGGCCTCCTGATAGGAGATGAGCTTGCGGTCGGCGTTCGGGGTGCCGTCCACCGGGATCATGAGGATGCCGGTGCTGATCACCGGTGTGACGCCATCGATTCCGGTGGTGACGTACATGAGTTTCCACGCGTTCAGATTCGCGGGCTTGACGCCCGTGAACAGCACGTCCACTTTCTTGGACTTCAGTACCGTGCCGGGCTTTTCGTTCCCGGTGAGCGGAGGCTCCTGATAGAAGGGATCATCGGCGGCCAAGCCCTCCAGGATCTCGTGCGGCGAGGCGGGCTGCGCGCCTCGCAGAGAGCCGATCACGTAGCCGTTGAACACCTCGCCCAATCCGGGCGTGCGCGGCGGAAGCGGCTCGGCGGCGACGATTCCGGCGCACGAGACGGCCAGGGCGGCAGCGGCGAACGCGGCGGCCGCGCGAAAAGTACGACGTTTCATGTCAATTCACCGCCAGTTCGGTCTCGACGGGTTCGACGCGCAGATTGCGCGCCGCGGAATCCAGCAGCTGCGGGATGTTCAGCAGGGGCCGGTGGGTTTCCATCTGGATCTCGTAGGGAGTGCGCATCACGGCTTCCAATGCGGGCCAATTGTTCTCGACCTGGAACTTGTATTTCGGGAGCAGTTCGGCGGTGATGTAGTCCCAGCGCGCGTCGAAGACCGACCAGTTCCAGTCGGGCAGCGGCAGGACCAGCCGGGCGGGGCGGCCGTCGGCCTGCGTGAACGGGATGCGCACCGGGCGGAATTCGCGGGGCGGTGCGACGCCGGCCACCGACGGCGAACCCGCGGCGCCGCTGACGTAGGTGATGGCCTCGCCGACCGCGCCTTTGTATTCGCGGACGTGGTCCCACTGGGCGCGGATAGCCCATTCCTGTTCGCGGCGAAGCAGAGTCGCGTTGCCCGCGGCGATGCGGTCGCGATCGCCGGAAGACACATCGCGCCAGGCGTTCATGATCGACGCGTCGAACAATCCCGCGGCCTGGAACTCCTCGAGCGCCGGAAGTCCTTCGGTGACATAGGCGTCGTGCATCGGCATCAGGTCCGAGAAGATGTTCTTCTGCATCACCAGGATCATCCCGATGATGTAGTGCAGGTCGCCTGGGGTGATCTGCGAGCCGGCTTCGGCGAGCGCGCGCAGGCCGCCGGGGAGTTGCGCGACGGCGGCCGGGCCCGCGGCCTGCTGCACCGCGGCCACCACGCCGCGCGCCGACTCCGATATGCCGGGAAGCGCGTAGAGGGTGCCCATCAGCTCGAAATCGAGCAGGCCGCCGCCGAAGTCGGCGCCGACCTGGCCGCCCATGCCCGCCCACTGGAGTTCGCGGTGGGCCAGTTGCAGGTCCTCGTAGTAGCGGTAGGAGCGGATCAGGTTGTCGCGGTTGGCCTGTACGCCCGTCCTCGGGTCCCAGGAGCGCAGGTCGATGCCCGCCTTGCCGGTGGCGTCGACCAGCCAGTACTGGAAAAGCAGGGCGGCGTAGCGGGTGGGGGCGATGCCGCGCGAGCGGGCCTCGTCGAGCAGGCCGCGCAGTTCCGCCGCGTCATAGGGCAGGTCGGGGTGGACGCCGCCGGGGCCGTGCGACGCGTCGCGATTGACCAGCGGTAGGTCCAGATATCGATCCACCGCGCCGTTCGCCCCCGCGGGGCCCGCGACCGCGAGCCCGAGCCCGACCACCGCCGCGATCGCCACCGCCGCGGCGCGCAGCGAAACACCTATACGCATCAGCCGATTCAGCCTTCCTGTGCGGGCCCACCCCGGGACGCTTCCCGGATGCGGATCGATTTCCTGTCGGTAGCTAACAATCGAACATCTCCACACGAGAGGCCCCGACACGCTCCCGAACCCGCCGCATCAGCAGGTTACGAGCACGTAAACACAGAGATCATCCTGAATCAACCCTCGCCACCCCACCCTGCAACCCTGCCGAACGGAACCGAACCGTCATATTCGCGAGCAATTTGCTACAACATCGCAGGAAGGGTGCTACTTCACCTGAAGCCACCCACCTCGAGTTCCGATGAGAATCTTCACAACCCGTAACGCGCGAACCAGCGCCGAACACCGCCCGGACTCATGCGCCACGGCGACCGGCCGCACGGCGCTCGGGCCCAGCCCACCCTTTGCCGACCGCGCCGGCCGTCATGGTCGGATACCTGATCGTCGACGGCGCCTTCATCGACACCGCCCTCGAGTCGGCAGGATTCTGCCGACTCACCGGTCGACATCGCCGACGATGGCCGAAAATCTCAAAATCGGCAATATATTGCCGATTGCCTACCGATGAGCGCTATCCTGGTGCTCCGAAGTGAGAAATCGGCAATATTCTGCCGATCCGGAGGTCGAACGTGATCAGCGATATCGGCAGGGCCGTGCGGACGACGCGACGCGCGTACAACCTGACACAAGAGCAACTCGCGGAGTTGGCGGGCACCTCCACCCGCACCATTCGCGAGATCGAACACGGCAGCGGCTCCACGAGTATCGGAACGGTCGCCGCGGTCCTCGGCGCCCTCGGCCTCACATTGCGAGCCGACCGATGACCCGGCTCGACGACCTCCGGCGAATCACCCGGGCCGACGTGTCACTTTTCGGAGCTGATACCCCCGAAAATGGCCGTGGCGCCCGGCTTTCGGAAAGCCGGGCGCCACGAGAAACTACCTGCGTCAGCGCTCCAGGATGGCGACGACGCCCTGGCCGCCGGCGGCGCAGATGGAGATGAGGGCGCGGCCGCCGCCCTTCTCGGCCAGCTGCTTGGCGGTGGAGGCGATGATGCGGCCGCCGGTGGCGGCGAAGGGGTGGCCCGCGGCGAGCGAGGAGCCGTTGACGTTGAGCTTGCTGCGGTCGATCGCACCCAGCGCGCCGTCCAGGCCCAGGCGCTCCTTGCAGTACTGGTCGGACTCCCAGGCCTGCAGGGTGGCCAGCACCACGGAGGCGAAGGCCTCGTGGATCTCGTAGAAGTCGAAGTCCTGCAGGGTGAGGCCGTTGCGGGCGAGCAGGCGCGGCACCGCGTAGGTGGGCGCCATGAGCAGGCCGTCGGGGCCGTGGATGTAGTCCACGGCGGCGACCTCGGAGTCCACCAGGTGCGCCAGCACGGGCAGGTTGCGCTCGGCGGCCCACTCGTCGCTGGAGAGCAGCACCGCCGACGCGCCGTCGGTGAGCGGGGTGGAGTTGCCGGCGGTCATGGTCGCGTCACCGGCCTTGACACCGAAGACCGGCTTCAGGGTGGCCAGCTTCTCGATGGTGGAGCCGGGGCGCAGGTTGTCGTCGCGGGTCAGCCCGAGGAACGGGGTGATGAGGTCGTCGAAGAAACCGCGGTCGTAGGCGGCGGCCATGTTCTTGTGCGACAGGTACGCCAGCTCGTCCTGCGCCTCGCGGGAGACGCCGAACTCCTTGGCGGTGATGGCGGCGTGTTCGCCCATCGACAGGCCGGTGCGCGGCTCGGCGTTGCGCGGGATCTCGATGCCCACCATGGAGGGACGCAGCTGGCCGACCAGCTTGAGGCGGTCCTTGGTGGTCTTGGCGCGGTTGGCCTGCAGCATCCACTCGCGCATGCCCTCGCTCACGCCGATCGGCGCGTCGGAGGTGGTGTCGGTGCCGCCGCCGACGCCGGCCTCGATGCGGCCGAGCGCGATCGCGTCACCGACGGTGACGATGGACTGCAGGCCGGTGCCACAGGCGAGCTGCAGGTCGTGGGCCGGGGTGTAGGGCGAGAGCTTGCTGCCGAGCACGCTCTCGCGGACCATGCCGTGCTCGCCGACGCGCTTGAGGACCGCGCCGCCGACGACCATGCCGAGGCGCTCGCCCTGCAGGTTGAACCGGCTCACCAGCCCGTCCAGCGCGGCGGTGAACATGTCCTGGTTGGAGGCGTTGGCGTACGCCTTGTCGGAGCGAGCGAACGGGATCCGGTTGCCGCCCACAATCGCGACGGGGCGCGCCGTCTTCGCGGTCTTGGCCGTGCTCTTGGCCGAACGGGCTTTGCTTGTCACTCGAGTCTCCAAGGTCTCGTCGGGGAATTGCCCGGCGCTCGGGTGCCACGAACGCCGTATCGCATCGGTTTACTTTAAACTTACTCTGGAGTAAGTTTGTTGTCGACACCGCATTCCCCGAAGGTGCGCCGACACGCCTCGTCGCCCGGTGCCTCCCCCGCAGGTCGCACCCGCAGCGCGTAGCGTGCCCGGAGCACCCGCGAACGCGACAGACATCCGCCGAGAAGACAAGAAAAGGTAGGAACCGTGGCAGCCAAGAGCAAGGGCGCACCCAACCTCTACGGATCGTTCGTCCACTCCGCCCCCGGACAGTTCCTGGCCAGCAAGCTGGGTCTGCCGCAGCCGGAGAACCTGCGTCGTTACGTCCCCGGCGAACCCCCGCTGACCGGCCCGGTGCTGATCGGCGGCAAGGGCCGCGTCGCCGAGCCGGTGCGCGCGCTGCTGAGCGACTACACCTTCGCCGACTCGCTGGTCCAGGGCACCAAGCACGGCGCGCTGGTGTTCGACGCCACCGGCATCGGCGCCATCGAGGACCTCTCGCAGCTGTTCGAATTCTTCCAGCCGGCCATGCGCAGCATCGCCGCGTCGGGCCGCGTCGTCGTGATCGGCACCACGCCGGAGCTGGCGGCCACCGTCGACGAGCAGATCGCCCAGCGCGCGCTGGAGGGCTTCACCCGCTCGGTCGCCAAGGAGCTGCTGCGCGGCGCCACCGCCCAGCTGGTCTACCTGCACCCGGAGGCCTCGGCCACCGCGACCGGCCTGGAATCCACCCTGCGCTTCCTGCTCTCGGCCAAGTCGGCGTTCGTCGACGGCCAGGTCATCCGGGTCGGCAAGGACGACAACGCCGCCGCCGGCATCAACTGGGACCGCCCGCTCGAGGGCAAGATCGCCGTGGTCACCGGCGCGGCGCGCGGCATCGGCGCCACCATCGCCGAGGTCTTCGCCCGCGACGGCGCGACGGTGATCGTCGCCGACATCCCGGCCGCCGGTGAGGCGCTCTCGGAGACCGCGAACAAGGTCGGCGGCACCGCGCTGGCGCTGGACGTGACCGCGCCCGACGCCGCCGACAAACTCGCCGAGTTCGCCACCGAGCGCTTCGGCGGCATCGACATCGTCGTGCACAACGCGGGCATCACCCGCGACAAGCTGCTCGCCAACATGGACGAGGGCCGCTGGAACTCCGTGATCAACGTGAATCTCGCCGCGCCGCACCGCATCACCGAGGGCCTGGTGGCCAAGGGTGTGCTGAAGGAGGGCGGCCGCGTGATCGACGTGTCCTCCATCGCGGGCATCGCGGGCAACCGCGGCCAGACCAACTACGGCGCGTCCAAGGCCGGCGTCATCGGCATGGTGAACGCCGAGGCGCCGAAGCTGGCCGAGAAGGGCATCACCATCAACGCGGTGGCGCCCGGCTTCATCGAGACCGCCATGACCGCGGCCATCCCGCTGGGCACCCGCGAGGCGGGCCGCCTGATGAGCTCGCTGCTGCAGGGCGGCCAGACCGTGGACGTGGCCGAGACCATCGCCTACTTCGCCAGCCCCGCGTCGAACGCGGTGAGCGGCAACGTGGTCCGGGTCTGCGGTCAGAGCCTGATCGGAGCATGATGACCGAGACCATCACGCTCACCGAAACCCCCAAGAACAGCAGCCTTTTCGTCAAGGCCGCGCTGGGGGCCGTTCCGGTGCCGCTGCTTTCGGCACGCAAGCCGCAACTGCCCGACCGGGTGATCGAGCTGGAGGGGCTGCGGGTCGATCCCGACCACCTGGCCGCCTACTGCCGGGCGACCGGCCTGCGTTTCGGCGATTCGCTGCCGCTGACCTACCCGTTCATCCTCAGCTTCCCGCTGGCGATGCAGCTGGTGGTGGCGCGGGACTTCCCGTTCGTGGCGGTGGGCGCGGTGCACGCGCAGAACCTGATCGAGCGCACCCGCGACATCTCGGTGTCCGAGCCGCTGGATTTCCGCACGCACATCGAGAACCTGCGCGAACACCCGAAGGGCCTGCTGGTGGACGCGATCACCGAGGTGAGCGTGGGCCGCGAACTGGTGTGGCGGCAGGTCACCACCTTCCTGCACCAGCAGCGCACCTCGCTGTCGGGCGGGCCCAAGCCCGAGCCGAAGCCCGACGAGGTGCCGCCGCCCCCGCTGCGCACCCTGCGGGTGGATCAGAAGACGATCACCCGCTACGCCAACGCGTCGGGCGATCACAACCCGATCCACACCTCGGCGTTGGGCGCCAAGGCTTTCGGCTTCCCGAAGGCCATCGCGCACGGCATGTGGTCGGCGGCGAACATCCTGTCGAACATCGAGGGCCGGATTCCCGAGAAGACCACCTACGCCGTGAAGTTCGGCAAGCCGATCCTGTTGCCCTCGACGGTGAACGTCTACGCCGATCAGGTCGACGGCGGGTGGGATCTGGCGCTGCTGAACCCGAAGAAGGGGTACCCGCACCTCACGGCCACGCTGCGCTGAGTGGACGTCGGCACCGCCCCCGGATCGCGTTGATCCGGGGGCGGTTTCGCGTTTCGGCGGCGCTCGGATCGTGGATCAGCAGTCGCAGCAGCAGTTTCCGCACTTGCCGCAACTGCCGCAGCAGTTGCCGCAGGACGAGGTGCAGTCGGCGCAATCGCAGCACCGCTCACACCAGCGCTTCCAGCGCGGTTCACGCCGCCGCCGCGCCTGCTGGTCGCGCTCGTCCCACCGGGGTGGTGGTGCGCTGCCCCAGGTCGCCGCGACGGGGATGAGCTGGCCGCCGGTGAACGCTGTTGCGGAGGCGAGCGTGTCACCGGATGTTCCGCAGGCGTGCCCGGATTCGGCGGGATGACAGACATGGGACGCGAGCGCGCCCATGCCCCGGCCGACGCGGTGCACGAGGGAACGCAGCGGGTCCAGCAGCATCCACCGGACCGTGGACACCTCGGCCAGTTCGGATTCCGCGAGGGCGATGCGCAGCGCCCGGTCGGATTCGCCGATCAACTCGTACGCTTCGGGCAGCGTGGTGCCGGTGGCGCGGAGCGGGTTGAAGCGGTCGACGTCGTCGTCGTAGTCCTCGACAGCGTCGGTGAGGTGAGCGATGCGGCCGAAGTGGCGGCCCGCGATGCGCAGTGGCTCGACGTTCTCCGGCCGGTCCGCGAGAACCGCTGTGTGCGCGAAGAACTCGGCGGCGCACAGCTGGGTCGGCGAGGTGAGTACGTCGAGAGGGTCAGCCCCACCCTGCGGTTCGCCGCCGAACGTGAATGTTCCACCGCGACTACGCGACTCGCCGGGGTCCGAAGTCTCGCACGCTGTGCCGTGGCGACGCTCTCGCGCACTGTGCCGCGGCGCCGAGCCGCTCGACCCGTCGTCTGCGGCTAAGGCGGCGACCGCCTCCCGCTCCAACCGTGCCTGCGAATCAATCGCGGCGACAAGCGGTTCCACATCGAACCCGATGGTCGCCGCCTGTGCGCGGGCGGCGTCGGCCCAGCGCGACGACACCCGCGTCATCGGGCGGCGGGCCAGTGCGGAGCTGTCGCCGTCCTCGACGTGATCGCGAATCTTGGCCGCCCCCAGCAACAGTGACGCCGTCACCGCCAGCCGCACACCGGGCGAATCGGCGGTGGCGACCCGAGCGCGCCGCATCCCGCGCAACGGGCACGGCCCCGCCTCGGCGCGCGGCGCGGGTGCGCGGAGCTGCGCTTCGGTGAGCATGCCGAGCAGCAGCGCGTCGGTGTTGGTCGCGGCGCGCGCCAGCTGACCGTGCTCGTCGCGCAGACCCAGGCACAGCCCGCACAGGTGCGCCCGCCATTCGCTCGCGTCGATTCCATACCGCGCCGCGCCGTGCGAACACGGCCTGAGCATTCCGAACATTCCGCCCCGTAAGTTTCGAGATTCCGGTGAACGGATGAACATAGGCCGAGCGCGAACCACCCGGCAACAGGAACGACGAGCGCGCCCTACTCCGGCTTGCGCCCCGCCAGACCGCGCCAGGCCAGATCGTCCAGCAGGTTCACGGCTTCCGCCACTTCGATGCGCCCGCTCGCGACCCGGTCGGCGATGGCCTCGCCCGCTCCGATCACGGCGACGGCGACCACGTCGAAGTTGGTGCCGGGTTCGGCGTGCCTGGCGCTGGATTCGAGCAGCTTCGCGGTGAGTTCGATGACCCGCTCGCGCGCGTTGTCGATCTCGGAGGCGAACGCTTGCTGGCCGATCGCCTGACGGTAGAGCACCTGCCAGGAACGGCGGTTGTGGTCGACGAAGCCGAGGAAGCCCTCCAGCGCGGTGCGCAGCTGTTCGTGCGGTTTGAGTTGCGGGTTGCCCGCGGGCGCCACGGCCTCGATGAAACGCATGCCCTCGCGCTGGATGCAGGCGCGGAACAGTTCGTCCTTGGAGCCGTAGTACAGGTAGAGCATCGGTTTGGAGATCTTCGCCTCGGCGGCGATGGCGTCCATCGAGGTATCGTGGAACCCCTTGCGCGAGAACACCTCGACGGCCGCGTCGAGCATCTGCTGCTCACGAACCGCCCGGGGCAGTCGCTTCGTTCCGCCGGCCATCCACTCTCCTACCGCATGGTGAAGCTTTCATCTTACTCCAAGGTAAGTTAGGCCGGATCGATTTGCCGAGGTGTACCGCGTGCCCGCGTCAGCAGGCCAGGGCGCCCTTGTACTTCCCCATCCGCACGACCGACGCGTCCACCTGCGCGGTGGGCAGCCGACCGTTCGCCACGGCCTGCTCCAGCCCGTCGAGCACCGACGAGACCGCGGTGGTGCTGATCCACAGGGCGTTGTCGGCCCCGGCGACCAGCGCGGCCTCCACGGCCTGCTCGATCCCCATTCGGTCGGTGATCGCGGCCATACCGCTCAGGTCGTCGGTGAAGATCGGCCCGTCGAAGGGTGCCGCGCCGTAGCCGGTGCCCTCCCGCAGCAGGCTCATGACCTGCGGGCTGATGCTGGCGGGCACGTCGGGCGTGGTGAGACCGGGCACGTCGAGGTGGCCGATCATGACGGCTGCGCCCGACCCGATCAGGTTGCGGAACGGCACCAGATCCACGGTCTGCAATTGGTCCAGCGGCGGGGTGCGGACCGCGCCGGTGTGGGAGTCGCCCGACCCGGAGCCGTGGCCGGGGAAGTGCTTCATCACCGTGCCCACGCCCACCTCGCGCATGGCGCGGATGTAGGCGTCGGCGTAGCGGGTGACCACCTCGGGATCGTCGGAGAACGAACGGTCGCCGATGACGGTGTCGTCGGGCTGGCTGCTGACGTCCACGTCGGGCGCGAAGTTCACCGTCACGCCGAGGTCCTTCAGCGCGCGGCCACGGGTGAGGGTGGCCTCGTAGAACTGCTCGGGCGTCATGGTCTGCGCGGTGACGCGGGCCGAGGGGGCCGGGCCGATGAGATCGCGCACGCGCGAGACGCGCCCGCCCTCCTCATCGATCGTCACCATCAGCGGCGCGACGGCCTGGGCTTGGAGCGCGTCGAGGGAGCCGTCGGTGAGCATCGACCGGTCGGTCCATCCGCCCACGAAGATGCCGCCGACCTGCTCGGTGCTCACCACGTTGTTCGCGTCGGCCGCGCCGGTGATGCCGACGGTGAGCAACTGCGCGAGCTTCTGGCGCGGGGTGAAACGCGCGAGGTATTCGGCCGCGCAGTCCCGCGCGGCGGGGGTGGTGGGATCGGCGGTCGCCTCGGTGGTGCCGGGCGTGCCCGTGGGCGATGCGGTGGTGGTGGACGGCGTGTCGCCGCCGGAGCACGCCGTGGCGAGCGCCGCGCACACCGCGAACAGGGCCAGTGCCGTTTTCCGCATGGGATCCCACGGTAGTTCGCGGGCGGAACGCGAGTTCGGACGGGTCTGCCCGCGTGCGCCGGACCGACGGATGCGCGCGCCGGGAGCCAGAGCCCACATGATCGGCTCCGGCGTCGCCCGCGCTCCCGGTTCCTCGGCGAGCGCGCCGGCTGTCCCGGCCCGCATCGCCTGCCGACGCCCGCACATGCTCATCGACCCGATTCCCCCAGTTCAGCGCCGAAATCTCCGCGCGCCGCCGCCGCGTGGGCCGGCGCGAACGGGGTACCCTCGACAACACAACCGCTCGACTCCAGCGGGAGGTCACCGTGCCCTGCGATCTGATGCTCATCGCCTACGACGGTTCCGAGAACGCCAAGCGCGCCATCGAATACGCGGGCCGATTCCTCTCGGCGAACAGAGCCGTGGTGCTCACGGCGTGGGAGCCGATGGTGCGCCAGGCGGCGCGCCTGTCCGGACTGTCGGGCGTCATGCAGCCGGAATGGGTGCCCGACGAGGAGATCGAGGACATCGCCTACGTCGACGCGCGCAACACCAACACCGAGGGCGTGCGGCTGGCCAAACTCGCCGGACTCAACGCCGAGGCGCGCACCGCCGAATGCACCACCACCATCTGGAACGCCATCGTGGCATGCGCCGACGACCTGGACGTCGACATCATCGTCGCGGGCACCCGCGGCGCCACCGGCATCCGCGCCCTGCTGCACAGCAGCGTCGCCGACGCGGTGCTCAAACACTGCCACCGGCCGGTCCTGCTGGTGCCGCCCGGCAAGGAACCGCACCGCTGAGCGCGAGCGAGGCACAGCACACCCATCTCGGCCTCGCCGCCAACGCCATCCGCCGCACCCCACCTGCGATCAGACGTCTCATTCGCGCCTTCCGACCACCTCGGGGAGGGAGCCTGACGACCGACTGTTCGCGGCCACCAGCGCGCCAACAAACACAGCCCGCTTTTGTCCACCCCGCCGCGCCCCGATGAGACGTAGATCGCTCGCGGCGAGCTAGCACAACAATTGCGCTCGTGACCGGCCTATCGTCGGAATCCATGAACGGATTCCTGCTCGCCCAGCCCGGGGCCGTGATGCGCTCGACCGGGAGTGCCGCGGCATTCGACCAGGTGGAGGGGGCACGAGCCGCTCTGCGCGACGGCGCGGGACTCGTCGTCGGCGCGCTCGCGTTCGACCCGGGCAAGCCCGCCGCGCTCACCGTGCCCGAACGCTTCGAGTACACGGCCGGTCCGTGGCGCCCCGCCGCGGTGCCGCCGCTGCCGGAGGTGCGGGCGGTCACCGAGATCCCCAGCCAGGCCGAGCACATCGCGCGCGTCACCAAACTGGTCGAGCAGCTCAACGATCCCGCGCAGCCGCTGCGCAAGGTGGTGGCCGCCAGGGCGGTGCTCGCGGAGGCCGCCGAACCGCTCACCGCCGACCTCGTCGCCGCGCACCTGCTCACCCGGCACCCGCACGCCAACGTCTTCTCCGTCGATCTCACCCCGTCGGGCCGCACGGGCGCGGCGCTGATCGGCGCGACCCCCGAGGTGCTGGTCGCCCGGCACGGCGACAAGGTGACGTTGCGCCCGCTGGCGGGCACGCTGCCGCGCCACCCCGATGCCGAGACCGACGCCGCCCGCGCCGCCGAACTCCTGGCCAGCGCCAAGAACCGCGACGAGCACGCGTTCGTCATCGAGTGGATCCGCGACATCCTCACCCCGGTATGCGCCGAACTCGACATCCCCGACGGCCCCGAACTCGTCGACACCCACGACGTGTGGCATCTGGCCACACCGATCACCGGCCGCCTCGCCGACCCCTCGATCACCTCGCTCGACCTCGCGGTCATGCTGCACCCCACCCCGGCGGTGTGCGGCACCCCGACCGAGCTGGCGCTGGACACCATCAACCATCTCGAGGAGGACCGCGGCTTCTACGGCGGCGCGGTGGGCTGGTGTGACGCGCGCGGCGACGGCGACTGGATGGTCGCGATCCGCTGCGCCGAACTCTCCGCCGACGGCCGGTCGCTGCGCGCGCACGCGGGCGGCGGGATCGTGGCGGCCTCCGAGCCGCGCGCCGAACTGGACGAGACCTCGGCCAAGCTGCGCACTTTCCTGGGCGGGCTGAACTGCGCCGTGCCACAGGACTGAAACCGCCACGTTTGTCACCTAGCTCACGCCGGGGTGGTTTCATGCGGTAGGTTGACCCGGAATACGCCCTGCTTCGATGTATTGGAGTGCCGTAATGAAGTTTGCTGTTCCTGGTGTTGCGAGCGCGGTCGTCGGCGCCGTGCTCGGTGCGATCACGGTGTTCGCGATCACCGCCGCGGTGCAGCAGAACAGCCGCCCCGACATCGATCGCAGTGGCGACGCCGACTCCTCGCTGCTCAACAGCGTTGAGTACGGCAGCCGCTGAGCCGCTGACCCCAGACCTATCCGCCGACTCGCTCGGCACACCCGGCGCGGTCCCGGCTCGGCCGGACACCGCGCCGCTCGGTAGACGGTGGTTCGCCGCGACCGCGGTCGTGGCGTTCCTGCTGACCTTCCTGCAGGCGCCCGGCCTGACGGTCGCCGACACGAAGTACGACCTGGCGCAGAATCCGCTGGGTTTCCTCGACCGCGCCTCGCACCTGTGGAACAGCCTGGCCCCGATGGGGCAGGTGCAGAACCAGGCGTACGGGTACTTCTTCCCGCACGGCGCGTTCTTCTCCGCCGGTGATCTGCTCGGGCTGCCCGCCTGGGTGACGCAGCGGATCTGGTGGGCGCTGCTGCTGCTCGCCGGGTTCTGGGGGATCATCCGGCTCTGCGAAACGCTCGGCATCGGCACGCGCGGGTCGCGCATCGTCGCGGCGATCGCGTTCACGCTCTCGCCGCGCGTCCTCACCACCCTCGGCTCCATCTCCTCGGAGACGCTGCCGATGGTGCTGGCGCCGTGGGTGCTGCTCGCGCCCGCCGCGCTGGGCAACGCCTATCGCAAACACACACGGGGCGGCGCGGATTCACCCGCCGGAAGCGCGCTGGCACTCGCGCTGATGGGCGCGGTGAACGCAGTCGCGACCGTCGCCGCGTTCCTGCCCGCGCTGCTGTGGTGGGCCTCGTACAAACCCGATCGCCGCTGGTGGCGGTTCACGCGGGCGTGGGTGCCGCTGCTGGTGCTGGCGACGTTCTGGTGGGTGGTGCCGCTGCTGCTGCTCGGCCGCGTGAGCCCGCCGTTCCTGGATTTCATCGAGTCGTCCGGTGTGACGACGCAGTGGGCGTCGCTGGCCGAGGTGCTGCGCGGCACCGACAGCTGGACGCCGTTCGTGTCGCCGGAGCGCATCGCGGGCGCGGTGCTGGTGACGCAACCGGCCGCGGTGCTGGCGACGGGGTTGATCGCCGCCGCGGGCATGGCGGGCCTGGCGATGCGGTCGATGCCGCACCGCGGGCGGCTCGGGCTCATCCTGATGGTGGGGCTGGTCGGGATCTGCGCCGGTTACGTCGGGGAGCTGAGCGGGCCGTTCGCCGATTCGGTGCGCGTGTTCCTCGATTCCCAAGGCGCGCCGCTGCGCAACGTGCACAAACTCGAACCGCTCATCCGCATCCCGCTGGTGCTGGGCCTGGCTCACCTGCTGGCGCGGGTGCCGCTGCCCGGATCGGCGCCGATGGCGCGGTGGCGCGAGGCCTTCGCCCATCCCGAACGCGACAAGATGGTGGCGCTGGCCGCGCTGATCCTGACGGCGCTGGCGCTGGCGACCTCGCTGGCGTGGACCGGCAAGCTGGCGCCGCGCGGCGCCTACGACGCGGTGCCGGAGTACTGGCACCAGACGGCGGACTGGTTGCGGGACAACGCCTCCGACACGCGCGCGCTGGTGGTGCCGGGCGCCCCATTCGGCAGTCAGGTGTGGGGCCTCACGCGCGACGAGCCGTTGCAGGCGCTGGCCACCACGCCGTGGGCGGTGCGCGACGCGGTGCCGCTGAACCCGCCGGGCACGATCCGGGCGATGGACTCGGTGCAGCGGTTGATCGCCGACGGCAGGCCCTCGGCCGGACTGGCCTCGACGCTGGCCGAGCAGGGAATCGGCGTCCTGGTGTTGCGCAACGACCTCGACCCGGAGACGTCGCGGTCGACGCGTCCGATGCTGGCGCACCGGGCCGTCGAAGGGTCGCCGGGATTGACCAAAGTCGCCGAATTCGGTGCGCCCGTGGAAGCTTCGGTGGTCGCCGACGGCCTGGTCGCCGACGGTGATCTGCGGCCGACCTATCCGGCGGTCGAGATCTACCGGGTCGATCCGGCGGCTCCGGGTGTGGCGGATGTCGAAATACTCTCCGGCACAGGGGCTCCCGAGTCGTTCCCCGGTGCGTACACGGTGCCGCTGTCGTCGGTGCCCGTCGTGCAGGGTGGGCCCGAGGTGCTGGAGCGGCGCAACCGCGACGGTTCCGCGCCGCACCCTTCGCTGCTCGCGGCCGACGCGGCGCGGGCCGGGGTGCCCGTCGGGGCGGTGACCGTCACGGATACGCCGATGAACCGGGAGGCCGATTTCGGCCGCGTCGACAACCACAACTCGGCGCTGCGCTCCCCCGACGACGCGCGCCGCACCCACAACCTCGTCCCGGACTACCCGGTGGACGGCGCCGAACTCGTGCAGGGCGAATGGTCCGGCGCCACGGTCACCGCGTCGAGTTCAGCGGCCGACGCCACCCAGCTGGGCGGCGCCGCGCCCGGCAGTTCGACCGCCGCCGCCGTGGACGGCGATCCCGCCACCTCGTGGATCAGCAACGGCGCGGAACGCGCACTGGGACAATGGCTTCGGCTCGATCTCGACGAGCCGGTCGGCGTCGGGCAGCTGCGGTTCACGGTGAGCGGAGCCGCCATCGGCGATCCGGTGCGCTGGGTGGAGGTGCGCACCAATAACGGCAGCACCTCGGTGCGGGTCACCGAACCCGGTGAGCCGCTGTCGGTTTCGCTGCCCGCCGGAAAGACCGACTGGGTCCGGATCACGGCGACGCGCACCCGCGACGGCAGTGGCGGCGGACAGTTCGGCATCAGCGAACTGGAGCTGTTCGACTACACCGTCCGCGACGCACCGGAGCGGGTGAACATCCGGCACCGCACGGTGCTGCCCGCCACGCCGGACGGCGCGCAGGTTCTCGGCTGGGATCTCGGCCAGGAATTCCCCGGGCGCAGTGCGTGTTTCGATTCGCCCGACCGCGTGCGGTGCCACAAGGGCCTGGCGCTCTCGGCCGAGGAGCCGGGCAAGTTCGAACGCACGCTCTCGGCGCCCGCGCCGATGGCCGTCACGCCCGAGCTCACCGTGCGCACCCGGCAGGGACCCGCGCTGGAGGCGCTGCTCACCGATCCGGAGCGGCCGGTGGCGCGCGGACAGTCCGACGTGGGAGATCTGCGCGGGTCGGCGTTCGCCGCGACCGACGGCGATGTGCGCACCACGTGGACCGCGCCCGAGGACACCGCGCGCAACGCGGCCGGCGCGAAACCCACACTCACGCTGGAACTTCCGTCGCCCACTCTGGTGACCGGGATGGAGATCACGCCCTCGCTCGGCGGGCTGCCCGCCCCGCCCGCGACCGTCGCGGTGAACCTCGGCAACGGTCCGCAGGTGCGCGAGGTGGACGGGCCGACCCGGATCTCATTGTTCCCCACGGTCACCGACCGCATCGAAATCAGCGTGCAGAGCTGGCATTCGGTGCTCGACCGCACCGCGATCGGGTTCACCCTCACCCAGCCCACCGGCTTGGCCGAGGTGTCGGTGCTCGGGCCGGAGTATCCGGCGGCGGCCTTCGATCGCGAACTCACGGTGCCGTGCGAACTCGGCCCGACCATCGCGCTCGGCGGACAGGTCGTCCGCACGTCGGTCACCGCGACCGTCGAGGAACTGCGTTCGGGTGCACCGGTTTCCGCTCGGGTCTGCGATCCGGTGGAGCTGCCTGTCGCGCAGGGCGCGTCCGACGTGGTTGTCGCCCCGACGGAACTGTTCTCCGTCGACCGGCTGCGCCTGAACAGCACCGCGCCGGCCCCGCCCGTCGCGGCCGACGGCACCCGAGTCCTGGTGCTGCCGTTGAGCACCAACGTCGGATGGGAGGCGCACACCGCCGACGGACGCGCCCTCGACCCGATCGTCATCGACGGCTGGCAGCAGGCGTGGTTGCTCCCCGCCGGCGTCGAGGGCCCGATCACCGTGTCGTTCCCCGCCGACCGCTGGTACCGGCTCGCCATCTTCGGCGGACTGCTGCTCGTGCTACCCCTCTTCTACCTCGCGATTCCGCGCCGTGGACACCCCGCCGCCGAACACCCCGTCCGCACCTGGGGCACCCGCCCGATCGCCGCCTTCGGCCTGCTCGCCACCGCCACCATCATCGCGGGCCCCGTCGGCGCGGGCCTCACCCTCGCCGGCCTCGCCGCCGCCCACTTCCAACCGCACCGCACCGCCAAATCCCTTGCCGCGGTAGCGGGCCTGTTCACTGCCCTCAGCATGGCCGCCCTCTCCACCGGGCCCTGGCGCGCGCCCGGCGGTTACGTCGGCGACTCCCTCTGGGTGCAGTTGCCCGCGCTGATCGCGGTGGTCGCCGTGGGGCTGGCCGCCCTTCCGCGGCGGAGGTGAAAAATGGCGGTAGCACCATCTCAGGTCACGTGATCGACCGGCATCGCACCGTCGACGACTGCTTCGGTCAGTACACCACCATTCAGTGCGGCCATTGGCGTGGCCCCATCCAGATACGCATTGGGGCTACTCCACCATCGGCCGGTACGCCACGGCTCTTCCTTCGCATTCAACTTCGAATTGGCATACTCGGCAACAGGTTTGATGCACCCCTCGGTCTTGTCCAGCTGAAATACCGGAAAGCGGTAGGTGGAGCCGACGGGAAACCCGAGCAATCTACTGTGGGAGCGCGCGTAACGCACAGCGCTGGTGCGGCGTTTCGAATTCGCCCGAGTATCAATGACAAGACCGACATCAGACGTGCCGACGCACTCGAATCGTTGCAGTAGTTCGCGGTGTTCAGCCAGCAGCGGATCGGGTGGCGGGACGTATCCCTCGGTCCATATCGGCTGCTCTTCCCAACCGGGCGGGCAGCCGATACGACCGTCCGGCTGCCCGGCCTCCGCGAGTCCGGACCGAATCAGTTCCACGGTACGAACACGCCAGCGGGAACCACGATCGAGTTGACATGTGAGGTAGGCGAGTACAGCCAGCGACGGATAGATCCGCGAAACGGAACGCACTCCGGCGGCGTGTGCGAGATCCGGCACCACCTCCAGCCTGCTCAGCTGGTCGGTCATGTTCTTGTTCCACAACCGCACATGGTGAGCACAGGTGTTGCGCACGTAGGAGAGGTGAGTCACCCACTTCGCGAATGCCGCACCATCACCATCGCAGTTCGCGTCGTAGACGCCGAAGCCGGCGGCAATGATGTTCTTCTGCTGCGGCTTCATGCCACCGAGCACTGTCGCCAGTCCTCCGAACGTGAGCAGCTCGGTAACCACCCAGATGGGTAGCGGCATTCCATACTTGCGCTTGAAGTGATCGACGAACTCTTCTTTCGACCGCTTCTCCAGATTCCGAACATTGGTCAGCCACTTCACGTGCTCGCTCTCGAGCCACAGCCCGTTCCCGGCAATGGGATTCGTCCCGACCACGCGAGTGAACGAGCTGTCGAACACTGCCGGGTCCAGGTGCGCGAATGCGTGCCCGGCGCCGAGGGTATAACCGAGTTGGACACGTAGCGCGACCTCGACGCGTTCGAGGGCATCCAGCACGTGCAATCGCAATCGGCGATCGAACTCGTACAGAGCCAGAACACGATCGAACGTAGTGCCGGGGAGGAACAGATCGCCCGGCTCGGTCTGAGCACTGTCAGCGGAAGGTGCACGAAAGATGTACCAGTAGCCGCTCAACCGGTAGTAGCCGATTCTCCGGAGCGTATCGATCGCCGAGCGACGGTCGGGGATGTCCATCCCCCGATCCGACAGCAACTCGACTTGCTCCGCCAGCGTCTTGAACGGCTTGTCGTACGTCGTCATGCCACCCCCTGCCTGATCCGAGCGCTCCTCGACGAGCGCTGTCCTCGGTCACCCCTGCTAGACTGAACTCACATGGCCGACCGTCCGCTCCCGCACCAGGGAGGGACGGTCGGTTCTCTTTATCTCTGTCTATTCGGCGTTTTCTCGAGCAGCGTCTCTGAGTTCGCGAAGGCTCTTGCCCGAGCGAACGTGTAACCAGTTCTGCCAGCCGTCGATCTCGGTGCCGACAAGGTCCTTCAGCGCAGGTGACGGTGTGCTGTAGCGACCACGCTCGGTCTTGATGTACCCCGTGACCGTGACCTCTCCGGTGAAGATCTGGCCTTTGCGGACCCGCTCGTGCCGAAGTTCGTCGCCCCCCTGAACCAGCCCCGCGCGCAGGAGTGGCATAAGCCTGCCGACCCGCCTCGGCACTGTCGGCGCCGGAGGCACAGGCTCGGCCTGCTCGAGCAGCACACGACGAAGCACGTCGTTCGGAAGTTCGAACCCACTCCGAAGACGAACGAGCGCTTCGTACACGTCGTCGTCGACCTCGATCTGGTGGAACCGCACCGACATCCTTCAACTAATCGTGGAAAACTTTAAGTTCTTGCAGATTAACGTCAGGCAGTGGTGAACGCAACCGGAATGCGTCAGGCACAGCCATGCGCAGTTCGGCCCTGCGGAGGCACCGTGCGCATCCGGCCCGAGTCCGGTCGACGCGGGTGTGAGCACCGTGACCCCGAAACTCGGTCGACGGATCGCCCGTCCTCGGGTTATGGTCGATCTCGTGCAATACCTCTTCTTCCTCTGAGAGCTCCGGGCCCGCATCCGCACCGGCGGATGACGTGCGGCCCCGCATCGATGTGCCCTCGCGCGGTGCGCGCGCATTCATCGACCAAGGCACACCCCGTGATTCCCGCCGTGGATGGCGTGTGCCCGGAGGAAGACATGAACACCACTCGTATTCGGCCTGCCCGTGCGCAGGCGCAACTGTCCTGCTCGAATATTCGCGTCCGGCGCGGTGAGCGCACCGTGCTCGACGGCGTCGATATGACGGTGTCGCCGGGTTCGCGGTGGGCGATCGTCGGGGAGAACGGGCGCGGCAAGTCCACGCTGCTGCACGTGCTCGCCGGGCTGCTCGCTCCCGACGACGGCGTGGTGCGGCGCGTCGGGACGCTGGCGCTCGCCACCCAGGAGATGCCCGACCACGACGAGCGCACCGTCGGCGACGTGATCGACGAGCACCTGGCCGACGCGCGCGAGGCGATGCGCGGGCTCGACGCGGCGACCGAGGCGATGGCCGAGGGCCGCCCCGGCGCGGACGAGCAGTACAGCGAGGCGCTCGACCTCGCGCAACTCCTCGACGCCTGGGACGCCGACCGGCGCGTCGACGTGGCGCTGGCCGGGCTCGGCGCGGTCGCCGACCGGGCGCGGCCGCTGGCGACGCTGTCGGTGGGCCAGCGGTACCGGGTGCGGCTGGCGGTGCTGCTCGCCGCGGGCGACGACTTCCTGCTGCTGGACGAGCCGACCAACCACCTCGACCGCGCCTCGCTCGACTTCCTCACCGCGAGGTTGCGGGCGTACGCGGGCGGTGTGGTGGTGGTGAGCCACGATCGGGCGCTGCTCTCGGATGTCGCGGAGACGATTCTCGATCTCGACCCGACCCGCGACGATCGCCCGCGCGTCTACGGCGGCGGGTACGCCGGCTACCGCGACGGCCGCCGCGCCGAACTGGAACGCTGGGCCGACGAGTACAAGCAGCAGCAGACCGAGCACACCCGGCTCGCGCAGGATCTGTCGTCGGCGCAGAACCGGCTCGTCAGCGGATGGCGGCCGGACAAGGGCACCGGCAAGCACCAAAGAGCCACGCGCGCAGGATCTCTGGTGCGCGCGGTGCACCGCCGCCAAGACGAGCTGGAACGGCATCGCATCACCGCGCCGCGCCCGCCGCAGCGGTTCACCATGCCGGAACTGCCGGAGCGGGCCGGTGTCACGGTGGTGCGCGCCGAGGAGGTCACGGTGTCGGGCAGATTGCCCGAACCCGTTGAGCTGTCGTTGGATTCGGGCGATCGCCTGGTGATCAACGGACCGAACGGCGCGGGCAAATCCACATTGCTCGCCGTGCTGGCCGGACTCGTCGAACCCACCGCGGGGCAGGTGCATCGGGCCCGCAGGTCGCGAATCCACTTGCTGCGCCAGGAATCCCGGCATCCGCTGCGCCGTCGCGCCCGCGAGGTCTACGAATCACACGTGGCGGAGCTGGTGACGGCGGGCATCCTGCCGGAACACGAGACGGTCGGCCTGTCCGCGCTGGGCCTGCTGTCCTCAGCGGAGACGAACAAGCCGGTCGGCGACCTCTCCATGGGCCAGCAGCGCCGTCTCGACCTGGCCTGCGCCCTCGCCACCCGCCCCCACGCCCTACTCCTCGACGAACCCACCAACCACCTCTCCATCCAACTCGTCGACGAACTCACCGAGGCCCTGCGCGCCACCCCCGCCGCCGTGGTCGTAGCCACCCACGACCGCCAACTCCACCGCGACCTCTCCGACTGGCCCGTCCTCGACCTCTCCACCCGGGAGGTGTCCCCCGCCCGAAACTGACAACGGCGCCGGGCCGCCCGAAGCGACGGCCCGGCACCGCGCAAACCCCCGTGGTCAGGGGGCGGGGTCCGGGGTTGGTGCTGAGGGTTTGCGGTCGAAGCGGCGGGCGAGGCGGCGGGAGGGTTCTTCGATGAGGGCGTAGCTGGCGGCGGCGAGGGGGAGGGTGATGGCGATGGTCAGGAGCAGGACGTAGGGGAAGTTGCCGCGGAAGGGGAGGATGCCGAAGACGGGGAAGACGATCGACAGCACCACCAGGTGCCAGAGGAAGATGCCGTAGGACCAGCGGCCGATGGTGAGGGCGAGCGGGGATTCGAGCAGGCGGTGGCGATGCTCGCCGAGGACCAGCGGGGCGAGCAGGCCGAAACCGATGAGCGCGCCGAGGCCCATCTTCGCGGCGTACTGCCACGGTTCGGCGCGGGTGAGGCCGCCGGGGCCGCTGAGTTCGGTGGCCGAGAGCAGAAAGGCGGTCAGGGCCATACCGCCCATGAGCCACCGGTTGCCGCCGATTCGCCGCCAGAGTGATAGCGGTTGCGCATCGAAAACGAGTTCGGCGAGCAGCATGCCCGCCGCGAACCAGGGCAGGTACCCGGGCAGCCAGTTGTCGGCGTTGATGGCGTCGGGCGTGGGCACCGGCAGGAAATTCCAGACGAGGCTGACCACGCCCAGACTCAGTACGGCCGGGATACGCAGTCGCGCGGACTCGCCGCGCAATCCCACGACCGCGAACGCGAGCAGCGGCAGCACCAGATAGAAGGCCACCTCCACCGCGAGGCTCCACATCTGGGTGAGGCCGTCGGTGAGCGTGAGCGGGACATAGATCTGGAGCAGCGCCAGATTCGACACCCACACCCGGATGCCCGCGGTGTCGGCCGCGTTCGGCAGCAGGATCAGCGCCGCGCACACCACCGCCCAATACGCGGGCAGGATGCGGGCGGCGCGATGGCGCAGGTAATAGCCCGTCGACGGGGCGGTTCCGGCTCCGCGCGCCGCCGCCGCGTGCGGGCGCCACAGCAGGAACCCCGACAGCGCGAAGAACACCGCGACCGCCATATCGAAGCGCTCCCAGATCGCGCCGAGCACCGGAGTGTTGGACGCGCCGGTCTGGAAGGCCACGTGCGTGAGCAGAACGCCGAGCGCCGCGAGCCCGCGCATCCCTTCGAGCGCGGGCAGGAAGGCGCGCGGCCGTGCGGGCGCGTCGACGGTTCCGGCGGGGCGGGTGAGGGTCATCGGGAACAAGTCTGCCCTACGAGAAATCCAGTGAGAACTACTCGTTTCACTTTTCGCGCTAAACTCGGGCGATTTCTGGTCGGAATCCGGCCTCGGCACGGCATGGTACGGCAAAGGACTGTTAGTGTCGGGGCTCACGAGTGCCGCGGCCTGCCCGCAGTACTAGCCGGACCGACCGTGTTCTATGACGAGGAGTGTTTGCATGGCACTGAGTGCCGGTACCAGAAGGACGGTGGCCTGCCTGCTCGTAGGTCTCGGCGCGTTGCTCATCGTGGTAGCGCTGATGATCCCGACCTACACCGTCGACAAACTGGCCAAGACTCCTCTCGACCTCGAGATCACCACGATCGCGAACAGCGTGCCCGGCGAAGAGAGCCTGGTGCTGGACTCGCGGTCGCTGACCTCCCCGGAGGGCTCGGCCAGGGTGGACACCGACGTCCCGCTCATCTCGCAGCGGTTCCTCACGGTCGAAGAGCCGTCGAACGCCACCGAGATGACGGTCCAGGCCGGTCAGACGCTGCGCCGCATCGACAGGCAGGGCGACACCGGCCTGCTCACCGCGAGCGTCGACCGCGTCACCATCGACCGCAAGACCGGTGAACCGGTGGCCACCGAGCCGAACGGTTCGATCGCGGTCAATGTCGATCCCCAGACCATGGAGAGCATCGCCGACCCGGTGCAGCACGTCGGTCTGCAGTACCGCTTCCCGATCGGCACCGAGAAGAAGTCGTACCCGTACTTCGACCTGAACGCGCGGTCCACCAACGACATCGACTTCATCGAAGAGACCGAGGTCAACAACACCAAGGTCTACCTGTTCCGGCAGACCGTCCCGGTGACCAACCTGTGGGACGTCGTGCAGGCGCCCACCAACCGCCTGAGTCTGCCCGCCAACAAGTGGGGCCTCGAGGGTGAGGAGCCGGTCACCATGTACCGCTTCTACACCAACGTCCGCGAGGTGTGGGTGGAGCCGCAGACCGGCACCGTCATCAAGGGCGGCGAGCACCTGCACATCTTCTACGGCCGCAGCGCCGAGCAGCAGGATGTGACCGCGCTGAAGTCGCACCTGGTGTTCGACGAGGCGACGATCGAATCGCAGATCGCGGTGGCCAAGGACAATATCGACCGCCTGTCGCTGTTCGGCCGCGTGCTGCCGATCATCCTCGGCGTGCTCGGCGCGATCCTCGCCATCATCGGCGTGCTGATCGGCGTGCGCGGCGGCGGCGCGACCACCCCGGCGACGCCGGCCCGCGGCGGTAACTTCCCGCCCAGTGGTGGTGCGGCCCCGCCCCGTTCGCCCGCACCGCGCGGCGCGGATGACGCACCGACCGAACAGATCAAGGTGCAGAAGAATCTGTAGCGCGGATCTGTAGTTCAGCGGAACGGCTCCCCTGCCTGATGGTGGGGGAGCTGTTTTGTGTTTGGGGTGATCGCCGCGCGGGATGCGGAACCCGAAGAGCGATAACGCCGGCGGCGGGTCGTCACCTGGCGCATATCCACCTCACTACCTGGGTCAGGTTGTGAGGTGGGGTTTCTCGGCGGCGCGGAGCACGGTTCCGGCGACGATGACCGTAGTCACGGTGGCGACGGAGACGGCCGTGACGATGAGGGTGGGCACCGTGCGCGCGAAGGCGATCATCAGCGCGACCTCGACGGCGAGGCCGAGCCAGGCGAGGGCGGCGGTGGCCGTGCGGTCGACGGCGATCGCGGACAGCACCGCGCCTTGCAGGACGGCCAGGACCGCGCCGTGCAGGGCGAACAACCACAGCAAGCCCTGGATCGGGGCGTAGTCGCGTCCGGCGAACAGCGGCGCCAGCGGTGCGGCGAGGGCGGCGCCAGCCACGGCGAGCACGCCGATGCCGGAGAGCACGGCGAGTGCGTCGCGGATGGCGCGGGCCGAATGCGCGGGCTGGGCCATGCGCGGGTACAGCACCACGCCCACGGCGGCGGGCAGCCAGAAGGCGATCTTGGTGGCGATGGCGCCGAGGGCGTAGCGGCTGGCGTCCTCGTCCTCGAGCACCATGCGCACGACGATCAGGTCGGCGGAGGAGAGGGCCATGAGGGCGGCCTGGAGTTGCGCGGCGCGCAGGACGGGGAGGACGCCGGTGCGGTGGTCGGCCCGGGTCGGCTCGGCCGCAGCGTCGGCGACGGCAGCGGTGTGCCTTGTAGTGGACCTACGGGTTCCGTCCGCGCGCGCACCGCCGGTCTCGTGCTGCGTTACCTCGCCGGGCCGGGTGGTCGGTGCGGATTCGCTGGGAACCGGTGCGCCATGCTCACCCTCGATGTGAGACCGGCCCTCGACGGCTTGCCGTGCGTTTTCGTGGGACTGTCCCTCGACGGTGTGCGGTGCGTTTTCGCGGGACTGCCCCTCAACTGCGTGCCGTCCGTTTTCGCGGGACTGCCCCTCAACTGCGTGCCGTCCGTTGTCGCGGGACTGCCCCTCAACTGCGTGCCGTGCGTCCGCGGCGTCGCGGCTCGCGAGGGTGCGGGCGAACAGGGCCGCGCCGCTCAGTCCGAGGGCGGTCGCCCACAGCGCCGGGGCGGCGCCCGCGCCCATCGCGAGCAGGGCGAGGGCGGGCGTCACGCGGGCGATGCCGGCCGCGCCGAGCACGATCGCCAGCTCGCGGAAGCGCCGATTGCCTTGCAGGATGCCCTGTTCCCCGGAGAGCAGCACGAGCGCGGGCGCGGCCGCCAGCGCACCCGCGCAGGCGAGCACACCCACGTCCAGCGCGACCGTCACGACGGGCACCAGCACCACCGCGACGGCGGCGACCATCGCCGCGCACCGCCACTGCAACCCGCGCAGCGCGGCGGTATCGGCACCGCGCACCCGCTCGCGCGCGACCACGTTCTGCAAGGCGAGAGCGGGCACCGCGCACAGCAATTGCACGGCGAGCAGACTGGCGAACTCGCTGTAGCCGCCGACGCCGAGCCACCGCCCGGCCAGCAACTGCAACAGGTACCCCGCCACGTTGGCGGTCATGGCGCCTGCCGTCACCAGCGTCAGGTCCGCCACCACGGGAGGACGACGGACCACGGACATCCCGCAATGGTCCCACCCCGATGTGAAACACCGCCACACGGGCGGGGTACTCACCGAGGGGCGGGCCCAGCGCGTGCCGGTTACTCGCGCCGAGTGAACACAGTGCGAGCCGCCCGCACCCGACTCGGGTCGGTCGCGGCCGGCCGCCACCTGGTCGCGGTTCACCACGCGGACCGGAGATCGTGGAGTGGTCCCGATTCGGAGCCGGATTCGACCTCGACTAACGGACACCCCTGAGGAGTGAGCCCGTGAGCTCCGCCGCATTCGGAAATGCTGCCCGCAACCTCGCCCACGCGATGCGTGCGGATCGGCACGTGCGGGGGTGCTCGATCCGGGGACGCCGTCGCGTGGTCAGTACTCGACTGTGTGGAATACGCATCCGGGGGCCCGTGGAGTGTGGGATCGCCGGAGTGAGGTGGCTGTCGGGGTGTGCCGGAGGCGGGGCGTCGTAGGGTGGGCTTCCGTGAGTGACGGCGGCGGGGTTCGGGAGCGGGTTGTCGCGGCCGTGTACAGCGCCGCGCTCGCCCTGCTGGTGGTGGGGCCGCTGCTCGGTCCGGGGTATCTGCTGTTGCGCGACGCGGTGAGCACACCGCGCTCGTATCCGACGGATTCGGCGCTGGGGTTGGGCGACGCCGCGCCGCGCGCGGTCCCGCAGGACGGTCTGCTGGCGGCGGTCTCGACGGTGGTGGACGGCGGGATCGTGGTGAAGGCGATCCTGGTCGCCGCGCTGTGGGCCGCCGGGTACGGCGCGGCGGTCCTGACCCGCGAACTGCTGGGGGCGCGCCTGGCAGCCCAGCTCGTCGCGGTGACGGTCGCGGTCTGGAACCCCTACGTCGCCGAGCGCCTGTTGCAGGGCCACTGGAGCCTGCTCACGGGCTACGCGGCCCTGCCGTGGATCGTGTTGGCGGCGTATCGGATTCGCACGGGCGGACAGAGCGGCAATCCCGACCGCGACAGGTCACCCTTCCAAGCATCGAACCCGACGCACACACGAAGCGGTGAAAACGCCGACAGCGCACCGAACATCGCGGATCAGAGCCGCGAGCAGGGTGATCGGAGCCGCGCCCGGGGCTCCGAGTCGAAGGGGCCGCTCGCGGTCGGGGAGCACACTTGGCGCGCGTGGGCGATGCTGGCCGGCGCGCTCGCGGCGGCAGGGCTGACGCCGACGGGGGCGCTGCTCGCCGGGGTCACGGCCGCCGTGACGGTCGGGTGGCGCAGGCTGCCCGTTTTGGTGGCGCTGGTGGTGGCGGCGTCGGCGCCGTGGTTGGTGGCGACCGCGCTGTCCGGCGGGGGCGCGGAGCCCTCCGATCCGGCCGGGATCGCCGCGTTCGCCGCGCGCGCCGAACCCTGGCTCGGGACGCTCGGGTCGCTGGCCGGGCTCGGCGGCATCTGGAACGGGGACGCGGTCCCGGATTCGCGCACCACACCCATCGCGTTCCTCGCGACCCTTCTCCTGCTCGCGGTGGTGGCGGCCGGTGTGCGCACTGTGCTCACCGACGGCGCGCGCGGGCGGGACAGCCTCGCCGTCCGCCGCGCGCTCGTCGCGCTGGCCGGTGCCGCCGTGGTGCTGCCCGCGCTCGCCGCCACCGGGTGGGGCATGGCGGCGATGGAATGGTTGGTCGTCAACGTGCCGGGCGCGGGTCTGCTGCGCGACACCCAGAAGTACGTGGCGCTGGCCGTACCGGCGTACGCGCTGTGCGCCGCCGCGGCCTGCGGGGCGCTCGCGCGGGTGTTGTCCAGCGCTGATGACGTTGCGCCGCAACAAGATCGCCCGAGTCGCGGGAGCCTCGCCCTGATCGCGGCCGCGCTCATCGCCGCCGTCATCCTCCCCCTGCTCGATCTGGCGTGGAGCGTCGGAGGATCACTCCGTCCCGTCCGTTATCCGGCCGGATGGGAGTTGGTCGCGCAACGCGTCGACGCACCCGGTGACGTCGCCGTCCTCCCGGCCGGCATGTTCCGCAAGTTCCCCTACACCGGCCCGGCACCGGTCCTCGATCCCGCGCCGCGCATGCTCCCGAACGACGTCCTCCAGACCGGCGAACTACCGGTCCGAGGGCGCACCGTCGCGGGTGAAGGCACCCGCGCCCGCGAGGTCGAAGATCTACTACTGCGCGGTGGTGACGCGACCGACCTGGCGGCGCTGGGCGTGGGCTGGGTGCTGGTCGAGCGCACCACGCCGGGCCCACTCGGCGACTCGGAAGCCACTCTGGCCCAGCTGAATCCGGCCTACACCGACGATCACCTCGCTTTGTACCGGGTCCCGGGTGTCGTCACCGACGATCACGTGACGCCGGTACGTCGCTGGACAGCCATTGCGGCCCACCTGATCTGGGCCGCACTGCTCCTCGGCGCCCCGGTCGCCGCACTGGTTCTACGGCGAAGGCCACGCTGAATCCGACCACACAGCCGGGCCGAATCCCACGCCGCGCCTTGGCCCGCGAACCTCAGCGCACGAGCACATCCGGAAGCTCCTCGAGTGACCCGATCACCCGGATCCCCTCGTCGATCACATTGCCGCCCCGCGCATTTCCGCGATCCAGCCAGTACGCCACCAGCCCGGCGTCCCGCGCCCCCACCGCGTCGACCGCGTACTTGTCCCCCACGGAGGCAACTTCGCGAGGCTCCAGCCCGAGACTGTCACACCCGGCGCGAAAGATCGCGGCGTCGGGCTTCGCCACCCCGTGCTGATCGCTGCACACCAGCGCGTCACCGAAATACGGCAGCAGGCCCACGATTCCGAGCTTGCGGCGCTGCGCCTCCGCCGACGAGTTGGACACGACCCCCAGCCGGTACGCGGGCGCGAGCCTGCGCAACGCGGGCTCGGTATCGGGAAAGGCTGCCCACGCGGCGCGCCGGTGCGTGTCGTAGCGACGGAACCACTCGGCGATCTCCGCTTCCGCCAACGCGATACCCAGACCGTCGAGAAACGCGCGCGTCCGGACGCGCTGCTGCTCGGTGAAAGTCAGCTCACCACGGACGAATCGATCGAAATGCGTATCGGTGAGCTCCCGCCAGATGCGCAGCGCCGCAGCCGGATCGGTGAAACGGTCGAGCAGTCGCTCCGCGCGCAGGTGCGCGAACAGCCCGGACTCCTCCGAGTTCGAGAACGCGAACAGCGTGTCGTCCACGTCGAACAGGACCCCCCGGACAGCCATGCCGCTGTTCAGTCGACCGGCGCGGGCGCCACCAGTCCCGAGACGTACTCGCCGCGCGCCACCGCCGCCAACACCTCGTACACGCCGTTCCCCGTTTGCTCCCAGGAGAATTCGCGGGCGCGGGCGCGGGCCTTCTCGCCCATGTCGGTGCGGGTGGCCGCGTCGGCGAGCAGTTCGCCCGCGGCGTCGGTGAGCTGGACGAGGTCGTCCACCAGCACGCCGGTGACGCCGTCGACGATCGAATCGGTGAGCCCGCGCGAACTGCGGTAACCGATGGTGGGCACGCCGTGCTGCGCGGCTTCGATCACCGCCAGGCCCCACCCCTCCTTGCGGGAGGGGAGCACGTGTACCCAAGCGCGCGCGAGCAATTCGTGCTTGCGGCGCTCGTCCACGTGCCCATGGAACGTGACGGCGTCGGCGATGCCGAGCGCGCGCGCGGTGGCCTCCAGATTCTCGGCCCACCAGCCGCCGCCCACCACGTCCAGGTGCAGGCCGGGGATCGTGCCCCGCAGCCGCGCGACGACCTCGAGCGCGTCCTCGATCTGCTTGTGCGGCACCAGCCGCGACAACACCACCAGGCGCGGGCTCGCCGCGCGGGTCACCGCGGCGCCGGTCGGGGCGTCGGCGGGCACGGGCTCGGCGCCGTTGCGCACCACCGCGATTCGCGTGCGATCCACGCCCAGCGTCGCCAGCTCCTCCGCCGAGGGCAGCGACACCGTGAGGTACTGGTTGTCGCGGTGCGCGCGGGGCGACAGGCGCGATTCGATCCACCACCCGATCCGGCCGATGAGGCGGCCCGCGACCGGCCACTGCTCCCGGTGCCCGTGATGCACCAGCACCACCGACGGCGCAGCGGCGGCGACGCCGGCGAAGAAGGGGATGCCGTTCTGGGTGTCGATGATCGCGTCGGGCCGCACGCCGCGCAGCGGGCCCAGGCCGAGCCGGCCCAGCGCGATCGCGGCCAGCGCGCGCGGGTAGACGGTGTAGCGGCCGCCGCCGCGACTGATGTCGATGCCGTCGACGTGCTCGCGCCGCGCCGCGCCGGGGTAGCGCGCGGTGCGCAGCGTGACCTTGACGCCCCGCGCGGCGAGCTGCGCACCGACCTGCTCGAGGTACCGCTCGCTGCCGCCGCCCTGCGGGTGCCCGGTGTCACGCCAGCAGAGCAGGAGGACTTCGCGCACGGTGGAGCTTCTCTCGTCGACGGGTCGGACACGGATGTCCGGTACACCATAATGGACGTCACAGTTTCACACGCGCGTTCATCGTCGCGTTGGCGTACCCTGCCAATTCTTTGAAACGCCCACATTTCACTACCCGATCCGGATACCCTCCCGCCACCCCCGTTTGCCGGGGGCACGGCCGGTCGAGCGTTGGCCGGCCATCACGATGAGGAGAACACCATGAAAACGGCACGGACGCGCACCGGCGGCGGTGGCGGCGGCAACGGCGACTTCGACGGCGGGCTGCTGGGCATCATCCTGGCACTGCTCTCGTCCTCCACCTCCACGGGCAGCGGCGCCAGCAGCGGCATCGGCTGACCCACCGCATCGACCGGACGTACCCGGTCGATCCGACGAACGGTCCGGCACTGCGCGGGTGCCGGACCGTTCCGCTGCCCGGACGCGCCCGCACCTCCGACCACCGACCACCCACACCCCCACCCTGTGGAAAACTCGGCGCCGTGCTGAGAGCAGAGAAACCGCCGAGGAGAGCGCCCCGATTCGCGCGACGCGCGACGCTGCGCCGTTCGCTGCGCCTGCTCGGCAGCTTCCGCTTCGAGCAGACCGATCCCGCCGTATTCTACGGCGGACTCGCCACCGACACCGCCGCCATGATCGGCGACTTCTACACCGACGTCACCGGCCGGTCGCTCACCGGAACCACGATCCTCGACGTCGGCGGCGGTCCCGGCTACTTCGCCGACGAGTTCGCCGCCGCGGGCGCGCGCTACATTCCCGTCGAGCCCGACCCGTCCGAGATGCACGCGGCGGGCCTCTCGGTGCCCGGCGCGGTGCGCGGCTCGGGCATGGCGCTGCCGTTCCGCGACGGCGCGGTCGACATCTGCTTCTCCTCCAATGTCGCCGAGCACGTGCCCGATCCGTGGGCGATGGCCGACGAGATGGTGCGCGTGACGCGCCCTGGTGGGCTGATCGTGCTCTCCTACACCGTGTGGCTGGGCCCGTTCGGCGGGCACGAGACCGGCCCGTGGCACTACCTGGGCGGCGAGTACGCGGCGCGCCGGTACCGCCGCAAGACCGGCAAGGAACCCAAGAACCGGTTCGGGGAGTCGCTGTTCGCGGTGCGCGCCGCCGACGGGTTGCGCTGGGCGGCAACCACTCCGGCCCGGGTGCACACGATCTTCCCTCGCTACCACCCGCACTGGGCGTGGTGGCTGGTGCGGGTGCCGTGGCTGCGCGAGCTAGTGGTCAGCAACCTGGTGGTCGTGGCCACCAAACCGGCGTGAGCTACTGCGCGAGCCACCCGCGCCGCCAGCGCGGCGCGCACTCCTCGCGCGGCGCCCACGGCGACTCGCGCATGGCCAGCCCGACCGTCTCGAGGGCCGTGAGCCCGACCTGATCGGCGAGCACGCCGACGGTCGCGACGACCTCCGCGGCCTGCATCGCGGCCGTCGCCTGCTCGAGCGTGAGCGTGCGGCCCGGTAGGTAGGAGACCACCCACCCGCCGCCGCCCACGCTCCTGGCCTGATGGTCGGTCCGATCGCTGGTCATCAGCGACCTGCCGATCACTTGCACCGCCATGACGATTTCACCCCGATCGCGGTCCGAAGATCACATGCTGATCAGTAGCTACAGCATCCACGGTCGCGAGGCGGAACGCAATAGTGCGTTCTCCGAAAAGCGAACCGACAGGTTGGAATTCGAGCTGGTCAACGCGGTCCCGAGCGGGGAAATTAGAACAGGTTGCAGACAGCGGGGCGGAAAAATTGTAACGTGTTCTCATGCATTACGACAGCTTGTTCATCGGCGGACGCTGGACCGCGCCAGCGGGCTCCGAGCGCCTCCAGGTCATCTCACCGGTCACGGTCGAGCCGGTGGGCAGCGTCCCCGTGGTGGAACGCGCCGACGTCGACGCGGCGGTCGCCGCCGCCCGTCACGCGTTCGACCACGGCCCGTGGCCCAAGACCCCGCCCGCCGAGCGCGCGGCGGTGCTCACCAAGGCGGCCCGGCTCATCGAGCAGCGTTCGGCCGACCTGCTTGCCGCGCTCACCGCCGAGATGGGCGCGCCCACGGCCACCGCCCTGACCCTCAACCAGATCCCGGCCGTCGCCGCGCTGGACGCCTACGCCGAGCTGGCGGAGTCGTTCCCGTGGCACGAGACGCGCACCGGCATCTTCGGCACCACCCACGTCACGCGCGAGCCGCGCGGCGTGGTCGCGGCCGTCACGGCGTGGAACGTGCCGCTGTTCCTGGCCGCCAACAAGCTCGGGCCCGCGCTGCTGGCCGGCTGTTCGGTGGTGCTCAAGCCCGCGCCGCTCACCCCGCTCAGCACCAATATCGTGGCCGATATCTTCGCCGAGGCCGGCGTGCCCGAGGGCGTGATCTCGGTGCTGCCCGCCGAGGCCGACGTCGCCGAGTACCTGGTGTCGCATCCGGGCGTCGACAAGATCACGTTCACCGGCAGCACCGCCGTCGGCCGCAAGATCGGGGCCATCGCCACCGGCCAGCTCAAGACGGTGTCGCTGGAACTGGGCGGCAAATCCGCGGCGATCGTGCTGCCCGACGTGGACCTCGCCAACATTCCGGCGCTGGCGTTCGCCGGTCTCATGAACACCGGCCAGGGCTGCGTGGACCAGACCCGCATCCTGCTGCCGCGCAGCCGCCACGACGAGATCCTGGACGCGCTGGTCGCGAGCGTGCAGGCCATGAAGGTGGGCGATCCCGCCGATCCCTCGGTGGTGCTCGGCCCGCTCATCTCCGAGAAGCAGCGTGAACGCGTCGAGGGGTACATCGCCAAGGGCAAGGCCGAGGGCGCGCGCCTGGTGCTCGGCGGCGGACGGCCCGAGGGGCTGGACCGCGGCTGGTTCGTGGAGCCGACCCTCTTCGCCGAGGTGGACAACAAGTCGACCATCGCACAGGAGGAGATTTTCGGCCCGGTGCTCTCGGTGATCCCGTACGAGACCGAGGACGAGGCCGTGGCGATCGCGAACGACTCCGCCTACGGCCTGGCGGGTTCGGTGTGGACCAGCGATATCGACCACGGGCTCGAGATCGCGAGCCGCGTCCGCACCGGCACCTACGCGATCAACTGGTACGCCTTCGACCCCAGCGCCCCCTTCGGCGGCTACAAGAACTCGGGCCTGGGTCGCGAGAACGGCCCCGAGGGCCTGGACTCCTTCTGCGAGCAGAAGTCGGTGCTCATGCCGATGGGCTGGACGAGGTAGCGATCGCACGACGACCGGCCCGCCGAGTGTTCGGCGGGCCGGTTCTCGTTGGGGGGCGGGTGCGTCCTGCGGCGGCAAGGCAAGCAACGGCACGACACACCGGGTCATGGGGCCGAGCGGACGAGACCTACCGGGGCCTTCCGCCGCCCGCAACTGTTGAGCGGGCATTCCAGGCGGGAGGGTCCACAGGGAGCGGGCTGTTCACGCGCGGCTACTCGACGCGCCACCTGGTTTCGGCGGCGATCACGGTCAGGGGCGCAGCCGACTGAGCTTCCGCGACGGGTCCACCGGGAGCGGCCGTCAGTCGTCCGGCATCACGACGCGCAGCGCGGGGTCGCGGTCGGGACGGGTCTGGGGGTCGACCACCTCGACGCGCCAGCCGGGGGGCAGGGCACGTTGCAGGCGGCCCGCGGCGCGGGAGATGGGGGTGCTGGTGTCCGGATCGATCATCGCCGGACTGTCCGCGTCGAACTCCAGGTCGGTCATGCTCCAACCACCTCTCACGTCGATCGGTCGCGGGCCCGGGTCGATCGGGTGGCGACGGCGCTGGGGAAGCAGTTCGTGCGACCGGCGGACCGCCCGTGCGGCGAACCCACCGGCTGTGAAGCCGGGAACGAGAACAGAATAGGGCACGACGGGCCGTTTGCGGTGAAACACGGCCCGTACGAGTGCGAGCCGACCGGCGAGTAGCCGGTAGGGGTGCGCAAGTCGGGGCATTCTCGGCGCGCCTCCCGTCTGATCGGCGAGCTCGCCGACCGTTCCCCGCCGGGGTGCCTGCGCCCGGCGCGCCGACCCCGGATTCATGACGCGACAACAGATATGCCCGGACCCGCGGTAGCGCCTCCCCCGGAGCGCGTGAACCGGAACGGAGTTGGCCGCCGCATCCCGCGAATCGGCACGCGGAGCGCCTTATTGGCAAATCCATGGCAACAGATTGGTGACACCCCATCCGGCGCACGCCGGTCACTGGACGGTCGACCGATCAATACAACGGCGGACCGCTCGGCTCGACTGCGCACAATCCCGCGCAACCGCGAATCGCGCAACCTACCCGAAAAGCGAACAGTACCAGTCACAAACGCGCATAAACGCACGTAAAACGTTGTCCTCCAATCGGTTCCACAATGTGGAGAGTCTCACATTATTTGCCATCGCCGAACGGCCGCCACTACGAATTAGGGCGTTCAGATCGTTCGATTCGACGTTCGATTCGTCCACCTCGGGGGTCGGGGGTCGGGAGGGAGAAACTTTTCATGTTCCATCGTGCTGCCATGCGGGTCGGCCGTAAGGCGCTCATCGCCGCGCTGCCGCTGGCCGTGGCCACCACGTTCGCCGGTGCGGGCGCGGCCTCGGCCGATGACTACACCGAGCAGCGGGCGCAGCTCGCGGCCGCGATCTCGTCGTCCGGCTCGGACGCCGGGATCGGCTACGACACCGAGGTCGCGCCGGATCTCAGCGCCGTCTCGGTGACGCTGGACGCCGCCACGTTCCAGGTCGGCGAGCACTCGGTGCGGATCGTGAACGCCGGTGGCACCGCCGTGTCGGAGCTGCCGCTGGCCATCGCCACCCCGGCGGGCGAGGTCGCCCTCGACGCGACCGTGTCCGAGGACGGCCGCAAGCTCTCGGTCGCCACGCCCGCGGCGTCGGCGGCCAGCACCGAGCTGTCGGAGATCGCCACCAACCCGCACGCGCAGAACCCGGATCCGGTGCTGAACGGCGCGGCCGGCGGTGCCGTCGTCGGCGCGATCGTCGGCGCCATCACCTGCATCCCGACTGTGCTGGCGCTGGTCGTCGGCTACGTCGTGTGCGCCGTGCCCGGTGTCATCGGCACCGCGATCATGGGCGCCGTGATCGGCGCGATCGTGGGTACGGTGCAGCCGGATGTGATCCCGCAGGTCCTGCCCTGACGGATCGCTGATCATCGCGACATCGCGCGTCGCTTCGAGCGGTGCGCGATGTCGTGTTGTCCAGGAAGCCCTTTCGCACGGATCAGCGGCGCAGGGAACGGCGATAGCCGGCCGGAGTGGTCCCCGTCGCGGCCCGCAGGTGCGTGCGCAGCGCGGTGACGCTGCCGAAACCGGCGTGCGCCGCGACGACGTCCACCGGCAGATCCGTGGTTTCCAGGAGTTCGCGGGCGCGGGCGGTGCGCTGGGCCTCCAACCACCGGCGCGGCGTGGCCCCGACTTCCGCCTTGAATCGCCGGATGAACGTGCGCTCGCTCATCAACGCGTGCCGGGCCAGCGTCGAAACATCGGACACCGCGGCGATATTCGCTACGGCCCACGCGAGAGTGGCGGCCAGACCGGAGGATTCGCCCTGGCGCGGCATGGGATCCGGAATGTATTGCGCCTGTCCACCTTCCCGGTGCGGCGGCGTGACATTCCAGCGGGCGAGTTCGGCCGCCGCGCCCGCGCCCAGTTCACGGCGCACCACATGCAGGCACAGATCCAGCCCGGCCGACAGACCCGCCGAGGTGAGAATGTCGCCGTCGTCGACGTAGAGCGCGCCGGGGTCGAGCCGCACGGCGGGATACAGCGCGGCGAACTCGTCGCAATACGCCCAGTGGGTGGTGGCGGGGCGCCCGTCCAGCAGACCGGTCTGCGCGAGAACGAACGCGCCGACGCAGATGCTCACCAGCGTCGCGCCCCGCGCGCTCGCCGCCCGCAAGGCGTCGGCGACCTCGGTGGCCAGCGGCATCGTGGGCAACCCGATGCCGGGCACCACCACGACATCGGCCTGCTCCAGCAATTCGATTCCATGATCGACGTGCAGGTCGAAACCGTTGGGCGTCCAGACCTTTCCGGGCCGCACCCCGCACGTGCGCATCTCGAATCCGCGCCCCTCCCCGGTCTTGGCCGGACCGTGCCGGAACGCCTGGACCGCGACCGCCAGGTCATAGGTCATGACGCCGTCGAGCGCGAGAGCCACCACCTGCTTCACACCCCCACTTTGGCACGAATCCAAGGGTAGGTGTCATTCGCGCCGCTGGCCGGGTGGGCTGCCGCCCGATTGACTGGCCTTCGACGACGAGAACGAGGAGGTCGGCGTGGGCGCGCCAACGGGATTCGACTGGGAATGGGCCGAGCGAACGGGTGGAAAGCTCACCGGTGCGCAGCGGCGGCAACTCACCGCCAAACTGGCGGCCACCCTGCCCGGCGTGGTCGCCGACCGGGTGCGCCTCGCGCTCGGCAAGCGAGGTGCGGGACACGTCGACCTGGACGCCGCCCCGCCCGATTCGAAGCTGTCCCGCGCGACGGAAGAGGAAGCGCGCGAATGCCTCTCGCCCTACGTGCTCGAACACTCCTATCGCACGTACTATTTCGGGCGCGCGCTGGCGGAACTGAGCGGCACATCCTATGACGACGAACTCGCCTACGTCTCCTGCCTGCTGCACGACTTGACACTTGAAACACCCTCTCCGGGAGCATGTTTCGCTGTTGACGGCGCGGAGCGGGCGAAGGCTTTCGTCACCGCGCACGGGGCGTCCGAACACCAGGCGCACCTCGTGGGCGCGGCCATCGCCGCCCACCTCACCCCGGGTGTCGCCGACGATCTCGACACGGTCGGGATCGTCTCGGCGGGCGCGGCGGCCGACGTCCTCGGCCTGCGCCTCGCCGATCTGGACCCGGTATGGGTGGACCAGCTACTCACCCGCCACCCGCGCGCGGACTTCAAACGCCGGGTGCGCGCAGCCTTCGACGCCCAAGCTGCCGCCGCGCCGAATACCCGCATCCACTGGATGATGAACACCGCGCGCTTCGGCCCCCTCATCCGCTTCGCGCCGTTCGACGAGTAAACCCCCGAAACGCGAAACCGCCCGCACCGAGACGGTGCGGGCGGTTCGGCGACGATCAGCCCAGGCGCTGCTTCAGCGCCTCGAACTCGTCGCGCACGCCCGAGGGGAGCTTGTCGCCGACGAACTCGAACCACTCCTCGATGAGCGGAATCTCCTTGCGCCACTCCTCGGCGTTCACCGCGAGCGCCTCGTCGACGTCCTTCGTCTCGACGTCCAGGCCCTCCAGATCCAGCTGCCCGGCGGTCGGGACGTTGCCGATCGCGGTCTGCTCGGCCTGCGCCGTACCCTCGATGCGGCCGATGATCCACTCCAGCACGCGGGAGTTCTCACCGAAGCCCGGCCACAGGAAGCGGCCGTCGTCGCCGCGGCGGAACCAGTTGACATAGAAGATCTTCGGCAGCTTGGCCGCGTCGGCGCTCTTGCCGACGTTGACCCAGTGGCCCAGGTAGTCGCCCACGTGGTAGCCCATGAACGGCAGCATGGCCATCGGGTCGCGGCGCACCGTGCCGACCTTGCCCTCGGCGGCGGCGGTCTGCTCCGAGGACAGCGTGGCGCCCATGAACACGCCGTGCTGCCAGTCGAAGGACTCGGTCACCAGCGGCACCGTGGTCTTGCGGCGGCCGCCGAACAGGATCGCCGAGATCGGCACGCCCTGCGGGTCGTCCCATTCGGGCGCCAGGATCGGGCACTGCGACATCGGGGTGCAGTAGCGGGAGTTGGGGTGCGCGGCCAGCGTCTCCGTCTCGCGGAGGTACCAGTCGTTGCCCTTCCAGTCGATCAGGTGATCGGGCTCGCCCTCCAGGCCCTCCCACCACACATCGTTGTCGTCGGTGAGCGCGACGTTGGTGTAGACGGTGTTACCCGCGTCCATGGTCGCCATGGCGTTCGGGTTGGAGCTGTGGTTGGTGCCGGGCGCGACGCCGAAGAAGCCGTACTCCGGGTTCACCGCGTACAGGCGGCCGTCCTTGCCGAAACGCATCCAGGCGATGTCGTCGCCCAGGGTCTCCGCGCGCCAGCCGGGAACGGTGGGCTGGATCATGGCGAGGTTGGTCTTACCGCAGGCGCTGGGGAACGCGGCCGCGATGTAGTAGGCCTTGTTCTCCGGGGAGATCAGCTTGAGGATGAGCATGTGCTCGGCCAGCCAGCCCTCGTCGTGGGCCATCGCCGAGGCGATGCGCAGCGAGTAGCACTTCTTGCCGAGCAGGGCGTTGCCGCCGTAGCCGGAGCCGTAGGACCAGATCTCGCGGTCCTCCGGGAAGTGGGTGATGTACTTGGTGTCGTTGCACGGCCACGGCACGTCGGCCTGGCCCTCGGCCAGCGGCGCGCCCACCGAGTGCAGCGCCTTCACGAACGGCCGGTCGGTGCCCAGCTTCTCGAGGGCGGCCCGGCCCATGCGGGTCATCACGCGCATCGACACCACGACATACTCGGAGTCGGTGATCTCGACGCCCAGCTTCGGGTCGTCGGCGCCGAGCGGGCCCATGCAGAACGGCACCACGTACATGGTGCGGCCCTTCATCGAGCCGCGGTACAGCTCGGTCATGGTGGCGCGCATCTCGGTCGGGTCGACCCAGTTGTTGGTGGGGCCGGCGTCGGCCTCGGTCTTGGAACAGATGTAGGTGCGCGACTCCACGCGCGCCACGTCCGACGGGTCGGACAGGGCGAGGAAGGAGTTCGGCTTCTTGCGCTCGTCGAGCTTGCGGAAGGTGCCCGCCTCGACCAGCTGGGCGGTCAGGCGATCCCATTCCTCGTCGGAACCGTCCGCCCAGACCACCCGGTCGGGCTGGGTGAGTTCCGCGACTTCCTGTACCCAGGCGAGTAGTTCGCTGTGCTCGGTCGGCGCCTTGCCGTCGGATCCACGAAGACCAGGAATGGTCGCTGAGGTCATGAAAACTCTCCTGAGATGGGCGGCTGTCCGATATCCCGCCGCCCGGCCCGAGGCCCATGACCGGCGCGGAACACCGAGCGCCACCGTTGGCGGGAAGGCACCCGCTGCGACCAGTCGAAAGCGCGCCCCGGCTGGACGGCGTACAAGGACGAAGCGGACGCCCAGGTTCCTGCTAAGAGGTTAACGCGATGTGACGATCGGTACGGCATCGGGTTCCCCCCTATGTACCCATTCTGTCGCCTATTCAACAGGCACGATGTGCCGGTCGATGATCGCAATGTCGCGTTCGCACGCCGCGAGTTGTCCCGGTTGCTCGGCCGCGGCCCGCCGGATCAGGGCTTCCAGTTCGGCGACGCGCCGGTCGGTTTCCAGCGCGCGGGTGGCGCCCGCGCGCACCACGCGGTCGGCCAATTCGGTCTCCGCTTCCACCAGCGCCGTCGCCACACGCTGCTCTAGCTGGGCTTTCACGTTGACCAGCGCGTCGGCGACCCACTGGCGCACGTGCGCGCGATCGGCGACCAGGCGGCGCGCGCGCACCACCCACCACGCCACCAGCGCGCCCAGCAGCAGCGTGACGGGGATGCTCGCCACCTCCAGCGCGGGCACCAGCGAGAGCGGCATGACGAGCAGTCTGCCGAGGCCGACACCTGCCGACGCGCCCAGTGCGATCATCACGTGATCTTCGACACCGCGATGCCGCGGCTCCGGATCGGGACCCACCCGCGGCGCCGGATCGAGCCTGCGGTGCGGCGGCGTCTGGGCGATCTGTCCGGTTTCGTCGAGGCGGTACGCGAGTTCGGCCATGCGGCGCTCGATGGCGGAGTCGACCACGCCGGTCAGCTCGGTGACCGCCTGCTGGAGGCGATCGGGGTAGTCGCCCAGTTCGGCGGGGCGCAGGCGGTCGAGCTCGGCACGGGCGGCGGTGTGCAGGGCGCGGACGTGGCCGCCCACCTCGGTCATGAGATCGACGCGGGCCAGGTGCAGCCGGCCGCGCAGCGTGGACATGGCGGTGGCGCGCCCGCCGTCGCGTCCGGCGAGCAGCGCGGCCCGCTCCTCGCGCCAGCGCACGGGTTGCGCGCCGGCGCGCAGGGCGGCGACCTGTTCGGCGATGCGCTTCCTGGTGTCGGTGAGCACGCGGTGCAGCACGGCGCCGTAGCGGTCGCCCACGGCGGAGCCCGCGCCCGCCGCGGCGGCGACCAGGTCGGCGTGCAGGGTGGGCAGGCCCGAGCGGTCCACCAGACCGGCGTCGCCGCCCGCGCGGCCCGCGACCGCCAGGCGCGCCGACACCGGCAGGATGTCGAGTTCGTCGAGGCCGTTCGCCGCCAGGATCTCGAGGTTGTGCGCGAGCACCGCGCGCCAGTCCTGGTAGGCGTGGATGCCGTTCATCACCAGTAGCACCCGGGCCCCGTCGGCGCGCAGCTTGCGCACGGCGGTCAACGTGCCGGTGCCGAGCGCGCTGCCCGCGTCCAGCAGGACCAGCGCCACGCTGGAGGGCGCCGCGCCCGAGGACGAGGTGGTCTCGACGGCCGCGCCGGGGTCGGTGATCGGATCGGTGAAGTCGATGTGCGGCTCGTAGCGGGCCAGTTCGGTGCGCAAGAGCGTGGTGTTCGCGTCGTCGGGGCCGATCAACGCGACGGTCGAGGCGTCCCCCGCGCCCCGCACCGCCTTGAGCAGCGCCGTGCCCTGCGGATGCCAGCGGGCCACCACGGCCTCGACCTCGTCGGGGAGGGTGTGCGGCGCGGCCGGGGATGTGCCCACGACAGGAGTGCCGGACGGAGGCGCGACATCCGGAGACGCGGGAGGCGGCGGTGATGGGTGCGCGCCCACCGCCGGGCTCGACGCATCGACTGGCGAATTCGTCCCATCCCGGGACGGGACCGGAACGCCCGCAGGCGGAATCGATCCGACCGGCGACGAGCCCGGCACGGACGACGGCCCCTGCGCGGGTGGGGGCGAACCCGAGGGCGGCGCTCCCGGCCTCGGTGGCGCGGCCGTGGTGGCGGGATCAGCAGCGGGCGCGCTCGGCACGGGATCGGGCTGGGAATCCGCCGCACCAGGGTCGGCGGTCCGTCCGGCCCACCCGCCGAACGGGCGCCACTCCTGGGCGGTGGCCGGGTCCGGGGGTTCGGCCGGACCCGGCCGGTCAGAGTCCGGCACTGCTCATCCGTTCCCATAGTCGGATGTAGCCGTTGTGGACGCGCAGGGCGGCGCGGCGGGCGACCGGCGGCATATCGCTGGACACCACGGCGCGCCAGCGGGCGGCCCTGGTGAGGGCATCGTCGGCGTCGGCGGGCGCGGGCGACGGGTAGCCGGCGGCCAGGTGCGCGACGGCCGGGTTGGCCAGTCCCGCGGTGAGCGCCAGCCACATCGCGTCGTCGCCGTAGAGGTAGTGCTCGATGACGTCGCGCACGGGCGCGCCACCGTCGGGGACGGCGCGCGCCGCCAACCGGGCCAGCTCGTCGAGCAGTTCGCCGCCGCGCAGCGCCGCCACCTGCTCGTAGCGACGATGCAGCAGCCGGTGCAGCGCGTCGATGCCGCTGGCGGCGTGCAGGATTTGCAGGATCGCGTGCGGGCTCAGGCCCGGATCGTGGCGCAGCGCGCTCAGCGCGCAGTTCACCCCGTGCAGCTCCCAGCGGTGCAGCAGTTGCTCGCGCTCGGCGAAGTCGGGGCCCGCGGCGGGCGAGACGAACAGGTCGGCCGAGAGCGTCAGCGAGGGGTCGGCGTCGGCCGCGAGCCTGCGCAACGTGGCCATATCGGCGTCGGTCACCGCGCCCGCCCTGGTGCGCACGGCCAGCGCCGACACCACCGGCAGCGTGACGATCCCGAGTTCGCGCGAGTACTGCTCGGCGGCCACCACGGCGTCGCCCCAGCGCGAGCCGATCGCGTCGGCCTTGTTCAGCACCACCACCGTGCGCTCGGGCGGCAGACCCGCCAGCACCCGGCGGTCGGCGGGCTGCGGCGCGCCCGCGAGCACGTAGACGACGATATCGGCGTCGAGCACCGGATCGGGCACGCCGGGCTCGTCCACCGGACCGGTCTCCGCGGCCGACATCAGCGCCAGCGCGTGCAGCACCGTGGTGCGCCCGGCGTGCGCGCGCCCGGTGACCTGGATGCGCGGCGGCCTGCGCCACGCGGCGACGGCCGCGTTGGCCTGCTGCCCGAGGGCGGCGGCGCGGCCGCCGAGGGCTTGCAGGTCGTAGAGCAGTCGGTCGAGTTGATCCTGTTCGCGGGTCCGCGCGGTGAACTCGGTGGCTGTCGGCATGGTGGCACCCCCTTTTCGGTGCGCAATTCTGTCAGACGAGGGCCGCTCGGGGCAGCCGAGGAGTTCAGGACCCGGAGAAGAACTTGTTGACGGTGCGCACCGCCCAGCCCGGCGCGACCTTGGCCGCCGTGGCCAGCACCTTGGCCTGGGCGCCGATCTCGTAGTGCACCTTGGGCAGCCTGGGCCGCTTGCTGGTGGCCTCCCAGATCCCGTGCGCCACGTCCTCGGCGGTGAGCCGGACGCCGAGCGATCTGGTGGTCCCGGTGTCCACCCCCTCGACCATGGCGGTCGCGACGAACAGCGGCCACACCGCGATCACCCGGATGTCGTGGCGGGCCCATTCCAGGTCCAGCGCCTCGGTGAGGCTCTTGACCGCCGACTTGCTGGCCCCGTAGCTGGCCAGTTCGGGCTGGCCGTAGATCGCCGAGGCCGAGCACAGGTTCACCACCTGGGCGCCCTTGGTGTCGCGCAGGTACGGAAAGGCGTAGTAGCTGCCCGCGATGACGCCGCCGATATTGACGTCCACGATCGCCTGGTGGGCCGCGATGTCGAGCGCCTCGAAACGCCCCGACCGCAGGATGCCCGCGTTATTGATCAGCACGTCCAGGCGCCCGGTCTCGCCGTGGAACTCGGCCAGGCGCTGCTCCCATTGCGTGTTGTTCGTCACATCGAGCACGCCGGTCTGCGCCGTGCCGCCCGCCGCGGCGATGTCGGCGGCGAGCCGGCTCAGGCCCACCTCGTCGATGTCGTAGGCGCCCACGTGGTACCCGTGCCCAGCGAAAACAAGCGCGGTGGCCCTGCCGATGCCCGCCGCCGCACCGGTGATGAACACCGTCGGTGAACTCATGCGGGCAGTCTAGTGCCGGAATCGCCCGTTTCCGCGAGGGAATTCCGCGGCCGCCGGGGGCTATCGCGGGTTATCGGTGTTCACTTATTGTCAGCGGACGTGGCCGTCACCAGTGTCGGTGTGCAGCATCGCTTTTGGTGACGCTCTTCGGCCCTCCGAGGAGGTTGCGATGAGCGTCGACGCCATCGGTGTTGTCGGCAGCGGCGAACCGCTCTTACCGAGCGCCGACCCGTTCCACCGCCCGCCCCGCGGGTTCGCCGCGCGGCCACCCGGGACGATCCTGCGCAGCCGTCGCGTCGACCTCGCGGCATTCGGCCTCGTACCGCAACGCGCCTCGGCCTGGCAGCTGCTCTACCGCAGCACCGATATGCACGGCGCGCCGGAGGTGGCGATCACCACTGTGCTGCTGCCGGACGGCGCCGAACCGGGCGAGGACCGTCCCCTGCTGGCGTTCCAGACGGCGATGGACGCCGTCACTGAACGCTGCTCCCCGTCCTACGCGCTGCGCCGCGGCTCGCGCGCGCTGGGCTCGGTCACCCAGATGGAATGGCTGCTGGTCGCGAACGCGCTGCGCCGCGGGTGGGCGGTCTCCCTCGCCGATCACGAGGGCCCGCACGGCAACTTCGGCGCGCCCCGCGAACCCGGGTACCGCGCGCTCGACGGCTTGCGCGCCGCGTTGAGCTTCGAACCCCTCGGCCTGCCCGCCGACACCAGAATCGGCGTGTGGGGCTACTCCGGGGGCGGTATGGCCAGCTCGTGGGCGGTGGAGATGGCGCCGACCTACGCACCGGAACTCAATATCGTCGGGGCGGTGCTCGGCGCGCCCGTCGGCGATCCGGGACAGGTCTTCGAGCGGCTCAACGGCGGTCATTACGCGGGGCTGCCCGCGATCGTCATCGCCGCGTTGCACCGGCTCTACCCGGCGCTGGGCGAGGTCGTGGCGCGCGATATGACCGACGACGGCCGCCGCTTCCTGGGCATCGCCGAACGCTCCACACCGCTGGCCGCCATCCTCGCGCTGGCGGGCAAACGCGTGGACGACCTGATCAGCCGCCCGCTCGACGAGGTGCTGGCCTCCCCCGAATTCCGGGCCATGTTCGACGACCTCCGGCTGGGCAACTCCATCCCGGCCTGCCCGCTGCTGGTGGTGCAGCCCGTACACGACCAGGTCATCCATATGGACGGCGTGGACGGGCAGGTGGCCCGCTACCGGCGCGGCGGCGCGCACGTGACCTACGTGCGCGACCGGCTCAGCGAGCACTTCTCGATGATGGTGCTCGGCACCCCGATGAGCCTGGACTGGCTGGCCGACCGTCTCGCGGGCGAACCGCCGACCGCCGACGGCGACACGACGGTCTGGTCGGTGCTGACCTCGCCGACCACGCTGCGCGGCCTGCTGGAGATCGCGACGACCACCGCCCGCGTACTGCTCGGCCGCCCGCTGCGGTCCGACCCCGCGCCCGCACCGGCCGCCGTCACCGAGCGGGCCGCCTGAGGGGGCCGGGCGGCGTGATCACCCGCGACCACACGCCGACCCCGGCAATGGGACTTGACAGCGCGACCACACGCGACCGCGCGCCGGTCCCGGCACCGGGACCGAACCCAGTCACCACCACACCGCGAACACCCCGCCGACCCCGCCCTCACCTGGCGCACACGGCCCGGTGAGCACCCGCCGACGACGCGCGCCGAGGGAATCGGACACCGCCCGCCGCCCGCGCGAAAGCGCCCGTCCGGGGTACGAGTGCCGTGCGGTTACGGTGATGCTGGACAATGGACGCCGTGAACGACGCCGCCAACCACACTGTCGAGTCGGTTCCGGGCAGGCCGTCCACAGCGTCGGTCCCGCTCGAAGCGGGCCGACGATCGCCGACCGGATCCCGCCTGTACCCCCGCGTGACCAGCTTCCGCTCCCGCCGGGGCGCGCTGACGCCCAATCAGCAGGGCGCCTGGGAGCGCATGTGGCCGGCGATCGGCCGCGAGGTCGGCGACGCGCCGCTGGACGCCGCCGCCTGGTTCGGCCGCGAGGCGCCGCTGGTCATCGAGATCGGCTGCGGGACGGGCACGGCTACCGCCGCGATGGCGCAGGCCGAACCGCACCTGAACCTGATCGGCATCGAGGTCTACCAGCCGGGCCTGGCGCAGCTGGTGCAGCGCGTGGAGCGCGACGGCATCCAGAACGTCCGCCTGCTGCGCGGCGACGCCGTCGACGTGCTCGAGCACATGATTGCCGAAGAGTCGCTGACCGGGGTCCGGGTGTTCTTCCCGGATCCGTGGCCCAAGGCACGCCACCACAAGCGCAGGCTGTTGCAGCCCGCGACGCTGGCGCTCATCGCCAATCGGCTGAAGCCGGGCGGTGTGCTGCACGTCGCGACCGATCACGCGGGTTACGCCGAGCACATCGCCGAGGTCGGTGCCGCGGAACCCCTGCTCGTGGGCCTGAACGAGGTCACGGGCGGCCCCGGCGGCGCGGTGCTCGACAACGCGCCGATCGGCTTCGAACGGCCCGTGACCAAGTTCGAGGGCAAGGCACATCGGGCCGGAAGCGCCATCACCGACTTCATATGGGGCAAGATCGAGTGATGAGCCTTAGCGAGATGGCCCACGAAGTCGTGGATGTTGCCGGGGGGGTGCACGGCGGGTCGGAAGGCCCCGGCGGCGCCACGCCGGATGTACGCCGGGTGCTGCTCGTCTGGGACGCCCCGAATCTCGACATGGGGCTGGGCGCGATCCTGGGCGGCCGCCCGACGGCCGCCTACCGCCCCCGTTTCGACGCGCTCGGCCGGTGGTTGCTGGCGCGCACCGCGGAACTGTCCGTGGGCAGTGCCACCCGGGTGGAGCCCGAGGCGACGGTATTCACCAATATCGCGCCCGGCACCGCCGATGTGGTGCGCCCTTGGGTGGAGGCGCTGCGCAACGTCGGCTACGCGGTGTTCGCCAAACCGAAGATCGACGAGGACTCCGACGTCGACGCCGACATGCTCGCGCACATCGAATTGCGCAGCCGCGGCGCCGGACTCGCGGGCATCATGGTGGCCTCGGCCGACGGTCAGGCCTTCCGCGAACCGCTCGAACAACTCGCCGCCCAGGGCGTGCCGGTCCAGGTGCTCGGCTTCCGCGAGCACGCGAGCTGGGCCGTGACATCCGATACTCTCGAATTCATCGACCTCGAGGACATCCCCGGCGTGTTCCGTGAACCGCTGCCGAGGGTCAGCCTCGACTCGCTGCCCGACGAGGGCGCCTGGCTGCAGCCGTTCCGGCCGCTGTCGGCGCTGCTCACCTCTCGCCCTGCCCAAGGAGTCGCTTAGTGTTCACGCGCTGGGGCGATCTGGTCTACCGGCTGCGCTTCGCCGTCATCGGCGTGGTCACGGCCGCCCTCCTGGCCCTCGGTGGCTACGGCCTCGGCCTGGAGGACCATCTCAGCTCCAGCGGGTGGGACGACCCCACATCGGAGTCCGCGCAGGCCGCCAAGATCGCCGACGCCGCCTTCGGCCGCGATCACAACAGCGACGTGATCCTGCTCTACACGGCGCCGGAGGGGAAGACGATCGACGACCCGGAGTTCCGGGACAAGATCGTCGAGAGCCTCAACCGGCTGCCGCGCGAGCATCCGGAACAGATCGCGAAGGTCAACGGCGCGTACTGGATCACCGAGACCGGGCCCGGCCAGCCGATGCTGTTCGGCTCCAAGGACAAGAAGTACACCTTCGCCTCCATCGCCATCGTCGGTGACAACGACACCGACATGGTGCGCAACTTCCGCGCGGTCAAGGACGTCTTCTACATCGACGGCGTCGACGTGCAGGTCACCGGCCTGCAAGCGGTGGCGGGCACGCTCAACGACACCATGGCCTCCGACCAGAAGCGCATGGAGCTGCTGGCCATCCCGGCCGTCGCGGTGCTGCTGTTCTTCATCTTCGGCGGCCTGGTCGCGGCCGGCCTGCCGCTGGTGGTGGGCGGTCTCACCATCATCGGCGCCAACGGCATCATCATGGCGTTGACGAAGTTCACCGAGGTGAACTCGTTCGTGGGCGGTGTCGTGTCGATGATCGGCCTCGGTCTGGCCATCGACTACGGCTTGTTCATCGTCAGCCGGTTCCGCGAGGAACTGGCCGAGGGCTACGACACCCGCGCCGCCGTGCGCCGCTCGGTGATGACGGCGGGGCGCACGGTCGTGTTCTCCGCGACCATGATCATCGCCAGCCTCGGCGGCATGCTGCTGTTCCCGCAGGGCTTCCTGAAATCGGTCGCCTACGGCACCATCGCCACCGTCTCGCTGGCCGCGCTCACCGCGATCACCATCCTGCCGGCGATGCTCGCGATCCTCGGCCCGCGCGTGGACATGCTCGGCCTCAAGCGTTTCCGCAAGACCAAGACCGCCGAAGAGGTGGAGAACAGCTTCTGGGGCCGGTCCACCCAGTGGGTGATGAAGCACCCGCTCAAGATCGCGGTGCCGATCTGCGTCGGCCTGCTGCTGCTGATCATCCCGGTGAAGAACCTGGCGTTCGGCGGCATCAACGAGCGGTACCTGCCGCCGGACAATCCCACCCGCGTCGCGCTGGAGAACTTCTACGAGGTGTTCCCGCTGCGCAAGACCGACCCGGTGCAGCTGGTGATGGTCTCCGAGGACAGCCAGGCCGTCGGCAACGTGTGGCGCCAGGCCAACGACGCCCCCGGCCTGACCGGTGACTTCTCGACGCCGAGCCGCTCGGTGGACGACCGCAACGTCTACCGCATCGAGGCGACGCTCGAGGACTCCGAGAACGCCAACCCCACCATCGACTATCTGCGCTCGCTCGACGTGCCCGACAACGTCGAGGTCTACGTCGGCGGACAGCCCGCGATCCAGAAGGACAGCATCGACGCGCTGCTGGACCGGATGCCGCTGATGATCGCGCTGGTGCTGTTCACCACCACGGTGCTGATGTTCCTGACGTTCGGATCGCTGGTGCTGCCGATCAAGGCCGCCCTGATGAGCGCGCTCGGGCTCGGGTCCACGCTCGGCATCCTGACCTGGATCTTCGTGGACGGGCACGGTTCCGGGCTGCTGAACTTCACCCCGCAGCCGATCATGTCACCGGTTTTGGTGCTGATCATCGCGGTGATCTACGGCTTGTCCACCGACTACGAGGTGTTCCTGCTGTCCAGGATGGTGGAGGCGCGCAGCCAAGGCGCGTCCACCACCGAGGCGGTGCGCGCCGGCACGGCGCACACGGGTCGCATCATCACCGCGGCGGCGCTGATCCTGCTGGTCGTCGTGGGCGCGTTCGCGTTCTCCGACCTGGTGATGATGCAGTACATCGCCTACGGCCTGATCGCGGCGCTGATCATCGACGCCACCATCCTGCGCATGTGGCTGGTGCCCGCCACCATGAAGCTGCTCGGCGACGACTGCTGGTGGGCGCCCGCCTGGATGAAGCGCATCCAGGAGAAGATCGGCCTGGGCGAGCCCATCCTCGACGACGAGCGCCCCGGCGGCGGCGAAGTGGTCGACCTGGTGAAGACCACGCCGATCACCGATCCGGTCACCATGCAGATGCCGGCCCTGCCGGAGAGCAAGCAGCGCAAGTCGCCGCGGCGGCCGCGCACCATCGAGGAGATCGAGGCCGAAGCGCCCACGCAGCGCATGGATTCGCTGCCGCCCGCGCCGCGGCCGGTGCTGGGTCCGCACGATCCGACGCGCCCGCGCGCCAGTTCGCTGTCGGGGTTGCCCGATCCGGGTGAGTCGCGAGCTGCCAAGGATCCGGAGCCTCCGGCCGTGCCGGATGTGGATCCGAATCCGACACAGCGCTTTTCGCCGATCACCGGGGATGCCCCCGGGATCTCGCTGCCCGCCGAGCATGCTTCGGGGCCGAAGCCGCCGCGCCGGATCTCCGATTCCGGTGTGCCGGACGAGGTTTCGTCGGAGGATTCGACGCCGGAGCGGCCCGCGGGGTTCTCGACGCCAGGTGCGCCGGATTCGCCGGCCGGAGTTTCCGGGTTCCGGTTGCCGGAAGCCGAGACCCAGGAGCCCGGTGGATCGCCTGCGTCGCAAGGTGATTCGGATGCAAGGTTCCGGTCCGGTGCGGATTCGGAGTTCACGCTCGGTGGCGAGTCGGGTGCCGGTGCGCACTTCCGGTCCAGCGAGAACTCGGGAGTGCCGCTCGGCAATGCCGCGGGGCCTGCTTCCGGATTCGCGTTCCCCGGTGCGGAATCGGCGCGCTGGTCCGAGACCGAATCCGCCGGGGCGCGGGACGATTCGGGTGCCGATCGCCGGTTCCTGAACGGCGATGCGGATCACGGGCGGTCCGAGGCGGGCGACTCGCGTGCCGCCGACGGGTTCACGCTTCCGGGTGCGGCCTTCGGGCGCCGCGATGATACCGACGCCGCCGCTACCGAAGCGCCCGATTCCGGGGCGTCCGGCGATCCGGGCGTGCCCGGTGGGTTCCGCCCGTTCCAGGCGGATTCGCCCGCGCCGCAGAGCAGCCCGTTCGACGCGGGCACCGGGCTCATCGGCGCCAACCCCGACGCGTCCGAGGACGAGTCGCCGGAATCGGACCTCCCCCTGCCCCGTCTGCCACAGCGCCGACCGGCAAGTCCCGAGAGTTTCTCGCGTCCGGACGCTCCCGACGCGAGCCGGGACGTGTTCACCGCGCCGGGCGCTTCCGGAGCGCCCGAGGGCTTCCGCCCGTTCGACCCGGAAGCGGACGCACCGCAAGGGAATCCGTTCGGCCCGGGCATCGGATTCACCGCGCCCGAGGCGCCGGGCTCGGCGCTGCCGCGACGCGGTGGTGCGCCCACACCGCCGGGCGGGGGATACGCGGTGCCCGGATTCGAGCGGGAGGCTACGTCGCCGGATCGCGGTCCCGCGCACACCAGCCCGGCCGCGCCGGAGGACCTCTGGTCCGCACCCGGCACCGAGGATTCGGTATCGCACGGAAGCCCCTTCGGCACTGCTGCCAGCGCGGATTCGCCTGCGGGCGAGGATGTTTCGCGGAGTGCGGGCCACGGTGACGTCGGGTTCTCGCCGTCGGATTCCGAGGCGGCGCGCGGTGTTTCGCAGGGCCGTGAGTTCTCGGTGCCCGGTTTCGGCCAGTACGTGCCGTCGCAGGGTGCACCTGATCCCGGCTCGGCTTCGGGTCGCGACGAGCAGACCCGAGGCCCTCTCGACGCGCCCGTCAACGGCAGCGCCGCCGCGCCGGGCTTCCCGACCGCGTACGACGCGCCGGGACAGGGGACTTCCGAGGAACCTCGAGGCGAGGGCGACCGGCCCGGTGCAGCCGACGGGCCTGCCATCGACGACCGATCCCGGGCAGCCGACCGACCCGGTGCCGCCGATGACGAAGCGGCGCGCCGCGAGGCCGCGCTCTCCGAGTCGACGCGCCCGCTGCCCGCCTCCGAGCTGGCCGGGCCGTGGCGTCCACCGTCGTCCGGCGACGCGGAAGCTTCCCCGTTCGGCCCCGCGCCCACGCAAACCCGGCCGTCGGCGAATCCGCCGCGTATCCCCGTCGGCCGCACCGAGCCGCCGAACACGGATCAGCCGCGCCCGCAGCACATCCCGGCACCGCCGAACCCGATCCGTCACGCTCCCGGCGCCACCCCGGACACGTCGCGCCAGACCCCGGCCGACCAGGCCGCGGACGCTCGCGACACCACCCCGGACGACAACCGCGCCAGCATCGAGAACTGGATGGCGGAACTGCGCTCCTCGCGCCGCCGCCCCATCGATCCCGACGCGGGCAAGCACCACAGCGGCGACGGCCGCTCGGTCAGCGTGGACGAACTCCTGCGCCGCAACGACGACGACTGAGCCGAGGCGGCGGCCGTACCCGCGCCGCCTCCACCGTGATCGCACACGAAAGAACCCCGCCCCCAAGTGTTTCGGGGGCGGGGTCCGGTTCGGTCAGGCGGCCGGGTTCTGCTCCGGTTCCCGTTCGCCCGCCTCGGCGAAGGCGCGGGCGTAGCGGGTGCCGGTGAGCAGCAGGAGGATGCCGACGGCGAGGAAGACGGCCACGCGGACCAAGCCGTCGAGGGTGGCCAGGTCGAACAGGAACAGCTTGGCCAGGGCGGCGGCCGTGACGAGCAGGCCCGCGGCCAGCGCCACCTTCGCGACCGACGGCTTGCGCGCGAGGTTGCGCAGGCCGTAGAACAGCGCGGCGGTGGCGGCGGCCATCCAGCCGATGGTGGCGACGCTGTGGCCGATGATGAACCCGTCCTCGACACCCGTCGCGACGCCGATCGACACGAACGCCGCGGTCACCAGGTACAGCGTCAGGAGGCTGGCCGCCAGCCACAGCACCGATTCCTCGGTGCCGCCCTTCGCCATTCCGGGCAGCCGGCGCACACCCCACACCGCGACCGCGACCACCGCGATGCCGAGGAGAGCGGCCAGCACCGTCGACACGCCCAGCTGTTCCTCCGCGAACCGTTGCGAGGCAAGCGTTTCCGGAGAGGCGGCGTCGAGCAACACGAGCCCGCCGAGCAGCGCGAACACCACACCGATCCCGGCCGCCACCACTGAGCGGACCTGCCCGGCCACCGCCAGGAAGGCCAGGGCCACCAGCAGTGTCGCGATCGGCAGGGTCTGCGCGTTCGTCACGCCGATGCACGCTTCCAGCAGGGCGAACGACCCGGTGACGGCGGCGGCGATCGCGGTGTGACCCGGAATCCGCGCGATATCACGCAGTTTCGGGATCAGCGGCACCGCGGCGACCGCGAGCAGCACCGCGGCGGCGACACCCGCGATGAGCGCGGCCGGGTACCGGTCGAACAGCACGGGCACCGCGAGCAGCGGCAGCGTCGCGACCGCGAACATCGCGGTGGCGGTCACGTCTTGCGCGTGGGCGCGCACCATGATCAGCGTGCCGGCCAGTCCGACCACCGCGATCGCGGACGCCGCCGCGAGCAGCCACAGCGCGCGGTCCTGCTCGACGGTGTCGAAGGTCGCGACGGCGATGCTGACCAGTGCCGCCAGCACCACGGGCACCGTGCGCGCCACGTGCAGGAACGGCCACTCCCTGCCGAGTTGCACTGGCAAGCAGGCGAATTGGAGCACGATCAGGAACGCCAGCAGCACCAGTTCGGAGGTCACGAACGGCGAGAGCAGCGCCGCGCCGAGCACCACCAGCACCGCCAGCGGCTGCGACTTCCACTGCACCGCCAGCGCCACACCGCCCGCCGCGACGGCCAGCGCCACCGCGAGGCCGAGCACCGGATGCAGCCACTCGTAGTAGGCCGTCACCGCGACGACATTCAGGTACGCGCCCGCGATTCCGGTGCCCGCCAAGGCGATTCCGCCGACCCGGCCACCGGTCCTGCCGAACACTCGCATGCCCGCGACCACAAGCCCCGCCGACAGCACCGCACCGGTCGCGACCCGCGCCACCGGCCCGTACAGGCCCGCCTGCGCTGCCAGCACCAGCAACATCACCACGCCGATGAGCGTGACGCCCACACCGGCGATCGCGAGCACCCGGCTGATCACGCCGTCGCGCTGCCACCACGGCACCCCGGGCTGCTTGCGCACCGGCGGCGGCCGCATCCCCGGCGGCACCGCTCCCCCACCGTGCGGCACCGGACCCCGAGGCGGCCAACCCTGCGGCGGCCGCCCGGCATACCCGGGCGCGTAGCCGGGCAGCGGATACGGCACCGCCCCACCCGGCCACCCCTGCTGCCCGGCGGCCTGCCACTGGCCCGGATTCCACTGTCCGGGCGGCGGAACCGGCACACCGCCGGGCGCGCCCGTGGCGGCCGATGTATCGGGCATCGCGGTGCCGGAAGAACCCTCGGCACGCGCCGAACCGGTGCTCCCGAACCCGCTGGCACCTTCGGCGGCGCCGGCATCACCGGCCTCGTCCGCACTTCGGGGTCCACCGACACCCGCCGGCTCACCCGCCGGTGTCGAACCGGACGCACCGGCGGACTTCGACGAAACCGCTTCCGCACCAACAGAAGTCCGATCCCCGCCGCCCGGCGTGCTACCGCTCGCGCCCGGCATCTCACCGGCCGCGTCCGGCACACCAACGGCCGACCGACCCGCCTCCGTCGGCGCGGACGCATCGGTTACGCCCTGCGCACCGGCGAGCGCGCCGGATCGCTCCGACGCCGTTTCGGCAGGAGGTCGGCTCATCGCGCCGGCCGACTCCGGCCGCGTCCCCACCGGAGCCCCGGCCTCGGCCGTCCCCGGCACAGCCGAACGCCCGGCCTCCACCTCGGCCTCCGCCGAGGCACCGGTCTTCCAGGAAACGCTGCGCGGGACCGTGAGGTCCGCGGCCACTTGTTCGCGCAGCAGCGCGAGGTCGCGCCCGAGGACACCCATCCGCGTTCCGAGCGCGGTGAACTCACCGGACAAGCGCGAGATCAGCGCGGGATCGAGAGATGTAGTCATATCTCCATGCTCGGCCCCTCATCCGCGCCGAACATGAGTAGAAACACCCGGACCGCGCTCGATATCTACGCGACTTCCGCCCGACCGGCCCCCACCCGTGGGAGTGGGGGCCGGTCCCGCCGGATGGTCAGGCGGTGTGGGCGCGCACGCCCGTCACCTGGTGCACGGCGCGGATGACGGCCGCGCGGGGCGGCATGCGCAGCACGCCGGACCCGGGTTCGCCCGCCCAGTGCCAGCCTTGGGGCGAGTCGGTGCTGGGCAGCAGCACGTGCCTGCCGCCCGGCACCACGGTGACCCCGTGCCCGGCGAGGGTGCGCCGGACGTGCGGATCGACCGGCGTGACCGGGCTGGGCGGGTTGACCAGGAAGGTCCAGGTGCGTTCGCCCGGATCGGCGATCACCGGGGCGTGACCGGTCCGGTCCAGCGCGGCGAGCACCCGTTCACCCAGATCGGGTGGCATGACGATCGCGCCGAGGATGGTGCCCGTGGTCACCACGGGACGTCCGGCGAGCAATTGCACGGGCAGCCCGTAGCGATGACGCAGCAGGTGGGCGGCTTCGTGCGGAGTGTGACAGCTTTCGAACATGGCGATTCCCCCTCAGACGATGCGGTGATGGTGGCGGATCGTCCCGGGTAGTACGCCGTCGCGCGGTAAGTGCCGCGCGGGTCGGTCGGTGAGTACCTGCGATGCGGTCGCGCGGTCGGCGCGCCGGGCTCGCACAGTGGTGTTCGGCATCGTGGTCATTTGCCGTCGCCCTTTGCGTTCTCAAAGTTGCAGAAAGGCAACGGTATTCCAACGGGGGGCCGACGAGTCGTACGTAATGTCCCACTTCATGTGAAAGGTATGGCCTAGCGTCGTACCCTGAAACCCGGATGTAACAAAGGACATGGCTACATGGACGACTCATCGATCGGGGTACGGATCCGGCGTTTCCGCGGCAAAGCGCTTACCCAGCGCCAGCTCGCGGACCAAGCCGGGGTGAGCGTCGACCTGGTGCGCAAGCTGGAGCAGGGCGGACGCCAGACCGCGTCGATCGCCAGCCTCCAGAAACTGGCGCGCGCCCTCGACGTGGACATCTCCGACCTGGTCGGCAAACGCCACGGGATACCTTCCGGCAACCCCGACGCGGGCATCGTCGCGATCCGGCGCGCGTTGACCCCGGTTGACGATCTGCTCGGCGAGGTGCCCGAGGAGGAGGCGGTGAGCCTGGACGACGGCCGCCGCGCCGTCGACTACGCCTGGGGCGCCTACTGGGCGGGGCGCTACGAACTGCTCACCACCATCCTGCCCGCGAACCTGACCCAGTTGCGCGCCACCGTGCACGCCGCGCGCAACGGCACGGTCGCGCCGGCCAACGAACTGCTGGCCCGCATGTACTGGGTGACCGGGTGCACGCTGGTGCACCTCGGGCAGACCGATCCGGCGTTCCTGGCCATCCGCCAGGCGCTGGCCGCCGCCGAACTCGGCGACGATCCGCTGTTGCTCGCGACGGTGCGCGGTTCGGTCGCCTGGCAGTTGCTGGTGCAGGGGCGCTACGACGAGTCGCGCCGGGTGGCGCTGCGCGCGGCGGCGGAGCTGGAACCGGCCGGTGACGTTGCGCCGGCGCATCTTTCGGCCTACGGATCGCTGGTTCTGCAGGGCGCCACCGCTTCCGGGCGCGCGCAGGACGTGCCGGAGGCGCTCTCGCTGGCGCAGGCGGCGGGCGAGGTGGCGGTGCGCCTCGGCACCGATCGTCAGGACTACGAAACCTATTTCGGCCCTTCGCAAGTCATCATGCAGACGGTGGACGTGAACGTCTCCTCCGAACGCTATTCCGAGGCGCTGACCGCGGCCCGCGAGATGCCCGCCAGTTCCGGCCTGCCCCAGGCCTCCCGGGCCCGCCACCTCACCGACACCGCCGTGGCGCTCACCCGCACCGGACAGCACCAGCGCGCGCTGGACGCGCTGCTCACCGCCGAGCGCGTCGGCGGCCCCGACTGGCTCAAATACCAATCCCTGCCCCGCCACATCGTGTCCGAACTGCTCGACCACGACCGCCGCATCCCCCTGCGCGCCCTGGCCCGCCGCATCGGCGTCAACACCTGACGCGAATCACCGAGACGCGCCGGACGATCCCCACCGCCGGCACATGACGTGCGAGTCACCAAGTCGCACCGAACACCGCCGAAACCCTCACATCCCCATGAACTTGCGCCAGTGGGTGCTCAGCGGGTGTTTGGCGGTGACGCTGCCGAAACGCAGCCGGCCGTGGACGACGATGTGGAGCGGGCCGATCGGGGGGCCGGTGCGCACCTTGTTATTGATGCTGGAGCCGATGAGGTCGAGCGCGTTGAGGTCGACGGTGGCCTTGTCGGGGACGATGAGGGTGAGCGAGCTGCACACGTCGTCCACGCGGAGTTCGACGACCTGGGTGGTCATCACGGCCTCGGTGAAGTCGAGGGTGACGCCGGAGAACCAGCTGTTGAGGTGCAGGGTGGCGGGCACGGTCCACGGGCCGCGCCGGGTGGGGTTGGACATGCGGCCGCGGATCACGTCGGCGCGGGCGGGGACGGCCGCGGACGACGCGACCGGCGACGGATGCCCCGGCGCGGCGTTGACGAAGTTCGTGGGCGTGGCGGCGGGCTGCCCCACCAGGCGCACGCCGGGCAGGTCGATGAGCACGGCGTTCAGCTCGCCGCGCGTCTTGGCGGCCAGCGCGGTGTCCATGCGCTCGGTGAACTCCCCGAGCGAGAGCATGCCGAGGCCGACGGCCCGCTGCAACAGCTGGCCGACGTGTTCGCGCTCGGCGTCGGAGACGCGCAGATCCCGGTCGCTCACGGTCTCCCCGCGCCCGATACCGCTGGTTTCCGATTCGGCGCCGCCCATGGCGTCGAGATTACCGAGAATCCGGACATCGCGGCATCAGGGCGATCCCCGATTCCCGGGGGCTCGCGCATCCTCCGGAAGTCGGACGCGCTACTCGAGCCCCTGCTCGATGGCGTAGCGGGTGAGCTCGACGCGGTTGGCCAACTGCAACTTCCGCAGCGTGGCCTGCACGTGATTCTCCACGGTGCGGTGGCTGAGCCCGAGCCGCGACGCGATCTGCTTGGCGGACAGGCCTTTCGCCACCATGCGCAGCACCTCGGTCTCGCGTTCGGTGAGCGCGGGGCGGTGCGGTTCGTCGGGTTCGGCGGGCGCGGTGGCCATCCGGCGGTACTCGCCGAGCACCAGCCCGGCCAGGCCGGGGGTGAACACCGGCTGACCGGCGGCGGTGGCGCGCACCGCGTCGACGAGTTCGGCCGCCGACGCGCTCTTGACCAGGTAGCCCGACGCGCCCGCCTTGATCGCGTCGAGCACGTCGTCGCGTTCGGCCGAGGCCGAGAGCACCAGCACCCGGCTCTCCGGCGAGACGCGCAGCACCTCGGCGGTGGCCTGGGCGCCGTTGCCGTCGGGTAGCTGCATATCCATCAGCACCACGGCGGGCCGCACGGCCGCCGCACGCCGGGTGGCGGCCGCGACGCCGTCGGCGGTCGCGGCCACGTGGAAACCGGCCTCGCCGAGGTCGCGGGAGACCCCGTCGCGCCACATCGGGTGGTCGTCCACCACCATCACCGAAACCTGCTCGGCCACACCGTCATCGGTCACCGCGACCTCCTCTCGACGCCGTTCTCGTCACGCCGGGCCGCCGCGCGGTACCCGGAACTCCCATTCCACACCCTCACCCTCCCCTTCCGTGAGCAGTTCGGCGACCCCGCCGAGCGCGGCGATCCGCCCGACGATGGAGCGCGACACGCCCATCCGGCCCTCAGCCTCGGCCTCGGCGAGCCGTCCCGCCGGGATGCCCACCCCGTCGTCGCGCACGCTGACGATCAGCTCGTCGCCCGTGTCCTCCAGCAGCACATAGGCTTTCGCGTCGGGCCCGGCGTGCAGTTCGACATTGGTCAACGCCGTCGACACGGCCGCCGCGAGTTCCCCGGCCGCCCACCGCCCGACCCGCACCGGCTCACCGGGCGTGGACACGAACACCTTCGGCGTGGCGTGCGCGGTGAGCAGCGGGCGCAGGTCCACTTCCGCCCCGCCGCGATCCTCGCGCACCCCTTGTTCGGAGATGAGCACCCGCAGCGCCACCTCCTGCTCCCCGGCTCGCTGCGCCAATTCCTCGGTGGCGCCGCCGATCTCGCTGCCGCGCCGCTTGATGTAGCTGAGCACCTGGAGCACGCCGTCGTGCACCTCGCGCGCCAACCGCTCGCGTTCCTCGGCGGCGGCGGTGAGCCGCACCGCGCGCTGCAACTGCTCCTGGGCGCGCCGCGCGGTGTTGGCGGCCAGCCCGAGCGCCAAGCCCACCGAGACCAGCACCGGGGCCGTGGCGTCGGCCCACACGTCCTGCCCCCACTGCTCGCGCGCGGTGATGATCATGCAGGCGATCAGCAGCCCCGAGGCGATGCCCAGGATCGGGCCGCGCAGGATGGCCGCCGAGATCACGGCGTTGGCCGCCCACATGGTGGTGGGCAGGGTCTGATGCCCGTGGTACCAGTCGTAGTCGGCGACCAGGCGGGTGGCCCAGATCAGCCCGATCACCACCACGTGGTCGCCGATCACCACCCAGCGCCGCACCCGCGCCACCTCCTCGCCCTGCCACTGCGAGAGCATCAGCGCCGACGCGCCCGACCACAGCACCATGAGCGCGATGAAGAACCAGCTCAGCCGCTGATTCTGGTAGTACGGCACCGATGCGAACTGCTGACCCACCGCGTACAGCAGCGTGACCAGGCGAAACGCCTGCACCGCCCGCCACAGCGGCGCGGTGGCGGCGTCCTCGGGGTCGGGTTCGGCGGCGCGCGTGGTCACCGGGACCCGCCCGGTTTCGGCGTGCGCAGCAGCGGCGAGTCGGGGCGGCGCGCCTCGCTCTCCAGGGTCGCGGCCACGTCGAACCGTCCGGGCTCTGGACGGTCCGGTTCCGCCGAATACAGCCGGTAGTCGCCGGAGCGCAGCTCGCCGATCGCCTCCTGCGGACTGTCCACCAGCAGCGAGCGGATGGCCGTGTTCATCACCGCGACGAACGGCACCGCCAGCAGCGCGCCCGCGATCCCGCCGAGCACCAGGCCCGCGGCGATCGCCAGCACCACGGCCAGCGGGTGGATGCTCACCGCCCGGCCCAGCAGCAGCGGTTGCAGCACGTGGCTCTCCAGCTGCATCACCGCGATGATGATGCCGAGCACGATCAGCGCCGTCACCAATCCCTTGGTGACCAGCGCGATGAACACCGCGATGAACCCGGCCAGGAACGCGCCGATGATCGGGATGAACGCGCTGATGAACACCAGCGAGGCCAGCGGCAGCGCCAGCGGGACGCCCAGGATCGCCAGCCCGGCGCCGATGCCGATCGCGTCGACCGCCGCCACCACCACGGTGGCGCGCACGAACCCGACCAGCGAGCCGAACCCGAGCTGCCCGGCCAGGCGCACCCGCTCGCGGTGGCCCCTCGGCACGATCCGGGTGACGAACTCCCAGATCTGATCGCCGCCGTAGAGGAAGAAGATGAGGATGAACAGCGTCAGGAAGGTGCCGGTGAGGATGTGCCCGATCACCGTCGCGGTGGTCAGCGCGCCCGAGGTGAGACTGTCCTGATTGGACTGGATGGCGTTGACGATCGTGTCGCCCGCGTTGCGGATCTGGTCGTCGCTCATGTGGAACGGGCCGTTGATCAGCCAGTCCTGGATCCGCTCCACGCTCGCGGTGAACTCGTCGGTCAGCTGCGGCACGCCGGCCACGAACTGCTCCACGACGAAGGTCATGATGCCCGCCACCACGCCGAGCGAACCGACCAGCGCGACGAACACGCCCACCCAGCGCGGCACGCCGAGCCGCTGCATCCAATCCACCAGCGGGGCCAGCAGCGCGGCCGCCAGCAGCGCGATCGCCAGCGGTATCACCACCGTCGCCAGCCGCTGCACGATCATCGACAGTGCCAGCACCGCGGCGAAGATCACCAGCAGCCGCCACGCCCACTCCGCGGTCTGACGGACGATCGGATGCACCGCGTCGGCCGCCGGACCCCGGCTCGGCGCGCTCTGCTCGGGTTGGCTCACCCCCCGCAGCGTAATGGACCCGGATGGCGCGCCGAGGGCGTGAACGCGCGGGCGGGGGCACGAACCCGCATGATCGAAACGCTAGATTGGTGAGCGTGTCAGCGCCCCTGCAAGCGGTCAAACAGACCATGCGCACGCGCTGGCCGCTATACCTGACATCGATGCTGTTGGCCAATGCCTTCGGCGCGGTCCTGGTGTGGGCGTTCCTCCAGTACGGTCTGCCCACCCAGGAGGGCGAGGCGGCCGGCGCGCGCCGCATCGGCCTGGTGGTGCCCGCCCTCGTCTTCTGCACCGGCGGGCTGCTCAGCCTCGCCGCGTCCGCGCTGATGCTGCGCCCGGTGATGCGCTGGCAGGTGCGCGGCGGTCCGCCGAGCCGACAGGAGCAGATGGCCGCGCTGCACGCGCCGCTGCGCCAGGCGATCCTGCACCTGGTGCTGTGGATCATCGGCGGCGCGGTGCTGGCCGGGATCATCATCGTCGAATCGCCCGAACTGGCCGGCGCGGTGGTCATCACCGAGTGCATGGCCGCCACCATCGTGTTCGGCTTCACCTACATGCTGGGCGAACGCATCCTGCGCCCGGTCGCCGCGCAGGCGCTCACCGAGGGCTCGTTCGACCACACGCTCACCCCGGGCGTGGGCACCAGGATGGCGATGACCTGGGGGATGGGCACATTCGCGCCCACCATCGCCATCGTGCTGCTGTGCGTCACCCAGATCTCCACCGACGTGCGGTTCTCCGCGCAGTCGCTGGCCATCTCCATCCTGCTGCTGTGCGGTGTGGTGATCATGCAGGCGCTGGCGCTGTCCATGCTCACCGCCTCCAGCATCTCCGATCCGGTGCGCCAGCTCAGCCAGGCCATCGACAGTGTCCAGGACGGCGCGCTCGACGTGCAGGTGGAGGTGTTCGACGGCAGCGAGATCGGCCTGCTCCAGGTCGGTTTCAACCGGATGATGGAGGAGGCGGCCAAACGCCGCCAGCTCCAGGAGCTGTTCGGCCAGCATGTGGGCGAGGAGGTCGCCCAGCGCGCCCTGGACTACGGCACCGAGCTCGGCGGTGAGACCCGGTTCGTCGCGGTGCTGTTCGTCGATATGGTCGGTTCCACCGCCACCGCCGCCGAACGCCCGCCCACCGAAGTGGTGAGCCTGCTCAACGAGTTCTTCCGCGTCGTGGTGGACGTGATCGACCGGCACCACGGATTCGTCAACAAATTCGTCGGCGACGCCGCGCTCGCCATTTTCGGCGCGCCGCTGGACCGCCCCGACGCGCCGACCGCCGCGCTGGCCGCGGGCCGGGAATTGCGCGAGGCACTGCGCGAGGTGCCCGGATTGGATATCGGCATCGGGGTGTCGGCGGGTCTGGCGGTCGCGGGCAATATCGGCGCGGCCAACCGGTTCGAATACACGGTGATCGGCGATCCGGTGAACGAAGCGTCCCGGCTCACCGAATTGGCAAAGGACCAGCCGGGCCGGGTGCTCGCCTCGGGCAGCGCGCTGTATTTCGCCGACGAGAGCGAACAGAGCAATTGGGAGACCGGCCCCGAGGTGCAATTGCGCGGCCGCCGCCGGAAAACCCGGCTGGCCTGGCCGAAGGCCCAGACCGATCCCCGTGCCGAATCGGACGCCGAGACCGCGGATTCGCTAGGCTGACCTCGTGGCGGCCAACGGGGAGCGCACCGGCGAGCACACATCGCCGCCGTCCACCCGGAAGTCGCGCACGGGCCGATACCGGTGGGTGAAATGGGTGCTGGGCGCCGCCCTGCTGGCCCTGCTCCTCGCCGAAGGCGTGTATCTCGCGCCGCGGTTGCACGAATCCTGGCGCAAACTCACCGAAATCCATTGGGGCTGGGTCGCGCTCGCCATCGCTTTGCAGGCGTTGTCGATGAGCGGATTCGGGCGCGTGCAGAAACAATTGCTGCGCGCGGGCGGCGTCGAGGTGAGCCAGCGCAAATCGGTGGCTGTGGTGTACGGCGCCACCGCCATGTCGGTGACCCTGCCCGCGGGACAGGTGTTCTCCACCGCCTTCACCTACCGCCAGACCAGGCGCTGGGGCGCGAATCCGATGGTCGCGTCCTGGCAGTTGGTGATCTCCGGCGTGATCGCGAGCATGGGACTGGCGCTGCTGGCGTTCGCGGGCGCGCTACTGGTCGGCAACCGGGTGGGCCCGGTGCAGCTGGTGCTCTCGGTGGCCGTGGTCGTCGCGGTGGTGTGGGCGGGCAACCACCTCGCGCGCAACCCCGGCGCCCTGGAATCGATGGCGCGGCGGATCCTGGCCCTGATCAACCGGATTCGCAAACGGCCGCCCGAGCGCGGGATGGGCAAGGTCTCCGACGTACTGTCCCAGCTGGAGTCGGTGGACCTGGGCAAACGCGACGGCGCGCTGGTCGGCGTGTGGGCGCTGGTGCACCGGTTCGCCGACGTGGCCTGTCTGGGCGCGGCCTGTTACGCGGTGGGCGGCGATCCGAAGATCGCCGGCCTGCTCATCGCCTTCACCGCGGGTAAGGCCGTGGGTTCCATCCCGTTCGCGCCCGGCGGCATCGTCTACGTGGACGCCACGCTCATCTACGGGCTCACCGCGGGCGCGGGCCTGCCCGCCGCGCAGGCCGTCGCGGCCGCCTTCGTCTACCGCATGGTGAGTTTCGTCCTCCTCGCGATCGTCGGCTGGATCATCTTCGCCTTCCTCTTCCGCACCCCGCACTCCGACGACGCCGCCTACGAGCGCGAATTCGAGGAACGCCGTGCGGTGTAGTCGCGGCCGCGGGGTCACTGGCGAGTGCATGCACCGTCCACCCCGTCCGGTATGGGCGGCCGTCCAGTGCCCACTACTCTGGCGCGCGTGAAGAGACTGTGGCCGCTGGCGGTGGACGTGGTGTTGGTGATCCTCTTCTGTGCCATCGGCCGGCGCAGTCACGACGAGGCGGTGCTGGCGGGGTTGGCCAAGACCGCGTGGCCGTTCCTGATCGGGCTGGGGATCGGGTGGGGCGCCGCGTACGCGCTCACCTCGCGCAACGGCGACCGGTTCGACGGAACCACGCTGTGGCCCACCGGAATCCTGGTGTGGGCCTGCACTCTGGTGGGCGGCATGCTGCTGCGCGCGGTGAGCGGGCAGGGCACCGCGGCCAGCTTCCTGCTGGTCGCGGGCACCGTGCTCGCACTGTTCCTGCTGGGCTGGCGCGCGGCGGTCAAAGCGCTGGACTGACCGCTCAGGTCTCCGGCTTGGCCAGCGCCTGCAACATCCTGGCCGCCATCCGCGCGGTCGCGTTGCCGCTGTCGACCTCGCTGATGTGGATCGCGAACGCCAGGTCGCCCATGTTCGCGATCAACCAGCCGTCGGATCCGGCCGGCGCCGCGTAGGCGATCACGGGGAAGGACCGCAGCGGCGCCAAATCCGGCGCGGCCATGCCCTCCCGCAACATCATTCGCAGCCGCTCGGTCAGCTCACCCGAGAACGGCGTGAGCTCGGCGTCGGTCGAGGCGGGCCGGCCCGCCTCGATCATCGGCGCGGGCACCCCGCCCCTGGCGATGGAGGCGGCGGCGATCGCCATCCCGAACGGGCTGGCCAGCACCGCGTCCGAGCCGCCGCCCTGGCGCACCTGCTCGGCGGTGCGGCCCGCGATGGCCAGGCGACCGGTCACCTCGTCCAGTCCCGGCACGTGCACGTCGAGGCCGATGCCCAGCGTCGGCGCGGCCTCCGCGGCCTCCTGCACCGACACGTCCTGCGGCGCTTTACCGTCCTTCGCCGCCGCGACGGCGCGCAGCAGTTCGATATTGCCGCCGATCGGGTAAAGCCCCGTGAACGAGATCGGCCCCTGCTCGGTGGCGTAACTGTTCTGTGCCACCGCGACCACCGCACCGTTGGACGGCTGGATCGCGACGATCGAGGCGGGCGTGCCGACGCTCACCACGGCGTCCTCGGCGGCGCGCTGCAAGCGCTGGTCCATGGTCGCGGCGATGTCCGGGCCGGGCGGGCCCTGGTAGCCGGCCACCTGGCCGACGAATCGCCCGTCGGCCTCGAAGATCTGCACGCCCCACCCGGAATGCTGTTCCTGGCTGGCCTCCCACACCTTGCGCAGCGCGTCCAGTTGCGGCGACCACACGCGCCGGTCGGCGGCGATCAGCCGGGGCTGCTTCTCCATCACCACGCCCGGGATCGGGGCCATGCGCGGTTCGAGGATCGCGAAATCGCCCTCGCGCAGGTTCACGGCGGTGATCGGCGCGCCCTCCGCGTTCGCCAGCTGCTCGCGCAGCGATTCACCGGTGATCAGCGGCGCGACGGGTTCGATGGCGGCGGCCAGCGCGTCGGTGGAGGCCACCGGATCGGCGATGCGCGAGGGGTCGAGCTTGATCACGTTGATGATCTGCTCGGTCATGAGCGGTTCGCCGACGATATCGATCACGCGCGGCGGCGGTTTCGGCGTGGTGCGCACCAGTTTCACGGTGCGGCTGCCGGTGAGGTCGGGCATCACCACGGCGGGCTCCCACGAGATCCGCCAGCCGATGGCGAGTTTGCGGACGGTGCCCTGCACGCTGTAGCGCCAGTCCTTGTGCTCGCCGAAGTTCCAGCCGACGTCCATGCTGAAGAGCGCCGATTGCCCGTCCAGGTCGATGAATTGGGTCTTCTCGTAGTCGGCGGTGCCCGGCGCCAGCCCCTCGAACATTTGCTTCAATGTTGCGGATGCGGCGTTCGGGTACGAGGTGAGTTCGGCGGCCTTGCCGTAGTCCTGCTCGTCGAGCAGTTCGGTGAACCGTTCGACGATGGCCTCGGGCTCGTTCGGTTCCTCGCTGAACCCGCACGCACCCATGGCGATCGCCACAGCCGCCACCCCCGCGAGTGCCACAGCAACCCGAACGCGAAAGCGGCGGGATCCCCACACATCCATGTCGCCCACTCTTCACTCTTGTCACTTCAGTAACAAGACAACCGTACCTGAATCGACCGTGCCCGCCACGCCCCGGTGATCGGGCCGTTACCCATGCTCAGCCCTACCGATTGTGCCCGATGAGCGGCGGTGTTCGGACTCGATCACGAGTGGTGTCCCGTCACAAGGCGATAACCGGGCGCCGCTACGGTACCGGCCGGATCGCGGACGCGGGCGAGAACCGCCCACGGCGGCGATTCGCCGCCTCCGCGACCTGTCCGGCAACGCGCGACGCCCTCTGGATACCCGATCTTGTCCCCGTTCACGCACGGCGAAACCGCGCGGTCGATTTGCGGCGTAATCTTGTAATCACCGCAATAAAGCACCATCGTAAGTAGGTGATCGACCATGCGTAAACACGGCTTCGGACGACCGGGCGGCTGGCAACAGGCCGACCTGCCCGACCCCGCCGATGTGCCCGACTGGTTCGCCGGTCGATTGCCGCAGGACTGGTTCACGGGCGAGCCGGTGATCGAGGTGGACCGCGAGGAGATCGTGGTGATCGGCGAGTTGCCCATGCCCGAACCCAAACGCGCCGAGGAGGGCGACGAGGCGCCCACGGAGAAGATCCCCACCGCCACCAAGGAGGGTGCGATCTCCCGGTTCCGCGAATCCACACGGCCCGACCGCATGAAGATCGCGAGCGAGGCGCAGCGCCGCTACGGGCGCAACGTGGCCTGGGGAGTCTCGGTGGACGGCGAGCGAATCATGTTCACCCAGCTGGCCGTTCCGGTGATGACGCGCCTGCGCCAACCCGAGCGCAAGGTGCTCGACACCTTGGTCGACTCCGGCGTCGCCCGCTCCCGCTCGGACGCGCTGGCCTGGACGGTCAAGCTGGCGGGCAAGCACGCCGAGGAGTGGCTCGAGGAACTGCGCACCGCCATGCGCAAGGTCGACGACCTGCGCTCGGAGGGCCCGAAGGGGCTGTGAGCGCGCGATAGGGTGTCGGGCATGGCCGCTCCGATTCTGGTCCTGAACGGGCCGAACCTGAACATGCTCGGCACCCGTCAGCCCGAGGTTTACGGGGCGGCGACGCTCGACGACGTGGTCGCCCTGTGCGAGCGCACCGCGGCCCGGTTCGACCGCACGGTCACCGCGTTCCAGTCCAATCACGAAGGCGCGCTGATCGATCGCATCCATCGGGCGCGGGGCGCGGAGTCGGCCATCGTGATCAATCCGGGCGGACTCACCCACACGTCGGTGGCGTTGCGCGACGCGCTGGTCATCCCGGAGGTGCCGATCGTGGAGGTGCACATCAGCAATGTGCACGCCCGCGAGGAATTCCGGCACCACTCGTTCGTCTCCCCCATCGCGACGGCCGTGATCGCCGGGATGGGGATTCAGGGGTACGCGGCCGCGATCGAGTTCCTCGCGACGCGCTGAGCGTCAGGCCAGCCGGAAGACCGGGAAACCCGGTGCGATGGCGGCGAGTTCGGCGTCCGTGGAGTCTTTGGTGACGCCCTCGAAGAAGCGGCCCACCTCCCAGCCCCACTTCTCCAGGTAGAGGCGCAGCACGGGAATCTTGTCGGCGTCGGCGATCTCGGTGGCGGAGAACGGCTCGACCTTGCGCCCGAGGCGCAGTTCGCCCGTGCCCGCCGCGCGCAGGTTGCGCACCCACTGGGTGTGGCCGCGTGGCGCCACCAGGTAGCGGTCGCCGGAGGGATCCACCAGCAGGTTGACCATGGTGGTGCGCCATTCGCCGCTCGTGCGCCCGCGCACCGCGAGCAGTCGCGAGCCCGCGACACCGATCCCGATCCTGGGCAGCCAGTTCAGCACCCGGTTGAGCACGGGATCGAGGCCGGTGGGGGCGAGGTAGCGGGGGCTGGCGTTCATAGCGACTCCTATTGTGTGAGCACTGCTCTCTACTGAGAACGATACTCCGGCATGCTCGCGCCAAAGTCAAGAGCACTGCTCTCTAATCACGGGCGAGAAACAGCGCTGATGCGGCGAAAGGTAGTAGGTATGCTACGAGTCATCCGGTCTGGACAACGGGAGGACAGTCAATGACCGTGGAAGAATCCGTCGCGCTCGATGTCGAAGGCCTGCGCATGCGCTACGGCCCGAAGGACGTCCTGCACGACGTCACGTTCCAGGCGCGCACCGGCGAGGTCCTGGCCCTGCTCGGCCCCAACGGCGCGGGCAAAACCACCACCATCGAAATCCTCGAGGGGTTCCGCATGCGGTCGGCCGGACGCGTAGACGTGCTCGGCACCGACCCGGCGCACGGCGGGGAGGCGTGGCGGGCGCGCATCGGCGTCGTCCTGCAGTCCTGGCGCGACCACGCCAAGTGGCAGGTGCGCGAACTGCTCACCAACCTCGGCGCCTACTACGCGCCCTACGGCACCGAGAGCGTCCGCAAGCCGTGGGACATCGACGCACTGATCGAGGTCGTCGGGCTCACCGACCAAGCGAAGACCCGAGTCGGCGCGCTCTCCGGCGGCCAGCGTCGCAGGCTCGACGTGGCCATCGGCATCGTCGGCCGCCCCGAAGTGCTGTTCCTGGACGAACCGACGGCCGGGTTCGACCCGCAGGCCCGGCGCGAATTCCACGACCTGGTCCACCGTTTGGCCGACGACGAGCGCACCACCATCCTGCTCACCACCCACGACCTGGACGAGGCGGAGAAACTGGCCGACCGCATCCTGATCCTCGCGAGCGGGCGAATCATCGCCGACGGGTCGGCCGACGCGCTCTCGCGGCGCATCGCGGGCGAGGCGGAGGTGCGCTGGACCCGCGACGGGCAGCGTTTCGTGCACACCACCGTGGAGTCGACGAAGTTCGTCCACGACCTGTTCAAGCAGCACGGCGATCAGATCGGGGAACTCGAGGTACGCCGCGCCTCACTGGAAGACACGTACATGACCCTGGTGCGCCGGTTCGAATCCGGACAGCCCGACACCGAGGTCCGCACCCTGGAAGAGGTGGGTCGATGAATCCGGTCGCCAACGCCGTCCGCGCCGGACTGTCGCGCGGCGTGATCGAACTGCGCCAGTCGCTGACCAACGGCACCGACCTGTTCGGCCTGCTGTTCTGGCCGATCGCCATGGTGATCACGCTGGTCTTCCTGCGCAACAGCACCTTTCAGGCCACGGACTTCGAACTCGGCACGCTGGCGCTGCCCAGCATCCTCGGCATGCTGGTGGCGTTCAGCAGCATCGTGAGCATCGCACAGCTGTTGGCGGTCGAGCGCGAGGACGGAACCCTGTTGCGCGCCAAGGCGACTCCGAACGGAATGGTCGGCTACCTGGTCGGCAAGTCGGTGATGGCGGCGGGGTGGGTGCTCACCTCGTTCTGCGCGGTGCTGATTCCGGGGCTGCTGCTGATCGGCGGCGTCGAATTGGACACGCCCGCACGGTGGTTCGCGCTGCTCGGTATCGTGCTGCTGGGCATGCTCGCGTCGCTGCCGATCGGCGCGTGTCTCGGCTCGCTGTTCGCCACGCCGCGCGGCGTGGGTTTCGCGTCCATGCCGATCATGGCGCTGGTGGCGGTGTCGGGGATCTTCTACCCGATCACGTCGCTGCCGGGCTGGTTGCAGGGGCTGGCGCAGGTGTTCCCGATCTACTGGCTCGGCCTGGGCACCCGCTCGGCCATGCTGCCAGAGGAGGCGGCGGCTCTGGAGTTGACCGGTTCGTGGCGGCACCTGGAAACCGTTGCGGTGCTGGGCACTTGGGCCGTGGTCGGCATGCTCGTCGCGCCGGTGCTGCTGCGCCGGATGGCGCGCAAGGAGTCGGGATCGAGCGTCGCGGCGCGGCGGGAGAGGGCCATGCAGCGTGCCTACTGAGACGATCTACAACCGGATCGCCATGCTGCGCGCCGAGCGCGGGATCTCCCGCCGCGAACTCGCCGAAGCGCTGGGGGTGCACTACCAGACGATCGGATACCTGGAGCGCGGCGAGTACAGCCCCAGCCTGCACCTGGCGATGCGGATCGCGGAGTACTTCGAGGTGACGGTGGAAGTGGTCTTCTCCACCAAGCCATTTCCTCGGCTGGGTGCTGAAACCGCTTGACGGGAAGCGGGTCCCGGGACGGATCCGGCGTGCGAGATAGCCACGATCCCACACGTCCGGATCCAGCCCGAACCCCACACATGTGGAGCCAGTTCTTATGGCCGAGCAGTACGCCGAAGGCGTTGGCTAACCCTTTCCTCAGTTGGGTGCCGAAAGCGCTTGATGGGAAGCGGGTTTCAGCGCCCGGCCAGCAACTCGAACACCGAAACCCCGTGTCCCGCTTCCTCACTGGCCGCGACGGCCTTGCGCCACAGCGCCTGTGAGGCGTGCGAGAGGCTGGCGTCGACGCCGACTTCCTCGCTGGCGTCGATGATGTGCTGCGCGCCCGCGACCATCATCTTCAGCGACGCCACATCGCGCCAGCCGCCCGCGAGGTTGGTCTCGCCGAACTCCTGGATGAAGTACTCGTAGGCGCCGGCCGAGCGCACCGCGTACGGGAGGAACTGGTTGAGGTCGTGGCCCGACTTCACGATCATCGCCGTCGCCTGGTCGAAGGCGAGCAGCCAGGGGTGGAAGAAGGTGAGCAGGGCCTGGTAGTAGATCTGCGAGAGGCCGTCGTCGGTGCCCAGGTACTCCTGCGGGCTGAGCGGGCGCAGCAGCTCGGCGTGGGCGTCGAACACCTCGCGGGGGCCGCTGTAGAAGATGTAGGAAGCGGGGTGGCCGATGTTGTCGCCCGCCGACATCACGCCGCCGGAGAGGAACCGCGCCCCGCGCTCGCGCACCCACGCCGCGCCCGTGCGGGCCTTCTCCGGCGAGTCCGACGAGAGGTTCACGATCGCCTTGCCGGGCAGGTGGTCGGCGGCCTGGCCGAGCACGTCGTACATGGCGTCGTAGTGGGTGAGGCTCAGCACGGAGACCTCGTTGGCGTCGAGCGCTTCGGCGACCGTCGCGGCCCGCTTCGCGCCGAGCTCGACCATCGCGTCGGCCTTCGCGGCACTGCGGTTCCACACCGTCACCTCGACGCCGGCGTCGAGGAACGCCCGCACCATCGCCTGACCCATCGGGCCGAGGCCGAGCACGGAGACGGAGCGGGTTGACTTCTCGGACATCGTGTCCCTTTCGATTCGCGGATCTTCCTGCACTGCCACCGATGCTCGTTCGTGCAGGTAGAGTCGACAAGACCGCACGTTCGCGTGGGGATACACACCTCGAGGTACGCAATCTGGTCAGGAGGCCGGCATGGGCAGCGACAGTGACACGGATAACATCTGCGGAATGTCGCTGGCCATCGACGTGGTCGGCGGCAAGTGGCGGATGCACCTGATGTGGGCCCTCGCCGACGGGCCGCAGCGCTTCGGCGAACTGCGCCGCCTGCTCGACGGCGTCAGCGAGAAGGTCCTCGCCGAGAACCTGCGCCACCTCGAATCCCACGGCGTCGTCCACCGCGAAGTGTTCGCCGAAATCCCCCCGCGCGTCGAATACACCCTCACCCCCTTGGGCCAGGAACTCGCCACCGCCCTGCACCCCCTCGAACAGTGGGGCGACAAACACCGCTCCGAAATCCTCCGCACCTTCGCCTCGGCGAGTTGACGCCCACCCCGGGGGAGGCGACCGCCCGCATCGACGCCGAGTTGGTGGCCGAGGCGGGTGTCACCGAGGTCGACCGCGCGGAGGCCGCAGCGGCGTTCGCCGGCGCGGAGCACGCCGCGGCGGCGGACCAGGACGGGCCGGTTCGGCCTTGATCGCGCCGGACGGCGGAGCGCCGACCAGCCGCTGATCACGAGGTCAGCGCTTCAAGTGCCGTTCGGCGATCTGTTCGCCGAGGCGGTGGAGGAGGGACTGTGCGGCGGTCATGCAGCGGGCCGGGTCGGGTTCGAGGTCGGTCAGGGCGTAGCAGGCGGTGAAGCCCGCGGCTTGTATTTCGTTGTCTGACAACATATTTCGGCCGACGGCGGCGATGACGGGGAGGTCGGCGCGGCGGGCTCGGGAGGCGACGCCGATCGGGGCCTTGCCGTGCAGGCTCTGGGCGTCGAAGGACCCTTCGCCGGTGACGACGAGGTCGGTGCCGGCGAGGAGGGTGGGGAAGTCGAGGAGGTCGAGGACGACCTGGATGCCGCTGCGGACCTCGGCGTTCAGGAAGGCGAGTGCTCCGAAGGCGGTGCCGCCCGCCGCTCCGGCGCCGGGCACGTCGGCGTATTCGGGTCCGGCGACGCGAGACCAGTTGGCAAGGGCCGCTTCGAGAGTCGCGCGCTGGGCGAGGTTCGCGCCCTTTTGGGGCGCGTAAACGGCGACCGCGCCGGTGGGGCCCAGCAGGGGGTTGTCGACGTCGCACGCGAGGGTGAAGCGGGTGGTGGCGACGGCGGGATGGAGACCGGTGCGATCGAGCGTCGCCGCATCGGCGAGAGCCGCACCGCCGGAGGGGAGTTCGTGCCCCTGCGCGTCGAACACGCGGGCACCGAGCGCGGTGAGCATCCCTACGCCACCGTCGGTGGAGGCGCTACCGCCGAGACCGATCACGATGTGCCGCGCGCCCGCGTCGAGCGCGTGGCCGATGACCACTCCGAGCCCGTGAGTCCCCGAATGCAGCGGATCGAGTTGCCCGCCAGGCAGTTTCACCAATCCGACCACTGCCGCCAACTCCACGACAGCCGTATCCCCCTGCCGCGCATACGAAGCCGGCCCGACAACCCCGGTCGGCCCCGGCGCCCTCACCTCCACCCGCTCCCACCCCGCCGCGACGAACGCGTCCACCGTCCCGTCCCCGCCATCCGCCACCGGCACCTGCCGGATCACCGCCCCGGGCACCACCCGTGCGATCCCGCCCGCCAGCGCCGCCGCCACCTCCGGCGCCGTCAACGATCCCTTGAACTTGTCGGGGGCGAGCACCACCCTGGGCGCGTCGTTCATCCCCACATTCTGACCGCGGCCACCGGAACCCGCATGTCAAGCCACCGGAACGCGGCCACCGCGCCGGAGGGCTCGGCCTGCATGAGGGGAGCGCCGGAAAGACCACCCATGATCGGAACGATCATTCGTTCCGATCATGAGCTCCTGACGCGGCGGGTTCCGGAGGTGAGTCCGGCCGGTTCTCGAAGTCGGCGAGGGTGACCTCGAGCCAGTTGCTCGCCGACGGCCGCTGCGTCTATGGCTTGGAATACGACTCGCTGCAACCGGTTACGGCGTCGGTCGACTATTTCACCCACGCCGCCGAACGGATCCTGGCCCTCAATGGCGTCGGCACGCTCGACCTCGTCGGTAAATCGCAGGGCGGCTTGATCGCCCGTGCGGTCAGCCTGAGACTCGCCGAAGGGACCGCTGGTTCGGCTCGCCAGGTCGTATCGATATTCGGTCCGCAGCACGGCATTCGCACGGTGGTGGCGGGGAGGGATGTCACCGGGGCGATCGCCGGGGTCCTACCGGTGGTATTCCCCGAGCGACGCGGCCCTGGCCGATATGGTGGCGGGCTCTCCGTTCCCGACCGAGCTCAACAGTGGCCCGATGACAGCGGCCGACGTGCGCTACACCATGATCGCCACCCGTGACGACGCGATCGTCACGCGGTACACCTCCGCGTTCATCGACGCGGCCAACGTCACCAACATCCTCGTCCAAGACGGTTGCCCGCAGGACCGCACCGGGCACATCGCCGGGTCGACAGACCCGCGGACCATCGATCTCGCGCTCAATGCCCTCGATCCGCACGAACATCCCGCCCTCCGCTGCGTTGCCAACGACGACCGGAGGTGAGGTCCGCGTGCGCGAATCGACCCGCGGATAGCGTGGCCTCAGCGGCGCCTTCGGGTCGAGTGCGGTCGGGCCGCACACGATGAGCCGTTGCGCGCTCACCGGCCTCGGCCGATCACCGACATGCGGTGTGTGCCCCGCTCACCGCACGGTCAACGGCGCCTGATCCGCACGATCGATCGTCACGACCCCGCTGCGCAGGTACTCCAGCACCGCCTCGTCCACCGCGGCGTTCCCTCGCCCGAACACCCCGTGATCCCCGCCCTCGACGGTGATCAGCGAGCCGCCGAGCGCCCGCGCCATGGCCGGGCCGCCCTCGTACTGGGTGAGGGCGTCGTGGCGGCTCTGCAAGAGCAGGGGTGGGGTGGTGAGGGCGGTGCCGGTCAGGGCCACCGGTTCGGTGACAGGTTCCCAAGAGCCGCAGCTCATTCCGGAGCGCACGAGGTCGGCGCGGGCGTCCATGGCGTTGCCCCCGGAGACGATGGTGCCGACGGCGGAGCCGATGAGCTCGGGACGCGGCGGCACCGCGTTCTCGTTGCAGGTGATGGCCGCGAAGACGAAGCGCCCGGTCGGGTCGGTGGCGGTGGCGGTCTCGATCGCGAGCAGGCGGCCCACGTTCGCCGGGTCGCCGTTGGTGTCGGCCATGGCCCGCGCGAAGGTGGGCCAGTAGGCGCGGGTGTAGGTGGCGACGGCGGTCGCGGCGACCAGCGGCACCTGCGCCGACGCGCCGCCGGAGAGCAAGGTGCGCACCAGGTTCTGCACCTTGCCCGCCTGCTCGACGGTGCCGTTGACGCCGTCGCGGGCGATCTCGGCCAGCGGTTCGGGCAGTTCGCCGGGCAGGTCGGCGACGCTGGCGGGCGGCGGGGTCAGGTTGGCGTACCAGCCGCCGCCTTGCGCCGAGACCAGCCGCACCCAGTTCTGGTAGACGCGCAACGCCGTGTCGCCGAGACGGTATTCGTCGTCGTGCTCGGCGATCCAGGCGAACAAGTCGTCGAGGCGCTGTTTGCCCGCCGCCTGCTGCTGGGCGAACTCCTCGGTCCACACCCAGCCCGGATGCACGTTGGAGTCCAGCACCATTCGCTCCACCCGCTCGCCGAACAGCGACGCGTACACCGCGCCGAGATAGGTTCCGTAGGAGGTGCCGAGGTAGCCGATCCGGTCGATGCCGAGCGCGGCGCGCACCGCGTCCAGATCGCGCGCGGTCTGCTCGGTGGTGATGGTGTCGAGGTAGCCGGGCTGCGCCGCGTCGCATGCCGCCTTGATCGCGCTGCGCGTGGCGCCCGCCGAAATCTGTTCCGCCCCTTCGGCTCCGGTCACGCACCGCAGCGGCGTCGCCCATCGCAGCCCGCGCGGCTGCACGGCGATCCGGTCGTAGTGCTCGGCGATCGCGGCGGGCATCGTCTCGGCGCGCTGGGCCCAGTAGCCGAGCGCGTCGGCTCCGGGACCACCAGGATTGGCGAACAGCACGCCGTGCCGGGCGCCCTTGGCGGCGATCCGGCTGACGGTGAGGTCGATGCGGGGACCGTCGGGATCGGCGTGGTCCATCGGCACGCTCACCACGGCGCACCGCACGTCGGCGCCCGCGGGCACCGAACCGTCCGGGCAGGAACCGAATACGGGAGCGGCCCTCGCCGACCCGGCGACCATCGTCGCGCCCAGCAGCACCGCCGCCCCCACGGCGGCGACCGCCCGTGAAATCCTGATCATGTTTCGCACCTCCGCCGAGCCACCGCGCGGCACGACCAAGAGCATTCTGCGCAGCCACGCGCCCGGCCGACAAGTCGTACGGCGGTATCCGGCGACCACGCCGGCCCTGTCATCGGGGCCCGGCCCGAGGAATCCGCGGCGGGAGTTCGTCGTCTGGCAGGACGGAAGCCGGGAGTTTCTTCGGCGACGCGACCGGCGTGGATCCGGTCCGCGCGCCGGACGGGACCCCGAGACAGGTCCGAGGGGCTGACCTGGTCCGGACGCCGGGCGGCCCGTCACCAAGGCGCAGGCGGCCGACGCGGTGGAGCGGTGCCGGGAACAGGCCCGGCGTTTCGCGAGCTAGGCGCGGGTTCGACGACCGATCCGTGGCCCGCGAGGGCGAGCCGATGCCGGGTCCACCCTGGCAACGCGGCGCGCACGCCCGGGACACTGCCTCGGTGGATGCGTCGTCACGACAGTGTTCGGAGTAGCGTCGAGCCATGTCGACCGAGGTCCGGGACAACACCGCGCAGCAACGATTCGAGATCTACGTCGACGGCGCCGTCGCCGGGCACACCGAATACCAGGACACCGCCTCCGAACGCGCCTTCGTGCACACCGAGATCGATCCGCGCTACGAGGGCCGCGGGTACGCGAAACAGCTCGTCGCGGCCGCGTTGTCCCGCAGCCGCGACGAGGGTTTCGGCATCCTGCCGCTGTGCCCGATGGTCCGCCACTTCGTGGAGACCCATCCCGAATACATCGCGTCGGTACCGCAGTGGGCGCGTACGAGATTCGGGCTGCCGCAGTGACTCAGTAGGCGGCGACGGCGCCGTCCAGCGCCAGTTGCAGATCGGTGCGCACCAGCCGGGCGATCTCGGCCGGTTTGGCGGGCAGGTCGGTGATGGGCGGGCGGAAGTAGAAGCTGGCAGACACCGCCTCCTCCTTGGTCGGCTCGATCGCCGGGTCGGCGCGCGGGCCGTAGCTCAGGCCCAGGCACACCAGCGCGGGCTGCACGTCGAGCTTCATGGTGCGGAACGCGATGTGCCCGATACCGCTGCCGATGGCCTGCACCTGGGTGGGGTCGACGTCGTTGCAGGTGCCCTCGGGGAAGATCGCCAGGTGGTCGCCGCCGGCGAGTCGTTCGGCGCAGACGTCCATCATCCGCTGCCCCGCCGCGTTCACCGCGCGGATGCCGTGATCCTTGCCGCGGAACACCGGGATGCCGCCCATCATGTCGACCTTGCGGCGCTGCTCGGGTTCGACGAACAGCTCGTCCTTGGCCAGCACCCGGACCTTGCCGATGATCGGGCGCAGCGGGCTGCGCCATGCCGCCGCCGCGACGGTGTAGGGATCGTTCTGCGACAGGTGATTGATGGCGAAGATGGTCGGCGTGCCCGAACGGATCAGCGCCTTCACCTTCTGCTTCGCCTGCTCGGCGTAACTGATCCGCGGGCGGTAGCGGCGTCCCAGAAGGGCATAGGCGGCCAGCGCTTTCAGGCGGTTCTGCCGGTGATTTCGATAGAAGTCGTAGACGGTGTCACAGTTCTCGAGAACGACCTCGGGCGGTTGCATGACCCGAGCCTACGACGCCGGGCCGTGAGCGACGTACATGAGTCCGGCGGTACCACCTTGGCGGACAGCCCGACCCAGACAGTCGGGCCCGCGCGCGCACTTCCGCGCACTTTTCCAGAAATCCAGGCCCCTGGAAACGAGCACTCCGGCCGACAAACTGCGATGATGTCCGAGTGGCACGCCCAGATGACCCGGACGATCGCAAGACTCACGGCGGGCACGGCGACCGCCGCCGCGGGCCCCGGCGCGGCGAGGCAGTCGTGCGCGCGGGCACCTTGTTGCTGGCCGCCACCGATCTGGTCGAGCCGACCTTCCGCCGGACCGTCGTGTACATCATCGAGCACAACGACTCCGGCAGTTTCGGTGTGGTGCTGAACCGTCCCACCGACACCGCCATCCACGACGTGCTGCCGCGGTGGACCGAGATCGCCGCCTCGCCGCGCACCCTGTTCGGCGGCGGACCCGTCAAACGCGACGAGGCCCTGTGCCTCGGCACCCTGCGCGAGGGCGCCACCACCGCGGGCGTGCCCGGTATGCGCCGCGTCGACGGCCGCGTGGTGATGATCGACCTGGACGCCGATCCCGACAAGATCGCCCCGCTGGTCGAGGGCATCCGCGTCTTCGCCGGGTACGCGGGCTGGACCTTCGGCCAGTTGGAAGGCGAACTGGAGAACGACGACTGGATCGTGCTCTCGGCCATGCCCGGCGATCCGATCAGCACCGGCCGCTCGGACCTGTGGGCGCACGTGCTGCGCCGCCAGCCGCTGCCGCTATCGCTGCTCGCCACGCATCCGATTGAACTCGAACGCAACTGACAACGTGTACTCCTCGAGACGACAGGAGTCACACCGCATGAAGCGTACGAACTGATCCGGTGAGCGCATGGCGAAACCACCGGACGACCAGGCCGAATTGATGCGCGCGCTGTACGCCGAGCACGCGCCCGCGCTGTGGCGCTACACGCTCGGGCTGGTCCGCGACCCGGGCCGCGCCGAGGACATCGTGCAGGAAACACTGCTGCGCGCCTGGCAACGCCCGAACGTCCTGGACCAGAGCACCACCTCGGCGCGGGCGTGGCTGTTCACCGTCGCGCGCAACCTCGTCGTCGACGAGCACCGCAGCGCCCGCAACCGCCGGGAGTTCCGCACCGACAGCCCGCCCGAACAGCCGGCCCCCGACCAGGCCGAGCGCGCCCTGGACGGCTGGCTCGTCGCCGACGCGCTGGCCAAGCTCAGCGCCGACCATCGCGAGGTGATCGTGCGCGCCTACTACCGTGGCTTGTCCACGCATCAGATCGCCGAGGAACTCGACATTCCCCCGGGCACCGTGAAATCCCGTATGCACTACGGCATGCGGGCGCTGCGACTGGCTCTACAGGAGATGGGGGTGACCACCCGATGACGGACATCGCCGACGACTACACCACGTGGGACGCCCCGTACGTGCTCGGATCCCTCACCGGAAGCGAACGCCGCGAGTACGAGGAGCACCTCGCCGGCTGCGCGAGCTGCCGGGCGGCGGTGGCCGAATTGGCGGGTATGCCAGGGATGCTCGGCCTGATCGACGCCGACACCGCACTCGACATGATCGCCGACGAGCCGGCGCCGTCGGTGCCACCGGTGCCCGATCTGCTGCCGCGCCTGGCCGCCGCCGAACGCAAGCGCAGGCGGCGCGACCGCTGGTACGCGGTGGGTGGCGCGGTGGTCGCGGCCGCCGCCGCGGTGGCGATCGCGATCCCGGTGGTCTCGTCCGTCACCGACGCGGGCACGCCAGCGACCGAACAGGTGATCGCCGAACGGTCCATGAGCCCGCTGGAGCCCTCGCCGGTCACCGCGAGTTTCAAGCTGCTGGCCGACGGCGACCGCGCCCGCGTGGTCATGACCTGCACCTACGGCGACAGCGACCAGCGCTACACCTGGAAGTACCGGCTCACGGTCACCGGCACCGACGGCAGGCAGCTCGAGCTCGACGAGTGGCCCGCGGGCCCCGGCACCGTGCTGACCGTGGACCGCACCCTCGACATGGCCCCCGACCAGGTGCAGAAGGTCGAGATCAGGTCGGTGGCCACCGACAGGGTGATCCTCACCGGATCGGTCTGACCGGCGGGTGGTCGACGACTGAACCACCCGCCCGGCCGTCTCGTGTATCTGCTGTACGAGCACTCGGGTCTCGAAGGGAGCATCCATGCCGGACCGGGTCGTGGATCATCTGGTGCGCGCGGTTTCCGCGCTGGGCGCGCGACACGTCTTCGGCGTGGACGGCGCGAATATCGAGGACCTGTACGACGCGCTCTTCGATTCCGGCGTGACCGGCGTGGTCGCCAAACACGAGTACTCGGCCGCCACCATGGCCGACGGGTACGCGCGCGTCACCGGCGGGCTCGGTGTGGTGGCCGCGACCTCCGGCGGCGGGGCGATGAATCTCGTTGCGGGGCTGGCGGAGTCGTACGCCTCGCGGGTTCCGGTGCTGGCGCTGGTCGGGCAGCCGCCGACGGCGCTGGAGGGGCGCGGGGCGTTCCAGGATTCCAGCGGGCGCGCGGGCACCATCGACGCCGTCGCGCTGTTCGGTTCGATCAGCGGGTATTGCGCGCGAGTGGAGCGGGCCGCCGAATTGCCCGTCCGTCTCGCCGACGCCGTCGCCGCCGCCCGGCGCGGCGCGCCCGCGGTGCTGCTGTTGCCCAAGGACGTCCAGCAGTCCGCACTCGACGCGCCGCCCTTCCGGCTGCCGCCGCGACCGCATCACCGCGATCACTCGGCGCTGCGCCGGGTGCGGGCGGCGATCGAGGCGGCGCGGCGGACCGGCAAGGTGGTGATCCTGGCCGGCGACCAGGTGGCGCGCGACGACGCCCGCGACGAACTGGCCGGACTCGCGGCCACGCTGGACGCGAGCGTGGGCGTCGCGCCCGACGCGAAGGACGTGTACGACAACACCGATCCCGGATTCCTCGGCGTCGCGGGCACGATGGGCCACCCCGAACTCGTGGCGGCGCTGCGGTCGGCGGCGCTGTGCCTGGTGATCGGGACGCCGCTGCCGGTGACGGCGCGGACCGGGCTGGAGGAGCTGCTGGCGGAGGTGACCGTCGCGAGCGTGGGCGTCGCGCCGCCGCATCTGCCCGCCGTGCACGCCACCAGCACCGACCTGGCCATCACCCTGCGTGAGCTGGCGGCCGAATTCGACGGTCCCGCAGGGGTTTCCCGCCCGGCGCGCACCGCAGCGCCCACACCGCTGAGCGTGCCGGACGGCCCCGGGCTGCGCTACCGCGAGATCGTGGAGACTATCGGCGCCGCATTGCCCGCGGGGACCGATGTTTTCGCCGACGCGGGGAACACCGGCGCGGCGGTGGTGCATCACCTGCGGGTGCCCCGGGGCGGACGATTCGTCGTCGCGCTCGGCATGGGCGGCATGGGGTACGCGTTCGGCGCGGGCATCGGCGCGGCCTTCGCGCGGCCCGAGACGCGCACCGTCGTGATCGCGGGCGACGGTGCGTTCTACATGCACGGCATGGAAATCCACACCGCCGTCGAACATCGGCTGCCGATCACATTCGTGGTGCTGAACAATAACGCGCACGCCATGTGCGTCACGCGCGAACAGCTGTACTACCGGGATCGCTACTCGTTCAACAGGTTCGGCGCCGCGCACCTCGGCGACGGCATCGCCGCCATGTTCCCCGGACTGCCCACGCGCACCGCCCGCACCCGCGCCGAACTCGACGACGCGCTCGGCGCCTGCCTCGCCGCGACGGGACCGTCGTTCGTCTGCGTGGAGTGCGACCCCGACGAGATCCCACCGTTCGCCCCGTTCCTCACCGCCCTGGACGCCACCCCTAGGAGGACCCCGTGACCCGTGCGCTGCCCGCACTGAGCGATATCCCGGAAGACGTGGTGCCCGGCGTGCTGCGGATCGAGAACTCCGACAAGGACGCCACCACGCCGATCATCATGGACATGCTGCGGTCGGTGTATCCGCACGACCAGATCTTCGGCGACTTCTGCCCGGTCCAGGGCTACATCGCCGCCCCGCCGCGCGAAGTGTACGAATACCTGGCCGACACGAGGTCTCTGGAGGAGTGGACCTACAGCCTGCGCGGTTTCACCGAGACCGACGAACCCGGGTTGTGGCTGGCCTACGACCGGCTCGGTGACGCGACGAAGATCTACACCCGCACCGTCGCCCACCCCGGGGCGATGACCGTCGACTACCACTGCGCGTGGGATCAGCCCGATCACCTGTGGATGGTCTATCTGATGCGGGTGGTGGACGCGCAGGTGGTGCTGGACAAGCCGGGATCGGTGGTGCTGTGGACGAATTGCCACCATCCCTTCTACGACGAGAACCCCTACCCGCACACCGCGCCGCCGAAGCGCCCGGTGTGGGTGGGCGATTTCTGGGAGATGTTCTCCGCCGGGCATCAGCTGGAGCTGGACAACCTGCGGGCCATCTGCGAGTACCGGGCCGCGCACGGGCTGCCCGTCAAGCCCGACTGGATGAAGTGAGACCCCATGAGCGAATCCTCCGCCGCCACGGTCAGTTTGGCCGACGTGTCGTCGTACCTGCCCGGTGAGCCGATCGGCACCGAGTACTTCACCCGGTTCGCGCGTTCGGACCGGATGGCGAAGAACGTGATGTTCCGCTCGCCGCGCACCCGCCACCACGTGGATCGCGACGAGACCGCCGTCGACATGGTCGAGCGCGCCGCCACCCCGCTGGCCGAACGCCATGGTGCGCAATTGTTCTCGAAGATCGACGTGCTGCTCACGCACACCCAGCTGCCCGACAATCCGGTCATGGGATGCGGACCCGAGGTGGCGCGGCGGCTGGGCATGCGGCCGCAGATCGCCTACGACCTCCACAACGGCGGCTGCGCGGCCTTCGTGAACATGATGGGGTTGGCGCGAATGATCCTGCGCACCACCGACGCCCGCACGGCGCTCATCGCGGTGGCGCAGAACTGCGCGGGACCGGTGTTCACCCAGACCGAGATCCGCAAACTAGCCCAGGCGCCGGTGCCCGGCGACGGGTGCGGGATCGGGCTGCTCGTCAAGGACGACAGCGCGCCGATCCTGGACGTGGAGTGCCGCACGTACCCCGAGTTCGCGGGCGATATGGACTTCTCCACCAACGGGGACCGCAAGTACTGGGAGCCCGGCGAAGGGCAGGGTTGCGTGAGCTTCACCGAATCGAAGGTGACGAAGGTGTTCGCGCGCGGCAACCGGCTGGTCCCGGAAGTGGCGCACACCGTGTGCGAGCGGATCGGCGTGAAGGGCCGCGACATCGACACCTTCGTCACGAACCAGCCCAATCGCCTGTTCCTGCGCAACTGGCGCGACGCGCTGGAACTGCCCGTCGAACGCCACCCCGACACTTTCGACGCGTGCGGAAACCTCTTCGCCGCAGGCATTCCCGTCACGCTGGACACCGAGAACCGGGCGGGGCGGCTGCGCAACGGGTCGATCGTGCTGATGTCGGCCTTCGCGCACGCGGGCGATTTCGCGGCCGCGGCCGCCGTGCGCTGGGGAGCGGGGCGGTGAACGTTGGTCTGCACGAAGACACGCGGTCGTCGCGGCGTCATACGCGTCCGCGACCGCCCGCGCGATTCGATCTGAGCCTGAGCGAGAATCCCTTCGCGCCTTTGCCTTCCGTGCTGGCGGCGGTGCGCTACGAGTTGGGGCGGGGGAATCGGTATCCGGAGTTCCTGCCCGCGCGGCTGCCGGAGTTGATCGCGCGGCGGGTGGGGGTGGGTGCGGACCAGGTGGTCGTCGGGTCCGGGGCGACCGGGGTGGCGATGCAGATCATCCAGTCGGTGGCGAGCGGTGGCGGCGAGATAGTTACCAGCACACCGACTTTCGACGGGTATCCGATTCTGGCCGAGATGGCGGGGCTGCGGCTGGTGCCCGTCGAGCTGGATGCGGCGGGCGGGCAGGATCTGCGCGGGCTGCTGCGCTCCATCGACAAGAGCACCGCCGTGATGGTGCTGTGCCGTCCGCACAATCCGACCGGCACAGTGCTCACGGCGGGCGAGTTGAAGGGGTTCCTGGGTTCGGCGCCGCAGCGGGTGACCGTGATCCTGGACGAGGCGTACGCCGAATTCCTCGCGCCCGCCGACCGGCTCGACACCCTGGCGCTCCTGCGCAGGCACCCGAATCTGCTGATCCTGCGCACCTTTTCGAAGGCGTACGGGCTGGCCGGGCTGCGCATCGGGTACGCGTTCGGGCGCCGCGAGTTGGTCACGCGGGTGCGCCGCCTCCAACTGCCCTTCGGCGTCCCGACCCACGCCGTCGCCGCGGTCGCCGCGTCCTACGCCGCCGAATCCGAACTCGCCGCCCGCGTGCGCGCCATCACCACCGACCGCGAACACCTCCGCGCCGCCCTGCTGCCCCTCGGCCTCACCATCCCCCGCAGCCACGCCAACTTCCTCTACCTCCCCGGCCCAGGCACCGCCACCACCCTGCGCCGCGCCGGCATCACCGCCAAGTCCTACCCCAACGGCAGCGCCCGCATCACCGTCGGCGACCCCACCGCCTCCCGCGCCGTCCTCGCGGCCCTCACCGGGCGCGGGTGAGGGCCGCGACCGGCCCGATCCGGCCACCTGCCCCGATCCAGCACCGGTCCAGCGACACGCGAATTCAGTTGCTGCCCAACGGCGCGAATCCGGCCTCGCGGTCGTTCAGGGTGAGTGCCGAACGGCTCGTGTCCCGCCAGCGCTGCCACCGGTCAGTTCCCGCCGCCGCCACCACCGCCGCAACCGCCCCCACCGCCGGACATATCGGAACCACCGGAACTCCCGGAGCTCCCGGAACTGTCGGTGCCGAAGTCCAAGGAGGCGATCCGGCGCAGCTGGCGGCTCTGCCACCGCGCGCCGAGCCCGTCGTCAGCGGGGCCCGTCCGCCGGGCATCCCGGCGGGGCCGTCCGCGTCTCGACCACGCGATGGCGCCGAGCACGGCCGCCACGGCGAAGCACGCCGCGCTGAATCCGAACCCCAGCGGCGCGGCCACCATCATTCCCAGGATCGCGAAAGCGATGGCGAATCCGGACATGTGAACCTCCCCGGTCTTCCTCCCGTACTCCAGGGTAAGTACCCAGCGGCACACCCGCACCCACATCGATCGAGGCGGGTGGTTCCATGGGTGGGTGATTCCGCGATTGCGCGCACTACAGCCGAATCCGGCACCCGCGGCGGGGACCGCGAGCCGGGTACTGGTGCGGTTCGGTCTCGGGCGGCGCCAGATCCTGCTGCGGCAGACGGTGATCGAGCCCGGCGGCACCAGCGGTTGGCACTACCACGACGGCACGCTGGTCGTCCTCGTCGCGCGCGGCACCCTGGATCACCCGGGGGCGGATGGCGTTGCGGTGACCTACCGGCGCGGCCGCGTCTTCCGGGAACCGAGCGGCCCCGCGTACCCGCACGTGGCGCGCAATCTCGGGACCACCCCGGTCACCCTCTTCGTCGTCTACCTCACCCCGAAGGGCAGCCCGCTCTCGCGGAGCCTCCCACCCCCGCCGGGCATCGCCTCGGACTGAGCGCCTCGGGCGCCCACCCCAGCGGCGCGAAGATCCGTTCGACGTGAACCCCCATCCGGGCACACCCCGAGCGCTACGCCCCAGCGGCCCGAAGAACCGTTCGGCATAAACGCCCGCCCGGGCACACCCAGAGCGCTACGGCGCATCGTCCCCTATCAGCGGGCCGACGTCGCGCGGTGACCGGGGCACGCAGCGTTCAGCTGCCTCCACCCCCGCCGCAGCCACCTCCGCCACCGCAACCACCGCCGCCTCCCCCGCCGCCGTCACCCCCGTGACCGCCACCGTCGAAGATCCCGCCGAGGAATCCGCCACCGGCCGCGCCGGCACCCCAGCCCGCGCCGCCGCCGCTACCGCTACCGCTACCGCGCAGCGAGCCCCGGCCCGACGAGCGCGGCAGCGCGTTGTCGCGGATCACGCGGATCACGCCGACGACGAGCGAGAATCCGGCGAGCAGAAAGAACGGCCAGGCCGCGTCGAAGCCGAACGTGCTGGTGATGATGGCCCCGACCAGCACGACACCGCGCCGCCCCATTTTCCGGCGGCAGCGGGCCTCAGCTCGCGGGCTGGCAGGCGTCGCGCAGCGAGCACGCCCCGCAGGAGTTGCCGCAGCCGCCGGTGTCGGCGGGGACCAGGCCCGCGATGGCCCGCCCGGCCGCGTTCGCGCCCGCGCCCAGGGTGAACAGGGCGATCACGGCGGCGAATCCGGCGACGACCAGCGCCATCGGCCCACCGGCCGCATACGCGACGAGTCCGGCGGCGAACAGCAGCGCGCCGGCCATCACGGAGGTGGGGGCGGCGATGCGGTTCGCGACGCGGAAGGTCTCTTCGGTGCTGAGGGCCTCGTCGGTGTGGACACCGACGAAACGGTTGCGCGGCAGCTTGCCGGTGAGCCCGAGCACGCCGGTCGCGACGGCCACCGCGGCCAGCGCGAACAGGACGAGAGCGACGACGAACACCCCAGCAGATTAACCTACGACTCCGCGCGTACTACTCGCGGTAGGGGGTGGCCCCGATTTTCGGCCCCTGACGTCGGGCGTTCTACCCTGTAGGAGCAATCCCAGGCGACCGAGAAGCGACACAAAAGCGAAGGCAGGACCGTGGAGGACACCCGAGCCACCGACAGCGACGTACCCCAGCACCGGTACAACGCCGCTCTCGCGGGCCAGATCGAGGCCCGCTGGCAGCGGAACTGGGCGGAGCGGGGCACGTTCGAGGCCCCGAACCCGGTCGGCCCGCTCGCCGGTGCGACTCCCGCGGACAAGCTGTTCGTGCAGGACATGTTCCCGTACCCGTCGGGCGCGGGCCTGCATGTCGGCCATCCGCTCGGCTACATCGCCACCGACGTCTTCGCCCGCTACCACCGCATGCACGGCCGCAACGTGCTGCACGCGCTGGGCTACGACGCCTTCGGCCTGCCCGCCGAGCAGTACGCGGTGCAGACGGGCGCGCATCCGCGCGACACCACCGAGGCCAATATCGCCACCATGCAGCGTCAGCTGGACCGCCTCGGCCTGGGGCACGACCGGCGCCGCTCGTTCGCGACCACCGATCCCGAGTACTACAAGTGGACGCAGTGGATCTTCCTGCGCATCTACAACGCCTGGTACGACCTGGAGCTCAACCGCGCCCGGCCGATCGCGGAGCTGGAGGCGCAGTTCGCCTCGGGTGCGCGGGCGGTGCCCGACGGCAAGACCTGGGCGGAGCTGTCCACCGCCGAGCGGCGCGCGCTGATCGACTCGTATCGCCTTGTGTACCAGACGGATTCGGTGGTCAACTGGTGTCCCGGACTGGGCACGGTGCTGTCGAACGAGGAGGTCACCGCCGACGGGCGCTCCGAGCGCGGCAATTTCCCGGTGTTCCGTAAGCGCCTGTGGCAGTGGATGATGCGCATCACCGCCTACGCCGACCGCCTGGTCGACGACCTGGAGCTGCTGGACTGGCCCGACAACGTGAAGGCCATGCAGCGCAACTGGATCGGGCGTTCGCGCGGCGCGCAGGTGAAGTTCGACTCGCCCGCCGGACAGATCGAGGTGTTCACCACCCGCCCCGACACCCTGTTCGGCGCGACGTACGTGGTGCTGGCCCCCGAACACGAGCTGGTCGACGCGCTCGCTGCCGCGGCGTGGCCCGAGGGCACCAACCCCCGCTGGACCCACGAGGGCGCGGCCTCCCCGGCCGACGCGGTCGCCGCCTACCGCAAGGAGATCGCGGCCAAGTCGGATCTGGAGCGCCAGGAGAACAAGGAGAAGACCGGCGTCTTCCTGGGCGCCTACGCCACCAATCCGGTGAACGGCGAACAGATTCCGGTCTTCATCGCCGACTACGTGCTCAGCGGATACGGCACCGGAGCCATCATGGCGGTGCCCGGCCACGACCAGCGCGACTGGGAGTTCGCCACCGCGTTCGGCCTGCCCATCCGCGAGGTCATCGCCGGCGGTGATCTGAGCCAGGGCGCGCATTCCGGCGACGGCGAACTGGTGAATTCGGACTACCTGAACGGACTTCCGGTCGAGGAGGCCAAGGCCACCGTGATCGGCAGGCTGGAGGCCGACGAGTACGGCACCGGCACCATCCAGTACAAGCTGCGCGACTGGCTGTTCGCCCGTCAGCGGTACTGGGGCGAACCGTTCCCCATCGTCTACGACGAGGACGGCGCACCGCACGCGCTGCCGGAATCCATGCTGCCCGTGCAGCTTCCGGAGCTGGACGATTTCGCGCCGGTCACCTTCGACCCCGACGACGCCGACTCCGAGCCCTCCCCGCCGCTGGCCAAGGCCACCGACTGGGTGCACGTGGAACTGGATCTGGGCGACGGCCCCAAGACCTACCGCCGCGACACCAACGTCATGCCGAACTGGGCGGGCAGCTCCTGGTACCAGCTGCGCTACACCGACCCGACCAACGCCGACGAATTCTGCGCCAAGGAGAACGAGTCGTACTGGGTGGGCCCGCGCACGGACGAGCACGGCCCGAACGATCCGGGCGGCGTGGACCTCTACGTCGGCGGCGTGGAGCACGCGGTGCTGCACCTGCTGTACGCGCGGTTCTGGCAGAAGGTGCTCTACGACCTGGGCGATGTGAGCGGCAGCGAGCCCTACCGACGCCTGTTCAATCAGGGCTACATCCAGGCCCACGCCTACACCGACGAGCGCGGCGCGTACGTGCCCGCCGCCGAGGTCGTCGAGCGCGACGGCAAGTTCTTCTGGACCGACGCCGCCGGCGCCGAGATCGAGGTGTTCCAGGAGTACGGCAAGCTGGGCAAATCGCTGAAGAACGCGATCTCGCCCGACGAGATGTACGAGCAGTACGGCGCGGACACGTTCCGGTTCTACGAGATGTCGATGGGCCCGCTGGACCTCTCGCGCCCGTGGTCCACCAAGGACGTCGTCGGCGCGCACCGCTTCCTGCAACGCGTGTGGCGACTGGTCGTGGACGAGGAGACCGGCGCGGTCCGCGTCATCGAGGACGCGCCGTCACCGGAGACGCTGCGCCTGCTGCACCGCACCATCGCCGGTGTGGACGAGGATCTGGCCGCGCTGCGCGACAACACCGCGGGCGCGAAGCTGATCGAGCTGACCAACCACCTCACCAAGACCTACCCCGACGGCGCGCCGCGCACCGCGGTGGAGCCGCTGGTGCTGATGCTGGCCCCGCTCTCCCCGCACATCGCCGAGGAGCTGTGGGAACGGTTGGGGCACACCACCTCCCTGGCGCACGGCCCCTTCCCCGTCGCCGATCCCGCACTGCTGGTGGAGGATTCGGTCGAGTACCCGGTCCAGGTGAACGGGAAGGTCCGCAGCCGCATCCAGGTGCCCGCCGACGCCGACAACGCCGCCATCGAGGCGGCCGCACTGGCCGACGAGAAGATCGTGGCCCTGCTGAACGGCGCGGCCCCGCGCAAGCTCATCGTGGTGCCGGGGCGGTTGGTCAATATCGTCGCCTGAGTCGAGGCCGGGGCGGTGCTCCTTCGATGCGAGTGAGTACCGCCCGGCGCTAGACGGGCGGCAGCAGGACGTCGTTCAACGTCACCATCGACAGGTTGCGCTCCCGGATGATGTCCACCAGCTGCCCGTAGCACCGCGTGACGGCGGGCGCGTTCGCGTGCCCGATGATGATCGTCTGCGGGTTGAAATACTTTCGCGCGCACTCGATCAGGAATTCTTCGGTGATCACCCCGGAGTCCGAGAGGGACCCGAACCACATGGTGGGCACGGTGTAGCCGAGGTCGGCGGCGACACGGTCGACGATCGCGTTGTGCCTGCCGAACGGCGGCCGGTAGTAGGGCGTGCCGTCGACGCCGAAGTTATTGCGCAGGAACGTCTTCGCACGTTCCAGCTGGGACGCGGCCGTCGAGGCGGAAATGGCCGTCAGGTCGGCGTGGTCCCAGGTGTGGTTGCCGAGCTGGATCTGTCCCGATTCCACCAAGGGCCGCAACTCGTCCCGGTGCTCGGTCCAGGACGGGTAATGGGCGGTGACGAAGAACGTGAACCGCGCGCCGGTGTCCTTCGCGAACTTGATGTAGGCGCCGACCACTTCGGGGCTCGCGCCGTCGTCGACGGTGAGCGCGAGACTCGAACCGGGGCCGGGCAGCCCGGTGATCGTGGCGGCCGGGATCGGGGTCTTCGGACCGCCGGGCGGCGGTGGCAGCAACGGCTGCGCGGGCGGCGGCGGGATTGCGGCTTCTCCCGCGCCACCGGCGACCGATTCCCCTTGGGCCGCGGTGCAACCCGTGAGGGCCGCGGCGGTCCCCGCGGCCACGAGGGCGAGCAATTGTCGTCTGTCCACAGCGGCCCCGCACTCGCTCGAACTCACCGCCCACCGGTCGGCGGGCGGCCCAGATCCCCGAACCGGTAGGGATCATAGAGCATCCAGCTACCGACCGGCGTACACCGCGCCGCCCTCGGGCGCGATTGGTCCGGGTCTGCGAATGCCCAGTTCCGACGCCCGCTATCGGGCGATGGGCCGCAGCACGATCTCGGTGGGGTGCGCGTCGCGCGGAGTCTCGACGGCGTTGCGCACCGCCGCGGCAACCGTTTCGGCGGTGAGAAATTCCTCGGGCCGGTACGGCCGCCCCTCGCCCGCGACGATCTCGCGCTGCATATCGGTGTCGATGCGGCCCGGGTGCACCGAGGTCACCCGCAGCAGCGGCTCCTCCAGGCGCAGCGCGTCACCGAAGGCGCGCAGGCCGAACTTGCTGGCGGCGTAGGACGCCCAGCCCGCGTTGGCGCGCAGACCCGCGCCGGAGTTGATCAGCACCACGTGCCCGCGCGCGGCCCGCAGCGCGGGCAGCAGCAGCCGGGTCAGCTCGGCGACGGCGATCAGGTTGGCCTCCAACGTATTCCGCCACTGCGCCACCGACGACTCCGCGACCGTGCCGAGGTCGGCGACGCCCGCGTTGTGCACCAGCACGTCGAGGTGGTCGATCTCCGAGACGGCCGCGGTCACCGCCGGATAGTCGGTGAGCGGCACGGCGAAGGGCCGGGCGTCGGGCAGTTCGGCGCGGATGGCGTGCAGCGAGGCGGGGGTGCGCGCGCCGAGCAGCAGATCGTGGGTCGGGGCGAGTTCCCTGGCGATCGCCGCGCCGAGGCCGCGGCTGGCGCCGGTGATCAGAGCGGTCGGTTTCCGGGCGGTGGTCATACACAAAACGTAATAGGTCCGGCCAATACGTACCGAGGGGCGTAAAAACGCGTAGCGCCCGGACGATCGGTAGCGATGCACGCATACGTCGTCGGTCACCAAACTCCACGGACGGGGCATGCCAGAGTGAGAACTGCCGAACACCATCCGGTCGCGCGCCGGGCCGAGCCGGACTCCGCTGAACGCGCGTACCTGCGCGTGGCGTCGCAGAATAGGGGGATGACGAACCCGGGTTTCACCCCCACCCAGCTCGCGGCCCGCGCCGCCTACCTGCTGCGGGGCAACGACCTGGGCAGCATGACCAGCGCCGCGCCGCGCCTGTACCCGCACATGTGGAGCTGGGACGCGGCGTTCGTCGCGGTCGGGCTGGCGCCGCTGAGCGTGGAGCGCGCGGTCGTGGAGCTGGACACGCTGCTGTCGGCGCAGTGGAAGAACGGGATGATCCCGCACATCGTCTTCGCCAACGGCGTCGACGGCTACTTCCCCGGTCCGGCGCGCTGGGAGTGTCGCAAGCTGGCCGCGAACGCGCCCGACGGGCCGGACACCTCCGGCATCACCCAGCCGCCCGTGCACGCCATCGCCGTGCAACGCATCCTCGACCACTCCCGCCGCCACGGCCGCAGCACCCGGGCCACCGCCGAGGAGTTCCTCAACCGGCGCTGGCCCGATCTGGTGCGCTGGCACCGCTGGCTGGCGCACGCGCGTGACCCCAAGGAGAGCGGGCGGATCACGCTGTACCACGGGTGGGAATCCGGCATGGACAACTCGCCGCGCTGGGACCGCGCCTACGCCAACGTCGTGCCCGGCGAGCTGCCGCCGTACCGGCGCGAGGATGTGCTGGTGGTGTCGGACCCCACGCAGCGGCCCACCGACCGCGAGTACGACCGCTACCTGTGGCTGGTCGAGCAGATGCGCCGCGCCGGCTACGACGACTACCAGCTGACCTCCACCATGAGCTTCGCGGTGGAGGACGTGTTCGTCACCGCGATCTTCGCGCTGGCCTGCGAGGTGCTGGCCAATATCGGCGAGGAGTACAAGCAGCCGCACGCCGACGTGCGCGATCTCTACGCCTGGGCCGACCGGTTCCGCGCCGGTGTGGTCGCCACCACCGACGCGCGCACCGGCGCGGCCCGCGATTTCGACGTGCGGTTGCAGCGCTGGATCACCACCGAGACCTTGGCCGTGTTCGCACCGCTGATCTGCGGCGGACTGCCCCGCGAGACCGAGCGCAGCCTGCTGCGCCTGTTCGAGGGCCCGCGCTACTGCGGCCACCCCGACCTGCGCTACGCGCTGCCGCCCTCCACCTCCCCCGTCGCCAAGGACTTCCGCCCGCGCGAATACTGGCGCGGCCCGGTCTGGCCGGTCATGAGCTGGCTGTTCTCCTGGGTGTTCGCCCGCCGCGGCTGGGCCGAACGCTCCTTCATGCTCCGCGCCGAAGGCCTGCGCCAAGCCAGCGACGGCAGCTTCGCCGAATACTACGAACCCTTCACCGGCGAACCCCTCGGCAGCATGCAACAGTCCTGGACCGCCGCCTCGGTGCTGGATTGGCTGGGGTGAGCGCAAGCGCGCCCTCTCCCCCGCGTCGTGGCCCAGCACAGTGAACTGTCGGCGAAAGACCCACTTGTCACTCTGGTCACAGGAGCCGGGGGTGGCTAGTCTCGGGCGGCATGGATAACACTCGGTGGAGAGCGGTTCGCGGTGTTGCGGGGTCCGTGCTCGTGGCGGGCGGCATCCTGGGGGTGGGCGCCCCGGTGGTGGGGGCGCAGCCGACCGGGCCCGATGTGTCGTCGTGGCAGCACGTCGACGGGCGGATGATCGACTGGGTCGCGGTGAAGCGGTCCGGGCACGACTTCGCGATGGTCAAGGCCACGGAGGGGCTGAACTACATCAATCCTTACTTCGTGCCCGACAGCGTGCTGATGCGGGCGGCCGGGGTGGCGCGCGGGACGTACCACTACGCGCAGCCGAGCCTGCCGCCGGAACCGCAGGCCGCGCTGTACGCGACGGTGGTGCTCGGGCAGAACGGACCGCTGGACATGCCGCCCGTGCTCGACCTGGAGCATTCCGGCGGACTGTCCCCCGCGCAGTTGATCGACTGGACGCACCGCTACCTGAACACCGTGCAGGCGCTCACCGGCCGGACGCCGATCATCTACACCTACCCCAACTTCTGGAAGACCGCGATGGCGAACACCAACGCGTTCACCCGCTACCCCCTGTGGATCGCCGACTACCGCGGCAACGCCCAACCGGAGGTGCCCGGCGGCTGGCCCACCTGGACGTTCTGGCAGCAGACCGACTCCGGCCGCATCCCCGGCATCAACGGCCCCACCGACGTGAACGTATACAGCGGAGCCCAAGGCGATTTCACGCGTTTCGCGAACATGGGCGGGTTGACGGGCAGCGGGTAGCAAGGTCGCCCGGCGTTCGCATAGCCCCGAAATATGCTGGGCGCTAACGATGTTCGCCCGCGTAGACGGCGATGAGCACCACTTTCGACCCTGTTCTGCGCCCCGGTGGGCCCGGGCGATGACCCGGCCGGTACGCGTCCTCGTCGCCGACGACGAACCGCTGGTCCGCGTCGGCATCGTCGGCCTTCTCGACACCGAGGAACGGCCGGCCGCGCTCGGATCGGGCTACGCTCGCCGGCTCACCAGGGTCCGGCAGAGCCGGCCCTCCGTGGAGAGGCCGGCTCTGTCCTGAAATCGGTTGGCGGGCCCTGCCTTACACGCCGATGCGCCCGTTGCCCGACTTCCACACCACCGCCACCGACGGGCGGGGCTGCGAGGAGCCGCCGTCAGGCCAGTGCGAGATCGGATTCTCCGCCGAGGCGTCGTCGGACTCGCCCGGGTGCTGCACACAGACCAGCACCCGCGACTCGGTGATGACCGGCCCGCAGGTCTCCGCGCCGCGCGGCACGGTGAGGAACTGCTTGGTCTCGCCGCGGTTCTCGCCCTCCAGCACCACCGAGAACAGCCCGTCGTTGGACTTCAAGGCGTTGCCGTCGGTGGAGATCCACAGGTTGCCGTACTGGTCGAAGGCCAGGTTGTCGGGGCAGGAGATCGGGCTCACCTTCGACTTGTCGAACCCGCCGAAGTAGGTGTCCGCGGCGTTCGGATCGCCGCAGACCAGCAGCAGCGACCAGGTGAACGTCGTACCGGTGTGGTCGTCGTCGATCTCGAGGACCTGCCCGTTCTTGTTCAGGTTGCGCGGGTTCGCCTCGTCGGCCGCGGGCTTGCCCTCGGCGCCGCGGTTGCTGTTGTTGGTCAGCGCGACGTAGACCTTGCCCGTGATCGGATTGGGCTCGAAGTCCTCGGGGCGGTCCATCTTGGTCGCACCCACCTTGTCGGCCGCCAGCCGGGTGAACACCGCGACCTCCTCGGCGGTGAAACCCTCCACCAGCGACCTGCCCTTTCCGTCGGAGCCGGTCTCCAGCAACGGAATCCACTCCCCGGTACCGGTGAACCCTTGATCGGAAGGCAGGGTGCCGCTGCCGTCGATCCGGTCCGGGTGGTCCCCGGTGAGCTTGGCGACGTACAGCGTGCCCTCGGCCAGGATCTTCATGTTCTCGCGCCTGCTCGACGCACCGGTGCCGGGCTGCACCTTGCGGGAGGAGACGAACTTGTACATGTAGTCGAACCGCTCGTCGTCACCGGAGTAGGCGACGACGTCTCCGCCGTCGGTGACGTAGACGGTTCCCGCCTCGTGCTTGAACCGCCCGAGCGCGGTGTGTTTCACCGGCGTCGACTGCGGGTCCCACGGATCGACCTCGACGATGTACCCGAAGCGGTTGACCTCATTGGGCTCCTGCGTGATGTCGAAGCGCTTGTCGGCACGCTCCCAGAAGTACGGCGTGGCCCCCTCGACCAAGCCGTAGCGCTTCAGGCGCGCCGCGGCGTCGGGGTCGGTGATCCGATCACCGTGGGAGAAGTACTGATTGAAGTTCTCCTCGCCGGAAAGAATGGTTCCCCAAGGGGTGACTCCGCCGGCGCAGTTGTTGAGCGTGCCGAGCACCTTGGTGCCGGTGGGGTCGGCGGAGGTCTTCAGCAGATCGCTGCCCGCGGCGGGACCGGTCACGGCGAACTCGGTGGACGGCGTGATGCGGCGGCTGTACTGACCGAAGACCGGGGTCAGCTTGCCCGATCCGGACTCGCCCCTCACCTCGATCACGGTGAGTCCGTGCGCGGCCAGGGTGATGCCGATCTGCTCGTCGGTAGGGTTGCTCTCGTCGTACCCGCGGAACATGTGCGGCGCGGTGGTGTACTCGTGGTTGACCACGAGCAGGAAGCTGTTGGCCTGGCCCTCGATGGGCAGCAGCGCGGCGAAATCGTTGTTGTACCCGAACTGCCTGGCCTGCGCGGCGGCGGTCTGGTTGTCGAAGTCGAAGGCGGGCGCGTCCTCGAAAAGCGGGTCGCCCCAGCGGATCACGACGGACTGTTCGTAACCCTCCGGTACGACCAAGGCGTCGTCGGTGTTCGGCGCGACCGGGGTGAACCCGGTGCCCACGCCCGGCGACCCGGCGGCGTCGGTATCGGCGGCGCCGGAGGCTCCGTCGTCACCGCAGGCCGCGAGCGCCGAGGCGGCGCCGACCGCGAGCACCGCCGCCGCGCCGCCCTTGATGAGGCCGCGCCGGTTCAGCGAGCTGACGATATCGCCGAAGTAGGCACCGGCGGAATCGTTCGGCGGCTCGTGGAAGCACGCGTTACCGCATTTGTACTCGCAGGTCACGGCGGCGCGATTGGAGCGGCCGTCGTGCTGCACGAAGAGGGCGAGTGGCTTGAGACTCACGATCACTCCTGACTCGAGCTGACGGCCGCACGGTAAACGGCGCAGACAATTCCAAGGAAACACCCAGATGAACAGCCGACCAATTAGGTAACCCTCAGTTTGCGGACGCCCAGCGAGGCGATCCACGACAGGTTCGCAGGCCCCGGTGGATCGCGCCACCGGAACCCGCGAACCGACGGGTGCGCTCACGCGTTGACGGGGATCGCGGTCACCACCTCGCGCTCGTTCTCCGGCAGGTAGTGCACCTGGAGGATGCGGCCGACCTGCACGTTCCCGATCGCGGCCGGCGGCAGGAACTTCTCGGAGCGGGTGGCGAAGGTGCTGCCGTCGGGCCTGGTCACCACCAGGTCCAGCTCGACCTTGGTGTGGCCGTCGCGGATCTCGCCGGGCACCGAGAGCGCCCGAACCACCGCCTGCGCCGCCACGCCCCGCGCCACGATGTCGAGCTTGGCCTTCGTGGTGAAGCCCTTGCGGATCATGGATTCGTTCATGGCCCGCTGGGCCGCGACGGCATCGCCGGACATGTCGATCTCCACCCGGTCGGTGCGGCCGGGCAGATAGCGCACGGGCAGCACCACACCGGGCCGCAGCAGCGACAGCTCGGTGAGCGGCACGATCTTCTTCGCGGACGACTCGAAGACCTTCCCGTCGGCCGTCTCGACGGAGAACTCGATCAGCACCTGCGGCTGGTCGTTGAGCCGTACGCCGGTCTGCTGGAACGATTTCACGGTGCCGATGCCCATCGGCGCGTTGCGGAACTCACCGGAATTGCGGCCGGTCATCGCCGACCCGATCCCCTCGCCGGTGAACGCGAACACGAAGATCAGCAGCATGAACGCGAGCATCGGCAGGACCATCAGGCCGTTCGCCCAGGCGCCGGAGTCGTAGGGGCCGGACGGTTCGTAGGTGAGGCCGTGCCAGAGGTAGGCGCCGACGGCGAGCACGGCGATGGCTACGGTGGTGAGGCGGACATTGCGGATCATGGTCGCTCCCTGGGGTTTTCGGTGTGGCCGGGCTCTCGGGAACCCGCCGCCCCGCGCGGAGGGCGCCGGGCGGCGGGAAGCCGAACGTCCGGATCAGCCGCCGACGATGGTCGAGCAGGCGAAGGTGATGTCGAACGTGGCGGTCGACGGGCCGGCCATCGGGTTGGTCATGTCCGGCGCGCCGACGCCCTCGCCGGTGACCTTGAAGGTGTTGCCGTCCTTGACGACCTTCGCCGAGCCGCCGGGCTGGCCGTTGCCGTATCCCACGGCGTAGGGCAGGCCCGACGAGCCGCCCTTGCTGCCCGCGATGCCGACCGCCTGCACAGTGTCGTCGCCGGTGAGAGTGGCGCTGACCGAGAGCTGGCCGTAGGTGGCGTTGTCGTTGTCGGTGAGGGCCAGCGCCAGCGTGTCGCCCTGCTTGGCGCAGGTGGTGTCGAAGCTGCCCGCGAGCTCCTTGCCGTCGACCAGCGCCACGGAGCCGCCGCCCGACGGGGCGGCCGCCGCGCTGGTGCCGGGGGCCGAGGTGGCGGGGGCGGCGCTGTCGGAATCGTCGCCGCAGGCGCCGACGAACGCGGTGAGCGCGACGGCGGCGAGGGTGGCGGCTCCGGCGCGGAAGACGGTGGTGTTCATGGTGGTGCTCCTTCGTTTCTCGGTGATGCGGCCCGTTGCTGGGGCGGCCTGAGAGAAACGTAGGAACGGCGCCCGGCCTACCGATCCCAGGTTTGCGCGTTCCGTCGCGGCGGCGGTGGCGTTAACCTGGCACGATGCGACGACCGCGCGCCATGGTGCTGGACGAGGTGTGGCGCGGTCTGGACGGTGTCGAAGCGCTCAGCGGCCCACACGGCGGTCCGCTGCGCCGCACGGTGAAACTCGTGCTGGACCCGCTGGTCATCCGGCCGGTGCGACACCCGGCGTGCGCGGGTCCGCTGATCGGCGCCGACGGCGCGACGCTGCTGGCGAGCCTGGTCCACGCGCACGCCGACGCGCTGCGCGCCACGGCGGCGTGGTTCACGCTGCTCAAGCAGGTGCGGCGCGGGTTGCGGGTCACCGAGGGGAATCCGCAGGACCTGTACTTCCAGCGCTGCTTCGAGCTGGCCGTCACGGCGGGGCATCCGGATCCGGCGCGCGACCGCCCGCGCGCCGAGGCGGCGTTGCGCGACATCCACTCGTTCGCCGCCGGGCGCACGACGCAGGCGCTGAAGGACCATCTCACCGATGCCGAACGGGCCGAACGGCTTTCGGCGTTGATCGCGGTGGCGTGGGGAAGGCGGCCCGGTGCTGTCGCGGGGCGGGAGTTCGCGTTCGCACCGCTGCTGGAAGCGTGCGTGAGTGGGGATGGTGGTGAGCTGTTCCGGCGGCTCGTCGCGTCCAATGCGGGTACACACACCGGGATCTCGCTGTGGTACCGCGAGAAGGATTGCGGTGCCTTCGATTTGGGGCTCACCGAGCACCCGTTGCCGCAGCCGCCGCGGCTCGGTGCGTCGGCCTCCACCGCCGACCTCGGGTTACCGTTCGATCGCACCGTGTACGAGCGGGTCTTCACGGTGTTGCAGGCGTCTACCGAACGGGCCGAGCTGCCCGCGATCCCCGATCTGGTGACCGACGAGATCGCCCGCAGCTGTGCGCCGTGGGCGCTGCTGGACGAGACGCTGCGCGTGGTGGCGAGCGCGGGAGTCGCGTTGGCGCTGGGTCTTTCGCCGATCGTGGGGGCGGAGGGGATGTCTGACGCGGCGCGCAGGGAGCATCGGAGCGGCGGTCCGCGGGCGCGAGGTCACGAGTCCGGCTCGGACCCGCGGCATGCCGTAGCCGGCGGGCGGGTGACTGCCGAGGCCAGCTCGCATCGCGAGTTCTCGGGCGAGCGCCGGAGGGAGGTCGGGGTGGCGAGTCTCGCGTCGGCCGGCACGGGCGCCGACAGCGCGGTCCGCGCCAGGGAGGGCGCGCCGCACACCCGAGCGGTGGCAGTCGATACCGGTGCGAGTGCACCCCATACCGGAGTCGTCGGCTCGCGGGATTCGGGTCCGGACGGTGTCGGGCCCGAGCGTTCGAGCGGGGAGACGGCCGCGCATCGGGTCGTGAATGCCCGGTGGCGGCGGGAGGCCTATGTGTTGCAGGCGCGGCGGTTGGTGGTGAGCGGAGCCGAGGTCGAGGGGCCGCTCGGGGCGATAGCCGAGGAGTTGCGGACGCCGTGGCGGCCGTATCTGCGCAGGCTGTGGGTGCGGCTGCACGGGCGGGATGTGCGCGGTGCGCCGGCGGACGAGCCGGGCGAGCTGTGGGACCTCCTCGACGGCGTGGCGCGCTCGGTGATGCTCGATCACCGCACCCGCGTGCGCAAGGCGCTCAGTGTGCGGGCGGCGGAGCCGGGCGCGGCGGAATCGAGGGCGAGCTGATGGAAGTGCGGGTCCGCGTACTCACCGACGGGTCGATCGCCATCGCCCCGGCCGGCGCCCCCACCGTGCTCGACGACGCCCCGGCCCCCGACACGGCGGTCTTGGAGGTAGCGGGCGGCCACCTGACCTGGAGTCTCCTTGCCGGCCAACGCATCCCGGCCGCCGTCCTGGACAACGCCGACGCCGCCCAGGACTGGTTGTGGGCCCTGTACGGAGAACGCGTGGCCGTCGTGATCGGCGAACTCTCCGCCCCGACAGGGGATTCCGGAGGACCGGGCGATGGTGGGGCACCGTCCAGCGCCGGCATCCGGACCACCGAGCCCGGCAGTTCCGCCGCCGACGGCGGAGGCATCGGGCAGACCAGTGTCGGCGGAACAGACCGGTTCGAGATTGGCGCGGCCACGCGCCCGCGCGGTGGTGCGAGTCCACTCGGCGCCGACGACCATGCCGGCGAGAACGGCGGCATTACAGCTGGAGGTGGTGTGGAACCACCGCCCGACGACGACGTCGACGCAGCCGCCAGCGGAACGACCGAGCCCAGCGGCGCGACGGACCGGTTCGGCACCGGCCGGGCCATGCGCCCGCGCAGCGGTGCCACCGCGTCCAGTGGGACGGCTCCGCTCGGCGACGATGACAGCACCGCCAAGGTCGACGGCGGCGCGACCGACCCCGGCGACAGCGTGGTCGAGAGCCGCGACAGGGCGACGTCCAGCGCTCACCTCGATACGGCTGACGTCGCGAGGTCCGGTAGCGCTCCGGGCGAAGGCGGGGCCGCACTCGGCGATGGCAACGCGGCCGGGTCTGGTGGGGGTAACGCGGAGTCGGTCGTCGCGCCGGGCGTTCACGGATCGGCGGACACGTCCGGCACCGAGGCGAACGGCCCGGCCGTCGCGATCGATCTGCTGGTCGAACCCGCGCTGCCCGAGGTGGTGGGGCGGGCGTGGCGGTTGGCGTACGCGCACTGGGCGGCGCGGTGGTGGCCGGCGTCGACGGTGGATGGGATTCCGGCGTTGGATCAGGGGTTGCTCGCACGGGAGATCGCGACGTTGACCGAGGAGTGCGAGCTGCTCGTGGACGGCGCGGATGCGGAAGTTGCAACGGAAGACGTTGTGGCCGAACCACTGTCGGCCAGGGCCGAGGATTACGCGCTGGCGGCTGGTGGTGCGCGCGGCGGTGGGCTGGCGTTCGGGCGCGGGATCGGCGGGTGGGATTGGTGGCGCTGCCCGCCGGGACTGGTGGATGCGTCCGAGCGGGCGGTCTCGTGGGATTTGAGCCGGGAGGCGGGCGCGACCGTCGCGCGGGTTCAGGTCGTCGCGGCACCCACGCTGACCTCCGCGCCGGACCATCTGCGCCCCCGCGCGGCGTTCACGACTCCGGCGGGAAACGTGACCGCCGACCTCACCCTGCGCGGCGACACCTGGTACGGCGAAACGCCCCTCCCCGCCGACTCGGTCGACACCGTCGAGGTGTACGTCCCGGGCGTCGGCGCGACCACCCGCACCGATCCCGCACTCCGGCAACGCATCCGGGATTTCGCTACCACCCGCGTGCGCCGGGCGAGTGCGCCGGACGACGCGGACCCGCCCCTGCTCGCGGAAATCGCCGCCGCCGCAGGCGAATCGGACTTCTGATATGGCGCAGATTCCCGAGAACTCCCCACCCGGCCTGGAACTCCTCTACGAGGGCGCCGCCGCGCATCAGCGCGGTGACGTGGTGGAAGCATTGCGCATCTTCGAGCACGCCGCGCGCACCACCGAAGGCGGGGTGCGGGTGAGCGCGCTGATCAACGCGGCGAGCATGTGCGACGAGTTGGGCGAGCACGCGCGGGCGATCGCCATGTTCCGGGAAGCTCTGGCGCAGATCCCCGAGGACGCCGTGGAGAAGCGCGTATCGACGCTGATCAACTACTCGCAGGCGCTCCAGCACGTCGGCGAGCTGGACGAGGCGCAGGACGCGCTCGAGCGGGGCTACGCCGATCTGGCTACGCACCCGGATCTGGTGGCGCTGCGCATTCCGTGCCTGCTCTCGCTCACCGCCGTCGCGTTCCATCGCGCGCAGTGGTTGCGCGTGATCGACCTCGCCACCGAATCCCTGGATCTGGCCGACCGTTTCGCGCCGGAACTGCGCGCGCATCCGCTGATGAACCTGGCGGGCGCGTATTTCGAGACCGGACGGCGCGAGCTCGGTCTCGACTTCGCCACCCAGGCGCTGGCGGCGTTCGAAGCGGCGGGCGACGTGAACGGCGTCGCGGAGACCAAGCAGAACCTCGCGGTGCTGTACACGCGGGTCAACAGGTTCGACGAGGCGGAGGCGCCGCTGCGGGCCAGCCAGGAGTACTTCGAGCAGGCCGGGCTCGGCTACCGGGCGGGTGTGGGGCTCAAGACGCTGGGGTTTCTCGCCGAGGGCCGCGGCGATCTCGACGGCGCGGGCGAACTGTACCGGCGCAGTCTCGACTACTTCACCGAATCGGGGGCCGCGCTGGACGTGGCCGCCGTCCAGACACGCTTGGCCACACTAGAATTCGCCCACGGCCGCCTCGCCGAGGGCCGAGAACTGCTCGACACGGCGTTCCGGGCCTACGCCCAGCGCGGGCTCGGATTGCATTGCGCCCAGGTCGATTTCTGGCACGCGACTCTGCTGGAGATGGTGGTCGACCACATCGAGGGCACACCGCCCGCCGAACTCCTCACCCTCGGCCGCGACGTCGCCGTGACGGCCGCGATCGCCATCGACGCCGTGCGATACACGCTGCCGGGCGGCGGGCAGCGCGACCAGTGGAACCGCGAGATCGCCGACCCCGCCACGCGTCTGGCCTTCCGGTTCGCCTACCTGTGCGGCGACGCCCAGCTGATCGTGGACCTGGTCGAAACCCACTGCGCCGGAACCACACTCGACATGGACCGCGCCGCACGCCCCGCTCCACCGCGCCTACCCCTCGAACCCCTCACACCCACGGAGTCGCACGCCGACACCGGCCCGGCCCTGCGCTTGGGCTCCGCGCTCGCCCACGTCGCCGCCGAAGCCGGCCTCCCCGTCACCCCACCCCCGCGCCTGGCCGTTGCCCCGGACGGCCACATCGCTCTGGCGGATTACATCACCGCCGCCGAACAACGCTACGGCCGCACCGTGCGAGAGGACCGGGTGCTGCCGGTATGAGCAACGAAAGGTGTTGCGGGCGTGCCTGACACAACCGACACCCAGCCCACCGCCATAGTGCGGATGGCCGACGCCGGCGACCTCTACATGTCCTGGCGATGGGAAGGCGACCCGGACGCGCGCGGGACCGCCATGCTGCCCGGCGCGCAGGTGGACGAGGCGGTGGCCGCGCTGGCGGCGGCACTACCCGATCCGCGCGGCGCGGACGGCCTGCGGGATTGCCTCACCACAGGCGCGTTCATGAACCGGGACGCGGAATACCACCTCGCCCAACAGCTTTCCCGTGCCCTGCTCCCCCAGGCACTCGCCGTCCAACTGCACGCGCTGCACACGCGAGGCGTGCGCCCACACCTGCGGATCCAACCGTCACCGAGGGTGGCGCAGGTGCCGTGGGAACTCCTCGCACCCGACCCGACTCTAAGGCTCCTCGACATCGCCGACGTGAGCATGCTCGCCCCGGCGGGCGTCGTGCACGCACCGGGACGGGTCGCGCGCACATGGCACACCGACCGCGAGCTGCCGGTCGTCGCCGTGCTCGACCCCCGGGTGCCCGGTTTCCGCGCGGACTCGGCGCTCGGTTCGGTGCTGGGCCGCATGGACGCCACATCACCGCTGGCCGCTCGTGTGGCCGAACACAGTGCGCGCCAACGACTCCGGCCCGAGGTGGTCGATCCGGTCGAGGCGTTCCGCCGCACCGACCTGGACCGCGACTGGCTCTCGAAGACGTTGCGCGCCGGCGCCTCCCGGCTGATCTACGTCGGCCACGTCACGGCGGCCGCGCCGGAATCGGGGCGCAGCGAGAACGCGGAACTGCACCTCGCCTGCACCGCCGGCGCGCTCGGATTCGCCGAACCGCAGCGCACCCACCGCCCGCTCTCCGCGAAGGACCTCCTGCTCGGCACCCACACGCTGAGCGAGGAGCCCGTCGCGGGCCCCGAGCTCTGGCCGATCCCCAGCCGGGTCGCGCTCATCGCCTGCGAAAGCGGCGGCGACCTGCGGTTCACCGAGGCGCTGGGCCTGATCGCCGCCATGGTGAACGGCGGTGCCGAACTCGTCACCGCCACCCGCTGGCCGCTGCCGACCGACCTGGCGTTCCAGCGCCTGGCCGCCGTCGACGCGACACCGCTGCAAGACGTGGTCCGCGCCGTCGACACCGCCCACGACCACCCCGACCCCCTGACCACCCTCGCCGAGTGGCAACGCGCCCGCCTCACCGCGTGGCGCGAATCCGCCGCCCCGGCCGACTCACCTCTGCTCTGGTCCGCCTTCGCGACCTTCCACACCTAGCCACGAAGACCCGGGCGGACGCGAGAAACGCCCGCCCGGGGTCCGGCGCTCGCCGGGTCAGTGCTCGTCGTAGTGACCGTCGTGCGGGGCGTGGCGGTGGCCGTCGTGGATGTAGTCGACGTGGTCGCCGTGCGGGACCGCGACGTGCCCACAGCCCTCGCCGTGCACGTGGTCGTGGGCCGTGTGTTCGGTGTGACCCGCGGATTCGCACTCGTCGAAGTGGCCGTCGTGGGCGCGGTGCAGATGACCGTCGTGGACGTAGTCCACGTGATCGCCGTGCGGCACCGCCACGTGGCCGCACCCGGGTCCGTGCTCGTGCGCGTGACCGGTGTGCTCGAGGTGTGCTGTGGTCATCAGAATGCCTTCTTCCAAGCCGATGGACAGGAGATCTGTGATCGGTAACACATTAGCGTATATGCATCAGTATAGATTGCTGACGATGCGCTGACAGCCCCCGATCACCCCGTCAGAGCACTTGGGAGAGGAATTTCCGCAGCCGCTCGGTCCGCGCGTCGGTGAACAGGGCGTCGGGCTCGCCGGTCTCCACCACCTGGCCCGCGTCCATGAACACCACGTTGTCCGACACGCTGCGCGCGAACCCCATCTCGTGGGTCACCACCACCATCGACATCCCGCCCGAGGCCAGCTCGGCCATCAGCGCCAGCACGCCCTTGACCAGCTCGGGATCCAGCGCCGAGGTGGCCTCGTCGAAGAACATGATCTGCGGCCGCATGGCCAGCGCGCGGGCGATCGCCACCCGCTGCTGTTGCCCGCCCGACAGGTTCGCCGGCCGCGAATCGGCCTTCTCGGCGAGGCCCACGATCTCGAGCTGCTCGAGCGCCAGCGCCCTGGCCTGCTCCTTGGACAGTCCGCGCAGCTTGCGCGGGCCGAGCGCGATGTTCTCGGCCACCGTCATGTGCGGGAACAGGTTGAACTGCTGGAACACCATGCCGATGCGCTGGCGCAACCGGTCGGGGTCCTCGCGCAGCACCGATTCGCCGTCGAGCAGGATGTCGCCCTCGTCGGGCTCGTACAGCCGGTTGAGCACCCGCAGCAGGGTCGACTTGCCCGAGCCGGACGGTCCGATGACCGTGGTGGTGGTGCCCGCTTCGACGTGGATGTCGATCCCGCGCAGCACGTGGTTGCGGCCCAGGGTCAGGTGCAGGCCGGTCCCGGTGAGAGAGGCACTCATTGATCAGCGTCCTTCGGTGATGGTGGCCTGCTCGAGCTCGTCGAGGGGGCGGTCCGGGCGTCCCGTGCGCATCCGGCGGTCGATGTAGTTCACCAGGTGGGTCAGCGGCACGGTCAGCACCAGGTACATCAGGCCCGCCGCGACCAGCGGCGACAGGTTGCCGGTCTGGGCGTTGAGATCCCTTCCCACCGCGAACAACTCGCGCTGGCTGGCCAGCAGGCCGAGGAAGTAGATCAGCGAGGAGTCCTTGATGAGCGCGATGAACTGGTTCATCAGCGCGGGCAGCACGCGCCGCACGCCCTGCGGGATCACCACCAGCGTCATGGCCTGGCGGTAGCCGAGGCCGATGGCGCGGGCGGCCTCGAGCTGGCCCGGTTCCACGGATTGGATTCCGGAACGGAAGATTTCGCCGATGTAGGCCGAGGCGAGCAACGCCAGCGCGACCGCGCCGAGCCAGTACGGATTGCTGCCGGTGATGTCGCGGACCACCGGCCCGATGCCGAGACCGATGATCAGAATGATCACCACGGCGGGCAATCCGCGGAAGATGTCGGTGTAAACCCTTGCGGGCCACCGCAACCAGCGCGTGCGCGAGATGCCCGCGACGGCCAGCAGCATGCCGAGCAACGTGCCGAGCACACCCGAAACCACCGCCAGGATCAGGGTATTCGGCAGACCGGTCTTGATCAGATCGGGAAAGGCCTTGCGGTACAGCTCCCAATCGAAGAAGGTCTCGCCCAGCTGCTGCAACGTCGACTTGGGCGCGGACTGTTCGGTGGCGCCGGTGTCACCGCGCTCGGCGGCCAGCGCCGCGAAGTCGGGCAGGTCCGGCACCGGCGCGGCCTTGGAACCCGGCTTCCAGCCCGGCGGCAGTTCGCGCGGCACCCAGTCGCTGTAGAGGCGGGCGTAGGTGCCGTCGGCGATCACGGCGTCCAATCCGCTGTTGAGCGCGTCGATGAGCGGCTGATTGCCCTTGTTCACCGCCCAGGCCGCGAAATTGTCCAGGCTGAAGGAGTTCGCCACGATCGCGGTGCCGTCACCGGGTTTGACCGCGCCGTCCGCCTGCGCCGACGGCGCGACCCAGGCATCCACCTGACCGGTGCGCAGATTCGCGTAGGCGGTGTTGTAGTCGGGGAACTTCACCGGGTCCAGGCCCAGGGTGTTCACCACGTACTCGTCCTGCACGGTGCCCTGCACCACCGCGATCCGCGAGCCGGGCCCCAGGTCGTCGAAGCCCTTGACGGGGCTGGTGTCGGACACGACCAGCGCGAAATACCCGAAGTCGTAGCCGTTGGTGAAGCCGACGAGTTCGCGGCGCGCATCGGTGGTGGTGATGTTGGACGAGCCCACATCGAACCGCCCGCCCGCCACCTGGGCCAGCAGCCCGGCGAACTCGGTGCCGGAGAACTCCACCCGCAGACCGAGTTTCGCGGCGACCGCGCGCAGCAGTTCGTTGTCGAAGCCGGTGAACGAGCCCGCCGAGTTCACGCAGATGCTGGGCGGCGCGTCGGAGAGGGTGCCGACGCTGAGCACGCCCGGGGTGAGCAGCCCGAGCCGGTTCACGTCGATGCTTTCCAGCGGCGCGACCGTCGCGGTGGTGTAGCGATCGGGACCGGCCGCCGCGGGAATGGCGAGGTTCTCCGGCGCGGCGGAGGCGGCGTTCACCCCCGGTGGCGCGCACAGATCACGGCTCTCGCCCGTGGAGCCGCACCCCGTCGCGGCGAATCCCACGGTGAGCAGGATCAGGGCGAGCAGGGCGCGGTAGCGCGCGACGAGCAGACCGGACATGACGGATCACAGTAACGGGTATCGCGCAAATACACAGCAACACCAGGGGAAACGCGATTTGGGTCACGCGCGAGCGCCTCGGCGCGCTGTGCGAGAATCGCCGCGCGGTTTGCCCGGGGGAAGCAGACAATTCCGACATCCCGTTCGCCGCACGGGTTCCACCGATCGAAACGCTCGACGTTCCACCGCTGCTCGCCACGGCGCGCACGCCTCGCAGAACAGCCAAGCCACCTTCGAAAGGACGTACGTGAACCACCCGGAGTCGCAGCCGCCCGCACCGGCCGACGAGATCCTCGAACTGACCGACGACAGCTTCTACCGTGACCCGCACGCCGTCTACCGCGTGCTGCGCGCCCGCGGGCCGATCCACCGCGTGCGCCTGGACGGCGTGCTGGGCTGGCTGGTGGTCGACGGCGACGTCGCCAAGCAGGCCTTCGTCGAGCCGACCATCAGCAAGCGGGTCAGCTCGCCGGAAGGGCAGGCGGCGCTGGCGCGCAACGGCGCGGCCGGACTGTTCGGCGGCGCGGTCAACGACAACATGCTCTTCGCCGATCCGCCGCAGCACACGCGGCTGCGCGGACTGGTGTCGAAGGCGTTCGCGGGGCGCGCCGTGCGCGGGCTCGGTCCGCGCGTCACCGCCCTCGCCGACGACCTGCTGGACGACATGCTCGCGCGCGACCGCGCCGACCTCATCGACAGCTACGCCTTCCCGCTGCCGATCGCGGTCATCTGCGAACTCCTCGGCGTGCCGGACGACGACAAGGACGACTTCCGCTCCTGGACCGCCGTCGTGGTGGACGAGACCGCGGGCGTGGAAGCGCGCACCAGCGCGGGCATCAGCTTCTTCACCTACCTCACCGAGCTGATCGCGGCGCGCACCGACCACCCCGGCGAGGACCTGCTCTCCGACCTCATCGCGGCCAGCCAGGACGGCGACCGGCTCGATCAGCAGGAACTCATCGCGATGCTGTTCCTGCTGCTGGCAGCCGGGCACGAGACGACGGTCAACCTGATCGGCAACGCGGTGCTGGAGTTGCTGCGCGATCCGGCGACGGCGGCTCGGTTGCGCGCGGCACCGGAGCGGATCCCCGCGTTCGTGGAGGAGATCCTGCGCTGCCAGGGCCCGGTGCACTTGGCCACCGCGCGCTTCACCACCGCGCCGATCACGTTGGGCGGCAAGGATATCGACGCCGGGGAGTTCATCATGATCTCGCTGGCGGCAGCCAACCGCGACCCCCGGCGCCATACCGACCCCGACCGCGTCGACCTCGACCGCACCGACAACCGCCACCTCGCGTTCGGCCACGGCATCCACTACTGCGTCGGGGCCGCGCTGGCGCGCATGGAGGCGACCGTGGCCATCACGCGGCTGCTGGAGCGGGTGCCCGCGATGGCGCTGGACGGGGAGTTCGACGAATTGTCCTGGCGCAGGAGCCTGCTCATCCGCGGGCTGAGCGAACTGCCGGTGCGGTTCGCCACCGCGGACGAATACGTGCTCGCGCCCGTGTGATCCGTTGGTGGTGTGGACGATTCGCCCGATCGTCCACACCACGCTCACGCCAGGCCCGCGACCTGTTCCGGGTTCACCTCGTCGCGCCAGCGGATCGCGCGGATCAGTTCCCCGAGGTCGTAGTCGGGCCCGCTCACGCCGACCGTGAACAGTGAGACACCCGCCGCCCGGTAGGCGGGCGCCTTCTCCACACCCGGCCAGGCCAGCGACCGTTCGATGCGCGATTCGTCGGTGCCGACGGCGGCGGCGTGCTCGGCGAGGACCGCGTTCTTGCGGGCCAGCGTCTCCAGATCGGAGAAGCTGTGCCAGATGTCGGCGTACTCGGCGACCAGGCGCAGCGTCTTGCGTTCACCGCCGCCGCCGATCAGGATCGGGATGTCGCGCGTGGGCAGCGGATTCAGCTTGCGCAGTCGGGTGGTGAGTCGAACCATGTTGTCGCGCAACAAGTTCAGGCGCGACCCTGCGGTACCGAACTCGTAACCGTATTCGTCGTAGTCCTTCTGGAACCAGCCGCCGCCGATACCCAGGACCAGCCTGCCGCCGCTGATGTGGTCGACGGTGCGCGCCATATCGGCCAGCAGATCGGGGTTGCGGTAGCCGCCGCCGGTGACCAGCGCGCCGATCTCCACCCGCTCGGTCTGCTCGGCGAACGCGCCCAGCATGGTCCAGCACTCGAAATGCGCGCCGTCGGGATCACCGCTGAGCGGATAGAAGTGATCCCAGTTGAACACGATGTCCACGCCCGCGTCCTCGGCGCGCAGCACCGCGTCGCGGATCAACCCGTACTCCGGCGCGTGCTGGGGTTGCAGCTGGACGCCGATCCGAACCGGTCGAGTGCTCACAGTCCCTCCTCCTCGCTCGCCCCCGCGCACGAGGCTACCGGCGGGCGCGTTCCCTGCCCACCGCATCGCGGTTCACCAGCGGTTCCAGTGCAGGACCTGGGTCCGGTCGACGCGGGCGGCCGGGCGGAATTCGGTGCCGAGGGTGTAGGCGAGAGGGTGCCAGCGCTGCCGGTTGCGGCCGGTGGGCGCCTGGGTGGCGAGGTCGACGCACTCCTCGATGAGGTGCCGGGGTACCGGCCGGGTGAGGTCGAGGCGTTTGCGCACCGCGCGGGTGGTGGACAGGACTTCGTCGGCGGTCAGGTTCAGCGATATCGGGGCCCGCTTCCTCGGGGCGGGCGCAGCGCCCGTCTCCATCTGTTCACAAATCATCTTCGGCGCCGCCGCGGCGGCGGCCACGGAACCAGGTCTCGGCGTCGGACAACACCTGGTGCTGCGCATGCTCGCGGCGGTGGGCCCGTGCTCCCAGCGCACGCTCAGCGAGGAACTGCGGATCGACCGCAGCGTCATGGTCGGCATCGCCGACGACCTCGAAAGCCACGGCTACGTTCGCCGCGAACGCGATCCCGGCGACCGCCGCGCCTACGCCGTCACCCTCACCGCGGCGGGCAAACGCGCACTCACCGCCGCCGAGCGCACCGTCCCCGCCTTCCTCGACCGCACCTTCGCCGCCCTCACCCCCCGCGAACGCGACCAGCTCACGACTCTTCTCGGAAAACTCTTGGCCGCGAGCTGAATCCGGCCGCACTCAGCGGGGATGCAGCCTCAGGCGGAAACCGTCGGGCTTCAGGGTGATCTGTTCCCGGACCTTCAGGCGGTAGCGCGGGTCCGGTTCGAAGGTGAAGGTGCGCAGGATGTGCGCCAGGGCGAGCAGGATCTCGTGGTAGGCGAACTGGCGGCCGATGCAGGCGCGCTCCCCGGTGCCGAAGGGCTTGTAGATGTGCGGGCCGAGGCGGCGGAGGTTCTCCGGGAGGAAGCGGTCCGGGTCGAATTCGTCGTGGTCGGACCCCCAGACGGGGTCGCGGTGCGCCTGCAAGGTCAGGACGAACACCCAGTCACCCTCGGCGAACGAATACTTCCCGTCGCCGATCGTGACGTCGTGCCGCGCTTCCCGGAAGTACCCGGGGGCGATCGGCCACAGACGCAACGTCTCGTCCACCACGCGACGCAGGTACCGGAGCTTGCCCACGTCGGCGTACTCGAGCTCGCCACCGGACCCGCGTTCGTCGACTTCGGCGCGCGCCCGCGCGGCGATCCCGGGATTCGCCGCCAGGAAGTGGAGCGCGAATGCCAGTGCGCCCGCCGACGTTTCGTGACCGGCGACCAGGAAAGTGAGGATCTGGTGGCGGATATTGATCTCGTCCAGTCGCTCGCCCGTCACCGGATCGGCGCTGTTGAGCATCAATCCGAGCAGGTCGGCGGTGCCGTCGGGATCCTCGCGGCGGCGCCGGGCGATGACCTCGTCGACGAGGCCGTGCGCGAACGCGATATCGCGCCGGTGCTGGGCGGCGCGTGCCCGCGGCAGATTGTGCAGGGCGGGAGGCAGATTGGCATTGCGGTTGATATGGCGCAGCCCGCGGCCCATCGCGGCGACGAAAGGATGCTCGTCGCCGCGCGTGAACGAGTCGAAGGAGTAGCTGAATCCGGCCCGGCCGATCACCTCCAGCGTGAATCTGTTGGCGGAATCGGCGATGTCGATCCACTCGCCCGCCCGGGCGGTCCAGTGCTCGAGCAGGTCCGACACGGCACCCGCCATGGTCCGGTGGTAGCCGCGCATCGCCTCCTGCGTGAAGGCGCTCGCCAGAATGTGGTGTGCCCTGGACCAATTGGGCTCGTGGTTGTAGGCGGTGAACAGGCCGTCGCGCACGATCGGGCGCATCAGCTTGAACAGCACACCGACGTTCTTGGTCCAGTGCCGCTCGTCGTTGATCTCCGCGATCAGATCCGGCCCGCTCACCACGACGATCGGATAGCCCGCGATGCGGCGCTCGAAGATCGGCCCGTAGCGCCTGGCATCGGCCATCGACGCCTGGGTGGGCCGGACCGGGTTCACCGTCAGCACATCACCCAGCCACGGCAGCCGCCAGCGCGGGTGCGGCAGCGGCGTCGCGCGATGTTCCGATACGCGTGTCAATGGATTCGCTCCTCATACATCCGGTCGCCCACGCGCCGGACAGCGTCGGGCCAGAAGGCGGCGATCGCCGCGAGCTGCGTCGAATCTCCTGGCAGAGAATACGTTTCGACGTCGGCGGACTGGTTCGACACGCGGCCCTCCCGCTCGGCACGCAGCGCCCGCGCGATGCGCAGCGCGGCGCCCTCCGGTGGGGCGGCGATCGGCTCGGCCGGCGGTTCCGCACCACGGCGCAACCGCATCAGCGCATCGTGAATCTCGACCGTCATGCGGTGCCAGCGCACCCGGTCGTCCAACGCCGCCCACTCCGCCGGGGTGTAGAGCACGACCTCAGGAAAAGCGTCGGTCAGATCCCGCCACATCGGACGCAGCAACCGGATCTCGCGACCCATGCCCGCCCACCCCAAGCGCGAAAGGGTCTCGGTGACAAGGGGAATCGACGTGACGACGGCCGCGCAGAGGGTGGCGGCGAAGAAGGTGGCCGCCTTGCGCACCATCTGCGGGTCCGGCGAATCGGTACCGGTGAGCACGTGGACGGCGGCGACCGACGGTCCCGCGATCGCATCGATCAACAGCCCGCCCGCGGCGGCGAGAATGACGGCGTACACCAGCCGCTCACGCGCCTTCGATTCGGCGGCCCGGAATTCGCGAACGCCCAATCGCAGGATGCGCAGCGCGCACACCGCCAGGGGCACCCCGAAAACGCCCCAGAACAGGATCGACGGAACACCGAGCGCCTGATCGATGAGCAATCCCTCGGATCGGGCCGGTGTACCGGCGATCAGGACCACGGCGAGCACACCCGCCGCCGCGGCGTCGTAGCGCCGTTGGCGCGGCCGCGCCGAGGCCGGGTCCGCACCACCCCAGAGGGCGGCGATGCCGTAGACACCGGAGAGCGTGAAAAGGATGCAGCCGAGCGAGAATTGATGCAGCCAGCTCGCGATGCCGGGCGCCACGCCGCGTTCGTGGAGCAGCAGCCCGGCCAGTGCCCACGTGAGCGACCGGTTGATGAGGTGGTCGACCGCGCTGTCGCGCACCATGATCCACCGCGCGGCGGCGATCAGCGCGACCACCGCGATCACCGGAATCGCGAAAGCGGCGGGCACCGGCGAGATCATCGCTGTCGTCCGCGAAAGAACGTGGCGCGCAAGGTACTCGGTGCCGCGGCCGGGGACTGCGCGCGCACCATCGCCAGATCGGCGAACATCTCCGCCTCCCGCTCGCGCGCGTTGGCGTAGGCGTCGCGGCCGAGCACGCGGTGAATCGCCTCGGCCGACACCGAGGGGAGCAGTTCGCGCAGCAACCCGTGGTCGGTGTCGGTGCCGGCGGGGGCACGGTCGTGTCCGAGCAGCATGTGCCCGACCTCGTGCAGCACGATGTGCTCGGCGTGCCGATCGGAGGTGCGGTCGTCGTAGGCGATCAGGTCGTCGTCGCGGCGGACGATCCACAGGCCACCGCCACCGCCACATCCGGCGGTCGCCACGCCGGACATGCTGACGGGGTGGAGGGTGATCGGACGCGCTCGGTACTCCGCGACCGCCGAGACGTAGGCGCCCAGATCCCACGGGACCGGGATCGGCACCGCGCGAAGGAGATCGTCGAACCTCTCCTCGATGTTCCGCACCCCGACCCCCGGTGATATGCCGATGAAGCGGGCGCATTTCGCGACCCGACGATCGGGAAGACCCCGCCGACAACGACAGTACCGGGGGTCGCGCCGGCGGGCGAGGGATGGAGGGGGTGGCGAGGGCCGGGGTGGCGGCTACGATCGCGGGGTCGCCGGGGGACCGGCGGCGCAACCCCTCTACTCGGATCGTCCGGCACGTTCCTGCCGGTGAAGGGAAGATTTCTCGTGGCTACGGTGACGTTCGACGGTGCTACGCGCCGGTATCCCGGGGCGAACAAGCCCGCGGTGGATCAGTTGGATCTGGAGATCGCCGACGGTGAGTTCCTGGTGTTGGTGGGGCCGTCGGGGTGCGGGAAGTCCACGTCGCTGCGGATGCTGGCGGGATTGGAGGAGGTGAACGGCGGGCGCATCCTGATCGGGGCGAACGACGTGACGCACGCCGAACCCAAGGACCGCGATATCGCGATGGTGTTCCAGAACTACGCGCTGTACCCGCACATGACCGTCGCCGAGAACATGGGCTTCGCGCTGAAGCTGGCCAAGGTGGCCAAGGCGGAGAAGGAACAGCGGGTGCTGGAGGCCGCGCGACTGCTGGACCTCGAGCCGTATCTGGACCGCAAGCCCAAGGCGCTGTCGGGCGGTCAGCGCCAGCGCGTGGCGATGGGGCGGGCGATCGTGCGCCAGCCGCAGGTGTTCCTGATGGACGAACCGCTGTCGAACCTGGACGCCAAGCTGCGCGTGCAGACCCGCACCCAGATCGCGCAGTTGCAGCGGCGGCTCGGCACGACCACGGTGTACGTCACCCACGACCAGGTCGAGGCGATGACGATGGGCGACCGCGTGGCGGTCCTCAAGGACGGGCTGTTGCAGCAGTGCGCCGCGCCGCGCGACCTGTACCGCGATCCGGCCAACGCGTTCGTCGCCGGGTTCATGGGCTCGCCCGCGATGAATATGTTCACGCTGCCGGTGGAGAACGGCGCGGTGTCGCTGGGCGGGTTCGCGCTCGCGGTGCCGCGCAGCGTGACCGACGCCGCCGAGGGCAGCGTGGTCGTCGGCATCCGCCCCGAGCACTTCGAGATCGGCGGGCACGGCGTCGAAATGGAGGTGGACGTGGTGGAGGAGCTGGGGTCGGACGCCTACGTCTACGGACGCACCATCGCGAGCAACGGGCGCAACGGTGGCGGGGAAACGATTGTGGCGCGGGCGGATTGGCGCAACCCGCCGGCCAAGGGGGCGCGGCTGCTGCTGTCGACGGTCGCGGAGTGCACGTACTTCTTCTCGACCGTCGACGGACGTCGGCTGACGTGAGCACGCCGCCGGGCCGGGACCGCGATCGGCGCCCGGCTCGGCAGCGCTGGATTTCGGCTCAGTTCTCGCACGAGGGCGATTTGTTCTCGCCGATGCACCGGGGCAGCGCACCTTGAAATCGTCGACGCGCTCGCACCCGGAACCGATCCCGTTGAAGATGTTCGCGACCCGGCTCACGACGACCACCGCATTGCCTTCGGCGCGGAACTCGATGTCGTCGGACAGGTCACTACCGGTCATACGCAACTGCGATCCGTTCATGACGACGCCCGCGGTGGCGGCCGCATGCGCGGGCGCCGCCGTCCCGATGACGGCCGCGGCGGCCGCCGCGCTGACGAATGCCGATACCACAGCGCGTGTTCTCTTCATGGGTCCTCCCGAGGGTCCGGCGAGCCGTTGCTCGTCGTTCACAGGAGGTCACACGAACCGGAAACGGCTGGTTCACGCGAGAGAAACCACAGGCGTCCGGTGAAACGATCCCGGGCGCGCGTGATGCGCGTCAGCCGCGGCGGGCGCGGCGGAACTCTTCGTTGAGGCGCACGCCCAGCTGATCCAATGCGATCTCGCGGCCGGACGCGCTGCGCACTTCCACGCGGACCGGGTCGCCGGTGGCCGCCTCCACCAGCAGCAGGGGCGACGGGCCCGGCTGTAAGTACTTGTCGCCCCACTGCATCAGGGCCAGCACCGCGGGCAGCAGATCGCGTCCCTTCTCGGTGAGCCGGTACTCGTTGCGGGTGCGCTGCCCCGCCTCGCGGTACGGGTGCTTCTCCAGCAGGCCCGCGTCGGTCAGTTTGCGCAGGGCGGCGGCGGCAGCGGCGTCGGTGATGCCGATGCGCGCGGCGAAACCGTCGAAGCGGCGGGTGCCGTAGTAGGCCTCGCGCAGCGCCAGGACCGCCGACCGGCTGCCGACGATGTCCATCGCCTTGGCGATCGAGCACTCGTCGGCCCGCCACGCACTCAGATCGGCCAGGGGCCCTTCCATCACGGCTGCCATGACGGACATCATATCCCGTTCTGGATTGAGTGAACTATAGCCAGGCGTTACTCTGGCTATAAGCAAATAGAGCCAGGGGTCACCCGGGCCGGAGGAAGGAATCGCCATGAGAGACGCGGTGATCGTGGAAGCGGTACGCACGCCGATCGGCCGGGGCAAGCCGAACGGGGCGCTGCACGACGTCCACGCCGTCGATCTGCTCGCGCACAGCCTGCGGGCGGTGGTGGAGCGCAGCGGTATCGACCCGGCGCTGATCGACGATGTGATCGGCGGCGTCGTCACCCAGGTCGGCGAGCAGGGCGCGAACGTCACGCGCCGGGCGGCGCTGGCCGCCGGCTATCCGGAATCGGTGCCCGCCACCACGGTGGACCGGCAGTGCGGCAGCAGCCAGCAGGCCATCCACTTCGCCGCGCAGGGCGTGATCGCCGGCGCGTACGACGTGGTGGTGGCCGCGGGCGTCGAGTCCATGGGACGAATTCCCATGGGGTCCAACCTGATCGGCTCCGAGGATCTGTCGGGCGTCGCGTTCGCCGAGCGCTACCCGGACGGCCTGGTGCCGCAAGGCATCAGCGCGGAGCTGATCGCGGCCGAGTGGGGGCTCACCCGCACCCAGCTCGACGAGTTCGCGCTGGGCAGCCACGACAAGGCCGCGCTGGCCACGAAGAACGGGCTGTTCGCGCCCGAACTGGCCCCGATCAACGGGCTCGAGACCGACGAGGGCATCCGCGTCGGCAGCACGCTAGAGACGCTGGCCGAGCTGCGGCCCGCCTACTACGACCCGGCGATGGCCGAGCGATTCCCCCAGATCGGCTGGGAGATCACCGCCGCCTCGGCCAGCCAGGTGAGCGACGGCAGCGCGGCGGTGCTGATCATGACCGGCGAGCGCGCGGCCCAGCTCGGCCTGCGCCCGCTGGCGCGCCTGCACAGCTTCGCCGTGGCCGGCGACGATCCGCTGATGATGCTCACGGCGGTGATCCCGGCGACGCGAAAGGTGTTGCAGCGGGCCGGGCTTCAGCTGTCGGATATCGACCTGATCGAGATCAACGAGGCGTTCTCCCCCGTGGTGCTGGCGTGGGCGCAGGACACCGGGGCCGACCTGTCGAAGGTGAATGTCAACGGCGGGGCGATCGCCCTCGGCCACCCGCTCGGCGCGTCCGGGGCGCGGTTGATGACCACGCTGGTGCACGCCCTCCGGGAGCGCGGCGGGCGGTACGGGCTGCAAACCATGTGCGAAGCAGGCGGACTCGCGAACGCGACCATCGTGGAACGGTTGTGAGCGCGTTCTGATCTGTTGAGCATCGAATAGTCAGGGTGTACAGGGGAGTTCGCCGATCGCTGCGGTCGGCGGACTCCCTTCGCACGATTCGCGGCTCGATCGGGCGAGCATGCGGCCGGCGGACCCCCACCTCCCCACCCAGCCGCTCAGGAGAACAACACCGCGACCAGCAGCCCGGCGATCCACGCCTCGACGATCAACGGGATCGCGATGAGCGGCGTCCACCCGATCGGACGCCGGGCACGGACACGCCCCACGACGCGGTACGCCGCCCAGGCGAGCGCGGCGAGGATGCCCGCCCACGCGAGCACGTAGGCGGCGGACGTGGACCGCTCGCCGCGGCCGGCGACGTCGTAGAGGGGAACCGTGTTCGCCGCGAACCAGGCGAGAGCGAGCGCGAGGGCGGTGCCCACCGCGGCGCGCGCCAGGTCGGCCGGACGGTCGCGGAGCGGTGGGCGCACGGGTTCCATGATGCGGGGGCCCCGCACCGGCAGGGGCCGGTATTCAAGTAGTCGGCATTCCGGCCCGCCGGGCGATAGCGGCCAGCGGCTGCGGTCGCCAGGTGCAGGATGTCGATCCGAGGCGTCCGGAGCGGTCGGAACAGTGTGTCGCGCGCCCGCGGCGGCCGGTAGCCGGTGGAGCCGATCGCGACCGAGCCGCCGGTAGGCGTCGTAGGGTGGCTGGGTGAGCAGCGCTGAGCCCGTTGTGTACGCGATTCCGATGCGCACCCGGTTTCGCGGGATCACCGTGCGGGAGGGGGTGGTGATTCCCGGCGCGGTGGGGTGGGGGGAGTTCTGTCCGTTCCCGGAGTACGACGACCGCGAGGCGGCCGCCTGGTTGGCGACGGCGCTGGAGCAGGCGGGCGAGGGGTGGCCGGAGCCGGTGCGCGAGCGGGTGCCGGTGAACTGCATCGTGCCCGCCGTCGGGCCGGAGCGGGCGCACCGGATCGTCGCCGAATCCGGTTGCCGCACCGCGAAAGTGAAGGTGGCCGATCATCCCGTCTCGCTCGCCGAGGACATCGAGCGGGTGGCGGCGGTCCGGGACGCGCTGGGGCCGGGCGGGGCCGTGCGCATCGATGCGAACGCGGTGTGGGATGTGGACACGGCCGTCGCTCGTATTCTCGAGATCGACCGCGCGGCAGGCGGTTTGGAGTACGTCGAACAACCCTGCCGCACCATCGAGGAACTGGCGGCGGTGCGGCGGAAGGTGGACGTGCGGATCGCCGCCGACGAGTCCATCCGCCGCGCCGAGGACCCGCTGCGGGTCGCGGTCGCCGGCGCCGCCGACGTGGCGGTGCTCAAGTGCACCCCGCTGGGCGGCGTGCAACGCGCGCTGGAGGTCGCCGAGGCCGCCGGGCTGCCCTGCGTGGTGTCCTCGGCGCTGGAGACCGGTGTCGGCCTGGGCGCGCAACTGGCCCTCGCGGGCGCGCTGCCCACCCTCGATTTCGCCTGCGGCCTGGACACCCTCTCCCTCTTCGAGGGCGACCTCGTCACCGACTCCCCGCGCCCGATCGACGGCTACCTCCCCGTGCCGCACACCCCCGCCACCCCGGACCCCACCCTCCTCGACCGCTACCGCCACCCCGACCCCGACCGCGTGGCCTGGTGGAACGCCCGCTACGAACGAGTCCGCGCACTGCTCAACCGCTGACGCGGCCGCAGCCTGCCCCGTGTCGGCACGCCGACGGCCTTCACGCGAAGCGCACGCCGCAGCCGTGCATCGTCGCGCGCAACAGCAACGCCGCCTCCGGGCCGATCACACCGTCCACCAATTCCACGTAACGAGTGCAGAATTCGGGTCCGTGGGGTGCCGTGGCGCCCGGGGCCGGGTCGAGGTGGTGCGCCAGTTCGTGCAGGACGACAAGTTCGCGCAGCGCCCACGCGGTGCCGCCGGCGTGCGGCGGCACCGCGAGGACCGCCGCGTCCGCTTCGTAGTGGGCGGCGGTCGCTCCGGCACGCGACCGCACCCGAACCGGCACGACGGCTCGATCCCATTGGGCGCGAACCCAATTGAGCGCTAGTACCTTCTCAGCATAGGACTGCACCGCGTCCACCGAGGCGAAACGGCGCTCGATCGGCAGCGTCAGATGCGACCCGTACATGTCGAGGGCGCGATCGCCGTGCTCGTCGGCCAGGTCGAAGGCGTTGCGCACCAACTGTTCCGCGTCGTAGACCTTGGTGCGCTGCACGTCACGCGCGGCCACGCCCACACCTCACGTCGCCACCACCACGGTCGACCGCGATCCGCTCGGAGCACAGGCGCCTACTCGCCCGCGCCTCGTATCACGCAGCAGCCGTGCGCACTCCGTCACCAGTCGCGGCACCCCACCTCGGCACTCCCTCCGCCACCGGGCCGAGGACACACCCTTCACGCCGAGCCCCGCGACGGCAATTCCCCACGCACGCCACCCAATTCGGTCGACGGACGCAGCCGCGCCGCCTGTCCCGCGCGATCCCCTGCCCGGCGTGCGGCAGCGGAATGCCCGGTCGAGGTCTGCGGACCGCGCCAGGTGCCGCGCGCCTCGGAGGTCGCAGTGTAGAAGTCGACGAGTTCGATCTCCTTGTCGCGCAACGCGAGTGCTGTCCCGGCCGCGGCCGACTCCACCGCCTCGGCCTCCACCTCGGACTTCACCTTTGCCAGCCGCCTGCCCACCCGCGCGGCGAACGCCATCTGGAAGTTGAGCCGGGCCGTCACGGGCGCGGCGGGCGCGCGCACCCGCGTGCGGACCGTGCGCCCGAAGCGACGCTCGGTCACGATCTTCTCGACCGTCGCCGTGCGGTACTGCCCCGATTTGATGTAGTGATCCGACGCGCGCACCATCTGCACCAGCAGGCTCGCGTACAGCGCCTCGCAGGTGTCGATATCGGTGTCGAAGCCGTAGGCGTACACCTGGGTGGAGGTGCGGGCAACGTCGCAGCGCACATCGTTGGCGTGCGCGATCGCGACGAACAACTGCACGTAGGTGCGCAGCCCCTTCTTCCCCGGCTCGCCGATCGGGATGATCCGCTGCACCGGCGTGGCCCGGCGCTCACGCACCGCGACGTGCGCCCGCGCCACCGCGAGGTCGATGGAGGACTTGGTCGCCAACCGCTGCGCGGCCGCGAGGAACGCCTCGGCCTCGTGCTCGTTGTCGGTGGCCTCCGCCTTGCGCAGCAGGCCGCCGATGCGGGTGAGCATCCGGTCGGGAACCGCGTCGGGCGAAGTCATCGGCAGCCAGCGTAGTCATCGCGGCGGGGTCCCGCCGCGCCCGGATCTGGACCGCAACTCGGGCGTGGCGGATGAACGCCGTGTATCTTGCGTTGTGCAACCGGCAGGGTGTGCTGCTGCTCACGTCGTAAACATGGAGTGTCCGCGATGGCTTTGAAGAAGGTGTCGTCCCTACGTTCGTCGCTCGTGCCGAAAGCCGCGCTCGCGGCGGTCTCGGCCGCGGTGCTGGCGACGACCTTCGCCACGGCGTGCTCGAGCGACGGCGGCGGCAACCCCACGGGCGAGAACCTCGAGGGCCGCGGCCCCATCACCTACGTCGAGGGCAAGGACACCACCGAGACCGGTGTGGTCAAGCAGCTCATCGAGCGCTGGAACGCCTCGCACCCCGACGAGCAGGTGACGTTCAAGGAACAGTCCAACGACGCCTCCCAGCAGTACGACGACCTGGTCGAGAACCTGCGCGCCAAGCGCTCCGACTACGACGTGATCGCCCTGGACGTGCCCTGGACCGCCGAGTTCGCGGCCAAGGGCTGGATCCAGCCGCTGAAGGACTCCTTCGCCATCGACACCTCGACGCTGCTGTCCCCGCCGGTCGCCAGCGCCACCTACAACAACACCCTCTACGCCGCGCCGCGCAACACCAACGGCGGCCTGCTGTTCTACCGCAAGGACCTGGTGCCCAATCCGCCCACCACGTGGGCCGAGATGCTGGGCCAGTGCCAGATCGCGCGCGACAACAACATCGGCTGCTACGCCGGGCAGTTCGCGCCCTACGAGGGCCTGACGGTGAACACCTCCGAGGTGATCAACGCGTTCGGCGGCACCTTCGTCGGCGCCGACGGCAAGACCCCCACCGTGGACAGCGCCCAGGCCCGCGCCGGCCTCAACACCCTGGTGACCGCCTACAACAACGGCGACATCCCCAAGGAAGCCATCACCTTCAAGGAGCCCGAGTCGGCCAACGCCTTCACCCAGGGCAACCTGCTGTTCCTGCGCGGCTGGCCCTCCACCTTCGGTGACGCGGGCGCCGAGTCGTCGCTGGTGAAGGAGAACTTCGCGGTCGCGCCGCTGCCCGGCGAGAGCGGCGTCGGCGCCTCCACCCTGGGCGGCTACAACGCGGCCATCAGCGCGTTCTCCAAGAACAAGGCCACCGCGCTGGACTTCCTGCGCTTCCTGATCAGCGAGGACGCCCAGCACATCATCGCCTCCGGCGCGCTGCCCTCGGTGCGGGCCTCGATGTACGACGACCCGGCCCTGATCGCGAAGATGCCGTACCTGCCCGCGCTCAAGGAGTCGATCTCCAGCGCGGTGCCGCGCCCGGTGACCCCCTTCTACCCGGCGGTGTCGAAGGCCATCCAGGACAACGCCTATGCTGCCCTGACCGGAACCAAGTCCGTCGACGACGCGATCATCGGCATGCAGAAGGGCATCGAGACCGCGGGCTCGTAGAGGATGCGCAGCGGACCCGGCCAGACCGTAGGAGAGAGATAAACGGTGTCGGACCCAACGCGCGCGGCCACAGGCGTGTCCGGCGAGGAGTTCCTGCCGCGTAAGCGCGGACTCGGCGAGCGCATCGCCGCCGAGCTGCGCCTGTCGGCCAAGGCGTGGATGTTCGTGACGCCGGTGCTGATCGCGCTGGCGGTCGTCATCGGCTACCCGGTGGTGCGGGCCCTGTACATGTCCTTCCAGAAGGACTCCGGGCTCGACCCCGCCACCGGCATGTTCGTCGAGGGCGGCAGCGCCGGGATCAGCAACTACACGCACTGGCTGTTGCAGCAGTGCACGCTGCCCACCGGCGAGACCGTCGCCTGCCCCACCGGCAACCTGGGCTCCCAGTTCTGGATGGCCATCGGCGTCACGCTGTTCTTCACCGTGATCACCGTGACGCTGGAGGCGACCATCGGCCTCGGCATGGCGATGGTGATGGCCAAGAGCTTCCTCGGGCGCGGCCTGCTGCGCGCGGCGGTGCTCATCCCGTGGGCCATCCCGACCGCCGTCACGGCGCGCCTGTGGGAGTTCATGTTCCAGTACGACGGCGTGGTCAACAGGGTGCTCGGCACGAACATCCTGTGGACATCGGACCCGTGGGCCGCCCGGTTCGCCGTGATCGCGGCCGATGTGTGGAAGACGACGCCGTTCATGGCGCTGCTGCTGCTCGCCGGTCTGCAGGTCATCCCCAACGACGTGTACGAGGCCGCGAAGGTGGACGGCGCGTCGGCGTGGCAGCGGTTCACCCAGATCACCCTGCCGCTGCTGAAACCCGCGCTGCTGGTGGCGATCCTGTTCCGCACCATGGACGCGCTGCGCATGTACGACCTGCCCGCGATCATGACGCTGAACAACCCCGACACCCGCACCGTGTCGATCCTGGTGGTCGACCAGGTGCGACAGGGCCCCAACAGCGCCGCCGCGCTGTCGGTGATCACCTTCCTGCTGATCTTCGCGGTGGCGTTCGTGCTCGTGAAGGTCCTCGGCGCCAACGCGGTGCGCACCCAGGAAGCCCAGCGGGAGGCGCACTGATGAGCACCACGTTCGACAAGACCCGCGCGAACGGCGCCGTGCCGCTGCGCAAGCGCCTCTCCTCGCTGCGCATCTACCTCGGCGTGCTGATCGTGATCCTGTGGGGGCTGGGGCCGTTCTACTGGATGGCGGTGACCGCGTTCCGCGACCCCGTCTACCAGTTCGACAACACGCCGTGGCCGACGCACCTCACGCTGGAGAACTTCCGCGACGTGTTCGACACCAGCCGCGGCAACGACTTCGGGCGGGCGCTGCTCAACAGCGTGATCATCGGCAGCGTCACCACCGTGATCGCCCTGGTGATCGGGATCTTCGCCGCCTACGCGCTGGCCCGGCTGGCCTTCCGCGGCCAGTACGTGGTGGCCGGACTGATCCTGAGCGCGTCGATGTTCCCGGTGGTCGTGCTCGTCACGCCGCTGTTCCAGCTGTTCACCAACCTCGGCTGGATCGGCAAGTACCAGGCGATGATCATCCCGAACATCTCCTTCGTGCTGCCGCTCACCGTGTACATCCTGGCGTCGTTCTTCACCGAATTGCCCTGGGAGCTCGAAGAAGCCGCGCGCATCGACGGCGCGTCCAAGATGCAGGCGTTCCGCCTGATCATGCTGCCGCTGGCCGCGCCCGCCGTCTTCACCACCGCCATCCTGGCGTTCATCGCCTCGGTCAACGAGTACCTGCTGGCCCGCCTGCTCTCCAGCGACCAGACCGAACCCGTCACCGTCGCCATCGCCCGCTTCTCCGGCAACAACCCCCTGGTCCAGCCGTACGCGGCGATCATGGCGGCGGGCACGATCGTCACCATCCCCCTGGTGATCATGGTGCTGCTGTTCCAGCGGCGGATCATCTCGGGTCTGACGGCCGGCGGTGTGAAGAGCTGAGTTTTTGGCGCGCCGGGGCGCGCGTGGTCGGTCGTCGGGCTCCCTCCCCGAGGTGGCTGGGAGAGTGCGGATCGTGCGTCGCATCGCCGTGCTTGGGCCGGTTACTCGTGTGACAGGAGTAAAGTCCGGGGCGGTGGTTGGTCGTTGATCCTCGCTCCGGGAGGAGAGTGTCGTGGGCTCGGTCGGCAAGGGGCGCGGCAAGCGCGACGCCGGGCGCAAGGCGGCACCGACCCACGCGTCGATCGCGGGGTGGAAGGAGCGCGACACCCCCGAATCGCGGGAGCGCAGGGCGCGGGCCGAAGCGCAGGCCCGGGAGCGTGAAGCACCACCACCCCGCCGGCCGCGCACGCGCGGGGAGCGGGTGCGCCGCCTGATCCTGGCGCTGTTCATCATGTTCGTCGCGGTGCCCGCGCTGCTGTTCGTGCTCGTCTACTGGAGCGCCGACATCCCCGACCCGGCGGCCGTGCGGACGAACCAGATCGCCACCATCCTCGCCGCCGACGACACCACCGAGATCGCGAAAGTGGTTCCCCCCGACGGCAATCGCACGCCGGTGCCGCTCGCCGACGTACCCAAGCCGGTGCGCGACGCCGTGCTCGCCGCCGAGGACCGCGACTTCTACACCAACCCCGGCTTCTCCACCAGCGGCTTCCTGCGCGCGGCGCGCGACAACCTGCTCGGGCGCGAGGACGCGGGCGGCGGTTCGACCATCACCCAGCAGTACGTGAAGAACGCCTTCCTCGGCTCCGAGCGCACGCTCACCAGAAAGATGCGCGAACTCATCATCGCGGCGAAGATGTCGCGGCAGTGGAGCAAGGACGACATCCTCGCCGCCTACCTCAACACCATCTACTACGGGCGCGGCACCTACGGCATCGCCGCGGCCTCGCGGGCGTACTTCGCCAAACCGCCCGCCGAACTCACCCTCGCCGAGGGCGCGGTACTCGCCGCGGTGATCCGCACGCCCTCGATCCTCGACCCGGAAACCCATCTGCCGGAACTGAAAGCGCGCTGGCAGTACGTGCTCGACGGCATGGTCGAGATGAAGGTGCTGGCGCCCGGCGACCGCGACGCGACCGTGTTCCCCGAGATCGTGCCCGCCACCGAGATCCCCGACACCGACACCGCGCGCGGACCCGAGGGGCTGATCCGCACCCAGGTGCTGCGCGAACTGCGCGAGTCGGGCATCAGCGAACGCGATCTCAACACCGGCGCCCTGCGCATCACCACCACCATCGACCCGCGCGCCCAGCAAGCCGCGCTGGCGGCGGTGCGCGACCGGCTCGGCCCGCAACCGCCGGACCTGCGCGCCGCGGTGGTCTCGATCGACCCGCGCTCGGGGGCGGTGCGCGCCTACTACGGCGGCGAGGACGGCGTCGGCTACGACTTCGCGCAGGCGCCGCTGCAAACCGGTTCGGCCTTCAAGGTTTTCGCGGTGATCGCCGCGCAGCAGCAGAGCATCCCGCTGTCCCGGGTGCTCGACAGTTCCCCGGTCACCGACCGCGGCACCACCATCACCAACGTCGACGGCGAGTCCTGCGGGCGGTGCAGTATGGCCGAGGCGCTGAAGCGCTCGCTCAACACCAGCTTCTACCGGCTGACGATGTCGATGTTCGACGGGCCGCAGGCGATCGCCGACGCGGCGCACCAGGCCGGCATTCCCGAGGAGATCCCGGGCGTGGGCAAATCCCTCACCGAGCACGGGGAGCGACCGCTGAACGGCATCGTGCTGGGCCAGTACCTGGTGCGGCCGATCGATATGGCCTCGGCGTACGCGACCATCGCCGCGTCCGGGATGTACCACCAGCCCTACTTCGTGCAGCGCGTGGTGACCGGTGACGGACGGGTCCTGCTGGACCGGGGCAATCCGGAACACCCCGTCGGCAAGCAGATGCCGCCCGGCCAGCAGCGCGTCAAACCGGCGATCGCGGAGAACACCCTCCAGGCGATGCTGCCGATCGCCGCCTACTCCAACGGCAAGGCACTGGCCGGCGGACGGCCGTCGGGGGCCAAGACCGGCACCACGCAGCTCGGCGAGACCCGGCGCAACAAGGACGCGTGGATGATCGGCTTCACGCCCTCGCTGTCGACGGCGGTGTGGATCGGCACCGAGCAGTCGCAGCCGATCCGGACGGCGGGCGGCGCCGATATCTACGGCTCCGGGCTGCCCGCCGACATCTGGAAGCAGATGATGGACGACGCCCTCGACGGCACACCGGTCGAGCAGTTCCCGGTGGAACCGGCGAGCGCGCCCGCGAATCCGCAACCGCAGGGCGGGAATCCGTACGACATCCTCAACCCGCCCCGCGCGCCGGAGCCGCAAGCCCCGCAGACCCCGGCGCCCGAGAGCCCTCAACAGCCGGAGCCCGAGCCGCCGCAGGGGCCGGCGATCATCATTCCGCCCGCCCCGACCCAGCAGCTCCCGGCCGACATCTTCCCGGGGCTGGGCGGACCCGCGCCGTGAATCTCGATTCGATCTTGTGACCTTCTGGACGGCGCGGGGGAACGCACGGCATGGCAGCATCGTTGGCCAGAGTGAGAGCGCCGGACGTCGCCGGAGTGACCAGGGGCGACGCCCCGCCGACGGGAACGATGCGGAAGGATAGGCGCTCGAGCGACGACGGCAGCGGCGTGATCGTCGAGCCCGGAGGCGGTAGCGTGCGGACCGCGGCGGGCCCGCTCGCGCCGCCGATCGAAGACAGACTAGAAATAGGGGCTACGCCGGTGGATTTCAATGTCGTTGACCGTCCCGAGACGCTGGTGGCGGGCACAGTACTTCGCAGCCCGGCGCTCGCGGTCGAGGGACCGCGCCGCGCGAAGGTGGAGGACGCGTGGAAGCGCATCCTCTCCCGCCGGCTACCCGGCCCGCCGACCACCGCGTACGTCGACCACGCGCCGGAGATCAACTCCTATCTGACCCATATCGTGGGCTACCGCTGTCGCGGTCTGGAGGATCTGCTGCCGGGCGACGTGCTGGCCCGGGTGCCCGCCGGGCGCTTCGCGCGGTTCACCGCGAGCGGCGACAACCTCGGCGATACGATCGTCGGCATCTGGCGGGCGGTGTGGGACGCCGAGGCGGCGGGCCGTCTGGTGCGCTCCTACACCGGCGACTGGGAGCACTATCCCGACGCGCACACCGCCGAGGTCTTCGTGGCGCTGGCCGACGAACCGAGCGACGGGTAGGAACGCAGAAGTGGATTTCGAGATCGTCACCCTGGACGAGAGCCTGGTCGCCGGACTGACCGTGCCGCTGACCGGTCGCGAGGTGGCCGCGCGCGATCTGGACCTGGTCAACTTCACCTGGGATCGCTACCTGGCCAGGGAGAAGCCCGTGCCCCGCGTCGCCGCCTACATCGGCCAGAACGACCACGCCGTCGCGGTTCTCGGCTACGAGGTGTCCGGCCTGGACGATATGGACGCCGGCGACGTGCTGACCCGCATCCCCCGCGGCCGCTACGCCAAGTTCGTCGTCTCCGACAAGCCCTACGACCTGCTGCGCACCGCGTGGGCCCAGGTCGCCAAGGCCGAGAGCGCGGGCACCATCACCCGCTCCCACACCGCCGAGATCGAGCGCTACACCGGCCCGACCTCGGTCGAGGTCTACGTCTCGCTGGATTGAGACCGCCGTGTACACGATTACGTGTACACTTCGGGCATGTCCGAGATCAGCATTCGTGAGCTGCGCGCCAACCTGGCGACCCATGTCAAGGAGGCGGAGTCCGGTGAGCAGGTGATCATCCTGCGTGACGGCGTTCCGGCCGCGGCGCTGGTTCCGCTGTCGGTGGTCGAGGCCTTCGATGCGGCCGAGGACGAACTCCTCGCGCGGGAAGCCGTGGCCAGACTCGAAGAGGGCGGGCCCACTTTCACCATGGCGGAGGTTCTCGCCGATCTCTTCGCCGAAGACGACGAATGAAGTATCGCTTCCACTTCACGGACCAGGCGCGCCGTGAACTACGAGCGATCGAGCGGTACGACGCGATGCGGGTACTCACCGCACTGACCGCGCTCGGCAACGATCCCTACGCGCCGGGGCTGGATGTGAAGAAGCTGGCGGGTCACGAGGACCTGTACCGACTGCGAGTCGGCCGTTATCGGGTCGCGTACCGCGTCGACAACGGTGTTCTGGTGATCCTCATCGTGAAGGTAGGTTGGCGCAAGGACGTCCACCGCAGCCTATGAAACCCGCAAAGCCGGTCGGAGATCATTCTCCGACCGGCTTCCCTCATCATCGGGTGCAGGGTGCTCAGCCCTCGATGATGAACGCTTCCAGCTGGGCGCGGGCGATGTCGTCGGCCAGCTGCTGGGGCGGGGACTTCATCAGGTAGGCCGAGGCCGGGATGACGGGGCCGCCGATGCCGCGATCCTTGGCGATCTTGGCGGCGCGCACGGCGTCGATGATGATGCCCGCCGAGTTCGGGGAGTCCCACACCTCGAGCTTGTACTCCAGGTTCAGCGGGACGTCGCCGAAGGCGCGGCCCTCGAGGCGCACGTAGGCCCACTTGCGGTCGTCGAGCCAGCCGACGTGGTCCGACGGGCCGATGTGCACGTCGCCTGCGCCGAGCTCCTTCTTGAGGTTGCTGGTCACGGCCTGGGTCTTGGAGATCTTCTTCGACTCCAGGCGCTCGCGCTCGAGCATGTTCTTGAAGTCCATGTTGCCGCCCACGTTGAGCTGCATGGTGCGGTCGAGCTGCACGCCGCGGTCCTCGAACAGCTTGGCCATCACGCGGTGGGTGATGGTGGCGCCGACCTGGCTCTTGATGTCGTCGCCGACGATCGGCACGCCCGCGTCGGTGAACTTCTGCGCCCACACCGGATCGGAGGCGATGAACACCGGCAGCGCGTTGACGAACGCGACACCCGCGTCGATGGCGCACTGGGCGTAGAACTTGTCGGCCTCCTCCGAGCCCACCGGCAGGTAGGACACCAGCACGTCGGCCTTCGCGTCCTTCAGCGCCTTCACGACGTCGACCGGCTCGGCCTCGGACAGCTCGATGGTCTCGGCGTAGTACTTGCCGATGCCGTCCAGCGTCGGGCCGCGCTGCACGACCACATCGCTCGGGGGTACGTCGGAGATCTTGATGGTGTTGTTCTCGCTGGCGAAGATCGCCTCGGCGAGGTCGAAGCCGACCTTCTTGGCGTCCACGTCGAAGGCGGCGACGAACTTCACGTCGCGCACGTGGTACGGGCCGAACTTGACGTGCATGAGGCCGGGAACGGTGGAGGTCTCGTCCGCATCCTTGTAGTACTGCACGCCCTGGACCAGTGAGGAGGCGCAGTTGCCAACGCCCACAATGGCCACGCGAACTTCGGTGGCGTTCTCAGCCGTCTTGATTTCACTCATGGCCGCTGTTTCCCTCTTTCTGTGGTGCCGCCTTCGTTGATTGCTCCGCCGCAATCAACTCGTTGAGCCAGCGCACTTCGCGCTCGCTTGATTCCAGACCGAGCTGGTGAAGCTGCCGGGTGTAGCGATCCAGGGACCCGCTGGCCCGTTTGATCGCCTCCCGCAGCCCCTCTCGGCGCTCCTCGACCTGCCGTCGCCGGCCCTCCAGGATCCGCATCCGCGCTTCCGCGGGGGTGCGGCTGAAGAACGCCAGGTGGACGCCGAAGCCGTCGTCGGTGTAGTTCTGCGGGCCGGTGTCGGCGACCAGTTCGGTGAACCGCTCCCGCCCCTGCGGCGTCAGGTGGTAGACGCGCCGCGCGCGGCGCATGGTGACGCCCGCCGCGTTCTCCTCGGCGATCAATCCGTCGGCCTGCATGCGGCGCAGCGTCGGATAGAGCGACCCGTAGGAGAAGGCCCGAAACGGTCCGAGCAGGCCCGTCAGCCGCTTGCGCAGCTCGTAACCGTGCATGGGCGCTTCGAGGAGCAGCCCGAGGATTGCCAGCTCGAGCATCGGGCTTCACCCCCTGACTGTTGTGCAGACCTAACCGATGGATGCGACTTCCGAGTATATCGGACCGATATAACCGTGCACAGCGGTGTCCGATATGTGAGGTATTCGCGCAGGTGTGGCGCGGTTCAGTCGGTCGGCGGACTGATCTCGACGACCTCGCCCGCCAGGGTGATCGTGAGCGACCCGGACGCCTGGTCGTCGTTTGTGACGTACACGCGGACCGTCGGCTCGGTACGGCCGCGCGAGGTCTCGGGCAGCGCGAAGGAGAGGTGGGTGATGCGGCCGTTCGCCACGCCCAGCGTCCGCGCGGCACCGGCCAGCAGCGGGGCGAGGGCATCGACGTCGGTCGCGCCGAAATCGAGGGTCGGCGTGCTCGGTTTGCGACCGGGCCTGCTCTCCGGATCGCCGAACTCGCCGTCGAAGCGGAAATCCCGATAGGTGTTGCCGGTACCGCGCCGGAAGCTGGCGTACTCCGGATACAGCGACAGCGAGTCGGCGACCGCGTCACCGAACTCGGCGCGATGGCTGTCGAGGAAGAAGGCGACCCCGGCGCCGGTGGTGAGATCCGGGATCGACGGCTCGCCGGGCGCGCCGACGGCGTCCCCGGTCTCGCGCGCGACGCAGCCGACCAGCATGCCGAACAGCGCCACCACCAGCAGCAGCGAGGCCGGGATCCACCACCGCGTGCCGCGTCCGCGGACCACCGGGGCGTTCACCAGGTCGCCGGGGATCTGGAGGTCCGCGATGAGCGGGTCGAGCTGCCCGAACGACGTTGCGCGCATGGCGGTTTCGGTGCGCGCGGCGTGTTCGGCGGCGGTGAGCTGGCCGTCGGCCAGTGCCGCGTCGAGCAGTCCGCACACATCGGCGCGGTCGCTGTCGCGCGCCCGCAGCCGCGCCGTATCGGCCATCATCGCCGCCCTTCTCGCCCGCTCACGACGGTTCCCTGATGTCGAGGATCTCGCCTTCCGGCGTCAGATAGACCCGCCCGTACTGGCTGCGGTCGTTGCTCACGCTGATCTCCACCACGGGGCGCACCGCCTCCGGACGGGGCCGCCCGGAGATCCACACGGTGTCGGGCCCGAACTCGAGGTAGCCGATCCGGCCGTCCGGGACCTTGGTGAGCGCGACGGCCTCGGCCAGGACGCGACCGAGCGCGTCGAGATCGAGGGTGTCCAGATCCACGGTCGTGTCGCCTTCGCGCCGCGGGGTGAGCGTCGAGGAGGACCGCTGGAACCCGCCGCGATAGTCCCAGTCGACGGTCCAATCCGGCCCTTCCGGGGCGTAGCGCTCGGCCGAGGCGAAGGTCTCGTGGAAGCGCGCCTCGGCGACGACCGTGTCGCCGAACTTCGCCCGGTAGCGCTCGATGAACGTCCGGATGCCCTCGACGGTGTTCGGCGCCGGATAGGGCACCACCTGCGGGGCGACAGTTTCGAGATCGGCGCGCACGGTGATCTCCGGAGCGGCGGGCGCGTCGTCCTCGCCCGCGAGGACATATCCCGCGACCACACCGAGCACACCGGCGAGCGCGAGCCCGGCCGCGAACCACAGCGGACGCCGCGAGCGCGGTTTGTTCGGGGCGGTGTCGGCGACGCGTTGCAGATCGGCGACGAGTGTGGCCAGCTCGCCCAGGGTCCGCGCCTCGGCGGCGAGTTCGGTGGCGGCGCGGTGCTCGTCGGCGTCGAGCTGTCCGTCGCCGTGCGCGGTGTCCAATACGCGCACCACGTTGGCGCGATCGGCGTCACGCGCCCGGGTGTGCGGCGGATATCCGTGCCGCGCCCGGATCCGGCGCGGTGTGGCCACCCGCTCCGGCGCGAGGTCCTCGGCTCCGGCGGGAACCTGCAGGTCACCCGTGAGCCGCGCCAATTCCTCGACCGTCTTCGCGGAAGCAGCCCGTTCCCTGCGGTCGTGATACTCCTGCGCCCCGAGCTGACCCTCCGCGTAGGCGGCGTCCAGCAGGCTGGACGCCCGCACCCGATCCAGATCACGCGCTCTCATCCGCTACCACGCCTTCGAAACCTGACCCAGCGCACACATGTGTGTCCGGTACCTACTGCCAAGCAATACGCCGAAGGCGTTGGCTCCCGCATGCGTTACCCCACCCTCGCGACCTGGCTCAACGCACACAAGTGGATTCTGTCACCCCTTGCCGAGCAATACGCCGAAGGCGGTGGCTCCCCACATGTGGGCACTGTCACCCCGCTCGCAGCAATGCCCTCCGAAGACGTTGGCGTGCGCGCCCACATTCGCTACGACACCCTCGGAACCCAGCTCAGCGCATACATGTGGGTCCCGCGCTTACTGCCAAGCAATACGCCGAAGGCGTTGGCTCCCCCAGCTCAGCGGACACATGTGAGGTCGGCACTCACTGCCAAGCAATACGCCGAAGGCGTTGGCTCCCCCAGCTCAGCGCATACATGTGGGTCCCGCGCTTACTGCCGAGCAATACGCCGAAGGCGTTGGCTCTTCCCCCCGATGTCGCCGACGCAGTTACTCTGGGTGTCGTGCGAATTCAGCGGCAGGTGGTCGACTACGCGCTCCGGCGCCGGTCGCTGCTGGCTGACGTCTATGCGGGCCGGGTCGATGTCGCCGAGGTGTGTGATGCCAATCCGTACCTCCTGCGCGCCGCGAAGTTCCACGGCCGGGGGAGCGAGGTCACGTGCCCTATCTGCCGGAAAGAACAATTGACCCTCGTATCCTGGGTCTACGGCGACGGCCTCGGCCCGGTGGCGGGGTCGGCGCGCACACCCGAGGAACTCGTCCGGCTCGCCGAGACCCGCGAGGAGTTCTCGGTTCACGTCGTCGAGGTCTGCCGGACCTGCAGCTGGAATCATCTGGTGCAGTCCTATGTGCTCGGCACTGCCCCGGCGCCGACGCGCCGCCGTTCGGGGGCTCGGGCGAACCGGCGCACCGCCGCCGAGTGATGTGTCCGGTCATCCCTCCCCCGGATGACGCGCGGGACCCGCACGGGTCGGTACCGCGCCGCGCCTGCCCGACCGCTACGAGTTATGGAGATCCTGTTCAGTGAGTTCGCCCTACGAGAATTCCCCTTACGGCGATGATCGCGGCCGTACTCAGCGCAATTCACCCCCGGCTCCGCCGCCGGGCCAGCGACAGGCTCCCCCACCCGGCTTCCGCCCCATGCCCCCGCCCGGCCCACGTCCCGGGCCCGCGGGCGGCCCGAACGGCAGGCCGGGGCAGCCCGGTCCGGGCGGTCCCCGTCCCGGACCCAACAACCCGCCCAACGGACGCCCCGCGCCGCAAGGCGGTCCCGGCGGTCCGCGCGGGCCGATGCCCCCGAACCGGCAAGGTCCCCCGCCGGGGCGGCCGCCGCACGGTCGTCCCCCGCAGCCCGGCCCCGCCCAGGGCGGCGCGGCCGGCGCCACGCAACGCATGCCGCACCCCGGCCCCGTGCGAGAGGCGCCCACCCAGAAGGCGGGTCCCGCGCGTCCCGCGACGCTGAGCGAAGCGGTCGCCAATCGCGATCGCCGCACCGGCTCCGAGCCGACCGTCCGCTCCGGCACCGAGGCGACGGTGCGCTCCGGCACCGAGACCACCGTGCGGACGGGCACGCGCACCGGTCAGCGGCGGGGCGCCGACCGCAAGTCGGGCCCGAACACCGGAGAGCGGCGCGCCCAGGCGTCCGGCGCCCCGCCCTCGGGTCCGCCGCCGCACCGCGGCGGCGGCGACGACTCCGGCGGCCCCGGCAAGCGCCGCCCCGAGGGCAAGCGCCGGTTCCCGTGGAAGACCTTCCGGCGCGTCTGTTACGCGCTGGTGGCGCTGATGATCATCGTGCCCAGCTCGGTCTTCCTGATCGCGTACACCACCGCGACGGTGCCGCAGCCCGGCGACCTGAAGACCAACCAGATCGCCAACATCTACGCCTCCGACGGCACCACCGTTCTGAGCAAGGTGGTGCCGCCGCAGGGCAACCGCACCGACGTCACCATCGACCAGATCCCGCCGCACGTGCGCAACGCCGTGATGGCGGCCGAGGACCGGGATTTCTACAGCAACCCCGGCTTCTCCATGACCGGTTTCGCGCGCGCGGTGCGCGACAACCTGCTCGGCAAGGAGAGCGCGGGCGGTGGCTCCACCATCACCCAGCAGTACGTGAAGAACGCGCTGGTCGGTGACGAGCGCTCGCTCACCCGCAAGATGCGCGAGCTGGTCATCTCGCTGAAGATGGGCCAGAGCTGGAGCAAGGACGAGATCCTCGCCGCCTACCTGAACACCATCTACTTCGGGCGCGGCGCGTACGGCATCGACGCGGCCGCCAAGGCGTACTTCGCCAAGCCCGTGGGCGAGCTCAACGTGGAGGAAGGCGCGGTCCTCGCGGCAACCATCCAGCTGCCGTCGCTGCTCGACCCGGAGAAGAACCCCGAGGGTGCGAAGGCGCGCTGGGAGTACGTGCTCAACGGCATGGTCGAGACGGGCAACCTGCCCGCCGCCCAACGCCAGGGCATGCAGTACCCGGCGGTGGTCCCGGCCACCTCCACGCAGGACAAGACGCTGGACTCCGGTCCGGAGGGCCTGATCAAGACCCAGGTGCTCGCGGAGCTGACGGCGGCGGGCATCACCGACAAGCAGCTCAACACCGAGGGCCTGCAGATCACCACCACCATCGACCCGAAGGCGCAGCAGGCCGCGGTGGACGCGGCGCGCAGCAACCTCGAGGGCGAGCCCGCGACGCTGCGCTCGGCGGTGGTGTCGATCGATCCGCGTTCCGGCGCGGTCCGCGCCTACTACGGCGGCGAGGACGGCCACGGCTACGACTTCGCCAACGCCGCGTTGCAGACCGGTTCCTCGTTCAAGGCCATCGGCCTGGCCGCGAATCTCGAACAGGGCGTGCCGCTTTCGCAGATGTACGACAGCTCCCCGCTGACCGTGCACGGCGTGCGGATCACCAACGTCGAGGGCGAATCCTGCGGCATGTGCACCATCGCCGAATCGCTGAAGCGGTCGTTGAACACCAGCTTCTACCGCATGCAGCTGGACATGCAGAACGGCCCGGAGAAGATCGCGGAAATGGGCCACAAGCTCGGCATCCCGGAGGAACTGCCGGGCGTGGGCAAGACGCTGTCCGAGCCGGGTGGCGTGGGCCCGAACAACGGCATCGTGCTGGGCCAGTACCAGTCGCGGCCGCTGGACATGGCCTCGGCCTACGCCACGCTCGCCGCGTCGGGCGTGTACCACGCGCCGCACTTCGTGCAGCGCGTCGTGACCGCCGACGGGCAGGTGCTGCTCGACCGCGGCGAGCCCGCCGGTGAGCAGCGCGTCTCGGCCGCGGTCGCCGACAACGTCACAGCCGCCATGCGCCCCATCGCGGCGTACTCGCGCAACCACGGCCTGGCGGGCGGGCGCGAGTCGGCGGCCAAGACGGGTACCGCGCAGCTCGGCGACACCGGGGAGAACAAGGACACCTGGATGGTGGGCTACACGCCGTCGCTGTCCACGGCGGTCTGGGTCGGCTCCGTCGACAACTCCCCGTTGCGCAACTACGCGGGGGCGAAGCTGTACGGCTCCGGCCTGGCCTCCGACATCTGGAAGTCGACGATGGACGGCGCGCTCAAGGGCACGCCGAACGAGACCTTCCCGAAGCCCGCCCCGATCAAGGGCCAGGCGGGTGTGCCGGAGTGGTCGGCACCGTACACGCCGCCCTCGACGGTGGACGCCCCCTCGCCCCCGGTGATCATCGCGCCCACCCAGGTCGAGATCCTGCCCGGCATCACCATCCCGATCCCGGGCGTGCAGCCCGCACCGCAACAACAGCAGCGCCCGCAGCAGAGCCAGAACGATCCCGGTCCGCTGCCGGGCCAGCCGACCGCACCCTCCGACGACTCCTCCCCGGGCAACGGCTCACCGAGCAATCCCGGCGGCGGCAACGGTGGCGGGACCGGCAACGGCGGGACCGGTGACGACTCCGGCGGCGGAGGCGCCGGCGAGGAAGAGTGACGGCCCCCGCCCACCGTGGGGACTGTGACTCGTAGCCGCCCGGTGAGCACCCACTAGGCTCGGATGCCGTGACCGATCAGCGAGTGGTGGACGCCGGGCGGCCGGGTGGGGGCGATGGGGCGCGGTATGTTTCGCCGGGGCCGGTCGCGTTCGATCCGCGGTCGGCCGACGGGCGGGACAAGCCGAGCCGCAATGATTCGCTGACCGCGCAGGTGAGCACGGTGGTCGGGGGGCCGGTAGGGGAGCACGCGCTGATCGGGCGGGTGCGGTTCTGGACGCCGCTGCGGATCATCCTGCTCTACACGGTGATCTTCCTGGCGCTGGGCTGGGCGGCGAAGGCGGGCTGCATCCAGCAGACGAGCACCGAGAACGGCGCGCTGACGCTGGACTGGAGCGACGGCCGCCAGTACGTCGCCCTGTGCTACTCCGACACGGTGCCGCTCTACGGCGCCGAGCGCCTCGACGAGGGCGCCTTCCCGTACAAGAAGTCGTGGGTGGAGGAGCGTCCGGACGGCACCATCGAGGTCCGGTACATGGAGTATCCGGTCCTGTCCGGCCTGTACCAGTACGGCGCTATGCAGATCGCCAAGACCTGGGACGCGCTGCCGCTGCCCGGGGCGCTCCAGGTGGTCATCTATTTCAACGTCGTCGCGTTCGGCCTGGCCATCGCGTGGCTGATCACGGTGTGGGCCTCGACGCTGCTGGCGGGGCGCCGGATCTGGGACGCGGCGCTGATCGCCTGTTCGCCGCTGGTGATTGTGCACGGGTTCACCAATTTCGACGCGCTCGCCACGGCGTTCGCCGCGACCGGCCTGCTCGCGTGGGCGCGGCGGCGGCCGGTGCTGGCCGGCGTGCTGCTGGGCCTGGGCGGCGCGGCCAAGCTGTATCCGCTGCTGCTGCTCGGCCCGATCGTGGTGCTGTGCCTGCGCGCCGATCCGCGCCATCGCGCGCCGAGCTCCCACGTGGGAGTGCGGTTGCGCGAGATCGACGGCGGGGAGGCGTTCGCGACGTGGGTGCGCGAGACGCCCGATCGCGTGCGCCACCTGGCCACCCGCCCGCTCGGCGCGGCCGGACTGGCGGTCTCGGCGGCGATCGGCACGTGGGGTCTGGTGAATCTGCCGATCGCGCTGCTGTTCCCGGACGGCTGGCGGGAGTTCTTCCGCCTCAACACCACCCGCCACGCCGACCCCGACTCGATCTACAACGTGATCACCTCGTTCACCGGCTGGCCGGGCTTCGACGGCGAGCTGGCGCACGGCCAGCCGCCGACGATCCTGAACGCGGTGTCGCTGGCCCTGTTCCTGCTGGCCTGCGCCGGGATCGCCTACATCGCGCTCACCGCGCCGCGCAGGCCGCGGGTCGCGCAGCTGTGCTTCCTGGTGATCGCCGCGTTCCTGCTGACGAACAAGGTGTGGAGCCCGCAGTACTCGCTGTGGCTGGTGCCGCTGGCGGTTCTGGCGTTGCCGCACCGCCGAATCCTGTTGGCCTGGATGACGATCGACGCCCTGGTGTGGGTGCCGCGCATGTTCTACTACCTCGGCATCGACCGCAAGGGCCTGCCCGAGGAGTGGTTCACCGCCACCGTGCTGGTGCGCGATATCGCGGTGATCATCCTGTGCGCGCTGATCATTCGCCAGATCTACCGCCCCGAGGAGGATCTGGTGCGCAACGACGCCGTCGACGACCCGGTCGGCGGCGTCCTCGACCGCGCCCCCGACCCGCTACTCCCCTGGCTCCCACAAGCCTTGCGCCCCAAGGACACTCTCACCCGCACGGGGTGAGAGTGAACCGTCCCCTACGTCCCCGGCCGCAGCAATCGCGCGACGTGCTGCGGGTCGCGCGGGAGCAGGTCCAGTTCGAGGTGCCAGGGGCTGCCGGTCCACGGATCGAACAGCGGAGTGTCCTGCACCGTGGGCAGGTGCCTGCACGCCTGGGAGAGCGCGGCGACCGTGCTGTCGGGCGAGGCGGATTCGTCGCTGCCGACGATCACCATGGACAGCCCGATCAGGTCCCCGCGCAGGGTGAGCGCCGAGATGCGCTGGGCGTCCAGTGACGAGTACCCGTGCGGGAAGTCGGCGGCCAGCAGCACCCGATGCTCGGCGGGCGGGACGAATGACCCACCGCTGTAGGCCATTTCGGCCATATCGACGGCGTCCACCAACGCTTGCAGGCGGGGCGAGATATCGGCGTGGTCGGTGACCGGCGCCCCGTTCATCGACCCGGCGAGCGGGGCGAGCAGGCCCGCGAACGCGCCCGACAGGTCGATGACATCGATGCGCGCCGGGCGACCGGGATCGGCGGCCAGCAGGCGCGCCAGCAGCGCGCCGACCACCGGCACCACGGCGGCGGAATGCTCGGTGTCGATCCACAGCGGCCGCGTGAGCGGCACGGGCACCGTGTACGGGATGCGCAGCGGGCCGCGGTCCAGCGCGTACAGCTCACCGAGGCGGATGCCGTCGCTCGGCTTCGGCGGACCGTCCCACGCGGGCGAGGACCACGAGGCCAGTGCGGGCGGCAGCAACCGGTCGGACTCGGCGAGTTCCCGGATGAGCTGTTCGCTGTCACGCCGGTGGTTGCTCTCGGCCACGGCGATCAGTTCGTCGTGACGACGTTGCGCCTCTTGCCTTTTCGCCTCCGCCCCCGGGGTGTTGCGGGTGGCCGGATCGCTGACGGCCGCGGAGAGTTCCTCGTCGAGCCGCTTGCCCGCGTAGTCGCGCGCCGATTCCAGCGCGGCGGCCGAGCGCGCGGCGTCCTCGAAGACCATCCACAGCCGCTCCAGCCCGTGCGCCACCTCCAGCGGGGCCGGACCGCCGACCGGATCGGCCTGCGGGATCGCGTCGCGATCACCCACCGGATGCGGTGCGTGCGAGGCGGGCTGCGCACCGGCCGCGTCCACGCCGTGCGCGGGCAGCAGCACGGGCAACCCGCCCGCGTACCCCTGCCCCACGGCGCGCACCTTCCATTCGGCCCCGCGCCGGTACACCTCGAGGCAGATCATCGCGGCCTCGCCGGCGGCGGGCACGATCGCGAATTCCGCGGTGACCACACCGTTTTCGGACAGCAGCGCCGTCAGCGGCCCCAGCGTGGCGCCACCGGTGCTCGCCACCAACAGCACCGCCTTGGCCTCGGACCGGAGGACGGAGGTCGTGATGACGACCTCCGCCCCGGCCAGTTCCACCCCGCCGGTGGCGGGGTTGCCGTGGTGCACGTGATCCGACGCGCCGGAAACGCGCAGGTCCTCCCCCACGACCAGAGCGGAAATATCCAGTGCCGCATCCGATCTCACACCGAATCGCAGCACGTCCGCGCGCAACGGGGTGTTCTGCCCCGCCTTCAACTCGATCACCTCGACGGTCCCCGGTCGATCAGAGGAAGCGGCCGAGCTGCGGGATGGCCTCGCCGGGATGCTTGGCCTGGAAGCCCTCGCCGAGCGCCTGCAACTTCCAGTCCGCGCCCACCCGGAACACCTTCGCCATCGCCATCGCGGTGAACGGCATGCCGCCCGCGAGGGTGTAGCGGGCCAGCTCGGCGCTGTTGGAGCCGTCGACGAGACGGCAGAACGCGTTGCGCACCTGCTCGAAGGTGTGGCCCTTGTAGGAGGTGACGATGAACACGAGTGAGGTGACATGCGGGGGAATTCTGGTGAGATCCACCAGAATGACCTCGTCGTCACCGTCACCCTCACCGGTCAGGTTGTCACCCTGATGGCGAATCGATCCGTCCTTGGAGGTCAGCTGGCCGTAGTAGGCGAAGTCGACCGGATTCGCCTCGGCGAACATGATCACCGAGGCGTCCAGGTCGATGTCGACGGTGCGGTTGCCGAACATGCCGCGGGTCTGCACCGGGTCCCAGCCCAGGCCCATCTTGACGAAGGCCAGCTGCTGGCCGCCCTCCTTGCGCAACGTGACGCGCTGGCCCTTCTGCAGGCTGACGGGCCGGTCCTTGCTCAGGCTGACCTCGCCCGTCTGCTGGGACGGGGCGGGCGGCGGAGCACCCTGGCCGGGCGGCGGCGGGAAACCCCCACCGGGCGGGGGCGGGTAGCCCTGATCGGGAGGCGGCGGGTAACCACCGCCGGGCGCGGCGTACTGCGGCGCGGGCTGCGCGGCCGGCGGCGGGTAGTTCGCGGGCTGCGGCGCGGGCGGCGGCGGGGCCTGCTGCGCGGCCGGGGGCGGCGAATCATCCACGGTGACACCGTGATCGGTGACCAGCGCCGCGAATCCCCCCGCGTAGCCCTGGCCCACGGCGCGGACCTTCCACGAGCCCTGCCGCCGGTACAGCTCGAGCGCGATGACGATCGATTCCGAATCGAGCCCGTCGATGCGGTACTGGTAGAGCTGGTTGCCCGCGGCGTCGGAGATGATCGCGGTGGGCGGCGCGAAGCGGCCGAAGCTGGCCGACGCGTCGTCGAGGGTGATGACGGCCCGGATCTGGTCGATATCGCCGGGCACCTGGTTCAACGAGACCGCCAGGGAGGCGGGCTGCCCCGCGGGCGCGGGCTGCAGGTTGACGCCGGGACCGCTGGGCTGGTTGAAGAACACGAAGTCCGCGTCGGAGCGGACCTTGCCCCGCTCGGTCACCAGCAGCGCGGACAGATCAGCCGGAGCCGTCAACTGGACGGAGATCACCACATCGTTGGTGGCCAGTGGACCGTTCTGGCCCTTGGCGAGTGTTGCGGACAAGTTCGACCCTTCGCTTGTCGGTGCGTACTGCCTGCCACTCTACGAGAAACGGACGCGGACGGTCCCGGGTCGGGACGAGGGGTGCGCGGCCCGCCTATCGGTTACTGTGACGCTCGCAGACCCCACCAGCGGCCACCGGCGCGCGCGGGGAGGAACTCGAGACAACGGGGCGGACCCCTATGGCACAGCTTTTCGAACAGTCGAAGAAGGTGATCGAAGCGCAGCTCGCGGGGACGAGCGTGCGCGCGATCTCCGGTTCGATGATCGCCTACGAGGGCAACGTGCAGTTCAAGTCGGCCGGTTTCGGCGGCGGCGACGGCGTGCTCGCGGGGCTCAAGCGCCGCGCGACCGGTGAGAGCCTGTCGCTGATGGAGTGCGCCGGGCACGGCCGGGTGTTCTTCGCGGTGAACGGCCAGCACGTCACGGTGGTGAACCTCAACGGCGACACCTTGCAGGTGGAATCGCAGCAGTTGCTCGCCTTCGCCGGAAACCTGCGCACCGACGTGCGTTTCGCCGGGATGGGCGGCGCGCGCAGCGGGCAGGGCCTGTTCACCACCACGGTCAGCGGGCAGGGCCAGGTGGCGCTGCTCTCGGCGGGCGGCCCGCTCATCCACCTCGAGGTGACGCCGCAGTTCCCGCTGGTGGTCGACCCCGACGCGTTCGTGGCGGCCAAGGGCAATCTGAATCAGTCGTTCGTCTCCGGCATCACCTGGCGCGACGCCATGGGCCAGGGCGCAGGCGAGACGTTCTCGCTGCGCTGGGAGGGCCAGGGCGTCGTGTCGATCCAGCCGGCGGAACGGTAAGGGGCACGGGCGTGTTCGAGAAGGTCAACGACAAGGTCGTCAAAGTGGACGTGGGCCGGGCGGGCGGCGTGGTCGCGCGGACCGGCGCGATGCTGTTCTATCGCGGCGACGTCGCGTTCGCGCCGCACCAGATCCCCGGTTCACAGGGGATGGGCGGCGGCGGGCTGATGCGCATGGCCGGCCGCATGATGGCGGGCGAGCACGAACGCACCATGCTGGCGCAGGGCAACGGCGAGGTGCACTACGGCTTCGCCGGGCTGGAGGTGCAGGTGGTGCAGATCCAGCCGGGCGCGACGCTGCGCGTGGAAGCCTCACGGCTGCTGGCCAATACGGCCGGGCTGCAGAGTTCCATCGTGTCGGTGGCCAGTTCCGGCGGCGGAGGCGGTGGCGGCCTCATGGGCGCGCTGCGCGGGGCCGCGTCGGGCGCGCTGACCGGGCAGGGCATGTTCACCACGCAGCTCTCCGGCCAGGGCGCGGCGGTGCTGCTCGGGCACGGTGGCTTTCTGGAACTGCAAGTGGGCGGCCCGAATCCGATCGTGGTGGACCCGCAGGCGTTCGTGGCGGCCTACGGCAACGTGCAGACCGAGCTGAAGACGGCGCTGAGCTGGCGCGACGCGGTGGGGCGCGGCTCGGGCGAGGCGATGCAGTTGCAGTGCGTCGGCCAGGGTGTGGTGTACGTGCAGGCCTCCGAAGAGAAGTTGTGAATCATGGCGCAGATCCTGAACCCGATGAATCTCGGTGAAAGCGACAACATCCCGCACAACAGCTACGCCTTCTGCATCGATCTGACCGGCCCGTGGTTCATGCGCAAGGGCGCGATGATCGCCTACTACGGCCAGATCGAATTCCAGCTGCTCACCCACGGCCTGCAGGGCGGCATGCTGCACATGGTGTCGGAGCAGTTCTCGGCGCCGATGTTCACCGGTGACTACGTGGTAGCCCAGGGCCATGGCAAGCTCATCCTCGGCGACCGCGGCTACGACATCAACTCCTACGACCTCGACGACGGCAACCTCACCATCCGCGCGGCCAACCTGCTGGCCTTCGAACCCGGCCTGGCGCTCAAGCAGTCGATCGTGCCCGGGTTCCTCACGCTCATCGGCACCGGCAAATTCCTGGCCTCCTCCAACGGCCCGGTGATCTTCGCCGAACCACCGCTGCGGGTGGACCCGGAGTCGCTGGTCGGCTGGGCCGACTGCCCGTCGCCCAGCCACCACTTCGACCAGCAGTGGGTAACCGGCTTCCTGGCCGCGGGTGCGCACCGGTTCGGGGTGAACTCCGGCGAGGAGCGCCAGTTCGATTTCACCGGCGCGGGCACAGTGCTGATCCAGTCCAGCGAGAAGGTGATCAGCGACGTGGAGATCGTGCGCACCATCGAGGGTCAGTTGCAGAGCGGCGTCAGCGTGGGCGGGTTGCAGCAGTTGCAGGCCGTGATCGCGCGACAGCTGGGGCAGCAGCAGAGTTACTGACGGCCGGACGCACGGTCGCGGCCGGTGTCGTGGCGGCCGTGCCGCTGGTGGGCTCCCCGGCCGTGCCCCAGATCAGATCGCTGGCAGGGCAGTCGGTCACGTCACCGGCCGGGCCGTCGGTCGCGCCCCGGTCGGGCTGTCGGCCGACCGCGCCCGTCGTCCTGCCGCCGGTCGAGCTGAGACCTATGACGACGCCGCCGAACCCGCGACCGATCGGTGCACCACCTCGCGCAGCCCGGCGGACACCCGGCGAGCGCGGGGACGCCGGGTGGATCTCCCGCTAGAGTCGGTCGATGTGGCCCCCGCGCAATCGCTTCGACCCGGCAGCGTGTTCGCCGGGTACCGGATCGAAGGGCTCGTGGGCGCGGGCGGAATGGGCAGCGTCTACTCGGCGCACCACCCGCGACTGCCCAGGATGGTGGCGCTGAAGCTGCTGCACCCCTCGTTCGCGGCCGACCCGGTGTTCCGCGGCCGATTCGAGCGCGAGGCGCAGCTGGCGGGCCGCCTGGACCACCCGAACATCGTGGCGATCCACGATCGCGGGCAGGAGGGCGAGCAGCTCTGGATCGCCATGCAGTACATCCAGGGCGGCGACGCCGACTCGCTGGCCCGCGGCGGTCCGCTGCCGCCCGCGCGGGCCCTGCACATCGCCCGCGAGACGGCCAACGCACTCGACCACGCGCACGCCGCGGGTCTGCTGCACCGCGACGTGAAACCCGCCAACATCCTGTTGCGCGCGCCCTCGGCGCCCGGCGCGCCCGAACAAGTGCTGCTCACCGATTTCGGCATCGCCAAATCCGCCGACGAGGTCGGCTCCCTCACCCAGACCGGCACGCTGCTGGCGACCCTGCGCTACGCCGCGCCCGAACAGCTCTCCGGCGGTGAGCTCGGCCCGCGCACCGACCAGTACTCGCTGGCGTGCACGCTGTTCCACCTGCTCGCGGGCCGCCCGCCGTTCACCGCCGACACCGCGGCCGGGGTCATCGGCGCGCATCTGATGCAACCGGTGCCGCGCATCAGCACGCTGCGCCCGGACCTGCCGCCCGCGCTGGACGCGGTGTTCGAGCGGGCGATGGCCAAGAATCCGGAGCACCGGTTCCCCAGTTGCGCGGCGATGGCGGCGGCCGCGTCGGCGGCGTTCGATCCACCCCGCGCGCCGCTCCCGCCCACACCGCCGCCGAGCCGAAAGCGCCGGTGGCTGTTGGCACTCGGCGCGGTGGCGGCCGTGCTCGCGGTGGCGGGCGCGGGCGCCTTCGCCTTGCGCCCCGACGAAACTCCTACCACCACAACGACTTCCACACCGCCGCCCACCACGTCCACCGCCCCCGATCCGTGGGCCGCCGGACGCGACACCGTCGCCTTGTTCCCCGACCTGCTGCCCGCCGGCCCCGACACGGTGGGCTACCGCGATCTGCGGTGCAGTTTCGCCACCAAGAACCCGGGCGCGGTGTGGGAGCACGGATTCAACTGCACCGACCGCCAGGGCCTGGAACTCCAAGTGCTCCAGCACGACAGCGCCGCCACCGTGGACCGCTACGTCGCGACGCTGGAGCAGGGCGCCACCGAGACGCTCACCTCGCGCTACGGAGAACCGCTCACGGTGCGCAAGTTCAACGGGTCCACCGGCCCGTGGATCCTCGTGCGATTCGGCGCCGCTCCGCGCTCGTCCGTGCTGCTCCAGGTCTTCGAGAAGGGGAGCTCCCACCAGGAGGTGATCGACGAATGGTTGCGAAGCGCCCCGCTGTGAGGCGGCTCGGGCCCGCCGCCGCACTGCTGTCCGCGCTGACGGTCACGGCGTGCTCGGGCGTCGCAGGCACGCCCACGCCCGCCGAGATCGACGTGCGCACACTGGATGTCGGCGCCTACAACATCGAACCGGCCGACGTGGAGGCCATCCGCACGCCGAACGACGGCCGCATCCTGGAAGGGTTGCGGATGGCCGGTGCCATCGCGATCCCCCACCAGATCGACGAGACCTTCGTGCACAACTGGGGCACCGACGTGCTCGAGTCACCCGCGAAGGCGGCGCAGGCCTCGGCCATCTCGAGCGTGAACACCCCGACGCTCGAAAAGCACGGCATGATAGTCGCTTTCGACATCGGCGAGGGCGACCGCGCGTTCCGGTCCGGTACGCCCGCGCTCGACATCGACGCGAACCTCACCCGCGTGGTGCTGTTCCGCTTCCCCGGCGAGGCCGCCGCACGGGACGCGGCGCGCGAGATGGAGGCGCTGGACTTCTCGGTCAGCCCCGACAACGAACCCGCCCCGATCCCGGATCATCCCGGCGCGCACGCGCATTGGCGCCCCGGCATCCGCACGATCGGCGCGACCTACGCCCAGGGGGAGATCGTGGTGAGCGTCTTCGCCCAGCACCGGACCCCCGACAAGGACGCGCTCGCCGACCGGGTGGCGCAGGTCCTGGACGCGCAGATCCCGCTGCTGGAGGAGTTCCAGCCCACCCCGCCCGACGAGATCGACGAACTGCCACGCGATCCCGACGCGATGCTGCGCCGCATCCTGGTGCCCGGCCCGGCCGGGCAGCGGCTGCCCATCTCGTCGCGCGAATACGGCTCGTGGAGCGGGCGCGCCACCGTGCACTATCGCCCGCTGGACAACGAGGAGATGGCGGCGGCCTGGGACGACGGCGGCGTGGAATCCGTCGCACAGGCGTTCAGCACCACGCTTTTCCGCTTCCGCGACAACGAGGCGGCGCGGGCCTTCGGGGACGCGTGGGCCGATACGGTCGGCGGCAACGTGCGGGCCGTCGACGGGCCGGAGGGCCTGCCCGACGTGCGCTGCGTGGAGCGCGCCGCGTCGAACGACGAGTCCGCGCTGGCCCGCTGCTACGTCATCTACCGGGAGCACGCCGCGTTCGTCAGCGGCGGCACCGCGGAGAACGCGCGGCAACAGGCGGCGGCGCAGTACGCGCTGCTGGTGAACGGCGCGTAGCCGATGGTGCGCGGCAGGATTCGGTTGCTGGTCGCGGTGCTGGCGGCCCTCGCGATCGGTTGCGGCCGCGAACCGGCCCCGCCGCCGCATCCCGCACCCGCCGGGCCGACCCCTGAGCAGCAGGCCGCGTTCGCGGTGATCGACGGGGTGTTCCGGGACTGCGGGTTCCCGATCGTCGGCCTGCCCACCCGCGACCTCGACGTCGAGGAGGACGAGCTGTCGATGGTGCCGTGGATCGTCGCGTCCCTCGGCAATGACACGCTGCCCGACGTGATGGCCGGGTTGCGGCGCTGCGCGGAACTGCTTCTCGCCGCCACCGAGTCGTACGGGCGCCTGTCCGTGAAGCTGTACATCACCGACCCCGCGACCGTGGCCGCGCTGCCGGAACCCACCGACACCGCCACCCCGCTGTCCCGGCTCGACGACTACGCGCGGCTGCTCGAGCTGCGCGCCGCACCCCACTACTTCCTGAAGGCGCTGACCATCCACTCGACCGGCGACCGCTTGGATTACACCTGGCCGCAAGACGATCGGGCGCTCGCCGAAGAAACCATCCAGCGCCGCATGACCGACTGGCTCGCCGACCCGGCCGCCGTCCTCGGGCCGAGCCCCTACCAGCGCAACCGCCTGGTGCCCGGACGGGCCGACCGCCTGCGGTACTACCGGATGCTGTGCGGGGTGCCGCTCGACCAACGGCAGAAATGCGACGGGCCGGTGCCCGGGATCGTCGCGGCCACCGTGGACATCCACACCCTCGAGGTCACCGACTTCCGCATGCTGCCCGGCCTGCCCCACGGGTACTCCCTCAACCGGCTGGACGACCCGCTCGAGCCCGACCTCACGGGCTGAGCGGGTCGCGAATCACGCCGCGCGGGGCGCGGAGTCGATGAACCAGTCGATGATCTCCTCGCCGGCGAGAATGCCGCTGGCCTTGGTGACGGTGAGGTTCGGGCTGGTCCAGTTCAGGTGCTCGAGCTCGCCGTGGCGGGGGCGGATGGCCGAGTCGGCCGCGCGCAGCATCGCCGCGTCCAAGGCGCCGTCGCCCGCGGCGAAAGTCAGTGCGTCCGGGCTCAATTCACCGCTGTCCACCAGGCGGCGGCGCACCTCGGCCACCGCCGTGCTCTTGCAGACCACGCGCGGCATGGTGTAGATCTTGCGTCCCTGCTGGGAGGCCGACCACCCGCGCTCGGCGCACCAGGCGCCCCATTCGGCCAGGAAGTCCTCCGGCACCGCTTTCGGCCGCACCACCAGGTAGCAGAACAGGTGGTCGGCGATGCGGAACTTGGTGCACCAGGAATCGTCGATGCGCGAGCGCAATTCGGCGCTCACCTCCGAGAGCGTCGCACCGCCCGCCCGCACCTGCGCATCGATGTCGATGCGCCAGCGCATATCCGGGACGCCGTCCACCAGGATGTTGCCGCCGTTGCTGGTGATGGCGTAGCGCCACGGCGCTCCCGGCAGGGCGATCCTGGTGAACTGCTTGATGGTTCGCGTGGTGGTCGGGATGACGGCCGCCGGTTCGGTCAGCGTCCGCATGCGCAGCGCCGCCGCGGTGGTCATGAAGGAGAGCGGCGCGCCCTCCAGGTGTTCCACGCACACGGTCGCCACCTCGTCGGCGGTGCTGAACGCGTTGCGCGAGTAGATCATGGTGCGGTCGAGATCGGTGGCGACGAGCGCCTGTCTTCGAGGTCCAGCGGGAAACATCTACTTCGGTACTTCCTTGATCAATCCCATGCACGAGTACGCGAGGTCGGGCACGACCTCGACGGGGACGCCGCGGGCGGCGGCCAGCAACCGGATGTGCGCGTGCTCCGGCGCGTCGGGCTCGCGGACGAGCACGCGCCATGGCACCCGCCGCAACAGCACCCGGGTGGTCTCGCCCACGCCGGGTTTCACGAAATTCACACTGGTGACGCCATATTCGGCGCGTACCTTGTCCACGGAAGCCCAGCCCGTCCAGGTCGGGGTACGGTCCGAGGCCCGCACGGCGGCCACCTCACCGGCCACCCGGGGGCGCACGGCGTCGAACGCGACGGTGACCGTGTCGAGCAGCCGCACCGACACGTCGTCGCCGGCGAGTTCCCGGTAGAACTTCGCACCGTGGAAATCGCCGGGCCCGATCAGCTCGTCGTTGAGCACGGTGCGCGAGATCAGCCCGGACACCGTGGAATTCAGGCAGGCCGAGGCGATCAGGAAATCGTCGCGGGTGCCGTAGGTGGTGACGCAGTGGCCCGGGTCGGCCAGCACGGCCAGCCGGTCGTCGAACCGCGCGCCGCCCGCGGCGTGATAGGCATCCAGCGCCTCGCCGAGTTCCTTGGTGATCGCGCCCTTGCCGGTCCACCCGTCCACGAAGACGATCGAGGACGGATCGTGGTGGTGCGCCAGGTAATCCAGCGCGACCGGGTCGATGCCGCGATCGCGCACGATCGACACCGCGTAGTGCGGGGTATCCAGGCTCGGCAGCCCGGCGCCGCGCCCCGAGGCGAGCCAGCGCCGCATGAGGATGCCGATCGGCGTGCCCGCGCGCGCCAGCGACACCAGCACGATGTCCTCGCCGCGCTCGGCGACCACCAGCTCCGATACGGTCCCCACCGCCAGGGCCAGGCGCTCGGCGCTCTCAGCGAGCACGCGGTCGAACAGGTCGCGGTAGGCGGCATCGGGCTGGTACTCGACCGGCAGGGATTCCGCGTAGTGCGCCTCTCCGGCCTGGATGCGTGTTTCCCGTTCCGCCACATCGGCTTCCAGGTCCACGTCGGAGAGATCCTTGAGCAGCCAGGTCACCTCGTCCGGGGCGTAGGAGCCGAAGGCGGGGCCGCGCAACGGCTCCGGGAAGGATGCCGAATCATCCTGCCGCACAGTATTTTCGGCTGAATCACCCGCCAGTGCGAGGTGGTCGGCCATCGCCGCTCCCCCTTCGCGCTCGCCGGTGCGCCCAGCGTCCTGTTCGCGGGGATCGGCTCCACCGGCGCGCGCGGAGTGCGGCGCGCGGGGACCGGCCGTGCCGCTGCGCGTGGCGGGCAGCGCGTGAGGCTCGGTCCGGCCGGTCCGCGCGAAGTGCAGCGCACGGGACTCGACCTCACCGGTGCGCGCGGCGTGCAGTTCTCGAGGATCGGCGCCCGGCAGCACCGCCAGCAGCACATCCGCGCCCGACGCCGTCAGCACGTCGATCAGCCCGCCCTCGGCCACCAGGTCGGCGGTGTCGGCGGGCGCGTCGATCACCACGAGCAGGATCGGCTCCCCGGTGGGGCCGGTCTGTTCCCCGGTGAGGGCGCGCAGCTCGTCGTCCAGATCGGCGGGCCACTGCGCGTTGTAGAGGTAGCGCGGTACGTTGTCGGGTTCCGGTGCGGTGAAACGGAATCCGCGCCGCAGCGGATACCCGGGCTCGTCCAGCACGTAGGCGGGCGAGCGCGTGGTGGTCTGGAACCGGGTCGCCACACCGGCGTCGGCCAGTCCCGACGCCAGCCGCAGCGGCAGGTACATCAGCTCCTCGTGACCGATCACGATCACCGGACGGTCGCCGCCGAGCCGCGTGCGCAGCGCGGCCACCGCCACGCCCACCGCCGCGTCGAACGCCGGCGCGTCGGTGTCGAGGATGCCGTGCCTGCCGCCCTCCGGCACCGCACCGGGCCAGGGCAGCGCCAGCCGGTCGAACGAACCACGCCGCGCGGCAACGGGATTCAACGCCGGTTCGGGCAGCGCCTCGACGGAGTCCACCAGTCCGTCGGGCAGCAGCGTGAGACCCGAAGCGAGACAGACGGTGTCGATCCGCGCGCCGAGCTCGGCGGCGACATCGGCGAACACCGCGCGGTCGGCCTCGGTGCGCATATCCACCAGCGAGGCCAGCACGTAGTGCGCCCGCGGCGAGGACGCGTGCAGCGCGCGGATCGCGTCGATCGCCGTCGCTCCCGTGGAGATCTCGTCGTCCACCAGCACCAACGGCAGGTCGTTGAGGAAGATGCCCGCGGGCGCGGGCTGCAGCAGGTGCGAGGTGGCGTGCGAATGGCCCTCCTCGAAACCGGTGAGCGTCTCGGCGGTGGCCACGTCGCGGCGCGTCGAATGCAGGTAGCAGTGCGCGCCCAGCCGTGCCGCGACGATGTGGCCGAGACCCGTTGCCGTTTCGGCGAATCCGAGCACCACGGCGTCGCCACCGTCCAGCAATGGACGCACCAGATCACCGAGCCGGTCACCCGCGTCCAGCACCACGCGCGGATCGGTCGGCAGGTGCTTGCCCAGCACCGTCGACACCAGCAGGTGCGCGCGGCGCGGATTGCGCCGCAGACCGGGCTGGATCAGCCACTCGATCGCCAGCTCCCCGGGCAGCGCGCCGCCGGCGGGCCCGCCGTGCGAAGCCACGTGCCGCAGCTCGAACCCGAGCGTGCGGGTCGCCCACGGCGCCGTCATACCTTCACCAACGCGCTGAGCAGATCCACGAACGACACTCCCTTGTTCGCCACTCCGAAAACCCTTGCCCGCAACAGTGTTTCGCGCGCCCAGCTGCGGTGCGGGCGCATCTCGTTCATCTTGTTCCGGTACTCCGAGGCGGCCACACCGCCCACGTCGACCTGCAGGATGTCCAGCGCGTCGGCGTACTCCTCGTGCGTCACCACCGACAGGGCGTGCACCGCCGCCACGTGCGAGGGATGGATCACCGTCTTGCCCTGGATGCCGTTGGCGCGGTCCAGCGTGATCTCGCGCAACAGCCCGTCCAGATCCCGGCTCACCAGGTACTGCCGGAACGGCACCGCGTCGGACTCCTCGAACGGCGCGGTGCGCAGCAGCGGGCGGAACATGCGCTCGTGATCGGCGAAGTACTCCCACACCGGGCCGGTGATCACGAACCCGGTGCCGTCGGCGCGGCCCAGGTAGTTGACGATGTCGGCGATCACGTCGGCGACCACCCGCACGTCGTAGATGGTCAGATCGCGGTCGCGCCGGATGCCGAACGTCGAGCACATATCGGTCGCCCCGACCCGCACCGCGAGCACCCGCTCCCGGTGCTCGGCCAGCACCGCCGCGATGTGCGCCAGCTCCTGATCGCGGGTCTGGCGGTGCACCAGCGCGGCCGATTCGAGCACCGGCATGCCGAACACCTGGCGCCGCAGTCGCACCGACGCCGCTTCCAGGGCGGCCAGGTACTTGTGGCAGGAGGCGCTGTCGAACTTCGGGAACACGAACCCGGTCAGCGCCGACGCGCCGATCCCCAGCTGCTCGACGATCTCGCCGATGGCGTCGGCGTCGCGCACCCGCACGAACAGCAGCGGGTTGGGGTCCTCCCCGGCCGCCAGCTCGTCCAGGGTCGCCACGGCCTGCCGCTTGGCGAACTCGACCTCGTGATCGGCCACCGCGTCCTCGAGGTCGATCACCATCGAACACACGCCGCGCTCGGCCCGGCGGCGGATGGTGTCGGCCAGATCCGGCCTGGTGGCGGGCGCGTACAGCGTGGCGCCCAGCCCGTAGGCGAGCAGTTCCCGATCGGTGCTGTCGCCGAAGGCTTCGGGCTGCCGATGGAACAGCGACCTCGCGTCCGGACCCTGCAACTGCCGGAAATGCCGCAGTGGCAGCCGTTTCCGGAGGGAAACCTCCCCCCGGACGGCGACAGAAGCGGTCATCGATCACCCGTCCTCATTCTCGTCGTGGTCCTGCGTGCTTTCTCATGCGATCCACCACCCCGGCTATGAATTCGGTGACGGCATCCAGTTCCGTCACATAGGCCCAGTAGTCGGGATGGCGCCCCGACAGTGTCTCGGTGATGCGCTCGATGCGCTCGGCCTGTGCGTCCAGCACCGAGCCCCATTCGGCGACGAGCCCCCGGCTGACCGCGAGCATCTGCGCGTCTCGCAGCCGGAATCGTACGGCTTTCGCCTTCTCTTGCGGATCCGCGCGGACCGAACGCAGCAACGCGAGCCGTCCGGTGACGGCCTCGATCCGCTGTTCGGCCTCGGCGAGGTTCCCCCGCGCCGTGGAGGTCAATTCAAGGGCTAGCTCCGGGTTGTTCTCGCCCGATGCCGCCCGCGCCCGTGCCAAGGCGTCGGCTGCCGCATCGATGGCTCGCTGACTGTCCCGCTCATTGTTGGCCAGATCCGCCGAACTCGCAGCATTGAACTCCCGCAGCAGCGCCGAGTACGCCTCGCTCACCCGCTCGGCCCGGTGCCGCACGGCGTCCACCCTGGTCCGCACCGACGCGATCGCCGTCTGGGCCGCCGCACGCCGAGATGGGGCCTGCGCCAAGGCATCCGAGAGTTCCCGTGTCACCGTTTCGAGCCGGTTCGCGGCCTCGCGCACCGCGCCCGCGGGCGTATCCGGGCCCGCCGATTCCAGTGTGAGCATCGCCTCATCGACCGCCGCCGCGGCGCGGCGCACCGAGGGATACCCGGCGTATTCGGAGCCCACGACACGCCCGCGTTCCTCGGCCGCCGCGGCCAGCACCCGCTGCGCCAGCTGCGGCACCGTGCGCAGCACCGACACCGCGTGCTCGAGCTGGCTCCGGTCGGCCTGATAGAACTCGTCCACGGCGCGGGCCGCGTCGAACAATTGCCTGGTCACGGCGTCGGCGCGGGCCTGCCCCCGCGGCAGGGCGGTGCCCTCGCGCTGCGCGGTCTCCAACTCCTCGGTGAGGCTCAGGTAGGCGCCCGCCGCCGCGTAGCAGCGCGCCCGCACCGGCTCCCAGGCCGCCGCGTACCGGGGATCGGCGAACACCTGCTCGGCGGCGTGCACCGCCGCGTCGGCGGCCGACTGCCGCCGATCCATGTCCAGGAACGCCTCGGCGAGCCGGGCCCGGGCCCCCTCGATCCACTCGTCGTCCCCCGAAAAGCGGAACCAGCCGCGCCTACGCCCTGCCACGCCCCGATGGTAGGAGATCTCGCTGCTCACCGGGGCGTACCCCGGTTCCTACGCAAGTTCGCCGAAACCTACTACTGTCGTAGGGCGTACCCGGCGATTCGGACATGCTGGGACCACAGACGAACTAATGGAAGGGATTCCCGTATGGGTGTCAGTCTGTCCAAGGGCGGCAACGTCTCGCTGTCGAAGGCGGCTCCGAACCTGACTGCTGTCTCCGTCGGCCTGGGGTGGGACATCCGGACCACCACCGGTACCGACTTCGACCTCGACGCCAGCGCCATCGCGACCGGCGCCGACAAGAAGGTCGTCAGCGACCAGCATTTCGTGTTCTTCAACAACCTCCGTTCGCCCGAGGGCGCCATCGAGCACACGGGCGACAACCGCACGGGTGAGGGCGAGGGCGACGACGAGGTCATCAATGTCGATCTGGCCGGCACCCCGCCCACCATCGAGAGCATCTTCTTCCCGGTCTCGATCTACGACGCCGAGTCGCGTCAGCAGTCGTTCGGCCAGGTGCGCAACGCCTACATCCGCGTGGTGAACCGTGCCAACGGCGAGGAGCTGGCCCGCTACGACCTGAGCGAGGACGCCTCCACCGAAACCGCCATGGTCTTCGGCGAGCTGTACCGCAACGGCGCCGAGTGGAAATTCCGCGCCATCGGTCAGGGTTACGCCTCCGGTCTGTCGGGCATCGCCCGCGACTACGGTGTGAACGTCTGACGACTTCTCACGTGAAATGAGGGGGCTCGCAGCGCGCGGGCCCCCTCGCCGTGCGACCGGGGGCAAGCGCTGCGTCCGGTGCCGCGTTGGACAACCGGCGAATCTGCGGCCACGCTGGTATCGATAGCGCCGATTCACTCTGCTCCCCTATTCACCGAAAGGTCCCCGCGTGGTCCTGCGAATATTCGGCCTCTCCGGCGTCGTCACGGTGGTGTCGCTGGTCATAGCCTTCCTCTACGGCGGTCCGACCGCCCTGTTCCTCTGCGCCATCCTCGGCATCCTCGAAGTCTCGCTGAGCTTCGACAACGCCGTGATCAACGCCACCGTGCTGCGGCGGATGAGCGAGTTCTGGCAGCGCATCTTCCTCACCATCGGCATCCTGATCGCCGTGTTCGGCATGCGCCTGGTGTTCCCGCTGGCGATCGTGTGGATCACCGCGGGTCTGGACCCGGTGCGCGCGTTCGACCTGGCGCTCAACCCGCCCGCGGGCGATGCCGCCTACTTCCCCGACGGCAGCCCGAGCTACGAGACGCTGATCACCGACGCGCACCCGCAGATCGCGGCGTTCGGCGGCATGTTCCTGGCGCTGCTGTTCCTGAACTTCATCTTCGAGGACCGCGAGATCACCTGGCTCAGCTTCATCGAGCGGCCGCTGGCCGCCGCGGGCAAGCTGGACATGCTCTCGGTCGTCGTCGCCAGCACCGGCCTGATCCTCACCGCGGAGCTCCTCGCCGCCGACGACAAACGCGCCACGGTGCTGTTGGCGGGCCTGCTCGGCATGATCACCTACATCGCGGTGGACGGCCTCGGCTCGATGTTCCACCCCGAGGACCACACGGGGCCCTCCGATGCGGTCAAAGCCACGGGTAAGGCGGGCTTCTTCCTGTTCCTCTACCTGGAAGTGCTCGACGCGTCGTTCTCCTTCGACGGCGTCATCGGCGCGTTCGCCATCACCGCCGACCCGATCATCATCGCGCTGGGCCTGGGCCTGATCGGCGCCATGTTCGTCCGGTCCATCACGGTGTACCTGGTGCGCAAGGGCACCCTCAACGAGTACGTCTACCTCGAGCACGGCGCGCACTGGGCCATCGGCGCCTTGGCCGCCATCCTGCTCGTCTCGATCGGCGTGCACGTCAACGAGATCATCACCGGCCTGGTCGGCGTCGCGTTCATCGGCGCGGCGTTCATCTCCAGCATCCTGCGCAACAAGCGCGAGCGCGGGGAGCCGGAAGAACTCGAGAGCGCGAAGGAAGTCACGCCGGTAGGCTGATTCCCGGCGGCCAGCCGACGAATTCGACGCGGCAGCGGCCCCTCCCCACGGGAGGACGCCGCTGCCGCTTTCCGTTTCCGACCAGGGGGAACCCATGACCCAGCAGCCCGGCGTGAACCTGTCCAAGGTCACCCTGTCCAAGGCCACGCCCAGCATCAACCTCACCAAACCCGGTGAGCACCAAGGCGTCATGCGGGTGAACCTGAACTGGTCGCGCCCGCGCGGCTTCTTCCGCCGCGGCAAGTCGGTGGACCTGGACCTCGGCTGCCTCTACGAACTGGCCAACGGCGCGAAGGGCGTCGTCCAGGCCACGGGCGGCAACTTCGGCTCGCTCGCCGGCGAACCGTACATCCAGCTCGACGGCGACGACCGCAGCGGCGACGCCAGCGGCGGCGAGAACATGCACATCGACCTGTCACGCCCCGAACGCTTCCGGCGCGTGCTGATCTTCGCATTCATCTACGAGGGCGTGCCGAACTGGGCCGCCGCCGACGGCGTGGTCACCCTGTACCCCACCAGCGGCCCGCAGGTGGAAGTGCGCCTGGACTCCCCCGTCGACGGCGCGCGCTCCTGCGCCATCGCGCTGTTGCAGAACCACGGCAACGGCATCACCGTGCAGCGAGAAGTGCAGTACATCAACGGATCCCAGCGCTTCATCGACCAGGCGTACGGGTGGGGGATGGAATGGCACAGCGCCAGTAAGTAGCGGCGCGCGGCCGCGAGCCGGTCGGGCGATTCGGTGACGACCCCGGTGCGCGAATTCTCCGGTGCGACTTCGAGGTCGGCCGGTCCGCGTGAATTCCGGGTCGCTCGGCCAGGCAGTCGTGGGGGGCGCGGGGTCAGGAGTCGCGGGGTCGCTCGGTCAGGTGGGGGCGGGGACCAGGTCGGCGCGCGGTCGATCCGGGACGAACATCACCGGCTCGCGCGGCGCGGCCCGCAGGAAGACGAAGAACAGCACGATCAGCAGCACCGCGCGCCCCCACACGCCGAACTGCACCACGCCCTCCAGCAGCCCGAACGGCTCACCGGAACCGAGCGCGTAGAAGTACCGGAACACGCCGATGCCGATCGCGGCGTCGGCCACCAGGTACGCGCCGATCACCGACCACGGCACCTCGAGCAGCACCAGGAACGGGATCAGCCACAGCGTGTACTGCGGCGAATGCACCTTGTGGAACACCAGGAATCCACACAGCATCGCTCCGCTCACACCCACCCACGGGAACACACCGCCGGTGCGGAAACGCTTCCAGCCCAACCACATCGCCAGCGCGAACGCCGCCAGGATCAGCAGCGGCGAGGCGATCGCCACGCCGTCGTGCCAGGTGGCACTCGCCTCGGACTCCGGCCCGAACAGCAGCTGGTGCCCCCAGTACCAGATCGAGTTGGTGGTGATGTCGGCCTGGCGCAACTGCTGGAAGGTGATCGACGCGCGCCACCCCTCGTAGCCGGCCAGCGCGAACGGCAGGTTCACCGCCAGCACCGTGCCCGCGGCCGCCGCGCCCGTCAGCAGCGCGCCCCGCACGTCGTATTCGGATTCCCCGCGCGTCTCGCGCGCACCCCCGGTCAACACGTACGCCATCAGCGGCAGCACGAAGATGCCGGGATACAGCTTCAAGCAGAATCCGAGCCCGAGCAGGACCGCCGCCACCATCGCCCGCGAGCGCAGCGACAAGCGCGCCGGCACCGCCATCACGTACACCGCCGCCACCGCCGTGAACACCACCGGCAGTTCCCAGTTGTGGAAGGCGTAGAGCAGCAGCGGCGGCCCCGCCGCCCACAGCAGCGCCGCCCACCCCGACAACCGCGCCAGCATCCACGCCACCAGCAGGCCGAAAGGCGCCAGCAGCAGCGCGGACAGGCGCAGGAAGTCGGCGTCGTTGTCCGCGCCGAGCGCGCCCGCCCACATCAGCACCCCGCTCAGCACCGGGTACTCCACCGCGCCGCCCACCAGCATCCCGTCGTCGGTGATGCCGCCGTTCACGTACGGGAACACGTGGCGGTCGATATCGCGGCCCAGCCACAGGAACTGGATGTCGGAGTAGCAGACCTCGGCGTCCTTGTCGTAGTCGAACACCACGCTGCGGCCGTCGGGATGGAACGGCGCGCCCGCGCAGCGCGCCTTGTTCGCGTACCCGAACGCCAGGAACGAGGCGCACACCAGCGTCACCAGCACGGCGAACACCGTGCGATGAGCCATCCGCCCACCGGGCGGGGCGGCACCTGTCGACATGCCGACAACACTAGGACGCCGCGGGCCGCGGAGGTGATTTCGGCGCGGGACCGGCCCTCATGTAGCCTTGTCGAGTTGCTGACGCAACGACCCTCCTGCCACGGACCGTCCGTGGCCGTTTCTGAGTCCACAGGAGGTGATTGGTCCGTGCGTCATTACGAAGTGATGGTCATCCTCGATCCGAGCCTGGACGAGCGCACCGTTGGTCCGTCCCTGGATAACCTTTTGAGCGTTGTCCGCACCGAGGGCGGCAAGATCGACAAGGTCGACATCTGGGGCCGCCGCCGTCTCGCCTACGAGATCCGCAAGCAGGCCGAGGGCATCTACGCGGTGGTTGATCTGACCGCGACCCCCGCCACGGTGAACGAGCTCGATCGCCAGCTCGGCCTCAACGAGTCGGTGCTGCGCACCAAGGTTCTGCGCCACGACAAGTAGTTCCCGCCGCACTCGTCGGAGCCTGTCTCTAGGCTCTAGCGCAACGAGCAGCGAGTGCCCGGCGAACTGCACACCAGGAGGAACCACATGGCAGGCGACACGGTCATCACCGTCATCGGAAACCTGACGGCCGATCCCGAACTGCGATTCACGCCCGCGGGGCAGGCGGTGGCGAACTTCACCGTCGCTTCCACACCCCGTGTGTTCGACCGTAATACCAATGAATGGAAAGACGGCGAAGCGCTTTTCCTGCGCTGCAACATCTGGCGGGAAGCCGCGGAGAACGTCGCCGAGAGCCTGACCCGCGGGTCTCGCGTCATCGTGCAGGGACGACTCAAGCAGCGCTCCTACGAAACCCGTGAGGGTGAGAAGCGCACGGTCGTCGAGCTCGAGGTCGACGAGGTGGGTCCCTCGCTGCGCTACGCCACCGCGAAGGTCAACAAGGCCGGTCGCGGCGGTGGCGGTGGTGGCGGATTCGGCGGTGGTGGCGGCGGTTACGCGGCCGCGAACGCCGCGCCCGCCGGTGGTGGCGGCGGCCGTTCCGGCGGCGCCGACGACGATCCCTGGGGCAGCGCGCCCGCGGCAGGCTCCTTCGGGGGCGGCCGCACGGATGACGAACCGCCGTTCTGATACGGCTTTCACCGGCCCGAATCGACTCGGGCCACACAGAATTCGGAGTAGAAGACCATGCCTAAAGCGCCCGCGCGCGAAAAGGTGCTGAAGAAGAAGGCTTGCTCGTTCTGCAAGGAGAGCAAGTCCGGCAACGTTTCGATCGATTACAAAGACACCACGCTGCTGCGCAAGTACGTCAGTGACCGCGGCAAGATCCGCGCCCGCCGGGTGACCGGCAACTGCGTGCAGCACCAGCGCGATGTCGCCGTTGCCGTGAAGAACTCGCGTGAGGTGGCGCTGCTGCCTTACGTGTCGACGGCTCGCTGAGAAAGGGAGGCACGCAAATGAAGTTGATTCTGACCGCAGACGTGGACAACCTCGGTGCCCCTGGCGACACCGTCGAGGTCAAGGACGGCTACGGCCGCAACTACCTGCTGCCCCGCGGCCTGGCGATCGTGGCCACCCGCGGCGCCGAGAAGCAGGTCGAGGGCATCCGCCGGGCCCAGGAGGCCCGCCGCGTGCGCGACCTGGACCACGCCAACGAGCTGAAGCAGGCCATCGAGCGCCTGGAGTCGGTGTCGCTGAGCGTGAAGACCGCGGGCAGCGGCAAGCTGTTCGGTTCGGTCACCCCCGCGGATGTCGCGTCGGCCATCAAGGCCGCCGGCGGCCCCGTGGTGGACAAGCGCAGCATCGAGCTGCCCAAGGCGCACATCAAGTCGACCGGCAAGCACGTCATCGCGGTGCACCTGCACCCCGACGTGACCGCCAAGTTCGACCTGCAGGTCGCCGCCACCGCGAGCTGAGTCCGCCGGCCGGTCGCGCTCCCCGGGAGTGGCGCCGGCTCGGTGCGGTTCGCCCCGCAGGCGATACACGCGTGACGTCGAGGACCACCCCGTGCTCTGTGCGGGGTGGTTCTCGGCGCTGTTCGCGCGCTTTTATCGCGTGATAACCGCAGGTTAGCTGTGGTGGCGCCCAGTGCTGCGGCACACGGTGTACAAGGCTCGGCTACGACGCGTCACCTCCGGTTATTCACCCTGTGGATCACTCGGAAAACCGACCGATCGCAATGTGACTCAGTTCATAGCCGACATACACGCCGTTTACCCAACACGCCCGGCTGTTCAACTCGGCCGACACGCCGAGACCGAAACTATCCACACGTCCACAGATGCGAAAACCTGCATCCATCTGCGGATTTCTTGGGCATGACCTGGGTTTTCCCCAAGTTGTCCACAGGGGGTGCACACGGTTTGGTAAACAGTCCCCACGTTATCCACAGGTGTGTACACAGCCCGGTTTGGCACGGGCCCTCGCGATCGCTAATTTCGTCGCAGCGCCCGGACACGACCTGCTCGCGACGATGCTGTCGCGAGGGTTGCTGGCGTGCTCCCCGGGCGGGTCGCGGGCGGAAGCTGTCGGTGTCCGGGAGTAGAACGAGTCATCGATACGGTGCGAACCGATCGCGGGGCAGAGAGGACGGTCGAGTCTGGTGACAGCCACCGATGACCGCGGGCACACGGACTACCCGCCCGAAGCGCCCGGTGAGGATTTCGGCCGTCAGCCCCCGCACGACATGGCGGCCGAGCAGTCCGTGCTCGGCGGCATGCTGCTCAGCAAGGACGCCATCGCCGACGTGGTGGAGGTGCTGCGCCCCGGCGATTTCTACCGTCCCGCGCACCAGGCCATCTACGACACCGTCCTGGACCTGTACGGGCGCGGCGAGCCCGCCGACCCCGTCACCGTCGCCGCGGGCCTCGAGCGCCGCGGCGAACTCAAGCGCATCGGCGGCGCCCCCTACCTGGTCACCCTCACCCAGACCGTCCCCACCGCCGCCAACGCCGGCTACTACGCCGAGATCGTGGCCGAGAAGGCCATCCTGCGCCGCCTCGTGGAGGCGGGCACCCGCATCGTCCAGTACGGCTACGCGGGCGCCGACGGACAGGACATCGCCGAGGTCGTAGACCGCGCCCAGGCCGAGGTCTACGAGGTCACCGAACGCCGCACCACCGAGGACTTCCTCCCCCTCGAAGAACTCCTCCAGCCCACCATGGACGAGATCGACTCCATCGCCTCCCGCGGCGGCATCTCCCTCGGCGTCCCCACCGGCTTCACCGAACTCGACGAAATCACCAACGGCCTCCACCCGGGCCAGATGATCATCGTCGCCGCGCGACCCGGTGTGGGTAAGGCCCTCGCCCTCGACACCCCGCTCCCCACCCCGACGGGCTGGACCACCATGGGCGAGGTCCGCGTCGGCGACGAACTCCTCGACGCCTCCGGCCACCCCACCCGAGTCCTCGCCGCCACCGAAACCCTCATCGACCGCCCCTGCTACGAAGTCGAGTTCTCCGACGGGACGGTGATCGTCGCGGACGAGGAGCATCAGTGGTTGACGACGTCCGTGCTCGATCGCACGCGCGCGGTGCGCACCACCGGCGACATCGTCCACACCCTGCGCACACCGGGTGACGATCTGAACCACGTGGTCCCGGCCACCGCCAAGTCCGCGACTCGGCACATCGTCGACGTGCGGAAGGTCGAGTCCGTGCCAGTGCGGTGTGTCGAGGTGGACAACGCCGATCACCTGTATCTGGCCGGGCGGTCGATGGTGCCCACGCACAACTCCACCCTCGGGATGGATTTCATGCGGAGTTGCTCGATCAAGCACGGGTTGGCGAGTGTCATCTTCTCGCTGGAGATGAGCCGGACCGAGATCGTGATGCGGTTGCTCTCGGCGGAGGCGAAGATCAAGCTCGGGGATATGCGGTCCGGGCGGATGAGCGATGACGACTGGACCAAACTGGCGCGGCGGATGAGTGAGATCAGCGAAGCGCCGCTGTTCGTGGACGATTCGCCCAACCTCACCATGATGGAGATCCGCGCCAAGGCCCGCCGCCTCAAACAGCGCCACGACCTCAAACTCGTCGTCGTCGACTACCTCCAGCTGATGACCTCCGGCAAAAAGGTCGAATCGCGCCAGCAGGAAGTCTCCGACTTCTCCCGAAACCTCAAACTCCTCGCCAAGGAACTAGAGGTCCCCGTGGTCGCCATCAGCCAGCTCAACCGCGGCCCCGAACAACGCACCGACAAACGCCCCATGGTCTCCGACCTCCGCGAGTCGGGCTGCCTGCCCGCCTCCACGCGAATCCTGCGCGCGGACAACGGCGCTGAGATCACCCTCGGCGAACTGCTGGCCAGTGGCGAACAGCCGCTCGTGTGGTCGCTCGACGATCGCATGCGCATGGTGGCTCGGCCGATGGTGAAGGTGTTCCCCAGCGGCCGCAAAGAAGTGTTCCGGCTGCGGCTGGCCTCCGGGCGCGAGGTGGAGGCGACAGGCAACCACCCCTTCCTCACCGTCGACGGCTGGATTCCGCTGGAGAAGCTCACGGTCGGCGACCGTCTCGCGACCCCGCGCCACGTTCCGGAACCGGTGCACACCGAGCGCATGGCGGACGAGGAGATCGTCCTGCTCGCCCACATGATCGGCGACGGCTCGTGCGTGAAACGCCAGCCGATCCGCTACGCGAGCATCGACGAGGAGAACTTGGCGGCGGTCTCGACGGCCGCACGGCACTTCGGCGTCACCGCCATCCGCGACGAGTACGCGGCCGCGCGCGTCACGACCCTGCGCCTGCCCGCCCCCTATCGACTGACCCACGGCAAGCGCAACCCGATTGCCGCCTGGCTCGACGACTTGGGACTCTTCGGCCTGCGCAGCTACGAGAAGTTCATTCCCCAACGCGTTTTCGCGCTGCCCAACGATCAGGTCGCGTTGTTCATCCGTCACCTGTGGGCGACCGACGGGTCGGTGCGCTGGGACGCGAAGGGCAACCAAGCCCGCATCTACTACGCATCGACCAGCCGGCGCCTCACCGACGACTTGGCCCAGCTCCTGCTCCGGCTCGGCGTACACGCCCGTATCAGCCGCGTCCGCAAATCCGGCTACCGCGACTGCTGGCACCTGACGGTGGACGGCGCGGAGAACCAGTCCGTCTTCCTCCGCGACATCGGCGTCCACGGCGCTCGCGGCAAGTCCGCCGAACACGCACTGGCGCACCTGGATCCGATCGCACGCAACACGAATGTCGACACCGTGCCGAAGGAGGTCTGGACCAAGGTCCGCGACCTGCTCACCGCCAAGCGCATGACCCACCGTGAGTTCTCCGCCGCCATGGGCTCCCGCTTCTGCGGCTCCACCATGTGGAAGCACTCACCCAGCCGCTCCCGCCTGGCCCGAGTCGCCACCGTCCTCGACGACGCCGACATCGAAATGCTCGCCACCAACGACGTTTTCTGGGACAAGATCGTCGAGATAACTCCTGTCGGCGAACAGGATGTCTTCGACGGTACCGTGCCGGGAACGAATAACTTTGTAGCGCAAGGAATTTCGCTTCATAATTCCCTGGAACAAGATGCGGATATGGTCATCCTGCTCCACCGCCCCGACGCCTTCGAACGCGACGACCCGCGCGGTGGTGAAGCCGACCTCATTCTCGGTAAACACCGAAATGGTCCGACGGCGACGATCACCGTGGCGCACCAACTGCATTTGAGCCGGTTTGTGGACATGGCGCGGGGCTGAGACATGACCTGCCCGCGGGTGTGGCATACAAGTCCGGTAGCAGCAGATCGCGAATAGGCTGGCTTCGTTGTGGGCGGCGGAGGCGACACCATGGACCTTCGTCGCGTCGTGCGATCGGGGTGCGGCTGTTCGTAAGGATCTGCGCCCTGGGCCAGCACAAGTGCCGGTCCAGCGCGGGATCGGCTCGCGTTGGACACGTCTGGCGATGCTGATAGGCCCCCTCATCCGGCCGGTGCCCATCAATCTTGGCATCGGTAGGCCGGGGACCGTCAATGGGATACGGATCTTCGTCGGAGACGGGTTTGCGCGCAGTCAGAGAGCCATCTATACCCGGCAGGGTTATAGATCTGGAATGAAATGCCATCTATAGATGGTCGACGCGGGGGTTGCCCCTCGGAAGCCTCGTTCAGGTGTCCGAATCCGCCGTCGAGAGAGCTCGCGGTTGTTTTGGGACAGCGGTTGGCCGCGCTTCGTCAGGCCAAGGGACTCAGCCAAGAGGAAGTCGCGCACGCCGCCGGGATCAGTCGCCAGCATTATCAGTTACTGGAGAATGGTTGGGGTGTGCGCAGTACGAAAGCGCCGGCGAATCCGAGATTGTCGACGTTGATCGTTTTGAGCCGGGTGCTCGGCACTACCGTACCTGATCTTGTGGACGAGATGTTCGGGCGGAACGCGAGCTGATTCCGGGCATATAACCTCCGCTGCGATGCCCCACGGTGATTCCGACCGGGTCCTCGCGCATGTCGACCGGAGTCATCGGCGGTCCGATGGCTTCGGGCATCGACGACGAGAGCGACGTGCGCACCACCAGAGCCCGCACCTGCACGGTCAAGAACAACCGAGCCCTGACAGGCACTGGGGCAACGGGTTTCGGTGGAGGACCCCGAGGCGTTGCGTCGCGCGGGTCAGCGCGACATAGAGATCGGACCACCCGCGCGGGGAGTCCAACAGATGGTCGGGATCGATGAGCAGAACGGAATCGTATTCGAGGCCTTTCGTTTCAGAAGCAGGAGTGGCGCCCGGAATATCGGGCGGCCCGATGATTATGCTCGTCCCTTCACGAGCGCCTTCGGCTACGATGAATTCTTCTATAGCGGAGGTAATTTCGTCCTCCGTGACGAAGCGGGCCCACGGTTGTACGCCGCTGGCACGCACGGAATCGGGTGGCACGATATCCGGCGCGAATTCGGCGAGCACCGCCGCGGCAACGGCCATGATCTCGGCGGGCGTGCGGTAATTGACGGCGAGGGAACGATAGAGCCAGCGGCCGGGAACATAGCGGTCCAGCATGTCGCCCCACGCAATGGCGCCGGCGGCGGAACGGCGCTGGGCGAGATCACCGACCACGGTGAACGAATGGCTGGGGCAGCGGCGCATCAGCACGCGCCAGTCCATAGCGGAGAGCTCCTGCGCCTCGTCGACCACCACGTGCCGGTAGGTCCAATCCCGGTCGGCGGCAGCGCGTTCCGCGACGTCGCGGCTGTCGCGTTCGAGGAAGCGCTCCGCCAGATCGTCGCCGAAGAGCATGTCCTGGGCGAAGAGATGGTCCTCGTCGTCCATCATGTCCTCGCGGTTGACCATGAGATCCAGCACGCCCGCGGCGTATTCGGCTTCGGCCTTGCGGGTCCGCTCGGCCTCGTCCTCGGTGGGACCGGTGGGGCCGAGCAGATCGACCAGCTCGTCCAGCAGCGGCACATCGGACGCCGTCCAGGCCGAACCCTCCGCACGCCACAGCGCCTCGTCGGCACCGGCCGCGCGCAACCGTTCCCGTGAGGAAAACAGCTCGGACAGCAGGGTTTCCGGCGTCGACACCGGCCAGAGCCGGTCGAGCGCGGCGGTGAACTCGTCGTGCTCGGCGACTTCGGCGACCAGATCCTCGCGCAGTTGCTCCCAGGCCTCCTTGTCGTCCCTGGTGAGCCACCCGCGGCCGATCCGTCCGATCGCCCGTTCGGTGAGCACGTAGGTGATGATCTCGGTGAATACCGCCCGCGCCTCGTTGTGCGGCCTGCCACCGGCGCGCGCCTCCTCCCTGGCCCATTCCGCGGTGGCGGCGTCGATCCGCACCGTGACGTCCTTCAGGTCGATGATCACCGGCTGGTCGGGCAGGCGCTGGAGGTCGGCCACCGCCGCCGCCAGCACGTCCAGGATTCGCAGGGAACCCTTGAGACGCGCGACTTCCGGGGCGTCCTCGGCGGTGACGCGCAGTCCGGGCACCAGCTCGCCGGTGGTTGTGAACACGACGTTCGTCTCGCCCAGCGAGGGCAGTACACGCGAAATATGTTTCAGGAAAGCGGGATTGGGTCCCACCACGAGAACGCCGTTGCGTTCCAAGCGTTCCCGCTGCGTGTAGAGCAGGTAGGCGACGCGGTGCAGCGCCACAACGGTTTTGCCGGTTCCGGGACCACCCTCGATCACCACGACGCCGGCGTGGTCCAGCCGGATGATCTCGTCCTGCTCGGCCTGGATGGTGGCGACGATATCGCGCATCTCCTCGCCGCGCGGTGCGTTCACCGCGGCGAGCAGGGCCGCGTCACCGTGCTCGTCGTCACCGGGGCGCCCCAGCACCTCGTCGGTGAAGTCGACCAATCTGCGCCCGCGCGTGTGGAATTGGCGCCGCCTGCGCATGTTCTCCGGATGCGCGGCGGTCGCTGTGTAGAACGGCCGCGCGGCCGGGGCGCGCCAATCGAGCAGCAGCGGTTCGAATTCGTTGTCCTCGTCGAAGATTCCGATCCGCCCGATGTAGGAACGTTCGCCCGACAGTGCGTCCAGCCTGCCGAAGCACAACCCGTTGTCGGCGATGTCCAGCCGCCGCACCTCCCGCGCCGAAGCCCGCACTTCGACGTCGCGATCCACCAGCGTGCCGCCGTCACCGCGCAACGCCGCGCGATACCTGTCCTTCGCCCGCGCGCGTTCCGCGTCGAGCCTGCCGTACAGCCCAGCCAAATAGTCTTGTTCGGAACGTAATTCGTCGCTCGTCATGAGTCCTATCCGATCGCGGTTCACGCGTTCACCAAGTCATTCCGCCGGATCGCGTCGACCAGCAGGTCGGCCGCCACGGCCGCCCCGCCGGCACGCATCGATCCCGCGACAGCACGAGCTCGGGCTTCCGAGGCCAGAGCGATTTCCACGGCGGCCGAAAGTGACTCGACCGTTGGCTCCGAACCCTCATGTTCCGCACCGATGCCCAAGTCCACCACCCGGCCCGCCCAGTACGGCTGGTCCACGACTTGCGGCACGAGCACCTGCGGAGCGCCCGCGCGGGCGGCGGCGGTGGTGGTCCCCGCCCCACCGTGATGGACGACGGCGGCGACCCGCTCGAACAGTGCCTGCTGGTTGACCTCGCCCACCACGAAGCAGTCGTCGCGGTCATCGATCGACTCCAGACCGGCCCACCCGCGCGAGAGGATCACCCGGCGGCCCAGCCCGCGGATCGCCTCGACGGCGACCCGGGCGGTGTCCGTCGCGGCGAGCATGGGGATGCTGCCGAAGCTCACGAACACCGGCGGCACCTCGACCCGAGTCAGCAGATCGGCGAAGTCCGGCGGCGCGCACACTGCTACCCGCACACCGCGCTCCCGCAACCGCACCGCGAGCGCGGCCATCGGTTCCACGTCCCCGCGCGACCCGTAGGTCGACAACACAACACGCACGATCGCCACTCCCTATTTCCGCAGTTCAGGAACTCAGGACGACGATTGTGCGGCATCACCCGGGCCTTGCCGCAAGCCCCGGGGTGCGCTATATGTTGAAGGTGGAAGGGAGTGCAGACCCTCTCCGATTCACCCGTTCGGGACGTGAATTCACTCGGTGCGCGATGGCACGATTCTGCTGCTCGGACCGAAAACCACTGGGCCGGAATGCATTTCGGCTACCGGGGCCGACGTCCACCGTGCGTACAGATCGGTACGCTGATTTCCCGGTACCCTCGGCACGTCGGAGGCGCGGACCGGGAAGGACCTCGGGTGGGGAACAAGACCACGCTGATCGGTTTCATGACGCTGCCGTGGAGGGCGGCCGTCGTGATCGGGGCGGCGGTGTTCGTGACGTCGATGCTCAGGGCCGGCTTGGCGCTGATGGATCGAATGGACCCGTCGAGCATGCTGGCCCCATTGTTGATCCCGGCGAGCCTGATGTTGGGCATACTCCTGTGGCCACTGGTGCTCGAACTCGCGTGGATCGCCCGGCGAGAATTCCTGCGTCGTGCCGGCACGGCGGTCGACGGGTCGGTGGTGAGCAGGAGCATTCGTCGCTTGCGGCGCGCCACCGGATACCGGTACGAGGTGAAATTCGAAGTGGCACTGCGTCATCCACGGACCGATGCGGATCAGCGACTGGCGAAGACGTTCGTTTTCCCGCGATTCTTCGAGAAGCGAGCGCAGTCGTTGCACGACCGGTTTCCGGAGGGCGCCCGGGTGCCGCTGCTGGTACGCGCGAATTACGGGGCGTTCGATGTTTACGAACGCCCCGTGTGGGTCGACATCTGGTGAGCCGACCCACCGCCCCTCAGCGAGCGTCGAGGATTTCGGTGGCGGCGCGGCGGCCGGAGCGGATCGCGCCGTCCATGTAGCCGCTCCATTCCTGGGCGGTTTCCGCGCCGGCCCAGTGGATGCGGCCGGCGGGGGTGGACAGCGCCTTTCCGTATTGGGTCCACACGCCGGCGCCGAGGCGGCCGCCGTAGCAGCCGCGCGTGAATTCTTCTGCCATCCAATCCTGTTCGAGGATGTCGAAGGGTTCGGCGGCCCGGGGACCGAAGTATTTGACCAGGGTGGTGACGATGAGTTCGCGGCGCTGATCGGCGGACAATTCGGCGGCGGCCCTGGCGTGCGCGCCTTCGAGGAATCCGACGAGCACGCCGCAGGAACCATCGGGCGGGGAATTGTCGAGCACGAGGTTGAACGCGTCGTCCACGCTGAGCACGAAACCGTTCAGCCCGTCCTCGCGCCAGAACGGCGTGGGATAGCCGACCTGTACCTTGATCACCGACCCGGCGGGAATCTGCTGGGTGAGACCGTCGCGGGAGGCGGGCAGCGGCGGCAGGTAGCGGATGCGTCCGGCGAGCGTGGCCGGGATCGCGACCACCACCCGGTCGGCGGTGACCGACCCCGCGGCGCCGGCGGCGGCGTCCTCGTAGAGCACGGTGACGCCGTCGGCGTCCTGCTTGATCGTGCGCACCACCTCGCCGAGGCGCACCCGGTCGCCCAGATCCTCGGCCAGCCGCTCCGAGATCCGGTGCGCGCCGCCCACCACCCGGCGCTCCTGCGCGCCGCCGGTGGTGGACAGCAGCGTCGCGAAGTTGGTGCCCGAACGCACGTAGCCGAGGAAGTGCAGCAGCGAGAGCTCCGGGCTCTCCGCGGAGAACAGGGCGGGGACCAGATGCCGGAAGAACCGCAGCGCCACGGTGTCGGAGGTGTTGGCGGCCAACCAGGCGTCGAGGGTCTGCCGGTCGAGTTCGGCCGCGTTCTCGGCCTGCCAGGGCGCCGAGGGCGGGATCGTGGCGGCGAGGGTTTCGATCTTCTCCCACAGCGCGCCCACCTCGGCGAGCGTTTCGGGCGGCAGGCCGAACGTCACGTCGGAGTAGCGGATCGCGCGCCCGTCGAGGAACGTGATCGAGTCGCCCGTGTCGTAGGTGGGGAAGGTCTCCAGGCCGAGTTCCTCGATCAACGCGAGCACCACGTCCTGGGTCGGGCCCACCCATTGGCCGCCCAGTTCGACGGGCACGCCGTTGCTCAGGAACCCGCCGTGGTTGCGGCCCGCCACCCGGTCGCGCGCCTCCAACACCCGCACCGATTTCCCGGCCGCGACCAGCTCACGGGCGGCGGACAACCCGGCGAGCCCGGCTCCGACGACAACCACATCCACGTCCGCCACGGCGGTACCTCCGAACCAATTCGGTCGTATGACTGAATTCAGAGTAAGCCACGCCACACCGTCGCCACAAGGGCAGGCGGAGAACAACCGGGTCAGCTCGCCGGCCGGACCCCCGCGAGGGTGACGAGCATGTCGGCGATCGCCTCCACATCCCCGGCCGAGCGCGCCGGATCCGGATTCACCACGTGCTGCATGATCAGCCCGTCGATATTGGCCACGACCACGCGGGCGAGCCGGTCGAACGGCACCGCGCACGTCTCACCGGCCCGGTGCGCGGCCTCCCGCGACCACTCCGTCACGACCTCGGTGTAGCGCTCGTACTGCCGGCGCGCGAGCCACTCCAAGCCCGGGGTGCGCAGCGCATGGGTGACCAGTTCGACCTGCAACAGCTGCAGTTGGCTCTGCTCGTCGACCAGTTCGTTCCAGAAGGTGCGCAGTCCGTGGCGGATCGCGTTCGCCAGGCCGTGTTCGGTGTCGGCGGTGCGCCGCAGGACGTCGGCGATCTCGTCCACCACGTCCTCGATCACCGCTTGCAGCAGGCCCTGTTTGGAGGGGAAGACGTACTGGAGCGTGCCGAGGGGGATGCCCGCCTCGGTCGCCACCGCGCGCATCGTGGTGCGGCCCACGCCTTCCCGGATGAGCACGGCGCGCGCGGCCGCCACCGCCTGCTTGGTTCGCAGCGCGGACTCGACGTACGGCATCGCATCTCCCATCTCCGGCGCGCCCGACCCGGCCACGGTCGCCGTAGCCAGGCTTATCACACCCACTGTGCCCGACCGGTCCGCGGAATCGGTTATCCACAGCGCCACCGGGTATCCACAGAAGTGGCGGCGAGGGGCTTTCCGGCGCGGACGTTTCACTACGCTCGGCCGCAGGTGCCACGACATTCCGAACAGGGGAGATCGAATCATGGCCGCTCCGCGAGTGCTCACGCGTGTAGCCCTTTGGCCCGCAGTGGTTTCAGCGTGCGCTCTGTTGCTTCTGGCGGTGGGCTGCGGCGGCGGGTCCACCGGCGAGGCGACGCCGACGTCGGGCGCGTCCGCCACCCACACCCGCGCAGTCCGAGGTCGTGATCGGGGAGGCGCCGGGCAGCCCGCGGGCGGCGACGGTGCTGCGCCCCTGGCTGGACGACGTGCTGGCCGGCGATGTGAAGGCGCTCGCCGTGAAGTGCTGGACGCAGCCGCCCGCCGAGGTGGAGAGCCGGTACGGCGACGCCGACGCGATCCGCGACGCGGTCACCCGGCCGGGCGTGCTCACCCAGTTCGGCGCGCAGTGGCGGGGCGACGAGGTGACAGTGCACCTGCGCCCGGCCGAACTCGACTCGGAGTGCGGCTGCCCCGACGTGTACCGCGACGAGGACGGCGTCTCTGACGAGAAGGCCCGCTACACCGTGGTCCGCTATCTCAGCCGCCACCTGGACCGGCCCGTGAATCCCGCCGACACCGAAAGCGCCTACCCGCTGCTGCGCTTCAACGCCGAGCCGCCCGATCTCGCCGAGGTGGCGGAGTTCGAGGTCGGATCGTTGCAGGTCGCGCGGCACACGCCGGCCGCCGCGACGGTGTCGGGCCCGGTCGAGACACCGTCGGGGCTGACGAAGGTCGCGACCTTCACCCTCGATCACGGACCGAACGGGTTCTGCATCGAGGATGCACACGTCTCGTGACCGCACACCTGGCACACCTCCCGCAAACACCCCATCCGTAACACTCACCGCCTGGTTTCCGACCTCCCCCATGACACTTGGCCCGTCGGGGGGCCCGTCCGTCCATCTGTCAGTCATCGGAATGGGGATCAGGACATGGCTCTTCGCGAGTTCTTCGCGCGACATCGGATAGCCACCGCCGTCGCCGCACCCGCTGTCCTCGGAGTGGCGGCGATCGTCGCCGCCTCCTGGGGTCTCAGTTCGGCTCCGCGCACCGCGGACACGCAGCTCACCACCTCGGTCACGGAATGCCGTGACATGGTGACGATCTCGGTGGCGGGCCGCAACGACACCCCCGTCGAGGGGACCACGCGGATGCTGGTCGACGCGAACGGCAACCCGCTGCCCGCCGCCATGGCGGGCGACCACAACAGCCGCTGGGTGGACCCGGTGGTCAACGCGCCCGCCGACGACGTGGACCCCGGCTCCTACGCCGCGGTCTACATCGCCTACCCGGCGAACATGGCCACCTACGAGGACGCCGTGAACAAGGGCGTCGAGAACACCCGGCAGGTGATGCGGGAGATCTCGGCGGCCTGCCCCGACACCAAGTTCGCCATCGTCGGCTACAGCGAGGGCGCCGACGTGGTGCGCCGCGTCGCGATGGAGGTCGGCAACGGCGAACCGGACGCCGACGGCACCTACGAGGTGGTGAACCCGGACAACGTGGTGGGCGTGGTCATCCTCGCCGACGCGGGCCGCTCCTCGGGCGACGGGCCGTTCCCCGGTTCGGAGGACCCGCACCGCAACCCCGACGGGTTCGACCAGGCGTACCAGAACGGCTCGAACCCGGTGCCCGGCCAGGGCGCGCTGCCGGGGACCAGCGGCGACTTCGGCAAGCTGAACGGCAAGGTCGCCTCGTTCTGCTCCGACGGCGACCTCACCTGCTCGGCGCCGGAGAACATCTCGCTGCTGCAACTGGTCGTGAACGTGGGCAGGCAGATCAACGTCGACGCGCTCGAACGCGAGGGGCTGACCCCGGCGACCGGCCAGGATGTGGCCGTCACGCTGGGCCGCATCGCGCTGGCCGCGTTCGCCGACATCGCCGCCCAGGACAACTGGATGGCCAGCGACGAGACCTTCCTCGAGGTGCTGCTGCGGGTCTCCGATCCCGAGTACAAGCCGGGGGAGCAGCCGAAGGAACAGCCCGCGGCCGACGCCATCGCGGCCGATGACATGTCGCCGCTGGCGTACCTGCCGCAGAAGATCTTCAACGAGATCATCGGGCTCATCGTGACCAACCAGAACACCATCCCGGTCATCCTGAGCGACCCGTACAAGCAGACGCTGGGCCCCGACCACGAGGGCCACCACTTCGACTACTGGCGCGACGCCGACCCCGACAACGGCAGGCCGCTGACCTCGGCGGAGTACGCCGCGGCGTGGCTGACCCACCTGGCCAAGCAGGCGCAGGCGGGCAAGGAGGTCGACAAGAGCACCAAGCCCGACTCCTCGGATGTGGCCGCGGTGTTCGAGGCGGCGGCCGCCACCTCGGAGCAGCCCGCTCCGGATACCACGCAGAGCGCGACCCCGACGACCACCACCACGACAACAACGACCAGTGGTGAGCCCACGACGACCACGCCGGAGTCGACCACCGCGACCCCGTCCGAATCGTCCACCACCACGACCACTCCCGAGGTGACGCGGACGACGACCTCGGCCCCGTCCGAGATCGCGGACCCGGTCACCACCACCCCGCCCACCACGACGACGACCACCACGTCGGAATCGGCGGCGCCGACCACGACCGAGTCGACGACCACCACCACGGCACCGGCTCAGCGCTGAGCCGACCCGAGACCGCCCCGCCGGGATTCCGGCCGGGCGGTCTCGCCGTTTCCGGGCCGGCCCGTTCGGCGCTGCCCACCCTGGCAGGCAATCCGGCGGACCGTGCTGGGCTTTCCACTCACCGGTGGTTGCCCGACCAGCCCCACCCCCGACAACGCCTACGCTGCCCGCATGGGGAACATCTCTGCGGACGAAGTCGGGGCCGCTTACGACGAAGTGGCCGAGTTGTACACCGATATGGCCCGGGACATCATGGCGGCCAAGACATTCGACCGGGCGATGCTCGACGCGTTCGCGGAGCTGGTGCCCGGCGGGCCGGTGGTGGAGCTGGGGTGCGGGCCCGGCAGGATCGCCGCCTACCTCGCGGCGCGCGGGCTCGACATCTGCGGCACCGACATCTCGGCGCGCATGATCGAGGTGGCGCGGCGCGAGTACCCGGGGTTGCGCTTCGAGGTGGGTTCGCTGGCGGAACCGCCCGCGGCGCCGGGCACGCTAGCCGGCATCGTCGCCTGGTATTCGCTCATTCACACGGCACCGCCGCAGGTTCCCGACATCCTGGACGGATTCCACCGCGCCCTGCGGCCCGGCGGCTACCTGCTGCTGGCATTCCAGGGCGCCGACGACGGGGTGGTGGAGTTCGACCACCGGGTGGCGCGCGCCTACCGCTGGTCACCCGATCGGCTCGGCGAACTGGCGCGGGACGCGGGGTTCACCGTCAAGACCAGGATGGTGTGCGCGCCCGATCCGGACGACCGCTTCGATCAGGGTTATCTGCTCGCCGTAAAACCTCCGGAGTCGGCCGGATCCACGCCGGGGACAACTCCTAGCGGGTAGTTTTGGTGCACCACACAGAATTGGCCACGGGTCGCACCCGGAGCCGGTAAGTTTGGTACAGCCGCGCAGGATCACCCCGGCGCGGCCGTTGCGGCGACAGCGAGGTCGGCAGTCCAGTACCCGCCAGTTCACTCCGTCGTCAGGGGGCGACACATCATGAAACTCATCGCACCGATCGATGCCATTTTCCTACTGGCCGAATCCCGCGAACACCCGATGCATGTGGGATCGCTGCAACTGTTCGAACCGCCGGAGGACGCGGGCCCCGATTTCGCGGCGCAGACCCATCGGATGCTGTTGTCCTGCAACGAGATACATCCGACGTTCCGCAAGCGCCCGGCCACCGCGCTCGGCTCGCCGCAGCTGGCCTGGACCCTGGCGGACGACGTCGACACCGACTATCACGTGCGCCGGGTCGCGCTGCCTGGGCCGGGCACCCAGGACCAGCTGGTCGACCTGATCTCGGGCTTGCACGGCACGTTGCTCGACCGGCACCGGCCGCTGTGGGAGGTGCACGTGATCGAGGGCCTGCGCGACGGCCGGTTCGCGATCTACTCCAAGATGCACCACGGCCTGATCGACGGCGTCTCGGCGCAGCGCCTGGTGCAGCGCACCCTCACCGAGGACCCGAACGCGACCGAACCGCGCATCCCGTGGAATCTGCCGCGCTCGGGGCGCCGCCGCGAACGCGAGGCGGGCGGCGGATTGCTCGGCGCCGCAAAGACTCTCGCGCAGGCAGCCGGTGGCGTGCCCGGACTGCTGCGCGCCGCGCGCACGGCACTGGTCGAGCAGCAGGCCACGCTGCCGTTCGCGGCCCCGCGCACGATGCTCAACGTCCCGATCGGCGGCGCGCGGCGCACGGCGGTGCGCTCGTGGCCGATGGAACGCATCAAGCAGGTGCGCAAGGCGACCGGCACCACCGTCAACGACGTGGTGCTGGCCATGTCGGCGGGCGCGCTGCGCACCTACCTCGCCGAACACGACGCGCTGCCCGACAAGCCGCTGGTCGCCATGGTGCCGATGTCGCTGCGCTCGCCCGACGACACCGCGACCGACGGCGTGAAAGTCGGTGCGCTGCTGTGCAATCTGGGCACCGACCTGGCCGACCCGCTGGCGCGGCTGCGGGTGGTGAGCGAGTCGATGCGCAGCAGCAAGCAGGTGTACGACGGATTGTCGCCGTTGCAGTCGATGGCGCTGTCGGGGTTGATGGTCTCGCCGATCGCGCTGAATCTGATCCCCGCGCTCATCCCGTGGACCACGCCGCCGTTCAACGTGGTGATCTCCAACGTGCCCGGCCCCCGCGAGCAGATGTACTGGAACGGCGCGCGGCTGGACGCGAACTTCCCGCTGTCCATCCCGTTCGACGGGCAGGCCGTGAACATCACGCTCACCACCAACGGCGGCAATCTCGACTTCGGCCTGGTGGGCTGCCGGCGCACGGTGAGCGATCTGCACCGCATCCTCGATCACCTCGAGACCGCGCTGGCCGAGCTGGAAGCCGCCGTCTGATCTGACTCCCCCGCGCACTATTGCCGGAAAACTAGAACGTGTTACTGTCGAGGTGACCGCCGGAGCCGACCGGGGACACCCCGCGCCACGATGGGGCGAGAATCGTGGTCAAGGGACGATTCGGCCGGCTCCGGCGGCGACAGCTCGCGCCGGGACCTGCGCGAGCACCATGCAACCCGTTCTACAACGAGAGCGGCCCGCGCCGAACCCTCACCGCCCGGCAGGAGACAGCATCCGATGCGTACCGAAATCTGCGACCGGCTGGGGATCGAATTCCCCATCTTCGCCTTCACCCACTGCCGCGATGTGGCGGCTGCGGTCAGCAACGCCGGCGGGCTCGGTGTGCTCGGCGCGGTGGGCTTCACCGCCGAACAGCTCGAGGTGGAGCTGGCCTGGCTCGACGAGCACGTGCACGGCGTCTACGGCGTCGACCTGGTGATCCCGTCCAAGTACGAGGGCAAGGGCATCGACGACCTCACCCCCGAACAGCTGGAAGCCAAACTGGCCGAACTGGTTCCGCAGGGCCACCGCGATTTCGCGGAGAAGATCCTGGCCGACCACGGCGTGCCGCCGCTGCCCGAGGGCGAACACCACAACCAGCTGCTCGGCTGGACCGCCACCACGGTCGCCCCGCAGATCGAGGTGATCCTGCGCCACCCCAAGGCCAAGCTGGTGGCCAACGCGCTGGGCACCCCGCCCGACGATGTGATCGCCCAGATCCAGGGCTCGGGCCGGCTGATCGGCGCGCTGTGCGGTTCGGTCAAGCACGCGCTCAAGCACAAGGCGGCGGGCCTGGACTTCGTGGTGTGCCAGGGCACCGAGGGCGGCGGGCACTGCGGCGAGGTCTCCTCGATCGTGTTGTGGCCGCAGGTGATCGACGCCGTGGGCGAGCTGCCGGTGCTGGCCGCGGGCGGCATCGGCGACGGCCGCCAGGTCGCGGCGGCCATGGCGATGGGCGCGGCGGGCGCGTGGACCGGTTCGCTGTGGCTGACCGTCGAGGAGGCCAATGTGCCGCCCGCGCAGATGCAGAGCTACATCGACGCCACCAGTCACGACACCGTGCGCTCGCGCGCGTGGACCGGCAAGCCCGCCCGGATGCTGCGCAACGACTGGACCGAGGCGTGGGAGTCGGCCGACAACCCCGATCCGCTGCCGATGCCGCTGCAGATGATGGTCGCGCTCGACGGCGTCAAGCGCGGCCACCGCTATCCCGAGGCCGCCAAGGACGTGAACTTCAACCCGGTGGGCCAGATCGTCGGGATGATGAACAAGGTCGAACGCTCGGCCGATGTGATGGCCCGGCTGGTCCAGGAGTACGTGGACGCCTGCGAGCGGCTGAACAAGCTCAACAGCTGAGCGCCGCTCAGCCGCCGAAGCGGATCTCGGTCTTCTTCAGCACCGGATCGGTGACCCCGCCCGAGCAGGCCAGCTGGTCGGCGTCCCAACCGGCCAGCTGGGAACCGGCGGCGTAGACCGACTGGAAGAACTCGAGTGCCGCGCCGACCGGGTCGTCGGCGCGGCGCGCCTCGTCGTAGGCGTAGTACGCGGCGTGCCCGGAACCCGACGTCACCCAGCGCGCGCCGGCCGGGCTCAGGGCGCGCCCGGTGAGCCCTTCGGGTTCGGGCGCGACGTAGGAGTAGAAGGTGGGTTCGGGCACGTTGTCGTCGCCGAACCAGAAGCCCGCGCTGATCACTTCGCGCGAATACGCCTCGCGGGTCACCGAATCCACCGACGCGGGCATCTCGATGTGGCGCGGTGAGAAGCGCTGCACGGCGATGTCGAAGGTGTGCCAGAAGACCTGGACGGGGCTGATCTTGCCGGAGTAGGTGGCGCTGAACTCCTCGAGGATCCGGCCCACCTGGCTCTGCACGCGGAACGCGGCGAGCGCCTGCTGCGGGTCGTAGCTCGCGTGTTCGGTGTCCTGTTCGAACGGGCGGTCGGCGTCGGGCAGGTCGAAGGGGTGCGGGTTGGGGATCACCACGTGGATGTCGAGGGCGCTGAGCGCGGCGAGCACGTCCTCGTAGAACTCGGCGACGGATTTGCCGGGCAGGTCCACCCGCACCTGCGCGCCGTCGTCGGTGGCGACGATCAGCGCGTGATCGAAGAAATCGAACGCGCAGGTGAACACGGGCCCGCTGCGGGCGGTGCCGAGCGGGACCGTGGTCCAGCCGCGCGCGGTGAGCCGGAAGGTCATATGCCACCAGTGATTGCGGCGGATGCCCTTGGCGAGGGCGACCTTGCCGACGACCTGGGCGAAGCGGTGCAGCGTCTCCTTGGTGGAGCGCCACGGCGCGAGGGGGAGGGCGGGCAGCGGTTCGACTGGCGCGGTCATACCGGCCACGGTACGGCCATCGTCGGCGTGGGCGTCGGCGAATCGCGGGCGCGCCCGCACGGCGTCGTGTGCGTCGATGCCCACGATCGACGTGCCCCGAGGGAGCGAGCCGCGTGCGACTCGCTTCCCTTACCGCAGGTGAGAGCGTCGCAGGTCAGGCGGTGGCGGCGTGCGCCTGCGCGGCGGGCAGGCCGCCGAGCAACTCCTCGAACTTCGCGACGACCTTCGCGTGGTACATGCCGAACAGGTCCTCGAACAGCGCGAGCTGCGCCTCCGACGGACCGGACCCGGATTCCCACACCGCCACCAGCGCGCGCCACACCAGCACGTGCAGGTCGGCGGCGCCCGCGAAGTAGGCCTCGATCGCCTCGGGCACCTCGAGCACCATCTCGCCGATGGAGTTGAGGATGGCGCGCTGCATGCTCAGCCCGAGCGCGGTGAGCAGCCCGCGCACCAGCGCGACCTCGAGCGCGAGGATCTGGCGGTAATCCGGAACCTCCAGCCGCGCAAGCCTTTCCAGCTCGTCGATGGCGGCCTTGAGTTCGGCCGGATCGATCGTTTGCTCGCTCGCGGTGTAGGCCAGCAGCGCCTCCATCACGATGCCGCGCTCCACGTCCACGATGTCGTGGAACATCTCGATCGCCACGTCCGGCATCGGCACCGAGAATCGGAAGAGGTGGCGGTACACGTCGATGCCGCCCGCCTCGCGCACGTCGCGAATGGTGAAACCTTTACCGCGCCGCGCCTCGACGAATCCGTACGATTCCAGCCGACCCAGGGTCAGCTGTGCCGTCGCGCGATTCATATCGAATTCTTCCGCGACCTGACGGACCGACGGCATCAAATCCCCCGGCTGATATTCCCCCGCGGCAACGCGGCGCGCCAGTTCGTCGGCGACGTCGGCGACTACCGTTTGGGACCCCATCGGATGCCACCTTTCGACTCTGTACACAATACGTCCCAGACAGTCTAAGCCCTCACCCGGCGCTCCGCACCCGGGTCGCGGCGATCCGCCCGCAGTGTGACTTGTCTCATGGGTCGGCGGCGACCGGCGTTGGTACCGATGATAATTCGACGTGGACTTTCGTTATCACGGGTAACACTCGCGGCGGGGCGGGCGGGTGCGCGCGAACCTCGGGAACCGGGACGGCCGGGGCCCGCCAGGGGGCGCGGGGCCGTCACCCGCGCGGACCGGGGCTCAGTCGGGGCTCGAGTCGGGGTGGGGTGTCGCGTCGCGAGTGGGGGAATGGTGATGCCACTACCGGCAATTTGCTGGCAACACGTGTGCAGTCGGTGCGGCGGCGTCAATTCGAGGCGCGCGGAGCAGCCCGCTGAATTTCGGTTCGCGGTATTTTTCGCTGCCGCGACGGCAACCCGTCCGGATGGAAAGAATGGGCCACGGAATGCTCGAGTGGCCGCATTTCCTCGGCGCTCCGGTATCGCACCGCCGATGGCGTTCGCGCACAAGAACATTCGCTCGCGACCGCGCCGGGCCCGCCGGAACCGCCGCGAACCCCGTCTGAGACGGAGTTTGTTCAGTCGGCCAGCCAGTCCAGCCACGCCGGGGTGACCAGGGCGGCGAACGCCTCGTAGCCACCCGCCGACGGATGGGCGCCGTCGCCCGCCCGCACCTCGCGCAGCCACACCTCGTCGGCGCGCAACTGCTCGTGGACGCGCACGAACGGCACGTGTTCCTCGGCGCATACGGACGCGAACCGGTCGCCCAACCGTGCGATACGGGTGTTGTGGGCGTCGTCATCGACCGGCGGCGGTTCGACCACCAGCGCCGACCAGCCGCGGTCGGCCGCCTGGCCCAGCATCTTGACCAGATTCGCGGCGGACGCGTCGGCGGGCACCCGCCGCACCCCGTCCTCTTCCATCGTGTCGTTCACGCCGAACGAGAACACGACCCGCCCGTCCACCCCGGACGGCAGCCGCTGCGCGCACTCCGCGAACCACCGCTTGGCGATATCCGTGGACGTCTGCCTGCGCACCCCGAGGTTGTACGCGGTCAGCGCGACCCCCGCACCGTGCGCGACCGCCGCCACCCGCCCGGCCCACCCCGCGCACACCGGATCCCCCACACCGGCGACGAAGGAGTCACCCACGAAACACACCCGCACATCGGATCCACCCACCCCACCATGCTCCCACGCGGAAGAAGCCGCGAGAACACAGCTATCATCGGCCGGGTTGGTCCGGGAGGGAGTGACTGTGGCAGGGGAATCGGTGGGCCGGGCGCCGGCTTGGTTCACGGACTTGTTCGCACACCGGCGGTGGGTGCGCAGGACGGAACCGTTTCCGCACGTGTACGCGCGGGACGTGTTCGTGGACGACTTCTACAAGCGGCTGGCCGAGCACTACGAGCGGGTGCGGGCCGAGCAGGCGGGCAAGTTCAACAAGGTGGCGGCCAATTACGGGGCGAGCGGTGTGCCGCTCACGCAGTTGCGCGACGGCCCGCTCGCGCTGTTCACCTCGCGGGAGTGGCACGACCTGATCGCGGGTATCGCGGGGGTGCGCACCACGGGCGACGTGGAGGGCTCGGTGCACCATCATCCGCCCAAGAGCAAACCGGGTTGGGCCCACAACGATTTGAATCCGGCGTGGTTTCCCGGCGACGCCCCGCCCGCGCGTGGCGAAGTGCGCTTGCCGCATCCCACGGTCGACATCAAGACCGGCGCGCGCGGCACGGGTGTGGCGGCGCGCGAGACGATCCGCGCGGTCGCGGTGCTGTTCTATCTGAACAATCCCGGGTGGCAGGCCGGCGACGGCGGCGAGACCTGTTTCTACGCGAACGTGTCCGACCCGGCGCCCACCTTGGCGGTGCCGCCGTTGGACAACTCGATGGTGATCTTCGAGTGCACGCCGCGCACGTGGCACGCCTACGCGGGCCGCAACCGGCGCGACCGCAACAGCATCGTGATGTGGTTGCACCGTCCGAAGGACGAAGCCGTGCAGCGTTGGGGAGGAGACCGCATTGTCTACTGGTGAACGCCGGGTGTGCCTGCTGACCGGAGCGGGCGGCACGCTGGGTGACGCGTTCTGCCGCGAGTTGTACGGCGCGTACGACATCGTGGCGGTGTGCCGCACCCGCACACCGGCCGCGCCCTCGCAGCACGAGTGGTTCGTGGACCCGTTCGACCCGGACGGCGACGTGCCGGAGAACGCCTCGCGGGTGTTCCTGATCCGCGCCGACCTGACCCAGCCGGGCGAGGTGGAGCGGGTGGTGGATCTGGCGCTGGCCAAGTTCGGCGGCGTGGACCTGCTGGTCAACAATGCCGCGAGCCTGCAACTGCATCCGAACGGCCTCATCGACGGCGACAGCGCGCTGGACGATTTCGATCCGATGTTCGCGATCAACGTCGGGGTGCCGCTGCGCCTGGCGGCGCGGCTGGCGCAACGCAGCTGGCTGCACACCGACGCGAAGAACCGGGAGCGCAAGCGCAATATCGTCAACGTGTCGAGCCTGTCGGGGTCGAACGTCTACCCCGGTGGGCAGGCGCTGTATTCGGCGTCGAAGGCGGCGCTCAACCACCTGACCCGGCATATGGCGCGCGAATTCGGCGAGTTCGGCGTGCGCGTGAACGCGGTGTCGCCCAATAGTTTTCCCGCGCTGGTCCCCACCGAGCAGGTCCTGCGCGCCATCGTGGAGCTGGATGTGGGCACCAAAACCGGGGGCGTGTTCAGCATCGGCGCCGAGCCCGTCGCGACCGAGGCGGTCGCGGGCAAGCACACCCGCGGCTGACGGGTCGCCCCGCCATCGCGGCGCCGTCTCTGGCAAGGTGAACTGCGGCCGAGGCGGCACCGCGCGAGGTCGGTCCGCCGCGGCGTGTTGGTGCCGATCGACCGCGGCGACCTGCTGCATACTCACGACACGGGTGAGACAGGGGGTGGCCGAGCCAGCGCCAACCGATCCGAAAGTGCCGATACGACATGCGAGTCGACGGGCGGGAGATCCCGGTCACGGGGAGTCTCCTGCAGCCGCTGATCCGGCGGACCACGGACATCGTCCGCGTCATGCTCGCGGCGCTGTGGCTCGGCGTGGTGATCGCGGCGTCGGTGATCACGCGGCCGGAGTGGCTGGCACTGGAACAGTCGGTGTCCGATATCGTCGGCTTCCTCACGCCGGACCAGTCCAATCTGGTGTATCTGCTGTACGGCATCGCGATCCTGATCCTGCCGTTCGCGATTCTCATCGAGTTGGTCATCGGCAGGCAGTGGAAGCTGCTCGCGGGCTACGCGGCGGCGGGGATCATCGCAGGTCTGCTGCTGTCCATCACGGGAACGGGATTGTCGGCTCCGCAATGGCATCTGCAGGTGCCCGAGCGTCTTGACACGTTCCTGTCCCAGTTCCTCGACGATCCGCGCTGGATCGCCATGCTGGCCGCGGTGCTCACGGTGTCGAGTCCGTGGCTGCCGACCAAGCCGCGGCGCTGGTGGTGGTTCCTGCTGCTGGCGTTCGCGCCGATCCACCTCGTGGTCAGCACCGTGGTGCCCGCGCGGGCGATGTTCGGCTTGGCGGTGGGCTGGCTGGTCGGCGCGCTGATCGTGTGGGTTGTCGGCACGCCCGCGCTGGAGGTGCCGCTGGAGGCGGCCGTGCGGGTGCTGGCCCGGCGCGGGCACACGGTCACCGCGTTCACGGTGGTGCGGCCGGCCGGGTCGGGACCGCTGGTGCTCGCCGCCGAGATCGACGGGCCCGAGCGGGAACTCACCGTCGAGATGTACGGCAAGAACCAGCGCAGTCACGGCGCGCTGCGCATGGTGTGGCGCTGGCTGACGTTCCGCAGCAGTGAGACGGCGGCGCTGCACGGTTCGATGCATCGCGCCGTGGAGCACCGGGCGCTGATGACGATCGCCGTGGGTGAGACGGGGTTGTCGGGGCAGCAGGTGGTCGCGGTGGCCTCGCTGGATCGCGGCTGGATGCTGTACGCGCACACCGACGCCGACCTCACCCCCCTGAACGAAACCCCGGTCGAGCACCTGCCGCGGGTGTGGAAAGCGCTCGACGCGCTGCACAGCAACACGGTCGCGCACGGGGATCTGCGCCCCGACGACGTCGGCATCGCCGGGGACAAAGTGCTGTTCAGCGGGTTCGGCAGCGCGGAGTTCGGCGCCTCGGACACCCAGCTGCACACCGATATCGCGCAGTTGCTGGTCACCACCACCGCGATCTACGGCAAGGAACCCGCGGTCGGCGCGGCGATCGATGCGCTCGGCGAGCAGACGGTGTTGATCGCGACGCGCAGGCTCATCAAATCGGCCATGCCGTCGGGCATCCGGATGGCGATCCCGGAGTGGGGCTCGATCGTCGGCGAGGCGCGCGACGAGGTGCGCAGGCAGACCGGACAGGACAAGATCGAGGCCGATCAGATCACCCGGTTCTCCCGCAACCAGATCATCCAGCTGGTGCTGTTGATCGGCCTGGTGTACGTGGCCTACCCGTTCATCAGCGCGGTCCCGACCTTCTTCTCCCAGCTGCGCACCGCCAACTGGTGGTGGGCGCTGCTGGGGCTCGGCGTCTCCAGCCTCACCTATTTCGGTGCGGCGGCGGCGCTGTGGGCGTGCGCGTCGGGGTTGGTGAGCTACCGCAACCTGGTGATCATGCAGATCGCCAACACCTTCGCCGCCACCACCACGCCGGCGCGCGTGGGCGGTTTGGCGTTGAGCGTGCGGTTCTTGCAGAAGGGCGGGCTGGGCACGGTGCGCGCCACCGCCGCCGTCGCGCTGCAGCAGGCGGTGCAGGTGATCACGCACCTGAGCCTGCTGGTGCTGTTCTCCATCGTGGCCGGGACCTCGGCGGACCTGTCGCACTTCGTGCCCGACCCCACCATCATCTACCTGGCCGCGGGCGTGGGCGTGGGCATCATCGGCACGTTCATGTTCGTGCCGAAACTGCGCCGCTGGCTGAACAATTCGGTGCGCCCGCAGTTGCAGGAGGTGCTGGGCGAGCTGGGGCAGCTGGCCAAGGACCCGAAGCGGTTCTCGATCATCATCGCCGGCTGCGCCGCCATCACGCTCGGCTTGGCCGGGGCGCTGTGGTGCAGCGTGCAGGCGTTCGGCGGCGGCACCACGTTCGTCACCGTCACCATCGTCACGATGATCGGCGGCACGCTGGCCTCGGCCGCGCCGACGCCCGGTGGTGTCGGCGCCGTCGAGGCCGCCCTGATCGGCGGCCTCGCGGCGTTCGGCCTGCCCGCCAGCGTCGCCGTCCCGTCCGTGTTGCTCTACCGCGTGCTCACCTGCTGGCTGCCGGTGTTCTGCGGCTGGTTCACCATGCGCTGGATGACGTCGAAGGAGATGATCTAGGCGCGCGCGCCGGGATCGTCGGCGAGCATCCCGTAGATCACGGTGTCGGTCCACTCGCCCTTGCTCCACCAGTCCTGGCGGAGGTGGGCTTCGCGGCGCATGCCGAGACGTTCGGCCAGGCGGGCCGACGCGGTGTTGCGCGCGTCCATCTGGGCGGTCACGCGGTGCAGGCCATAGGTGCGAAAGCCCAGGCGCAGCACCGCGCCCGCCGCCTCGGCGGCGTAGCCGCGGCCACCGGCGGCGGGGTCGAGCACCCACCCGATCTCGGCGACGCCGCGCTCGGCGTCGGTGGCCCACAGCGCGACGTCCCCGAGCACCACCGAGTCGGCCTCGATGACGAGCGCGAGGGCGTGCTCCTCGGTATCGAGGCCGGTCCTGGCCAGCCGCGCGGCGACCTTCTCCTCGGCGTCGCTCGGGGTCCACGGCTCGTCCAGCAGGAGGCGCGCGACCTCGGGCTGGCCGTAGATCCGTTGCAGCGCAACGGCATCGGCGGGCTCGTGCGTACGCAGGACGAGGCGTTCGGTTTTGATGGGGAGTTCTAGCGAGGACACGCCTCGATAGTACCGATCGGAACCACTCGCCCCGACCGGGGCGAGGCGCGTCGCTCAGTTCAGCGCGATGGTCAGGCCGTCCTTGGTGCAGCCCGCGGCGGCGCACTGCCAGCCCCGCACCGTCCTCGTGTCGGAATCGCTGATGGTGCTGACGAATTCCGTCGCGACGTCGATGGCCTCGGTGCAGCCCACTCGACCGGCGGCGGTGCCGACCGCGATGACGGTGCGGGTGCCGCCACCCGCGTCGGTGACCGGGCCGCAGTTCACGTCCTCGACGCTGTGCCCGGGGTCGGGTGCGGGCGGCTGGTCGGGGTCGACGGTGCGGATCGGCGTCGGCGCGGGCGGCGGCGGAGTCGCCGGACCGGCCTGGCCGCGCAGGCCGATGGTGAGGCCCTGGTTGACGCAGATGTGCGGAATCGTGGTGTCGGGCTGCGGTTCACACGTCCAGCCGTCGACGGTCTGGGCGTCGCCCGTGCGCGGCACGCCCACGTAGTCGGAGGCGACGGTGATCGCCTCGGTACAGCCCGCGCGACCCGCCGCGGAGGCGAACGCGATCACGTCGGCGGTGGCGCCGTTGGACCCGGTCACCGGGCCGCAGTTCACGTCGGCCAGCGGTTCGGGGGTCGGGGTCGGCGCCGGGGCGGGCGGATGCGTCGGACTCGGCGGTGGGAGCGGGGCGGCGCTCGGGCCCACGAGTTTGCGCGCGCTGGTGGGGGTCGCGGTGGCCGACGTGGTGGTCGACGTGGCGTGCGCCGCGTTCTCGGAATCGTCGTCGCTACCGCAGGCGGCGCCACCGGCAACCACCACCGCGGCCAGCCCGACCAGGACAGCACACCGCTTGGAATTCACGAATTCGCTCCTGACCTCGTTCGACAATGCCGAAGCCGAACAGCTTCAGCACGATTCACACGTAGCCGAGAAGTAGCCAGGGGAATTCAATCACAGCGGGAGCGGCCGGGGGACGCTTTCCGGCACAGCGCCGCCCGGCACGCGGCCGGGCGGCGCTGGAGACCTAGGAGCCGTGGTCCTTGCGCAGTTGCACCTTCACCACTTTGCCGCTGGCGTTGCGCGGCAGTTCCGGCACGAGCACCAGATCCTTCGGATGCTTGTAGCGGGCCAGGCTCTCGTTCAGGTACGGCTCGAGCTCCGCGAGCGTGAGGTCGCCCTCGGGATCGGCGAGCGCGACCACGGCCACCGGAACCTCGCCCCACTTCTCGTGCGCGCGGCCGATCACCGCGGCCTCGCGGATCTTCGGGTGCGCGAACAGGACGTTCTCCACCTCGGCGCAGTAGATGTTCTCGCCGCCGGAGATGATCATGTCCTTCTTGCGGTCCACCACCCAGACGAAGCCCTCCTCGTCCTGGCGCACCAGATCGCCGGAGTGGAACCAGCCGCCGGCGAACGATTCGGCGGTGGCCTCGGGCTTGTTCCAGTAGCCCTGCATGAGAGTCGGTCCGCGATAGACGATTTCACCGATCTCGCCGGGCGCCACGTCGTTCATCCCGTCGTCCACCACGCGAGCCTGGATCGTCGGGACGACCTTGCCCACCGAGCCCAGTTTGCGCAGCGCGTCCTTGCCCTCGAGCACGCAGGTGATGGGCGACATCTCGGTCTGGCCGAACACCGCGACGTTCTGCGCGTCGGGGAAGCAGTCGGCCATCGCGCGCAGCACCGTGTCGGAGGCGGGCGCGGCGCCCCAGCTCAGCATCCGCAGCGCCAGATCCCGCTGCTTGACGGTGGGTTCGGCGCAGATGAGCTGCCACTGCGCGGGCACGCAGAAGGCGGTGGTGGCGCGCTCGGCCTCCACCGCGTCGAGGAACTCGGTGGCGTCGAAGGCGCCCAGCGGATGCAGCACGGTCTTGCCGCCGAGCTGGAAATACGGTGCGAGACTGCCCAATCCGGCGATGTGGAACAGCGGCGAGGTACAGAAGCCGATGGAGTCGGGGCCGATGTCCATGGCGCGGATGCAGGTCAGCGCCTGGGCGTTCATGTTCGCGTAGGAGAGCACGGCGCCCTTCGGGCTGCCCGTGGTGCCCGAGGTGTACATGATCAGGGCGGGCGTGTCCTCGGGGATGTCGAGCGGCGTGTGCGGTGCGCCGTCCTCAGCGAGGGCGTCCTCGTAGGCGACCACGTCCTCGGCCGACTGGCCGCCGATCACCACACAGGTGGCCAGCGCGGGCGACTGCGCGCGGACGGCGGCGGCCAGCGGTTGCAGCGGGGCGTCGGTGACGAGGGTCGTCGCGCCGCTGTCGGCGGCGATGTAGGCGATCTCGGGCGGGGTGAGCCGGAAGTTGACCGGCACCGCGATCGCGCCGAGGGCGTTGATGCCGAACACGGCTTCCAGGTATTCGGGGTGATTCAGCGCGAGGATCAGCACCCGGTCGCCGAAGCCGACGCCGCGGCGGGCCAGGGCGTCGGCGAAGCGCTGGGAGCGCTCGTGCAGTTGCCGCCACGTGGTGTCGGCGCCGCGGAAGCGCAGGGCCACCGCGTCGGGGCGCATGAGCGCGTGGGTGGCGATCTGGTTGTTCCAGTGGTTGCGCCGGGACCTGATGGGCTCGTCGAGCGCCTGCGCGCCGGTGGTCATGCCGCCTACTCCTCTCGGGCCCGCCGCCGGGTCGACCACCGTGGTCGGCCGCGCATCGGAGCCTCGGAACGTGGGTGAGAATACCAACTAACTTAATTGATCATCAAGGGATGCGGGGCAGAATGGCGGTTCAGGCCAGCTTCTCGGCTTCTTGGCCTGTCTACTCGTCTTTACCAGGTGATTTGCCGAACACTGTAGGCATTTCCGGCCACATCAGTTTGCTCGAATCTGTGAATCGTCGCTTACTTATGACTTGAGCACGGGAGGATTCCCGTGTCACCATCGGTGGCGTGCGGGCGGAGCAGAACGCCCGCGAGAGCTGAGGAGAGAGCACCGTGCTGCGTACCAGGTTCACCGAGGAATTCGGCGTCGAGCACCCGATCGTGCAGGGCGGGATGATGTGGGTCGGCCGCGCCGAACTCGTCGCCGCCGTGGCCGAGGCGGGCGCGCTCGGCTTCCTCACCGCGCTCACCCAGCCCACCCCCGACGACCTGCGCCGCGAGATCGACCGCACCCGCGCGCTCACCGACAAGCCGTTCGGCGTGAACCTGACCATCCTGCCCTCCATCAACCCGCCGCCCTACGGCGAATACGTCGAGGCCATCATCGACAGCGGCATCAAGATCGTGGAGACCGCCGGCTCCAACCCCGAACCGTTCCTGCCGTACTACCGCGAGGCCGGCATCAAGGTGCTGCACAAGTGCACCAGCGTGCGGCACGCGCTCAAGGCGCAGAAGATCGGCGTCGACGGCGTGAGCATCGACGGATTCGAATGCGCTGGTCACCCCGGCGAGGACGACATCCCCGGCCTCATCCTGATCCCCGCCGCCGCGCGCGTGCTCGACATCCCGATGATCGCCTCCGGCGGCATCGCCGACGCGCGCGGGCTGGTCGCGGCGATGGCGCTGGGCGCCGACGGGGTGAACATGGGCACCAGGTTCCTGTGCACGCGGGAGTCGTGCATCGACCAGAAGGTCAAGGAGCAGATCGTCGCCAACAGCGAACTCGACACCCAGCTGATCTTCCGCACCCTGCGCAACACCGCCCGCGTGGCGGACAACGAGATCAGCCGCAAGGTGGTCGAGATCGAGAAGGCGGGCGGCACATTCGAGGACGTGCGCGAACTCGTCTCCGGCGCGCGCGGGCGCCGCGTGTTCGACGAGGGTGACCTGGACGCGGGCATCTGGTCGGCGGGCCTGGCGCAGGGGTTGATCCACGACATCCCGAGTTGCGGCGAACTCATCGAACGGATGGTGAGCGAGGCCGAGGAGCTGATCCGGGCGCGGTTGGGCGAGCTGATCGCCTGACCCCGGCCGGTCGCCGGGGTCGGCGGCAGGTCGTCGCTCGGCCGACACGCGAGGGTGTGCGGATGTGCTCGGCGTGTCGTGAAACCCTCAGTCGCCCAGCGGAAAACGGCCGCTTGCCGAGGCTCTCGGGTACGGCATAATCGCGGGGGAACCGTGCCGGGGCGCGGGGAGGGAGGACGCGATGCGGCCGAACGGGCGCGACGAGCACAGCGCGGGCGACGTCCGCGGGCGCCGGATCGTGCTCACCGAGGCCGCCGTCACCGCCATCGCCGAGCTGCTCGGCGTCGACCCCGGCGACGTGTCCACCACCACGCCGTTCGCCGAACTCGGCCTGAGCTCGCTGCAACTGGCCCGGCTCACCGCGCAGCTCGAGGACGCCATGGGCGTGGAAGTGTCGCTCGCGGCGCTCTACGACCACCCCGATATCGAACAACTGGCCGAGTTCCTCGCGATGCGATGACCACCCCCGAACCCCCTCCAGTGGCCATCGTCGGGATGGCGTGCCGGGTGCCCGGCGCGGCGGGCCTCGACGCGTACTGGCGGCTGTTGCTCGACGGGCGCGATGCCACGGGCGACCCACCGCCGAACCGCCCGCTCACCCGCCGGGCGGGCTATCTCGACGATGTCGAGTGGTTCGATAACGAGTGGTTCGCCGTCTCGGCCCGCGAGGCCGCGGCCATGGACCCGCAGCAGCGACTCGCCATGGAAGTGGCGGTGGAGGCGGTGGACGACGCCGGAATCGGCTACCGCACCAAGGGTTCCGACGCGGCCGTGGTGTTCGGCGCGTGCGGCTACGACCACGGCATCGCCACGCTGAGCGGCGGCGAGCGGGACGCGCCGTACGCGGTGACCGGGTCGGCGCTGAGCATCATCGCCAACCGCCTCTCCTACGCCCTCGACCTGCACGGGCCGAGCCTGGTGGTGGACAGCGCGTGCTCGTCGTCGCTGGCGGCGGTGGATCTGGCGCTGCGGCTGCTCGCCGACGGGACGGTGCCGTTCGCGCTGGTGGGCGGGGTGAACCTGACGTTGCTGCCGCACACCTCGGATTACTTGGCGCGCAGTGGATTCCTCGCTCCCGACGGGCGATGCAAACCCTTCGATGCGACCGCCGACGGATACACGCGCAGCGACGGGTGCGGTGTGATCGTGTTGCAGCGCACGGAAGACGCTCAGCGCGAGGGGAACCGGATCTACGCCGAAATCCTCGGCGCCGCCGTCGGTTCGGACGGCCGGTCCAACGGGCTGTACGCGCCGAACGGGCGGGCACAGAGCCGCGCGGTGCTGGACGCCTGGTCGCGGGCCGGGCTGGAACCGGGCGCGGTGGGGTACCTCGAATGCCACGGCACGGGAACGTCTCTGGGCGACGCGGTGGAGGTCGGCGCGCTGGCGTCCGTGCTGCCGGAGGATTCGGGCGTGTGGATCGGGTCGGTGAAGTCCAATCTCGGGCACCTGGAAGCGGCGGCCGGGGTCGCCGGGCTCATCAAGACGGCGTTGTCGGTGTACCACGGCGTGATCGCGCCGACCATCCACTTCGAGACGCCCAACCCGCTGTTGAAGCTGGAGGAGCGCGGGTTGCGCGTTCCGACCGGCCCCGTCGACTGGAGCGCGGTGCCGCCCGAACTCCGGCTGGCGGGGGTGAGTTCGTTCGGGTTCGGCGGGACGAACGCGCACGTCGTGTTGCGGGGGTACGCGGAGCGGGCGCTCGATCAGGAGGAGTCGCCGGTTGTCCTCGCCGTGACGGGGCGTGACGTGGGGGCGTTGCGGGAGAATGCGCGGGAGTTGGCGGCGCGGCTCGATCCGGTGCGCGTGGGGGTCGGGCGCGCCGACGAGCCCGATCCGGCGCGCAACCCCCTGTCGCCGCCCGCACGCGCGGCGCGAAGCGAACGGTCCCCGGCATTCGCACAGGCGTCGGGGGACGATCCACCAACGGCCTTGCGCTCCTTCGCGGTGGCGACCGCGCGGGTGATTCCGGAGAACGCGCGGGCGGCGGTGGTCGCCGGTTCCGCCGACGAGGCTGTATCGGGATTGCTTGCACTGGCGGAGGATTCGCCGTCGAACGCAGTGTTTGGGCCGGTCACCCGTCGGCGGCGCGGTGGGGTCTTGTTCCTCTTCTCAGGGCAAGGCGGGCAGCACGCGCGGATGGGTCGCGCGCTGGCGGCACGGTATCCGGTGTTCGCGGGGGCGCTGGCGGAGGTATCCGATGCGATCGCGGCGCAGGGTGGGCCGCGAGTGTGGACGCCGCGCCGCGGGTTCGGGCTGGGCGCGGGGGCGGCGACCGAACAGGTGCAGCCAGCATTGTTCGCGTACCAAGTGGCGCTGGCCCGGCTGCTCGACTCGTGGGGCGTGCGGCCCGACGCTGTGGCCGGGCACAGTCTGGGTGAGGTCGCCGCGGCGGCGGTGAGCGGCGCGTTGAGCACGGCCGAGGCGGCGCGGGTGGCTGTGGTGCGCAGCCGGGTGCTGGCGCGTCTCGACGGGCGCGGGGCGATGGCCCTGCTGGAGTCGACGCCCGAGGAGGCCGATCGGCTGGTGGCGCCGATGCGTGAACACGTCGCGGTGGCGGCGGTGAACGGTCCACGGGCGGTCGTGGTTTCGGGGACGCCGCGCTATATCGACACGCTCGTGCGCCGGGCGAGCAGGCGGGGGTTGTTCGCGCGACGGATCGCGGTCGATTTCGCGGCGCACAGCCCGCAGGTGGGGGAGGTGCTACCGGAACTCACGGCCGGGCTCGAAGGGTTGACGCCGGCGGCGCCCTGGGTGCCGGTCTACTCGACCGCGCGGCGCGGAGCGGTACTCGACTCGGCGGCCATGGATGCCGAGTACTGGGCCGACAACGTCTCCGGCACAGTCGAACTCGCGGCCGCGCTCGACAGTGCCGCCGCCGACGGGCTCGGGACCGTCCTCGAATTGTCGCCGCAGCCCGTCCTCACGCCCGCCGCGCGCGAGCACCCCGATTTCCGCGAGAGCGCCTACCCGGTCGCCGCCCGCACCGACGAGGCGGCAGCTCTCCTCGACTGCCTAGCGCACCTGTATATCGAAGGGCGAGCGGTGAACTGGGCCGTACACGGCCGCTTCGACGGGCCCGCTGTCCGAAGGCATTGGCGGCGCCATCGTTTTCCCCTGCTCGGCATCGAGGAACCGGGCGCGCCGCACCTTCCCTATCGCGCCGAACCACTGGATGACCATGTGGTGCAAGGCATTCCGACGGTGCCCGCCGTGCACTGGGTCCGCCGACTGCTGCACACCGCCCATCGCGGCGGCGCGGGCACTCTCGCGGACTTCTTCGTCCACGAGCGCACCGACCTCGCCGCGCTGCCGACAGTCGTCCATCGACTCGACGGTGCGAGCGTCCGCGCGGAAACCACCGACGGTACGGTCCTGGCGGCCGCTCGCCCCGGTCCGTCGCCGACACCGGCCGATATCGTCGCGTGGATGCGCGCGGTCGACGCCAATCGCGCGGCCCGCCACCGGATGCGAGAAATTTCCGGCACCGACTTCTATGCGGCGCTGCACGATAGGGGCCTCGAGTACGGCCCACGGTTCCGGCCCCTGACGCACCTCTTCGCCACCACCGACGCCGCACTCGCCGACCTCGAGGCCGCCGAATTACACAGTGCCGCACCGCTGGACGGATGCTTGCACCTGCTCGCCGCAGCAGCCGGCGACCTTCCCGGCGACGCGCTCCCGCTTCCCATCGCGATGGACACCGCTTGGATCTCCACCGAACCGGGGCACACCCTGCACCAGGCCCACGCCATCCTGCGCACCCGCTCCCCGCACGGCGTCACCGCCGACGTGATCGGCACCGACCAGCACGGCGCGCCAGCGCTGGCGTTCCTCGGCGTCCAGGTGCGGTTCGTGGACGGGGGGCGTATCGCGAAGCGCATCGAACGCCGCGATACGACATCGGGCACGGTGGCGTACCACGAGCCGGCAACGGGCACAGCACCACAATCCGGCACGGCACGCAGCAAGGCGATACCCGGCACCGGACCACACACCGGCACCGCGCCAACCGCACCACCCATCGCCACCGCACCACGCCACGAGCGGACACCTGGCGCAGCGCCAGGCACCAGCACAGGACAGAGACCCGGACTGTCACCGAACGCGACGCCATACACCGGAACCGCACCACGCGCCGGGCTCGCACCAAACACGTCGCCACTCCTCGACATCACGCCGAGCGCCGCTGCCGCGCACGCCGACACCTCCCCGCAGGTTGGGGCGACACCGAGCACCACGCCGGAGGCGACACACCCGGCGAGCCCCTTCTACACCGAAGCGTGGACACCGGTACCAACCGACGCTGAGACTCAGCAGAGCACGCTCGTCGGGCACGGTCGCTCGGCACCCTCGGTGCCGAAACGTGGTCTGGTCGTGGGGGAATCGCGGCCGACGCGGGAGATCGCCCGTGCGCTCGAACGCACCTTACCCACGGAACGCCTTGCCCGGGATCCGGATTCGGCGACTGCCGTCTTCGAATCGGTATTGCTGGGACGCCCCGCCTCCGAGCGCACCGCCCTGGTGGTCGTCTGGCCGGAGGAACAGGACGGTCGCACACCGGTGGCTCGGGTGCTGGAATTGCTGCAACGAGCGCGGGCCCGTCCCATCATCGAGTCGATCACCGTGGTGCTGCCCGAATCCGCGCTGCGCGGGGGCGTCGTGGCGCAGGGGATCGCCGGACTGACGCGCACCTTGCAGCTCGAGTCGGGCCGGCACGTGCGTCTGGTGTGGTCCGACGAGGACGCTCGGTCGACGGCGTTGCTCACCGAGCTGATCGTGCGCGGGAACGCACCGGCCGGGGAAGTGCGGTTGCGGGCGGGGACCTGTGCGGTGCGCAGGTTCGTGCCGGTGCCGCCGGATGCCGAGCCGATCGAGATCGACCCGGCGGGCACGTACGTCGTGACGGGTGGGCTCGGCGCGCTCGGCGCGGTCGCCGTGCGCTGGCTGCTCGACTCCGGGGCGCGAGACGTGGTGGTGTTCACCAGATCCCCACGCCCCGTGCCGCCGCTGCTCGATGGCTTCGAGGACCGCATGGTGGTGGTGCGCTGCGATGTCGCCGACCGCAGCGATCTGGACAACGCGCTCGAGGACATTCGTGAATGCGGTTCCACCCTGCGCGGCATCGTGCACGCGGCGGGCGCGCTGGAGGACGCCGCGTTCGACACCGTCGACGCCGGCCAGCTGGCTCGCATGTTCGCCCCCAAACCGGCCGCGGCCGCCGACCTGCTCGCGCTCACCGCCACCGATCCGCTCGACTTCGTCTTCCTGTTCTCCTCCGCCACCGGCGCGTTCGGCGCGCCCGGCCAAGCCGCGTACGCCGCCGCGAACGCGGCCATGGACGCGATCGCCCACACCCCGCACAAGGGCGTGATCACCAGCATCGGCTGGGGCGCCTGGGCCTCGGGGCTGGCCGAAAGCGCGGGCGGGGCAACCCATCTGCGGCGCGCCGGGCTCACTCCCTTCGACCCGGACCGGGGTTCCGCACTGCTCACCGAGGTTTCCCGCTACCGACTGCCCTACCTCCTCGCCCTGGATTACACGCCCACGGACGATTCCTCACCCGTGGCCGCACGACTGCGCGAAATGCTTTCTCCCACCGAGCCGCAACCCGTCGCTCCGATTCCTCCACAGCCGTCCACAGGAAACTCTCGGTCCGAGGCCGGTTCCGGCCGCCCCACCGGCGACGTCGCCGACGCCGTGCGCCGGGTGCTGGCCGCCACACTGGAGCTGACCAGCGAACGCATCGGCCCGGACGACGATTTCAACGACCTGGGCCTCAGCTCACTGCTCGCCATCGAGGTGCGGCGGGGGTTGGAGGAGCGGCTCGGGATCGTGCTCTCGACGGCGGAGGTCTTCAAATATCCGACCGTCGCCGCGCTCGCGGCGGCGCTCACCGACCGGGTCGCCGCGCGCGACGAGCGGTGAGGTCGGCGCAGTGACGGAATGTGGTGAGGCGACATGACAGGATTCGGCGCGGTGCCCGGCGTGGCACGATCGGACACGCTGGCCGAGCGGGTGGCGGTGTGGGCAGGCACCCGGGCCGACGACGCGGCGTTCACCGAACTCGCCTATCGCGGAACGAAATGCGTGCCGACCACCCTCACGTACGGCCAATTGCATCGTGCGGCAGGCGAAGTCGCGCACCGGCTGCGGGTTGCGACCGCACCGGGTGATCGCGTCGCGATACTGACGGCGCACGGACTCGACTACGTGGTGGCATTCCTCGGCTGCCTGTACGCGAATCGCACCGCGGTGCCGCTCTTTCCGGTCTCGGGATCACGGAACACCGACCGGCTGGACGGCGTACTCGCCGACGCGGAACCGTCCGTGAGCCTGCTGTCGGCGGCGGACACGGTCACCGAACCGGCGATTGGCCGTGCGCTCGGCGAAATACTGCGACTACCCGATGATCTCACCCAGTCCACCACCACACCTGTGATCGATCCGATCGGGTCTTTTCCGGCTTACCTTCAATACACGTCCGGGTCCACCAAGGCGCCCGCCGGTGTGGAGGTCGGGCATGATCACCTCGCGGCGGCGCTCGGGCAGCTGTGGGGCGCGATCCCGGCGATCCGGGACCGGCCGATCGTCACCTGGCTGCCGTTCTTCCACGACATGGGCCTGGTGCTGGCGCTGTCCATGCCGCTCTACTCGTGTGTGCCCGGCGTGACGATGGCGCCCATGGATTTCGTCAAACGGCCGATCCGATGGTTGCGGGCCTGCTCGGACTACCGGGCTGGCGTGACAGGCAGCCCGAATTTCGGCTTGGCCCTGGCTATTTCGGCGACCACGCCCGAGGAGCGCGCCGGACTGGACCTCTCCGGGTTGGATGTCCTGTTCAACGGTGCCGAGCCGGTGCGCGCCGAGGTGCTGACCGAATTCACCGAGACCTTCGCGCCCAGCGGATTCCGGCACCACGCGCACACACCCGGCTACGGGCTCGCGGAAGCCACGCTCACGGTGACGGTTTCCGTCCAGGATGCCGAGCCCGTCACGAAGCGCTTCGATCGCGGCGCGCTCACCGAGGGCCGGGCCGTCGCGTCCGACGACGATTCCGTTCCGGCACTGCCGCTCGTCGGCTGTGGCGCGCCGGCGGGGCAGCACGTGGCCGTCGTCGATCCCGCCGACCGCACCGAAGTCGCGGCGGGGACCGTCGGCGAGATCTGGGTGTCGGGGCCGAACGTGTGCGGCGGCTACCACGCCAACCCGGCCGCCACGGTCGAGACGTTCGCCGCCACCCTCACCGGACGCACCGAAAGATGGTTGCGGACAGGCGATCTCGGCTTCTGGCACGACGGGCAGCTCTATGTGGCCGGGCGACTGAAGGATCTCATCGTCATCGACGGCCGCAACCACTACCCCGCCGACATCGAATCCACGGTCGCCTCCGCCGCCCCCGAGATCCGGCCCGGCCACATCACCGCGTTCGGCACCGACGGCGGGCAGCGCGAAGACCTGGTCGTCATCGCCGAACTCGCCACCGACACGGCCGAATCCGCCGTGCTCACCGATATCGCCCGCCGCATCCGCGGCGCCGTCGCCACCGCCCACGAAGTCATGCCCGGCTCCGTCGTCCTGGTCGAACCCGGACGCATCCCCAAAACCTCCAGCGGGAAACTCCGCCGCACCGAATGCCGCAGGCTCTACAACAGCGGCACGCTGCCGCGACTGCTCGCCGTGGGGAAGGTGCCACCCGCCGGGTGAGGTGCGCGCGCAAGCCGATCACGTCGAGTCCGCCGGGAGTACTCCGCGCACCGCCGCACCCGCCCGACCGCGCCGAGTCCACTCCGCGCTTCGATGTTGCGAGTGCGGGCTGGGCGCGACCTGGGCCGAGGAGACAATTGACCCCGGGCGCACGCACCGAGCGGTCTACGCGACCCGCCCGTGGGGCTGTCCACCGGGATACTCTCGCGCCGCGCGGTAACCCTGCCGCGCGATCCCGACCGCGCACAGGCAGGTTCGACAATCGGCTCGCACGAGCGACCGTGCGGTGCGACGCCGCGCGCGAAGCGGTCGGTACCGGCGTAGCCCCGGCCGGGCGGGTCGTTCGTCGATCGCGGCCCGTCCGTCCGATGATGGGGGGATGGTCAGACGATCGGCCGCGCCATGACGTTCTCGATGCTCGCGCTGGTGGTGGTGCTCGGGTTGTGCGGGCCGCTGCTCGCGCTGCGGCGGAGCTGGCATGTGCCGGTAATCCTCGGGGAGTTGGCGGCGGGAGCGGTGTTCGGGGCGACGGGTTTCGGGGTGCTGGACGCGAGCGATCCGGTCTTCACGTTTCTCGCGGATCTGGGGTTCGCGCTGGTGATGTTCGTGGCGGGCACGCATGTGCCGGTGCGCGATCCGCTGGTGCGCACGGCGCTGGGTGTGGGAGCACTGCGGGCGGTAGTGGTCGGAGTTCTCGCGGGCGCACTGGGTTTCGGGATCGCGGCGTGGTTCGAGACCGGGCACGGGGCGATCTACGCGGTGCTGATCGCATCCTCGTCCGCGGCGCTGGTGCTGCCGATCATCGACTCGACCGGCTTGAGCGGTAAGCCGGTGCTAGCGCTGACGGCACAAGTCGCGATCGCCGACACGGCCGCCGTGGTGGCGCTGCCCCTGGTGATCGATCCCGGCAACGCGGGCCGGGCGGCGCTCGGTGCCGTCGCGGTGGCGGCGTGCGCGGTGGGGCTGTTCCTGGCGCTGCGCGCGGTGGAACGGTCGGGTGTGCGCAAACGGGTGCACCGGATCTCGGAGGACCGGCTGTTCGCGTTCGAACTCCGCGTCAGCCTGGCGCTGCTGTTCGCCCTGTGCGCGGTCGCCACCCAGACGCACGTGTCGATCATGTTGGCGGGCTTCGCCGCCGGGCTCGCGGTGGCGGCGGTCGGGGAGCCGCGCCGGGTCGCGCGCCAGCTCTTCGCCATCAGCGACGGCTTCCTCGCCCCACTGTTCTTCGTCTGGCTCGGCGCCCGCCTGAACCTGCGCGAATTCGGCGAACACCCCCGCCTGATCCTGCTGGGCGTCGCCCTCGGCGCAGCCGCGATCCTCGCCCACATCGCCCTGCGCCTGCTCGGCCAACCCGTCGGCTACGCCGCCCTCGCGGCCGCCCAGATCGGCGTCCCCGTCGCCGCCGTCACCGTGGGCACCCAACTCCACGTCCTACTCCCCGGCGAATCCTCCGCCCTCATGCTCGGCGCCCTCATCACGGTCGCCGCCTCCGCCCTGGCGGCCTCCCACCTCGCCCGTCAACCAAACTCCCACAGCACCAACTGATTCCGAACCTGCGAGTATGAATACTCAAGAACCAGCGTAGGAACCATCTCGGCTAAGGGATGTTCTGTAAGCCGTTGATCAGCAATGGGTATCGTGTCACCGGTTGCGATCTCGGCATCTGACCCGCTGATGGTGGAGCTGTTCTCCGGGCTGCGGCCGGCCACGTTCGCTCGCCTGATCATCCGGCTGCAGCGTGAGGGCGCTGACCGGCCGTTACGCGGCCGGCCGTGGGGTTTGTGTTTCGAGGACCGGGTGCTGCTGGTGTCCACCTACTGGCGGACCAACCTCACGATGCGTCAGCTCGCGGCGCTGTTCGGGGTCTCGAAATCGGCCGCGGCCCGAGTGATCGAGGACCTCGGGTCAGCGTTGGCGTTACGGCCCCGCACCCGGTTCCCGCGTGGCTCCGTGCTGATCGTCGACGGGATCTTAGTCCCGACCCGAGATCACAAGGTCGCCGCGCAGAGTAAGAACTACCGGTACTCGACCAATCACCAGGTCGTGATCGACACCGACACGGAACTGGTCGTTGCATTGGGAAAGCCGTTGCCGGACAACCGCAACGACTGCCGAGCCCGGACCGAATCCGGAGCCGCCCACACCTGCCGCAACGCGATGGTGATCGCTGACGGCGGCTACCAGGGCACCGGTCTGATCATCCCGCACGGACAGTCACCCGGTGTCGAGCTGCCGGAAGGGAAACAGGCTCACAACAAGTCACACCGCAAGGTCCGTGCTCGCATCGAGCATGCCTTCGCCCTGATGAAAACCTGGAAGATCCTGCGTGACTGCCGTCTCCGCGGTGAAGGGGTTGCGGTCGCGATGGCTGGGGGTGGCGAGGCTGGCCAACCTCGCCCACGCTCACTGATTCCTGGCCGGTGGACCGGTCACCGTCACCGCGTCAGACCTACGGGACACTCCTTAGCCTCGCCCAGTCACGGAAATAGGGCCTGACCTGCAATTGATATGGCGAAAGATGCTCTGACCTGCGGTAATTCGACTTGCGACAGTTTGAATTTCTCAAGGGTCTGGAGCACCCTTCTGGTGAGTGAGTCTATATCGCCGTATCCGCGGCCGGTCATCGATGGTCACGGCACCGGTGTCGTGTCACACGCCGGTGCGGTCCCGCTGCTGCGGGCAGCCGAGAAAGCCCGGTTGACCAGCGAGTTGTCCGAACAGCTGAAGTCGTGGCGTAAGCCGTTGGCCAGCCACGATCCCGGCAAGATCATCCTCGATCTGGGGGGGTTGCGCTCGCGATCGGTGGTGACTGCGCTGCGGACCTGGCGTTGCTGCGTGCCGAACCGGGTGTCTTCGGTTCGGTCGCCTCGGATCCGACGGTATCGAGGCTGATCACCGTTCTCGCTACCGATGCGCCGAAAGCGCTGTCGGCAATCAGTTTTCGCTCGGGCGCACGCTCGAGCACGAGCATGGAAACCTGCCGGGCCCAACGCTGTTGATCACCAGGTGAGCAACGACGATCCGGTGATCATCGATCTCGATGCCAGCCTCACCGACGCCCACTCCGAAAAACAGCATGCGGCACTAAAATTCAAGCATGGGTTCGGTTTTCACTCGTTGTGGTCGTTCATCGACCACGGGCCCGGCGGTGCCGGTGAGCCCGCGGCGGTGATGCTGCGACCGGGCAACGCCGGCTCCAACACTGCTGCTGACCACAAACAGATCCTGGCCGATGCCTGGCCCAGCTGCCGGGGCAACGGTCGTGGCGGTTTGGTCGGAAAGTGTTGGTCCGCACCGATTCCAGCGGCGGAACCCATGAGTTCCTCGACTACTGCCGCCGGCGCCGACTGGGGTACTCGATCGGGTTCACCCTCACCGACGACATCGTCACCACGATGGACACCCACCTGTGCGATCGGGATTGGAACCCGGCCTACGACTCCGAAGGACAGGTCCGGCCCGGTGCTTGGGACGTCGAGGTCACTGGCATCACCGACCTGTCCGGGTGGCCGCCCGGGATGCGGTTGTTGGTGCGTAAAGAACGCCCGCATCCGGGTGCGCAGTTGCGGTTCACCGACCGTGACGGGCTGCGGTTGACCGCGTTTCGTCACCAACACCAGCCGAGGTCAGGTGCCCGATCTCGAGTTGCGTCACCGCCGTCGCGCGCGCTGCGAGGACCGCATCCGAAATGCGAAAGACACTGGGCTACGTAATCTTCCGTTCCATTCCTTCGACGCGAATCGGATCTGGTTGGCCGTGGTCGCGCTCGCGATGGACCCGACGGCGTGGATGCAAACCCTGGCCCTAAACGACCACGACGCGCGGCGTTGGGAACCGAGAACACTGCGCTTGCGGTTGCTATTTGCGGCCGGTCGGATTGCCCGTCACGCCCGCAGAACCCGGCTCCACCTGACCAGACACGGGCCATGGACTGAACTACTCACCACCGCAGCAGCACGCCTACAACCTGGCTGACCAGGAAAATCACTGTCCCTACTTCTCAGAAATCGACCGTTCCGGGCTTGTGGAGCCCCGGAAGCCAGCCCGCTGCGCGGGCCGTCTGCCGCACCCATGACCGGGGAAACTACGATCGAAATGCCGATATGAGACCGCTCAGGCCAGCACGTCAGCCCCGCGAAAGATCAAGGCTAGCGCGTGCCGTCGATCAACGTCCGCGTCATCTCGATGAGAAACTGGGCAGCTTCGTCGATTTGCTCGTCGGTCAAGTCCAAAGGGCCGTCCGCTGTCGGCACTTCTGAACTCCGAATCTCAAGACGAGCATTCCAATCCTCGATTCGAGTTGCCAATTTCACCCTCGACCACACATACTCCGGATGCGCTCGCTCATCGAGTACCCAAACCGGGACATCCCAATTCAGCCGTCTTTCGAAGCCCGTCACGCCCTCAGTCGGATCAGTATCGTTCGGCACGCTCCGCGATTCCCATCGTCCTACATCCTTCTGATCTCGGGCGATCTTGCAAATTCCGCCGTCTGACAAGGCTGCATCGAGGGGGTTCACGGGGACCGCCTGCACGTCGATCGCCTGTAGTTCACCCGTGAAGAACGCCAACAGTGAGTCACACAGCTGAGCTTGCGTTATCCCTGTCGGGATCTCGGGGGGTACCTGCACCGCAGTCGGAGTAGTCGTCGAGCACCCTGCAACTGAGATCAGAAGCCCCACCGCAGCAACCGCGAACACCTTACTTCTCACTCTGCTGCCACCTTCGTATTTCCCGGCTCCCAGTCCGACTTGTCACCGTCACCGGCAGAACCGTCACCGATAGCCGTCCGAATCCCATCAACACCTTGACCGTACGATGCCTTTACGCCGGTCGGCCACTTATTGTTCGGTATTCCGGCTTGAATAGATAGAGTCTGTGCGATAATATTTCCTTCGATAATGTTTTCCAGAGCACTTTCAGCCATCGACACAACAGTGCCGAGGATTAATTGCCGTGACGCCTGTACCGCTGTCAGAAGGTCCGTTTGTGCCGTTATAGGACCAAAAGGAAGATCGAACGATGAGGACACAAAGCTACCAGTAACCTCGATGACCTTCGCAATCAGTTCCTGAGTTCTCGTGGCCAGCTCACCGTAGAGTTCCAACTCCTCCGTCGCCACTGACTCCAGACTTTTCGCCACATCTTCGCAGACGGCAGGCAAGGACACTAGTGCAGCCTTCTGCCTCGTTCGCATCTCAATATATCTATGCGCAGCGTCCCCCTCCCACTCAGAACTCAGATTCGTCTCATCAAAGTCGTGCTCGGCAGCCTGAATATCCCCCTTTACATTTCGCCATTCATTCGCGATCCGGACGAGTTCAACAGGAACTTCCAGTTCTGGATTCAGTTCATCCAGCTTGTTCCACGAATCCCTGATAGCTTCGTTTATCTTGTCCCGATTCGCCCATATTTCATCGATAATCTGCGTTTCATTAGATACGATGGGACCAGGGTTACCCTGAGCTAGCGCTGCGAAACCGCCCGTTCGAACTGCCTTTACAACGTGTCCACTGAAGCTATCCACCTTTTCGGGAAGATCACGGATTGCGTCAGTATTCGAACGAATGAAATCGATCTGGGCCTTGAGCTGACTGCTTACGTCTGTCACAACTCATTCTCCAGTCGCTTTATCTCGTCGCGCCGTGACTCGTCCTCCGACACATATTGCTCAAGCGCCTCACCCAACACGGCGGAGATATCTCTGAAGACAGTTGCACCTTCGCGCAGCCTGTCATGGAAGTAGGGGGCGGCTGGCGCATACTTGTCCAGCATCGGACCGAACGTACCCGCCTGTGATTTCGTTATTTCCAGCAGCGACGACCTGTCACTTCCAGCCTGTAGATGATTTGCCCCCTTCGCCCATCTCGAGACTGCGTGTTCCATTGCCCTAACGGAGAGTCGTATTTTTTCGGACACCTCTACCTCAGCCTCTCGTTCAGCAGCCGTTGCCTGTGCCCACGAAGGTGGTACTCGAGATCTTCGTCAGAATACCTAGAGAAGTCCATCTTCACTATGAATTTCGGGCGTAGCGATCGAATTACATCTGAGCAATACAGAATCTCGCCGACCAGTTGATCGGTATGCGCCGACGCCACCCAGTCGCTCCGCACTGAAATAGATTTAATATACTGTCGATCGGCGTTCAACACGACCGCATGCTGACCATCGATCTCGACACGACCACCGACCTGGTGACGAACTCCGTTTATCATGCCACTGGCGGCGTCTTGATACTGTTCCCAACTCTGCGTCTCGAGCAAAACCATCAGCCTTGTTCGATGGTCCGGAACTGCTGTATTCGATACTTCTTGAGGCGACGGCCACCGACTGCCCGAGTAGACTTTTCTGAGCCGCTCAACAACAGCACCCCTATAACCCGCCATGAGTTCGTCACCGACTTCGTATGGGGCGACGTAACGACTCCACGCGGGATTCAGGTGTATGTGTGCAGGAAGGAAGCCGCCATCGAGTTCCATTGATACCATGGATGATCCGCAGCGCTCCGCGCCCGATGCGCGATCTGAACTCAAATCCTGCGAGACCAGAGGTTGCGCAGCCGGAGGCGAGGTAATCACCGCAGGCTGGGCGATCGGTACGGAAGGATTTGGCCTCCTGACAATCGGCTCATCGTCCCAGAACTCGTCGGGGTCGTCGTAGTGGTTGTAGTGGCCTTGGACAGCCATCACCACTCCTCGCTACAGCATGAGCTAATTGCCATATCCTGCATCTGGGTTGTTCTTGGACAACGCATGAATCCCCCTACACACATAGACTTTTCGTGATCGTCTACCAGATCCCGCGCTGTGTCAACAACGAGTGGAACGGGCCGGGCCCGAGTAGTCGGTCGACACCACGTCCCGTACTTCGTAGGCAGACATGGGCACGTTGGCTCATAGGTCGCCGGGGATCAGGGCCATCTCCGGCGACGACACCTGTAGCGCGCCTCAACTCGAGCAAGCTACTTGAACGGCGAGTCCATGGCGTCCCCAGCAGTTCACAAGCTAAACCGGCGACGCGGTAATCAGCACGCCCACACGCCCACACGCCCACACGCCCACACGCCCACACGCCCAGGCTACTGCTCCCAGCGAAGTTCGTATGCTGCGATCGCGTCGATTCTCGCGTTGCTCGGGGCCGCCGGACGCTCCGGCGGCCCCGATCGTTCAGGCGTGCGTCCGCGTCGACGGGAGGAACGGCCGCAGCAGGTTCTCCTCGGTGGACGGCCCGATCTGCCACTCGGCGATCCACGGCCCGGTGCCCTCGCTGGGGTCGAAGACGCCGTCCTCCAGCCAGGTGTAGCGCCCGTCGAGGACGTTGCGGGTGACGGTGCGGTCCTCGTCGTCGGTGTTCTCCCACAGCGCGTCGAACAACTGCCGCACCCGGATGCGGGACTGCCGGCAGAACGTGTCGGCCAGCTCGGCCGCCGCGCGCCCTTCCGGCGCGCCGGCGTCCAGCAGCGCCTTCGCGCGCACGCAGGAGGCCGACATGGCGAACAGCTCCGCGCCGATGTCGACGATGCGGCCCAGGAAGTTCTGCCGGTACTCCAACCCGGCCTGCCACCGCGCCATGCCGTACATGAGCGAGCGGGCCTGCTTGCGCGACGTGCGCTCGACGAACCGCAGATGCCGTGCCAGCGTGCCGAATTCGCTGTAGGAGCCGGTCACCGTGCCCGCCCCGACGGCCAGTTGCGGGAACCATTTGGCGTAGAAACCCGTCGCGCCCACGGCGGCCTTGGCCTTGTCCTTCAACTCCGCCTTGCGGTCCACCAGTGCACCCGCCGCCGCCATGTGCGCGTCGGCCATCTCGCGCGCGATCAGCAGGCGCATGATCTCGCTCGACCCCTCGAAGATGCGGTTGATCCGCAGATCGCGCAGCAGTTGTTCGGCGGCGACCGCGCGTTCCCCGCGCGCCGCGAGCGAGGCGGCGGTCTCGTAGCCGCGCCCACCGCGGATCTGCACCAGCTCGTCGGCGATCTCGCAGCTCATCTCGCTGGCCCACAGTTTGGCCAGCGCGGCCTCGATGCGGATGTCGTTGCGGTCCTCGTCGCACATGGCCGCGGAGAGGTCCAGAGCCGCTTCCAGCGCGTAGGTGGTGGCGGCGATGAAGGAGATCTTCTCGCCCACCGCGGCGTGCTCGCCGACCGGCCTGCCCCACTGCACGCGCGCCGCGCACCATTCCCTGGCGATCTTCAGCGACCATTTCGCGGCCGCCGTGCACATCGCCGGGATCGCGAGGCGCCCCGCGTTCAGCGTGGTCAGCGCGATCTTGAGGCCGTCGCCTTCGCGGCCGATGAGGTTGCGTTTGGGCACCCGCACGTCGTGCAGCCGGGTCACGCCGTTCTCGATGCCGCGCAGTCCCATGAACGCGTTGCGCCGCTCCACGGTGATGCCCGGCGAATCGGCCTCCACCACGAACGCGGAGATGCCGCCCCGATGGCCCTCGCTCTTGGGCACCCGCGCCATCACGACCAGCAGTTCGGCCACCACGCCGTTGGTCGTCCACAGTTTCACGCCGTTGAGCAGGTACGCCTCGCCGTCCTCGGTCGGGGTGGCGGTGCTGGCCATCCGCGCCGGATCGGAGCCGACATCGGGTTCGGTGAGCAGGAACGCGCTCACCGCGCCCGCCGCGCAGCGCGGCAGGAACTCCGCCTTCTGTTCGGCGGTGCCCGCCAGCTTCAACGGTTCGGGCACGCCGATGGACTGGTGCGCCGAGAGCAGCACACCCAAGCTGGGGTGCGCCGAACCGACGAGCATCAGCGCGCGGTTGTAGCCGAACTGGGAGAGTCCCTGCCCCCCATGGGATTCGGGGATCTTCAAGCCGAAGCAGCCGAGTTCGGCCAGGCCCTTGACGTACTCGTCGGGAATGCGCCCCTGCTCCTCGATCACGCCGCCGTCGATGCTCTCGCAGAACGGGCGCAGCCTGGCGAGGAAGGCCTCGGTGCGCGCGGCGTCCTCGGGTCCGGGCGTCGGATAGGGGTGGATGAGGTCGAGCCGGAAGCGTCCGAGGAACATCTCTTTGGCGAACGACGGCTTGGCCCAGGTGGTTTCGCGGGACTCCTCGACCAGTGCCCTGGACTGTTCTTCGGTGGCGTCGACTTTCGCTGTGGTCGCCATAGCATGTCCTCCTCGGAGGTGATCGGCATCACATTCGAGTGTAGGAAAGATGGTTACCCGCCGGTAGGAGTTCGGCTGAGGGATTTCTATCGATTTCTAATGATCTTGATAGACAGGAGAATATCGAGCAATCACACGCTGCGCAGATAGCGCCCGAAATGCGGGACCGTGAACCCGATGGTGCCGCGCTCGGCCGAATAGATCAGCCCCTTCTTGATCAACCCGTCGCGCGCGGGCGAGAGCGAGGCGGGCTTACGCCCGAGCTCAGCCGCCACGGCGGCGGTGGCGACCGGGCCGTCATCGCCCGCGAGGTCGGCCATGGCGCGCATATACTCCCGCTCGGCGGGAGTTGCCCGCTCGTAACGAGATCCGAAGAATCCCACCGCCAGCTCCTCCTCGGCGGTGGGTGAGGCCACCTCGACGTCTTCGGCGGAGATCGGTGTTTCCGGCGCCTGATCCCACGCGGCTTTCCCGTAGGCCTGCACGAAATAGGGGTAACCGTCTGCCTTTTGGTAGAGCACGTCGAGCGCGTCTTCGGTGAATTTCACTCCTTCGCGCTCGGCGGGCGCGATCAGCGCCTGATCGGCCGACTCCCGATCCAGCCGGTCGATGCGGTGATAGCTGAAAAGGCGCTCCGAATAGCTCTTCGAGGCCGAGAGCACCGCGGGCAGGTGCGGCAGGCCCGCGCCGACCACGATCAGCGGCGCGGCGTCCTGGCTCAGCTCGTGGCACGCCCCGCAGATGGCCGAGACGTCGGCGGGCCCCAGATCCTGCATCTCATCGATGAAGATCGCCATGCCCACTCCGATGTCGCCGGCCAGGGCGGCCGCCTCCTTCAGCAACTCCACCAGGTCGATCTCGATATCGCCGGAATCGGCGCGGCCCGAGACCGCGGGCACGTCGATGCCCGGTTGCCAGCGCTCGCGCATGCCCTTGTCGGCGGTCGCGCGCAACGCGAAAGCCTTGAGGATGCCGAGGAAGTCGTCCACGCGCTCGGGATTGCGGTGCGCCATCGCGATCGCGCGGGTGGCCATATGCAGCGCGGAGGACAGCGGGCGGCGCAGATCCTGGTCGGGGCGCGCCTCGATCTTGCCGGTCCCCCAGCCGCGCGAGACCGCCGCCGAGCGAAGTTGGTTGAGCAGCACGGTCTTTCCGACGCCGCGCAGGCCCGTCAGCATCACGCTGCGCTCCGGCCTGCCCCGCGCGATCCGCTCCAGCACGATGTCGAAGGCGGTGAGTTGTTTGTCGCGCCCGGCGAGTTCGGGCGGGCGCTGGCCCGCTCCGGGTGCATACGGGTTGCGCACGGGGTCCATGCCCCGAAACCGTAGCGCGTTCCGGTAGAAGAATCTTGCTTTGTCTAGACGATGTCGTAGACATGTGTAGTCGGGCCTTGTCTTCCGGAGGGAAATCTCTACGCTGAGGGCGTCCGGGGGCGGCGGAGCGGAGGGTCATGTCGGAGGAGTTCATGGAACCGGAGGAGCCGGACGTGCCCGGCGGTGTCGCCGAAGTCGTCGAGTCCTGGACCGTTCCGGAGCGGGCCGTGCAGGCCAAGCTGATCCGGGCCAATATCCTCGCCGCCATCGAACAGGGCTTCGACGATCCCCAGCTGGTGGCCGACCTCGCGGTGGGCCCGCTGGTGATGGCGCTCGGCAAGCTCGAGGTGGGGCTGGCCGACGCGAACCGCCGCATCGCCGAGCTCGAGCGGGCGCTGCGCGAGCGATCTTGACGTGCCCGGTTCGTGACGCGCCCGCGGCGCCGAGACCCGGCCGTGACACTCGCGTGTCGCCGGTATTCGCCCTGCTTGTCCAGTGAGTTTTCACAAGCCCCCGAAATCCCTGGTCTGTGCGCTGGACAACACCGCTCCGGCGTCGTAATCTTCTCGTGACTTCGTGGAGGATGTCGTTTCGGCGGAGAAGCGGCGCCATGGAGTCACCGCCTAAACGGCTGTCGGGGCCAACGGATCTCGGCTGTCGTGCCGGGGACCCACAGGTTCGTCTGGGGTGAATCCGCGAAGGCCCCGTGTCTTCGTGGTAGGGCCGATCTTCCCGGCCCGAACCCGTCAGCTAACCCGGTCGGCGGGAGAGCAGGAAGATCGGAGACTCAGCTCGGTGGGTAAACACAGCTTGCAGCGGGAATCGCGACTGCCGAATTCCGTGAAGGGTGCACTCGTCATGGGTGCGGTGGCCGCGACGACGGGCGCGATGCCCGCGGTACCCGCGATGGCCGCCACGCTCAGCATCCCCGGTGTCGGTGATTTCGACGTCCCCGTGCCGCAGGAGTTCGAGCAGCCCGTGCAGCAGCTCAACGAACAGCTTCAGCAGGCGCTGAACTCGCCGCAGGCTCCGCTGGCCGCGCCGCAGCTGCCCAGCATCCAGTTCCAGAACCCCGTGCAGCAGGGTCCGGCCGAGATCGCCCTGGACGCCGCCAAGACCAAGGTCGGCGCGATGTACTCCTGGGGCGCCGCGGGCCCGTCGAGCTTCGACTGCTCCGGCCTGGTGAAGTGGGCCTACAAGCAGGCCGGAATCGAGCTGCCCCGCACCAGCTTCGAGCAGTCCCACGTCGGCGCGCCCGTCGCGTTCCGCGACCTGCGGCCCGGCGATATCGTCGTCACCAACGGCGGCGGCCACGTCGGCCTGTACGCCGGCGACGGCAAGCTGCTGAACGCGGTCCAGTCGGGTCAGCCGGTGTCCTACACCCCGCTGCGCCCCGACATGGTGGTGACCGCCCGCCGCATCGCGGCCTAATCTGGACGGGTGCCACCCGCAGGTTCCGCCACCCCCGGCCAAGCCAGGGTCGATTCCTGGACTTGGTCGGTTCGGCTGTTCAAGACCCGCTCCGCCGCCGCGGAAGCGTGTCGCGGTGGCCACGTCCGCGTCAACGGCAGCACCGCCAAACCCGCCCAGCCGGTCCGTCCCGGCGACGAGATCCGCATCCGGGTGGGCGGTGTCGAGCGCATCGTGATCGTCGAGCGTATCGTCACCAAACGCGTCGGCGCCCCCATCGCCGCCCAGTGCCTCATCGACCGCAGCCCGCAGCCGCCCCCGCGCGAACTCCTGGCCGCCATGCCCCGCCGAGACCGAGGCAGCGGACGGCCCACGAAACGTGAACGGCGCGAAACGGATCGACTGCTGGGGCGCACTGTCGACTGATCGCGTGACCCGGCTCGCGGCTGGTGACGCCTCCTCCGCCTACCGCACCGCCTGGTGGAACAGTCCGCCTGCGGCCGCGTTCGACCGACCTACACCTGAGGCACCGGATCGCCGTTCGAAGATATACATCAGTATTTGATTTCTCATATACAGGTATAGATACTCGCAGCGCCCCAACGAGGCGCATTGGTTGCCGAATCTAGCGGCGTCTAGCAGCTTTTACAGAATCGACGATACTCAGCCATCCACACCCGGTCAGTGAAATATTACTATGTGTATGAAATTTACTAGATATAAGTAGACATACCCAGACCTCGGGGCGACCCCCCCACCGGCACCTCGCCGGACTCGGTTGGACAACATGTGGATAACGCCCGGTATGGGCCGCTAACGGCGCGGAAATGGATATCGACACGCGGAGACAAGTACTCCGCACCCGGTGTCCCCGCCAGGAGGGCTCATGTCGACGACGATCGCCCGCCGCGCCGCCGATTTCGACGGCCATCGCGTCACCGTGTCGGCCGACGACGGCGTCCCGATCTCGGTCCGCACCTTCGGCGCCGACGACGCACCGCTGACCGTCGTGTTCGTGCACGGACACTGCCTACGCGTCGAATCGTGGTCGGACCTGCGCGACCAACTGCTGCGGCAGTGGGGACACGACACCAGGATGGTGTTCTACGACCACCGCGGCCACGGTGAATCCGGCGCGGCCGACCCGGCCACCTACACCATCGACCAGCTCGGCCGCGATCTCGACACCGTGCTGCGCACCATGGCCCCCGCCGGGCCGGTCGTGCTCGTCGGACACTCCATGGGCGCGATGGTGCTGCTGGCCTACGCCCGGATGTTCCCCGAGTCCATCGGCACCCGCGTGGTGGGCCTCGGCCTGATCGCGGGCGCGGCCAACGGCCTCACCGAAGTGGGTCTCGGCCGGTTCCTGCACCGGTACGCGGTGAACTCGCTGCGGGTGGCGGTATTGCGCGCGCCGCGGGTGATGCAGGCGTCGAAACGGTTCTCGCGCCGCCTCTTCGAACCGATCCTGCGCGAGGCGATGTTCGGGGCGCGCAAGATCAACCCGCGCGTGGTCGCGGTGGCCACCGCCATGCTGAACGAGACTCCACTGCCGACCATGGCGGGCTTCCTCGGCTCGCTCATCAGCTTCGACGAGACGGCCTCGCTGCACCGCCTCGGCGGCATCCCGGCGCTGGTGCTCGCCGGCTCGGCCGACATCGTGGTGCCGTTCGCGCATTCGGTGGTGCTGGCCTCGCAGTTGACCGGCTCCGAGCTGGTGCGGGTGGAGGGCGCGGGTCACAGCGTCATCCTGGAGCGGGCCGAGGAGGTGGCGTCCTCGATCGTCGCGCTGGTGAATCGCGCCGTCGCCGCCATGACCGACACCGGGCCCGGCTACGCCGCCGCCGGCTGACCTCGCAACCACCGGGCAAACCTGAGAATCCGCTCGCCGACGAGCCGAACTCCGTAACTTTCTGTACTGTGTTGTAGATCACGTTGTGTGGTGGGTCACACGACTCGGTGGCTCGCGGTCACGGACGGAGTCCGGCGCCGCGATCCGCGTAGCCGGGGTCGCAGAGTCCACCGAGGAACCCAGGAGGTCACGATGACACGCAGCGATATCGAGCAGCTCCGCTACGCGGTCAACCAGCTCCGGCAGTCCATCGGCGCACTGCGGTCCCACTACGGCGACGCGGGCGTGGTGCGCCGCCTGGAGAACGATCTGGAACGGCTCCTGATCGACACCGAGGAGTTCGAGAGCGCACCGCCACCCGAAGTGGTGCGCGGCAGGCAGGACAAGATCTACGTCCCGGACAGTAAATCCGACGAAGCCGCGTGGATGGGGGCCCAGGACGAAGGCCTGGGGTTCCACTCCCGCCCGCGCACCAAGTAGACCCGCCCCGGCGCGGTGCTCGTCCGTCGCAGGGCGAGCACCGCCACGGCGCCGAGCGCACCGCATCCGGCGCGGCGCCCGAATCGACCTCAGGCGGCGCGGTGCCGCCCGGCCCGGCGCGATTTGCGCGCGCCGTGGAAGCGCGCGCCCCTGGGGACTTCCACCTCCGGCTCCAGCCCCGCCGATTCGAACAGCGCGGCGATGCCGTGATCGCGGCCCAGCGCGATCGCCTCGAGCCCGAAGCGCCCGCCGGAGCGGCCCAGTTCGTGCAGCATCGTGGTCATGATCCGCAGTCCGGTCGCGCCGACGGGGTGGCCGAGCGCGATGGACGAGCCGTTCACGTTGAGCCGCTCACCCGGGTCGAGGTCCCACTCCCTGGCCAGCGCCAGCACCTCCACGGCAAACCCTTCGTCGACCTCGAGCAGATCGATGTCGTCGAGACCGAAACCGGTGCGCCCGAGCAGTTTCGAGACCGCGGGCGCCGCGCCCAGGGTGACCGCGCCCGCGTCGCAGCCCGCCGCCGCCCAGCCCACCAGATAGGCCAGCGGGGTGAGGCCGAACTCGTCGAGCCGGTCCTCAGCCACCACCAGGCAGGCCGAGGCGCCGTGCCGGTGGGCGCTCATATTGCCCGCGGTCACGACGCCGTCGGAGATCAGCGGACGCAGGGTGGCCAGCGTGCGGGCGGTGACGTCGTCGCGCACGCCCTCGTCGCGCAGGATGCGGTGGCCGCCGGTGTCCTCGTCGGGCATCTCGTCGGCGAGCACGCCGACCGGGATGACCTCGGCGCCGAAGGTGCCCTGCCGCCACGCCCGCGCGGCCTTGCGGTGACTGGCGACGGCGAACTCGTCGGCCTCCGCGCGCCGGATGCCGTAATACCTGGCCAGTTCCTCGGCGTTGGCTACATCGCCCGGCCTGGGTCGCAGCGGTTCGGCGGCGGCCTCGACACCGCCGGCGACCACCACGTCGACGGCGCCGGTCTGCACCATCATCGCGGCGGTGATGACGGCTTGCAGTCCGCTGCCGCCACTGCGGTCGGTGAGGAAACCCGGCACCGCGAACGGCAGTCCGGCCCCGCGCGCGGCGAGCCTGCTCAGGTCCGGCGCGGCGGTCAGTCCGCCGTCGGCACAGGCCATCGCGACGTCCTCGATCCGCCACGGGTCGATGCCGGACCGTGCGATGACGGCGTCGAGCACCGTCGCGGCCAGCCAGTGCGGCGACATTCCCGACAGCGCGCCGCCCTCGACCCCACTCGGGGTTCGGACTGGCGCGACGATCGCGGCACGTCTCATCTCGGTGGCTCCTTCCCCCGGCCGAGTCCGGGCGCGCGACGGCGCAAACGCGCACGTCAGCGGGTGAATCTCTGAGGAAAGGGGAACACAGGATTGTTGCCTGCGTGTGACGCCCCGGGGGAGTTATGCGCACCCCATTTCGCGGCCTCCGGAGATCGATCGCGAATGTCGTTCTGTATCTCCGCAGTTCGCCCGGCGGGGGCGTTTACGCGAGGGCGCGGCGGGAACGCGCGCGCGAGGCGAGTGTGGCGCAAATCATAGTCTGAGCAGGTGTCCGGAATTGGCGGGACCCCGCTCGCGCCATAGCTACGGTGCCGTATGGTGGCCAGCATCACACCGGATCGCGAACGGTATCGATGCCGTCCGCCGAAGCGAACCAAGCGAGGCGTCCTCCTGTGAGTGCCGCACCGACCGCCACACCCGCCACGGGCACCGGCGTTTTCAGCAAGACCAGGGCCAGGATCTCCGACCGCACACTGCGCACCGACCGCTGGTGGTTACCGCCGCTGCTCACGGTGCTCGGCCTGGGCACCTTCGTGGTGTACGCGACCGTCAGATCGTTTGCGCGAAAGGCGTATTGGGTCCCGGACTACCACTACCTCACCCCCTTCTACTCCCCGTGCCTGAGCGCGTCCTGCGTTCCGGGCTCCAGCCATTTCGGGCAGCCGTTCGGCGAACTGCCGATGTGGATTCCGCTCGGCTTCGTGGTGCTGCCGCTGCTGCTCGGCTTCCGCCTGACCTGCTACTACTACCGCAAGGCCTACTACCGCGCGGTGTGGTTCTCCCCGCCGGCCTGCGCGGTCGCCGAACCGCACGCGAAGTACACCGGCGAGACCCGGCTGCCGCTGATCATCCAGAACGCGCACCGCTACTTCTTCTACGCGGCCGCGCTCATCTCCGTGATCAACACCTACGACGCGCTGGCCGCGTTCAACACCGCCGACGGGTTCGGCATCGGGCTGGGCAATCTGATCCTGCTGGGCAACGTCACGCTGCTGTGGGCCTACACGCTGTCGTGCCATTCGTGCAGGCACATCGCGGGCGGCAGGCTCAAGCACTTCTCCGCGCACCCGGTCCGGTACTGGTTCTGGACCCAGGTGTCCAAGCTCAACACCCGGCACATGCAGCTGGCCTGGGTGACGCTGGGCACCCTCATGCTCACCGACTTCTACGTGATGTTGGTGGCCAGCGACACCATCTCGGACCTGCGGTTCGTCAACTGATCCGCCTCGACTTCAGGAGTATTCGCTCACCATGCCAGAAGTGGAACGGCACAACTACGACGTCGTCGTCATCGGTGCCGGGGGCGCCGGGCTCCGCGCGGTCATCGAGGCGCGCGAACACGGACTCTCGGTCGCGGTGGTGTGCAAATCGCTGTTCGGCAAGGCACATACGGTCATGGCCGAGGGCGGTTGCGCCGCGTCCATGGGCAACGCCAACGAAAAGGACAGCTGGCAAACACATTTCAAGGACACCATGCGCGGGGGGAAATTCCTCAACAACTGGCGCATGGCCGAATTGCACGCCCAGGAAGCACCGGAACGCGTCTGGGAACTGGAAAGCTATGGGGCACTGTTCGATCGGACGCCCGACGGCCGAATCAGCCAGCGCAACTTCGGCGGTCACACCTATCCGCGCCTGGCGCACGTGGGCGACCGCACCGGACTCGAGATCATCCGCACCATGCAGCAGAAGATCGTCTCGCTGCAACAGGAGGATTTCGCCGAGACGGGCGATTACGAGTCGCGCATCAAGGTTTTCGCCGAATGCACCATCACCGAACTGCTCAAGGACGGCGACCGCATCGCGGGCGCGTTCGGCTACTGGCGCGAATCGGGCAAGTTCATCCTGTTCGACACACCCGCGGTGGTGCTCGCGACCGGCGGCATCGGCAAGTCCTACAAGGTGACCTCGAATTCCTGGGAGTACACCGGCGACGGACACGCGCTGGCCCTGCGCGCGGGCGCCACGCTGATCAATATGGAGTTCCTGCAATTCCATCCGACCGGCATGGTGTGGCCGCCGAGTGTGAAGGGCATCCTGGTCACCGAGGGCGTGCGCGGCGACGGCGGCGTGCTGAAGAACACCGACGGCAAGCGGTTCATGTTCGACTACATCCCCTCGGTGTTCAAGGGCCAGTACGCCGAGAGCGAGGCCGAGGCCGATCAGTGGCTGAAGGACAACGACTCCGCCCGCCGCACCCCCGACCTGCTGCCCCGCGACGAGGTGGCGCGCGCCATCAACGCCGAGGTCAAGGAGGGGCGCGGCACCGAGCACGGCGGGGTGTACCTCGACATCGCCTCGCGCCTGCCCGCCGAGGAGATCCGGCGGCGGCTGCCCTCGATGTACCACCAGTTCAAGGAACTCGCCGACGTCGACATCACCGCCGAGCCCATGGAGGTGGGTCCCACCTGCCACTACGTGATGGGCGGCATCGAGGTCGACCCCGACACGGGCGCGGCCGTGGTGCCCGGCTTGTTCGCGGCGGGCGAGTGTTCCGGCGGTATGCACGGCTCCAACCGGCTCGGCGGCAATTCGCTCTCGGACCTGCTGGTCTTCGGCCGCCGTGCCGGGCTGGGCGCCTCGACCTACGTGCTGCACATCGGCGAGCGGCCCCGGGTGTCCGACGCCGACGTGGCCGCGGCGGCGCGGGCGGCGCTCGCGCCGTTCGACCCGCCGGCCGACGGCGCGGGCGAGAACCCCTACACCCTGCACACCGATCTCCAGCAGGCGATGAACGACCTGGTGGGCATCATCCGCCGGGAGCGCGAACTCGAGCAGGCCATCGAGCGGCTCGACGCGCTGCGGGCGCGTTTCGCGCACGTGGTGGTGGAGGGGCACCGGCAGTTCAACCCCGGCTGGCACCTGGCGCTGGATCTGCGCAACATGCTGCTGGTCAGCGAATGCGTGGCGCAGGCCGCGCTGCTGCGCACCGAGAGCCGCGGCGGGCACACCCGCGACGACCACCCGGCCATGGATCCGGTGTGGCGCGGCACGCTGCTGGTGTGCTCGGCCGACCCCGCCGACGCGGGCGCGGCGGTGCCGGGGGTGCGCGTCACGCGGGCGCCGCAGAAACCGATGCGCGAGGACCTGCTGGCGCTGTTCGACATCTCCGAACTCGAGAAGTACTACAAGCCGGCCGAACTCGCCGCCCATCCGGCGAGCTCGGTATCGGCCACGGAAGGTGAGGCGTAGCAATGGGTTACGACGCCGAATTCCGCGTGTGGCGCGGCGATCAGGACGGTGGGGCGCTGGAGGACTTCACCGTCGAGGTGAACGAGGGCGAGGTGGTGCTCGACATCATCCACCGCCTCCAGGCCACCCAGGCGCCCGATCTGGCGGTGCGCTGGAACTGCAAGGCGGGCAAGTGCGGCTCGTGCTCGGCGGAGGTGAACGGACGGCCGCGGCTGCTGTGCATGACCCGCATGTCGACGTTCCGGCCCGACGAAGTGGTGACCGTGACGCCGATGCGCACCTTCCCGGTGATCCGGGACCTGGTGACCGACGTCTCGTTCAACTACGAGAAGGCCAGGCAGATCCCGTCGTTCACCCCGCCCGCCGACCTCAAGCCCGGTGACTACCGGATGCGGCAGGTGGACGTGGAGCGCTCGCAGGAGTTCCGCAAGTGCATCGAGTGCTTCCTGTGTCAGAACACCTGTCACGTGGTGCGCGACCACGAGGAGAACAAGGAAGCCTTCGCCGGGCCGCGCTTCCTGATGCGGATCGCGGAACTGGAGATGCACCCGCTCGACACCGCCGACCGGCGGGAGCTGGCCCAGGACGAACAGGGCCTGGGATTCTGCAATATCACCAAATGCTGCACCGAGGTGTGCCCGGAGCACATCAAGATCACCGACAATGCCCTGATCCCGCTGAAGGAACGGGTGGCGGATCGGAAATACGATCCGCTGGTCTGGCTCGGAAACAAACTGTTCCGGCGCTGAATCCGCGCCGGGCGCGAATCGTCCGCCGGTCGGGTATCACCCGGCCGGCGAGACGCCGATCACAGCATCGCGACGACGCCCACGGCGACCAGCCACACCAGCACGCCGACGAACAGCGCCGACAGCAATGAGCCGGTCAATACGAATACCCCCACCGAGGACACCGCGAAGAGCAAACCGACGATCAGCCATTCGACCCAATCGCCGGGGCGCAACTTCCTGTACCGGGGTGGGGCGTTCTTCAACCCTCGGTCCACAAGAAGTGGGCTACCCGGCGCCGGGAATCGTAAACACGATTCCGTTGTCGAATGTGCGTCGTTTCGTGATCTTCCCCGGCGCGATTCGACGCGGGTCCGATGCGTCACACCGGACCCGCGGGCCGGTCACCGAGGCCGGTCGAATTCGCCGTCGTCGACGCCGGCGGTGAAAGCGGTCCACTCGCCGGGGGTGAACACGAGCACCGTGCCCTCCGGATCGGCGGCGTTGCGCAGCGCGACGTGTCCCTCGGCCAGCAGGGCCACCTCGACCGCGCCCTCGCCCGCGTCGGGCGCCCGGCGCCACTGCGCGCCCGCCAGATCGACGTCCACGCCCTCGTTGATGCTCATGCCTCGATATCCTTTCTCGTGAATCGGGCCCCGGCCACACCGGCGGGGGTCAGGCGGCGCACTCTTTGGCCAGCTGCCGCAGCAGCAGCCTGCTCTGCTGGGGTTCCAGGGCGGCGGCCCGCAATCTCTCGTGTGCCAGGTGGTAGCGGTGGATGTCGTCGGCGCTCTCCAGGTACAGGTCGCCGGTCAGCGCGGGCACGTACACGATGGGCGGGTCCAGCTGTCGTCCGCGGCCGTCGGTGCCGAAGTCGAGCATGGTGTAGGACCCCGGCGGATGGCCCAGCGGGACACCCGCCGAGTGCGGCAGAACGCGCAGCGCCACAGTGGGTCTGGTGCTCCAGTCGGCCAGTTGGCGCAGCTGGGCGGCCATCGCCTTGGGCCCGATCACCAAGTGGCGCAACGCCGATTCGTGCAGCACCGCGTCGAGAGTGGCGGGCTGGACCTTGCGCAGGATCAGCGCCTGCCGCTGCACCCGCGCCTGCACCCGCTGCTCGACCGCGTCGTCGGTGTCACCGGGGTGGCGTAGTCGCAGCAGGGCGCGCGTGTAGTCGGGGGTCTGCAACAGGCTCGGCACGATCTCGCCGTGGTAGAGGTGCACCTCGCGGGCCGCGGCCTCCAAACCCGTGTACACGTCGAAGGATTCGGGGATCGGATTGCCGTGCGCGTGCCACCAGCCCTGCGTCGCGACCTGCTGCGCCAGGCCGACGAGCGCATCGCGCAGCTCGTCGGGAATGCCGTAGAGGCGGCACAGCGCCCGGACGTCGACGGTGCGGATGCGGTCGGCCTGGCCCTTCTCCAGCCGTTGCAGGGTGGTGGCGCCCCATTCCATCAGGCGGGCCGCCTCGGCGATGGTGAGACCGGCCTGGGTGCGCCAGTCCCGCAGGTACCGGCCCAACTGGCGGCGCGGGAGGGTGGAGGACGCTGAATTAGCTGACACGCCTACGCTCCGTTCTGTTCTCGGACTCCCACCCGAGACGATCACGCGGGCATACCCTCCAGCTCGGTTTCCCCACGACTTCGCTTGGGTAGTAAGGGCAATGGGCTCGGCGACCCCGACTTCGGCCACCACTGCCGTCATCCAGTATGGAGAATCTCGCGCTCCGTCGTGGATGTATTGCTGGGAAATCGCGCGAAATCTTCCGGATATCGGAAAAGGTCCCGTCACGCGGGGGTTGCGGATGGTGTGCTGGGAGTCTGCCCGGGGCGTATCGGACCGGACCCCTCCCCGGCCGAGAGGCCCCGGGCACCCAGTGTTCACGTCGGCGCTCGCTCGACTGCGGAACCACCCGAGCGCCGCACCCGGGATTCGCACGCAGGAACGAGGAGTCATGGCTGTACACGTCATAGGGTCGTCGTTGATGACCAGCGATCTGACCCCGCACCGCGCGCGCAGCGTCGGGCAGAACGGGTGGGTGGTCTCCTACCTACCCGGCCGCACACTCACCTGCGCTCAAGCGGTGGCGGCGCTGCGGGTTGCCGAAGTGGTGCCGAGTTTGCTGGACACCGTCGCGGAGCTGGCCGACGAAGTGGGCCTCACCGCACTCGAGGCCGTCGGGATGGCGGTGCACCAGGCGCCGTGGGACGAGGTCCCCGCGCCCGGCCGGCCCCGCCTGCGCGAGCGGGTCGGGGTGGCCTGATGCAACTCACCAATCTGCACATGCACGTCGCGGGGCTGCTGGTCTGCGGATCCGATCCGGGGGTGATGACCGACGAACAAGCCCACGCCGCAATGCAATTGCACATCGACTGCACGGTGGACCGGTGTCTGGTGCGCCGTCGGGCCCGCACCACGCTGGTGGAATCCGGCAAGTGCGTGCTCGACCAGCGGGCCCAGCGCATTTGAGGCAGCGCCGCGCGCGACGACCGATATCTGCTGACCGTGAGGTGGGCGAGGCGCGGGCGACCGAGTCGCCGCCCCTCCATACCCGGCAACTGCGCCGCTGCCGACAGCGAGGTGGGCGTTGCGCTCAGCGACCGTGTCGCGCTGCCGACAGTGGAGGAGGCGCCGCGCGGTCAGTGCCAGGTGTGATCGACCAGCGGGGTGCGGGGGCCGAACTTGGGGCGGTGCGCGAGGCCGCTTATCTCGAGCAGGCGGATGGCCCGATAGCGGTGTGGGCGAAGGGGTTCCAGGTACTCGACCATCGCGTCGTCGTCCATCGGCTCGCCCAGCAGGGTCCAGCCGACCGTGGCGGCGAGGTGGTAGTCGCCCACCGAGAGGGCGTCGGCGTCGCCGTACGCGCGCTGGGCGATCTCGGCGGCCGTCCACACGCCGATACCGAGCATCGACTGGAGGCGGCGCGAAGCCTCGGCGGGGTCCACACCGGCCGTGCGTTCCAGCGCGTCGGCGACCCGGGCCGCGCGCACGATGGTGCGTGACCGTTGCGGATCGACGTTGGCCCGGTGGTAGACCCACGACGGGATGCGCCGCCAGGTCTCCGCGTCGGGCGGCAGCGTCAAGCCGTCCGGCGCCGGGCCGGGTGCGGGTTCGCCGAAGCGCCGCACCAGCTTTCGCCACGACGCGGTGGCGGAGACGGTGTGCACACGCTGCTCCAGCACGGCGGGGACCAGCGCCTCGAACACCAACCCGGTGCGCAGCATGCGCAGGCCGGGGAAGCGGCGGTGCGCCTCGCGGACCTTCGGATGGGCGGGGGCGAAATCGTCCACGTCCTCGTCCAGGCACAGCATGTGGTCGAGGCGGTCCAGGAACTCCTCGGCGCCCGGACCCCACGCGCGGGCGTGCACCGTGCGCGGGTCACCCTGGGCGAGCCGGTAGGTGACGGGCCCGCTCGACATCCGGGACGCGCGCCAGTGCGCGCCGTCGGGGGTCACGCGGTGGCAGGGATCGCCGACGCCGCGGCGCAGGGGCGAGAGGGTGTGCGCGAGATCGATGGGGCGCGCCGACGTCACCGTCCGGGACGAGGCGTCTGTAGCTGAAGGTTCGCGCACCGGTCCATTGTGCTCGCCTCGGCTAGCCGCGATCCCGGCGGCCGGGCTCCGCGGGCGGCATTCGCTGCGCGGGGCGCCCGAAATCGGCCGCACTCGCGAGCACCGTCATCACAAGATCGGGGATCTCGGCGCCCGCGGGCGCGTCGCCCCTGGCGACGTAGGACTGGACCATCAACCCGTCGACCAACGCGATCACCAGTGAGGAGATTCCGCGTACGGAGTCGACCGGGGTCTGCGCGGGCAGCAGGTCTCGGACCGACTCGGCGACGCGATCACGTTGGCGGTTGTAGTGCTCGGCCAGCTGCCGCTCGAGCTCCGGCGAGTGCGCGCTACGCGCCAGCGCCGCAATGAAGGCCTGGTAGAAGGGCCGCACACCGTCCTGGTTGTCGAGAATCCGCCGCACGGCGTTGATCAGGGCCGTCGGCCCGTCGTCGGCGGTGTCGCGACCCGCGTCGATCGCCGCTTCGCTCCACTCCTCCAGCGCGAGCCCGATCGCGGCGTTGAGCAGCGCCTCCTTGGACCCGAAGTGATATCCGATCGAGCCGAGATTGGTTCGGGACGCGCTCACCAGGTCCCTGGCGGTGATCGTTCCGTAGTCCCGCTCCCGCAGCAGTGCGCGTGCCGCGCTCAACAGCCGTTCCCGGTGCGAATCCCTGGCTTCGGTAGACGCGTCCATCTCGGCAGCATATCGTTATACAACGTCTTAGACATTGTATAAGTCACTTGATGGGAGACGAGAATGCAGACGTCCGGACGAACGCGGGATTCGACAGACGCCCGGATCGATGCGCTGTCGATCATGGCCGCGCGATTCGCCGAGTTGACCGCCGACGCATCCGACCTCGATCGCGAAGTCACGGCTACCCCGGGGTGGTCGGTCTCCGATGTGCTCGGCCACGTGGCGATGGAGCCATCGCGCTACAACCAGCTGGCTCTCGGCGGAGGCACCTGGCCTCGACGGGTGACCGACCTGCCCGCGTTCAACGCCGAGCAGATCCGCACCCTACCGACCCGCGATCCCGCCGCGCTGGCGGCCAAGCTCCGCGCGGATACCGACGAACTCGGCCGCACCGTACGCGGTTTCGGCGGCGCCGTGCCGCTGATGAACTTCGACGGCGATCAGCGGATCCGACCGGACCGGGCGCTGGGCACTCTGCTCGGCGAGTTCACCGTCCACGGATACGACATAGCCCGCACCCTGCGCAGGCCCTGGCCGATCGACCCAGCCTTCGTACCTCTCATCATGGACGGGCTTCATCAGGTGCTGCCCGGCTGGCTCGACCCGGCCCGGGCGGCCGGGCACACCGCCACCTACGCGATCCGGCTGCGTGGCCTGGGTACGGAATACGTCTATCGATTCGACGACGGCCGGCTCGTCGTGGACCCGCCCGGACCCACCCGTCCCGACGTGCGTTTCAACGCCGAGCCGATCACCTGGCTGCTGCTGGCGTACGGACGGCTCTCGCCGCTGGTGCCGGCGCTGACCGGGCGTGTGCTGGCGACGGGCCGCAAGCCGTGGCTCGCGCCGAGGTTCGCCCGGCTCTTCCACGCCGCGTGACAGTCGCGCAGTGGTGCGCCCCAGGGTGACGCGGCGGTTCGTCGCCGCCGACTCGCGCGCATGCCGGGCTCGAGTGCCGCCGCCGAGACCTTTTCGTAACGAAACCGTGGCGGGTGGCGATTATCGGGATCGAGTGACAGATGTTGCCGGGTCGGGTCGACGGAGGAATTCATGATCACCAATGCGCTCAACTGGTTGCTCGATGTGTGGGGCAGCATTTTCGCGGGCAGCTCCGGCTACCACATCCCGCCGGGCCGGTTGCCGTTCGGCAGCTGACGTTTTCGCGCCCGCCGCGGTCCGCCCCGCGGCGAGCACGAAAAGTTCAGTCCGGCAACAGAAGTCGCACCAGGTGTTGAGCGCGGCGATCCGCCAGCTGCGCGGCCTGCGTGCGGCACGAGAAACCGTCGGCCACGACCACCGCGTCGTCGGGAGCGGCGCGCAACGCCGGTAACAAACCGTTCTCCGCCACCGCTACGGAAATGTCGTAGTGGCCTTTCTGCATTCCGAAATTCCCCGCGAGGCCGCAGCACCCCGCGACCTCGGTCACCTCGACGCCCATTGTCGCCAGTAGCGCGCGATCGGCGTCGAAGCCGAGGACGGCGTGCTGGTGGCAATGCGGCTGCACGACCGCCGTGCGCCCGGAGCGGCGCGGCGGCTGCCAGTCCGGCCGGTCGGCCAGGAACTCGGCCAGCGTGCGCACCGCCGCCGCGGTCGGCGCGGCGCGGCGGTCGTCGGGGAGGAGTTCGGGCAGGTCGCCGCGCAGGGCGGCGGTGCACGAGGGTTCCAGTCCCACCACCAGCCCGCCCCGGCGGACATGGTCGTCGAGGGCGTCGAGGGTGGAGCGGAGCCGCTTGCGCGCGCCGTCCAGCTGGCCGGTGCTGATCCAGGTCAACCCGCAGCACACCCGCTTACCCGGGATCCGCACCCGGTAGCCGAGCGATTCCAGCAGGTCGACGGCGGCGTGCGCGATATCGGGATCGAACGCGTCGGTGAACGTGTCGACCCACAGCATCACCTCGCGCGCGGTGCCGGCTGCCCGATCCCGCGAGACATCGCGGGCCGGGCCGGGTACGCACCGTGGCTCGCTGCCGGTTTCGTCGGCATCACCGACTTCGGGCGGGTCCGATGGCGCGAGGAGTTGCCGAGCGCGTGCCGAGCGCCGGAATGGGGTCGGGGCGAATTCGGGAATCTCGCGGCGCGGGTCGATTCCACTGGCGCGCATGCCGATTCGCCGGAGCGCTCCGGCGCGGGAGAGGGCGTTGGCGACACGTGGGGCGCGGCCCGCCAGGGCGAGCCAGCGGGGGAGCCAGCCGAGGGCGTAGTGGTCGGCGGGGCGGGGCCGGCCCCGGTAGCGGCGGTAGAGGGCTTCGGATTTGTAGGTGGCCATGTCGACGCCGGCCGGGCAGTCCGAGCCGCAGGCCTTGCAGGATAGGCACAGGTCGAGGGATTCGGCGACGGCCGGGTCGGACCAGGGCAGCGCGCCCCGCACCACCTCTTGCAGGACTCGGGCGCGGCCGCGGGTGCTGTCCTTCTCGTCGGCGGTCGCCAAGTAGGACGGGCACATGAATCCGCCCGCCGCGGAATCGTCGGCGCGGCATTTGCCCACACCCACGCACCGGTGGACCGCGGTGGCGATATCGCCGTTGTCGTGTGGAAAGGCGAAGCCCGCCTTGGGGATCGGGGCAAGACCTGCGACGCGCAGGTCGTCGTCTACGGGACGTGGGTCGACCAGCACGCCGGGGTTGAGCACGTTCTCGGGGTCGAAAAGCGCTTTGTACCCGGCGAATACGTCGAGTACGGCCTTCGAGTACATGACGGGCAGCAGTTCCGAGCGCGCCCGCCCGTCACCGTGTTCACCGGAGAGCGAACCACCATGGCGCACAACCAGTTCGGCGGCGTCGAAGAGGAAGGCGCGAAAGCGCTTCGGCGCGTCGGTGATCGGCAGGTCGAGGCGCACGTGGATGCAGCCGTCACCGATGTGGCCGTAGAGCAGGCCGTCCACGTCGTGCGCGCGGGTGAGGTCGGCGAAGTCGCGCAGGTAGGAGCCGAGGCGCTCCGGCGGGACGGCCGCGTCTTCCCATCCGGGCCAAGCCGGTTCGCCCGCCGTCGTGCGGCCGGCCAGTCCCGCCCCGTCGGCGCGAATTCGCCAGAGCGCGGCGGCTTCGGCGGGGGCGGCGACTATCCGGGAATCCAGCGCATGCGCTGTGCGGCAGAGGGATTCGGCGGCCGCGATCGCTTCCTCCCGGCTCGCGCCCGCCGTCTCGACGAAGAGCCAGCCGCCACCGCGCGGCAGCTCGGGGACGGTGCCGCGATGGGCGCGGACCACCTCGACCAGGCGGGCATCGATGCCCTCGACGGCGATCGGCGCGCACGCCAGCACGGCGGCGACATCGTCGGCGGCCGTGGCGATATCGGGGTAGCCGAGCACCGTGAGGATCGTGGCGCGCGGCAGCTCGACCAGCTCTACCTCGGCCTCGAGCAACAGCCCGCAGGTGCCCTCCGTGCCGACGAACGATTTCGCGACCGACGAATGCCGTTCGGGCAGTAGATGTTCCAGCCCGTAGCCGGAGGCCTGCCGGTCGAAGCGACCGAGGTCGGTGCGCAGCACGGCGAGGTGGGCGCGGGTGAACTCGGGCAGGCCCGGCAGGACGCCGAGGTCGTTCGCGAGCGTGCGCTCGGTGCCCGTTCCGTCGAGAACGCGCAGGGTGCGGACCGTATCCGAGGTGCGCCCCCACGCCACGGCGTGCGGCCCGCACGCGTTATTGCCGATCATCCCGCCCAGCGTGCAGCGGTTCTGCGTGGACGGGTCCGGCCCGAACCGCAGCCCGTGCGGGCGCGCCAGCCGCTGCAATTCCGACAGCACCACACCGGGCTGCACCCGGGCCGACCGCCCCTCCGGATCCACCGACAGCACCCGGTTCATATGCCGACTGAAATCCAGCACCAACCCGGTGCCGATCGCATTGCCCGCGACCGACGTGCCCGCACCCCGCGCCGTCACCGCCAGCCCGTTCTCCCGCGCGAACGCCAACGCCCGCGCCACGTCCTCGTCCCCCCGCGGAAACACCACCGCGTCCGGCACCACCCGATAATTCGACGCGTCCGAGGAGTACTCCGCCCGCCGCCGCACCGACGCATCGACCTCCCCATCGATCCGCCCACGCAGCGCCGCCACCATCCGCTCCTGGACCACGTGGCCAGCCTAGGCGCGGTTGTCGGATGGGCGCGGATGACATACCCCGACCCGGAAACAACCAGCTGAACCGGTCTCGTTCGCGCACCATTTCCGGTGCTCGAGCGCACCATTCCGCGGATATACCTGGTCACGACACCCCCGTGCGGTAAGACGGAGGTGTGCCCAGGTGGCTGCTGCACGTCGATCTCGACCAGTTCCAGGCGGCGGTGGAATTCCGCCGTCACCCCGAGCTGCGCGGCAAGCCGGTCATCGTCGGCGGAAACGGCGATCCGAATGAGCCCCGCAAAGTGGTGACCTGCGCGTCCTATCCGGCGCGGGCATACGGCGTGCGTGCCGGCATCGCATTGCGCACCGCGCTGCGGAAGTGTCCCGACGGTATTTTCCTTCCGCTCGACATGGCGGCCTACGAGGACGCTTCCGACGAGGTCATGGACGTCCTGCGCAGCTTCCCCGGACAGGTCGAGGTGTGGGGTTGGGACGAAGCATTCCTCGCCGCCGACACCGACGACCCGGAAGCCCTCGCCCGCGAAATCCGCGCCGCCATAGCCGAATTGGACCTGACCTGCTCGATCGGCATCGGCGACAACAAACTCACCGCGAAGCTCGCGACAGGTTTCGCGAAATCGGCGGGTAAATCGTCCGACGCGCCGGGGGCGGGTGCCGCCGACGGAATGTTCCGCTTGACCGCCGCGAACTGGCGCGACGTAATGGCCGACCTGCCCACGAACGCCCTCTGGGGCGTCGGCAATCGCATAGCCGCGCGGCTCGCCGAACTGGACATCCACACCATCGCCGACCTCATGGCCTCTGATCGCCAAAGGCTCGCCTCCGCCTTCGGCCCCACAACAGGCCCCTACCTCTGGGTCCTCGCCCACGGCAAGGGCGACACCGAGGTCACCACCGAACCCCGAATCCCCTTGGGCCGCAGCAAATCCGAAACATTTCCCCACGACCTCACCGATCCCGACGAGATCCGCGCCCAGGTCGCCCGCATCGCCACCGAAGTCGCCGAAGAGATGGCCGAGGCCGGCCGCATCACCCTGCGCGTCTCCGTCACCGTCCGCACCAACACCTTCTACACCCGCAGCAAACAGTCCAAACTCCCCCACCCCACCGCCGACATCCCCACCATCACCGCCGCCGCCCTCGACATCATCGATCGCTTCGACCTCACCCGCCCCACCCGCCTGCTCGGCGTCCGCCTCGAACTCGCCCCCCAGGAGTGAGCGGCTCGCCCGCGCTCATCGATCGGCCCCGAGACAATGCGAAAGCCGGGTGCCTGATTCCATCAGGAGGCCCGGCTTCACTTCCGCACCCCAGGAACGCGGCAATCCCAGTATCGCTTCGTCCCCCGACAAGCGCCGAATCGCTCACTCGGTGCCCCAGGTGGAGTCAGGCGTGACTGTGCACTTCCTCCCGCGCGGGCGTTCGGGCTCGTATGCTCGAGCGCATGGAGTTCTGGGCGATGGTCGCACACGAGTCGGACGGCGGGGTCGTGCTCACCCGGCAGGAGGTGAACGAGGAGTTCCTCGCACCGGGCGCGGTGACGATCAAGGTGCACTACTCCAGTGCGAACTACAAGGACGGCCTGGCGATCACGCCCGGTGGCGGTGTGGTGCGCAAATACCCGATCGTGCCGGGCATCGATATCACCGGTGAGGTGGTCGCCTCCGACACCGACGAGTTCGCCCCGGGCGACCAGGTGGTGGCGCACGGCTACGAGATCGGCGTCTCCCAGAACGGCGGGTTCGCCGAGTACGCGCGCGTGCCCGCGGAGTGGGTCGTCAAGCTCGAGGGGCTCAGCACCCGCGACGCCGCCGCCCTCGGCACGGCCGGTTTCACCGCCGCGCTGAGCGTGCGCGCCCTGCTCGACCACGGCCTCACCCCCGACGACGGCGCCATCCTGGTGACCGGCGCGACCGGCGGTGTCGGCAGCGTCGCCGTCGACATCCTGTCCGGTCTGGGTTTCGAGGTGATCGCCTCCACCGGCAAGACCGACTCGGCCGACCTGCTCTCCGAGATCGGCGCCAACGAGATCATCGGCCGCCTCCCCGAGGATCCCGACGCCAAACCGCGCCCGCTGTCCAAGGCGCGCTGGGCGGGCGCGGTCGACAGCGTCGGCGGCAAATCCCTCGCCTACATCCTGAGCTCCATCGGCTACGGCGGCGCGGTCGCCGCGAGTGGCCTCACCGGCGGCCACGACCTGCCCACCACCGTGATGCCGTTCATCCTGCGCGGCGTCTGCCTGCTCGGCATCGACTCGGTCAACCATCCGATCGAGAAGCGCCGCGACACCTGGGCCCGCCTCGCCGGCGACTTCCGCCCCCGCCACCTCACCACCCTGGAGAACTTCGCACCGATCACCGACGTGGAGAAGGTGCTGCACTCCATCAAGAACGGAACCCATTCGGGGCGTACGGTTCTCGGCGTCGCGGGGGAGTTCTGAACCGGCGCGCCCCCTACGCCGCGATCCGCACCGGTTCCTCGGCGAACTGCGTGCGGTACAGCTCGGCGTAACGTCCACCCGCCGCGAGCAATTCGGTGTGGGTGCCGCGTTCGACGACGCGTCCCTGCTCCAGGACCAGGATCTGATCGGCGGCGCGGATCGTGGACAGGCGGTGGGCGATCACCAGGGCCGTCCGTCCTTCGAGCGCTTCGGAAAGGGCTTCCTGCACAGCGGCTTCCGAGGTGGAGTCCAGGGACGCCGTCGCCTCGTCGAGGATGACGACGCGCGGTTGCTTGAGCAGCAGGCGGGCGATGGTGAGGCGCTGGCGTTCACCGCCGGAGAGGCGGTAGCCGCGTTCGCCGACCACGGTGTCCAGCCCGTCGGGCAGTGAGGAGATCAGCTCGTGCAGCCGGGCGCGGCGCAGCGCGTCCCACAGTTCGTCCTCGTGCGCCTCGGGTCGGGCCAGCAGCAGATTCGCGCGGATGGTGTCGTGGAACAGGTGCCCGTCCTGGGTGACCAGGCCCACCGTCTCGCGCAGCGCTCGCGCGCTCACCTCGCGTACATCGGTGCCGTTCAATCGCACCGCGCCGGAGTCCACGTCGTACAGGCGCGAAACCAGTTGCGCGATGGTCGATTTGCCCGCGCCGGAGGAGCCGACGAGTGCGACCAGCTGACCGGGCTCGGCGCGCAGCGACACATCGTGCAGCACGTCCACACCGCCGCGCGTGTCCAGCGTCGCCACCTCCTCGAGCGAGGCCAGCGACACCTTGTCGGCCGACGGGTACCCGAACGTCACGCCGTCCAGCTCGACCGAGACCGGGCCCTCCGGCACCGGCTTCGCGTCGGGCGCGTCCTCGATCAACGGCGTCAGATCCAGCACCTCGAACACCCGCTCGAAGCTCACCAATGCCGCCATGATCTCCATGCGCGCGTTGGCCAGCGCGGTCAGCGGCGCGTACAACCTGGCCAGCAGCAGCGAGAGCGCGACCACCGCGCCCGCGTCCAGCAGCCCGCGCAGCGCGTACCAGCCGCCCAGCCCGTACACCAGCGCCACGGCCAGCGCCGACACCAGCGTGAGTGAAGTGACGAACACCGTCTGCAGCATGGCGGTGCGCACCCCGATGTCGCGGACACGGCGGGCGCGCAGCGCGAACTCGTCGGACTCCTGCTCGGGCCTGCCGAACAGCTTCACCAGGGTCGCGCCGGGCGCGGAGAACCGCTCGGTCATCTGGGTGCTCATGGCGGCGTTGAGGCGCGCGGCCTCGCGTTGCAGGTCGGTGAGGCGGTTGCCCATGCGCCGCGCCGGGATCACGAACACCGGCAGCAGGACCAGCGCGAGCAGGGTGATCTGCCAGGAGATGCTCATCATCACGGCGAGGGTGAGCAGCAAGGTCACCAGGTTCGCCACCACGCCCGACAGCGTGTCGCTGAACGCCCGCTGCGCGCCGATCACGTCATTGTTCAGCCGGCTCACCAGCGCGCCGGTGCGGGTCCTGGTGAAGAACGCGACCGGCATCCGCTGCACGTGGTCGAACACCGCGCGCCGCAGGTCCAGGATCAGACCCTCGCCGATCCGCGCCGACAACCACCGGATCACCAGGCCGAACGCCGCGTCCAGCACGGCCAGCACCGCGATCGCCGACGCCAGCAGCACCACCACGCGCGCGGCGGCCCCGCCGACGATCCCGTCCACGATCCGCCCCGCCAGCACCGGCGTCGCGACCGCCAGCAGCGCCGACACCACACTGAACGCGAGGAACACCCCGATCCGCGCGCGATGCGGTGCCGCGAACCGCGCGATGCGCCGCGCCGTCGCCATCCGGAAGGCCCGCTTCTCCTCCGGCGCGTTCATGCGCCGATACATCTGGCTCCACGCCACCGACTCGATACTCACAACCGTTTCCTCTCGCCGCGGCTGATTAAACGCCGCACCGCCGACACTAAAACCTCAACGATGGTTAGGGTCAACGATCTTCCGAGAGAGATTCACCTGCCAGCGAAAAGGGGCCGGGATCGGCGCGAGCACGGCGGCTCTCCTCGCGAAGACGTGCGCGTCCGTGGTTGGAGCGGGCAAGGTGGGGGTTATGACGGAGAGGGCGAACCTGTGCGGCGGTGGTTGCGGCTCGAGCACACGGAGCCGAGGAGGGCTCGCGGATGAGCGGCGGTGATGCGTCGAAGCGGATATCCGGAGGGCGGGCGGGGGATCTTCCGGACTCGCACGTCGGCGCCGACGCGCCGGCGAACCTGCCTGCGCCGCTTCCGGACTCGCTGCCCGATGTGCGGGCGGGGGATGCGGAGCGGGAGGTGGCGGCGCGGCGGTTGCATATCGCGCTGGAGGAGGGGCGGCTGGATCTCATGGAGCTCGACCGCAGGTTGATCGCGGTGTACGCGGCGAAGACCCGCGCCGAGCTGGCCACCGTGACCGCCGACCTGCCCGATATCGGGGCGGCCGAACCGATCGAACTGCGCACCAAGAGCGGCAGTCTCGACAAGCGCGGGCCGTGGACGGTGCCGACCGAGATCACGGCGGAATGCCGGTCGGGCACGATCAAGATCGACTTCACCAGCGCGTGGTGTCCGCATCGGGAGGTGCGGGTGCACGCGGACGTCGGGTCGGGGAACCTGGTGCTGATCGTGCCCAACGGGTGGCAGGTGGATCTGGACGCGGTGCGGGTGGGCAGCGGCTCGGCGCGGAGCAAGGTGCGCGGACTGCCGGTCGCGGGGACGCCGCGGATCAGGGTGGACGGGCGCGTGGGATCGGGTACGGTCAAGGCGCGCTCGCCGCGGCGCGGGTTCTGGTCCTGGGTGCGCGGACGACCGATGTGAGTTCCGGAGGGGGTGACGCCGCATCCCCATCGCGTGCGATTCCGTAGCCGTGAGCATCTCTCGTCAGGGCCGAGTGCCCTCACTATGGCGGTGGTACGCGCGTTCGCCCGACCAGCTGCTCCCGCCCGGAATCGGGTAGGCGCGCGCCCGGTCCGCGCTCGATCGACGCCCAGGAGCGGATCGCTCGGCTCGTTCGCGCCGGGAACGGGGGTTGCGCCCGCCCTCGAAACAGAATTTAATTCTGGTTGTGAAGATTCGGGATCGGTTGCTGCTCGCGGCCGAACGCCAGTTCGCCGAGGTGGGCGCGCTGGAGACCACGCTCGCGCAGATCCGCGAGGCGGCCGGGGCCAGCGTGGGGGCGCTCTATCACCACTTCCCCGACAAGGCGGATCTGTACCGGCAGGTGTGGGCGCACGCGCTGGAGGACTACCAGCAGCACTTCTGGGTCGCCGTCAGCGCGAGTTCCGATGCGCGCGAAGGGGTTACCGGCGGAGTTCGTGAGCATCTGCGCTGGGTGACCGAGAATCAGTACCGCGCAAAGGTTCTCATGTCCGCGCGCCCACCCGGCGTGCGCGAGAGCGAAACCAATCGGCGCTTCCTGACCGATATCTCGCGGTGGTGGCGGACTCACGCGAACTACGGGGCGGTGCGCGATCTGAGCCTGGATCTGGTCTACGCACTGTGGCTCGGTCCCGCGCAAGAGTATTCGCGACAGTGGGTGGACGGCGCCGTGCGCGCCGCGCCCATCGAGGTCGGCAGCGAACTGGCGGACGCCGCGTGGCTCACGCTGGGGACGGAGGGACGATGAACGCCATCGACATCGAGTTGGCCAGGAAGGTCCTCGCGGCCCAGGCCTTCGCGGGACTGGTCGGCACCGAGATCGCCGAATTCGGCGGTGGCACCGCCACTTTGGTGATCCCGATCCGCCCCGAACTGGCACAGCAATTCGGCTTCGTGCACGGCGGGGTGCTCGCCTACGCCGCCGACAACGCGCTCACCTTCGCCGCGGGCACGGTGCTCGGCGCGAACGTGCTGACCGGCGGATTCAGCATCACCTACCTGCGCCCCGCCGCGGGCGACCGCCTGCGCGCCACCGCGACCGTCACCGGCGCCACCCGCCGCCAAGCGGTCGTGAGCTGCGAGATCTACGCCGAGCGGGCCGGGGAGGACCCGGTGCTGTGCGCCGTCGCGCAGGGCACCACCCGCGCCGTGGAGCGCGCGCTCGCCGACACCTGAACCGATGAATTCCGCCGCCCCGCACCGTCCACATCAGGGAAGGAAGGAGTCGAAGTGACGGAGTTCGTGAGTTCGGCCGACGGCACCCGTATCGCGTTCGACCGCGTGGGCTCGGGGCCGCCGTTGGTGCTGGTGAGCGGCATATTCTGCGCGCGTCCGACGACCGCGGGCTTGGCGGAGGCGCTGGCCGGGCGGTACACGGTGATCAACTATGACCGGCGCGGGCGCGGCGAGAGCGGGAACACTGCGCCCTACGAGGTCCGGCGCGAAGTGGAGGATCTGGCGGCGTTGATCGAGGCGGCGGGCGGCTCGGCCGCGGTCTACGGGCACTCGTCGGGCGCGGGACTGGTGGTGCGCGCGCTGGCGGCCGGGTTGCCGATCACGCGCGCCGTGCTGCACGAACCGCCCTACAGCGAGAACGACGAACGCGGCAGGGCCGAGGCCCGCGCGCTCGCCGAACAGGTGCGCGCCGCGCTTGCCGACGACCGGCGCGGCGACGCGGTGAAACTCTTTCTCGCCGAGGCGGGTATGCCGCCGGAGATGGTCGAGGGCGCCGCGCACGATCCCGGCATGCTCGCCGTCGCGCCGACGATGCTGCACGACCACCTGGTGATGGACGACTTCGACTCCGGTGGCGCGCTTCCGGACGACCTGGTGCGCACCATCACCACCCCCACTCTGGTCCTGCTGGGCGGGGCGAGTCCCGAGTTCTTCGCGAGCGCGGCGAGGCGATTGGCGGCGCTGCTGCCGGACGCCCGGCTGCGGGTGCTCGACGGGCAGGACCACGGCGCGCCCGCTGAGCACGTCGCGCCCGCGGTGCGCGAATTCCTGTCCTGACTCTGTCGGCTTCTGGCGCGATGGGCCACACACCACCCGCTCCCTCCGGGGGCGGGTTCACCTTTTCCCGACAACGCCGAGAGCCGGGCACATTCCGTGCCCGGCTCCCGTCCTGATCAGGCCGTAGCCGCGAACGGCCGCGAGTCCAGCGCCGGTTCGGCGACCGGTTCGATGGCGTAGGCCAGGATGTCCGCGACGTCGGCGACGGGTCGCACGTCCAGGGCCTCGAGGACCTCGGCCGGGACCTCGTCCAGGTCGGGCTCGTTGCGGGCCGGGATGAAGACGGTCTTCAGTCCGGCGCGCTGGGCGGCGAGCAGCTTCTGCTTGACGCCGCCAATGGGCAGGACCCGGCCGTTGAGGGTGACCTCGCCGGTCATGCCGACATCCGCGCGCACCTGGCGGCCCAGTGCCAGCGACACCAGGGCGGTGACCATGGTGACGCCGGCCGAGGGGCCGTCCTTGGGCACCGCGCCCGCCGGGAAATGGATGTGGATGTCGCGGTCGAGCACCTTCGGCTCGATCCCGATCTCCTCCAGGTGCGAGCGCACGTAGGTGAGGGCGATCTGCGCCGACTCCTTCATGACATCGCCCAGCTGACCGGTGAGGGTGAGTCCGCGCTCGCCCTCGGCGGCGTTGGCCTCGATGTAGAGGACGTCGCCACCCGCGCCCGTCACGGCCAGTCCGGTCGCCACACCGGGAACCGCGGTGCGTTCCACCGAATCCGGGGTGAAGCGGGGGCGGCCCAGGTAGTCCTTCAGATCGCCCAGACCGATGGTCAGGGTATCCGAAGGGCTTGCGGCCACGGACTTTTCGAGGACGTCGTCGTAGCCGAGTTCCGGGTCGTAGCCGAGTGTCGCCGCGCCCGAGGCATTCTCACCCTCGGAGAGCCGAGTCGCCGCCTTGCGCAACGCCTTCGCGATCAGGCGCTCCATCTGTCGGACGCCGGCCTCCCTGGTGTAATTGGCCGCGATCTCGCGCAGCGCCTCCTCGGTGATGGTCACCTCGTCGGCGGTCAGCGCGTTGCGCTCCAGCTGCCTGGGCACCAGGAAGTCGCGGGCGATGGCGACCTTGTCGGCCTCGGTGTAGCCGTCCACGGTGATCAGTTCCATGCGGTCCAGCAGCGGGCCGGGGATGGTCTCCATGACGTTGGCCGTGGCGATGAACAGCACGTCGGACAGGTCCAGATCCAGGTCCAGGTAGTGGTCGCGGAACGTGTGGTTCTGCGCCGGGTCCAGCACCTCGAGCAGGGCCGCCGCGGGATCGCCGCGGAAGTCGGAGCCGACCTTGTCGATCTCGTCCAGCAGGACGACGGGATTCATCGACCCCGCCTCCTTCATGGCGCGCACGATGCGGCCGGGCAGCGCGCCGACGTAGGTGCGCCGGTGCCCGCGGATCTCCGCCTCGTCGCGCACGCCGCCCAGGGCGACGCGAACGAACTTGCGGCCCAACGCCCGTGCCACGGACTCGCCCAGCGAGGTCTTGCCGACACCGGGCGGGCCCACCAGCACCAGCACCGCGCCGGACCCGCGGCCGCCCACGACCTCGAGGCCACGCTGGGCGCGCCGGGCCCGCACGGCCAGGTACTCGACCATGCGATCCTTGACCTCGTCCAGGCCGTGGTGGTCGGCGTCCAGCACCGCACGGGCGCCCGGAACATCGGTGGAGTCGGTGGTCTTCACCGTCCACGGCAGTTCCAGGACGGTGTCGAGCCAGGTGCGGATCCAGCCGGATTCCGGGCTCTGATCGCTGGCCCGTTCCAGCCTGCCGACCTCGCGCAACGCGGCTTCGCGCACCGATTCGGGCAGGTCGGCCTGCTCGACGCGGGTGCGGTAGTCGTCGGCGCCGTCGGGCTCGTCCTCGCCCAGTTCCTTGCGGATGGCGTTGAGCTGCTGGCGCAGCAGGAATTCCCGCTGGCCGCGCTCCATGTTCTCCCGGACCTCGTCACTGATCTTCTCGGTGACCTCGGCCTCGGCGATGTGGGATTTGGTCCACTCGATGAGGGTGGTGAGCCGCTTGGCGACGTCGGGAGTGTCGAGCAGTTCGCGCTTCTGATCGGGGGTCAGGTACGGCGCGTAACCGGCGGTGTCGGCGATGGCGGACGGGTCGGTGAGCTGATTGACCGCGTCGATGATCTGCCACGCCTCGCGGCGCTGCAACACCGAGACGACGAGCTTCTTGTATTCGGCGGCAAGCTCTTTGGTGCGGCCATCAGGGGCGGGAATCTCGACCGGTTCGGCCTCGACCCACAGCGCGGCGCCCGGCCCGGTGACGCCGTGGCCGATCTTGGCGCGGCGCTCGGCCTTGAGCACCGCGGCCGCCCCGCCGCCGCGCATGCGGCCGACCTGCTCGATGCTCGCGACCACACCATAGGAGGCGTACCCCTCGGTCAGTCGCGGAGCGAGCAGCACGGCCTCGGTCTTGCCGGCCCGCGCGGCGTCGATGGCCGCCTGCGCCGATTCGTCCAGTTCGATGGGCACGACCATGCCCGGCAGCACGATCGGATCGGTCAGGAACAGCACCGGCAGATTCTGAGGTGTAGTCACGTCTTCGACCCTTCCAAAAGTTGAGCGATGCCTACTCAACCCCGAGCCCCGGAGGTTTGTTCCGGCGATGTAGTCGAGTTCACTCAGAGCGAAGTCCGGGCCCGCGCGACAGCCCTGTGCCGGGGAATTGACGGTCGGTTCTCCGGGGCGGTGGTGATCAATGGTGCTCGGGTCCGCCACGGGTACCCGCGACCCTGGACGGTTGACCGGGTTTGATTGTCCTGCCGGACGACCCATGTCGGTCATCGTCCGGCGCTGCTGCACTGGGTGTGGGCCGCGCCGGGCCACTGCCGGAGCGTGCCTTGCGTCACGCACGAAAGGCAGTACCGATGCGAACATCTCGACTCGCGCTCAGTGTCGCCTCCCTCTGTATCGCGACCGCCCTGGTCGCCACGGTGGGCGGATGCGGCAGCGAGACCACCGCACCCACGGCCATGACACCGACGGCGGCGGACACCCTCACCCTCAACACCACCGAGCCCGAGAACGCGCTCGTCCCGGGGAACACCACCGACGCGGGCGGCTCCAAGATCCTGCGCACGCTGTTCAAGGGTCTGGTGGACTACGACCCGAAGACGGCGGCGCCGCGCAACGCCGTGGCCGAGTCCATCGAGACGACGGACTCGCGGATCTTCACCATCACGCTGCGGCCCGACTGGACATTCCACGACGGCACCCCGGTCACCGCGCGCAGTTTCGTGGACGCGTGGAATCACACCGCGTACCGCCCGAACGAACAGCTGGGCGCCGGATTCCTCTCCGTCATCGACGGATTCGACGCCGTGCACCCGCTCGACCCGGCGATCGAGCCGAGCGCGCGGGAACTGCGCGGGCTGCGCCTCCTCGACGACCACCGATTCGTCGTCACCCTGGCCGCACCGCTGCCGAGCTTCGCGACCCGCCTGGGCCACCTCGCCTACGCGCCGCTGCCCGCGAAGTTCTTCGACGACCGCGCGGGCTACCTGGCGCGTCCGGTGGGCAACGGTCCGTTCGAGTTCGTCTCCCACACAAAGGGTTCCAGCATCGTCGTGGCCCGGCACGACGGGTATCCCGGCGCGGCGCGCCCCTCGATCGAGCGCGCCGAGTTCCGATTCAACGCGACGCTGGAGGCCGCCTACGCCGACGTGGTGGCCAACCGGCTCGACTTCCTGGAGGTCCTGCCCGGTGACGCGCTGGTGGGCGGGCGCTACAAGCGGGACCTGGCGGGGCGTCACTTCACCAGGGAGGGCACCGGCCTGCAATCGCTGACCTTCCCGCTCTACGATCCGCGCTTCGCCGATCCTCGGGTACGCCAGGCGATTTCGATGGCGATCGACCGGCAGGGTGTGATCGACGCGGTGTTCACCGGTGATCGACTGCCCGCCGACGGACTCGCGCCGGCCAGCGTGCGCGGCGGCACCACCGGCCAATGCGGCGACCTGTGCGCGCACCGTCCCCGAGAAGCGCGAGAGTTGTTCGACAGCACCGGATTCCAGGGCCCGATCGACATCATGTCGAATATCGACTCGGCCAACGAGAAATGGCTGACCGCGGTGTGCGATTCGATCACCGCCGCGCTGGATCGCGAGTGCCGGTTCCTGCCGGTACCGACGCTGAGCGAGTTCCGCAGGCAGATCAACGGGCAGCAGATGACCACGCTCTACCGCACCGGCTGGGTGGCCGACTATCCGTCGATCGAGAACTTCCTCAATCCGCTCTACCGCACCGGCGGGTCGTCCAACACCGGGGCCTACAGCAACCCTGCCGTGGACGAGCTGCTGGCCCGCGCCGATTCCGCGGTCACCGACGAGCAGGCGTGGCCGCTGTACCAGGAGGCCGAGCGGCTGATCCTGCGCGATATGCCCGCGATTCCGCTGGTGGTGCCCGGCGTGCAGACAGGCTGGTCGGACCGATTGCGTGACGTGGTGGTGACGCCGTTCCGTGACCTCGACCTGGAAACGGTGACGCTGGCATCCTGAGCGGGCGCGCCACGGCCCCCGGCGGACGCCGTCGGGGGCCGTGCGCACCCTTGCCAGTTGAATTTGAGGTAATTTACCCTCTAGTCAATTCGCATCCGGTGGAGAGGACGTGGCATGACGACGAGGTCGTGGTGGGGTTGGGGGACCGTGGAAGGGGCGGTCACCGGGAGCGAGCGGGAGGAGTTGACCCGGCGGGTCGGGGCGATGCTGCCGGGCGCGGATCTCGCACCGCACGAGCCGCCGGACGTGACAGCGCTCGGCGTGGGAGAGGGCCGGGCGCGCGCGCCGGAGTCGTTGGCGCGGTTGGCATCCGGGGATCTCACCGATCGGGTGGCGCACGCGCACGGACAGGCGTTCCGCGATGTGGTGCGGTGCCTGCTGGGGCAGGTGACGAACGTGCCGGACCTGGTGATCCGTCCGGAGAACGACCAAGACGTGGTGGACGTGCTCGACTGGTGTACCCGCGCCCGGGTGGCGGTGGTGCCGTTCGGCGGCGGCACGTCGGTGGTCGGCGGGGTGGAACTGCGCGAGGCCGATGCGTACGCGGGCAGCGTCGCGCTGGACATGGGCCGGATGAACCGGGTGCTGGAGGTGGACCGGACCAGCCGTGCGGCCCGCATCCAGGCGGGCATGCTGGGCCCCGACATCGAGGCCGCGCTGCGCCCGGACGGGCTGACGCTGCGCCACTTCCCGCAGAGTTTCGAGTTCTCCACGCTCGGCGGCTGGCTGGCGACGCGGGCGGGCGGGCACTTCGCCACCGTCTACACCCACATCGATGACCTGCTGGAATCCCTGCGCGTGGTGACGCCGCTGGGCACGGGCGAATCGCAGCGGCTCCCGGGATCGGGCGCGGGCCCCTCCCCGGACCGGATGTTCCTGGGCTCGGAAGGCATCCTCGGCGTCATCACCGAGGCGTGGATGCGCGTCCAGGAACGGCCGCGGTGGCGCGCGGGGGCGTCGGTGGTGTTCGACGACTACGACAAGGCCGTCGCCGCCACCCGCGCGATCGCGCAGTCCGGGCTGTTCCCGGCCAACTGCCGCCTGCTCGATCCGGCCGAGGCGTTCCTCAACGCGGGCACCGCCACCTCCGGCGGCGTCCTGGTGCTCGGTTTCGAATCGGCCGACCACCCGGTGGAGGCGTCCATGCGCCGCGCGGTGGAGATCTGCCGCGAGCACGGCGGCACGATGCCCGACGGCGTGCGCGTCACCGACTCCGCCGAGTCGAGCGCGCGGGCGGGCGCGGCCGACACCTGGCGCTCGTCGTTCCTGCGGATGCCCTACCAGCGCGACGCGCTCGCCGCGCGGTCGATGATCGTGGAGACCTTCGAAACCGCCTGCACCTGGGACAGATTCGACGCGCTGCGCGCCGCCGTGCTCGCCGCGGCGAACGACGCCTTCCGCGCGACCGGCGTGACCGGCGTGGTGACCTGCCGCTTCACCCACGTCTACCCCGACGGCCCGGCCCCGTACTTCGGCATCTATGCCGCGGGCACCTGGGGACGCACGGTCGAGCAGTGGGACGAGATCAAAGCCGCCGTCTCCGAGGCGCTCGCCGCCTCCGGCGGGACCATCACCCATCACCACGCCGTCGGCCGCGACCATCGGCCCTGGTACGACCGCCAGCGGCCGGACCCGTTCGCCGCGGCCCTGCGCGCGGCCAAGGCGACGCTGGATCCGGCGGGGATCCTGAATCCCGGCGTCCTCGTCGACCCGGTGGGCCCCGCCTGAACCACCCCCGCGACCTCGCGATTCCGCACCGTCTGTGACGGTGCGGCCGCGGCGTTGACACCCTCGCGAGCGCAATGAGAATGTGGGGTGCTCCGACACGCGCTCCGCACCCACGGCACTAGGGGGACCCCAGGATGACCACACTCGCCTCCGGAGTGTTCATCGACTGGGAGGAGCTGACAGGGCTGTCGAAATTCACCGTCGAACTGATCAGCTTCCCGATCTTCGCGGCGGCCGCAGGCTGGCTCACCAACTGGACCGGCGTGCTGATGCTGTTCTGGCCGGTACAGTTCCGCGGCTTCCGCGTGCCGGGGCTGTCCATCCTGTACCCGTATCTGCCGCGCCGCGTGCAGGTGCTGCCCACGTTCTCCGGTGACGGGCGCCAACTCGGCTTCCAGGGCTTCATCCCGGCGCGCGCGGAGAAGATGGCCAGCATCTGCGTCGACAAAGCGCTCATGCGGATCGGCAACCCGAAGGACTTCATCCACGAGCTGGACCTCGACGTCATCGCCGACTACATCGCCGAACTGGCGCGCCCGCAGGTACAGCAGGTCGTGGACGAGATGATGCACCGGGAGAACCCGGACCTGTGGCGCAGCATGCCGCGCCAGATGCGCCAGGTGATCTACCAGCGGGTGGAGCGGCAGCTGCCCTCGCTGTGCCGGCGCGCGTTCGAATCCCTCGGCGACAATATCGACCAGCTCATCGACGTGAAGAGCTTCGTCATCCGCTACCTGCGGGACAACCCGAACATCCTCAAGGACCTCACCACCACCATCGCCGAGCCGGAACTGAAGTTCATGGTGCGCATCGGCCTGCTCGGCGCGCCGTTCGGCCTGCTGCTCGCGCTCTACCTGCACGTGCACAACGACATCCCGGTGCTGGGCTGGGTGCCCGCCTGGGTGATCGTGCTGCTGGCCTCGGCGGCGATCGGCGTGATCGTGAACGTGATCGCGGTGAAGATGGTGTTCGAGCCGGGCGATCCGCAGCCGCGCTACAAGTACCTGTGGCGCCAGGCCCTGCTGGCCAAGCGCCAGCCGCAGGCCGCGACCGATCTCGCGCACCTGCTGGCCTACCAGGTCCTCACGCTGCCGAACCTGTCGGCCGAACTGCTGGAGGGCCCCAACGGCGACAAGACCCGTCAGCTCATCGAACGGCTCATCGCCGAGGAGATCCACCGCCAGCTCGGGCCGACCCACTCGATGGTGCGCGCGGCCTTCGGCAAACGGCAGTTCGACAACCTGACCGTCGGCGCGGCGGGTGTGGCGGTGAGCCTGGCGCCGAGCATGGTGCAGGACGAGGAGTTCGCGCGCGAGCAGGCGAAGAAGATCGACGAGTTCGCGGCGCGCAAGCTGCAGGAGCTGAGTCCCGGCGAGTTCATGGAGATGTTCTACGCGTCGGTGGAGCAGGACGCGTGGTTGTTGTATCTGCACGGGGCGGTGCTGGGGTTGGTGGTGGGGGCGCTGCATTTGGTGTTGTTCGGGTGGTGAGAGGGGGCGTTCGGGTTCGGGGGTAGGCATTCACCCTCTCGTTCGAGAGGGTTCGAATCCCTTAAAAAAGCACGCACGCTTGCATTTTTTCTACGGCGCTGCGATCCTGGGTCACACCTGGCACACACGGGGGTGTGCCGTGATCGGCAAGGGATTCTGATGGCTGACCTCGAGACGTTGCTCGCCGATTTCGCGGGCGAGTGCGCGGACCTGGAACGGCTCGTCGCGCCGCTGCCCGCGGCCCAGTGGGCCCGGTCCACACCGGCGCCCGGCTGGACCATCGCGCACCAGATCGCCCATCTGACCTGGACCGACGAGGTGTCGGCGATCGCCGCCTCGGATGCGGAGAAATTCGGCGTGCTGGTCGCCGAGGCCGCCCCCAAGGCCCTGACCTTCGTCGACGAGGCGGCCGAGGAGATGGCCGCCATCCCGCCCGCCGACCTCCTGGAACGCTGGCGCGCCGGGCGCGCGCGGCTCATCGAGACGCTGCGCGCGGTGCCCGCGGGCGTCAAGCTGCCCTGGTTCGGCCCGCCGATGAGCCCGGCCTCGATGATCACCGCCCGCATCATGGAGAACTGGGCGCACGGGCAGGACGTCGCCGACGCGCTCGGCATGCGGCGCGAGCCCACCCACCGGCTGCGGAACGTGGCCCACATCGGCGTGCGGACCAGGAACTTCGCGTATTCGGTGCGCGGGAAGACGCCGCCCGCCGAGGAGTTCCGGGTGGAGCTCACCGCGCCCGACGGCAGCGTGTGGACCTGGGGGCCGGAGGACGCGGCGCAGCGGGTGAGCGGGCCGGCGCTGGACTTCTGCCTGCTCGTCACGCAGCGCAGGCACCCTGACGACCTGGCGCTGGACGTGGTGGGCGCCGACGCGGCGGAGTGGTTGAGCATCGCCCAGGCGTTCGCCGGGCCGACGGGCGCCGGACGCACCGCGGGCCAATTCGCCTGAATATTGGGCGCGGCCTGAAGGTGAGCGACACCTGAATGTTCAGCACCCGGCCAGAGCAACGAATACCCGCCCCGAACAGCGAGCACCCGGCCGGACGAGACGCCCGGCCGGGTTCACCCGACCCGATTCGGTAGCTTCGGGAGCGGGCGAGCGCCACACTTGGGTGCGCCGTTCGTGTCGACGGCCGGACGCCGTTGGCCGGGTGTCTCATGGTGGCAGTCGAGAATGACGCTCGCCAGCTACATGCGTTTTACCCGTTCGTCAGCGCGCGGAAACATCCACCGGCCGGTGGAATGTGATCCTGCTCCCAGCGAGGGGGCGCGTTCCGGGGCCGCGACCTAAACTGGACAAGCGTACGGCTTCCATCGGTGCGGGCCGTCGCCGTGCAGGCAGCTACGCGGAGGAAGGAACGCATCGTGACAGCACACAACCCGGCTCAGGTCGTGCGCCTCGGCGCGGTGGTGTTCGCCGGAGCGGCCAGTCTCAGTCTCACGGTCGCCGCCGGTGCCTACGTGGTCAATCAGATGGCGAGCACCGCGGGTTCCGGTACCCATGTCGCGGCGCCGCCGCAGTCTCCCGGACCGGTTCTGGACAACTTCGCGCCGAATCCCGGCCCGCGCGCGGGCTCGCCCGTGCTGGTCGCCAACGGTGACCGTTCGCCCGCCGTCTACCAGGCCGCCGTGTACCCGGCGACGCCGGAAGTCGCTGTACCGCAGACGGATTCGGTGGTCGAGCCGTCGCGTCCCGCAGGTGTGGGCGGCCGGTTCGGCCTCGGCACCACCTATGTCGGCGCGCGCGTCGCCCCGGTGCATACGAACACCGTGGCGTTCACCGTCGACACCAACGCTTTCTCGGCACTCACCGACATCCTGCTCTCCGAACCCGTGCAGGAGCGCCTCGGCGTGCACATCGACCCGGCCGGGATCACCCAGGTCCGCACCGAACTCGACACCCGCAGCGGCGAGATCACCTTCGTGCTGTCCGACGCCAACCTCGGCGAACACGAGGTGCAGTTGCAGCGCAAGCCCGCCCCGGCCGACGTGCCCGCGCACGCGACGGACCCGTCCGCCGCGCAGCCGCAGGCCGACGCACAATCGCAGGCCACCGCACCCGACGCGGGCACCGTCACCCTCTGAGTCCGCCCGCGCCGGGCAGTAGGGTCGGCGTCGTGTACGACTACTGCGTGATCGGCGGCGGCATCGTCGGCGTGGCGACGGCGCGACGGCTGCTCGAACGGCACCCAGGTGCGCGTGTGGTGCTGATCGAGAAGGCCGCCGGCCTCGCCGAACACCAGACCGGTCACAACAGCGGTGTGATCCACTCCGGAATCTATTACGAGCCGGGCAGTCTCAAGGCCGAGCTGTGCCGCCGCGGCGCCGCGTGGACGAAGGAATTCGCTGCCGCGCAAGGGATTCCGTTTCAAGTATGCGGAAAGCTGTTGGTAGCTACCGACTCCGGTGAGTACGTGCGGATGCTGGCGCTGCACGAGCGGTCGGTCACCAACGGGGTGGCGGTGGAACTGCTCGACGCCGCCGAGCTGGCGCGCCGCGAACCGCGCGTCACCGGCGTCGGCGCGCTGTTCGTCCCCGGAACCGGCATCATCGACTATCGGAAGGTGACGGCGGCACTGGCTGCGCGGGTACGCGAGGACGGCGGGGAGATCGTGCTCGGCGCGGAGATCACCGCGATCGACGAGTCCGACGCGTCGGTCACCGTGTCGGGACCGGCGGGTTCCTGGACCGCGCGCACCCTGGTGGTGTGCGCCGGACTCCAGGCCGACCGGATGGCACGCCTGGCCGGGCTGGACATCGACTTCCGGATCGTGCCGTTCCGCGGCGAGTACTACCGCCTGCCGCGCGCCCGCGCCGGACTGGTGCGCACACTCATCTATCCGGTGCCGGATCCGAGCCTGCCGTTCCTCGGCGTGCACCTGAGCCCGACCATCGACGGTGATCTGACCGTGGGCCCCAACGCGGTGCTCGGCCTGTCCCGCGAGGGCTACCGCAAGGGCAGCGTCGACCTGCGCGACGCACGGGACGCGCTGGGCTTCCCCGGTCTGCACCGGGTCGCGCGCACCCACCTGCGCACCGGCGTGCGGGAACTGCGCAATTCGCTGTTCAAGCGCGGCTACCTGGCCGAGTGCCGCAAATACTGCCCGGAGCTGACCGCGGCGGACCTGCTGCCGCAACCGGCGGGCATCCGGGCGCAGGCGGTGCTGCGCGACGGCACGCTGGTGCACGACTTCCTCATCGAGCGCACCCCGCGCTCGGTGCACGTGCTCAACGCGCCCTCCCCGGCGGCGACCTCGGCCGTGCCGATCGCGGAGTACCTCGTCGACCGGATCTGACCGGACCTCGCAGACACCACCAAGCAACCGCCCGGTCGCGATCTGGCAATCGCCGTATCCGAAATCCTGCCAACCCCTCGAATAAAGAGGAGAGCTGTAGTACTTTTGTCGCAGCCGTGGAGCAGGGAGGGCCGATGGGCCACATCAAGTACGCGAGTGACGTCGGCGCGCCCGTCGAGGTGGCGTTCACCTACACGGACAACCACCTCTTCGTGCCCGACTGGATGTTCGGCGTCGCGGCCTTCGAACCGGCCGGGGATCTGGACCGCGGACTCGGCGCGACCTTCGCCGCGACGCCGCGCCTGGCACTGTGGCATCCCGAAATCGCTTGCGAGATCACCGAGTACCGCCGCAACGTGGTGATCGGGTATACGCTGCGTGGGCGGTTGTCGGGAACCCTGACACTGCGCTTCGACCCGCTGGGCTACGGCCGTTCGGTCCTGACCTCCGAGGCGGATTACGCCGCCCCGCGCGGCGTGCTCGGCCGCCTGTGCGCCGGCGCGGTCGACGCCGCCGTGCGCTCGGCGCTACGTCGCACCGAGGCTCAATTGCGAAGGGAGATAGAGGAATTCCACGGAACCGATCTTGTCGGTCGGATTGCGTAAGGTGCGTGCCATGATCATCGTGAGCACCGACGGATCCTGCCTGCGCAATCCCGGCGGCGCCATCGGCTGGGCCTGGGTCGACCACCAAGGCGGTGGCGCCCGCAGCGGCGGCGCCGCGGCGGGGACGAACCAGATCGCCGAGCTGCGCGCGATCCTCGAGGCCGTGCTCGACCACCCCGGCCCCGAACCCCTACTCATCGAAAGCGATTCGCTCTACGCCATCAAATGCGCGTCGGAGTGGATCGCGGGCTGGCGGATCAACGGCTGGCGTACGTCCTCGGGCGGCGCGGTGAAGAACGTCGAGCTCATCAAGCAGATCGACCACGCCATCGCGAGCCGCCCCGGCCCCGTCCGCTTCCGCTGGGTGCGCGGGCACGTGGGCAACTACTTCAACGAACAGGCCGACGCGCTGGCCGGCGAGGCCGCGCGCAAGGCCGCCGCGGGCGCGGTGGGCGGCGTCGAGACCACCGAACCCGTCGCCGAGGCCGCACCCGAAGCGGCGGCGACCACCGCGCCATCCACAGCCACCGGGCCGCGGGCCTCGGGGAAGGCGGTCGCGTCGGCGTCTCAGAGCCTGACCTTGTTCTGAGCGCCGCGCGCGAGCGCAGGTAGGACCGCCCGAAGAAGAGACCTCCGGCGGTGGGACTGGGCCCACCGCCGGAGGTCTTTCGGAACGAACGTCAGTTACCGGGCTGCTGCTGCGGCTGCTCGGTCGGCGCGGGCTGCTCGCCCGGCGCCGGGGTCTCGGCCGGCGCACCCGGCAGGCCCGTGCCCATCCCGCGCAGCATCGGCGAATCCAGCTTCGCGACCTTCCAGCGGCCGTTCTCGTGGCGCATGTCCGCGATGATCACCACGAACTGCCGGTCCGGCTGCGGCTGGCTGAAGTTGGTGCGGAACTGCGTCAGGGTGACCAGCACCTTCGCCTCCGACGTGTCGCCGGACTGGTAGCCGCACTGCACGTCGTCGACCCAGGACTTGACCTGGGCCTGGTTCATGGCGTCGGCCAGCGCGGTGGTGGCGTCACCGAACTCCTGCAGGAACTCGCCGGTGGAATCGTTCTTGACCTTGTCGAAGTAGGCCTGCAGGTTGTTCGCGTAGTCGTACTCCGACACGGTGCGACCGAACGCGCAGCCGGCAGCCGTGGCCTCGCGCACCGCCGCCAGCTCGTCCTTCTTCTGCTGGGCCTGCATATAGAACGCCACGACGGCGGTCACGGCCGCTACGAGCAGGATTCCGGCCACGAACGCCGCGATCACCGGCAGCAGGTTCGACCTGCCCTCGTTCGCGCTCGGCGCGGGCGCCGCGGCGGGCTGCCCGGTCTTCTTCTTCGAGTCGTCGCCGGACTTCGCCGACTCGCCCCCGGTCTTCGCGGCCTCGTCGGTCTTCGCCTCGGCCGCGGCGGGCGCCTTGTCGAGTTCGATCTTCTCGGTGGCTTCGGCGTCCTTCTTGGCGTCGGCGTCGTCGGTGGACATCGATAAATCCTGCACTTTCCCGGCGCGCGAGCGCGCCGAATCGGCTGTCCGGCCCGGGCGTGCGGGCCGTCACATGTTCCGTGGGCGAGTATGCCGGGCCGAGGTGAACCACCTCGGCCCGGGTGCGCTCACCGAACCGGCGGAAGGGTCCGCTCGTTGGGGTCCACACCCGGCGGCATCTGCGCGCCGTTGTTCGGCACATCCGGGCGCGGAGCGTTCGCCGCGCCGCGGATCAACTGTCCCGGAGGCGGATTCACGCAGTAGTTCCAGCGCGGCAGCGTGCCGTCCTGCACGACCTCGTTGCGGATCATCGGGGTCTCGAAGGTGCAGTAGGGCCGCGGCCAGATGTCGATCACGGCGTGGAACTCGTTGTCGTGCGCCGGTACGCCGAGCGCCTCGGCGCCCACGGCCAGCGAGGGGAACAGCGCCCGCAGCGCGGGCAAGCGCAGCTGCGCGGCCCGGGTGATCACCACGAAGTTGGTGGCCAGGCTGGTGATCGGATCGCTGGTGGTGTCGAGCACCGCGCCCAGGCTGGCCAGCTGGCCCGGCGCCGCGTCGAGCACGCTCTGCAGCTCGGCGTTGGCGGCGTTGAACTGCTCGAACAACACACCGGAGTTGCTGGTCAGGGTGGCCAGATCCGGCTGGGCCATGGACGTGGTGTTGGTGATGGTCTGCAGGTTCGTGATCAGGCTGGTCGTCTGCGGCAGCAGCGAATGCAGGCCGGCCGTGGCCAGGCTGATGCCGTTGACCAGGCCGCGCAGCTGATCCGGGCCGCCGCTGAGCGCGATGTCCAGCTCGTCCAGGATGACGGCGAACTTGTCCGGGTCCACCTGGTCGAACAGGGCGCTGGTGTTGTCCAGCACCGACCACACCGGCGTCGGCGTCTTGACGACCTCGGGGTCGAACTCGATCACCGCGCCGTCGGACAGGTAGGGCCCGTCCTCGGTGCCGGGACGGAAGTCCATGTACTGCTCACCGGCGGCCGACAGCGCCTGCACCGCGACCGCGGTCTGGACCGGGATCCGGTAGGTGCTGTCGATCTCGGCCTTGGCCGCGATGGACTGGCCGCGGTCGACCAGCTCGATCGCGGTGACCTTGCCGACGCGGTAGCCGCGCAACGTCACGTCGTTGCCCGGCTGCAAACCGCCGGACCGGTCCAGGTTCACCGTCACCGTGTAGGTCGAGCGCAGCGGATTCACCCGCATCACGCTGACCAGCAGGTAGGACGCGCCCAGGATCAGGATGAGCACCAGGCCGATCCCCGACAGCACCAACTTGTTGCGCAGGATGCTCATCGGTGGCCGCCTTCCACTCGCTGCTGCACGAGTTGCAGCACCTGAATGAGGCTGCCCGCCATGTCCTGAAGGTCTTCCAGGTTCTGGAGCCTGCCGTGCCGCGGATCGGTCAGCGCGCTCAGATCCAGGTGGGTCGCCGTCGCGAAGACCGCGAAGCTGCGGCCGCGGAAGGTGGCGTCGACCTTCGGGCGGATCGTGTGCAGGCGGTCCAGCAGCACGCCGAACTGATCACCGGTCTGGGCGATGGCATTCATCAGCTGATGGGTGTTCTCCAGCAGCGCGGCCAGATCCTCGGTCGAGGTGTTGGCGTAGTCGCCCAGCGCCGCGCTGGTGGTGGACAGTCTGGTCAGCAGATCGCCGATGGCCCGGTTGTTCTCGGCGATCGCGCCGATCATCTGCGGCAGCGTGTCGGCCACCTGGCCGAGTTCGCCGCGGCGCGACTCCAGCGTGTCGGCCAGCGTGCCGAACTGCGAGAGCACGCTGTCGACCCGGGCGGAATTGTCGTTGAGGCTGCCGATCACCCCGGTCATCTGGGAGAGCAGGTGCCCGACCTGTTCGCCGCGACCGCCCACGATCGAGTCCAGCTCGGAGGTGAGCTGGGTCAGCGAGGCGATACCGCCGCCGTTGAACAGCATCGACACCGAGATGAGCAACTGCTCGACGGTGGCGCCCGCCGAGGTCTCGTCGATGGTGAGGGTGTCGCCGTTCTCCAGAATCGACGCGTCGGTCGGCTGCTGCGGTTTGGACAGCGCGATGAACACGTCGCCGAGGGGAGTGGCCTGGCGCAGTTCGGCCGTGCTGCCTCGGGGCAACTCGATGCTGGTGCTGATGCTCATATCGACGATGGCCTGGAAGTTCTCGGTCCTGATGTCGGTGACCACACCGACATCGGAGCCGCCGATCTTCACCTTGGCCTGGTCGGGCAGGTTCAGCGCGTTGTCGAAGACGGCGTGCAACGTGTACGTCTCACCCGACTGCCCCGGCTTGGGCAGCGGCAGATCCTCCACGGTGAAGCCACATCCGGAGGTGAGGGCGAGCCCGGCCACCGCGGCGGTGGCCACCAGCGCCCTGCGTGCCTTGATCGTCATGCGGTCCGTCATTTCGTCAGTCCGAGCAGTGCGGCGGTGAGCCCGTAGTCGGGGCCGAAGTCCTGCATGTTCCCGGTGCGGCAGCCGTCGGCGCGCATCTGGATGCGCTCGCAGAACAGGCTCACCAGCTCGCCGTTGAGCGCGGTGCCGATGAGCGCGTGCAGGCGCACGTACCGGCCTTCGCGGTTCATCATCCGGTCGATGTTCTGCATCAGCAGCGGCGCCACATCGGCCACCTCGGTGAGCCCGGCCGCGTGGTCGCGCAGCTGACTGGTGACGTTGGTGAGACCGGCCAGCGTGCTCGCCAGCTCGCCCTCGTACTGGCCGAGGGTGCCGCTGGTGTTGGCGAGGAAGTCGTTGAGCTGGTCCAGGGTGGCCTGCAGACCCGGCGCCTGCTCGGCCAGCAGGCCGGAGAGCTGGGTCATCCGGTTGCTGAAATCGCGCACCGACTGGTCGTTCTCGGCCAGCATCGTGGTGAGCTCGTTGAGCTTGATGATGATGTTCGAGATGGCGTCCTTGTTGTCCACGCCGACCTTCAGCGCGCCCGACAACGCATTGAGGGTGTCGCGCAGCTTCTCGCCGTTGCCGTCGAGCATCGGGTACAGCACCCGGCCCGACAGCGGGCCGATGCCCTCGAATTCCTCCGACGGCGCCAGCGCCGCCGAGAACTGGTCGATGGTCTTGATCATCGTGTCCAGCTCGACGGGAGTCCTGGTGCGCGCCTTGGGCAGATGCGTGCCGCTGGGCATCGTCTCGCCCTCGGTGTAGACCGGGGTGAGTTCGATGTGCCGGTCGGTGACGATGGACGGCGAGATGATCGCCGCCTCCGCCTCCCGCGGGATCTTCACGCCCGAGTCGACCGTCATGTGGACCTCGACCAGCGTGCCCTTCGGCACGATCTTGTCGACCTTGCCCACCTGCAGGCCGAGCACGGTGATCGGATTGCCCTCGTAGATACCCGCGATGTTCTCGAAATCGGCCGTGATCTTCGTGGCGCCGCCGAACGCGTTCTCCACCGAGGAGGGCAGCAGCGAGCAGCTGCCCACGGCGAGCGCGGCCGCGCCGAGGACGCACGCCTTCGCGACGGTACGGATCCGGGCGGTTACGGAATTCGTCACTGGCACCCCTCGATGACTTGGGCGAAGCACAACCAGTTGTCCGGGAACAGCCACGGCAGGCCGACCGAGCCGTAGGGTCCGCTGCCGCCGTAGGCGTTGGACAGGTACCGCACCGTCGGCGGAAGCAGCGACAGCATCCGGTCCAGGTTGTCCTTGTTCTTCTGCAGGCCCTCGGCCATGGTGTTGAGCTGCTGGATGGTCGGGCCGAGCTGGTTGTCGTTCTGGGCGCCGATCTCCTGCAGCTGCCTGGTCAGGGTCGCGACATTGTCCAGCAGCTGGCGGATCAGGCCCTGCCGTTCCATCACCCGGTTGGCGATGGCCTCGCCCTGGGTGATCACCAGCAGCACGCTGTTGCGGTTGTCGCCCAGGATCTGGGTGACCCGGTCCAGATCCTTGAGCAGCTGGTCGACCTCGCCGCGGCGCTGGTCGATGACCTTGGCCAGCGCGCCGACGCTGTCGAGCGCCTGGGCGGTGAGCTCGGGCGAGCCGCCGATCTCGACATTGATGACGTTGAGCGCCTCGGCCAGCTTCGCGGTGTCGAGCGCCTCGAACTTCGGGGTGCCGATCTGCACCACGTCGGCCAGGTTGTACGGGACGGCGGTGTTGGACAGCGGGATCCGCCCGCCGGCCAAACCGGAACCGTCACCGGGGATCAGATCGACGTAGCGCGCGCCGAGCAGCGTCGCCATCTTGATGGAGGCGCGGGCGTCGGGTCCGAGCTCGACGCCGCGGTCCACGTTCATCGTGATGAGCACGTGGCCGTCCTCGAGTTCGGCGCCCGACACGGTACCCACCGGCACGCCCGCCGCGTTCACCTTGTCGCCGACCTTGATGCCCGCCGCCTGCGCGAACTCGGCTTTGACGGTCTGGTCACCGACGCCGAGCATCGTGTACACGCCGGAGATGAGCAGCAGCACCAGGATCAGCGCCGCGCCCAGCACACCGAGCCAGAAATTGCGGTTGCTCTCGAAACGACTTCTCAGCTTGGCCATCATGGGCGGCACACCGCCGAGTTCGAAGTTCCGCCGATCTGCGAGAACAGGCCGCGCGGGAAGAGGACGCCGTAGAGCGAGACGTCCAGCCCGCAGAGGTAGGCGTTGGCGTACGCGCCCTCCGAGACGTGCCTGCCCGCCGAGGACAGCACGTTGGGCAGGTCGATCGCAGCCTGGTCGAGCTTGGCGCCGTTGGCCAGCAGCAGCGACAGCGCCGCGCTGGTGGAGTTCTGCGCCACCTCCAGACCGGGCTGGATGCGGTCCACCATGCCGACCAGGGCGGTCGTGGCATCGGCGATCTGGACCGTGGACGCCTGCAGCGACTGGCCCTGTTCGTAGAGCCCGCCGATCAAGGCGCGGGTCTGGGTCACCAGTGTCTCCAATTCATCACCTCGTTTGGCCAACCCCTGCATCACGCCGGACAAGTTGACGATCACGTCGGACAGGATGGCGTCGCGGCGCTGGAAGTCCGAGGCCAGCTGCGCGGCCTGCACGATGAACGAACTCAGCGAGACGTTGTCGCCCTGCAGCGCCTGGATGAAGGTCTCCGACAGCCGGTTGACCTGCTCGGGCTGAAGCACCTGGAACAGTGGCTGGAATCCGTTGAGGAGACCGGACACGTCGAACGACGGTTCGGTGCGCGCCAGCGGGATCTTCGCCTTGTTCTCCAGCGGCGCCGGGCTGTCGGCGTCGCCGGGCTGCAGCGCGACGTAGCGCTGGCCGATCAGGTTCTGGTAGCGGACCAGCGCCTTGGTGTCGTCGTAGATGGTCTGATCACGCTGCACGATGAAGGTGACGTTGGCGACCGAGGCCGCGGTCTCCTCGTCGCGGCCCAGCTCGATCTTCTCCACCTTGCCGACTCGCACACCCGCCATGCGCACGTCGTCGCCCTCGCGCAGGCCGAGCACGTCGGTGAACGTGGCCGTGTAGGTGTTGGTGGCACCCGTCACCGTCCTGGCCAGCGTGTTCCAGACGACCACGGTCACCAGGATGGACACGATCGCGAAGATGCCGAATCCGATCAGCGGTTTGCGAATGCTCATCGGCCTGCACCGCTTTCGGAGACTTCCATGGTGGCGCCCTTCATGATCGGACTCAGCAGCAGGTACTCCGCGGCGGTCGGCTTGCGGCCGAGCAGCGCGGCGATCGCGTCGTCACCGTGGTAGGCGATCGGCCCGGCGGACGGCGTGTTCTCGCCGTCGGCGGCGGGCGCGACCGGCGCGGGCGGCGGCGGCGCGAACAGACCCGGGAGGCCGGGCAGCATCGGGAACACGCTCTCCAGCGGCGTGCCCTGGAACGGGTTGGGCAGGTCCTGCGTCGCGTCGGCGGCGATGCGGGCCGGATCGGGCATGGTCACGCCCGGGATGAGCGGCAGGCCCGGCATCGGCACCACGGGCGGCAGCCCGGCCGCCGAGTCCAGCGCGCGGGGGCGCAGGTTCTCCGGCAGCGGCGGCAGCTCGTTCACCGCGGGCGCGGTGGCGCAGCTGGGACCTGCCATCTCGTCGTAGCGCGGGCAGTCGGCGACGGTGTACGGCTTGTACGGCGTGAGCGTGATGCCGGCGTTCCAAATCTGCTGCTGCTGCGGACCCCAGCGGAACGTGGTGTCCAGCTTCGCGACGGTCTCGCTCAGGTTCAGCAGCGCCCGGGTGATCGAGGACGGGTCGGCGGCCAGCGCGCCGAACATGTCGGCGGTGCCGCCGGTGACCTGCTTTCCCACATCGGGGTTGCGGGCGAACAGCGCGTTGATCCGGTCGGCGGTGGCCGAGGTGCCGGTGATCAGCGCGACCAGCTCCGCGCGCCGCGAGGCGATGGTGCTCGCGGTCTGCACCGAGCTGCCGAGCACGTCGAGCAGTTCGGGGGCGGACTGATTGAGCGCGCGGGCCGAGCCGGCGAAGTCGTCGAGCAGCGTGCCCAGGTCCGGGATGGACTGGTCGACGGCCAGGATCCACTCGTCAAGGCGCTCGACGGTGGAGCCGGGCATCCGGCCGCTGCCGTCCAGCGCCTGCGACAGCGTGCCGAGCACGCGGCCGAACTGGACCGGGTCGATCTTCTCCAGGATGTCGCGGACCGTGGTCAGCGTGTCCTGCAGCGCGATGGTGCCCTGGCTGCGGTCCTCCTCGATGACCGCGCCTTCCTCGAGGTAGGTGTCGGCCGGGCCGTTGAAGACCAGTTCGATGGACGTGACGGCGAACAGGTTGCTGGGCACCACGCGTGCCGTGACGTTCGACGGGATGCTGCCCGCGTACTCCGGCTTCAGCTCGATGTTGACCTGCTGCTGCGCGCCGCCGTCGGCCACGTCGACGTCGTCCACGACGCCGACCAGGATGCCGCGGAACTTCACGTCCGCTTCCGAGGGCAGGCCGTCACCGGTGGTGCCGAGCTCGGCGACCACGTTCACCTTCGGGACGAAGTAGCCGGTGTAGCGGGCCATCAGGAAGCCGAGCACGAGCGCGAAGACGACCAGACCGCACGCGCCCGCGATCAGCAGCTGCCGCATGGTGGGTCCGCGCCCACTGGGATCGATGATCATGTGTCCCTACCCCGAGATCCGGATGCCGGGGTTGACGCCCCAGATCGCCAACGTCATGAACAGGTCCGCGAAAACGACCAGGATGATGCACATCTTGATCGCCCGGCCGGCCGCGACACCCACGCCCTCCGGGCCGCCCGAGGCGAAGAACCCGTAGTAGCACTGGATGAACGTGGTGATCGCGACGAACACGATGACCTTGAGCAGGGAATAGAGCACATCGGTCGGTATCAGGAATTGGTAGAAGTAGTGCGAATAGGTGCCGCTGGCGGTGCCGCCGATCATCTGCACGGTGAGCGCGCAGGAGATGTAGGCGACGGCCAGGCCCACGCAGTACAGCGGGACGATCGCCAGGATCGCCGCGAACATCCGGGTGCTGACCAGGTAGGGCAGCGGGCGGATGGCCACCGACTCGAGCGCGTCGATCTCCTCGGAGATGCGCATCGCGCCCAGCTGCGCGGTGAAGCGGCAGCCCGCCTGGGCGGCGAACGCCAGTGAGGCCAGCAGCGGGCCGAGCTCACGGGTGGTCGCGAACGCGGAGATCGCGCCGGTGATCGGGCTCAGGCCGAGCAGGTTGAGCGAGGTGTAGCCCTGGATGCCGACGGTCATGCCGCCGAATGCGCTCAGGATGATGATGACGCCGATGGTGCCGCCACCGACGATGAGGTTGCCGTTGCCCCAGGTGACGTCGGAGAGCAGCCGCCACACTTCCTTCGGGTACTGCTTGAGCGCGAGCGGAATGGACCCGATCGAGCGCAGGAAGAAGAAGACCTGGTGGCCCAGGCGCGCGAGCAGGTCGACCGGCGCCTGCGCGGAGCGCCTGAGCGACTGGAGCGGCCGAAGCAGCGGGGGTACATAAGTTGAGGACACCGGCTCAGACCACCTGTGGGGGGAAGAGGGCTGTGTACACCTGGGTGATGATCAGGTTCACGCCGAAGAGCATGAGCGCGGAGCTGACCACCGCCGAGTTCACCGAGTTCGCGACGCCGCCGGGGCCACCCCGGGTGTTGAGGCCGGTGTCGCAGGCGATGATCGCGGCGAGCAGGCCGAAGATCAGCGACTTCAACAGGGCCACGAACAGGTCGAGGGTGACCGCGAAGGACGAGAAGGTCCCGACGTAGGAACCCGGCGTACCGCCCTGGGCGAAGATATTGAAGATGTAGCCGGTCAGGAAGCCGACGAAGACGACGAACCCACACAGCAAAACGCTGACCAGCATGGCCGCGCCGAGGCGGGGGGCCACCAGCCTGCGCATCGGGTCGACGCCCATCACTTTCATGGCGTCGATCTCCTCGCGGATGGTGCGCGAGCCGAGGTCGGCGCAGATGGCCGAACCGACCGCGCCCGCGATCATGATCGAGGTGACCAGCGGTGCGCCCTGCTGGATGATGCCGAGGCCGTTGGCGGCGCCGATGAACGAGGTCGCGCCGACCTGGCCTGCGACGGCGCCGACCTGAATCGAGACGATCACGCCGATGGGCACGGCGACCAGCAGCGTCGGCGCCGCGGCCACATTGGCCATGAACGCGCACTGCCGGACGAACTCACCGAACGGGAATCGCCGCCGGAAGATCGCGATGAACAGCTCGGCGACGGCCGCGATCCCCATGGTGATCTGCCGTCCCAGCGTCTCCAGCGACCGCTTCGGATGGTCTTCCCAGTAAGACCGTGTCCAATCGACCGCTTCGCTTATCCGTGATCCCGCGGGAGGACTCTTGGTCGACACTGGCTAACCCCTCTCGACGCCGGTTGCTCACCCCGGCGACTTGTTTGCTTGACGCACCTTACTACGGAGTAGTGCAGAACACACCACCGACATGTGATCGCAGTCATAGATGAGAGTCACTACCTTCCGAATGCCCCGAGAGGGTCACCGGACATTTGTCGTCGCTCCCATAATTGCGCGCGCGAAGTCTGGAACAAGTTACAGGCGAAGCCCGCCCACCTGGGCGGCCTCGAGCACCCGCGGAAAATTAACCGGATACCAATCAGGCAAAACCGGCGGCGCGGAATAGCTTCGCGCAATCCGAACGCGGCCGACTGAAACATCCCGGGCGCGACGGCCGATCAACTATTCGATAGGACATCGCTATAACCGCGCGTGTCCTCGGCCGCCCGCACACCACGATCCGCGCCGCGGCCACCACCCGGCGCGTCCCGCGATCTGAGACGCGCCCGAGACCGAATACTGACACGATGAGTGCGACAGATTGATATCGTGCGTGCTTCCGACGTCTGGAGGGACATGTTCAGCAAACTCGCGAAGGCGGCCCGTGCCGCCTGCGCCGTCGCCCTCGGCGCGGCGCTGCTGGGGACGGGCGCTGGCGCCGTGAGCGCCGCTCCCGGGCCGCCCGCGATCGGCGGCGGTTCCGGGATCATCATCAACGACACCTTCGAGTGCACGCTCACCGCGGTCGGGTACGACAACGCGGGCAGACTCGTCGGACTCACGGCCGGACACTGTGGCGACCCGGGCAACGAGGTGTTCGCCGAGGTGGACCGCGGGGCGGGCGTGATCGGCCGCTTCGCCTACTCCAACCCCGATCTGGACTACGCGGTGATCCAGTTCCAGCCGGGCGCGATCATCCCGGTCAACCGGGTCGGCAACGTGACCATCACGGGGATCGGCGCGCCGCCGCAGTTCCCGATGATCGTCTGCAAGGAAGGCCGCACCACCGGCAACACCTGCGGGGTCACCTGGGGCGACGTGTTCCGCACCAACGTCGAGACCTGGACGCAGATGTGCGTGGTGGAGGGCGACTCCGGCGCCCCGGTCGTGGTGGGCACCACCTTGGTCGGCATGGTGAACGCCTACCTGGCCGTCGCCTGCTTCGGCCCCGAGGTCGGCACCAATATGGACGCCATCATGAACGATCTGAACGGGCGCGGCGGCGTCGGCGCCGGCTTCCGGCCCATCTGATCGAGAGAAACCTCCCGGGGAGCGGTGTTCGCGCACCGCTCCCCGTTTCTGTTTCCCCAGCTTGTGTGAACACCGGTCGAAACGATGTGGACAACTACGTATCCACTCCGTTTTCCGAGGACCGCGCGACCGCCGCCGGTATCTGTTACTCGCGTGCGAAAAGCTGAGATCAGACCGCATTCGAGTAGTAAGCGGGGCAACCGTATGATCACGGCCTTATATACGTCTTAATACCGGACCCGGCGCCGGGAAAATCCCCGAGGGGTCAGGACACGCGCTTGGGGGCCAGTGCCGGGCCCGCCACCGCGCATTGCGGTAGGCACTCCACACTGTCCAGGTCGGGGGCGCGGCGGACGGGGCGCAGCAACAGTCCGGCGATCAACGCGCCCGCGAGCAACAGGCCGACGCACAGCCACATCGCGGTGGCGAAACCCGCGTCGAAGGACACCGGATCGTCCAGCGCGCCGGACAGTCCCGCCAGGCCGGGCAGCGCCGCCACCGCGAGCAGTTGCGCCGTCCTGGCCACCGCGTTGTTCACCCCCGACGCGATGCCGGCCTCGGACGCGGGCACCGCGCCGAGCACCGCCCCGGTGAGCGGCGCGACGAGCACCGCCAGCCCGAGGCCGAACACCACCACGCCGGGCAGCACATCGGGCAGGTACGCCGAGTCCGGGCCGATCCGCAGCATCAGCACCAGGCCGGCGGCGGCCAGCACCGGGCCCACCGTCATCGGGATGCGCGGCCCGTTGACCTGCGCCCACCGGCCCGCGGGCGCGGAGAGCACCAGCATGATCACCGTGATGGGCACCGTCGCCACACCCGAGGCCAGCGGCGAATAGCCCGCCACCAGTTGTAGTTGCAGCACCAGCAGGAAGAACACCCCGCCCAGCGCCGCGTACACCGCCAGCGTCACGAGATTGGCCGCCGTGAAGACCCGCGACGCGAACAAGGACGGCGGCACCAGCGGATGGTCGCTGCGCAGTTCGATCACGACGAACAGCGCGAGCAGCAGCACACCGGCCACCGTCAGCAGCGGCACACCGTCGATCAGGCCGAAGGTCAGCGTGCCGAGCGCCAGGGCCACCAGCAGCGCGCCCGGCACGTCGAGCTTCGCGGCGGCGGCCGGGTCGACGCTCTCCGGCACGTGCCGCAGCGCGACGTACACGACCACCGCGACCAGCGGCACGTTGAGGAAGAAGATGGACTGCCACCCGGCGACATCGATGAGCCACCCGCCGAGAAACGGGCCCAATGCGCCCGCGATCCCGCCGAAGCCCGACCACAATCCGATCGCCGCGCCCTGGTCGCGCTCATCTATCGACGACGAGATCAGCGCCAGGCTGCCCGGCGTGAGCATCGCGCCCGCCACACCTTGCAGCACGCGGGCCGCGACCAGCATCTCGATATCGACCGCCAGTCCACACAGGACCGAGGCCACACCGAAACCGACCGCGCCCCAGACGAATACCTTGCGCCGCCCCAGTTTGTCGCCGAGCGAGCCGCCCAGCAGGATGAACGAGGCCAGCGTGAGGGTGTAGCCGTTGAGAGTCCACTGCAGGCCGGCCACGTCGGTGCCGAGCGATTCACCGATCCGGGGCAGCGCGATATTGACGACGGTGGCGTCCAGCGACGCCACCGACGAACCGAGGATCGTGGTCAGCAGCAGCCACCGGCCCGCCGCCGACCGCAGCCGGGGTGGCCCGTCGGTGCTCACCGCTCCACGGTAGCCGCGCGGTGGGCACCCGGCGCCCGCGACGCGGGATCAGACCTCTTCGACGCAGACGACGAAATTGCGCTCGCTGTACTCGAAGCCGAGGCCGCTGTCGCACGCGCCCGCGTCGCTCACGCCCTCCTGGATATCGGTCACCCGGACCACATCGGTGCCGGGCTCGGTGCACTCGACGCGCTGCGGATCGTCACCGCCCACATCCATGCAGCCGTTCATCACCCAGTCGATGTCCAGACACAGCGCGCCCTGCTGGACGCCGTTGAGCGTTTCGGCGTAGTAGTTGTCGCGGTCGGCGGGGCAACCGGAGCTGTTGGGCGCCTTGGCGATCACCTTGTAGTTGGACGCCCGGCTGCCGCAGGAAGCCTTCTCGATGGTGGCGTTGGTCATGGTGCCGCCGAGGGTGACGCAGTCACCGATCGAGGCGTCGAACTTGACGTCGCCGCCCTGCGGGCGCGTGCTGGTGGGCCTGCTGCTGGAGCTGGGCGCCGAACTCTTCGGCGTGCTGGTGGACACGGCGTCCACCGTGCCGCCCATGGCGGGTTGGGCGGTGCCCTCGACGCTGCGCGTACACGCGGCGAGCGTCAGCACCGTCGCCACGGTCACCACCGCGAACGTGAGACCGGTCAGCAGTTGACGAGACACGTACAGTCCTCCCGAGCTGTAGCGCTCCGAACTCACACCCCCGTAAGAATCCGAAGTACTGGTACACCTTGAAATATCACGCCATGCATACACGATGGCGCGACGGCCGTCGAGTCGTACACCCACCGGGGGCGGCACCGACGTGAGTACCCCCGCCCAGCAACCATCGTGGGTATGGTGGGAAGCACGGTGTGAAAGGGGTCTTCCCGTGAAGCTGATCAGCGCAATCCTGTGCTCGACCGCCGCGGTCGGCGCCTCGTTCGCACTCCCCGCCCTCGCTTCGGCTAACGATGTGCATTGCGTCGCCGAGCGGGGGGCCGACGTCACTGTCCTCTCCGGTACCACCGGCTGCCGCGCGGCGAGCGACACCTTCGGCCACGCCCGGGCGGCCGGGGTGAGCGGGGTCGGTTACGCGCGCGCCACCGAGGGCGCCACCGCGTACGGCATCGGGCTGGCGGGCGGCATCGGCGCCAGCGAAGGGGTGGGCGGTTTCCCCCTCGCGATCGGGCACGGCCGCGACGCCGTCGCGCTCACCTCCGTCACCGATCCGGGCGGCTCGGCCGTCGCGGTCACGATCGCCTTCGAAGGGTCGCGGGCGCAGGTGGTCACCGCCGACGGCACGGTGGTGTGCCTCGGCGCGGCCGCGCTGGCCTGGGACGCGCGCACCGGCGCGTCGTGCCTGGCCACGCCGTTCGGGCGCTGGGTGGTCTCACCGGCCTGAGGCGATCGAACCGCGCGGGCGCGTCGACCGTGACAACGCCATGGTGAACACCACGGCACCGGAGCCGAAGTGGACGCCGCTGCACGCGCTCGCGGCGGGCCTCGATTTCGAAGGCTACTTTCGCCTGCGACGCTCCCGCGACGGTGATCCGTTCCGCGTGCGCTTCCCGGGCCTGGGGTCGGTGCTGTTCACCGGCACGCCCGAGGGCGCGCGGGAGGTGTTCCGCGCGCCCGCCGCGCTGCTGGAGCCGCCCCGGCCGAATCCGATCGAGCCGATGGTGGGCCCTACCTCGCTCATCCTGACCTCCGGTGGGCGGCACCGGCGCGACCGCGCGCTGCTCGCGCCCGCCTTCCACGGCGCCCGGGTGCGCGAGTACGCCGAGGTGATGCGGTCCGCGACGCTCGACGAGATCGCGCGGGCCGGGTGGCGGCCCGGCGCGCGGGTGGACTCGCGCGCCGCCGCGCGGGCGATCACGCTGCGGGTGGTGATGACCGCGATCTTCGGCGCGGCCGGCGTCGAACGGCGCGCGGAGTATCGCGCCGCGATCACCGAATTCCTGACCGCGTTCACCGGTCCGCTGCTCCTGGTGCCCGCGCTGCGCCACGGTGCGTTCGGCCGCGCGCCGTGGGACCGGTTCGCCGCCGCCCGCGCGCGCCTGGACCGGCTGGTGCTCGCCGACATCGCGGCCCGGCGCGCCGCGCCCCCGTCGGACGCCGATCTGCTCGGCCTGCTGCTGAGCACCCGCTACGACGACTGCTCGGCCCCGACCGACGCCGACCTGGCCGACCAACTGCGCACCTTGCTGGTCGCCGGACACGAGACCACGGCGACCACACTGGTCTGGCTGCTGTTCCACCTGCATCGCGCGCCCGGCGCGCTGCAAGCGATCCGCGACGAACTCGCGACGGCGGGCTCCGAGGCCGCCGACCTGGTCGGCCTCCCTTATCTGGACGCGGCCTGCCAGGAGACGTTGCGCCTGCACCCGCCCGTGCCGATCGTGCTGCGCCGCGTCACCGAGCCGTTCACGCTGCGCGGCGCGGCGCTGGCGGCCGGCGACACCATGGGCATCGTGGTACCGCTGCTGCACTCCGACCCGGCGGTGTGGCCCGACGCCGACCGGTTCCGGCCCGAACGGTTCCTGGAGCGCAGATACAGCCCGTTCGAGTTCGCGCCGTTCGGCGGCGGCCACCGGCGGTGCGTGGGCGCGACGCTGGCCGAGTACGAACTGCGGATCGTGGCGGCCACCCTGCTCACCCACGTGCGGTTGCGGCTGCCCGACCGCTGGGCGCGGGGCAGGCCGCCGCGCGCGGTGCCGCACAACATCGCCGCCGGGCCGCGCCGAGCGATCCCCTTCGACGTCATCGAGTGATTTGCATCACGAAAGTGTTTGATCTCGCCCAAAACCGGACGGACGGCAGGTTGGCCCGCGAAACCCGGACTCGCCGGGCCGACCGGCACGTTTCCCGGACGGCGACGGTCCGGACGAGTCGGTGTGACGACATGCACAATTGACCGACCGGACGAATCACACTGCGGGACGGCTGGATTCCCGTCGTACCCGGACGGTAGGAAGGACGACAGGTCGGGCCGTCACTACCATCCGGAATGGACGAGAAACGTATGCATGCCGCTTCGAACACCAGGTCGCTGCCGACTTCCCCGAGGGAAGCACGGGCGACCCGCCGCCTACGGCAGGGCGTCCTGCTGTCCGCGGCGATCGCGGCGGCGGGTGCCATGATCGTCGCCCCCGCCCAGGCCGACCCCGCCCTGCCGGGCCTCGGCGCCGGATCGGCCGCCGTCGGCGTCGAGCCGGAACCGCAGCCGAACTTCGCGCCGCCGAACATCAACATCGCCGACGGTGAGACCGTGGGCGTCGCGCAGCCGATCATCATTACTTTCAAGGAGCCGATCGCCGATCGCGCGCTGGCCGAGAAGGTCATCAAGGTGACCTCCTCCAAGGAGGCGCCGGGCCACTTCTACTGGTTCAGCGACCGGCAGGTGCGCTGGCGGCCGAACGAGTTCTGGCCGGACAACACCGACGTGCGCGTCGAGGCGGGCGGCACCAGCAGCTCCTTCCGCATCGGCGACGCGATCGTCACCACCGCCGACGACGCCACCAAGACCATCACGGTCACCCGCAACGGCGAGGTGGTCAAGACCATGCCGACCTCGCTGGGCAAGCCGAAGTACGAGACGCCCAACGGCACCTACATCGTGGGCGAGCGGCACCGCGAGATGGTGATGGACTCCTCCACCTACGGCGTGCCGATCGACGCGCCCGAGGGCTACAAGCTCGACGTGGAGTACGCCACCCGGCTGTCCAACAGCGGCATCTTCCTGCACGCCGCGCCGTGGTCGGTGGGGTCGCAGGGTGTGGCCAATGTGAGCCACGGCTGCCTGAACGTGAGCACCGAGGACGCGCGCTGGTTCTTCGAGAACGTGCAGAAGGGCGATCCGGTCATCGTGCAGAACACCGCGGGCGGGACGCTGAACTCGCGCGACGGTCTGGGCGACTGGAACTGATCACCCGCTGACAACGCCGGCCGTGCACTCGCACGGCCGGCGTTCTCGTTGCGGAGGGCCCATTTTCGGCCATCGGCGCTTCGGTGACACGCGATCTCGCCGAACCGGGGGCAACTGTTCAGTCGATCGATAGTCCGCATTAACCGCACGGTTGCTGTACCCCGTCAAAGTCTGCCGGGTGCGAACAGGTCCGGAACGGGTGCTCCCGCGACCGCGAGGCAAGGGCCTGCGGAATCGTCCATGGCAGGACTACGCGCTGTTCGCCGTGCTCGTGGTGCCGAATCTGGCGTTGCTGACGCTGTTCGTGTATCGGCCGCTGCTGGACAATATCCGGCTCTCCTTCACCGACTGGAACATCTCCGACCCGGTCGCCACCTACATCGGCTTCGAGAACTACCGGGAGTGGTGGAGCAGGGCCGACTCGTGGGAAATCGTCACCAACACGGTGGTTTTCACCCTCGCCGCGGTGGTGGGCAGCATGGTGCTGGGCTTGGCGCTGGCGCTGCTGCTGGACCGGAAGTTGTTCGGGCGCAACGTGGTGCGCTCGGCGATCTTCGCGCCGTTCGTCATCTCCGGCGCCGCCATCGGCGTGGCGTTCCAGTTCATCTTCGATCCCAGCTTCGGCCTGGTGCAGGACGTGCTGCACCGAATCGGCGTCACCGCGCCCGATTTCTACCAGGACCCGGGCTGGGCGTTGTTCATGGTGACGGTCACCTACATCTGGAAGAACCTCGGCTACACCTTCGTCATCTATCTGGCCGCGCTGCAAGGAGTTCGGGCCGAATTGATGGAGGCCGCCGAGATCGACGGCGCGAGCCGCCTGCGCACCTTCACGAAAGTGCTGCTGCCGCAATTGCGTCCGACGACGTTCTTCCTGTCCATCACGGTGCTGCTGAACTCGCTGCAAGTGTTCGACATCATCAATGTGATGACCAGGGGCGGGCCGCTGGGCACCGGCACCACGACGATGGTCTACCAGGTCTACAACGAGTCCTTCCGTAATTTCCGCGCGGGCTACGGCGCGACGGTGGCCACGATCATGTTCCTGGTGCTGCTGGTGGTGACGCTGGTGCAGGTCCGCGTCATGGATCGGAACGAGCGATGAAACACACCGGTGTGCGGACACTTTCGTATCAGCGGCGCCAGCGCTTGGTGACCGTACTCGGTTACGCCGCGATGCTGTGCGTGCTGGTGATCGTGGGCGTGCCTTTGTTCTGGATCCTCATCACCTCGTTCAAGGACCGCCCGGACATCTACACCCAGCCCGCCATCTACTGGCCGCGCTCCTGGCATCCGGAGAACTATTCGCACGCCACCACGACGTTGCCGTTCTGGACGTTCCTGCGCAATTCGGTGATCGTCACCGGAATCGTCGCGGCGGTGAAATTCGTGCTCGGCGTGTTCAGCGCGTACGGATTGGTGTTCCTGCGCTTCCCCGGCAAGAACATCGTGTTCCTGGTGATCATCGCCGCGCTGATGGTGCCGAACCAGATCACCGTGATCTCCAACTACGCCCTCATCGCCCAACTCGGCTGGCGGAATACCTTCCAGGGCATCATCATTCCGCTCTGCGGCGTCGCCTTCGGCACCTTCCTGATGCGCAACCACTTCCTCTCGCTGCCCGCCGAGGTGATCGAGGCGGCGCGCATGGACGGCGCGGGCTGGTGGCGGCTGCTCACCCGGGTGGTGCTGCCGATGTCGGGCCCGACCATGGTCGCGTTCGCGGTGGTCACGCTGGTCAACGAGTGGAACGAATACCTCTGGCCGTTCCTCATGGCCGACGACACCCGCGTGGCGACCCTGCCGGTCGGCCTCACCCTCTTGCAGAACACCGAGAACCCGAGCGTCACCAACTGGGGGCCGGTCATGGCGGGCACGCTGCTCACCATGCTGCCGATCCTGGTGGTGTTCCTGCTGCTCCAGCGCCACATGATCAAAGGCCTCACCTCCGGTGCGGTCAAGGGTTAACCGATACAGGAGAAAGCACGTGTCCACATCACAGTTCCCCGCGCTCTCGCGGCGCGGATTCCTCGGACTGGCGGGCGGCATCGCCGCGGGTGCGGCGCTCACCGCGTGCGCGGGCACCGGCGGGGGCGGCGGTCAGGGCGGCGACGCGAACACCATCACGTTCTGGTCCAATCACCCCGGCACCTCGAAGGATTTCGAGTCCGAGCTGATCAACCGCTTCCAGGCGAAGTTCCCCGACCTCACCGTCAATCTGGTCGACGCGGGCAAGAACTACGAGGAGGTGTCGCAGAAGTTCAACGCGGCGCTCTCCGGCGGCGAACTGCCCGATGTCGTTGTGCTGTCTGATGTCTGGTGGTTCAACTACGCGCTGAACGGCACCATCGAACCGCTGGACGGGCACTTCGGCGACGCCGGGGTGGATCTGAGCGACTACGTGGACTCGCTCGCCTCCGACTACGCATTCAACGGCAAGCACTACGCGTTGCCCTACGCCCGCTCGACGCCGCTGTTCTACTACAACAAGGACGTGTGGGCCCAGGCCGGTCTGCCCGATCGCGGACCGGAGAGCTGGCAGGAGTTCGACGAGTGGGGCCCGCGCATCCAGGAGATCGTCGGCGACGGCAAGCTCGCGCACGGCTGGGGTGACGCCAAGAACTACCTGGCCTGGACCTTCCAGGGACCGAACTGGACCTTCGGCGGCGCGTACTCCGACGAGTGGACGCTGAAGTTCACCGACCCCGGATCTGTCGCGGCGGGCACGTTCCTGCGCGACATGATCCACACCAAGCGCTACGCGGGCATCAAGCCGCAGATCGCCGTCGACTTCGGCACCGGCGTGATCGCCTCGACCATCGCCTCCACCGGCGATCTGCGCGGCATCCAGAAGAACGCCGAGGGCAAGCTGGAATTCGGCACCGCGTTCTTGCCGCACCCGAACGGGCCCGGCGTCACCACCGGCGGTGCGGGACTGGCCATTCCGGCGCGGATCTCCGACGAGCGGAAGGTGAACGCGCTCAAGTTCATCGAGTTCATCACCAATACCGAAAGCACCGTGTACTTCTCGCAGAACACCGGGTACATGCCGGTGCGCAAGTCGGCGGTGAACGACCCGGCCGAACAGACCTTCCTCGCGCAGAATCCGAAGGCGAAGGTGGCCATCGACCAGCTGTCGGTGACGAAATCCCAGGACTACGCACGGGTTTTCGTGCCGGGCGGCGATCAGATCATCGGCACCGGGCTCGAGCAGATCGGCTTGCAGAACGCCGATCCGGCCGCCGCGCTGGCGAGTGTGCAGAGCCAGATCCAGACCATCATCGACCGGCAGATCACGCCGAAGCTGCCCAAGTAAGCACAGACGAGGAGATCGACGGCCATGGCGAGCGTGCGTTTCGACGGGGTGACCCACCGGTATCCGGGGGCGCCGTCGCCCGCCGTCGATCGACTCGAATTGGACATCGCCGACGGGGAATTCATCGTCCTCGTCGGCCCGTCCGGCTGCGGGAAGTCGACCAGCCTGCGCATGCTGGCCGGACTGGAGGCGGTGGCCGACGGGCGCATCCTCATCGGCGACAAGGATGTGACCGGCTTGCCGCCGCGCGCCCGTGACGTGGCGATGGTGTTCCAGAGCTACGCCCTCTACCCGAACATGACCGTGGCGCAGAACATGGGCTTCGCGCTGCGTAACGCGGGAATGAGCAAGTCCGACACCATGATCCGGGTCCGCGAGGCCGCGAGGATGCTGGAGCTCGAGGAGCTGCTCGACCGCAAACCGGCGAAACTCTCCGGCGGCCAGCGCCAGCGGGTGGCGATGGGGCGCGCCATCGTGCGCCGCCCGCAAGTGTTCTGCATGGACGAGCCGCTGTCGAATCTGGACGCCAAGCTGCGGGTGAGTACCCGCTCGCAGATCGCCGCCTTGCAGAAACGCCTGGGCACCACCACGGTTTACGTGACCCACGACCAGGTCGAGGCGATGACGATGGGCGACCGGGTGGCCGTGCTGCGCGACGGCAAGCTCCAGCAGATCGCCGCGCCCCGCGAACTCTACGACGATCCGGTCAACACCTTCGTGGCCGCGTTCATCGGCTCGCCCGGCATGAACCTGCTCGAGGCGCCCGTCGAGGACGGTGCGGCGGTGCTGGAAACCCTGCGAATCCCCTTGCCCCGCACCGTGAAAACGGGCGAGCGGGTGATCGTCGGCATCCGCCCCGAGTCGTGGGAGGTGACCACCGACCCCGTCGGTTCACTGACCGTCGAGGCCGAACTCCTCGAAGAGCTCGGCGCCGAATCGTTCGTCTACGCCCACGGCGTCACCGACACCTGGCGCAGCCGGTCCACCAAACTCATCACCCGGGTGGACCGCCGCTTCCAGGTCTCGCTCGGCGACCGCCTGCACCTGCGTCCCAACCCCGAGGAAGTGTTCTTCTTCGACGCCGAATCCGAGAACCGGCTGCGCTGAACAGTATTCACCGCACCGCTTCATCGAGGGCGCGGCGGTGGTCGGCCGGTGCGCGCAACGCCTTCGCGGCCGACCCCTGGAATGCGCCGATCCCGCGACGGAATCGGCGCGCGGCCCGCCCTCACCAGATCTTCACGCGCTCCGCGGGCGGGAGGTAGAGGGCGTCGTCGGGTTGGATGGCGAACGCCTCGTGGAAGGTGTCGATATTGCGCACCACCGCGTTGCAGCGGAACTCCGGCGGGGAGTGCGGATCGGTCGCGAGGCGGCGGATGGCCTCCTCGGGACGGGCCTTGGTGCGCCACACCTGCGCCCAGCCGAAGAACACGCGCTGCAAGCCGGTGAGCCCGTCGATGACCGGGGGCTCCTGGCCGTTCAGTGAGATCTTGTACGCCTCCAGCGCGATCGACAGACCGCCCAGATCGCCGATGTTCTCACCGATGGTGAACTCGCCGTTGACGTGGTGATCGTCGGCGAGATCCTTGGGGGACAGGGCGTTGTACTGGTCGATCAACGCCTTGGTGCGCTTGCCGAATTCGGCGCGATCGGCGTCGGTCCACCAGTCGACCATGTTGCCGTCGCCGTCGTACTTGGCGCCCTGATCGTCGAAGCCGTGGCCGATCTCGTGCCCGATCACCGCGCCGATGCCGCCGTAGTTGGCGGCGTCGTCGGCGTTCATGTCGAAGAACGGCGGCTGCAGGATCGCGGCGGGGAACACGATCTCGTTCATGCCCGGGTTGTAGTAGGCGTTGACGGTCTGCGGCGTCATGAACCACTCGTCGCGGTCCACCGGGCCACCCAGCTTGCGCAGATCTCGGTCGTGCTCGGCGGCGTAGCCGCTGCGGTAGTTGCCGACCAGATCGGCCGGGTCCACGGTCACCGCCGAATAGTCGCGCCAGCGGTCCGGGTAGCCGATCTTGGGCGTGAACTTCTCCAGCTTCACCAGCGCGGCCTCGCGCGTGGCCGGGCTCATCCAGTCCAGCTGGGAGATGTTGCGCCGGTAGGCCTCCTGCAGATTCTCGACCAGCTCGAGCATCCGCTCCTTGGCCTCGGGCGGAAAGTGCTCGGCCACATACAGTTTGCCGACCGCCTCGCCGAGCAGTTCCTGCACCAGCGACACGCCGCGCTTCCAGCGTTCGCGGTTCTCCTGCGCGCCGGTCAGCGTGCGGCCGTAGAAGTCGAAGTTCTCCTCGACCAGATCGTCGGTGAGATACGGTGCGCGAGCGCGCAATACGCGCCAGGCTGCCCAGGCCCGCCAGTCCTCGAGGTCCTCGGCGGCCCAGGTCTGGGCGAAGGTGCGCACGTAGGAGGGCTGGCGCACGACCAGTTCGGCGAACAGCTCCGCGCCCGGCTTCTCCACCGCCTCGGCGGTCGCGGAAACCCAAGCGGCCCAGTCGAACTCCGGGTAGTCACGGGCCAGGTCGGCGAACGTGGTGAGGTTGTAGCCCAGTTCGGCGTCGCGGCGGCGCACCACATCCCAGTGGCCCGCGGCGAGTTTGCGCTCCAGCTCGAACACCCGCTGCCCCACGCCCTCGAGGTCGGCGGGCAGCAGCGCGGCGATCCTCGGGTCGGCGGCGGCCAGCGCGAACATGCGCCCGATGTGGGCGATGTAGGCGGCGCGGATCTCGGCGAACTCGTCCTGCCGGTAGTAGGACTCGTCGGGCAGGCCGATCCCGGACTGCACGGCGTGCACCAGGTAGCGGCTGGAGTCCTTGTCGTCGGTGTCGACGTAGAAGCCGACCGCGCCGCCGATGCCGACCCGCTGGAACCGGCCGAGCAGGGCGGCGAACGCCGAGCGGTCGGGCACCTCGCGCACCGCGGCCAGCTCCGCCGAGATCGGCGACAGGCCCGCGGCGGCGACCGTCTCGGTGTCCATGAAGCTGGTGTACAGGTCGCCGATCTTGCGCGCGTCGGTGCCAGGCTCGGCGTCGGTGGCGGCGGCGTCCTGGATGATCTTCTGCACGTCCAGCTCGGCCTGGTCGTACAAGGCGCGGAAGGCGCCGTCCACCGCGCGGTCGGCCGGGATCTCGTAGGAGTCCAGCCATTTGCCGTTGACATGCGCGAACAGGTCGTCCTGGACCCGCACCGCCTGGTCCAGATAGCTCAGATCGATACCGGAAGGGCTGGTCAGTTCGGAAGTCACGACCTCCAGTATGCCCATCAGCGTGGGGTGCGCGGGACGGTTGCCCGCGGCCCGCGCCGAACTCCGGACACTGAAGAGCCCCGGGCGAGCCGGGGCCGGAGACGGTCAGACGGACAGGGGAGCGCGGTCGAATTCGCCGTCGCGAGCGCCGGCGAGGAAGGCCTCCCATTCCTCGGGGGTGTAGTCGAGGGTGATGTCGCCGTGGCGCAGCGTGGTGGCGCCGTCCGCGGCGGTGTGGGCGATCAGCTCGGTATGAGCGCGCCCGCTGTCGAGCAGAGCGAGGAACGCGGTCCAGACGCTCGCGGTGACGGTGATGATGGGCTCGTCGGCGGGGCGGTTGGCCGGATTGCGGCGGTATTTGCTGTCACGGATGAGCACCGCATCACCATCGAACCGGATCTCGACGCACTGGTTCCCGTTATTGGATCGGGTCGACGTATACCAGCCGGTAGTGCCCGGCCGGAGGCTAGCGGTGGTGGCCATGCGCAGGATTTTACCCGAGTGCGCACCGTCTGATCAGCGCGGATGATTCGGTGCGTGAGAGCGATTGCTCGACGGCGCGCTGATAGGCGAAGCGCAGATCGCGCACCAGATCGGGATCGTCGACCGCACCGCCGAAAACGGCGCTCTCCGCCCAGCCGAAGGTGGGCAGTCCCTCCCCGGGGAAGTCGATGAGATGGAAGCTGCAGCCGCCCAGCGTGGCGCCCGCGGTGGCCGAGAACGGGATGACCCGCACCTCGAGGGTGTCGAGCTCGTCGATCAGATCGGCCAGGTGCTCGAGCTGGCCGCGCAGTACCTTGGGACCGCCGGTCTGCTGGTGCAGGGCGGCCTCGCCGATCACCGCGGTGAGCTCCACGCGGTCGGGTCCGTGCAGTCTGGCCTGTCTTCGCATCCGGATCGCGACCAGCTGCTCCACCTGCACCGGCCGGATCATGACGTCGGCGCTGATCAGGGCTCTGGCGTAGTCCTCGGTCTGCAACAGGCCCGGCACGATGAGGCTGTCGTAGCTGCGGATGCTGTGCGCGCCGAACTCCATGCCGTAGAGGCGCTGCAACTCGGGGCCGATCAGCGCGGAGGATTTGGCCCACCAGCCGCGCTCCTTGCTGGCGTCGAGCAGGGCGAGCAGTTCGGCGCGTTCCTCGGCGGTCACCTCGAGCAGGTCCAGCACGGGTTCGATGGTGTTGGTGGTGAGCACGCGTCTGCCCTTCTCCACGTGCGACCAGTTGGCCGGGGTGAAGCCGACCTGTCTGGCGAAGCCCGCGGAGTCGAAGCCGCGTTGTTCGCGCAGCTCCCGCAGTCGCAGCACCAGTTCCCAACGCGCGACGGTAGGCGAGACGGGTGCCATGACACGCGATGCTACGCCTCATCGTTTCCCCCGCTTGTGACTATTGTCATAGTAGTTGCCCAGGGCTAGGGTCCATGGATAGCGGCCGATTCACCCGTCACGTTCACTCCGCATCGAGGCGAGGTACGTCATGAGCAGGTCCCGCATCGCATCTGGCAGTCACCCGCAGGCCGGGCCACCGGACATCCGGTCACCGCAGGCCGCCGCGCAGGAATTCACCGCCACCCAGGACGCCTTCGCCCGCTGCCGCCGCTACCGCAAGGAGAACGGCCTGTTCGCGGTGGTCGAGCCCGCGCTCGGGCGCATCATGCTCGAGATCGGCTCGGTCGGCGCCGTGGTGATGCCGGGCGTGCTGGGCGAGCGGGTCCGCACCCTGCTCACCGCGCACGGTCAGCCCGGCGGGCCGATCATCGCCCACCCCCGCTCGGGGCGCTGGACGTTCCTCACCGGCCCGACCGACAACTCCTACCTGGACATGGCGCTGTTCGCGGACCTGTTCCGGGTGTGCGCCTCGGTCGCGCTGCCCGGCAGCCGGATCGTGCTGCCCTCACCCGCCGACGAGCACAGCGGCTACCGCACCTGGGTGGCGCCGCCCGCCGGCGACCACCGGCCCGACCTGCCCGAGGTGATCGCCGCGACCAGGGCCGCGGCGCTCCCCTCACCGCCCTGAGGTCTACGGCGTGGGCTGCGGCGTCAGCGTGATGCTGAAGCGGTCCTCGATGTTCTGCTCCCACTTGCGTTCGCACTCGTCGATCGCCGCCTGGTCGTTGCCCGCCTTGTTCAGGCAGTCGATCAGGTCACGGCCGCCGGACTCCACGAAGAAGCTCCAGCCGACGATGCCGATGAGGATCGACCCGATGATGGCCAGCACGCTCAGCACCAGACCGGTCACGGCCATGCCGGTGCCGCCGCCGGTGCCGCGGCGGGTCTTCACGAACGCGATGATGCCGAAGATCAGGCCGAACAGACCGAACAGCAGGCCGCCGACCACCGACCAGAAGGTCAGCAGCGCGAGGATGCCCAGCACCAGCGCGGTGATCGCCATGCCCTTGCCCTTGGGCGATTCCTGCCAGTACTGGCCCTGGCCGGGGGGCGGGTAGTTGCCGGGCGGCGGCGGGTAGTTGCCGGGCGGCGGCGGGTACTGACCGGGCGGGGGATATTGCGACATGGACTTCCTCTCAGTCGGTGCCGCTGGACAGGACTCACGCGACAATGCGCACCCGGCGGACGCGCTCGACAACTGATCGCGCACACCGGGTTCGGATGTTAATGGGACAAACCGTACGTCGCGCTACGCCGCGCTCACTGGCCGCCGAGGCGCGCGTGCATCTCCCACACCAGGATCTCGGCGGGGCCGCGCGCGGTGATCCGCTGCCCGCCGCTGCGGGTGAGGCGCACGGCGTCACCCGCGTACAGCGCGCCGACGCCCTCCATCTCGACCTCACCGCGCGCGACGAAAAGATGCAGGTAGGGGGCCTCGGGCAGGTCTATCGCGGCGTCGGTCCTGGCGACGTGCAGCGCCGAATGCGAGCTGTTGATGGCGATGGCCGTGCGGTCGCGGTACTTCGGCAGCCCCGAGGCCACCGTGACCAGGCCGCCGCGCGCGAGCTCGTCATCGATCTCGAGCTGCTGGTAGCCGGGGGTGAGGCCGGGCTCGTCGGGCACCACCCACATCTGCACGAAATGCACCGGGTCGTCGTGTTCGGCGCCGTTGTCCAGGCGCCAGGAATCGTTCTTCTCCGAATGCATGATGCCGGTGCCCGCGCTCATGCGCTGGGCGAGGCCCGGATAGATGACACCCGCGTGGCCGAGCGAATCCTGGTGCACCAGGCTGCCGTCGAGGACCCAGGTGACGATCTCCATATCCCGGTGCGGGTGGGTATCGAATCCCTGGCCGGGCAGGACTATGTCCTCGTTGTTCACCAGCAGCAGGCCGTGGTGGGTGTTGTCGGGATCGTAGTGCTCGCCGAAGGAGAAGGAATGCTTCGAATCCAGCCAGGACACCCGCGTTTTCCTGCGGTCGCCGCCGCGGTGGACGTCGATGTGCGGCGTCGTGAGTGTGGACATCGCGGTCCTCCTCTCCACGGCGTGGCCCGGTTCGCCATTCGGGGCGCGCGCTCGACGTCGCGATACTCGCCATTCCTAGTAGATTGTGCTGCACTCGGCATTTTACGCGAGCGACGCGGGGGTGAACGGCAGGCGAGCACTGCCGCCTACTGTCGCCCTCGGCGGCGGCCACCGCGTGGCGTACGACCGACCGGAACGGGCCCGTCCGGCGTGTTTCCCGCGTAACCCGATGCGTCCCAACGGAACCGGAGGTGAGAGCGGCATGCGACCCGAAGCGCTCGCGCGGATCGAACGACGGCTGCGCACCGAGGCGCACCGCGACGGCATCAACGATTTCGTGGTCGGCGTGGCGGTGTTCCGGCAGCGCCGCCTGCTGGTGGTACGGCGGGTGCCCGACGACTACAACGGCGGACTGTACGAACTGCCGGGCGGCGGCGTGGAATCGGGCGAGACCTTCGCCGATTGCGCGGCCAGGGAATTGCTCGAGGAGACCGGACTGCGCTTGCGCGGTATCACCGAATTCCTCGGCGGTATCGATTACGCCACCCGCACCAAAGCCCGCGTCCGCAAATTCAGTTTCGTCGCCGAGGTGGAGCCCGGCGAGGTCGAGCTGGCCCCCGGCGAACACGACGATTACGCCTGGATCGACGCGAACGAACTGGAAGACCTCCCCATGGCCCCGGATATGCGCGCCTCCGTGCGCTCCCTGGTCCACGCCATTTGAGCGGTACGCGCGAACCATCCCGACACGCCCAAGCACGGCAACGCAACGCAACGCAAGATACGCGCTCTCCCAGCCACGTCGGGGAGGGAGCCCGACGACCGACCGTTCGCGCGCGCCAGCGCGCCAAAAACACAGCCCGTACACCCGCCCCGGGCTCGGCCCAACCATCACCGCCACCGAACCGTCCGACCCCGTCCTTCGAGCGCGCCGAGAACACTGCACAATCGGGGCGGTGTCGATCGGTCGCCCAGAGGATGCGCAGTCACTGCCGCTGCGGACAGCGTTGCGGGAGAGTCCCGGGGTGGGGCGGCTGGCGATCGTGCGGTTCGCGGGGCAGTTCGGCGACGGGATGTTCCAGGCGGCGCTCTCGGGGGCGATCCTGTTCAACCCGGAGCGCGAGACCGATCCGCTGGCGGTGGCGGCGGGGTTCGCGGTGCTGTTGCTGCCGTATTCGCTGATCGGGCCGTATGCGGGGGCGCTGCTGGACCGGTGGGATCGGCGGGCGGTGCTGCTGGTGGCGAATGTGTTGCGGGCGGCGCTGATCGGTGTGGTGAGCGTCGGGCTGCTGGCCGGCGTGGGGGAGACGCCGCTGCTGTTGCTCGCACTGGCGGTGGTGGGTATCAGCCGGTTCGTGATGGCGGGCGTGTCGGCGGCGTTGCCGCGGGTGCTGGCGCAGGAGTGGCTGGTGCCGATGAATTCGGTGCTGGCGACGGTGGCCTCGGGCTGTGCGGGGGCGGGTGCGGCGATCGCGGTGGCGATCATCGGGGTGATCGGGGCGGGTGATCAGGGTTCGGCGGTGGCCGTCGCGGTGAGTGCGACCGGTTCGGTGCTCGGGGCGGTGCTGGCGGCCGGGTTCCGCCCAAGGGTGCTGGGGCCCGAGGGGAAGATCCGGACGGAGCGCGGCGCGGTGCGCGCGATCGCGACGGGTCTGCGCACCGGCGCGACGGCGGTGTGGCGCTCCAAGCACGTGACCACCGCGATGGTCGGGATCGGCACGCACCGCGTGGTGTTCGGCGCGAACACGCTGATCATGGTGCTGGTGCTGCGCCAGGACGCGTCCGGGCCGACGGGCGGGCTGATCGGTTTCGGGGTGGCGATCGCGGCGACGGCGACCGGCATGCTGGTGGCGGCCGTCCTCGCGCCGCTGCTGATCCCGCGGCTGGGCCGCCCGCGCACGGTGGTGGCCGGGCTGGTGACGGCGATGCTGGTGCAGCTCACGCTGGTGACGCCGACCGCCCTCGCGGCGCCCGACGCGGCGGACCGCGCGCATCAGCTCCTGCTCGCGGGCGCCTTCCTGTTCGGCCTGGCCGGGCAGACCATCAAGCTCACCGGCGACGCCACCATGCAGATCGACATCGACGACGACCGCCGCGGTCAGGTGTTCGCCCTCCAGGACACCGTCTTCAACATCACCTTCGTCCTGGCCATCGCCGCCACCGCCCTGGTGGTCCCCGCCGACGGCCGCTCCCTCCCGGTCGTGCTGACCGGCGCCCTCGGCTACGCCGTCGGCATCCTCGCCATCGCCTTGAACTCGCGTAGGCCGACCAAGTAGCCGAAGAAGCGCCTGGGCGGGCAGGCAGGTGGAACTGCCGAGTCCACGGGACGGTCGAGTGCCCGGTCGAGCCGGTCGGCTCACGCGCCCTGTACCGATCAGGAGGACGGGTGGCGATCGGACGTGGGTTCGGCCTGGTCGGCGGTGGCGAGTGGGTCGCGCAGTTCTGGCCACGGCTGAGTGGGCGGGTACATCGCGATCGGGTCGGTGCGGGGCAGGTAGGCCGGGGGGATTGCTTCGACCGGCAGCGCCGTGACGTCGAGGGGGTAGTCGGCCAGCGCCTCGGTGACCGGGTCGGCCTGCGGTGCCGGGGGTTCGGTGTAGGAGCGGAGGAGTTGGTCGGCGGCCGGGTCGGCGGTGCCGGTGATCTGCTGGTTCCAGGTGCCGAGGCCGGTGGGGTCGAGGAAGAAGGCGTCGAGCAGGCCGTCGTCGTCGAGGTCGAGCGCGGCCACGTCGGCGACGCCGGTGCCGCGCGAATCCCACAGCGCGTCGTCGGCCAGACCGTCGCCGTCGAAGTCCAGCTGGAGGGCGTCGGCGGTGCCGGTGCTCGCCAGATCGAGATCGGCCGGGCTGGTCCAGGTGCTGACGACGCCGTCGCCCGTCCCGAACACGTACTCGATGTCAGTCATACCCGGTTGGACGCACGCGCGGCCCGCGCGGTTCCACGATTTGTCCACAAGACCGCACCGGACCGCGAACCTGTGGACAACCAGCCCGCCGGGCCCGCCGCATACGTCCGATTCCGGTAAGTTGATCTCGCCCCGCACGAATCGACCAGGGAGCCACCGCATCATGGGAGCGATGCCGAAGCGTCTCGACGTGCCCGCGCTGTTCGGCGTCGTGCTCGCCGGCATGCTCACGGTCCCCACGGCCGCGCACGCCGCGCCCCACCCGTGGGCGCCGCCACCGGTGAACATCTGCGGTGAGACCGGCTTCGATCCGCTGGCGCGCGAACCCGATCCGAGCCTGCCGCCGCCACCGCCGATCAGCATCCCGCCGCGCATCGACATCCCGATCCCGTGGCCGGAGATCACCACGGTGCCGATTCCCGATCCGCCGCAGGACAACACGCGCATCGTCGCCGAGCCGCTGCCCGACGACCCGTGCCGCAACCCGTGCCCCGACATCCGCGACACGCCGAAACCCGATCCCGAGGCGACCGAGCCCTCCGATCAGGGCACGGGGTCCGGCTCTGGCTCGGGTTCGGGATCTGGCTCGGGTTCGGGGTCCGGGTCCGGTTCGGGGTCCGGCGGTTTCCAGATCCCCACGATCGAGATCCGCCCCGAGATCGAACCCATCCCGATCCCGGTCCCCGGCGGCCCCGGCGAGGAACCCCAGCCGGCCCCGCCCGCCGTGGTGAACCCGGCCGAGCCCGGCCCGGCCGCCGCCGCGCCCCCGCGCCCACAGGTCGGCGCCGTGGATCTGGTGAGTCAGGTGACCGGCCACGGCTCGGACAACCGCACCGATATGCGCTGGCAGGTCGACGGCACCGACCTCGGCCTGATGTGGGAGACCAAACCGGGCGAGATCGCGATCGTCTTCGGCGACACCTTCGGCGAGGGCTGGCAGCTCGGCGGCGCGGGCGGACCCGACTGGCGCAGCAACGTGCTCGGCTACAGCACCGACCGCGACCTCGCCGACGGCCTGACCATCGACACCATGGTGCAGGACAGCCGCTGCCACGCCGCGGAGTTCCTGAGCAGCCGCAAGATCAAGAACTGGGAGACCACCGTCATCCCGACCTCCGGGTTCGCGATCGGCGAGCGCCAGTACCTGAGCTACATGTCGGTGAACCGCTGGAGCCGCATCCCCGGCCTGTGGGTCACCAACTTCGGCGGTATCGCCTGGTCCGACGACAACGGCAGCACCTGGACCAAGGATCAGCACGCCCGCTGGGACAACCTGTTCGGCCTCGGCCGCTTCCAGGTGGCGGCCATGGTGCCGCACGGCGAGTACGTCTATATGTTCGGCACGCCCAACGGGCGGGTCGGCGTGGTCGGCCTGGCCCGGGTGCCGAAGGACCAGGTCCTGAACAAGACCGCCTATCAGTACTGGGTGGACGGCACTTGGGCGCCCGCCGCCGAGAACCACGCGACGCCGCTGTTCCTCGGCATCGCCAGCGAGGTGTCGGTGCGCTACGACGCCGTGGGCGAACGGTGGCAGATGGTGTACCTGGACTCGGCCGCGGGCGCGATCGTGCTGCGCGAGGCCGCCGAACCGCAGGGTCTGTGGACCGAGGCCGCGCCACTGGCCTACACCTCCGACTACCCGAAGGCGTACGGCGGGTTCATCCACCCGTGGTCGCCGGAGGGCGAGCTGTACTTCACGATGTCGGCGTGGGACACCTACAACGTGTATCTCATGCGCGCCGAGGTGAACTGAGTTCGGCGCTGCGGAAGCGCAGGCGCTGCCCGGGTCTGGCCTGGGCGACGGCGTCCACGTCGGCGTCCAGCACCACGGCGATCACCGGGTAACCGCCGGTGATCGGATGGTCGGCCAGGAACACCACGGGCTGCCCGCCGGGCGGCACCTGCACCGAGCCGAGCGCCACGCCCTCCGTGCGCAATTCGCCCTCGACGCGGCGGTCCAAGGGTGGTCCGGACGCGCGGTCCAAGCGCGCGCCGATGCGGTCGGTGTCGGTGGAGATCGTCCATTCGCCCGCGAACAGCGCCCCGGGATCGGTGAACCAGTCCGCGCGCGGTCCGGGCAGCGCTCTAACCGTCACCAGGTCGGCCGGCGGCGCGAGCGGCGCGTGGTCGACCAGCGGGAGTGCGCGCGGCGGCGGCCCGACCGGCAGCGCGTCACCCGCGCGCAAGGGTTCGGGGCCGAGCCCGGCGAGTGTGTCGCGGCTGCGCGAACCGAGCACCTCCGGCACGGTGAACCCGCCGCGCACGGCGACGTAGCTGCGCAGTCCGCTGGCCGCGTAGCCGAGTCGCAGGGTCTGTCCTTCGTCGAGTTCGAGGACGCACGCGTGCCCGACGGGGATGCCGTCCACGGTGGCCTGCCCGGGCGCACCCGTCACCGCGACGGTGTGGTGACGGTCGGCACGCAGCACCAGCCCGCCGAGCAGCACCTCGAGCGCCGCCGCGCCCTCCGGGTTCCCGACGAGGCGGTTGGCCAGCCGCAGCGACGCCCGGTCGGCCGCGCCCGCCACCCCGACGCCGGAGTGGAACCAGCCGGGCCTGCCCAGATCCTGCACGGTGGCCAGCGGACCGACCCGCTCGACGCGCATCATCGGGCCACCTCGAAACGGACGGTCGCCCCGGCGCGGATCAACGCCGGCGGATCGCGATCGGCGTCCCACATGGTGAGGTCGGTGTGCCCGATCAGCCGCCAGCCGCCCGGCGACACCCGTGGATAGACCGCCGAGAAGCCGCCCGCCAGGGCGACCGCGCCCGCCGGTACAGCCGTCCGCGAGACGGGGTGGCGCGGGACGGCGAGACGCCCGTCGGGCGATTCGAGGTACCCGAAGCCCGGTGCGAATCCGACGAAGGCGCACCGCCATTCGGTGCCGGTGTGCGCGGCGATCACGTCGTCCGTCGTCATGCCGAGCAGTTCGGCGACGTCGTCGAGATCCGCACCGTCGTATCGCACCGGGACGGTCACCACGTGTTCGGCGGACCCGTTGCGCGACAGTGTTCCACGGGAAACATCGCCCGAATCCGTCTCCTGTGCAAGCTCTTCCAGCAGGGTGCCGAGGGCGCGGCGCACCGGTTCGGCGTCGGCGGGGGCGCGCAGGGTGACCAGCACGGTCTCGGCGGCGGGCAGCACGTCCTGCACACCGGAGATCCGCGCGGCACGCAGCACGGTGGCGACCCGCACCGGATCGCCGAGCGTGATCAGGAACGCCCGGTCACCCGCGGGCCGGACACATTCCACCGCAGCCGATTTCCGATCCGCCATACCGCCCCCGGTCACGCGAACGATTCGACCGCGACGCCCGACTCCGCGAGCGCGGCACGAATGCGGCGCGCCATCTCCACGGCGGCGGGTGTGTCGCCGTGCACGCACAGACTCGACGCGGGTACCACGATGGAGCCACCCGCCACGGTGCGCGCCGACCCCGAGGAGGCGATCGAAATGGCTTGGGCGACAGCGTCGTCGGCGTGCAGCACAGCGCCCGGCACGCCGCGCGGCGCGAGCGAGCCCTCCGGTGTGTAGGCGCGGTCGGCGAAACCCTCACCCACGAAACGGATCTTGGCGTCGACGGCGGCGGCCTCCAGCTGCGTGCCCGCCGGGCCGAGCAGCGCCAGGCCGGCGTCGTACTCCGTCAGCGCCGCCAGCACGGCGTCGGCGATCTCGCGGTGCCCGGCGGCCGAATGGTAGAGCGCGCCATGCGGTTTCACGTAGCGCACCCGGTCGCCCGCGACCTTGACGAACGCGTCCAGCGCGGCGATCTGGTACAGCACCTCGTCGCGCAACTCGTCGGGGGAGACGGCGATCTCCCGCCTGCCGAACCCCACCAGATCGCGGTGGCCCACGTGCGCGCCGATGCGCACCCCGCGCTCCACCGCGAGCGCGCAGGTGCGGCGCATGATCGACGGATCGCCCGCGTGGAAGCCGCAGGCGATATTGGCGCTGGTGACGATGTCGAGCATGGCGGCGTCGTCACCCATCGCCCACGGGCCGAAGCCCTCGCCGAGATCGCTGTTCAGATCCAGCGGCATCGGAAATCCCTCCTGCGTCGATCGGTGTCTGCCCTCCATTGTCGTCGCCCGGCGCACGGGCGGACACGCGATCGGCGCGGACCGATCAGGTATGTCACGGTTCACAAGATCGTCCGCGGGGGATTCGGGTCGCGACGGATGGTCGCGCCGAGCGGGGGCTTGTACGCTCGGAGCAATCATGGCCACGTATTTCGATCCGAAGTCATGGTCACCTCTGTGGGCCGTCGACCTCGGCAAGCGGCTGTTCGACCAATCCTGGGTGGAACAGTGGCTCGCGACCACCACCTCGTGGGTGGACCCCGTAGTCGACCTCGGCTCCGGCACGGTCACCGCGCTGATGCCGGATGTGCTGATGACCGTGCTCAGCGAGGGCATCCTGAGCCGCTTCGGCGGGCGGGAGATCGCCGCGACCCTGCTCGGCCACCAGCTCACCGCCACCCTGGACGTGCTGAAAGTGCGCAGGCGCGGCGCGCACTTCCAGACCAAGACCGTGCTGTCGGGCCTGCTGTGGGACGGCCATCCGATCGAGACGGTCACCGTGATCGCGCACGGAATGCGGCTCATCCCGGGCGTACCGACCAAGGTGCGCACTGCCTCGCTCGATATCGAAGGCACGGTCACCACCGCCGCGCTGCTGGGCTGGCTCAACACCCAGCCATTGGACTGGGAACTGTCCACGCACGAGAGCGGGCTGATCCGGGCCGCGCACCGCAAGCGCGGGCTGACCGCGCTGGTGGACGCCACCATCGAGAACAACCTGCTCACCGTGCGCGTGCACCGCGCCACTTGGTTCGGGATCCGGCTGCCGAAGCGGATGATCACCGATCCGGCCATCCTGCTGGAGAACCTGCCGCAGCACGCGCGGATCGCGCACGCCGCGCGCGAGGGGGATCAGGTGCGGTTCCGGGTGGATCTGCCCGAGACCACCGGATCGTTCGACCTGGCGCAGATCCGCGACGCGATCGTCGCGGGCACCACCCTCATCGTGTTCTGACCTGCGAAAAGCTCAGTCCTGCTGGGTCTTCCACCACGCCAGCAGCGCCGCCTCCGCCTCGTCGCGGGTGAGCGGGCCGCGATCCAGGCGCAGTTCCTTCAGGAAGCGCCACGCCGTGCCGACCTCGGGGCCCGGCGCCAGGCCGAGCAGCTCCATGATCGCGTTGCCGTCCAGGTCGGGGCGGACCTTGGCCAGGTCCTCCTCCTGCCGGAGGCGTTCGATACGCGCCTCGAGGTCGTCGTAGGTGGCGCGCAGCGCGGCGGCCCGGCGCTTGTTGCGGGTGGTGCAGTCGGCGCGGACCAGTTTGTGCAGGCGGGGGAGCAGGTAGTCGGCGTCGGTGACGTAGCGGCGGACCGCGGAATCGGTCCACTGGCCCTTGCCGTACCCGTGGAACCGCAGGTGCAGGAAGACCAGGCGGGCCACGTCCTCGGTGAACTGCTTCGGGTACTTCAGCGCGCGCATGCGCTTGCGCACCATCTTCGCGCCCACCACCTCGTGGTGGTGGAAGCTGACACCGCCGCCCGGCTCGTTGCGCTTGGTGTCGGGCTTGCCGATGTCGTGCAGCAGTGCCGCCCAGCGCAGCACCAGGTCGGGATCGCCGTCCTCCAGGTCGATGGCCTGTTCGAGGACGGTGAGCGAATGCCAGTACACGTCCTTGTGCTGATGGTGCTCGTCGATCTCGAGCTTCATCGCCGGGACCTCCGGCAGCACGCGCTGGGCCAGCCCGGTCTCGCACATGATGTCGATGCCGTCGATGGGGTGCGCACCGGCGATGAGCTTGTCCAGTTCGGCGCGGACGCGCTCGGCGGTGATGCGGTCGATCTCGCCGGCCATCGCGACGATCGCCGCGCGCACGCGCGGCGCGAGTTCGAACCCGAGCTGGGAGACGAACCGGGCCGCGCGCAGCATGCGCAGCGGGTCGTCGTGGAAGGAGTCCTCGGGCGCGGCGGGGGTGTCGAGCACCCCGGCCAGCAGCGCGTCCATACCGCCGAGCGGGTCGACGAATTCGAGCGATCCGTCGGAGGCGATCGTCACGGCCATCGCATTGACGGTGAAATCGCGGCGCACGAGATCCCCCTCGAGCGTGTCGCCGAAGGTCACCTCCGGATTGCGCGAGACGCGGTCGTAGGAATCGCTGCGGAAGGTGGTGATCTCCAGCTGCTGATCACCTTTTGCCGCGCTGACCGTGCCGAACGCCAGACCCCCCGTATCCCACAGGTGGTCGGCCCAGCCCCGCATGATCTCCTGCACCACCTCGGGCCGCGCATCGGTGGTGAAGTCCAGATCGGTCCCCAACCGCCCGAGCACCGCGTCGCGCACACTGCCCCCCACCAGGTAGAGGGCGTGCCCCCGCGCCGCGAACAGTTCGCCGAGCGGGGTCAGGATGCCCGACAACCCGCCGAGCGTCACCGCCGCGGCCGCGAGCAACCGCGTACGCCGTTCCTCGGCGGGAATCAGGGCGGAACCGGTCACGTGCGCATCCTCGGACTTGGGCGAAACCACGAAAGAGCAGCTTACCGAGCCCCCGCCACCCCTTTTCCCCCGCACGATCCCCACCCCCGCGCCATATATAAGGACGCCCGCATAGTGCCACGTAGGCCTGCATCCATCCCACCGATTCTCTGGCACAGCCTGCTGAGCCCACCCGAAACCCGCCAACCCGCCACGACACCTACAGCCCTCAACCACAACGCACCATCCGCACTCTCCCAACCACCTCGGGGAGGGAGCCATACGACCGACCGTTCGCGGCCCGGCGCGCCACAAGCACAGCGCCGCACACCAGCCCCCGACCTCGCCTCAACGATCACCCGAAACGCACACTCCGCACTCTCCCAGCCACCTCGGGGAGGGAGCCCGACGACCGACCGTTCGCGGCCGTCTCGCGTTCCAGCGCTCGAAGCGCATGCGCGCAGCGCGAGTCTCGAGCGCTGGAACGCGAGACATCAAGGGCCGCGAACACGCGCGCGCCAGCGCGCAAAAAAACACAGCTAGGATTGCCAGGTGTCTCCGGCGGATCGTGCGAACAGTCGACGCCGCCAGCCGCGGCGCCGCGGTTCGGCGGGGAATGCGGCTAAGCCTCGTATGCGTACGGTGCGGGAGACTTCGGCCGGGGGATTGGTCGTGGACGGTCTGGACGGGCCGAGCGACAAGCGGAGCGCGGCGTTGATCGGGCGGACCGATCGGCGCGGCCGGTTGCTGTGGTCGTTGCCGAAGGGGCATATCGAGGAAGGCGAGACGGCGGAGCAGACCGCCATTCGCGAGGTGGCGGAGGAGACCGGTATCCAGGGGGTGGTGGTGGCCGAGCTGGGCAGTATCGATTACTGGTTCGTCACCGAGGGTCGCCGGGTACACAAGACCGTGCATCATTTTCTGTTGCGTTCGGTGGGCGGCGAGTTGTCCGACGCCGACGTGGAGGTCACGCAGGTGGCGTGGGTTCCCTTGAGCGAGTTGGATTCCCGGCTGGCGTACGCGGACGAGCGGCGGCTGGCCGAGGTGGCGAATCGGCTGATCGATCGGATGGAGATCGGCGAGCGATGACGCGTGGACTGTGCCGGATCATCGTGGCGGTCCTGACCTTGCTCGCCGCGGTGGCCGCGCCCCTGGTGCTGGCCGGGCCGGGGTCGGGGCAGCCCAACGGGTCCAACACCACGTCGGGGCCGCAGTTCTTGAAGTTGTCGCTGGATTCGGTGTCGCCCTCGGCGGTGACGGTGACAAGCGATCCGCTGCTGACGGTGTCGGGCACGGTGACCAATATCGGCGACCGCGTGGTGGACGACATCAGCGTGCGGTTGCAGCGCGCGCCCGCGGTGTCGGAGCCCAGCGGGCTGCGGTCGTCGCTGAGCCTGGACCAGGTGAACTTCGATCTGTCCGGCCCGTTCGAGGAAGTTGTCGACCGGCTCAGTCCGGGGCAGCGCAAGCAGTTCACGTTGAGCATGCCGTTGCGCCAGGACGGCAGTGGTGAAGCGTCGCTGGGGATTTCGGAACCTGGCGTGTATCCGCTGTTGCTGAACGTCAACGGCGAACCGGCGTACGGCACGCAGGCGCGACTGGACGACGCCCGGTTCCTGTTGCCGGTGCTGGGCCTGCCGCCGGTGGAGCCCGACGGCGCGCAACCGGTGCCGCCGCCGGCGAATCCGCCGGTGGCGACGACGTTGCTGTGGCCGCTGGCGGATCGCCCGCGGTGGGTGGCGGGCGTGCCGGGTTCGGTGAACGGGATGGCGGAGCTGACCGATGACGAGCTGGCCGCCTCGCTGAGCAAGGGCGGGCGCCTGGAGCAGTTGCTGGGCGCTTTGGAATCCGCGATCGGCACCGGGGTGACCCGCAGCCGCGAGCTGTCTACCTCGGTGTGCCTGGCGGTGGACCCGGATCTGCTGCTGACGGTGCAGGCGATGACGAGCGAGTACCGAGTGCTGGCGAGCCCGTCGGATCCGGACGGCGCGACGCGCGAGGGTGCGGGCACCGAGGCGGCGCAGAACTGGCTCGACCGGCTGCGCGCGCTGGCGTCCTCGCTGTGCACGGTGGCGTTGCCGTTCGCGCAGGTCGATGTGACGGCGTTGGCGGCGGTGAACGATCCGGACCTGTCGGCGCGCGCCCTGAACGCGCCCGCCGACCTGGTGGATTCGATTCTGGGGGTGCGTTCGCTGCGCGGGGTGAGCCTGCCGGATTCGGGGACCGTCGACGCGGGCGGCGGAATGCTGCTGCGCGGCCACGGTGTCACGACGGCGGTGCTGGCGGATTCGGCGGTGGTGCCCGAGGGTTCGGCGGGTTCGATGACGGCGCGCCAGTCCGTCGATGTGCCGGAGTCCGCCGCGCCGGAGCTGGTGTCGGTGCCGAGCGTGACCGCTCCGCCCGCCCCGGCGCCCACTCCGGAAGCGGCGCAACCGGATCCGGGTCTGCGGGTGGCGACGTTCGACATCTGGTCGGCGACGGCGCTGGCTGCGGTCGGCTCCAATCCGCCGACGCCCTCGTTCACGCCGAACCGGGTGCGCTACGAGGTGATGAACGATTCGCGGACCGCGCGCCTGCAGGACGCGCTGGGTGCGATCTCCTGGAGCGCGCTGAATCCGCAGGCGGGCGGGCCGCGCTCGATGCTGTTGTCGCCGCCGCAGCAGTGGGGCGCCAACCGCGACGAGGCGACCGCGCTGCTGAAGCAGGTGGAGCTGCTGATGCGCGGCAATCTGGCCACACCGCGCGCGTTCGCCGATCTGGTCGCGCTGCCGCCGGATCCGCGTCCGTTCGAACTGTCCTATCTGTCGCAGGCGGCGGCCGACGCGGTGCCGGAACGATTCGTGCTGCCCGTCCGCGACCAGGGCAGGCGCGTCTCGGAGCTGATGCGCGCGCTGGTGGACGTGCCGGAGTTCGAGCCGACGCCGGGGCAGTTCCTGACCCCGTTGCGCGACGACCTGGTGCGGGTGCTCTCCCTCTCGGATCGGCGCTCGGGCAACGCCTCGACCCCGGACACGTTCGCGCAGCGGCGGTTGGACCAGACCACCCGCACCATGGACGAGCTGTTCGGCTCGGTGTCGGTGCTGCCGCCCGGCGGCGTGTACACACTGGCGTCGGAGCAGAGCCCCCTGCTGCTGGTGGCGCGCAACGATCTGCCGGTCGCGATCCGCATCCGATTCCGCATCGAGGCCCCCGCCGAGACGAAGATCACCGATATCGGCGAACAGCAATTACCGCCGAAGGGGACACGGTCGTTCCAGATCCCTACCGAGGTCAGCGACAGCCGTAACCTGGTGATCCCCATCTCGCTCACCACGCCGGAGGGCATCGGGCTGGGCGAGGCCACCTCGGTGTCGGTGCGGTCCAACGCGTACGGCCAGGCCCTGGCGATCATCACGGCGAGCGCGGGCCTGCTGCTGTTCGTGCTGGTCGGACGCCGGTTGTGGCGGCGCTTCCGCGGTCGTCCCGACCCGGCCGACGAGGGTGTCGGCCCGGATCTGCGCCGCCGGGCGAGCAGGTACCGTCGGGCACGCAAACGCGCGCTGCGAAAGGCAGGACAGGAGGCACGGTGAGGGATGATCGATCGGGCGCCCTCACCGTGCGGAACAATCGGTGGGGACGCGCGTCCGCGACGGGGCGGGATCGCGGGACGGCACGACGGGGGACGCTCGACGGGCGAAACGCCGATCGGGCATGCCGGATGCACGGGTCCGGTACGACACAGGAGGCATGATGAGCGACGATGATTCATCCGCTCATCGGTCTCGACCTGATGAACGACCTGACGGGCCGCCCGCCCGCCGGGCCCCCGCCGCGCCGTGGGAACGCGCGCCGCGACCGCCGGAGGAACCCGGTGTGACCCGCCGCGATCCGAACGTCCCGCCCCCGGTGCCCCGGGTGAGCAGGCCGCAGGACGGCCGGATGCCGCCCCCTCCCCAGCGCCCGCCGCATCCCGGGCGCGGTCCGGCGCGTCCCGGTCATCCTGTCCCGCCCGAGTACGATCCGCGCGGCCCCCGTCGCGGTCCCGGTGAGTCGGGCGCGATTCCCGCGCAGCGCGGCCCGGCGCGCCCCGGGCCTGGTCAGCGCGCACCCGAACTCCCGCGTCGCCCGATGCCGGGTGGGCCGGAGGACTTCGCGGCCGGACGCGGTCCCATACCCCGCCCACCCGACGATCTCCCGGGCGGACGCGCACGCGTGCGGGGCACGCCAGAAGACTTCCCGGCCGGCCGCGACCCCATCCCCGGCGGACCCGACGACTTCCCCGATCGCCGCCCGATACCTGCCGAATCCGACGACTACCCGGCGGGGCGTCCCGGCGCGTATCCCGCGCAACGCGGTCCCGGCCCCGGCCAGTCCGGTGCCATCCCGGCGCAACGCGGCCCTCGACGCGGGCCGGAGCCCGGCCAATCGGGAGCGATCCCGGTCCAGCGCGGCCCCGAAGGCGGCCACCCGGGCAACATCCCGGCCCAGCGAGGTCCCGCGTCCGGTGCGATTCCCGTCCAGCGGCCGACCCCGTCGGGCCACTCCGGCCCCATCCCCGCGCAGCGCGGACCTGGTCAGCCGCCGAACCGTGGCCCCGGTGTTCCACCCGGTCCGGCTCACGCCCGCCCGCCCGCGCCACATCCCGGGCAGGGCGCGTACTCCGCCCAGGAAGACGGCGTCCTGGCGAAACCCGTGCGCGTCCCGCCGCAGCGTTTCGCGCCGCCGGACACCCGCCACGACCCGGCCGACGACGTCACCGTGCGCACGGCGCCCCCGCCGCGCTACGAACCCTCGCGCCCGCGCGAACAGGACGAACCGGAGGAGCCGCAGCCCAAGCAGAGCGCGTCGGCGCGCCTGCTGCGCGACTCCGGGTCGATCGCGATCGCCACCCTGGTCAGCCGGATCACCGGCTTCGGCAAGGTGCTCATGCTGGCGGCCGTGCTCGGCCCGGCCATCGCCAGCGCGTTCACCTCGGCCAGCCTGATCCCGAACATGATCGCCGAGCTGGTGCTCGGCGCGGTGCTGACCGCGATCGTGGTGCCCACGCTGGTGCGCGCCGAACAGGAGGACGCCGACGGCGGCGCGGCGTTCATCCGCAGGCTCGTCACGGCCGCGTTCACCGTGCTGGCCGTGGCCACGCTGTTCACCACCGCGGCCGCGCCCATCCTGGCCACCAGGGTGTTCGTCGACTCCGACGGCGCGGTGAACACCGATCTCACCACCGCGCTCACCTATCTGCTGCTGCCCGCGATCGTGTTCTACGGCATGTCCGCGCTGCTCACGGCCGTGCTGAACACCAGGCAGAACTTCAAACCGGGCGCCTGGGCGCCGGTGGTGAACAACGTCGTGGTGCTCACGGTGCTGGCCGTGTACGCGCTCACCCCGGGCGAGATCACCCTCGATCCGGTGCGGATGAGCGATCCGAAGCTGCTGGTGCTGGGCCTCGGCGTGACCTTCGGCGTGGTGTCGCAGGTGCTGATCCTGCTGCCCGCGATCCGCCGCGAGGGCATCGACCTGCGGCCGCTGTGGGGCATCGACAACCGGCTCAAGCAGTTCGCCGCCATGGGCGCGGCCATCATCCTGTACGTCCTGATCAGCCAGGTCGGCATGATCGTGGCCAATAACGTCGCGTCCAAGGCCGACGCGGCGGGCCCGGCCATCTACTCCTACACCTGGCTGCTGCTGCAGCTGCCCTACGGCGTGCTCGGCGTCACGCTGCTCACCGCGATCATGCCGCGCCTGAGTCGCAACGCCGCCAACGACGACACCCCCGCGGTGGTCGACGACCTGTCCGTCGCGACCAGGCTCACCATGATCGCGCTGGTGCCCGTGGTGGTGTTCTTCACCCTCGCCGGGCCCCAGATCGGTGAGGCGCTGTTCGGCTACGCGCGGTTCTCCGGCGATGCCGGGCGCCTCGGCGACGCGCTGAGCTGGTCGGCCTTCACCCTGATCCCGTACGCGCTGGTGCTGATCCACCTGCGGGTCTTCTACGCCAGGGAACAGGCGTGGACGCCGACCTGGATCATCCTCGGCATCACCGGCGTCAAGATCGTGCTCTCCGCGCTGGCCCCGGTGTTCGCCAGTTCCGGCGACCAGGTGGTGATCATCCTCGGCGCGGTGAACGGCGTGAGCTTCGCCGTCGGCGCGGTGATCGGCGGCTATCTGCTGCACCGCAGCCTCGGCGATCTGCGGATGATCAACGTGGGGCGCACCGTCACCCGCGTGGTGCTGGCCGCGCTGGCCGCGGGCGCGGTGATGCTGATCGTGGACAAGGTGCTCGGGCTGGACCGGATCACCAGCGCGCCAGGCTCGCTGCTGCGCGTGACAATCGACGCCATTGTGCTGTTCGCGGTGGCGTTCGGGCTCATGCGCCTGGCGGGGATCCCCGAGATCGTCGCGATCACGGTGGCCGTCTCGCGCCGTCTGGGCATCACCCCGCCCGCACCGGACCTCGACCTGGACGGACCGGTCGAGGACGAGTACGCCACCCAGGTCATGCGCAGGCCGCATCCGTACGCCTACTCCGGATTCGACCCCGTCATGGACACCCAGACGATGGTGCTGCCCGTGATCCGTCCCGGAGCTGTCGACCTGACCGGCAAGGGACAGTTCCCGTACCCTGTTCGGCAGGTGGGCACTCGTGGCGAGTACGCCGAGACCTCGACATACCAGGGCGAAGGAGGACCGAGGGTGAGCGACGACGCGGCGGCGGGCAGCGTCCCAGCCGCCGAACCTCCTGCGGGTGGGGCGGGCAGTCTGTCCACCGACAATCCCCCCGCGGCCGAGCAGCCACAGGGGCCGGGCGAGGCCGGCAGGCCCCCGCACGCGCCGGTGGGTCCCGCCGCGGCGCCCCCGCCCCGCGACGCACCGCCGCCGCAGCAGGCGCCGCCGCGCGATCCGATGTACGACACCGGCATGATCCCGGTGCCGCAGCTGCCGCCGCAGCAGCCCGTCGACCCCGGTCAACGCCGGGTTCCGCGCGGCCCCAAGCTGATGCCGGGCGCGTCGGTGGCGGGTGGCCGCTACCGGCTGCTGGCCAGCCACGGCGGTGCGCGCGGGCTGAAGTTCTGGCAGGCGCTCGACATCAAACTCGACCGCGAGGTCGCGCTCACCTTCGTCGACGCCGACCAGAAGGCCGGCGAGAACTCCGGTCACGACGGCCCGCAGGCGATCCTGTCGCGCACGCTGCGTCTGGGTCGGATCAACTCACCCGGCCTGGCCCGCGTGCTCGACGTGGTGCGCGGCAGCTCCGGCGGCATCGTGGTGGCCGAGTGGACGCCCGGTCGTTCGCTGCGTGAGATGGCCGAGACGGTGCCCTCACCGATCGGCGCCGCCCGCGCCATCCGGGCGCTCGCCTCGGCCGCCGAACTCGCCCACCGCGGCGGCGGTTCGCTGTCCATCGACCATCCCGACCGGGTGCGCATCAGCGCCTCGGGCGACGCGGTACTCGCCTTCCCCGGCACGCTGGCCGATTCCGACGCCCAGTCCGACGTGCGCGGCCTCGGCGCCATGCTCTACGCGCTGATCACGGCGCGCTGGCCGATCCGCTCCGGCGGGCTGACCGGGTCCGCCGCCACCGTCGGCGGCCTGCGTCTGGCCGATTTCGGCGCCGACGGCACGCCGGTGGAGCCGCGCCAGATCCGGCCGGAGGTGCCGTTCGAGATCTCGGCCGTCGCGGTGCGTTCGCTGGAGTCGAACAAGGGCGTGCGCACCGCGGCCACCGTGCAGCACGTGCTGGAGCAGGCGTCCGTGGTCGACCAGAAGACCGATTTCATCCCGGTGCTGCGGCTGGGTCAGCGGGCCCAGCACGTGCCCGCCGACGAGTCGCTGGCCGATCCGGAACTGCTCGCGCAGGAGCGGGAACGCTCGCAGCGCATGATGTGGATCATGGTGGGCCTGGGCATCCTGGCCGCGCTGGTGGTCGGCGTCGTGATCTGGTGGATGGTCAGCGTGTTCGCGCCGGGCGCATCCGACGCGCCGCTGGACGAACAGCGCAATATCGGCCTCACCACCAACAGCACACCGGCGCCCGCGCCCGCCCCCGGCGCGGTGCCGAGCACGCCGACGGGCGGAGTTCCGGTCCCGGTCACCGGCGTCACGGTGTTCTCGCCCGAGGGCACGCCCGACGGTGTGAACAACGTGGCGGCCGTGCTGGACAACGATCCGGCCACCGTGTGGCGCACCGACCAGTACTTCCAGCAGTTCCCCGCGCTCAAGAAGGGCGTGGGGCTGCTGGCCACGCTGCCCAGCCCGGCGCGGCTGACCAACGTCTCGATCACCTCGCCGAGCCCGGGCACCTCGGTGGAGATCCGCACGTCGCCCACGAATTCGCCCACCCTGGACCAGACCCAGCTGATCGGCACGGCCCAGCTGGGCGACGGGGTCACCGAGATCCCGGTGCAGGCCGACCAGGCGGTGCGCTACGTGCTCGTGTGGATCACCGGGCTCGGCACCACCGGCAGCCAGTTCCAGTCGGCCATCGCCGACCTGCGGTTCGACGCCGCCCCCTGACCTTTTCCTTTCTCTGCCACCACCGTTGCGGCGTGGCCGGCATCCCGCTCGGTCTGGTTGCTGCCCCTTCGGCCCTGCCGATATGATCGGCACGCGCTCTCGGCAGGGGAGCTTCCCGGATTCTGGTGACGCGATTCCGGATGCTGCGAAAGTTTTCGGTGACAGGTGATCCACGCTGTCGCCCGGTGAGCGCCGTCGAGGGGTTGGATTGTCGGAGAGGAACGAGGGTTCCCGCGCGGGAAGTTCGCGGCCGGTCGCGGCCCGCGAGCGCTCGTTCGTGCCCGACGACCTCACCGACGCGCAGTTGCTGCGGGCGCACGTCGACGGGGAGCGCCACGCCTTCGCCGAACTGTTGCGCAGGCACAACGACCACCTCTGGCAGACCGCCCTGCGCACTTCCTACACCAGGGAGGACGCGGCCGATTCGCTGCAGGACGCACTGCTCTCGGCCCATCGCACCGCAGGTTCGTTCCGCGCGGAGGCCGAGGTGCGCAGCTGGTTGCACGCCATCGTGGTGAACGCCTGCCTGGACCGCATCCGGCGCAACAAGACCCGGCGCGCGGTGTCGTTCTCGCCGGATTCCATGCCGGAACCGATCGACGAGCGCGATGAGTTCGCCCACCTCGAGTTGTCGATCGTGGTGGATCGCGCCCTGTTCTCGCTGCCGCCCGATCAGCGGACCGCGCTGGTTGCGGTCGATCTGGAGGGGTATAGCGTGGCGGAGGCGGCCGCCATGCTCGGCGTCCCGGAGGGGACCATCAAGAGCCGGTGCGCGCGGGCACGGCAACGTTTGCAGGAACGTTTGGAATTTCTGCGCGATCCGCGGAACCGGAACTAGTGGCGCTGCGTCATTAATAGTGACGAACCACTGAGCGATGTATTCAGGGGCGGCCCGGTAGGCGGTCGCCATGGCGAACGGGACAGCAATGTCCGATGGGAATTACGGAGGTGCGATGGCGACCCGGTCAGTTCCGCAGCCTCCGTTCTCCACGGAGTTGCTGGCCGACCTGCATGCCGACAACATCGACCCCGAACTCGGAGCCCAGCTGTGGCCCCTGGTCCGCGCCGATGCCGACGCCAGCCGGTATCTGGACTCGCTGGACGAGGTGCGCGGCCACGTGCGCGAACTAGGTGCCGTCGACCCGGTACTCCACCCGATGCCCGACGACGTGTCGGTGCGCCTGTTCTCGTTCCTCGAGGATCTGGAGTCCGGCGAGGAGCCGCGCGCCACCGTCCACCGGCTGCCGGAACCTTCCGAAACATCTTCCGCCCCAACAGGTCCGAGTGAACACCTCGCCCCGCCCGTCTCGCTGGACGAACGCCGCGGCCGCCGGTTGCGCTGGCTCGCCGCCGCGGCGGCCGTGGCGGCCGTGGTCGCGGGTGTCGGGATCGGCGCCTCGGTGCTGGGCGGTGACGAGGAGGGCACGCCCGTCGCGTCACCGACCGAGAACCAGATCGGCGACGACCTCACCGCCACCGCCGCGCTCGCCGCGCTCGGCCGCAACGACGTCACCGGCCCGCTCGCCGACTACGCGGCCCGCGACGCCTGCGTGGCCGCGGCGGGCCTGACCCGCCCGGTGCTCGGCTCGATGAACATGACCTACAGCGGCCAGGCCGCGGTGCTCATCCTGCTCGGCGGCGCCGACCGCGGCCAGATCACCGCGCTGGTGGTGGGGCCGGGCTGCGCGCCGGGAGATCCGCAGGTGAAGAACATCACCGACATCGGGTAGCGACGGGGCCGGGCCGCGCGGGAACATCAGCGTTTACCCTGTTGTTGAGTTTCACGTTCCCCCAGATCACCCCAGATCACCTCGGAAGGGCGCCATGATTCGCGACCTGATCATTGTCGGCTCCGGCCCCGCCGGTTACACCGCCGCCGTCTACGCGGCGCGCGCCGAGCTGCAGCCCTTGCTGTTCGAGGGCACCCAATTCGGCGGCGCGCTGATGACGACCACCGAGGTGGAGAACTTCCCCGGCTTCCGCGACGGCATCATGGGCCCCGACCTGATGGACCAGATGCGCGAGCAGGCCAAGCGTTTCGGCGCCGACATCCGCACCGAGGACGTCGACGCCATCGACCTGAGCGGTCCCGTGAAGACGGTCACCGTGGGCGAGGAGACCTACCAGGCGTACGCGATCGTGCTGGCCATGGGTTCGGCCGCGCGCTACCTGAACGTGCCCGGCGAGCAGGAACTGCTCGGCCGCGGCGTGAGCGCCTGTGCCACCTGCGACGGCTTCTTCTTCAAGGGCCAGGAGATCGTGGTGGTCGGCGGCGGCGACTCGGCCATGGAGGAGGCGACCTTCCTCACCAAGTTCGCGTCCAAGGTCACCATCGTGCACCGGCGCGAGGAGTTCCGCGCCTCGCGCATCATGCTGGAGCGGGCCAAGGCCAACGAGAAGATCGAGTTCGTGCTGAACGCGGAAGTCGTTCGGGTGCACGGGGACAACGCGGTGACCGGTCTCACGCTGCGCGACACCCGCACCGGCGAGACCTCCGAACTGGCCGCGACCGGCCTGTTCGTCGCGATCGGCCACGACCCGCGCAGCGAGCTCGTGCGCGGCCAGGTCGAACTCGACGATGAGGGCTACGTGCAGGTCCGGCATCCGGGCACCGCCACGAACGTCGAGGGCGTCTTCGCCGCGGGCGATCTGGTCGACCACACCTACCGGCAGGCCATCACCGCCGCGGGCACGGGCTGCCGCGCCGCGATCGACGCCGAACGCTGGCTCTCCGAGCAGGGCGATATCACCGCGAACACCCTGGACCACGCGGGACAGCCGGTCGCCGCGAACGCCCACTGATCTCGCCCACATCCCGATCAACGAGGAGAAACCCATGGCCGACAACGGCAACACGGTCACCGTGACCGACGCGTCCTTCGCCGACGACGTGCTGCTCAGCGAGAAGCCCGTCCTGGTCGACTTCTGGGCGGATTGGTGCGGACCGTGCAAGATGGTCGCCCCCGTGCTGGAGGAGATCGCCGGCGCGCACGCCGACAAGCTGACCATCGCCAAGCTGGACGTCGACGCCAACCCGTCCACCGCCCGCGAATACCAGGTGCTGTCGCTGCCCACTATGATGCTGTTCCGCGGTGGGAAGCCGGTGAAGCAGATCGTCGGCGCCAAGGGCAAAGCGGCCCTGCTGCGCGAGCTCGCGGACGTCATCTGACGGACGCGCTCGACGACGCGCCGTAGGATGCCCGTGGCGGCGGTAATTGCCGTTTTCGGGGCCAGGTCTGAGACAATCGACCGACGCTTCGCGCGAGGGTGTACGCCGTCGCCTGAGTGGGTACCCGGTTCGACGGAAGGAAAGGGCTCTCACGCATGCACCGACTTCGTCACGGCGATACCGGTCCAGCCGTAGCAGAGGTTCGGAGCACCCTGGCCAGTCTCGGATTCCTGCACGCGCATGCCGCCGATTCGGCCGACGGGCACGAGTACTGGAAAGACACCGAGGCCTCCTTCGACCACCACCTCGATTCCGCGGTCCGCGCGTTCCAGCAGCATCGCGGTCTGCTCGTGGACGGGGTGGTGGGTCCGGCGACCTACCGGGCCCTGAAGGAGGCGTCCTACCGGCTCGGCGCGCGCACCCTCATCTACCAGCTGTCAGCCCCCCTGTACGGCGACGATGTGGCCACCTTGCAGCGCAAACTGCAGGATCTCGGCTTCTACGTGCACCGCGTGGACGGCTATTTCGGCCCGCACACCCACGATGCGCTCACCGCCTTCCAGCGGGAGATCGGGCTGTCCGCCGACGGTATCTGCGGGCCCGACACACTGCGCTCGCTGGAGTTGCTCGGCGCGCGTGTGACGGGCGGCAACCCGCATCGCATCGCCGAGGAAGAGGTGGTGCATCGCGCGGGCCCGCAGCTGACGGGCAAGCGCATCGTGATCGACCCGGGCCTGGGCGGACCCGACAAGGGGCACGCGGTGCCCACCGAATACGGCGACGTGTACGAGTCGGAGATCCTGTGGGATCTGGCCAGCCGGTTGGAGGGCCGCATGGCCGCCACCGGGATGGAGACGTTCCTCTCCCGCCCGTGGGGCGCCAATCCCACCGACGCCGAACGCGCCGAGACCTCCAACGCTTTCGACGCCGATCTGATGATCTCGCTGCGGTGCGCCACCAACCCGAGCCCCTCGGCGAACGGGCTGGCCAGCTTCCACTTCGGCAATTCGCACGGTTCGGTATCGATGATCGGGCAGGTGCTGGCCGGGTTCATCCAGCGCGAGGTAGTCGCGCGAACCTCGTTGCAGGACTGCCGGACTCACTCGCGTACGTGGGATCTGTTGCGGCTCACCAAGATGCCCACCGTGCAGGTCGACATCGGTTATCTCACCAACGAATACGACGCGTCGGTGCTCACCAACCCGCGCATGCGCGACGTGATCGCCGAGGCCATCCTCATCTCGGTCAAGCGGCTGTACCTGCTGGGGCAGGACGATCAGCCCACGGGCACCTACACTTTCGCCGAACTGCTGGCCGAGGAATTGGCGGCCGCCGACCGGACCTGAGGCTGCCCAGTACTTTTCGAGAACGCCCTGCCATCCTTCGGGTCGGCAGGGCGTTCTCGTGTCAGCGGGCGCCCGCGCGGGTGGGCGCGGTGATCGACGCGGCGGCGAGCAACTGGTCGAGCGCGCGCTCCACGTCTTCCTTCCAGCCGTGGTCGGAATCCAGCTCCAGGCGCAGCCGCGGGAACCGGTGGTGCGCCGCGACGACCTCGAAACCGAACTCCTCCAACAGGTCCGCGTCGATCATGCAGGTCTGCGGCGAACACTCGGCCGACGCCGATGCGGCCGATCCGCGCAGCGGCGCGCCGATCCGCTCCATGAGCGTCATCGAACCCACCAACCGGTCGGTCAGGCGCTTGGCCGGCGGCTCGGACCGCAATCCGAACGCCTCCAGCGCGCGCACGCCACGGCGGATCAGATCCGTCACGACGGCCCGTAGCAGCGCGTGCGCGACATCTTCGTCGCGGTAGGGGAGTTCGGTGCGCAGCGTGGTCAGCAGCACCGCGTCCGGGCTCACCGGAGAAGTCGGGAACAGGCCGGCACGCGGCACGGCGCTCGGCGGCGAGTACAGCGCGCAACCGGCGACCTTGCCGTCCACGTTCGCCACCTGTCCGCAGGAACCCCACTCCAGCATGACAGTCGAGAGCCAGGCTTCCTTCTCGAACACCGGGTCGCTGAACGCCCGGGAGTCCTCCGCCACGGCGGGATCGATCTCCCAGAACACGCAGCGGCGGGCATGCGCGGGAAGGTTGTCCAGGCCGCCGAGGGTAAGTGCTGTGACGCTGGTCGACACCGCTCTGCTCAGCCTCCAGCTGTCCGATTCATCCACGCTCACGCCGCATCAATGTCTTCTCGCCAGCAAGGATATGCGATCAACGCGAAGCCGCCTCATTCCAGGTCGCTGTGCTGTTGTGTCCGAGTCCGGCGGTTCCGCGCGAACGCGTCACCGCGGCGGCGAAAACCATGCCGTCACAGTGACGTTTCCGCGCCGGACCCGTCCCTACGGGATACACGGGGCTATTTCCGCCACTTCTGTCACGAACCGAGTTGCTGTTCCATCATGTTCACGATGCGCTCGAGATCTTCGACCGATCCGAACTCCACCACGATCTTGCCCTTGCGCTTGCCCAGGCTCACCGTGACGCGGGTGTCGTACGAATTCGACAGTCGCTCGGCCACATCCTGGAGTCCCGGCATCTGGATCGGCTTGCGCCGGGGGGCCGGGGGAGCGGCCGCATCCGGATCGCGGTTCGCCAGCGTGACCGCTTCCTCGGTGGCGCGCACCGACATTCCCTCGGCGACAATGCGCGCCGCGAGCGCCTCCTGCGCGTCCGCGCCCGCCTCCAGACCGAGCAGGGCGCGGGCGTGGCCGGCCGACAGCACGCCCGCCGCGACCCGCCGCTGCACCGGGATCGGCAGCTTCAGCAAGCGGATCATGTTCGTCACGACGGGGCGGGACCGCCCGATCCGGGTGGCGAGTTCCTCGTGGGTGACGCCGAACTCCTCGAGCAGCTGCTGATAGGCGGCTGCTTCTTCGAGCGGGTTCAGCTGCACCCGGTGGATGTTCTCCAGCAGGGCGTCGCGCAGCATCGACTCGTCGGCGGTCTCGCGGACGATCGCCGGGATGGTCTCGACGCCCGCCTCCTGGCAGGCGCGCCACCGCCGCTCGCCCATGATGAGCTGATAGCGCTCCTCGTCACCGTCCAGGCGGCGCACCACGATCGGCTGCATGAGGCCGAATTCGCGGATGGAGTGCACCAGTTCGGCCAGCGCCTCCTCGTCGAAGACCTGGCGCGGCTGCTTGGGATTCGGCTCGATGCGATCGGGCGGGATCTCCCGGTAGACGGCGCCGCCCTCGGCCAGCTCCGTCTCCTCGGCGGGTTCGGGGACCCGGTGCAGGAACGCCGACGCCGGCTGCGGGCCGATGGGATCGAGCCCGATCACGACGTTCGCCGCCGCGCTGCCCAGCCCCTGGGTGTTCAACCCCTGGGCATTGGCCGGGCCCGTCGGAATCAGCGCCGCCAGACCACGGCCTAGCCCACCCTTCTTCGCCTGACTCATCGACCCACCGATCCCTTCCCTCGTCCGCCACCTGTCCGGGTCGTGCCGACCCGAGCCCGGATCACTCCGCGCCGTTCGCAGCCTGCTCGGCCAGCGCCCGCTGAGCCATCTCGCGTCCGGCGTCGAGGTAGCTCATCGCACCCCGGGAGCCTGGATCATAATCGAGCACCGTCATCCCGTAGCCCGGCGCCTCCGACACCTTCACCGAACGGGGGATCACCGAGCGCAGCACCACGTCACCGAAGTGACCGCGCACCTCCTCGGCGACCTGATCGGCGAGCTTGGTGCGGCCGTCGTACATGGTGAGAATGACGGTGGAGACGTGCAATTCGGGATTCAGGTGCGCCTGCACCAGACCGATATTGCGGAGCAGCTGGCCGACGCCCTCCAACGCGTAGTACTCGCACTGGATCGGGATCAGCACCTCCTTGGCGGCGACGAGCGCGTTGACCGTCAGCAGGCCCAGCGAGGGCGGGCAGTCGATCATCACGTAGTCGATGTCGTAGCCGGCGATATTCGCTTCCTGGATGGCGCCCTTGAGCCGCCCCTCGCGCGCCACCATCGAGACGAGTTCGATCTCGGCGCCCGCCAGGTCGATGGTGGCGGGGATGCACAGCAGCCGCTCGTTGTGCGGGCTCTGCTGGATGGCCTCCTTGACGGAGACCTCACCGATGAGCAGCTCGTAGCTGGAGGGGATGCCCGAGTGGTGGTCGATGCCCAGCGCGGTGCTGGCGTTGCCCTGCGGGTCGAGGTCGATGACGAGCACCTTCATGCCTTGGTGCGCCAGGGCGGCGGCGAGATTCACCGTCGTGGTGGTCTTTCCGACGCCACCCTTCTGGTTCGCGATGGTGATGATCCGTTGCTCGCGCGGTTTCGGCACTGTCACCTTTCCTGGATGCAATATCTGACTGGCACGCTGAGCTTCGGCGGCGATCGGGGTCTCGCTGGGGGAGATGTTCCCGAACGGGGTGCTTCCGAAAGCCTCCGTGTCGAAGTTGCTGGAGTCCAGCATCCCCGGCACTCGCGACGTTGTTTCCCGTGAAACATTCGCCGGACCGCTCGACATAGACAGCTCCTAACCCGAGAACTACAGACCACGCGCCTCGGGCCAACGCCGATGCCGTGTCTTCACACTGCTGTGTCGGATCGAACATGATGCTCCGTCGGGACGGCGCCCGATCAAACGACCGAGCGGAGCAGTCCCGCACACCCACATCCCACCGTGGCACCAACGCTCACGCCCGACGCTCACTAGCTTGCCAGCACTCAGCCCCAGAAGAAAGTTGAATCGCGGCGACACGCGAATACGCGCCGAACGGAGTGCGAGAACGGAGGAATTCCGGCCCGGGGGAGCGGAATTCGGACGATCCGGAGCGCGATTCGGGGAGGTTCGACCATCGATGTTTCCCGTGAAACCTCGGCATCCCTCTCGGCGGAACACGCCGACCGCGCATTCCGCGGATACGCGCGCCGCCGCGATCGCCGAGACTCCCGGGATGGGGTGCGCCCACTTCGGAACTCGTGAGCGATCCGACCGGCGAGCCACTTCCGGGGCGGACGGATTGCCCGCACGCGGGACTTCGCACCGACCGGCCGTCCGCATTGCTTCACGTGAAACATCGCAGCGGCCGACCGTGGTCACCGCGCGGCTCGCGGCGTCCCGATCGATGTTTCACGTGAAGCATCGATCGGACCCCACCGGATCGGAGACCTCAGACCCGCCACACTGGCACCTCGGGCGACCGCCACACCGGCACCTCGAGAGAGGAACGCACCGGGGCCCCGAGGGGAGTGACTTGTCCACGCACGGCACAGCGAGGGAAGAGCCTCCGGCGACTCCGGTCGCTGGCCCGGTCGCCATCCACTCACGACACCACGGGCAAAGGGACTACTTCCCTGAGCGACGCCCCCGCGTAATCCCCCGACGCAGTCCCGGCGACGCATCCCCGGCACCCACCCTGTCTCGGCGACGAGCGACGCGCTCGGCGCGGGGGAGGCGCTCGGCGCTGATCACCAAGGTGGGGGTTTCGACGATGCCGACGCCGCACTCGAGGACTTCGAAATTGCCGGCGCCGGCGCGGGCGAGGGAGTCACCGTCGCGCTCGAGTTCGTCGGCGGCGCTGACGCCCTTGAGCGCGAGCATCCGCCCGTGGTCGCGCAGTAGCGGCAGCGACCACTGCGCCAGTTTGGCGAGCGGGGCGACGGCGCGGGAGGTGACGATATCGGCACCGCCCGCTTCCTTCATCACGCCGGACTGTTCGGCGCGGCCGCGGACGACGGTGATGTCGAGTCCGGCCTCCTCGATGAACTCACCGAGGAAGGTGGTCCGGCGCAACAGCGGCTCCACGAGGGTGATGCGGAGATCGGGCCGGGCGATGGCGAGCGGGATGCCGGGCAGTCCGGCGCCGCTGCCGATGTCGACCACCGTGACGCCCTCCGGCATCAGCTCGGCGACCACGGCGCAGTTGAGGATGTGGCGGTCCCACAGCCGCGGCACTTCGCGCGGACCGATCAGCCCGCGCTCCACACCGGCGGTGGCGAGCGCCGCGCAATAGCGCCGGGCGATATCGAGCCGCGCGCCGAACACCGTCGCGGCGGCCGGCGGTGCCGTCTCGGTCGGCAGCGCGGCACCTGCACCGGGTTCTCGTTCCACGTGAAACATCCTTCCGAGCTCGAGGTCGACCACACATGGAGAAGGCCCCCGGCCCGAGGGGGCCAGAGGCCAATCCAATCATCAATCGTCAGCGTGACGAAACGCGACGGGCTCCCGGGTCAGGACGGGACGACCACCACGTAGCGATTCGGCTCCACACCTTCGCTCTCGCTGCTGACTCCGTCGACGGCGGCGACCGCGTCGTGCACGATCTTCCGCTCGAACGGCGTCATCGGCGACAGCGATTCCGGCGCCCCCGACGCCAGCACCCGCTTGGCCGCTTCCGCGCCCAGCGAGCTCAGCTCCGAGCGGCGCTTGGCCCGCCAGCCCGCGACGTCCAGCATCAGCCGGCTGCGCACTCCGGTCGCCTGCTGCACGGCCAGCCGGGTCAGCTCCTGGAGCGCGTCCAGCACCTCACCGTCGCGGCCGACCAGCTTCGACAGATCGCGCCCGCCGTCGATGCTGACGACGGCGCGGTCGCCCTCCACGTCCAGGTCGATATCGCCGTCGAAGTCCAGCACGTCGAGCAACTGCTCGAGGTAGTCGCCCGCGATCTCGCCCTCCTCGATGAGCGCCTCTTCGGCGTCGCTCACCACATCGTCGGCCTCGGCGTTCACCACGCTCGTCGCCACGGTGGCATCCCCTCCGTCGGTCTCAACAGTCATTTGGTTTCCTTCATCTCCTCCATCGCGCGGGCCGCTCGGCGCCGACGGCGCGCGATCACGAATGGTCGATGGCGATCAGCGACGGCGCTTCTGATTGGCGCGTCCACGCCCGCCGGAGCGCTTGCCGGCCCCCTGCTTGCGCTGCCCCGCGCCGCCCTTGTTCGCGGTCGTCTTCGACTTCGAGGTGCCGTTGGCCGAAGCCGTGCCGTTGGCCGAGGGCTCGGCATCGGACGGCTCGACGGCGTCGGTGACCTTCTCCGTGGACACCGGACGCTTCTTGGTGCTCACCGGTTTGGCGCCCGGCTTCGGGGCATTCTGCGCCCGCTGCTCGAGCTTGGCCTGTTTCTTGGCTTCCTCTTCCTTCTCCATGCGCCCGAAGACCAAATGCTGCTGACCGTAGGTCCAGATGTTGTTGGCGACCCAGTACATCAGGATGCCGATCATCAGGAACGGGCCGCCGACGAGCACACCGAGCGGGAACACGTACAGCGCCAGCTTGTTCATCAGCGCGGCCTGCGGGTTGGCCGCGGCCTCCGGAGACTGCCGCGCCACCGACGCGCGCGCGTTGAAGTGGGTCGCGATGCCCGCGATGATCATCAGCGGGATGGCGACGGCCGCGATGCTGAGCTTGGAGGGCACCCCGCCGTAATCCTCGAACGCGAGCAGTTCGTTGGCCGGGGCGATGATGTGGGCGGCCAGCGGCGCGCCGAAGATGCGGGCGCTCAGGAAGGACTGCACGTCCTCGGGGCTGAACGCGTAGTTGGCCAGCGCGGCGTTCTGCTCGGGAGTGAGGCCGAGCTGACCGAAGCCGTGGCCGGTGCGGTTGAACGAGCGGAGCACGTGGAACAGACCGAGGAACACCGGCACCTGCGCCAGGATCGGCAGGCAGCCCATGAGCGGGTTGAAGCCGTGGTCCTTCTGGAGCTTCTGCATCTCCAGCGCCATCTTCTGGCGGTCGTTCTTGTACTTCTTCTGCAGCTCCTTGATCTGGGGCTGCAGTTCCTGCATCTGTTTGGTGGTGCGCACCTGTTTGACGAACGGCTTGTAGAGCACCAGGCGCAGCGTGAAGACGAGGAACACGACCGACAGCGCCCAGGCCAGACCGTGGTCGGGGCCGAGGAACGGGATGGCCCCGAACACCTTGTGCCAGAACCACAAGATCCAGGACACCGGCCAATAGATGAAGTCGAGCACGGCTCTATGTACTCCCGTCGTTCGTGTCGCCTGACACCGCGTGCGGCGATCCTTTACAAGCGTGTGGCGCCGACGACGTGTCGGCGACTGCCCCGTTCCGCGCGCGGGATCGGCGCTCGGGAACGGGGTCCCACCCACCAGGGTGCCAGGGCGCGCATTTGGCCAAGCGCACGACCGTCAGTCCGAGGCCGACGAACAGGCCTCGGGTGCGCAGCGCGGTGACCGCGTACTCGCTACAGGTCGGCGTGAAGCGGCACACCGGCATGCGGGTGGGGGAGACATAGGTCCGGTACAGCTCGATCAAGAAGATCAGCGTGCGTGCGGGCAACCGGGCCAGGGAGGTCACGACCTTCACGTGCGCCCCGGTGCCTGTGCTACCCCCAGTTTGCGCAATCCGCCGCGCAGTTGGCGCAGCAGTTCGGCGGAGTCGGCGTGGGCGGCGCCGGGCAGCGCGCGGATCACCACGTCGGCGTCGGCCGGGAGTTCGGCGAGCACCTCGGCGCACATATGACGCAGGCGGCGGGCCACCCGGTGTCGTACCACCGCGGAGCCCACCGCCTTGCTGACAATCAAACCGAACCTCGGCCCGCCGACGCGGACGAGCGATCCGGTGTCCACCGGATCGCCGTGCCGTACGTGTGCGCCCACGATTCCTTCGTACTCGCGCACCAGCGCGTGCACTACCAGATCCCGCCTCCCGATTCGCTGGCCACGGCGCACCGTCCGGGAGAAGTCGGCACGATGATGCAACCGATGCGGCTCAGGCAACACCCGAGCGTCCGAGAGCGAGGATCAGGCAGTGAGGGAGGCGCGGCCCTTGCGGCGACGCGCCGACACGATGGCGCGACCCGCACGGGTGCGCATCCGGAGGCGGAAGCCGTGAACCCGCGCCCGACGACGGTTGTTCGGCTGGAACGTCCGCTTGCCCTTGGCCACGGTCAACACTCCTCAGGTAGGTGGGCATCGGTCGACGCCCGAAGTTTTCGGTGATACGTATGTGCGCGATGAATCGCGGTGTCATCATCGGCGCGAGTCGGTCCTGGCGCACACGGTCGTTCAAATGACCACACGCGGTCAGCACGGGACCGCCACCGCACCAAGGGGTGACTGTACGAGGGTACTGACCAGGCTCGGACGGGTCAAACTCGGCCCCCGGCTCGCCATATCGGCCGCCCGATCCGGTGACCTCGTCCACACCCCTGGGCAGGTCCGGCGGTCACCCGATCGTCACGTTGCCGCGAGGTTGCTGACAAACCGCAGGTCGGCGCCCGATACCGCCGTGACCCGGGGCGAAAGGCGAATTCCCCAGGGTTCTCCACATCTGTGGATAATTGTGTGGAAAGACCCTTGGAGTGGCATATTCGTAGAGCCGACGGCGCAGTGCCGCTGCCAGGAACGGGGGAATCCGAGCAGCGTCCCCACCGGCTGCGGACGTACGCGGGATCACAGAATAGCCCATGTCCGCCCGCAACCCCAGCCGTCTGCTCCCATCGACCTACTCCCGGGGAGGACACTGCATGGACGACGAGCAGAACGTGCTGGCCACCGTGTGGCCCGAGGTGATCGCCGAGCTCACCACCGGCTCCGCCGACGGCGCGATCCAGGCCGTGACCAGGGCCCAGCAGGCCTGGCTCAAGCTGGTCAAGCCGATCACGGTGGCGCAGGGGTTCGCTCTGCTCTCGGTGCCCTCGTCGCTGGCCCAGGAGGCCATCGAGCGCGATCTGCGCGAACCGATCCTGCGTTCGCTGGCCCGCAGGCTGGGTCCCCAGGTCGAAGGTCTGGGTGTGCGCATCGCGGCGCCCGCCACCTCGAGCAGCGCGCGAGCGGCGGCCGATCCCCGGCACGCGCGCATGACGAGCAGGCCCGAACGCACCAGGGAGGCCCCGCGCGCGCCCGCCGGATTCCCCGGCGAGCCGCCGAGCCGCACCGACTACCCGGCCCCGCGCTACGCGCAGCCGGGCGAGTTCTCGCCCGCGCCGGAGTACCCGGGCTCCTCGGATTATCCCCAGGCCGCCGAGTACGCGCCGAGCGCCGACTACACGCCGAGCAAGGATTACCCGGGCGCCGACGACTACCCCACCACCGTGTACCGCGCGCCGGTCGCGGGGGAGTACCCGGGCGACGCCGCGCAGGTGCCCTCGGTGTCCACGCCGCCACGCCGCGAAGCGGGCCCCGGCTCGCGACGGGATTCCGCGCCGCCCGGACAGGAGTCGCTGTTCACGCCGGAACCGGTCCGCGGCCCGGCCCGGATGCCGCTGCGCGAGCAGCCCGCCGCCCACGAACCGGTGCGTGAGCAGGGCGAATCGCCGCGCGCCGAGCCCGAGGACGAGCCAGTCGTCGACGTGCGCAACTCGTGGCCCACCTATTTCGGCAAGAGCCAGGAGAGCGCGCCCGCGCCGGCCAACTCCTCGGCCAGCCTGAACGCGAAGTACACCTTCGAGACCTTCGTCATCGGCGCGTCCAACCGGTTCGCCCACGCGGCGGCCGTCGCGATCGCCGAGGCGCCCGCCCGCGCCTACAACCCGCTGTTCGTGTGGGGAGCGTCCGGCCTGGGCAAGACCCATCTGCTGCACGCGGCGGGTCACTACGCGCAGCGGTTGTTCCCCGGGATGCGGGTGAAGTACGTGTCGACCGAAGAGTTCACCAACGACTTCATCAACAGCCTGCGCGACGACCGCAAGGTCGCGTTCAAGCGGCGCTACCGCGAGACCGACATCCTGCTGGTCGACGACATCCAGTTCATCGAGGGCAAGGAAGGCATCCAGGAGGAGTTCTTCCACACCTTCAACACGCTGCACAACGCCAACAAGCAGATCGTGGTGTCCTCCGACCGGCCGCCCAAGCAGCTGGCCACCCTGGAGGAGCGGCTGCGCACCCGGTTCGAGTGGGGCCTGATCACCGATGTGCAGCCGCCCGAGCTGGAGACCCGCATCGCGATCCTGCGCAAGAAGGCACGCATGGACCGCCTCGATGTGCCGCACGACGTGCTCGAACTCATCGCCAGCCGGGTGGAGCGCAATATCCGCGAGCTGGAGGGCGCGCTGATCCGCGTCACGGCGTTCGCCTCGCTCAACGGCCAGCCGCTGGACCTGCCGCTGGCCGAGGTGGTGCTGCGCGACCTCATGCCCGACACCGCGGCGCTGGAGATCAACGCGAGCACGATCATGGCGGTCACCGCCGAGTACTTCAACACCACGCTCGAGGAGCTGACCGGCCCGGGTAAGGCCCGTCCGCTGGCCCAGGCCCGGCAGATCGCCATGTACCTGTGCCGCGAGCTCACCGATCTGTCGCTGCCGAAGATCGGGCAGGCGTTCGGCCGCGACCACACCACGGTGATGTACGCGGAGAAGAAGGTCCGCAAGGAGATGACCGAACGGCGCCGCGTCTACGACCAGGTGCAGGAACTCACAGCCCGGATCAAGCAGCGCTCGCGCTGAGCTTCCTCCACACCCTCGCACCGCCCCTGACCTGGGGCGGTGCTTTTTTGTGGCCTGTGGATTCCTCGAGGAATCCCTGTGGAGTCCTCGAGGAATCCACCGGTTTGTCCACCGATTCGTCCACAGGCCGTCGCGCGCGCTACTCACAGGCGGGTATCCACATCATCCACATCGATTCCACCCACAGGCCCTGACCTGGGCGGGGACCTGTTCATCCCTGTGGATTCCTCGAGGAGTCCGTGTGGAGTCCTCGAGGAATCCACCGGTTCTCCACCGGATGGTGCACAGGTGTGAACAACTGGGTGAATCCGGTGGAACAACTCGAGGACGACTCGAGGATGAACGGTGGACAGTTCGGGGCGCTCCACAGTCGTCCCCGATTCATCCTCGAGTCACCCCACGGTCATCCCCACGCCACCACGCCTACTGACCAGCGACAACGGCCGCAGTCCACAGATTCCACAGTGCCTACTACTACTTCAGTTCTTCTTCTAATAGATCTCTCTTCAAAACAGGGTGTGTGGAAAGTCGGGCCGAGAGGGTCACGTCCGGATCGGGGCGAGTTACACAGGCAAGGAGGAGAAGGGACACGGCCGATCCGATGCGAGGGGCGGACTAGGTTCACGCGCCGCGCGCGGGTAGGTTTTATGTCGGCCGTCTGTGCCAGACTTCGATAGGCGGCCGGACACCCCCTGAGTAGAACCAAGGCTGACCATTGGGGTCGCCGGGCCACACGGCTCGCGCGCCGCGCAGGTACGGATCACGGAACCGGGAGAGGACAGATCGGGCGATGGAGCTTGCCAGCATGAAGTTTCGGGTCGCTCGGGAGGATTTCGCCGAGTCGGTCGCCTGGGTCGCGCGCAGCCTGCCGTCCCGGCCTCCGGTGCCCGTGCTCGGCGGTGTGCTCCTGGTGGCCGGTGAGGACGGGCTGACCGTCTCGGGCTTCGACTACGAGGTCTCCGCGCAGATGCGCGTGGCGGCCGAGGTCGCGGGCCCCGGCGAGGTGCTGGTCTCCGGCCGGCTGCTCGCCGACATCACCAAGGCGCTGTCCAACAAGCCCGTCGACGTGTCCGTCGACGGCACCCGCGTGCTCATCACCTGTGGCAGCGCCAAGTTCTCGCTGCCCACCATGCCCGTCGAGGACTATCCCCAACTGCCCGAGGTCCCGCAGGTCACCGGTGAACTGGGTGTGGATGTGTTCGCCGAGGCGGTCGGCCAGGTCGCCGTCGCCGCGGGCCGCGACGACACGCTGCCCATGCTCACCGGCATCCGGGTCGAGATCGAGGGCTCCAAGGTCGTGCTGGCCGCCACCGACCGCTTCCGCCTCGCGGTGCGCCACATCGAATGGCAGCCCGCCCAGGCCGATATCGAGACCGCGGTGCTCATCCCGGCGCGCACGCTCTCGGAGTCGGCGAAGACCCTCGGCCCCTCCGACTCGCCCGTGCAGCTGTCGCTGGGGACCGGAGCGGGCTCCGACGGCCTGCTCGGCATCGTCAACGCGGGGCGCCGCACCACCACCCGCCTGCTGGACGCGGAATTCCCCAAGTTCCGCCAGTTGCTCCCCAAGGAGCACACCTCCCTGGCCACCCTCGAGGTCGCGGCTCTCACCGAGGCCATCAAGCGCGTGGCCCTGGTGGCCGAGCGCGGCGCGCAGGTGCGACTGGAGTTCTCCACAGAGGGCCTGCTGCTCTCGGCGGGCGGCGACGACGCGGGCCGTGCCGAGGAGTGGCTGGCCGCCGACTTCCGCGGTGAGTCGCTCACCATCGCGTTCAATCCCGGCTACCTGGTCGACGGACTGTCCGCGCTGCACGCCGACCGCGTGACCTTCGGGTTCACCACGCCCAGCCGTCCGGCGGTGCTGCTGCCCGCCGGCGAGGAGGAGCCCCAGGCGCTCGACTCCGGCGCGTTCGCGGCCCTGGACAGCCCGTACACCTACCTGTTGATGCCGGTCCGGCTCCCGGGCTGAGCGCGGGTGCGCGATCGAGCGCCCCGCCTCGTCGGCGGGGCGGGCTAGCCGATGTTCGTCCGGGCACTGTCGCTGCGTGATTTCCGCTCGTGGGAACACGTGGAGCTGGAGTTGTCCCCAGGCCGCACGGTATTCCTGGGGGCGAACGGCAACGGGAAGACGAATCTGCTGGAGGCGGCCGGCTACCTGGCCACCCTCGGCTCGCACCGGGTCGCCGCCGACGCGCCGCTGATCCGCATGGGCACCCAGCGCGCGCGGATCGGCGCGACGGTGGTGAACAACGGCCGGGAACTGCGCGTCGACATGGAGCTCAACCAGGGCGCCGCGAACCGGGCGCAGATCAACCGTTCGCCGGTGCGCCGTTCGCGGGAGATCCTGGGGATACTCCAGACCGTACTGTTCGCACCGGAGGATCTGGCGCTGGTGCGCGGCGATCCGGGAGAGCGGCGTCGCTTCATAGACGAGTTGTGCACAGCCCGTCTCCCCAGGCTGGCCGGTGTGCGCTCGGATTACGACCGGGTGCTGCGCCAGCGGTCGGCGCTGTTGAAATCCGCTGGGCGACAGGCCAGATCGCGCGCCGATCTGAGCACCCTGGACGTGTGGGACGGGCACCTGGCCGGGCACGCGGCGGTGCTGCTGGGCCAGCGATTGCGGCTGGTCCACGACCTGTATCCCCATCTGGCGCAGGCGTATCGGTCCATCGCGCCCGAATCCCGGCCCGCCGCAATCGGTTACCGCAGTTCGTATCTGCCCCCCGAATTCCTCGATCCGGCGCGTTCTCCACAGCCCGACGACGCCGAGACGCTGGAGGCGATTCTGCTGCGCGAGCTGGCCGCGGCGCGTCCCAAGGAGCTCGACCGCGGCGTCTGCCTGGTCGGACCGCATCGTGACGATCTCGAGCTCATGCTGGGTGACGCGCCCGCCAAGGGGTTCGCCAGTCACGGCGAATCCTGGTCGTTCGCGCTGGCGCTGCGGCTGGGCGCCTTCGACCTGCTGCGCGAGCAGGGCACCGAGCCGGTGCTCCTGCTCGACGACGTGTTCGCCGAACTGGACCGCCGCCGCCGCAAGGCGCTGGCCGCGGTGGCGGCGGGCGCGGAGCAGGTGTTGATCACCGCCGCCGTGCCGGAGGACGTGCCCGCGGAGCTGGAGGCCACACCCTTGCGCGTGGAGGCGGTGGGGGATGCCGCGCACCGGATCTCCCGCATCGCCGAACCCACCCCGGGAACCGTCACCTGACGATCTGTCCACAGGTAACCCCGATGTTGTGCACAGTTTCTCGGCCGCCACTGGACGCCGGATTCGTCGGCTGGTTCACGTACAGTGACCCGTACGCCGAGGTCCGCGGCGGTTCGCGGGTTCATCCCCAGGATCTGTGGATAACTTCGGCGGCGTGTCACCGCTCCCGTGCGGCGGCCGCGACCTCGCGGTCTCGGCCACCACCTGGGAAAAGTGCCACGAACAGGCGTTCGACCTCCGGGTCGGCGCGGTGCGGGCCCGGCGCGCGACGCGCCGAACGAGACCGCGCGGCCTGGGGACAAACGGTGAGAACTGGGGACAAACCCCGCGGGTGAAGGGAGCCGGCTGATGAGCGAGCGGCAGGAACCCGTGCCCCAGCAGCCCGGTGGCGAACCGGAGCTGCGCGGCATCGACCTGGCCCGGCGCGCGCTGGAGGAGGCGCGCGCGGCCGCCAAGGCGAGCGGCAAATCGGTGGGCCAGGGGCGCGCCTCGCCGGTCCGCAAACTGCGCACCGGCGCGCGCAAGCGTTCGGGATGGTCCGGCGCCCGCCCCGACGACCGCGATCCCCAGTTGCTCTCCCAGTTGGCCTCGCGCATCGCGAAGTCCAGGGGCTGGGACGGCAAGGTCGCCGAGGGCACGGTGTTCGGCCGGTGGGCCGGTGTGGTCGGCGAGGACATCGCCGCGCATGCCACGCCGGTCGCGCTGCGCGACGGGGTGCTGACCATCGCCGCCGAGTCCACCGCCTGGGCCACCCAGCTGCGCATGCTCCAGAGCCAGATCCTGGCCAAGATCAACGCGGCGGTCGGCCAGGGCGTGGTCACCCAGCTGAAGATCTCCGGGCCCGCGGCGCCGAGCTGGCGCAAGGGGGAGCGCCACATCAAGGGCCGCGGGCCGCGCGACACCTACGGCTGACCGGCCCTGGCGACTGTCCGGTACCTGGTGTTACGTTCATCCACACCATCCACCGGGGACCCACCATGTGGTTCCACGTGAAACGCTCCCGACCCGATGCCGCGTCGGCCTGACGGCCGCGCGGTGCCGGCGACGGGCAGGAAAGGCGCAGCGACGATGACCACCACCACCGCGGGACCGTTCCCCGCCGCGGCCACGGCCACGGTACGCCGTGGCGATGTGGACCTCGCGGTGTTCGAATGCGGTGATCCCCAGGGCATTCCGATCCTGCTGGTGCACGGCTGGCCCGACACGCACGTGCTGTGGAACGACGTCGCCGCCCGGCTGGCCGCCCGCTTCCGCATCCTCGCGGTCGACAACCGCGGCGCGGGCGCGAGCAGCGTGCCCGATGACGTCGCGGCGTACCGGCTCGAGGAGCTGGCCGCCGACGTGCGTGCGGTCGCCGACGCGCTCTCGCCCGACCGCCCGGTGCACATCCTGGGCCACGACTGGGGTTCGGTCATCGGCTGGGAGCTGGTCGCCGACCCCGGCGCGGTGAGCCGCATCGCCTCGTTCACCTCGGTCTCCGGCCCCAACCTGGACTTCCTGGGCGCCTACCTGCGCGGACCGCTCTCCCCGGCCCGGGTGCGCGGCGCGCTGGCCCAGAGCGTCGCGTCGGCCTACACCGTCGCGTTCCAGATCCCGGGGCTGCCGAATCCGGTGCTGCGCGCGCTGTCGAGCCGGTGGCCGCGCTTCCTGTCGTTCTTCGACGGACTCGACCCGGCCGTGGTGCGCACCGCGCCGACTCTGGAGCGCGACATGATCAACAACCTGAAGCTCTACCGCGCGAATATCCGTGCGCGCCTGGGCCGTCCGCATCCGCGCCCGGTGGACGTGCCGGTGCAGCTGATCGTCTCGACCGGCGACCGCGCGGTGCGCCCGGTGGTGCACGCCGAGGCCGACCGCTGGGTCGCCGACCTCACCCGCACCGAGATCCCGGCCCGGCACTGGTCGCCGTTCACCCATCCCGCCGAGCTGGCCGACCGCACCGCGGAGTTCGCCACGCGCCACGCGTGAGCGAACGGATACGCCGGCTCGCCGCGCGCACGCAGCTGAGCGTCAGCGCGGCGGAGACGTGAGCGAACGTGGCGAGCGAACGGATATGCCAGTGCTCCGCGCGCACCGGGGCCCAGTGTCGGCGAGGCGGAACCACGCGCCGCGAGCGGCCGCCGGGCACACCGGTCTGAGAACATCGGAGAGTCCCTGAAACCGTCGCGAGGCGGACCGGACACGTCGAGATCCGATTTCTCGCAGCCACGACGCCGTCAGGGGTGTCGTAGGTGCATTGTGAGTCGGGTCTACCAGTAGGATGGTGGCGTAACTAGCGGCGAACCTTCGGCGCGCCCGCGCATCGTCCGCGTCTGACCGGTGTATCTCGACCATTTCCACACCCCCGGGCCAGACGTGTGCGACGCGGTCGACGCGCACCGTGGTCAGCAAGTAAGGAGAGCTACCGACCAGTGGCTGCCAAGGACTCCAACGAATCGACCCAGGCGAAATCAGGCGATTACGGTGCCTCCTCCATCACCGTCCTCGAGGGACTCGAGGCGGTGCGCAAACGTCCCGGTATGTATATCGGCTCCACGGGCGAACGCGGTCTGCACCACCTGATCTGGGAGGTGGTCGACAACTCCGTCGACGAGGCGATGGCGGGCCATGCCTCCCAGGTGTCGGTGACGCTGCTGGCCGACGGCGGTGTCGAGGTGGTCGACGACGGCCGCGGCATCCCGGTGGCGATGCACGCCCAGGGCGTCCCGACGGTCGAGGTCGTCATGACCCAGCTGCACGCGGGCGGCAAGTTCGACTCCGACTCCTACGCGGTGTCGGGCGGTCTGCACGGCGTCGGCATCTCGGTGGTGAACGCGCTGTCCACCCGGGTGGAGGTGGAGATCGACCGCGACGGCTACCACTGGAGCCAGACCTACAAGGACGCCTCGCCCAGCAAGCTGATCCAGGGTGAGCCGACCGAGCGCACCGGTACCACGGTGCGGTTCTGGGCCGATCCGGAGATCTTCGAGACCACCACCTACAACTTCGAGACGGTCTCGCGCCGCCTGCAGGAGATGGCGTTCCTGAACAAGGGCCTCACCATCGTCCTCACCGACGAGCGGGTCTCCGACTCCGAGATCACCGACGAGGTGGTCAGCGACACCGCCGAGGCGCCCAAGCACGCCGAGCCCGGCACCGAGGCCCCGGTGGAGCACAAGGTCAAGACCAGGACCTACCACTACCCGGGCGGTCTGGAGGACTTCGTCCGCCACATCAACCGCACCAAACAGGCCATCCACAACTCGGTCGTGGGATTCACGGGCAAGGGCACCGGGCACGAGCTCGAGGTCGCCATGCAGTGGAACTCCGGCTACTCCGAGTCGGTGCACACCTTCGCCAACACCATCAACACCCACGAGGGCGGCACTCACGAAGAGGGCTTCCGCGCGGCGCTGACCACGGTGGTGAACAAGTACGCCAAGGACAAGAAGCTCCTCAAGGAGAAGGACGGCAACCTCACCGGTGACGACATCCGCGAGGGCCTGGCCGCCATCGTGAGCGTCAAGGTCGGCGATCCGCAGTTCGAGGGCCAGACCAAGACCAAGCTCGGCAACACCGAGGTGAAGTCGTTCGTGCAGAAGACCTGCAACGAGCACCTCACGCACTGGTTCGAGGCCAACCCGGCCGACGCGAAGACCATCGTGCAGAAGGCCGTGTCCTCGGCGCAGGCCCGGGTGGCGGCGCGCAAGGCGCGCGAGCTGGTGCGCCGCAAGTCGGCGACCGACCTGGGCGGCCTGCCCGGCAAGCTGGCCGACTGCCGCTCCAAGGATCCGAGCAAGTCCGAGATCTACATCGTGGAGGGCGACTCCGCCGGCGGCTCGGCCAAATCCGGTCGCGACTCGATGTACCAGGCGATCCTGCCGCTGCGCGGCAAGATCATCAACGTCGAGAAGGCGCGCATCGACAAGGTCCTCAAGAACAACGAGGTCCAGTCGATCATCACCGCGTTCGGCACCGGCATCCACGACGAGTTCGACATCGCCAAGCTGCGCTACCACAAGATCGTGCTGATGGCCGACGCCGACGTGGACGGCCAGCACATCTCGACCCTGCTGCTGACGCTGCTGTTCCGCTTCATGCGCCCGCTGGTCGAGCACGGGCACGTGTACCTGGCGCAGCCGCCGCTGTACAAGCTCAAGTGGCAGCGCGCCGATCCGGAGTTCGCCTACTCCGACCGCGAGCGCGACGGCCTGCTCGAGGCGGGCCTGGCGGCGGGCAAGAAGATCAACAAGGACGACGGCGTGCAGCGCTACAAGGGTCTGGGCGAGATGAACGCCAAGGAACTGTGGGAGACCACCATGGACCCCGCGGTCCGGGTGCTGCGCCAGGTGACGCTGGACGACGCGGCCGCGGCCGACGAGCTGTTCTCGATCCTGATGGGCGAGGACGTGGAGGCCCGCCGCAGCTTCATCACCCGCAACGCCAAGGACGTTCGATTCCTCGACGTGTAGTGCGCGCGTGCCAACGCCCCGACACGTCCTGCCCTTCTGAGGAGACTTCATGACCGAGACCACGCTGCCCCCGAACGGCGGTGCGGGCGACCGGATCGAACCGGTCGACATCCAGAACGAAATGCAGAGCAGCTACATCGATTACGCGATGAGCGTGATCGTGGGCCGCGCGCTGCCCGATGTGCGCGACGGCCTCAAGCCGGTGCACCGGCGCGTGCTCTACGCCATGTACGACAACGGCTACCGGCCCGACCGCGGGTACGTGAAGTCGGCCCGCCCGGTCGCCGAGACCATGGGCAACTACCACCCGCACGGTGACGCGTCGATCTACGACACCCTGGTCCGCATGGCCCAGCCGTGGTCGCTGCGCTACCCGCTGGTGGACGGGCAGGGCAACTTCGGTTCGCGCGGCAACGACGGCGCGGCCGCCATGCGCTACACCGAGTGCCGCCTGACCCCGCTCGCGATGGAGATGCTGCGCGAGATCGACCACGAGACGGTCGATTTCACGCCGAACTACGACGGCCGCTCGATGGAGCCGACCGTGCTGCCGAGCCGGGTGCCGAACCTGCTGATGAACGGCAGCAACGGCATCGCGGTCGGTATGGCGACCAATATCCCGCCGCACAACCTGACCGAGCTGGCCGAGGCCATCTACTGGGCGCTGGAGAACTACGACGCCGATGAGGAAGCCACCCTCGCCGCGTGCATGGAGCGGGTGAAGGGCCCCGACTTCCCGACCCACGGCCTGATCGTCGGCAGCCAGGGCATCCACGACGCCTACACCACCGGCCGCGGTTCCATCCGCATGCGCGGTGTGGTGGAGATCGAGGAGGACAACCGGGGCCGCACCACGATCGTCATCACCGAGCTGCCCTACCAGGTCAACACCGACAACTTCATCAACTCGATCGCCGAGCAGGTGAAGGACGGCAAGATCGCCGGCATCTCCGATATCCACGACGAGTCCTCCGACCGCGCGGGCCTGCGCATCGTGGTGACGGTCAAGCGCGACGCCGTCGCCAAGGTGGTGCTGAACAACCTCTACAAGCACACCCAGCTGCAGACCAGCTTCGGCGCCAACATGCTGTCCATCGTGGACGGGGTGCCGCGCACGCTGCGCCTGGATCAGATGATCCGCTACTACGTGGAACATCAGCTCGAAGTGATCATCCGGCGCACCCGCTACCTGCTGCGCAAGGCCGAGGAGCGGGCCCACATCCTGCGCGGCCTGGTCAAGGCGCTCGACGCGCTGGACGAGGTCATCGCCCTGATCCGGCGCTCGGCCAACACCGACACCGCGCGCACCGGCCTGATGCAGTTGCTCGACATCGACGAGATCCAGGCCACCGCGATCCTGGACATGCAGCTGCGGCGCCTCTCGGCCCTGGAGCGGCAGAAGATCGTCGACGAACTGGCCAAGATCGAGGCCGAGATCGCCGACCTCAAGGACATCCTGGACAAGCCGGAGCGCCAGCGCGCGATCGTGCGCGACGAGCTCGCCGAGATCGTGGACAAGTACGGCGACGAGCGGCGCACCCAGATCGTCTCCGCCGACGGCGATGTCGCCGACGAGGATCTGATCGCCCGCGAGGACGTGGTCGTCACGATCACCGAGACCGGCTACGCCAAGCGCACCAAGACCGACCTGTACCGCTCGCAGAAGCGCGGCGGCAAGGGCGTGCAGGGCGCGGGCCTCAAGCAGGACGACATCGTCAAGCACTTCTTCGTGACGTCCACGCACGACTGGCTGCTGTTCTTCACCAACAAGGGCCGGGTGTACCGGGCCAAGGCCTACGAGCTGCCCGAGGCCAACCGCACCGCGCGTGGCCAGCACGTGGCGAATCTGCTGGCGTTCCAGCCCGATGAGCGGATCGCCCAGATCATCCAGATCAAGTCCTACAACGACGCGCCCTACCTGGTGCTGGCCACCCGCAACGGCCTGGTCAAGAAGTCGCGCCTGGTCGATTTCGACTCCAACCGCAGCGGCGGCATCGTCGCGGTGAACCTGCGCGATTCCGACGAGCTGGTCGGTGCGGTGCTGTGCTCGGCCGACGACGACCTGCTGCTGGTCTCGGCGCAGGGCCAGTCGATCCGCTTCTCCGCCACCGACGAGGCGCTGCGCCCGATGGGCCGCGCCACCTCCGGTGTGCAGGGCATGCGGTTCAACGCCGAGGACGAGCTGCTCTCGCTCAACGTGGTGCGTCCGGACACGTATCTGCTGGTGGCGACGTCCGGCGGCTACGCCAAGCGGACCGCCATCGAGGAGTACACGGCCCAGGGCCGCGGCGGTAAAGGCGTATTGACTATCCAGTTCGACGCCCGGCGTGGCACCCTGGTCGGTGCGCTCATCGTCGACGACGAGGATGAGTTGTACGCGATCACGTCCGGCGGTGGCGTCATCCGGACGGCGGCCAAGCAGGTTCGTAAGGCGGGACGACAGACCAAGGGCGTGCGATTGATGAACCTCGCCGAGGGCGATACGTTGCTTGCTATCGCGCGCAATGCCGACGAACCCGACGCGGTCGACGGCGGCGACGACACCGGTTCCTCTCAGCAGTAACCCACAAGCGGCGGCAACGAACGGATCTGAGGATTCCCATTGACCACTCCGAATCAGCCGAATGACGGGCACCAGAGCAACGGTGTGACCGAGCGGATCGCACCGTCCCCGATTCCGCCGCGGCCGATCCCCCGGCCGAGCGGTACGGCCGAGAACGGACCGCAAGGCGGGGGCCAGCCGCACGAGGCGCCCGGCAATCCGGGTCCCGAGGGCGGCGAGGCGCCGCAGGAGGGCTTCGACCAGGAGACGGTGCGGATGGGTCAGTCCGAGCAGGCGAAGGGCCCCGAGTCGGGGCCCAAGCCCGGCGCGGGCGGCCAGTCGCAGTACAAGGAGGGTTGGTCGCAGCTACCGCAGCGGGAGCCGCAGTCCAACCTGTACCGGCCCGGTCAGTCGCCGGTGTCGGGGCGACCGCCGGCCAGCGGCAACGGTGGCGGTGTCGGGCTCGGCGGCGGCGTCTCCAACGCGCGCACCACGGCCGACCTGGCCGCCAAGGCCGCGCGCAAGGAAGCCGCGATGGTGAAGTCCGTCGGCATCGACGGGCCCACCCGCAGCATCGCCCGCCCGGAACTCATCAAGGACATGCCCGACCTGTCCGAGATCCGGCACCCGCTGCCGCCCTCCGAACCCGCCGCGCCGTCGGCGCCCACGCCGTCCTCGCCCGCCATGCCGGTCGCCGTCGCGGCCACCGTGTCGGGCGACCCGCTGCGCGCCACCGTGCAGGTCCGCCGCATCGACCCCTGGTCGACGCTGAAGATCTCGCTGGTGATCAGCGCGTCGCTGTTCGTGGTGTGGATGCTGGCCGTCGCGATCCTCTACATCGTGCTGGCCGGTATGGGCGTGTGGGAGCGGCTCAACAACACCTTCACCGACATGGTGTCGCAGGAGAGCGGCTCCGTCGGCCTGATCGACGCGGGCACCGTGTTCGGGTACGCCGGTGTGATCGGGTTGATCAACGTCGTGCTGTTCACCGCCCTGGGCACCGTGGCGGCGTTCATCTACAACCAGTGCTGCGACCTGGTCGGCGGAATCCAGGTCACGCTGGCCGACCCGGACTAGTCCGGTCTGGACGATGACGGCCGGTGTCCGCGAGCTTTGCGGACACCGGCCGTTCCTGTTCCGGGGGGAGTTCCGCGCGGTATCGGGTGCACTCCGATCGCCCGCCCAGGGGCTCGCCCGCCCGTTCGGGCAACGCCCGTTTCGGGCCCTTTACCAGCCGTTTTGGTTCGGTGGGCGGGTGTTGTGTAGTCTCTACTGGTCCGGCCAGCACGGACACGATCGGAACACGGGCCTATAGCTCAGGCGGTTAGAGCGCTTCGCTGATAACGAAGAGGTCGGAGGTTCAAGTCCTCCTAGGCCCACTCCCGAACATCACAGTAGGGTGGGAACCATGAAAATTCTCCTGACGCTCGGCGTCGCGGTGGCGGTTCTCCTCGGCATCTCCAAGCTGCGCAAGCGCGACGACGCCGACCTCTGGCACGAGGTCACCACCCGCTGACTCACCCGATCCCGGGGCCTTAGCTCAATTGGCAGAGCACCGCCTTTGCAAGGCGGGGGTTAGGGGTTCGATTCCCCTAGGCTCCACTCGATGGCGGACCCATGCCCACCGAGGGCGTGGGCCGGTTCTCGTTTCGCGTGTTTTGTGGGGGCGGAGCCCCCACGCCCCGCCCGGAGGGGCTTTGCCCCCCGGACCCCCCTTGTTTGGGCCGCGCCTGATTTGTTGTGCGGAGTCCATATGTCGGTTCCCAGGTGTGCCTGCTAGGTGGTGCCGTGTTCGCAGGTAGTGGTTGCGAGGGCCGTTGAGGCGCGTTGGTTCCTGATTTGGACAGCGTGTTGGTGCGGTTGGTCGCCCGGCCTTGCGGGGGCTTTGGGTCGCGTTGGTTTCTGATTGGACAGCGTGCGGGCTCGGTTGGGTTGGCCGGGGTTGCGGACGCCGTTGATTTGCGTTGAATCTCTCGATCAGCCAGTACGTCGGGCGCGGTCGGTTTGGGCGCTTACCGATGACATCCCTTGGTGTTTCAGCCCTTTCAGTTCCCCCAGCGTTCGGCGTCGTTGGCGGCCAGGACTCGGGCCAGGAGGGTGGTGAGGGTTTTCTGTTCGGCGGGGGTGAGGACGTCGAGGAAGCCTTTCTGGGATTCGGTGGCTACGGGGCGTAGTTCCTTGGCGAGGGTTTCGCCGGTGGGGGTGAGGGCGATCTTGTTGCGGCGGCGGTCGTCGGGGTCCTGGGCTCTGGTCACGAGGCCGCGGCGCTGGAGTTCGTCGATGCGGCCCACCAGGTGGCTCTTGTCCAGGTCCAGGGAGTCGGCGAGCTGCTGCTGCGACAGGGGGCCGAAATCGTCCAGGGCGCTGAGCACGGCCTGATGACCCAGGCGCAGCCCCCGTTCGGCGAGCGCGGCCTCCAAACGCTTACGCCCGAACTTCGACACCTGCGAGGCCAGATACGAAGGCTGGGCGAGCAAAGACGGCGGGCGCTGCCGGTGGACTGCCATCACGCGACTATAGCGACGGCACAAACTGTTGCACTCCGCTACTATTGCGATAGGCCACTAATTGAGGGATACGCTCATGAACCACACGGACCAGGGATCCCAACGCATCGGCGCCGATCGATCAGCTCTCGCATTGCTGACCGGCGACGCTCCCCGATCGCTCATCGACGGCGCTCTCCTACTGCTTCGCCTGGCTCTGGGGGTGATCTTCTTCGCCCACGGGATGGACGCGTTCCAGAATCTCGGGGTGTCGGGGGTGATCGACGCCCAGCGCGAGGCGGGCATCCCGCTTCCGGAAATCGCGGGACCCTTCACGGTGTTCGTCGAGCTCCTCGGCGGCCCGTTGCTGGCTCTCGGAGCGCTCACCCGCCCCGTCGCGACCGCGCTGGGCGTGATCATGGTGGGGGCCTTCGCCTTCATCCACGCCCAGTACGGCCTGTTCGTCGAAAACGGCGGCTACGAACTGGTTCTCGTCCTCGCGGCCGCCTGCGCACTGCTGGCCGTGCAGGGTTCGGGCCGCTTCGGCGTCGATGGCCTGCTCGCCACCCGGCGCACCGGGAACACTCCGGTGCGCGCGAGCGGCCGGGTATGAGTGCGGGAGCACCGAACCGCCGGACGATCCTGACCGCGCTCGGGGTGGGGCTGGCCGCGGTCGGCTGCGGCGTGGACCGTCCGGTCTCGACCGCCCCGCCCGGCGGTTCCGCGCCCGCCTGCGTGCTCACCCCGGAGGGCACCGAGGGGCCGTACTACGTGGACACCGATCTGGTGCGCGGCGACATCCGGGAGGACAGGTCCGGAATCCCACTGGCACTGCGCGTTTCCGTGGTCGACGCGGGCGCGTGCGCACCGCTGCGCGGCGCCGCCGTGGACATCTGGCACGCCGATGCCCACGGCGACTACTCCGGTCTCGGCGAGGGCAGCCGGTTCCTGCGCGGGATCCAGCACACCGATGACGCCGGAACAGCTACGTTCGCCACGATCTTCCCCGGCTGGTACGACAACCGCACCGTCCACATCCACGTCAAAGTGCACGTGGGCGGGCGGGAAATCCACACCGGCCAGCTCTACTTCGACGACGAGATCACCTCGGCGGTCGCGACTTTCGCGCCGTACACCGACCGCACCGAACCCCGCACGCGCAACGACCGTGACTTCCTCTTCCGGCGCGGCCACGCCCTCTTGGCGGTGTCCGGCCACCCGAGCGAGGGCTACCGGGCCGAGATCACCCTCGGGATCGTCACCTGAACGACCGCGAGGTCCGCGTCACCCGATCCCGTCGGCCGTGCCCCCGAAGCCGGATCGGGAATCCTTGCGACAAGCCGTGATTCGGTTCGTTGACCGGGCTCACATCCCCGCGACTTCGATGAGCGGGGGTGGGTAGTCGGTGGATTCGCGCCAGGGGGTGTGGATTCGGGGGCCGGGGAGGTGGGCGAGTTCGGGGATCCAGCGGCGGGTGTAGGTGCCGTCGGGGTCGTAGCGCAGGGCTTGGCGCAGGGGGTTGAGGACGCGGTTGGGGCGGGTGTCGGTGCCGGTGCCCGCGACCCACTGCCAGTTGAGCTGGTTATTGGCGAGGTCGGCGTCGACCAGCCAGTGCAAGTAGTGGGCGGCGCCGATACGCCAGTGCACGCGAAGGGATTTGGTGAGGAAGCTGGCGGCGATGAGGCGGGCGCGGCCCGGCACCCAGCCCTCGGCGCGCAGCTGGCGCATCGCGGCGTCCACCACGGGGTAGCCCGTGCGGCCCTCGCGCCAAGCGTCGAGGCCGGCGGGATCGTCGCGCCAGCGGATGTCGCGCGGGCGGTAGTCGTCGCGGGCGGCGGCGGGGCGGGCCGCGAGCAGCTGGTGGTGGAAATCGCGCCACGCGAGCTGCCGGGCGAACGCCTCGCCGCCCGCGGAGCCCAGGTCGAGGCGGTGCACGAGTTCGGCGGGGGAGAGGCAGCCGAAGTGCAGGTAGGGGGAGAGGTGGGAGGTGGCGTCGGCGGCGAGGTCGTCGTTGAGCTCGTCGTAGTCGCCGATCGGTCCGGAGAGCCAGTCGCGCACCAGTTTTCGAGCCGTGGCTTCGCCGCCCACCGCGAGCTGCGGGGACGACTCGCCGACGGCGAGGTCGCCGGGTCCGGGGAGGGGCTCGCTCGTGAGCCGGGGGACCGTGAGTGCGCGCGGTTCACCCAGCGGCGTGCGGTGGTGGACCTCGGTCCAGCGCCGGAAATACGGTGTGAAGACGGCGAAATGGTCGCGTCCGGTGGAGGGGCGCAGCGATTCCGGATCGACGGCGGTGATGGACGCGGCGTGCGTGCGAACCTCGCAGTCGTGCTCGATGAGCTTGTCCCGCAACGCTTTCACTCTGGCGCGACTGTAGCCGCTCACGTCCTCGGCGAGATGCACACTCCCGGCACCGGTTTCGCGCACCACGCGTGCCACTTCGTCCACCACCGCGCCGCGCCGGATCACCAGCCGGCCGCCGATCGCGCGCAGTTCCTCGTCGAGTTCGGCGAGCGCGGCCGAGAGGAACCGAGCCCGGTTGGGCGGACAGCGATCCGGGACGAGCGCGGTGTCGATCACGAACAGGGGGACGACCTCGTCGGCCGACCGGTGCGCCGCCGTGAGCGCGGGGTTGTCGCGCACCCGCAGGTCGCGGGTGAACAACGCGACAGCGACGCTCATCGCGTGCACAGCGGCTGCAAGGCGGACTGCCCGCCGGTGGCCGGCGTCGTGAGGAACAGGCAGGAGTTCTGACCGTTCGCGCTGATCGCGGCATCGACGGCGGCCCAGGCGTTTTCGTCCAGCGCGGGCGTGCGGGAGAGCACGAAGCCGGACAGCCGCGACGGGTCGGTGACCAGCGCCCACGAATAGTCGGGACCGAGCGCGGTGACGATGTAGTTCGTCGGGCCGTCCAGCTGATCCTGAGAGGGCACGCCGGGGAAGCTGACGTGCAGTTGGGCGCGCGTGACGGGATCGTTCACGCGCGCGGTGCCGCGGATCTCGCTCGTGCCGCCCGTCCAGGTGGTGCAGCGATTGTGGACGGCGATGTCACCGCGCGCGTCGAGCGTGTACTCGGCGGTGGTGTCGCGGGCGCATTCGAGGTTGAAAGGCTGTGGCACCGCGGCCAATTGACGCCAGACACCGAGGTACCGATCGAGCTCGAGCGACGGTACCGGCTGCGGTGGTGCGGCCGAGGCGGCGCCCGCGGCGGCGAATGCCGCGACGCTGACGGCCACGGCGGCCGCAGCGCGGGTGGTGCGGCGAGAGTTCATGGAGACTCCTCGGGTCGGCGATGCGGCCATGCTACCAAACGAACGATGCATAATTGATTCATCGCGAGGAGGTGAGGCGCCGTGACAGTGGGGCGTACACAGCGCACCGCGGGGCGGGTCGCGCGTCCGGCGGGCGGCACCGGGCAGAATGAGGCGATGCCCGCCGGTTCCACGCACGCTTCCGACACGGCCGGTTACACGGTGCGCGCGGTGGCGGACCGTCTCGGCATCCCCACCGCCACGCTGCGCAGTTGGAACCGCCGCTACGACATCGGCCCCGCGCAGGATCGCCCCGGCCGCCATCGTCTGTACACCGAGGCAGATATCGCGCTGCTCGAGCGCATGGTCGAACTTGTGCGCGGGGGTGTGAGCCCGGCCGGTGCGGCCTCGGCGGCCCGTGGCCCCGCCATCGCGCTCGGCGACCGTGTCACGCTGCTGACCGCGGCATTCACGCTGGAAACGAGCACGGTGTCGACCCAGCTGGAATCCCATATCCGCACCTACGGCGTGGTCGACACGTGGGAGCGGCTGTGCCGCCCGGCTTTCGCGGAGATAGTCGAGCGGCAAGGCGGCGGCGAGGGATGCATCGACGTGGAGCATCTGCTCTCGTGGTGCATAGTCGCCGCGGTGCAGCGCACCAATCCGCCCGTGGGTCCGGCCCGCGCCGTCTTGGCTTGCACGAGTGGCGAGACGCATTCGCTGCCGCTGGAAGTGCTGCGCGCCGCGCTGGCCGAACGCGATGTCGGTGCGCGCATGCTCGGCGCCGATGTCCCGACCGCGGCCCTGGTCGACGCCCTCGCGCGCGACACCGCCACCCCGCTGCCCGTCCTGCTCTGGTCGCAGCGGGAGTCCACCGCGCTGAGCTCGGCCCTGCGCGCCTGCCTGGCGGCGGGGTCGCGGGTGCTGGTGGGCGGTCCCGGCTGGGACGAGGTCATCCTGCCCGGCGAGGTCGAGGCGGTGCCGAGTCTCGCCGCCGCCGTCGACCGGCTCGGCTGACGAACGATTCGCCGCGTCAGGCGAATGTCGCTCCCCTCAGCCCACCTTCCCCAGCAGATGACGCAATGTCGGCTCCAGCTCGGCCGTGCGGAACGTATGTCCGCGTTCCCCGAGCCGAGCGGGCAACACACGCTGGCTGGCGGCGGCCAACTCCTGCGCCCCCTGTCGACCGAGCAGGAGGGCGGGGCCGAAGTCCGGTACCGGAAGCACCGCGGGTCGGTGCAGCACCCGCGCCAAAACCTCGGTGTATTCACTGTTCCGGACGGGCTGGGGCGCGACGGCGTTCACCGGCCCCGACAGCTCGGCGTCCCACAGCGCGCGGTGGTACACGTCCACCAGGTCGTCGATCCCGATCCAGGAAAACCATTGCCGCCCATCGCCGATGCGCCCACCGAGTCCGGCGGAGAACAGCGGTCGCAGCAGCCGCAACGTTCCCCCGCTGGGTGACTGCACGATCCCGGTGCGCACCCGCACCACCCGCGCGCCTCCATCGGCGGCGGGCGCGGTGGCCGATTCCCATTCGGTGACCACGTCGGCGAGGAATCCGTCGCCGCGCTCGGCCGATTCGGTGAGCGTCTCGTCGCCGCGGTCGTATCCGTAGAAGCCGATCGCCGACGCGCTGACGAACGTGCCGACGCCCGCGCGGGCCGCGAGTTCGGCCAGGCGCCGGGTGGGTTCGATCCGGCTGTCGGCGATGGCGCGCCGGTGGGCGTCGGTGAAGCGTCCGGCGATGGAGGCGCCGGCCAGATGCACCACGGCGTCCACCCCGTCGAGCAGCGCCGGATCGGGATCGTCCGGCGCCCAACGGCGCTCGCCCGCGTCGCGCGGCTGCCCGCGGACCAGCCGCACCACCCGGTGCCCGCCGGTGCTCAGAAATGCCGCGAGCGCGCTGCCGACCAGGCCGGACGCGCCTGTTATCGCGATGGTCGCCGGCGCGTATCCGGCGCGGGTGTGCGCGAGGAGATCACCGCGAAGCTGGCGGTACCGGTAGTCGAACAGCGGCCGCAGCACGGCGGCCGGAACCGGCGTCTCCACGCGGTCGATCACCCGGCAGTTGTCGGCGTCGACTTCTTCGAATTCGTGCACATGCCGCCAGCGCACCAGGCGCGCCACGGGCTGGGAGGCGAGTCCGTCGGCGGCGACGGCGTCGACGAAACGATGCGGCGGCCGGTATTCGCCGGGATCGTGGCGCGCGACCCAGCGCAGACCGCCCGGCAGGCCGAGCACGGCGGTGCCGTCGGCCAGCGATTCGGCCTCGCGCAGCAGCGTCACCGGCTGCCACGGCGGCGCCAATCTGGCGAAAGCACCGGGACGGGCGTACCAGGCGAAGACGTCCCGCCGGGACGCCGGGACGACGCTCGAACAGTCGATGCCCATCACCCGACTGTAGCTCGCGCCGCGCGAATCGCACCGTTCCTGCAGCGATTCGGCCGCGCGAGTCCGGTACCCGCGCCTCGGCGCCCTGAAGCATTCCCTGCGTTCACGCCCGGTTCCGCGAGCGGTAGCGTGCCCTGCGCGATGAGCACCGCGGCCAGGCGGCGCGACTCGGCCTCTTCGTAGGCGGTAGTCACTCAGTGACACCGACCCGCGCCGGAATCTTCCGACCCGTGCGGAAGCGGGCGTGGGAACCCGCTCCTCACACCGCGGCGGCCTCGGCTTCGTCGTAAGCCGTCCTCGCGGCGGCGATCTCGCGCTGATGCGTCTCGGTCCAGTCGACCAGCGCCTGGATGGTGTGGTGCAGGCTGCGGCCCAGCGGGGTGAGTTCGTAGTCGACGCGCGGGGGCACCACGGGGTACACCGTGCGGCGCACCAAGCCGTCGCGCTCGAGGTGGCGCAGGGTGCGGGTGAGCATGCGCTGGCTCACGCCGTCGATCTCGCGGCGCAACTCGGTGAAGCGCATCGTGCGCCCGGACAGCAGTGCGATGGTGAGCAGTGACCACTTGTCGGCGATGCGGTCCAGGATCTGGCGGACGTCGCAGTCGGCGCGGGTGTCCCACTGGCGCGCCGAATAGTCGGTATCCGCGCAGTAACCGAGTGACTCGTAAGTGCCTTCTTCCACAACAGTCCATGCTGACCGAGGATGCTCATGGTTACAAGAAGTAACCGGCAGGCCTATCGGTAACCGGAGGTGGGAGATGACGGTCGAAGTGGCGGACTACACCGAGATCGAGGCGGAGTTCGACCAGTACGTGGGACGCATCAACTACGCCACCATGGTCACCGTCGACAGCAGGAACCGCCCGCGCACGCGCGTGCTGATCCCGGTGTGGGAGAAGGTGGACGGCGCGCCGCTGGGGTGGCTCGCGACCTATCACACGCCGGTCAAGGCCGCCCATATCGCGCGCAACCCGCACGTCAACTTCTCGTACTGGGATCGGCGCAACGACTCCGTGGCCGTGGACGTGGTCGCCGAGTGGGTGCCCGATCTCGCCGTGAAGCAGCACGTCTGGGATCTGTACGAGCGGACGAGTCCGCGCGGCGCAGGCTATCCGCTCGGGCAGTTCTGGAAGGCGCCCGACGATCCGGAGCTGCACGTGATGCGGTTGGCGCCGTGGCGGATCCAGGTGATCCGGGGCGCGGACCTGCGCAGCCGCATCTGGCAGTCGGGCGGCTAGCGTGCAGGGGTGGAGTGCGTCTTCGATTTCCTGCTGACCGAACCGCCCGCGCCCGCCGCGGATTCCGTCGCCGCGGCGTGGGCGCGGCACCGCGCGGTCGCCGCCCGTTTCGCCACGCCGCTGGACGCGGCCGTCGCGGGTGGGTACAGCGCCGACCGGATCGGGTACGCGTTCCTCTCCGGGTATCAGGAGGCGCTGCGGGCGCTGCTGCCCGCGCTGCCGGAGGGGCCGGGCGCGCTGGCCGCGACGGAGGAGGGCGGCGGGCATCCGGCCGCGATCCGCACCGCGCTGACGGGTGCGGACGGCGCGTGGACCGTCAGCGGCACCAAGACTTTCGCGACGCTCGGCAGTGCCGCGCGATGGCTGGTGGTGATCGCGAGCGCGGGCGCCACGCCGGAGGGGCGCAACCGGCTGCGCGCGGTGCTCGTGGCGAGCGCGGGGCCGGGCGTGACCGTCACGGATCGCCCGCCGCTGCCGTTCGCCCCTGAGATCCCGCACGCCACCGTCGTTTTCGACGGCGCGCCCGCGACCGTGTTGCCCGGCGACGGGTACGCCGATGTGCTCAAACCGTTCCGCACGGTCGAGGACGTCCACGTGCTCGGTGCGGCGCTGGGGTGGCTGGTGCGCGTCGGTCGCGGCTCCGGATGGCCCGCGCCGATGATCGAGCGGCTGCTCGCCGCCGTGGCGTCGGTGCGGGGGATCGACCTCACGCACGCGTCCGCGCCGGGTACGCATATCGCGCTGGGTGGTGTGTACGCGGAGTTCGGCCGGATCGTGGCCGATTCGGAGCCGCTGTGGGAACTCGCCGGCACGGAGATCACGGCGCGCTGGGCGCGCGATCGCCCGCTGTTCGAGGTGGCCGGACGGGTGCGCGCGCAACGGCTGGCAACCGCCTGGCGTGCGGTGGATTCGGCGGTCGGGAACTAGCGCGAGAAGGTCCGGAAATGGGGAGCGGGCCTCGGCGAAGGGGGGGAGTTAGCCGAGGCCCGCGTAAGGTCGGCCCGGGGGGGAGGGGCCGACGTGACTGATCCTACGCGAAGTTCCGCGATTGTGTGTACAGGGGGCCCATTAGTTTCGAAGAAATTTTTCGGCGGTTGCGGAGTGGGAGTCGGGCGTGACCGGCGTCGGTGCCCCCGGCGTCGGTGGTGAGGTCATCCCGCTCACCTGGGCTTTGTCAAAGGTGTTGCGGTGCAATCTCTTCCATTCCCGAACGGCAATTCCCCGGTGTCGCGTTCGTTCCATCAGGAAACAATCCGACCGGTCTGCGTGTGGTGCGAATCCCTTCCGGACGGGGTGTCGGCGGGTGTGCCTGGCGGGTTTCGTCGCGTGTCGCACAGCCCGCGGTGGCCGGGGCGAGCGTCACACGCGGCAAACCTGTCGGACCCCGGTGCCAGGATGTGTTCGTGTTCACGGACGCGGCCTCCACAGCGGTCCCGGCGCGGGTGCGCCGGGCTGTTGCGGTGCGTCCGGATCGAGTAGCTCACCGGGCCGATTCGGGTAGCCGGCTACCCGTGTTCGCACCGCCGCGGCCGGGGGAGTATCGAGCCGGTCGCATCCCGTGCCGGTACCCCGAGCACCGCCTGGTACGGGATGCGGCCTCTGTCGTGTCCGGGCCGGCGAATCGGATGCGAGTCTCGCGCGCCGCGACGATACTGACGCGGGTACGGATCATCAGCCCGATCCGAGCCGCGGGAGTCGACGGGGCGCGCGGGGACGTCGCACGCCGATCCGCCATCGAGAATTCACGAACGTCAGGAGAATCATGCCCGACGCAATAGTCGCCGAGGGGCTGGTCAAGCGATACGGGCGGGTCGTCGCGCTCGACGGTCTCGACCTGCGGGTGCCGGAGGGCACCGTCACCGCGCTGCTCGGGCCCAACGGCGCGGGCAAGACCACCACCGTCCGCGTGCTCACGACCCTGCTCGTCCCCGACGAGGGCACCGCCACCGTCGCGGGCATCGACGTGCTGCGCGATCCGCAACTGCTGCGCTCGCACATCGGTACGTCCGGCCAGTACGCCGCCGTCGACGAGTACCTCACCGGTTTCGAGAACCTCGAGATGGTGGGCAGGCTCTATCACATGGGGGTGCAGCGCAGTAAGGAGCGCGCCCGCGAACTGCTGGACCGCTTCCGGCTCAGCGACGCCGCCGACCGGCCGGTGCGCGGCTACTCCGGCGGTATGCGCCGCAGGCTCGACCTGGCCGGGGCACTGGTCGCCAACCCGCCGGTGCTGTTCCTGGACGAGCCCACCACCGGGCTGGACCCGAGGGCACGGCTCGATCTGTGGGACGTCATCGAGGAACTGGTCGCGGGCGGCACCACGCTGCTGCTCACCACGCAGTACATGGAGGAGGCCGACCGCCTGGCCGACGCCATCGCCGTCATCGACCACGGCAAGGTGATCGCGCGCGGCACCGCCGACGAGCTCAAGACCCTCGTCGGCGGCGATCGCATCGAGCTCACCGTCGACGACGCGGCCAAGCTCGGTGCCGCCCAGCAGGCGCTGAGCGGGCTCGCCGACGGCGAGATCCACCTGGAACCCGGACTGCGCAAGATCATTGTCCCGGTCAGCAACGGCTCCCAGGCGCTGGTCGACGCCATCGGCCTCCTCGCGAAGGCGGGCGTGCGGATCCACGACGTCGGCCTGCGCAGGCCCTCGCTCGACGACGTGTTCCTCACCCTCACCGGCCACGAGGCCGAGGACTACGTGAACGGCGACGACGTGGACGCCGAACGCGCGGAAGCTACGGAAGGACATGCCCGATGACCGCGGCCGTGCACACCCCCGGCGTGGGGCACCGCCCCACCCTGTCGGAACGACTGTCCATCGTCGTCAGCGACAGCCTGACCATCGCCAAGCGCAACGTCATCAAGATCAAGCGCGTCCCCGACGTGCTCATCTTCAGCACGCTGTCGCCGATCATGTTCGTGCTGCTGTTCGCCTACGTGTTCGGCACGGCGATCAAGGTGCCCGGCCTGGAGGGCGGTTACCGCGAGTTCCTGATCGCCGGCATCTTCGTGCAGACCGTGGTGTTCGGCGCCTCGTTCACCGGCGCGGGCCTGGCCGAGGATATGCAGAAGGGCATCATCGACCGGTTCCGCTCGCTGCCGATGGCTCCGTCGGCGGTGCTGGTCGGGCGCACCCTCAGCGACGTGGTGATCAACGTCGTGAGCCTGGTGGTGATGTCGCTGACCGGTCTGCTGGTGGGCTGGCGCATCCGCGGCTCGTTCCTGGACGCCGTGCTCGCCTACCTGTTGCTGCTGCTGTTCGCCTACGCCGTGTCCTGGATCATGGCCGTGGTCGGCCTGCTGGTGCGCACGCCCGAGGTGTTCAATAACGCCAGCTTCATGGTGATCTTCCCGCTGACGTTCCTGGCCAACACCTTCGTGCCGATCAACGATCTGCCCACGGTGCTCAAGGTGTTCGCGGAGTGGAATCCGGTGTCGGCGCTGGCGCAGGCCACCCGCGAGCTGTTCGGCAACACCAGCCCGCTGGGCCCGGCCTCGGACGCCTGGTCGATGCGCAACCCGATTGCGACCACGCTGATCTGGGTGGTCGTGATCCTGGTGGTGTTCGTGCCGCTGGCGCTGCGTCAGTACAAGCGCACGGTGAGCCGCTGAGCGCGGATCAGTGCCCGGTCTCCGCGCCGGCTCCCGGCACCGGGACCGGCGCGGAACCGTTGCGGGAGTAACCCAGGCGCGGCGGTTCGGGCGCGGGCTCCGGCGGCACCGGCCGTTTGCTGCGGACCAGCCACGCCACACCGCCTGCGAGCGCGACGAGGCTCGCGGCGATCAATCGGTTACGAGATCGTGCGGATACGTGCAGACGCCCCTGTGCCATAGCGACCACTTTGGCACAGCCGTGGTGACGGCGCAGTAAGTACTGGTCGCCGACACCGTCGCGGCGCCGCACCGGAACGCGGGCGCGCCCTGGATAGCATGGCGGGGTGACCTCACCGACCCAGACCGCCGGGGTGACGCTGTGCACCGACCACGGCGATATCAAGATCGCGCTCTTCGGCTTTCACGCACCGAAGACGGTGCGGAACTTTCTCGGCTTGGTGGACGGCTCGGCCGCGTACACCACCGAGAACGCGAGCGGTGGCACGTCGGGCCCGTTCTACGACGGCTCCACCTTCCACCGGGTGATCGACGGGTTCATGATCCAGGGCGGTGATCCCGGCGACAGCGGCCGCGGCGGCCCCGGCTACGAGATCGCGAGCGAGTTCCACCCGGAGCTGCGGTTCGACCGCGGCTACCTGGTGGCCATGGCCAATATCGGCGTGCGCACCAGCGGTTCGCAGTTCTTCATCACGGTGAGTCCGCAGCCGCACCTGAATCGCAAGTTCACCATCTTCGGCGAGGTCCTCGACCCCGACTCACGCAAGGTCGTCGACGCCATCGCCGCCACCCCGACCGACCGCAACGACCGTCCCAAGGACGCCGTCCGCATCGCCACCGCCACGATCGATTGAGCAGATGAACCCTCAGCCGCCCGCACCCACATGCGTCCGCCATCCGAATCGTCCCACCGGCCTGGCGTGTACGCGCTGCGGGCGGCCCGCCTGCCCCGACTGCCTGCAACCGGCCGCCGTCGGCCAGCACTGCGTCGACTGCGTGCGCGCATCAGGCAGGCAGGTGCGCCCCGTCCGCACGGTCGCGGGCGCGCCCGTCGCGAAATCGGCCACGCCGCTGGTGACCTACGGGCTGATCGCGCTCAACATCCTGTTCTTCGGCATCACCGCCGCGCAGGCGGGCAGCGTGGTGGACAACTTCCGCTCCGAGCTGTTCCTGCGCTGGGCGCTCGTGCCCACCCTGGTCGCCGACGGCGAGTGGTTCCGGGTGATCGGCTCGGGCTTCCTGCACTGGGGGCCGCTGCACCTGGCGCTCAACATGTTCGCGCTCTACATCGTGGGCATCCAGCTCGAACCGGTGCTCGGGCGGGTGCGGATGCTCTCGATCTATCTGGTGTCGCTGATCGGGGGCTCGGCCGCGGGCCTGCTGCTGGAGCCGGTGAACACGGTGGGCGCGGGCGCGTCGGGCGCGGTGTACGGCATGTTCGGCGCGATCGCGGTGACCATGTTCCGCCTGCGGATGAACCCCACCCAGATCCTGGTGATCATCGGCATCAACGTGCTGCTGAGCCTGTCCATCCCGGGGGTCTCGCTGTGGGTGCACCTGGGCGGCCTGCTCGCGGGCACCTCGGCCACCCTCGGCGTGCTGTTCGTGCCGCAGTGGGTGGGTGCGAAGAGTCAGGAGTCGGCGCGCACGATCGGCTGGGTGTCCATCGGGGTGGTCGGTCTCGCCTCGGCCGCCGCCATCGCCGCGGCCGCGATGATGATCGGGTAGGCGTCGCGAGCGAAAGCTCGCATTGCTTCACGTGAAACTACGCGGGAACTACTCCGACCGCAGGAACGCGATCCGGTGCACGACCAGGGCTTCGAACACGTCCTCCGGGGACGCGCCGAGATCCCAGCGGCCGAAGATCAGCAGGCGTTCGTCGTCGCCGTGGCGGACGTCGATCTCGAGCATCGGCACCTTGCGCCCGAGGCGGCGGTAGCTCACGATGCGCGCCCGGATGATCTGATCCGGGCGGTAGTCGGTGGGGCCGGTGAGCGTGCGCACCACCAGGCGCGGCTGCGCGCCGGGCACGACCGTCAACCGGGGCCGCTGCCGGTAACCCAGCGCGGCCAGGCCCAGCAGTCCCGCCGCGGCCAGCCCGACGAGCAGACGGCTCGGGGCGTCGGCGGCGAAGAAGGTGGCACCGGCCAGCACGACGCCGCCGACGGCCACCGCGACGAGCGCGGGCAGGGGTGTGGTCCACTCCAGGCGCGGCGGTGGATCGGGTGAATCAGGGTTCACGCGGGCAGTCTCCCCGGTCGGTCCTCGATTTGTCCACAGGCTTCATCCACAGGTGTGCATGAATGACACCGCTGTAATCCCCTGGTCCCGGGGCTAGCGCCACCTCATGGTCATGATCAGCCCCACCACCATCAGGCCGAACCCGATCAGGAAGTTCCAGGCGTTCAGATCGTTCATCCAGCTGATCTCTTCGGCCGCCAGGTAGTACACCAGCAGCCACACCAGCCCGGCCAGCATGAAGCCGAGCATGATCGCGACGTACCAGACCGGCGACGGGCCCGCCTTCACCTTCACCGGGATCCGGCTGGCGGGGTTGATCGTGTAGTCGGTCTTCTTGCGGACCTTCGACTTGGGCATGACGTCCTCGTATTCGGCGTGCAGGTCGGTACCGGGGGCTGATTCAGTTGGCGTGTGCCGGGCCGCTCGACGGCCATCCGGCGACAGCACGGACGGCCCGGTCGGGCCGTGGCGCCCTCCGGTGTTCTCCCTAGGCTATCCCAACTGGTAATGGATGCGACGGCCCGCCGGGCCGCCACGTAATCTCGAACCATGCGTGTATTGGTCGTCGACAACTACGACAGCTTCGTGTTCAACCTGGTGCAGTATCTGGGCCAGCTGGGAGCCGAGGCCGTCGTCTGGCGCAACGACGACGCGAACCTGGCGGATCCGCGGGCCGTGGCCGCCGAATTCGACGGCATCCTCATCAGCCCCGGGCCCGGCACGCCCGACCGCGCGGGCGCGAGCATCGATCTCGTGCGCGCCTGCGCGGAGCGCGAGACGCCGTTGCTCGGGGTCTGTCTCGGCCACCAGGCCATCGGCGAGGCGTTCGGCGCGACCGTCACCAGGGCGCCCGAACTGCTGCACGGCAAGACCAGTTCGGTGTACCACCTCGGCGCGGGCGTGCTGGCCGGCCTGCCCGACCCGTTCACCGCCACCCGCTACCACTCGCTCACCGTGCTCGAGGACACCCTGCCCGCGGAGATCGAGGTGCTGGGCCGCACCGAATCGGGGATCGTGATGGCGATGCGCCACCGCACCTTGCCGATCCACGGTGTGCAGTTCCATCCCGAGTCGGTGCTCACCCAGGGCGGGCACCGCATTCTCGCGAACTGGCTCGAGGTGTGCGGCGAGCGCCCGGCCGAGGGCCTCATCGAGGTGCTGGAGGCGGAGGTCGCCGCGCTGGTGACGCAGTGATCCGTTACGGCGGCGAAAAGCTCTGCGGCGGGCGGCCGTACGTGGTGCTGTCGGTCGCGATGAGCCTGGACGGCTACATCGACGACGCGAGCCCCGACCGGCTGCTGCTCTCGGACGCGGAGGATTTCGAACGCATCGACGGTGTGCGCGCCCAGATGGACGCGATCCTCGTCGGTGCGAGCACTCTGCGCCGCGACAATCCCGGGTTGCTGGTCAAGCACCGAGGCCGCCAGGACTCCCGGGCCATCATGGGGATGCCGTTTCAACCGACGAAGGTGACCATTACGGCGAGCGGGGATCTCGACCCCGGCCTGCGGTTCTTCTACGAACCGGGTGCGAAGCTGATCTACACCACCGACGAGGGCGCGGTCCGGCTCGAACGGCACGCCCGCCTGGCCGAGGTGGTCTCGCTCGGCCCGGAGATCGACTTGCGCGCGATGCTGGACGATCTCGGCCGCCGCGACGTCATCCGGCTCATGGTGGAGGGCGGCACGTCGGTGCACACCGCCTTCCTCGCCGCCGATCTGGCCGACGAACTCCACATCGCCGTCGCGCCCATCCTGGTGGGCGATCCGGCGGCCCCGCGATTCGTGCACCCGGCCGAGTTCCCCGGCGGCCCGACCCGCAGGCTGCGCCTGGCCGAGGTGGGGCAGGTCGGTGATATGGCGGTGATGATCCACCGGCGCGCGGAACCCGATCACCATTTCCTGCGCCGGGCGATCGAGCTGGCGCACCGGTGCCCGCCGAGCGACACCGCGTTCTCGGTCGGCGCGGTGATCGTGGCCGACGGCGCGGAGATTGCCACCGGCTACTCCCGCGAGACCGACGCGAAAGTGCACGCCGAAGAGGCGGCACTGAACAAGCTCGACCCCAAAGATCGGCGCCTGGAGCGCGCGACGCTCTACAGCACCCTCGAACCGTGCTCGAAGCGCGGCACGGCCGACCGTTTGCCCTGTACCGACCGCATTCTGGAAGCGGGCATTCGGCGCGTCGTCATCGCGTGGCGCGAACCGGCCACGTTCGTGGAGAACTGCGTGGGTGTGGAGAAGTTGCGCGAGCACGGCGTCGAAGTGGTCGAGCTGAGCGATCTGGCCGAGGCGGCGATGGAGATGAACCGGCATCTGAAGCTGAGCTGACTCCCAGGTCCGGCCGCCGGTCCCACCGGCTGACCTCGCCCGCTGTTGTCAGCGATCGCTACGGCGCGAGCACTCCGGTTCGCGCACAGCACGACCCGGCGTCCGGGACGGCCGCCCGAACGCCGGGGACGCACACCTGTCAGGGTCGCCCGTACACCGCCGTGACGAACTCGCCCAGCTGGTTGTCGTCGAGATGCCTGGCCAGATCGGCCTCGCTGATCATGCCGATCATGCGCTTGTTCTCGATCACCGGCATGCGCTTGATCCGGTGACTCTCCATCTCGTCGAGGACCTGCTCGACGTCGGCGTCGGCCGCGACCCAGCGTGGCGTCGCCTCGCACAGGTCGGCGGCGAGGGTGGTGCTCGGCGCGCGGCCCTGGGCCACGCACTTCACCACGATGTCGCGGTCGGTGATGATGCCGCACATCCGTTCGTTCTCATCCGCGATGACCAGGGCGCCGACCCCGAGTTCCGCCATCAGGCGGGCGGCTCGGCCGACGGTGTCCTGTTTCGAGATCCACTGGGCGCCGGGCTTCATGATGTCCCTGGCAGTGGTCATGGGGCTGCCTCCTGTTCCACGCTGTCGCTGGTTCGGATGGAGCAGCTCAATTCTCACCCCGGTGACACCGACCGGTCGGCTCTTTCGGATAACGATCAGGGCGGGCCCAGCACCGCCGTGGTGATGGTGATGGTCTCGGTCTTGGAGATCGACTGCCCGGCCGAGGGCTGCTGGCTGACGATCCGGCCGACGGTGCCCGCGTCGAAGGTGCCGGTGGTGTTCTGGTTGATCTGACTGGTGCTGCCGGTCCAGCCGGCCTGGCGCAGCCGGTCCACCGCCTGCGAGGGCGTCAGGCCCACCACGTTCGGCATGCTGATCTCGTCGCCCGCCGACACCTGGACCGTCACCGTGGAACCGCGGTCGGCGCGGGTGCCGCCCGCCGGGTTGGTGGCGATCACCTCGCCCTTGGGCCGCGAGGACGCGACCTCCTCGATGACGATCTGGAATCCCGCGCTGTCCACCAGATTCGGCTCGGCGACGCTGATGTCCTGGCCGACCAGGCGCGGCACCGACACCTTCTCCGGGCCCGAACCCACCGACACCACGATGGCCTGGTCCACGTCCACGCGCGCGCCCGCGCCGGGCTCGGTGCCGATCACCTTGTCCACGTCGGCCGCGCTCGACTCGCGGCGCACCACGTTCGGGTCCATCCGCAGCCCGACGGCGTTGAGCTCCTGTTCGGCCTGCTGCACCGTGAGCCCGTCCAGCTTGGGCACCTGCACCTGCGCGGGCCCGGTGGACACCTGCAACGTCACCGTCGAACCCTTGTCGATGCGGGACCCGCCGAGCGGCTGGGTGGCGATGACGTTGCCGTTGGCCACCTTGCCGTCGGGCTTCTGCTGGATGGCGACCGAGAAGTCCAGCCGCTCGAGCTCGTCCTGCGCCTGCTGCGCGGGCATGTTCGACAGATCGGGCACCGCGATCTGCTCGGGCTTGCTGCCCGGCCCGATCAGCACCCAGAACAGCGCGAACACCACGAGCACCGCGGCCGCCGCGCCGAACGCCAGATACAGGGTGCGGCGCGGGTTCTCGGACTCGGCGGGCTCCTGCTCGGCGGTGTCGTCGCTGGTCTCGACGGTGCGGAAGGTGCGCGGGCCGGGCTCCTCCGAGCCGAACACGGTGGTGCGGTCCTCGTCGGTCATCACCATCGGCGCGGCCGGTTTCTGGCCGCCCAGCACACGGATCAGGTCGGCGCGCATCTCGGCGGCCGTCTGGTACCGGTTGGCCGGGTTCTTGCTCATCGCCTTGAGCACCACGGAATCCAGCTCGCGCGGGACACCGGAGTGCACGTGCGAGGGCAGCCGCGGATCTTCCCGGACGTGCTGGTAGGCCACAGCGACCGGCGAGTCGCCCGTGAAAGGCGGCTCGCCGGTGAGGATCTCGAAGAGCACACAGCCCACCGAGTAGACGTCGGATCTGGCGTCCACGCTCTCGCCGCGCGCCTGCTCGGGCGAGAGGTACTGGGCGGTGCCGATGACGGCGGCGGTCTGGGTCATCGGGTTGGCGGCGTCGGCGATCGCGCGCGCGATGCCGAAGTCCATCACCTTCACCGCGCCGGCCCGGTTGATCATGATGTTGGCCGGTTTCATGTCGCGGTGCACGATGCCGGCCTTGTGACTGAAATCCAATGCGGCGCAGACGTCGGCGATGATCTCCATGGCGCGCCGCGGCGCCAGCGGGCCCTTGCCGCGCACGATGTCGCGCAGCGTCTCGCCCTCGACGTACTCCATGACGATGTAGGGCAGCGGACCGCCGTCCACTTCGGCCTCGCCGGTGTCGTACACCGCGACGATGGCCGGATGGTTCAGCGCGGCCGCGTTCTGCGCCTCACGCTTGAAGCGCAGGTAGAACGTGGGGTCACGGGCCAGGTCGGCGCGCAGCACCTTGATCGCCACGTCCCGGCTCAGGCGGACGTCGCGCGCCTTGTGCACCTCCGACATCCCGCCGAAGCCGATGATCTCGCCCAGCTCGTAGCGGGAAGAGAGATTCTTCGGCGTTGTCATGGCTGTCCTTGTGACGGAGTGGCGGGCGCGCTACGAGTGGCATCTGGCCGTCCCTGAGCGGGATTCTCCGGAAATGGTAAGTCGAGAGTCGGGAACCAGGTGCGCGTGGTCGTCGGCGACTGCGTCCTGGTCGGGCGGGTCGTCGTCGGCTCGGCGGTGGGTTCCGGTGTGGTCGTGGTGGGTTCCGGAGTCGTGGTGGTCGGCTCGGGAGTCGTGGGCTCCGGCGTCGTGGTGACGGGCGGAGGCGGCGGCACGAACTGGGTGGTGGTGGTCGGCTGTTGCGTCGTGGTGGTGACCGGGGGCGCCGGCGCGAACGTCGAGGTGACCGGTTCGCGCACCGGATCGGTGTTCGGTTCGCCGCCGAACAACAGCCAGATCGCCGCACCGCCCAGCAGTACCGCGCCCGCGCCGAGCGCGGCCAGCGCCTTCTGGCTCGTGGTCCACGGCTTCTTGCCCGGCGGCGGGGTGGCCTCGCCCGCACCGGAATTCATCATGGTGGCGGGGGCGGCCGCGGTGGACGCGCCGGCGGGCGGGGTGTTGTAGCGCACGGTCGGGCCGTCGGCCTGGCCCGCGGGCAGGATCACGGTGGGGCCGGGCGGCAGCACCCGGGTGGCGCCCTCGGTGAGCGGACCCGCCGCGGCGCCCGCGTTGCGGGGCGGCGGCGGACGGTGACCGGCCCGCACCGCGGCGACCGCGTCGGCGAACTCGCCGCCGCTGGCGTAGCGCAGGTTCGGGTCCTTGCCCATGGTGATCTCGATTAGCTCGCGCACGTTCGGCGGCAGATCGCCCGGCATGGGCGGCGGCGTCTCGCGGACGTGCTTCATCGCGACGGTGATCGCGCCGTCGCCGGCGAACGGGCGCTGCCCCGACAGCGCCTCGTAGCCGACCACACCGAGGGAGTACACGTCGCTGGCCGCGGTGGCGTCCTCGCCGACGGCCTGTTCGGGCGCGATGTACTGGGCGGTGCCCATCACCATGCCGGTCTTGGTGACCGGGCTGGCGTCGACGGCCTTGGCGATGCCGAAGTCGGTGATCTTCACCTGACCGGTCGGCGTCACCAGGATGTTGCCCGGCTTCACGTCGCGGTGCACCACACCGGCGGCATGGGCCACCTCCAGCGCGCGGCCGGTCTGCTCGAGCATGTCCAGACCCTGGCCCACCGAGAGCTTGCCCAGCCGGTTGAGCACCGCGTTGAGCGGTTCGCCCTGCACCAATTCCATGACCAGGTAGGCGGTTTCGCCCGCGCTCGGGTCGTAGGTCTCGCCGTAGTCGTAGATGCCCGCGATGCCGGGGTGGTTCAGCTGCGCCGTGGTCTTGGCCTCGGTGCGGAACCGGTGGCGGAAGGTGGGGTCGGCGGAGAACTCCGCCTTGAGCACCTTCACCGCGACGCGGCGGTCGAGCCGGGTGTCCAGCGCCTCCCAGACCTGGCCCATGCCGCCGGTGGCGATCAGGCGCTGCAGGCGGTAGCGATCGGCGATCATCGCGCCGTTGTTCAGCATCGGGGCCCCCGAACCTCTCCTCGCACGTTCATATCGATCAACTCCCCCGCAGGCCCGCGTCCAGCACCGCGCGGGCGACGGGGGCGGCCACCGAACCGCCGGTCGCGGCCAACGCCCGGTCTCCGCCGTTCTCGACGATCACCGCGATGGCGATCTTCGGGTTCTGCGCGGGGGCGAACGCGATGTACCAGGTGTGCGGCGGCGTGTTGCGGGGATCGCTGCCGTGCTCGGCGGTGCCGGTCTTGGACGCGATCGTGTACGGGGTGTTGCCGCCGCCGGAGAACTGTTCGGAACCGATCATCATGGTGGTCAGCTGAGACGCTACCTCGGCGCTGATCGCCTGTCCGACCGAGACCGGCTCGGTGCGCGAGAGCTCACTGAGGTCGGGTCCCTGACGCTGATCCACCAGGTAGGGCTCCATCCGGACCCCGCCGTTGGCGATGGTCGCGGCGATCACCGCGTTGTCGAGCGGGGTGAGCGCCACATCGCGCTGGCCGATGCTGCTCTGGCCGAGCGCGGCGTCGTCGGGGATGGTGCCGACGGTGCTCTCGGCGACCGGGATCGGGATGCCGCGATGCGGGCCGATGCCGAAGGCGGCGGCCTCGTCCTTGAGTTCGGTCGCGCCGACCCGCAGGCCCAGCTCCACGAACGCCGTGTTGCACGACCGCGCGAACGCCTCCGACAGCGAGGCCGTCGGTCCGTCGCCGCAGGTCGACCCGTTGTAGTTCTCCAGCGTGGTCGAGGTGCCCGGCAGGGTGATGTTGGGCGCGGCGGTGAACTGGTCGTCGGGACCCGCGACCCCGTTGGACAGCGCCGCGGCCGTGACCAGCACCTTGAACGTGGAACCGGGCGGGTAGGTCTTGGAGACCGCGCGGTTGAGCATCGGCTGTTCGGGATCGCTGGTCAGCGTCTCCCAGGCCTGGGTGTTGCGCGCGCCGTCGTGCCCGGCCAGCAGGTTCGGGTCGTAGCTCGGCGTGGACACCATCGTCAGGATCTTGCCGGAGCTCGGCTCGATGGCGACCACCGAACCGGTGTAGCCCTTCGACGTGAGCTGCTCGTAGGCGACCTGCTGCATCACCGGGTTCAGCGTGGTGAGCACGTTGCCGCCGCGCGGATCGCGGCCGGAGACCAGGTCCACCAGGCGGCGGCCGAACAGCTGGCTGTCCGAGCCGTTGAGCACCTGGTCCTCGGCGTGCTCGAGCCCGGCGCTGCCGTACTGCATCGAGTAGAAGCCGGTCACCGGCGCGTACGCCTGCGGGTCGGTGGGGTAGGTGCGCAGGTACTTGTAGCGGTCCTCGGTGGCGACCGAGCCGGCCAGCACCGTGCCCGCGGCCGAGATCTGGCCGCGCTGGCGCGAGTACTCGTCGAGCAGCACGCGGGAGTTGCGCGGGTCGGCGCGGTAGTCGTCGGCCTTGATGTACTGGATGTAGGTCGCGTTGAGCAGCAGCACGACGATCATCGCCATCACGGCGACCGCGACCCGGCGTAGCGGCGTGTTCATCCTTGCGACCTCGTCTCCGATCGGCGCAGCAGTTCGGTCGGCGCCTCGGCGATGGGCGCCGCGGGCTCCTTCCTGCGCACCGGCGCGGGAGCGCGCGCCGCGTCGGACACCTTGATCAGCAGCGCCAGCAGCGCGTAGTTGGCCAGCAGCGAGGAACCGCCATAGGAGACGAACGGGGTGGTGAGGCCGGTCAGCGGGATCAGCTTGGTGACGCCGCCCACCACCACGAACAACTGCACCGCGATGGTGAACGAGAGCCCGGCGGCCAGCAGCTTGCCGAAGCTGTCGCGCACCGCCAGCGCCGTGCGCAGCCCGCGCAGGATCAGCACCAGGAACAGGACCAGCACCGCGGTGAGCCCGATCAGGCCCAGCTCCTCGCCGATGGTGGTGATGATGAAGTCGGTCTTGGAGAACGGCACCTGATTGGGGCGCCCGCTGCCCAGACCGGTGCCCGCCAGCCCGCCCGTCGCCAGCCCGAACAGCGATTGCGAGATCTGGTAGCCGGTGTTGTGGTAGTCGGAGAAGGGGTCGAGCCAGGTGTGCACGCGCACCCGCACGTGCCCGAACATCTGGTAGGCGAAGAAGAAGCCGACCGAGAGCAGCGCGCCGCCGATGATCAGCCAGCCCACCCGCTCGGTGGCGATGTAGAGCATCACCAGCACGGTGCCGAAGATCAGCAGCGAGGTGCCCAGATCCTTCTCGAACACCAGCACCGCGATGCACACCAGCCAGACCGCCACGATCGGGCCGAGGTCGCGGGCGCGCGGGAACTCCATGCCCAGCATGTGCTTGCCCGCGGTGGTGAACAGTTCGCGCTTGGCGACCAGCACCGAGGCGAAGAAGACGATCAGCAGGATCTTGGCGAACTCACCGGGCTGCACGCTGAAGCCGGGCAGCCTGATCCAGATCTTGGCGCCGTTGGTCTCGGAGTAGGCGGCGGGCAGCAGCGCCGGGATCATCAGCGCGACCAGGCCGATCAGGCCCAGGGTGTAGCTGTATCGGGCCAGCGTGCGGTAGTCGCGCAACACGACCAGCAGTGTGATGAACACGACCATCGCCAGGCCGGTCCACAGGATCTGCTGGTTGGCGTCGGGAGAGGGGATCGGCATCGAATTGAACTCGGCGTTCTGCGCCGCGCCCAGATCGAGGCGGTGGATCAGCACCAGCCCGAGGCCGTTGAGCAGCGCGACGATCGGCAGCAGCAGCGGATCGGCGAACGGGGCGAAGCGGCGCACCGCCAGATGCGCGATCGCGAACAGCCCGAGGAAGGCCAGGCCGTACTTGGCGATGTCCCAGGTGATGGACTGCTCCTGGCTGGCCTCCACCAGGAACAGCGACACCGTGGTGATCAGCGCGGCGAACGCGAGCAGCAGCAGTTCCGCGTTACGCCTGGTCGACGGTGGCGGCGCAGGCGCGAACCCGCCCGGGGGACTGGGAAAGGCCCCCGCGGACGGCGGTGGCGGTGCGGACATCAGTCCGTCACCCGGCAGTTCTCCCCCGAGGACTGGGGGTTCGACGCGGGCTCGGACGGGCCGGTCGGCGTCGGCGTCTGCAGGTCGGTCGCCGGCGGAGCCTGCGTGGCGTTCGGATCGGCGGGCGGCGGCGCGGGCTCGGTGGGCGCGGGCTCACCGGTCGGCGTCGGCTCACCGGTCGGCAGCACACCGGGCTGCGGAACGCTCGGCTCGGTCTTGCGCGCGGGGCACGGCGGCAGCAGTTCCTGCTGGGCCAGCAGGCGCATCTGCTCCTCGGCCTTGGCCAGCGAACCGGGCGGCAGCCCGTTGTTGACCTTGTCGCGGCCGGTCTGCTCCAGATCGCTCACCCGCAGCTGCTTGCACCCCGACGGCAGATCCGCGCCGGTGCCCAGCAGCGTCAGCTCGCCGCCCTTGTCGACGCAGCCGACGGTGGCGACGTCGTGGATGGAGTACCCGAGTACCGAACCCGGCAGCCCGCGCAGGATCACCACCTGGCCGTTGTCGGCGCCCACGTAGTAGTTGTTGCGGATCATCTTGTAGCCGACCACCAGACCCACCGCTACGGCCACCACCAGCGCCACTCCGAGCAGCACCCAGCGCAACTTGTGCGATTTGGCGGGCGGCGGCGGCTCCGGCGCGGCCGCGCGGCGCGGCGGGGCGGCGCGCGGCGGGCGCATGGCGGCGGCCCGGCCCGCGGCGGTGTTCGGCGGCGGGGTGTCCTCGTCCTGCCCCGACGCGGCGCCCGCCACGATGGGGTGGCTCTGGCCGTAGTCCAGGTCGATGACGTCGGCGACCACCACGGTCACGTTGTCGGGGCCGCCGCTGCGCAGCGCCAGCTCGATGAGCCGGTCGGCGCACTCGTCGGTGGTGCCCTCGCGCAGGGTATTGGCGATGGTCTCGTCGCTCACCACGTCCGACAGGCCGTCCGAGCAGAGCAGGTAGCGATCGCCCGCGCGGGATTCGCGCATGATCAGCGTCGGCTCGATCTCGTTGCCGGTGAGCGCGCGCATGATCAGCGAGCGCTGCGGGTGGGTGTGCGCCTGCTCCGGCGTGATGCGGCCCTCGTCGACCAGCGACTGCACGAACGTGTCGTCGCGGGTGATCTGGGTCAGTTCGCCGCCGCGCAACAGGTAGGCGCGCGAGTCGCCGATGTGCACCAGGCCGAGCTTCTTGCCCGCGAACAGGATGGCGGTGAGCGTGGTGCCCATGCCGTCGAGTTCGGGCTCCTCCTCGACCTGATCGGCGATGGCGGCGTTGCCCGAGCGGGTCGCGGCGTCGAGCTTGCCGAGCAGATCGTCGCCCGGCTCGTCGTCGTCGAGGTGCGCCAGCGCCGCGATCATCAGCTGCGAGGCGACCTCACCGGCCGCGTGCCCGCCCATGCCGTCGGCGAGCGCGAGCAGGCGGGCGCCCGCGTAGACGGAATCTTCGTTATTGCCTCGGACCAGACCACGGTCGCTGCGCGCTGCGTAGCGGAGAACGAGTGTCACGATCGGAGCTCGATCACTGTCTTGCCGACCCGGACCGGGGTGCCGAGCGGGACGCGGACGGCGGTGGTGACCTTCGCGCGGTCCAGGTAGGTGCCGTTGGTGGAGCCGAGATCCTCGACATACCAGTCGTCACCCCGCGGGGACAGCCGCGCGTGGCGGGTAGAGGCGTAGTCGTCGGTGAGTACCAGCGTCGAATCGTCCGCACGCCCGATCAGCACCGGCTGGGTGCTGAGCGAGATGCGGGTGCCGGCGAGTGAACCTTGAGTCACCACAAGATATTTGGCGCCCTTCTGGCCTCGGCGCAGGGACGGCAGCACCGCGGAACCGCGCGCGGCCCTGGGCTGGATCCTGATGCCGGATGCCGCGTAGATGTCGCTGCGCAAGGTCCGCAATACCGCCCAGACGAACAGCCACAGCAGCAGGAGGAACCCCGCACGGGTCACTTGCAGGATCAGTCCCTGCACGGCGTTCCACCTCCTGTCCAGTCCGTAGGTACGTCGGTGCCGTGGGCGCGGTGCGACCGCCCCACGGCCTCGCCGGCTCCGGTACGGAGCCGCGCGCGTTTGGCAGCATCATAGGGCCGTCGACCGACTCCGATCACGATACGACCGACGAGTACGCCGGAACGATGTCGTGATCCGCATCGCGAGCTTACGGGATCAGACGATACGGATCAGGATCTCGGAATGCCCGGCACGGATCACATCTCCGTCGGCGAGCTGCCAGTCCTGCACCGGCGAACCGTTCACCAGCGTGCCGTTGGTCGAGCCGAGATCCGACAGCATCGCCGTCTGGCCGTCCCAGCGGACCTCGATGTGGCGGCGCGAGACACCGGTGTCGGGCAGGCGGAAATGCGCGTCCTGGCCGCGGCCGATGATGTTGCTGCCCTCGCGTAGCTGGTAGGTGCGCCCGCTGCCGTCGTCGAGCTGGAGCGTGGCCGAGTAGCCCGATCCCGCGCCCGCCGCCGCGCCGTAACCCGGCTCGGCGTACCCGGCCTGCTGGCCGTAGCCGGGCTGTTGCGAGTACGCCTGGCCGTAGCCCTGTTCCTCGGGGGCGGCGTAGCCCTGGTCGCCGTAGCCGGCCTGCTGGCCGTAACCGGGGTCGGCGTATCCCTGCTGGCCGCCGCCGTAGCCGCCGCCCTGCTGGGCGTAGCCCTGCTCGCCGTACCCGGCCTGTTGGCCGTAGCCCTGATCCGCGTAACCCTGGTCGCCGTAGCCTTGCTGGCCGTACCCCTGCTGCTGGCCGTAGCCCTGGTCGGCGTAGCCGCCGCCCTGCTGGCCGTAGCCGGGCTCCTGGTAGCCCTGCGCGCCGTAGCCCTGGTCGCCGTAGCCTTGCTGGCCGCCGCCGTAGCCGCCGCCCTGCTGGGCGTAGCCCTGCTCGCCGTACCCGGCCTGCTGGCCGTAGCCCTGATCCGCGTAACCCTGCTGGCCGCCGCCGTAGCCTTGCTGGCCGCCACCCTGTTGGTAGTCGTAGCCGTTCTGATAGTCGCCGTAGCCCTGCTGGCCGTCGGGCGCCTGATAGTCGGCGGCACCGTACGACGCGCCACCGCGCGCGTAGTCGTCGCGGTACGCACCGTTCTGGGGACCTCCGGGCCGCCCCCCTGGCGGCGGTGCGTACCCGCGATCGCGTGGATCGGACTCCGCGGGCTCACGGCTCGGGTCGTAGCCAGAGTTCTGCGTCATGGGGCCAGCTCCTGGTTGCGGGTGTGCAGGTCGTTGTGGCGTGGGTTCCGGGCGGGGAGCCGACGAGCCCCCACGGCCGGCGTCCGGATCGACGCGGCCGCTCGCCCTGAACTGTCCGGTGTGCAGCGTAGGTGATGCCTCGAACGCTACGTGTACTTCGCCATAGGTCTGCCACCCTTGATCGCGGATGTAGTCCTGGAGATGTTTGGCGAACGCGCGGGTCGTGAGGTCGTGGTCGGAAGCCAGTTTCTCGTGGTCGGACGGGTTGATGGTGATCACATAGCTGTTCGGCACCAGACGGTGTCCACCGTCGAGTTGCCGCACGTTGTCGGTGGCTTCGCGCTGCAGCGCGTCCTCCACCTCCTTGGGCACCACGCTGCCGCCGAACACCCGGGCGAACACGTCGTCGAAACCGCGCAGGCGACGTTCGAACCTCGAGACGATGCCCATACCGGCCTCCCTTCGATGTGCTACACCCTGATGACTTCCCAGCTCCATAACAACGACACGCCGACATGGCGTGTCGCGGCACGACCACGGTCATTGCATGATATCCACGATCCTCCACACCTGTAACTCCTGGAAACGTCCGGAGGTTCCCCGGACGTCTCGGACACGTCACAATGGGCTCTGAACAGGCGATTTCTTGTGACGCCGATACCCGTGATAGTGTTCCGGAGTCGCTCGGGCGAGTGGCGGAATGGCAGACGCGCTGGCTTCAGGTGCCAGTGTCCTTCGGGACGTGGGGGTTCAAGTCCCCCTTCGCCCACTGCACTCGATAAGAGGCTCATGCTCACGGAGAGCGTGGGCCTTTTCTCGTTTCGTGTGTTTTGTGGGGGCGCAGCCCCCACGCCCCGCCCGGCGGGGCTGTGCCCCCCGGAGCCCCCCATTTCCACAGGTGTACCCGGGGGTTGCGTTATCGCAAGTGTGCTCGCCGCGGGATCCCGTGGCGCTGGTGGTTCGTTCCCGAGTTGTGGCCGAAGTGTTGGGGTGGTGTTGTGATCGCCACTGTTCGGGTGGGGGCGGGGTGGGTGTGCCGGTGGGCACAGGGGTGGGAGAGCCCTTCTATATAGGGGTGGTGGGTTGGGGCTCCTACCCTTGATTCCTGACGAGAACCTGTTCTAATTTTTGGCATGCGTAGATATGAGGGTCGTCGGGTTCTGGTCACCGGAGCGGGGTCGGGTATCGGGCAGGGGATCGCGTTGCGGCTGCTCGACGAGGGGGCGCGGCTGGTGGGCGTGGACGTCGACGAGGCGGGTCTGGCCGGGACGGTGGAGAAGGCCGGTGACGTCGACGGGCGGCTGCACACGCTGCGGATCGATATCGCCGATCCGGAGTCGGTGCGGGCCGGCACCGAGGCGGCGCTCGAATTCCTGGGCGGCGGGCTCGACGTGCTGGTCAACGCGGCGGGCATCCTGCGGCCCGCGCGCACCCACGAGATGCCGCTCGAGGTGTGGAACCAGGTGATCACGGTGAACCTCACCGGCACCTTCCTCATGACGCAGGCCGCGCTGCCCGCACTGGTGGACTCCGGGCACGGCGTCGTGGTCAACCTCTCGTCCACCGCGGCGTTCAGCGCCTCGCCCTATCTCGCCGCCTACGCCGCGTCCAAGGGCGGGGTCAACGCGTTCACCCACTCCATCGCGCTCGAATACGCCAAGCAGGGGCTGCGCGCGGTCAATATCGTGCCCGCGGGCATCACCAGCGGCATCACCACGAAGTCGATCCTGGACCAGCCCGACGGGGTGGACTACTCGCTGTTCGCGCGCCTCACCGGCTGGCTCAACAATGGCGCACTCGGTACACCCGAGGACATCGCCGGCGTCGTCGCCATGGTCGCCTCCGACGACGGCCGGTACATGACGGGCACCGAAATCCGCGTCGACGGCGGCGCGCTGATGTGAGTGGGGGCGCCGCCACGTCGTCCCACCGGGCGACCCGATCCTGTTGAGGCTCCGCATGATTCGCGCACCGTATGTTCTGCTCGCCGCCTGCGCGCTGGCGCTCGCCCCGGCCGGGCAGGCGCGGGCGGCGGAGTATTGGGGCCCGCTCGCGCCGCCGAATCCGCATCTCGGGCCGGTCGGCACCGTCACCATGCACGGTGACGCGGGGTCCTCGGATGTCACGCCGCTGCCGGGGCCGGGCCTCGGGCAGCAGCCGGTGGGCGCGTATCCGCTGGCGGCGGCCTGCCCGACGCTGCTGCAGGGTTCGGACGGGCTGGTCGTCGCGCTGTGCACGACCATCGCCGGACGCACGCCGACGGTGTACCTGCTGGATCCGGACGCGGGACCGCTAGGTGGCCCGCTCGCCTCGCTGGCGCTGCCGAAGGGCAGCCTGCTCGGCGGCGTCTACGCCTACCTCGACAATGCCGACCGGCTGGTGGCCGTCGACGGTGACCGCGCCCTGGTGCGCATCGCACACGCGCGCGAAGGCGGGCGCTGGACACTGCGGGTGGACGAACGCGTCGATCTGGCCGCCGCGATTCCGGAGGGGGACAACGTCACCGGACTGGTCCCCGACTGGTCGGGCACGGTGTGGTTCGCGACCGGGCGGGGGTTGGTCGGCACCGTCGCGCCCGACGGCACCACGGCGACGCTCGCCCTGCCCGATCCGGCCGGCGGCGAGACCGTCGCCAACAGCATCTCGTCCGCGCCGAGCGGCCGCGTCGCCGTCGCCACCACGCACGCCCTCTACGAACTGGCCGCCACCGACGGGAGGCCTGAAATCCTTTGGCGCGCACCGTACGATCGCGGCACCGCGCGCAAACCGGGACAGCTGAGCTGGGGCACCGGCTCCACCCCCACGTACTTCGGCCCGCGCACCGGCGCCGACTACCTCACCATCGTGGACAGCGGTGACGAACAAGTGCGCGTCCTCGTCTACGCCTCCGGCACCGGCGAGCTGCTGTGCTCGCGGCCCGTGCTCACCGAAGGCGGTGCGGGCAGCGAGAATTCGCCGATCGGGATCGGGCGGTCGGTGTTCGTCGCGAGCACCTACGGCTATCCGTACCCGGCCGTGCCGGACGACGCGGGGCCGGCCGTGCCGCCGAGCGCGCCGTTCACCGGCGGCATGACCCGTGTCGATGTGGACGACGCGGGCGGCTGCCGTACGGTGTGGGAGAACTCCGTGCGCAGCGCGGCCGTTCCGCATCTGTCAGCGGCCGACGGCTACGTCTACACCCTCACCCGGATCGGGCCCGCCTCGGCGACACCGCTCGACGGGTACGCGTTCACGGTGCTGGATTCCGGTACGGGACAGGTGGTTTCGACCTCACCGCTGCCCGGCACCCTCGCCAACGATCCGCTCCAGATGTCGCCGTTGTGCACGGCGGGCGGCCGGGTGCTCCAGGGCACCGTCACCGGGGTGCTACGCATCGGCTGACCACGTTGTGCACAGGCGGAGTCAGGTGCTGAACACGCTGTGCACAAGCCGTGTCACCTGTGGATATCTCGGCTCCACCTGTGGAAAACGTGTGTGCCGAGGGGATGCCGACACCCTGTGGACAACTTGCGGGCCGACTGGTGAAACCTCTTGCGCACCAAGAGTTCTACCGCCGACGCCGACTTATCAACAGCGAATTTCCGCTGGTAGAGCCGATAATCCGGAACGCCAACACCCTGGTGATGCCGGTGGATGAATCCGCGCCACCGGCGGAGAATCCTTCGCTCACACCATGTTCGCGGATTCATCCACAGGTAGGCGCAGGTCTGTGGATGCGGCGCGATCAGGGCCGCGGATCCCACTGGAAGGCATCGGCATTCGGCCCCGTCGCGAGTCCGCGCCGCACCACCGTCAGCACGCGCGCGATGGCGGCCTCCCGCGCTTGGGGCCCCTCGTCGGCGATCGCGCGCTCGACGAGCAGCGCCGACATCCCGTGCACCATCGACCAGGCCGCCAGTTCGGCGTCGGGCCGGTCGGCCGGATCGGTGAAGCCGATCTCCACCAGTTCGTCCAGCAGATCGGAGAGCAGGTCGAAGGCGGGGGAGTTCCACTCCTCGGAGTTCTTGCGGTCGCGATTGCCGAACGCGGTGCGGAACAGGCCGGGCTCGCGCAGCGCGAACGTCACGTAGCCGCGGCCGACGGCGAACAGCCGCAGCACCGCGTCGGAATCGGGATCGAGTTCGTCCAGCGTCTCGGCCATGGCCCCGAACAGGCTGCGCTGCGCCTCCTCCTGCGCGGCGCCGAGCAACTGTTCGTGATTGGTGAAGTGCCGGTAGGCGGCGGTGGGGGTGACGCCGACCCGGCGGGCGGCCGCGCGCACCGTGACGGCTTCCGGTCCGCCCTTCTCGGCGAGTTCGGCGGCCGCGCGGACCAGGGCATTGCGCAGGTCGCCGTGGTGATACGAGCCTGCGCGGGCGCCCCGGGTGCGAGTGGCTTCCGAATTCGTCATCGATTCGATGTTGACACCTGTGCACATCCGGTGGCAAGTTAACACCCATAAAGTTTACGCATGGCAACATGCCCGTCCGGAGGTTCGCGATGTTCGAACGACTCGGCCGTTTCACGGTCCGGCATGCCCGCTGGATACTCGTCGCCAGCGTGCTGGCCCTCATCGCAGGCAGCGCGTTCGGCGTCACGGCGTTCAGCAAGATGCAGTCCGGTGGCCAGGAGGACCCCGGCGCCGAATCCAGCGCCGCCACCGCGCAATTGGCGCAGAAGTACGGTTCCGACACCGACTTCGTCTTCCTGATCCGGGCCGAGCAGGGCACCGTCGACGCCGAACCGGTCGCAGGGTTCGGCCGTGAACTGGCGGGTGAACTGGCCGCCGACGCCCGGCTGGTCAATGTGATCTCCTACTGGGACACGGGCTCGCCCGCGATGCGCTCCGAGGACGGCACCGCGGCCGTGATCCTGGCGGGCGGATCCAACACCGACCCCAGCCAGGACAACCGGATCGCCGAGGAGATCATCGCCGCCTACGGCACGGATGGGCCGATCGCGCAGGTCGGTATAGGCGGCAACGACGCGACGTTCGCGGCCGTCACCGAGCAGATCGGCAAGGATCTGGCGCTCGCCGAGGGCATCGCCGTGCCGCTCATCCTGGCGCTGCTGGTGCTCGCGTTCGGCAATGTGATCGCCGCGCTGCTCACTCTCGTGGTCGGCGGCGTCGCGATTCTGGGGACGTTCGCCGAACTGGCGATCCTCGGCTCGCTCACCGACGTGTCGGTCTACGCGGTCAACCTCACCACCGCCCTCGGGCTCGGCCTGGCCGTCGACTACGGACTGCTCATGGTGAGCCGCTTCCGGGAACGCCGTGCCGAGGGGGCCGAACCCGGCGACGCGGTGGTGCACGCGGTGTCGACGGCGGGGCGCACCATTGTGTTCAGCGCGGCCACCGTGGTCGCGGCGCTCTCCTCGCTGGTGATCTTCCCGCAGTACTTCCTGCGGTCGTTCGCCTACGCGGGCATCGGTGTGGTGGTGATCGCGGCCTCGGCCGCCGTGCTCACGCTGCCCGCGCTGCTCGCCGTGCTCGGCACCCGGTCCGACGCCTGGCGGGTGCCGGGGGTGCGCGGCATCCGCGGTGACGCCGCGCCGTTCTGGGCCGGGGTCGCGACGTTCGCTATGCGCAGGCCACTGGTCGCGGGCCTGCCGGTGGTGGCGCTGCTGCTGCTGGCCGCCGCGCCGCTGCTCAACGTGCAGTTCGGCACCCCGGACGATCGCGTGCTGCCGGTGAGCACCGAGGTGCGCCAGGTCGGCGACGCGATGCGTGAGGAATTCGGCGGCGGCGACACCAACGCGCTGTCGGTGGTCACCACGTCGGGGGTGGAGGCCGGTCCGCTCGCCGACTACGCGGCGGCGTTGTCGCAGGTGCCGCACGTGACCCAAGTCGATTCCGGTGCGGGCACTTTCGTCGACGGCGCGCGCGTCGCCACCTCACCCGCCGACGCCCGCTTCACGCGGCCCGACGCGCAGCGCCTCAACGTGCTCACGGATCTGGACCGCAACTCGCCCGAGGCGCGCGACCTGGTGGACCGGGTGCGCGAGGTGCCCGCGCCCACCACGGCGCTGGTCGGCGGTCAGGTGGCGGAGCTGCGCGACAGCCTCGCCTCCATCGGGTCGCGACTCCCGGTGGCCGTGGGCTGGATCGTGCTCACCACCTTCGTGTTGCTGTTCCTGTTCACCGGCAGCATCGTGCAGCCGCTGCGGGCGCTGCTGTCGAACGTGCTGAGCCTGGCGGCGACCCTCGGGCTGATGGTGTTCGTGTTCCAGGACGGGCACTTCTCGGGGCTGCTCGGGTTCACGCCCGCGCCGCTGGACGTGTCGATGCTGCTGCTCCTGTTCTGCATCACCTTCGGGTTGTCCATGGACTACGAGGTTTTCGTGATCAGCCGGATCAAGGAGCTGCACGACCGGGGCGCCACCACCGAGCAGGCGGTGGTGGAGGGGCTGGCGCGCACCGGCCGCCTGGTGACCACGGCGGCCGCGCTGATCTCCATCAGCTTCCTGGCCTTCGTCACCAGTGACGTGCGGTTCATCCAGTTCTTCGGGCTGGGTGCAGGCCTGGCGATCCTGATCGACGCCACGTTGGTGCGCGGCGTGCTGGTGCCGGTGGCGATGCGGCTGCTCGGGCCCGCCGCGTGGTTCGCGCCGAAGCCGTTGCGCGTGGTGCACGCGCGCTTCGGCCTCGCGGAGGCGTAGGGGGCGATCGGGAACCGTCCGGCCGAGGGGTGATCGCCCCTCGGCCGGACGTCGTCGCGGGGCGGTGACCCGCGTTTCCGCAGGTCCGTCACGCGAGTGAGGCGAAGATCACACCATCGATTCCGGTAGCGGCCGCGGTGCTGAACCCGGACGAATCGGGCGCTCGCACACTGGCGATTTCGCCTCCGGCAACCTCCCGGAGGTACCCGACCGGAGTGGGTCGAAAACCGGTGTGACCGGGTTCTGATCTTGTTTGATCCGAGATAAACAGACCTCAGGTCTCTTTTGGTTTGAGCAATGTTCAGCTACCTGAATCGTTGGTTACGAAATCGCAGGTAGAAAGCTCGCAAGTGATACATACCGATGTTTCGAATCCGCTCCGGCAAACCATGCCGCAGTCCATTGTTCGGTGCCGGTTCGTCCGTTTCGACGGGGTGTGAGTGGGTATGCCTGGAAGTTCGCCTTCGGCACGCACGGGGCAGCCGCGGGTTAGCTGGAAGTGTGAAGTAGACCGTCGTGACCGGGGTTTGCCAGCGGGCTGCTTTATACGCTTGACATCCGGCGTGGAGGGTTGCGCGGGCATAACGATTGTGTAGAGTCATCGGTAACGCTGGCCGCAGCTGAGCACGACTCGCTGCGGCCAGCGGAACTCAAATGGGGGATATCGCAACACATCCGAGACCTGGCGTTGCTGCCGATTGTCCGGAGTCGTTCAGTTCATCGTGTGCCCGACGTTGTCTGGGCTCGTGCCGTCGCCGGCAGCGCCAGCCAGTCCGTGTCGTCGCCCGGCGTGTGCGCCTGTCGCGCTTCCTGCTCCAGCACCGCGCGCCGCCCGACGCCGAACACGTAGACCAGGAACACCAGCTCGGCCGCCACGCCGATGCCCACCCGCACCGGCGCGGGCAGCGCGCTCGGCGTCACGAAACCCTCCAGCAGACCCGAGACGAACAGCACGCCCACCAGTCCGAGCGCGATCGCGGCGGTCGCCCGGCCCTGTCGCGCGACCGCCTCGACGCGGCTCAGTCGTCCCGGATCGATGAGCGTCCAGCCCAGCTTCAGGCCCGCACCGCCCGCCACGAAGATCGCCGTGAGCTCCAGAATGCCGTGCGGCAGGATGAATCCGAAGAACGAGTCCAGCCGGTCGGCCTCGGCCATGAGCCCCGCCGTGATGCCGACGTTGAGCGCGTTCATGAACAGCAGGTACACGGCGGGCAGGATCAGCACGCCCAGGAACAGGGCCATCGCCGCCACCCAGGCGTTATTGGTCCAGACCTGCGCGGCGAACGCCTCGTTCGGATGCTCGGTGTAGTAGGTCTCGAACGCGCCGCCCGGCGCGGTGACCCATTCGTTCTCGTCGGGGATGCCGAACAGGTCGCGGGCCCGGCCCGAGCCCTCGATCCACCGGGCCAGCCCGGCGGCGGTGGCCACGAACGCCGCCGCGACCGCCACCCACCACGGCCACGTGCGGTACAGCGCGGCGGGGAAGGTGTGGGTGAGGAAGCGGCCGATCTCGGTCCAGGTGCTCGATTTGGTGCCCAGCACCTTGCCGCGCGCCCGGGTGAGGATCGCGCTCAGGCCCGCGATGAGTTCCGGGTCGGGACTGTGCGATTGCAGGCGCGCCAACTGCTGGGAGGTGCGCCGGTACAGGACCACCAGTTCGTCGGCTTCGGCGCCGGTCAGCCTGCCGCGCCGGGACAGCTGATCCAGCCGCGCCCAGGCGCCGCGATGCGCGTAACTGTAAGCGTCGACGTCCATTCGGTTGCCTCCCATCCCCGCCGATGGAAAGAATGCTATCGACATGGCTGAGTTCACCACCGGCGAAGCGGTTGCTCTGGAGCTGCCGATCGCCCGCATCCCGACCCGCGCCGCCGCGTTCCTCATCGACCTGGCGGCGCAGTTCGCGCTGGCCGTGCTGCTGATCCTGCTCGCCGCGGCGATCTTCGCGAGCGCCGATCTGGACTCGGCCTGGCAGGACGCCGCCGTCACGGTGTGCATGGTCACCGTGCTGGTCGGCTATCCGGTCACCTGGGAGACCGCGACGCGCGGGCGCACGCCCGGCAAGATGGCGCTCGGGCTGCGGGTGATCCGCGCCGACGGCGGGCCGGTCGAGTTCCGGCACAGCCTCACCCGGGGCCTCGGCGGGGCGATCGTGGACTTCTGGCTGCTCGGCATGTTCGGGCTCGTCGCGGTGGTCACCTCGCTGTGCTCACCCAACGCCCGTCGCGTCGGCGACGTGCTGGCGGGCACCGTGGTGGTGCACGCCCAGCAGCCGCTGCCCGTGCCCGCCCTCGCCTACGCCCCGCCGTGGTTGGCCGGCTGGGCCACCCGCCTCGACCTGTCCGGTGTGCCGGAGGATCTCGCGCTCGCCATCCGCCAGTACCTCACCCGCCTGCGCACCCTCACCCCGGCCGCCCACGACACCCTCGGCCCCGCCTTGGTCAGCGCCCTGTGCACCCACCTGCGCGTCCCCCCACCCGCCGGCTACCCACCCGTCCAAATCCTCGGCGCCGTGATCTCCGAACGCCAACGGCGCGTGCTGGCGCCGGGACCCGGGCTGGTCCGCACTCGCTGAGCGCCTTAGAGCGACCCCGACTGTTTCAGCTCCAGATACTCGTCCGCCAGCGCTTCCGGCAACCGTCCCGGCGGGGCCGACACCACCGCGACGCCCTTGCGGCGCAGGGATTCCTGGACCAGGGCGCGTTCGGCGAGGACGGATTCGGCGGCGGCCGCGGTGTAGGGGTCGGCGCGGTGGGTGGCGGCCGCGGCGATCTCGGGGTCGATGACCGAGACGATGAGCACGCGGTGGCGGTGCGCGAGGGTCGGCAGGACGGGCAGCAGGTTCTCCTCGACGGCCGCGCCGTCCAGGCTGGTGAACCACACGACCAGGCTGCGGCGGCGGGCCCGCTGCACGGCCGCGCGCACCAGGCCGGCGCTGTCGGTGTCGACGAGGGCGGGCGTCACGCCGGCGAGCGCGTGCATGAGCTTGGGTTGCAGGCCCGCGCCGCGCACGCCCCGCACCTCGGTGCGCACCGAACGGTCGAAGGCCAGCAGGTCGACGCCGTCGCCCGCCGCCGAGGCCAGCCCGCCGAGCAGCAGCGCGGCCTCGATGGCGGCATCCAGGCGGGTGCCCTCGCCGACGCGTCCGGCGCTGACCCGCCCGGTGTCCATGAGCATCAGCACGTGCCGGTTGCGTTCCGGGCGCCAGGTGCGCACCAGCACGTCGGTGGCGCGGGCGGTGGCGCGCCAGTCGATGGCGCGCACGTCGTCGCCGGCCACGTACTCGCGGAACGAGTCGAACTCGCTGCCCTGGCCGCGGGTGTTGGCCACGGCGCGGCCCTCGAGGTGTTGCAGCCGTTTGACTTTCGAGCGCATCAGCCGTTCGCTGCGGAAGGGCGGAAGCGCCCGCACCCGCGCGGGCACCGTGCGCCGGGACTGCCTGCCCGCCATGCCGAGCGGGCCGAGCAACCGCAGCGTCACCGGGCCCGCCACGCGGTCGCCGCGGAACCGGGGCGTGACCGTGGTGTGCAGGCGCACCTTGGTGTTCGGCGCGAGATCGAGGGTGTGGGTGCGGTTCTCGGTGCGCATGCTGTCGGGCCAGTCGTCCCAGAGCTGTCCGCGTACGTGGCGCTCGCCGGTGTTCACCACCGTCAATTCCACCGCGACGGTGCGGCCTTGGCGCACCACGGTGAGCTCCTTGCGCGACAACGTGAGTCCGGCGACCCGGCCCACCGCCGCCACGTCCACCAGCACCGCCGTGAGCAACACGCCCGTCGCGAGCGCCACCCCGTACCAGGACGGCAGCACCACCGCGACGAACACCGCCAGCACGGCCGCGAGGGCGACCAGACGACCCGTGACGACCACGGCTACACCGGAACCGGAACCGTGTGCAGCAGCGCCGACATCACGCTCTCGGTGGTCACCCCGTCCAGCTCCGCCTCCGGCCGCAGCTGCAACCGGTGCCGCAGCACCGCCACCGCCACGAACTTCACGTCGTCGGGCGTGACGAACGCGCGCCCGTTCAGCCACGCGAAGGCCCGCGCCGCCGCCATCAGCGCGATCGCGCCGCGCGTCGAGGCGCCGTGCTGCACGGCGGGCGCGGTGCGGGTGCCGCGGCACAGGTCCACGCAGTAGGCGAGCACCTCGGGGCTCACCGTGACGCTCGCGACGGCGGCGCGCCCGGCCGCGATGTGGGCGGGCCCGGCGACGCGGCGCAGCCCGGCGGCGGTGAGGTCGCGCGGATCGAATCCGGACGCGTGCCGTTGCAGGATGCGGAACTCGTCGTCGCGGTCGGGCAGCCGCACGTCGACCTTGAACAGGAACCGGTCCAGCTGTGCCTCCGGCAGCGGGTAGGTGCCCTCCTGCTCGATGGGGTTCTGGGTGGCGATCACCACGAACGGGTCGGGCAGCGGCCGGGGCTTGCCGTCCACCGACACCTGCCGCTCCTCCATCGACTCCAGCAGCGCCGACTGGGTTTTCGGCGGCGTGCGGTTGATCTCGTCGGCCAGCAGCAGGTTGGTGAACACCGGGCCGTGCCGGAAGGTGAACTCGGCCGAATGCGGATCGTAGATCTGCGAGCCGGTCACGTCGCCGGGCATGAGGTCGGGGGTGAACTGCACGCGGGCGTGTTCCAGATCCAGCGCGGTGGCCAGCGAGCGCACCAGCAGCGTCTTCGCCACGCCCGGCACACCCTCGAGCAGCACGTGCCCGCGGCACAGCAGGGCGAGCACCAGGTAGAGCACGGCGTTGTCGTTGCCGACCACCGCCTTGCCGATCTCCTCGCGCAGCGCGCCGAACGCCGCACCGGCCTCCGCCGCGGTGGGGGGTTTGCCGATGTCCGTGGTCATCCGACCTCCTGTTCGATGTATTCGAGTTGGGCGGCCACGTGCCGCAGCGCCGCCGCGTCGGGGACGTCGCCGTAGAGCGCGTGGTCGGCGACCTCACCCGGAATGCCGCGCGCCGTGAGCGCGGCGACCAATCGTTCCCGGCCGGCTTCCGCGCCGAAGCCCAGCGTGGGGCGCAGCCTGCGCACGGTCGCCGCGCGCAGTTTGCCCGCGACGTAGGCGTGGTCGCGGGAGCGGCGGTACAGCGCCGCCTGCCCGGCGAGCAGTTCGTTGGCGGCCACCTCCACCGGGCGCGGTTCGCGCACCAGGGCGCCACGCCGCCGGGCCCGCCACCAGATCAGCAGGCCCAGCAGGATCAGCAGCTGGAGCCCGCCGAAGGCCACGGTGCCGGGGAGCCGTTCGAAGATCGAGCCCGAGCCGGGGCCGAAATCCGGGAGGTCGACGTCGCGGTCCCCGGTGTCGGGACTTTCCGTGGGCGGCAGTTGCGGCTCGGGCGGCTTCGGCGCGATCGGCCCGCCGCACGCTTGCAGCACGCCGTAGAGCAGCAGCAGGACCACCGCCGCGCCCGCCACCGCCGCCCAGAATCGCGGATCGCGCAGCAGCTCGGGCAGTTCCGGCAGGCCGCGGCGGGTGCGCGGCGCGACCTCCACCGCCTCGCGCTCCACCGGCTCGGGTGCGGGCGGCGGCGCGCCGGCGGAGAAGCGGTCGGCGTATTCGAGGCGGCGGTACTCGTCCTCGGTGGCGCGCCGCCCGCCGTAGACGACCTCGTCGAAGCTGCGTGCGGCGGGCTGGAGTTCGCTCGCGACCTCGAGCGGGAGGTCGGCGGCCGAGGCGTCGTCGACGGTTTCGTCGGCCGTCCGGGAGCGCCGCACGTCGAGCACGCCGTGCTGTTCCATCCCGCGCAGCACGGCGCGGAACCGTTCGCGCAGGGCGCGGTCGTAATCCCGGTGCTGGGCGGCCTGTTCGGCGGCCGAGCGGTGTTCGTCGGCCGGGCCGAGCCGGGGGACGCCGGGGACGGGGGGTTCGCCGTGGACGGGCTGGTCTTGCGGCCGAGTCTCCGGCGGGGTCGGGGGGTAGTGGAGGGGAGCTCCGGGGCCGTGCGGAGGTTGCGCGCCGACTTGCGGCGGGGCAGCCGGATCATGCGGCGGGACAGCCGGGTTCGGCCGCGCGGGCTGCCCGTCGCCTGGTGTCCCGTCGTCGCGGGTGGGCCCGGTCATCGGCGGGCCTCCGGGACGCGGATGTCCAAACCCTCACGGCGGCAGCGCCGGTCGACGTAGGAGACCACGCGTGAGCTCGAGTCGACGATCTCGGCGAACGCCGCGATCAGCAGCGCGGCGCCGGTGAGGAGCGCGATCACGGCCCAGCGGCGGGTGCCGGAGAAATCGGAGACGAACCAGGGCAGCGCGAGCAGCGGCACGGTGAGCAGCGTGTACAGCATCCGCTGGCACAACCACAGCCCCGTCAGCGACCATTCCGCCTCGAACACCAGCACTTTCGTGCGCTGCACCGCCGCGCCGTAGTCGGCGCGCTCGGCGAAGATCACCGGCACCACCAGGAACCTCTTGGCGCGCAGGTAGCCGAGCCCGACCAGCGCGAACGGCAGCGTGACGATCAGGAATCCGCCGCCGACCAGTACGGCCAGACCGGTCAGCGTGAACATCAACTGCGCGATCAGCAGCGGCGTGAACCTCGCGGTCATGCGTTCGAACGCCGTGCGCAACCCGATGGGGGAGCCGCCCACCGTGGCCAGTCCGAGCGGCACGGTGACGCCGCGCAGGAACAGCCGCACCAGCCACGCGCAGCCCAGGGTGCCGAGGATCGCCGCCCACGCGGTGCCCGCATCGGACCCGTCGGTGAGGTGTGAACCGAGCCCGGTGATCCCGACGACCACCAGCTCGGCCAGGACCAGCGCCAGGCCCGCGGCGGCGGCCAGCGCCTTGATATCGGCCTGGATCAGGGCGAACGGCAGGTCTAGCTGTTCGCGGAAGGTCAGCGGGCGGACCGGCACCGTCGTTCCAGGGGACCCTGGTACCGGATCGTTTCCCGCCCCGACGGCACCGGCCGGGTCAGCGGCTGGCAACACGCGGCCGAGTCTAACCGGCCCGGCGGCCTCGAGTGCGATCGCCGCTCAGCGGCCCAGCAGGTGATCCACCACCCGGCGGTAGCGCTCGGGGTCGACCGAAGGCATGCCGAGCAGGGCGCGCAGGTATACCCCGTCGCCCACCAGGCGGATCAGGTCGGCGCGCACCGGGTCGTCGATCTCGTCGTCCAGGCCCTCCGACCACGTGCCCATCAGGTCCTCGAGCGCACGCTGCACGTCGTCGGTCTCGGCGCCGGCGTCGACGGTGCGCATGGTGGCGAGCATCGAGCGGTAGAGCTCGAGTTCGACGGCCTCGGTGGCGTTGGCCGGGTTGGGGGCTTGCAGGTACCACTCGGCGGCCGAGGTGCCGTGGGCGCGCGCCTCGGCGAGCTGGTGGTTCACGCGGTCGGCGAGGCGGCGCACCAGGCCGGTGAGCAGCGCGTCCTTGCTCTTGAAGTGGTAGAGCAGCCCGCCCTTGGAGACGCCGGCGGCGGCCGCGACGTTCTCCAGGGTCACGTGCGCCATGCCCTTCTCGAGCAGCAGCGTCTCCAGTGCGTCCAGGAGGCGGTCCCTGGTGTTCGGCGTCACGGCCGCGAACTATACCGGCTGGACGGTCCAGTCTGCTACTGTACCGGCTGGACGGTAAACAACCGAGACGACGGAAGTCGAGAAAGTCGATGAACGCCCACACCTCCGCGGTCACCACCGCCCCCGATGCGACCGCCCCGCCGCGCGCCACCGCGCGCGAATGGGCCGGCCTGTCCGTACTCGCCCTGGCGCTGCTGCTGCTCGCCGTCGACGCCACCGTGCTCGACCTCGCGGTCCCCGCCATCAGCGCCGATCTGGCGCCCACCACCCCGCAGCTGCTGTGGATCATCGACGTGTACTCGTTCGTGCTCGCCGGCCTGCTCGTGGTGATGGGCAACCTCGGCGACCGCATCGGGCGCCGCAGGCTGCTGCTGATCGGCGCGATCGGCTTCGGTATCGCGTCGGCGTTCGCGGCGTGGGCCGTCTCGCCCACCATGCTGATCGCCGCCCGCGTCCTCCAGGGCGTCGCCGGCGCGACCCTCATGCCCGCCACGCTCGGCCTGATCCGCGCCATGTTCCTCGACCCGCGCCAGCGCACCGTCGCCATCGCGGTGTGGAGCGCCATGGCGGGCGGCGGCGCGGCGGCCGGTCCGCTGCTCGGCGGCTGGATGCTCGAGCACTTCTGGTGGGGCTCGGTGTTCCTGGTGAATCTGCCGGTCATGCTGGTGCTCGTCGCGCTGGGGCCGCTGCTGATCCCGGAGTCGCGCGATCCCAACCCGGGCCGCTTCGACCTGCCCAGCGCGGCGCTGTCGATGCTGGCGCTGGTGCCGGTGGTCTACGCGATCAAGGAGACCGCGGCCCACGGCCCGAGCGCGGGTCTGGGCGTCGTCGCGGCGCTGGGTGTGCTGGCCGGTGTGCTGTTCGTGCGCAGGCAGCGCGTGCTGGCGAACCCGATGCTGGATCTGCGGCTGTTCGCGCTGCCGCGATTCCGCACGGCGGTGCTCACCAACCTGCTGGCGGTGTTCGCGCTGGCCGGTGTGCTGTTCTTCGGCTCGCAGTACCTGCAATTGGTGCTGGACCGCTCGCCGATGCAGGCGGGTGTGCTGCTGCTACCGGGTCTGGTGGCGAGTGTGATCGCGTCGCTGGCGGCGGCGTGGCTGGTGAACCACCTGCGTCCGGGCGCCGTGCTCGGCGGCGCGCTGGCGACGGCCGCGGCCGGAGCGCTGCTGTTCCTGTGGCTCACGCCCGACGTCGCGACCAGCACCTGGCCGTTCGTGCTGGGCTTCCTCGCGATCGGCGCGGGTGTGGGTGTGGCGTTGACGGTGTCGTCGGACATGGTGGTGAGCTCCGCGCCCGTGGAGCGCGCCGGCGCCGCCGCGGCGGTCTCCGAGACCGCCTACGAGACCGGCATCGCCCTCGGCGTCGCCCTGCTGGGCAGCGTCGTGATGGCGATCTTCCGCGCCGGACTGGACGTCTCGCAGCTGCCGAGCGCCGACGCGGGCGCGGCGGGCGAATCCCTCGGCGCCGCCACCCAATTCGCCCGCGACCTGCCGGAATCGGTGGCCGACGGCTTCCTGCTCTCGGTGCACGAGGCCTTCGTCTCCGGCATCCACCTGGCCGCCCTCGGCACGGCCTCGGTCCTGCTGCTCGCCGCGGTTATCGCCTTCCGCCTGCGCACCCCGCAGGCGTAGGAGCACAACGGAGAAGGGGTCCGCACTACTCATGGTGCGGGCCCTTTCAGCCCCGCCCCGACCTCAGGAACGATTACCGCGTGCCGGCCGCGCCACCACCGTCGCCGTCGGCCTCCCTCTCAACGTCACTTCTTCCCCCCGCTCCCACTGCGCCGCCTCCCGTGCCGCAGCGGCGTCCACCGTCGCCCCCGACGCCAGCAACAACCCCGGGTCGGACTTCGACAGTTCGCACAGGCGCGCCGCCTCGTTGACGGCGTCACCGATGACCGTGAACTCGTAGCGCTGGTCGGCCCCGACATTGCCCGCCACCACGCGCCCAGCCGCCACGCCGATGCCCGCTCTGAGTTCCGGGATCTCACCGAGGCGCGCCTGGATGGCGCGCCCGCACGCCAGCGCCGCGCCCGCCGCGTCGGGCAGGGGAGTGGGGGTGCCGAAGACGGCGAGCGCGGCGTCGCCCTCGAATTTGTTGAGCAGGCCGCCGCGCCGCTGCACCTCGTCGACCACCACGCCGAAGAAGCGGTTGAGCAGCGCCACGGTCTCGGTGGCCGGACGGGTCGCGGTGAGGGTGGTGGAGCCGATGATGTCCACGAACAGGGCCGCCGCGTCGGTCTCCACCCCGCCGAGCGCGGGTTCGGCGGCCAGCGCGGCGTCGGCGACGTCCTGCCCGACGTGCCTGCCGAACAGGTCGCGGATCTGTTCGCGTTCCCGCAGACCCGCCACCATGTGGTTGAAACCGCTTTGCAGCTCGCCCAATTCGGTGCCGTCGTACATCGCGAGCGAGACGTCCAGATCGCCGCGCTCCACCTGCCGCATGGCCTGGCGCACGCCGTTGATGGGCGCGACGGTGGCGCTGAGCGTCTGCGCCATGAGCAGCAGCCCGAACACCAGCGTCGCCCCGCCGAGCGCGAGCACGCACACCGCGAGCCGTTCGGCGGTCACGTGATCGAAGACCAGCGCCAGCACCGCGATCACCATCATCCCGGCCACCGGCACGCCGGAACCGAGCAACCACACCAGCAGCGACCGCCCGAACACGCCGATACCGCGCCGCTTGCGCGCCGGGGCGGCCTCGAGGACCCGCGCGGTGACCGGGCGCAGCGCGAATTCGATCACCAGGTAGCTGTTGGCGCACACCACCACGGCGCTGAACCCGAGGGCGAACATGATCTTGGGGATCAGCTCCGGCTCGACCAGCCCGTACAGCGTGGTGAGGACTAGCAGCCCGCCCAGCCACAGCAGGCCCTGGTGGATCACCAGTTTGCGCGGCACCGCCCCGGCCGCGGCCTGTTCGGCCTCGGTGGGCACGTGGTCGGGGTCGATCGCCCAGCGCAGGGAACGCAGGCTGCGCGAGGTGCCCCAGTAGGTGCCGATCAGCAGCGCCAGCCCCGAATACACCGGCGCGGCGATCACGTTGAGCAGCAACAGGTCCCGCGTGAACACCGTCGGGCCGGGCAGGACGAACCCGGCGAGCGCGATGGACACCACCATCCCGGTCAGGTTGGCCAGCACCAGCGACAAGGTCAGCAACAGCTGGATGCGGATGCGCCGCACCCCCGTCGACTCGCGCTCGGTCCCCAGCAGCCGGGAACCCCACGGCGCGGGCGCGCGCGATTTCACCTCACCGACCGCCATGCGTTGCAGCGTAGACCGCGCGCGGGCCGCCGCACGGCGCGTCGCGCGCCGACTGTGAACCTTCCCATTCCGGATACGCGGAAGCCCGCGCCCGACCTCCCGGTCCGGCGCGGGCTCCGGTGCGTTCCCCCTGCGCGACGTCAGCGGCTCATTTGCCGCAGTTGTCTTCCACGTGCTTGCTGAGACGCGGCGCGACCTCGCCGAGCTTCTCGGCGGCCTCCTGCGCGGCGGTCGCGTTGGCCTGCATGTCCTGCAACGACTGCTCCGGGTTGGTCAGGTCCAGATCGGAGGTGGTCTTGGAGACCTGCTCCTGGGCGTCGGCGAACGCCTCCCAATCGGCCTTGATGTCCGAGGGCGCCACGTCGGCGACCTTCCTGGACTTGGTCACCAGATCGCCGGAGCTGTTCGGGGTGGCGGTGATGCCGCCCAGATCCTCGACCGCCTGACAGTAGGCCGAGTTCGAGCCGGACGAATCGTCGCCGAAGCAGCCGGACAGTACTCCGGCGCCGAGGGCGGCGATGGTGACGGCCATGATGGTACGACGCATGTGAAACGGGACCCTTCCGTTATGGGTGAGCGGAACGTGTTTCGTTCCGCCCGTCCGGAATCCGGACAGGGCAACGTATCAAATCGGACATTCGCCCGCAGCGCGAGCGGGCGCCTACTTGCCCGGCGGCAGTTCGCGCGGCCCGCGGTAGGGGAGTTCGCGGTGGTCGGCGGCGGGCAGTTCGGACCGGGGGTCGGCGGGCGGCAGCGGATGGCCGGTGCGCGGGTCCGTGTAGGGGAGTGCCGCGTAGCGCGGATCGTGCGTCGCGGCGGGCGCGTCCACCACGGCCGAGGCGATCCGGTGCGCGTGCCACGCCTCGGGGGAACCGGGCGGCAGCTGGTAGCCGACGGGGGCGGTGACGGTCTGCTGCGGCGCGTGCGAATCCTGGGTGTCGACGGTGACCTTGCGGGTGCGGCGCAGCGTGAAGGTGATCTCCTCGACCTCCTCGAACGCCTGGCGGGCGGTGCGCAGCGGGTGCGTGGCGGTGTCGAGCGCGTTGGCGACGAAGGAGGGCACCAGCGGGCGGATCCAGCGGGCGGCGGTGTCGGTGAACGGCACGGTGCCGATGATCGGCAGCTCCAGCCCGCCGCCCTTGGGCTCGGCGGGCCGCCCCGCGCCCTGGGCGGGCACGAGCTGTCCGCCCGCGGCCGCCGGCGCGAGGACACCCGGGCTGACGGTGGCGGGCAGGTTCGCGGTCTCGTGGGGCACGGAGCCGTCCTTTCGGTCGGTGGCCTGCGCGGCAGGCAGTTCGGGGCGCTTCGACTCCTCGAGGCGCTGCGGTTCGGTGATGCCGATCTCGAGCCCGCCGATGGCCGCGATCACGCGGGTGCGCTGGCGCTCCCTGTCGATGGCGGCGTCGGCCTCGACGGCCAGCCGGGCGGCGGTGAGCTGCTGCTCGGCGCGCAGCCGCTCGGCCTCGGCGTGCACCTCGGCGCGTTTGACCGCGATCGCGGCCTCGGCCTCGCGGGCCGCCCGGTCGGCGACGGCGCGGGCGGCGTTGTGCCGGTCGAAGGAGGTCTCACCGCGCCACCGGCGCAGCAGCAGCGGCAGCAGGGCCAGCAGGACGAACCCGGCCAGGGCGGCCAGGCGCACCAGCAGCGCGCCGGACTCGGTGGTGTGGTCGTGCATCGCGGCCCAGCGCGCGCCGAGCCCACGATCGCCCTCGGTGAGAGCGGCGGATCGGGCTGCGGCCGTTGCCCTTTCGGCCGCGGCGGCGCGCTCGTCCAGACCGGCGGCGCGGTCCTGGGCGGCGGCCAGGCGCTCGCGGGCGTCGTCGAGCATCTCGTTGGCGGTCTGCGATTCGGGGCCGCGCCCGGGGACGCCGGTGATGCGGGTCTGCGGGCACTCCGGGGTGGGGTTGTACTCGCACCGGGCGATGACCAATGCGCGGTCGATGTCCTGTTCGGCCTTGGTAATGGTCTCGTTCAGGGTGGCCCGGTCGGCGCGGGCCTGTTCGGCCTCCGCGCGGGCGGCCACCACACCGGGTGCGGATTCGGTGGCGGCGTACGCCTTTTCGTCGAGTACCCGGTCCACCGAGCCGCCGAAGATCACGGTGCTCGCCAGCTCGGCGAGTAGCACACCGGTCAGCACCGCGACGGCGACGCGGCCGATCTGGCCGACGCGGTCGGGCCCGCCGCTCGCGCGCGGGGTGGCCAGCGCGCGCCCGAGCGCGCCCGCCAGCAGCGTGACGATCAGCACGACGGGCACGATGGCCACGGCGGGCCAGGTGCCGGTCGCGGCCGTAGCCGCCGCCACAACACCGCCCGCGACCAGCGCGAACAGTGCGACGACGGCGCCGCTCAGCGTGTAGCTCGTACGTTCGTGGCCCTCGGCGATCTCGCCCGTGCGACCTCCGCCTAGCCAGGTGAACAAGCCGGTGATGGACATGGATCACACCCTCCGAGTCCCTCATGACAGCTCGGCGAAACTGTCACGGATTCGTTGTCCCAGCGTGACAGGCCGGGGCCCGACTCACCGAGTGCGCCGGGGCCGATGTGGCCAGCCTCACATTCCGGTCCGGCGGGGTGCTCGGCCGCCGCGCGCCGAAGGCCTACGCTGGCAGGGTGATTCGGCCTCGGGGGAACGGAGCATCGGATGCGCGCTCGAACACTCGCCCTGCTCACGGGATTGCTCGTGGCGTTCGCCGGTAGCGCCGCGGCGCAGCCGCCGGACCCGCTGGACCGTCTCGTCGGACTCGTGGAGCAGCGCCTGAACACCGCCGACGCGATCGCCGCCGCCAAATGGGCCGACGCCGCGCGCGACGGCGTGCCGCCCCGGATCGACGATCCGGAGCGCGAGGCCCTGGTCTACGACGCCATGGTCCGGCTCGGCGCGGGCCACGGGCTGTCCGCGCCCCGGGTGCGCGCGGTGTTCACCGGGCAGATCGAGGCGGGCAAGACCGTGCAGTACGGCCTGGTCACCCGCTGGCGGTTCGATCCGGCCGCCGCGCCCGCCACCCCGCCCGACCTCTCCGAACTGCGCCGGGTGATCGACCGGCTCAACGCGGGCATCGTCACCGAACTCGCCGCCCATCGCGCGCTGCTGGCCGCGCCCGACTGCGCGGTTCGCTTGGCGCCCACCGTGTTCGCGCGCTTCCCCGCCGCCGACGCGCTGCACCGGGCGGCCCTGGTCCGGGCCTCGGTGGCGCTGTGCGGCCCCGCCTGAGCACGCCTGCGCCGACTGTGTCCGACACCACCGAACGGAAGTTGCCGAACGTGTGCTGAAAGCCACAGGCGGCAAAAGAGTCCGGACGGTCGGATCGGTGCCGTGGCTTGTCACACCCCTGTCACAGATGTCTCAGCGCGGCGCGGGCGGAGTTAGCCGCCCCACGTTTGGTTTGTCCTGACCCGGGCCGGGGAAATCCACTTCGATGCAGGTGAGCGCGGTTTCTCCGGCCGGAGACGGCGGTGGCGCACGCCGCGCGAAGGGCTGTTCGAACCCCCCGGCACCCGGTGCCGGGGGATCGATCCGCGCCCGCGCGCTGCTTTACACTGGACGACGCGCACACGTGGAGGACCGACTTGAAGAAGCCCAGCTAGAACGGGTAATTAGTGCAACCTTAGTTGGTTGGGCCCCGGACCTGACTTATCGTTTGCTCTTACGCCGAACACAAAAGCTCGGCAACGTCGCCCGCTCGGGCACACCATGGCAGGTGGCCAGAGTAGCGGGCGAACACCCGCGTGGAGGTAAGGATCGCGTAAGCGATGCGTTACCGCCAGCACCCCACACGAAGCGGGTGGACAACTGGAGACGTGACTGCACGCCGAAGACCATCAGCGCGGCTGGTTTCCGGACCGTACGGGCGCAGTCTTGACGGAGGCGTTCGACGAAAGGCCGTTTTTCTTCGAAGGCCACTTTCTTGAAGGCAGAGGCATGACGCAACTTCCTGGCCACCGGTCACCCGGATCCATTGGTCTCTATGACCCGGCGAACGAACACGACGCCTGCGGTGTCGCATTCGTCGTCGATATGCACGGCCGCCGCAGCCGCGACATCGTGGACAAGGCTATTACGGCCCTTCTGAATCTGGAGCACCGCGGTGCCGCGGGCGCGGAGCCGAACTCCGGCGACGGCGCGGGCATCCTGATCCAGATCCCGGACCGCTTCTTCCGCGCGATCGTGGACTTCGAGCTGCCCGCCGAGGGTGCCTACGCGTCCGGAATCGCCTTCCTGCCGCAGGCCCGCCGCGAGGCCGCCCGCGCCGCGTACGGCGTGGAGAAGATCGTCAAGGAAGAGGGCCTCGAGGTCCTCGGCTGGCGCGAGGTACCGATCGACGAGTCCTCGCTCGGCGCGCTCTCGCGCGACGCCATGCCGACCTTCCGCCAGATCTTCATCGCCTCGCCCAAGGGCGCCGCCGAGCAGCTGACCGGTATGGACCTGGAGCGGCGCGCCTACGTCATCCGCAAGCGGGTCGAGCACGAACTCGGCAACGCGGGCCCCGGCGAGGGCTCGATGGGCCGCGAGTCGGTGTACTTCCCCAGCCTGTCCGGCCAGACCTTCGTGTACAAGGGCATGTTCACCACGCCCCAGCTGCGCGCGTTCTACCTGGACCTGCAGGACGACCGGGTCGAGTCCGCGCTGGGCATCGTGCACTCGCGCTTCTCCACCAACACCTTCCCGTCGTGGCCGCTGGCGCACCCGTTCCGCCGCGTCGCCCACAACGGCGAGATCAACACCGTCACCGGTAACGAGAACTGGATGCGCGCCCGCGAGGCGCTGCTGAACAGCGACGTGTTCGGCATCGACTCGGCGGGCAAGAACCGGCTCGAGAAGATCTTCCCCGTCTGTACCCCGGGGGCGAGCGACACCGCGCGCTTCGACGAGGTGCTGGAACTGCTGCACCTCGGCGGCCGCAGCTTGCCCCACGCCGTGCTGATGATGATTCCCGAGGCCTGGGAGCGCAACGACACCATGGACGCGCAGCGCCGCGCGTTCTACGAGTACCACTCGATGCTGATGGAGCCGTGGGACGGCCCGGCCTCGGTGTGCTTCTCCGACGGCACCGTCATCGGCGCCGTGCTCGACCGCAACGGCCTGCGGCCGAGCCGCATCTGGGTGACCGACGACGGCTTGGTCGTGATGGCCTCGGAGGTCGGCGTCCTCGACATCGACCCCGCCCGCGTGGTGAAGAAGGCCCGCCTGCAGCCCGGCCGCATGTTCCTGGTCGACACCTCGCAGGGCCGCATCATCAGCGACGACGAGATCAAGTCCGAGCTGGCCGCCGAGCACCCCTACCAGCAGTGGCTGGACGAGGGCGTGACCCGCCTGGCCGATCTGCCCGACCGCCCGCACGAGCACATGTCGCACGACCGGGTGCTGATCCGTCAGCAGATCTTCGGCTACACCACCGAGGAACTGAACCTGCTGCTCTCGCCGATGGCCAAGACCGGCGGCGAGGCATTGGGCTCGATGGGCACCGACACCCCGATCGCCGTGCTCTCCTCGCGTCCGCGCCTGCTGTTCGACTACTTCTCGCAGCTGTTCGCGCAGGTCACCAACCCGCCGCTGGACGCCATCCGCGAGGAGGTCGTCACCAGCCTCAAGCGCAACCTCGGCCCCGAGGCCGACCTGCTGCACCCGGGCCCGGAGTCCTGTAAGCAGATCGCCATCGAGCAGCCGATCCTGGACAACGACGAGCTGTCCAAGCTGGTGCACATCAACGACGACGGATCGCAGCCCGAGCTGCGCTCGGTCGTGGTGCGCGGCCTGTACCCGGTGAAGAAGGGCGGCAAGGGCCTGCGCAAGGCGCTCGAGGCCATCAACGTGCAGGTCTCGGCGGCCATCGAGGGCGGCGCGGCGATCATCGTGCTGTCCGACCGCGAGTCCAACGAGAAGCTGGCGCCGATCCCGTCGCTGCTGCTGACCTCCTCGGTGCACCACCACCTGGTGCGCGAGCGCACCCGCACCAAGGTCGGCCTGATCGTGGAGGCCGGTGACGCCCGCGAGGTGCACCACATGGCCATGCTGGTCGGCTTCGGCGCGGCCGCGATCAACCCGTACATGGCCTTCGAGACCCTCGAGGACATGCTCGAGCGCGGCGCGCTGGAGCTGCCCGGCAGCACCGGCGACCTGGCCGCCGACAACCGCAAGGCCGTCGCCAACTACATCAAGGGCGCGGGCAAGGGCGTGCTGAAGGTGATGTCCAAGATGGGCATCTCCACCATGGCCTCCTACAACGGCGCGCAGCTGTTCCAGGTCATCGGCCTGTCGCAGGAACTGGTGGACGAGTACTTCACCGGCCTGCGCTCGCACCTGGGCGGCATCGGGCTCGACGAGATCGCCGCCGACGTGGCCGCCCGCCACCGGACCGCGTTCCTGGAGAACCGCAACGAGCGCGCGCACCGCGAGCTCGAGGTGGGCGGTGAGTACCAGTGGCGCCGCGAGGGCGAGTACCACCTGTTCAACCCGGACACGGTGTTCAAGCTCCAGCACGCCACCCGCACCGGCCAGTACTCGATCTTCAAGGAGTACACCAAGCTGGTCGACGACCAGTCCGAGCGCTTGGCCTCGCTGCGCGGCCTGTTCAAGTTCAAGACCGGTGAGCGCGCGCCGATCTCGATCGACGAGGTGGAGCCCGCGAGCGAGATCGTCAAGCGGTTCTCCACCGGCGCGATGAGCTACGGCTCCATCTCCGCCGAGGCGCACGAGACGCTGGCCATCGCCATGAACCGGCTCGGCGGCCGCTCGAATTCCGGTGAGGGCGGCGAACATCCGGCGCGCTTCGAGGTCGAGGAGAACGGCGACTGGCGCCGCAGCGCGATCAAGCAGGTGGCCTCGGGCCGCTTCGGCGTGACCGCGCACTACCTGACCAACTGCACCGACATCCAGATCAAGATGGCCCAGGGCGCCAAGCCGGGCGAGGGCGGTCAGCTGCCCGCGCACAAGGTGTACCCGTGGGTCGCCGAGGTGCGTCACTCCACCCCGGGCGTCGGCCTCATCTCGCCGCCGCCGCACCACGACATCTACTCGATCGAGGATCTGGCCCAGCTCATCCACGACCTGAAGAACGCGAACCCGCAGGCGCGGATTCACGTGAAACTGGTCGCCGAGCCGGGCGTCGGCACCGTCGCCGCCGGCGTGTCCAAGGCGCACGCCGACGTGGTGCTGATCTCGGGCCACGACGGCGGCACCGGCGCCTCGCCGCTCACCTCGCTCAAGCACGCGGGCGGCCCCTGGGAGCTCGGCCTGGCCGAGACCCAGCAGACGCTGCTGCTCAACGGTCTGCGCGACCGCATCGTGGTGCAGGTCGACGGCCAGATGAAGACCGGCCGCGACGTGATGATCGCCGCGCTGCTCGGCGCCGAGGAGTACGGCTTCGCGACCGCGCCGCTGGTGGTGTCGGGCTGCATCATGATGCGCGTCTGTCACCTCGACACCTGCCCGGTGGGCGTCGCGACGCAGAACCCGATCCTGCGCGAGCGCTTCACCGGCAAGCCGGAGTTCGTGGAGAACTTCTTCCTGTTCATCGCCGAGGAGGTGCGGGAACTGCTGGCGCAGTTGGGCTTCCGCACGCTGGACGAGGCCGTGGGCCGGGTCGACCTGCTCGACACCGCCAAGGCCAAGCAGCACTGGAAGGCCAGCAAGCTGGACCTCTCGCCGATCCTGGACGACGTCGAGACGGCGTTCATGTACCAGGACCGCCGCTGCACCAAGGCCCAGGACCACGGTCTGGACAAGGCGCTGGACCAGCAGCTGATCACCCAGAGCCGCGATGCGCTCGAGCGCGGCGAGCCGGTGAAGTTCGAGACCAAGATCACGAACGTGAACCGCACCGTGGGCACCATGCTCGGCCACGAGCTGACCAAGCTCTACGGCGGCACCGGCCTGCCCGACGACACCATCGACATCACCTTCACCGGCTCGGCGGGCAACAGCTTCGGCGCGTTCGTCCCGGCCGGCATCACGCTGCGCGTGCAGGGTGACGCGAACGACTATGTCGGCAAGGGACTTTCGGGCGGGCACATCGTGGTGCGCCCGTCGCCGAACGCGCCCGCCGATTTCGCGGCGGAGCAGAACATCATCGCGGGCAACGTGATCCTGTTCGGCGCCACCAGCGGCAAGGTGTTCATCAGCGGCGTGGTGGGCGAGCGGTTCGCCGTGCGCAACTCCGGCGCCACCGCGGTGGTCGAGGGCGTGGGCGACCACGGCTGCGAGTACATGACCGGTGGCAAGGTCGTCATCCTCGGGGAGACCGGGCGCAACTTCGGCGCGGGCATGTCCGGCGGCGTGGCGTTCGTCTACGACCCGGAGGGCACCTTCGCCGAGCGGGTCAACTCGGAGCAGAGCGAGGCCATCGAGCAGCTCGGCGGCGACGACTTCACCTGGTTGCGCGACATCATCACCGAGCACCGCGACCAGACCGGTTCGGCGGTCGCCGAACGCATCCTGGGCGACTGGTCGCAGCAGGTGAATCATTTCGTGAAGGTCATGCCTCGCGAGTACAAGAAGGTTCTGCTCGCCATCTCCGAAGCCGAGAAGAGCGGCAAGGACGTGGACGAGGCGATCATGGAGGCGGCACGTGGCTGACCCACAAGGTTTCTTGAAGCACACCTCGCGGGAACTGCCCAAGCGGCGTCCGGTCCCGCTGCGCCTGATGGACTGGAAGGAGGTGTACGAGGAGAACTTCTCCCACGACACCCTCCGCACCCAGGCCAGCCGGTGCATGGACTGCGGTATCCCGTTCTGTCACAACGGTTGTCCGCTGGGGAACCTCATCCCCGAGTGGAACGACCTGGTGTACAAGGACCGCTGGCGCGAGGGCATCGACCGCCTGCACGCGACCAACAACTTCCCGGAGTTCACCGGCCGCCTGTGCCCGGCTCCGTGCGAGGCGTCCTGTGTGCTCGGCATCAACCAGGACCCGGTGACCATCAAGCAGGTCGAGGTCGAGATCATCGAGAACGCCTTCGACGAAGGCTGGGTCACCCCGGTGTACCCGACCCGCATCACGGGTAAGAAGGTCGCGGTCGTCGGCTCCGGTCCGGCCGGTCTGGCCGCGGCCCAGCAGCTGACCCGCGCCGGGCACACCGTCACGGTGTTCGAGCGCGCCGACCGCATCGGCGGCCTGCTGCGCTACGGCATCCCGGAATTCAAGATGGAGAAGCGCTTCATCGACCGCCGCCTGGCGCAGATGGAGGCCGAGGGCACCATCTTCAAGACCGGCGTGAACGTGGGCGTGGACATCACCGCCGACGAGCTGCGCGAGCGGTTCGACGCGGTGGTCCTGGCGGGCGGTGCCACCCAGGCCCGCGACCTGCCGATCCCCGGCCGCGAGCTGGACGGCATCCACCAGGCCATGGAGTTCCTGCCCTGGGCCAACCGGGTGCAGCTGGGCGACGACGTCGCCGATGCCGAGGGCCTGCCGCCGATCCACGCGCGCGGCAAGAAGGTCGTCATCATCGGCGGCGGCGACACCGGCGCCGACTGCCTGGGCACCTCGCACCGCCAGGGTGCGGCCTCGGTGCACCAGTTCGAGATCATGCCCCGCCCACCGGAGGAGCGCGCCTCCTCCACCCCGTGGCCGACCTACCCGCTCATGTACCGGGTGTCCTCGGCGCACGAGGAGGGCGGCGAGCGGGTGTTCTCGGTGAACACCGAGCGTTTCGTCGGCAAGGACGGCAAGGTCACCGGCCTCGAGGCGCACGAGGTGAAGATGGTCAACGGCCGTTTCGAGAAGGTCGACGGCACCGACTTCACTCTGGAGGCGGATCTGGTGCTGCTGGCCATGGGCTTCGTCGGCCCCGAGAAGCCGGGCCTGCTCAGCGATCTCGGTGTCGGCTACGACCAGCGTGGCAACGTCCAGCGCGACAAGAACTGGGCCACCAACATTCCCGGCGTGTTCGTCGCCGGCGACATGGGCCGTGGCCAGTCGCTGATCGTGTGGGCTATCGCCGAGGGCCGCGCCGCGGCCGCCGCGGTGGACAGCTTCCTGGAGGGCGAGACCGCGCTGCCCGCGCCGGTCACCCCCACCATGGTCGCCCAGCGCTGACCGGCTGATCACGAGGCGCCCGCGGACGAAAGTTCGTGGGCGCTTTCGTATGTCGGAAATCGGCCAAGTCCCGGGACTCGAATGGCGTGTGTGACGGCCGAGCCCTATTGTGGTGTCCGTTGTACGGGCGCATTTCCGGATTCGGGGTCTGGTTGCGCCCGTCATAGTGGCGGGTAACTCGAGTTAACCCGGCGTGCACTGGAACGACATCCGTCGGGTTCAGCATGTTAGCGGCAACTCGTCGGGGAACAGCCCCTCCAATCGGGGCTCAGGTGTGAACTGGAGCGGTATGCGGTTGAAGAAGATTGTCGCGGCTGTGGGAGCCTCCGCGGCGATTGCGTCCGGACTCGTGCTCGGCAGCGGGACCGCGGCGGCGGACAATTGCCCCAGCCTGTACGTGGTGGCCATCCCCGGCACCTGGGAGACCGGCCACGACAAGAAGCCACAACCCGGCATGCTGGCCGGGGTCACCCGGGGCCTACCCGCGAACACCAAGGTCGACTATGTCACCTACGCGGCCACCGCCTTCCCGTGGGAGGGCGAGGTCTACGGCAACTCGAAGAAGCAGGCCACCAACGCCGCGCGCGGCCTGCTGTCGGCGATGGCGCAGCGCTGCGGCGGCACCAAGTTCGCGCTCGTGGGCTACAGCCAGGGGGCGGACGCCGCGGGCGATGTGGCCGCCGAGATCGGCACCGGCCTGGGTGCGGTGCCCGCCGACCGGGTCGCGGGCGTGGGCCTGATCTCCGATCCGCGCCGTTCGCCCACCGATATCCAGGTGGGTCCGCCCGCTCCGGGCGCGGGCGCCGGTGGTCCGCGCGTGGGCGGCTTCGGCTGGCTGGCCGACCGCACCCGCACCATCTGCGCGGTCGACGACCTGTACTGCGCCACCGCGACCGACGATTTCGTCACCCGCTTCGCCGGCTTCCTGGCCCAGAGTTCGGACGCCAACCCGGCCAACGTCTGGCGCTACCAGCTCGAGGCGGGCGCGATCCTCAACGACCTGTTCGCCCACGGTGGCGTGCCGACGTTGCAGGCGCAGCTCTCCGACAGCGCGAACCAGCAGCGCGCCAAGGATCTGGAGCGCTTCTACCGTTCGCAGGCGCACACCGTGTACGGCAACTACTCGGTGGGCGGCGGGCAGACCGCCATCTCCTGGATGCACAACTGGATCCGGGGCATGGCTTGATCACCCGGTGAACGCGGCGAAGGTCGCCTCCCCCGCGCGGGAGGCGACCTTCGTGTTTCTGTCAGCTGCTGCCCGCCGATCCCGTCGCGGGCAGCGGGAAGGCGGGCTCGCGGAATTCACGGAACCGCACTCGCGGGCCCTCGCCTTGATCGGGCGGGAACTGGCGGAACTCCACGCGGGGTCCCTCACCCGGCCGGGCCGGGATGGCCGGGCGGGTCCGGTCGAAGCCTGGTTCGCCGGGACGGGTCACCTCGGCGCCCTCCTCGAGGTGGATGGTGACGGTCTCGGCCGGGTCGGTCGCGGCGGGGTCGGCGCTCGCGGTAGCGGCCAGCGTGGCCAGCGGTACGGCGATCAGCGCGCCCGCCATCGCGACCCGCACCGCGCCTCTGCGTATGTTGTCGGTGAGCAACACGGAATCCCTTCTCTCGTCGGGTGATCACCCTCGCGGTGATCCCGCGTCCCATGGAAGGACGCCGCGCTGTGACCACGGTGCGACGAGACTGGTAGTCCGCTGTGAGCGCGGCGCTCAGTGCTCACGCGGGGCGAGGTTGCGCGGCAGCAGATCCCACACGTGACCGTTCTCGTTGACGGTGGCGGCCGTGCGGCGGCCGGTGCGGGAGAACAGGATTCGCGTCACCGAGCAGTAGTCGATCGGGAAGGTCAGCGGCCGGGGCAGTTCGAGCACCTCTTGCAGCAACACGTTGATCACGCCGCCGTGCGCGAACGCGACCACCGTGTCGGCGTGGTCGGCCGCCGCGACGATCTCCTCGATGGCGGCGCGCACCCGCGCCACGAACGCGGGCCCGTCGATCTGCTCGGGGAGGTGCCCGGCCTTGATCCGGTCGTAGGTCTCGCGGAACTCGCGCTTGGCGTCCTCGATCGGAATATAGGCGGGCAGATCTCGGTCGTACTCGGCCAGTCCGTCCACGACGTCCACCCCGAGCCCCAGCTTCGCCGCCGTGGGCGCGGCGGTCTCGCGCGCCCGGCGCTGCGGACTGCTCACCACCCGCACCACCCCGCGCCGCGCCAGCACCTCCGTCACCCGCCCGGCCTGCTCCCGCCCCAACTCCGACAACTCGGGATCAGCGGGCCCCGAACTCCCCTCCACCCGCACCGGCTGCGCATGCCGTACCAGAATCAACTGCACAGCGCCACTCTGCCCGATCGGGTCCAGTAGTCGCCGAGGCGGGTGGCGCCTGATACCTACTGGGTAGGTGCTCATAAATCCCGAACCCTTCCCGCAGTGGCTACGTCCTCCGCCGGGAGGTTTCGTGGCCGAGGATCTGGATCGCCTGCCCGACCTTCCCCCGCACACCGAGTTGATCGAGGGGAGCCTCGTTTTCGTGGGCCCGCAGGCGAAGTTCCACGTGCTGGCGATCACTCTTCTCGACGCGGAACTGCGGCGGCACGCACCGGAGTATCTTCGCGTCCGACGCGAGATGACCGTGACGCTCGCCCCGGACCAGCGGCCCGAACCGGACGTCGTGGTGGTGCTCGCCGAGCGTGACGGCGGTCCCGACCTCACGGGTTATCAAGCGGACGATGTCGTGATGGCCATCGAGGTGGTCTCGGCGGAATCGCGCTACCGGGACCGCGATCGCAAGCCCCGGCTCTACGCGGCGGCGGGTATCCGCCATTTCTGGCGCGTCGAGAACGTCGACGGCCGACCGGTTGTCTACGTGTACGAACTCGACCCCGCCGCGTCGGCGTACGCGCTGACCGGCATCCATCACGACCGGCTGAATCTCACGGTTCCGTTCGACATCGACATCGACCGTGTGGCGGCCGGGTTGGTGTTACCCGGCCGCGGACGTGTCGAACCCGGATTCGCCTCAGCGGGGTTTCACCAGCGGGAACGGCAGGGTCTCGCGGATGCTGCGGCCGGTGATGAGCATGACGACCCGGTCGACGCCCATCCCGAGCCCGCCCGTGGGCGGCATGGCGTGTTCGAGGGCTTGCAGGAAGTCCTCGTCCAGCTCCATCGCCTCCGGATCGCCGCCCGCCGCCAGCATGGACTGCTCGGTGAGACGGCGGCGCTGTTCCACCGGATCGGTGAGTTCGCTGTAGGCCGTGCCGAGTTCCACGCCCCACGCCACCAGATCCCAGCGTTCGGTGACCCCCGCGATGCTGCGGTGCGAGCGCGTCAGCGGCGACACCGAGGTGGGGAAGTTGATGTAGAACGTGGGCGCCTCGGTGGTGGCCTCCACCAGGTGCTCGTACATCTCCAGCACGATCTGCCCGGCGTCCCACCCGTGCAGGTAGGGCACCCCGACCCGGTCGCAGATCGCCTGGAGCTCTTCGGCATTCGTCTCCGGCGACACCTGCGCGCCGACCTTCTCCGACACCGCGCCGTGCACCGTCTTCACCGGCCACTCGCCGGAGATGTCCACCTGCTCGAACGACCCGTCCGCGGCGGGCCGCAGCGCGACCATCGACCCGTTCGCCGCCATCGCCGCGTTCTGGATCAGGTGGCGGCAGGTGTGCATCATCCGCTCGTAGTCGCTGTGCGCCTCGTACGCCTCCAGGATGGTGAACTCGGGATTGTGGCTGAAGTCCACGCCCTCGTTGCGGAACGTGCGCCCCAGCTCGAACACCTTCTCCATCCCGCCCACACACAGCCGCTTGAGGTAGAGCTCGGGCGCGATGCGCAGGTACAGGTCCAGGTCGTAGGCGTTGATGTGGGTGAGGAACGGCGTGGCGTTGGCGCCGCCGTGCACCTGTTGCAGGATCGGCGTCTCCACCTCCAGGTAGCCCCACGAGTTCAGCGAATCGCGCAGCGAGCGCACCACCGCGCTGCGCTTGGCCATCACCTCGCGGGTCTCGGCGTTGATCGCCATGTCCACGTAGCGCTGGCGCACGCGCGCCTCGGGATCGGCCAGGCCCTTCCACTTGTCAGGCAGCGGGTGCAGGCATTTGCCGTTCATCCGCCAGTCCGCCGCCAGCAGCGACAGTTCGCCGCGGCGGCTGCGCCCGATCTGGCCGCTCACCTCGATGAGGTCGCCCAGGTCGAAGTACTCGCCGAATTCGGCGCTGCGCCGCGCGCCGACCCGTTCGCGGTCGATGACCAGCTGGATGTCGTCGGTCCAGTCGCGCAGCACGGCGAAGATCACGCCGCCGTAGTCGCGGATGCGCAGCAGCCTGCCGCACACCCGCACGGTGGTGCCGCGCGGGGAGCGCCGCGCCGCCGCGACGGTGTGCGTCGGGGGATAGGCCACGGGGTAGGGGTCGACGCCGGCCGCGACCATCCGGTCCAGCTTGTCCATGCGCACCCGCACCTGCTCGGGGCGCTTCGGAAGCTGTTCGGCCAGTTCGTCTTCCGACGATTCCGGCGGGCTGCCGTCGGGGTGCAGACCGGTGACGCCCGGGGGCACCGCGCTGTGCAGGCCGGTGTGCGCGCTGGCGTCGGGCTCCTTGCCCAGGCGCGGCAGGAAGCCCTCGGCCAGGGCGCTGGCCATCGCCACCCGCGGCAACTGCCTGCGCTCCTCGAACAGGAAGAATCGCGGCACCCAGTGCGGCTGGTACTTCACGTTCGACCGGTACAGCGCCTCGAGCTGCCACCAGCGCGAGAAGAACAGCAGCACCCCGCGCCACATCCGCAGCACCGGGCCCGCGCCGATGCGCCCGCCCTCCTCGAACACCGCGCGGAACACCGCGAAGTTCAGCGACACCTTGGTGATCGCGTACTGGTCGGAGTTCAGCGCGAGCTGGGAGATCATCAGCTCCATCACGCCGTTGGGGCTGTGCGGATCGCGGCGCATCAGTTCCAGCGAGGCGCCGGTGCGGCCCCACGGCACCAGCGACAGCATGCCGAGCACCTTCTCCTGCGGGTTCACCGCCTCCACCAGCAGGCAGTCGCCGTCGAGCGGGTCGCCGAGCCGGCCCAGCGCCATGGAGAAGCCGCGTTCGGTCTCGGTGTCGCGCCAGGCCTCGGCGCGAGCGATGATCGAGGCGAAATCCTCGGCGGGAATGTCGCGGTGGCGGCGGATGCGCACGGTCACACCGTGTTTGCGCAGCCGGTTGGCGGCCTGGCGCACCTGCTTCATCTCCGGGCCCGCCAGCGAGAAGCTCCGCGTGTCCAGGATCGCCTCGTCGCCGAGCCGCAGCGCGGAGAGGCCCGCGCGCCGGTAGGCCGTCGCGCCCAGTTCGCTCGCGCCCATCACCGCGGGCGCCCAGCCGAACTGATCCGCCATGCGCAGCCAGGCGTCGATCGCCTGCGGCCAGGCCTCGCGCCCGCCGATCGGATCACCGGAGGCCAGGCAGACGCCCAGCTCCACGCGATAGGTGACAGCCGCCTTACCGCTGGGCGCGAAGACCACCGCCTTGTCGCGCCGGGTGGCGAAGTACCCGAGCGAATCCTCCACGTCGGAGCGTTCCAGCAGGCCGCGGATGGCCGACTCGTCGAGCCCGGTCATCGCGTTCTCCGCGCGCTGCGAGCGCAACAGCACGATGACCGCCGCCAGCAGCGCGAGCGCGCCGAACAGGCCGAGCAGGAAGTTCACGAACGGGCGCGGATGCCCGTCGAAGTGCTCGTTCTCCACCAGGATGGCCGCCGTCACCCGGTACACCGCCCACGCGGGCCGCTGCCAGCCACCGGGCAGCGAACCCGGGAACAGTTCCACCAGCCCCCAGCCCAGCAGGCAGCCCGCCGCCAGGCCGCCGGCCAGCACGCCCAGCGCCTTGCGCACCGCACCCGGCCGCACCCGCGTGTAGAACTCGCTCCACGAGGCGATCAGCACGCCGATCACGGCGAGCTGCACGACCATCGCGATCAACGCGTGGACGTTGCCCTCCCCGGCGAACTCCAGCACGTTCGCGAAGGCGAACAGCGCCAGGTAGCCGACCAGCAACCACCAGGCGATCCGCTTGCGGCTGGCGATAGCCCCCGCCAGCAGTCCGACGATCAGCGCCCACATGAGGTTCGTGTCGGGCGCGTCGAAGTAGTAGTCGTCGATGTAGCGGCGCGGCGCCTGGGTCAGGAACCGCAGCGCGGGCGAGAGGCTCCACAGGAAACACAGCACCGCGAAAACGCCCAGCACCGTCCCCGCGATGTGCGGGACCCGCACGAACCTGCCGTGCCCACGGTGCGGAACCGGCGGCGCCGGGGTGTCCGGCGCCGCGTCGATCTCGGTGCGTTGGCCGTCCTGCGTGGAAGTCACCGATCCAGTGTGTACCTGGGGACGTTGCGTGATCGAACCGGCGCGCCGTGGGCCCCCGACAGTGACAGCGCGCGCAGCAGGCACAGCCAGCCCGCGCCGCCCAGGGCCATGCGGGCGTAGTTCAGCCCGGTCCACCAGGTGACGAAGGTGTCCACCCGCTCCGCCGACCAGTCCGCACCCCCGGACTGGAACATCAACATCTGCGGCACGAAATACGCGTAGCTGACCACGGCGTAGGCGGTCATCACCGCGGCGCCGAGCAGCCACCACCGCCGCATCGGTGCCGGCGCGCGGCGCGCCAGCAACAGATTCACCACCGCGAGCAGCGCCACGACCGGCGAGACGAACGGCCAGAACGCCCGCCCCGCCCGTTTCATGCCGGACTCCTCCATGGCGGTGAGGGTCTGGTCGGTGGGCACGTCCGTCCACAGCGGGACGATCGCCAGCTTCTCGTACCACCCCGCGCCGAACTGGATGCCCACGAAGATCACCAGCGCCCACAGCGCGATCGTTCTCCCGGTCGTCATCGGTCACTCTCCCTGAGCCGGTGATACTCTCGGAGTTCGAGTATCTCTATTTCAGAGAGAGTAGGAGGCGTGCGCGCCCATGACATCGGGGAAAGCCCGGACCGAGACCCTGAACTCGCTGCTGCGGGAGTTGCGCACCCAGGCCGTGCGCACGGTCGTGTTCCACTCGGCCGTCGCGGCGCGGCTCGGCATCACGATCACCGATCTGAGCTGCCTGAACATGCTCTCCATGGACGGTCCGAGCACGCCGGGGGAGCTCGCCCGCCGCATCGGCATCACCAACGGCGGCGCGGTCACGGCGATGGTCGACCGGCTCGAGCGCGCGGGTTATGTGCGGCGCGAACGCGATCCGGGCGATCGCAGGCGGGTGCGGGTCGAGTTGGTCGCCGAGCGGGCGGCCGCCGCGGTGACGCCGCTGTTCGCCGGGCTGGGCGCGGGCGTGGCGGGCGAGCTCGACCGTCGTGACGACGCGGAACTCGCGCGGCTACTGGAGTTCGTCGGCGCGCTCAACGGCGTGCTCGGCGCGGCCGCCGCCGCGCTGCGCGACGGCACGGCGCCGGCACCACCAGGCGAACGCGCCGGCCAGTAGCGGCGCGATCGCGGCGAGCGCGGCCGCGGGCAGGGCGCCCAGATCCGGGGCGAGCGCGCTCGTCAGCGACATCGCGCCGAAGAACAGGAACAGCAGGGCCGAGCCGAGGCCGATGGCCCGCTCGGGCAGGTGCTTGCCGACCAGGATGCCGACCGCGATGGCCAGCGCGTCGGCGATCACCATGCCGATGGTGGAGCCGATCCACACGCCGAACCAGTCGTTCTCGGTGGCCAGGGCGGCGGTGGCGAACATGGTGCGATCGCCCAGTTCGGAGAGCAGGAAGGCCGAGACCACCACGAGGAAGGGCGCCGCCGTGGCGAACCGGGAGACCTTCGGGGTGTCGTCCTCGTCGTCCTCGCCGAGGTTCTCGCGCAGCGTCCAGAGGCCGACGGCGAGGAAGGTGAGCGCGGCGAGCAGCGCGATGGCCTCGGTCGGCAGCGCCGCGCCGAGGGAGTGGCCGACCGCGACCGAGAGGACGTGCACCATGGCCGTCGCGGTCGCGATACCGCCGAGCACCACCCACCAGCGATAGCGCAGCGCGAACGTCAGCGCCATGAGCTGGGACTTGTCGCCGAGTTCGGCGAGGAAGACGATGCCGATGCTCAGCAGGATGGTGGCTGTCATGTGTCGCGTGCTCCCGGATCTCCGGCCCGCCGGGGGTGCATACGCCTCCGGCCGACAACGAGTAGTTGTTCAGGCCGAAGGTCTCGCCCACCGGAGGTCGTTCCGGTTCATGCGACCGGACCCGCACCGAGGGTGTGGGTCAGTATGTCGACCGCATGATTGGGGGCTACTCCCCTTCGCTGCCACCGACCCTACCTCGGCAACCGCACCGCCGACAACACCGCGCATCACGAAAACCCAATGCGCGCAATAAGTTTGGGATACCAACCCACAGTTTCAGGTAACCCTCACATTGCTGTCCGCAAACACCGCACACCCGGATGCGGTGACCGGACGCGACCGGGCTCAGATACGCGAAAAGGCCCTCTCCCGTTGCGGGAGAGGGCCTTTCGGGATCGATCTACAGCGTCCGGGTGAGCCGATCGGTGAGGATGTGGGCGAAGCGCGCCGGGTCCTTCAGCTCGCCGCCCTCGGCCAGCACGGCCGTGCCGTAGAGCAGTTCGGCGGTTTCTGTGAGCTCGGGCACTTTGCCCTCGTCGGCATCGGGCTTGCGCGTGTCGTAGGCGTCGCGCAGGCCGGTGACCAGCGGGTGGGTCGGGTTGAGCTCGAGAATCCGCTTGGACTCGGGCACGATCTGCCCCGACGCCCGGTACATGCGCTCGAGCATCGGCGTGAAATCGAACGTGTCGCCGACCAGGCAGGCGGGCGAGGTGGTGAGCCGGTTGGTCAGGCGCACCTGCTTCACGCTGTCCTCGAGCGTCTTGCCCAGCCAGCTCAGCAGCTCGGCGAAGTCCTTGTCCTGCTGCTCGCGCAGCTTCTCGGACTCCTTCTTCTCCTCCTCGGTCTCCAGATCCACCTCGCCCTTGGCGATGGACTGGAACCGCTTGCCCTCGAACTCCGGCACCGAGCCGACCCACATCTCGTCGACCGGATCGGTCAGGATCAGCACCTCCAGGCCCTTGGCCTGGAAAGCCTCCAGGTGCGGGGAGCTCTCCACCTGCTGGCGGGACTCGCCGGTCATGTAGTAGATCGCGTCCTGGCCGTCCTTCATCCGCTCCACGTACTGCGCGAGCGTGGTCAGCTCCGACTCGGAGTGCGTGGACGCGAACGACGACACCTGCAGCAGCGTCTCGCGGTTGTCGAAGTCCGAGAGCAGGCCCTCCTTGAGGACGCGCCCGAACTCCTTCCAGAACGTCTGGTACTTGGTCTGGTCCTCGGCGCCCTGCAGGTCCTTGACCGTGGACAGCACCTTTTTCACCAGCCGCTTGCGGATCATCTGGATCTGGCGGTCCTGCTGCAGGATCTCGCGCGACACGTTCAGCGACAGGTCCTGCGCGTCCACCACACCCTTGACGAACCGCAGGTACTCCGGCATGAGCTCTTCGCAGTTGTCCATGATGAACACCCGCTTGACGTAGAGCTGCACACCGCGCTTGTGCTCGCGGGTGAACAGGTCGAACGGCGCGTGCGAGGGCAGGAACAGCAGCGCCTGGTATTCGAAGGTGCCCTCGGCCTTGAGCGGGATGATCTCGAGCGGATCGTCCCACGCGTGCGAGACGTGCTTGTAGAACTCCTTGTACTCCTCGTCGGAGACCTCGCTCTTGGGCCGTGTCCACAGGGCCTTCTGCGAGTTCAGCGTCTGCGTCTCGACGATCGTCTTCTCTTGCTTCTCCTCGCCCTCACCCTCGGTGACGGTGCGCTCGACCTCCATGCGGATCGGCCAGGCGATGAAATCGGAGTACTTCTTGACGATCTCGCGGAGCTTCCACTCCTGCGTGTAGTCGAAGAGGTGGTCGTCGGGGTCGGCGGGCTTGAGGTGCAGCGTCACCGCGGTGCCCTGCGGCGCGTCGGCGACCTCTTCGATGGTGTAGGTCGAGCTGCCCGCCCCGGCCTCCCAGCGGGTGCCCTCGGACTCGCCCGCCTTGCGGGTGGTCAGGGCGACCTTGTCGGCCACCATGAACGTCGAGTAGAAGCCGATGCCGAACTGGCCGATCAGCTCCTCGGCCGCGGCCTCGGACTTCGCGTCGCGCAACTGCCTGCGCAGCTCGGCGGTACCCGACTTGGCCAGGGTGCCGATCAGGTCGACGACCTCGGCGCGGGACATGCCGATGCCGTTGTCCCGGACGGTGAGGACCCGGTTGTCGCCGTCGACCTCCAGCGCGATGTGCAGATCGGAGGTGTCGACGGCCAGGTCCTTGTCCTGGAAGGACGCCAGCCGCAGCTTGTCCAGCGCGTCGGACGCGTTCGAGATCAGCTCCCGGAGGAAGGTGTCCTTGTTGGAGTAGACGGAGTGGATCATCAGCTCGAGCAGCTGATGAGTTTCTGCCTGGAACTCGAGTTGTTCGACGTGCTGAGTCACGTCGCGATGTTACCGCTACGGGCGCACCGCGGAACCGGCGGCGGAGGCGTCCCCGGAGCGCACCCGCGGCGGGTCGCCGAAGTCGGCCAGGGCGGGCACCTCGAGCTCGGCGCAGTGCGGATTCGGCGTCTTGGGCGCCATCCATTCGCGCAGCACCCAGGTGGCGCGCACATCGTCCTCGTTGTACTCGAACAGGCGGGTGCGCTGGCTCAGGTCGGGGGGCGCGTCGTAGCCGACGGCCAGCCGGTACCAGCTCATCGACGCCTCGCCGCCGGCCTCGGGATCGCGCCAGGAGAAGCCCGCCACCGGCGCGATCTTCTTGAGGCCCTTGCCGTTCGGGCAGATGAACTGATCGGTGACGGCCTGGAACATGTCGACCCATTCGGGGCCGTCCACGAAGGCGCGCACCTGCTCGACGGTGGGCACGCCGGGCCTGCCCGCGAAACGCTTGGCCGATTCGTAGAGCCATTTGTCCTCGGCCGTGCGCGAATAGCAGTAGGCGGCGAAGGTCTTGCCCGCCGCGACGGCCTGGGCGCGCACGGTCATCAGCCAGGTCCAGAACTCGCCGAAGGAGCGGCCCTCGTCCTCGGTGGGCAGCGGATCCCAGGTCACGAACGGGCGGTACACGCCGTCGAGCAGGGTGCCCCACAGGTAGGCGCCGAACTCCTGGAAGCTCTCCAGATCCACGTCCACCTCGACGTCGGCGCGACGCACCCGCACCCGGTCGAAGCGGCGCACCAGCGGGGCGCCCGCCAGCCACGCCCGCGCGGTGACCACCGCCTCGTCGAACGGGCCGTGCTGCCAGTCCTGCGGGTCGGGGCCCTGCCAGGCGGCCAGGTCGTCGATGGTGCGCACGCCGTGGCCGCGCAGCACGTCGGCGCGCGAACCCGGCGCCACGACGCTCACGTCACGGTGCTCGATCAGCCAGGATTCGCAGCTGGGCCCATCCACCCCGCGCGTCCACCACGGGCACTGCCTGCACTCGGGCACCTTGGACGGTTCGGTGGGCAGTTCGCCGCGCACCACCGCGATACGGTCGGCGTAGCGGCGGTCGTAGTCGGCCAGGATCGGGGCCACGTCGTGCACCAGGATGCGGTCGAAGTGATAGCCGATCACGCCGCCCAGCAGCGACGGGCTGGCCAGGCCGCGGCGCTGCAACATCCGGTACAGGTGGGCCAGGCGCTGCTGGTCGCGCGGCTGCTGGCGCAGTTTGCGGGCCGGGTCGGGGCGCGGGTCCCAGCGGAACAGATCGGAGGTGACGGGGTGGAAGTCGGCGGGTTCGGGACGGCGCGGATCGGTGACCTTGTGGTTCACCACGATGACGGGGATGTAGCCGCCGCGGTCCAGATCGCGCAGCAGGATCTCCGCGCCGCCGCGCCTGCCGGTGTCGGGTTCCTGCGGCAGCAGCCCGCCCCAGATGCGGTGTGCCCCTTGTTCACACGCGCGCAGCGTGGCCTCGGCCCGGTCGCCGGCGCGCAGGGCCGGATCGATCACCACCCAGGCCTCGGGCGCGTCGGCCACCAGGGTCTCGCGCACCTTGTCGCGGTGCGCGGCGGCTGCGTCGCGGCGCTGGCGCACGCCCGGATCCTCGGCGACGCCGCGCACGATCTCGGGATGCGCGGCGTCCATACGCAATCGGTGCCTGCAGCCGATGAGCGCGCGGGCGTCCAAGAACGCGGTGCGACTCGCACCCGGCCGCGTGTCGGCCGGGTGCCCCTCGTCTCGACCCTCGCGGTCGCCGCTGCCCGAATCCACGTATGCAGTATGGTCCAGACCCCCGACAGGACACGGTGTGCCCTCGCTGCCCGGCGCCCGCACCCGATAAGGTGGGCGCGAACCGCGTGGTAGACGGCAGACGCTGCGACGCTGCCCACACACAGCATGACGGAGGGCCTTCCGATGGGGTTGTTCACGAAGCGCAAGCGGCGACCGAGTCGCCGGGCCGAGGCCAAAGCCCTCAAGCACAAGGCGGCGGTCGAGGCCAAACTGCTCGCGAAGAACGACCGCAAGTCCCGCCGCGCCGAGGCGCGCACCCAGCGCAAGGTGGCCAAGCAGCAGATCGCCACGCTGCAGGCCGAGGAGAAGGCCGCGCTCAAGGCGGCCGCCAAGGCCGAGCGGGACCCGTTCAGCGCGAGCCAGGTGCGCAAGTACATCGGCGTGGCCCGGGTGCTGGTGCCGGTGCTCGCGCCGCTGGCCTACCGGGGCGCCACCTTCGTGCGCGGGCAGCTCGACACCCGCCGCGCGCATCAGCTGGGCGTCGGCGTCGATCAGCTCGGCGACTTCGCCGGGCACGGCGGCAAGTTGCAGGCGCGCATCGCCAACACCGAGGCCGCGCTGGGCAAGCTGGAGAGCCCCGACACGCAGAAGTTCGTGGCCACCACCCGCGAGCGCCTGGGCAGCCTGGACGCCGCGGTGCGCACCGCCGAGCAGATGCCCGCCACCCGCAGGCGCGCGGTGCACACCTCCATCTCGCACGAGCTGTCCGGCATCGAAGCCGATGTGCTGGCGCGCCTCGGCGTGAACTGAGTCCGGATGTCTGTCGATCGGGGCACCGGCCCGCCGCGCGGCGGCGCGGCCGGTGCGCTGGTCGGCGGGCTCGCGGTCGCGGCCCACGGCGCGCCGGGCGGCGGCTACCCCGATTCGGCGGAATTCGCCCTGCTACTGGCGGTTTCGGTAGTCGCCGGGTGCGCGGCGGCGGGGCGTGGTTCCCGTCCTGTGGTGGGTGCCGGCTTGTCCCGAGCCGGTGGCACTTTCGCGCGGACGCCCTCGAATGCCCTTGCCGGGGGCGGGTTCCGGTTGCTGGCGGTGCTCGGGCTCGGTCAAGCGGCCGGGCACGTTGTGCTCGGGGGAATGACCGGTCACGCCGGCGGGGGCTCGCATGTGGCGCAGACCAGTTCGTCTATGGCGGGTCTAGTGCCCGGCGGGTGGATGCTTTTCGCGCACATCGTCGCGACATTCGTCTGCGCGCTGCTGATCCTCGCGGCGGAGCGGTTCTACGGGCTCGTATCGAGCGTCATCCGTGCCGTGCGATACGCGCCCCGCACACCTCTCGTCGCTGAACCCCCGCTGCGTTCCCGGCGCGGTGCGAGCTTCTATGTCCATCTTCCGAAGGTCTCGACAGGTCCGCGCGCGCCGCCCGCGTGCGTGTGAATCCCTCCACGAAACCCCCTCGGACAGAAAGACATTCCCTATGCGCACAGCGCTTTCGCGCGCCTGTGGCGCGGCGGCCTTGGCCGCCACCGCCACCCTGTTCACCGCGGGCACGGCCGCCGCCCACATCACCGCCGACGCGCCCGGCGCCACCCAGGGCGGGTATGCGTTCGTCACCTTCCGGGTGCCCAACGAGTCGCCCACCGACGCCGCCACCACCGAGGTCACCGTGACGGTGCCCAACCTGCGCAGCGCCTACACCCAGCCGGTGCCCGGCTGGAGCGCCCGCGTGGACCGCAACGACAAGAACGAGATCGTCGCCGTCACCTGGACCGCCGAACCCGGCGCGCCCGGCATCACCGACGGCCAGTTCCAGGGCTTCACGGTCGCGTTCGGCCCGATGCCGCAGCAGGAGCGCGTCGAGTTCCCGGCCAAGCAGGTCTACAGCGACGGCAAGGTCGTCGACTGGAACCAGAGCGACGCCGACGGCAAGCTGGTGCCCGCCCCCGCGCCGAGCATCACCCTGGCCGCCGGTTCCGGCGAGCACTCCGACGGGCACGGCGTCGACGCCTCGGCGGCCGACACCGGCGCCGACGCCGCGGACGAGTCCGACGACACCGCCCGCTGGCTGGGCGGCGCGGGCCTGGCGCTCGGACTGTTCGCCGTCGCGCTCGGCCTCGGCAACCTGATCCGGCGGCGGTCGTGATGCGCCGCGCGCTCGTCGCGGTCCTGCTCGCGCTGGGCTTCGGGCTCGCCGCGACCGGCGTCGCCGCCGCGCATTCGGCGGTGGTCGGCAGCGTGCCGGAGGAGGGCGAGGCGATCCGGGTGGGTCCCGAGTGGGCCAGCGTGACGTTCAACGAGGAGATCCAGCCGAGCTTCCCGTCGCTCACCGTGGTCGGGCCCGACGAGAACCTGTGGTCCAAGGGCGAGCCGGTGGTCGAGGGCCGCACCGTCAAGGTGGCCGTCGGCGCGCTCGGTCCCACGGGTGAGTACCGCCTCGCGTACCGGGTGACCTCGGCCGACGGGCACGTGGTCGGCGGCTACCGGGTGTTCACGCTGACCGAGCAGGGGACCGGCACCCCCGGCCCGCGCGCCGACGGCCGCACCGACGAGGCCCAGGGCGGCGGCGACTCCGGCGGCATCCCGGTGTGGGTGTTCGTGCTCGGCGGCGTGGTGCTGTTCGGCGCCGGTCTGGCGGTGGCCCTGTTCGGGTTCAGCGGTGGGACGAAGAAGCGCTGAGGACCGCGGTCCGTCGCGGCGTCCGACGACCGGCGGCCGGGACGCGGGCGCACTGCTGCTCGTCGTCCCGGCCGGGCTGCTCGGCGTAGTCGCCGCGTGGTTGCTGACAGCGCCGGGCCCGCTGCCCGCCGAGGCGATCGTGCGCGTGCTCGCGGACTGCGCGGGCGCGACCGTCTTCGGGCTGGCCGCGCTGCCCCGGCTGCACGACCGGCTCGCGCCGCCCTGGCGGCTGCTCGCGGCGCTGGCCGCGCTGTGGTGCGCGACCGAGTTCGCGGTGCTGGTGTTCGAGGCGGCCGAGGTGGTCGGCGTGCCCGCGCGCAGGCTGGGCGCGGGCGAGTTCGGCACCTTCCTCACCGAGCTCAGCGGCGGGCAGGTCGGCATCGCCATCCTGATCGGCACGGGCGCCATCGCCTGCTACGCCGCGCTGGCCTTCCGCGAAAAGGTCGACGCCGCACCGGATCTGGTGCTGGTGTTCGCCGCCGTCGCGCTCACCCTGCGCCCCGTCACCGGGCACATGTCGCAGCAGGCGTTCGGGTCGGTGCTGGCCGCCACCCACGCGCTGGCGGCCGCCGCCTGGTTCGGTCTGCTCGCGGCGCTGGCGCTGGTGGTGCGTTCGCGCGGCGGCTGGGCGGCCGCGCTGCCGAGGTACTCGGCGGTGGCGCTGCCGCTGGTCGGTGTGGTGGGGGTGACCGGGCTGGTCAACGGGCTGGTGCGCGTGGGCGGGGTGCACGCGCTGGTCGACACCGGCTACGGCCGCATCCTGCTGGCCAAAGCGGCGGTGCTGGCGGCCCTGCTCGCGCTGGGTTGGTGGTGGCGGCGCGACTGGGTGCGCCGCGCTGCCGACCACCGGATGGATGCCGGAGATTCGCTGCGCCGGGCCGTGCTGGAGGTGACGGTGATGGCGGTGGCGTTCGGCCTGGCGGCCGCGCTCGCCGTCACGGCGTGACCCGCGGCCGGTCGCGCACCGGTTAAGGTGGGCGCCATGACCGAAGTGAAGATCGTCGCGGACTGCGCCGCCTCGGCCGAGTCCGCGTTCGAGTACGTCAACGACTACCGGAATCTGCCGAACTATTTCCACGGCATCCAGTCCTTCACCCCGGTCACCGAGCAGACCGAAGGCGTCGGCGCCGCGTTCGACGGCCACATGAAGCTGGGCCCGGCCTCGCTGCACTCCCGCGTCGAGGTGGTGCGCTGGGAGAAGAACTTCGCCATCGCGATCAAGTCCATCAAGGGCTTCGAGATCGAGTCGACCTTCCTGTTCCACCCCAAGACCGACGCCCTGTCCACGGTCGACGCCATCGTCGACTACCGGGTGCCGGGCGGACTGGCGGGCAAGGCGCTGGGCCGGACCATCGAGCCGTTCGTGAAGATCGCGGTGAAGCACACCACCGACAACCTGATCAAGCAGATCGCCGAATTCCACGCCGCGCGCGGCTGACCCACGCCGGCCCGGCCGGTGGGATCATGGCAGTCATGAGCGAGCGCACCACCCCGACCTTCGTCCAACGGGTCGGCTACATCTGGGGTCGCACCCTGCCCCCGTCGATGTCGGACTGGGTGCTCGCGGATCTCACCGGGCCGGGCGCCACGCGCCGCTACCTGCTGCGCATCCTCGTCCCGATCATCCCGCTGCTGTGCGTGTTCCTGCTGCTGCCGGGCCCGCTGTGGATGGGGCTGGCCATGATGGCCCTGCTGTACCTGCCCCTGATCTACTTCACCGTCGCGCTGACCTACGTCTTCCGCCGCCACCGCCTCCTGAAGCACGGCCTCGACCCGGCCCTGGCCGACGCGGGCGCCCGCGCTCGCGCCGCCGACACCCGCCTGGACTACGAACGCCGCCACGGCCGGGCCTGAACCGCGCCGGAGCGACCCGGATCACACCTGGTCACCCACCGGAACCGCGGGGTGGGCCGGGCGTCCTAAGCTGACAGCCGTGACCGAATCAGTGAACGTTGCCACCGCCGATCTGGCCGATGAGATCGGCCCCGAGATCCGCAGCTGCGATACGCAGTTCATCCAGTTCGGCGGACGCGAGGTGTTCTCCGGGCGGATCACCACGATCCGCTGCTTCCAGGACAACCTGCTGGTCAAGCAGACGCTGAGCGAGCCGGGCGAGGGCAAGGTGCTGGTGGTCGACGGCGGCGCGAGCGTGCACACCGCCTTGGTCGGCGACATCATCGCCGGGCGCGGCGTGGACAACGGCTGGGCCGGCGTGATCGTCAACGGCGCGGTGCGCGATTCGGCGATCCTGCGCACCCTCGACATCGGCGTGAAGGCGCTGGGCACCAACCCGCGCAAGAGCACCCAGACCGGCAGCGGCGAACGCGACGTGCCGGTGGAGTTCGGCGGCGTCACCTTCGTCCCCGGCGAGGTGCTCTACAGCGACCACGACGGCGTCGTCGTGCGCGCCGAGGACTGAGTCAGCCCGCGGCCACCCGCACCTTGTGACCGGCGAGGACGACCACGTCACCGGCGTGCAACTGCCGCCCGCGACGTAGTTCGACCTCGTCGTTCACGCGCACCAGTCCCGAGGCGATCACCGTCTTGGCCTCCGAACCGGAATCGATCAGGTTGGCCAGCTTCAGGAACTGCCCCAGCCGAATCGCGTCGTCATCGATCGGCACATCGATTGGTTCCGACATACCCCCATCCTCGCCCCAGGACGGTGTGAACACCAAAACCCGGGTGGCCTGCCCTGTCAGAGTCCGGCGGCCGCCGAGCCGTACAGGTCGCCGCCGCGGCGGACCATGTCGAGCAGGGGGTCGCGCAGGGTGCGCAGGCCGTCGATGTCGTCGGCGGCGATGCGGGCGGTGACCATCGCGCTGACGGCGGCCGCCAGGGTGCGGCAGGCGAAGCGCTGGGCCTCGGTGGTGGCGCCCAGCACGTCGGCGATCAGGGCGACGAACGATTCCTGCAACTCCGCGCGGCGTGCCACCGCGCGCGAGCCCACGGCGTACACCTCCACCAGATACAGCCGGGCGTAGGCGGGTTCTTCGATCAGGCCGTCGAAGTACGCGTCGAGCAGGCGCCGCATGCGTTCCAGATCCGGACCGTCGGAGTCGCCGGTGGTCGAGGCCGAGGTCACCCGCGCCACCAGCCGTTCCACGGCCCGCTCGAAGGCGGCCTCGAAGCAGTGCTCCTTGGAGCGGAACTGCTCGTAGAAGGTTTCGCGGGAGACGCCCGCCCGCTTCAGCACGGCCGCCACCGAGGTGTTCACGTAGCCGCCGTCGGCCATCGCGTCGGCCATGGCGTCCAGGATGCGGTCGCGCTGCGCGGCGATGACCTGTTCGCGCGGCAGACCGTGGCGCCCCCTCGGCAATTGGCGAGCGGACCCGTTGGTCATGCTGATTCTTCTTTCGCATGCCCGAGGGGCCCCGCGTGGTGACGCGAGCTGCCGCCTCCGGGCCCTGACTCGGTCATGCTGTGGGCTCCCGGGCGGTCGCTGTCGCGGTCCGAGCGGACGATGCGGCGCGGGCGGGCGGGCTGTTCGGTGGTGAACGGCGCGTCCTCGGTGCGGGCGATGTCGAGGGCCTCGGCGACGCCGCGGCGCAATGCCACATCGATCACCCGCTGGGCGATCGGGCGGAACGGCAGCACCACCGCGACCCACCACGGCGAGACCACCTGTCGCTTGCGCCGGGCGATCGCGCGTTCGGTCGCATCGATGGCCGGCCCCAGCGGCGCGACGCCGGACACGGTGCTGCGGCCCAGGATTTCCCTGGCCGCGGCGGTGCCGAAGCCGCGCGTGGTCATATCGGTGTCGAGTTCGGCGAAGTAGGCCACGCCCACCTTGGCGCCGGTGTGGCGGACCTCGTTGCGCAGGGTGTGGCCGAGCGCCTCCACCCCGGCCTTGGACGCGCTGTAGGCCCCGGCCAGCGGCAGGTGCACGGCCGCGGCGAGCGAGCACATGATGAGCACGTAGCCGCTCGGGTGACAGACGTGCGGGCCCGCCGCGCGCAACGTGTAATACACGCCGAGCACGTTCACCGCCAGCGTCTCCTCCAGCACGCCGGGATCGCCGCCCAGCAGCGAGAGTTGTTTGGCCACACCGGCATTGGCGACCACCGTGTCCAGCCCGCCGAGTTCGGCGACGAGCGCGTCGACCACCCGCTGCACCTGCGCCGGGTCGCCGATGTCGCAGTACCGCCACGGCGCGTCACCGCACTCGTGCGCCAGCTCGGCGAGCAGGTCCGGCTCCAGGCCCAGTAGCGCCACCCGCGCGCCGTGCGCGTGCAGCTGCCGGGCCAGTGCGGCGCCGATGCCCCGCGCCGCCCCCGTGATCAGCACCTTCCTGCCGGTGACGGCCGGGCCGGTGAACAGCTTCATGCGGCGACGATACCACCGATGAACAGCGATGTTCGCAAATATTCCGCCCCCGCGAGGGAGCCGTGACCCGCCTCTCACCGCGACCCGTTAGGGTGCAATTGACGAAAGGCCAACTGGCTGTCACGAACGAGAGGACCATCGTGGAGATTTCGGGTTCCGCCGCCATCATCACCGGAGGCGCATCCGGCCTCGGCGCCGCCACCGCCAAGCGTTTCGCCGATCTGGGCGCCACCGTCTTCGGCCTGGACGTGCCGCAGTCGATCGAGCGCGCCGGCGACAACGTGCCCGCCGGAGTCACCCTCATCCCGGCCGACGTGACCAGCGGCGACGAGGTCTCGGCCGCCGTCGCGAAGGTCGTCGAGTCCGGTGCGCCGCTGCGCATCGTGGTCAACTGCGCCGGTGTCGGCTGGGCCGGGCGCATCCTGTCCAAGAACGGCCCGCACGATCTGGAGCTGTTCCGCACCGTCATCACGGTGAACCTGCTCGGCACCTTCAACGTCATGCGCCTGGCCGCCGACGCGATCGCCAAGACCGACCCGGTCGACGAGTACGGCCAGCGCGGCGTCGTCATCAACACCGCCTCCGTGGCGGCGTTCGAGGGCCAGATCGGCCAGATCGCCTACTCCGCCTCCAAGGGCGGCGTGCACGGCATGACGGTGCCCGCCGCGCGCGACCTGGCGCAGTTCGGCATCCGCGTCAACACCATCGCCCCCGGCATCATCGACACCCCGATGCTGGCCGGCGTCACCGAGGAGTACCGCAAGGGCCTCGAGGCCGGCGTGCCCTTCCCCTCGCGTCTCGGCCGTCCCGACGAGTACGCGCAGCTCTCGCAGTACATCGTCGAGCACGACTACCTCAACGGCGAGACCATCCGCATGGACGGCGCGCTGCGTATGGCGCCGCGCTAAAGCGTTCCCGCGACAGGGCCGCCTCTGAGTTCCGCTCGGGGGCGGCCCTTTTCGTCAGCGCTCGGGCTTGTGGCCGATGCCCAGGAACGCGGTGGTCGACAAGAGGGAGTGCGGGCGGTAGTGCTCGTTGAGATAGGCCCGCATCGAAGCCGACCTCTCCTCCCACGCATCCTCGCCCAGGGAACGCCGCAAGAGCACCAGGGGCGCACTGCTGCGCGCCATCTCCGTCCACAGATGGTCGGCGTCGTCGTAGGCCACGGCTGAGGTGTGGCGCTGGATGGACACGCCCGCGAACCCCGCGCCGCTCATCTCCCCGGCGAACACCTCCGGGTTCTCCAGATTCAGGAAGTCCGGTTGCGGCTCGCGGATCGCCGGATCGCCCGCCGAGAGCGCGCCGAACATCAGCCGCATCAGCGGCGACTCCGCCACCGGCGCCCAGCTCGACACCACCGCCACCCCGCCGGGGCGCAGCACGCGGAACAACTCGGCGAAACCCTTGGGCCGGTCGGGGAAGAACATCAGGCCGAACATCGAGAACCCCGCGTCGAAGGTGTCGTCGGGGAACGGCAGCGCCTGGCCGTCGCCGTGGGTGACCTCGACATTGGTGAGCCCGGCCGCCGCGGCCGCCGCGCGCAGCCGGTCCAGCATGGGCTCGGCGAAATCGACGGCGTCGACCCGCGCGACCTGCGCCGCGGCGGGCAGGCTCAGCGTGCCGGGCCCGGCCGCGACATCGAGCACGCGGGCGGTCTCCGGTAGCCCGGCCAGCTCCAGGGCGCGGGCGGAGAACGGCGCCATGATCGCGAGCGCCGATTCGGCGTAGCCGTCGGCGACCAGCTCCCAGGGCGCGGCGACGGCGAGTGGGTTGCCAGACATGTTCCTCCACGATCCTTTCGACCGTCCCAGGCTAACCGCGGGGACCCGCACGGAACCACTAGCTCATGCGAATGTCGCTGCGCGCGAATGTGATCACGCGCGGTGCGGTCGGCGCGGTCAGGCCGCGAGGAGCATCGCCAGGACAGCGGTGTCGGGATCACTGATCGGGTCGAGGCCGACGCGGCTCACCAAAGACGTGACCGTGCCGTCGAACTCGGCCTCCACCCAGGCCGCGCGATGCTCGAGCCCCAGGTGCGGAACACCCGGCAACAGCACGCACCCCGACGCGGCGCCCACGCACTCCGGCAGCGAGGGGCGCGTCTCCGACGGCGGATGCAGCATCAAAAGGGCGGGCGGCTGGTGTTCGGCGAACCGGCCCGGTTCCACCGCCTCCTCGCCGAGCACCGGCCCCTCGGCCAGCACCAGACCGACGGTGCCGGGGGCGGGATCGTCGGGCAGCTCTTCGCGCACCCCGAACACGGTGGACGTCGAGAGCAGGCCGGGCAGGCTGGCGACCCGCACCGCGAGCACCAACACCTGCGCCCACTCCTTGGTGGTGTCCGGCCAGCGGCCGGAGATCACGAATCCGCGCAGCGACCCGCGCGCATGGAACGGCGTGACACCGATCGGCCCGTTCGTCCGCATGGTGGCCTCCCGTCGTGAAACCGGGGGCGGCTCTGCCCGTCCTCGAATTGTGGAAACTGAGAATGACCCTCGACCCACCTGGCACACAAGTACCAAAGAGTGCTAGGGGAACGGGAGAGAGACGAAAAGGCTCCCCGACCACGGGCCGGGGAGCCTTCACGTAACAACTGATTTCGCACGGACATGGGTAACTCGTCGGGTACGCCCAGAACTCGGCACGTCGGCGATCCGGCAGCCCGGTCAGGAACGACCGAGGCACCCGCGACCGGCGAAAAAACGCGGAGAGGCGGGCTAGAAGATCAGACCCTTGCCCTGGTCTACGGCGCGAGCGAAGCGGTTCTGCACGTCTTCCCAGTTGACGACGTTCCAGAAGGCGGTGACGTAGTCGGCCTTCACGTTCTTGTACTGGAGGTAGAAGGCGTGCTCCCACATGTCGACCTGCAGCAGCGGGATGATGCCGAGCGGCACGTTGGCCTGCTGGTCGTACAGCTGGAAGGTGAGCAGCTTCTGGCCGAGGGTGTCGTAGCCCAGCACGGCCCAGCCGGAGCCCTGCAGGCCGTTGGCGGCGGCGGTGAACTGCGCGCGGAACTTGTCGAACGAACCGAACTGGTCGTCGATGGCGGCGGCCAGGTCGCCGACCGGCTTGTCACCGCCGTTGGGGGAGAGGTTCTTCCACCAGATGGAGTGGTTCACGTGACCACCGAGGTGGAACGCCAGGTTCTTCTCGTACAGGAAGATGGCGCCGTGGTCGCCGGCCTCACGGGCCGCCTCGAGCTTCTCGAGGGCCGTGTTGGCGCCCGCGACGTAGGCCGCGTGGTGCTTGGAATGATGCAGCTCGTTGATCTGCCCGGAGATGTGGGGCTCCAGAGCGCTGTAGTCGTAGTCCAGATCTGGCAGCGTGTACTCAGCCACGATGTCCCTTCCTATGTCGGGCTGTGCGCGCCCGGAAAATATGGGCACTTCCAACCATCATTCGTACACCCGTTCCGTACCAACCGGGCCGCGTGCCCCCACATTCCATCGCACGGAAGAACTTCACGCAGTGGTTCGTACCCGTGTGAGCGGAACGAAACGGTGCGCACACGAAACCGCCGCGCATCCAGGGGGTGCGCGGCGGTGGGGAACTCGTCCTACAGCGGGGGGATGATGCCCGGCCGGAGGGTGCGGGGGTCGCCCGCGTCGTGGGCCTTCCACCAGCGGACGCCGCCCGCGATGAAGTCGGCGGGCGCGATCTCCTTGCCCTTGGCGTCGTGCACGACGATATTGTCGAACCAGACCCGCACGTCGAGCTCGCGCGGATCGATGCCCTCCTCCTGGGAGAACTCCAGCACGTGCGCCGGGATGCGGTCCTCGATCTTGGTGTCGAAACTGAGCAGTTCGCGCCAGAGTTGCCAGCCGCTGTCGTCGAGGTCGATGAACTCCCAGCCGTGCAGCCTGCCGCCGCCGAAGCTGCGGACGGCCTCGTCCAGACCCTCCAGCTGCAGCGGCAGCACCTCGGCCTCGATGTCGTCCCAGCGCTGGATGCGCAGCGAGGCGGCGACCCGGCTCACGCCGGTGAAGGTGATGCGTACCTGATGCTCGCGCGGGTCGGCCCCGTCGGCGGGCAGTGTCAGCACCGTGAGGTCCAGGCGCAGCGTCGCCGCGTCCTTGTCGACCTCGAGCCCGAGGCAGGTGGCCTCGGAGATCGCGGTGTTGAGTCCGTTGGTGTCCAGTCCGTCGAGTAGCCCCCTGCTCACGTTCATGTGACCCAGGCTACCTACCGCCGCAGCTGGAACCCGGTATTTCAGTTTTTCGCTAGTGTTCTCGTTTTTATGGAACCGATCGGGTGTGGACGGCGTCCAAGTAGATGTCGGGACCCGCACGGCTGCGGTTCCGAGGCGCCGAAGCACCGGCCGGCTCCGGGATGACAAGGAGGGGAGTCCCGGATCCGGTCCTCGCGGGCGCGCGCCTCGACGAGCGGCACCGGCCGCGCCGGGTGGGTCCCGATCCCGTTCATCCCGGATTCGCCAAGAGTTTGCTTATAGCCCCGCCCTGTGGGTGACGGGCGACACGATAGCCACCGCCTGTGGATCAAGTTGTGGATTGTGTGGATAACTCTGACGAAGATATGCACAGGCGGCCGCACAACGGGCTGTGGATACAGCGGATCGCCGTGAAAACAAACCGTAGGTATGTAATTCCCCCTGGCGAACGACCGGCATCCGTAACGGTGCCACCGCTACTCCCCGCGACGCGGTGACCATGGCAGGATCGACGTGTGACGAGCTCCGAGATTCCGTCGGTGCCGGTGTCGGCCGTCCCCGGCGAATTCGACGACACCGCGCGGCCCGACCCGGCCAGGGCGATCCTGCTCGACGTGCGCGAGCCCGACGAATGGGAACTCGGGCACGCGCCGGGAGCTGTCCACATCCCGATGGCCGACGTGCCCGCCCGCGCCGAGGAACTCGACTACGACGCCGAGCTCTACGTCATCTGCCGGCAGGGCGGCCGTTCCATCGAGGTGGTGCGGTATCTGAACCCACGTCGGCTTCGAGGCCGTGAACGTGAGTGGCGGCATGGTGGCCTGGCAGCAGGCGGGCAGGCCCCTGGTCGCCGACGGCGACCACCCGGCGAAGATCTACTGACCGATTGCGAGGCCAGGCCATGAGTACGGTGGTGCAACCCTGTGCGCGGTGCGGCGCGCGCTGGACCGTCCAGGGCAGCCCCATGCACTGGTGCCCGCGCTGCCGCGGCGTGCTGCTCTCGCCCGCCCCCATCGACGCCCCCGCCGAACGCCGCAACTACCGCTGGGTCGCCCGCCGCCCCGACCATCGCACGCGCAAACCGGCCCCGGCCGGGACCCCGCGCACGCCCACGCCGCGCTACGCGCTCATACCGAGCTGGGGCCTGCGCGATTTGCCGCCCGAACCCGCCGTCGAGGTGGAGCACGCGCCCTCGCGCACCGCGCGCTGGGCGCTCGCCCCGCTGCTGCTCGTCACCGCGGGCCTGTTCGTGCTCGCCGCCGTCGCCGAACTGCTGCGCTACGCGATCCTGCTGGTCAACCGCACCCGTTTGATCGACCCGCTCACCCTGCTGCTCTCCGACGGTTTCGTGCTGATCAGCTCGATCGGCGCGCTGGTCTTCGCGCTGGGCAGCGCCGTGGCGCTGCTGTTGTGGCTCATCGAGACGCGTCGCGCCGCGTTCGAGGCCGCCGGGCACAGCGATCCGCGCAGCCCCACCACGCTGGCGCTCGGCTCCCTGATCCCGGTCGTGAACCTGGTGTGGCCGGGCATCTACCTGGCCGAACTGGCCCAGCGGCGCGACGATCCGCGCGCGGGCCGGGCCGGGCGGATCTGGTGGTGCGCCTGGATCGTCGGCGGCCTGCTGGCCGGGGCGGCGCTGCTGTGGCGCACGGCCGACTCGCTGCAGGTCCAGGCCGACGGCGTGCTGTTCGCCGCGTTCACCGACGGCTACGCCGCGGGCCTGGTGATACTGACGCTGTGGACGGTCCGGCTCTTCGAGGGCCGCGACCTGTTCGGCCGCTCGCGCCGGTCGCGGCGCTGGGTGATGGCCGTCGATCCGGCGGTGCCCGTCATCGAGCCGGTGCACCCCGGCGGCGCGCCGGACACGCCCACCCGGGATGCGGCCGAGGCCGAGATCGCCGAGGATCTGGATACCGACGCCGCTGCGGACGGCGACCGCAGGCACGAGGAGGTTGTGGCCAAGTGAGCCAGGGCAGTCGCGCACCGTTCGTCGTCGCGCACCGGGGCGCCTCGGCGGCACGTCCCGAGCACACGCTCGCCGCCTACGAACTCGCGCTGCAGGAAGGCGCCGACGGCGTCGAGTGCGACGTCCGGCTGACCAGGGACGGGCACCTGGTGTGCGTGCACGATCGCACCGTCGACCGCACCTCCTCGGGCACCGGCCTGGTCAGCGAGATGACGCTCGACGAACTGCGCGAACTCGACTTCGGCGCCGACGGTGAACCGGCCGACGTGCTCACCCTGCACGAGCTCATCGAGCTGGTGCTGGACTGGCGCAGCAGGCCGACGAAGCTGTTCATCGAGACCAAGCACCCGGTGCGCTACGGCGCGCTGGTGGAGAGCAAGCTGCTCGCCGAACTCCAGCGCTTCGGCATCGCGACGCCCGCCTCGGCCGATCACTCGCGCGCCGTGGTGATGTCGTTCGCCGCCACGGCCGTCTGGCGCATCCGCCGCGCCGCGCCGCTGTTGCCGACCGTGCTGCTCGGCGAGTCGTCGCGCTACCTGGGCGGCGGCGCCGCGACCACCGTGGGCGCGACGGCCGTGGGCCCGTCGGTGAAGACGTTGCGCGACCACCCCGACCTGGTGGACAAGGCGGCCGCCGCCGGTCGCGCCACCTACTGCTGGACCGTCGACGACCCCGACGACGTGCGCCTGTGCGCCGAACTGGGCGTGAGCTGGGTGGCGACCAACCATCCCGGCCGCACGAAAGCTCTGCTCGCGGCCGCCTGACCGGTCCTTTCCCGCGGCCCCGCCGTGCCGCGCTGGGGTGTGACGCCGCCAACCCTGTAGGTTGTGCGCTCGTGGGTAAGAGCAAGCGCAACAGTCCGAAGCCCGGAGGGAACCGGGCGCAGCGTCTCGCCGAGCGCAAGGCGGCGCTGGAGCAGGCGGCGAGCGTCGTCACCCGTCCCTTCGCGGGGCTGGCCGCCGAATGCGATCTGGTGGCACTGCGGGAGTTCGTCCCGTCGGCGACCGCGACCCTGAAGCTGACGCCCGGCGTGGGCGCCGAGCGGTCGGTCGTGCTGGGCACCGTGCTACCCGGCGCGGTGGCCGCGCTGGTGCGCGCCGGCGACGATCCGGTCGGCTACGTGGCCACCCAGGTGCAGTTCCAGGGCGCCGACCCGGCCTCCGATCTGGCCGCCGCCATCCTGTGGACCCAGTCGGCCGAGCCGGGCGATTCGCTGAACTCGGTGGAGGCCGTCGCGGGCGGTCCGCGCCTGGCCGACGTCATCGACCCGGGCGCCGATCTGGAACTGACCGTGCACCAGGACTTCGACTGGTGGGTGCCCGAGGGCGTCAGCCCCGACCCGCAGGTCGCGGCGACCATCGAGCAGGCCAAGCAGGCGATCATGCCCTCGGCGCGGCTGGATCTGGGCGCGGACGCGATCGGCGCGGCCTGGTGGGTGGACGCGGGCGAGAAGGCGCATGTGCGCTGGCTGCGCCCCGAGGACGAGGACGCGCTCATGCTGGCGCTGGCCCGGCTGCACGCCGCGGGCGGGCTGCACCTGGGCGAGGGTTCGCGCTTCGCGGGATCGTTCCGCACGCACGGCCTGCTGGTACCGGTGTTCGACCTGGATCGCGAGCGGCACCCGAGCGAATGGGTGGAGCCCGCGACGGCGTTCGGGGCCCGGCTGGCCGAGGCACTGGCCTCCGAGGAGCCCCTGACCTCGGACGAGCGGCGGTCCAGGGACGGGCTGCGGTCGCGTCAGGTCACCCTGCGCTGAGCGCCGCAATTTCCCGGAGAAATTTTCTGAAAAACACTTCTTTCTGACTCGCCCTCGGTTACGTTCGTCACATCACCGCTCGCGGTGACGGCGAGGAACCTCTCGCCGAGAGATGAGGAAAGTAGGGAACACCATGGAAGCCATTCTGGAGCTGCTTGTCGGTCTGCTCAGCAGCCTGAGCGCCGAGTGACACACGACCTCGGTCGGTGAACGGGCCCGGTTCGTCGCGACGAACCGGGCCCGTTTCCACGCCGAGTATTTCCGTGTCAGCACGCATTTCGCGTCAGAGCGAACCGCCCGCGGTCGCGGGGGCGCCCGAGGCATCGGACGGGGAGTTCATTTCCCGCGCGATGAAATTCTCCAGATCGAACAGGTTCGAGCCGGCGCGGTCGGCGATATTGAGCAGGGTGGTCATATTCGCGACCTCCTCCACCTGCTCCTTCAGGAACCATTGCATGAACTGCTCGCCGAGATAATCGCCCTCTTCGCGGGCGGTGCTGGCGAGCCGGATGATCTGATCGGTGACGGTCTTCTCCTGCGACAGCGCCAGCGCGATCGGCTCGCGCACATTGTCGAAGTGCGACTTCGCACCGTCGACGCCGGTCAGCTCGACGCTGAGATCCCGGTCCAGGAAATACTGGACGATCATCAGGGCGTGGTTGCGTTCCTCGACGGCCTGGGCGTAGAAGCGCTTGGCCAGCTGGGGCAGATCCGCGTTGTCGAACCAGACCGCGATCGCGATGTACTGGTGCTCGGCATTGAATTCGTGCCGGATCTGATCGTGGAGCAGGCTGTGGAATTTGCTACGGGGGGACTCGGATTGGCTGGACATGCCGCCACATTATCGCTGGTCAGAGCGCGTGTCATCCAAGTACACCCTTATTGAGGCTAGTATTGCCTAATTCAAATGTTTGCTGTCCCGGCAATTTTCGGCGCCGCGACATCCGGCTTCGAGCCGTTCCGTAACTCGCGCGCCACGAACTGTTCCACATCGAAGAGATTGTCGTCACCGCGATCCAGCACGGTGAGCAACGTCGTCATCCGCGCGACGTTGTCCACCTGTTCTTTCAGGAACCACTGTATGAATCGCTCGCCGAGGTAGTCCCCGCCGTCGCGCGCGGCCTTGGCCAGCGCGGTCACCCGCGCGGTGTAGCCGCGCTCGGCCTCCAACAGGAAAGCGGCCGCGGCGCGCGGTGATTCGAAATCGTCGCGCACCGCGTCGAGGCCGCCGACCCGCACCGGGAGATCCCGGTCGAGCAGGTATTGCACCATGCGCAGCGCGTGCGCGCGATGCTCCTCGGCACGGCCGTAGCCGTGGCCGGCCAGCTGCGGTAGTCGCAGACTGTCGAAGTAGACGGCGGTGGCGAGATACTGCTGCGCCAGCGTGAAGGCGTGCCGGATCTGTTCGCGCAGCAGCGCCGGAAAGGGCTGGGCGACTTCGGTGTCGGGCATACTTCGACGCTACCTGGTGAGCAGCGCCTCCGGCACCGGTCGGTCCTCGGCGAGTGCCGCGAAGAACTCACCGGCGCGGGTCCTGTCCCACAACACCACATTTCCGCTGCCCGACACGTCCTCGAATCCGGCGATCGGCACCGTCGTCGCGACCGTGTCGCCGCGCATGGCCCAGCCCAGCCGCGCGATATCCCACAGGTGGTCGCCCTCGTCGACCTTCAGAGAACCGGTCATGCCGGTCGCCAGCGGCCACAGCCGCAACGGGTTGGCCAGCGTCGCGCCGCTGGTCGCCTTCTCCAGCAACGCCGCCATGAACAGGCGCTGATTGTGCATCCGGTCGATATCGGCCAGCGCGGTGGCGCGGCTGCGCACGAAGCCGAGCGCCTCGGTGCCGTTCAACTCTTGGCAGCCAGCGGGCAGATTGATGCCGGCCAGTGGGTCGTCGATCGGATTCGGCAGGCACACGTCGATGCCGCCGAGCGCGTCCACGAGGTCGGCGAACCCGGCGAAGCCGATTTGGGCGTAGTGGTCGATCCGCAGGCCGGTGGCGATCTCCACCGTCTGCACCAGCAGTTGCGGGCCGCCGAAGGCGAAGGCGGCGTTGAGCTTGTCGCGGCCGTATCCGGGGATGCTCACGTACGAGTCGCGCGGCAGGCTGACCATCGTGGTGGCGCCCGATTTCGGGATGTGCACCAGCATGATCGTGTCGGTGCGCTCCGGGCCGGTGTCGCCGCCGGTGGACAGGTCGCGTTCCTGATCGGGGGACAGGTCGCCGCGGCCGTCGGAGCCGACGAGCAGCCAGTTGGTGCCCGGCGTGTCGCCCACCCGGTCGGCGTAGTTCGCCAGCGCGTCGATCCTGGTGAGTTTGCCGTCGAGGTGGAAGACCGCCGCGACGATGCCGATCACCAGGAGCAGCAGGATCGCCAGGAACCAGCGGAACGGATGCCGCTTGCGCCGCCGCTTGACCTTCGCGGGTGGAGCGGCGGGCGGGGGAGCGGCGCGTCTGGGCTGTCGCGTGGGTGGCGGCGGGGGCGGGGCGTCGCGGAACGGTTCGGGCCGCTGCGTGGGCTGGTATTCGGGCTCGGCTCGGGAGGTCTCCTTCGCCATCTGCGAATAGGCGAGGGGCTGCGGTTCGCTGCCGTCGCGCCGGAGGACGGCGGTCGGCTCGATGTGGCGCGGATGGGCGGAGACCGTCGGGTCGTTCGCGCCGGGGAAGCCGGGGTCGGCGGCCGGAGGCGTCCGGCGCGGGTCGCGCGGCGGTGGACCGAGGCGCTTGCTCTGCGGCGGTTGTGCCGGTCCGGCGGGGTGTGGATGGCCGGGCTGGCGATCTGCGGGCCGATGTATGGGGTCGGCGGGGCGACGGTCGCGCGGAAGATACGCCGGACCGGCGGGACGACCCTCGCGATGCCGAGAACGGTCACGCTGGAGGTGCGCCGGATCGACAGGACGGCCGTTGTACTCGGGCCGACGATCCTGCTGTGATCGGCCTGGATCGCGGTCGTGCGCGGAAATGGCCGGATCGGCGGGACGGCGCACCTGCGGGTCGCCCCTCCGGGGGCTCTGTTCGCGCCCGTCGAGCGGCGCGCCCGGGAAATCTTCGTGCCGGGGGCGCTCGTTCGGAGGCGGGCCACTGCGAGCGTCCGGCGCGGGGCGGCGCGGCACGCCGGGCCCCCCTTGCGGCGGCGGGACCCGGCGCGGCCGCGGGTCGCGGGGGTCGTCGCCGTTCATCTCACTGACTTTACTGATCGGGCGGTGCTGGATCGCTTTCCTGGGAATCACCGCGTCGGGTGTTTCCGTTACCGCCGCGCGGCAAGCCCCGTCGACGTCACGGCAGCCAGGAGACGCGCCCCTGCAGCGCGGTGTAGCCGAGGTAGGCGACGGCGTCGATGAGGGCGTGCGCGAGGATCAGCGGCCACAGGCGGTTGGTGCGCTGCCAGTAGCGGCCGAAGACCAGGCCCATGACGATATTGCCCAGCCCGCCGCCGATCCCCTGGTACAGGTGGTAGCTGCCGCGCAGCAGCGCCGAGGCCAGCAGCGAGGAATTCTCCGACCACCCGAGCCTGCGCAGCCGCGTGATCAGGTACGCCACCACGACCACCTCCTCGGCCACCGAGTTCGCGCAGGCCGACAGGATCAGCGCGGGCAGCCGCCACCAGTGCTCGTCGAGCGCACTCGGCACGATCGTCACGCTGACGCCCGCGGCGTGCGCGATCAGGTACAGCGCCAGGCCGGGCAGCCCGATGATCGCCGCCAGCACCACGCCGGGCAGCACATCCCCGCGCACCCGCAACCGTCCGAGTCCGATGGCGCGCGGCCCGAATCCGCTGCGCCACAACAGGTACAGCCCCAGCGCACCCCACGCCATCAGCTGAAGCACACCCACCAGCTGGAACAGGAAGTCCAGCAGCGAGTGCTCCGACCGCGAGACGTTGAGCGCGACGGTGCGCCCCCCGACGCCCTCCGGCGAGAGCGCCGCGTTGATCAGGGAGAGCGCGGCCCGCAGCCCGCTGAGCCCGAACGTCACCGCCAGGACGATGGCGATCTCGATCCGGATCTCCCGCCGTTCCCGCTCCGAGGGCCCGTCGGTACCGGCCTTCACCTCACCGCGCATGCCGTCGAATCTAATCAGCGCGCGAGGGAGGAGGTTGGGCGGCGGCCCGTCGAAGCGCGGCGGCGTCCGGTGTGCAGCCGGATCGGCTCCGGTCGGACACGAGCTCGTGGTGGCGCGGGGCGCCCGACCACCCGCACGGTCGTGAGTCGGGTCGTCGCACTCGGTTCGACGGCCGAGCGCGGATCGACGTGCAGGTCGTGGCAAGATCTCCCGAGCCCGATCGCCGGTGCGGTACCAACCACCCGGCCGGTGCGCGTCGCACGGGTGGACTCGCGGCGCTACCGGGGGGACACCGCCCGGCCGACCTCAGATGCGGCGCAGCCCGTTCAGGAAGGGGCAGCCCGCCAGGGTGCGCACGGCGCGGCTCAGGGATTCGACGTCGTCGGCCGGGGCGGAGAAGGGCAGGCGGAAGTCGTGGTCGCCGTCGTGGCCTTCGACGCGAAGAGTGACGCCGTAGCGGTCGATGGCCAGCGGGTGCACCGAACCGGTTTGCAGCCGCGGCGGCAGGTGGCGCGCGAGCTGGGCGATGACGTCGGCGTGGTCGGTGTCCATGTGCTGCAGCCAGGCCGATTCCAGCTCGCAGAACGGATCCGGGCGGGCCGTGCGCAGCTCTTCGACGCACACCGATTCCGCGCCGGTGGAGTCGGCCACCACGGCGGTGTTGATCACCAGCCGCAGCAGCGTGGAGGTGTGGCCGACGTCGAGCAGCGCTGGGTCGGGGTTGTCCTTGGCCACCTCGCCCGCGAGCACCCGCTGGGCCTGGGCGGGCACCGCGCGCACGGTGCCGCGCAACCACACCAGCGCCCGCACCGGCTCGCGCAGCGGCAGCGGGGCGTGGTCGGTGAGCTCGAGCACGGCGGCCGCGCCGCCGGGGCCGAAGTTGTGCGTCATCACCGCGGCCAGCGAGCCGGTGGGCACGGCCACCACCACGTCGCCGCAGCCGCGGACGTGGTGCAGGGAGGTGGGCGTCGGATCGATACCGGGCAGCGCCAGGACCGCCTGGTCCGACTGCGCGCACGCGCTGCGGACCCGCTCGGCGGTGGTGGGCGCGACGGTCGATTTCGGCATGCGGACCTCCGGGTGGCGGCGGTGACGTTGATTAGGTAACCCTAACCTAAGTGAGGTTGCCCTGATCTGCAAGCGTTACGCCCGTGCCGGTTCCACATCCCGGGACGCTACGGTGGTCGCATGGCAGCTCCGACCCCGGGCGAACCCGTGCTGATCTCCCTGAGCACTCCGGCTCGGCGCAGTCTGCTGGACGGCCTGATCCGGGCTCCGGGGGAGAGTCCGGCGGGCATCCCGGTCCTGGACGCCGACGCCCCCGACGCCGAGATCGCCGACTTCCTCGCGGGCATCGCGCACACCGACACCGGCTACATCGCCCGCACTTCCCACGGCGACCGCGCCCTCGCCGTTCTGGCCGCCACGGCCGCCGCCCTCTGCGGCGACGACATCCGCACCGCCCTCACCACCCCCGACCTCCCCTTCCTCACCGGCCTAAAACCCCCGGCCGTCGAAGCCGTCCGCGGCATCCTGCGCGCGATCGAAACCGACGCCCCCGACACCGTCCGCGCCCACCTGGCCGTCCTCGAACCCTGAACCGCAGCCTCTGCCGCGCCCCTGAACCGCAGCCTTCGCCGCGCCAAGGCCGTGTGCGCGCACGGCTCATCTGTTCGGCTGCGACCCCGCAACTGCTGCGGTGCACGACTCGTCCTCTCGGTGGCGTGCCCGGCTGCGCGCGAGCCGTGGCCGCGTGCGTGCACGGCTGATCTGATCGGCGGCGGCTCCCGCAGCTGCGGCCGGGGTGTGGCCGCACGCATGCCTCGCCCGCTCGGCGGCGACGACCCGGCTCAGCTCTGGCTCTGGCTGGCCACGGCCGGTCGGTTCGGCCGCGAGCACGCGACTGTGCCCGAGTTCATGGCTGGGCGCGTGTGCGGCTGGTCGACTCGACAGCGGGCCGCGCGGCTGCGCCCCTGCCATGGTCGCGTGGTTGTGCGGCCCGTCCGTTCGGCGGTGGCGTGCGTGACCGCGGCCGTCCGGTGGCCGCACGGGTCCATGGCTCGTCTGATCGGTCAGGACCAGCGCGACTGTGGCGGGGCTATGCCCGCCCGGGAGGATCATCGGCGTCACCACAGCCTGGGTTCCGAGGGCGGATTCGGGGATCAGGGGGCGTCGGGCGGGTGAACAGCCGCGTGGGTCGCGGCGATGTGGGTTCGCCGCTCGGTGGCGCTTGTAATGTCGTAGGAGTGCCGCGCATCGCGTATTTCGGGCCGTCCGGGACCTTCACCGAGATGGCCCTCGCCGACCTGGAGAACTCGGGGACCTTCGACGGGCCCGTCGAGCGGGTGCCCGCGCCCAGTCAGGGGGCCGCGCTGGATCTGATCAGGTCCGGCGAGGTCGAGGGTGCCGTGGTGCCGATCGAGAGTTCCGTGGAGGGCTCCATTTCGGCCACCCTGGATTCGCTCGCGCTCGGCCCGCGATTGCAGATCGTCGCGGAAACCGAGCTGGAGGTCACCTTCACCATCGTGGCGCGGCCCGGCACCACCCTGGCCGACGTGCGGTCGCTGGCGGCCTACCCGGTGGCCGCGGCGCAGGTCCGGATGTGGGTGGCGCGCAACCTGCCCGAGGCCCGCCCCTATACGTCCGCGTCGAACGCCGCCGCCGCCGAGGACGTGGCCGCCGGGCACGCCGACGCCGCCGTCTCCACCGCCCTGGCGGGCGAGCGCCTCGGCCTCACCGCGCTGGCCGTCGGCGTGGCCGACCACGACCAGGCCGTCACCCGGTTCGTGCTCGTCACCCGGCCGCGCGTGGCGCCCGCCGCCACCGGCTCCGACCGCACCTCCATCGTGCTGGAACTGCCGAACGAGCCCGGTTCGCTGATGCGCGCGTTCGCCGAGTTCGCCACCCGCGGCATCGACCTCACCCGGATCGAATCCCGGCCCACCCGAACGGGTCTGGGCACCTACCGGTTCTACCTGGACTGCGTGGGCCACATCGATGACGCCGCCGTGGCCGAGGCGCTCAAGGCACTGCACCGCACGGCGCGCATCCGTTTCCTCGGCTCCTGGCCCGCCACGTCGGCCACCGGCACGCCGCCGCCGTCCGACGAGGAGGCGGCGCAGTGGCTCACCCAGTTGCGCAAGGGGGTGGCGGACCTGTGACCACCACGCCGGGCAAGCTGATCCTGGTGCGGCACGGCGAGACCGAGGGCAACGTCGCCAGGATCCTCGACACCAAGGTCCCCGGGCTGCCGCTCACCGAACGCGGTGCGGCGCAGGCGAAGACGTTCGGGTCCCGGTTGGTCGTGCCGCCGCGCATCCTGCTCACCTCGCAGGCGTTGCGGGCCCGCCAGACCGCGAGCTACATCGAGGAGGCCACCGGCGTCTCCGCCGATGTGCTGGACGGGGTGCACGAGGTGCAGGCCGGCGCGCTCGAGGGGCTCAACGACGTGGAGTCGCACCGCACCTTCCAGCGTATCTATCGCTCCTGGCACGCCGGCGAACTCGGCGTGCGGGTGCCGGGCGGGGAGTCGGGTGACGAAGTGCTCGAACGCTTCCTGCCCGTCATCGACACGCTGCGCACGTCGTTCCTGACGCCCGACGCGGGCGGGGGCGACGTGCTGCTCGTGAATCACGGCGCCGCAATGCGTTTGGTGGCGCGCACACTCACCGGCGTGGCGCCACCGTTCACCACCGACAACCTGCTCGACAACACCGAGACCATCGAGCTGATCCCGCGCCGGGACGGCGGCTGGGAACTGGCCCGCTGGGGCCGGTTCGTGCCGCCGTTCGGCTTCGAGACCTCGCCCATCGGTACCGACCCGATGGGCTGAGCCGCGCCGTCAGGACGGCTCGGTGATGATCGTCGGGAACTCTTCCCGCTCGGGGAGCGAGTTGATCAGATCCTGGATGGCGGTGCGCAGCCGCGCCTGGGTGCCGGAACTGATCGAGGACCACTTGATCCCGTCGTCGGCGACGCTGGAGGTGAGGATGATCCGGCCGCCCCGGGTGTTGAACAGCGCGATGTGGTTCTCCGCGATATCGCGGGTGCCGTCACCGTGCACGATCGCCGAGATCTGCGCGTGCGACTGGATGTCGACCAGTGCCGAGGCCAGCTTCTGCGCATCCCGGTTCGGGGTGCACACCTGCGCGAGCCGGTTGGCCGTGGCCGCGGCGTCGCCCGCATCGCCGAAAATCGGTGCGAGCAGCTCGGTCTGGGCGTTCATGCTCTCCAACTCGAGCGCCTCGGCCGGGCCGAGGGCCGCGACGATCGGGCCCGGCAGATCCTCGTCCACCTCGTCGATGACGTAGGACTCCGCGCCGCGAAGGGCGACGACCACCAGATCGTCACCCTTCGCCAGACACAGCCTGCTCACCTGTCCGTCGACGACCAGCCGCAACGCCAACTCCCAGTGCGGGCGATAGAGCGTGCGCAGCCTGTCTTCGACGTCCCGGTGCACCACGCCGTCGACCAGGAGGTCCCGGTCGGCGAGCGATCGGGCGGCCACGTCCATCGATGCGTTGTGGTCGGTCTCGTTGTCGTACCGGCCCATCGCTTGCAGCACGATGGGCAGCTCGTCGAACTGCAGTTTCTCCAGGAGGTACTGCATCTCGTCGAGCGAGAGCACGACGCCGCCGAGCATCGACGGGTCGCGACCCGCGCCGAGGACGGTCACTTAGCCGTCCCGGCGGGTTCGGCGCCGATCACGCCGTCGGCCGTGTAGCGGCCGTCGGAGAAGTGGTCGCCGTGCAGGTAGTCGGCGGCCTTGTGCTCGGACTCGTCGTCCTCGCCGCTGCGCGCGCTGCCCAGCAGCGGGCTGGCCGGACCCGTGGCGGCCGGCCGGACGGGCGCGCCGTCGACCTTGACCACGTCGGCGACCGGAGTGGCCGCGGCCGCGCCGAGCGGCAGGCCGGTGCCCCAGCCGTCGGGCAGCTTCAGCGAGGTGTTGTTGAAGTTCACCGAGGTCGGCGTGAAGTTGGCCGCGCGGGTGCTCGAGCCACCGCCGCCTGCGGGCACGCCCGCACCCATCATGGTCATCGGCGCGGCCGGGGCGGCGGGCGCCGCGGCGCTGGTGGCGGCCGCGATCACGCTGCCACCGAGGTTGCCGACCGTGCTCACACCGCCGGTGGCGATGCTGCCCGCCACGTTGGCGGCCTGGGTGACCGCACCCGCGACACCCGGGTTATTGGCCAGCGACGCGACGGTGGAGATCGCGGTCTGCACCAGGTCGCCGCCCTGGGGGGTGTTCTCCACGGCCGACGGGTCGGCGGCGCCCGCGCCCTGGGCGATCGACGGCGGCGCGGCGAACTCGCCGGGCGTGGTGACGGTCGCGGTGGTGGCGGCCTCGTAGGTCTCCATGACCAGCGCGGCGCGGATGTCCATGGCGTGCTTGGCGGCCTCGGCGGCGGGGAACGCGCCCGACACCGCGCCCGCCGGGTTCGCGGCCGCGACGACGGCGGCGTTGGTGGCCACGATCTCGGGCAGGCTGGGCATGGCCAGCGACGCGACGGTGTAGGCGGTCGCGTTGGCGGCGGCCTTGGTGCCCATCGTCGCGGCCATCACGCCCTGCTGCTCCGCCCAGCTGGTGAACGGGATCAGCTTGGACAGCGCCGCGATGCCGTTGACACCCTGCATGCCGATGCCGAGCTCGGCGATCACGCGGGTGACGGTGAAGGTGGCGTCCACCCAGGCCCCGGTGAGCGCGCCCCACGCGGTGGCGGCGGCCGAGATCGGAATGGCGTGCGCGCCCGTGTTCAGCGCGACGGAATTGAACTCGGCCATGCGGGGCAGCCAGAACACCCCGGTGATTCCTGCGGTCATGCTTGTTTCTCCCCTGCGTTCTCGGTGGCTCGCGCGTCAGACGATGGTGTTCGTGACGGCGTTCATCACGGCCGACTTGGCGATGTCCTCGGCGACATTCGTGGCGAGCTGGAAACGCAGCACGTTGGCGGCGTGGTGCAGCTCGAGGATGCCCTGCGCGACCGCGTGGTCGTGGGTGCCCGCGGCCCGGTTGAAGTGCTGGGCGGCGAGCAGCGAGACCTCGTCGGCGCCGGAGGGCAGCACGTGCGTCGCGGGGCCGGTCACGGCGGCCGCGGCGGCCAGCCGGTCGGCCAGCAGGTCCAGTTCGGCGGCGGCGGCGAGGACGAGCTCGGGTGTGATGGATACGTGGCCAACCATGACTCGACTCCTTCTAGTGGCGGCTATGGGGCGGAACCACGAGAATTCCCCCTACGAGTGTTAGGACGCGACGGCTCCTCGTTCGGTTCCATCGAATCCCCTACTTCTTACAGCGATCTTGCCAGCTGCTGATGCTCCCCTGCGCACCGTGTCGGTCGTGATGACGCGGCTCGCACCCGCAACCCTGCTAAGACTAGCCCCATCCCAGCTCATGGAGCCGGTCTTCGTCAATGCCGAAATAGTGTGCAATCTCATGGATCACGGTGATCGCGACCTCTTCGACCACCTCTTCCTCGGTGCCGCAGATCTCCAGGATGGCCTCGCGGTAGATGGTGATGGTGTCGGGCAGCGACCCGCCGTAGTGGCTGTCGCGTTCGGTCAATGCGATGCCGCGGTACAGGCCGAGCAGGTGCGGATCCTCGGGATCGCGCGGTTCGATCAGCACCACGACGTTGTCGATGGCGCCGGTCAGCTCGGGTGGGATGAGGTCGAGCGCATCGGAGACCAGTTCCTCGAACCGGTCCTCGGACATGGAGACCGCCATGGGTTGTCGCGGACCTACCTCGGCTGCGGCTGCGGTTGCGGGGGCAGCGGCGCGGCGCCCGGCAGCGGGGTCGGGGTGGAGCGGCCGGAGTTCGGCGGCGGCACGGGCGCCTGGCCGTCGATGAGGATGTCGCCCTTGGCCGTTCCGATGATCGGCGCGAAACCCTCGCGGTCGGTGCCCTTGCCGATCATGCAGTCCAGCTTCCGGCTGCCCGCCAGCCAGCTGCGCGCGTCCAGGTAGTCGAAGAACAGCGTGAGCGTCTTGTCCCGGATGGCGGTCGGCGAGCCGAGGTAGTCGGTGGCGGCCTTCGCGCACTGCTCCTCGACGTAGCGGTCCTGCTCCTCCTTGGCGGGCGGCCCGCCGGGGAAGCGGGCGGCCAGGTCGACGGTGGAGACGATCTCGACCGCGTGCTCCTGCCCGCAGTCCACCGGATCGGTGGGCAGGTTCTGGTTGATGCCCAGGCAGGTGCCCGCCGCGAACACCTTCGACTGGTCCTGCTCGGTGGCGCTGCCCTCGATGGGCAGCGGGGTGCCGGTGCTGGCCGAGAACTGCAGGCCGCAGCGCAGGGTGCGGTCGCCGTTCTTCCAGCCCTCGGGGCTCGGGTACATCAGGCCGACCACGTAGCGCCCGCGCGGGTCGAACTTGCCGCCCATGTACCGCTGCACGGCGGGCGTGCAGTGCTCCTCCTTGAGCTCGGTGAGCCGCAGCGAGTCGGGGAAGCGGGAGCCGGGGCCGAACTCGACGCCCGGGTACCTGCTCATATCGATCTCGGCGGCGACCTCGAACATGTGCCTGGTCTCGCAGGCCACCTTCACCAGATCGCTGCGGTCGGGTTTGGTCCAGCTCAGGCAGTCGCCCGCGGCGGCGGTGCCGAACTCCTTGTCGAGCACGGTGTGCGCGGGCTGGGCCGGGCTGTGCGCCTCGAGGCCGCTCTCGTTCTCGAATCCGGTGACGAACAGCGTGACCAGCGCGGTCACCACGGCGCCCGCGGCGACGGCGAGCAGACCCCAGCGCAGCTTCGACGCCGACAGGTGCAGATCCGGCAGCGCCGGGCGGCGGCGCGCGGCCTTGCCCCGGCGCCCGGCACCGCGGCGGGGTTTCCCCGGCGCACCGGAGGGCTTGGTCACATCATCGGGGGACATCGCGCTCCATCATGGCAGCGTCCGCGCCGCGGTGCCACGACCAGGCCGGATCCGCCCGCTCACCCGCGGAACGCGGAGAGGAACAGGCCGGGCAGCCGCAGCGGATCGCGCCCGGCGTAGAACTCGGTGAGCTTGCGCCCGGTCTCGGCGGCGGTGGCGTTGTCCACGAACCACGGCGGTTTGGGGGAGAGCGCGGGTTCACCGGCCAGCAGCGAGCGCGGCGCGGGACGGAACGGCCCGCGCACCACGGTGCGTTCCACGTGGTCGAGCAGGAAAGCGTTGTGCACCACGCCGATTCCGCTCTGCACGTCGTCGAGGGTGTGTCCGGGATAGGCGCCCCAGCTGGCGCGCGGGGCCAGGAACGCCAGGCCGGTCCAGGCGTTCACCGCGATCGCGCCGTAGCGCAGCCGCTCCAGGGCCCGGTCGAACGCGGTGCCCAGCCTGCGGATCACGGCGGGCTGGGCCAGCACGTTGGCGCCCAGCGTGCCGGTGAGTTCGGCGTTGGCGAAATCGACCGCGCGGTGCAGGAATTCGCCGCCCCGGCCCGGCAGTTCCACCACGCCGAGCACGGGCGAGAAGTACTCGGTGTTCAGCAGCGGGCTCTCGGCGGGCGGGACGCCCTCCACCAGCACCCGGCCCTGGCCCAGCCGTTCGGCCGCCGGATAGGCGGCGAGTGCGTCGGCGACCCGCTTGTCGCTGCCCGGGTAGTACGGCGTGCGCTGCGGCGCGAGTTCCAGCGCGGTGCGCAGTTCGTCGAGGAAGCGGTCGCGCTGGGGCCAGTCGGCGGCGATCACCACGGCCTGGGCGGCGACGCAGTTGTAGCCGCCGTTGTGCAGCCGCTGGGTGGCGATGTGGGCGGCCTGGAAGGCCAGATCGGCGTCGGACCACTCGCCGGGCACCACGAGGGTGGGCGACACCCCGCCCAGCTCGCTGGTGATCGGCTTGTCCAGCAGCGGGGTGCCCGCCTTCTTGTTGGCGGTGCCCTCGGCGCCGGTGCCCCACACGATGGCGTCGTGGGTCTGCGCGCTGCCGGTCATGTGCGCGTGCGCGACGAGCGGATGGCGCACCAGATAGCCGCCCTCCTCCGCGCCGCCGAGCAGGATCCGCACGACACCGAGTTCGATGAGCGGCGCGAACACCATCTCGAACACGGTGAACAGCGGATCGGTGATCGGGTTCAGCTTGAGCGCCACCACGCGGTTGTGGGCGAACAGTTCGTAGAGCGTGTCCAGCGGCGGGATCGAGGTGATGTTGCCCGCGCCGAGCACGGCGCCGATGCCGCCGGTCTGCGCCGGATCACGTTGCGCGAGTCCGGCGTCGCGGCGCGCGGTCGCCTCGTCCACGCCGGGCCGCAACCACACCTCGCCGCTGAATCCGCTCAGCAGCAGCCGGTCGTACAGGTCCAGCGGCAGAATCGGCACCGACACGCGTCCGCCCGGCGCGCTGCCCAGCGTCACGCCGTCGAGCGGGCTGCGTCCCGCGTCCAGCTTGCGCAGCGTGTCGGCCAGCGCCGCCGTGGCTTGCAGCAGGGTCATCGGCCCCGACATCCACTCCTCGCCGACCAGTGGCGAGTCCTCCGGCAGATCCTTGACGGCGCGCGCCGCCCGCACCCAGTCGGCGGCGAAGCGACCCGTGCGCTTGTGGATCTGGTCGAGCAGTTCGGCCCGCTCGCGCAGCGGGGTGGCGGCCCAGGTCCGCTCGCCCGCGGACAGATCGGCCAGTGCGTCGTCGATGGTCGTCGCGTCGAAAGTCGTACCCACCAGCCAACTATGCGCGTCGCGGCCGGGTTCGCGGCCCGGAACTGGGCAGATCGGCGCGAACCCGCCACCGGGCGGGCGTGTCGGTGCGCGGCGGATATCGGGATGAAGTCGCCCCGGGCCGCCGACTACGCTGATTCCCCATGATCGACCTGCGACTCCTGCGGGAGGACCCCGAGACGGTGCGCGCCTCGCAGCGCGCGCGTGGCGAAGACCCCGCGCTCGTCGACGCCCTGCTGGAGGCCGACGCCGCCCGCCGCGCCGCAGTGGCCACGGCCGACAACCTGCGCGCCGAGCACAAGGCGATGGGCAAGCTGGTCGGCAAGGCGTCCAAGGAGGAGCGCCCGGCGCTGCTCGCGCAGGCGCAGGAGATGTCGGTGAAGGTGAAGGAGGCCGAGGCAGCCCAGCACGCCGCCGACGCCGATCTGGACGCCGCGCACCGCGCCATTCCCAATGTCGTGCAGGAGGGCGCGCCCGCGGGCGGCGAGGACGATTTCATCGTGCTCGAAACCGTCGGCACGCCACGCGAATTCGACTTCACGCCCAAGGACCACCTGGAACTCGGCGAATCGCTGGGCCTGATCGACATGGAGCGCGGCGCGAAGGTGTCGGGCGCGCGCTTCTACTTCCTCACCGGCTACGGCGCGCTGCTGCAGCTGGGCCTGTTGCAGCTGGCCGCGCAGAAGGCCACGGCCAACGGGTTCACCATGATGATCCCGCCGGTGCTGGTGCGCCCCGAGGTCATGGCGGGCACCGGCTTCCTGGGCCAGCACTCGGCCGAGGTCTACCACCTGGCCGAGGACGACCTGTACCTGGTCGGCACCTCGGAGGTGCCGCTCGCGGGCTACCACGCCGACGAGATCCTGGACCTGAGCGGCGGCGCCAAGCGCTACGCGGGCTGGTCGTCGTGCTTCCGCCGGGAGGCGGGCAGCTACGGCAAGGACACCCGCGGCATCATCCGCGTGCATCAGTTCGACAAGGTCGAGATGTTCGTCTACACCACGCCCGAGCAGGCCGACGCCGAACACCGCCGCCTGCTGGACTGGGAGAAGGAGATGCTGGCCGCCATCGACGTGCCCTACCGGGTGATCGATGTCGCGGCGGGCGATCTGGGCACCTCGGCCGCCCGCAAGTTCGACTGCGAGGGCTGGGTGCCGACCCAGGGCACCTACCGCGAGCTCACCTCGACCTCGAACTGCACCACCTTCCAGGCGCGCCGCCTGGCCGTGCGCTACCGCGACGAGAACGGCAAGCCGCAGATCGCGGCGACGCTGAACGGCACGCTGGCCACCACCCGCTGGATCGTGGCGATCCTGGAGAACCACCAGCAGGCCGACGGCTCGGTGCGGGTGCCCGCCGCGCTGGTCCCGTTCGTCGGCACCGAGGTGCTCGCGCCGCGGGGCTGAAACGGGCCGCTCACCGGTGCGGATTCCGGGGATGTGGCAACCGTTGTGATGGGTAGTGTCTAGGCTGTTCCCGTGCGAGGAATCGGGGCGCGCGGCGATACCCGAACCCGGGTCCGGGCGGCATCGGCGCTGGCGACGGCAATGGTCATGGCTCGGACCACCGGGGCGTTCTACGTCATGGGCGGTGTGCTCGGCCTGATCATCACGGCCATCGCGCCGGGCGACGAGGGTAATCGGCCGCTGGTCGGCACGGCGGCGGCGATTGCGCTGGTGCTGGGATTGACGCTGCTCGCGTGGGGTCCGCGCCTTCCGCATTCCATCCATCACGGCTATGTCGCCGTCGCCACCGTATTGGTGACGGTGGCGGTGCATTCATTCCCGAATATGGTCGGCGGGATCAGCCTCGCCTCGTTCTATGTGTTCGTGGCGTGCGACGCGGCGCTGTTCTTCCGGTGGTCACAAGCGTTCGCGCACATCGCTTTCGCGATGGTGCTGTGCCTGTGGGCGTTGCCCGCGCGCGATCTGCCCTGGTGGTCGGGCCTGATCCCGGCCGGTGTCACCTTCGGTGTGGGTGTCGTGGTCGGCATCCTCACCCGGATGGCGTCCGAGGCCGATATCGACGTGCTCACCGGGCTGCTGAACCGGCGCGGGTTCGACCGCGCGCTCAACACCGCGATCGAGCACGCGGCCCGCACCGGGCAGGGGCTCTCGCTGGTGCTGGTCGACCTGGACCGCTTCCAGAAGATCAACGACCACCTCGGGCACCGCGCAGGCGACGCCGTCCTGCAACGCGTCGCCGACACCTGGTCGAAACTGCTGTCGCCCGATCAGGTGCTGGCCCGCTACGGGGGCGACGCGTTCGCGCTGCTGCTGCCCAACACCACCGAACAGGCCGCGATCCTGCTCACCGAGCAGTTGCGCGCCGCCGTCACCACCGGCTGCTCGGCGGGTGTCACCTCCTGGCAGCAGGGCGAGTCGGGATCGCTGCTGGTGAGCCGCGCCGACGTGGGTCTCTACCGGGCCAAGCAGGCCGGGCGCAACCGCACGGTGCTGGAGTCCTCGCGGCAGCTGCCGCTGGCCGTCGAGCTGCGCGAGGCCATCGACCGCGGCGCGCTCGATGTGCACTACCAGCCGATCGTCAGCCTCAGCGAGGGCGGCGGCAAGGCGGTCGGCGTGGAGGCGCTGCTGCGCTGGTCGTCCAGCGCGCAACCCGACGTCACCACCGAGGGCCTGATCCGGGTGGCCGAGGAGTACGACCTCATCGCCGATCTGGACGAGCTGGTGCTGCGCCGCGCCTGCGCCGACGCCGCCCGCCTCCAGGAGACCTTCGCCCAGCTCGACCTCACGCTCAATGTCAATGTCAGCGGGCTCGAACTGGCCGAGACCGGGTACGCCGACCGGGTCGCCGGCATCCTGGCCAGCACCGGCTGGCCCGCCGATCAGCTGGTGCTCGAGGTGACCGAGAGCGAGCTGGCCGCCGAATCGCAGACCGCCATCGCGAACCTGCACACCCTGCGCGAGCGGGGCGTGCGCATCGCCATCGACGATTTCGGCACCGGCTATTCCTCGCTGAGCCGGCTGGCCACGCTGCCGAGCGACATCATCAAGGTCGACCAGTCGTTCGTCGCCGCCATCCGCTCCGATTCGCCCGCGCCGCCGCTGCTCGGCGTCATCGCCGCGCTGAGCAAGTCGCTGGACCTGCAGGTCATCGCCGAGGGCGTGGAGACCGAATACCAGGCCGCGGTGCTCACCGAGCTCGGTTTCGCACTGGCGCAGGGCTACCACTACAGCGATTCGCACCCGGTCTCGGAGCTGATCCACGACCTCAACCAGGGCCAGAGCCGGGTGGGTCCCGGTTCGCACGACGACTCGGTGCCCGCGAACAACGGCTGGCTGCCGCTCGGCTGAAATGTGCTTGACGCCGCGCGCGCCCGGCGGCCAAGCTGAATGCATGCGTCAGATCCTGCATCGATGTTGACACTTCCGTAGCACCTCGGTCCGCGGTCATATGCTGCGGGCGATCCTGTTCAAGGGCTCGCGGGAACTCATCCCGCTGTATGCCCTCTACGCGCTGCTGTTCGCCGACCACGGGCTGAGCACGGCGCAGATCTCCTCGCTGCTGGCCATCTGGTCGGTGACGGCGTTCGTCCTGGAGGTGCCCTCCGGCGCGTGGGCCGACACGGTGTCGCGGCGTCTGCTGCTGATCCTGAGCGGTGCGCTGGTGTGCGCGGCGTTCGTGCTGTGGACCGCCACGCCGTCCTATCTCGGATTCGCGCTCGGTTTCGTGCTCTGGGGTGTGTCGGGTGCGCTGGAATCCGGCACCTTCGAGGCGCTGATCTACGACGGGCTCGCCGCCGAAGACGCGACCGCCGAGTACCCCCGCATCATGGGTTACGCGGGCGCGGCGGAAGAGGTCACCGTCGTCGTCGCCATCCTGGCCGCGGCGCCGCTGTACGCGGTGGGCGGCTACGCGCTGGTCGGCTGGGTGAGCGTGGCCGTGGCCGCCGCGCACACGCTGGTCGCCGCCTCGCTGCCCAGCGCCCCGAAGGCCGGTTCGGTCGAGGACGTGGACGAGGACGGTCACGAGATCACCACCCCCGGTCACGTGCCCGCGCCCACCGTGGTCGAGCACACCGGGGTGCTGCACCGCTACCTCGCGATGCTGCGCGCCGGTATCGGCGAGTCGATGCGGGTGCGCCGGGTCCGGTACGGAGTCCTGTTGGGCGCGTTGCTGTTCGGCATCACCGCCTACGACGAGTACTTCGGCCTGCTGGCGCAGGAGGCGGGCGTGGCGACCGCCCTGGTGCCGGTGCTGGTGGGCGTCACCGTGCTCGGTTCGCTCACCGGCACGCTGCTCGCGGGCCGCACCAGCGCGCTGTCGGCGCGCACGCTGGCGATCGCCGTGGCCGCGGGTGGTGTGCTGTTCATCGGCGGCGCGCTCGTCGCGGGTGCCGCCGCCGCGCATCCCGGGCTCGTCTACCCGCTCACCGGACTCGGCTTCACGGCGATCGGCGTCGGCTACGGCGTGGTCCTGAACGCCGAGATCGTCACCGACGCCCGCCTCCAGGACGCGATCGCCGGCCCGGCCCGCGCCACCGTCACCTCGGTCTCGGGCTTCCTCTCCGAGATCCTGGCGCTCGGCATCTTCGGCTTCGCCGCCCTGGCGACGCAGTGGTTCTCGATGGCGGTCACCCTGGCGCTGCTGGGATCGCTGATGTTCGCGATCGCCGCGCTGATGCCGCGCTGGTTGCCGCCGCGGGTTGTGGAGCACGAGTCGGTGGAGTGAGGGGTGGGCTCGGCCGTGGGGTGTGCGCTGAGGATGTGGTGGCGCGGCGATTGAGTAGACGCTCAGGCTGTCGGGAGGCGGGTGACGAGGGGAGACGTGTGGTTGGCGGCGCTCGGGGTGTCGTGCGGTGGGTGACCAGTGTGGAGTCGTGTGGTGAGCGGCGTTGCGGGATCGGGTCTCCGCTTCGCCGTGGGGCCGTCGTTGAGGACGTGGCGGTGACGATCAGGCGGACGGTCAGCGTAATCGGAAGGCGCGTGGATCGGGGCCCGGCGTCGCGTGGCGGTGTAAGCCGGGAGCGGGCGGGTAGCGTGCGGGCGTGACCGTGCGGACGAGGTGGGGGTTGGTGTTCGGGTTCTGCATCGGGGCCGGGGTCGCGGTGCAGGGGCGGATCAACGGGGCGCTCGGGGCACGGTTGCAGGACGGGATCGCCGCCGCGACGGTCAGTTTCGGGACTGGTCTGCTGATCCTGGTGATCGCGTTCGCGATGAGTGCGCGGCTGCGGGCGGGGTTCGGCGCGGCGCGCGCGGCGCTGGCCGAGGGGACGCTGCGCCCGTGGCACCTGCTCGGCGGGTTGTGCGGTGCGTTCTTCGTCGCGGGTCAGGGGCTCACGATCGCGGCGATCGGCGTCACGGTGTTCACCGTCGCGGCCGTCGCGGGACAGCTGTTGAGCAGCCTCGCGGTGGATCGGCTCGGCCTCGCTCCCGGCGGCGCGACACCCGTCACGGCCTCGCGGGCGCTCGCCGCCGTGCTGGCGATCGGCGCGGTCGTGCTGACCTCGGGGCGAGGGGGCGAGCAACCGGGCGCCCTGGCCTTGCCCGAATTGTTCGGCGCCACGCCGCATTTCCTGCTCGTCGCGCTGCCCGCGCTCGCCGGCATCGGCCTGGCCTGGCAGCAGGCCGTCAACGGCCGGGTCGGCGCGGCGGGCGGGCCATTCTCCGCCGCCCTGGTGAACTTCACCGTCGGCCTGATCGCGCTGGTGCTGATCGAATCCGCACTCCTGGCCTACACCGGCGGCCTGCCGGCGTTTCCCACCGAACCCTGGCTCTACCTGGGCGGACTCATCGGCGTCGCGTTCATCGCCCTGGCCGCGCTCACCGTCCGCTGGATCGGCGTCCTGCTGCTCGGCCTCACCTCGGTCGCCGGCCAGCTCGCCACCGCCCTCACCCTCGACCTCCTCACCCCGGACACCCCGGCCCCCTCGGCACTCTCGGTCCTCGGCTGCCTGCTCACCCTCGCCGCCGTCACCCTCGCCGCCCGCCACCGAACCTGAACGGGTGCGCCGCGCGATCGCTCGCACGCACTCTGATCTCGCTCTCGGGCCGTCGCCCGCGCTATTGAATCAGAACGGGTGCGCACACACCTCCGGTCCGCACGGCTTTGGCCTCGGCACTTCCGACATCGCCCCGCAGAGGTACCGATTCGCCGACCGGCCCGAGTGCACCGGACCGGGCCAACCCATCAGAGCCGTATCAGAGCTTGCGCGAACGCAATTCGTGTCCCTTGGAGGTCTTGCAGCGACCCGACTCCAGATCCCACTGCCAGCCGTGCAGGTTGCAGGTGAGCGTGTTGCCCTCCACCACACCGAATTTCGACAGGTCCGCCTTCAGGTGCGGGCAGCGGCGCTGCACCTCCCATCCGGCGATCTCGGTGGACGCGGAATCGTCGTGCGCCTCGGCGAACCAGCCGTCGGCGTAGGCGATGCGCTCGTCGGTGAGGCATTTGAAGAACGTGTACAGGAATTCGTTGTAGCCGCCGATGCGCCAGGCCTGGAAGCGGGTGGACAGGAAGATCGTGTTCACCCAGTCGGGTTCGTTGTCGCGCAACACCGTGCGCACCAGCTCGGGCGCGATGCGGAAACCGTAGCGGTACTTGCCCTCACCCTCGATCGGCGCGCGCACCACCCGCTTCGGGAAGTCGACCACCACGGTCTCGTCGCCGATCACCAGGCCAACGGGGTAGCCGATGCCGTCGCAGATCAGGTCGCTCTGCACCATGATCGGCTCGAACAGCTCCTTGAGCGGCTCCAGCAGCGAACCCTCGCCGGTCGCCCACGAGGCCTTCTCCGCGGCCAGCACGGGCGCGAACTTCTGCGCCATCCGCTCGATGTAGGCGGCCTTGTCGTCGTAGATCTCGGCCGGGTCGAACGGGTGCGTCAGCGCGAGCTCCGGCCCGCGCACGTCCACGACCGAGCCGGGGATCATCAGCACCCCGCCCTTGTTGCCGTGGATCTCCATCTGCTCGAGGAAGACCATCTGGTCGGGGAAGATGTTGCCCTCGTCGCCGTGGTCGTCGTTGAGCGAGCGCAGCTCCGGATCCAGGAACACCGGCGGCCCCGCCGAGGGCACCACCCAGGTGGCCCCGACCTGCTCGATGTAGCTGCGCGCCCGGTCCATGCCGCGCTGGCGCTTCTGCTTGCCGAAGTTGGTCTTGGTGCGCGAGGGGATGTCGTACACCATCGGGTACCAGATCGCGCCCGAGTACTGGAGCAGGTGGATGTCGACGTGGCCGAACGCGTCGTGCAGTACGTCCATGTCGACCGGGCGGGCGTCGTTCATGTTGAAACAGGTGGTCTCGCCGTCGGAGACCACCAGGCCCGAATCGCCGATCGGCCCGTCGGCGGGCGCGCGCAGCGCGATGATCATGATGTCGAGATCGCCGCCGGGGCCGGTGACGGTGTGCTTGACCGAATCCTCGGTCTCGAAGAACTTGTGGAAGCCCAGCTTCTCCAGCTCGCGGCGCAGGTCCGGCACCGGGTAGTCGGGCAGCAGGACGGTCGCGTCCTTGTTCACGTGCTCGGTGAGGTTCTTCGCGTCGAAGTGGTCGCGGTGCAGGTGCGAGACGTAGAGGAAATCGCAGTCGCCCAGCTCGTCCCAGTCCAGCTCGGAGTTGTCCGGGAACGGGACCCACGAACCGAAGTAGGCCGGGTTGACCCACGGGTCGCACAGGATGGTCCCCGCCGCGGTGCGGATGTGGAATCCGGCGTGGCCGACGCTGGTGATCTGCACGAGCTTTTTCCTCCTAGACGTCCCTGCGCGTGCGCCGCGGCCGTGCGCGAGCGCGTGCCCCGCGCCGGCCGTGCGCGCGAGATCGCGCGCGGGAATCGAGAACGGGCTGTGGCCGGTGACGCGGGGTGTTGTCAGCCAACCAGGGTAGTAGCCGCGCGCGACCGGCGTCGGCGCGGCCGTCCGCTAGGGGGTGACGTCGCCGAGGCAGTAGCCGGCCGGTCGCTCCGCCAGGAGGAACGTGCGGGTCAGGGTGAAGCCTGCGGCGTTCGTCACCGGAACGCTCACCGAGTGGTAGCCGGCGCGCAGCGGCGCCGAGCGCATCTCCTCGGGGGAGAAGTGCTTGGTGCCGGTGAGCACGCCCGGATTGTTCGCCAGCGGCGCGGGAATCGGGGTGCCGGTGTCTTCCGGGTCCCAGTCGGCGGGGGTCGCCCGGCACACCAGCGGGTAGGCGTCCTCCTTGTCGTCGGGATCGACCGGTTCGCCGGTGAACCGCGCGAGGTAGCGGTAGACGGTGTGGCGTGCGTCGGCGTCGTCGAAGCCGATGCGTTCGCCGGGGGCGTAGCGGCGCGGGCAGGCGTAGCCGGTGGCGAGCGCGGCGCGGGGGACGGCGAGCACGATGTCGCCGTCGCGCCAGACGAGCGTTTCGCCCTCGACCGCGCCCGGCCCGGCGGCGGCCGCGAGCACCGCGTCGCGCCGCTCGTACACCTCCGCGACGTGCGCGGGCGCGACCGTCCAGCACTTCGCCTCCAGGTCGGGGAGGGTGTTCGAGACGAGGTCGGCCGCCCAGCGGCGTATCGGGGTGACGTCGGGGATGCCGTCGGGGGCGCCGATGGAGGGAACGTCGGCGGGCAGAGTCACGGAGGTGGTGGGGATCGCCGCGGGTGGTGTTGTCGCGTGGATCGGGGTGGAGCGGTCTTCGGACGGGTCCGGGGTGGAGTCGCACGCAGTTGTCATGGCCGCGAGCGCGAGTAACGCGGCGGCAGTTGATCGGATGCCGCTCAGTGGTGGTCGGCGGCGCTTCTCGGCCGGGGCCGCTCGGTTGCTCGGGTTCGTGCTGGTTGATCGTGCGCGGTCCACCGGGCGTTGATCGGGCGGACGTGCGGGGTCGGCCGGGCGTCGGCCGGGCAGAGTCGCGGCGCGGGATGGGTTCGTGCCGGGCGTCGGCGCGCCATCGTCCGGGCTCCGGGCGGCATCGCTCGCCGCCCGCGTCCTCGAACCGGACCGCCCAGCACCACCCTCCGGAACTCGGTCCGCCCGGTCCCGGTGAACAGGGTCTTGCGCCCGGGCGAACGCGCGGTCGCCCCGCGATGATCGGTCGGTTCGCACGGTCGGCACCACCTTCCGCGGGGCGGCCGAAGGGCCCCGCCCTCTGCCGGATGGGACAGTCAGCGACTACGCTAGCGGAATTGTGGAACCCGTCTACCGGACGATCATCGGGCTGGCCCGGACCGTCTTCTTCGCGCAAGGTCTGAAATTCACCGTCGCGGGCGATGAGCACATCCCCGCGACGGGTGGCGCCGTGCTGGCGGTGAACCACACCGGCTACCTCGACTTCACCTACGCGGGCCTGCCGGTGCGCACCCCCAAGCGCTACATCCGCTTCATGGCCAAGAAGGAGGTGTTCGACGACAAGATCTCCGGGCCGATCATGCGGGCGCTCAAGCACATTCCGGTGGATCGCGCGGCGGGCGCCGACTCGTACAAGGCCGCGGTCGAGTACCTGCGCCGGGGCGAGCTGGTCGGCGTGTATCCCGAGGCCACCATCAGCCGCAGCTTCGAGATCAAGGAGTTCAAGTCCGGCGCCGCCCGCATGGCCATCGAGGCCGGGGTGCCGATCATCCCGATCGTCATCTGGGGTGCGCAGCGGGTGTGGACGAAGGGTTTCCCGAAGCGTCTGGGTCGCACCAACACGCCGATCTCCATCCTGGTCGGCGCGCCCATTCAGCCCTACGAGCCGGCCGCCGACCTCACCGCTGAGCTGCGCGCCACCATGCAGCGCATGCTGCTGGAGGTGCAGCGCGACTACGAGCACGAGCCCGGCGCGTACTGGGTGCCCGCCCGTCTCGGCGGTAGCGCGCCCACGCTCGAGGAGGCCGACGCGATGGACGCCGCCGAAGCCGCGGAGAAGGCCGCCCGCCGCGCCGCCGCCCAGGACTGACACCTGTTCTCGGTTCCTCGGGTACCGTCGCGCTATGGCGCGTGAACCCGTCTACGACGTGCTCACCGGCTTGGTGCGCACGCTGTTGTGGTGGCAGGGCCTGCGGATCGATATCCGCGGGCAGGAACACATTCCGCGTTCCGGTGGCGCGGTGCTGGCCGTGAACCACACCGCCTACCTGGATTTCATGGAGGTGGGCTTGGTCGGCCGCCGGTCCGGGCGCAATGTGCGGTACATGATGAAGGCCGAACTCGAACACGGCATCGTCGGCTTTCTCATGAAGCACTGCAAGGCGATCGGCGTCGATCGGTCGGCGGGCGCGGAATCGTTCGGCCGCGCCGTCGATTCGCTGCGCGAGGGCGAACTCGTGGTCGTCTACCCGGAGGCGACGATCAGTCGCAGTTTCGAGCTGAAGGAGTTCAAGTCGGGCGCGGCGCGGATGGCGCTGGAGGCCGGCGTGCCGATCATCCCGCTCGCCATCTGGGGCGCCCAGCGCATCTGGACCAAAGACGTCCCGAAACAGTTGGGCCGCCACCGCTTTCCCATCACCATCCGCATCGGCGAACCCCTCCCACCCGTCGGCACCCCCGACGAACTCACCGCCACCCTGCGCACCGCGCTCCGCACCGCCCTCGACACCGCCCAGCGCGACTACCCCGACCCGCCCACCGGCGCCCGCTGGGCCCCCGTCCGCCTCGGCGGCACCGCCCCCACTCTCGAACAAGCCGCCGAGATCGAACGCGCCGAACTCGAAGCCCGCCGGGCTCGTAGAGCGGAACGGGCGTAGGCGGGCCACCCTAGTCGCGCGGTTCGAGAACCACGACGGCGGTTTCGGTGGAGCGGAGGGCGGCGTGCGCGTCGAGGTGGGGGTCGATGGCGCGCCAGCGGGACCACAGGCGCCGGCGTTCCTCGTCCACCGCGGCGTGGGCGTAGACCGGGCGGGTGCCGTCCTTCAACGCCACGGTGGCCTCGGGGTGGGAGAGCAGGTTGAGCCACCAGGCGGGCTCGCCCTCGCCCCACCCGTTCATCGCCAGCGTGACGAGGTTCGGACCGTCCTCGACATAGCCGAGGATCACGCTGCGGGGTTTGCCGGAGCGGCGGCCCGGGACGGTCAGGCGCAGGGTGCCCCAGCCGTCGGGCTTCGGGCGCCACAGGCCGACCTTGCCGAAGGTCACGCGGTACAGCGCGCGGTGCACCACCCACGCCGTCCTGATGAACCAGCGCGGCGGCACGCCCGCGCCCTTTGCGCCTGCGTCCGGCATGTGCGAACCCTTCGACCGGGCCTCCGTGCGGGCCGTCGCCCGCCCGCTCAGTGTCCCACCCGCGGGCCCGCCCGGCCAGGTGCCGGACCGACCCCGATTTGGTCGCGCGCACCCCGGCCGACTAAAGTCGACGCCGCACCGCGCGGCGGTGCACGCGGATGTAGCGCAGCTGGTAGCGCATCACCTTGCCAAGGTGAGGGTCGCGGGTTCGAATCCCGTCATCCGCTCAACGACCTCTCCGGCCCCTCGCCGATGTCCGAATTCGACCGGACGAATCCCCTTGCACGGTAAGATCATCCCCGGCGCAGGCGGTCGATGTTGTTCGCGGCAACGTGATTTCGCTCGTCCGTGCCGCCACGCACCGCCCCCACGGACTACGGCGACGCGTGAAGAGGGGGAGCGTGGTGTCCGACCGCGAAACGATCCTGCTGTACGACCACGATTCGGCCGAGGGCAGCCACCGGACCTTGTCCCGCGCGATCGAACACCTCACCGGCACGCGGCCGAAACTTGTCGACGCCAGGCATTTCCTGCCGAGCGGTCACGGCGCCCTCCGGATCATCGACGGCACACCCCGGCTCACCCTCGGCGACGTCACCCTCACCCCGGACGCGGTACTCGTCTACGCGATCGCCCCGGAACGCCGCCCACATCTCGCCGCCTTCCTGTCCACCCTGGCGGACCACGGCCTCACCGCCGACACCGCGAACGGCTGGCGCGACGCCACCGAAAAAGACCGCACCATAGCCTGTTTCGCGCGCGACGGCGTGCCGTTCCCCGACACCATCGTCCTGCGCACCGGCGACCCGATCGTCGCGCAGCGTGCCTTCCGCCAACTCGGCGGCGACGTGTGGATCCGCCCGGCGATCGGCATGAGCGGTCGCGGCGTCGCACACGCCACCACCTCCGCGCAGGTCCGCGACGCCGCCCACGGATTCGCCGGCCGCACCTGGCTCATGTCCCGCGACACGGGCAACCTCACCGCCCGCCGCGCCCGCGAAAGTCTGCGCATCGTCGTCCTCGACGGCACCCCGCTCTGGGCCGTCCACCACCTCCAGCCCGACCCCGACGCCCCCACCAACGAATCGGCGGGCGCCACCAGCACCCCCGTCCCCGTCGACGCCCTCCCCACCGCCACCCTCGCGGTCGCCACCGCCGCGGTCCGCTCCGTCGGACTGCGCTTCGGCGGCGTCGACCTCGCCCCCGCCGACAACCTCGTCTTCGAAGTGAACGCCCACCCCTTACTCCTCCCGGACCGCCACCTCCACCCCGTCGCCATCCCGTGGGCCAAGGCCCACCTGACCCCCGCCCTCAGCCCCGCGCCCCTGCCCTGACCTCCTTCCGGGTCATCGAACCGCTCGCACCATCCGTCCGTTGCCGTATCACCTGTTTGTGGCAGCGTCAGAGAACCGCGGACGAGAGTTGGTGACGTACCCGAAGTTTCCGCCCGCCAGGTGCGTGACCTGCGATTTCGCGAATAGCGTGCTGTTCGCCGCCGGGTCGACAGACGCCACCGAGGCAGGGAGTATCGAGATGACGAGTGCCGTGGGACGCGTGTTCTGCGCTGCGGTGGTGCTCAGCGGCGCGGGTGCGCTGTGGGCGGGAGCGGCGCATGCCGAGGTGACTTGCGTCGGCAGCGCCGCCGGGTGCGATCGGGCGACCACCGGATCGAGTCACTACAAGACCGGATCGGACGGGGATCGACTGGTGCGCGGGATCCTGGACCCCGGCCGATGGGCGGCGGAGCTCGAACGTCTCGGCCTGCCCATGTCGGTGGCCGCGGGCCTCGGCCGAACCGCACCGGGAAACACAGTTCTCGCAGACCTCCACGAGCCAACATTGCTCAACTCATTCATTGCCGGACAAGAACTTCGGAGCGGGGGTGGCGGTGCGGACTCGTGAGCACCGGCAAAAGGTACACGTCAGGATCGCGAATCTGCTTCGGCTGCTGCTGATCTCGCTACTCATCTGCGGTCTGTGCACCACCCCCCTGGCGCTGGCCGACGAGCGTCCGAGCCCGTTCCAGGAGTGGATCGACCGCACCGTTCCGCCGAAAGTCGTTCCCGCCGCGCCCTCGCCGCCGACCGGTGAACTGAGCCCGCACCTCGCGGCCCTGTGGCGAGCGGTGCTGGCCTCGCCGACCGGAGATCCGTTCTTCGACGTCTGGCCCGCCGAGCTGGACGCGCGGGCGCCCGGCGAGCTCGTGACGTGGCGAGATGTGACCGCGACCGCCGCGCCCCTCGCGGCCGTGCCGATCCGGCGGGCGGTGCAGGTGAAGTTCCGCAGCACCTCGGCCTCGGGTGCCGCCTCGTTCGGTACGGCGACATTGCTGATCCCCGCTGCCGAGTGGACGGGTGCGGGTACCCGCCCGGTCGCGGTGAACGCCCTGCCGATCAACTCGCTCGGCGCGCGCTGCACGCCGAGTTACGCACTGGCGCACGGACTTCACGACAAGTTCAACGCGGGCGACTTCTTCCCGCCCACCACGTGGTGGGCGCTCAGCCGCGGGTACGCGGTGCTGGTCCCCGATCACGAGGGGCCGTGGATGTCGTACGCCGAGCCCGTCGTCGCCGGGCGGGTGGTGCTCGACGCCATCCGCGCGGTGCGCGGGCTCGCCCCGGAAGAGTTCGGCGACAGCCGATTCGCCGTCGGCGGGTACTCCGGCGGCGCGATCGCGGCGTACGCGGCGGCGGTGCTGCTCGACGAATACGCACCGGATCTGTCCGGCGTGCTGGTCGGCGCCGCCACCGGCGGACTGATCACCGACTACCGCGAGGTGGCCCGAGATTTCAACGGCAACATGGCCTCCGGCATCCTGCTGGTGGTGGCGCTGGCGATGGCGCGTGAACACCCGGAGCTGCTGGCGCATCTCAACCACCTCGGCCAGTGGCTCGCCACCTCACCGGTGCGGGACGTGTGCGGCGACAGCAACGGCCCGCTCGGCGTAACCGGAATCCCCCTCGAAATCCTCACCGACGTCGCCGACCCGCTCGGCAGCGAAGCGGCGCAACGCATCTTCGACCATGCGGACCTGATGGATCGCAAATCCGGTGCGCCCCTGTACATCTACCATGCCGCGCACGACATCTGGGTATCCGGCACCGGCTCCGAAGAGTTCCACCGCCGCCAGTGCGCGCTCGGCGTTCCGTCGGTACGCCGCACCGTCCCGGGCGAACACGCCATCGGCTTGTTCGCGGGCTTCCCGGGGGCCATCGACTGGCTCGACGCCCGTCTCAGTGGCCATCTGCCGCCGGCCGACTGCTGAGCAATCGCTGAGGTGTCTCGACGGCGACGCCCGGGCGCCCGTCACTACGCGGACGGAGAAATGCGCGTCTGCTATGGACATCTGAGCCCGCCGCCTGGTATTTCTGGGTGTACTGGTCTTGCTGCCGAGGGGGCGCTGTGGCGAAGCTTGGACATCAATCCGCGGAAATACTCATCACTGTGAAGACGTATCCGTCTCCGTCGGTTCGATACGAGGAGACCGTCTGCGTCGCCGGTGTTCGTCTGGATGGCGATAAACCGGAATGGATTCGTCTGTATCCTGTCCGATTTCGCGGTATCGACACGGACTATCGGTTCGACAAGTACGCGCGAGTGAGCGTGGATGTGCAACGACATGGCGGCCGGGATCCGCGCCTGGAATCGTTTAGGCCAGACCAGTACTCGCTGAAAGTGCTGGGAAGTGTGCCCTCGGGCGGCGCGTGGACGGCACGCCGAAATCTGATGGGAGACTTGATAGGAGACACCACGACCTGCGAACTGATATCAACCAACGCGAACTGGAAAGACGGCCATCCGGCACCGAGATCCCTGGGGCTCATCGAACCGCGAATTGATCAGATATATGTGTCGGACGGGAAGCCTTGGGATGCCGACCAATTGGAAAAGATTCGGCGCGCCGGTGAAGATACGTTGCTCGGGCCGGGGTTGCCGCCGCTGGAGCCCATGCCTTATGAAGTCCGGTACCGGTACCGCTGTGCGGCCACGACGTGTTCCGGCCATACGCAGAAGGTCCTGGACTGGGAGCTCGGTGAGGCGGGGCGACAGTGGAAACGCGCCTACGGCGACGCCGAAGCCAAGCTGAAGATCGAACAGAAGTGGGGGGACGAAATGTGCGATCCGTCGCGGGATCTCCATTTCTACCTGGGCAACCAGGCCCGGCGGCACCACACGTTCTCCATCCTCGGAACGTGGTACGCGCTCCCCGCGCCGATGACGCTGTTCTAGAGGTGGATGATCTCGGCGCGCGGCATGGCGGCCAGCAGTTCGGCGGCGACCAAGTCGCGATGACAGGTCGCGTGGTCACGCTCGTAGCAGAGCAGGGCAACGGCTCCACCGTCCAGCAGTTCCATCACATGGGCGATGGCGCGCTCGGCTTCGTCGGTCGACAGGACTTCTCGAAAGCGGCGACGACTATCCGAATCGCCGTTCCGGAAACCCTCACGATTGTCCCGGGGATTCCCGAGAGCCCGATGGTGGACGTACTCGATACCGGCAGCATTCAGCGCCTCGGAAAGTTTCGTCTTGGAAAGTCCGGGCTTGCGCGAAAACGCGTGCAACCGGACATCGACAAGAACCTGGACGCGCTCCACCAGCAAGCTTTCGATCAGCCCCTCGAGGCTGCGACCTTCGTAGCCGATACTGATCAACGTCGGGCCGTGCTCCACCCGGGAGCCGGAGCTGGAGACGTCGACGGGAGCGCTCGCTGTCGTCATTGTCGAACCCATTCATCGAGTTGATCGGAACAAGATCGGATACGAACACTCTACTCGAGACCATGACTCTGGCACCATTACCCGGTCGACGTCGGAACTGATCCGGATGCGGTGGTGGGTGCCCCATATCGCCGCAGTGCTCCGTCGGCCTGGAGCGACGAGTTCACCCGGCCCGCAGAGGGATTCCGGCGAGGGAGCACCACACCGCAACGGGCAGCGGGGAAGCTGCCCCTTCACGACCGGCGCTGGATCGCGTCCAGCGTCAGCGGCGGCAGGTACTCCGAGATCAAAGTCCGGGTCCAGCAGGTGTGGGTGCGGCGGAGTTCGGAGGGGGCGGTGTAGCGGTACTCGTACAGGAGGGCGCGGATGTGGCGGGGGCGGGTGGTGCGGAAGGGGGAGTGGCGGAGTAGGCGCAACGTGTCGGGGTCGTTGTCGAGGAGGCGGACGACGAAGGGCAGCAGCCAGGTGCGCGCGTAGGAGGGGGAGAGGGCGGCGAACCACATCAGCCAGTCCAAGCGCAGGTGGTAGGGCGCCCACTGGCGCGGCCAGCGGTCGACGGCGCCGGGCTTGCCCTTGAATTCGTATTCGCGCCAGGCGGTTTCGCCGGTGACGTGCTCCTCGGCGGTCCCCTCGAACACCACCTCGTAGCGCACGCGCCCGATCGTCCCGAACGCCCCGTAGGTGTTCACGAAGTGAATCGGGTTGAAGGCGGCGTTCATTCGCTGCGCGCGCGAGCAGAGATTGCGGATCGGCCAGTAGCTCAACACGATCACCGCACCGGTCAGCGCGATCACCGCGCCCGCGAACCACAGCGGCGTTTCGGCGACGGGTGGCGCCGACGGTAGCCCCGGCAGCATCCACGCGTCCAGCGCCGACGCGGCGAGCAGGATCGTCAACCAGTTCAACCACGCGAAGTTCCCCGACAGCACCAACCACAACTGCGTCACGACGATGATCGCCGCCGCGATGCCGGCCACCGGCTGCGGGAAGAACAACCCGAACGGCACCGCCAGCTGCACCACGTGGTTGGCCGCCACCTCCACCCGGTGCAGTGGCGCGGGCAGGTGGTGGAAGAACCAGCTCAGCGGGCCCGGCATCGGCTGCGTTTCGTGGTGGTAGCGCAGACAGGTGAGGTCGCGCCAGCACGGGTCGCCGCGCCACTTGATCAACCCCGCCCCGAACTCCACCCGGAACAGCAGCCACCGCAGGAGCAGGAGCACCAGCAGCGGCGGCCCGACCGTGTCGTTACCGAGGAAGATCGCCAGAAAACCGGCCTCGAGCAGCAGCGATTCCCATCCGAACGAGTACCACGCCTGTCCCACGTTGACGATCGACAGGTACAGCACCCACAGCGCCGCCCACAGCACCATCGACGCCCACAGCGGCACCGCGTCCCCGAGCCCCACCGCCATGGCCCCCGCCAACCCGACGCCACCCCACGCCACCACCGCGAAGAACCGATCCGAGTAGTGCCACTGGAAAACGCTCGGCGCGTTCCGGAACGGCACCCGCCGCACATACCGCGGCACCGGCAGCATCCCCCGCTCCCCGATCAACGCCCGGAATTGCAGCGCCGCCCCCAGAAAAGCCAGCAGATACACGACCGCCAGACCACGCTGAAACACCAGCCTGGCCTGCCAATACTCCGGCGCCGTGAACCACTCCACCGCTCACTCCGCATCCGTGGCCGCCCGCCCCGAAGGAGTACCCGACCGTCCGGTCGGGGAAACGATCGTACGCCTGATCGGAAGGACCGGTCCGGTGGACAACCCCACCGGACCGGGCCCTCGCTCACTCGACGGTCAGCACCGTCCCCGCACCCACGGTGCGCCCGCCTTCGCGGATCGCGAACCCGAGGTCCGGTTCCAGCGGCACCGGGCGGCCCAGCTCGACGGACAGTTCCACCGTTTCGCCGGGCATCGCGAGCCCGCCGTCGCCCAGCGTGACGTCGCCGACCACGTCGCCGGTGCGCACGTAGAACTGCGGGCGGTAGCCGGTGGTGATCGGCGTGCGCCGCCCGCCCTCACCCGCGCCGAGCAGGTAGACGCGCGCGGTGAACCGGGTGCGCACGGCGATGCTGCCCGGCGCGGCGACCACCTGCCCGCGGCGCACCTGGTCGCGCTGCACGCCGCGCAGCAGCAGCGCGACGTTGTCGCCGGCCTGCGCCGACTCCATGGTCCGCCCGAACGTCTCCACGCCGGTGACCACGGTGGCCAGCGGTTCGCCGCCCAGCCCGAGCAGTTCCACCCGGTCGCCGAGCGCCACCCGCCCGCGCTCGATCGCGCCGGTGACCACCGTCCCGCGCCCGGTGATGGTGAGGACGTTCTCCACCGGGAGCAGGAACGGCGCGTCGGTGTAGCGCACCGGGATCGGCACGTGCTCGTCCACCGCCGTGAGCAGGTCGAGCAGCGCGGCCGTCCACCGCTGGTCGCCCTCGAGCGCCCGCAGGCCGGAGACCCGCACGATCGGCGTCTCGTCGCCGGGGTAGCCCTGCGCGGTGAGCAACTCCCTGATCTCGAGTTCGATCAGGTCGAGCAGTTCGGGGTCGGCCCCGTCGGCCTTGTTCAGGGCGACGACGAGGTGACGCACCCCCACCTGCTTGGCGAGCAGGACGTGCTCGGCGGTCTGCGGCATTACGCCGTCGTGCGCCGACACCACCAGGATGGCGCCGTCCAGCTGGGACGCGCCGGTGATCATGTTCTTCACGAAGTCGGCGTGCCCCGGCATGTCGACGTGCGCGTAATGCCGTGTGGCGGTCTCGTATTCGACGTGCGAGATATTGATGGTGATACCGCGCGCGGCCTCTTCGGGCGCCCGGTCGATGCGGTCGAACGGCACGAAGGCGCCGCCGCCGCGCTCGGCGAGCACCTTGGTGATCGCGGCGGTCAGCGTGGTCTTGCCGTGGTCGACGTGACCCATGGTGCCGATATTGACGTGCGGCTTGGTGCGGACGTAGGTCTGCTTGGGCATGGCTGTTCCTTGCCTGGTGGGCGCGCTCGGGCGAGCGGGCCGGATGTCTCGGGGACCTCGGCGACGGGGGCACCTTCCCCGTCGGAGGTCCCGGGACATCCCGGGGAAGGTCAGCGTCGGGCGCCGTCGAGCACGGCGGACAGTGCCGCCGCGGCCAGGGCAGCCGTCATCGCGCCCGCGACCGCGGACTCGGAGACGATGACGAGCTGGAACATGCCGGTCAGCGTACGGTGACCTACTCTCGGACCGCCACCGAATTTCCGCCTCGCGGAGAACCTTTCGCGGGCCGATGAATCGGGGGCGTGCGCCCCGTCTGGATTGATGAGACCCTGCGGTGCACAAGCCCGGGGCACGACATGAAGCGAGGTCATCATGGGCAAGGTCGTCGTCAGCGAATTCATCTCGGCCGACGGGATCATCGAGAACCCGGCGTGGACGGTGCCGTTCTGGAACGACGGGATCGCGAACTTCAAGAGCCCGGAGGTGTTCGACGCCGACGCCCTGCTGCTGGGCCGCACCACCTACGAGGCGTTCGCCGCGTCCTGGCCGGAGCACCCGGAGGAGGGCGACTACAAGGACCGCATGAACGGCATGCCCAAGCACGTCGCCACCACCACCGCCACCGATCTGACCTGGAACGCCACCCGGATCGAGGGTGACGTGGCCGAGGCCGTCGCGAAGCTGCGCGCCGAGCAGGACCTGCTGGTCTTCGGCAGCGGTGAACTCACCGACGCGCTGCGCGCCGCCAACCTGGTCGACGAGTACCGCCTGGTCATCTACCCGGTGCTGCTGGGTAAGGGCCGCCGCCTGTTCACCGACGTCGACGCCGAGGAAACCCTCGAACTCACCAGCTCCGAAGTCCTCGACAACGGCGTCATCCTGGCCACCTACAAGGTCACCGCCCACACCGTCGAGCGCCCGTCCTTCGACTGAGCCGTGAAACACGGAAGGGCCGAAGGGTTCTCGCCCTTCGGCCCTTCCGCGTCGAATCAGCTCGCCGTGGACTGGAACCCGCGCAACCGCAGGCTGTTGCTGACCACGAACACCGAGGAGAACGCCATCGCCGCGCCCGCGATCATCGGGTTCAGCAGGCCCGCCATGGCCAGCGGGATCGCGGCCACGTTGTAGGCGAAGGCCCAGAACAGGTTGCCCTTGATGGTGCCCAGCGTGCGCCGCGAGAGCCGGATGGCGTCGGCGGCGGCGCGCAGGTCCCCGCGCACCAGGGTCAGGTCGCTGGCCTCGATCGCCACGTCGGTGCCGGTGCCCATGGCCAGGCCCAGATCGGCCTGGGCCAGGGCGGCCGCGTCGTTGACGCCGTCGCCCACCATGGCGACCACCTTGCCCTCGTCCTGCAACCGCTGGACCGTGGCGACCTTGTCCTGCGGCAGCACCTCGGCGATCACCTCGTCGATGCCGACCTGCGCGGCGATGGCACGGGCGGCGGCGGTGTTGTCGCCGGTCAGCATGATCGGAGTGAGCCCGAGTTCACGCAGCTGCGAGATCGCCTGGGCGGAGGTCGGTTTCACCGCGTCGGCGACCACGAGCACGCCGCGCGCCTTGCCGTCCCAGCCCACCGCGACGGCGGTGCGGCCCTGCTCCTCGGCGGCGCTCATGGCGCGTTCGAGGTCGGCGTCCAGTGCCAGCGACCAGTCGGCCAGCAGCCGGGCCCGGCCGACGACCACCGCGTGACCGTCCACCACACCCTGCACACCGAGCCCCTCGACATTGGCGAAACCCTCCACCGCGGCGAGTTCACCGGCCTTCTCCCGTGCGCCCTTGGCGATCGCCTGCGCGATCGGATGCTCGGACGAATCCTCCAGCGAGCCGGCCAGTTTCAGGATCTCGCCGGTGTCCTCGCCCTCGGCGGCGACCACGTCGAGCAGCGTCATCTTGCCGGTGGTGACGGTGCCGGTCTTGTCCAGCACCACGGTGTCCACCCGCCGGGTCGACTCCAGCACTTCGGGCCCCTTGATCAGGATGCCCAACTGCGCGCCGCGCCCGGTGCCGACCATCAGCGCGGTCGGTGTGGCCAGGCCGAGGGCGCACGGGCAGGCGATGATCAGCACCGCCACCGCGGCCGTGAAGGCCGCCGCCACGGAACCGCCGGTGCCGAGCCAGAATCCGAGCGTCGCCGCGGCCAGCGCGATGACGATCGGCACGAAGATCCCGGAGATCCGGTCGGCCAGCCGCTGCGCCTGCGCCTTGCCGGTCTGCGCGTCCTCCACCAGCTGCGCCATCTGCGCGAGCTGGGTGTCGGCGCCGATCCTGGTGGCGCGCACCAGGAGTCGACCGCCCACGTTGACGGTCGCGCCCACCACCGCGTCGCCCGCGGCGACCTCCACCGGCACGGACTCACCGGTCAGCATGGACGCGTCCACCGCCGAGGACCCCTCGGCGATCACGCCGTCGGTGGCGATCTTCTCGCCGGGCCGCACCACGAATTCGTCACCGACGGTGAGCTGTTCGATCGGGATGCGCACTTCCTTGCCGTCGCGCAGCACCGCCACATCCTTGGCGCCGAGCTCCAGCAGGGCTCGCAGCGCCGCGCCCGCCCGGCGCTTGGACCGGGCCTCGAAGTAGCGCCCGGCCAGGATGAACGTGGTGACGCCCGCCGCGGCCTCCAGGTAGATGTTGCCGGTGCCGTCCATCCGCGCGATGGTGAATTCGAACGGGTGCGTCATGCCGGGCGTGCCCGCCGTGCCCCAGAACAGCGCGTACACCGACCAGCTCAGCGCGGCCAGCGTGCCCATCGACACCAGCGTGTCCATGGTGGCGGTGCCGTGGCGCAGGTTGGTCCACGCCGCCTTGTGGAACGGCAGCGCGCCCCACACCACCACCGGCGCGGCCAGCGTGAGCGAGAGCCACTGCCAGTTGGTGAACTGCAAGGCCGGGATCATCGCCATGGCGATCACCGGCACGGTGAGCACGAGCGAGACCAGCAGGCGGGTGCGCAGCGCGTCGGTGGCGTCGGGAGCGGCGGCCGCCTCCTCGGCGGTGGGTTCCGGCGCGGGCAGCGCGGCCGTGTAGCCGGCCTGCTCGACGGTGGCGATGAGCTCGTCGGGGGAGACGTCGCCGGTTAAGTCGACGCGCGCCTTCTCGGTCGCGTAGTTCACCGTGGCCGTGACGCCGTCCAGCTTGTTCAGCTTCTTCTCGATGCGGTTGGCGCAGGAAGCGCAGGTCATACCGCCGATCACCAATTCGACGCGGCCCGTGGGTTGTGTCGCGGTCGCCATCGGAGGTCCTTTCTCTTCGGCGGTCAGTGCCCGTGCCCGGGGGTGGACTCGGTGTGGTCGTCGGTGGTCTGCCGCGTTCCGTCGGACGCGGCCGACACCGTGAACTCGGCGGTCCGGACCGTGCCCCCGTGCTGGAAGTCCAGGAAGAGGCGGTAGTCGCCCGCGCTCGGCGCGGTGACGTAGAAGGTGACGCCGGGGCCGGGCGCGGTCACACCGTCGCCGGGGTGCCCCTCCGGGTGGACGTGCAGGTAGGCCAGGTCGGTGGCGCGCAGGGCGACGAGATGCCCGTAGGCGCCGAGGTAGGGCTCGAGATCGGTGACCGGCGTGCCGCCGCGCGACACGGTCAGCGTCACCTTCGAGGCCGTACCCGGGGTGATCGCGCCGTCCAGCGTCACAGTGTAGTCACCGACGGTGGCCGTGGCGGTGGGCGGCGGCAGGGGTTGCGGGTCGTATGCCCCGGCCACTCGCAGGTCCGCGCCGAGCGTCAGGTTCTCCCCGCCGGCGGGCACGAAATCGGCGAAGACGCGGTAGTCGCCCGCGCGGGTCAGGTCGAGCGGGGTGCTCCAGGTGCCGTCCGCCTCACGCGTGGGGTGGACGTGCTGGAAGGCGCTCATATCCCTGCGCACCACGATCAGGTGGAGTTCCTTTTCGTGGCTCGGGGTGTAGTCGGTGAGCGCGACACCGCTGTCGTTGACGATGCGAAACCGCAGGGGGGTATCGGGTGCGGCCGGGAGCTGGGCGTTTTCCAGGCTCAAGGTGTAGCCGCCCGCGGTGGCGAGGGTGCCGCCGGGGATGGGGGACTCGGTGTTCGCCTCGGTGCCGGCGTCGTGCGCGATGTCGTGCGCGGCCGGGCCGGAGGGTTCCGGCCCGACCAGCGCGCCGGTCGCGAAGGCGATCCCGAAGACCGCCGCGAGGCCGAGCGTGAATCCGGCGAACTTGGTGGTCGCGTTCATCGGGGTGCTCCGTTTCCGGGGTAGTGCGAGGTTTCCGGGGTAGTGCGAGTGATCAGCCGAGCCGGAACCCGGCGAGCTCCACGGCGGCGGCGACCTGGTCGCGGTCGGTCTCGCCGGTGACGGTCACGGTGGCGGCGTCCAGATCGACGGCCACCTCGGTGACGCCCGGCAGTGCCCCGAGCTTGTCGCGCACCTTGCCGACGCAGCATCCGCAGGTCATACCGTCGACGGTGTAGGTGGTGGTCGCGGTGCTCATGTGGTCCTCCTGGTCTGGATTCGCGGCGTTCCCCGCCGCTTCGGTTTTTACCATACCCCCCTAGGGTACTTTGTCAATCGGTCGCCCCGACCAGCTCCTTCGCCGGTGCGCGCAGGGTCGCGGCCGCGATGCCCGCCCCCGCCAGGGCGATCAGCGCCGCCCCCGCGAACGCCGCGGAGAACCCGCTGGTCAGTTCGTCGATATCGGTGAGCTGCCCCGCGCCGAAGGCGGTCGCGACCGCGGTCATGGCGGCCAGGCCGACGGCCGAGCCGACCTGATAGCTGACGTTGACCAGGCCCGAGGCCAGACCGCCCTCCTCGGGCGGCGCCGCCGAGATGGCGGTGCCCAGCGAAGGGATGAACGCCAGCGACATACCGCCGGCGGCCACCAGCGACGCGGGCAGAACGTCGATCCAGAACGTGCCCGTGGGGCGGATCAACGACATGATGCCCAGGCCGAGGCTCAGCACCAGCAGACCGGTGACGATCATCGGTTTCGCGCCGAACCGGGCCATGGCGCGCGGGGCCAGCACGATCATGCCCAGCATGATCAGCGTGGTCATCGGCAGCAGCGCCGCGCCCGAGGGGAACGCGCTGTAGCCGAGCACCTGCTGCAGGTAGAGGTTGAGGAAGAACCACATCGGCACCCACGCCGCGCCCAGCAGCAACTGCGCGACATTGGCGGCCGCGAGATTCGGCGCGCGCAGCATGCCCAAGCGCATCAAGGGTTCTCGCCGCCGCGACTGGATCGCGACGAACCCGGCCAGCAGTGCTGCGGCCACCGCCAGCACACCCCAGGTCTCACCCGAGCCCCAGCCGATTTCCGGCGCCCGCACGATCCCGTAGACGGCGGCGGCCAATCCCGCGGTGACGGTCACCGCGCCGAGCAGATCGATCGAACCCCGCCGGGCGGGCGCGTCCGGCATCAGCGCGGGCACGGCGATCAAGGCCAGCAGCGCGAGCGGGGCGTTGATGTAGAAAACCCAAGGCCAGCTGATGTATTCGGTGATCACGCCGCCGAGGAACACGCCCGCCGTGCCGCCCGCCGGCGCCGCCGCGCCGTAGATCGCGAGCGCCTTGGTGAGCTCGCCCGGCGTGGCGCCGAACAGCATCATCAACAGCGTCAGCGCCGAGGGCGCGATGAGCGCCGCGCCGCCGCCCTGGATGGCGCGTCCGGCCAGTTCGACCCCCGCGTTGCCGGCCGCGCCGGCCAGGATCGAGCCGGCCAGCAGGGTTGCCCAGCCCGCCGCGAACACCCGTCGCGCGCCGAACAGGTCCGAGAGCCGTCCGCCGAGCAGCAGCAGTCCGCCGAACGCGATCACGTAGGCGTTGAACACCCAGGTCAGGTCCTCCTGCGAGAACCCGAGCGCCGCCTGCATCTCGGGCAGGGCAATTCCGATGATCGAGGTGTCCATGATGACCACGAATTGCGCGGCGGCGATCACCCCCAGCGCCCACCATCTCTTCGTGGTGGAAATCCCTTGTGTAGCCATGACTTTTCCGTCCTTCCGGAACCGGGACCGGTTCCATGGCGACGTACCATACCCCCCTAGGGTATCTTCTCGTCAAGTGTTGATTCCGTGGGATGTGCGAGATCGCTGCGGTGCGGGCACGCATCGCCCGGCTGATTGCCATCGAGTAGCTGATTCCGGGAGGATGCTCGGATGGCCGAACAGCGGGGGAGCGATGTGGCGCTCGTGATCGCGGTGGGCGTGGCGACGATCGGGATGATCGTCGCCGACGTGATGGGCGGGAATCCGCTGGGGTGGTCGGGGCCGGGATCGCTCGCGGTGGGGCGCGCGGCGGTGTGCTTCGTCGTGTTCGGCGGGGTGGTGCTCGCGGTGCTGTCCGGCGGGTCGCGGCCGTTGCGCGGGGCGGAGATGGTGGCGGCGCGGTTGGGTGCGCTGGTGCGGGCGGGGGCGTTGTTCGTGCTCGGTGGTGTGCTGGTGACGGTGTCGGATTCGCCGTCCGTGATCTTGGAGAGTTTCGCGGTGCTCGTCGCCGTGGGGGTGCTGGTGCTCGGGTGGCGGGCGCGGTGGTTGTTCGTCGCGGCGGTGGTGACGGCGGTCGCGGGGCCGTTGCTCGTGTGGTGGTGGCAGCCGGAGATGCCGCGGCGGTACGCGGATTACCTCGACGGGTGGGTCGCCTCGGATCGGTCCGGGTCGGGTTTCGTCGCCGAGATGGCGTTCGATGGCGTGTACCCGGTGCTGGTCTGGGTGCCGTTCCTGCTGCTCGGGGTCGCGATCGGGCGTCTCGATTCCGAGGAGGTGCGGGTGCGCGTCGGGCTGGTGGTCGGCGGGTTGGTCGCGGCGGTGGTGGGGTATTTCGCGGTCTGGTCGATGGAGGGGGATTCCGCGGGGTTCGGGTGGACGGCCTACACGCCGCTGGAGGAAGGGGCGTCGACGGGGGCGACCTACATCGATCTACCGCCCGACTCCGACTTCTATACGATGTGGTCCCTCTCGACCGGCCCCACAGGCCCCGCCTACGACCCGCTCCTCGCCGCCTCCGCCCAATCCGTCGTCACACCGCTCCAGATCCTCGGCTCGGCCGGTGTCGCGGCGCTACTCCTCGGGCTCATCCTGCTGATCCCCACCACCCTGCATCGCCGGCTCGCTCCACTGTCCGCCGTCGGCCGCATGCCGATCACGCTGTACACCCTCTCCGTCCTGGCCCTCACCGGCCTGAACCTCGAAACCCTCGACCGCGCGGCGGTTCTCATCACCCTCCTGACCCTCACCCTGATCGTCGCCTACTTCTGGAACCGCTTCCTCGGCCGCGCGCCCCTCGAATGGGCGACCGACCGCCTGGCCGACCGCCTCACGTCGATGTCGTGAGTGCGCCGGCAGGCTTGGCGAACTCCTTCTTCGCGGGAGTGGACTCGCATCAACGGGCGGCCCCGATCTGGAACGCCCACTTTCTCGACCGGTCGGTCTGACCGGATCGGGCGCCTGGGCGTCCGCTAGGCGGTGCCGTGGAGGTTGCGCGCCGTGGCGGAGGTCGGGACCGCGGCAGGGTCGGGGCGCGTGCCGAACAGGCGGTCGGCGGTGCCGGAGGTGGTGACGGTGAACCAGTAGTGCTCGTTCTTGTAGTGGTGGTGGCGGTGGTTGCGCCAAACAGCGCGGTAGAGGGCGGTTTTCGGCTTGTAGTCGGTGTGGATGAGGTAGTGGGTCCACTCGTAGAGGAGGCCGACCACGGTGACGGTGAGCAGGAAGGTCAGGCCCAGCCCGACGCGCGGGAACGCGAACGCGGTGAGGGCGAGCAGAACGACGATGACCACGATCAGCGAGCGGGTGGGGATGAAGATCAGGGGGATGTCGCGCGGGTCGCGGTGATGGCGGCGGTGGTCGCGGGCCAGCTCGCTGTCGAGCGTGATCGGCCCGAGTTTCCTGGGCCGCCAATGCAATACGGTCACGTGCACCACCCACTCGAACGCCGGGAACAGCGCCAGCATCACCAGAGGCACGAGCGCGTCGGTGAGCTGCCAGTCGCCCACGATCAACCGGACGGTGAGCGCTCCCGCCAGCACGGTGGCGATCATCCACGGTGAAGGATGGCGCAGGAATTCGCGGAACGCGTCGCTCAGCGAAAGTCCGCGGCGCAGTGTGGATTCCGACATTGTGAAACACCTCGTCGTGTCACGCGATCAGTGCCCGTCCAGGGCGTCGATCAGGGCGGTGGTCGCCGGCTCGAGCAGTGCCCGAGCCTTCTCGGCGGCCTTGTTGGGGCGGCCCGCCACGATGGCGGCGGCCAGGTCGCGATAGCCGGGCGCGTTGCCGACCTCGGCAGTCATCAGGGGCGCGAGCGCGGCGAGCGCGGGTTCGTAGGCGGCGCGCAGCATGTTGAACATCAGGCGGAAGACGATCGAATCGGCCGCGTCCACCACGTGATCCCAGAACTCCAGCGCGTGCCGTTGCCGCGCGATCGGGTCGGTTTCGGCGGCCAGTGCCGCGACGGTGCGATCCAGCGCGGCGCCCAGCTGTTCGCGATCGGCGCGCGCGGCCGCCAACTCGGCGACCTTCGGCCCGTTGTGCAGCCGCGCCTCGAGGATGCTGCGCGCGACAGCCGGTTCCAGCGTGCCCTGCTGGATCAGCAGGCGCGGCAGCACTTCCAGGCCCGCGCCGCGCCGGTAGTCGAGCACGGTCGTCGCGTCCCCTTGACGCACCGCCACCAGTCCGGCCGCGGCCAACCGCTGCAACGCCTCGCGCACCGCGGGCCGCGAGACGCCCAGCGCCTCGGCGAGTTGCCGCTCGCTCGGCAGGGCTGTGCCGGGGGACAGTTCCCCGCTCAGCACATCGGCCGCGATCTGTTCGAACACGTCCGCCGACACCGACCGCTTCACCACTGGTTGCCACGCCATGCCTCCACTGTGCGCCGCTCTGGTCTGCTGGTCAAGTGGTCAGACCAATTCCGTTCGGCGGGTGCGCGTGGCAGACTTGGGAACCGGGAGGGAGACAAGACATGAGCGAACAGCATTTCCGTGCGCACGCGTTGCTCATCCGGGCGGGAAAGGTGCTGCTGCACCGAGTCCCGGATCGCGGTGACGTGTGGGAGATCCCCGGCGGTTCCGTCGCCCCCGACGAGACGCCGGCCGAAGTCGCGCGCCGCGAAGTCACCGCCGAAACCGGCCTCGACGTCCTCGTCGCCGACGAACTCACCCACTTCGTCGACAGCGCCGGCGACACCCACACCATCACCTTCGGCTGCTTCGAAAACGAAGTCCACCCCGAAGCCGACCCCACCCCCGCCGACTTCCAATGGATGTCCTACGAACAGGCCACCCACCTACCCTTGGCCTGGCACGTCCGCAAAACGTTGGAACACGCCGACGCCCTGGGCATGCTGTCGTAGGGCGCGCCCGGCAAACCGGCTGGCGCGGTTCGGCTCAAAGGCTGAGCGTTGCCCCGTCGTACCTGGTTGTCGTTGACCGCGCCATCGATCGCGGAGTGCGGGCCTCTTGCTCCGCTACGCCTTCGCGGCTCCGCTGCGGTCTGTCCGACGGTTCGGGCCTGGCGTCGAGCGGGTGCGTGCTCGCCCCATCGAGTCAGCTGCCGGTCGGCGTTAGTGTGCAGAGATCGGACTCGATCCCGCCCGTCGCATGGCCTCGGCGTGTCGCCCTGAGTGGATTGGCGTGCCGTAGCCGAGCCGACATCTTGGTGTCGCACTGGAACTTTCGAAGCCGTTGTCCTCGATCCAGGGATTGCGGACAACACAAAGCCCCGGCGACATGATCGAAGTCAGCGGCCCACCGGGGCTATTCGTCCTTGCGGCTGAAGAACATCGGCGAGGGATCGCAACCTGCCCTCGGCGCCGAGCATGTACCGGAGCTCAGGGAAGTGCGGCGTCAGGTCGCCGAACGCCGGGAAGCCCGAGGGGGAGTTGGTTCTTCGACCGGTGAATCGGCCGGTGGTGACCGCGGGTGGTCCGGGGACGAGCGGGTGCTGCGCTAGCTCGGGTCGGACCCGCGGATGGCGGGGAGCCAGGTGGCCGTCGCGAAGGCGACAGTGAGGGCGGCGGTGAAGGTCCAGAGGGTGCCGCCGTCGAGGTAGATCCAGAGGAGGGCGGCGAAGGGGGCGGCTACGGCGGGTTGGGCGTCGAGGAGGAGGCGGCGGGGGAGGCGGGTGGTGGTCGCGGTGAGGGTGGGGGCGTCGGGGGTGGGGCGGGTCGGGTTGTCGATGAGGCGGCCGGGGGGTTCGGTGGTGCGGGCGCGGCCGGAGGGGTAGAGGCGGAGGGATTCGGTGTGGAGGGAATGGGTTGTGGCGGTGGCGTTTTGGGGGGTGAGAGTTAGGAGAGCCGGGTCGAAGTAGACCGGGAGCCAGTGGGTGGGTTGGCCGGGGGTGGTGACTTCGAGCCAGGTGCGGCTGGTGAGGCGGTGCTGTTGGCGGATGCGGGTGATGTGGACGGTGGCGCCGGTGGGTATCCGCTGGGGGTGCTTCCCGGGGACGGGTGCGGCTCCGGCGGCGGTGCCGGGGCTCGGTTCGGGGTCGCCCCCACGCCCGCGTCCGGCCCCCGTCGCCGACGTGGTGCTAGTGCCGACGGTGTCGCGCGCGGTGGTGCCGCCAGGTACCCTCTCGGAGCCGCCCGCATCCGAGTCGCGGCGCCCCGAACCGGTTGCGCTACCGCTGGATTCCCCCACCGGCAACCCATTCGACAACACCCCCAGAGCCCGGCACACGCGAAAACCCGTGTACCCCACGATCGCCAGGGCGACGGTCGAGATGGCCGCCCCCTGGTCGATCGTGGCGAACGGGATCCAGGCCGCGCACACCGCGAGCGCACCCGCTGTCACCGCGAGGGGATAGGACAGCGGGTGGCCCGCGCGTGGGCTCACGGCAGGAAGCCGACCTTGGTCGGATCGACCGACGCCAAGCCGAACGCGCCGTAGTTGGCGAGCTTGTCGCGGGTCGCGACGGTGCCGGCCGACTGGGTGATGGGCAGCGAGTGACCGAGTTCGAAGATCATCTTGTCGGCCTCGTTGGCCAGTTCGACGGCGCGATCCGGGTCGAGCTCGGAGATGGTCTCCTCGATGAGCGCGTTGAGTTCGGGGCTGCCGATGCGGCCCTTGTTGCTCAGCGGGTTGGCCGGGTCGTAGGAGTAGATCTGCGGCAGCGAGCCGAGCGGGAAGATGCTGCCGCCCCAGGTGAACTGGCAGATCTCGAAGTTGCCCGGGTCGATGACGTCGGTGAACAGCCCGTTGCCGGGGAAGGTCTGGATCTCCATCTTCACGCCGACGGCGGCGAGGTTCTGCTGCGCGATCTGCGCGACCTGCACCCAAGTGGCCTGCTGGAACATCACATTGCGCAGCACCAGCTGGCGCCCGTCCTTCTCCCGCACGTCACCGTTGAGCGTCCAGCCCAGTTCGTCGAGCATGCGGGCCGCCTCGGCGGGGTCGTAGGCGACGACTCCGGAGTTGTCCTGGTAGCCCTTCTGCCCGTGCAGGAAGACGTGGTTGTTCAGCGGCTTCGGATTCGTGACGACGCCGTTCTGGATGGCCGTCGCGATGCCCTGCCGGTCGATCGCCTTCGAGATCGCGATCCGCAGCTGCGGGTCCTCGAGCAGCGAGCCGGGCGCGCCGTTGAAGGTGAAGTGCGAGAAGCTCGGGCCGGGCGCGCGGCGCACCACGATGCCGGGCGAGTTCGAGGCGGTGGTCACCTCGTCGATGCCGGAGACCGTCGCCGCGTCGAGTTCGTTGTTCTGGAGCGCGCCGATGCGGGCGGAGTAGTCGAGCACCGAGTAGGTGATGTTCTCCAGCTTCGGGGTGTCGCCCCACCACTGCGGGTTGCGCCCCAGCGTGATGCGCTGCTGCGCGCGGTCGATGTTCGTGATGATGAACGGCCCGGACGAGACCGGCAGCTCGTTGCGGGCCCAATCGTTCAACGCCTGGGGCGATTCGGTGGCGGCCTTCGGGTACAGGGGGTTGAACATGCCCTGCCACTCGGCGTAGGGCTGGGCCATCGTCACGATGACCTGCCGATCGTCGACGCCGCGCTCGACCTTCTCGATCCGGCTGTAGCCCTGCGTCGCGCGCACCTGGAATTCGAGGTCGCGCCCGCTCAGCGCGTTCGCCTGGGACGCGAAGTCCTCCCAGGTGATCGGCGTGCCGTCGGTCCAGATGGCCTCGGGGTTGATCGTGTAGGTGATCTGCTGCGGGTCGGTGCCGGTGAGCTGGACGTCGGTGAAGAAGTTCTTGTCGACCGTCAGGTTGCCCGCCGCGTCGGAGTTGATCGTTCCGGGCAGCGTCCAGCCCACGACTTCCGAGGAGTCGCCGTCGGCGTCGACGTGCAGGGTGTTGTAGGTGGCGGGGAACGAGGTCAGCGCCAGCCGCAGATTCCCCCCGTCCCGCAGCTCGCTCACATCCCGGGGGTTGATGTCGTTGGTGTCGCCGATCGACGCGTCCCCGGTCTCGAGGTTCGAATCCCCGCCACAGCCGGACAGGATCAACGCGAGGGCGACGGCGGGCGCGGCCACGCGCAGGCCGAACCGGCGCGGGCGAGATAACGTAGCGGTCATTGCACGAATCCGATCTTGGTGTAGTCGTAGGTCGCCAGGCCCGGCGAACCGAAGTTGGCCAGGTCCGAGCGCACCCCCCAGCTGCCGTCCGACTGGGTGAGCGGCAGGGAATGGCCCATCTCGAACACCGTGCGGTCCACCTCGTTGGCCATCTCGATGGCCTTGTCCGGGTCGAGTTCGCGCAGGGTGCGGTCGATGAGGTCGTTGAGTTCGGGCGAGCCGATCCGGCCGTAGTTGCCCTGCAGATCGTCGGGGTCGTAGTAGTAGATCTGCCGCATGCTGCTCAACGAGAACGCGTCACCGGCGAAGATGAACTGCGCGGCGTCGAAGTCGCCGGGCTGGATCACGTCGGTGAAGAATCCCGCGGCGGGTTTGGTGTCGATGGTGAGGCCGACGCCGATCCGGGCCAGGTTCTGCTGGATGATCTGCGCGATCTGCACCCACAGCGGGTCGTTGTACATGACGTCGCGGATGATCAGCTTGCGGCCGTCCTTCTCGCGCACGTCACCGTTGAGCTTCCAGCCGAGCGCGTCGAGTTCGCGCGCCGCGGCGTCCGGGTCGAACGGCAGGCTGTTGTCCTGATAGCCCTTCTGGCCCTGGAGGTAGAGGTGGTTGTTCAGCGGTCGCGGGTTCTCGACCAGCCCCGCCTGGGTGGCGGCCGCGATGCCCTGCCGGTCGATGGCCTTCGAGATCGCCACGCGCACACCCTGTTCGGCGAGGATGGAGCCGGGCGCGCCGTTGAAGGTGATGTGGCGCCAGCGGTTGCCGGGCGCGCGGCGCACCTCGATGCCCGGGGTGTTGCGCACGTTCTGCACATCGTCGATCGAGGCGAGCGAGATGGCGTCGATCTCGTTATTGCGCAGCCCGCCCACCCAGGCGCTGCGGTCGAGCACCGTGTACGTGATGGTGTCGAGCTTCGGGCGCTCACCCCACCAGTTCGGGTTGCGGCCCAGCACGATTCGGCTCTGCCCGCGATCGGCGGACTGGATCTGGAACGGCCCGGCCGTGGGTCCCATCGCGTCGCGCAGGCCCTCGTTGAACGACTCCGGCGTGGCCGTCACCGATTTCGGGAACAGCGAGGAGTTGCCGGAGAACTGTCCGCGCCATTCGGCGAACGGGTGGCTGAAGGTGAGCACGGCCTGGCGGTCGTCGACGCCGCGCTCGACCTTCTCCACAAACTCGAAGCCGTTGGTGATGGCGATGAAGAACGACTTGTCGCGTCCGCTCAGCGCGTTGGCTTGGGAGGCGATGTCTTCCCAGGTGATCGGATTCCCGTCCGACCACGTGGCTTTCGGGTTGATGGTGTAGGTGACCTGTTGCGGGTTGGTGTTCGTCAGCTCGACCGAGGTGAAATAGTCCTGGTTGACCGTCAGTTCGCCCGCCGCGTCCACGATGAACGAGCGCGGCATCATGGGCCGCTGGATATCGGCGATCTCGCCCTCGTTGCCGTCGTTGGACAGCGTGTTCCAGTTGGCGGGGTAGGAGGTGACAGCCAGCCGCAGGTTGCCGCCCTCGCGAATCTCCTCGCGCGGGCGCGGATTGATGTCGCTGGTGGTGCCCAGCTCGCCGGACAAGCCCTCCGCGGACGGATCGTCGGCGCTACAGCCCGCCGCCACCAGTCCGGCCGCGACCAGACAGACCGCCCACCGTATACCGCTGGATCGCCACCGCATCCTGCCCTCCTTATCCGCTGACGACCGGTAGGGGTACCGCGTCGATCAGCCTGCGGGTGTACTCGTGTTCCGGATCGGCGAAAATCCGCTCGGCCGGTCCGGATTCGACGATCTTGCCCCGGTACATGACGGCGATGTCGTGGGCCAGGTTGCGCACCACCGACAGATCGTGGGAGACGAACAGATACGACAGGCCGCGCTCGGTCTGCAAGTCGCGCAACAGGTTCAGCACGCCCGCCTGGATGGACACGTCCAGCGAGGACACGGGCTCGTCGAGCACCAGCAGCTGCGGGTCCAGCGCCAGCGCCCGCGCGATGCTGATGCGCTGCTTCTGGCCGCCGGAGAAGTCGGCCGGGTAGCGGTCGGCGTGCTCGGGGCGCAGGCCGACCAGTTCCAGCAGTTCGGGGACGCGGCGGCTGATCTCGGCGCGCGGGCGGCCGTCGATGCGCATCGGCTCGGCGAGCGCGTCGAAGATCGGCAGGCGCGGGTCCAGGGACGCGGTCGGGTCCTGGAACACGATCTGCATCTTCCGCCGGATCTCGCGCTTGTCGGCCTTGGTGAGCGCGGCGACATCGCGGCCCATGATCTCGATTGTGCCCGACTGCGGCGCCACGAGGTCCATGATCTGGGTGAGCGTGGTCGACTTGCCGGAACCGGATTCGCCGACCAGCGCCAGCGTGCGCCCGGACCGCACCTCGAAGCTGATGCCGTCGACCGCGCGCACCTCGCCGCGGCGGCGCTGGAACACCACGCCCGAGGTGATCGGGAACGTCTTGACCAGGTCGGTCACCCGCAGCACCACATCGGGATGGGTCTCGAGCTCGGCGCGCGGCTCCTCGATCTCGGCGCGGTAGGCGGCGAACAGGCCCGCGCTGTCCACCTCGGCGGTGCGGATGCAGGCCGCGGCGTGGCCGGGCGAGGTCATCTCGAGCGGCGGTTCGGCGGCGGCGCAGTCATCGATCGCGATCGGGCAGCGCGGGGTGAACGAGCAACCGCGCGGCAGTTTGTGCATGGCGGGCGGCGCGCCGGTGATCGGGATGAGCGGGGAGCGCGCGGGCCTGTCCATGCGCGGGATGGAGCCGAGCAGCCCCACCGTGTACGGCATCCGCGGCTCGTTGAAAAGGGCTGCGGCGCCCGCGGATTCGACGATGCGCCCGGCGTACATGACGGCGACGCGGTCGGCGAGCGTGGCGGCGATGCCCATGTCGTGGGTGATCATCACGACCCCGGCGCCGGTGATGTCGCGCGCCTTGCGCAGCAGGTTCAGGATCTGCTTCTGCACCGTCACGTCCAGCGCCGTGGTGGGCTCGTCGCAAATGATGAGCGCGGGATCGTTGGCGATGGCCATGGCGATCACCACGCGCTGGCGCATACCGCCGGAGAATTCGTGCGGGAACGCCTTCGCCCGCATCTCGGCGTCGTCGATGCCGACCAGCTCGAGCAGTTCGACGGCCCGCTCGGCCGCCTCCTTCTTGCCCATCGACTTGTGCGCGAGCAGAGCCTCGGCGATCTGATCGCCCACCCGGTACACCGGCGTGAGCGCCGAGAGCGGGTCCTGGAATACCATGCTCAGCGAGCTGCCGCGCAGTTTGGACATCTCGCGGTCGCTGATGCCGAGCAGTTCGCGGCCGCGCAGCCGGATCGAGCCCGTGATGCGCGCCTGCTCGGGCAGCAGACCCATCACCGCCAGCGACGACACCGATTTGCCCGAACCGGATTCGCCGACGATGGCCAGCACCTCGCCGTCGGCGACGGTGTAGTTCACCCCGCGCACGGCGTCGATGCGGCCCTCCTCACTGGGGAACGTGACGCGCAGATCGGCGACTTCGAGCAGGGGGGCGGTGGAGCCCGAGGTCATTCGTCGGCCCCTTTCTTACGCGAGCGGGCCCGTTTGGCGCTGGGGTCGAACGCGTCGCGCAGACCGTCGCCCACCAGGTTCGCCGAGAGCACCGTGATGATCAGCAGGCCGCCGGCGAACATGTACAGCCACGGGTAGGTGAGCGCGGACGCGGTGCCCGCGGCGATCAGCGAACCGAGCGACACGTCCGGCGGCTGCACGCCGAATCCCAGGTAGCTGAGCCCGGTTTCGGCCATGATCGCCGCGCCGACCGCCAGCGTGGTGTCGATGATCAGGATGGACGCGATATTCGGCACGATGTGGCTGACGATCACCGTGCGCGTCGGCGCGCCCATGTAGCGGGCGGCCCGCACGAATTCCCGTTCCCGCAGGCTCAGCGTGAGCCCGCGCACCAGGCGCGCGCTGATCATCCAGCTGAATACCGACAGCAGCACGATCAGCAGCAGGATCGACCCGCTGCCCTTGGTGCGCGGCGCGAACAGCGCGATGATGATGAAGCTCGGCACCACCAGCAGCAGATCCACCAGCCACATCAGCGCCCGGTCGGTCCAGCCGCCGAGCAGGCCGGCCAGGGTGCCCACCGCGGCCGCGATGAGGGTGGAGAACACCGCCACGCACAGGCCGATGATCAGCGATTTCTGGAGTCCGCGCAGGGTCTGGGCGAGTACGTCCTGGCCGATGGCGGTGGTGCCGAACGGGTGGTCCAGGCTGGGCGGCTTGCGCAGCGCCGTGTAGTCGAGTTCCTGGTAGTCCCAGGGCAGGAACGGCGGCAGCGCGAAGCTCAGCACGAACATCAGCGCCAGCACGATCAGCCCGGCCACCGCGGGCTTGTTGCGCAGGAACCGGCGCAGGATCAGCTTGCGCCTGCCCATCGCGACCTCGGGCGCACCCTGGATGATGATCTCGGTCTCGGTCATCGGACACGCACCCTCGGGTCGAGCAAGGCGTAGACGACATCGGACAGCAGACCCGCGATCAGCACCATCAACCCGGCGAACGCGGTGATGGTGACGACCGGGTACAGGTCCTGGGCGTTGATGGAATCGAGCAGCCACTCACCGACGCCGTGCCAGCCGAAGATCTTCTCGGTGAACGTGGCCCCCGTGATGATGCCCGCCAGGCTGTAGGCGAACAGGGTGGCCATCGGGATCAGCGCGGTGCGCAGGCCGTGTTTGTAGAGCGCGCGGTTGCGGGTGAGGCCCTTCGCGCGGGCCGTGCGAATGAAATCGCTGCTCAGCACGTCGAGCATGGCGTTGCGCTGGTAGCGGCTGTAGCCGGCGATGCCGCCGAGCGCCAGCGCGGTGGTGGGCAGCACCAGGTGCTGGAGCCGGTCGAGCAATTGCGGCCAGAAGCCCTCGATCGCGGTCGCCGAGGTCTCCCCGGTGTAGAGGAAGATCTGCGCGCCGGTGAGCGAGTTGATCTCGAGTGCACCGTATTTCAGCAGGTTCGCGAGCAGGAATATCGGGGTGCTCAGAATCAGCAGGGAGAAAACCGTTGTGAAGTAGTCGCTGAATTTGTATTGGCGTATCGCGCCCGCCGCGCCGATCAGCACACCCAGCACGGTGCCCATGATCGAGCCGAGGATGAGCAGGCGCAGACTCGTCGCGACCCGGCGCGGCAATTCCTCGCTCACCGGCTGCCCGGCCAGCGTGGTGCCGAAATCCCCGCTCGGGATGCCCTTCAGCCAGGTGAGGTAGCGCTCCGGAATCGGATCGTTGAGATGTAATTCCTCGGCCTTCGCGTCGATCACCGACTGCGGTGGGCGGGGATTGCGCTGTTCCAGACTGTCCAGCGGGCGGAATGTCAACGACGCGAGACTGAACGTCAGAAACGAGGCCAGCAGCAACAGCACGACATAATTGAGCGCGCGTCGTAGCAGGAAGCCGGTCATCAGTCCTCTGGTTCTGCGGCTGGGCGGGCCAGCGGGGCGAGTGTTAGCACATGATCTTAAGGACGGTGCCCCGGACGCGCGTGCCATGTGGGCCCACGGCATGTCCGCGAAACCCCCGCGCCGGTGGTCCGCGACCGCGCCGAGACGCTTTTCCGGCAGGATGGAATAGGTGACTCGCCTGCACCTCCCCAAGCCGAAGATGGTGGCCACCGACGTGGACGGCACCCTCATCGATCACGACGAACGCGTGACGCCGCGCACCAGGGCCACGGTCGGGGCGCTCATCGCCGACGGTGTGCCGTTCGTGCTCGCCACCGGACGCCCACCGCGCTGGATCGATCCCGTGGTGGACGGGCTCGGGTACGCGCCGCTGTGTGTCTGCGGGAACGGCGCGGTGATCTACGACAGCGCCACCGATCGCGTGCTGGCCAGCCACACTCTCGACGTCGAGACGCTGAGCTGGATGGCCGACCTCGCCGAACGGGCGCTGCCCGGCTGCGGCCTGGCCGCCGAACGCGTCGGCGCCAGCGCGCACGACGCCGTGACGCCGCAGTTCGTGAGTTCCCCGCTCTACGAACACGCCTGGCTCAACCCCGACGACACCGCCGTCGCCCGCGACGAGGTGATCGACACGCCCGCCATCAAGATGCTCATCCGGCTGCGCGGCGCGCCCAGCGGCGAGATGCGCGACGTGCTCGCGCCCCTGATCGGCGATCGCGCCGACATCACCTACTCCACCGACCACGGCCTCATCGAGCTGTCCGCCCCCGGCGTGACCAAGGCGTCGGGTCTCGCCTCGGTCGCGCAGCGCCTGGGCGTGGAACATCCGGCGATCATCGCGTTCGGCGACATGCCCAACGACGTGCCCATGCTGAGCATGGCCGGACACGGCGTGGCGATGGCGAACGCGCATCCGGAGGCGTTGGCGGTGGCGGATGAGGTGACGGCGACCAACGCGGAGGACGGGGTGGCGCGGGTGCTGGAACGGTGGTGGACCTGAGCGGATTTCGCTCGAAGGGCGACATCGCGCCGGGTCACCTAGGGTTCTGAGCATGAGCGCCATGGCGAATCCACCCGTTGCGGCCTGGCGGGATCGCGTCGCGCGGGTGCTGCTCGTGCTCGGCGCCGTCGCCGCGCTGGCGGGCGCGGCGTCGATGATTCCGGATTACACCGCGTTGGCGGGCGCCGAGGTCGAGCGGGTGTGGCGATCGTTCGGGCTGGTCGTCTTCGCGGGGTTGTTCCTGCTGCTGGCGTGGCGGCCGCGGGGGTTGCCCGGTGTGTGGGAGCTGGTGATCTTTCACAAGGCCGCGCTGACCGTCGCCGGCGTGGTCTGGTTGTCGGGTGAGGTGGACGGTGCCGGCGAGCTGGTGGTGAGCGACGGGGTGCTCACGGCCGTGCTGGTGGGGTGCTATCTGCTGACCGAGGGCTGGACCGCGTGGCGGCCCAGCCCTCCTGCCGAGGTGTGATCTCCGGAACGGTCAGCCGGCCGGGGCTGGTTCGGGAGGGGTTGCGGGAGCGGGGGTTTCGGCCGGCGGCGGAGCGGAGACCTCGGTGCCCTCGTCGCGGCCCATTTCCTGCTGGTAGGTCTCGTTGTAGGTCTTCCAAACCGTGGTGACGATGCCGGTGATCTGGTTGAGGATCAGCGAGCCGTACTGGAAGTCGGCGCGCAGGCCGTCGGGCACGGGGTAGGCGTCGGTGAGGGGGAGACCGAGGATGCCCGCGTCGGCGCCGAGTTGCAGGAAGCGGTCCAGGATCTCGCCCAGCACCTCCACCACCTCGCCGTCGGGCGTGGTGTACACGTAGCCGTTGACGAACTTCGCGTACTGCGCGCCCTGCGCGGCGGGCAGCACCTCGGAATCGGCCTGGCCGAGCGGGCCGTCGGGACCGCCCGACGCGGCGTAGTGCTTGGCGATCAGGTTGTCGTTCACCATCGTCAGCAGCTTCGCGGTGAGCGCCGCCAGCGTCGCCAGATCCGACTGGGTCCGTTTGCGCGGTGGCTGCTGCTGATTCGGGCTCGGTCCCCCGCCGCTCGCCGCGATATCGCGGATGCGATCCATCGCCGCGTAGCCGGCGTCGCCGGGGCAGCTGGTGTTGCCGACGTCGCGGTGCGCGAACACGATCGGCAACCGCACCGCCTCACCCTGGCGGTACGGGGTGAACTCGGTGCCCTCGGAGTACATCGTCGTGTAACCCTTGGGGTCCAGGCCGGCGATCTTGGTGCGCCAGCCGACGAACCGGCCGACCGCGTTGATCGCCGCGTCCGAGGGCGCCTCCGACTCGTGGTTGCCCATGAGCGCCACGCCCGAGGTGTTCTCGTTGAACCCGCCCGCGTGCGCGCCCTGCACCGGGCGATCCAAGCCGCCCTTGCGGCCCTCGAACACCTGGCCGTACTTGTCGACCAGCGCGTTGTAGCCGATGTCGCACCAGCCCAGCGTGCGCGAGTGATAGGTGTAAATGGCGCGGACGATGCCCGCCGACTCGGATTTCGAGTAGTCGTTGCGGCCCGCCGTGTGATGCACGGTGACGCCGCCGAGCGCGTCGTCGTAGGTCGGTTCGGCGCAGCGGATCGACTCGTCGGCGCCCCACTGCGCGCGGGTGATCACGTTCGGGCCGCCGCCGGGCAGCGCGGCGGCCACCTCGGAGAGCGCGCCGTCGATCGCGCCGCGGCCCGGATCGATGAGCACGGCGGTGAGCGGATCGGCCTGCATAGGATCACCCATCGGCGCGGCGGCGGGTGTGGGCTCCCACGGCGCGGATGGCGGTGCGGCGGCGGGGTTTCCGGCGGCCCGGTCGCGGGTGACGAGGATCTGCACCGCCGTGGTGTTGCCGACGTAGATCGGTTCGGTGCCCGCCGTGCCGCCGGCCGGGGTGGCGTCGTCGCGGCGGGTGTCGATCGGTTCGGTCTCGTACCACGGGCCCCAGGTGCCGTCGGGCTGTTTGGCGCGCACCATCGCCTTGGTGCCCGCCAGATCGGCGGCGGTGAGCGCCACGACGCTGAACGGCGTATCACGCGACAGCTCCTTGACCTGCGCGCCGACCTGATCCACCAGATCCGCGGGCACGGCGCCGGGAGCGAGGGCGGGCGTGTCGGGGGTGGTGCCCTCCGGCAGCTGCGCCGGGTCGGCGATGAAGCGGATGGGCTGGGGGACGGGGCTGGGAGTGGCGGGAGCCGGGATCGACTGGGTCGCGGGGGTGTTCGGGGTGGTGGGTGCGGGGGTTGCGGGTGCGGCACCGGCTGGCGGCTGGGAGTCGGGTGCCGTGTTCGCGGGTGCGGAGTCGGGCGCGCTGCCGGGGGCCGGAGCGCCGTCGGGTGCGTGTGGGTTGGGGGTCGCGCCGTCGGGTGAGGGAGCCGCACCGTTGGGGGACTGCGGGTTCGAGCCCGCCGGCGACTGCGAGCCGGGGTTCGACGCACCGGGAGCGCCCGCGTTCGGCGCTCCGGGCGACACGCCGGGCGCGGGTGTCGGAATTGCGGTGCCCGGGGTGGGTGTGGGGATCGCAGCGCCCGGTGCGGGGGTCGGGGTCGCGGCGGGCGCCTGGGTTTCGGGGGCGAAGCGCGGGAGCGGAATCTCCTTGGGTAGCTGCACCCCCGGTGGTAGGGGTAAGCCTTCCGGAATCGGGATGGAGGCGGGCAACGGGAGCATCCGCAGATCGGAAAGGCGCAGGTCGGGCAGGTCGAGGCCGGTCAATTCGCGCAGCGGCAAGGTGATCTCGGGCGCCTGCGTGAGCATCACCTCGGCCAGCTGGGCGGGCACCGCGGCCACATCGGTGTCGTTGGCTTGGCGGTAGTCGGCCGAATCGCCCGGGACCAGTGCCGCGAGGGGAGCCGCCACCGCCAGCGTGGTCACCATCGGGAGCACGTATGAACGTTTCGGTTTGCGGTGCGGCACGAGCGTCTCCAATCAGGTCGAACCGGTGATCAGGCGCGGTGTTCAGGGCCTTGCTTCCTGATGCATCAACCATCACACTAGTTCACTAATGTCACATATCTAAACCTCTTGTTGAGGATTAGGATCATGTGATTGCTCGAATGTAGCTCTCGGAATGCGACCGGAATGGAAACGACATGCCGACAACCGCGACGTGATCCGGTCCCGACGACCCGTGGGAGTACCCGATGCGCAATAGAATCCGACCAGGTCCGCTACCGTTTCACGCACTGCTGGCCGCGGGCGGCGCAGCGGTGCTCACCGGCACGATGGTGACCGTGGGGGCGTACACGACAGGGGGGTCGACACCCGGCGACACGCCGTATCGGGAACTCGCCGGACCCGGCCACGGACGTGGCATGAGCCAGCACGGCGCCTTCGACAACGCCCAGCAGGGCTGGCTCGCCGAACGAATCCTCGAGCACTACTACCCCGGCGCGACGCTCGGCACCGTCCCGCCGACCGTGCTCGCCGTCCGGCTCCAAGGTATGGACAACGGCTCCCTCGACGCCTTCGCCGACGCGGGCATCCGCGTGGCGGGCCGTGAACTCGAACCCGGCCAGGTCGCCCACCTCACCCCGCTGCCCGACGGCGGCGCGAACGTGGTGGTCACCGTCGGATGCGACGGTGAAGTCCTGTGGCAATCGGCCACCTCCGATCCCTGGGTCTATCCGCTGGATCCGAATCCGGGGCGGCCCGCCGCCGAACACCTGAAATTGTGCGGCGGCCCCAGTTATCGTGGTGCGTTGGGCGTGGCCAGCGAAAATGGTGAATCGCGCGTGGTGAACCGGGTGGACGTCGAGGATTATCTGCTCGGTGTCGTGCCCGCGGAAATGCAGGCCAACTGGGCGGACAAAGGCGCGGCGGAAGCATTGCGCGCCCAAGCCATCGCCGCGCGCTCGTACGCATTGTCCGAAACCCGCTATCCCTATGCCGGGACCTGCGATTCCACCGACTGCCAGGTGTATCCCGGTACCGCCAAAGAGGATCCGCGCGCCGCGGCGGCGGTCGCGTCCACGGCCGGGACGGTGCTCCTGCGCGACGGACGGATCCTGCGCTCGGAGTACTCCTCGGCACCCGACGGGGGTGAGCCCGCCGACATCCAGACCTTCGAGGTGGGGCCGATGCCCTCCGAACTCGAGGTCGCGCGCCCGCCCGCCGACCCGCGCACCCGCACCTCGACCACCGAGACGATCATCGACGCCGAATACCGCCGCACCGGCGGTGAGGACGGTCCGCTCGGCGCGCCGCTCGGGCCGGAGTGGGTGCTGCCGTTGAACTCCGGGACCTACCGGCTGTTCACCAACGGCGTGATCATCGCGACACCGACGCTAGGGCCGCAGGTCATCGACTTCGACACGCTGCTGGATCTGATCCCGGACCCCGACGAGCGGCCGTCGATTCCGGAGAACATGCCGGAGTCGGGCGCGGTGCCGCCCGGGTCGGACACGTCGCCGGGGCAGAACGCCGTTCCCGGTTCGGAGTCCACGACCGGTCCGGATGTGGCCCCGGGCGCGGAGTCCGTTCCGCTGGGACCCGAGCACGTCGTGCCGGGTGAACCCTCGGAACCGGTTTCCTCCGAATAGTTTCCGCTCGCGCGCGGCTTCCCGGTCTCGGCTGGGGGGCCGCGTCGCTCTTTTCGGGGTGACGGGACCGGGTTCGAACGGGCCGCCCACGTACCCCGGGGACCCGAGGCTGCCGAGCAGCGGCGACGCGGGCGAGAGCGTAGGTTCGAGGTGACAGGTGCGAAGCACGCGCCGGACGACTCGTGGCACCTTCCGCTCCGCAGCCGCATGCCGGGTAGTCGTGTGTGCTGCGGGCTAACCGTGACGCGCGCTGTCCGCCCACGGCCGGGTTCCAGAGCGGTGATGCGACCGGGGTCCCGGACGTTGTGGGTCGGCCCGGCTCGGGCCCGGTAGCTCGAGTCGGTTCGCGGACTGTCTCGGCGCGCTCGTGCCGCCCTCCGCGAAGCCCCTGGACAATCAGGGTTGACCTTGACGCTACGTCAACTTGCAGACTGGTTTCACCGACGAGATGAAGGAGACCCGGATCGTGGGAACGGGTACCCGGACCGGCGAATGGTCCATCCAGGATCTGGCCAGGGCGGCCGGTACCACCAGCCGAACGCTGCGCCACTACGGGCAGCTGGGGCTGTTACCGCCCAGCCGGATCGGCCCCAACGGGTATCGCTACTACGACCAGGACTCCCTCGTGCGGCTGCAACGAATCCTGTTGCTGCGGGAACTCGGCCTCGGCCTGCCGGTCATCGCCGAGGTCCTCGCGGGGGAGCAGGACGCGGCCGCCGCGCTGCGCACGCACCTGGACCTGCTGCGGCAGGAACAGGACCGGATCCGGCGGCAGATCGACTCGGTGACGGCCACGCTGGACAAGACGGAAAGAGGTGAAAATCTCGTGGCAGCAGAAGTTTTCGACGGGTTCGACCACACGCGCTACAAGGATGAGGTCATCGAACGCTGGGGCAAGGACGCCTACGAGAGCGGCGACCGCTGGTGGCGCTCGCTCAGCGACGAGGAGAAGAAGCAGTTCCAGCAAACCCAGGCCGATATCGCCGCCGACTACGGCCGCGCGTTCACCGCGGGGCTGGCGCCCGACAGCGACGAGGTGCAGGCCATCACCGCCCGCCACAAGGACTGGGTCGGTGTCGGCTGGCAGGGGCGTGAGGTGGTGGCGGACTACTTCATCAACCTCGGCCAGATGTACGTCGACGACCCGCGCTTCACGGTGCACTACGACAAGCACGCCGAAGGCACCGCCGCCTTCGTCCGTGACGCGATGAAGATCTACGCCGAGGCCAACCTCCGCTAGGTCGAAGCACGAACGCCCGCACGCCCATCCGCGTGCGGGCGTTCCGCGTGCGGGCGAGGGCGAGGTTCTTTCCCCCGGCGCGGGGTCTGTTGCGCCGAGTGGGAATCGCGCGATTGTTCCCGCGCAGGTGAGTGTGGGGGCACGGTTGGGCATACTCGACCATCGGGAGTGACGATCGCGCGGTGGAGGAGGGTGGACCGGATGGTCGACATGAGTGTGGGGGTGTCGCGTGAGAGGCCGGGGACCACCGCGGCGAACGTGACGATCGGGCTGGCGGCGCTCGGCGCGCTCGCCAATCTGGTGGGCGCGCTGGTGGTGGGCGTGGGAGTCCTGCGGCACGCCGCTCGCTACGACAACTCCCTCGCCGGCATCACCGTGCTCGGCGGAGTGCTGCTCGCGTTCGCCCTCGGCTACGGCGCGCTGCTGGTCTACCGCCGTGACGAGGCCGGGCGATTCGCGATCCTGCTCGCGGCGGGAGTGTGGACGGCCGTCGGCGCGGTCGGCCTGTTCGGCGCGCTGATCGGGTACGAATCAGACTACGGCGTCCGCTGGCCCGGCTCGAGCGGATACTCCGCCGACATCGCCACCTCCACGACGGGCTTGCCCGGTGCGATCACCGCCTTGGTGCACAACGATGTGCTGCCCAACCTCACCGGACTCGTGCTGCCCGTGCTGATCCTCGTCGCGGCCGGGATCCATGCGACCGCACTGTGGTTCGAGGACGATCCCGCGCTGGCCGCGCGACGGCGGGCGCTCGCCGCGCAGTACTCGCCGGACCAACCCCGGCCGAGCGGCGGCACCGCCATCGCGGCGGGAGTGCTCGCGGTGCTGGGCTGCCTGGCCAACGCTCTGGTCGGGGCCGGCTTCTTGATCCTCGCGCTCGCCGGTGCCGACGGGATACACCTGCGTTCGACCTACATCGTCGATTCCGACGTCTACCAGCTGGTTTTCAGCGCCTCCAGCGTCCTCGTGGCGATAGTGCTCGGCGTCGGCGGCGCGTTTCTGCTGATGCGCAGAAAGGTGGGCCGCGTCCTGGTCATCCTCGGCTGTGTGGGCGCGCTCCTGCCCAGCTCGGTCACCACGGTGATCGATGTGATCCAGCGTGGTGAACTGGGCTCGATCTCGGCGGCCACCGCCCTGGCCGCCCTCCTGTTCGCCCTCGGCTTCCCCGTTCTCACCCTCTACCTCGCCGCCCACCGCAACACCCGCCGCTGGCTCACGGCGCCCGCGCAGCCGTCAGGGGCCGAACTGCAAGGAACCTGAGCCGGCTCCCGGGGCCCGCCTCGGGCACGTCGCTCCACCCATCTCCGGCTTTCCCCCACCGACACTTTCGTGCTGGTGATGCTGCGGTCCACCCTGGGGTGAACGCGCGCACCGCGCCGGCTCCCGAGTAGGTGGTCGGCGTGGGCCGACGACGTCGACCTGGGCGGGGGTGCGCGGCCGGGCCGTGGTGGGCAGGTCAGCGAGGTGGGCGCAGGCACCAGAGCGCCGGGGACGCGAGGGAGGTTTCGGTCGCCGCAATGCCGGGCGTACTTCCGGGCCCCGCACGTCGGCCCCGTGGCGGTAGAGTCACGCGCGGAGGAGATCTGCGACGGGGGAGGGTGTCATGTATCCGGGATATCCCGCGCCGAACGGTTATGCGCCGTACGGGAACACGCGGCCGCCAGGTGGTGGGACGGCGATCACCGCCGGGATTCTGGCGTTGCTCGGGTGCGTGGCGGGTGTCGTCGGCCTGATTTCGGGCGTGGTCGCGGTGGTCGATTTCCACGACTACAACGACGTGTTCAACGATTCCGTCTACAGCGGGTTCGAGTACGAGATGTTCCTGTACGCGCGCATCGGTTGCCTGGCGATCCTCGCGCCACTACTGGGGATCGGCGGCGTCATGCTGCTGATGCGCCGTCGCGCGGGCCGTTCGATGGTCATCATCGGCTGCCTGGTCGCCATCGTCCTGAGCATCGGCAGCCTGGTGACGAACGGCGCGCTGCTCGGCAGCATAGGCGCGCTGGACGGCCGGACCGCGGGCGTCTCGTTGCTCGGCACCGTCGTCGGCCTGATCTTCCCGGTCACCACCCTGATCCTCGCCGCCGTCGGCGCGACCGTCCGCTGGATCGACGCCCGCGCCACCACCTCGGCCCCCGCCTACGGTTACCCGCCCAACCCGTACGGCCAGCCGAACCCGTACGCCCAACCCAACCCCTACGGCCAGCCGCAGTACCCGCCGTATTGATGCCGAAAGCCAGTCATGGCGCTGGTGCTCGCCACCGGCGCCATTCTCCTGCTCGCGCGCCGCCTCGCCGGCCGGGTGGTCCTGCCGATCGGCTGCGCCATCGCGGTGATCCTCGGCATCGCGAACATCGTGACCCGCTGGTCGGATTCCTACCTCGCGACGGTCTACGGAGTCGTCATGATCGCCGTCCCCCTCGCCCTGGCGGTCTTCGCCCTCCTGGAACCCACCGCCCGCTGGCTCCGCACCCGCCCGGTTCCGCAGGCCCGTTAGCGCCGAATTCCGCACAGCGAAGGGACATTCGATGAGCTACCCGCAGATGCCACACGGCGGCGCGCAACCGGGACAGCAGCCCTATCCGCAGCCCGGTGCGAACGGGCAGTTCGCCTTTCAGCCGGGGTATGCGCCACCGCCACAGGGGCAGCAGATGTACGGGCGCCCGCCCGGCCCGCGCCCGAGCGGGGCGACGGCGATCCTGGCGTCCGTCGCGGCCCTGGTGGCCGGGTAGTTCCTCGTCGCGTCGGCGGCGGGCGGCGTATTCATGTGGCGCCACGACTATTCGAGCTTCCTGTACTACCGCACGCCGCCGTGGCCGTACTCCGTACTCCTGGGCGCGCGCGATGGCGGGGCTGGGCGCGGCGCGCAGTGCGAGATCGCTGAGCAGCCGGTCGGAAGCCTGTAGCTCGCAGATCTTTTCGACCAGGTAGACGAACGCGTCCCACGGGTCGCCGAGGGTGAGCGCGTCCTCGGCGATGCGGCTGCCCGCCTCGACGCGGTCGGAGACGGCGGCGGCGATCAGGTCGTCGCGGGTGGGGAACCGGTTGTAGAGGGTGCCGATGGCCACGCCCGCGCGTGGCTCCGGCGCACTGCTGTTCTCCTCCGGCCACTCCGAACGCCACTTCCAGCCCTACCTCGCCAACTTCGGCGTGGCGCTCGGCGCGCTGATCGGCAACAGCAAGGCCGAACGCATCGTGGACGAGAACCCCGAAGCGGTACCGCCGGGTCTCGTCCTCCCGCGCATCACCAATGCCGAAGTGGGCGAACGCTATTGGCGGCTGTATACCGAACGCGACACGGTGGAACTCGACGTCGGCTTCCCGGCGTGACGGGTCGGCCTGCGCGCTCACCGGCAGTTCCGCACGCGAAAACGCCGGGCCGAGAACAAGTCTCGACCCGGCGCTCTCCCGATCAGGCCGCGCACATGGACTGCATGACACCCTTCAGCACCGGCGCGCCGTACGTCGTCGGCGCGAACGCCAGCGTCTGGATGATCGACAGCGGCGTCGTCACCGCCGACCCCACCCCGGTGAACCCGAGCGCGGTGTTCCCGGCGGTGAGCAGCAGGCTGGTCACGTCCAGGCTCAGTGTCGCCAGGTCGAAGGCGTGCTCCACCTCGATGTCGGCCAGCGGCACGGTGTTCAGCGCGCGCCCCTCGTAGATGCTGAACCCGAGGTTGGTGAGGAAGGTCAGCGGGCCGTAGTCGATGGCGTGCACGAGCGGTCCGAGTTCCTCGGTGCGCCGCATCAGCATCAGTTCGGCCACGCGGTTGTCGCGCAGGAAGGCCTGGAGCGAGTCGGCGGCGGCGTGCATCGCCGGCCGGTCCAGCGGCAGCCCGGCGGTGTCGAGGAAGGTCCTGGTGCGTTCGACCAGTTCGCGGGTGGTGAGGTCGGCGACGGGCGTGCAGGTGCCGTCGGCGAGCACCACCGAATTGGCCAGGTCGATGAGCGGCTGCGGCAAGACGACGTGCCCGATCGGCGGCTGCTCCAGCTCGAGCGCCGGATACACCCCCGGTGCGGTGCAGGTGGTGGCGACGGCGTTCTGGATCTGTCGCGCGACGGCCTTCACACCATTGAACATCGCGCCCACGATCGGCTTGAGGAAGAAGCCCACCGTCGGCACCAGGCTGGCGGCCAGCTGCGCGGGGATCTTCACGATCCGGGTGGCCAGGATGAACACCTCGACGACGTCGTTGACGGTGAGTTCGGAGATCGACACGGTCTCGTGCACGCGTCCGGTGCGCACCGCGTCCAGGCCGTTCACCAGGTAGGTGACGATCGGGTCGTCCAGGAACTCGAGCCGCTCACCGACCTGTTCGGGCAGTTTGGGCAGTCCGTCGCGGTGCACCCGCAGCGATGCGACGGCCAGGCGGAAGTCCTGCACCTGCCGGTCGTAGTCGGCGAGTTGCGCGGGCGGGACCGCGGTGCGGACGGCGCTCGCGGCGGCGGTGACCACGTCGTCGAACGTCGGCGCGCCCGGCAGGCACGGGCCCGCGGCGCCGGCGACGGGCGTCGCGGCGAGGGTCTGGGGTGTGGCGTTCGCGGTGGCCGGAACGAGGACTCCGGTACCGAGAACGGCGCACAGCGCGACGGCCGCCGTCAGCGGGGCCAGGAGGCGCGGGATTCGCATGGGCGTACTCCGGGTGATGGTCGGTGACCGACTCGGGGGCGACAACTGGACGTATGTTCAGCTCGGGTGCCTATGTAATAGCGCCGCGGTGGACGGCAGGTTGTGGTTTCGGCGAACATCGCGAGAATTTCCCGTGGCCGCCACCGGGGGCCGCCTTCCCCGGGGGCGCGCGCGGACTTCCGATACTCTGGGCTCCCGTGACCGTCGCATCGTCCCCCGGTAACTCCACACCCTTCGATCTGATCGTCGTCGGCTCCGGCTTCTTCGGGCTGACCATCGCCGAGCGCGTCGCCGCGACCCTCGGCAAACGCGTCCTGGTCCTGGACCGCCGCCACCACATCGGCGGCAACGCCTACTCCGAACCGGAACCCGAGACCGGGATCGAGATCCACAAATACGGTGCGCACCTGTTCCACACCTCCAACAAGAAGGTGTGGGACTACGTCACGCAGTTCACCGAATTCACCAACTACCAGCACCGCGTCTTCGCGATGCACAAGGGGCAGGCCTTCCAGTTCCCGATGGGCCTGGGCCTCATCTCGCAGTTCTTCGGGCGCTACTTCACCCCCGAGGAGGCGCGCGCGCTCATCGCCGAGCAGTCCGCCGAGATCGAGACCGCCGACGCGCAGAACCTCGAGGAGAAGGCGATCTCGCTGATCGGGCGCCCGCTCTACGAGGCGTTCATCCGCGACTACACCGCCAAGCAGTGGCAGACCGACCCCAAGGAACTGCCCGCGGGCAATATCACCCGCCTGCCGGTGCGCTACACCTTCGACAACCGCTACTTCAACGACACCTACGAGGGCCTTCCGAAAGAGGGCTATACGAAGTGGCTGGAGAACATGGCCGCCTCCGAACTCATCGAGGTGCGCCTGAACACCGACTGGTTCGAGGTGCGCGACGAGTTGCGCGCCCAGAACCCCGACGCCCCGGTCGTCTACACCGGCCCGCTGGACCGCTACTTCGACTACAGCGAGGGCGAACTGGGCTGGCGCACCATCGACTTCGAGACCGAAGTCCTGGCCACCGGCGACTACCAGGGCACCTCGGTGATGAACTACAACGACGGCGACGTGCCGTTCACCCGCATCATCGAGCCGCGCCACTTCCACCCCGAGCGCGACTACCCGGCCGACAAGACAGTCATCATGCGCGAGTACTCGCGCTTCGCGCAGACCGGCGACGAGCCGTACTACCCGATCAACACCCCCGAGGACCGCGCCAAACTGCTGGCCTACCGCGAGCGCGCCAAGCGCGAGACCGCCGAGGCCAAGGTGCTCTTCGGCGGCCGTCTCGGCACCTACCAGTACCTGGACATGCACATGGCGATCGGCTCGGCGCTGAGCATGTTCGAGAATGTGCTGCGACCGCACCTGGAATCGGGCGCCCCGCTCACCGACGGGGTCGCCGAGTGACCACCGCACCGATCCTGGACGATATGACGAACCGGACCCGCGCGATCTCGCTGCTACAGCGCATCATCCTGCCCCGGCCGGGCGAACCCCTCGACGTGCGCACCCTCTACCTGGAGGAGTCGGCCACCAACGCGCGCCGCGCGCACGCGAGCACCCGCACCTCGCTGTCCATCGGCGCGGAGTCGGAGGTCTCGTTCTGCACCTACTTCAACGCGCTGCCCGCCAGCTACTGGCGGCGCTGGAGCGTGCTGAGCTCGGTGGTGCTGCGGCTGGAGCTGGCCGGGCACGGCCGGGTCGACGTGTACCGCTCCAAGGCCGACGGCTCGCGCATCCACGTGCAGGGCAAGGAATTCGGTGCGCCGCGAGCTCAGAGCCCGGAGGCGGTAGCGGAGCGTGACCACGTAGGGCTCAGTGAGTGGCGCGAATTCAACACAGCCCCCACCGGGGCCGACTCCACCACCGTCGAGTTCGAGACCGACCTCGCGCCGTTCGAGGACGGCGGCTGGATCTGGTTCGACATCACCACCGACACCGCGGTCACGCTGCTCTCCGGCGGCTGGTACGCGCCGGCCGAGGCGCCCGGTGCGGGCACCATCGCGGTGGGCATGCCCACCTTCAACCGGCCCACCGACGCGGTGAAGACGCTCGCCGCGCTCGGCGCCGACCCGCTGGTGCTGGACAAGATCGAGGCCGTCATCATCCCCGACCAGGGGACCAGGAAGGTCGTCGACGAGCCGGGCTTCGCCGAGGCCGCGGCCGTGCTCGGCGCCCGGCTGGCCATCCACGACCAGCCCAACCTCGGCGGGTCGGGCGGCTACAGCCGGGTCATGTACGAGGCGCTGAAGACCACGAACGCCGAGTACATCGTCTACATGGACGACGACATCGAGATCGAGCCCGACTCGATCCTGCGCGCGCTGGCCTTCGCCCGCTTCGCGCGCTCGCCGATCCTGACCGGCGGCCAGATGCTCAACCTGCAGGAGCGCTCGCACCTGCACACCATGGGCGAGGTGGTCGACCGCGGCATCTTCATGTGGACCGCCGCTCCCAACGTCGAATACGACCACGACTTCGCGAAGTACCCGCTGCGCGACCGGGACAACTCCAAGCTGCTGCACCGGCGCATCGACGTCGACTTCAACGGCTGGTGGACCTGCGTGATCCCGCGCCGGGTGGCCGAGGAGCTCGGGCAGCCGCTGCCGCTGTTCCTGAAGTGGGACGACGTCGAGTACGGCCTGCGCGCCCGCGCCGCCGGGTACCCGACCGTCACGCTGCCGGGCGCGGCCGTGTGGCACATGGCCTGGAGCGACAAGGACGACGCCATCGACTGGCAGGCGTACTTCCACCTGCGCAACCGCCTGGTGGTCGCCGCGCTGCACCTGCCCGGCGACGGGCGCGCGATGGTGGCCAACACCGTCAAGGCGACGCTGAAACACCTGCTCTGCCTGGAGTATTCGACGGTCGCGATCCAGAACGAGGCGATCCGCGACTTCCTGGCCGGTCCGGAGCGGCTGTTCGAGCTGCTGCCCAGCGCGCTCGGCAAGGTGCACGCGCTGCGCAAGGAGTACCCCGACGCGGTGGTGCTGCCGTCCTCGACCGACCTGCCGCTGGCCAGCCACCACGCCGTCGGCGCGGTCGGCGAACCGGGCAACCCGATCGCCAAGGTCGCGCGCCTGGCCAAGGGCGTGGTGCACAACCTGCGCGCCGCCAAACCCGAACACCACGACACCCCGCAGCTCAACGTGCCCACGCTGGACGCGCGCTGGTTCCTGCTCTCGCAGGTCGACGGCGTCACGGTGACCACCGCCGACGGGCGCGGCGTGGTGTACCGCAAGCGCGATCCGCGCAAGGCGGCCGCACTGCTGCGCGAGGCCCTGCGGTTGCGCAAGGAACTCGCCGCCCGCTTCCCGGAGTTGCGGCGGCGCTACCGGGACGCGCACGCGGAACTCACCGGCACCGCGGCGTGGGAGAAGGCATTCCTCGACGACCAGAACGGAACCGGCAAGTGAACGCGGTCAACCCCAGCCTGCGCGATTCGGCCACCCGGCCGCCCGAGGTCGCGGTCCTCAACGCCGTGCAGTCCACGATCGGCGCCAACCCGGCGGTGGTGTCGGCGGCGCGCGGCATGTCCCATTTCGGTGAGCACGCGCTGGGCTGGGTCGGCATCGCGGCCGCGGGCTGGCTGGTCGACAAGCCGCGCAGGCGGCAGTGGGCCGGGGTCGCGGTGGGCGCGGTGGGCGCGCACGCGGCCTCCATCGTCATCAAGCGGATCGTGCGGCGCCCGCGCCCCAACGATCCGTCGGTGCAGGTCAACGTGGGGACGCCGAGCAAACTGAGCTTCCCGTCCTCGCACGCCACCTCCACCACGGCGGCGGCCGTGTTGCTCGGCAGGCTCACCGGGCTACCCTTGCCTGCGGTACTCGTCCCGCCGATGCTGCTCTCCCGCGTCGTGCTCGGCGTGCACTACCCCTCGGACGTGCTCGCCGGTTCCGCGCTCGGCGCCGCGTCGGCCGCCGCCGTGCTCGCCGCCGAGAAACGGTATGAGCGCAAGGGCGGAGGCAGGTAGTTTGCGTAACGACGTGGCGGCGGGGGATGAGCACCGCACATCGAACACAGAAAAGGTCTTGGACATGAGTGAAGAGCCGACCGGCGCCGACCTGGCCGAGGCCGTCGTCAAGGGCCCGCCCAAGACCCTGGTCGGCGGACTCGTCAAGGCCGTCCGCCCGCGCCAGTGGGTCAAGAACGTCTTGGTGCTGGCCGCGCCGCTGGCCGCGGGCTCGGTCACCGAGATCGACGTGCTGGCCAACGTGGGCGTCGCCTTCGTGGTGTTCTGCATGGCCGCCTCGGGCATCTACCTGGTGAACGACGCCATGGACGTGGAGGCCGACCGGGCGCACCCGACCAAGCGCTACCGCCCCATCGCGGCGGGCGTGGTGCCGGTCAACCTGGCCTACGGCCTGGCGGCGATCCTGCTCACCGCCTCCATCCTCGGCTCGTTCCTGGCCTCCTGGCAGCTGGCGGTGGTGATGGCGGTCTACATCGTCATCCAGCTGGCCTACTGCTTCGGGCTCAAGCACCAGGCCGTGCTCGACATCTGCATCGTCTCCTCGGGCTTCCTGCTGCGCGCCGTGGCCGGTGGCGCGGCCGCCTCGATCCCGCTCTCGCAGTGGTTCCTGCTGATCATGGCGTTCGGTTCGCTGTTCATGGCGGCGGGCAAGCGCTACGCCGAGCTGCAGATCGCGCTGGGCACCGGCGCCAAGATCCGCAAGTCGCTCGAGTACTACACACCGACCTACCTGCGCTTCATCTGGACGCTCGCGGCCACCGCGGTCGTGGTGTTCTACGGCCTGTGGGCGTTCGAACAGGACGAGAAGAACGACACCACCTGGTTCGCGATCTCGATGATCCCGTTTACCATCGCAATCCTGCGTTACGCGGTCGACGTCGACGGTGGCGAGGCCGGAGAACCCGAAGAGATCGCGCTGGGGGATCGCGTCCTCCAGTTCCTCGCAATCGCCTGGATCGGAGCGGTAGGTGTCGCTGTCTATCTCACCTGACGAAATGCTGGTAGAGGGAGCGGAGCGAACTGAAGACGAGTCCGAACGTCCCGCCCACGCGCGGGACCGTTCGGCCCTGTCGCTACGCCTGTCCCGCGCCACGTTCGTCGGTGGGATCGCGCTCACCGTCGCACTGTTCGCGGCGGGCGCCTGGAGCAGGCGCTGGATCGCCGATGACGGCCTGATCGTCCTGCGCACCGTGCGCAATCTGCTGGCGGGCAACGGCCCGGTCTTCAACGCCGACGAGCGTGTCGAGGCCAACACCAGCGCCGCCTGGACCTATATCGTCTGGTTCTTCTCCTGGCTCACCCAGATCCGGCTCGAGTACGTGGTGCTCGGCGTCGCGCTGACGCTCTCGCTGGCCGCGATGGTGTTCGCGATGCTGGGCTCGGCGCGCCTGTGGGGCGGTACGTCCACGGCGCTGCTGCTACCCGCGGGCGTGCTCGTCTACATCGCGGTGCCCCCTGCGCGCGACTACGCCACCTCCGGCCTGGAGAGCGGGCTGGTGATCTTCTGGATCGCCGTGCTGTGGTGGCTGCTCATGCGGTGGGCGCAGGCCGATCGCGTGCGCGTGCCCGAACTGCTGGGCCTGGTGTTCTTCGCCGGGCTCGCGCCGCTGATCCGGCCGGAGATGGCGCTGGTCGGCGCGCTCGCTCTGCTGATGATCTTCCTCGCGCCGATGCCCGAGGCCCGGTTCTCGCCCACGGTGCTGCGGGTGCTGATCGTGGCGGCGGCCGGACTGCTGCCGATGGGTTACCAGATCTGGCGCATGGGCTACTACGGCCTGCCCTACCCGAACACGGCCGTCGCCAAGGACGCGGGCGGCGCGAAATGGGAGCAGGGCTTCACCTACCTGTGGGACTTGGTCGGCCCCTACTACCTGTGGGTGCCACTGCTGGTGCTGCTGATCGGCGGTGTGTTCGCGGGCCGTTCCGGCCTGGTGCGCCCGTCCCCGCGCAAGCTGGACGGCTGGTCGGTGCGCGGGCTGCGCGCCTGGCTGCGCTCGCCCGCCGCGGTGGTCACGCTGGTGCTGTTCAGCGGGTTCGTGCTCACGATCTACGCGCTGCGCGTGGGCGGCGACTTCATGCACGGGCGGATGCTGCTCTCGCAGCTGTTCCTGTTGCTGCTGCCCGTCGCGGTGCTGCCGGTGCGGGTGCCCCGCGAGGGGCTGCGCGCGGTGGGCAAGCCGCTCGCGGTCGTCGCGGTGGCCTGGCTGGCCGCGATGGCGTGGGCGGTCGTCGCCTCGGGCACCACGGCCATCACCAACGGCACCAAGATCAGCTCCTCGGGCATCGTGGACGAGCGGGTGTTCTACGTGCTCAACACCGGGCACGACCACCCGATCCGCGCCGAGGACTACCTCGACTACGCGCGCATGCGGCCCATGGTCGAGGCCATCGCGAACACCCCCGACGGCGGTCTGCTGCTGAACTCGCCCTCGTTCATGATGTGGTACATCGCCCCGCCGCCCCAGCCGATCCCCGAGGGCGGCGCCGGGCACACCGTGTACTTCCTGAACCTGGGCATGACCAGCATGAACGTGCCGCTGGACGTGCGCGTCATCGATCCGATGGGCCTGGCCTACCCGCTGGCCGCGCACAGCGACCGGCTCGCCGACGGCCGCATCGGCCACGACAAGAGCCTGTTCCCGGACTGGGTGATCGTGGACACGGGCATGGTCGATCGCAAGCCGTGGATGCCGTGGTACCTGGACGAGGACTGGGTCACCCAGGCCCGCGCGGCCATGGGCTGCCCCGACACCCAGGCGCTGCTGATCTCCTCGCGGGAGCCGCTGACCTTCGAACGGTTCCGGCACAATTTCCGCAACGCGCTGAATTTCGCGAGCTACCGCATCGACCGGGTGCCCAAGTACGAGATCCAGCGCTGCGGGCTGGTCGATCCGATCCCGCAACCGCCGCGCTGATCCGCGCCCCACGTGTCACACTGGTCGCACGAATCGCGGGGAGTCTCTTTGGACATCTCTACAAAAGTGGTGTGCGCCGCTTTATATCGGTTTGATAACGCCCTCGCATCGATGGCGGGTTAGGCTCAGGCGGCGCATCCGCGGGGAGGTGCACTCGTCATGGAGAGATCCGGCGGAACCCGTCGGCGCGGCCGCGTGCGGCCGCATGAAGGAAAGGCCGTAACGAACACATGCGAGGCGTGATCGGGCGTGGCGCGCGGACACAACGTTCGCGCGCCGGTAGAGCCCGTGACTGGATCAAGAAGTCGGTGCTGGTGTCACTGGCCGTCGTACTGCCGCTGGGAGCGACGGTCGCGGGTCAGGGAGCCACGGCATCGGCGGCGTTCAACCCCGACGGATTCGACTTCTGGGTCGACTCCAGCATGGGACCCATCAAGTCGCGGATCTTCCGCGCGGCCGACGGCAACACCAACCGCGTCGTGTACGCCCTGGACGGCATGCGCGCCCGCGGCGACCTGAACGGCTGGGAGATCGACACCGAGGTCGCCCGCGAGCTGGCCAAGTGGAACATCAACGTGGTCATGCCGGTCGGCGGCCCGTCCAGCTTCTACGCGGACTGGAACGCCCCGAGCACCTTCCTCGGCATCCCCACCGGTTCCGGCCCGTCCGGGTCGTCGGCGGGTTCGTCGATGACCGGATCGTCGGGCTGGCAGGAGACCCTGGGCAAGGTCAACACCTACAAGTGGGAGACCTTCCTGACCCAGAACCTGAAGAACGCGCTGCGTGACCGGCTGGGCTTCAGCTCCACCCGCAACGGCGTGTTCGGCCTGTCGATGGGCGGCAGCGCGGCGCTCACGCTGGCCGCGTACCACCCGCAGCAGTTCAGCTTCGCCGGCGCGTTCTCCGGCTACCTGAACATCTCGGCCCCCGGTATGCGCGAGGCCCTGCGCCTGGCGATGATCAGCGCGGGCGGCTACAACATCGACGCGATGGCCCCGCCGTGGGGTCCGCAGTGGCTGCGCATGGACCCGTTCGTCTTCGCGCCGCGCCTGAAGGCCAATAACACCCGCCTGTGGGTCGCCGCTGGCAGCGGTCTGCCCTCCGGTGGCGACATCGGCTCGCCGATGGACGTGGTGCAGGGCGTGCCGCTGGAACTGCTGGCCCACGTCAACACCCGCGCGTTCCAGGTCCGCATGGCGACCCTGGGCGCGAACAACGTGACCTACAGCTTCCCGCCCACCGGTATCCATAACTGGCGGAACTGGGAGTCCGAGGTCTACCGCATGATCCCGGACATGTCGGCCAATATCGGCTGACCCTGGTCACGTAGCGCGGCGTCGCCGCGCGGGCTTGTGTGCCCGCCGCGACGACGCCGCCGGGCCGAGTCCCGAGAGAACCGCCCGCGCGCTCGCGCCGGGCGGTTTTTTCGTGCCCCGACCGGGGCATCCACCCGCACCCGCGACAACGAATGCGAGGTGGGGGACCGCGAATCCTTGTGCCGTGGATCACTATCCAGCAACATGGAGGCATTCGTTCCCGATTCATACACAGAGAGCATGCACTGAGGTCGAAACGTCCGGTTCTGCGCCGGACGGGCGATCTTCGTGCCCGATGAGGGGGCCGGTGATGTTGCCTGCTATTTGCCATTCGCCGGCCGCTGAAGGAGAGGTCGAGTCGAATGCGAGTTGTCCGCTGGAAACGTAGGGCCGAACGGCCGTCCTCCCGCGCACGGATGCGGGTGTGGGCGCTGGGGGTCGCGATGGCGATGCTGGCCCCGCTCGGCGTATCGGTCGCGGGCACCGGCGCCACGGCGTCGGCGGCGTTCAATCCGGCGGCGTTCGACTTCTGGGTCGACTCCGGTATGGGCCCCATCAAGAGCCGCGTCATCCGCGCGGCCGACGGCAACACCAACCGCGTGGCCTACGTCCTGGACGGCATGCGCGCGCCCGAGACGCTCAACGGCTGGGAGATCGAGACCGACATCCCCGGCATCCTCGCCAGGAACAACATCAACGTCGTCATGCCCGTCGGCGGCATGTCCAGCTTCTACGCCGACTGGAACGCCCCGAGTGAGTTCTTCGGCATCCCGGCCGGTGCGGGGTCGAGTTCGGGTTCCGGCGCGCTGAACGCCTTCGCGGGCGGCCCCGGCAAGAGCTACCGGTACCAGTGGGAGACCTTCCTGACGCAGAACCTGCGCTGGGCCCTGCGCGATCGGCTCGGGTTCAACCCCCACCGCAACGGTGTGTTCGGCCTGTCCATGGGCGGCAGCGCCGCGCTGACGCTGGCGGCCTACCACCCCGATCAGTTCAGCTTCGCCGGCGCGTTCTCCGGCTACCTGAACATCTCCGCGCCCGGTATGCGCGAGGCCATCCGCCTGGCCATGCTCGACGCGGGCGGTTACAACGTGGACGCGATGGCCCCGCCGTGGGGTCCGCAGTGGCTGCGCATGGACCCGTTCGTCTTCGCGCCCAACCTGATCCGCAACGGCACCCGGGTGTGGATCGCGGCGGCCAGCGGCCTGCCCACCAACACCGATCCGCCGAGCTTCAACACGCTCAACGGCATGGGCCTCGAGGCGCTGGCGCTGGCCAACACCCGGGCGTTCCAGGTGCGCATGGCGACCCTGGGCGGCGGCAACGCGCACTACTCGTTCCCGCAGTTCGGTATCCACGCGTGGAACACCTGGAACGACGAGGCGCTGCGCATGATCCCGGACATGTCGGCGAATATCGGCTGATTCCGGCTGTCTCGACCGCCCGCGACCCGAATGGTCGCGGGCGGTTTCGTGTTGTCCGGAAGATCGCTGAGTACGGTGCCGCTCCGGTATTCGCGACGTGTCACGGAAAATCGGGCAAATCTTCCGCTTTCGTCACGATCCGATCTCGCCACGTGTAATTACCGGCGTGTAGGCCGAATTCCCGCTTATAGAAAGTGGTACCGCCGACGAACAGCGCACGTTCGGTTCCCGGCGTCGAGTGTCGATTGTCATGCATGGCGGTTGCGGTCGATGGGGATCGCAGGGCGAAAGGTCGAGTCGATGCGGGATGGCGGGATACGCGGGATAGTTGCCAGAGGATGGTCGCGGGGGTGGCTGCGCCGGTCGGCCGCCGGTCTGGCACTCGCGGTGGCCGCGCCGTTCGGGGTGGCGGCGGTGGGGCCGATTCCCTCGGCCGCCGCGGACTACAACCCGGCCGGTTTCGATTTCTGGGTCGACTCCAGCATGGGCCCGATCAAGACGCGCGTCTTCCGCGCCGCCGACGGCAACACCCGCCGCGTCGTGTACGCGCTCGACGGCCTGCGCGCCCGCAACGACCTGAGCGGCTGGGAGATCGACACCGAGATCTCGCGGGTGCTGCCGCAATGGAACATCAACGTGGTGATGCCGGTGGGCGGCCAGTCCAGCTTCTACTCGGACTGGATCGCGCCGAGCAACACCAACGGCCAGACCGCCCCGTACGCGTGGGAGACCTTCCTGACCCAGAACCTGCGCTGGGCGCTGCGTGACCGGCTGGGCTTCAATCCCTACGGGAACGGCGTGTTCGGCCTGTCCATGGGCGGCAGCGCCGCGCTCGCGCTGGCCGCCTACCACCCCGACCAATTCCGTTACGCCGGTTCGTATTCCGGCTACCTGAACATCTCCGCGCCCGGTATGAAAGAGGGGTTGCGGCTGGCGCTGCTGGACGCGGGCGGGTTCAACATCGACGCCATGTGGGGCCCGCCGTGGGATCCGCGCTGGCTGCGCAACGACCCGTTCATGTTCGCACCGCTGTTGCGCGCCAACGGAACTCGCCTGTGGATCGCGACCGGCAACGGGGTGAACGGCCCGCGCGACGTGATCGAGGAACCGATCGACGTCTACCACCTCGGCAACGCCATGGCGCTGGAGACGATCGCGCTCGCCAACACCCGCGCGTTCCAGGCCCGGATGGACAGTCTGGGCGGCGCCAACGCCGTGTATCGCTATACGCCGGTGGGCGTGCACTTCTGGCGCTACTGGGAGGATCAGGTCTATGAGATGCTGCCGGATCTGAGCGCCCATCTCGGGTGAGATGACAAAATCGGACATCCGGGACGACATCGCGACCGGAACGCGATAGGGTCACCGCACGATCACAGAGTGTGCGCGGGCGGATATCGGCCAACGGAGCGGCGGCAATCTTGCTAACGATTCGGGTGTCGAATATTCTCTCGCGAGCGCAAGTGTGTGACCAGATCGTTGCAGCGCGGTCATCTGTGCCGGAGGTCGGGATCCGGCGCGAGTGTGACGTGCGTCTCGTCGGCACGGGTGTCGGCTCGCCTCACGGTGAGCGGGCGCCACAACAGCAGAAAGAGAGCAGTATTCATGCGTTTCGGCAGGGCCGCCGCGCCGAAGAGTGTCAAGGCAGGACGGCGAGGCGCACCTCGTGGATGGCGTCAGCGAATTCTGGCTGTCGGCGCAGCGGCACTAGCGCTGCCGATCGCCACCGGACTGGCGGCCCCGACCGTCGCCACGGCCGCCCCGGCGTACGCGCCGGTGTTGCGTGCGCCGGCGGGGGGCTACGAAGAGCTCATGGTGCCCTCGCAGATGGGCCCGATCAAGGTCCAGGTGCAGTGGGCCGCGCGGGGCGGCAACGCCGCGCTCTACCTGCTCGACGGCATGCGCGCCCGCGACGACCGCAACGCCTGGTCGTTCGAGACGAACGCCATGGAGCAGTTCAAGAACGACAACATCACCCTGGTGATGCCGGTCGGCGGCCAGTCCAGCTTCTACCGCGACTGGTACGCGCCCTCGAACACCAACGGGCAGAAGACCACCTACAAGTGGGAGACCTTCCTCAGCCAGGAGCTGCCCAACTTCCTCGCGGGCTATGGCGTCTCCAAGACCAATAACGCCGTCGTCGGCCTGTCCATGGGCGGCAGCGCGGCCCTGGCCCTGGCCGCCTACCACCGCGACCAGTTCAAGTTCGCCGGTTCCTACTCCGGCTACCTGAACATCTCCGCGCCGGGCATGCGCGAGGCGATCCGCATCGCGATGCTGGACGCCGGCCGCTTCAACGTGGACGCGATGGCCGCGCCGTGGAGCCCGGAGTGGCTGCGCATGGACCCGTTCGTGTTCGCCCCGCAGCTCAAGGGCCTGCCGATGTACATCTCGGCGTCCTCGGGCCTGCCCGGCCAGCACGACCGCCCGAACTCGCCGGTCGGCGTGTTCAACACCGGTAACGCGATGGCGCTCGAGGCCCTCTCGCTGGTGAACACCCGCGCCTTCCAGGTCCGCCTGAACTCGCTGGGCATCCCCGCCCACTTCGATTTCCCGGCCACCGGCACCCACAACTGGAAGTACTGGCAGGACCAGCTGTGGAACACCCGCAAGGGCATCCTCGACGCCACCGGCGCCTGGTGAGGTAAGTACCCGAAAGTTCCACGACGCCGCCGTTTCCCCAGGAAACGGCGGCGTCGTCGCGTTGAAGGGTCAACCCTCTGAGACGGATTCGTTAGCTACTGGCGTGGCGTGCACGGAACTTCGTCTTTTCAGGAGTACAAAACTCTTGTGGCTGGAGTTGCTTGTGGTAAGAGAGCGAAACGGCGCGGCGGACGTTCCGCACGCGGTCGGCTCACCCTGCTGGCCACCGCGCTGACCATCCCGCTGGCCGCCGGACTCGCCGCCGCCCCCGCCCAGGCCCAGCCGGCCGCCGTGCCCGCCGAGGCCACCGTCCACAACGCCATCTGGCTGACCGACCGCCGCGTCGCCCTCTGGGTGAACTCGCCGTCCATGGGCACGCCCGTGCAGGTGCAGCTGCTGCTCGCCCGCGACTGGAACACCCGCCCCGACGCGAAGTTCCCGCTGCTGTTCATGCTCGACGGCCTGCGCGCCACCGAGGACGAGAGCGGCTGGACCAAGGACGCGGGCGCCGCCGACTTCTACGCCGACAAGAACGTCACCGTGGTGCTGCCGGTGGGCGGCCAGTCCAGCTTCTACGCCGACTGGTTGCAGCCCGACAACGGCCGCAACTACAAGTGGGAGACGTTCCTGACCAAGGAACTGCCGCCGCTGCTGGAGAGCCAGTGGCGCGCGACCGACGCCCGCGGCCTGGCGGGCCTGTCGATGGGCGGTACGGCCGCCATGTTCCTGGCGGGGCGCAACCCGCAATTCGCGAAGTACGCCGCCTCCTACTCCGGCTTCCTCACCACCACCACGCTGGGCATGCCGCAGGCCATCCAGTTCGCCATGCGCGACGCGGGCGGCTACGACTCGGCCGCCATGTGGGGCCCGCCGACCGACCCGCAGTGGGAGGCGCACGATCCCTACCGGCTGGCCGAGCACCTGAAGGGCGTGAGCCTCTACGTCTCCAGCGGCGCCGGCACCACCGGGCCGTTCGATCAGGAGTCCGGGATCATCCCCGGCATCAGCACCAACTTCGCCGGGATGGGTCTGGAGATCCTCTCGCGGCTCACCTCGGAGAACTTCGTCACCAAGCTCGGTGAGCTCCAGATCCCGGTGCAGGTGAATTACCGTGCGTCCGGGACGCATTCGTGGCCCTACTGGGATTTCGAGATGCGCCAATCCTGGCCGCAGGCCGCCTCGGCGCTCGGCGTGGAGCCGAACGGCCCGGCGTGTGCGGCGGCCGGCGCGATCGGCCCGGTGGCCGCCGCGAACGGCTGGCTCGGCCCGTGCCGCACGGCCGAGTACGCGGTGCCGGGCGGTGTGGCGCAGGACTTCGTCGGCGGCCGGGTGTTCTATTCGGGCGCGACAGGCGCGCACGCGGTGGGCGGCATGATCGGCGGCGGCTACCAGGCCGCGGCGGGTCCCGGCGGTCCGCTCGGGCTGCCCATCGACGGGGAACACCCCCTGCCGGACGGGCGCGGGCGCTACCAGGCGTTCCAGCACGGCTCGCTGTACTGGACGCCACAGACCGGCGCGCATGTGGTGCGCGGCGCGATCCTCGACGAGTGGGGCAGGCAGGGCTTCGAGCGCGGCCCCGCGGGCTACCCGGTGGCGCCCGAGGTGAAGACCCCCAACCGCGACGGCGCGGTGCAGGCGTTCGAGAACGGGCCCTTCTACTACAGCGCCGCCACCGGCGTGCACCGCGTGCAGGGACTGATCCTGGGCAAGTACGCCGAAATGGGTTACGAGAACAGCTGGCTCGGCTTCCCGGCCGCCGAGGAGCAGCCGCTGAAGGACCTCGGCCGCTACAGCCGGTTCGAGGGCGGCAACCTCTACTGGAGTCCGCTCTCGGGTGCCTGGGCGGTGCGCAACGGTCCGCTGATGGACGCGTGGGGCGCGGAGGGTTTCGAGAACGGCAGGCTCGGCTATCCGGTCGGCGACGAGTTCGCCATCCCGGGTGGTGTGCGCCAGAACTTCCAACTGGGGTTCGTCACCGTCGTCGACGGCAAGGCGCAAGTGCACGGCAACTGAACCCCGCCGTTGCCATTACCCTGGGGGCCGACCGATCCCCCCTGCCGACAGATCGAGGACAGACATTCATGCATCGGACCCGTGGAAAGGTATTCGGCGTCGCGGTGGCCGTGGCCGCCACCGCCCTGCTCACCGCGTGCGGTGACAACGACTCCACCGCGTCGAGCACCCCGACGCTGACCACCACCGCGGCGGCGCCCACCTCGGCCGCGGCGCCGACCGGCGCCGAGAACCACGAGGACCACGGCCAGACGCCGGCACCCGCCCCCGAGACGACGCCGCAGGCCGAGACCCCGGCCCCCGAGCGTCCGCAGCCGGTGCCGACCGCCGAGACCCCGCAGGGTTCGGCCGACCTCAGCGAGCGGGACCAGAAGTTCCTCGACGCGCTGAAGGAGCAGGGCATCACGCCGTACGGGCCCGATATCGCGCTGAGCATCGCGGCCTACGTGTGCGACGGCACCGCCTCCGGGGTGTCCGATCAGGAGATCACCACCTTCGTCAACGCGATGGCCGGTGCCGACCCTTCCTTCGACCCGGCCAAGATGCCGGTCGAGAAGGCCGGTGAGATCTACATCCAGACCGCGAAGTCGACCTACTGCCAGTGAGCGCGCGTCGCGGTGCCCGATCCCGCAGGTCCCGGCCGGCGGGCTGTCTGGTGTTCCTCGCGGTGGTGGCGCTGCTCGTCATCATCGTGATCGCGCTGTGGTACCTGCTGGCCGGGCGCCTGCGGGTGCCCGAGCCCGGCCCCGGGCCCGAGCCGCCGCCCACCACCCAGCCCGAGACCTGTCCCGATGTGCAGCTGTACTCGGTGCCGGGCACCTGGGAGTCGAGCAGCGTCGACGATCCGTACAACCCGTCGGCCAATCCCGCCTCGCTGATGCTGAACATCTCCGGGCCGCTGCGCGCACAGTTCCCCGGCGACCGGCTCGACGTGTACACGGTGCCGTACGTGGCGCAGTTCTCGAACCCGATCGCGATTCCGCCGGACGGTCAGCAGTCCTACAACAACAGCCGGTCCGAGGGCACCCAGCGCCTGATCGACGCGATGACGGCGCGCGCAAGTGAATGCCCCTTGACGACCTATGTGCTGGCGGGCTTCTCCCAGGGCGCGGTGATCGCGGGCGACGTGGCCGCCCGCATCGGCGCGGGTGAGGGCCCGGTCGCCGCCGACCGCGTGCTGGGCGTCGCGCTGCTCGCCGACGGTCGCCGCACCGGCGAATCCGGGCCGGGCCAGGCCGTCGAGATCGGCCCGCCGCCGCCCGGCGTGGGTGCCGAAGTCGCGCTGGCCGGGTTGAACGTGCCCGGCATCACGATGACCGGCCCGCGTGAGTTCGGCCCCCTCGGCGAGCGCACCTTCACCATCTGCGCGCCGGGCGACCTGATCTGCGATTCGCCGCGCCAGGCGCTGAATCCGGTGAACTGGGTGCCGAGCGTGCTGACCCTGGTCGGCGCGATCGGCAATCCGGTGCACAACCTGTACAACGGCTATGTCGTGGACGGCAACGGCACCACGGCGACGCGGTGGACGGTGGGGTGGGCGAGCGGCCTGATCGAGTCGGCCCCGCGCCCGCCGCATTCGTGAGATGGCACAAACCACACCCTCGCGGCGTGTGCCGGGCACCGCGCTCGGAAGACAACGCACAGGAGTTCGTCGGTACGTTGTAAAGTGCGCTGATGATCGCGACGTACGCCCGAGTATCCGGGGCTGTGTCGCGCCGCATTTCCTTACAGCCAGGAGCATGAGTTCATGACACAAGCCGCCGCACCGGCCGGTGAGCTGACCGCGCTGGGCACCCCCGCGCGTCCTTTCCGCTTCGCGGCCGCGGGCGAGGGAAACAAGCAAGAGGGTGGCGCGCGCAAGTTCGTGCAGACGGCGCAGCAGGCCGAGGAGTACGGCTTCGACACCTTCGTCGTGCCCGACCACCTCGGCGACCAGATCGGCCCGATCGCCGCGCTGGGCGCGCTGAGCCAGGCCACCGAGCGGATCCGGCTGGGCACCTCGGTGCTGGCCAACGGCTTTCGCCATCCGGTGGTGCTGGCCAAGGATCTCGCCACCATCGACGTGCTCTCCAAGGGCCGCCTGGAAGTGGGCATCGGCGCGGGCTGGAAGCAGGACGAGTACCTCGCCGCCGGCCTCGACTACGACTCGCCGGGTGTGCGCCTCGCCAAACTGGACGAGACGCTGACGATTCTGGACGTGCTGCTGCGCGGCCAGGAGTGCCACTTCGAGGGCAAGTACTACAAGGTCGACGGGATCAAGGGCACGCCGCGGCCGCGGCAGGGCCCGCGCCCGCCGATCTGCACCGGCGGCGGCGGACCGAAGATGCTGCGCCTGGCCGCCAAGCACGCCGACATCATCTCCGTCGTTCCGGTCACCACCAAGAACGGCAAGGGCCTGCTCTCCGGCATCACCCTGGAGAAGACCGTGGAGAAGGTGAACTTGATCAAGGAGGCCGCGGGCGACCGCTTCGCCGAGATCGAGCTCAACTGGGCGATCACCGCGATCGTCATCACCGACGACCGGGAGAAGACCGCGGAGATGGCGCTGTCGGCCATCGATCGCGGCCTGCACCCGGACCTGGAGGTGGACACCAAGCTCTCCGTCGAGGACATCCTGAACTCGCCGTACGTGGCGATCGGTAGCTTCGAGGAGATCGCCGAGCAGATCCGCCGTGTGCGGCAACTCACGTCGATGTCGTACGTCGGGGTGTTCCCCACCCAGATGGACGCTTTCGCGCCGGTTATCCCCCTGCTGCGGGAAGAGTGAACGGGTCATCTCTGTAACATGACCCTGGTTTGAATACATCTAGCCGATAGCGGTCACCGCGCAGACCGCAGGAATAATCCGCAGGCTGTCGTCTTGTCACGAGAGCATCCGCGGGCGAAAGCGAGTCGGGGCCTCACAGGTGAACAGTGGTGTACGCACCGCCGTTCAGGGTGCGCCTCGGAGGAGAAGAAGGAATGGAAGAGACTTTCGACGACTACCTGGACGAAACCGGGAACATCCGAATTCCCGAGGATCACACCCTGGTTGATCACGTCGAGAAGCACACCCGCAATGACGCGAACACGCTCGCGTACCGCTACATCGATTATTCGCGGGAACGCGATGGTGAGGTACACGAGCTGACGTGGCAGCAATTCGGGGTGCGGCTGCGCGCGGTGGCCGCCCGCCTCCAGCAGGTCACCAAGCGGGGTGACCGGGTCGCGATCCTGGCCCCGCAGGGTCTGGACTACGTGGTTTCCTTCTTCGCCGCGATCTACGCGGGCACCATCTCGGTGCCGCTGTTCGACCCGGACGAGCCCGGTCACACCGACCGCCTGCACGCGGTGCTCGGCGACTGCCAGCCCTCGGCCATCCTGACCGCCAGCTCGTCGGCGGCCGGGGTGCGCCAGTTCTTCCGCGCGCTGCCCGCCGCGCAGCGCCCGCGCATCATCGCCGTGGACGCCATCCCCGACAGCGTCGGCGAGACCTGGGTGCGCCCGGACCTCAAGATCGACGACATCGCCTACCTGCAGTACACCTCGGGTTCCACCCGCGTGCCCGCCGGTGTGGAGATCACCCACCGCGCGGTCGGCACCAACCTGCTGCAGATGGTGGACGCGATCAACCTGGACTGGAACTCGCGCGGCGTCACCTGGCTGCCGCTGTTCCACGACATGGGCCTGCTCACGGTGATCCTGCCCGCGGTGGGCGGCAAGTACATCACCATCATGTCGCCGAGTGCGTTCGTGCGGCGGCCCTACCGCTGGATCAAGGAGCTGGCCGCCGTGTCCGACGGCGCGGGCACCTTCGCCGCCGCGCCGAACTTCGCCTTCGAGCACGCCGCCGCGCGCGGTTTGCCCAAGCAGGGCGAGTCGCTGGACCTGTCCAACGTGATCGGCCTGATCAACGGCTCCGAGCCGGTGACCACGTCCTCGATGAAGAAGTTCAACGAGGCGTTCGCGCCGTACGGCCTGCCCAAGACCGCCATCAAGCCCTGCTACGGCATGGCCGAGGCCACGCTGTTCGTCTCGGCCACCAAGGCCGAGGACGAGGCCAAGGTCACCTACGTCGACCGCGACGCGCTGAACGCGGGCCGCATGGTGAAGGTGGAGCCCGGCACCGACAACGCGATCGCGCAGGTGTCCTGCGGTTATGTCGCGCTGTCGCAGTGGGCCGCGATCGTGGACCCGGAGACCGTCGAGAACGACGGCGGCGGTCATGAACTGCCCGACGGCCGGGTCGGCGAGATCTGGCTGCACGGCAACAACATGGGCATCGGCTACTGGGGCCGCCCGGACGAGACCAAGAAGACCTTCCAGAACAAGATCACCGAACGCCTGCCCGAGGGCAGCCACGCCGAGGGCACGCCCGAGGACGCGAACTGGATGCGCACCGGCGACTACGGCGTGTACTTCGAAGGCGAGCTCTACATCACCGGCCGGGTGAAGGACCTGGTGATCGTGGACGGCCGCAACCACTACCCGCAGGACCTCGAGTACTCCGCGCAGGAGGCCAGCAAGGCGCTGCGCCCCGGCTTCGTCGCGGCGTTCTCGGTGCCCGCCAACCAGCTGCCCGCCGAGGTGTTCGAGCAGGGCAGCCACTCCGGGCTGAAGACGTTCGACGCCGACGACGCCTCCGAGCACCTCGTCATCGTCGCCGAGCGCGGTCCCGGCGCCGGCAAGGCCGATCCGCTGCCGATCGCCGACGCGGTGCGCGCGGCGGTCTCGCAGCGCCACGGTGTGACCGTGCGTGACGTGCTGCTGGTGCCCGCGGGCTCGATCCCGCGCACCTCCAGCGGCAAGATCGCCCGGCGCGCCTGCAAGACTGCGTATCTGGAGGGAACGCTGCGGGGTGGTTACACCCAGCAGGCTTTCCCCGATGCACCGGAAGAGTAAGAGCCCAGGGTGAGCTAGAGGCCGGTCACCGGCGCTCGGCGCGGACGTGTTCCGAGCCGGGCGCCATTTCGCGGCGCGCCCGGTACGGAGACAGGTAGCTTGAGGAACTGATGGCTGACAACGAGGGCACGCCCGCCGAGACGACCGAGACCGCACCCGTCGCGCCGACGGCTTCCGAGGTCGCGCCGCCCGCCGACATCACGGTGAGCGAGGTGCGAGAGTGGTTGCGCCGCTGGGTCGCCGACGCCACCGGGCAGGCGATCGAGCAGGTCACGGTGGACCGGCCGATGGAGGAGTTCGGCCTGGCCTCGCGCGACGCGCTGGCGCTGCACGGTGACATCGAGGAGATCACCGGCGTGGTGCTGGCGGCCACCGTCATCTATCAGCATCCGACCATCGCCTCGCTGGCCGAGGTCATCGTCAACGGCGAGCCGGAGCTGCCGGCGGAGTCGGCCGACGACGCCTTCTACGCCGGATACACCCCGGGCGAGGCGCACGACATCGCCATCGTCGGCCTGTCCACCCGCCTGCCCGGCGCGGGCGACACCCCCGAGTCCACCTGGGACTTCCTCATCAACGGCGGCGACGCGATCCGCGAGCTGCCCGAGGGCCGCTGGGAGGAGTTCACCAGCGATCCGGCCACCGCGAAGCTGATCGAGGAGAGCAACACCCTCGGCGGCTACCTGGACCAGGACGTGGTCAAGGGCTTCGACGCGGAGTTCTTCGCCATGTCGCCGGTCGAGGTGGAGCGCGTCGACCCGCAGCAGCGGCTGATGATGGAGCTCACCTGGGAGGCGCTCGAGCACGCCAGGATCCCGGCCAGCGAGCTCAAGGGCGAGCAGGTCGGCGTGTTCGTCGGCTCCTCGACGCAGGACTTCCAGCTGATCGCGGCGCTGGGCCTGGGCGATCGCGACCCGAGCCTGCCGATCTCGGCGGAGGCCTACGCGCTGCTGGGCGCCTCGACCGGCATCATCGCCAACCGCGTCTCCTACTTCTTCGACTTCCGCGGCCCGTCGGTCACCGTCGACACCGCGTGCTCGTCCACCATCGTCGCCGTGCACCAGGCCGTGCGCGCGCTGCGCGACGGTGACGCCGACCTGGCGCTGGCCGGCGGCGTGAACATGATCCTCGCGCCGGTCGCCTCGCTCGGCTTCGAGAAGAACGGCGCGTTCGCGAAGAACGGCCGCATCAAGGCGTTCTCCGCCGACGCCGACGGCATGATCCGCTCCGAGGGCGCGGGCCTGGTGGTGCTCAAGCGCCTGGCCGACGCCGAACGCGACGGCGACAAGATCTACGCCGTGATCAAGGGTTCCGCGGTGAACAGCGACGGCCGCTCCAACGGCCTGTTCGCCCCCAACCCCGACGCGCAGGCCGACGTGCTGCGCGCCGCCTACCGCGACGCGGGCATCAAGCCGTCCACCGTCGACTACATCGAGGCGCACGGCACCGGCACCCTGATCGGCGACCCGATCGAGGCCGACGCGCTGGGCCGGGTGGTCGGGCGCGGGCGCGACGCCGACAAGCCCGCGCTGCTCGGTTCGGCCAAGACCAACTTCGGCCACCTGGAGTCCGGCGCGGGCGCGGCCAGCCTGGCCAAGATCGTGCTGGCGTTGCAGCACAACGTCATTCCGCCCAACCTGCACTACGCGGGCCCGAACCCCTACATCCCGTTCGAGCAGGCGAACCTGAAGGTCGTGGACACCCCGACCGAGTTTCCGCGCTACAGCGGTGTGGCCACCATCGGCGTCTCCGGCTTCGGGTTCGGCGGCACCAACGCGCACTTGGTGATCCAGGAGTACGTGCCGGCAGCCGCGACGGAAACCGAAGCGCCGCAGGTCGATTCGGACGGCGAAGAACTGGACGCCGAAACCACCGACGTGGTGGCCGAGGCCACCGAGATCGTGGCGGAGGCCGAGGCCGCCGAGGCCGAGCCCGAGTGGTCGCCCGGGCGCGAGGAGCCGCTGCCGGTGATCCTCGCCGTGTCGGGGTACCTGCCCTCGCGCCGCAAGCGCGCCGCCGCCGAACTGGCCGACTGGCTGGAGGGCGCGGGCAAGGACGCGCCGCTGGCCGATGTGGCGCGGGCGCTGGCCAAGCGCAGCCACTGGCGCTCGCGCGGTGTGGTCGTCGCCAAGACGCACGAGGAGGCCGTCGCCGGTCTGCGCGCCATTGCCGCGGGCAAGCCCGGCAACGGCGTGTTCACCTCCGACGCGCCCGCCGCGCAGGGCCCGATCTGGGTGCTCTCCGGCTTCGGCGCGCAGCACCGCAAGATGGGCAAGCAGCTCTACGCGGAGAACGCGATCTTCCGCCGCGCCGTCGACGAGGTCGACGAGCTCGTGCAGGACGAGGCGGGCTACTCGATCCGCGAGATGCTTCTCGACGACGCCCAGGACTACAACGTCGGCACCTCGCAGGTCGGCATCTTCACCATCCAGATCGGCCTGGCCGCGCTGCTGCGCGCGCACGGCGCCGAGCCCACCGCCGTCGTCGGGCACTCCATGGGCGAGGTCGCCGGAGCCTACATCGCGGGCGGTCTCGCGCTGGAGGACGCGGTGCGCGTGATCTGCGCCCGCTCGCGCCTGATGGGCGAGGGCGAGCAGATGATCAGCGACGACGACGTGCGCAATATGGCGCTGGTCGAGCTGAGCGCCGACGACGTGGCCACGCTGCTCGCCGACTACCCCGACGTGGAGTGCGCGGTGTACGCGGCGCCCACCAACACGGTGATCGGCGGCCCGGCCGAGCAAGTGCAGGCGATCGTCGCGAAGGTCGAGGAGGCGGGCAAGTTCGCGCGTGTGCTCCCCACGCGCGGCGCGGGCCACACCTCCCAGATGGACCCGCTGCTCGGCGAATTGGCCGCCGAACTGGCCGGCATCGAGCCGACCGAGCTCACCGCCGGCCTGTATTCCACGGTGCACAAGGAGACCTACTACCGTCCCGGCAGCGACCCGGTGCACGACGAGGACTACTGGGTCACCAACATGCGCCACAGCGTGTACTTCACCAACGCGGTGAAGCTCGCCGTGGACGCCGGCCACACCACCTTTATCGAGCTGGCGCCGAACTCGGTCGCGCTCATGCAGGTGCTCGGCACCACCTACGCGGCCGGGCTGCACAACGCCCAGCTCATCCCGACGCTCAAGCGCAAGGAAGACGAGTCGGCGGGCGTGATCTCGGCGCTGGCCCAGCTCTACGTCAACGGCCACGCCGTCGACCTGCCCTCGCTGTTGCCCGACGGCGACTACGCCGACGTGCCGCGAACCCTGTTCCTGCGCAAGGAGTTCTGGCCCAAGGGCCGGATGGCCGCCGGTGGCGGCAGCGGTCGCGCCCCCGGCGCGCACGTCGCGCTGCCCGACGGCCGCCACGTGTGGGAGGTGCAGGCCTCGGCCGTCACCGAGCTGCCCGCGCTGGTGCGCGCGGCCGCCGCGCAGGTGCTCGGCGACGTGGCGCTCGGCGCGTCGGTGCCGCACGGCGAGCTGCCCGCCGCGGGCACCCTGACCACCACGCTGACCCCGCACCTCGGCGGTGCGTCGGCGCAGGTGCATGCCAAGGAGGGCAACGCCTTCCGGCTGCTGTTCGAGGCCGTCGTCACCTCCGGAGCGCCGCTGCCGGAGGCCGTCGCCGCGCAGCCCGTCACCGAGACCGCCGCGGCGCCCGCCGAGGTGGAGGTCGTGGAGAGCTTCGGCGACCGGTGGGACCCGAACGGCAGTCAGACCCTCGAGGACCGGCTGGCGCTCATCGTCGCCGAATCCATGGGCTACGCCGTCGAGGACCTGCCGATGGAGATCCCGCTCATGGAGCTGGGTCTGGACTCGCTGATGGCCATGCGCATCAAGAACCGCGTGGAGTACGAGTTCGACATCCCGCAGTTGCAGGTGCAGGCCGTGCGCGACGCCAACCTGCACGAGGTCGGCAAGGTGCTGCGCTACGCCATCGAACATCGCGACGAGGTGCAGGCCATCGCCGAGCGCCAGGCCGCGGGCGAAGACGTCACGGTGGACGCCGATTTCGTCGCCGCCGCGCGCGCCGCGCTGGAGGCGGGGGAGGATCCCGTCGCGGCGGCGAAGGACGCGGGGGCGGAGGTGCCGGTGGCGCAGGCCGCGACCGCTACGGCGGAGTCCGCTGCCGCGACTGGTGCATCCGCCGGCGTTACCGCCGAGTCCGCTACCGCTGCCGGTGGGTCCGGCTCCGTGAACGCCGAGTCCGGCGCCGCTGCCTCGACTGTGGAGTCGACCGCCGCCGCGCCGAGTACCACCGGAACGGCGACTGCGACGCCGAGCACCACCGAGCTATCGGCCCAAGCGAAGTCCACCGGAACCACCGATATCGCCGCTGTCTTCGGTGGCACCGACCCCGCCGAGCCGGCCGACACCGAGAACGTCCCGCCGCGCGACGCGGCCGAGCGCCTGGTCTACGCCACCTGGGCGATCGTCACCGGCAAGTCGGCGGGCGGCATCTTCAACACCCTGCCGATCCTCGAGGAGGAGGTCGCCGAGAAGCTGGCCGAGCGCCTCACCGAACGGGTCGGCGCGGAGGTCACCGTCGACGACGTGCTCGACTCGGAGACCATCGAGGAACTCTCCGACGTGGTACGTGAGCTCCAGGACAGCGGCGCCGACGTGGACGGTTTCGTCCGCCCGCTGCGCGCGCGCCCGGACGGTTCGAATGCCGTGCCCGTCTTCGTGTTCCACCCGGCCGGTGGCAACACCCTGGTCTACGAGCCGCTGCTCAAGCGCCTGCCCGCCGACACCCCGATGTACGGCTTCGAGCGCGTCGAGGGCTCCATCGAGGAGCGGGCCCGCCAGTACCTGCCGGAGCTGCGCAAGATCCAGGGCGAGGGCCCGTACGTGCTGTACGGCTGGTCCCTGGGCGCGGTGCTCGCGCTCCAGGTCGCGCAGTTGCTGCGCGCCGAAGGGGCGGACGTGCGCCACGTCGGCCTGATCGACCTGGTCATCCCGGTCGAGGACGAGGACAACAGCCCCTCCGAGCGCGTCCGCCGCATCGAGCGCTACCAGGCCTTCGCCAAGAAGACCTACAACGTGCAGGGTGAACTCGACCGCGAGCAACTCGAGACGCTGGCCGCCGCCAGCGACGAGGAACAGTTCAAGATGATCGGCGATCTGATCAAGCTCAGCGGCACGAAGATCCCCGGCGGCGTGCTCGAACACCAGAAGCATTCCTGGGTGGAGAGCCGCGAGCTGGCCAAGATCCAGCCGAAGCCCTACGGCGGCCACGTCGTGCTCTACCTGGCCGATCGCTACCACGACGGCGCCATCGAGCTCGAACCGCGCTACGCGCACCGGCGGCCCAACGGTGGCTGGGACGAGTACGTGCAGAACCTGGAGATCATCCATATCCCCGGCGATCACTTGCAGATCATCGACGAGCCGCGCATCGGCACGATCGGCGCCGACCTGACCGCGAAGCTCACCGGGATCGAGGCGAAAGGGGCCCCGTGAGCACTACTGCCGAGAAACTCGCCGACCTGCGTAAACGCCTGGAGCTGGCGCAGGAACCGGCGGGTGAAGCGGGGGTCACCAAGCGGGCGCGCAAGGGCATACCCAGCGCCCGCGACCGGATCAACATGCTGCTCGATCCGGGCACCTTCGTGGAAATCGGCGCCCTGGTGCGCAAACCGGGCGACCCGGCCGCGCTCTACGGCGACGGCGTGGTCACCGGGCACGGGCTCGTCGACGGCCGCCCGGTCGCGGTGTTCTCGCACGACCAGACCGTCTACGGCGGTTCGGTCGGCGAGATGTTCGGCCGCAAGGTCGCCTACATCATGGAGTACGCGGCCCGGGTCGGCTGCCCGGTCGTGGGCATCAACGACTCCGGCGGCGCGCGCGTGCAGGAGGCGGTCACCTCGCTGGCCTGGTACGCCGAGCTGGGCCGCCGCCAGGAACCGCTGTCGGGCCTGGTGCCGCAGGTGTCGATGATCCTCGGCAAGTGCGCGGGCGGCGCGGTGTACGCGCCCATCAACACCGACGTGGTGGTGGCGACCGAAGAGGCGTACATGTTCGTCACCGGTCCCAAGGTGATCCGCGAGGTCACCGGCGAGGACGTGAGCCTGGAAGAGCTCGGCGGCGCGCGCAGCCAGGCCGAGTACGGCAATATCCACCACGTCGCCAAGGACGAGGAAGCCGCCTTCCGGTGGGTGCGCGAATACCTGAGCTTCCTGCCCACCAGCTGCCAGGAACCGCCGCCCATCGTGAACCCCGGGCTGGAACCGGAGATCACCGACTCCGATCGCGAACTGGACTCGATCGTGCCCGACTCCGACAACGCGGGCTACGACATGCACGAGATCCTGCTGCGCATCTTCGACGACGGCGATTTCCACGAGTTCGGCGAGACGGCGGGCCGCAATATCATCACCGGTTTCGCCCGGGTCGACGGCCGCAGCGTCGGTGTGGTCGCCAACCAGCCGATGGTCTACGCGGGCGCCCTGGACGCGCGCGCCTCCGACAAGGCCGCGCACTTCGTGCGGCTGTGCGACGCGTTCGAGCTGCCGCTGGTCTTCGTGGTGGACACCCCCGGCTTCCTGCCGGGCGTGGAACAGGAGAAGATCGGCGTCATCAAGCGCGGCGGCCGGTTCCTGTTCTCCTTCGTGGAGGCCACCGTCCCGAAGGTCACCGTGGTGATCCGCAAGTCCTACGGCGGCGGCTACGCGGTGATGGGGTCCAAGCAGCTCGGCGCCGACGTCAACCTGGCCTGGCCCACCGCCCGCATCGCGGTGATGGGCGCGGAGAGCGCGGTCAGCCTGATCGGCGCCCGCCAGATCGAGGCGGCGCCCGAGGACCAGCGCGCGGCGATCCGCCAGCAAATGATCGACTTCTACAACGCGACCGTCGCCACGCCGTGGGTCGCGGCCGAACGCGGATACATCGACGCGGTCATCGAACCGGCCACCACGCGCCTGGAGATCCGCAAGGCCCTCCAGCTGCTCCAGGACAAGACGATCTCCCGCAATCCGCGCAAACACCACCTGCTGCCGCTCTAGAACGCGGATCGGGCCGTATTCCTCGCGGAATACGGCCCGATATGTCGTCGCGGGTGTCTCAGGCGACCGTCGCCGACGTGATCACCACGTCGTCCAGCGGAACGTCCTGGTGCATACCGGCCGAACCGGTGGCCACGCCGGCGATCTTGTCGACCACCTCGGTGCCGTCCACCACGGCGCCGAACACCGCGTAACCCCAGCCCGAGGGGGTGGGCGCGGTGTGGTTCAGGAAATCGTTGTCGGCGACGTTGATGAAGAACTGCGCGGTGGCCGAATGCGGGTCGTTGGTGCGGGCCATCGCGACCGTGTACTTGGTGTTCTTCAGGCCGTTGCCCGCCTCGTTCTGGATCGGGGCCTTGGTGCCCTTCTGCCGCATACCGGGCTCGAATCCGCCGCCCTGGACCATGAAACCAGGGATGACGCGGTGGAAGATCGTGCCGTTGTAGTGGCCGGCGTTCACGTAGTCCACGAAGTTCTGCACCGACGCGGGCGCCTTGCTCTCGTCCAGTTCCAGGACGATCGGTCCGAAATTCGTCTCGAGATTCACCTTGGTCATACCCCCACCTTTCCATTGCCGGGGTGACCGGTCAGCAACACGGGTCCCCTTTTCGCGTTTCGCACCGCTGTCGGCGCGGTGTGAATCCGCCGGTCGCCCCGCGCGGGCACCGGCTAGCATTTGCAACCGTGCCCGACGCCGCAACCGCTGTCTTGACAAAGCCTCCCGCCGCACCCGAGGTTCGTCCCAAGGATTTCCGCACCGCGCGAATAATCGCGCTGGTGGCCGGAACGCTGGGCGCGTTGCTGGCGCTGGCCGCGCCGTTCCTGCCGGTCAAGCAGACCACCGCGATCCTGAGCTGGCCGCAGAACGGCACGCTGGACAGCGTGCAGGCGCCGCTGATGTCGCAGGTGCCGATCGACCTGACCGCGACCATCCCGTGCGCCGCCGTGGCCGCGCTGCCCGAACAGGGCGGCATGCTGCTGGCCACCGCGCCGCCGCAGGGCGACCGGGCGGCGCTGGAGGCGCTGTTCGTGCGGGTCTCCGACAGCGCGGTCGACGTGGTGGACCGCAACGCGGTGGTGGCCTCGGCCGAGCGGTCGCGGATGGGGGAGTGCTCGGCCATCACCATCACCTCCGACCAGAACCGCACCCACGCGGCGTTCGTCGGCCTGACGAACACGGTGGAGCGCCCGGTCGAGGGCGGCGCGCCGGGTCAGGTGGAGACCGTGCAGGTGCCGGTCGAGGGGCAGCTGCTCGGTGATCTGCGCCCGCAGGTGGTGGGCGTGTTCACCGATCTGCGCGGCGATGTCCCCGCGGACCTGGCGTTCGACATGACCGTCGACACCCGCTTCAGCTCCAGCCCCACGCTGGTCAAGCTGCTGGCGATCCTGGGCGCGGTGCTGTGCACGCTGCTGGCGCTGGGCGCGCTGGCCCGCCTCGACGGCAGTGACGGCCGCGGGCACCGTCGCTTCCTGCCCGCGAACTGGTTCAAGCCCACCGCCGCCGACGGCGCGGTGATCGGCACGCTGCTGGTGTGGCACTTCATCGGCGCCAACACCTCCGACGACGGCTACATCCTGAGCATGGTGCGCGTCGCGCCGGAAGCCGGCTACATGGCCAATTACTTCCGCTGGTACGGGGTGCCGGAGGCGCCGTTCGGCTGGTACTACTACGTGATCCAGGTGTTCGCGGAGATCTCCACCGCGAGCCCGTGGGTGCGCCTGCCCGCCCTGTGCTGCGCCATCCTGTGCTGGCTGGTGATCAGCCGCGAGGTGGTGCCCCGCCTCGGGCGCGGCGTGCGCAACAGTCAGGTGGCGCTGTGGACCGGCGGCCTGGTGTTCCTGGCCTTCTGGCTGCCGTTCGACAACGGCCTGCGCTCCGAGCCGATCGTCGCGCTGGGCGCGCTGCTGACCTGGGTCTCGATCGAGCGGGCCATCGCCACCGGCCGCCTGCTGCCCGCCGGTATCGCGGTGCTGATCGCGGCGTTCACGCTGGCCGCCGCGCCGACCGGCCTGATGTGTGTGGCGGCGCTGCTGGCCGGCATCCGGCCGCTGGTGCGAATCGTGGTGCGCCGCCATCGCGAACACGGCACGCTGCCGCTGCTGGCGCCCATCGCCGCGGCGGGCCTGCTGGTGTTGACCGTGGTCTACAGCGACCAGACCTTCGCCGGCATCCAGGAGGCCAACCGGGTGCGCCAGGCCACCGGACCCAACCTGGCCTGGTACGAGGACTACCTGCGCTACTACTACCTGTTCGTGGAGACGGTCGACGGTTCGCTCTCGCGCCGCTTCGCCTTCCTGGTGATGCTGCTGTGCCTGTTCACCACCATGCTGGTGCTGCTGCGCCGCAGGCGGGTGCCCGGCATCGCGAGCGCGCCGACCTGGCGGCTCATGGGCATCGTGTTCGGCACGATCTTCTTCATGATGTTCAACCCGACCAAGTGGACCCACCACTTCGGCGCGTACGCGGGCATCGCGGGTTCGCTGGCGGCGGTGACCGCGGTCGCGGTGTCGGCGACGGCGCTGCGGGCGCGCAAGAACCGGGCCATCTTCCTGGCCGGGCTGCTGTTCGTGCTGGCGATCGCGTTCTCGGGCATCAACGGCTACTGGTACGTGTCGAGTTTCGGGGTGCCGTGGTTCGACAAGCGGATCTCGCTGTCGGGCTACCAGTCCAACACGCTCATGCTGATCCTGTTCGGCGTCGCGCTGGCGCTGGTCGCCTGGTTCACCCTGCGCGAGGAGTACATCAAGCCGCAACCGTCCGCGAAGACGGCGCGCGGCAGGCGGATTCGCAAGTTCGCCGCCATCCCGCTGACGATCGTCGCGGCGGGCATGGTGCTGCTCGAGGTCGCCTCGCTGGCCAAGGGCGCGTACTCGCAGTACCCGGCCTACTCGCTGGGACGGTCCAATATCGAGGCGCTCGGCGGCAAGACCTGCGGCTTGGCCGGCGACATCCTGGTGGAGCCCGACCCCAACGGCGGCAGGCTGAATCCGATCATCGACCCGGCCGCGCCGCCGGCCAACGGCGATCCGCTGGCGGGCGCGAACCCGGTCGGCTTCGACCCCAACGGGGTGCCCGACGACCTGTCCGCCGACGCCGTCGAGGTGAAGCCGGGCACCGGCAACACCTCCACCCAGTCGGTGGGCGCGGCGTTCGCCGAGGGCGAGAGCGCGGGCACCGGCGGCGGCCAGGGTGAGCGCGGCGTGAACGGCTCCACGGTCGCGCTGCCGTTCGGCCTGGACCCGGCCACCACCCCGATCATGGGCAGCTACCAGGAGGGCGTGCAGCAGCCCGCGCACCTGACCTCGAGCTGGTTCGAGCTGCCGGAGCGGTCCGAGGACCGGCCGCTGATCGTGATCACGGCGGCGGGGCGCATCATGTCCTTCACCGACACCGGCGATATGACCTACGGCCAGTCGCTGCGGGTGGAGTACGGCAGGCGGCTGCCCGACGGCGGCGTCGAGGTGCTCGGCGAGTACCTGCCGCGCGATATCGGCCCGTTCCCGTCCTGGCGCAACCTGCGGGTGCCGCTGGACGAGATCGCCCCCGACGCCGACGCGGTGCGCGTGCTGGCCAACGACCCGATCCTGATCGGCGACCAGTGGCTGGCGTTCACCCCGCCGCGCATGCCGCAGCTGGTCTCGCTCAACGACTACATCGGCCGCGACCAGCCGGTGCTGCTGGACTGGGCGGTGGGCCTGCAATTCCCGTGCCAGCGGCCGTTCAGCCACGAGAACGGCGTCGCCGAGGTGCCGAACTACCGCATCCTCCCCGACCGCCCGCTGGCCATCAGCTCCACCAACACCTGGCAGGCCCAGGAGTTCGGCGGCCCCCTCGGCTTCTCCCAGATGCTCGCCAAGTCCGTCACCCTCCCGACCTACATGAAGGACGACTGGGCCCGCGACTGGGGCTCCCTGGAGCGCTACGACCGCTACTACCCCAACGCCCGCCCCGCCGACCTCACCACCGGCACCCACACCCGCAACGGGTTGTGGTCGCCCGGTGATATGCGAGTGTTCTGAGCGGTGGATGCGTGAAACCGCCCGGGTGGACTTCGAGTCCACCCGGGCGGTTTCTGTTCACGGCCGGGTGCGTGCACGGCTCGGGTGCACGTTGCGTTTCACGCCAAGGTTGTCGAGCTGCCCAGGGGGTCAACGGTTTTCGTTGGCGCCGGTCTACCCGCACTTTGTCGCTACGTCGTGCTGATCGAGGACGTCGTCACGACCGGTGGTGCGGTGCGCGCCGCCGCTCGGCAATTGCGTGCGCGGGGTGCGACCGTGGACACCGTGGTGTGCGCCATCGACCGCTCGCCCGCGAGGGAACACGCGCTGGCTGCCGGTGGTGTGACCGTCCGGCCGGTGCTGACCAAGGATCTGCTCGACCGTGTGACGGATTGATCCTGCTCGGTCCCGTCCGCACCGCACTCGTACCCCACCGGGTGGCGGGGTAGGGGATGTGCGGTGGCAGGCGGGGTCAGACCTCGAGCATGCGGCGGCCGAGTTCGCGGCGCAGCACCTCTTGGGCGGGCAGGCGGTTCAGGACCCGCAGGATCGCGGGCCGGATTTCGCGCTTCTCCTCGTCGGTGAGCAGATCGACGAGATCGCGCAGATCCATGTCATCGAAGGCTCCTGTCATACCCACGAGGGTACGTATCGAAACGCGATTCGTCTCGCAATCCGCGCCCCGGTCACAGATCCTTCACACCTTCGAAACCGGCAGCGCGTCAGGACAATTCGGACGCTCTCTCGGTAACCCGCCGGTCATAGAAAACCGACCGCCCACCCTCCCGGCGGGTATTCGGATCGGCTCCCCGGTTCGGATCGCCGAGCCCGAGTTGCACGGTTCTGCGTCACGGGATATTCGGTCAAGGACGCGAGGCGTACCCCTACCGCTGCGCGTCGTAGCGGGCGCGGGCGGCGAGCACTTCGCCCATGCGGGACTCGGCCCAGTCCTTCATGGTGACCAGCACCGGGTGGAGGCTGCGGCCGAGGTCGGTGAGTTCGTAGTCGACGCGGACGGGGACCTGGGGGGTGACGTGGCGGTCGATCAGGCCGTCGCGTTCGAGGGCGCGCAGGTCACCCCGATCCCCGACTCCCTCGACGACATCGCCGCCGCCACCATCCCGCTCAACGGACTCACCGCCCTCCAAGCCCTGAACGCCCTCGACCTGCGGCCCGGCGAAACCCTCCTCGTCACCGGCGCGGCCGGCGCGGTCGGTGGCTACGCGGTCGAACTCGCTTCCGCCGCGGGCGTGCACGTCGCCGCGCTCGCCGACGCCGCCGACGAACCGCTGCTCCGCACCCTCGGCGCCGCCGAAACCCTCCCCCGCACAACCGACCTCGCGGCCACCGTCCGCACCCGCTACCCCGGCGGTGTGGACGCCGCCCTCGACGCGGCGGCACTCGGCCCCGCCAGCCTCGGCGCCGTCCGCACCCTCGGCCGCTTCGCCTCCGTCACCGCCCACACCACCCCGATCCCCTTGCGCGGCATCACGGTCACCACCGTCTTCGCCCACGCCGACCGCGCCCAACTCGAATCCCTCACGACCCGCGCCACCGCCGGCGCCCTCACCCTCCGCGTAGCCGAATCCCTCCCCCTCACCGACTACGCCACCGCCCACCAACGCCTCACCAAAGGCGGCCTCCGCGGCCGAATCGTCCTGGTGCCGTAGCCATTTCCTAGCCCGTGCCGGGTGAGCACTATTGGACGCCTCCGACAGGCTTCGGCATCGACGAGCGCACGGGCGTCAGCCGCGCCTCGGAACCGATGACCTTCGCGGCGGCGTCCAGCGCGCCGGCGGGCGGCGTCGGTGGGCACGCCGGAGCCGGGGCGGATTTTCGCTTCGCGATCAAGGGCGTGCTCACCATCGGATCGGTCAGGCCGGTGCGGGTTCCGGTGGGGGGAGTTTCTCCATGGCGCGCAGGGCCTGTTTGCGCACCGGTGGATGGGGATCGTCGAGGAACGGCTCGATGAGATGCCGGACATCGGGAGCCTTCATTTGCACCAGTGCTTTTATCGCGGCCTCCCGGGTCGGTCCACCCAGATATTTCACGGCAATATCCCGGGACCGAGCGGTTTTGACTTTGCCGAGATATTCGACCAGTGGAATGGTTGGTGAACCCACCGGGAGTTCGGCCAGAAGTCCGGCGATCTGATCGAAATTTTTTCCGGTCGCGATCGTGCGTAGAGCCAAGCATGCCCAGTCCTGCGTCCGAGTCGGCAGTGGGGGTTGACGGCGCATTTGAGCGATGAGCAGGTCGATTGCTTGCTGATTGCCCCGGGCGGCGGGATCGATCAGGTTGCGAATGAGCCCGGACCGGATGATGGCGCGATGCTCGGACTCGGGGCCGGGAATCCGTTTCTCCAGATCGGCGAGCCAGTCGACGAAGATCGGAATGCCCTGCGGGATGGTGCGTGGGCCGTTGGCCAGGTCGCCCAGCGTGTAACAGGGCACACCGACGGCGGCGAGTTCTTCCATGATGCGACGATCGAACCCCCGCTGCCCGTCCACGTAGCGAACCGGAAGATCGTCCATCCACGCGGTGCCTCCGTCTTCGCTGCCGGGGGGCATTCGCAGGTATTTGATCGGCTCATGGTGGGGATAGTCAGGAGTATCGAGCTCTTTTCGTATCAGTTGAATTTGTCCCGTGTCGATATAGCTCTGGATGGCGGGATCATTGATCACGGTTCGGTGGTCGACAATCAGCACCATAGTGTAGCCGTTGTCGCGCGCCCACTGCTGACCTGAATCGGGTACACCGATCCCGTTGATCCATAAGGGAATTCGAGATACTCATGGCGCACTTCGAGCCCGGCGGTGCGGTAGATGCCGGATACCTTCACGCCCCCGTGATCGCAGATCTCGACGGGCTCGCTGCTCGATTCCTGCCAGCCGGGCCCGTTCGCACGCAGAGTGCGGAGCGTATCGAGCGCGGCAGCGGCGGTGTCGGTGGGAGAGAAGGCGGTGAGCGTGACAGTCGCCGTGCCCATATCGGCATCCGCTGTCGGAGGGTCGAACCTGTGCAGCACAAATCCCGGTGACGGTCCCTCCGATTGCCGCTGGGTCCAACCCGGCAACCGCGGAGCCTGAAGCGTGAAGTCCTCCGCGCCCGGCTCGCTGGTGAACATCGAATCGGCGTGCTGGCCGGTGGCACAGGCGAGGTGAGATCCGGAACCCTCACTCGGCGAGTCGGGCGTCGGACCGCCACACGCGACAAGCCACAACACCGACACGCTGATCGCGAGAGCGCGCTTCACCATGGATCGAGTTCTCACGACTCCACAGCCTATTCAGCAGTGGGCCGTTGCTACGGCCGGTGCACGTTCTTCGTGATCGACGTCCGAGCGGGTCGGATGTCGTGGCCCCCTCATCCCTACCGCACCCGGATGGGCGCATCTTCCTCTCGCCCACCGCGCGAAACCTGGTTCACCGTGATCTCGGCGGGGACCGCGGTGGGGTCGTAGGGGGTGAAGCGTTCGAGGGAGCCCCAGTCGCGGCCCCAGTCGTCGGCGAGGTAGGTAGGGACGGAGTCGGCGCGCAGGAGGAGTTCGGTCCAGCCGAGGGGGCCGCCGCCGATGTCGTCCTGCCAGGCGTTGGAGGCGTCGGAGCCGACGCGGTCGGGCAGGATGCGCCAGGCCGGGGACTCGGCGACGCCGTTGTGGTGGGAGAAGGGCCGCTGGCAGGGGAAGGCGAGGCCGACGTGCCAGTCCAGCAGCACCGGATCGGTGTGGCCCACAACGGAATCCAGCGTGGCCAGGCGGGGGAGGCGGGGTGGGGTGACGGCCAGCCACTGACGCTGGGTGATGTCGTTGTCCACGGCCACCAACCGCACCGCGTTCACCTCGGCGGGCAGTGCGTCCAGCGGGACGCGCAGCGTGCGCCACGAGGGCGCGGGCCCGATGTCGAGCGGGTTGATCGCGCCGAGCACGTCGACCGAACCGTCGGCGGCGCGGGTGCCGTACTCGACACGCAGTTCCTGCCCGTAGGTTTCGACGCCGTCGGCATCCACCGACTTGATGCGCCCGGCCGCCGTGATGGCCAGCACCCGGTAGGCGGGGTCGTCGCGCACGCTGTCGGCGAGGTCGAGCCGGTACCACTGGGAGGTCAGCGACGCCTGCCGCTGCTCGGACTCCTGGAAGGAGCCGAGCACGGGCGTGCGGGCCGCGTCCAGCCCGAACGGGAGCGCGACGGTACTGCCGTTGATACCCGCCTGTTCCGTTGTGCCGCCGCCGGTTCCGGCGCCGGTGGTGTCGGTGGTCTTGTTCTCCGAGCCCTGGTTCACGGAGTTGGCTGCGCCGGTGACGGTTTCCTCGGCGTCGGCGGTGAGGTCGGAGGCTACGCCGTTGGGGGAGAAGCCGGTCGACTCCGCGCTCAGTCCGTCGGCGGGCGCGCCGTCGTAGGGCAGCAGCAGCGAGTCGGCGGTGTCGGTCTCCACCAGTACCTCGTCGGCCAGCGCGCACGTATCCCCGGTCAGGGAGCGCAGATTCGACTTCGTGATCGAGTACGCCGGGTACTGGGTGACGGCTCCCTTGGCGAGCGAAGCGATTTCGAACAGCACCAGCAGCGCGGCCGCGATGGTCAACGGCACCGAGGCGAGCCGGTCGAAACCGTTGGGCGCCGTGGCCTTCTCCCGCTTGTAGGGCTCGCGGAAGTGGAACCAGACGGCGAAAAGCAGTGCCACACCGGTCAATCCGAGGAACAGCGTGGACAGTCCCTTGCCCGCGACGAGCGGCGCCTTGTCCCACCACGGCACACCGTAGCTCGACACGTACCACCAGCCGTTGGACCCGGTGAACGTGATCGCCAGCAGGAACAGCACCGCCGCCGCGAACAGCGCCCGGTTGCGCGGGGAGCGGATCGCCGCGCTGCCCACCGCGACGGCGGCCAGCGCCGCCAGCGAACCCGCCAGTCCCGCGTACACGCCGAAGTGGTGGGTCCACTTGGTCGGCGTGAACATCATCAGGGCCAGCGACGCGAACACGATGCCGAGGATGCGCACCGACGGCCCGCGCGAGGTCCCCGGAATCCGGCCCTTGCGCAGCACTTGCAGCACGCAGACCAGCAGGCACAGCAGCATCAGCAGCACGCCGAACCGCCGCGCCAGCGACCCGTCGGGGGAGAGCATGAGCAGCGAATCCCAGCGCGTGCGCTCGTCGAACCACGCCACGTTCGGCCCGACCTCGGTGCGCACCCGGGTCGCCTCCATCACCGTCGACAGCGTCTGGTCGGCGAAAACCACGATGAGCACGACGGTTCCGGCCGCCAGCCCCGGCGCGATCAGCGCCGCGTACCGGAACAGGGCCTGCCCGAACGACATTCCGCTGGTGGCCGCGCGCTTGACGATGATCTGCAAGACCGGCCGCGAGCCCGCGATGAGCGCCGCCACGCAGATCAGGCCGGTCGGCCCGGCCGCCAGCGAGAACGCGGCGATCAGCACGGCGATGGCGGCGGGCAGCAGGCGGCCGGTGGCGATGGCGCGCTCGATCGAGCACCAGGTGAGCAGCGCGCCCGCCGCGATGAGCGGTTCGGGCCGCAGGCCGTTGTCGTAGGGGAGCCAGAACGCGAGGAACACCAGACCCGCCGTCCACAGCGCCACCCGGTGGCGCCGCACGCGAGCGCCCAGGCGCGGCAACACTTCCCGGCTGATCACCAGCCAGCACACGATGCCCGCGAGCAGCGTGGGCAGCCGCATCCAGACGCTGGCGGTGGAGATCGACGTCATCCAGGCCAGCACCTCGTAGGACCAGCCGAAGGGTGCCTCCGGCACCGCGAACCAGCGGTAGTAGTTCGCCATGTACCCCGACGGCCCCGACGCGCGCGCCATGTTCAGGATGTAGCCGTCGTCGGAGGTGTTGGCGCCGATGACGTGCCACAGCGCCAGCGTGCCGAGCACCGCGCCGTCGGCGAGGGTGAACCGCCACCAGTGCGCGGGCAGGAAGCGGCGCGCGCGCCTGCCGTCGGAGGTGTCGAGCAGGTGCAGCGCGACGAGGGCGACGATCGTGCTGAGCGCCGCCAGGATCATGGCGGCGAGTTTGATCGTGCTCGGCGTGGAGGAGAAGCGCGAGTCGATGTCGGCGCGCAGCCGCGCGCCGGTGAGCTGCGCTTCGTCCAGATCGGTGAACACGCCGACGATCTGCGGCCGGATGTCGCGGGTGACGGTGTTGCGGAACGGCGTGCCGTCCTCGCGGTTCACGCCCGTGAACTCGACGGTCGTCGCGGCGGCGTCGGCCACGATCTCGACGGTCGAGCACCCGCCGATCTCCTCGACCGGAGCCGACAGCATCGGCACGTCGCGTTCGATGACCGACAACTCGCCGCCGTTGACCGCCACGACCACACCTTTGGCCGTCGCCTGCCCCGACTCCGCCGGAATCGTGGACAGCAGCGTCCGGTCCCCGCCGGCGAGCAGCCCGCACGGCAGCGAGACCTCCAGCCGCAGCGGCACATACGACACCAGCGGCGCCTCGACGCTCGACGCCTCCGCCTGCGGCCACTCCAGCACCGCCTGGTCCTGGCGCACCGGCAGCAGCGGCGTCAGTAGCGCCAGCACGAACCCGATGAGCCCCGAAACCAGGGCGATCAGGCGGAATCGGGTGAACGCTCGAGTCGATCGGTCCGGTCGCACGATCAGTCATGCTAGCCACACCCCGGCCCCCGCCCGGCACCGCGCGCCGGGGGAGCTACCCGGGGTGGACGGAGGTCCGGCGGAGCAGGAGCGGGCAGACGATCGCGGCGAGGGCGAGCACGCCCGCTCCGGTGGCGGCCGCGCCACCGAGACCGTCGAGAAAGGCGCTGCGGGTGACGTCGGTGAGACCGGCCGCGAGGTCCGGTGGCAGCTGCCCGGCCACGTTCGTCGCGGCGCCGAGCCCGGGAGCTAGCGGTTGACGGTGACGAGGGTGAACGGTCCGATGTCGGTCTTGGTGAACGCGTCCGAGTCGAAGAGGGATTGGGGGAACGCCACCGTGTAGCGCTCGACGTTCGGGTCGTTCGGGTAGACGTCGCGCGCCAAGCGCAGGGTGTAGGTGTCGGCGCCGCGGCGGAAGAGGAACGCGTCGGGCGCGCGGTAGGGGGTCGCGGCGAGGGCGTCGAAGAGGGCTTCGGGGGTTTCCAGCTCGCTCCAGCTCTCGATGAGGGCGGCGCGGTCGGCGAAGTTCGCGAGCGGGTTGGCGTAGTGGGAGGTCAGTCCCTGGAAGCCGAAGTACGGGTGGAAGGCCAGGAAGCTGGTGTCGGCGGTGAGCACCACGGTCTCGTCGTGGGGGCGGCCGGTCCGCGCCCGGAGGGCCTCGTCGATCTCCGCGTAGTACGACACGGCCGAGGGCGGACGGCGGTCGCCGCGCTCGCCGTCGCCGTCGGTGTCGGTGTAGGCCGTGGTGATCTCGGGGGCGAGGATGGCCGGGATGTGCTGGGTGAACGCGAGCGCGCCCAGCACCGCCACCGCGACGACGGCCACGCGAAAACGCTCCGGCTCGTTGAACGCCTGGTAGACCGCCCGCGCACCCTCCACGAACCCGAACGCGCCCGCCGCCGCCAGCAGCGCGTAGAGCGGGACCTCGAGGCGGAACGAGAGCAGGGTGGTCCCGGCCACCGTCGCCAGCATCGACAGCAGCGTCCACAGGTAGATCGCCACCACCCCGATGCCGAGCGCCTGCGCCCGCCGCGACGACCCGGCCCGGACCACCAGCCAGATCGTCCCCACCAGGCAGAATCCGCCGAGCAGGGAGAACTCGACCATCGGCAGCGGCAGTTCGGCCCCCGACGCGGGCAGATAGTGCATCGCGGTCCCCGAGCTGGGCAACCCGGAGGTCAGCGCCTCGACCAGGAACGGGAGCCAGCAGACCAGCGCGACGAGGCCGGCGATCGCGGCGATGGAGACGAGACGGATGAGCGGAGGGACGGCGGCCCGCCACGCGGGGGCAGTGGATTTCGCGGGAGAGCGCACCGCGATGCCCGCCGCCAGCAAGCCCATCAGCGTCACGGCGAAGGCGGCGACCAGCAGGTACAGCGTGTAGAAGTTGGCGGCGATGCCGAGCAGGAGGCCGGTGCCGAGCACCGCGCCCCAGCCGCCCGCCGTGCGCGGGGACGGCGCGCCCGCGTCTTCCTCCGGACGGTGCAGCGCGCCCCACGCCAGCACCAGCATCGGCGGCAGCAGCAGGGCGATGATCGCGCCGTAGATTTCCGGCGAGCCGTAGGCGACGACCACGGCGGTGGTCGCGGCGGTGACGGCGACCGCCCAGTCGGCGCGGATGAGCCGGGTCCACAGCACGAGCGCGAGCACGGCCGCCACCGCCAGCGATCCGATCGCGTACGGCTTGAACGCCTCCCACCCGTCCATGCCGAGCGCGTTCGCGACCCGTCCGCCGATCCAGAACCACCCGGCCGGGTAGAACGGCGGCAGGTCGATGTAGGTCATATCGCGCAGCGCGGGGCTGTCGGTGAGCCGCGTCAGGTACTCGGTGCGGAACTCCTGGTCCACCGAGACGCCGTGCAGGTACAGCTTGGTGGCGGCCAGCGGCATCCCGAGCGTCACCGTGACGAACGCCGAAACACCCGTCCACGACAGGATTTTCGCCACCCACGGCCACCGGCGCGCCCGGATCAGCCACACCGCCGCGATCAGCAGCGCCGCCGACCCCACCTGTCCGACCGTCGTCAGCGCCCGCGTCACATTGGACGAGTTGAACGCGGGCCACTCCACCAGCGAGAACCCGAACAACCCGACCGCCGCGACCACCATCGCCACGGCGACGGCCAGCGCCGCCTCCCCGAGCGCGGACCCGATATGCCTGCCCAGCACCGGAATCCGGCCGCCCTTGGTCTGCGACTGTGTGGCGCTCAACGAATCACTCCGTCCTGCCGAGCGGGCGTACGACCCGCTCCCTTGGTCGGTCTCGGCCGTCCCGGCCGCGTCCAGCCCGCCGCGGCGGGATCGCGACGATGGTATCCATCGGGCCGCCCCCGCCGACATCGCACCGCACGGCCCGCCGGTCCGGGTGCGGCGACTCGGCGTCGCGCGGGCCCGCCCGATATTCGGCGACGGTCAGGCCGGCGCGGCCCTGCCCGGTACCCATCCGGGGCGACATCGCGTCGTACCGCCCATCCGACGTCCGGGTGCGGCGACCAAGCCCTGCGGCGGGCGGCCCCATGTCCGGCCGAGACCAAGCGTCGTGCGGGCGCGCCCGGTACCCGGCCGGGCGACACCGCGTCGCACGGCCCACGACCACCCCGACGCCGGATCGCGCAGCCGTCCCTCGGCTCCCGAGATTCGCGCCGTTCGGTGCCGGATCACCGCCACCGTAGCGACGGGCCACGAGTGCGAGCGAGCGGCGAAATCGGGTGCCGCGTCGATGGTTCCGGCGAACGGCAGCTGACGCGCGAGAACCCGCCGAGGCGTATCCGGCTCGGCGGGTTGGGCGTCGGTTCCGCTCAGAGCGGGAGCTTGCGGAAGATCGGGCGCGGCACGTGGCGCAGCGCCGACATCAGGTAGCGCACCTGGCCGGGGGCCCAGATGAGCTCCTTGCCCTTCTCCGAGGCGGAGACGGCCAGCGCCGCGACGTCTTCCTTGTCGACGGTGAAGGGGGCTTCCTTCGCGCCGGTGGCCTTCCAGTGCTCCAGCGTGGTGGTGGTGCGCACCTGGCCGGGCCGGATGACGAGCACGCGCGGCCCGTGCGGCCGCAGCGCCTCGCCGAGGCCCAGGTAGAAGCCGTCCAGGCCGGCCTTGGTGGAGCCGTAGACGAAGTTGGAGCGGCGCACGCGCTCACCCGCCACCGAGGACATGGCGATGATGCGCCCGTAGCCCTGCGCCTTCATCTTCTCGCCGACGAGCACGCCCACCGACACGGCGGCGGTGTAGTTGATGCCCACCACCTGCACGGCCTTGCGCTGGTCCTGCCACAGCTGCTCGGCGTCGCCGAGCACGCCGAACGCGACGATCGCCACGTCCACGTCGCCGCCGGCCCAGGCGGCGTCGATCACCTTGGGGTGGCTGTCGGTGTCGAGCGCGTCGAAGTCGAGCACCTCGACCGTGCTCGCGCCGGCCGCCTCGGTCTCGGCAACGGCCTTGTCGCGCAACGGATCACCCGGCAGCGTGGCCAGGATGACCCGGGCGGGGCCCTTTTTCAGGTACTCGGCGACGATCGCCAAGCCGATCTCCGAGGTACCGCCCAGCAGGAGAATGGACTGCGGGTTGCCTACGGCATTGATCACTGAAGCTCCAGCCTTCTCGCCATATCGGACATGAAAACGCCTGTGGGGTCGACGGTTCGGCGGACCTTGATCCACTCGTCGATCCGGGGGTACATCTTGTGGAAGGTCTCGGCGGTGGTGCGCGAGTCCTTGCCGGTGTAGAGCCGGCCGCCGAATTCCAGGACGCGCCGGTCCAATTCGGTGACGAACTCGTTGAGCCCGGGGCCGATGGGGAAATCGACGCAGATGTTCCAGCCCGGCATCGGGAAGCTCAGCGGCGCTTGGTTTCCCGGGCCGAACAGCTTGAACACGTTGAGGAACGAGTAGAACCCGGACCGCTGGATGTCCACGATGATCCGCTTGAACTCGTCCACGGACTCCGGCGGAACCACGAACTGGTACTGGAGGAATCCGTTGGAGCCGTAGCCGCGGTTCCACTCGCCGAGCATGTCCAGCGGGTGATAGAACTGCGTCAGGTTCTGGACCTTGCCGCGGTAGGTGCCGGACTTGCGGTACCAGAGTTCACCGATCGGGGTGAACGTGTACTTGTTGGCCAGACCGTTCGGGAACACGTCGGGCAGCGTCAGGAACGTCTTGCCGGTGAATCCGAGCGGGTTCTTGCGCAGCTTCTTCGGCAGCTCGTCCAGTTTGGCGAGGTTGCCCCGGGAGATCGCCGCGCGGCCCAGCTTCGGTGCGGGGCTGATCGCGTCGAACCACGCCGAGCTGTACTCGTAGCGGTCCTCGGAGCCGTCGCTGTGGAAGGCGATGGTGTCGTCCAGCGTCGGCGTCACGTCACCGTCGGCGATGAAGTACGCCGTCTCGGTCGGCGTCATCTCGATGGTCGCGCGCAGGATGATGCCGGTGAGCCCGCAGCCGCCGATGGTCGCCCAGAACAGCTTGGCGTTGCGCTTCGGCGTGATGTGCTGCACGGTGCCGTCGGCGGTGAGCAGTTCCATCGAGCGCACGTGGTTGCCGAAGCTGCCCGCGCTGTGGTGGTTCTTGCCGTGGATATCGGAGCCGATGGCGCCGCCGATGGTGACCTGCCGGGTGCCGGGCAGCACCGGCACCCACAGCCCGAACGGCAGCGCGGCCTTCATCAGCTGGTCGAGGGTGACGCCGCCGTCCACGTCGACCAGGCGGGAGTCGCCGTCGATGCGGTGGATGCGGTTGAGCGCGGTCATGTCGACCACCAGGCCGCCCGCGTTCTGGGCGTTGTCGCCGTAGGAGCGGCCGAGGCCGCGCGCGATGACGCCGCGGCGCAGGTGGGCGGGCTTGCTCTCGTTGTCCTCGGCGACCATGGCCACGGCCTTGGCGATCACCTCCGGATCGGAGGTGGCGAGCACTTGTGCGGAGGTTGCTGCGGTGCGACCCCACCCGGTCAGCGCGCGGGTCACGGTGGGCAGCGCGTAGGCGTCGGCGCTCGTCGCGCCGGTCTCCTCGCCGCTTACCGTCCCGCCGGCACCGTTCGTCGTGGTGGCGGTCGAAGCTTTCGTGGACATCGGCATAGAGGCTACATGCATGACGAAACAGGGGGAGGATCTCGCGGTACTCGCGGGTATGGGATGCGTCTCGTCGGTGGACGCGCGGGCTGCCGCCCGGCAGCGCCTATTAGGCGTACCTCCGCCTTCGCTCCGGCCGTGCGCGGTGTACAGGCGGGCTGCCGCCCGGCAGCGCCTATTAGGCTCGCTCGCGTGAGTGCCGAACCCCACCTCCCGCTGCCCGCCGAGCTGCCGCTTGTCGACGAGCCCGGCGGCACGGACGTGGACCTGAAGACCCAGATCGTCCGGTTCACCGTCACCGGCGGCCTGTCGGCGCTGGTGGACTTCGGCCTGTACGTCCTGCTGCTGAACGTGGTGGGGTTGCCCGTCGCGCTGGCCAAGTCGCTCGGCTTCCTCGCGGGCACCACCACGGCCTATCTGATCAATCGTCGCTGGACCTTCAAGGCCCCGCCGAGCCGCAAGCGGTTCGCGGCGGTGGTGGCGCTCTACGCCACGACGTTCGCGGTGCAGGTGGGCATCAACCAGGTGCTGTTCCACGTGCTCGGCGACTTCTGGTGGAAGGTGCCGCTGGCGTTCGTCGTCGCGCAGGGCACCGCCACCGTCATCAATTTCGTGGTGCAGCGCGTGGTGATCTTCAAGATCCATTGACCGTCATGGCCCGTTGACGGGATCTCAGGCGAGCGCGGCGGTCTCCTCGGCGCGGGCCTGCGCCTTGACGCCGAAGTAGTCGCCGCCCTTGGCGCGCACGTTGTCGGTGCCCCAGTCGCGCACGCGGTCGGCGGGCACCAGATGCGGGATGTGCTTGCGGCAGTGGATGTAGGCCTCTTCCACATCGACCACCACCCACACTTGCGCGGCGCGGCCTTTCACCGGGGGCGGCAGTGCGGGCACGCTCTTTCGCAAATGTGCGTCCTCAACGATGCGCGCCGTGCCGTTGACGTGCAGGCCGATCAGATCGCGCACGAAATCCAGCAGGAGAATGCCGACGTGCGGGTTCTCCAGGATGTTGCCGAGACTGGCCATCACGCCGTTGCCCCGGTATTCGGGATAGGCGATCGTGCGCTCGTCGATGACGTGCAGGAATCCGGGCACCCCCGCGCGGAGACTGTTGTCGCATTCGCCGTGCTTGTCGGCCGTGGCGACGAACGCCATGTCCATGCGGCCGATGAACTCGATCATGGTCTCGTTGAGATGGTCGAGCATCTGGTCGTCGTAGAATCGCTGCGCCCGGTCGGTGGTGCCGAGCCGCTCCTGTAGTTCGTGCTCGCCGTCGCTGCCATACTGTTTGCCGGACATGCGCGCCCCTCTGCTAGCCGGATTCGGCAAGGTCCGGGGCGATTCGCCGGTGGATCGACCCGGGCCGAAATCTCACCCATTTTAGAGGAATCCGGTCGCGTCAATACGCGAAATCGCATTCGCCGAACCGCGCCGGATACCCCCGGGCGCCAACGGAATTCCGGCCGGAGATTCAAATCCGACCGGCCGGAATTCTTTTCGGAAAGCGCGCTCAGGCCGGAGCGAGCGTGACCGGCACGCCGTTGAACACCGCCGTTCCGGAGGGTGCGTCCACCACCGAATCATCGGTCAGCGCATTGGCGTTCACGCCCGAGGTGGCATCGGCGACGGATTGCGTGCCGGTGGCGTGGCCCCAGCCGTGCGGCAGGCTCACCACGCCGGGCATGATCGTCTCCGTCGGCTCCAGGGCGACGGTCACCGCTCCCGCCGCCGACTTCACCACGGCCCGCTCGCCGAGCCCGAGCCGCGCCACATCGCCGGGGTGGATCTGCAAGGTGCACCGGTTCGATCCGCTCACCAGCGTGGGGACGTTGTGCATCCAGCTGTTGTTGGAGCGCAGATGGCGACGGCCGATGAGCACGAACTCGGGCGCGTCCTCGGTGAGCCGGGCGCGCAGCCGCGCCACGTCGGCCAGCAGCGGCTCGGGTGCGACCTCGACGCGTTTCGAGGCGGTGCGCAGCGCGCCGGGCAGGCGCGGGGTGAGCGGGCCGAGATCCACGCCGTGCGGATTGTCCAGCAGCACTTGGAGATTCAGGCTCCCGCCGTTCCATTCGCCGTGCGGGCCGAGGCGCAGCATCAGGTCGATGCGCTGTTCGGTGCTGTTCGCGCCGTGCAGGTCCGGGCGGCGTTCGGGGATGCCCGCCTTGTGCAGCATCCCCGCGATGACGAGTTCGTCCAGCTGCCCCAGCGGGTCGCCGTCGTGCGGTGCGCCGGTGAGCGCCGCGCCCAGGCGCGCCAGCACCGCCGCCTCCGACGGCCGGTCGCCCAGCGGCACCAGCGGCCGCGAATAGCGCGCGTAGTTGCGCACCGCGAACTGGAGCAGCGCGAAATCGTAGTGCGGCGACTGGAGTTTGCGCGGCGGCGGCAGGATCACATCGGCGTGCCGGGTGGTCTCGTTGACGTAGCGGTCCACGCTCACCATGAACTCCAGCCCGGCGAACGCCGCGTCCAGGCGCGGGCCGCTGGGTGCGGAGAGCACCGGGTTGCCCGCCACCGTCACCAGCGCACGGACCTGTCCCGGGCCCGGTGTGGTGATCTCGTCGGCGAGGGTGGCGACGGGGAGTTCGCCCATGGTTTCGGGCAATTCGCGCACGCGACTGGTCCAGCGGCCGGTGCGGAACGGTTTGGTGCGCGCGATGGCGCCCGCGGCGGCGGTGGCGAACATGACGCCGCCGGGGGAGTCGAGATTGCCGGTCAGCACGTTGATCACGTCGACGAGCCACTGAGTGAGCGTGCCGAATTCCGCTGTGCAGGTGCCGATCCTGGCGTAGACGGCGGCCGTGGGCGCGCCGGCCAGTTCGCGGGCCAGGCGCGCGATGGTGCCGGCCGGTACGCCGGTGCGCTCCGCCACTACTTCTGGCGGGAATTCCGCTGCGGCGCGGCGCAGTTCGTCGAGTCCGTTCACCTCGACGCGCACGTCGGCGAGATCCTCCGCGAAGAGCGTGTGCACGATGCCGAACAGCAGGTACGCGTCGCTGCCCGGCCGCACGAAGACGTGCTCGTCGGCGATCTTCGCGGTGCGGGTGACGCGCGGATCGACCACCACCAAACGCCCGCCGCGCTTGCGCAGCGCCTTGAGCCGTCCGGGGAAATCCGGTGCGGTGCAGACCGATCCGTTGGAGTCGAGCGGATTCGCGCCGAGCATCAGCAGGTAGTCGGTGCGGTCCAGATCGGGTACGGCCACCGCCATCGGGTCGCCGAACATCAGCCCGCTGGCCACCTGTTTGGGCATCTGGTCGGCGGTGCTGGCGGAGTAGATGTTCTTGGTGCCCAGCGCCCGGATCAGCATCGGCAGGTAGAGCGTGCCCGCGATGGTGTGGGCGTTCGGATTGCCCAGGTACAGCGCGGCGGACTGGTTGCCGTGCGCGGCGACGATCGGGCCGAAGCGCGCGGCGATATAGTCGAACGCCTCGTCCCAGGTGGCGACGCGGCGTTCGCCGGTGGCGCGGTCGCGGATCAGCGGTTCGGTGACGCGGTCGGGGTCTTCGTCCACGCGGCCCAGGCTCGCGCCCTTCGGGCACAGGAAGCCCTTGCTGAACGGGTCGAGTTTGTCGCCGCGCACGGCGGTGACGTGGTCGTGCGGGTCGAGGGTGATCTCGAGGCCGCAGACCGCCTCGCACAGCGGGCAGGTGCGCAGCAGGTTGCGGGACAGGTCTGTGATCCGGGCCATATCCCATCTTGACCCGGCGCGGGCGGCGCCGGAACCCCTATTTGCGACATTTCTCGACAATGTCGCATAGCGGAGAATCCCGCCCCGGACGCGGGGCCCGGGGCGGGGTTCGACTCGTCCGGCCGACCGTGGTCAGGCCGTCCGAGCCCGCTCCACCTCCTCGAGCCGAGTGCGCACGAAGCGCGCGACCCGTCCGAGCGCCGCCCTGCCCTCGGGCAGATTCGGCGCGATGCTCATGAACGCGTGCACCTGCCCGCGCCAGAGCTCCAGCGTGTTCGGCACCCCTGCGGCGTCGAGCCGCTCGGTCATGAGCTCGCAGTCGTAGCGCAGCACTTCGTCCTCGGCGGCCACCAGCAGCACCGGCGGCAGCTCGGCGAGGGTGTCGTTGACGGGCGAGAGCAGCGGATCGAGCAGGCCGTCGCGCTCGGCGCCGATCCGCACCACGGCCTCGATCGCCGAGACCGGGATGTACGGATCGAGCGCGACATTGCGGTACGCGCGCTTGGCGGCGTAGTCGAGATCGAGCAGCGGGCTCAGCCCGACCAGTCCGGCGGGCGCGGGCAGTCCGTCGCGCAGGGCGCGCAGCGCGGTCGCGAAGGTGAGGTAGCCGCCCGCCGAATCGCCAGCGAACACGATCCGGCCCGGGTCGACGCCGTGGGCCAGCAGCCAGCGGTAGGCGGTGAGACAGTCCTCGATCGAATCCGTGATGGCGCGCCCCGGCAGCTGCCGGTATTCGACGTTGACCACCGCGAGTCCGGTGCGCCGGGCCAGGCTGGCCGCGACCGGCCGGTGCGTCTCCAGTCCGCAGATCGCGAAACCGCCACCGTGCAGATACAGCACCGCGCCGTGGCGCAGGGCGCGCGCGGCGCCGGACGGGCGCACGATCTCCATCCGGAATCCGGCCAGGCGCACCTGTTCGCGTTCCACGCCGCGGGGGCTCGGGCGCAGGCGGGCGAGCCCGTCGATGGCGGCCGCGCCCACCGGGATCGTCACGCGGGTGATGGGGGCCGCGCGCAGCAGCGGGCGCACCACGCCACGGCAGGTGGCCAGCAGGAACCGGGCCTGCGCGCTCGGACCGTGCGGGTTCATCACGACCGGGGCACTGATCGTCGCCATGGCACACCTCCCTCATCGAGGCGCGCCCGAGTGCCCGGCCACGCCAGTGTGATCCGTTCCCTCTCTATCGACCGACACGCCCGGTGGCGAAACCTCCGTGACCGATTCGTGCGCCAGTCGGAACCTCCCCGACTCCGGAACCGGCCCGGCTGGCACACTCGGGGGCATGCGCGGAATCATCCTGGCGGGCGGCACGGGTTCCCGGCTGCACCCCATCACGCGCGGGGTGAGCAAGCAGCTGGTGCCGGTCTACGACAAGCCGATGGTCTACTACCCGCTGTCCACCCTGATGCTGGCGGGGATCACCGACATCCTGGTGATCACCACCCCGGAGGACGCCGAGGCGTTCACCCGTCTGCTCGGCGACGGCAGCCGCTTCGGCATCTCGCTCAGCTATGTGGTGCAGCCGGAACCCGACGGCCTGGCCCGCGCGTTCGTGCTGGGCGCGGACCACATCGGGAACGAACCGGCCGCGCTCGTGCTGGGCGACAACATCTTCCACGGCCCCGGCCTCGGCACCAGCCTGCGGCGCTTCGAAAGCATCTCCGGCGGCGCGGTCTTCGCCTACTGGGTCTCCGATCCCACGGCCTACGGCGTGATCGAGTTCGTGGACGGGCGCGCGGTGTCGATCGAGGAGAAGCCGAAGGTCCCGCGCTCCAACTACGCCATCCCCGGGCTGTACTTCTACGACAACGACGTGGTGGAGATCGCCAAGGGATTGACGCCCTCGGCGCGTGGCGAATACGAGATCACCGACGTGAATCGCGCCTACCTGGAGCAGGGCAGACTGCGGGTGGAGGTGCTGGCGCGCGGCACCGCGTGGCTGGACACCGGCACCTTCGACTCCCTGCTCGACGCCGCCAACTATGTGCGCACCATCGAGGAACGGCAGGGTCTCAAGATCGGCGTGCCCGAGGAAGTGGCCTGGCGGATGGGTTTCATCGACGACGAGGGGCTGCGCGCTCGCGCTGAACCGTTGGTGCGCTCCGGCTACGGTAGCTACCTGCTGGACTTGCTGGAGCGCGGACGGGATTGGTGAGCATGGAGTTTCGAGAACTGGCGGTGCCCGGCGCGTGGGAGGTGACCCCGCGGCTGTTCCACGACGAGCGGGGCGCCTTCGCGGAATCGTTCAAGGCCTCGGAGTTCGAGAAGGCCACCGGCCGCCCGTTCGATCTGCGCCAGGTGAACGTGTCGGTGTCGGCGGCGGGCGTGCTGCGCGGCATCCACTACACCGAAAACCCGCCCGGCCAGGCCAAATACGTGACCTGCGTGCGGGGTGCGTTCCTGGACGTGGTGGTGGATCTGCGCCCCGGTTCGCCGACCTACGGCCGCTGGGACAGCGTGCTCATCGACGACGTGGACCGCCGCTCGGTGTTCGTCTCCGAGGGGCTCGGCCACGCCCTGCTCTCGCTCGAGGACGACAGCACGGTCACCTACCTGTGCTCCCTCGAGTACACCCCCGAACTGGATCACGACATCGACGCCTTCGATCCGGTGCTCGGGATCGACTGGCCGACGGCCGGCCGCGACGGAAACCCGTTGACCTACAGGCGTTCCCCGAAAGACGAAGCGGCCCCGCCCTTCTCGCGCTGAGCGGCGGGCGTTCGGCCGCCCTCGCCAGGTCGCCGGGACGATCTCGGTCAGACCGCCGCACCGATCGCGCCAGGTCGCCGGGACGCTCGCGGCCAGGCTTCCGGAACGCTCGCGGCCACGCTGCCGCAACCATCGCGGACGCCCGCCCGCACACCCGCTATCCGGACGCGGCGACACCCCCGGTCCCAGCCGCCGGGGGTGTCGCACGTTCGCCGGCCGCTGCGGATCAGCCGACGAGTTCGGGCGCCGGTTCGGTGACCGGCTCACGGGTGGCGCGCCCGGCCACCAGCAGCGGGACGATCGCGACCAGCGCGCCGACGATCGTCACGCCGGTGACGAAGTACAGGCCGGGCCGGAAGGCGTCGAGCGCGGCCGCCGCCGAGGACTCCCCGTGGGTGACGCCGGAGGAGATGAGCGCCGTGGTCACCGCCAGCACGATCGCCGCGCCGACCTGCATCGACGTCTGGAGCACGCCGGCCGCCAGGCCCTGTTCGTCGTCCTCGATACCGCTGGTGGCCTGGATGTTGATGGCCGGGAACCCGACCCAGCCCATGCCGATCAGCAGGATCGCGGGCAGCAGCATGGTCAGGTAGGCCGGTGCGGTGTCGACGCGCAGGAACAGCACGTAGCCGATGGCCATCAGCGTCAGCGTGACCGCGATGACGCGCCCGGTGCCGAACCGGTCGACCAGCTTGTCGGAGTACACCGCCGACAGCGCCACCAGGATGCCGGTCGGCAGCAGCGCCATGGCCAGCTTCAGCGGTGACCAGTCGAGGGTGTCCTGCAGGTAGAGCGTGACGATGAACTGCCAGCTGAAGAACGAACCAGCCAGCGCGACCACGGCGATCGCGGCCCGCACCAGCGTGGTCTTGCGCAGGATGCCCAGCCGCACCAGCGGGTGGCGCAGCCGCCGTTCCACCGCCACGAACGCGGCGGCCAGCGCGAGCACGCCGACGAACGAGCCGAGCGTGCGCGGCGTCGTCCAGCCCACTTCTGGCGCGCTCACCACCGTGTAGACCAGCAGCAGCATGGCGCCGGTGGAGAGCACCGCGCCCAGGATGTCGTGGCCGCCCTCCTCGGCGGGCTTGTCCTTGGGCACCAGCACGTACGCGGCGGCCAGCGCGGCCAGCGCGATCGGCACCGGGAGCAGGAAGGTCCAGCGCCAGCCGATGCCCGTCATCAGGCCGCCGAACAGCAGCCCGGAGGAGTAACCGCCCGCGCCGAAGACGGTGTAGATCGACAGCGCCTTGTTGCGGGCCGGGCCCTCGGCGAACGTGGTGGTGATGATCGACAGGCCGGTCGGCGCGGTGAACGCGGCGGCCAGGCCCTTGATGAACCGGGTGAGGATGAGCAGCGGGCCCGAGCTGACCAGCGCGCCCGCCAGCGAGGCGAGGGCGAAGACGGCCAGCGCGATCAGGAAGACCTTGCGCCGCCCGAGCAGATCGGCGGTGCGCCCGCCGAGCAGCAGCAGGCCGCCGAAGCCGAGCACGTAGCCGCTGACCAGCCACTGCAGCGTCGAGGTGGACAGGTCGAGATCGGCGCCGATCGAGGGCAGCGCGACCCCGATCATCGAGACGTCGAGGCCGTCCAGGAACAGGACGACGCACAGGGTGATCAGCATGCCCCAGAGCCGGACGGGCCATCTGGTCGGATCGGTCGCCGCGGCGGCCGAGAGCGTTGCCGGTGAATTCATGGGATGGGACATTACATGCGTGCACATAAGATGCCAACACATAAAATGCCGTTGCATGGTTCAGGGGCGGGTACTAGGATGGCCCCATGTCGAAGCCGGTTCCGCAGGCGGTTCGGCGGGGCGAGGCGCCCGCCGAGCTGGTGGCCGAGTGGCGCGAGCTGCTCGAACGACATGCGGCCGTCAGCTGTGCGATGGAGAACGCGCTCCAGAAACGGCACGGCATCGGGCTCAGCGAATTCGAGACCATGGACCGGCTGGTCTGCGCGGATCAGGCCAAATGCCGGATGAGCGATCTGGCCGGCGAGATCCACCTGAGTCAGAGCGCGCTCTCCCGCGCGGTGGCCCGGCTGGAACGCGACGGCCTGGCCGAGCGCACCATGTGCGCCGACGACCGCCGCGCCCTGTTCGTCCAGCTCACCGCGAAGGGCCTGCGGTTGCACGCCGAGGCGCTGCCGACCCACCGCGAGGTGCTGCTCGAGACGTGGACCGGCGGCCGCGCCGAAACCTGCCGGTGAATTACGCCAGGGCGGCGCGCACCTCGTCCAGCAGCGGGCGCGCGTCCACGGCGGCCGCGGCGATACCGGCGAACGCCGCGCGGTACCTGTCGATCTCGAGATCCTTGTCGACGTAGACCGGGCCGGTGAACGACTCCACGTACACCACCGGCGGCTCGGCGGCCGCGCCCGCGCTGCCCTCGCCGAAACCGAGCAGCACGAACGGGCCCGATTCCAGACCCGGGTGGAATCCCGCGTCCGGCGGCACCGTGCGCAGCCGCACGTTCGGCAGGTCGCACATGCGCCGCAGGTGGTCGATCTGCGCGCCCGACACCTCGACGCCGCCGACCCGCCGCCACAGCACCGACTCGTCGATGATCGCGTCCAGTTGCACGGGCGCATCCGCGCGCGTGATGAGGTTCTGCCTGGTCATGCGCAGTTGTACGCGGCGGTCGACCAAGCCGGGGGAGGAGCCGGGGCGGCCCTCGGCCAGCACCGCGCGCGCGTAGTCCTCGGTCTGGAGAAGCCCCGGCACCAGGGCGTTTTCGAAGGTGGACAGCTGTAGTGCCGCCTCCTCGAGCCCGATGTAGATCTCGAAACTCTCGGGGATCGCGTCACCGTAGGTGGTCCACCACCCGCGCGCCTTGGTCTCCCTGGCCAGCGCGGTGAGCGGGCCGACCAGCTCGCTGGGCGCGCCGTAGATCTTGCACATGGCCTCCACGTCCAAGCTCCGCAGGGAGGTCTGCCCGGTCTCGATGCGCCAGATCTTGGCTTCCGACCACTCCAGGCGCTGAGCCGCCGTCCTGGTCGTCATCCCGGCACGGTTGCGCAGGTCCCGCAGGTGGCGGCCGAGCTGCCGGCGCGGCATGGTCGATCCGGTGGTTCCCTGCGGTAAAGCCATGCTTTCCCCCTTGCGAGCTCTGCGCCGAGGGCGACCGGCGATTCCTCCCGTGCCGCCGCTGCCGACGCTCGATTGTCCGAGCGGCCGACTGCCCCGTCCGCTCAAACAGCAAGTTTCACAGCGTATCTGAAAAAAACTATGTGAATCGACTCAGATACGTCATTGTCCGAACTGAGACAAAAAGGTTCGGTGCGGTCTGATTCGGGCAATTAAGCCTGATTGCTCACTTGCGCGGACCGCGCTTGCGGAAGCGCCAGAACTGGACCGCACGCACGTCCTCGGACAGCTGATTCACCGGTTCGGCCACATCCGAGAGCGCCTGGAACAGGTCGTCGGCCAGATCGCTGATGTGCTCCACCCGGGTTGCCAGACGTGAGGCGTTGACCAGGAACTCGAGCATCAGGCGCACCGCCGCGGCGATGGACAGGCCCAGCGGCAGCGCGATCAATCCGGCCAGCACGCCGAGCACGGCCGAGACCTGCCACATCCACACCGTCAGCGTGATCGGTACGGCGATCGCGAAGATCAGGCCGAGCATGTAGGTCAGCGGCAACAGGGTGCGGGTGGCGGTGCGCTGGAACTGCACATCGACCAGGGCGCGCGCGGCCTCCGCGCTCCACTGGCGGAAGGCGCGCGGGCTGCGGAACGGCTCGGCGGGCCGCTCGTCGTGCTCGGCGGCGCGGGTGAAGCGGCGGGTGGCCGATTCGCGCCATGCGAGCCACCGGGATTCGGGTTCGAACTCCTCCGGATCCGGGTCGGCGGCGGCGCTGGGTTCATCGGTCATAGCCGAATCCTCCCCGCATTCCGCGCCCCGAACCAGCCCACCGCCACCACACAGCGGCTTCCCAGCTCATCCCCAGGTTCGGGGGGCACATTCGAGCCCAGGCAGCGGCCGGATCGAGGACGACAGGACCCCGCCCGAATGAGACCTACTGCACAGTTCGGAAAAGTTCTGGCGAACGCGTAACGCTCGGGGCCCCGCCGCTCGATACGACCCATGAACGCAGGAACCCACGATCTATACGGGGAATGGAGAAAACAGTGCGCACCTCGTTTCCGACTTCCGTCTCAGCGGCCGACATCGACGCCGCTGCGCAGGACTACATCCAGCGCGGGTGGACGGTCGCCGAAACGGCCAACGGGATCTGCCTGATCACCGATGAGGACGTGTCCGGCATCGAGGTCAGCGGCGAGCTCGCGGGTGAGGTCCGGCGCTTCCTGCGCGCGAACAACCTGTCCGGCCCGGTGATCGAGTTCCCCGGCGCCGACCGTCGCGAGATCCACCTGGTGACCGGTCTGCGCAAGGCCGCGATGGCGCTCGAGGCGCTGCGCGAGGCCGGCGCGGTCGTGCACACCGACGGCGCGGGCATCCCGCTGCCGCCGAGCAAGATGTCGGCCGGTGCGGCCTGCTGGGGCGTCGCCCCGCACGAGGCCCGCTGGATCCCGCCGGTGGTGGCCCTGGCCGCGGCCGTGCGCTCGGCGGTCTCGCGCCGTCGCCCCCAGCTCACCAGCGTCGCCTGCTGAGGCGAGCCGCCCTGTAGCGACAGGGACGGCCCGCACTACCGGCCCTGAGAGACCGGCATCCGATTCCCGGATGCCGGTCTTCGCCGTTTCCGGAGGACGGACGAGGAGCCCCGCCGGTCTCCCGGCGGGGCTCCCAGTCCTCGCCGAAGCGAGCGAATTCAGTTGTGGAGACCGTCGATCCGCTTACTTGGCGGGCGGGGTGAACGGCTGGTTGATCGTCGTGAAGTACTGGATGGCCGCGCCGATCGCGACGGGACCCGTCACGAAGATCTGACCGGCGATGGTGCCCAGCGCGCCGACCGCCGCCGCGCCCGCGACGCAGCCCAGCAGCGCGCCGCCGATGAACGGGCCGAACAGGCCGACGATGGTGCCGCCGATGGCCGCCGCGCCCACGGCGCCGCCGGCCAGGCAGCCCACGGCCGCGCCACCGAGGCCGCCGACCAGGGTGCCGATGGTGGCGCCCATGGCGATGGTGCTGGTCATGCGGTTCCAGGCGGCCTGCTCGCGCTCGTATTCGGTCTTCCAGGGCGCCTGGTTCTCGTACGGCAGGGCGACCGGCTTGTAGACCGCCTTGTCCGGGGCGACCTGCGGGGTCAGGGTGGCGTTGCGGCCGGAGATCTCGGCGGCGATCGGGAACTCGAACTCGTCGATGCGCAGCTTCAGCGGGGTGCCGGCGACGGTGGTGCCGTCGGCGGCTTTGATCTTCAGCTCGTCGTCCTCGACGACGAGCGAGCCCACGTCGGTGGAGATGAGCGCCGAGGTCTCGGTCTGCTCGGCGGTGAAGTTGATGACGCCGTCGTGCTCGGCGGGGGCCGCGTTGACGGCGCCCGCGGTGACGCCGAGAGCGGCGATCAGCAGGGCCGAGGTGGCGGCGAATTTCCTCATCAGCATGTGTATTACCTCGATGTGCAGTGTTCGGAGGGGACTCGATGATCCAAATCGGGGCCAGCTATCGCGCGGTGAACTCGCTGTGTCCGTTGATTCAAATTCCGTTCACCGGCGCGCGGCCTCGATCGGTGGGTTCGCGGAAACATCCACCCCGGCAGTGCGTCAGCGGAGCGAACGAACCGGTCGCTCCGAGTCACCGCGGTTCGCGGAGATCGAAGTCACAATTCCCGTGTGTGCCCTCGGCGAATCAGCTCGTCGTCCGCCCGTCACTTCGGCGACGGGCGCGCGCCGACGTAGAGTCGGAACGTGCGATTGCTCGTAACCGGCGGCGCCGGATTCATCGGCGCGAATTTCGTCCAGCGGACCGTGACCGAACGGCCCGGCGTCACCGTCACCGTGCTCGACGCCCTCACCTACGCGGGCAATCGGGCCTCCCTCGATCCGGTCGCCGACCGCATCGATTTCGTGCACGGCGACATCGCCGATCTGGATCTGGTCGACGAATTGGTCAGCGGCGTCGACGCGGTGGTCCATTTCGCCGCCGAATCCCACAACGACAACTCCCTCGCCGAGCCGTGGCCGTTCGTGCAGACCAATATCGTCGGCACCTACTCGCTGCTCCAGGCCGTGCGCAGGCACGAGGTGCGCTACCACCACGTCTCCACCGACGAGGTGTACGGCGATCTGGGCGCGGGCGATCCCGCCTTCACCGAGTCGACGCCCTACAACCCGTCCAGTCCCTACTCGGCCACCAAAGCCTCCAGCGACATGCTGGTGCGCGCCTGGGCCCGCTCGTTCGGCGTGCGCGCCACCCTGTCGAATTGCAGCAACAATTACGGGCCGTATCAGCACGTCGAGAAGTTCATTCCGCGCCAGATCACCAACTTGATCGACGGTGTGCGCCCCCGCCTCTACGGCGCGGGCCATCAGGTCCGGGATTGGATTCACGTGGACGACCACAATCGCGCGGTCTGGGACATTCTGGACAAGGGACGGATCGGGCAGACGTATCTGATCGGCGCGAACGGCGAACTCGACAACAAGTCCGTCGTGCGCCTGCTGTTGGAGGCCTTCGGCCGCGATCCCGGCGATTTCGATCACGTCACCGACCGCCCCGGCCACGATCAGCGCTACGCCATCGACGCGACATTGTTGCGCACCGAATTGGGCTGGGCACCGCGCTACGCCGATTTCCGCGCCGGACTCGCCGACACCATTCGCTGGTACCGCGAGAACGAATCCTGGTGGCGCCCGCACAAGGCCGTCACCGAGCGCGCCTACGCCGAGGCGGGCGAGCGCACGCTCGGCTGAAGCCGGGCTCAGCCCCAGACGATCGTGGTGTACTTCGCCAGCGCGGCGAACAGCGCCACCACGGTCGCCACGATCACCGCGATGGCCGGGCCACGGGTGGGCGTGCGGCCCTGCGCGTCGGCCAGGCGCAACGGCATCCATCGCAGCAGCGCCGCGAACGCGACCAGCGCCAGCGGCACGAAGTAGCGCCCCTGCACACCGTCGATGATGTAGAAGCCGATCGGCGTGAACGACATGTACAGCGTCACATAGATCATCGCCACGCTCGCGGCGACGGTCAGCGCGACGACCAGCGTGCGGCGGAAGGTCGCGGTGTCCGGGTTCATCCGGTCGGCGACGCCCAGGCTCACCGCGAACGCGAACAGGCAGCACAGGATGGTCACGGCGGGGACGTCGATGTAGGCGAACCCGAGTTCGCCGAAGAACTGGGTGAACCAGCGCTGGTCGCGATAGATGATGCTGTCGCCGAACACGCGCACGAATCCGACCGGATCGCCGAGGATTTCGCCGAGCTGCTCGTCGGGCTTCACCGTGTACCACTGGTGCCGGGGGCGCATCAGGCTCATACCGTCGCCGGTGGGCGCGGCGATCTTCATCCACACCGCGAACGCCAGCGCGCCCACCGCCGCGAACGCCCACGGGACGAATCGCCAGACGCGGCCCGCGCGCTCGCCGAAGAACGCGAAGCGGTCGACGGGCACGACCACCACCAGCATCGCCAGCAGCACGTAGGTCGGTTTGCTCAGCGGCAGCAGCAGCGTGGCGCCCAGCAGCGCCACGGTCTCCGCGCGGTTGAGTGCGTTGCCCAGGAACACCGCCTTGACCAGCAGCGCCGACACCATGATCGCCAGCGCGTTGGTGAGCGTGTCGGCCGTGACGGTGCCCGCCTGGAACACCGCGATCGGCAGCACCGCCACCGTGAACGCCAGCCACTGCACCCGGTGCGCGCGCAGCGCGTAGAGGCCGAAGCCCACCACCAGCAGGTAGGCCAGCAGCCCGGCCAGGCGGGTGAGCAGCACGAGCCCGCCCACATCCGCGCCGGTCACCTCGGCGATCTTGATGCCGATGGCGGCGGGCACGTACGGGACGGCGGAGTAGGCGGCGGTATTGGTGAACCAGATCGGCCGCATCGGGGTGTCCAGGCTCGCCGACTCCAGCCGGTCGTAGGCGCCGGGATCGGCCACCATGCGGCCGGGTTCGGCCGGATTGTCCTGGTAGTCGCGGAACGCGTAGCCCATCAGCTCGTCGACGCTCGCGGGCACCTCGCCGCCGTAGGCGACGCCGCGATCGTCCTCGATCTCCTGCGGCAGGAAACCGCCCTGGGACACCTGGTAGGCGCGCCCGAACTGGGTGATCTCGTCGTGGCCCCAGAACGGCGGGGTGTACACGGCGAACAGCGCGCCGAAGACGGCGGCGATCACCGCGAACGCCACGGTGGCCGCGCCGAAGCGCTCGACCACGCCGCCCGCGACGCCGCGCACCTTGGCCGCCGCGGTCGGCGAGTCCTGCTGCGGCGCGGCGGTTTCGGACTCGGCGCGAGCCGGCGCGGGATCGTCCACGCGCGCCGAACCGTTGCCTGCGGCCGGATGCTCGGGGTCGTCCACGGTGGTACCGCGCTCGGCCGAGGCCGTCACCGCGCGTCCCCGGCCGCGTCACCGCCACGCGGGTCGTCCGCGCCGACCGCCGCGTAGCGCAGGTAGATCAGCCGGGCCGCCTCGTGGCGGGAACGGCGGATGCCGTCCAGGATCAGGCCCGCCGTCCAGGCCAGGCTGCCCAGCAGCAGCAGGGTGAAGCCGAGGAACAGGGTGGGGAAGCGCGGCACCTCGCCGGTGCGGGTGAACTCGATGACGATCGGGATGGTCAGCACGATCGACACCAGCCAGCTCAGCGTGCCGAACAGGCCGTAGAACGCGACCGGGCGCTCGTGGCGGGCCAGGCCGATGATCAGCGCCAGGATCTTGAAACCGTCGTGGTAGGTGCGCAGTTTGGATTCGCTGCCCGCCGGGCGATCGCGGAACCCGACCGGCACCGCGGTCTGGGGCACCCGCAGGTGCAGCGAGTGGACCGTCAGCTCGGTCTCGATCTCGAATTCGCGCGACACCGCGGGGAAGCTCTTCACGAACCGGCGCGAGAACACGCGGAAGCCGCTCAGCATGTCTTCGACGTTCTCGCCGAACACCTTGCCGACCACGCCGTTGAGCACCTTGTTGCCGGTCTCGTGCCCCGCGCGGTAGGCCGAGCCGCTCTCCTGGTCCTGCTTGCGCACGCCGAGCACGTGGTCGTACGGGCCGTCGAGCAGCGTCTTGATCATCAGCGGCGCGGCCGACGCCTCGTAGGTGTCGTCGCCGTCGATCATCAGGTACACGTCGGCCTCGATGTCGGCGAACGCGCGCCGCACCACATTGCCCTTGCCCTTGGTGTGCTCGTGACGCACGACCGCACCCGCCGCGCGCGCCAGCTCGGCGGTCCGGTCGGTGCTCAGATTGTCGTAGACATAGACGACGATGCCCGGCACGGCGGCCTGCAGGTCGGCGACGACCTTGGCGACCGAGGCCTCTTCGTTGTGGCACGGGACCACGGCGGCAATGCGAAGCTCGGTGGAATCCACCCGGGTCATTCCTCGAAGTCGGCGGTGAAGGGGAACACCGGGGAGGGTACATGGCGGTACCGGTCGCGCGCTCACCCGTGCCCGCGCCACGCTGGGGTACCGTCGCCCAGGTGTCCCACCCCGAGCAGTCCGCCGCGGCGCCCGAGCGCGTCCCCGAAACCGGGCGGGCCGATCCTCTCGTGAACGGCGCGCCCGTCGCGCCGCGTTCGACAGCTGCCCCCCGTACCGAGCCGGGGTCCGCCGAGCCGGGGTCGGACGAGCCGGTCGTCTCCGGTGCCTCGAATGCCGTCGCCGCGAAACAGCCCCTGCTTCCACGGCTGATCGCGGGACTGCGCAAAGCCGCGGCGTTCCTCGTGGTCGGCGCGATCGGGTTCCTGGTCGACGCGGGCACCTACAACGTGCTCGTGTTCTGGGGCGGCGAAGGGCCGATGCACGCCGCGCCGCTGCCGGCCAAGATCATCGCGATCGGCGTGGCGACCGTGGTGACCTACTTCGGCAACAAATGGTGGACCTACGGGCAGCAGCAGACCGACAACCCGGGCCGCGAATACCTGCTCTACGTCTTGATCAACGTCGTCGCCATCGGCCTGCAACTGGGCTGTCTCGGATTTTCCCGGTACGTGCTCGGTCTGTCGAGCCCGCTGGCCGACAACATCTCCGGCACGCTCATCGGGCAGATCGTCGCGGTCGTCTTCCGGTTCTGGGCCTACGACAAGTTCGTCTTCACCGGCAAATCGGCAAATGAACAGCAACAATAGTGAGGGCGATACCCCAGGTTCCTGGGCGGGCGCGCCGCCATAGCGGTTGATATCCTCGCTCCCGCCGCGCACGGTGGCCAGGGGCGCGTCCGCCCCGTCCGCCCGCTCGCCCCGTCGGCAAAGAAAATGAGGATTTCGAGGACTTATGGAGCAGTCGGCTACCAAGGCCGTTACCGAAACGAACGGCCGCGCGACCGTCGTCGCGCCGGCCTCGCTACGCGCCGACCATCGGGCCCCGGACCGTCTGGTCCTGCAGCGCGGCATCTTCACCGGCCCCTCGCCCCGGGTCAGCGACGAGCTCTACGCCGTGGTCAAGGGCCGTTCCACCCGTGAGCGGCAGGCGCTGCGCCTGGAAAAAGGCGCCACCGCGCACACCAACACCTACTTCGGCCGCTTCGCCGCCAGCTACTGGCAGCGCTGGACCACCGTCACCGAGGTGCGCGCCACGGTCACCCTCGAGGTGAAGGGCCTGGCCCGCGCCCGCCTGGTGGCCTCCGATATCGCGGGCCACCGCCGCATCATCGACTCCACCACCGTGAATTCCAGCGGCCCGATCACGCTGACCGCGCCGCTGGACCAGTACGTCGACGGCGGCGCGCTGTGGCTGGAGTTCGACGCCGCGGGCGGCGAACTCGGCCTCACCGATCTGGCCTGGACCGCCGTCGCCCCCGAGCGGGTGCGCCCCGTGGCCATCGCCATCTGCACCTTCAACCGCGCCGCCGACTGCGCCGAGACGGTCGCCGCGCTGGCCTCCGATCCCACCGTGCTCGGCGCCATCGACGCGGTCTACGTGGTGGACCAGGGCACCGACCTGGTGCAGGACCGGCCCCGCTTCCAGGAAGTGCTGCCGGTTTTCGGCGACAAGCTGCGCTACATCCGCCAGCCGAATCTGGGTGGCGCCGGCGGCTTCACGCGCGGGCTCTACGAGGTGTCTGCGGTGAACGAGCACGCCGACGTCATCCTCATGGACGACGACATCCTGTGCGAGCCGGAAACGGTGCTGCGGCTCAACGCGTTCGCCAACCTCACGGTGGAACCGACGCTGGTCGGCGCGCAGATGCTGTTCCTGCTCAACCCCGACTACCTCAACGTCGGCGCCGAAGAGGTGCACCTGCACGAGCTGCGGCACGGGCAGAAGGTGCCCAAGGCGCTGCGCAACACCAGCATGCTCAAGAAGAACCAGGAGCGCCGCGTCGACGCCGGCTACAACGCCTGGTGGACCTGCCTCATCCCGGCCGAGGTGGTCGCGCGGATCGGCCTGCCGATCCCGATCTTCTTCCAGTGGGACGACGTGGAGTACGGCATTCGCGCCCGCGAGCACGGTTTCGTGACGGTGACGCTGCCCAACGCGGCGGTGTGGCACGCCGACTTCTACTGGAAGGACTACGACGACTGGGCGCGCTACTTCAGCACGCGCAACTCGCTGGTGGTCGGCTCGCTGCACACCGATCTGGACGGCAAGAAGATCACCCGTCAGCTGTTCCGCAATATCGCCGAGCAGCTGGTCGGCATGCAGTACGGCCTGGTGCACACCACCCTGCAAGGCATCGAGGATTTCCTCGAGGGCCCGAAGGTGTTGCGCGACGGCGGTATCGAGGCGCTGGCGGCCGCGCGCACCAGCCGCAACGACTACCCCGAGACCATCAAGCATCCGGCCGCCACACCGCCGGTGCCCTCGGGTGAGATCCAGATCCGCCGCGCGGGCGGCGAGCCGAGCCGCGTCACGATGGTGCTGGTCAAGCGGGCCATCAACCAGTGGTTCGGCCGCACCCAGCACGGTCTGATCGGCGTCACCCGCGAGGACGCGCACTGGTGGCACGTCTCGCTGTTCGACCACGTGGTCGTCACCGACGCCTCCCAGTCGGGCGTGCGCGTCCGGCAGCGCGACAAGGCCCGCGCCCGCCAACTCCTGCGCCGCACGATCCGCGTCCTGCGCCGCCTGCGCCGCGAACTGCCCACCGTGCAGGAGCAGTACCGGGCTGCCATGCCCGAGCTCACCAGCCGAGAGAACTGGGAGCGCTTGTACGGAATCGACTCGAAGTAGTCGAAAAGCGATGCCCCGGAACACCTTTCGTGTTCCGGGGCATCGTGCTCACTACAGGAACAGATCTGTGGTCAGCGGTCCGTCGCCCGGGGTGACGCGGTACTTGTCGAGGTCGGTGATGCCGTGTGCGGCGAGGACGTCGTCGTCGATGAAGAAGTTGCCCGTCGTCTTCTCGGCGGGGGAAGTGAGGACCAGGTACGCGGCGTCGGCGTAGATGTCGGGGGTGCGGGAGGTGGCGACCATCTGCTCGCCGCCGAGCAGGTTGCGCACCGCGGCGGTGGCGATGGTGGTGCGCGGCCACAGCGAATTCACGCCGATGCCCTCGTTTTTCAGCTCCTCGGCCAGGCCGAGCGTGGTGAGCGACATGCCGTACTTGGCGATGGTGTAGCCCAGCGAGCCGCCCGCCCACTTGGGGTCGAGGTTCAGCGGCGGGGAGAGCGTGAGGATGTGCGGGTTGCGGCCGGCCTGTGCCGAGGCGCGCAGGTGCGGCAGGCTCAGTTTGGACAGCAGGAAGCTGCCGCGGCAGTTGATGTCCTGCATCAGGTCGTACTTCTTCATCGACAGCGCGCTGGTCGGCGAGAGGTCGATGGCGGAGGCGTTATTGACCACGATGTCGATGCCGCCGAAACGCTCGGCGGTCTGGCGCACCGCCTCGGCCACCGCGTCGTCGTCGCGGATGTCGCCGACGAAGGGCAGGACCTGTCCGCCCGCCTGCTCGAGTTCGGCGGCGGCGGTGTGGATGGTGCCGGGGAGCTTGGGGTGCGGCTGATCGGTCTTGGCGATCAGGGTGATGTTCGCGCCGTCGGCGGCCGCGCGCTTGGCGATCTCGAGCCCGATGCCGCGGCTGCCGCCCGACATGATGACCGTCTTGCCCGCGAGCGGCTTCGATTCCGTCATGGACGTGCTCCTTCGTCTGCGTGGCCGGACGGGTCACCGCCCGGAGGGCGCGCGGGCGAGCCCGCTGTACCCACAACTGTGCACAGTAGGCGCAGGGTCCGTCCATATGCAATGAGTTGCATAATGGTGGGCGGGACGAATCCCGCCCACCATTGGTCAGCGTCTCCCGCCGCGCTCCCGGTACATGCGCCGCTGGTGCTTGGCGATGTCCTTCCATACCTGTTCGCGCTCGGCCTGCAACCGCTTGTCGGTGCGGGCCCGCATCCATTCGTTCTCGCGGGCCAGCTTGCGGTAGCTCTCGAGCCGGCGCTCGGTCAGCGCGCCGCTCTCGATCGCCGCACGTACCGCGCACCCGGGTTCGCCGTTGTGCGCGCAATCGTGGAATCGGCAAGCGGCCGCGAGGGATTCGATATCGCTGAACGTCTTCTCGATCCCGTCGGCGGCGTCCCAGAGCCCGATCCCGCGCAGTCCCGGCGTGTCGATGAGGGTGCCGCCGCCGGGCAGCGGGCGCAGCTCCCGGTGCACGGTGGTGTGGCGGCCCTTCTTGTCGACCGAGCGAACGGCGTTGGTGGCGAACACATCCGCGCCGAGCAGCGCGTTGGCGAGGGTCGATTTGCCCGCGCCGGACGGGCCGATCAGCGCGACGGTGCCGTCGAGCACGGCCGCGAGCACGTCGAGGCCGTGGCCGCCGGTCGCGCTGACCGCCAGCACGGTGGCGCCGGGCGCGATCGCGCGCACCTCGTCGAGCGGAATATCCTGCGCCGCATCGGCTTTGGTGAGCACGACGACGGGTTGCGCACCGCTTTCCCAGGCCAGGGCGAGCATGCGCTCGATCCGGCCCAGGTCCACGTCGCCGTCGGCGGCGGTGCAGATGAGCACCGTGTCGACGTTGGCGGCGAGCACCTGGCCCTCCGAGCGCCGCGACGCGGTGGAGCGCACGATCGCCGACCGGCGCGGCAGCACCGCGCGGACGGTCAGGCGCGCGTCCACGCCCACCCAGTCGCCGGTGCACAGCCCGCTGGGCTCGGCGTCGGGACGCGGACAGGTGGCGCGCGCGGGCCCGTCGGGCGTCACCACATCGCATTCGCTGCGATCCATGCGCACCACGCGCGCGGGCACACAGCCCTCGTCGAGGTGCGGCGCGTACTGATTGGCTACGGCTTCGGTCCAGCCGTAAGGGACGAGCAGGTCGTAGTCGACCATGATGGGGGAGTCCTTCGTTGGGCGCGGAGCCCGGAAGAAGGGCTCAGCGCGAGGAGAGGGAGGCGGAATCCGGTGCGGCGGCACGCGACAGCGCGGCGCACGCGGGCACGACAACGGCAACGTACGTCGTCACGATCCACCTCCCTCTCGACTCGGCCCGGCTCACGCCGGGATGCCCCACACGCTGCCAGACCAGCCCTGGCGCGGCAACCTGTTTTCCTACAGGGCGACCGCTACGCCAGCGGCGAGCACGAGGATCACCGCGAGCACGGCCCACGCGACATACATGACCACCACACCGGGCGTGGGCTGGGGCTCGGGGCCGAGGGCGCCGTTCAGCCAGACCTGCGCGGGTGCGCGGTAGTACACCCGGGTCGTGTGTCCCTCGATGACCGGGACGTAGGCGACGGCATTGCCGTACTCCATACCCAGCTGGCTCATGCCCGCGATCACCTGGTGCTGCCCCGCGGGCCCCGGCACCGCGTTCGTGCCCCACCGGGCCTGCGGCAGCGGATAGCCGTTCACGCGCAGCACGGGTTTGATGCCGATCTGCAGTGCCATCCTGGTCATCTCGACCGTCAGGCCCGTCGGCCCCGGCTCGAAGCGGAATTCGGGTGTCCCCGAGGGCATCTGCGCACGATTCACCCTGCCGGGATCGGTCACGGCACCTCCTCTTGCTCGGCGCACGAGTGTACCGGCGCCACGCCGACCGGGCCCGGCCTACTTCTCCGGCTTGCCGAACTGCTCGTTGCGGCCGAGCGAGCGCAGGTGGAACCACTCGCGCAGGCCCGCCGGGTCGCGCCGGGTGACGAGGAAGAACCAGGAGAAGCGAATCCACTCCTGTGGCAACAGCTTCCGCATTCCGGGCTGGGACATCAGGTAGCCGCGGTTGCGGTAGGTGAAGTAGCGCTTGACCGGATCGTCGGGATACTGGGTGTGCATGCGCCCGCCCAGGATCGGCTTGAACTCCGCCGCCCCGTTCGGGTGCAGGTAGGCCGTCTGCAGACAGGTGCCGAACGGCAGGCCCGAGCGCACCAGGCGCCGGTGCACCTCCACCTCGTCGCCGCGCACGAACAGCCGCAGATCGGGCACGCCGATCAGGTCCACCGCCCGCGCGGCGATCAGCGCGCCGTTGAACAGCGACGCGATGCCGGGCAGGAAATCGTCGTCGCCCAGCTCCGAGCGCTTGCGCCGCCACACCACACCGCGCCGCAGCGGGAAGGCCAGGCGGTCGGGATCGTCGATATCGCAGACCACCGGCGAGACCTCCGCCAGCCCGTGGCGCTCGGCGCAGTCGAGCAGGGTGGCCAGCACCTGGTCGCCGTCGGGGCGGCCGTCGTCGTCGGCCAACCACACCCAGTCCGCGCCCTGGCTGAGCGCGTGCAGGATGCCGAGCGCGAAACCGCCCGCGCCGCCCAGGTTGTGCGCCGACCCCAGGTAGGTGGTCGCCACCGGCTGCTGCTCGACCAGCTCGGCGACCTCGGGCTCGTTGCCGTTGTCGATCACGATCAGGTGGTCCACCGGACGCGACTGAGAGGCGAGCACTTTCAGCGATTCGGCGAGCAGCTCACGCCGCTTGTGGGTGACCACGACGGCCACCACTTTCGCGGTCGGGCCGGTATCGGCCGGAACCCAGTCCACCGCGGGCGCGGTCGAGTCGGCCGGGGCGTGGTCCCCAGCGGTGATGGGGGCGTCCTGCCCGGCCGGGGAGTTCATGCGTTGTTCCGCTCCAGTTCTCGTTCGCTGCCGTCGCGTTCGGCCGCCAATTCCTTCAGCACGGTCGCGACGTGATTCCCGGCGTCGGGCCCCTCGTACGCGCGCACCACGTCTTCGATGCCGCCGCGCTCCCGGATGCGACCGTGATCGATCCACAGCGCCGAATCGCAGAGTTGGGCGAGGAATTCGTTGGAATGGCTGGCGAACACCAGAATGCCAGAACGCGCGACGAGTTCCTGCAGGCGCAGCCGCGCTTTCTTCATGAATTCCGCGTCCACCGCGCCGATGCCCTCGTCGAGCAGCAGGATCTCCGGGTCGATGGAGGTGACCACGCCCATCGCCAGGCGCACCCGCATACCGGTGGAATACGTGCGCAGCGGCATCTGGAGGTATTCGCCGAGTTCGGTGAAATCGGCGATCTCGTCGATCTTGGCGAGCATCTGCTTGCGCGTCTGCCCGAGGAACAGGCCGCGGATGATGATGTTCTCGTAGCCGGAGATCTCCGGGTCCATGCCGACGCCGAGGTCGAATACCGGCGCCACCCGGCCCTGGATGCGGGCGCTGCCGCGGGAGGGTTCGTAGATGCCCGCCAGCAGGCGCAGCAGCGTCGATTTGCCCGCGCCGTTGTGGCCGACCAAGCCGATCCGGTCGCCCTCCTTCAGCGAGAGCGTGATGTCGCGCAGCGCCTCGACCACCACCACATCGGACTGGTTGCGCCCGATCGCGCCGCCCGCTTTCCCCAGGAAGGCCTTCTTCAGCGAGCGCGATTTGGCGTCGAAGATCGGAAATTCGACCCACGCGTCATGGGTTTCGATACTCACACTCATCGCGGCGGCTCCTACACCCAGTACGGTACGCGCGAACGGTACTTCTTCATGGCGACCAGGGCGAGAATCCAGCCGACCACGGTGATGACGCCGACGATCACCCAGTGCCGCAGCGCCTGCGGTTCACCGAGCAGCGGGGCGCGCACGATCTCCAGGTAATGGAAGGTGGGGATGATCTCCACCAGCCGGGCCCGGTCGCTCGCGCCGCCGATCTGATCTTCGAGCGTCTTGGTGGTCCACATGACCGGCGTCAGCACGAACAGCATCAGCGTCATGCTGCCCAGAATCGGCGCGATATCGCGGTAGCGGGTGCTGAAGATGCCGAACAGGATCGACACCCACATCGAGTTGAGGAAGATCAATCCGATCGCGGGTATCGCCAGCAGGCTCGCCCAATGCAGGTTGCGCCAGACCCCGAACGCGACCAGCAGCACGAAATAGATGCCGACGTTGTGGATGAAGAACAGGAACTGCCGCCACACCAGCCGGTACACGTGCACGCTCAACGCCGAGGGCAGCTGTTTGATCAGGCCCTCGTTGGCGATGAACACCTCCGAACCCTCGAGGATGCTCGCGCTGATCACGTACCAGAAGATCAGGCCGACGGTCACGTAGGGCAGGTACTCGCGCAGCGGCTGGCCGAGCAGGGTGGCGTAGAGGATGCCCATCGCCGCGGCCTGCACGGCGGTGGCGATGGTGATCCAGAACGGGCCGAGCACCGAGCGCCGGTAGCGCTGCTTGATGTCCTGCCAGCCCAGCGAGAGCCACAGTTCGCGCTGCCCGAAGCCGTCGCGCATGTCCTTGAACGCGCGCCGCCAGGTCTGCGAATCCGAGGCCGGGGGCGTGCTCATCCGGCCCGCCGACTCCTCGGCGGTCGCGGCATCGGCACCCGGACTCTGATCTGACGACACTGGGCTCACTTCGGGACTATTGCTCTCTTCGTGACTTTCGCTCTCATCGGGGCGCGGCGTACTCACGTCGGCGTCGGTACGAGCGGCTGCGGAGGGCACGGTGGTCGAGACTACCTGGGGCACCGTCCCCGAGGTCCGCAGGTACACGCCGGACCGGGCCGCGAACAGCTGGTTACAGGTACTGTCCGGACCCGCCCGTGACGTGATCGGCCCGGCCGCCGCGCGGGTCGACCGCGTGCATCCCCGGCGGCAGCGCGCCCTGGCGCATCTGCTCGAGCTGGGCCCGCGCGGCCATCTGCTGGGCGAACAGCGCGGTCTGGATGCCGTGGAACAGGCCCTCCAGCCAGCCGACCAGCTGGGCCTGGGCGATGCGCAGCTCCGCGTCGGAAGGCACCGCGTCGTCGGTGAACGGCAGCGTCAGGCGCTCCAGCTCGTCGCGCAGCTCGGGGGCCAGGCCCTGTTCGAGCTCGCGCACCGAGGACTTGTGGATCTCCTTGAGGCGGCTGCGGCTGGCGTCGTCCAGGGGGGCGGCGCGCACCTCTTCGAGCAGCTGCTTGATCATGGTGCCGATCCGCATCACCTTGGCCGGCTGTTCCACCATGTCGGCCAGCGATTCGCCGCCGTCCTCGCGCTCGCTCGCCTCGCCTGCGGGTTCGTCGTCGTCCGCGATCACCTGTCCGGTCAGGGGCGTGCCGTCCGCGCCGGCGGGGATGGCGAGCGGCCTGCCGTCGGGACCGACCACGACGATGGATTCGGGTGCCTCATCCGGATGCGTCATGGTCCCCATCATGTCGCGTTGTCGTCCGGCGCGCTAACGCCGGTCGCGGCGGCCCCCGCTGCCGCGCTCGCGGCGCGCGACTATTCTGTCCGGGTCCGTGTGGTTCGGATTTCCCTGAAGGTCGGTTGCCATGCTGATTCCCGGTTCGCGCCGTCGCCGCGCGCCGCTTCCGCGTGCGATCGGGGTGTGCGACGCGGTTACACGGCATCGCCGGATGCCCTTAGAGTGGCCAGCATGACTTACGACGTCGCGAGGGTTCGGGGCCTGATACCGTCCCTGGGCGACGGCTGGATCCACCTCGATCCGCAGGCGGGCATGCTCGTCCCGGACGCGGTATCCCGCGCCGTGTCAACGGGTTTCCGCACGTCGTCGTTCTCCCACATCGGCCGCCACTCCGCCTCGGCCCGCAGTGCCGCCATTCTCGACGCCGCCCGCGAGGCCGTCGCCGACCTGGTCGGCGGCGATCCGGCCGGGGTGGTGCTCGGCCCCGACCGCGCGGTGCTGCTGGCCTGGCTCGCGGAATCGCTGAGCTCGCGCCTCGGGCTCGGGACCGGCATCGTGCTGTCCCGCCTGGACGACGAGGCCAACGTCGCGCCGTGGCTGCGCATCGCCAACCGCTACGGCGCGCACGTGCGCTGGGCGGAGGTCGAGATCGAGACCTGCGAGATGCCGTCCTGGCAGTTCGAGGAGCTGATCGGGCCGACCGCCCGGCTGGTCGCGCTCACCGCGGCCTCACCCATCGTCGGTTCCGCGCCCGCGGTGCGGGTGGCCGCGGACCGCGTGCACGAGGTGGGCGGTCTGCTGGTGGCCGACGCGTTCGGCGCGGCGCCGTACGCGCTCATCGACATCGACGAACTCAACGCCGACGTGGTGGCGCTCAGCGCGCCCGCGTGGGGCGGCCCGCAGATCGGCGCACTGGTGTTCCGCGATCCGGCGTTCCTGGACCGCATCCCGTCGATGTCGCTGAACCCCTACGCCAAGGGGGCTGAACGGCTCGAGGTGGGCGGGCACCAGTACGCGCTGCTGGCGGGGCTCACCACGTCCATCGACTTCCTCGCCGGGCTGGACGAACGCGCCACCGGCACCCGCCGCGAGCGGCTGGAGATCTCGATCACCTCGCTGCAGGACTACCACGACCAGCTGTTCGAGCACCTGATGGACACGCTCGACAAGATCCCCGAACTCACCGTCATCGGCCGCGCCTCCACCCGCATCCCCACCGTCAGCTTCACCATGGCGGGGATGCAGGCGGAGAAGATCGCCGCCAAACTCGCCGACGCCCGCATCGGCACGCTCAGTGGCGTGCACGGCGGCAGCAGGCTGCTCGACGCGCTGGGCGTCAACGACGAGGGCGGGGCGGTCACGGTGGGACTCGCGCCGTACACGACGAAGTTCGAGATCGATCAGCTGGGGCGGGCGCTGTCGGCGCTGGAGTGAACGGGCGCGCCCCCTCACTCCTCGCGTACGCGCAGCACGACCTTGCCGAAGGTGCCCGAGCCGTCCAGCAGGCGGTGGGCCTCGGCCGCCTCGGTGATCGGCAGCTCGGCGTGCACCACCGGCACGATCTGGCCCTCCGCGATCGCGGGCCACAGTTGCCCGCGCACCTGCGCGACGATCTCGGCCTTGCTGCCGGTGCCGACGGCCGGGCGGTTGCGCACGTTCGTCGCGTGCACGGTGCCCCACTTGCCCAGCAGCGCGGCCAGATTCAGCTCGCCCTTGACCCCGCCCTGCATCCCGATCACCACCAGGTGCCCGTGCGGGGCGAGCGCGTCGACGTTCCGGGAGAGGTACGCCGCGCCCATGATGTCGAGGATGATGTCGGCACCCGGCCCGCCCAGCCCCTGCTCCGCGCGCACGACCTCCACGAAGTCGCGCTCGCGATAGTTGATCAGCACGCTCGCCCCCAGCTCGGCGCACCGCGCCAGCTTCTCGTCCGAGCCCGCTGTCACCGCCACCCGCGCGCCGCGCCGCGTCGCCACCTGGATCGCGTGCGTGCCGATCCCGCTGCCGCCGCCGTGGATCAGCACCAGCTGCCCGGCGTGCAGCCCGGCGGTCATCACCAGGTTCGACCACACCGTCACCGCCGCCTCCGGCAGCGCCGCCGCCGCGGCCAGATCCAGGCCGTCCGGCACCGGCAGCACCTGCGTGGCGGGCACCGCGACCCGCTCGGCGTACGCGCCGCCGGAGAGCAGCGCGCACACCCGGTCGCCGACCCGCCAGTCCCGCACCCCGTCGCCGAGTTCGGCGATCACGCCCGAGCACTCCAGCCCCAGGATCTCGCTCGCCCCGGCGGGCGGCGGATACATCCCGCGCCGCTGCAAGAGGTCGGCGCGGTTCACGCCCGCCGCCACCACGTCGATCAGCACCTCGCCGTGCGCGGGCGCCGGGTCGGGGCCCTTGCCCCACTCCATCACCTCGGGCCCGCCGACACCGTTCAGCTCCATCGCGCGCATCACCCCATACTGCCCGCGCCACACCGTGTCCGAAACGCCCGGCAACGGTGCGGGAAATCTCACAACGGACTAGCGTTCCGGAGCGTGAGCAGCTTCATCGACTTCCAGAACGAGATCTATCTGGGCGGACTCGGCGGCGCGCTACCCGAATTGCCCATGACGGCGGCGGGTTTGGAGCAGCGCGCGGCCGAGGTGCTCGGGGAAGCCGAATTCGCGTACGTCGCGGGCAGCGCGTCGGCGGAGCGCACCGCCGCCGCCAACCGCGCCGCGTTCGACAAGTACCGGATCGTGCCGCGGATGCTGCGCGGCACCACCGGGCCCGGCGCGCGCGATCTGTCGGTGGAGGTGCTCGGCACCCGGCTGGCCGCGCCGGTGCTCACCGCGCCCATCGGCGTGCTGGAGCTGATGCACGAGCGCGGCGAGGTGATCGTCGGCGAGGTCACCAAGGAACTCGGCATCGGCGACGTGCTGTCCACGGCGTCGTCGTCGACCATCGAGGAGGTGGGCGCGGCCGCGGGCGAGTGGTGGTACCAGCTGTACTGGCCCAATGACCACGAGCTGGCGCGCTCGTTCGTGGAGCGGGCCGAGCGCGCGGGCGCCAAGGCCATCGTCGTCACCGTCGACACGCCCACGCTGGGCTGGCGCCCGCGCGACCTCGAACTGGCGCACCTGCCGTTCCTGCACGGCAAGGGCATCGCCAACTACCTGTCCGATCCGGTGTTCCGCGCCAAGCTGCCCGCGCCGCCGGAGGAGAGCGAGGACGCGATGCGCGTCGCGATCCTCACCTGGGTCGGCCTGTTCGGCAACCACACGCTGCGCCCCGCCGACCTGACGCACCTGCGCGAATGGACCGATCTGCCGATCGCGGTGAAGGGCATCCTGCACCCCGACGACGCCCGCCAGGTGGTGGACGCGGGCGCCGACGCGGTCGTCGTGAGCAACCACGGCGGCCGCCAGGTCGACGGCTCCATCGCCGCGCTGGACGCGCTGCCCGCCGTGGCAGCGGGCGTCGGCGACCGCGCCGACGTGCTGTTCGACTCCGGCGTGCGCACCGGCTCCGACGTGCTCATCGCGCTGGCGCTCGGCGCCAAGGCGGTGCTGTACGGCAGGCCCTACGCCTACGGTCTCGGCATCGCGGGCCGGGCGGGGGTGAAGCACGCGCTGCGGTTGCTGCTCGCCGATTTCGATCAGGCGCTGGGGCTTTCGGGATGCGCGAGTCCCGCGGAACTGTCGAGGTCGATGATCTCGGTGCTGCGCTGACGGAAGCGATTTTCCCAGTTCACACCCGCTTTAGAATGATCAAGTGCATCCAGAACAGACTGGTCGTCCGCTCACCGAACCGCGCTGGCTGACGCCGGCGCAGCAGCGGGCCTGGCGGGCCTACATGGACGGCCACCAACGCCTGATGACCGCGCTCAACCGGCAGCTGCAACGCGACAGCGATCTCAGCCTGCCCGAATATCGCATCCTGGTGCTGCTCTCCGAGGCCCCCGGCCGATCGCTGCGCATGAGCGAACTCGCCGACGGCGTGCTCTCCTCCCGCAGCAGGCTCACCCACCAGATCCGCCGCATGGAGGCCCAGGGCATGGTCCGGCGCAACACCGTCGTCGAGGACGGCCGCGGCGTGCGCGCCGAACTCACCGACGAGGGCCTGCGCCGCCTCGCCGCCGCCGCGCCAGGCCACGTCGAAGCCGTCCGCCGCGACTTCATCGACCCCCTCACCCCCGACCAACTCGACCTGGTCGGCGAGATCTTCGCCCGCATCGACCGCGTCATCGATGCGCGCGGCGACTGACCCGTCCGTTACTATCGGGGCCCTGGAGACGTGGCAGAGCGGCCGAATGCACTCGCCTTGAAAGCGAGCGTCGCGAGAGCGACCGGGGGTTCAAATCCCTCCGTCTCCGCTCAGAAGCTCACGCGTCAGTGGACTCTTGGGCAGTCGACCAAACGTGACCGCTGTTGTAGCCGCCGCTTGGCGAGCTGTGGAAGAAATCTCCACGACATGGCTGGCGCGGTTCAGGGTGTACCTATCGCTGGTTTGTTGTCATGTTCTGTGCGAGTAGTGTTCAGCCCTATTTACATTCACAATCAGACGTCTACATCTTGGATGACTCTAATCGAGGACTCGTTCTAGGTATCCGCCTGTCAGGAGCGTTAGGCGTGGGTGTTTTGCCAGGTTGGGAGGTTACATCCTGAGTTCACTCGATACTTTTCAGCTATGGACACAAGTGAATGCCGTGCTTCAAAGGCCCTCATCCCCGCTCGTGGCGTGGTACAACGATGTCCTGATGAGTAACCTCGAACATGACCTGCTTGGAGGTCTGGGTGGTCAAGTCCAAATGCGTGGTGTATCGAAGTGATCGCCGCGTGACCGCTGCCGGTCAGGCGGTCAACGCTGCGGGATCCTCCTGTTCATCGCTGG
>NZ_QNRE01000005.1:0-358644 GCF_003315035.1 Nocardia puris
TGGCGACGCCGACACCAGCATCGCGCCCGCACCAGCCACTACCAGCGACGATCCCACCTCACACCATGATCACGAAGTCCGGCTGGAGTACTAGATCACGCGCAGCTGGGTAGATCGTCGGCCCACCCTCAGGCGGCTTCGCCAGGCGAACCATCAACCAAGGAAACGGCCCCGAATTCGTGACGGTTCACCCGGTCGGGATCAGCACAGCCACCCAGTTGGTCAAGACTCTCCATCACACCGAAGTTGCTTGGCGCGCCACGCTCCACAGCCTCGTCGGTACCCACGAGAAAGAGTGAACGGTGGTGCGCCTCGTTTGGGCACACCACCGCTCACTGTTGTCGGCCGACCACAACAATCCGCCCGGGGGCTGCGTCACCCGTACCCGTACACACTGTATTCTTGCCGAATACATAGCAACCGGGCGCGGATCAGGCGAACCCTTCGGTGCGATGACCTGCGACGATCCGTTTCGCGGGCACACCGGTAACTCATCGGGGATGGGCTGACCCGACCACCTCCCTTACCGGAGACGGCAGGCCGAACCAACCCGAACCTCACCCGGCCGCCTTATACGCGGAGAGGCGGAAAAGGAGGCGGGCATGCGTAAGAGTTTGATCGGGGGTGCGATCGCGTTGGTTGTGCTCATCCTGCTCGCAGTCGGCACGTACCACCTCATGAACTCCCGCACCTATCAACTCGCGGGCCGCCTCGTCGATCGCGTCGACACCTCCGACAAAGTCGTCGCACTCACCTTCGATGACGGCCCCAGCGAGCGCACCGGCGAAATGCTGGAAGTGCTTGCGGCAGCCGACATCCCGGCCACTTTCTACCTGAACGGCCGCGACCTGGCCGCCCACCCGGAGGCGGGGCGGGCGATCGCCGAGGCCGGCCACGAAATCGGGAACCACACCTACAACCACCGCCGCATGGTCTTCGTCTCCGGCGACACCGTGCGCGACGAAATCGACCGCACCGACGAGGAAATCGCGAAAACCGGCTACACGGGCCCGATCACCTTCCGCCCGCCCTACGGCAAAAAGCTGTGGGCCCTACCGCGATACCTCTCCGAGAACGACCGCACCACCGTCATGTGGGACATCGAACCCGACTCCGGCAAGCGCGCGAGCGCCGACGAAATCGTCACCGAGACAGTCGAATCCGTCCGCCCCGGCTCCATCATCCTGCTGCACGTCATGGGCTCCGCCCCCCAGAACCGCGACTCCGTCGCGGCCGTCCCGCGCATCATCACCGAACTACGCTCCGCCGGCTACTCTTTCGTCACCATCTCCGACCTGCTGCGGCGGTGATTCACAGCATTCCGTAGGCGCGGTCGGGGGTGAAGCGGGCCAGGACTCGGCGTTCTTCGACCATGGCGCGGCGGTAGTCGGACCAGTCGGGGTGTTCGCCGGAGGCGGCGCGGTAGTAGTCGACCAGGGCGTCCACGGTGGGGTCGTCGGGGGCGGCCGCGATGGGGGTCAGTTCCACTGTGCCTTCGAGGACCGCGTAGGCGAAGAAGTCGTCGCGGGTGACGTGCAGCGCGGCCCACGGGTCGCGGCGCAGGTTGTGGTACTTCGCGCGGTCGGCGGTGATGGAGATGCGGATGACGTCGTCGTCGCCGAGCAGGTGCAGGACGTTGGACAGCTGGGGGCGGCCGTTGCGGCGGATCGTGGCCAGCACCGAGCGGCGAGCGGTGCGCGCGAATTCGAGCCCTTCGGAGAGTTCCATATGATGTGCAACCCGGCGGCGCTGCGAGTCGTTCCGCGCGGTCACTCCCGGTGGTAGGCCGCCTGCGCCTCGTGCACGCGCGGCATGTTCCGCTCCACCACCCGGATCAGCCCTTCGAGCTGTTCGGCGACTTCCGCGCCCAGGTCGGTGAGGGTGTATTCGACGCGGGGCGGGATGGTCTCGTGCACCTCGCGATGCACCATGCCGTCGCGTTCCAGGGCTTGCAGGGTCTGCGAGAGCATGCGTTCGCTCACACCGTCGACGCGGCGGCGCAGCGCGCTGAACCGGTAGGGACCCTCGCGCAGCGCGACAAGGGCGAGGATGCCCCAGCGGCTCGCCACGTTCTGCAAAACGGGGCGTGACGTGCAATTTCTCGCGAAGACGTCGGCCTCCAGCGTCGGGTCGCCGGTGTCGGCGGACGCGGTCTGCCGGGTGCTCATGGATCCGATGGTACCGGCCTTGACCACAGCGATGACGGAATGCATAGTGCTTACGAATAGTTAGTACTTGCGGAACCGTACTCAACCCTGGAGGAAGTCATGACCGTCGCCGTCACCGGAGCCAGCGGACAGCTCGGCCGTCTCGTCGTGGAGGAACTGCTCCGCGCGGGCGTCACGCCCGTCGCGATCGTGCGCGACCCGGACAAGGTGGCCGACCTGGCCGAGCGGGGCGTGGACGTGCGGCGTGCCGACTACTCCGACGCTGAAGCCCTGGACCGCGCCCTCGCGGGTGTGGACCGCCTGTTGCTGATCTCCGGCAACGAGTTCGGTGAGCGAATCACGCAGCACACCAATGTGATTCGAGCGGCCGAGCGCGCGGGCCTCGACCTGCTCGCGTACACGAGCATCCCGCGCGCCACCGAAAGTCCACTGGTGCTCGCGCAGGAGCATCGCGGCACCGAGGCCGTGCTCGCGGAATCGACTGTGCCGCATGTGTTGCTGCGCAACGGGTGGTACTGGGAGAACTACCTCGGCGGTCTCGCGCACGCCGTCGAATCCGGTGTGCTGTCCGGCGCCGCCGGTACCGGAACCGTCGCGGCCGCCACCCGCGCCGACTACGCCGCGGCCGCCGCCCGGGTGCTCACCACGGACGGCCATGCGGGCCAGGTGTACGAGCTCGGCGGCGATCGGCTGACCTATTCCGAACTGGCACAGGTGATCTCGGAGGCTTCCGGCAAGCCGGTCCGCTACGAGAACCTGTCCGAGGCCGACTACGCCGCGGCCCTGGTGCAGGCCGGGCTGCCCGAGCCGTACGCCAAGGTCCTCGCCGATGCCGACGCCGGTGTGGCAGGCGGCTGGCTCGACGTCACCTCCGGCGATCTCGAGAAGCTCATCGGCCGCGCCCCCACGCCGCCTGTCGAGGTCTTCCGCGCCGCCCTGGCCTGAGATCGGATGCGTGGTCCTCGTTTACGTCGATGTCGCCCTGTGCTCCGAGCGGGTAGTCGGGCCGCCGGATTCCCGCGCCTCGTCGCCGTGGAGGTGCATCCGTTCGCCGCGCCGGCTCGGCCACAGGCGGCGCGGGGCGCGCCGGCAGGTCGACTTGCCGGCGCGCCCGACGAGACGTCGATGCCGCCCTGGTACGTGGGAGTCGATCTGGAACTATCTGGCTCCGAGATGCATTCGGGTGCAGGGGGATTCGGCGTCGAGCTTTACCGGTTCACCCACTGCACCAGTTGCAGGATGATCCCGTTCGGATCCCGCATCTGGAAGTACCGCTCACCCCACTCCTCGGTCTCGATCGGCGTCACGATCTCCACCCCCGCGCCGCGCAACCGCTCGTACTCGGCGTCGATGTCCTCGACGGTGAACGCCACCAGCAGCCCGTCACCCGCCGGCCCCGCCGCACTCGCGGGCTTGAAGGTGGACAGCCCGACCCGCAGGTAGACGATGCTCATCCCGGCCTCCGGATGTCCCAGCGACACGAAGCCGTCCGCCGACATCAATTCGGAAAACCCCAGGTGATCGATGAGAAAGCGGGCCGAAGCCCCTGGATCCGCGACATTGAGCGAAAGGGTGGACTCGGTGATACGCACGGCGCCTCCTAGGCTTCGGCAAATACTCCGTACTGAGTGCGGTGAATGTTGTACGAAAGATTTCGCCGGGCTGCCATGTGATGTGGGTCACTGACACGACCGGCCCCGCGCCTGGGATCCAGCCGGAGTGACCGAGGCTCGGTGTCGGGGATGGCGAGCGACCACGCGGTCGTGTCGACCGCCGGGCTCGGCATGCGCCCAACGGCGGGGGTCCGGCATGAGCGAGTGCATGCCCTGGTCAGGGCGTCCTGGAGTGTGGCGCAGCGGCTCCGCCCGCGGCTGCGATCGAACACGGGTTCGACGTACGTCCTCGCGGAGGACGACCCCTTCGATTGGGATGCCATCGACCCGGACACCACGCGATTTCTCAACAAGGTGTGGAACACCTACGGGGGTATCGCGGCGTGGAAACTGCGCAATATGACGCACGACGAGCCGCCGTGGCAACCGCATTTCGTCCAAGCGTCCGCGATATCGAGATCCCGGTCGACGAAATCGCCGAGTATTTCGCCGCGCGACGTGGGCGGTAGCCGAGCGGAACGGCGCAGGGCGACGCGGTCGGCCCTGCCGTCCGGCGAACGCTTCGATCTGCCCGCGCCACCGGCCGATTCGGCCGCACTCCGGTGTTCTGCCTGCATCATCTGCAACCGGGGTTCGACGTCGCCGCGTTGCGGGACAAGGACGCGCAGGCGCAGTTCGCGCTGACCCTGCACCAGCGAGCGAAACTGAGTTGGCAACAGGTCGGGCAGTCGGGCAGGCACGGCAACGGAACGGAGCTCATCCCGGCGAGATCAGGGCGCCCATCCCGGATCGGTTCCGGGATCAGGAGAAGTTCGTGGCGTTCCGGTGCAAGGGCAAGTTGCCGATGCTGGGTGTGCGGATCAACGAGGTATTCCATGTGCTGTGGATCGAGCGGCAGTTCGGGGAGGTGTATGACCACGGGTGAGTCCGGGGCTCGCGAACTTCGCGCGGTAGCGGCGGGGGGAGATGCCGACGTCGTGGGTGAAGGTGGCGCGGAAGGTGACGGGGGAGCCGAAGCCTACGTCGAAGGCGATGCGTTCGATGGGGGTGTCGGTGGTTTCGAGGAGTTCGCGGGCGGCGGCGAGGCGCTCGGCGGCCACCCAGCGCATCGGGGTGGTGCCGGTGTCGCGGTCGAAGCGGCGGGCCAGGGTGCGGGGTGAGGTGTTGGTCGCGCGGGCGAGGTCGGCGAGGGTGACGGGTTCTCGCAGGTGCTCGCGGAGCCAGGAGCGCAGGTCGTCCAACCATCCGGCCGGTTCCGAGAGCGGTTCGGCGGCGACGTACTGGGCTTGATCGCCGTCGCGGTGGGCGGCGATCACCAGGTTGCGGGCGATCGTGTTGGCGGCGCGCTCCCCGTGGTCGTGGCGGATCAGGTGCAGGCACAGGTCGAGTCCGGCCGCCGAACCGGCGCTGGTGAGGATTCCGCCGTCGTCCACGTAGATGGCGCGGGCGTCGACCTCGACCTCGGGGTACACGCGCTGGAGCAGGGGCGCGTGGCGCCAGTGGGTGGTGGCCCGGCGGCCGTCGAGCAATCCGGCTTCGGCGAGCGCGAACGTGCCGGTGCACAGCGACGCGACACGAGCGCCCCGCTCGGCGGCCGCGCGCAGCTCCCGCAGCAGCGGTTCGCCGACCGGACGTCCGGGCGGTACGGCCGGGATCAGCACCGTGTCGGCCGCCGCGAGCTCCCGCAGCGGATACTGCGGAGACAGCCGCGCGCCGGTGTGCGTGCGGACGCCGCGCAGATCACCGCACAGCCGGACGTCGTAGAGCGGCGCCGCACCCGGATCCCAGTCGTACCCGAGCGCCTCCAGCGGCATACCGATCTCGAACAACGTCATGCCGTCGACGAGTGGTACCGCGATCGTGGGCCGAGTCATCGTGCCCCTTTCTGGCGGTGGCAATTTTCCATCGTTTTATGTCGATTCTGCCACTCCTCCCGGCCGCCCGCCACTGCCACCATCGGGGTATGGACATCGCGAACGAAATCAACAAGGAAACGCCCGACCGCACCGAAACCGTTGCCGCCGAATCGGTTACCGCGCACCAGGCGCCCTGCCTCACCACGCCAGGCAAAGGGTTCCTCCACGCCCTACGCTCGACCGTCCGCCAGCTCGCCGACGGCCTGGACGCCTCCTCTCGCATCCGCCACGGCCGCCCGGTCCCGCCCCGCCACCCCGCCCGCAACCCGTCGGAATAGCGCACCCGTCACCCGGCGCGCGTGCCGCCCCGACGCTCGGCGAGATGTTCCGCGGCATTCCCGGTCCGATGCGAACCCCCACTTCCTCCGCGGGGATCACGCCGTGCTCGTCGCAGACCACGTGCGCGTGCACGTCGGCCCCGCACTGTGCGTGCTGGTACAGGATGGGCGGCTCGATGGGGGAGGCCCATTCGTCGCCCCACTCCGTCAACGCACAGCGTCGCCGCCGATCTCAACCGCCGTGCCGTGTTCCCTCCCTGCGCTGACCGCCCCGATCAGCGAACCGCCCTGTCGGCGCGCCCCCGTCCAAGACGACCATTCCGTCCACGGGCCACCGTTCAAGAGAACTGACAGCCCTACACCCCATCCCGCTGAATACGCAGCGCGGTGATCGTAGCGGCCAATCCCTCGTATTGATTGATGAGCAAGACGATTTCGATGAGCGACCGCTCGTCGTAATGCGCGGCCAACTCCGCCCACGTCTCGTCATCGATATCGCGGGTCTCCACCATCCGGTCCACGGCGGCGAGCAGCGCCCGGTGCTTGGGCGACCAGCCGGGCGCACTGGGACCGGTGCGGAGGCGGTCGAGAATCTCCGGCGTGACGCCGGCGCGGCGGCCGAGGCGGATGTGGTGGTCGGTCTCGTATTCGCAGTCGCGCAGGTGGGCGACGCGCAGGATCACCAGTTCGGATTCGTGCCGGGGCAGCCTGCCGCCCGGCATGAGCTTGCCGGAGTAGTGCAGCCAGCCGCGGAACAGCCCCTTGGTGCGCCCGAGGGTGCTGAACAAGTGGGCGTCGCGGGTGCCCGTCGCGCGGGAGAGCACCTGCCAGACAACCCAATTGATCGGGCCGAGCTCTTTGATGCGCCCCGGCGCGATGCGTGGTTGCGACGTCGAAACCATGTCCCTGCCTTCCGTACCGACAGCGAGCCTACCGGGGCGTATGGACGTTCCAGTGGTTTTCCCGGGTGTGTACCGGCATCATCAGTACCGGCGCGCGCCGCCGGGGATGTCGGCGGCGCGCGGAAACGAACCGGTCGGGCAGGGGTCGAGACACATGCTGGTGAAGGTCGGGTCCGGAGGGCAGCTCTCCGGCGCCGAGCAGGAGTTCGTCGACTGCCTGCGTTCGTTCCGCTCGACCGGCCTGCTCGCGGTCGGCGTGCACGCCGGCGACAACGGCGCCCGCCGCGTCGACGCGGTGCTGTTCACCCCGCGCGGTGTCGCGGTGGCCGAGGTGAAGGGGTTCCGCCGCAGGCAGAGCGGCATTCTGAAGCTCACCGACGAGGGCCCGTGGACCATCAGCGACACCGCCGCCGACTTCGACGACGAGGACACCGCCGACCCCGTGGATCGGCTCGAGCGGAGCGTTTACGCCGTGCGCACCCAGCTCGAACGCGCCCTCCAGAACCCTGGCCACGTAGCGGGATTGGTCGCGCTGATCCCGTTCCGGGGTGTGGTGGTGCGTCCCGCGCACACCACGGTGCGTCCGGGCCTGGACGTGGTGGTCGCCAATGTGCCCGACGCGACCGAATTGCGTATCTATACCGAACGTTTCGCGTCCGGCCCGCGCTCCTGGTCGGCGGATCGCGTCCTCGGTGCGGCCGCAGCGCTCGGCATCGAACCACTCTCGCGCGAGGAGTTGATCGCCGACGGTTTCGAAGTGCTGGCGGCGCATTCGCACCTTCCGGTCGCGGCCACCCCGCAGCACGCGCCCGCTCCGCCGCCGGCGCCGACCCGGAAATCGGCCGTCGCGGCGTGGACGGTGTTCGCCGTGGCGTGCGTCGGCATCGTCGGCGTCCTGGCCGTGATCGTCTCGGCCGTGGCCAAGGACACCCCGGGCTCGAACTCCGATCAGCGATCGGTCACCACCACGACGGCCGATCCCACGCCCCCGCCGGCCGCGCCCCGCACCTGCTATCCGTTCCAACCCGACTGCTGATCGCGCCCGCGTGCGGCTGCCGGTCCGATCACCTTGCCGCGCTGCCGAATTGGTGCCTTCGACGCCGGTCCGATCGGCGATCGTGCGGTCCGCCCCGATCCACACCGAAGCGCAAAGGGTCCACACGATCCAGCCCCTCAATCCCGATCGTGTGGACCCCTGGTCCGCGTCAGTCGCGGACGGCGCGCCCGAGCCGAGTCAGTTTCAGCGCCTGCTCGGCGCGGGCCAGCACGTGGCGGCGGGCCGATCCGATGTGGGCGACCAGGGTGTGCAGCGCGAGGTCCACCTCGCCGGCGAGCAAGCGTTCGGCGATGGCGATGTGCTCGGCCGTCATCGTCGCGACCCGCTCCGGGGTGGGCAGGTCGAGCGTGCGCACCGGCCGCACCCGCACGTACACGGCGGTCAGCGCCTCGGCGAGCGCCGCGTTGCCCGCCGCCGCCAGCAGCGTGAGGTGGAACCGCTCGTCGGCGGCCACCAGCGCCGGACCGGGCTCGCCCGGTTCCGCGCCGAAACGCTGCCACCACTCCAGTTCCGCCTCGATCACGGTGAGGTCGTGCGCGTCACCGTCGGCGAGCACGCGCTGAATTCCCCTGGTCTCCAGCACCATTCGCAGCTCGAACAGGTTGTCCAGCTCCTCGAGGCGCGGCCGGTACGGGTAGAGACCGTCGGGGTGGCGCTCCACCAGCCCGTCGGCTTCCAGTCGGGCCAGCGCCGCGCGCACGGGAGTGCGTGAGGCGCCGTAGATCTCGGCCAGTTTCTCCTCGCCGAGGCGTTCGGTGGGGACCAGCGCGCCCGCGGCCAGATCCCGCCGCAGCGAGCGATACACCCGCTCGCTCAGCGGGACCCGCCCCTTGCCGTTCACCGTGACGCTCAGATCGCCATGGCCGAGCGGACCGCGCTCGCCGCCTCCGCGCCGCCCTCCCCGGTCGAGGTCACGCGCCCGGACTCGAGCACGTAATAGCGCTGTGCCGCTTGCAGGGCGAAGCCGATGTGCTGTTCCACCAGCAGCACGCTCAGCCCGCCGCGTTTGGTGAGATCGATGATGGTGCGCTCGATTTCGGCCACCACCGACGGCTGGATGCCCTCGGTGGGTTCGTCCAGGATCAGCAGTTTGGGTTCGGTGATCAGCGCCCGCGCGATCGCCAGCTGCTGGCGCTGACCACCCGAGAGCAGACCGGCCTTGCGCCCCAGCAGTTCTCGCAGCGCGGGGAACAGGTCGAGCGATTCGTCGATCAGCGCCTTGCCGCGTTTGCGGCCGTCGGCCACCACCTGGAGGTTCTCGGCGGTGGTGAGCTGGGGGAAACTCTGCTGGCCCTGCGGCACGTACCCGATGCCGCGCTTGACCCGTTTGGACGGCGAGTACTTCGTGACATCCTCACCGTCGAAGTGGATCCGGCCGGATTTCACGCCGAGCAGCCCGACGGCGGTGCGCAGCAGGGTGGTCTTGCCCGCGCCGTTGTGGCCCATGATGGCGACCACGCTGTCGTCGGGGACGGTGAGCGAGACGCCGTGCACCACCTCGGTACGGCCGTACCCCGAATGGACGTCAGTGAGTTCGAGCATCGGCGGACTCCTTGGTCTCGTCTTCCAGTTCGGTGCCGATGGCCGCCGCCGTGCCGAGGTAGACCTCCTGCACCTTCGGATCGGCCTGCACCTGTTCGACCGTGCCCTCGCTGAGCACCTTGCCGCCCGCGAGCACCGTGACCGAGGTGGCGAACGCGCGCATGAACTCCATGTCGTGCTCGACCACCACCACGACGCGCTCACCGCCGATGCGGCGCAACAGGTTTCCGGTCTCCTCGCGCTCCTCGGCGCTCATGCCCGCGACGGGCTCGTCGAGCAGCAGCACCGACGCGTTCTGCACCAGCAGCATGCCGATCTCGAGCCACTGCTTCTGGCCGTGCGCCAGGACGCCCGCGGGCTTGTCGCGCAGCGCGCCGAGCCCGGTGATCTCCAGTGCCTCTTCGATACTCGGCAGCACCGACTTGCGCCGCCGCAGCAGGGTGAGCGGCGAGCGGCCCGCGCCCGCGGCGATGTCGAGGTTCTGCAGCACGCTCAATTGCTCGAAGACGCTGGCGGTCTGGAAGGTCCGGCCCACGCCGAGGCGCGCGATCTGATGCACCTTCTTGCCGAGCAGTTCGGTGCCGGATTTGGTCGCCGACCCGCTCGCGGGCACCAGGCCGGTGATGGCGTCGATGAGCGTGGTCTTGCCCGCGCCGTTGGGGCCGATCAGGAAGCGCAGATCGCCTTGCAGCACGGTGATGTCGACGTCGCTCACCGCCTTGAACCCGTCGAAACTCACCGAGAGCCCGCGGATTTCGAGGTATTCGCTGTCCATACCGGCATTGCCGCCGGGCTTCGGATCGTGACTCGGTGCGGTCATCGCGATTCCACCTTCTCCTCGGTGACGGCTTCCTGGACCTCGACCGGCGCGCTGGGCGGAGATTTCGGCGAACGGCGGAATCTACTGTCCAGCAAGCCTTTCAGCGCGGGCCACAGCCCGGCCAGGCCCGCGGGGATGAAGCCCACGACGACGATGAACAGGATGCCTTGCAGGTAGGTCCATCCCGACGGGAACTGTTCGGAGAACGTGGTCTGCGCCCAGGCCACGCCGATCGCGCCGAGCACCGGGCCCAGCAGCGTGGTGCGTCCGCCGATGGCCACGCCGATCAGGAACGCGATGGAGGGCACCACGCCGATGTCGGCGGGGGAGATGATGCCGACGATCGGAGTGAACAGCGCGCCGGCGATGCCCGCGAAGAACGCGGCCACCACGTAGGCGACGATCTTGACGTTGGCCGGGTCGTAGCCGAGGAAGCGCACGCGCTCCTCCTGATCGCGCACCGCGACGAGCAGTTCGCCGTAGCGGCTGTGCATGAGCTGGCGCGCGATGGCCACCACCACGAGCAGGGTGCCCGCCGCGATGAAGAACAGCATCTGCCGGTTCGCCGGATCGGAGAGCCGGAATCCGAAGAACGCCCGGAAGTCCGAGAGCCCGGTGAACCCGCCGAGCGCCTGCTGACCGGTGAGCAGGATGGCCATGGCCGCGGCCAGCGCCTGGCTCAGGATCGCGAAGTACGCGCCCTTGACGCGGCGCTTGAACACGCCGTAGCCGAGCACGGCCGCGATCAGCGCGGGCACCACCAGGATGGCCAGGATGGTGACCGGCGCGGAGGCGAAAGGCTGCCAGATCGTGGGCAATTCGCGAATGCCCGCGATCTGCATGAAGTCGGGCAGGTCCTGGCCCAGGCGCGCGGCGTCGGCCATCTGCATGTGCATGGCCATGATGTAGGCGCCGAGGCCGAAGAACACGCCCTGGCCCAGGGTGAGCATTCCGCCACGGCCCCAAGCCAATCCGATGCCGACGGCCACGATCGCGAAACAGAGGAACTTCGCCAGCAGGTTCAACCGGAAGTCGCTGAGCACCGCGGGCGCGACCGCGAACAGCAGGATCGCGGCGACGCCGAATCCGGCCCACGCGGTGGCCGAGGAGTGCTCACGCCACCGTTGCGTCAACGAGGTCATGCCAAACTCCTTGTGCGGACGGTGAACAGGCCCTGCGGACGGACCTGCAGGAAGATGACGATGAGGACGAACACGATCACCTTCGCGATGGACGCGGTGGTCGAGTACTCGATGAACGAGTTGAGCAGCCCGAGCGCGAACGCGGCGATCACCGTGCCCTTGATCTGGCCGAGGCCGCCGATCACGACCACCAGGAACGCGTCGATCAGGTAGCTCTGCCCGATGGTCGGGCTGGTCGAGCCGATCAGCGTGAGCGCGACGCCCGCCACGCCCGCCAGGCCCGAGCCGATGAAGAAGGTGCTGATATCGGTGAAACGGCTGGAGACGCCGCTGGTTTCGGCCAGCCCGCGGTTCTGCACGACCGCGCGGATGCGCCGGCCCAGCGGGGTGGTCTTGAGCGCGATCGCCAGCGCGGTCACCGCGACGACGGCCAGCACCAGGATGAAGATGCGGGTCTTGGGCACCACGGCGCCCAGGATGGTCACGCCGCCGCTGAGCCATTCCGGCGCGATGACGTTCTTGGCGGGCGCCCCGAAGATGTCGCGCGCCAACTGCTGGAGCACCAGGCCCACGCCGAACGTGACGAGCAGCGTGTCCAGCGGACGGTCGTACATCCAGCGGATCAGGCCCATCTCCAGCGCCGCGCCCAGCGCGCCGCCGACGAGGAATCCGACGAACAGCGAGACGATCAGCGACACCCCTGCCGAGGAGATCACCTGCTGCACAACGTAGGTGGTGTAACAACCGGCCATGATGAACTCGCCGTGCGCCATGTTGATCACGCCCATCTGACCGAAGGTCAGGGCGAGACCGAGCGCGGCGAGCAACAGGATGGACCCCAGGCTCAGCCCCGTGAAGAGCTGGCCGACCAGTACGTCCACGTCAGGACTCCTCCGATGTCGGGCCGATGCGGTGCGCCCGGGACAGCCGAGCGCACCGCATCGGGAAACGATGGATTTACAGGCCCTCGGCCCACGGGTAGGACTTCAGGTACGGGTCCGGATCGATGGGGCCCTCGGACTCCCAGACCGTGTAGATGAGGCCGTCGGGGCGGATCTCACCGATGCGCGCGGTCTTGGTGATGTGGTGGTTGGAGCCGTCGATGGTGACCTTGCCCTCGGGGGCGTCGAAGCTCACGCCGTCGGCCGCGGCCTGGATGTCGGCGGTGGCGAAGGAGTTGGCCTTCTCCACGGTGGCCTTCCACAGGTAGACCGAGGCGTAGGCGGCCTCCATCGGGTCCGAGGTCGGCTTGTCGGCGCCGTAGGCGGCCTTGTAGGCGTCCACGAACGTCTTGTTCGCCGGGGTGTCCAGCGTCTGGTAGTAGTTCCAGGCGGTGAGCTGGCCCGCGATGTTCTGCGCGCCGATGCCCGCGACCTCCTCCTCGGCGATGGACACCGAGATGACCGGCATCTGCTGGGCGGTCAGGCCCGCGTTGGTGTACTCGCGGAAGAACGCCACGTTGGAGTCACCGTTGAGGGTGTTGAACACCGCGCCCGCGCCCGCGCTGCGGACCTTGTTGACGATGGTGGAGAAGTCGGTCGAGCCCAGCGGGGTGTAGTCCTCGCCCTTGATCTCGATGCCGTTGGCGGCGGCGTACGCCTTGATCTCGCGGTTGGCGGTCTGCGGGAACACGTAGTCCGAGCCGACCAGGTACAGCGAGGTGACGCCCTGCTCCTTGAGGTAATCCAGGGCGGGGACGATCTGCTGGTTGGTGGTGGCGCCGGTGTAGAAGATGTTCTTGCTGTCCTCGAGGCCCTCGTACTGGACGGGGTAGTACAGCAGCGAGTTGAGGCTCTCGAACTTCGGCTTCATGGCCTTGCGGCTCGAGGAGGTCCAGCCGCCGAACACCGCGGCGACGCAGTCGGAGCTGATCAGCTTCTCGGCCTTCTCGGCGAAGGTCTTCGGGTCGGAGGCGCCGTCCTCGAGCACGAGCTGGATCTGCTTGCCCAGCACGCCGCCTGCGGCGTTGATCTCGTTGACGGCCATCTTCACCGAGTTGGCGACGGTGACCTCGGAGATGGCCATGGTGCCCGACATCGAGTGCAGCGAGCCGACCTTGATGGTGTCGGAGGAGGTGTCGACGCAGGAGGCCGCGGCGGCGCCGGGCTCGGCGTCGTCCCTGGCTCCGCAGGCGGTCAGCAACAGGCCGGCGAGCGCCAGCGCGGTCGGGGCGGCCAGTGCTTTGGTCAGCCGGGGGCGATGCCGCCGGGCGGCACGGGGTTCGGACATCGGGAAGTTCCCTCTCACTTCATCTGATGTGCGCGGCACTGGCTGCGCCGCACCGAACACACGCGTTTGTCCCGGTCATGGCTGTAGACGGGGACGTATACAGCGCCTGTATTCGTGGTGGGAACACTAGACAGGAGTTGTTGCGCCGGAATATCTCTCGATGACGACTCCGTTGCCGATGTTTCGGCGGTGTGAAAACTTCCCGGCTACCGGAGGGTGAACGGTTGTGAGGATCACACCGCCCGCCGGTGCCACCTGGGGACCCGGCGCCGCGTGGCTACGGTTGCGTAGCGTCTCGCGGGTGCGGCACGCTTCGGATCGAAGGAGCGTCCGCACACCCGAACACCGCGGCGGGGTCCGCGGCCTGAGTCTCAGGAGGACCAGGTGGGGCATTACCAGGCGAATCTGCGCGATATCGAGTTCAACCTCTTCGAGGTGCTCGAACTGGACAAGCTGCTCGATTCCGGCGCCTACGGCGATCTCGACGGCGACACCGTCCGGGAGATCCTGGCCGAGGTGCGGCGGTTGGCCGAGGGGCCCATCGCGGAGTCCTTCGCCGCCGCCGACCGCGATCCCGTGGTGTTCCGGCCCGAGACCTTCGACATCACCGTGCCCGAACCGCTGCGCAAGACGATCCAGGCCGTGCGCGAGGCCGACTGGGGGCGGCTGGGGATGCCGGAGGGAATGGGCGGCACGCCCGCGCCCGCCGCGCTGGTGTGGGCGGTGAACGAGATGATCACCTGCGCCAACCCCAGCGCCAGCTTCTTCAGCATGGGCACGGTGATGGGCGCGGTGCTCTACACCGTGGGCACCGATCAGCAGAAGCATTGGGCCACGGTGGGTTACGAGAAGGGCTGGCAGGGCACCATGGTGCTCACCGAACCCGACGCCGGGTCCGACGTGGGCGCCGGGCGCACCAAGGCGATCCGGCAGGAGGACGGCTCCTGGCACATCGAGGGCGTCAAGCGGTTCATCTCCGGCGGCGACGTCGGCGACACGGCGGAGAACGTCTTCCATCTGGTGCTGGCCCGTCCCGAGGGCGCGGGGCCGGGCACCAAGGGCCTGTCGCTGTTCTACGTGCCCAAGTTCCTGTTCGACCACGACACCCTCGCCCTCGGCGAGCGCAACGGCGTGTACGTCACCGGCGTCGAGCACAAGATGGGCCTGAAATCCTCGCCCACCTGCGAATTGTCCTTCGGCCTGAACGGCACGCCCGCCAAGGGCTGGCTGGTCGGCGATGTGCACGACGGCATCGCGCAGATGTTCCAGGTGATCGAGAACGCGCGCATGATGGTGGGCGTCAAGTCCTCGGGCACGCTGTCCACCGGCTACCTGAACGCCCTGGCCTACGCCAAGGAGCGGGTGCAGGGCGCGGATCTCACGCGGATGACCGACAAGGAGGCTCCGCGCGTCACCATCACCCACCATCCCGATGTGCGCCGCAGCCTCGCGATGCAGAAGGCGTACGCCGAGGGGTTGCGCGCGGTGTATCTGTACACCGCCGCGCATCAGAATGTCGATGTGGCGCAGCTCGTTTCGGGTGCCGATGCCGATCTGGCGCACCGCGTGGACGATCTGCTGCTGCCCATCGTCAAGGGCGTCGGCTCCGAACGCGCCTACCAGTACCTCACCGAATCCCTGCAAACCCTCGGCGGTTCCGGGTATCTCCAGGACTATCCGATCGAGCAGTACATCCGCGACGCCAAGATCGACTCGCTCTACGAGGGCACCACCGCCATCCAGGCGCAGGACTTCTTCTTCCGGAAGATCCTGCGCGACAAGGGCGTAGCGCTCGCGCACGTCGACGGACGGATCAGCGCGTTCCTCGACGGCGAGAGCGGGCGATTCGACCGGGAACGCGCGCTGCTGCGCACCGCCCTCGACGACGTACGCGCCATGACCGCCACGCTCAGCGGTTACGCCATGGGCGCCCAGGCCGAACCCGCCGAGCTGTACAAAGTGGGGCTGGGTTCGGTGCGCTACCTGCTCGCCGTCGGCGACCTGATCATCGGCTGGCAGTTATTGCGGCAGGCCGAGATCGCGGCCGCCGCGCTGGCCGGTGACGCGGCCGAGAAGGACCGGCCGTTCTACGAGGGCAAGGTGGCGACGGCGAGCTTCTTCGTGAAGAACGTGCTGCCGGGGCTCTCCGCCACCCGCGCCGTGCTCGCCGCGATCGACAACGACATCATGGAACTGGACGAAGCGGCGTTCTGAGCGCGCGGCGGCGGATCCGTTGTCGCGCGACAGATTCGCCGAGCGGCGTAGCCCTGGCGTTCGCCTACTTCAGCACGTACGGCGAGACCGAACTGCGGTGCTCGCTGATATCGAGCACCTTGCCCAGCGGCGGGAACGCCCGCTGCGGGCAGTTGGCGCGCTCGCACACCCGGCAGCCCGCGCCGATCGGGGTGGCCTGCACCTGGTCCAGATCGATGCCGTCGGCGTAGACGACGCGGCCCGCGTGGCGCAGTTCGCAGCCGAGGCCGATGGCGAAGGTCTTGCTGGGCTGGCCGAACCGGGTGGCGCGGCGCTCCACGGTGCGCGCCACCCACAGGTACTTGCGGCCATCGGGCATCTGGGCGATCTGCGTCATGATCTTGCCCGGGTAGGCGAACGTCTCGTACACGTTCCACAGCGGGCAAGTGCCGCCGCTGGAGGAGAAGTGGAAACCGGTGGCGGACTGGCGTTTCGACATGTTCCCGGCCCGGTCCACCCGCACGAACGAGAACGGCACCCCGCGCAGTTTCGGCCGCTGCAAGGTCGAGAGCCGGTGGCAGATGGTCTCGTAACTCTGGGTGAAGAACGCCGAGAGCCGCTCGATGTCGTAGCGGAAGTCCTCGGCCACCTCGTGGAAGTGCGTGTAGGGCAACACCATCGCCGCCGCGAAGTAGTTCGCCAGGCCGAGCATCGCCAGCTTGCGCGCGTCCTCGGAGGCGAAATTGCCCTCCGCCACCAGCTTTTCGAGCAGATCGGCGCATTCCAGGTAAGCGAGTTCGGCGGCCAGTTTGAAGGTGCGCTGCCCGCCGGACAGGTGCGGGGCGATCTCGAGCACCCGGTTGTCGGGGTCGTAGCGGTGCAGCACGCCCTCGCCGAGATCGATGCGCTCGACGATGCGCACGTCGTGCGAGCGCAGCCGCCGCGCGATCTCCGACGGCACGTCGCCGCCGTGGAAGCGGATGCGGGCGGTGAGATCCTCGGCGGCGGTGTCGAGTTCGTGGATGTAGTTCTGCCGCTGATAGAAGTAGTCGCGCACCTCTTCGTGCGGTTTGCTGATGGTGGCGCTGCCCGCGCCGTCGGCGAAGCGGTCCTCGGTGGCGGCGGCGAGCTGGGCACTGGTGTTGCGGTAGCGGTTGTGCATGGCGACCAGCGCGCGGGCCATGCTCGGATGCGCGGAGACCATCTCGGCGATCTCCTGGGTGTCGGCCTCGATGCCGAGCTCCTGGTCCATCACGACCTCTTGGAGTTCGGCGATGAGCCGGGTGTCGTCGGCGGAGGAGAAGAACGTCGCGTCGACGCCGAAGACCTCGCTGATCTTCAGCAGCACCGGCACGGTGAGCGGGCGCACGTCGTGCTCGATCTGGTTCAGGTAGCTGGCCGAGATCTCCAGCTTCTGCGCCAGCGAGACCTGGCTCAGCCCCCGTTCGGTGCGCAGCTGGCGAAGCCGCGCCCCGACGTAAGTCTTGGCCATGTGTCCAGCTTATGGCGGTATTCGCAGCGGTGCCAAGCGAAATTAGCAACAGAGCTGAGCTGTATGTCACAGCCAGGCGCTACCGTCGAGGGGTGTTGTTCGCGGATGTGGTGCTGACCTCGGAGACCGTGCGCGCCACCCGGTCCCGGAAGACGAAGATCGCGGCCATCGCCGCGCTGCTCGGCGCGGCCGAACCGGGGGAGATCGAGCCCGTGGTCGCCTGGCTCTCCGGCGAGCTGCGGCAGGGGCGCGTGGGCACCGGGTGGCGCACCCTGGCCGCGCTCGACGGCACACCGGCCACCGCCGCCACGCTCACCGTCACCGACGTGGACGAGGCGTTCACCGAGCTGGGGGCGATCGCCGGGCGCGGGTCGGGGGAGCGCCGCAAACAGTTGCTCGGCGCGCTGTGGGGCGCGGCCACCGCCGAGGAGCAGTCCTTCCTGGTGCGGTTGCTCGGCGGGGAACTGCGCCAGGGTGCGCTCACCGCGCTGGTCGCCGAATCGGTCGCGGTGGCGGCCGATGTACCGGTCGATCTGGTGCGCCGCGCCTACATGCTCTCGGGCGCGCTGCCCGTCACGGCGCAGGCGGCGCTCGGTGGCGGGGTCGACGCGCTGACCGCGTTCCGGCTGGAGGTGGGCAGGCCGATCCAGCCGATGCTGGCCGCGCCCGGCGGCGCGCTGGACGAGACGCTGTCGGAGTTCGGCGGGGACGTCAGCGTGGAGCACAAACTCGACGGCGCGCGCATCCAGGTGCACCGCGACGGTGCGGAGGTGAAGGTGTTCACCAGGACCCTGCGCGATATCACCTCGGGCGTGCCCGAACTGGTCCACCTGGTCCAGGGGTTGCGCTGCACCAGCGTGGTGCTCGACGGCGAGACCCTCGCGCTCACCGACGCGGGCCGCCCACGCCCGTTCCAGGAGACCATGAGCCGCTTCGCCACCGCCGACCCGAGCGTGGAATCGGCGGTGCCGCGGGTGAATTCGACCCGGGAACTGCTGCTGCACCCGTACTTCTTCGACTGTCTGCACCTGGACGGCCGCGATCTGCTCGACGCGCCGCTCGCCGAACGCCGCGCCGCGCTGCTCCAGGTGGCGGGCGAGCACGCCATCCCCGCGCTGCTGCGCCCCGACGAGGAGGCGGCCGCCGAGTACTTCGACGGCGCGCTGGCGGCCGGGCACGAGGGCGTGATGGTGAAATCGCTGTCGGCGCCGTACGCGGCGGGCCGGCGTGGCCGGGCCTGGCAGAAGATCAAGCCCACCCACACCCTCGACCTCATCGTGCTCGGCGCGGAATGGGGCTACGGTCGCCGCACCGGCTATCTCTCCAACCTGCACCTCGGCGCCCGCGACCCGCGCACCGGCGACAACGTGATGGTCGGCAAGACCTTCAAGGGCCTCACCGACGCCCTCCTGCACTGGCAGACCGCCGAGTTCCCGCGCCACGAACGCGCCCGCGACGAACACACCGTCTACCTGTGGCCCGAACTCGTCGTCGAGATCGCCCTCGACGGCGTGCAGGTCAGCACCCGCTACCCGGGCGGGGTCGCCCTCCGCTTCGCCCGCGTAGTCCGCTACCGCCCCGACAAGGAACCATCGCAAGCCGACACCATCGACACAGTCCGCGCGTTGCTCCCCGGCAAACCCTCCCCCGAACCCTCGGACGCCTGAGCCGCAGACCCGGCCTCCAGGCAGGTTCCGCCTTGTCTTCCGGGGGCGAATTGTCTTGCCGGAGTCTCCCCATGATTTCGTTGGCACATGGGTAACTCACCGGGAACGCTCAGAACCCGACCGCCCGCCGATCTCCGGCCCGGCTGGGAACTCTCCCGCACCCCACGACCGGCGAAAAGACGCGGAGAGGCGGGGGAGTGACCGTCGAACTAATCCTCGCCAAGGAGGAACCCGACCCCACCGACGTCGAGCGCGTCGCGGCGCAGTTGGAGGCCGCGGGCTGGACGCTGGCCGATGAGCTGCCGCCGGGCGATCCGGACTCGGAGTGAGCCGAGCGGGTGATCGGTGGCCGCCCGGGAGCGCCGTTCACGACGTGCGTGCCGCCGCGACGTTGGGCCAGCGGCCACCTGCGGGCGGATAACACGGCCGCCCGGGACACGGACCCGCCCCGATGCGGTCGCCGACCGGTCGCCGGGTCAGAGTTCCTCCACCAGCACGGTCGGTGCGAGACGGTCGCGCAACGTGCGGTCGATCTCGCCGGCCACCGGGATGACGACGGCGGCGGCCGAGGTGGCGACCGCGTCGGCCAGGATCGCGGGCCACTCCGGTTCCGTGCGTTCGGAGAGCGCCGCGATCACCGCGGCGGCGGCGGAATCGCCCGCGCCCGTGGGGTTTCCGGCCAGCGGCTCGGGCAGCGTCGCCGACCAGGCGCCCTTGCCGGTCACCGCGATCATGCCGTGCGCGCCGCGCGTGGCGATGATCGCGCCCACGCCGCGATCCACCAGCGGTCGCGCGGCCGCCACCACTTCGGCGGGCGTCGTCGGCGTGCGGTCGGTGAGCCGGACCAGTTCGGCGGTGTTGGGCATCAGCACCACGCCGGGGACGCCCGCGGCCAGCCGCAGCGCCTCGCCGTCCACGTCGCAGATGGTCGGCACGCCCGCCTCCACGGCGGTGCTGGCCAGCACGGCGGGCAGCGCGGGATCGACGCCGCCGGGCAGTGAGCCCGCGATGACCAGCCCGTTGATATCGGGCAGCAGCCCCGACACGCGGATGGCGAGCTGTTCGGCGGCGTGCGGGTTGGATACGCGCGCGCCCGGCTCCCACAGCGCGGTCGCGGTGCCGTCCTCGGACTCGCTGATCACCACCGTGCGGCGCACCCACGGCAGCGCGTGCACGAAGTCGACGGGCAGTTCGAGTTCGGCGGCGGCCGCGAACGCGTGATCGGAGAAGCCGGTGGCCCTGGCGTATTTGCCGAGTTGATTGAGCACCCGGGTGACGTTGATGCCCTTGCCGCCGATGCGCTGCTCGACCGAGCGCACCCGGTGCGCCTGCCCGCGTTCGAACCGCTCGACACGATAGGTCATGTCGTAGGCGGGATTCATTGTCACCGTGAGGATCACATCAACCACTGTCCAAGTCTGGTTACCCGGCGCACACGCCCCCCTCGGTCGGTCGGAGTTCCATCACCGCAGCGTAGTTACCGGCGGTAACGGACTGTTCGTCGGGCGGTCGTCCGAGGCATCTGTGCAGCATGCCACTTTCGAGAGGCCGACGTGACCGCCGTATTCGGAAATCTATCTTGCCGCAGTGGTGCGGAGGCGGGTGGACGCGCCGTCGTGTTCGTCGGCCCGACCTCGTGATTCCGGCCGAGGCGGAGTTGGCAGAGCGGTTGCCGGAACCCGTCGCGAGTACTCGCCAGTACCCGTCCCTGGGGTGCTTTCGACGGCAGGCCGCGCCGTCTGGGCGGGATCGATCGCGTACTCGTCGCCGAGCCGGACGCGTTGCCGCGCGGTAGCATTGGCCGGGTGGCACGGCGCGATCGCGAATCCGGCAGTGGATCGGCGGACGGACGCAACTACGGGGGTCTCACCAAGGAACAGCGGGTCGCGCAGCGCCGGACCCGTCTCATCGACGCGGCGCTCGAACTGTTCGGCAGCCAGGGGTACGCGGCCACCCCCATCGAGCGGCTGTGCGCCGTCGCGAACGTGTCCACCCGCAGTTTCTACGAGGACATGGGCAGTCGCGAGGCCTTGCTGATCGCGTTGGTCGACCGCGTTACCACGCGCGCGGTCGAGCGCGCCGCCCAAGCCCTGCGCGACGTGCACGACCGGCCGCTCTCGGAACGCGTCACCGAGGGGTTCCGCGCCTACCTCGAGGTGACCTGCGCGGACCGGCGCTCGGCGCGCGTCTGTTACGTCGAGGTGGTCGGCGTCAGCCCCGCCGTCGAAGAGTGGCGGCGCGAACAACGCAGGCGCATCTCGTCTCTGATCGTCACCGAAGCCGAGAATGCCGTCGCCCGTGGCGAAACCAATCCCCGTCGCTTCGACCTCTTCGCTCTCGCCGTCATCGGCGCGGTCGATTCCCTTGCCCAGGAACTCGTCCACACCACGGTGCCCGGCACCGAAGTGTCGCTGGACGAGATCTGCACCGAGATCGCCTTCGTGGTCAACTCCTGCCTCGCGGCGGGGTGAACCGCGAAATTCGCTGGTGCGACGTGCGGTTCACTCAGACCGCTCGGCGATCGGATGGCGCCGGTTACTCGGCGAGCTTTGCTCCCGTCCGCAATCCCGCTGTCGCCAAGGCAGTAGCGCCGAACTCGCCACCAGCGCGACGGCCGCGCAGGCGATCGCCGTGCGCACGGTGGTCACCGCCGCGATGACACCGCCGAGCGCGATGAACGCGGGCTGAAAACACTTGGCGCTGATCGACCACGCCATGCCGACGCGCGCCATATGCGTGTCGGCGGTGTGGTTCATCCGGACGGTGGTGAAGACCGGGTTGAACACTCCCGCGCACAGCAGGAGCAGCGTCTCGGCGGCGATGATCGCGATCAACCCGAGCGCGTCGGGCCCGGCGAGCAGCAGCAGTCCGAGCCAGAGCGTGCGCAGCGTGCCGAACCCGAGCAGCACGGTGCGCTGATCGAACACCGCGACCAGCTTCGGGGCGCACAGCGACCCGATCAGCCCGCCCACCGCCGGAAGCCCGAGCGCCAGGCCGTATTGCCATGGCGCGAAACCCAGTTCACGCAGCATGAGCAGGGCCAGGAGCGGTCCGGTGAGCAGGAGTGAGCCGCCGAAGAGCATGGCGTTCCAGAACAATCGGTTCAGCGTCGGCTCACCGAAGATGTAGGCCCATCCGCCGCGGATGTCGGTGAGCCGTGGTCTTTTCGGCTGCTGCGATGCCGTCTCCGGTGTGGTGATGGCCCGGATTCCGAGCGCCGCCAGCAGATACGTCACGGCATCGAGGGTGATCGTGATCGCGGTGCCGAACAGCGAGATCAACAGCCCGCCCAGCGGCGCGCCCACCGTCGCCGCCGTCCAGAACGTGGTCTCCACCCGGCTGTTCGCCCGAACCCGGAGTGGTTCGGCCACAATGGATTTCAAGTACGCACCGTTGGCCGCGTTGAACACCATCGCGCACAACGTCTGCACCATCGCGACCCCGCACAACTGCGCGTAACTCAGCACCCCCAACGCCGCGGCCACCGGCACACTGGCCAGGGCGACGCAGGACGCCACACACGCCTGGATCATCACCGGCCGCTTCCGGCGAACCTCGATCAACGACCCAAGCGGCAGCGCGATCGCCGCCGCCGCGACCCCCGACAGCGCCGCCATCAACGACACCTGCCAATCCGACGCGTGCACCACCAGGATCGCCACCAGCGGCAGCGCCCCGGTACCGAGCGCACTACCGACCTGACTGACCGTCAGCGCCGCCCACAGCTTGTGGAAGTCGCGCGGCAGGCGGGTGGGTGTGATGTCGGTGTCGACGGGCACCCGCCCACCCTAGGTGGGCCGTGCGGTCGATAGCGTGTGCCCGCGATGCGCCGCGTGATCATGGCGTGCATGCCCATATCTCGAAGCCCGAGCCAGTGATCGTGTTCAGATAATTCCTGAGTTCCTCTCCGCGCGGAGAGTCGCAATTTTCCGAACATCGCCGCCGTCGAACCCGTAGGAAGATGCCAGGCTTACGACGTCTACCCGCATCCGCGCCGAGCTATGCGAAGCTGCTCGAGTTGCGGGTGGCATCATCGCCGCGCCGCACGCCCGCAACGTTCGCGGCGTTCAGCCGACCTGAACCGGCTCGGTGGCGGTGGCGGTGGAGTAGGTCGGGTTGCCGAGGTTCGCCACCAAGTGCGCGACGGATGCGAGCGCACCTTCACGGCGCAGCGTGCCCAGACCTGGTGTTAGGTCGTTCCGCCGTCGGCAGATCCACGGCGCACCTGTCGGCAGATCCACGGCGGGTTCATCGGCAGATCCACGGTGCACCCGTCGGCAGATCCACGGTTGCCACCTATGATCGTCGTATGCGCGAAGCCATCGACTACCTACCGCGGCGTGCCGCCACGCTTGTCGAGGAGGCGTTGGCGGATACGCGGGTTGTGATCATCAACGGTGCACGTCAGACGGGTAAAAGCACGCTCGCCGAACGGTGTTTGACCGATCGTCCGAACGCCGTGAAGCGGTATCTCGACGATCCGCGGACGCGGGCCGCGGCGGAGGCCGATCCCATCGCGTTTCTGGACGCACGGGGAACGATGTTGATCGATGAAGTCCAGCGGGTTCCCGAGCTGTGGTTGTCCATCAAGTACGTGGTGGATCGTGACCCACTCCCGGGCCGGTTTCTGCTCACCGGCTCCGCGCGGTTGCTCGGCCTCAGCGAACTTCCTGATGCCCTGCCCGGGAGATCGGAGACCATCGAACTGTTTCCGCTGTCCCAAGGTGAAATACGCGGAGCCCCGGACGGCTTCATAGATGTCGCCTTCTCGGGTGATCCGCTGACCGCGCCGTCGGACCTGCGCCGCCGGGACTATCTGGCGGCGGTGTCGCGCGGCGGGTACCCGGAGGCGATTCGCCGAACGAATCCGCGTCGCCGTGCCCAGTTCTTCCAGTCCTACCTCGACGATCTGATGAGTCGTGACATCAGCCAGGTGGCGGACATCAAGCGCAGTACCGACATGCGGCGTCTGATCGCGACGCTGGCGGCGCAGAGCGGTGGGCTCCTGAATATCTCTCGTCTGTCCTCCGATCTCGGAGTTCCCGCCACGACGGTTCGCGATTACGTCGATCTGCTGGAACTCGTCTATCTGATCAGGCGAATCCCGGCCTGGTCAGCCAATGCGACTACTCGGGCAATCGCCACGCCGAAGGTTGTTTTCACCGATTCCGGCATCGCGGCGCACCTGATCACCGGCATCACCAATGACGCGGCTATCGGCGGACTGGTCGAAACTTTCGTGCTCGGTGAACTGACGCGTCAGCTGACTTGGAGTCAGACGATGGCGAGGCTCTACCACTACCGGGACCGGGACGGCTACGAGGTCGACGCGGTGCTCGAGGACAGTGCCGGACGCGTTGTCGCGATCGAGGTGAAGGCTGCCGAAACAGTTCGCACCGACGACTTCCGCTCCCTCCGGATCCTGCAAGACCGCCTTGGTGAACGATTCCATGCCGGATACGTGCTGTACTGCGGCGATCAGCAACTCCCGTTCGGCGAGCGGCTGTCCTGCGTCCCCATCAGTGCGCTATGGACAGCGGGGCGGCAGGAAGGTCTGTTGGAGTGATCAGAGTGGAGTACGGCGTCGAGTAGCCGGGCCTCTACACCCCACTCAGAGTGCGGCGGCCGATGGCGGCGCTGAGGGTGTCCAGTTCGGCGATGACGTCGATCGCCGCCCAGATGCGGTTCCGCTTGGTCTCCGAAAGAACCTCGAGGATTCCCGCGTCGGTGAGGCGCTCCATGGCGCGATAGACGCTGGCTTCCGTCGTTCCGGTGATTTGTTGAGCGGTTTCGACATTGAGGATCGGTGTGTCCAGCAGGTTGGCGAGTAGCGCTTCGTCGGCGGATTTCGCCCGCGGACGTGCGATTTCTCGCCAACGTGCCGGTAGGGATGCGAGATTGCGGGCGGATTCCTCCGCCGCACCGGCCGCGTGGATCGTCGCGACGGACACGTATTCGACCAGGTCGTCGACCTGCCCTGAGCGGTAACTGTTCAGTTTCGCGAAGTAGCGGCCCGTGTCGGCCAGCATCGCCGACGCGAGGGGAACCGTGATGCGCCGAGTCAGGCCGCGATACCGCAGCATCGCGCTGATCAAGGCGCGTCCGATGCGTCCATTGCCGTCGGTGAACGGATGGATCGACTCGAACTGCGCGTGTGCGATCGCGGCCTGCGCGAGGATCGGCAGGTCTTTGCGTGCCGCGAAGGTGAGCAAGTCGTCCATCAACTCGGGCACCATTTCGGGGGGAGGCGGAATGAACAGCGCGTCGAGCGGGGTGAAGTCACTACCGCCGATCCAATTCTGGACATCCCGCAGCTGTCCCGAATCGCGTGCCGCGTAGTAGTCGGGCTGCATCAGCAATCGGTGTGCGTCGAGTATGGCCGTGAGCGACACCGCGCCGCTTTCGGCAGTGCGCACCAGAGCGGTCAATGTGCGGACCGCGGCCAATTGAGATCGAGCGTCGTCGGACGCCTTGCCGCCGGCGATCGCCCGGCCGAACGAGCGCCAGCCGGCGTCGATGTGCTCGATCTTCGACGACGCCACCGACTCGCTGCGCAACAGAAAGTCCGCGAGCGGTGCGAGGTGTTCGCCGAAACCCGCTTCCAGACGCGCCACCGCGATGACAGCATCCTCGTGTGCGCGGGCGACTGCGCCGGCCGCCTGGTAGTCGAACGCCGCGATCCGCGGGGGGATCGCCACGTCGATCGACTTCAGCGTGCGATCGGCACGGGAACCCTGCCGCTGTCGAGGGGTCCAGGCGCGGGTCTCCGTTCGATGCGCGGGCCAATGCACGGAAACCTCCACTCGAGTGCCTAAAGTACAGTATGCGATTCCTTACTATACTTTGAGGGGTTGAAAGTACAGTAAGGGATCGCTTGTTAAAGGTTTTGTCGCGCACCGTACAGGGCTCGAGTCGGGTGGCAGTGTCTCGTTGGGATCGGCAGATCCACGGCGATGAGATGGAAAACCGCAGATGGTAACGGTTTTTTGGCGCGCGCCGGGGCGGGCGGGTACGCGCGTTCTGGGCGGTAGTGCACATCCGGCGGTGAATCTTCGGGCGCGAGCCTTGTGAGGTGGGGCGCGGGGCGAGGGGGTTGGGCCGCGAGGACCGATCAGTCGGCTCCGTTGTCCACGGTGATCCAGGCGGGGAAGGGGTCGGGGTAGTGGGTCCAGTGCTGCGGTCCGGCGGCGAATTCGGCGTCGGTGAGCGCTGTTTCGTCGAGGGCGGTGGTGAGGGCGGTGGGGTCGAGGCCGAGGCCGATGAAGGCGAGGTCTTGGCCGAGGGCGAGGAGATCGTCGTCGGCGGTGAGTTCGTCGTCTCGGGTGAGCGGGTCGAAGGAGATGATGTGGCCGACGTGGTCCCACAGGGCGACGGTGTGGGGGCGGGTGGCGAGGCGGCAGAATCCGGCCGAGCGCACGACCGTGCCGAACGTTCCGGATTCGAGGCGATCGAGCAGGTGCTGGAGACGGCCGGGGTGCAGCGGGCGCGCGTTTTCGTAGCGGAACGCGCTGACGCCGGGGTCGGTCAGGCGCGGAGCGTGGTCGTCGTTGAGTAGTCCGATCCAGCCGGGACGATCCTGCGCGATCGTGTAAGGCTCGCCGGGCCGCCATGGTTCCGGCGGATCCTGGTGCAGGTGGACCCGTGCGCGCGGGCTCAGGTGGCTGACCAACCCCATCACCGTCGACAGGGTCGCGGTCGGGAGGGCCGTCCAGTTGACGAGGACGATCGTCGACGCGTATTCGAGTTGCGTCACGGTGAGTTTCGCGTACGGAGTGTCGTGCTCCGGACTCGTCCCGGCGGCGTGAATGTTGTTGTCGCGCCGCAGATCTCCCAACAGGTGCGCGGCGTCGGCGACGCACACCACGCCGGTGAGCGTCGTCGCGTCGCCGGAGAACGTGCCGATCACTTCGGTCGCCGGTGTGGTGGTGGGGAACTCGATTAGGATGCCGTCCGATTCGCACGGCCACGAGGTCAGCGTTGCGGCGTGCTCGACCGGATCGGATGTCGTCGTGAGCCGGTGCGCGGGCACGAACGTCCGCCGCGTCGTCTCGGCGAGACGGGAGGCGTAGTGCCCGCGCTCCGGCGCGCACGTCCCGATCACCGCCAGCACGTCCACCTGCCGCACCCGAACCTCCCATCACCCACCCGATCGACCGAGCCTATAGTATAACGACAATCGTTTTCATAAGGAGGCTGGGATGAAGGTCCGCAAGTCGCTGCGGTCGTTGAAGAAGCAGCCCGGGGCGCAGATCGTGCGGCGCCGCGGCAAGCTCTACGTCATCAACAAGAAGAACCCGCGGTTCAAGGGCCGTCAGGGCTGAGCGCGGGCGCGGCCGGGTGGCACTGTCATTCGGCCGCGCTATCGACCGCGAGCGTGCGACCAGCGCACACAACGGGCGGCTTGCTCCGATCGGCAGCTCTACGGCGCGGACATGACGGCCATCGGCGTGGTGGCGCTGCCGCGTGCTCAGCGCACGCCCACCGCAACCTCCCGCGCCCCTCGCATGGTGCGCACCCACACACTGAATCCCCACAACACGAACCCCGCGTACACGAGATACAGCACGGCGGACGGGTAGTAACCCGCAGCCAGCAGCAATGGCACGCCGACGATGTCGACGGCGATCCAGATCAACCAGAACTCCGCCCACCCCCGCGCCATCCCGTAAGTCGCCAGCACGGACCCGGTGAAGATCCACGCTTCGGCCCACGGACCATAAGAGCCGATAACCTCGAAGAGCTGGGCGAACAGCGCGGTGCCGATCAGCATGGCCGCCACCAGCATCCAGCGTTCGCGGGTGGTGGCCCAGCGCGGCGTCACGCCGCGATGTTCGAGCCCGGTCTCGCGCCGCGCGTGCCGGTACCAGGTGTACCAACCGAACACGCTGACCGCGATGAACATGAGCTGGCGCCCGGCCTGACCGGCCATGTTCAACTGCTGCGGGGTGTTGAACACGCCGCCGACGAACACGGTGAACAGCAGCGCGTTGCCCACGATGCCGACCGGCCACGCCCACACCCGCCGCCGCATCCCCCCGACCGCCGCGGCGACACCGAACACATTGCCGATGATCTCCCGCCACAGAATGGGCGAGCCGGCGATGTGCAGTTCGGCGTCCAGCAGCGCGGTCAACGGATTCACCTGCCGTATAACCGGCGAGTCAGCCCATTCCATCCACGCGGCGGGGGTTACGCGCGTCGTGATGCGAACGCGCCCCCAACAGCGGCGCGCACCGCATCGGCCAGCACGCGCGGGTTCTTCAGATGCACCGCGTGCCCGACCCCGGGCAGGACAACCACCCGCGTGCCCAGCGCCTCCGCCACCGCGCGCACCGCGCGATGCCGCTGAGCGGGCGATCGCTCCCCGACGGTGAGCGTCACCCGGTCCGCCACCTCGCCCAGCGGCGCGGGCTCGAACGCCCGGAACATCGCGAGTTCGCGCCCCACCACCGCCGCCGACGCGGAGGTACACGAGCGAGTCCACAGCGGCCCGTACAGCGCCCGCCCGAACCCTTCCACACCACCAACCCGAAACCGCTCGGCCACGGAATCCAGCAACCCGGGTGCGTACGACCCCGCCGCCGGTTCGTGCAGCAGCGCCCCCGCCAGCGGCGTTCCCCGCGCCGCCAAGGCCAGACCGAGCGTCGCCCCACCGCTCACGCCCACCAGAAACGCACCCGCGCACCGTGATTCGAGGAATTCGAGTTCGGTCGCGAGGTCCCCGGACTGGGGACGGTCGGGACGCGACACCGTCACGTCCCGGCCCAGTTCCCGCACCGTCGCGTCCCAGATCCGCCCGTCGGTGGCGGCGCCGTGCACCAGGACGACGCGCTTCACGCCGTCTCGGGCACCAAGCCGAACGCCGCCAGCACCTGGTCCGAGGTGGCGACCGCGCCGAAGATGCCGCCCTGCATGCTGATCATGCTCAGCGCCGCCTCGTGATGTTCGCGCTGCGTCGCACCGGTGCAGTCGGAGAGCACCAGGCATTCGTAGCCGCGGTCGTTGGCCTCGCGCATGGTGGTGTGCACGCACACGTCGGTGGTGATCCCGGTGAGGATGAGGTGGCTGATTCCCTTGGTGCGCAACAACAGATCCAGGTCGGTGGCGTAGAACGCGCCCTTGCCGGGTTTGTCGACGATCGGCTCGCCCGGTGCGGGCGCGACCTCCGGCACGATCTCCCAGCCCGGCTCACCGCGCACCAGGATTCGCCCGCACGGTCCGGCGCTGCCGATCTCGGCGCCGGCGCGCGCGGAGCGCCAGCGTTTGTTGGCGGGCAGGTCGGACAGGTCGGGCCGGTGCCCTTCGCGGGTGTGGATCACGGTCAGGCCCAGCGCGCGGGCGGCGGCCAGCACCCGGGCCGTCGGTTCGAGCCCGGCGCGGGTGAGCGACAGGTCGTAGCCCATCTGGTCGACGTAGCCGCCCGGTCCGCAGAAGTCGGTCTGCCAGTCGATGAGCAGCAGCGCGGTGCGCGCCGGATCGATGCGGCCGTCGAACGGCCAGGCGTAGGGATGGGAGTCGACGGTGCCGAATGTCATGCGGCCAGCTCCTTTTCGCGTCGAGAGGTGAGGGTGAACAGGACGAGGACGGCCGCCGCGGTGACGAAGCCGATCACGGCGTCCGACAGCCACGGGGCGTAGGCGTGGGCGAGCAGCGCGGCGGCCGCGCCCGCCGCCCAGGCGATGAACGCGGGCAGCCCGGCGCGGGCCCGTATTCCGAACCTCGGCAGCACCAGCTGGCCCAGGATGACGACCGCGCCGATGGGCGGCACGATCACGCCGAGCAGGCTCAGCCAGTACTCGAAGTACGACCAGATGCCCGCCACCGCCAGCGCCACGCCCACCGCGCCGAGGATCAGGGTGAGCCGCCGCATCCGCCCGCCGGTGAGTTGGCTCCAGCCGACCGCGCCGTTGTACAGGCAGTGCGCGCACACCGAGCCGAGATTGATGAACACGAACGCCACCGCGAGCGGCACCAGCACCCCGCCGTGGTCGATGAGCAGGCCCAGGAAGTTGCCGCCGTCGGTGCCGGGATCGGCGCTGCCGCCGAGCGCGACGACGACGCCGCCGATCACCAGCGCCAGTGAATTGCTCACCGGGAACGCCGAGACGGCGGCCAGGAACGCTTCCTTGCCGTTGCGCGACCAGCGCGTGAAATCGGCTGTCATGGTGCCGGAATCGATGAACGCGGCGATGACCAGCGTGACGGCCGCGCCGAAACTCATCGCCGCCGCGCCCGCACCGCCCTGATACGACGTCGGCGCGCCGGAACGGTCGCCGGCGGCGAGCACGATCGCGACGATGCCCAGCACTATGTAGACCGGTGCCGCGATCACGCCGATCACCGACAGCGCGCGGATGCCGAGCAGGGTGAGCCCCACGAACGCGAGTCCGGCGAGCAGCGTGGTGGTGCGCTCCGGCCAGCCGAGGGTGCTGTTCAGGATCGCCCCCGCCATGCCGGTCTGGAAGGCGAACCAGCCGATCACGATGGTGGCCAGGAACGCCGACGGCACGAAAGCGCCTACCCGGCCGAAGGTTTCGGCGGCGGTGAGGGCGAAGTTCTTCCCTGTGCGCCCGGCGATCACGCTGAGTGCGCCGACGTAGCCCATCAGGCACAGGTTGCCGACGAGAATCGCGAGCATGCCCGTCCAGAACCCGAGCGAATAGACGATGAGCCCGCCGAAGACGGCGCAGGTGAGCACCATCGGGAAGCCGAACCACACGGCCGAGACCGACGCGAGGCTGCGCCGGCGCTCCGGGGGTACCGGCGTGGTTTCGAATTCGTCTGCCTCGGAATGTATTCCGGAGGATGCCGGTGCGGCGGTGGTGGTACTCATGCTGTCCTGCTACGCGTGGGGAGTTCGTAGATGACGGTGAGGCTGCCGCCGCCGGGCGGGCCCTGATGTTCGGCGCCGCCCGAGACATACACGGCGCCATCGCCTTTCAGCGCCGCGAGAAGCCCGCCGACGGCGGCGCGCGCGTGCCGGGTGGCGTTGATGTCGGAGTCGGTGAGCATGGTGTGCCGCAACCCTCGGATCGCGCCGGTCGGATCGGCCTCGGCCTTGGCGAAGATCTGCCGCACCGTCCCGCCCCGCGCGGCGACCTCGTCCAGCAGGGCTCGCACGGAGGCGAGGTCGAGTGCGTCGGTCATCTGTCCGTGGATGGCGCGCAATGGATTCGAGGCCGTCGTGCTCTCCGCGACGACCAGCACGTGGCAGTCGTCCAGTTCGGCGCCCGCGCTGGCGGAGGCGCGGGCCGACGACACCTGCGCGAGCCCGGCCAGCGCCTGTTCCGCCGTGTGGCGATCACATTCGCCCAGCGCGACAGCGATGCCGAGCGCGCTCGCGCCCCGCGACTTCCCCATGGATTCGTATGGGTCGCCCGCGGCCGGAACGTGACCGGCGGCGCGGAGCGCGGCGATCGTCTCCGAGGTCAGCAGCGGGCATTTCACGAGAACGAGATGCGCCTCGCCGGGCCCGGCCCCGAGTTCGGCGAGCAGTTTGCCGACGGTGTCGGCGACCGCGTCCACCTGGGCGAGGCCGCCGATCTCCGCGGGCACCAGCACCCGCGTGCGTCCCGCCGCGGCGACCAGTCCACGATCGAAACCCTCGTGGGCGCGGTCGTCGCGGACCAGCACGTTGACATGCGGGCTCAGCACGCCTTCCGTGCCGCCGGAGAAGACGGTGACGGCGGCGCCGGGCAGGCGCGGCTCCCACACCGCCGCCGACAGTGTGCGGCTGAAATCGTTGACGCACCCGTTGCCTTCGGTCTTGCCGATGACGGCCACCACGTCCTCGGAGCGAAAACCGTTGGCTCGCATAGTTTCCAGCGCGCCGAGGTCGTCCGGCCCCGCCGTGGGCACGGTGAACAGGGTGACAGCGCTCATGCGGGTTCCGCCTTCCGGGCCGGGGTGAGATGGTTGAACAGCAGATTCAGCGTGAAGGCCACCAGGACCGTGCTGGTGATGGCGCCGCCGGCGATGATCTTCACCGACGAGGGCATCGAGTCGTAGAGCTCGGGCGCGACGATCGGGATCATCCCGGCGCCCATGGCCAGCGAGACGACCAGCAGGTTGTCGTTGCGGGCGAAGTCGACCTTCGCGAGGGTCGCGATTCCGACCCCGGCCACGGTCGCGAACATGACCAGGCTGACCGAGCCGATCACCGGGCCGGGCAGGCTCGCGACCACTTCGCCCATCTTCGGCACCAGACCCAGCGTCACGAGCAACGCGCCCGCGACCGCGACCGCCGCGCGGCTGGCCACCCCGGTCATCCGGACCAGGCTGACGTTCTGCGCGAAGATCGTGTCGGGGAACGAGGTCAGGAATCCGGCCAGTACCGCCGACACGCCGTCGGCGCCGAGGCCCCCGGCGAACCTGCGTGGTTCGGCGGGCATGCCGATCGTCTCGGCCGTCGACATCAGGTACGCGGTGGATTCGATGAAGATCACCAGCATCACCAGGCACATCGCGACGATGCCCGCGATCGGGAAGGTGGGCGCGCCGAACAGGAACGGATTCGGCAGGCCGAGCCACGCGGCCGAGCCCACCGCGCCGAAGTCGGCCATCGAGCAGGCCGCCGCGACGAGGGTGCCGAGGACCAGCGCGATCAGCACCGCCGACTGGGCGACGACCCCGCGCCCGTAGCGCATGAGCGCCACGATGGTGACCACCACACCGGCGGCGAGCGCCAGCCGCGCACCGCTCGCGGGCTCGCCCTCGAAGGTCATCGACACGGCCTTGCCGATCAGGGACAGGCCGATCATGGTGACGGCCGCCCCGCGCACCATCGGCGGGAAGAAGCGGAGCAGCCGCGTGAACGGCACCGCGACGAGTACGCCGAACACCCCGGCGGCGATCATCGCCCCGTACACGGCGGACAGCCCGTATTCCTGTCCGATCAGGATCATCGGCGTCACGGCGGTGAACGAGGCGCCGGCCACCACGGGCATCCGCGCGCCGAGCAGTGAGCCGATGCCGAGCGCCTGCACGACGGTGATGATCCCGGCGACCAGCAGGTCCGCGTTCACCAGCGTGGCGATGGTCGACTGGTCGAGGCCGAGCGCCGCGCCGAACACGAGCGGGACGGCGACGCAGCCGGTGTACATGACGAGGACGTGCTGCACGCCGAACAGCGCGGTCCGCCAGAACGGCAGGCGCGCGGCGACGGGGCGCGGCGGGGATTCGGTGGGGGCGGCGTCGGCGGACATGGGACCTGACCTTCGGCTCGACGACTTCAACGACACCGCTAGTTGTATACAAATGGTGTTGCGAGCCCGTTGCCGTGCGTTCCCTACGCGTTAAATCGAGCCGATCTCCGGATGTTTGTATACAAACTAGCTGTGATCGAGATCGTCGAGCAGCCGTTCGTCCCGGGTGATGTGCTCGTCCATGAGGTACCCCGCCTGGACCGGCGCCCCGTGCAGGATCGCCTGCGCGATGGCGGCGTGATCACTCCAGGAGATCTCGGTGCGGGTGTCCAGGCGCTGGCCGAAGATCCACGAGACGCGCTGGAGGATCTGCTCGAGCATCGCCTGCAACTGCTGATTGCCCGAGGCCTCCGCGACGAGGGTGTGGAAGCGCAGGACCAGCGGCGGGACGTCGCCGTGGGTGTGCGTGAGCGCGGCCGAGCGGCCGAGTTCGACCACGCGGGCCAGTTCGTCCGCGACCGCCCCGCCGCGGTTGCGCGCCGCCAGCTGCGCCGCGAGCACTTCCAATCCCCGGCGGATCTGCACCAATTCGCGCATGGCCGTCACCGACGGCGCGGAGACCGTCGCGCCCCGGTAGCGCACGATCGTCACGAATCCCTCGCTCTGCAACTGCGACAGCGCCTCGCGGATGGGGATGCGCGAGACCCCGAACCGCTGCGCCAAATCGGCCTCGCGCAGCCGGTCACCCGGCGCCAGTCGCCCGGCGAAGATCTCCTCGCGGAGGGACTGCGCGATGACCTCCCGGGGCGCGGTCCGGCCGTTCTCGTCAGCGACAGTCACGGGAGCGAGCCTAATCTCCGGCGCGGGGCGGGTCGGCCGCTCGCCGTAACCACCACGCAATATGAGCCCCGGATTCGGCAATATCGGTGCAATCGGGCGCTTCTACTGTGGCGGCATGAGTACGGGGACCGGTATCCACATCAGCGGGTTGAGCAAGTCGTTCCGGGCCGGCCGGCGCACGGTGACGGCGCTGGACTCGGTGGACCTGCACACCGCGCAGGGGGCGTTCCTGTCGTTGCTCGGGCCGTCGGGCTGCGGCAAGTCCACTGTGTTGCGGATTCTGGCCGGGCTGGAGGAACCGACGTCCGGGACCGCGCTGATCAACGGGGAGACGCCCGCCGAACTGCGCGGCGGGCACGAACTGGGGATCGCGTTCCAGGATTCGGCGCTGCTGCCCTGGCGCACGGTGGAGTCGAATATCAAGCTGCCGTTGCAGGTGGCGGGGCTGAAGCCGGAACCGGGACAGATCGAGGACCTGATCCGACTGGTCGGCTTGGAGGGGTTCGAGAAGGCCAAGCCCGCTCAGCTCTCCGGCGGTATGCGGCAGCGGGTTTCGATCGCGCGGGCGCTGGTGGTGAAGCCGACCGTGCTGCTGCTGGACGAACCGTTCGGCGCGCTCGACGATATGACCAGGCAGAAGCTCAACCTCGAACTGCTGCGCATCTGGACCGAGAAGCCCGCGACCACATTGATGGTCACCCACGGCATCGCCGAGGCCGTATTCCTCTCCGACGTCGTCGCGGTGATGAGCCCCCGGCCCGGTCGCGTCCTCGAACTCGTGGAGATAGACCTCCCGCGCCCGCGTCTCCCGGAGATGATGCGCACTCCCGAGTTCCACAAGCTGCACGATTACCTCTCCGAGTTGCTGTTCGGCGCGGGCGGTGTGGCGCTGGATCAAGGTGGTGCGGCGTGAAAAGGTTCGCGGGTGCGCTCGGCATCATCGGGCTGGTCGCCGTGTGGTGGCTGCTCGCGGCGATCGGTGTGGCGGGCGGGACCGTGCCGAGTCCGTGGGAAGTGTTGCGCACCATGTACTCCGACGGGTGGGCCCTGTACGGACCGAACTTCGAGATCACCGCGATAGGTGCGTTGAAGGGCTTCCTCTGGGGTAATGCCCTCGCGATCGGATTGGCCCTGCTCGTAATGCTCATTCCGCCGATCGAATCGCTCGCCACCCAGTTGGCGATCCTCTCGTACTGCACACCATTGCTCGCGCTGGGCCCGATCATCCTGGTGGTGTTCGGCGGCCGTACGCCGACGGTGTTCCTGGCCGCCATGTACTGCTTCTTCACCACGATGGTCGGCACGGTGAGCGGATTGCGCTCGGCCGACCCGACCAGCCTCGACCTGGTGCGCGCCTACGGCGGTGGCCGCTGGCAGCAGCTGTACCGGGTGCGGGTGATCGCCGCGCTGCCGAGTACGTTCGCAGCCTTGAAGATCGCCGCGCCCTCGGCGGTGCTCGGCGCGATCATCGGCGAATATCTCGGCGGCGTGGACAGCGGCATCGGCGTCGCGCTGACGGCCGCGCAGACCTCCTACAACGTGCCGCGCACCTGGGGCATGGCGATCGCGGCGGCCGCACTGGCGGGGCTGGGGTACGCGGTGGTCGCGCTGACGGCGCGGTTGGCGGCCCCGTGGACGGCGGAGGCGGCGCGATGAAGCCGAGTGCGAACCGCGTGCCGGCGGCATTGATTCCGGAGACTCCGCGGGCGGACGGCCCCGAGAAACGGCCGAGCGCGAGCCGCGTCCAGCCCGCGGCGACCGCGGAGGTCTCCCGATGACAGTCCTGCGCCGCGTCGGCGGCTTCCTGTTCCCTTTGCTCACCTCGTTGCTGTTGATGCTGCTCATCTGGTGGGTCTTCCTGCGGGCGTTCCCGCAGGTCGGGCCGCGCGTGGGCAAGACGCCCGCGGATGTGTGGGAGTACCTGGTCACCTCGCCCGGCGCGGCGAACGCGCGGTCGGCGATCTTCGACAACCTCCAGATCACGTTGCGCGACGCAGCGTTCGGTTTCGTCGTCGGGATGGGCGCGGCGCTGGTGCTGGCGGCGCTGTTCGTGTCGATCCGCGCGGTGGAGCAGACGGTGATGCCGGTCGCGATGCTGTTGCGGTCGGTGCCGCTGGTGGCGCTGGCCCCGATCATCGTGCTCGTCTTCGGGCGCGGACTGGGCGGCGTCACCGTGATGGCCGCTATCGTGGTGCTCTTCCCGGCGCTGGTGATGATCATGACCGGCTTGCGCAACGCGCCCGCGCAGGCGATGGATCTGGTTGCGGCATATGGCGGTTCGCGCTGGACCGCGCTGCGCATGGTGGCGATTCCGGCCGCGCTGCCGTCGGTGTTCGCGGCGGCGCGAATCTCGGTGCCCGGCGCGCTGATCGGCGCGCTGATCGGTGAATGGCTGGGCAGCGGAGAGGGTTTGGGCGCGAGCCTGATCCGGGCGATCCCCACCTTCCGCTACAGCGAATTGTGGGCCTCGATCGTGATCGTCACGCTGGTCTCGGTGCTGCTGTACGCGATCGTCGGCGTGCTGGAGAATCTGGTGCTGGCCCGTTTCGGCCCCGACGCGGGCCGCCGCTGAAGCACAATGCTCGGAACATTTCAGTAAAGAGGACGAAACCGAATCCCCTTAGATTCGGCCTCATGACACCCGCGCATCGCTCTTCGTTCGGGACGAACCTGAACCGCCGCTCCTTTCTCCGTTATTCCGCGCTGACCGGCGCCGCGCTCGGCGGCGCCGGTCTGCTCGCGGCCTGCGGCTCCGATTCCAGCAGCTCATCGGGTGGTACGACCCAGGACGGGTCGAAATACGGCACCGTCGCCGTGCAGCTCTCCTGGATCAAGAACATCGAATTCGCGGGCGAGTACTTCGCCGATTCGCGCGGCTATTTCCGCGACGCCGGATTCGGCGCGGTCGATCTCATCGCCGGTGGCGCGGCCAGTACGTCGGTGGAGGCCGGTCTCGATACCGGAAAGGTGTGGATCGGCCTGTCCGCGCCCCAGACCACCGCGCCCGCCATTCTGGAAGGCCTGCCCGCCAAGATCGTCGGCACCACGTTCCAGAAGAATCCGTTCGCGATCGTGAGTTCGGCGGCGCGGCCCATCACTTCGCCGCAGGACATGCGCGGGCGCCGCATCGGCGTGCAGGACACCAACCAGCTCGTCTTCAACACGTTGCTCACCGCCAACGGCATGACCCCGGGCGACGTGACCATCGTGCCCGCGCAGTTCGATCCGACGCCGCTGGCCAACGGCGAGGTCGACGGCTGGGTCAGCTACGTCACCAACGAGCCGATCACCTTGGCCGCCAAGGGGTTCCAGAACTCGCACTTCCTGTTCGCCGACTACGGGCTGCCGCTGGTCGCCGAGACCTTCACGGTGCTGCAATCGACCATCGACGACGAGCGTGACAAGCTCAAGGCCTTCCTCACCGCCGAGATCAAGGGCTGGCGCGACGCGGTGGCCGACCCGGCGGAGTCGGCGCGCCTGGCGGTCGAGGTGTACGGCAAGGATCTGAACCTCGACCTCGAGGAGCAGACGCAGGAGGCGATCGCGCAGAACGACCTGGTCGTCTCGGCGGACACGCAGGCCAACGGCCTGTTCACCATGACCGACGCGCTCATCGAGCAGAACATCGCCGCGCTGGCCACCGCGGGGATCGAGATCACCGCCGACCAGCTGTTCGACCTGTCGATCCTCGAGGAGATCTACGCCGAGAACCCCGAACTCAAGGGCTGAGTGTTCGGGCGCCGAGCGTTCGGGCGCCGAGCGTCCGGGAGCTGAGCGTCCGAGGGCCGGGTGTTCGTGGGCTGAGCCCCACTCACAGGGCGACCGAGGTCCGCGCGCCGAACGCCTGGGCGGCGTGGATGACCTCGGCGCTCTCACCCTGGTTTCCCCGCTGCGCCGGCCGTCCTGTGCGCCCCGAGCGCGCCGCGATCAGCTCGGCGGCGATGGCGACGGCGGTCTCGTTCGCGGTGCGCGCGCCCACGTCCAGACCGGCGGGTGAGTGCAGCCGCGCCAGCGTGGTCTCGTCGAAACCGCCGGCGCGCAGGTCGTCGATGCGGCGCGCGTGCGCGGAGAACGAACCGGATGCTCCGAGGTAGCCGAGCTCGGGCAGCCGCAGCGCCACCGTGAGCAGCGGGATCTCGAACTTCGGGTCGTGGGCGAGCACCACGATGCCGGTGGTGGCGTCGATCTCGCCCGCCGCGGACAGGGTGTTGAGGTAGCGGTGCGGCCAGTCGACCACCACCTCGGCGCCGGGGAACGCGTCGGGGTTGGCGAACTCGGCGCGCGAGTCGCAGATGGTGACCCGGTAGCCGAGCAGGCGCGCCTGCACGGTGAGGGCGGCGGCCTGGGCGTTGGCGCCGAAGATGAGCAGCCGCGGCGCGGGCGCGAACGAGGCGACGAACAGGTCCGACTCGGGCAGCGCCACCAGTTCGGTGTTGTGCCGCTTGTCGGTGATCAGGTGCTGGCCGATCAGGTCGGGGTCGGGATTCCACACCACGGTGAAGACCGTCACGCGCCGGTTGGCGGCGATTTCCTTTGCCACGGTGGGGAATTCGGGGAAGTCGTGATGAGAGAACGGCTCGGCGAACACGTCGACCATGCCGCCGGACTCGAAGCCGGGCTCACCGGGCGGCACCGGGACGCGATGCAACGTGCGCGCACCCGTCCTGGCGGCGGACTTGGCGGCCTCGTACACGGCCGCTTCGACCGAGCCGCCGATCCCCGCGCCGTAGACGGCGCCGTTGGCGTCCACCAGGATCGCCGAGCCCACCGGTACCCCGCCGGATCCCACGGTCCGCACGATGGTGGCCAAACCACCGGTCCGGCCGGAATGCCACACCCGCAACAGGTCGTCGACGATATCGCGCATCAGTTCTTGCTCCGATCACAGTGCGGTCGAGGCCGGGACGTCATGATCCATTCCCGTCGCCACATCGTCGCACGTGACGAACACCATATCCGCTCGGCTGTGCAAATAGGTACGCGCCCCGGAATCTCCTGCCGCACTGGTGAATATCGAGGTCCAGTGCTTGTGGTTGATCACAACGGGATGGCCTGGTGTGGTGAAGAACACAGCGCGGGCGAGCCCGCTCTCGGCCGCGCGCGCGGCGGCGAGAACGCGCGCGACGCACACCGCCCCGACGTCGGGTGTGTCCACCGGCATGATCGCGACGTAGCGCGCGGGGGTGCGCGCGGCCGCGGCGAGGCCCGCGCGCAGCGAGGCGGACAGGCCCGTGGCCCAGTCCGCCGCCCAGACGGTTGTCACGTCATCCGGGACCCCGGCGGCCGCCGGGTCGGGTCCGGTGGCGCCGAGCACCACGATCACCGGGGCACAGCCGCCCTCGCGCAGGGCGGCGATCGCGGCGCGCAGCCAGGCGCCGCCCTCGGCCAGCGTCTTGGGCATGCCGTAGCGGGTCCCGGCGCCGGCGGTCAGCACGAGGCCCGCGCAGGGGCCGTCGGGCGGCGGGGTGGACTCGGGCACGGAAACCACGGTAGACCTGCGATATTGCCGAACGGTTACTGCGCGGCGGTGCGCGCTGCCCGACACACCGGGCGTGATCTGTCGCGCTCCGGTGGCGCGCGGCCGGGTCGTATTCGATGCTGGACCGATGACGGACGACGACGTGGGCATCGGTGACTTCGACGCGCTGGCGCAGGACGCGGCCACCGCCGCGCTGCTCGCGTGTTGCTCCTCGCCCGCGTGGGCGCGCGGCGTGCTGGCGGGCCGCCCCTATGGCAGCGTCGACCGGCTGTTCGCGGCCGCCGACGCGGTGCTGGCCGAACTCCCGGAATCCGAGATCGACGCCGCCCTCGCCGGGCACCCCCGGATCGGAGACACACCGGACAACGCCGCCTCGGCGCGCGAGCAGGCCGGTGTGGCCGACTCCGGTGACGAGGTGCGCGCCGCACTGGCCGCGGGCAACCGCGAATACGAAGAACGGTTCGGCCACCTCTACCTGGTGTGCGCGTCGGGGCGGTCCGGACCCGAACTGCTGGAGGTGCTCCGAGCCCGGCTCGGCAACGATCCGGCGACCGAAAGGCAGGTCATGCGAACGGAATTGGCGAAGATCAACCGAATCCGGTTGGCGCGCATGCTCGGTGGTGCGTCGTGAGCACCTTGAGTACGCACATCCTGGACGCGGTGGTGGGCGCCCCCGCGGTCGGGGTGGCCGTGACCTTGTTCTCGGGCACCGAGACGGTGGGATCCGGAGTCACCGACTGCGAGGGGCGGATTGCGGCGCTGGGCGGTGAACTCGCGCCCGGCGTGTACCGGATCGCGTTCGAGTCGGGGGACTATTTCGCGCGGCAGCGGGTGGAGACGTTCTACCCCGAGGTCGCGATCTCGTTCACCGTCGGCGGGGAGCGGCACTACCACGTGCCGCTGCTGCTCTCGCCGTTCGCGTTCTCCACCTATCGAGGGAGCTGACCATGCCGCTGACGGGTCCTATCACGTTGTCCGACAACAGATACGGCAAGGCCGAGAATCGGATCGTGCGGATCCGTCGCGGCGGAGAACGGCACGAGATCCGGGACGTGAACGTGTCCACGGTGCTGCGCGGCGATTTCGCCGCCGCCTACACCGAGGGCGACCAGTCGGCGGTGCTGCCGACCGATACGCAGAAGCAGACCGCCTACGCCTACGCGAAACACCCTGGGCTGGACACCCTCGAGGACTACGGGCTCGCGCTCGCCGGGCACTTCGTGGCCGATATCGCCCCGGTGACCAGCGCCCGCATAGAGATCGAAGAGTATGCGTGGCAACGGGTTTCGATCGACGGGCGCGAGCACGACTTCACTTGGAAGCGCCGGGGCCCCGAGGTGCGCACGGCCGAGGTGACGGTCGCCGAGCCGGGCCGGGCCTGGGTGATCGGGGGCGTCAAGGATCTGGTGCTGCTGAAGTCCACCGAGTCCGAGTTCGCGGGCTTCCTCACCGACGAGTTCACCGTCCTGGAACCGACGGACGACCGCATGCTCGCCACCGCCCTCGACGCCCGCTGGCGCTTCGCCGAGACCGAGGACGTGGCGTGGGACGCGGTGTACGAGGGTGTGCTCGCGGCGCTGACCGAGGTGTTCGCCACCCGGTACTCGAAAGCGTTGCAGCAGACGTTGTTCGACGTGGGGACCGCGGTGCTGGAGCGCTTCCCGGTGCTGGCGGAGATCCGCCTCACCGCGCCCAACAAGCACCACTTCGACTACGACCTGGGGCGTTTCGGTCTGGAGAACCACGGCGAGGTGTACTACGCGGCCGACCGGCCGTACGGGCTGATCCACGCCACCCTCGCCCGTGCCGACGCTCCCGACGCCGGCCTGGCGTGGGAGCCCTGAGAGGAGGCGACGTGATGGACGAGGCCAGTCTGGTGATCGAGAACTGCGCGATCGCGACCGTGGATGCGATCGGCACCGAGTATCGGCGCGGATACGTTGTGGTGCAGGGCAATCGGATCGCCGAGGTGGGAGAGGGTGATCCGCCCGCGATGCTCGCCACGTGGATCGACGGGCGGGGCTGCCTGCTCACGCCGGGACTGGTCAACACCCACCACCACCTGTACCAGTGGATCACGCGAGGTCTGGCGGCCGACAGCACGCTGTTCGAGTGGTTGCGCGAGCTCTATCCCGTGTGGGCGGGCATCGACGAGGACGCCGTGCGGATCGCGGCCACGGGCGCGCTCGCCACGCTCGCACGCACCGGCTGCACCACGACCACCGACCACCACTACGTCTTCCCGCGCGAAGGCGGCGACCTGATCGGCGCGGAGATCGAAGCCGCCACCGAGGTGGGGCTGCGGTTCCACCCCTGTCGCGGCAGCATGGACCTGGGCGCGAGTTCCGGTGGGCTGCCACCGGATTCGGTGGTCGAATCGCCGGAGGCGATCCTCACGGCGAGCGCCGAGGCCATCGCCCGCTGGCACGACCCGACGTTCGGCGCCATGGTGCGCGTCGCCCTCGCGCCCTGCTCACCGTTCTCCGTGACCCCCGAGCTGCTGCGCGAATCCGCCGCGCTCGCGCGCGAGCAGGGCGTGCGGCTGCACACCCATCTCGCGGAAACCCTGGACGAGCAGGACTATTGCCTCGCCACGCACGGTTGCACGCCCGCCGAGTACATGGAGCGACTGGGCTGGATCGGCCCCGATGTCTGGTACGCGCACGGCATCCACTTCGACGACCGGGCCATCGCCACCCTGGCCCGCTCCGGCACCGGCGTCGCGCACTGCCCCACCTCGAACGGACGGCTCGGGGCCGGGATCGCCCGCACGGCGGATCTGCTCGACGCGGGTGTCCCGGTGGGGTTGGGTGTGGACGGCGCGGCCAGCAACGAATCCGGCGCCCTGCTCGCCGAACCCCGCACGGCCCTGCTCTACGCCCGCGCCACCGGCGGCCCCGGCGCCATGACCGTGCGCACCGCGCTGGAACTGGCGACCATCGGCGGCGCGCGAATCCTGGGCCGCGACAACGAGATCGGCTCGATAGAACCGGGCAAACTCGCCGACCTCGCGCTGTGGCGCCTGGACACCCCCACCCACCAGGGCATCGACGACCCGGTGACCGCCCTCATTCTCGGCGACCCGCCCCCGCTCGCGGCGCTGATCGTCAACGGGCGGGAAATCGTGCGCGACAACGAAGTCCGCACGGTGGATGAGGAAACCGTGGGTCGGGAGGTAGCGCGCGCCCAAGCACAACTCGTCGCCAAGGCGGGGTGAGCGATGCTTCAGTCGCGCCAGCCGACCAACTCGGCGCTGTCACTCCACAGCGCGCGTCCCACTGCCTCGTCACGCGCCAGGTTCGACGGCTCACCCCACGTGAGCCGGTCGCGGCGCAGGGCGGCGTAGCGCGACCCTGACGGCGGCGGCGGGCTGTTCCCGAGTGCCAAGTCGGCCAAGGTTTTTCCGGCGGCGGTGCGGCTGTTGAGGGTCGGGCTGAAGGTGCGCAGGGCGCGGCCGAAGACCGGGACGCCCAGGATCGTCCATGCGGTGCGCAGCGGCAGGGCGAGGTCGCGGGCCAAGCCGGTGCCGAACACCTGCCCGGGGTCGTAGGCGAGCACGGTGGCACGCGGCGCGAGCGGGGACAGCGACCGCGCCGTCAGCACCGCGCACAGTTTGGACGCCGTGTACGCGCGCTCCCCGGCCTTGCGCGGCCGCTCGTCCAGGGCGGGATCGCGGTCGGGGTGGGCGAGCAGGCGCGCGTCGGCGTGCCGGGGTGGCGCCAGGCCCGCGCCGGTGGCCGGGTCGTGGGTGCCGCTGGTGGTGAGCACCACCGTCGCGCCGTCGGCCAGCTCGGGCAGCAGCAGGCGCGCCAGCAGGTAGTGGGCGAGGTGATTGACGGCGAAGGTCGTCTCGAAGCCGTCGGCGCTGCGCCCGTCCACATCGGGCCTGATCAGCCCGGCGTTGAGCACGAGCCCGTCGAGAGCCGCACCGTCGAGCCGGTCGCGCACGGCCGCCGCGAATTCACGCACCGATCCGAGGTCCGCCAGATCCACCGGAATCGAGGCGCCCACCTCCGCCGGCCCACGCGCCCCCGAGATCAGCCGAGCGCCTTGGGCGACCATCCGTTCGGCCGCCACGGCGCCGAAACCGGAGGACGCACCGGTCATCACAATCGTCGCCACGCCACCCCTCCGGCAGCCGTCGAACGGAATACCCCGCCAGCGTAACGCAGGTCACATCGCGCCGGCGGGGTTCGGCGCTCAGGCCGCCACCACCGCCGACCCCTCGACGGCGGTGGTGGCGGGGTCCGGTGCGGCGGGGTCGCCGTCGCGCGGGGCGCGCAGGGCCAGCAGGCACAGCACGTCCTGGACGGTGAGCCCGAGTTCGGCGGCGTGCAGGGCCGCGATGTGGCGGTCGAATTCGCCACTGGGCCGGATCTGTTCGAGCAGGATCATCTCGGCCAGGACGATGCCGGCCAGGGCCTGGGCCCGGGTGAGCCGGTACGCCGTCGGGAGGTACGACAGCACCCACCGGCCGCTGTGCGGCTCGGGCAGGTCGATCCGGAAAGCCGCCTCCAGGGCAACATCACTCGTGATAAGCCACTCCGTTGCTGTAATCGCCATCGCGCGAACCCCTTTCAGTCGCCGCGAGCGTCGTGTGCGTGTCTACTACGGTGTCACGGGGGAGCGGGCGTGGGCGATCCCAAGGTGTGGACGGATTTTTCCGGTTGCCGGTGACTTCGTGACCTGGGGAAACGCTGAGAATACCGGCAGAAAGTTCACAACCGGGCCGGGGATCGTCCCGGCGCGGCGCATACTCGCGAGGAGTGCGGTCGGGAGGGAGGAACCGATGAACCGGCGCGGCGAGGGCGGCGTGAGCGCGGACGAGCGGCGACGCCTGCGACAGGTGTTGCTCGGCCTGGGGCTCACCGAACATCAACTGCTGGAACCGCTCGCGGGCGAGCTCAGGCAGCGAGGATACCGCCCCAGAGCGGCCTGGCGCCACGCCAACGGTTTCACCCAGAACACGGTGGCGCGGCGGTTCAACGAACTCACCGACAGCGCCCGCGCCGCGATGAAGGCGAGCCGGATCTCCGAATACGAATCCTGGCCGCTCGGAACGCAATCCGGCGCTCGCCCCACTCTGCGCGTACTGAAAGTCCTTGCCGCCGTGTACGGCACGACGTGGGACCAGCTCGTCGACGTGGCCGATCTGGCCCACATGCCGGAGGCGGACCTCGAGGAGTACCACGACGCCGTCGCCCGCCGCGCCGTCGCGCGCCAGCCGGTGCCCACCGGCGGTGACCTGCCCGCCGAGGTTCCGCACTTCACCGGCCGGGAGAACGCGAAAGACCTTCTTCGCCAACGGGTCCGGGAACATGTGCGCGGGGGAGCGGTGTCGGTGCACGTCATCGTCGGGCTCACCGGCATCGGGAAGACCGCCCTGGCGCGCTACGCGGTGTCGGCGTTCGAGAAGCACTATCCCGACGGCACGATCTGGTTCGACCTGCACGGCTACACGCTGGGCCGGGAACCGCGCGAACCCGCCGACGTGCTCGAACAACTGCTGCTCCAGATCGGCGTGCCGCGCGAGAGCATCGAAGCCGACCTGGCCGGGCGCGCCAACCAGTGGCGCACGGCGATGAGCGATCGCCGCATGCTCGTGGTGTTCGACAACGTGCTCGACAGCGCCCAGGTCAAGGACCTGCTGCCGCAGGCGCCGGGCTGTTTCGTGCTCGTCACCAGCCGCGGCAAACTCACCGGGCTCGCCTACGCGGCGCCGCTGCGGCTGGACGTGATGGGCTGGGACGAGGCCGAGGAACTGCTGGTCAAACTGGCCGGGCTGGGGCCGGGCTACGACCGCCAGGCGGTACGCCAGATCCTCCAGACGGCGGGTCGGCTGCCGCTGGCGATCCGCCTGATCGGCGGCCAGATCGCCCACCACGGCGAGGAGATGCTGGCCGACACCGCCGCCGAGATCGTCGCGCTCACCGAGCGGATCAAGCGCGCGTCGGCGGTGCACGTGGCGGGTGAGTCGGGCGCGGCGCACCTGCTGGACCGCTTCACCGCCGAGGACGAGTCGCTGCGCGCGGCGTTCGAGGTGTCGTATCAGCGGCTGCGCGATCCGACGCATCAGCGCGCGGTGCGGCTGCTGGGCTGGTTCCCCGGACCGGAGATCACCGCCGACACCATGGCCGCGATGGCCGATGTGGCGCCCGCCGAGGCGAACGCGTTGGTGCGCAAGCTGTTCGAGTCCGGATTCCTGGACCGGTCCTCGGGCGGCGCCGACGGGCAGCGCTACCGCATGCACGACCTCACCCGGCTGTGCGCGCGCATGCACGCCGAGCGTGAGGACCCGCCCGGCTGGGACGCGGTGGTGCTGGACCGGTTGGTGCAGGCGGGCCTGGAGATCGCGCGGCGGGCCAGCACCCACCAGGTGTTCGATCCCTCGGGCGGGGAACATCTTTCGAGTCACAGCGTCGCGGCCGAGCGGGCGCGCGCCTGGCTCACGCAGGAGCGCGAGATGTTGCAGAGCTGCGTGCACGCGGCCGAACCCACCGCCGCGGCGGCGGAACTCGCGCGCCGCGTGGCCTCCCATCTCACCGCCACGGGCTACTGGTCCTCGGCGCGGCGACTGTTCGCGCGCGCCTTGCGGATCGCGGGTGAGGTGGGCGATCGGGGCGCGGAATCGTGGGCCCTGGTGGGGCAGGGGCGCGTCGACCGGCTGTTCGGCCATCACGCCGAGGCCGGTGCGGGATTCGAACGGGCGCTGGCGATCGCGGCCGAGCTCGGTGACGAGCACACGCGGGCGGCGGTGCTGTGCGAGCTGGGTCAGACCGCCCGCAGCACCGGGGATCACGGCGTCGCGCAACGGTACTTCGGTGAGGCGCTGGAACTTTCGCGCAGGATCGGGAACCGGCCCGCCGAGTGCGACGCCCTGCACGGGCTCGCGCACGTGTTCCGCGCGGCGTCGGATTACGGTGCGGCGTCACGGCATTCGGAGCGGGCGCTGGCCATCGCCACCGAGATCGGCGACGCGGTGCGGGTCGCGACCGCGCAGTGGGGTCTGGCCGAGGTGGTGCGCCGCCTCGGCGATCACGAGACGGCCTCCGAGCTGTACCAGGAGGCGTTGAGCAACGCGCGAAAGATGAACCACCGCAAGCTCGAAGGCGACGCGCTGCGCGGGCTCGGCCACATCGAACGCCTGGTCGGCGATCAGCGGCTCGCGCGCCGCAACTTCGAGGACGCGCTGCGCATCGCCTGTCGCATCCACGACCGCTACGGGGAGGGCTGGACGCGCTGGGGCCTGGGCAATATCGCGCGCAAGGACGGCGACTACGACGAGGCGCGGGCCATGTTCCAGCAGGCCTACGACATCGCCGTGGAGATCGCCGACCCGCTCGGCCAGGTGGACGCATTGCGCGGGCTCGGCCACGTCGAACGCCACTTCGACGAATACGATCGCGCCCGCCGCTTCTACACCGAGTCGATGGACATCGCCCACCGCATCGGCGACCCGCTCGGCCAGGCCGACGCCTACCGGGCGCTGGCCCACCTCGCCGCCCGCAACGGCGCCCCGCGCGAGGCCGAGGCCCTGCGTACCCGGGCGCTCGACCTCTACGAGAGCATCGGGATGCAGCGCGTCGACCACCTGCGCGGGCAGCCGTGACCGCGGTCAGGCCTTGAAGTAGACCATCTGGTGGCTGGTGGCCAGCAGGGTGCCGTCGGCGCCCCACAGTTCGGCGGACTGGTCGAAGTAGCCGCCGCCGAAGTGCGAGGCGCGTGCCACGCCCAGTACCGGGCGGTCGCCCTGCGCGGCGAGGATCTCGGCGTCGGCGTGGAAGTGCACGGTGAGCGAGACGGTGCCGGCCGGCACCATCCGGCCGAGGCGCATCATGATGCGGGGCAGAAAGATATCGGCGAGCGAGGCCAGTGCCGGGAAGTCGAGCGGGCGGTGCGGCACGTCGCGCACCCAGACGGCGGTGCGGGAATTCGCGGGCTCGCCGGTGGCCATGCCCTCGGGGCCGCCCTCGGCGAATCGCATCTCGTAGTTGTGGATCCAGGCGATGGCCTCCGGGAACTGCTGCACCGGAAGGGATTCGGCGGGTGGCACGTCGGGAGCCGTGCGTTCGGCGTCGGACCAGCCGGGCTTGCGCACGCCGAAGACGGCGGTGGCGGTGGTGCTCACCTCGCCGTCGCGGCCCAGTTTCAGCGTCCAGTGCTGGGTGCTGCGGTTGGTCCGCGCGGGCCGCGCGCGCACCTCGAACTCGCCGTCGGCGATCGGCGCGGCGTAGTTCACCGTGAGCGCGACCGGATCGCCGATGCGCTCCGGGTGATCCAGCACGGCGCGCAACAGCGTCGCGGCGGTGATGCCGCCGAACGGGCCGACCATGTTGGCGTAGGCCGCGGTGGTGCGGCCCAGCAGCACACCCGGCTCGCGCGCGGTGAGCGCGGTCGCGGTGTCGAACGGATGCGGTGGGGCGATCGTGGGTGGCATGCGGCTCCTTGCGCGCTGCGGTAGGTCGAATCGGACTATACAACGAGTTGAGTATCGCCCCCGTGGGCGCGGTCGGCCCTGTGCCAGAATGCGCTGGTGGTGGGGATGCGAGCGGCGGCGGGCAGCGACATAGGGCGGCGGTACCCCGCGAACTTCGACGTGGTGCATCTGGGCGCCGATCCGCTGGTCGCGGTGGTGGCCGACGGCATGGGCGCCGGTGCGGGGAGTGCGGCAGCGGGGCAGACCGCCGTCGATCTGTTAGTGGCCGGAATCGCCGGTGCGCCAACGGGTTCCGCCCCGGATGCCGCGCGCGCTGCCGTGGCGGCGGCACAGGCGCGAGTCGGGGAGATCGGCGCGCGGCTGCGCGAACTGGCCGGGTGCACGCTGGCCGCGATGGTCGAGGCGGGCGGCGGGTACTGGCTCGTCCAGATCGGCGACTCCCGCGTGTACCGGCTGCGCGGCGAGCTGCTGGAGCTGCTCACCGTGGACCACACGATGGCGTGGCTCGGGGCGGTGCACGGCTGGTTCCCGTTCGACTCCGAACAGGCCGCCCGAGCCCGCTACCAGCTCACCCGCTACATCGGCCACCCGGACGCGCCGGAACCCGACGTGCTGAACCTGTCCGTGCGCCCCGGCGACGTGTACCTGCTGTGCACCGACGGCGTCACCGACCAGGTTCCGTACGGAGTGTTGCGTGAGGTCCTGGGCGAGGTGGGTGATCCCCAGCGAGCGGTGGACCGATTGATCGCCGCGGCGTCGGCGGCGGGCGGGAGCGACAACGCGACCGCGATCGTGGTTGTCGCCGAGAGTGTTTGAGCGAGCGGCCGCCTCACCCGCACCGCTGGACTGCCAGCGCCGCGAGAGTGTCCGCGCACGCGCGCATTTCCGAGAACAGGACGTGGTGTTCGGTGTCGGGGCCGTCGCCGCGGGGGCCGAAGAGGCAGGATTCGATGCCGGCGCGGGTGAGGTGGGTGGTGTCGTTGCCGCAGAAGGAGTAGGGGAGGGCGAGGCCGGTTTCGGAGACCGTGAAGTCCGAGACGCGGGGGAGCAGGGCGGCGATGTCGTGGACCAGCGGGGAGTCGGGCGGGACGTCCATGGGCGGCATGTCGGTGCCGCCGACGCGGTGGGCCGGGTCGACGGGGTGCTCGAGGGCGAGGTCGGCGTCCGGGAAGGCGGGGCGCAGGCCGGTGAGGAAGGCGTCGAGGGCGGCGGTGACGTCGGCGGGTTCGAACGGCGGGGGATAGCGCAGGTCGATGAGGGCGGTGGCCTTGTCAGCGCAGTACGAGACGCCGGCGACATCGTGACCCTCCCCCCGGCCGGCGAGCAGACTGGCGATCTGGAGGCGCGGCAGCGGCGGGAAGTCGGGGTTGCGCAGCCCGAGGTCGGCGGTGTCGAGCCGGTCCAGAACGGCGCGGAGCACGGCGATGGCGTCGACGCCCTCGTGATGCCTGCTGGTGTGCGCGGTGCGGCCCCGCGCCACCAGCGCGAACTTGTGCACACCGGCGGTGCGGGTGATCACCCGTCGCACCGAATACGGCTCCGGCACCACCGCCGCCTCGGCCGCGAGCCCGGCGGCCAGCGCGTGCCGGGTGCCGACGCCGCCCTGCAGCTCGCCGACCACGAACTCCAGCAGGAGACCACGCCGTAGCGGTAAACCACTGCGGCGCACCATGATCGCCGCGCCGAGGATGGCTGCCAGGCCGCTCTTCATGTTGTGCAGGCCCGCACCGTAGAGCTGGTCGCCGTCGAGACGCGCGACGAACGGGTCGGCCGGGTGGTTGCGCCCGAGCGGGTCCATGTCCAGGTGGCCGTTGAACAGCAATGCGGGCGTGCCGGTTTCGGGGCCGAGCAGCCCGATGGTCTGGTGACGGCCTGGCGTCACCTCGTCCAACCATGCGGGAATGTCGTTGCGGCGCAGGATGTCACGCACGACTTCGGCGAGCGCGGTCTCCTCGCCGGTGAAGGACGGGACGGCGGTCAGCGCGGCGGCCAGCGCGATCAGTTCGTCGTCGGGCATGAGGTCGGCGCGGGCCGAGATGACCCGCGCTGTCGCGTCATTCATGTCGGCGGAACCCGATCAGCAGGACGTTGCGGTAGGCGGGTTCCCCGGGCTCGCTCGCGTCGATATCGGTGGTGTGGTGCAGGACGCGCTCGTCGTCGAAGACGTAGGAGTCCAGCGGTTCGCGCAGCTCGAACCGCGACAGCACCCGATCGGGCTCCGCGCCGTCGTAGATGGCCGATATACCGGTGCCCCGCTTGATGTTCCGCCGTTCGATGAGGTGCGCCGACCCGGCGATCAGCCCGTCGCGGTGCTTGCCCTCCGGCGCCGGGCTGCCCGGCGCGCTGATGCTCATGTAGTGCGCGTCCACCAGGCAGTGCGGCACCTCGCGGGCCGACAGCACGCCCGCGGCGGTGAGCCCGCGCGCCACCGTGGCCGCGATCCGTCCGGCGGGCGCCGTGGCGGGGTGGTCGGGAGCGATCACCCGGAAACGGCGCTCGACGCCGCCGACGAGAGTGTTGACCGCCTTCGACTGCACGTACGGCGGCGGTTCGGGCACCGGCCGCAGCACCAGGTCGGCGACGCTGAGATCGAAGAGTTGGTACGCCCGCCGCCGGTAGGTGGCGCCGTTCGGCAGCCACCGGTCGGGCTCGGTGGCATCGTGGAACGTGCGGCGCAGCACGTCGCGGTCGCGGCCGGTGAGGCCGAAGTCGGCGGCCGCGAGCCGCCAGAACGGTGCGCCCGCCGATGGCGCGGACCGGAGATCGGCGCTGATCTCGGGCACCCTGTTGTCGTTGATGGCCGGAACCCTTCCGACGGTGTGGGTCAGTACTCAGGCACGCGAGCGCGCCCACCGCCGGGTGTGGCGAACGGGCGCCGCGGCCACGAGACTAGTGGAAAGCGCGCCGCGCCGCCCGGATGCCCGCGAGCGGGGCCCGGTAACCCGCCCGCAATGTGGAGCGTCGCCGTGCAACATTTCGGCAACTCCGCGCCCTTACTGTGGCCGCAGGTGTTGTGGAGTGAGGTGAGACGTGGATCTGGACACGATCGGGGAGGTGCTGGTGGCCCGGGGCCGGGCCGACCTCGCGCGGATCGGCGGCTCGACCGGGGTGCTGGCCGGCGGCACCTCCCTCTTTTCGGAACCGCAGGAACACCTGGCCCGGCTGGTGGACATCACCCGGCTCGGCTGGGCCCCGTTCACGCGCGTGGACGACGGGCTGGAAATCGCCGCGACCTGCACACTCGAGGAGTTCGCCGGCGCCGCGCCCGGTCGCGAACTGGGAGCCGATCGGCGCTTCCCGGAGTGGCCGGGGACCGCGCTGTTCCCGCGCGCGTGCCGGGCGCTGCTGGCCTCGCACAAGATCTGGCGGACCGCGACGGTGGGCGGCAACGTGTGTCTCGCGCTGCCCGCGGGCGCGGTGCTGGGCGCGCTCACCGCGCTCGACGGCACCGCGCTGGTGTGGACGGCTTCGAGCGAGCGGCGGATTCCGTTGCGGGAGTTCGTTCTCGGTGCGGGCGTCTCGGTGCTGCAGCCCGGCGAGGTGCTGCGTTCGGTGACGATTCCCACACGGAGTCTGCTGGCGCGCACGGCGTTCCGCAAGATCGCGCTGGCTCCGCTGGGGCGCTCGGGTGCGGTGGTGATGGGCCGCACCGAAGCGGGTGGGCGCACCGCGCTGACGATCACCGCCGCGACCGCGCGACCCGTCGTGCTGGATCTCCCCGAGCCCCCGAGTGACGACGAAGTCGACGCCGCCGTGCGCGCGATCGACCCCGCGCTGTGGTTCGACGACCCGCACGGCGCACCGGACTGGCGCGCGCACGTCGCCGGGCTGCTGGCGCGCGAGGTCGCGGCGGAACTCCGGGCGGGAGGTGCGTCGTGAAGTTCGAAGTCGACGGACGGATGCTGGACGCCGATCCCCGTCCGGGCCAGTGCCTGCGCACCCTGCTGCGCGAACAGGGCGTCTTCGCGGTCAAGAAGGGCTGCGACGCGGGCGATTGCGGCGCGTGCTCGGTGCTCCTCGACGGCGCACCCGTCCACTCCTGCCTCATCCCCGCCTTCCGCGCCGCCGACCGCGCCGTCACCACCGCCACCGGACTCGGCACTCCGGAGGACCCGCATCCGGTGCAGCGGAAGTTACTGGCGGAGAACGGCTTCCAATGCGGTTTCTGCACGGCGGGGATGGTCGTCACGGCGGCGGGCCTCGGCTGTGGCACCGGCTCCGGGCCGGACGCGGCGGAGCTGCCGGAACTGATGAAGGGAAACCTGTGCCGCTGCACGGGATATCGGCCGATCTTGGCGGCGCTGGGTAGCGGGGGTGATGTGCCGGGTGAGACCGGATGCGAGCACGATGAACGCCGGGCGGCGCCGTCGGGTGCGCCGGACTCGGCGACGTCTGGGGCGGGTGCCGCGCCCGGGGCGGGTGTCGCAGGTCGGGCCGGTGCCCAATTCGGCGCACCCGCCGGACCCCGAATCGTCACGGGCACCGAACCTTTCACTATGGACACCGGCGTCGGCGGCCCCGGCGAGCCGCCCACCGAGCCGCTGCACATCGCGGTGCTCCCCAGTCCGCACCCGCACGCGCGGATCGTCTCGATCGACACCTCCGCCGCCGAGGCGATCGACGGGGTGCGGGCGGTGCTCACCCACGCCGACGCCCCGGACATTCCCTTCTCGACGGCGCGGCATGAGTTGCGCACCGACGATCCGGACGACACCTACGTGCTCGACCGCGTGGTGCGGTTCGCCGGGCAGCGGGTGGCGGCCGTGGTCGCGGACACCCTCGACATCGCGCGCGCCGGGTGCCGGGCACTGCGGGTGGAGTACGAGATCCTGCCCGCCGTCTTCGATCCCGAACTCGCCTACGCCGAGGACGCGCCGAAACTGCACGGCGACAAACCGGATTCGGCCCGTATCGCCGATCCCGGGCGCAATCTGGTCGCCGAACTACACGGCGAAGTGGGCGATATCGAAGCCGGGCTGGCCGCCGCCGCGAAAGTGGTGCGCGGGGTGTGGCATTCGCCGCGCGCCCAGCACGTCCACCTCGAAACCCACGGCGGCACCGGCTGGCTGGACGCCGACGGCCGGCTCGTCGTGCGGTGCAGCACGCAGGTTCCGTTCCTGGTGCGCGACGAGCTGTGCCACCTGTTCGGACTGCCGCGCGACCGCGTGCGGGTGATCGCGGCCCGCGTGGGCGGCGGTTTTGGCGCCAAACAGGAGATGCTGGTCGAAGACCTCCTCGCGCTCGCCGTCCTGCGCACCGGCCGGCCCGTGCGCTACGAGTACACGCGCGGCGACGAATTCACCTCCGCCACCAGCAGACATCCCATGCGGGTGGCCGTCACGGCGGGCGCCGACGCCGCGGGCGTGCTCACCGCGCTCGCCGTGGACGTGCTGTCCGACGCGGGCGCGTACGGCAACCACAGTCCCGGCGTGATGTTCCACGGCGTCGGGGAATCCGTCGAGGTGTACCGGTGCGCGAACAAGCGCGTGGACGCACGCGCGGTCTACACCAACAACATTCCCTCCGGCGCGTTCCGCGGCTACGGGCTCGGCCAACTCATCTTCGGCATCGAGAGCGCCCTCGACGAACTGGCGCGCGAACTCGGCATCGAACCCTTCGAATTCCGCAGGCGCAACGTCGTGGTCCCGGGCGATCAGTTCGTCGGCGCGCACGTGAACGACGGCGATATGGTCTTCGGCAGCTACGGCCTGGACCAGTGCCTCGACCTCGCCGAAGCCGCACTGCGGCGCGGAAACGGCGTCGCACCACCGGGTCCGGACTGGCGCACCGGCGAGGGTATGGCCGTGTCGATGATCGCGACCATCCCGCCGCGCGGCCACCGCGGCCACGCCGTCGCGGCGCTGCGCTCGGGTGGTCACTACGAAATCTCCTTCGGCACCGCTGAATTCGGCAACGGCACCACCACCGTGCACGCCCAGTTGGCCGCCGACGCCCTGCGCACCGACGCCGACCGCATCGCGCTGCGCCAATCCGACACCGACCTGATCGAGTACGACACGGGCGCGTTCGGCTCCACCGGAATCGTGGTGGCGGGCAAGGCCACCCACGCCGCCGCGCTCGCGCTGCGCGACGCGATCGAACGCCGTGCCGCCCGGCGCACCGGAATCCCGCGCGGCGACTGCGTGCTCGAGCGCGACGGCGTGCGCTGCGGAGAAGAACTCCTGAGCCTGTCCGAGCTGGCGGCCGAAGGCGACCTCGTGGAGCACGGCGCGCACGCGGGCAGCCCCCGGTCGGTGAGCTTCAACGTGCACGCCGTGCGCGTCGCGGTGCACCCGCCGACCGGCACCGTGCGCATCCTTCAGTCGATCCAGGCCGCCGACGCGGGCACGGTGCTCAACCCGGCCCAGTGCCGCGGACAGGTGGAAGGCGGTGTGGCGCAGGCCGTCGGGACCGCGCTGTACGAGGACATGCGCGTCGACCGTGGCGTGGTCACGACACGGACTTTGCGGCACTACCACATTCCGCAGTTCGCCGATCTACCCTCGACCGAGGTCTATTTCGCCGATACCGCCGACGAACTCGGGCCGCTCGGCGCCAAGTCCATGAGCGAGTCACCGTACAACCCGGTCGCACCGGCCCTGGCCAACGCGATCCGCGACGCGGTGGGGGTGCGCATGACCGGGTTGCCGATGACGGCCGACCGGGTTTGGCGCGCCTTGCAGGAGGGAGCACCACGGTGACCGCCACACGGCTGCCGGAGAACGTCCGAGCCAGGATCGAGGCCGTGCTGGACGCGGTCGACGCCGAATTGCGCGCCCACTACCCGGGTTCCGGGGATCGCGCCCAACCCGTCCACACCGTCTACGTGCCCGCCGACCGGGTCTCGGCTGCGACACCGCGCGAATGGGGCGCCGAGGCGGTGACGCTGCTGGACAACCACCGCGACGTGCTCGCCGAACTCGGCGACGATGCCTTGCCCGCGGTGCGGGAACGGTTGACCAGCGCGCCGATCCAGGATCTGCGCATCGATTTCGAGGACGGCTACGGCTTCCGCCCCGACGCCGAGGAGGACGCCGCCGCCACCGCGGCGGGCACGATCCTGGCCGAGTGGGCGAACGCCGCCGACGGACCGGCCGGATTCGGCGTCCGGATCAAGGGTTTGGGCGGCCCGGAGCGACGGCGCGCCATCCGCACCCTGGAGCTGGTGCTCGACGCGCTGGACGGCGTTCCGGACGGATTCGTGTTCACCGTGCCGAAGATCCGCGCGGTGCGCCAGGTTTCGGCGTTGGCGGCGCTGTGCGAAGGGCTGGAGCGCGGCTCCGGATTGCCCGCCGGGTCGCTGCGGTTCGAGTTGCAGATCGAGAGCCCGCAGGCGGTGATCGCGGCGGACGGCACGGTGCCCGTCGCGGCGATGATCAGCGCCGCCGGAACCCGCTGCCACGGACTGCATTTCGGCACCTACGACTACACGGCCGCATGCGGGGTAGCCGCGCCAGACCAAGCGCTGGACCACCCGGCGGCCGATTTCGCCAAGGCCGTCATGCAGGTCGCGGCCGCGCAGACCGGAGTGTGGGTGTGCGACGGCTCCACGCAGATCGTGCCCGACTCCGATCCCGAAGCGGCACTGCGCAATCACCACCGGCTGGTCGAGCGCGCCCTGCGGCGCGGTTACTACCAGGGCTGGGACATGCACCCCGGCCACCTGGTCACCCGCTGGTTGGCGACCTACCAGTTCTTCCGCGCGGCGATCGACGTCGCCACACCCCGCCTGCGCGCCTACGTGGCCCGCAACCAGGACCCGGCCGGTGTGCTCGACGAACCGGCCACCGCCGAGGCGCTGGCGGCGACCGTACTGCGCGGCCTGCGCTGCGGGGCGCGCACGGAGGCGGAATTGGCCACGGCGGCACCGGAACTCACGACGGAGGTGTTGCGCGCCCTGGTGGCGCGCAAGCCGGTCGGGCGGACCTGAGAGATGAGGAGACGGAATGGATGACTGGAGCGGGCGGCCCGAGGATTTCACGCTCCTGCCCGACCTGGCCGTCCGCCCGCTGGGCGGTTCGGTGATCTGGGCGAACGACGAGTTCTTCGCCGAGAAGGAGAATCTGATCAACCCCGGCCCGGCCGAGCACCGCACGGCCACGTTCGGGCACAAGGGCCAGATCTACGACGGCTGGGAGACCAGGCGGCGGCGCGGGGTGCCCGGCGAGGACAGCGCCATCGTGCGGCTCGGCGTGCCCGGCGTGATCCGCGGGATCGTGGTGGACACCGCCTGGTTCACCGGCAATTACCCGCCGGCGGTGTCGGTGTCGGCGCTCGAGATCGAGGGGTATCCGCCCGCCGCCGATATCGCCGCGCGCACCGACTGGGTGCCGCTGGTGGAGCACGCGCCCGTCGCGGGCGACAGCCGCAATCCGTTCGCCATCGACAGTGAAAAGCGCTGGACCCATGTCAAACTCACCATGCACCCCGACGGCGGTATCGCCCGGCTGCGGGTGCACGGCGAGGGCAGGCCCGATCCGGAGCTGCTCGGCCTCGGGCCGCTGGACCTGGCGGCGCTGGAGAACGGCGCCCTGGTGCTGGACTGCTCCAACCGCTTCTACAGCTCGCCCAACCAGATCCTCTACCCCGGCCTGGCGCGGCGCATGGGCGACGGCTGGGAGACCTCGCGCCGCCGCGACGACGGCAACGACTGGGTGCGCATCCGCCTGGCCGGACCGGGCCTGATCCGGCTCGCCGAGATCGACACCTCCTACTTCCTCGGCAACAGCCCCGGCTCCGCGCGGCTGAGCGGCCGCACCGCCGACGGCACCGACCTCGAACTGCTGCCCCGCACCGACCTGCTGCCCGACACCAGGCACCGGTTCGCGGTGCCGCCCGCGGCGGCCTCGGTGGAGGAGGTGCGCCTGGACATCTACCCCGACGGCGGGCTGGCGCGGCTGCGCCTCTACGGGGAGCTGGGCGGATGAGGGATTTCGTCGGCTACGGGCCCACGCCGCCCGACCCGCGCTGGCCGGGCGGGGCGAAGATCGCCGTGCAGTTCGTGCTGAACTACGAGGAGGGCGGGGAGAACAGCGTCCTCGACGGCGACCCGCACGCCGAGACGTTCCTGTCGGAAATCGTTCCGGCCGAGCCCTTTCCGAACCGCCACATGAGCATGGAGTCGCTGTACGAGTACGGCTCGCGGGCCGGATTGTGGCGCGTGCTGCGGGTTTTCGAGCGGCGCGGTCTGCCGCTGACGATCTTCGCGGTGGCCAGGGCCATGCAGCGCAACCCCGAGGCGGTGTCGGCCTTCCTCGAGCTCGGGCACGAGATCGCCTCGCACGGCTTGCGCTGGAAGTCCTACCAGCTCAGCGATATCGAGACCGAGCGCGCGCACATGGCCGAGGCCGTGCGGGTACTCACCGAGCTGACCGGCACCCCGCCGCGCGGCTGGTACACCGGCCGCGACTCCCCGCACACGCGCGAATTGGTGGTCGAGCACGGCGGTTTCGTCTACGACTCCGATTCCTACGCCGACGATCTGCCCTACTGGGTGCGCGTCGGCGAGCGGGACCACCTGGTGGTGCCCTACACCCTCGACACCAACGACATGCGGTTCTCCTCCCCGGCCGGATTCCCCAGCGGCGACCAGTTCTTCGCGCACCTGCGCGACGCGTTCGACGTGCTGTACCGGGAGGGTGCGGAGGGCAGCCCGAAGATGCTCTCGGTGGGCCTGCACTGCCGTCTGGTCGGACGGCCGGCGCGCACGGCGGCGCTGGAACGGTTCCTCGACCACATCCAGGCGCGCGAGGGCGTGTGGATCACCCGCCGCATCGACATCGCCGAACACTGGCGCGCGGAGCACCCCGCGACGGGCGCCTGACCACACCACAATCCGGGGGTTGTCCGCCGCCGCCCGCGCGCTTAACGTTCCCTCCAGGCACAACGGAGGGAAATGATCATGTTCCAAATTCGAACGATGGCGCGCGCGACGGTGGCCGCGGGCATCGTGGGCGCGGCGGTTCTGTCGGGGAGCGGGATGGCCGCGGCCGCGCCCGCCGCCGAACCACCGCGGGCCGAGGCCATCGAATGCCGCCCGGACACGGCGTACCTGCTGAGCTGCTTCCTCGAGGCGCTCACGCTCGGCTCGTCGTCGCTGTCGGCGAAGTAGGCCGTTCGTCCCGCCGCCGGTTGGTCGTCGGGAACAACCGGGCCGAGCGGGACGAACGCGCGACGCCCCCGCGATCCTTTTCTGGGGTCGCGGGGGCGTCGTGTTCGATCAGGCGGGGGCGTTCAGGCGCAGGAACACCGTCTCGCCGGTGTTGTCCTCGGTGCCGTCGTTGTCGGTGACCACGTACAGCGTGCCGTCGCTCAACGCCATGCCCTCGACCTTCTCCTGCACCCAGCCGTTGGTGGCGCGCAGTTCCGCAAGCAGGTCCACGGCAAGGGTTTTGGGCAGCACGGTGGGCGGCGTGGCCGCGTCGGTGACGCCGTCGCCCGCCGGTATCGCCACCCGGTATACGGCCTTCACCCGCGCGCGCGGGCCGCTCAACTTGTCGCGCTCGAGCACCAGCAGCGAGTCGCCGTCCACCACGATCTCCGAGACGCCGAGCCAATCCCCCTCGGTGTCGGTGGTCTCCAGTTGGTAGCCGAACCACTGCCAGGTGCCGTCGGCCGGAGAGTACCTGCCGATCCTGGTGATGCCCTTCGGGTCCGACTTCAGCTCGCGCTGCAGCACCACCCAGACGGTCTCGTCCGCACCGGACCCCTGCACGGCTACGCCTTCGAGACCCTGCGCGCCGAGTTGGCCCGAGATATCGGCGGGCAGCGCGACGCGCTTGTCGATCGCGCCGGTCGCCGAGACCTGGACCAGCTGGTTCTGCGGGCCCTCTTTGCCCTCGACGGCCAGGTAGAAGCCGCCGTCCGCGCGGGCCGCCAGACCCTCGACATCGAGAGCGACCGGCTCGCCGTTCTCGGTGATCGGTATCTCGGTGTCGATCACAGCGGGTCGGGTGGACACGTCCACGCCGAGGACGCGGGAAGGGCCGAAAGCGTCGTCGGTGGCGGTGTAGAGCCGATCGGCCGCTGCCGGGTCTGCGCTGAGCGCACCCAGCGCGCCCCAGCCGATCGGGGCGCCGTCGGCGTCGGCGGAGACGATGGAGGGGTAGCCGGGCGCTCCCGAGCCGGCGAACTCGTCACCATAGCCGTAGATGTTGACCGCTGCGCGCATGCCGATCTCGGCGTCGTCCAGTTCGGTGGAGATGACCAGCAGATCGCGCGAGGGGACGGGGAGAATGCCCTCCGGACCGATGGTCGTGGGCAACAGCTGGCGGAACACCGGCGAAGTCGGGTCCGAGACATCGTACACCGCAACGAAATTGCTGCGTTCGGAGCCCATCAGCAGCACCGGGGTGCCGTCGAGTTCGGTCACCGCGAGTCCTTCCGGTTCGGGCCCCTTCTTGCCCGCGCGACTCTCGATGTGCATACCGCTGCGCACCGCGAGGCGCTCGAACTCGTCGCCCGCGTCCCACACCACCTCGCCGGTGCGTGCGTCGAACACGCTCCAGCCACGGGTGCCGCCCTTCCAGTCGCCCTCGTTGGCGGTGACCAGGTGATCGTCGCCGATCCAGCCGATGGCGTCGGGTTCACGGGGCAGATCGGTGATCGCACCGGATTGGTCGATCGTGCCGTCGTCCTCGGTGTCGATGCCGCTCACCGACGCCGTGCCCGCCGAGAAGATCGAACGCACCGTCGCGGTCGCGGCGTCGATGATCGCGATGCCGTTGTTCTCCTGCAAGGTCACCGCGACCTCGCCGCGCCCGTTGAAGCTGACGTACTCCGGCTCCAGATCCTGCGGCGTGTCCAGTCCAGCGGCGGCGGCCTGTGCTTCGTCGAACCGCACGGCTTGCGCCGACCAATCCTGCGGTGCGCCATCCAGTTTCAGGATCTGCACGAAACCGGTCGGCGGCTGCGGGAGATCGCCCTCCTCGCGGCCCTCGGGGGTGAACTCCTCGTCGCGCTGGTTCTCGATCGCGATCGCGGCCAGCTTGCCGTCTGCGCTCACGGCGATCGAATCCGGTTGGCCGCCGAGGTCGATGCTGTGCACCTTGGTGCGGTCGCTCACCCGGACCACGTCCACCCGGCCCGACGGCGCGGCGAAATTCCCACCGCTGCTGTCGATCACGACGAGCACGTGGTCGCCGACCACCGCCACCGACGTGGGCTGGTCGTCGGCGTTGCCGAGCTGGGCCAGCGACAACGTGCCCGCGCCCACCGGGTTCGACGGATCGCTCAGGTCCACGAAGCCGATCCGCTTGCCCGGCGCGTCGGTGTAGACGAGCGTCTCGCCGTCCTCGGTGACGGCGGAGATCTCCGCGACCGTCTCCTCACTCGGATCGACGCCGTCGGGCCGGTTCTCGAACACCGGGTAGGTGGCGAGCCGGTGGTAGCTGCTCGACGGGTCGTGCTCCCAGCCCGCGGGTGCGGGCGGCGCGCCCGCACCCTCGTCGTCGCCGCCGCACGCGGCCACGGCGGTGACCGTCACCGCCGCGATCGCGGCGCCGAGCCACCTTCGCCTCATCCTGGCCATCGTCGGCCCCTTCCTCACTCGACTCGCGTTCCCGCCGGGGCGGGAACGCGGCGAGCCTGGTGCAACGGGGTGACGCGAGCGTGACGCGCGGGTGAATCGGCCGGGACGGCTCGGCTGCGGATCAGGACTCGAACAGACTCCGCACGAACGGCAGCGAATCGGGCAGCGAGGCGTTCACGGCGCCGCTGTGGTCCTCGTCGTAGGTGTGCAGCACGACCGGTTCGCCGTTCGCTTGCAGCTTCGCCGCGAACGCGAGGGTGGCCGGGGTGATCACATCGGTGTCGCGCAGGCCCTGGCCGAGGAACACCGGACGGTCGTAGCCGGACTCGGGCAGCGCCATGGTGCGCGACAGGATGCCGCGCAGATCGGGGATCTGCGCCAGCGGACGGGTGAACATCTCGCCCAGCACCACGTTGTTCGCCGACAGTTCCTCGCCGAACTCGTCGATGCAGGCGGTGCGCCCGCGCTCGAGCCAGGTGCGGCCCTCCTCGGTCAGGTACGACTCCACCGCGAGCTCCGGGTGGGTGGTGCGCAGGCCGTTGAGAATGTAGAAGACGTAGGCGGTGCTGTGCGGACCCAGTTCCATGGGCGGCATGCCGGGGCCGAGCGGCAGCAGGATGTCCTCGATGTAGGCGGGCACGCCGGTGCCGACCGCGCCGCGGTAGTCGAGTTCGGGGCCGCCGAACTCGGTGGCGTAGCGGGCGGTGAAGACCGCCGCGCCGCCGCCCTGCGACTGCCCGACCACGGCCCACTTGTTCGACAGCTCGGGGTATTGCCGGGTCGCCGCCTTCACCGCGTCGACGACGTTGTGCGCCTCGACCTTGCCGTTCAGGTAGGGATGCTCGCCCGGTGTGCCCAGGCCCGCGTAGTCGGCGGCCACCACGGCGTAGCCCTCGTTCAGCCACGTGCCCAGGTAGGTCCAGTCCCGTTCGACGGCCGAGGGGCCCACGACGCTGTAGGCGCAGTCGTCGCCGATGCCGACGGTGCCGTGCGCCCACGCGATCACCGGCCAGCCGCCCTCGGGCGCCTCGCCGGCCGGGAAGTAGACGGCCGCGCTCGCGGTGGTGGGCGCCTCGCCCACGGTGGTGGACTCGTAGAGCAGCCGGGCGCCGCGCGCCGCGTCGGGCGGCGTGGCCACCGCGGCCAGCGGTCCCACCGAAGTCACCGCGCCGGGGGCGGCGCTCGCGGCGGCCGGATGCAGCAGGACGGTCGCACAGGCCACGGCCGCGGCGACGCACAGTTTCCGCATGGGACTCCGTTCGGTACGTGGAGCGGTCCTCCCGACAAGTTGGACGACCGCTCGAGATTTGGCTCCTCGCTCGAGTCTGCCGCATCGGCCCGGTCCGGCGTGGCGCGGCCCACACGCGCGGGCGGGGGCAGGGCTGTGAATCGACTCACAACCCCGCGCGCACGGGCGTGTCGATCCCGGGGTGCCGCGCGATCGCAAACAGTACGAGCGTTACGCTGAAACCGCACGTCAGGGCTACCCGTCGGTAGATTGCCGCCGTGCAATTCGCCCGCAAATTTCGCAGAGTTAGCAAAGTTGTTGCGAAACCTAGCTCGATTTCACAGTAGCAACAGGTAGACGGCTATTTCCTGGTGTGCAATCGTGTGGAAGTACACCCCATGGGCCTAGCAAGCCTGCGAATCGCCGCCCCAGCAGTTTTCCGTTGCGCGGTGCGGCACATCGACCGAACAGAGAAGTGGAGTCAGAGATGTCGACAGTCGGCACCCCGAAGACCGCTGCGGAGATCCAGCAGGATTGGGACACCAACCCGCGCTGGAAGGGCATCACCCGTAACTACACCGCGGAACAGGTGGTGGCGCTGCAGGGCACCGTCGTCGAGGAGCACACGCTCGCCCGCCGCGGCTCGGAGATCCTGTGGGATCTCGTCAATAACGAGGACTACATCAACTCCCTCGGCGCCCTCACCGGCAACCAGGCGGTCCAGCAGGTCCGCGCCGGCCTCAAGGCCATCTACCTGTCCGGTTGGCAGGTCGCCGGCGACGCGAACCTCTCCGGCCACACCTACCCGGACCAGTCGCTGTACCCGGCCAACTCGGTCCCGCAGATCGTGCGCCGCATCAATAACGCGCTGCTGCGCGCCGACGAGATCGCCAAGGTCGAGGGTGACACCTCGGTCGAGAACTGGCTCGCCCCGATCGTCGCCGACGGCGAGGCCGGCTTCGGTGGCGCCCTCAATGTCTACGAGCTGCAGAAGGCCATGATCGCGGCCGGCGTCGCCGGTTCGCACTGGGAGGACCAGCTGGCCTCGGAGAAGAAGTGCGGCCACCTCGGTGGCAAGGTGCTCATCCCCACCCAGCAGCACATCCGCACCCTGACCTCGGCCCGCCTGGCCGCCGACGTCGCCGGCGTGCCCACCGTGGTCATCGCCCGCACCGACGCCGAGGCCGCGACCCTGCTGACCACCGACGTGGACGAGCGCGACCGCGAGTTCCTGGACGGCACCCGCACCGCCGAGGGCTTCTTCGGTGTGAAGAACGGCATCGAGCCCTGCATCGCCCGCGCCAAGGCCTACGCGCCCTACTCCGACCTCATCTGGATGGAGACCGGCGTGCCGGACCTCGAGGTCGCCCGCAAGTTCGCCGAGGCCGTTCGCGGCGAGTTCCCGGACCAGCTGCTGGCCTACAACTGCTCGCCCTCCTTCAACTGGAAGGCGCACCTGGACGACGCGACCATCGCGAAGTTCCAGCGTGAGCTCGGCGCGATGGGCTTCAAGTTCCAGTTCATCACCCTGGCCGGCTTCCACTCGCTCAACTACGGCATGTTCGACCTGGCGCACGGCTACGCCCGCGAGGGCATGACCGCGTTCGTCGACCTGCAGGAGCGCGAGTTCAAGGCCGCCGCCGAGCGTGGCTTCACCGCCATCAAGCACCAGCGCGAGGTCGGTGCCGGCTACTTCGACACCATCGCCACCACCGTCGACCCGAACACCTCGACGGCCGCCCTGAAGGGCTCCACCGAAGAAGGCCAGTTCCACTGAGCCCCTTCGCGTGACGGGTGGGGTGCGGCCGTGAAACCGCACCCCGCGCGCACCGGGTGTCGCCTCGGGAAGAGAGGTTCCCGAACGTGAATACCGGCAATCCTCTACTCAGGTAGGGGTGTACCGCCCTCCCCCGCTGAACAGCCTCGGCGGGGGAGGGCATCCCTATACCTTGGACATCGTCCAAACCCCAGCCACCCCAGAGCCAGACCAACCCAGCAGGAGCGGGACGTGAGCAGCGAGAAGATTCAGCGCGTCGGCATCATCGGCGCCGGACAGATGGGTGCCGGAATCGCGGAGGTGTGCGCCCGCGCGCACGTCGACGTGCTCGTCTACGAACAGACCAGGGAACTAGCCGCCGCCGGGCGCGCCCGCATCCTGCGCTCGCTCGACCGCGGCGTGAGCAGCGGCAAGATCACCGAACGCGAGCGGGAACAGGCCGCCTGGCGCCTGCGCTTCACCTCCGATCTGGGCGACTTCGCCGACCGCCAGCTGGTGGTCGAGGCCGTGCTGGAGAACGAAGAGGTCAAGACCTCCATCTTCGCCGAGCTCGACAAGGTCGTCACCGACCCCGACGCCGTGCTGGCCTCCAACACCTCCTCCATCCCGATCATGAAGATCGCGGTCGCCACCGCCAACCCCGAGCGGGTCGTCGGCATGCACTTCTTCAACCCGGTGCCGGTGCTGCCGCTGGTCGAGCTGGTCACCACGCTCAAGACCAGCGAGTCGGTGTCGGCGCGCGCCGAGGCCTTCGCCGGCGACGTGCTCGGCAAGCAGGTCGTGCGCTCGGCCGACCGCTCCGGCTTCGTGGTCAACGCCCTGCTGGTGCCCTACCTGCTCTCGGCCATCCGCATGGTCGAGTCCGGTTTCGCCACCAAGGAGGACGTGGACAAGGCCATGGTGCTCGGCTGTGCCCACCCGATGGGCCCGCTGGCGCTGACCGACCTGGTCGGCCTCGACACCGTCAAGTCCATCGCCGACTCGATGTACGCCGAGTTCAAGGAGCCGCTGTACTCCGCCCCGCCGCTGCTGATGCGCATGGTCGAGGCGGGCCTGCTCGGCAAGAAGACCGGCGCGGGTTTCTACCAGTACAAGAAGTAGTGAGCGGCGCGCGGACGCGCGTTGTGACAGGCGGCCCCGATGCCCGAGCGAGGTGCCCGCGCGAGGAGCGCGGACCTGGTCGGCGCGGGGTCGCTCGCTTCCTCCGGGCCGCACCGGGCCGACGGGTATGGTCGGTTCCGGATCCCGCACGGCACGGGCCATAAGGTGCAATACGGCTGGGTAGCGTGATCGAAAAGGAGTTCTCGCGCATGGTCAACGTCACGGACGGCTACGGGTCGAGCATCCTGGGATATCCCAGGATCGGACCGCACCGGGAACTCAAGCGGGCGCTGGAGGCGTACTGGCGCGGCGACATCCCGCGCGCCGAGCTGCTGGCCGTCGGCCGCGACATCCAGGAGCGCCAGTTCAGCGAGCTGGCCGCCACCGGCCTCAGCCAGGTGCCGGGCAACACCTTCTCCTTCTACGACCACGTCCTGGACAACGCGCTCATGTTCGGCGCGGTGCCGCAGCGGTTCCAGCCGTACCAGGACGTGATGGAGCCGCTGGACTTCTACTTCCTGATGGCGCGCGGCCGCCCCGATCTGCCGCCGCTGGAGCTGGTGCGCTACATCGACACCAACTACCACTACCGCCAGCCCGAACTCGACGCCGACACCACGTTCTCCCTGCACGCCGAGGCCCTGCTCGACGAGTTCGACCGCGCCAAGGCCCAGGGCATCGAGCTGCGTCCGGTGATGCTGGGCCCGGTCTCGCTGCTGCTGCTCTCCAAGGCGGGCCACGTGCCGGGCGAGGCCGAGTTCGATCAGCTCACCCTGCTCGACCAGCTGCTGCCCGTGTACGAGGAACTGTTCGAGATCCTCGCCAAGCGCGGCGCGACCTGCGTGCAGCTGGACGAGCCGGTGTTCACCAGCGAGCGCACCGAGGCCGAGCTGGCCGCGTTCGAGCGCGCCTACCAGCGGCTGTCCACCGCAGCGCTGCGCCCGCGCATGCTCGTCACCGGGCAGTACGGGGATTTCGGTCCCGCGCTGCCGATCCTGGCCGCCTCCAACGTGGAGGCGATCGGGCTGGACCTGGCCAGCTACCGGATGCGGCCCGAGGACCTGGCCGCCGTGCCCGGCATCCGCCGCAAGCGGCTCTACGCCGGCGTCATCAGCGGGCGCAACGTGTGGCGCGCCGACCGGTACGTGACGCTGGAATACCTCAACGAGCTGGCCAAGGTGTGCCCCGACCTGGTGGTGTCCACCGGCAGCACGCTGCTGCACGTGCCCTACGACCTGCTCGTCGAATACGACATCGAGGGCAATGTCGCCGATCGCCTCGCCTTCGCGAAACAGAAGGTGGGCGAAGTGGTTTCGCTCGCCAAGGCGCTCACCGAGGGCCCGTCCGACAAGTGGCGCAAGCGGCCCACCGAGGTGCACTTCAAGCAGAAACACGCCGTGCGCCAACGGGTTTACGCGATCACGCCCGAGATGCGCACGCGCGAGCCGTACGAGCAGCGCCGCGTCGCGCAGCAGGAGCGGCTGAACCTGCCGCCGGTGCCCGCCACCACACTCGGCTCGTTCCCGCAGACCGCGAAGGTGCGCCAGGCGCGCTACGACCTCGGCGAGGGCCGCCTGTCCTACGAGGAGTACCGCAAGCGGATCGAGGCCGAGATCGAGGCCACCATCCGGTTGCAGGAGGACATCGGCCTGGATGTGCTGGTGCACGGCGAGCACGAGCGCAACGACATGATCCAGTACTTCGCCGAACTGCTGGACGGCTTCGCCACCACGCACTTCGGCTGGGTGCAGGTCTACGGGTCGCGCTGCGTGCGCCCGCCGATCATCTACGGCGACGTGTCGCGTCCGGCGCCGATGTCGGTGGAGTGGATCAGCTACGCGCAGTCGCTCACCGACAAGCCGGTCAAGGGCATGGTCACCGGGCCGGTCACCATGCTGGCGCGCTCGTTCGTGCGCCAGGATCAGCCGCTGTACGAGACCGCCGACCAGGTGGCGCTGGCCATCCGCGACGAAGTGGTGGATCTCGAGCGCGCGGGCATCGCCATCATCCAGGTGGACGAGCCCGCCATCCGCGAGATGCTGCCGCTGCGTGCCGAAGGGCGCGCCGAATACCTGCGCTGGGCCGTCGGGGCGTTCCGCCTGGCCACCTCCGGCGTCGGCCCGGCCACCCAGATCCACACGCACATCGGGTATTCCGGTCGCGCGGAGATCGTCGAGGCGATCGAACAACTCGACGCCGACGTCACCGCCATCGTCGCCACCCGCTCCATCGAATGGGTGCTCAAGGCGCTCAAGGAGGACTGCGCCTCGGGCCACGGGCTCAGCCACGGCGTGGGACCGGGTGTGTACGAATCGCGGTCGGCGCGCATCCCCGATATCGACGAGCTGGACGAACTGCTCACGGCCGCTGCGGAAGCCGTGACGCCGCAACGGTTGTGGGCCAATCCTGACGGCGGGTTGAAGACCAGGCACTACTGGCAGTTGGAGCCTTCGCTGCGCAACCTCGTCGCGGCGGCCCGGCGCATCCGGCGCCGGATTCCGGCCGAGTAGTTCGTTGCGGGCCGCCTTCTCCGAAAGGGGAAGGCGGCCTTGCTTTTCCGGCTAATTGGGCGTGCCCTCCCCCAACACCACGGTCACCGTCCGTTCCTCACCGTCGGTACCTAGCACGACCAACTGCACGGTGTCGCCCGGCCGGCGCACGTTGATCGCGGAACGCAGGGCGCGGGCCGTGGTGATCGCGCGTCCGTCGACCGCCGTGACGATCTCGCCGCGCGAAAGTCCCGCCGCGTAGGCCGGACTGCCGTAGATCGCCACGTCCACGCGCGCGCCGGTGGGCGCGGCGTCGGAGATCAGCACGCCCAGCGTCGCGGTGGGGCCGATGTGCACCGAATCGGTGGGCGAGCCGGAGCGGATCTGGCGCACCACGCGCATCGCCGTCTCGATCGGCACCGCGTAACCGTTGGGCTCGCGCGGCCGCTCGGATTCCTCGCGCTCCCCCGACGCCGCCGTGATCACCCCGACCACGGCGCCGAACCGGTCGGCCAGCGCGCCGCCGGACTGTCCCGAACTCACCGCCGCCGCCACCTCCAGCATCCCGGTCAGCGCCTTGCGCGAGAGGTCCGCAGAGTTCAGCGCGACGATGGTGCTGTTCAGCGCCGTGATCCGGCCCGCGATCGCGGTCGGCTCCCCGCCCGTGCCGCCCGCGTTGCCGATGGCCAGCACCTCGTCGCGGATCCGCAGATCGGCGGCGTTGCCGAGCTGGGCGGCGGTCAGCCCGGCCGCACCCGGCAACTCCAGGAGCGCGATATCGGCGGACGAGTCGTATCCCAGGACGGTCGCTGTGAAGATGCGGCCGGTGTCGACCAGCGTCACCACCACCCGGTCCGCGCCCTTCACCACGTGGTGGCTGGTGAGCACCTGTCCCTCGGCGGTGAGCACGATCCCCGACCCGGCCGCGCCCGGCCCGAACGCGCGCGTCGAGGTGCTGATGTGGACGAGCGCGGGTGAGACCGCGGCCGCGACCGCGACCGGATCCAGCGGTGGCGGCGGCACGGTGCTGGTGACCGGCCTGGTCGCGTCGCCCGCTCCGGCGAACGGCGACCACCTCGGCGGCTCGCCCCGGTAGGCGAAGAAACCCGCCGCGACCAGCACCGCTACCACGATCAAGGTGAGCGCGCGCCCACCCCCGGTGTGCCGACCATCGTCCATGGATGCTCCCGACTCCGCTGAGGGCTCGCGTTCCATTGTGGCCGGAGATCGCCGGGAACCCCGGCGCTGCGGATGACAAAACCGCCCATGCGACGGTAGGCATGTATTCATGAGCACCGCTGCCGCCGCCTATGCCGTGTCCGCTCCCGACGGGGCCTTCGAGAAGGTCACCATCGAGCGCAGGGAGCTCGGCCCGCACGACGTGCTGATCGACGTCAAGTACGCGGGCATCTGCCACTCCGACATCCACACCGCGCGCGACGAATGGGGCGGCACCCGCTACCCCTGCGTGCCGGGCCACGAGATCGCGGGCATCGTCGCGGGCGTCGGGTCGGCCGTGTCAAAGTTCGCGGTCGGCGACCGCGTGGGCGTCGGCTGCATGGTCGATTCGTGCGGGAAGTGCGGGCCGTGCCTGGCCGACGAGGAGCAGTACTGCCTGCGCGGCGCGACCATGACCTACAACTCGGCTGTCGACGAATCCGTGCAGCCGGGCGGCACCACCCTCGGCGGCTACTCCACCCGCGTCGTGGTGACCGAGAACTTCGTGGTGGGCATCCCCGAAGGCATCGGGCTGGACGTGGCCGCGCCGCTGCTGTGCGCGGGCGTCACGCTGTTCTCGCCACTGCGGCGCTGGGACGCCGGGCCCGGCAAGCGCGTCGCGATCATCGGCATGGGCGGGCTCGGGCACGTCGGGGTGAAGATCGCCGCCGCGATGGGCGCCGAGGTCACCGTGCTCAGCCACTCGCTGTCCAAGCAGGAGGACGGCAAGCGCTTCGGCGCGCACCACTACTACGCCACCGCCGACAAGCAGACCTTCCGCGAACTGCGCGGCCGTTTCGACCTGATCCTCAACACGGTGTCAGCCGACCTGCCGCTGGACGACTACCTGAAGCTGCTCGCCCTCGACGGCACCCTGGTGATCCTCGGCCTGCCCGAGAACCCGATGAGCGTGAAGCCGTTCACGCTGGCCGGTTTCCGCCGGTCGCTGGCCGGGTCGATGATCGGCGGCATCGCGCAGACCCAGGAGATGCTCGACTTCTGCGCCGCGCACGGAATCGGCGCCGAGATCGAACTCATCTCCGCCGACGAGATCGACAGCGCCTACGACCGCGTGGTGGCCAGCGACGTGCGGTACCGGTTCGTCATCGACGCGGCCACCATGTAGCGGAATTCCGCTCGCGGACGGCATGTTCGCGGGCGGCGGGCGTGCGGCGTCGCCTACCTTGGGCATGTGTCCGAGGATGAGGAAATGCCGCCCGCACCGAAGTCCGACGCTACGGTGGTGACCGCGAACCTGACCGCGGGCCCGCCGCCGTGGCTGCTGCGCGCCTTCCTGCTCGCGGCCACCACGGTGGCCGGGCTCATCGCGTCGTTCTGGGTACTGCAGAAATTGCAGGGCTTCCTGACGGTGCTGCTGGTCTCGCTGTTCCTGGCGTTCGCGATCGAACCCGCCGTGAACTGGCTGGCCGCGCGTGGGGTGCGCCGCGGGCTCGCGACCGGTGTGGTGTTCCTCGGGCTCGTCACGGTGGTGGTGGCGTTCGTGTGGACGCTCGGCGCGCTGTTGATCGACCAGGTCACCACGCTGGTGCAGAATGCGCCCGACTACGCGGACCAGGGTGTCGACTGGATCAACGAAACCTTCAACGCGGAACTGTCGGGCGAGGACATCTCCCGCTATCTGACGCAGTGGAGCGACCAGATCGAGAGCTATCTGGTCGGTGTCGCCGAAAACGCTTGGGGCATCGGCACGGCCGCGATCGGCGCGCTGTTCCAGGCCCTCGGCATCCTGCTGTTCACGTTCTACTTCGCCGCCGACGGGCCTCGGTTCCGCGACGCCGTGTGCTCGCTGCTGCCGCCCGAACGGCAGCGGCACGTGCGCCGCGCGTGGGACATCGCGGTCGAGAAGACCGGCGGCTACATCTACTCGCGCGGCCTGCTCGCGCTGTGCTCGGCGCTCGCGCACTACGTGGTGCTGCGCTGGCTCGACATCCCGTCGGCGTTCGCGCTCGCCCTCTGGGTCGGCGTGGTCTCCCAGTTCATCCCCACGGTCGGTACGTATCTCGCCGGCGCGCTCCCCGTGATCGTCGCGCTCGTCCACCACCCCACCGACGCCCTGTGGATCCTCGGCTTCATCATCCTGTACCAGCAGTTCGAGAACTACGTCCTGCAACCCCGCATCACCGCGACCACGCTCGACATGCACCCCGCCGTCGCCTTCGGCTCCGTCATCGCCGGCGCCGCTCTACTCGGCGCCACCGGCGCCCTGCTCGCCATCCCCGTCACCGCCACCGTCCAAGCCTTCGCCGGCGCCTACATCCGCCGCTACGACGTCGAAACCGACACCACCCCACCACCCCCGAAACCCAGGAAGTCACGAAACTGGACCCGGCAGTTGACGATTCGCCTCACGGGTGCGAATCCAGCTCCCGAACCCGCTGCGCCGGAAGAGAAGCCGAACCCGGATCGGTAGCGGTGTCGCCGGCCGATCGGTGGTGGCGGTCCCGATCAGTTGCGGTGCGCCCGGCGTAGTCCAGCGCTGCGATCCGTCAGTCCGCGTCGGGGAAGAGCGTGAGGACAGCCGCCGTCACCTTCTCGATCGTCTCCCGCTCGGCACCCGCGATACTCACGGCGGGCACACTCTCGAACTCGTAGCCATCGGCGACCGGGTCGAAGGTGGGGCCGACCCGCACTTTGTACGTGCCGTTGGGCTCGTCGGATGTCCGGTAGACCCGGCGCCCATCTATCTCCAGGGACTTGTAGTTCGTGAATTCACGGTCGGTCGAATGCCCGTACTCGACGTAGAGCGAATCCCCGTCGAGCTGGAACCAGCAACGATCGACCCACTGGTTGTCGCCGACCCGGGCGTCCGGGAGTTCGGTCAGGACATCACAGGGATCCGCACCGGTGACCACCGTGCGGACGGTATGCGGCGAATCTCCCAGCTTGGGAAAGCGTTTCCACTCCGACAGCGCGACCGTCACCAGCGATTGCGCGACCGGGCACGGCTCGGTGCCCGGAGGCAGCTCGACGGTCAGGTCTATCGAACCTCCGGTCGGCAATTGCGCGTAGGCCGAGCACATTCGGAATGTCCTGTCGGCGAGCTCCTCCTCCGACAGGACGTCGTGGTCACCGAGCAAGGTGACCGACATCCCGTCGATGGTGATGTTGGTGGCCTGGTCCATCTCGGTGTTCTCGACCGCGCGGACGACCCACTCCACCGAAGCATCCGGGTCCGAAAGATCATCCCCGATCGCCGCCTCGCACTCGTACAGCCAGTCGGTGCCCACCGCCGCGACCGGGCCGAGCTTCGCCAGCTCGGACTCCGGCAGCAGCGCACAGATATCGGTGCTGCGCAGCCTGTTCAGTTTGTCCGCGCCCGGCACCGCCGAAGTGGGCTGCTGCTCCACCCCATCGTCACAGGCGACCACGGCAACCATCAGCGCCACGAGCACCACAGCTCGCCGAACCATGCTCTCCCCCTCTTCGCGACCGTCCGCTACAACGTAGTCCAGCCGGTCCGCTCTCGCGCAGAGGCACTGGAAGCCGCGGAACCGGTCGCGCGACACCAGCGGCAGATCCGCCACGGAGGTAGCGGCAGATCCACCACAGATGTGGCGGCAGATCCATCATCCATCGAGGTTCGCACGCGGAGGTGACGATGCAGACCAGGCTCGGACCGGCAATCCCGCGCCGCGCTGAGGCTGCGGTGCGCGAGGCGCTCGGGGACACGCGAGTAGTCCTTGTCAACGGCGCTCGTCAGAGTGGCAAGAGCACCTTGGTACGGCTCGCCGCCAAGAACAGTGACGCCGAATGGCGAGACCTCGACACCGCCCTCAACCGACAGGCGGCGTTGGCGGACCCGGACGGATTCGTCGACTTCCCCGGGCTGATGGTGATCGATGAGATTCAGCGCGCGCCCGAACTGCTGTTGTCGATCAAAGCCCGCGTTGACGTGGACCCGCGACCTGGCCAATTCCTACTCACCGGATCAGCGCGCGTGCTCGGAGTGCGGTCACTGCCCGACTCGTTGGTCGGGCGTATGGAAACGATTGAACTCTGGCCGTTTTCGCAGGGCGAGATCGACAGCGGGCCCGACGGGTTCATCGACGCCGCGTTCGCCCTCGGCGATGCGCTGCGACACAGTTCCACTCTCGCCAGGTCCGAATATGCCGAGCGGCTCCTTCGCGGCGGGTTCCCCGAAGCGGTCGCGCGTACCAACGACCGTCGGCGCCGCGCCTTCTTCGATTCGTATGTCGGCGATCTCATCGCGCGTGACATCCAGCAGCTGACCGAGATCGAGCGGACCGCGGAATGCAGAATCTCGTGCGCATGCCGGCCGCCAGATCCGGCGGATTGCTGTCGGTCACCACCCTGAGCGACGAACTGGGTCCAGCTGCGGCGACTGTCAAGCGATACTTGGCACTGTTGGAGGAAGTCTTCCTCATCAAGCGGATTCCGGCCTGGTCCCGCAATGTGAGCAGCCGTGCCACCACAGCGCCGAAACTCGCGTTCGTCGACTCGGGTATCGCCGCACACCGAGTCGGCGCCGACCTGCGCAGCCTGCTCCGGCCCACCGGCCAGTTCGGCCCGCTGTTGGAGGGATCCGTCCTCATGGAACTTGCTCGCCAGCTGACCTGGTCCGAGGACGAAGCCGAACTCTTCCACTACCGCACGCGCGACCAGGTAGAAGTCGGCGCGGTCCTGGAGAACCGGCGCGGCGAGGTCGTCGGCGTCGAAGTCAAGGCGGCGTCCACGGTCCACCCCAACGACTTTCGCGGCCTCCGCCACCTCGCGGCACGACTGGGCGACGATTTCCGCGTCGGCATCGTCCTCCACACCGGACGGCAGACCCTGCCCTTCGGTCCCGGAATGCTGGCCATGCCGATCAGTGCGCTGTGGGAAACTCGGGCCGCCTGATCACTGGTGGGTGAAGGCCGCGGTGGACGTCTCCGGCGTGGGGCTCAGGACAACGTGAGTTCGGCGTTATGCAGCAATCGCCCTACGGGGAGAGAGGTTCGGGCTGCGGTGAGGCGGTTGTGACACCGGGCTGGCTGGGGACCGCCCGGATCGGGGTGGGGTTCTCGGGTAGTCGTTCGAGTAGGGCGTTGACCCGTTGTGCGAACTCGGCGTCGGCGGCGATGTAGCGGTCTTTGATGACGTTGTGCAGCGTTTGGATGTCCTGGACGATCTTGTAGTGCTCTTCGAGAAGAGCGTGGACGCTGTTGTCGGAGCCTTTGGCTTTTTCTTTGAAGCGGCTGACCAGCGTCTGGGCGGAGGTCAGCATCTGCATGTCGGCGCCGATGCCCCAGTCCTTGTCGTCGATTTGGGAAATGGCTTCGGCCTCACGCTGCATCTCGTTGATGAGTTCGAGGAAGCGGGTGCAGTCGCGGTCGATGTAGACGAAATCTTCCGGTTCGATCCGCAGTCCGAGCCTGCCTTCTCGTGCCTCGGTGATCAGGTTCGCCAGTGGCGAAGGTGTGTCGTTCTCACTCATAGTCTTTCCCCTCCTGAGAGTGTGTCCGGCGCAGGCGACAGGTGTCAGCTGCCCACGGGAAGAATTGGTACGACCTTCTCGGCGAAGGACAGTCCGAGGTCACAGGCATCGATCGTTCCGGTCGCTTCGCGCGAGGGGGGGTTGTTGACAAAGAACTCGAGACTTCCGCCCTGCATCTCCACGTTGACGCTGCAGACTTCGGTTCCCCGGTTCTCGTTGCGTCGTGCGATGACGGTGGGCCGGCCACTAACAGTTGCCTCGCGGCCGTCGTAGTAGAACTCCTGGCGCACGAAGTCGAGCGTCATGTTCGTGACCTGAACAGACACCGCGTGCCCCTTGGTCCTTACCCAGGAGCATCCACGCCACTTCACCAAACCACCCTGTGCGTCGGCGTCGGCGGTGTTCGGAATAACCGCCGGGTGTACGTCCTCGGCATCCAGCACACTCTGCGGGATATCCGTACAAGGATCGAATGACTGCGGCACCTCCGGTTCCAGCCCCAGCGAGTTCTTCCCATCCTCCGCACTCGTACTGGTACCCCCGCCGGCCGGCTGCGCCTCCCCGTCGGTGGTCGACCCACACCCGACCAACCCGGCCCCGGCCGCCACCACTCCCAGAATGCAAACAGCCCTGGTAACGGCTCGCATCGTCACCCCCGCTTCCCGTTCCACGGTCACTCAGTCGCGGCAACTATATCCAAACAGGCAATCCGCAGGTCGCCCCGTCAACCGCCCGAAGCCGCGGGAACGGATCCTGAGCCGCATCCGCTCCACACTTGTTTGGACGCGGCGACTTGCAGTCTGGTTCCCACTGATTCTCACGCCACGCGAGTGCCCGTGGCGGCGCCGATCGTTGCATCAGGGCACAGTCCGTACGCCACGTAAACGCTTGGGCCACAGCAGTACTCGGGCCGGGCTGATCCGGCGAACCGTTCGGAAACTCAGCGTCCGCGCAGATCGGCCGGTGTCCGCCCGAGCAGGGCGCGGGCGGTGCGGGTGAAGTGGGCCTGGTCGGCGAAATCTCCGAGATACGCGGCCTCGGCCGGGGTGTGGTGCGGGGCCGACGCCAGCGCGGCGCGGAGCCGATGCCACTGGCGCACGCGGTGCAGCGGGATGCCGAGCGAGGTCCGCGCGAGCGTCCGCAAGCGCGGGGGCGAGAGCCCGGCGTCCGTCGCCAGCGCGGACAGGTCGGTTGCCGTGGCGCAGTGGGTGACGGCGTGGCGCAGCCGTGGGTCGAGGGCGGGCGGCGATCCGATGGTCGCCGTCAGTTCGTCGTGGACCGCGGTGAGGTCCCACTCGGAGCCGAGGGCGTCCAAAAGCCGCGCGGCGGAAAGCGTATCGAGCGGGCGCGGATCCTCGGAGCGGGGGAGCAGCCACGGGTTCAGCAGCACCGCGACGAAACCCTCGGAGGCCGTGCAGGTGTGGCGCACTTGCGGCGGGACGAGAACCCCGGGAACCTCGTGACCGTCGAAGGTGAGGACGCCGCCGACCGGCAGCGCGAGCTTCCACGCCGGCTGGCTGTGCGCCGTGGTGGCGGCGCCGCCGCTCGCCCCGTACGCGTCGACGCCGTGCAGCGAGGCGAAGCGCACGAGGCGATCGTTGCGTTCAAGACTCCAGTCGACGCGCGCGGAAATCATCCCGAGTATGCACACTGTCGCAGCACTCGCCCTCGGTGGCTTCTTCACGGCCACCGGCCTCGGCCATTTCCTGGCCGCGCCGTACTTCCGCTCGCTGGTGCCCGCGTGGATACCCGCGCCCGGCGCGGTGGTGGCGGCCAGCGGCATCGCGGAGATCGCCGTCGCCGGTTCGCTTTTCGTGCCCCAGACCCGCGTGGCGGGCGGCTGGGCGGCCGTCGTCCTGATCGGCGGCTTCCTGGTGGTCTGGCTCGACGCGCTGCGCCGGGTCTCGTCCGGAGCCGAGCGGTTCGCGGACCGCCCGCTCGGGATGGCGGCCGTGCTCGCCGCCAACGCCGGATACCTGCTGTGGGCCGGCTATATCGCCGTCGGGTGAGCTACACCAGGCTCAGCCAGTAGTCCTGGAAGCGCAGGAAGATCAGCAGCAGCACCACTGCGAAGAACACCACGACCAGCGTCCACCGCCATTCGGCGACGATGCCGAGCGGACCGCGCTGCCCACCCCACAGCTGATCGGTGACGACCGCGAACAGCGGCGTGATCACCGCCCACACCACCATGCAGTACGGGCACAGCGCGCCGATCCGGTACAGGCTCTGGAAGATCAGCCAGCACACGAAGACGATGCCCGCGAGGGTGCCCAGCCACAGCCCGCCCCACACCCAGCGGGGCAGGCCGACGCCGGCCACCGCGAGCACGCCGAGCGTGACCACCACGGAGAACCCGACGATGCCCAGGATCGGATTGGGGAACCCGAACACCGAGGCCTGATCGGTCTCCATCACCGACCCGCAGGACAGCACCGGGTTGAGGCTGCACGAGGGCACGTATCCCGGATCGGTGAACAGTTTGAACCGCTCGACGGTCAGCGTCACCGAGGCGAGCCAGCCCGCCAGGCCGCCGATCAACAGCAGCCAGGCGGCCCGGGGCGACGCGGCGATCACTGTCCCGCGGCCGCCGTGGCGATGGCCTGCTCGAGTTCGCTCGGGTTGACCTGCTTGCCGTTCACGTACACCGTCGGGGTCTGGGTGACGCCCTCGGCGAAGGTCTGCTCGGTCTTGGCGGACACGAACTTCTCGTAGGACTTGTCGTTGATGCAGGGCGCGACCGCGTCGGTGTAGCCGACGGAGCGAGCGATCTCGATCAGCTGCTCGTTGGTCAGGCCGGCGCCGCCCTCGGCGGGCTGCTGGGCGAACATCGTCCGCAGCCAGGTCGGGTACTTGGCCGGGTCCTCGCCGGCCACGCAGTAGGAGGCGTTGGCGGCGCGGCTGGAGAACTGCGTGGTGGACGCGCGGTCCAGGAACGAGATGATGTTGTACTCGACCGCCGCGGTGCCGCTGTTCACGGCGTCCTCGAGCACCTGCCCGTAGGCCTGCTCGAACGCCTTGCACGCGGGGCACTGCAGGTCGGCGACCAGGCGCACGGTGACCTTGGCGTCGGGCTGCCCGACCCGGATGGACCCGTTGTCGGTGATCGAGCCGGTGAGGCCGCCGGGCGCCTGCGGCGCGGCGATGGTGGGGGTGGGCCCGGGATCGTCGCTGTCGGACTTCTGGACGGCCAGGCCGATGCCGATGGCGGCGACCAGGCCGACCAGCACGGCGGCGACGCCGACCTGGATGGCGATCTTGCGCTTGCGGTCGGCTTGTTCCGCCTTCTGCAGCGGATTCTTCCGTCCCGGGTTGTTGCTCACCGTGCGTTCACCACGCCTTTCGCTCGCTTTCCGGTAACGCGCCCTGCCCTCCCGATGCTAGTTCGGCGCGAGGGGCCGCGTTCGGGCCGAAAGTCATCATGATCGGTGAACCTGAGAGATTGCGTAGTGTCGCGGCGCGAGTTCAGCGCGGCAGCAGGCCCGACAGCACCAGCTCGACCGCGCGCTCGGCCAGATCGGGCGGCATCGCGCCGTCGAACTGGGTGACGTACATGTGGACCAGCCCGCCGAGGGTGAGCAAGGTCATGCGCGGATCGGCGGTGGGCGGGAGCTCGCCGCGGGCGATGGCGCGCCGCACGATCTCCTCGGAGGCGGCCAGGCGCGCGATCCAGAATTCGCGGCGCGTCTCGGTGGTCTCGGGGTCGCCGCCCGCGAATCCGGCGCCCCGGATGAGGGCCGCGCCGAACGGGCTGGCGCCGAAGCGCATCAGCCGTCGCGTGAACTCCTCCAGGTCGGTGCGCACCGAGCCGGTGTCGGGGATCGGGATATCGGCGTCCACGCGGGAGAGCAGCGCGTCGAGCAGCAGCCTGGTCAGGGTTTTCCAGCGGCGGTAGATCGAGGTCTCGTGCACGCCCGCGTCGGCGGCGATATCGGCGACGCGCACGTGGTCGATGCCGTCGGCCTCGATGCGGGCGACGGTGGCGTCGAGGACCGCGCGGCGCAGGCGGGCGCCGCGCAACTGCGGGGTGGGGTTCACCATGCGCCGATTATCGCAAGTGCTCTTGCGTTATTGCCAGCCGCGTCCTACCGTGGCCGTAACGCAAGTCGACTTGCGATAGAGGTGGAGTGCATGGACAGCGTGGTCGCGCCCTCGGGGCGTTGGAACGGCATCGAGACCGAGGGCGTGGTGACCTTTCGTGGCATCCGCTACGCGCGGGCGTCGCGCTTCGGTCCGCCCGAACGGGAACCGGTGAGCAAGACGCCTATCGACGCGACGAGCAGGCACACGACGGCTCCGCAGCTGCCGCCCCGGCTCGCGGTGGTGATGGGACTCGCGTCCCCGCTCGAACAATCCGAGGACTGCCTCGTGCTCACCGTGACCGCGCCCGCCGACGTGCGGGAGCCGCGCGCGGTGCTGGTGTGGTTGCACGGCGGGGCGTATCTCACCGGCAGTGGTGAATGGAATCTCTACGATGCCGACCGGCTGGTGCGCGAGACGGGCATCGTCGTGGTGTCCGTGTCGTACCGGATCGGCGTGCTGGGATACCTTCGCGCGCAGGGTGTTTCGCCGGGCAACCTCGGTCTGGTCGATCAGCTGGCCGCGCTCGAGTGGGTGCGCGAGAACATCGCCGCGTTCGGCGGTGACCCCGGGCGGGTGACGTTGGCGGGGCAGTCGGCGGGTGCGCATTCGGTGGTCGCGCTGCTGGGGATGGAGCGGGCGCGCGGGCTGTTCGCGCGGGCGATCGTGCAGAGTGCGCCGTTCGGCGTCGGATTCCACACGCCGGAGCGGGCCGAGAGGGCCGGGGCGGTGTTCCTGGCGGAGCTGGACGGTGATCCTCGCTCGGCCTCGGTGCCGGAAGTTCTGGCGGCCCAAGGGCGAGCCGTTCGCCGGTTGGCCGGGCCGGGTGGGCTGAACTCCGCGCCGCCGTTCCTGCCGGTCGCCGGCGTCGAGCCATTGCCGGGGGATGCGCTGTGGCGGGCCGAGGTTCGGCATCGGGCGGCCGGCATACAAGTGATCGTCGGCTGTACGGCCGAGGAGATGCGCGCGTTCTTCGACGGCCCGCACCCGGTGTGGGACGCCGTGCGCCGGGTGCCGGTGCTCGGTCGACGGTTCGTCTCCGCGGCGGGAGCGCTGGTCGGGCGAAAGGTGTTCGCGGACGGCGTCTTCGAGTTCGCCGACCTGCTCGCCGCGGCGGGCGCGCGGGTCTATTGCCACCGGTTCCACGCGCCGCATCCGGACAACCCGTTCGGCGCGTGCCACTGCATCGAGCTGCCCCTGCTCTTCGGCGCGGCCGAGGACTGGCGCGACGCGCCGATGGTGCGCCCGCTCGACCCGGCGGGACTGGACGCGGCCGGTATCGGAACCCGCCGCCGCTGGGCGGAATTCGTGCGCACCGGCGCGGTCGGCGACGGTGCGTGGCCGCCGCACCGGCCCGGATCGCGCTTCGCCCGGCAGCTGCCCTGAAAGGAAACCCATGGGACGACATGCGGAAGTCATCGGCGGCGGCATCGGCGGGCTCACCGCCGCCACCGCCCTGGCGATCGACGGTTGGACGGTGCGGCTGCACGAGCGTCAGCCGGAGATCCGCGCGGTGGGCGCGGGAATCTACGTGTGGGACAACGGTTTGGCCGCCCTGGATGCGGTCGGCGCGTTCGAGGAGGCGACCCGCGGCGCGCATATCGGCCCGGCCGTGGAGGCGCGGTCGCGCACCGGGAGGACGCTCTACCGGATCGGCATCAACGGTCCCGGGCAGCCGCGCTGCTACACGCTGTTGCGGGACCGCCTGATCGACGCGCTGGTGCGTGCCGCGGGTCGTGCGGGGGTGGAGCTGGTGACGAATTCCCGTGCGGTGCGGGCCGACCCGGACGGCACCGTGACCTTCGACGACGGGCGCAGTGCCACAGCCGATCTCGTGGTGGCCGCCGATGGCGTGCACTCCCGATTGCGCGACCAGCTCGGAATCGCCGTCCGGCGCAAGCGGATGCGCCAGGGCGCGGCTCGGTTGATGGTGCCCGCCACGGACGACTGCTTCACTCCCGAGGACCGGGTGAAGCACCTCGAGTACTTCCAAGGCAGCCGCCGGTTGCTCTACACACCGTGCACGCCCGACCAGATCTACCTGGCACTCGTGGCGGACGCGGACGATCCGTCGATCACCGGCACGACCGTCGACATCACCTCCTGGACACGCGGTTTCCCGGGAATTGCCCCGCTGCTGCGGACTGCCGAGGGAATCCCGTTGCGCTGGGACACCTTCGAATACATCCGGCTCGCGTCCTGGTCGCGGGGGCGGGTCGCCCTGCTCGGCGATGCCGCGCACGCCCAGCCGCCCTACCTCGGGCAGGGCGGCGGCACCGCCATGACCAACGCGGTGTCGCTCGCGGGGACCGTCGGCAGGCGCGGGATGTCGCTCACCGACGCGCTGACGGCGTGGGAGCGCGAGCAGCGGCCGGATGTCGAACGCACCCAGCGCATGTCGTATCGGATGCGCCTGCTCAACGCGGTGCCCGACGTCGTGCGCGATCCGCTGCTGAGCCTGGCCGGACGGTCTTCCGGGTTCGCCGACGCGCAACTCGCGGCGACCAGGCTGCGGCCCGCCGCGAACGGAAACACTTCATCGAAGAAGGAGTAAGGAATGCTCAACACCTATCGGATCAACGGCGTCGAGATCGGTTTCGACGACCAGGGATACGCGCCCGACAAGCCGGCGATCGTGCTGCTGCCCGGTTGGGGACACGACCACCGGGCGTTCGACCGCCTGCTGCCGTACCTGCGGCCGCACCACCGGGTGGTGCGCGTGTGCTGGCGCGGACACGGCATCGATCGCACGCTGGTCGACGATTTCGGTGTGGCCGAACAGGTTTCGGACACCATCGGCCTGCTCGACGCGCTCGAGGTGGACCGCTTCATCCCGCTCTCGCACGCCCACGGCGGATGGGTGGCCATGGACATGGCCGACGAGCTGGGCGCGGCGCGGGTGCCCGCGCTGCTGCTGATGGACCTCATCATGACCCCGCCGCCGCCCGAGTTCGCGGGCGGCCTGCAAGCGTTGCAGGGCAAGGACACCTGGCGCGGCGCGCAGCGCGCGTTGCTGGACAGCTGGCTGGCGGGCAGTGTGGACGAAGCCGTGCTGAACCACGTGCTCTACGAGGCGGGCGGTCACGGTTTCGACATGTGGTCGCGCTCGGGCCGCGTGATCGAGAAGGCCTACGCCACTTGGGGTTCGCCCATGGGGCGGCTGGACCGGCTCGCCGAACCGCGCCCGGTGCGCCACGTGTTCTCGCATCCGAAGTCCTCCGACTACGACGCCGTCCACGACGAATTCCAGCGCGCCCACCCGTGGTTCACCTACACCCGCCTCCCCGGACACACCCACTTCCCCGGTATCGAACTCCCCGGTGAAGTCGCGGACGAATTGTTCGATCTTGTGCGCACGGCCTGACCTCACGCGCAGGCCACACCGTCGCGAGCCAGCCCCGATCGCCAGCCGGATCGCCCCGCCGCGAGACTCGGGCGGTGCGGTGCCGGTCGCCCGCCACCCGGGTGACATCATTTCCGGCGTGACCGGATACGACTACGAGCATCTCGACACGTCCACCCTGCCGCCGCGTCAGCAGCGGATCCTCGCGGTGATCCGCGACTGGGCCGTCGAGTGCGGGTATCCGCCGAACACCAGGCAGCTCGCGGACGCGATCGGGGTGCGGTCCACCTCGACGGTGTCCAAGCACCTGCGCGAACTGGAGGAGCGGGGGTTCCTGCGGCGCGGTGCGGGGATGGCGCGGCCCATCGACGTGCGGCTGTTCCTGCGCGGAACTCAGCAGCCGGAAAGCTCCGACAGCGCGGTCACCGTGCCCGTCGTCGGCGACATCGCGGCGGGCACCCCCATCCTCGCCGAGGAGCACGCCGACGAAACCCTCACCGTGCCACGCGAACTCGTGGGCCGTGGCACGGTGTTCGCGCTGCGCGTGCGCGGCGACTCGATGATCGACGCCGCCATCTGCGACGGCGACGTCGTGGTGGTCCGCCAACAGCACGAGGCCCACTCCGGCGACATCGTCGCCGCGCTGCTCGGCGACGAAGCCACCGTAAAGGTCTACCGCCGCAAGGGCGGTCACATCTACCTCGAACCCCGCAACCCCGCCTACGAGGTGCTCGACGGCGACGAAGCCGTCATCCTCGGCAAGGTCGTCTCGGTTATGCGCCGCGTGTGAGCGCCTACGCCAGCGGGTCCTTGCCGCCGAGGAACATCTCGAAGGAGCGGTAGGACTCGAGGGCGGCGAAGTGGCGGGAGTAGAGGTCGGTGGTCGGGGCGTCGGCGATTTCCTCGGTCGCCTCGTTCACGTCGACCAGGGCGTGGAGGCGGACGTAGCGGCCGTCGGCGGGCTCGTATGTCTCGCGGTCGATGTGCTCGCGCGCGCGGCGGACCGCCTCTTCGCGATCCGCCGCGCGTACGAGCACGAAGTCTTCGCGATAGAACACGCCCGCGCCGTCTCCCTTGCCCAGTGCGTAGACGATCAGGGCGACATACGAGGTCACGCGTTTTCGAGGCGGCGCAGTTGTTCGGGGATATCGAAGGAGGCGGGCGGCCAGTCCAGGTTCAACCGCTCCAGGGCTTCGATCAGCAGTTCGGTGATCGTCAAGCGGGAGAACCACTTCCGGTCGGCGGGGACCACGTACCAGGGCGCGTGGGCGGTGGAGGTGCGCGAGAGCATGGCCTGGTACGCCTCCTGGTAGGCGGGCCAGTACGCGCGCTCGTCGATGTCGGCGGGGTTGAACTTCCAGTATTTGTCGGGGCGCTCCAAGCGTTCGCGCAGCCGCGCCTTCTGCTCGTCCAAGGAGACGAACATGGCGACCTTCACCAGTGTGACGCCTTCGTCCACGAGTTCGCGCTCGAAGTGGTTGATCTCGTCGTAGCGCGGCTCCCACTCCGAGCGCGGGACCAGATCGTGCACCCGCACCACCAGCACGTCCTCGTAGTGTGAGCGGTCGAACACGCCGAGCTGACCGCCGCGCGGCAGCGCTTTGCGGATGCGCCACAGGAAGTGGTGGCGCTTCTCCTCCGGCGTCGGCACCCCGAAGGCGGCGTGGTCGACGCCCTGCGGGTCGACCGAGCCGATCACGTGCCGCACGATGCCGCCCTTGCCCGCGGTGTCCATGCCCTGCAACACCAGCAGCACGCTGCGCTTGTCGCCGGAGCGGCCGTTGGCGTACAGCTTCTCCTGTAGATCGGAGAGCACCCCGCAGCGCTCGACCAGCAATCCCTGGGCATACTTCTTGTCACCGGTGAACCCGGGCGTCGCGGAGGGATTCAGATCCGCGATCCGCAAACCATCGGCTTTCAGGGCCTCCATGGCCGGAACGGTCCAGTGCTTCGACATCTCCCACACTTACCACGGCGGACCGTCGGGGACGAGTGGTCTCGGGCGTGGCGCGCCCTCTCAGCGGATCTGCGCCAGCCGCAATAGCTGCGCGGCGAATTCGTGGTCGGACACCGGGGTGAGGATCAAATCGTGGGAAGTGGTGAGCAGGTAGCGGCCGTCGCCGCTGAAGTCGAGCCAGGTGCGGTGGCGGGTGGGCGGCGACATCGGGTTGTCCGGCTCCACCGTGACGGTGATGAATCCGCGGCAGTCGACCGGCTTGCGCAGCGTCTGCCGGAAGCGCGCGGCTCCGGCTGGCGAGGGGGCCTCCACACCGTCGGTGGTGAGCACCGCCTCCTGCGGTTCGCGCATCGGGCCGAGCCGCCCGGCCCGCGCCGGCCCGATGATCTCGACCAGGCGCTGGCCGAGGCTGCGCGCGTGCATCATCCGCACGGTGACCTTGTCGGGCGTCGCGACCAGCACGGCCGCATGCTTGTGCACCACGGCCGCGAAGGCGAGGATGCGGTCGGCGGCGGGACCGCCCGGCCCGCCGCGCTCACCGGACACGGTGAGGGTGGTGGCGTCGGAGCGCGCGCAGAGCATGAGCGCGGCCGCCAGGTCCGGATCGGCCTGCCGGGCGAAGCGCTGCGGCAATCGCAGTGCGGCGTACTCGGTTTCGGTGCGCACGGTGGCGGCGGGCGCCATGTTGATCGGATACGGCCTGCGGTCCAGTCCCGTTTCGCTCTCCCAGACGTGGCTGAACTCGTCCGGGGTGAGAACCCATCTCACCGTGCTCCGCTCCCGCCGCTCGCCGGGCCGTCCACGGTGGGGAACCGGGGCACGTTGTCGCCGGTGGCCGGCATGGTCGGGGAGTACAGGTAGGTCATGGCGTCGGCGGCGTCGGCTTGTTCGGCGGCCGCGGCCAGATCGTGGTCGAGCCTGCGGCGGCCGCCGAAGACGGCCTCGGCGGCGGGGTCGTCCAGCGGGACATAGTGCCCAGGCGGTGGGATCGCGGCCCGAACTGTCTGCGCCGCATCGCGATTGAGCTCCATCAGCCGCTGCACCGCGCGGCACACGTCCTGGGCCTGCGCGCCGACGCCGAGGAACGTCCGGGTGGCCCGCTCGGCGGCGAATGCGGATTCGCCGGACCAGCGCGCGAATTCGCGCGCGGTGGTGTCGGCGAACGTCTGGAAGGCCTCGCCGACGGCGTCCGCCCCGGCCTGCCACGCGGCGGCCGTCGCGCCGAGCGCCCCCGGGTCCAGCCGCTCGTGGACGTTCTCCCAGATCTCGGCGTGGGTGTACGCGCCGAAGCGTTCCCGGTCGGGCGCGTAGGCGGAATCGATGCCGGCGCTCGATGTTTCGGCGGCGGAGGCGAGGGCGCGCCGACGGGCGGTCAGCGCGTCGGCGGCGGCGCGGGCGGCGGCGTCCACGGTCACCACCTCCCGGCGTGGCGACGCCGGAGTGCGCGGCGGGTACCCGGCTCGGCGGTGTGGCGCGGCGTGCTCATCGCGCCCCTCGTCCGGCGGGAGTTTTCGCACCGCGTCGGTGTGATGGGCGCGGCGCGGAAAAGCTTGTGCGCGGAGCGGATACCCGGCTCGTCGACACGGCGCGCGGTGCTCATCGCGCCTCCAAATGCTCGGTGACCAGACTCAGCGCGGCGCGATTCGCCGCGTCGGCCTCGGCCAGCCGCCGCCCCGCCGCCAGATAGGCAGCCTTGAACAGCAACGCCGTCTCCTGGAAAGCGGCGACGGTGTCGAGGAATTCCCGTCCCTTGGCGCCGAATCCGGCCGCCAGCGCGTGCCCGGTCGGCAGGTCGGGGAAGCCGGTGACCTCGGTGAGCGCGTGCGCGCCCGCCACCGCCCGGTGCAGATCCTCGACCAACCGGTCGCACGCCGCGGCCAGGTGCTCGGCCACGTCGCCGTCCAGTTCGAAACGCGCGCCGCCGGTTTCGCCGATCGCGGCCGCGTACAGTTCCCGTGCCAGCCCCTGTCCCGTGTCCGGGATCGCCATGCGGTTCGCCCCCTTCCGCTCGGTCCACACCCACCGCCGTACTGGTCGGCACTCTACCCGCGGGTAACGGCGGTCGGGACCGGCTCGAAGGGCCGACCCGGCTGTGATGTGGCACACCATCGGCGCGCGGCGAACCGCGGCGCCCGACGGTGTGCGGGGCGAGATCTGGTGGGGCACAGGGGGATCGCGAAGTCCGGCTCGGGCGTGACGCCCCGGCTCGTCAGGCGCGCTGCACGTCGATGGTCATGCCCGCGGCGCGCAACCGGTCGGTGAGCGCGTCACCCATCGCGGCGGCGGGCGTGAGCACACCGGCCAGCTCCGGCTGCTTGTCGGTGTCGAACGCCAGGCACAGCCCGGCCTCGCCCAGCAGCACGGCGGTGGCCTGGTAGCCGGGGTCGCCCTTGCCCGCGAACGTCGCCACGTACTTCGCGCCGGAGGTGGTGTGCGCGAAGGTCTTCATGCGGAACCAGCCACTGCGCCGGGACTCTTCGCTCGGGCCGGTGCCCGGCTTCGGCAGCACCTTGTCCAGCAGCTTGCGGCCCAGCGACACTCGCGAGAGCACCGCGCCGGTGGCCAGCCCGGCCACGAGACCGCCCGCGAGACCGGCCGCCACGAGCGGCGCGACGGGCGAGGAGCCCGCGCTCATCACCTCGCGGTAGCGGAAGTTCTTCCCGTACACCCAGCCCAGCAGTCCGTTGCTGCGCCGCACGATCTTGGTGTTGTGCGCCGCCATCACGAAGGTGCTCACCCAGCCGTCCAGACTGGGGTCGATGCTGCTCGCGCGCTGCAACGCCTGATCGGACTGGCGGCCCACGTCGGGGTCCATCGCCTTGTCCGGGCTCAGCGAATACGGGTGAGCCAGCACCGAGGCCTTGCTGGAATCGGCGGCGATCGCCTCCATCATTGCGCGGCCGGAGTCGATGGTGCCGCCGCTGACGCCGCCCTTGAGCGAGGCGATCAGGGTGGTGTCGGTGAGTTCGCCGGTGTTGTCCTCGACGGTGCGGCGGTAGAGCTGGTAGACGCTCAGATCCGACGGAATCGAGTCGTAGCCGCAGGAATTCACGATCTTCGCACCCGTAGCGACGGCTTGGTCCTGGTAGCCGTCGATGGCGTCGCGCACGAACAGCGGCTCGCCGGTGAGGTCGGCGTAGTGGGTGCCCGCCTTCGCGCACGCCGCGACCAGCGGCAGGCCGTAGCGCAGGTAGGGGCCGACGGTGGTGACCACGACCTTGGTGCGCGCCGCGAGCGCGTCCAGCGCGCCCTGATCGGTGGAGTCGGCCACCAGCAGCTCCCACTGCGCGGCGGCCGGGCCCAGCTCGTCGCGGACGGTGCTCAGCTTGTCCAGCGAGCGGCCGGCCAGCGCGATGCGCGCCCCGGCGGGCGCCGCGTCGAGCAGGTACTTCGCGGTGAGCTTGCCGACGAAGCCCGTCGCACCGAAGAGGGCGAGGTCGAACTCGCGGTCGTCTGCCATGTGTGTGTCAACTCCCGATCGGATGTGGGTACTCAGGCTTCGCGGCGCGAACGCCCGGCCTGGCGGATTCTCTTGGCGGGCGTGCGCTTCTTCGGTTCCGCTGTCGCGGTCTTCGCCCCGGCTTTGCGCTTGCGCCCCGCCGGCCGCACGACGGGCCGCTCGTCGAGCCACTGCCGGTGCGCCACACCGAGTTCGGTGGCGGGCGGTTCGTCGTAGAGCCATTCGCGGGCGATGCGATGCCAGTTCGCGGTGACGTTGAGCTGGCCGAGCATGCCGAAGGTGAGGAAGTCGGCGCGCCGGGAGAACAGGTGCTCCGGCGGCAGGTTCTGCTGCTTCATACCGGCGAACTCGCTGGCCCTCGGGTCGACGGCGAGCAGGAACGCGCCGCTGGCCAGCTCGGGGGTGATGGTGAGTTCCTCGTCCACCAGGCACCATTCCGAAGCGGCGAGCACGTATTCCAGACACTCCTCGGCGCCGATCTCGTCGGGGGAGTCGATCACCCCGCGCTGGATCATCAACTCGCGCAGGTCTTCCGCGCGGTCCTCGGCGGCCGCGCGCAGGCAGATCGCCTCGAAGCGCACGTGCTCGGGGTCCATCCGGTTGAACAGGCCGAAGTCCAGGAAACCGACCCGGCCGTCCTCGGTGAGCAGCACGTTGCCCGGGTGCGGATCGCCGCAGAACTCGTTGAACGTGAACAGCGAACCGACGTAGAAGCGATAGATGATCTCGCCGATGCGGTTGCGCTCGGCGTCGGGGAACTCGCGCAGCTCGTCGAATCCCTTGCCGGGCAGGTACTCGCTGACCAGCACGCGCGTGGTGCTGAGCTCGGGCAGCGAGCGCGGCACCCGGATGAACGGGTGGCCGTCGTAGAGTTCGGCGATCTCGAGCTGGGTGGCGGCCTCGGCCTCGTAGTCGAGTTCGCCTTCCATGTTCAGGCGCAGCTCGTCCAGCACCGCGGGGGTGACCCACGGCATCGCCGAGGTGAGCACCTTGCGGAACATGTTGAGGTTCTTCAGGTCCGCGCGCACGGCGGCGTCGATGCCGGGGTACTGCACCTTCACCGCGACCACCCGGCCGTCGTGCAGCCGGGCCCGGTAGACCTGGCCGATCGAGGCGGCCGCCACGGGCTCGGACTCGAACTCGGCGAACATCGAATCCAGCGGCGCGCCGTAGTCCTCCTCGACCACGCGGCGCATCGCCTCGAACGAGACGGTGGGCGCGGCGTTGCGCAGCACGGCCAGCCGCTGCTGGAAACGCTCGCGATGCGGTTCGGGCACCAGATCCAGATCCAGCACCGACATCATCTGGCCCAGCTTCATGGCGACGCCCTTCATGGTGCCCAGCACCATGACCACCTGTTCGGTGGTGCGGATCATCGACTCCTCGGCCATTTTGGCCCGCACCGCCTCGGATCTGCCCCGCATGGACAGTCTGGTGCGCTGGGTCCGCAGTACCGAGCTGGCCGCCACGGCACCGAGCTTGGTGCCGCGAGCCAGCCGGGATGTCGGCACTTGCTTCGCCATCGAGGTACCTCCATTGGTGCCGACGGACTCGCGATGGCACACCCCACGTGCGCACCGCCCGCGTTCAGACTAGCCAACCCCTCGGCGTTGTCGAGTCGGCCGTCACAGACAGCTGTTCGATCAGGAGTCGGCGTCGGTGACGGGCGCGGGGATGACGTGCTTCTGCTTGTTGAACAGCTCGCGGGACCCGCCCGCGCGCGCCATGCCCTCGATGGCGCTCCAGGCCATCATGGTGAGGTAGTCGATGACTGCTTCGCGCGACATGGTCTTGTCGGTGGTCCACCAGTGCGTGGCGAGCTGGATGCCGCCGACCAGGACGTAGGACCACAGCATCGCGCCGGTGGTGTCCAGGCCGAGCGAGCCCGCCTTGTCCACGATGACGGTGCCGACCACTTCGGCGAACAGCTTCTCGAACTCCGCCAGCGAGGAGGAGTCCGACCCGCCGCTCATGATGAAGCGGTAGACCTCGGGGTCCTCGTCGACGGTGCTGACGTAGGCGGCCAGCGCGGAGCGCACGAGCTGGAACTCGTCGGCGTCGAGGCTGATCGCCTCGTACACGCGCGGCATCAGCGTGATCTCGATGAACCGCTGCATGGTGGCGTGCACGAGATCGCTCTTGTCGGAGAAGTAGCGGTACAGCACGGTCTTGGAGACGCCGATCTCGGCGGCGATCTCGTCCATGCCCGCGTTGCTGCCCCGGCTGCGCACGGCGGCGAGGGTGCCGTCGACGAGTTCCTCGCGACGGTCGATCTTGTGCTGACGCCAGCGGCGTTTGCGGCCGTCCATCCGGCCGCCGCGCACCGCAGCCGGTCGCTCGGCGCGCTCACCGATGTCGACAAGGTCTTCGGCGGACAGCGTGGGCTCCCTCGTTCGTGGTGGTCCGTGGCCAGGCACGGGTGGTGGGACCAAGCTTATGTGCCGCGGAAGTGCTATAGGCCCTTTTGGCGGCCGGATGCGGTACGAACCACACAGTTTCCGTCCCGGATGCGGTACGCGCCACACAAATGGGCCGCGCGGGAGCGGGCCGAGCGCGCCGGGCACAGCAGAATGGAGGGCATGCAGAAAGCTCTCGGCACCCCCGCGGTCCTGACGGCGCCCGCTCCGGCGGCACCGAACGGGTTCTTCGTGGACGAGGCCGCCAAGCGCCGCGACCTGTTCAAGATGAAGGCCTTCGCCACGGGACTGCTGGCCTTCGCCACGGCCGTCTATCTGTTCTGCCGCTGGCTGGAGTCGCGCGGCGGGGGCGGTGACTGGGTCGGGTACGTGCGGGCCGCTTCCGAGGCGGGCATGGTCGGCGCGCTCGCCGACTGGTTCGCGGTGACGGCGCTGTTCCGGCATCCGCTCGGGCTGCCGATCCCGCACACCGCGATCATCCGCAGGAAGAAGGACCAGCTCGGGGCCAGCCTGGGCAGTTTCGTGGGCACCAACTTCCTGGCGCCGGAGGTGGTGTCGGAGAAGGTGCGCTCGGCGCAGGTGTCGCTGCGGATCGGGCGGTGGATGGCCGATCCGGGGCACGCGGCGCGGGTGGCCGAGGAGAGTTCGACGATCCTGCGCGCGGTGGTGGGCGTGCTGCGCGACGAGGACGTCGAGCAGATCATCGACAACACCATCGTCAAGCGGATCGCCGAGCCGTTGTGGGGCCCGCCGATCGGCCGGGTGCTGGCCGAACTGCTCGCCGACAACCGCCAGCTGCCGCTGCTGGACATGCTCGCCGAACGCGCGCACCAGTGGGCATTGGGCAGCCAGGAGACGATCGACCGGATCGTTTTGCGCGACGCGCCGCAATGGGCGCCGAAATTTGTAAACATTCTGCTTTCAGAAAAGATCTACCGGGAGCTGGTCGAGTTCACCTGGAAGGTGCGTTCGAACCCCGAGCACGAGGTGCGGCTGGCGGCCAATCGATTCCTGGAGGAATTCGCCGAGGATCTCCAGCACGACGACGCCATGATCAAGAAGGCCGAGCGCATCAAGGCCCAGATCATGGGCCGCGAGGAGATCACCGGGATGGCCGAGGCCACCTGGCGCGCGGCCAAACGTCTCATCCTGGAATCGGCCGACGATCCGAACAGCACCCTGCGCCGCAAGGTGGGGGAGAATGTGCAGCAGCTCGGCGAACGTCTGCGCGACGATCCCGAGATGCGCGACAAGGTGGACGGCTGGCTCGACCGGGGTGTGCGCTACCTCGTCTCGAATTACGCGGCCGAGATCACCACACTGGTCACCGACACGGTTGCCAAGTGGGATGCCGAAGAAGCGAGCAAGAAGATCGAATTGCAGGTGGGGCGCGATCTGCAATTCATCCGGATCAACGGAACGGTCGTGGGATCACTGGCCGGACTGGTGATCTACACGATTTCGCAGTTGCTGTTCCAGCACTGATCCGGTGCGCGCCGGGGGTTTGCCGAAGGCGTGCTAACAGGGGTGCTTGCAATAGTTAGCACCCTCCCCTAGAATCGGACACGTACAACCGCCAGAAGGTGAGTGATGGCAGACCGTCCCGAGGTTTCCACCGAGTACACCGGCGCTGCGGCCGACTTGTCGGACGACGCCGGAGAACGCGGGGGCCGCGTCGCGAACGCGGCGCACGACATCGGAGGGTTCATCAGGGCACAGCGAGAAGCCGCGCAAGTCTCGCTGCGTCAACTCGCCGCGCTGGCGGGGGTCAGCAATCCGTATCTCAGTCAGATCGAGCGCGGATTGCGCAACCCCTCCGCCGAAGTGCTCGCGCAGATCGCCAAGGCGCTGCGCGTGTCCTCGGAGGTGCTGTACGTACGGGCTGGCTATCTCGAGCAGCGGCCGCACAGTCCGGTCCGGGATGCCCTGCTTGCCGACACGACCATCAGTGAACGGCAGAAGCAGGTCCTGCTGGACATCTATGAATCGTTTCGCCGGGAAAACGGAGGGAACGAGCCAGGGGGGGAATGGGACAGCGACGTTCCGCGCACGACAACCGACACTCCGCCACGCCAGGAGAACGAAACACCATGACCGAGAAGAACGCCACCGTGACCAAGCCCCTGTTCGCCGCCGTCGGCGCGGGCGATGCCGTGTACACCGCCGCCCTGGACGTCGTCACCCAGGTGCGCGAGCGCGCGGCCGCCACCGATGTGACCGGCCGGGTCGAGGAGGCGCGCGAGCGCTTCGCCAACGTGCCCGCCGACGTGCAGGCCCAGTTCGATTCGCTGCGCGAGCGCCTCACCGGCCTGCCGTCCGAGCTGCCCGAGGACCTCGCCGAGCTGCGCGAGAAGTTCACCTCCGAGGAACTGCGCAAGCTGGCCGAGGAGTACTACACCAAGGTTCTCGACCTGTACGCCGACCTGGCCGAGCGCGGCGAGGACACCGTCGAGCGGCTGCGCGCCAACCACCTGGTCGAGGACCAGATCGAGCGCGTGGAGACCCTGTACAAGGACGCGGCCACCCGCGCCGAGGAGGTCCTGGACCGCGTGAACGGCCTGATCGGCCGTCCGGGCAAGACCGAGGACGCGCCGGCCGAGCCGGTCGTCGACGCCGAGGTCGTCGCCGTCACCACCGAGACCGCGCCCGCCGCCAACGGCGCGCCGAAGAAGGCGCCCGCCAAGAAGGCGCCCGCGGCCAAGAAGGCCCCCGCGAAGAAGGCCGCCCCCAAGAAGGCCTGACCTCGCCGGTCTTTCACGTATCGACGCCCCCTTGCGCACTGCCGCACGGGGGCGTCGCTCGTATCATGGTGGGGTGAATACCGTGAACGGGTTGACCGGGCTGATCATGCTGGTGCTGTGGCTCGCCGCGCTGGGCGCGGCGATCTTCGCCCTGATCCACGCCATCCGCCAGCGGCCCGACGCGTTCACCGCGGTGGACAAGCAGACCAAGCCGATCTGGCTGGCCATACTCGGTGTGGCGCTACTGCTGTTGCTGCTGTCGCCGGGCCGTCTCGGATTGCTCGCGTTCGTCGCGATCATCGGAACGGGCGTCTACCTGGCCGATGTGCGGCCGAAGGTGGACGAGGTCCAGCGCGGTCCGCGCTGGTAGCGGTAGTTCTCGCGCCCGCGCCGCCCCTCGCGGGCGGTCGCTGATGCGGCGTGTTCGCTCGGCCCGATGCTCAGGCATCGGGCCGTTTTTTTGTGCCGTCCGACTGGCGCCGCGCGTTACTTCGGGTTACTGTATCGAGCAGTAACACAAAGGAGTGTCGATGCGCGCACTGTCGCCGATCGCGTTGACCGAGCTGCCGGGAAAGGCTCGGGACCTGCTGAACGCCCACCGCGCCGCCCTGCGGGCGCGGACCTTTGGGAACCCCGCCCTCAACCCGCCGACCGCACCTCGCACGGTCATCCCCGTCACCGCCACCGACGGCGCGAAGCTGCGCGTCCACGCCTACGGCCCGGACGACGCGCCCGCCGTGGTTCTGGTGCACGGCTGGACCTGCGCCATCGAGTACTGGAACGCCCAGATCAACGAGTTCGCCGGTGCGTACCGCGTCATCGCCTACGACCAGCGCGGTCACGGCGAGAGCGAGCGCGGCACCGCAGCGCTGACCTGGGACCAGCTCGCCGACGACCTCTCCGCCGTCCTCGACGCCGCCCTGCGGCCCGGTGAGCGCGCCGTGCTGGTCGGCCACAGCCTCGGCGGCATGACCATGCAGGCGTGGGCCGGCCGTCACCCGGAGCAGGTCACCGAGCGGGCTCTCGCCGCGCTGCTGGTCAACACCGCCGCCGACCGGTTGGTCGCCGAGACCACCGTGGTGCCGCTGCTGAACCGCACCTGGTTCGGTGAATTCGTGGCGCTGCCGTTCTGGTTCGGCCGCCTCGGCCTGGGCACGCCCATCGTGTTCCCGCCGCTGGCGCCGGTGCGCTGGGCCTTCGCCCGTCAGATCATGAGCCTGGCCGCCGACCGCGAACTCGTCGACTACAGCATGGCCGTGGTGCGGTCGTGTCCGGCCGCCGTGCGGGCCCGCTTCGGGTTCCTGCTCGCCGATATGGATCTGGGCGAGTCGGTGCGAAACCTGGTGGTGCCCACCACGATTCTGGCCGGGTCCAAGGACGATATGACCCCGCCGGTGCACTCCGAGCGCCTCGCCGCGCTGCTCGCCGAGACCGGCAACCTGGTGCGCTACCAGGTGTTCGACACCGGCCACCTGGGCAACGTCGAGGCCTACGAGCGCTTCAACGAAGAGCTGGCCCGTGTGCTGGCGGCGGCCACCGAATCCGTCGAGGTGGTCGAAGCCGTCGGCTGACACGCGCCGAACGGACGCGGGGCGGATCTCGGGCCGCCCCGCGTTTCGCGCGTCCGGGGGAGGGTGCGCTGCTGGTGGACGATGCCGTGGCGGCTGCTCGCACTGCGCCGATGCGAACCGGCCGGTGCGCGACCTGGGCCGAACCGGCGGGTGCCGACGGTCGCCGGGGCGTTCGCCGGTCCGACTACCTCAGCTGAAGACGACGGTGCGGCGTCCGTGCACCAGGACCCGGCCCTCCAGATGCCAGCGCAGGCCCCTGGCCAGCACCACCCGCTCGATATCGCGGCCCTGGCGCACCATGTCGCGCACCTCGTCGGCGTGATCGATGCGGATCACGTCCTGCTCGATGATCGGGCCCGCGTCGAGTTCCGCCGTCACGTAGTGGCAGGTCGCGCCGATGAGTTTCACACCGCGCGCGAACGCCTGGTGGTAGGGGCGCGCGCCCACGAACGAGGGCAGGAAGCTGTGGTGGATATTGATCGCCCGGCCCGCCCAGTGCTCGCACAGTTCCGGCGGCAGCACCTGCATGAAGCGGGCCAGCACCACCGCGTGCGGGTCGTGCGCGTCGACCAGGGCGCGGACCTCCTCGAACGCCGGGCCGCGCTCGGCCGGGTCCTTCGGGAACGGCACGTGGTGGAACTTCACGCCGTGCGCCTCGGTCATCGCGGCCAGGTCGGGGTGGTTGCCGATGACGGCTTCGATGGTGGCGGGCAGCTCGCCCGCCGCGGCGCGCCCGAGCAGGTCGTGCAGGCAGTGCCCGTCCTTGCTCACCAGCAGCACCGCGCGGCGGCGCTCGCCGGAATCGAGCAGCTGCCATTCGGTCTCCGGCCCGAGTTCGCGCGCCACCTCGGTGAACCGCTCGCGCAGTTCGGCCAGGCCGAACGGCACGGTCGAGGCCTTGATCGCCTGGCGGGTGAAGAACCAGCCGGTGTCGTTGTCCGAGTGGTAACCGGCCTCCACGATGGAGCCGCCGAAGTCGGCGATGAACGACGTGATGCGGGCGATGATGCCCGGCCGGTCGAGGCAGCCGAGACCGAGCACGAAACGGCGGTCGTCCGGTGCGGACGGTGCGGAACTCATGGGCCCATCCTCGCAGGCAGCCGCGCGCGGACCCGGCGCGGCCCCGCGCGGATGCGGTGAGTTCGCCGCGCCCCTCGGATGCCGCCATCGCCCCGCCTCCCGCACATCCCGGCCGACCGTCCGCGCGCACCAACCCATTACCCTGTCTCGAATGGCACGTCGACTGGATTACTCCGCTCGCTACCCGTTGCACACCTCCAAGGAGGTGTACGAGGCGCTGACGACGCGTGCGTACTGGGAGGCGCGCATCGAGGAGATGCGGAAGTACACGCCGGAGAACGAAGTGGTCAGCCACGAGGTCACCGACTCCGGGATCGACGTGGTGCTGCACCACACCCTGCCGCGCGAGATGCTGCCGGAGATCGCGCAGACCGTGATGCGCAAGGACATGATCATCACCCGCAAGGAGAGCTGGGGTCCGTTCGACGGGCAGCAGGCCGAGGGCAAGTTCTCGGCGTCCATCCCGGCGGGGCCGGGCAGCCTGGGCGGCACCATCAAACTGTTCCCCACCGAGACCGGGTCGACCGTGCGGTTCTCGTCGGAGGCGAAGGTCTTCATCCCGATGGTCGGCCCGCGCCTGGAACAGCTGATGCTGGTGAACCTGGTCGACCTGTTCCGCGCCGAGGCCGAGGAAACGGTGCGGTGGCTGGAAGAGCGAAACCCGACCAGCTGAGCAAACCCGTCGGCACCGTCACCCGCGGCACCACCGGGGTGAACCGGCTGCGGCGCAGCGATCGGTGGTTGGTGCACGACGCGCTGGTATCGGAGCGGTTGCGCGCGGCGCCCGATCCGCTGGTGGTGGATCTCGGGTACGGCGCGAGCCCGTGGACCACGTTCGAACTGGCGTCCCGGCTGCGCGCGGTGCGCGCCGACGTGCGGGTGGTGGGTCTCGAGATCGACCCGGCGCGCGTGGTTCCCGGCCGCGACGGTGTGACGTTCGCGCGCGGCGGTTTCGAACTGGCCGGGCTGCGCCCGGTGCTCGTGCGCGCCTTCAACGTGCTGCGCCAGTATCCGGAATCCGCTGTGCCCGACGCGTGGTCGACGATCCTGTCGAACTTGGCGCCGGACGGCCTGCTCGTCGACGGCACCTGCGACGAACTGGGCCGCCGCTGCGCGTGGGTGCTCCTGGACCGCACCGGCCCGCTGTCGCTGACGCTGGCGTGGGATCCGTTCACCGTCGAGCGCCCCTCCGACATCGCCGAACGCCTCCCGAAGGCGCTCATCCACCGCAACGTCCCCGGCGAACCCGTCCACGCCCTGCTCGCGGCCGCCGACCGCGCCTGGTCCCACACCGCCCCGCTGGCACCCTTCGGCCCGCGCGTCCGCTGGCGCGCCACCGTCGAAGCCCTGCACGCCCAAGGGATCCCGCTGCGTCGCTACCGCCGCCGCATGCGCGACAACGTCCTCTCCGTCCCCTGGCCCCAGGTCGCCCCGAACCCCTGACCCCGCCGTTGCCCTAAGCTGCCTCTGCTATGGCTCTCAACGCGACAATGCACAACTTCTCGGTACAACTGGCCGACGTGGATCGGGGGGTGTACGAGGAGTTGGAGTTGCGGGTGGCCAGGCATCCGTCGGAGACCGCGGAGTTCATGGTGACGCGGCTGCTCGCGTACTGCCTCGAATACGAGGAGGGAATCGCCTTCAGCGACGGTGGGGTGTCGTCCACCGACGAGCCCGCCGTGCTGGTGCGGGACCGGACCGGCCGGCTGACGGCGTGGATCGAAGTGGGCGCGCCCGACGCCGACCGCGTGCACCGGGGCAGCAAGCTGGCGGGACGGGTCGCGATCTACACGCACCGCGACCCCGCGAAAGTGCTGGCGCTCTACGCGGGCAAGCGCATCCACCGCGCCGAGGACATCCCGCTCCACAGCTTCGACCGCGCGTTCATCGATGCGGCGGTGGCCGCGGTGGACCGGCGCAACACCGTCACGTTGTCGGTCACCGAGCGTCAGCTGTTCCTGGAGATCAACGGCGCGTCCCTGTCGGGATCGGTCACCGAACACCGGATCGATCAGTGATCCGTGCCATACCCCGGGGCGCGGGCGCGGCCGCTACGTCGTCGCGGGTGTCGAGGTAAGTAGGTCCCGCCACCGGTGCGTACTTCCGCCGGCCCGGCCCGCGCGCCCACCATCGGTGCGAAGGTCGCGTCGTGGAAGGGAAACGCAGATGAGTTCGGTGACGGTGATGGGTCTGGGCCCGATGGGCCAGGCGATGACACGCACGTTGCGCCGGGCGGGCACGCGGGTGCGCGCCTGGAACCGCAGCGTGGAGAAGGCTTACGCCATGCGGGAATTCGGTGCGATCCCCGCCGAGAGCCGGGCCGAAGCGGTGGATGCGAGCGCGGTGATCGTCGTGAGCCTCACCCACTACGCCGCGATGTACGACGTGCTCGAGCCGGTCGCCGACCGGTTGGCAGGCAAGACGATCGTCAACCTGTCCTCCGACTCCCCGGAGGTCACCCGCGCGGCGGGCGCCTGGATCAGGGAGCGAGGCGGCAGGTTTCTCGCGGGCGGCGTGATGGCCGATCCGGCGGGCGTGGGCGGCGCGGAGGCCACCGTCTTCTACAGCGGTTCCCGCGCCGCCTTCGACGCATGCGTGGATCTGCTCCGCCCGCTCGGCCGCCCCGAATACCTCGGTGCGAACGAGGGCACCGCGCAGCTCTACTACCAGGCCGTCCTGTCCATGTTCCTGCCCGGACTGCTCGCCTTCGAACAGGCGCTGGCGATGATCGCGGGCTCGGGTGAGTCGATCGAGCGTTTCGCGCCGCACGCCCGGCGCGCCATGGCGGGGATGCCGGACTCCTACCTCGCGCTGGCCGCCATGGCCGCCGAGGGCGGGTGGCGCGACACCGCCCACCTGCGCATGATGGCTGCGGGCGCCCACCACGCCCTCGACACCGCCACCGCCGCCGGTGTGGACGCCACCCTCGCCGCCGCCGTCGCCTCCTACTGGGACCGCGCCCTCGCCGCCGGTGACCGGGCGGGCGAACCGGTCTCGACCTACCAGATCCTGCGCGGCGAGCACCCGAACGCGGCCCGAGCCGCGAACGGCTCTTCGGCGTCCGCGTCGTAGGTGTCCCCACCGAACAGTCCAGCACCGCTACGGCTTCGGCGAATCCCCGGCAGGGCTGCGTGATCCGGATGCGCGGACCGCGAATAGAAGCCGAGCCGGAGGAGGAGAGGGCAGGACTGCGCGTACCGGCGCGCGACACACCGAGCCTCGGCGGGCGATCTCACCCGCGACGGGTCAGGCGGCGCGGGGGTAGGTGAGGGGGAGGGCCGGGAGGTGGAGGGTGCGGTCGAGGCGGAGGGTGAGGGCGCCCGCGGCGGCGAGGGCGACGGTGGTGAGGTCCTCGGCCATGGTGAGGTCGTCGTCGGCGAGGGCGAACAGGGAGATGTCGAGGGTGCGCGGCGCGTCGGGCACGGTGGGCGCGGGGGTGAAATCGGTGGCGGTGGCGGGGCATCCGGACAGCAGCATGATCGCGGTGGCGAAGCGGATCAGCGGGTCCTCGGGGAGGGGCCGTCCGCTCGCGGCGGCGGTGAGCGCGCCCGCGAGATCGGGGTGACCGGGCGGCGTCGGCTGCCGCAGGACACGGCTCCACCGCCGCAGCGGCGGGAACACGGCCAGATCGGTGCGCCCGGACCAGCGGCGCAGCCCGGAGTCGAACAGCGTCGTCACCGCGCACCGCCAGGACCGCGGCCGCTCGACCACGCCCAGCAATCGCACGTGGTGGCACGGCATTTCGGCGGACACCGCCACCGGGTCGAGGGTCAGGCTCATGGCGGCCTCCGTGGCTCAGGAACCGGTGCGACGGTCGGGCGGCCGGTGCGGGGCGGTGTGGTCGGCGCGCGACACGTGACTGGTGCGCCACGCCTCGGAGAAGAAGAACGCCGCGCCCACCAGCAGCGCCACCGAGCAGATCAGGACCGCCACGAGCGCGACGGTGCGCGGTCCGGCGTCGTCCTGGTGGAGCTGGATGAGCAGCGCCGCCACCAGCGGGCCCATCGCGATGAGCACGGGTATGAGCAGGAGCAATCCGGTGGTTATCAGAGATGTCGGGGAGAGCCAGTGCTGCGACCACGGGGCGATGCGGCCGAGGCCGCGCATTTCCGGTTTCGAATGCTGCGTTGCCATAGGACCCGACCTCCAGACTTGCTCTTGAACCCACCTGCCGAAAAGCGATCTATCTGGAGAAATGGACGATACCGGTGTCCATGGCGGCATGAGTCGATCTACATCGAAAAGTGATCTTCACTGTCCGGTGTGTCACTTGAATTCGGCGATCCCCGACTCGGGGTGGTTGACCGTTGGATAACTACCTGATTGCCGTTTCAGTGCCCGGTCAGCGCGCGGACGCGGCCGGTGAGCAGCGCGACGGGAAATACCGAGCGCGGCTCGAACGGGAGATGCCAGAGTCCGCCGTGCGCGGCCCCGGTGGTGAACAGCGACTCCGGGTTGGCCTCGTCGGGCGGGGGAGCGTGCAGATCGGCGACCACCTTCGCGGCCAGCAGGGTGCCCGCGGTCTCGGGCTCGAACACCTCCAGGCCGAATCGAGGGGCGACCCGGTAGACCGCGGACAGTCCGCTGTTGCCCCGTGCGGCCCTGGTCCAGGTGAGCGGGGCGACCGGGTAGGAGACAGTGTGCCCGTCGTGCCGCGCGAGGGTCGCGCGCCAACGCAGGATGCGCTGGGCGAGCGCGTAGTTCGGTCCCTGCAACGAGGTGAGCGCGTCGGCGATCGACCACGTGGCCCCCTCGGAGTCGGTGCAGTGGGTGCCGTAGTTCGGCTGGTAGAGCGCGGATCCGGTGAGTATCCGCAGCACATCCTGGGCCACGCCCCGCGCACCCCGCCCGTGCAGTTTCGTGTGCGCCTGGGCGACAACGGTTTCCGGGACGGCGTAGCTGTCGGTGGGTGCGCCGAGTCCGATCAGCGCCGCGTCGGACCGGGCGCCGAGCAGATCGGTGGCGAGCGCGTCCAGCGCCGCCGCCAGCCGGACCGCCCCGGGCCCTCGGCGCGTGACGTATCCGCCGAAGACCGGCCGCGCGTCGTCGGTGAACTGCCCGCGCAACCATCGCGCGAGCGCGGGCAGACGCGTCACGAGATCCGCGCCCGGCCCGTCGGTGACGGGATGGCGCAGTGTCCCAGCGCTTTCGGCGGCCCACTCCGTGAGTTCACGCCACCGCGCCGGGGCCGGGCGTGCGATCGCGAGCACGTCGGCGCCCCAGCGCAACAATGGCCGCACCGGCGCGAGTTCGCTCGCGCCCGCGATCACGACGCGGAAACCGCTCAGCGACAACCACTCCGGATGGTCGATCACGCGTTCGACGGCGGCCGCGAATCCCGGTTCGACCAGGCCGCCCCGCCGCCACTCGGTGAGCGCGCGTAACAGCGTGTCCTCGGTCAGCGTCTCGCCGTGATACGGAACCTCCAGGCGGCCCGGACTTTTCGCCCGTCCTTCGACCGTGCCGGAGTCGAGCTCCTGGGCGTCGGTCTCGGTCAGCGACACCTCGCTCAACGGCCGCACCGAGTATCCCGACACGAACCGCAACAGATGACGCGCCGCGCGCAACCCCTCACTCGCGATACCCGCCGATGCCGCGGGCGAACTCGCGGCCAGCGCCGTCATCGCGCGGAACACCGCACGATACTGCCGCGACCAGTTCCCGCAGGTCTCCACCCACTGCGCCATGTCCGCGTCGTAGCGGCGCACCGCGTCGGCGATCACGGCGGCGCCGAGCATATCGGCCACGCGTTCGGGCTCCCCGGACGGAAACACGAGATCCCACCTACCCGCACCTACCGTCCCCATGCTCGAAACCCTGCCATGTTCAGGCGCCCCGCAACACCGCACCGCGGTGGAATTGATAGCGCAACCGGATCATTCACAGCGCCGACAGCGCCCGGCGGACCCGCGCGGCGGCTCGCGGCGGCAGACCCGCACCCGCGGAACGGATCTCGGCCCCCTCGCATCGGTGCAGGAAGACGGCGTCGGTGACCACCTCGTCCAGGGCGCTCTGCCCGATATCGGCCTCGGCGAGGTCGAGCACCGTGCGCACCGGCGTGGTGACCAGGAACGATCCCGCCGACTCCACGTCGTCGCGCACCAGCCTGCGGCGCAGCACCACAAGGCGCGGTGTGACCGGCGGGCGCCCCGCGCCCACGGACAGGTGCAGGAACCGGGGACGCAGCCTGCCGAGCCCGTGCAGTTCGGCGGCGCTCTGATGGGACACGGCCGCCGCGCCGTCGAACCAGGCCGCCCACATCGCGTACTCGTCCAGCGGGCCGTCGGGCCATTCGGTGAGCCGCAGCATCCCGACGCCCGCCCTGGTCACCGTTCCGTCGCCGAGGGCCGCGCGCACCCTGGCCTCGCAGCCGGTGCGCAGCACCTGGCGGGTGGTGAAATACCCCGCGTGCCGCCCGGCGAGCCTGCGCAGCACGCGCCACCCTTTGTCCACGGTCTCGGGTGCGCGGCCCGCCGCTTCGCCAGCCATACCGACCAGGCTACGCCCGAACTCTGTGTCACATGTCACAATCGGGACCCTCACCGAGCCCACAGAGGTCACTCAGAAACGTCCGGAAGAATCGGCCCCATGAGCACGAAGCCGTCCACCGCGCCGAAAGTCAGCAGGCGCACGCTGGTGATCGCCCTCGCGGTGGTCGCCACGCTGCTGGTCACCGTCCTGGTCGGCGGCGAGGCGTACGCCCGCCACGTCGTGTCCCGGTGCATCAGTACGCAGTTCGAACGCGAGATGGGTTCTCAGATCGACGTGAGCTTCGGCGCCAAGCCGATGCTCATCACCTGGCTCGACGGCAAGGTGTCCTCGGTCAGGGTCGACAGTCTCGACAATCAGTTCGGCCCCGCCGTCGGCATGGACGTGCACGCGACCTTCAACGACGTCGAGGTGATCGACAACGGCCGCGGCGGCGGCGTGGTCGGCAGTTCCTCGGCCGAGGTGACCTGGTCCAACGAGGGCATCAGGGACACCCTCGGCGGGCTGGTCAGCGGTGTCACGTCCTCGCAGAACAACGACATGATCACCCTGGACGTGCTCGGCGGCTTCGCGCAGTTGCAGGTGCAGCCGCAGGTGAGCGCGGGCGCGGTGGACGTGCGGACGCACTCCGCCGAACTGCTCGGCATCGGGCTGCCGACCGATCTGGTGGCCGGCATCGTCGAGCTGTTCTCCGACAGCTTGCAGAGCTATCCGCTGGGGCTGAAGGCCACCAGGATCACCGTCACCGACGACGGCATCGCCGTGCACCTGGAGGGTGGGCGCGCGGAGATGCCGCCGTCGTCGGGGTCCGAAACGAGTTGCTGAGCGGGCGTTCTCCGGTAGGGGCCGAAAGGGCGTGCGGGAGTGAGGGTTCGGCTGCCCGGATGGTCGCCGGGCCCGCGTGCGAGGGGATCGGCGTCAGGCCGGGAAACCCTCGAGCACGGCACGGGATTTCGACAGGCCCAGCCGGGTGGCGCCCGCGGCGATGAGTTCGGCGGCGGCTTCGGCGGTGCGGATGCCGCCGCTGGCCTTCACGCCGAGCCTGCCGCCGACCGTCTCGGCCATCAGCCGCACCGCGTGCGCGCTCGCGCCGCCCGCCGGATGGAAACCGGTGGAGGTCTTCACGAAATCTGCGCCCGCGCGTTCGGCGGCGCGGCAGGCGCCCACGATCGCCTCGTCGGGCAGGGCGGCCGATTCGATGATCACCTTGAGCACCGCGCGGTCGCCGATGGCCTCGCGCACGGTGACGATGTCGGACAGCACCGCGTCGTAGGCGCCCGCGAGCGCGGCGCCCACGTCGATCACCATGTCCACCTCGGCGGCGCCCTGGTCGACGGCGAGGCGGGCCTCGGCGCCCTTCACCAGCGAATGGTGTTTGCCGGAGGGGAATCCCGCGACCGTGGCCACCACCAGGCCCGGCGCGCGCACCGGCAGCATCGACGGCGACACGCAGATCGCCAGCACGCCCAGCTCGCGCGCTTCGGCGATCAGCGCCGTCACGTCGGCGTCGGTCGCCTCCGGGGCGAGCAGGGTGTGATCGATCATCCCGGCCACGTCGGCCCGGGTCAGCGCCGCGGAATCTGCCATGGACCGGAGTCTGGCACACGGGGAAGGCAATCCGATTGCGCGGGCCGCGCGGCGTACCGCACACTCGTAGGCGTCGGTGGAAGCGGGCGACCGCGACGTTGGTACCTACTCCTCGCCCGCGCGAGGAAGAGCCCCTCGCTCAGGAGGAGACACCGTGCTGATCCGTCGTGAACGGGCTGCCGACGCCGCAGCCGTCGCGCAGGTCCACCGCCGCGCCTTCGGCGAGCTGTCCGAGCGCGAGGGCAGGCCCCTCGACGGCGACCCGCCCGAGGTGGCGCTGGTCGACCGGCTCCGCCAGAGCGAGAGCTGGATTCCCACCCTCTCCTTCGTCGCCACCGAGGTCGACACCGTCATCGGCCACCTCTGCCTCACCCGCGCCTCCGTGGGTCCGTTCCCGGTGCTGGCGCTGGGCCCCATCGGCGTCCTGCCCACCCACCAGTCCACCGGGGCGGGCTCGGCCCTCATGCACGCCGCCCTCGGCGCGGCCGACGCCCTCGACGAACCATTGATCGGATTGCTCGGAAGTCTGGAGTGGTACCCGGGATTCGGCTTCGTGCCGGGCGTGCGCGTGGGCATCGTCCCCGACGTGGCGGACTGGACGTCGCACTTCCAAGTGCGCACGCTGTCCGCATTCGAAGTCGAGATCAGCGGCGAGTTCCGCTACGCGAGACCGTTTACGAGCTGTGAGAGCGGTGCCGGTGCGCGCCGCGTCGGCGGGACACCGGCACCAGCCGTTCAGTTCTGGGCGAGCCAGGTGTTGGTGAACTCCTCTTCCGACTGGAGGAGTTCGGTCAACCGTTCGGAGATGGCGGATTCGATCTTGCTGCCGAAGAGGGGGACCTTCACCTCGATGGTGCCGGTGACGGTGGCCACGGCGGAGGTGGCGTCGCCGGTGAGGGTGACGGTGCCGCTGATGGTGGCGGGGGCGCCCTCGACGCGGACGTCGAAGGTGGCGTCGTTGCCGGACCAGGTCTCCACGCGCGGGATGATCAGGTCGCCGGGGCGCACGGCGGTGATGGCCGGCGGGAGCAGTTCGGCGGCGATGGCCTGCACCATGTCGATGCGTGCCTTGTCACCGTCGACGGTGACCGACTCCAGCCGAGCGTTCGGACCGCCGACCTCGGCGATGCGGTCCTTCCAGTACTGCTCGGTGGAGATGGCCGCGCGGACCGCGGCGACGGGGTGGGGATAGCGGGCCGTGAACGCCAGCGGTGTAGCCATGGTTCGACACGCTACCGTCTGGAGCGTGCGAACTACACGTGTGGTGGCGACCGATCGGGTGCGTGACGTGCTGGCCGAGACCGGCGCGACGGTGCGCGAGGGCGTCGCCCTTGCCGAGCTGACCACGTTGCGCGTCGGCGGCCCCGCGGTGCTCGCCGACTGCGCCACCACCGACGCGCTCATCGCGACGGTGCGCGCGCTGGACGCGGCGGGCATCCCGGTCCTGCTGCTCGCGGGCGGTTCGAACCTGCTCATCGCCGACGACGGCTTCGATGGCGTGGTGGTGCGCATCGCCACCGGCGGTGTGGAGATCGGCGCGGACGGCGTGGTCGCCGAGGCCGGTGCGAACTGGGATTCGGTGGTCGAAGCGACGGTCGCCGCCGGGCTCGGCGGACTCGAATGCCTTTCCGGCATCCCGGGTTCCGCAGGCGCGACGCCGGTGCAGAACGTCGGCGCCTACGGCGTGGAGGTGGCCGATCTGCTGCGCCGGGTGCGGCTGCTGGATCGTCCCACCGGCGAGACGCGCTGGGTGGCACCGGCCGAACTCGGCTTCGGCTACCGCACGAGCGTGCTCAAGCACCGCGACGACGCCGTGGTGCTCGCCGTGGACTTCGCGCTCAACCCCGACGGGATGAGCGCACCGCTGCGCTACGGCGAGCTGGCCAGGGCCCTGGACGCCGCCGACGGCGAGTCGAAGCCCGCCGCCGCGGTGCGCGAGGCGGTGCTGCGGCTGCGCGCGGGCAAGGGCATGGTGCTCGACGCGGACGACCACGACACCTGGAGCGCGGGCTCGTTCTTCACCAACCCGGTGGTGCCGCACGAGCGCGCCGACGCCGTGCGCGCGGCCATCGCGGCGCATGTGGGTGATGTCACGATCCCGACGTATCCGGCCGAGGGCGGGGTGAAGTTCTCCGCGGGCTGGCTCATCGAGCGGGCGGGTTTCGCGAAGGGCTTCCCCGGTCCCGGCGCGGCCGCCCGGCTCTCCACGAAACACACTCTGGCGCTGACGAACCGGGGCGGGGCGAGCGCGGCCGACCTGGTGGCGCTGGCGCGTACGGTGCGCGACGGGGTGGCCGAACGGTTCGGCGTGCGGCTGGAACCGGAACCGGTGACGGTGGGCGTCACGCTGTAACCGGGCGAATCGGGCGAACCGCCGCGGGGCGGGTGAGCTGGGCGTTTGTCGGGCGTAGATTCGATCCGGTGAGCAAGCGTCCAGTGATCGCGGCCGTCTCGGCCGTGCTGTTCGTCGTGGCGCTCGTGGCCGGATGTTCCGCCGACAGCGGCGAGGGGCAGCCGGGTCGCGAGGCGGGTCCGGTCGCGCGGGTGACCATGACCCCGGGCGCCGGCGACGCCGCCGTGAGTCCGACCGCACCGGTCTCGGTGAGCGTGAGCGACGGCACGATCGACCAGATCGCGCTGTCCAACGACGCCAGCGGCAAACAAGTGGCGGGTGAACTCAGCCCCGACCGGCACACCTTCCGCGCCACCGAACCGCTCGGCTACGGCGCCGCCTACACCTGGACCGGCACGGCCGTCGGCAGCGACGGCAAGCCGGTGCCGATCGACGGCCGGTTCACCACGGTGGCCCCCGAGCGCACCGTCCCCGCCACGCTCAACATCGGCGACGGACAGGAGGTCGGCATCGCCGCGCCGATCATCCTCCAGTTCCAGGGCCCGGTGCGTGACAAGGCGGCGGTGGAGAAGGCGCTGACGGTCACTACCCAGCCCGCCACCGAGGGCGCCTGGGCCTGGTTCCCCGACGACAACGGCGGCGCCCGGTTGCACTGGCGCCCGAAGCAGTACTGGACGCCCGGCACCACGGTGCACGTCGCGGCGAATCTCTACGGCGTGGACATGGGCGAGGGCAGCTACGGCGACGCCGACCTCACCTCGGATTTCACCATCGGCCGCAGCCAGATCGTGCTGGCCGACGCGCCGAGCCACCGGATGCGGGTGGTGCGCGACGGGCAGACCGTCTTCGATTTCGCCGTCAGCTACGGCGAGGGCAACGAGGCGCGCAACGTCACCCGTTCGGGCATCCACGTGGTGACCGAGAAGTACGAGGACTTCCTGATGTCGAATCCCCCGTACTACACCAACGTTCGCGAGCGCTGGGCCGTGCGCATCTCCAATAACGGCGAATTCATCCACGCCAACCCGGAATCCCTTGCGGCGCAGGGGTCGGCGAACGTCACCAACGGGTGTATCAACCTCTCGCCCGCCGACGCGCAGGCCTACTTCGGGACCGCACTGTACGGCGATCCGGTCGAGGTGACGGGCACCTCCATCGACCTGTCGGCCGCCGACGGGGATCTCTACGACTGGACCATCGACTGGGAGACGTGGCAGTCGATGTCGGCGGTGGACGGCGCGCCGTCGCCGGTGGTGTCGGCGACGCCGCTCGCGCCGGCGCCGCCGCGGTAACCGGTACGCCCGCCGGGCGCGGCGGCGCCGAGTCTCACCGCTCGGTGGACGACCCCACGGTCGGGTCCAGATCCGCGAGCACCTCGGCGGTGCGGTCCGCGCGGGCGTCGGCGTTCTGCTTGGCCAGCAGGTCGCGGATCTCGATGAGCAGCTCGGTCTCGGTGGGCTCGGCGGCCTTGGTGGTGCCGAAGCGGTTCTTCAGCGTCTTCATCGGCAGGATCAGCACGAAGTAGAGCACCGCGGCGATCATCAGGAAGTTGATGCAGGCGGTGATGATCGGGCCGATGGCGATGAAGGTGGACGGCTTGTCACCGACCAGCTGCACGCCCAGACCCAGTTCGGCGGAGGATCCGAAAACGGCGAGCAACGGGTCGATCACGCCCTTGGTCACCGCAGTCACTACGGCCGTGAACGCCGTGCCGATCACCACCGCGACGGCGAGGTCGATCACATTGCCGCGCATCAGGAAGTCTTTGAAGCCTTTGAGCATGGGTCGAACCACTCCGATCCGGGTATAGCCGAGTTCTCGCGAAACGATCCGATGCTAGCGGGGCGCTCGCAACCGGAGCGAATTCCCAGCAAGCCTCGGGACCCGGGCGGAGGGCGCGGTGGCGCGCGGTGAAACCCCAGGTCAGGAGCTTCGGGCGAAGCGGCCCGGATCGGCCTGGTCGCGCGGCTTGACGATGATCGTGTCGAGATTCACGTGCGGCGGGCGGGACGCGACGAACCCGACGATCTCGGCGATGTCGGCGGCGACCAGCGGATCGATGCCCTCGTACACCTTCGCGGCCCGCTCGGCATCGCCGTCGAAACGCACCAGCGAGAACTCCGTCTCCACCGCGCCGGGCGCGATCTCGGTGAGCCGCACCGGCTTTCCGAGCAGCTCGCCGCGCAGCGTGCGGTGCAGGACGGCCTGGGCGTGCTTGGCCGTGGTGTAGCCCGAGCCGTTGTCGTAGGCGTGGAACGCGGCGACCGAGGTGATGGTGACGATCAGGCCGTCGCCGGAGTCGATGAGCTTGGGCAGCAGCGCCTTGGTGACGCGCAGCGTGCCCAGCACGTTCGTCTCCCACATCCAGCGCCAGTCGTCGAGGTCGGCCTCGGCCACCGTGGCCAGGCCCTTCGCCCCGCCCGCGTTATTGACCAGCACGTCGACGGCCGGGATCGCCTCGGTGAACGCGCGCACCGACTCCTCGTCGGTGACGTCGAGCGCGAGCGCGGTGCCGCCGATCTCCTCGGCCAGCTTCTCCAGCCGGTCCACCCGCCGCGCCCCCACGTACACGTGGAATCCCTGCGCGGCCAGCGTCCGGGCGGTCGCCTCCCCGATTCCCGAACTGGCTCCTGTCACGACGGCATGGCGAGTGGTCATGCGACCGAGCTTAGAACCCGCCCGCGCCGGGGTCGTGATTTCATGATCGTGATGAACGGAATACCGCTCCGTTCGGGGGTGGGGTTCGTGCCTGCGCCGCGCGGGCGGTCCAACGGCCTCGGTGGGGGCGTGAAGGAGGGGGTTGTGAGCGCTGAACAGGCGCGGCCGGAGATCTCGCCGGTCAAACAGGTTCTGTGGCGGGTGGTGGCGCTCGTTCTCGGGCTGGCGTTGACCGTCGGGGCGTTGGTCATGCTCGCCGGCCCGATCAACGTGCTCGCCTATTACGCCGGATACGGCGAAGACGTGCGCGTGGAGGTCACCGAGAGCGGCGTGGGGTCGTTCCCCATGGGCCGGGACAGCAAGCCGGCGCAGGCGCGGGTGATCGACGACGGTCGCGTGATCCACCTCTACGGGCTGCGCACCGGCGACATCGTCACCGCGACCCCGCCCCTGCTGGAGTTCGGCGCGCGCCCGCACTGGTACCACGACAAGGCCGGGGCCGCGCAGGAGTTCGCCAACCTCCTCGGATTCCTCTGCCTCGGCATCATCGGCCTACCCCTGCTCCTCCTCGGCCTCCCCATCCCGGCCTCGTGGAAAGCCGCCCTCGCCGGGATCCTGTTGGCGGTGACTCGCAAGGGCGCACCCCGGCAGCGCTGACATCCACCCGCATCCCTGATCGGGTACGGCTATCCGGGAGTAGACCAGCGCTGACGGCCCTCACGTCGTCGTGCGGCCGACGGTGCGAGCCCAGCGGAGCGGCTCACGGGTGTTCGCGCTCGGACGCGGTAGCTGCGCGCGGGTGCGGAAGGCGCCAACTCGGTCGCAAGTTCCGTACATCGACCGTACAATCGTGGGTGCGCGATTACCGGACGCGCCGTCGAGGTGTGAGACGCGCCGTCGACGGGTCGATTCAGCACGGAGCGAGGCAGCGCCATGACGAAGACGGAGCGGGTCGAGCTGCGGCTCGACAAGGATCTACAGGAACAGATCGCGGCGGCGGCCGATGCCGTCGATGAGCGGGTCAGCGAGTTCATTCGCAAGGCCGCGTTCGATCGCGCCGACCGCATTCTCGCGTTGTCCAGCCGCACGCTGATGCCCGCCGCCCAGTTCGACGCGATGATGTCCGCCCTCGACGTGCCCGACGAGGCGCCCGAGTTGAGGAAGGCCGCGGCCGCGCCCCGCGCCTTCACACGGCGATGACGTGGATCTCGACGGGGATCACCGTCGATCACAAGCTCGACGCCTTCGATTGCGGCAAGCCGGATCTCGACACCTGGCTGCGGCGCATGGCGTTGCCGGCCGAGCAGCGCTGGACCAGCCGCACCTACGTGTGGGTCACCGAGAGCGACCCGACTGTGCGCGCCTACTACGCGATCGCGCCCACGTCGGTGGAGCGGGAGGTGGATGGGCTCTCGCAGAGCCTCTCGTCCGGGCTGAAGACCGTACCGGCGTTCCTGCTGGCGAAGTTCGCCCTCGACCGGAGCCTGCACGGTCGAGGGCTCGGCGGGCAACTGCTCGTCGACGCCGTCTCGCGGATCATGGGCGCCGCTCAGGCGACCGGCGGCCGCCTCATCGTGGTCGACGCGATCGATGCCGAAGCGGCCCGCTTCTACTCGAAGTTCGGATTCATCCAGGTCAAGAACACAGAGAACCGCCTGGTCATGAAAATGGCGACAGCGCTGGCCGCGTTCGGCGTGGGTTGACGCCTTACCCTGGCGGGCATGGCTATCCGGGAAGCAATCAGCGTTGACGGCACGGCGATCGTGTACCGGGTGACGGGGCCGGTGGGGGCGCGGCCGTTGGTGCTGGTGCACGGGTGGGCGGCGGATCTGCGGTGCTGGGGTGGGGCGGCCGAGGATCTGGCGCGGCGGTTCCGGGTGGTGGCCGTGGACCTGCGGGGGCACGGGTATTCGGGCAAGCCGGAGGCCGGGTACGACGATCCGAAGAACTGGGCGGGCGATATCGCGGCGGTGCTCGCGGCCGAGGGGATCACCGAGGGCGCGATCCTGCTCGGGTGGTCCTACGGCGGGATCGTGCTGGCCGACTACGTCACGGTGCACGGCACCTCGGCGCTGGCGGGACTCGTCTTCACGGGCGCGATGGTCAACATCGGACGCGGGGTGCCCGGCGCCACCACGGGGCCGGCGATGCGGGCGGCGATCCCGGGCGTCTTCGAGGAGAGCGCGGGCCGCGCGACGCGCGCGTTCGGCGAATTCGGCAACGCCAACGTCGGCGCGGGACCGGGCAAGGGCGTGGACGCGCAGCGACTGTTCGGTGCGAGCCTGGCCACTCCGCCCGCCGTACGCAAGGCGCTGTTCTACCGCACCATCGACAACACGGCCACGCTGCGCGCCCTCGACATCCCGGTGCTGGTCCTGCACGGCGAGGACGATCCGGTGGTGCTCGCGGAGAACGGCCGCCACATCGCCGAATCCGCTCCTGACGTGCGCGCGGAGTTCTGGCCGGGCGCCCAGCACGGCCTGTTCCTGGAGGACCGCGCGCGCTTCGTGGCGGCGGTCGAAGGGTTCGCCGACTCGCTGTAGCCGTCCGCACATACATTCGAACCGCAGGTCAGCCGGGCTGTGGCGTGACTCTCAATCACACCGGACCCGTGCTTTCGGGGTGTGCGCGTGCGTGCACTATGGAGAGTGTGAGTCAGCGTGCGGACCTACGGCCCGATCGAATCGCGGTGTTGTCGGTGCACACCTCCCCACTCGCGCAGCCGGGCACCGGCGACGCGGGCGGGATGAACGTCTACGTGCTCCAGACCGCGCTGCAGCTGGCCCGGCGCGGTATCGAGGTGGAGATCTTCACCCGCGCCACCTCCTCGAACGTGCCGCCGGTGCAGGAAGCCGCGCCCGGAGTGCTGGTGCGCAACGTGGTGGCGGGCCCGTTCGAGGGCCTGGACAAGCACGATCTGCCCACCCAGCTGTGCCCGTTCACCGCCGAGGTGCTGCGCCAGGAGGCCAGGCACCTGCCCGGCCACTACGACCTCGTGCACTCCCACTACTGGCTGTCGGGCCAGGTCGGCTGGCTGACGCGGGACCGCTGGCGGGTGCCGCTGGTGCACACCGCCCACACCCTGGCCGCGGTGAAGAACGCCGCGCTGGCCGAGGGCGATTCGCCCGAGCCCGCGACCCGCGAGATCGGGGAGAAGCAGGTCATCGCCGAGGCCGACCGCATGGTCGCCAACACCGACGAGGAAGCCCGCCAGCTGGTCGAGCTGTACGGCGCGCCGCGCGAGCGCATCGACGTGGTGCCGCCCGGCGCGGATCTGACCCGCTACCGTCCCGGCGACCGGGCCGCCTCGCGCGCCGAACTGGGCCTGCCCGCCGACGAGCGGATCGTCGCGTTCGTGGGCCGCATCCAGCCGCTGAAGGCCCCCGACGTGCTGGTGCGCGCCGCCGCCGAGGTGCTGCGCGCCGACCCGGACCGCTCGCTGCGCGTGCTGATCGTGGGCGGCCCGTCGGGCACCGGGCTGGACCGTCCCGACGCGCTGATCGAGCTGGCCGCCGAACTCGGCATCGCCGAGCGGGTCACGTTCCTGCCGCCGCAGCCGCCGGACCGGCTGGTGCACGTGTACCGGGCGGCCGATCTGATCGCGGTGCCCAGCCACAATGAGTCCTTCGGCCTGGTCGCCTTGGAGGCGCAGGCCAGCGGCACCCCGGTGCTCGCGGCCGACGTGGGCGGCCTGGGCACGGCCGTGCGCGACGGCGTCACCGGCCTGCTGGTACCCGGCCACCGCACCGGCGACTGGGCCGCCGCGCTCGGCTCGCTGCTGGACGCGCCCGCCCGGCTGCGGGAGATGGGGGAGCGGGCCGTCACGCACGCCGCCGACTTCTCCTGGGAGCACACCGCCGACGGCCTGCTGGACAGCTACGCCGCGGCGCTGAGCGAATTCCGCGCCGCGCGAACCACTCTCGGCGGCGGCCGTCCTGTCGTGTTCGACGGTCCGCAGCCCCGCACTACCCTGGCCGGTACCGCCCTCCTCGGTGAGGTGGGGCAGGCCAGATCGCGGGCGCTGTGGCGGCGCCGGACGGGAGTGCGTCGATGAGTACGGCCGAGCTGATCGAGGCGACCCTGCGCGAGCGGGAGATCGAATACACCCGTCACGGTGACGACACCTTCGTGGTGATCCTGCCGGGCGAGCGCAAGCTGAAGACGACGGTCATGCTCACCGTCGGCAAGCACGGCGTGCGGGTGGAGTCGTTCGTGTGCCGCAAGCCCGACGAGAATTTCGAGGGCGTCTACAAATACCTGCTGCGCCGCAACCGCCGCCTCTACGGCGTGGCCTACACGCTGGACCGGGTTGGCGACATCTACCTCGTCGGCCGGATGTCGACGCACGCCGTCACCGCCGACGAACTCGACCGCGTGCTCGGCCAGGTGCTAGAGGCCGTCGACGGCGACTTCAATGTGCTGCTCGAGCTCGGTTTCGCGGAATCCATTCGCAAGGAATGGAAATGGCGCGTGTCGCGGGGCGAGTCGCTGAAGAATCTGCGCGCGTTCGAACATCTGGTGGAGTCCTCCGAGAACAACTGATCACCGGGTCCGCCTGCACGGCGGCGCGCCGGGAGGCAGTACCGTTGGCCCTCGCACAGCAAGATCAAGACGTGGGGGTTTTCCAGATGACCGTTCTCGCACTGGACATCGGCGCGACCAAGGTCGCCGTCGGACTGGTGGGGGCCGACGGCGTGACGCATGAGGTGGGCCGCATCGCGGTGCCACCGGCCGGGGTGTGGGAGGCGGTGCGCGGGCTGCTGCTGGCGGCCGCCAACGGATCGCAGGTGGAGATCGTCGGCATCGGGGCGTGCGGGCCGGTGGACGCGCCCGCGGGCCTCGTGTCGCCGCTGAACATTCCGGAGTGGCATCACGGATTCGAATTGGTCGCCGCCGTCCGGGAATTGTTCCCGGGCGCCTCGGTGCGGCTGGCCGTCGACGGCGTGTGCCTGGCGCTGGCGGAACGGCATTTCGGCGCAGCGCGCGAGACGCCGGACGCGCTGGCGATGACGGTGTCGTCGGGGATCGGCGGCGGCGTGATCGTGGGCGGCATGGTCGCGGTGGGGCACACCGGCAATGCCGGACACATCGGGCACATGATCGTGCCCGGGTCCACCGATCCCTGCTCGTGCGGCGGCGTCGGCTGCGTGGAGGCGGTGGCCAGCGGGCCCGCATCGGTGCGGTGGGCGCGCGAGCGCGGCTGGGAGGGCGAGACCGGAATCCAGCTCGCGGCCGACGCGCAGGAGGGCGACCGGGTGGCGAAGGCCGCGCTGCGCCGTGCGGGAATCGCGCTGGGACAGGTGATCTCGTCGGCGGCGGCGCTGCTGGACGTGGACCTGGTGGTGGTCGGCGGCGGTTTCGCGCAGGCGGGGGAGCCGCTGTGGCGGCCGATGCGGGAGGCGATCGGTGCGCACGCCCGCATCGATTTCCTCGGTGACCTGCGGGTGGTGCCCTCCGAACTGGGTGCGCACGCCACGCTGGTGGGGGCGGGCCTGCTCACCGCGCTGGCCCCGGCGGCCTGACCGCCCGACTTCACACCTGCCGAACATGCCGGACATATCCATCGTGGCAAGATGACCGGCATGACGTACACCCTCGTGCTGCTGCGCCACGGCGAGAGCGAATGGAATGCCCTGAACCTGTTCACCGGCTGGGTGGACGTGCACCTGACCGACAAGGGCATCGCCGAGGGCAAGCGCGCGGGCGAACTGCTGGCCGAGCACGGCATCCTGCCCGATATCGTCTACACCTCGCTGCTGCGCCGCGCCATCTCCACGGCGAACATCGCGCTGGACGCCGCCGACCGGCACTGGATCCCCGTGGTGCGCGACTGGCGGCTCAACGAGCGCCACTACGGCGAGTTGCAGGGCAAGAACAAGGCCCAGATCCGCGACAAGTACGGCGACGAGCAGTTCATGTTGTGGCGGCGCAGCTACGACACCCCGCCGCCGCCCATCGCCGACGACAACGAGTACAGCCAGGAAGGCGATCCGCGCTACGCGGGCATCGACATCCCCAAGACCGAGTGCCTGCTGGACGTGGTGAACCGCATGGTGCCGTACTGGGAGTCGACCATCTCCCAGGAACTGCTCGCCGGTAAGACGGTGCTGGTGGCCGCGCACGGCAATTCGCTGCGCGCGCTGGTCAAGCACCTGGACCAGATCTCCGACGACGAGATCGCCGAGCTGAACATCCCCACCGGCATCCCGCTGCGCTACGAACTGGACGAGAACCTGCGTCCGGTGCGCGCGCGCGAGTACCTGGATCCGGAGGCGGCGGCGGCCGGCGCGGCGGCGGTCGCGAGCCAGGGCGGGAAGTAGCCGAGACGATGTGGCGGCGCCGCGGTCGGAGATGTTCCGGCCGCGGCGCCGTTGTGTTTCGCCGGGCCGTGTTCGCCGGGCGCCGGATGATTCCGTTGGGGCGCCGGTGAATTCGGCCGGTGTGCAGGGCGAGCTGCCGGGGTGCTCGCACGGCCCTGGGTGGACGGAGGGAGGGGTGCGCCGTAAGCCGTTGACAGCGTGGTGTTCTCGCTGGTGATCACCGGTCGCCTGAGGTTGTGCGACCGCATTAAGTGACCGCCGGTTCTTACCGACAGGTAGGTTCTGTACACTTCCGCTCGACCGATAGTCCGAGAGGTGGATCACGTCCGATGAAGTACGCGATACGGGTCACCGTGGCGGCGCTCGCCGTCGCGATGCTGGCCCCCTTCCTCACCACGGGCGCCACCGCCGCGCCCGTGCCCACCGGCCCCGACGGTGGCGCCGCCGGGGCGCAGTGGGCGGCGACGCAGGACGCGCCGCAGCAGTACCCGAACGTGCACATCGAATGGGATGTGCCGATCACGATGAGCGACGGCACGGTGCTCAAGGGCAACGTCTACCGTCCCGCCGACGCCACCGGGCGTCCCGTGGCCGAGCGCACGCCCACCATCGTCAACATGACGCCCTACACCAAGCTGGTGTCGAACCTCGCCGATCACGCGCAGTCCATTCCGGTGCTGTCCGACGCGCTGCTCGAGTTGTTCCGCCAGATCGACTTCAGCGGCACCCCGCTGTCGGGCGTCACCGATCTGACCAAGGCGTTCGGCGGCGGTGAGCTGCGCAACTTCACCGTGGACCGCCAGCTCATCCGGTCGGGCTACTCGCAGGTCGTGGTCGACGTGCGCGGCACCGGCTTCTCGCAGGGCGAATGGGACATGCTGCGCGCCCGCGAACAGCAGGACACGCTCGAGGTGATCGACTGGGCCGCGGCCCAGCCTTGGTCGACCGGCGACATCGGCATGAACGGCATCTCCTACTCGGGCATCAACCAGGTGCAGGCCGCCTCGAAACAGCCGCCGGCGCTCAAGGCGATCTTCCCGGTCGTGCCCGGCAGCGACCTGGTGAACGACGTGCTCGCGCCCGGCGGCGGCTTCGGGTTCAACTTCATCCCGCTGTGGCTCACCGCCATCAACACCCTCAAGTGGGTGCCCGACGTGCAGTCCATCGTCACCGGGCAGTTCGACTGGCAGTGGCTGGCCGACCGCGGCGCCTCCCCGCTGACCTTCATGGACGTGTTCCTCAACGCCTACACCTCGACCCGCTTCGAGGACGCCGATCCGCGCCTGCGCAGCCTGCTCAGCCACAACAGCCCCGAACGCGGCGACTACCTCAGCGACCCGTCGAAGATCCGGGTGCCCACGTTCGTCGTGGGCGGGTGGCACGATCTGTTCACCTACTCCGAATCCAAGATCTACAACAAGGTTCCGCTGCCGCCCGGTCAGAAACAGTTGCTGATGGGCAACACCTATCACGTGAACTCCGGCAACGAATACGGCAAGCCGGGCCTGCCGCCGCGCCTGGACGTGTTGCAGCGCGCGTGGTTCGACAAGTGGCTCAAGGGAATCGACAACGGCATCGACGACTACGGCCCGGTGACGCTGCGCCAGCAGGGCGGCGGCTGGATCACCCAGAGCGGCTTCGGCGATTCGGCCACCGGCGACCAGGCGGCCACCCACCGGCGCATGTACCTGTCGTCGGCGATCAGCGGCACCGCGCACAGCGTGTACGACGGATCGCTCACGGCCGCACCGAACTCCGACACCGCGCGGCTCACGGTGGCGCCCGGTCTGACCATGCTCTGCTCCAACGACGCGGCGCAGGGCAGTGCGGGCGTGCTGTCCATCATCGACGGGTGCGCCAAGGATTCTCGGGTCGCCGAGCTCAACGGGCTCACCTTCACCAGCGCGCCGGTGGCCGGGCCGACCACCATCTCCGGCCCGATCGCGGTGCGGCTCAACACCGTTCAGGACGCGGCCGACGGATACTGGACGGTGACCGTCAACGACGTCGCGCCCGACGGGCAGTCGACGGTGCTCACCTCGGGCCAGCTCATGGCCTCGCTGCGGGCGATCGACGAGGCCAACAGCACCCGCTCGGCCAACGGCGACTACACCGATCCGCGCCCCTACACCTCGCTCGAGCACCGGCAGCCGACCGTGCCGGGCGAGGCCACCACTCTCGACATCACTCTCTCGGCCACCGAGGCGGTGCTGAAACCGGGCCACCGGTTGCGCGTCGACGTGTTCGCGGGCAACTTCCCGAAGGGCCTGCCCGTGCTGCCCATGCTGCTCGACACCGGTCTGAAGCCGCAGCACGTGCAACTCGACCCGAACCGGCCGAGTTTCGTGAACATCCCGGTGCGGGGCGACCACGGGTGGTGAACCCCGCGTGACGCGAAGGGCGCCACCGCTGGTGCGGGGCGCCCTTCGGCGGTTTCCGGACACGGCGCGAACGCCGCGCGACCGCCCGGAAAACCCGGGTGACACCCGCCCGCCCGGCTCCGGCGCGCCGACGGCGAACAACGCGTAAACACCCGGCTAACGGGCCTGTAAGGCCCCGTGACCTGCGAGAAACTTCGTGTACCCGGCGTTGGCCGGTCGGTCGGCGACCGTACGATTCAAGTGTGAGTGTTCCGCAGGCCGTGCTGTTGGCAGTCCTCGCTGCCGTCGTCGGACTCGCGGTAGGCGGACTCCTGATCCCGTACGTCAACGCGCGTCAGGCCGCCCGCAAGCAGGCCGATTCCGGTCTCACCATGTCGCAGGTGCTCGACCTCATCGTGCTCGCCTCCGAGAGCGGGATCGCGGTGGTCGACCAGTACCGCGACGTGGTGCTGGTGAATCCGCGCGCCGAGGAACTCGGGCTGGTGCGCAACCGGTTGCTCGACGAGCGCGCCTGGGCCGCGGTCGAGAAGGTGCTCGGCACCGGCGAATCCGCCGAGTTCGACCTCACTGCCAAGAACCCGATGCCCGGCCGCAGCCGGATCGCGGTGCGCGGCGTCGCCCGGCCGCTGTCCTTGGAGGAGACCGGCTTCACCGTATTGTTCGCCGACGACGATTCCGAGCAGGCCCGCATGGAGGCCACCCGCCGCGATTTCGTCGCCAACGTCAGTCACGAACTCAAGACCCCCGTCGGCGCCATGAGCCTGCTCGCCGAGGCGATGCTGGAATCGGCCGAGGATCCCGAGGCCGTGCGCCACTTCGGACAGCGGGTGCTGGACGAGTCGCGCCGCCTCGGCAAGATGGTGACCGAGCTGATCGCGCTGTCGCGCCTGCAGGGCGCGGAGAAGCTGCCCGAGCTCGAGGTCGTCGACGTCGACACCGTGGTGCAGCAGGCCGTCGACCGCTCCCGCACCGCCGCCGAGGCCGCGGGCATCACGGTGAGCACCGACCGGCCCAGCGGGCTCGAGGTGCTCGGCGACGAGACGCTGCTGGTCACCGCCCTGTCCAACCTGGTCGAGAACGCGATCGCCTACTCGCCGGCCGGCTCGCACGTGTCGGTGAGCCGCTCGCTGCGCGGCGACCACGTCGCCATGGCGGTCACCGACCGCGGCATCGGCATCGCGAAGGAAGACCAGGAGCGGGTGTTCGAACGATTCTTCCGCTCGGACAAGGCGCGATCGCGCGCCACCGGCGGGACCGGGCTCGGGCTGGCTATCGTCAAGCACGTGGCGGCCAACCACAACGGGGAGATCACCCTGTGGAGCAAGCTCGGCACCGGATCGACGTTCACCTTGCGAATACCCGCCCACCTGGAGGCAGCCGGCGACGACGACGTCGACGGGCCCACGGTGAGCACGAAGGAAACCGGCTCGCGTCCCGCGGGACCGGGCAGACCGAATGGTGTGGAGGCACGCAGATGACGAGTGTTCTGATCGTCGAGGATGAGGAGTCGCTGGCCGATCCGCTCGCGTTCCTGCTGCGCAAGGAGGGCTTCGAGGTCACCGTGGTCGGCGACGGCCCCTCGGCGCTGGCCGAATTCGATCGCTCCGGCGCCGATATCGTGCTGCTGGACCTGATGCTGCCCGGTATGAGCGGCACCGACGTCTGTAAGCAGCTGCGCACCCGCAGCGGCGTGCCGGTCATCATGGTGACCGCGCGCGACAGCGAGATCGACAAGGTCGTCGGGCTGGAGCTGGGCGCCGACGACTACGTCACCAAGCCGTACTCGGCGCGCGAGCTGATCGCGCGCATCCGCGCGGTGCTGCGCCGCGGCGCGGGCGACGAGCTGGACGGCGGCAGCGAGAACGGCGTGCTGGAGGCCGGGCCGGTGCGCATGGACGTGGACCGCCACACGGTGCTGGTCAACGGCAAGCCGGTCACGTTGCCGCTCAAGGAGTTCGACCTGCTCGAGTACCTGCTGCGCAACTCGGGCCGGGTGCTCACCCGCGGCCAGCTCATCGACCGGGTGTGGGGCGCGGACTACGTGGGCGACACCAAGACGCTCGACGTGCACGTCAAGCGGTTGCGCTCCAAGATCGAGTCCGATCCGGCCAAGCCGGAGCACCTGGTCACGGTGCGCGGGCTCGGCTACAAGCTGGAGGCCTGAGGCCGATCGCCGCTGTTCGGGTCCGGTGCTACCGGATTCCGGCGCGGCGGGCCGCACAGCGCGGCGGCCCGGTTCCGAGGGGGAACCGGGCCGTCGTCGTTCGTCCGGTCAGGGGATGTAGACCCAGGCCGGGCCGATGCCGGGCAGGTCGTTCTTCTGCAGGGTGATCCAGCCGAGGTCGTCTTCCTGCATGCAGTCGTAGAGGGGGACCTCGGCGCCGTTGCCGCGACAGGCGATGGTGCGCGTGGTGCCGTAGGGACTCACGATGACGTTCTTGCCGTCGCGCGCGGCGTTCAGCGCGGCCGGGTCCAAGCCCGACACGAACGTCGCGGTGACATCGGAGAACTGCGTGGGATCGGCGGGGTCGGCCTGGGCGGTGCCCGCCACGGCCAGGCCCGCGCCGAGCACGGCGGTCGCCAGGGTGAACACTTTCCTCATGCCGGACATCCAACCGCAATCCGGTGACGCGCGCAGGACGAGGGGATGTCCCGCAGGCTGCGGATACCGCACAACCGCTGGTCGCGCGGTGTGCGGGCCGCCGGGAAACGGCCCGCGACCGTGCTCAGCTGCTGCCGAGCAACCCGCCGAGCAAGCGTCCGGCACTGCCGGTGCCCGCGCTGCCGGTACCGGCGCTGCCCGAGCTCCCGGAGCCGCCGCTGCTCGCCTTGCCCACGTCGACCATGATCGACTTGGTGCTGCCGCCCTGTTCCACGGTGATGATGTGCTCGCCGGGTTGGCTGGGTGTCCATTCGATGGTCGCCGTGCCGGGCGGCCACGGCACCTTGGGCGCGCCGATGAACTCGCCGTTGACGCTGAAGTAGACCAGCAGGCCGCCGGACGCGCCGCCGACCTTCGCGGTGATGGTGTAGGTCTGGCCGACCCTGTGGTTGCCGCCGTCGACCGAGACCGAGGTGACGGCGGCGTGCGCCGCGGGTGCGGCGAGCACGGTCACCGCCGCGACCGCCGCGAACGCCGTGAGTCCGGCGCCCGCCGTGTGCCGGGTGAAGCCGAATGCTGTCATGATGCTCCTCCTGTGCCGACCGGCTGTGCGGTCAGGCTACTTTGTGAAGCGCGAATGTTTCTGAATTTTGCGAGAAGACGCCCGACCCGGCGAGTGGGCCGGAGGTCAGCGGCTGCTGCCGCCGAAGAGGCCGCGCAGCAGGTTGCCCGCGCTGCCGGTGCCGGGACTGCCCGGATCACCCGGATCGGGGTCGCCCGGATCGCCCGGCCCCGGATCGTTCGGGTCCGTCACGTTCACGACGATCGTCTTGGTGCTGCCGCCCTGCGCGGCGGTGATCAGGTGCTGTCCCGCCTCACGCGGGGTCCAGGGGACCGACGATTCGCCGACCGGCCACGGCACCTGCGGGTTGGCGATCGATTCGCCGTTGGCCGTCCAGTAGACGAGCAGGCCGATGCCCGCGCCGCTGAGCTGGGCCCGCAGCGTGTAGGTGGTGTCGATGACGTGGTCGGAACCCGAGATGGTGATCGAGTCGACGGTGGCGTGCGCCGGCGGGGCGGCGAAGACGGCCACCGCGGCGGCCGTCGCGAACCCGGCGACGCCGACGCCGACGCGGCGGCCGAGGGTGGGGGTGTTGCCCATGGTGTTTCTCCTGTGCTGCCCGCCGGGGGAGGCGGGCACCCCGCACAGTAAATCGGTCGATGTGTGAAATGTAGACGTTTCGCAAAATTGGACAAGCGACCGTTAGGCGACGGCGGGCCGGTTCAGTCCTGCGCGCGCCGCGCGTGCACGGTGGCCGGGTGCACGGCCACCAGCCCGAGACCCTCGCGGCGGCGGCAGTGCCTGGCCAGCTCGTCGTAGGCCGGCTTGCCCAGCAGCTCGGTGAGCTCGGGGCCGTAGGACTGCCACACCGCGCGCGTGCCCACGTGCGCGTCGGGCGAGCCGGAGCAGTACCAGTCCAGGTCCAGGCCGCCCGGGCCCCAGCCGCGCCGATCGTATTCGGTGACCACCGTGCGCAGGATCTGCACGCCGTCGGGGCGGTCCACCCACTCCTGGGTGCGGCGAATAGGCAACTGCCAGCACACATCCGGCTTCACCGTGTGCGGTTCCAGTCCGCGGCGCAGGGCCATGGTGTGCAGTGCGCAGCCGACGCCGCCCGCGAAGCCGGGCCGGTTCAGGAAGATGCACGCGCCCTCGTGGCGGCGGGTGCGCAGCGCCGGCTCGTCCTCCAGCTCGTCGAGTTCGAGGAAGCGCTTCGCGCTGACCTTGCCCTTGGCGTTGCGGGCCTCGTCCATGAACTGCCAGTCCTGCGGTGTGAGCATTTTCACAGCCTTGGCCAGGCGCAGTTTGTCGTCGTCATCGGAGAGGAAGGCGCCGTGTGAGCAGCAGCCGTCGTCGGGGCGCTCGGCGATGATGCCCTGGCAGGCGGGCGTGCCGAAGACGCACGTCCAGCGCGACAGCAGCCACGTCAGATCCGCGACGATGAGATGCTCGTCATTTGCCGGATCGGTGAACTCGATCCATTCGCGCGGGAAATCGAGATCGACTTCGGGTGCCGGGTCGATCTTTCCCGCTGGTCGGGGCGGGTTCTGGCTGCTCGTAGCTGCGCCTGCCGTCACACTTGCCCACGGTAACAGCTCACCTCGCCTGGCCCGCCGGACACCGGGACCAAGTACCGTGTTCGGAGTGCGGCTAGGGGTACTCGACGTCGGAAGCAACACCGTTCACCTGCTCGTGGTGGACGCGCACCGTGGTGGCCACCCGATGCCGATGAGCTCGACGAAGGCCACGCTGCGGCTCTCGGAGAACATGGACGACGAGGGCCGCATCACCGTCGCGGGCGCCGAACGCCTCATCAGCACGGTGGCCGAATTCGCCAGCATCGCCGAGACCTCCCGCTGCGTCGAGCTGATGCCCTTCGCCACCTCCGCCTTGCGTGAGGCCGCCAATTCCGACGAGGTGCTGGCCCGCGTGCGCACCGAGACCGGCGTCGAACTCCAGGTGCTCAGCGGCGTCGACGAGGCTCGGCTCACCTTTCTCGCGGTGCGCCGCTGGTACGGCTGGAGCGCGGGCCGCATCCTCAACCTCGATATCGGCGGCGGCTCGCTCGAGATCAGCACCGGCGGCGACGAGGAGCCCGACGTGGCGCTCTCGCTGCAACTCGGCGCCGGCCGGCTCACCAGGGACTGGCTGCGCGAGGACCCGCCGGGCAAGCGCCGCGTCGCCGTACTGCGCGACTGGCTCGACGCCGAACTCGTCGCACCCGCGAAAGAGCTGGTGGCGGCCGGTAAACCGGATCTGGCGGTGGGCACGTCCAAGACCTTCCGCTCGCTGGCGCGGCTCACCGGCGCGGCGCCGTCGGGGGCCGGTCCCCGCGTGCGGCGTACGCTCACCGGCTCGGGCCTGCGGCAACTGATCGCGTTCATCTCGCGAATGACGGCCGCCGACCGTGCAGAATTGGAAGGCGTAAGTTCGGATCGGTCACAGCAATTGGTGGCTGGCGCATTGGTCGCGGAGGCGAGTATGCGGGCACTATCGCTGGATACCCTCGAAATTTGTCCGTGGGCGCTGCGGGAAGGGCTGATCCTGCGCAAACTGGATACCGACATGAACGGTGGACTCGAGGCGACGATCCTGCCCGGCGCGGCGCGCGGCGGCGACCCCGGCGGCCCCCAGCCGGGCCCGATCGAGGCGGCGACGCCGTGAACGCGGCCCGGTGCGTCAGCGAGGCGCGACTATGAGCGACGAATCCAAACAGCTGTCGGTGGCCGAGCTGCTGGCCCGCAACGGTCAGCAGGGCGCCACCTCCTCCGGCGGGCGGCGCAGACGCGGCGCGCGCGGCATCTCCGTGGCCGAGCTGACCGGCGACCTGCCCGTGATCGGGGAGGGCGGCAGCCATTCCGCGCACGCCGCGCCCGAGCCCGAGGTACCCGAACCGGCGGGCTTCCAATCCTCACCCTTCCAGCCCTCGCCGTTCGAACCCGGTGCGAGCGAACAGGTCTCCTACAGTCCCCCGCAACCGGAGTCGGACTACTCGCCGATCTCCGGGCCGATCACGCGCTACGACCCGCTCGCGCCGTATCCGCCGGCGGGTGCCGAACAGGGCGATCCCTATGGGAGCGCCACCGGTTACGGCACTGCCGAACCCACCGCGTATTCGAGCCCCGCCCCGGCCGAGCCGTCCTACGCACCCGCCGAGGTCGAGACGCCGCCACCCGGCGGTTCCCGGCACAGCGCCCCCGGCCCCGAGGAGTCCGGCGGGATGCCCGCGCTGCCGCCGCTCGGCGCGCGCCGCAGCGGCCGCAGGCGCAAGCAGGATCCCGACGAGAACGAGACGATGGTCGTCGGGCCGCCGCTGCGCGAGCCCGTCGAGTTCGACCCGTCCGCGGCGGCTCCGGGTGGTTCCGTGTCGGACGAGGGCGCGGCGCGCGGTGGGCGCGCGGCTCGTCGCCGGGCCGCCGAGGCGGAGGAGGAGGCCGGACCTTCCACGGCGGCGTGGTCCCCGGCCGCGGGGGGATTCGAACCGGGTGGATACCGGCCGAACGGTCTCGTGCCGGAGGTCGACGGAGATTTCGCGTCGAACGGGTTCGGACCCAACGGTTCCGCGCCGGGACACGGTGGGAGTTTCGCACCGAACGGTTTCGGCTCCGACGGTCCCGTGCCGGGGTCCGGCGGGAGTTTCGCACGTGGCGGATTCGCGCCGGAGCCGGACGGAGGTTTCGCGCCGAACGGTTTCGCGCCGGAGCAGGGCGGAAACTACGCGCCCGGTGGTTTCGCGCCGGAACAGGGCGCGGGAGAGTCCGGCCCCAACGGTTTCGCGCCAGAGGGCTACGCGCCGCACGGTTTTCCGCCGAAGCCCGGCGGGTTCCCACCCGGGCCGGATTCCGGCAACGGTTTCGGGCCCGAGAGTTACGGCCCCGACCCGCGCGGTGGTTTCGCCCCCGGCTACGGTCCCGAGCACGGTCGCGGATTCGGGCCGCCGCCGAGCGCCTTCGGCCCGTTCGCGCCCGACGCCGGCGACGGATTCGGCCCCGAAGCGGACGCCGAGCCCGGCACGCCGCACGGATTCGCGCCCGATCCGGAACCCAAACCGCTCTCGCCGATGCCGGAGCGGCCGAAGGAGCCGCCGCGTTCGCGCACCGAGACCCTGCGGTCGCGGGCCGGTGGCGCGCTGCCCGCGTGGTCGGCGCGCAGGCACAAACCGGGCCCGCCGCCGCCCGAGGACCCCGATCCGGAATCCGGCGGCATCCCGACCGCCGCCTGGTCGCTGGCCAGCCAGGACCAGCAGTTGCTGTCCGGGTCCACGGTGGCGGGCGACCTGCTGCGCGACGGTGTGGAGCGCTCCGAACGCGGTCGCAAACGCCCGCCCGCCGATCTCGACGACGGCCACACCGACGCCTACGACCCGTTCACCGCCGACGTCGACGAGTACGACGACGAGGACGATCAGGACGAGTTCGAGGCCGAACCGCGCGGCAAGCTGACATCGCTGTCGCGGGGATTGCGCGCCAAGGCGCTGGCCGCCGGCAAGCGGTCGGCCGAGCGCGAACCGCGGCCCGATCTCGACGAGAACCGCCGCCAGTGGATGATCCTCGGCGGGCAGAGCGCGGGCGCGGCGATAGCGGGCATGTTGCTGTTCAAGGGCTTCGAGCGCATGTGGGAGATGCTGCCCTGGGTGGCGCTGCCACTGGCGACGATCGTGATCCTCGGACTCGTCGCGCTCGTGCGGGTGCTGCGTCGCACCGACGACATTCTCAGCACGGGCATCGCGGTGGTCGTGGGCGTCTTCGTCACGCTCGGACCGCTAGCCTTTCTTCTCAGTACAGGCTGAGCAGGGAGCGGTGCCGTGGGGAACATCGGGCAGGCGGACGACACTCGGATAACCGGGTCGATCGGGGGGATCGAGCCGGAATCCGGGACACGGCACGAGGACCCGGGCGCGCCACCGGGCCGCATCATCCAGGTGGGGCTGTCCACCGCGTCGGTCTACCCGCAGAACACCGAGGCCGCGTTCCGCTACGCCGCCGAACTCGGTTACGACGGGATCGAGTTGATGGTGTGGGCCGAGCCCGCCAGCCAGAGCATCGCCACCGTGCAGTCCTACGTGCGCAAGTACGACATGCCGGTCCTGGCCGTGCACGCGCCGTGCCTGCTCATCTCGCAGCGGGTGTGGGGCGCCGATCCGATCGCGAAACTCGAGCGCAGCGTGCGCACCGCCGAGGCGCTCGGCGCCGAGACCGTCGTCGTGCATCCGCCGTTCCGCTGGCAGCGGCGCTACGCGGAGGGGTTCGCCGCCCAGGTCGCCGAGCTGGAGGAGCACGGCGAGGTGGTGGTCGCGGTGGAGAACATGTTCCCGATGCGCGCCGACACCCTGTTCGGGCGCGGGACGAAGGCGGCGCAGCGCCTGGAGCGCCGCGGCGGGCCCGGGTGGGGGCTCACGGCGTTCAGCCCGTCCTACGACCCCACCGACACCGGATTCGCGCACTACACCCTCGACCTGTCGCACACCGCCACGGCGGGCGCCGACCCGCTCGCGCTGGCCAAGCGGATGGGCCCCGGCCTCGCGCACCTGCATCTGGCCGACGGCCGCGGCGCTGCCCACGACGAGCATCTCGTCCCCGGCGAGGGCTCCCAGCCGTGCGTCGAGGTGTGCGCGCAGCTGGTGCGTTCGGGTTTCGCGGGCCACGCCGTCGCCGAGATCAACACCCAGAACGCCCGCACCACCGCCGACCGCGCCGCCATGCTGCACCGCACCCTCACCTTCGCCCGCGTCCATCTCAACGGCCACGCCCCGGCCCCCCTGCCCGCCGCACCCCGCGTCAACCCGGCCTGAGTGCTCCGGGGGCCTGGGAATCGGTACTCCATCCGCGCGGTTGTACGCTGTACGAATCGCACGACAGGAGCCGACCGTATGACGCTGGAGTTGACCGAATCCACCCTCGCGCCGTTCGCCGCGGTGTGCACGCTGACCGAGACGGCCGCGCCCGCCGACGGCGTGGGCCGCTACGCGGGCGTGATCGACGACGTGTGGACCATCGGGACCAAGGTGCACGGCGGCACCATGGTCGCGGCGAGCGCGGCCGCGGCCGCCCGCCTGCTGCGCGCCACCGATCCGGCGCTCGCCGAGATGGCGCCGATCGCGGCCAGCTCCGATTTCCTCGGCGCGCCCGATCCCGGCGCGGTCGATTACGAGGTGCGGGTGCGCAAGATCGGCCGCCAGATCTGCCTGGTCGACACCACCCTCGTGCAGGACGGCCGCGACCGCGTGCGCACCGCGTTCACCTTCGGCCACCTCGACGACGGTGAGCCGCTGTACGCGCCCGAGCACACCGATATGCCCGCCGAACCGCCCGCCGACGCGCTCGGCTACCAGGGCTCGCCGATGGGCGACATCGTGCACGTCGCGCAGGGGGCCGAGCTGTTCCTGGACAAGTCCTGGGCGCGGTTCCTCGACGGTGCGCAGGGCGAGCCGCGGCTGCGGCTGTGGATGCGCCCGCTGGCCGGCGACCAGGCCGATCCCGAGGTGTCGGCGCTGTTCGCGATGATGGCCGCCGATATGAGCCCGCCGGTGTCGATGAACCTCGGCCACTTCGGCTGGGCCCCGACCGTCCAGATGACGACGTATCTGCGGCGCAGGCCCGCGCCCGGCTGGCTGCGGATCGTCGCGGTGTCCCACGAGGTGGGCGGTCGCCTGTTCGACGAGGACCAACTCGTGCTCGACAGCACGGGCGCCATCGTCGCCCAGAGCCGACAGCTGGCACTGCTGCCACAGCGCCGCTGACGCGCGTCTAGCCTTATCCACCATGACGAGAATCGCGGTGATCGGTGGTGGACGGATCGGGGAGGCGTTGGTCGCCGGACTGCTCGAGTCCGGGCGGGCGAACAAGGATCTGGTCGTCGTCGAGCCGCACGCCGACCGCGCCGAGGTGCTGGCGGGTCGGTTCGGTGTCCGGGTCACCCCCGACGCCGCCGACGCGGCCGTGGGCGCCGACCTGCTGGTGATCGCGGTGAAGCCCGGCGACGTCGATTCCGTGCTCACCGAGCTGGGCAAGGCCGATCTGGACGGCGGCGATCGCGAGCAGGTACTGGTCTCGCTGGCCGCCGGTGTGCCGACGGCCCGGCTGGAGGCCAAGCTGCCCGCCGGTTTCCCGGTGGTGCGCGTGATGCCGAACACCCCGATGCTGGTGGGCCAGGGCATGAGCGTGCTCGCGCCGGGCCGCTACGCGCGCGCCGAGCAGCTGGAGCTGGTGACCGACATGCTGTCGGCCGTCGGCAAGGTCGTCACGGTGGCGGAATCGCAGATGGACGCCGTCACCGCGGTGTCCGGCTCCGGTCCCGCCTATTTCTTCCTGGTGGTCGAGGCCATGGTCGACGCGGGCGTCGGGCTGGGCTTGTCCAGGGACGTGTCGACCGAGCTCGTGGTGCAGACCATGATCGGCTCGGCGGCCCTGCTGGACGAGTCGGGACAGAGCGCGGTCGACCTGCGCGCGGCCGTCACCTCGCCGGCCGGCACCACCGCCGCCGCGCTGCGCGAACTGGAGCGCGGCGGGGTGCGCTCGGCGTTCCTCGAGGCGCTGCACGCGGCCAAGCGGCGTTCGGCCGAACAGGGCGCCAGCGCCGAATAGACCGGTCGGTTGGAATAAACCTCCGGTTCGCGTCCGGGCCACCGCCGCGTAAGCGCTGATTTCTCACACACGTCGCAGTAATCCCACTGGCCCCGCTAAGCTTCAAGGAGCACGTGCGTGTCTGTTCCGCCGGTGGGGAAGCCGGCGGCGCGGACGTGCCGGAGGTCAATGGTGCAATGATGTCTTCCAACAAGATGTCTGCGAACAGCTCGGGGACGTCACCAGGTGCGTCCGGCCCCTCCGCGGGCCGTGCCGGACCGCGCGCGCAAGGTGGTTCCGGTTCGCCGGGGCAGAACGTGCTCGGTGGCGGCACCCAGTTTCTCACCGTCGCCGAAGTGGCGAATCTGATGCGAGTCTCCAAGATGACGGTCTACCGTCTCGTGCACTCGGGCGAACTGCCCGCGGTGCGCGTCGGGCGGTCGTTCCGCGTGCACGCCAAGGCGGTGCACGACTATCTGGAGACTTCGTACTTCGACGCGGGGTGAGGTAGCGGTAGTTCCGGACGGGACGTCCCTGTCGCTGCGGGCGGCCCGGGCCTCGGCATGGCTCCAGGGGCCTGGATCGAGGGCGCCGCGCCTACCGGTAGGATGGTCCTCCGGTTCGTGTTCGCCTGCCTGCGGCGCCAGTTCGTGGTGTCCGGTGGCCGCGGGCGGCGCGGGCGCCGTAAACAGCTAGGCGTACGCGATGCGTGCGCGCCGAGTAGAGAGAACGCGAGGACACCCTATGGGTTCTGTGATCAAGAAGCGTCGCAAGCGCATGTCGAAGAAGAAGCACCGCAAGCTGCTTCGCCGCACGCGTGTGCAGCGGCGCAAACTCGGCAAGTGAGTCGCCGCGCCGCGAGGCGCTCAGCGAGGCCCGTCACCGTCCGGTGGCGGGCCTCGCTTTTTGAAACAGTTCAGTTTGAAAATTAAACGTGTATCCGGTGACTGAAGTCATCGTTAGATCCTGGTTAATACTCTCGGCGACTCAGACGGCAGCGGCTACCCTGGGAACCGCGAATAAAGTCAATCGGGGGCCTGGCAGGTGGGAACCGGTGCAGCGGTGGGTTCTGAACTGAGAGACGGACACTCTCCCAAGGTGGTGATGGTGACCGGCGCGAGTCGTTTCTTCGGCGGCAGTGTGGTGGCCAAACTGGCCGCCGACCCGTCCGTCGAGCGCATCATCGCCGTCGATACCATGACCCCGGGCCGAGATCTGCAACGGCGCATGGGCCGCGCCGAATTCGTCCGCGCTGATATCCGTAACCCGTTGATACGCAAAGTTATCGGCGGCAACGAGGTCGACACCGTCGTGCACTCCGCGGTGCTGTCGCGGCCTCCGGCCGGCGGCGGCCGCGCGGTCATGAAGGACCTCAACGTGCTCGGCGCCATGCAGTTGCTCGCCGTCTGCCAGAAGTCCCCGTCGGTGCGCCGGGTTGTGGTGCGCTCCACCTCCGCCGTGTACGGGTGCAGCGCCAAGGATCCGGCGAAGTTCACCGAGGAGATGAGCGCTCGCACGCCGCCGCGCGGCTGGTTCGCGCGCGACATGATCGAGGTCGAGGGCTTCGTGCGCGGCCTGGCCCGCCGCCGTCCCGACGTGGCCGCCTCGATCCTGCGCTTGGCGCCGATAGTCGGTCCGCGCCTGGCCCGGCGCGGAGTACAGTATCTTCGTTCGCCCGTGACGCCCACTGTGTTCGGCCGGGACGCGCGGATGCAACTGTTGCACGAAGAGGACGCGGTGGCCGCCCTCGCGCACGCGGCGCGGACGGCCCCCGGTGGTACCTACAACATCGCGGGTGACGGGGCGCTGGCGCTCTCGCAGGCGGTGCGCCGAGCCGGGCGCCTCGAACTGCCGGTGCCGTTCCTGTTCTTCCGCACGGCAGGGCGCGCGCTGATGGGTCCGGTGATGCGGGAATTCACCGGCGAACAGCTCGACTATTTTCATTTCGGTTGTGGTCTGGACACGACGCGGATGCGCACCGAACTCGGATTCGAACCGCGTTGGACAACGGTCCAGGCTTTCGACGATTTCATCGGGGGCGCAGCGTTGCGGCCCGTCTTCGATCCGGCGTGGATCGATGCCGCAGAAAAGAAACTGCTCGGCCTGCTCGGGGCCGGTACGGGAGCACATTCATGAACGACGTGGCGAAAGTCATCCCACTGCATGATCCGAACACCGAGTTCAAGCCGCGGGCGAATGTCCGCCGCTGGCCCGAGTCCGCGCCGGGGACGGCGCCGAGCCGGGTCACGTCGCTGACCGATCGACTGGCGGCGGCCGTTCCGCAGTCACCGCAGTCGCTGGGCGAGCTCGTCCGGGGCGGTATCGGCAAGCAGATCAGCCGCACCGCCGAATTCGCGCGCCGCCGGATCACCGGCGACTACCAGGTCGACGAGTTCGGTCTCGACGAGCACCTGCTCGAATCCCTCATTCTGCCCGCGCTGCGGCCGCTCTCGGATCTGTGGTTCCGGGTGGAGGTCAGCGGCGTGGAGAACATCCCCGAGGTGGGCGGCGCGCTGATCGTCGCCAACCACGCGGGCACCGTCCCGATCGACGGGCTGATGCTGCAGCTCGCCGTGCACGACCAGCACCCAAAACAGCGCGCGCTGCGGCTGCTCGCCGCCGACCTCATCTTCGAACTGCCCTTGCTCGGCGTGCTGGCCCGCAAGGCGGGTCACACCCTGGCCTGCCGCGAGGACGCCGAACGCCTGCTGCGTTCCGGTGAACTCACCGGTGTCTTCCCCGAGGGCTTCAAGGGCGTCGGCAAGCACTACTCCGACCGCTACAAGCTGCAGCGCTTCGGCCGCGGCGGTTTCGTGGCCGCCGCCGTGCGCACCGGCGTGCCGATCATCCCGTGCTCGATCGTGGGCTCGGAGGAGATCTACCCGAAGCTGGCCGACCTCAAGCCGCTGGCCCGCCTGCTCGGCCTGCCGTACTTCCCGGTGACGCCCACGTTCCCGCACCTGGGCCCGCTCGGCGCCGTCCCGCTGCCCTCCAAGTGGTACATCGAATTCGGCACCCCCATCCCCACCACGGCCTACGAGCCGGAGGCCGCCGACGACCCGATGACCATGTTCGAGGTCACCGACCAGGTGCGCGAAACCATCCAGCAGACGCTCTACAAACTGCTGACCAAACGCCGCAACCCGTTCACGGGCTGAGTTTTTGGCGCGCCGGGGGCCGCGAACGGTCGGTCGTCGGGCTCCCTCCCCGGGGCGGCTGGGGTAGTGCGGATCTCGCGGTGTCTGTTGAGGGTTGGCGCCGAGCGGTGCAGGCGCGGCCCTAATGCTCGCGCTTGCGGGTGATGGCGGCTGCGACCGCCCCGCCCGCCGCGCCCAGGGCCAGCGCCGTCGGGACGCCGATCTTGGCGGCCTTGCGGCCGGTGCGGAAATCGCGGATCTCCCAGCCGCGGTTCTTGGCCACCTCGCGCAGGTCGGAGTCGGGGTTGATGGCGACGGCGGTGCCCACCAGCGAGAGCATCGGGACGTCGTTGTGGCTGTCGGAGTACGCGGTACAGCGCCTCAGGTTCAGGCCCTCGCGCACGGCCAGGGTGCGCACCGCGTGCGCCTTGCCGAGGCCGTGCAGGATGTCGCCGACCAGCCGTCCGGTGAACTTGCCGTCCACGCTCTCGGCGACCGTGCCCAGCGCGCCCGTGAGGCCGAGGCGTTTGGCGATGACCTGGGCCAGCTCCACCGGCGTCGCCGTGACCAGCCACACCTGCTGGCCGGCGTCCAGGTGCATCTGCGCCAGCGCGCGCGTGCCCGGCCAGATCTTGTCGGCGATGATCTCGTCGTAGATCTCCTCGCCGAGCGCGGCCAGCTCGGCCGTGGGGCGGCCCGCGATGAACGACAGCGCCTTCTCCTTGCCGGAGGCCATATCGCTGCTGTTCTCCTTGCCGGTGACGCGGAACTTCACCTGCTTCCACGCCACGTCGACCAGGTCGCTGGTCTTGAAGTATTTGCGCGCCGCCAGGCCGCGCGCGAAATGCACGATGGACGCGCCCTGCACCATCGTGTTGTCCACGTCGAAGAACGCCGCCGCCGTCAGGTCGCGCGGCACCTCGTGACCGGTGTCGGCGGCCTCGGCCAGCTCGGATTCGTGCAGCGAGAGCGCGGCGTCGGCGCTGGCCTCACCGGCCAGGTTGGCGCGCACCTCTTCCTCGCTGGGGCCGAACGGGCTGCGCGAGATGCGCGCCAGCTGATCCTGCAACCCCTGGCCGAGCGAACTCGAACTCCATCGCGCCGGGAACTCGCCGAACCGGCCCGCGATGAATCCGGCCCTCTCCACCCTCGATCGTTCCGGCACCAGTACCTCCGCCCGTTCGCGCGAACCACGTCCACAGTAACCGGATTCACCGACAGTCACGCCGAGACGGCGCGCACCGGTGACGGTGTGGCGAGGGGATTTAATAGCAGGCATGACCAATCCCACAGCGCCCGCCACGCCGGAAGTGACTTTGCTGACTCGCGCCGGTTGCGGGTTGTGCACCACCGCGCTGGCGCGGCTGCGGGCGGTCTGCGTCGAATTCGGCGTCGAACCGGGTGTGGTGGACGTGGACGAGGCCGCGAAAACCGACCCTGGCCTGCGCGCGGAGTACGGCGACCGGCTGCCGGTGGTGCTGCTGGACGGGCGCGAGCACAGCTACTTCGACGTCGACGAACCGCGCTTGCGCGCCGATCTGAGCCGCCGCCCGGCCTGATCGGCGCGCGATTTCCCCGCCGCGCTGGTCGCGGCGGAAAATGAGGCCAATTTCACCGACTTTGTGCAGGGCTTCACAAGCAGTTACGGTGGTGGCACGCGACCCGCGGGCCGAGGCCACGCCAAGTCGCACGCGAAATCCGATACATCGACCGTGGCACCGGTCCGCCGCCCGGGCTGGAGGTCGAGCGAACGAACCGGTCCGCGCTCACTGGGGACCGCAACGAGGAGCCGACGACGTGACAGAGCAGCATGAGGCGCCGGGCGGCGTCTCCGGCAGGGCTCTGCGACCGGGCGACGGGCCCGACGGCGTCGGCGCGCGCTCCCTGCAGAAGGACATTCCCCAGGCCACCGTCACGCGGCTGGCGACCTACCTCCGGGTGCTCGCCACGCTCGCCGAGGACGGTGTGCTCATCGTATCGAGTGAGGAACTCGCTGTCGCGGCGGGTGTCAATTCGGCCAAGCTGCGCAAGGATCTGTCGTTCCTCGGCCCCAACGGCGTCCGGGGTGTCGGCTATGACGTGGCCAAGTTGCGGACCAGGATCGAGGATGTGCTCGGACTGTCCGGTGGGCATCGCGTGGTGCTGGTCGGCGCCGGGAACCTGGGCCGTGCCCTGGTCGGCTACGGCGGGTTCCGGCGCCGCGGTTTCACGGTCGTCGGCGTCTTCGATGCCGACCCCGCGGTGATCGGCGCGCCGCTGGCCGGGCTCACCGTGCGCGACGCCGCGGGCCTGCGCGCCGCCGTCGCCGAACTCGAGCCCACCATCGCGGTCATCGCGGTGCCCGACGAGGCGGCCCAGGACGTGTGCGACCAGCTGGTCGCCGCCGGGCTGCAGTCGATCCTGAGTTTCGCCGCGTGCGGGCTGATCGCGCCCGACACGGTGGAGGTCCGCCGGGTGGACCTGGCGGTGGAGATGCAGATGCTCTCGTTCGAGCGGACCCGCAACGCCGAACCCGAGCCGCTGCCCGAGGTCGCGCACGTGGGGTCGGGCCGGATCGCCCGCCGCGCACCGGCGCACCCCGCCCTCAAGCATTCGACCTCGCATTCGGCAACGGAGCCAAAAGGCAAGGGATCGGTGGTTACGCCATGAGCGAACGCAGTGAGCGAATCATGTGCCAGCGTGCAACGCGCATGCCGGAGCCGAGCGTCAGCGAGGCGCAGGCATGAGTGTTCTGCTCGTCGGGATTTCGCATCGCAGCGCGCCGGTCGCGGTGCTGGAGAAGGTGGCGATCACCGACACCGACCGGCCCAAGCTCCTGGATCAGCTGCTGGCCTCCACCCATGTGTCCGAGGCGATGATCGTGTCGACGTGCAACCGCGTCGAGGTGTACGCGGTGGTGGACGCCTTCCACGGCGGTCTGGCCGAGGTCGGCGAGCTGCTCACCGAGCACTCCGGGCTGCCGATGCCGGATCTGACCCGACACGCCTACGTCCGCTACAGCGAGGCCGCCGCCGAGCACCTGTTCGCCGTGGCCTCGGGCCTGGATTCGATGGTGGTCGGCGAGCAGCAGGTGCTCAGCCAGATCCGCAGCGCCTACGCCACCGCCGACGCGCAGCGCGCCGCGGGCCGCACCCTGCACGAACTCGCCCAGCACGCCTTGCGCGTGGGCAAGCGGGTGCACACCGAGACCGGGATCGACCGCGCCGGCGCCTCCGTGGTGTCGGTCGCGCTGGACCGCGCGCGTGAAGTGCTGCGCGCGGGCACCGACCTGCCGCTGGAGACGGCACTCGAGGGCCGCACCGCCGTGGTGGTCGGCGCGGGCGCGATGGGCGGACTGGCCGTGGCGCACCTGTCGCGCGCGGGCATCGGCCGGATCATCGTGGTGAACCGCACCCTGGACAAGGCCACCCGCCTCGCCGAGACCGCCCGCACGCACGGCGTGGAATCCACGGCGCTGGAACTGTCCCGGCTCACCGAGGCCATGGCCGCCGCCGACGTCGTGATCACCTGTACCGGAGCGGTGGGCTCGGTCGTGACGCTGGCCGACACCCACCGCGCGCTGGCCGACCGCGACCGGGCCGAATTCCCGGCCACCGAGCGCCCGCTGGTCTTCTGCGACCTGGGCCTGCCGCGCGATGTGGAGCACGCCGTGGCCGGCCTGCCCGGCGTCGCGGTGATCGACATCGAGACCCTGCAGCGCGATCCGGCCGCGAACGCCGCGTCCGACGACACCGCCGCCGCCCGCTCGATCGTCGCCGACGAACTCGCGAAGTACCTGGCCGGCCAGCGGATGGCCGAGGTCACGCCCACCGTCGCGGCGCTGCGCCAGCGCGCGGCCGAGGTGGTGGAAGCCGAACTGATGCGGCTGGATTCGCGGTTGCCGAGCCTGGCCGATCCGGAGCGCGACGAGGTCGCGCGGACGGTGCGCCGGGTGGTGGACAAGTTGCTGCACGCGCCGACGGTGCGGGTCAAGCAGCTGGCCTCCACCCCGGGCGGGGACAGCTACGCCGAAGCGCTGCGCGAGCTGTTCGAACTGAAACCCGGTGCGGCACAGGCGGTTGCCGCGCCGATGGAGATCAGCGCGATCGCGGGCGACGGCGCGGGCCTCGCCGACGATTTCACCGCGGGACACCTCGGCGAGGAGGGCAGGCCGGCATGACAGTCGTTCAGGAAGACGAAAACGTGACCGCTGACGGGACCAGGGCGCCGTGGCGCATCGGCACCAGGGGCAGCCTGCTCGCGCTGACCCAGGCGGGCACCGTGCGCGACGCGCTCGTCGCGGCCGGGCACCCGGCCGAACTGGTGGTGGTCAAGACCCCCGGCGACCTCTCCTCCGACCCGGTGCAGAAGATCGGCGTCGGCGTGTTCACCTCCGCCCTGCGCGACGAACTCCTCGCGGGCGCCATCGACATCGCGGTGCACTCGTACAAGGATCTGCCGACCGCCCCGGACGAGCGGTTCACGATCGCCGCGATCCCGCCGCGCGAGGATCCGCGCGACGCGCTGGTCGCCCGCGACGGCATGGTGCTGGGCGAACTGCCCGCCGGTTCCCGCATCGGCACCTCCGCGCCCCGGCGCGCGGCGCAGTTGCGCGCACTCGGCCTGGGCCTGGAGATCCTGCCGCTGCGCGGCAATCTGGACACCCGGCTGCGCAAGGTCTCCGAAGGGGAACTGGACGCGGTGGTGGTGGCGCGCGCCGGCCTGGCCCGCATCGAGCGCCTGGACGCGGTGACCGAGGCGCTGGAGCCGGTGCAGATGCTGCCCGCCCCGGCCCAGGGCGCGCTGGCGGTGGAATGCCGCAGCGACGATCCCGATCTGGTCGAGATCCTGGCCCGCCTCGACGACGCGGCCACCCGCGCGGCCGTGCTGGCCGAGCGCACCCTGCTGGCCGAACTGGAAGCGGGCTGCACCGCGCCGATCGGCGCGCTGGCCGAGGTCGTCGAATCCCTCGACGACGACGGCCGGGTGGTCGACGAACTGTCGCTGCGCGCCTGCGCCGCCGCCCACGACGGTTCGGAGGTGCTGCGCGCCTCCGTGGTGGGCGCACCCGCCGACGCCGCCGAACTCGGGCGGGCACTCGCGCGTGAACTGCTCGATCTGGGGGCGCGCGATCTGCTCAGCGCCCCGGGCGAGGACGCCGAGGACGCGAGAGCGGAGGGCTCGCCGTCCGGTGCCGAGCCCCCTTCGCAAGAGCCGCGACCGGGCGCGGCCGACGGTCGTATCAGCAATCCCAGCCCAATGGAGAACAACCGATGAGCCGAGCCACCAAGAAGCACCCCGGTCGGATCTTGTTCGTCGGGTCCGGCCCCGGCGACCCGGCCCTGCTGACCGTGCGTGCGCGCGAGGTGCTGGGGCGAGCCACACTGGCGTTCACCGATCCCGATGTGGACAAGGGCGTGCTGGCGCTGATCGGCACCGCGGTCGAGGCGGACGAGGACGGCAACCGTCCGGTCGACGTGCGCCCCGCGCTGGGTGAGCCCGCCGAGGTCGCCAAGACCCTCGTCGCCGAGGCGCGCGCCGGACACGACGTGGTGCGCGTGGTGGCGGGCGATCCGCTGACCACCGATTCGGTGATCACCGAGGTCACCTCCGTCACCCGCTCGCACATGGTGTTCGAGGTGCTGCCCGGCCTGCCCAACGGCTCGGCGGTGCCCAGCTACGCCGGTATCGCGCTCGGCTCCGGGCACACCGAGGCCGACGTGCGCGGCGAGGTCGACTGGGCCGCGCTGGCCGCCGCGCCCGGCCCCCTGGTGCTGCACGCCACCTCCGGCCACCTGGCCGAGACGGCGAGCGCGCTGGTGGAGCACGGCATGGCCCCGCAGACCCCGGTCGCGGTCACCGTGCGCGGCACCACCCGTCAGCAGCGCACCATCGAGGCCACCCTGGCCACGCTGAACAGCGCCGCCTCCGAACTGGTCGGCCCGCTGGTGGTGACCATCGGCAAGGTGGTCGCCTCGCGGTCGAAGATGTCGTGGTGGGAGTCGCGGGCGCTGTACGGCTGGACCGTGCTGGTGCCCCGCACCAAGGATCAGGCGGCGGAGATGAGCGAGCGGCTCGTCACGCACGGCGCCATCCCTATGGAGGTGCCGACCATCGCCGTCGAGCCGCCGCGCAGCCCCGCGCAGATGGAGCGCGCGGTGAAGGGCCTGGTGGACGGCCGCTACCAGTGGGTGGTGTTCACCTCCACCAACGCGGTGCGCGCGGTGTGGGAGAAGTTCGCCGAGTTCGGACTGGACGCGCGCGCGTTCTCGGGCGTGAAGATCGCCTGCGTGGGCGAGGCCACCGCCGACCGGGTGCGCGCGTTCGGCATCAACCCCGAGCTGGTGCCCTCGGGCGAGCAGTCCTCGGAGGGCCTGCTGGCCGACTTCCCGCCCTACGATGACGTTTTCGACCCGGTGAACCGCGTGCTGCTGCCGCGCGCCGACATCGCCACCGAGACGCTGGCCGAGGGCCTGCGCGACCGCGGCTGGGAGATCGACGACGTGACGGCCTACCGCACGGTGCGCGCCTCGCCGCCGCCCGCGGAGACCCGCGAGATGATCAAGACCGGCGGTTTCGACGCCGTGCTGTTCACCTCCTCCTCCACGGTGCGCAACCTGGTCGGCATCGCCGGCAAGCCGCACGCCCGCACCATCGTGGCCTGCATCGGCCCCAAGACCGCCGAAACGGCCATCGAATTCGGTCTGCGCGTCGACGTGCAGCCCGAGGTCGCCCAGGTCGGCCCGCTCGTCGAGGCACTGGCCGAACACGCGGCCCGCCTGCGCGCCGAGGGCCTCCTGCCCCCACCCCGCAAGAAGAGCCGCCGCAGCCGATAGCCAACGCCTTCGGCGATAGCCAACGCCTCCGGCGTATTGCTTGGCATTTGGAACTGATGCCACAGGCACGGGTTGTGGTTTCGGTGGTTGATAGTCGCCTTCCGGGTGGTGCTGTGGTCGTGTGTGGGCTGTGGGGCTCAGGGTCGGCCGGTTGAACTGCGGCTGTTCAAGTGGTTGCGGCGGGGCGCTCGCGCCGGTACGACATCGGCATCACCGACGCGAGCGCCCCGGTCAAACACGTTCGGCCTATTGCCGCACCTGGAGTGTTCAGCGGTCACGGCCATGCTCGGCTGCAGATCCACAGCCGAACATGGCCCACACAGCCGGAGCACCGCCCCCTGAAGGGGCCCCACCAACGACCGCAACCACAACCCACACCTGTGGCGCTAGTTCTAAATGCCAAGCAATACGCCGAAGGCGCTAGCGCCAGCGCATGAGGTTGCGGACCAGGCGGCAGGTGGCGTCGGAGGGTGGGCGGATGCCGACGAGTTCGGCGGTGCGCCTGATCTTTTCGTTGCTCGCCTGGGTGGGCAGGTAGACGCCCGAGTCGAGCAGGGCGATGCTCAACCGCATGGCCTTGAGCCTGCGGTTGTGCGTGACGTACCACCGGCGCGGACGGCCGGTCGGCAGCGGCCGCCGCTCCAGCGGCCGATAGGGCGTGATGGTCTGACGGGTGGTTGCGGTCGCGGGCAAAACGTCCTCCCCTCGCGGTAGGGAACCCGGTGGATCCCCTCGAACACATCTTCGATTCTACGCGAGGGGTCCGACAAAAACCCCTGCCCGACAGGGATTCTCGGGTTCTTGCGCACACCCCCTGCGGCCGCTCGCGCGGGGGTTTCCCGGCAGGCGTATCGTGCGAATCATGACCGGAATGGACCGCCCGCGGCGGTTGCGCCGAACTCCCGCTCTGCGTCGCCTCGTGGCCGAAACGACCCTGGAACCACGGCAATTGGTGCTGCCGATGTTCGTGGCCGACGGTCTGGCGGAGCCGCGGGAGATCGGGTCCATGCCCGGGGTCTACCAGCATTCGATGGACTCGCTGCGCAAGGAGGCGGTCGCGGCGGTCACCGCGGGCGTCGGTGGGCTCATGCTGTTCGGCGTCCCCAAGCCCGAGGACAAGGACGCCACCGGCAGCCTGGCCAGCGATCCCGACGGCATCCTCAACCGCGGCCTGCGCGCCCTGGCCGACGAGGTCGGCGACGCCACCGTGATCATGGCCGACACCTGCCTGGACGAGTTCACCGACCACGGCCACTGCGGCGTGCTGGACGCCGACGGCGCGGTCGACAACGACGCCACCCTGCACCGCTACGTGGACATGGCGCTGGCCCAGTCGGAGGCCGGCGCCGATCTGCTCGGCACCAGCGGCATGATGGACGGCCAGGTCGCCGCCGTCCGCCGCGGCCTGGACGCGGTCGGGCGCACCGACACCGGCATTCTCGCCTACGCCGCCAAGTACGCCTCCGCCTTCTACGGCCCGTTCCGCGAGGCTGTCGGCTCCTCGCTGCAAGGCGATCGCCGCACCTATCAGCAGGATCCTGCCAATCGCAAAGAGGCCCTGCGCGAGCTGGAACTGGATCTGGCCGAGGGCGCCGACATCGTGATGGTCAAGCCGGCCATGTCCTACCTTGACATCCTGCGCGACGTGGCCGACCGCTCCACCGTGCCGGTCGCCGCCTACCAGATCTCCGGCGAGTACGCGATGATCACCGCCGCCGCCGAGCGCGGCTGGATCGACCGCCGCGGCGCCGTGCTCGAGTCGCTGGTCGGCATCCGGCGGGCGGGCGCCGACATCGTGCTGACCTACTGGGCGACCGAGGCCGCAAACTGGTTGTCGTGACGAACCACCCTGGACCTATGGTCTTCGCTCCGCCCCCACAGCGCCCACCTATGCCCGAGGATGTTCGCACCGCACGCCAGGTGTGGTGGGTGATCGTCGTGTTCGGCGTCATCCAATTGATCGCTTCGGCGGTGTCGTCGCTGCAGAATCGCGACGAGCTCGAGCAGCGCGTGCTCGAACAGGGCCGTCAGAGCGACGCGAACTACGCCATGGCCACCGCCGAGCTGGTGGTGTCGTTGTTCCTGGTCGGCATGGTCCTGGCCGGTCTCGCGCTGGCCGCCGCCGCGCTGGGCGTGGTGCACCTGTTCGGCCGCGGCAAGCCGTGGGCGCGCACGATCCTCACCGTCGGGTCGATCTGGCTCATTCTGGGCGGCTTCCTCGCGCTGTTCTCCCTCGACACGGTCGTGGGCACGGCCTCGCTCATCGCCGGTGGCGCGACTATCGTGCAGGGCGTGCTGGCCGGTGGCGCGCTGTATCTGAGTTACCGTCCGGATTCCTCCGCATACTTCCAGGTGAACCGCAGGTGAACGGCCGGGCATACCCCCGCCGAATTTGTCGCCGCCATGGCGCCATGTATGGTGAGGGTTGTCACAGTGGAACTGGGAACCGGTAGTTGTCGTTCGAGCGTTGCGCAAGCGTTGTCCAGATGGCTCCGGGGGATCGGAGGCATCGATGCGAGTGGTGATCCAGCAGCCGCACAGCATTCGGCGAGACGTGCTCGTTCTCGGCCTGTTGATTCTGTTCGGTGTGGTCACCGTCGCACTGTTGCTGCTGCCCGGTCTGGTCGGCTGAACCCACTCCCACCCTCGAGTCCGCGGGGTAGCGCCGCGTGACCGGGGAAGTCCTGTTCGCCGAGCCCGGCGCGCGCTGGCGTGCCGTCGCCTACGGCCCGATCATCTGCCTCGTCGTGCTGCTGATCGAAATCCGCACCGGTGGTCAGGTCCACTGGTTCGCCCTGCTCTTCTGCGCGGTGCTGATCGCGGCGTTCGTCGCGCTGCAAGTCGTCGCCGGGCGCAGGCACGTGAGCGTCGAACTCACCCCGAGCGCCCTGCGCCAAGGCGCCGAGACGCTGCCGCTCTCCTCGATCGCCGCGGTGCTGCCGGACCGCGACGAGCAGTCCTGGAATGATGAGGACTGGGAGTCCGCGCGGGCGCTGGGCGAACTGACCGGCGTGCCGCGCAGGCGCACCGGCATCGGCCTGCGACTGCGCGACGGCGGACTGGTGCAGGCGTGGGCCCGCGACCACCGCGGCCTGCGCACCGCCCTCACCGCGGCGCTGCGGACCGGGGCGGACGACGGCAAACCGGGTGAGAACGGAGCGGATGGGTGAATCGGAGCGTCGGGATCGCACTCGGTGAAGCGGTGGTGGTCGTCGTCTGCCTGGTGCTGGCCGTGGTGTGCTGGGGCCGGGGTGTGGTCACCACCTCGTTCGCCGCTTTCGGTGACGTGCCCGCCTTCGACGCCACCCGCTACGTCGCCCCCTGGATCGCGCTCGCGGCGTTCCTCGTCGCGGTGGGCGGATTGTTCGCCATCGACGCCGTCGCGCGGGCCGTGCGCGAACTCACCTCGCGCTGAGAACCTTTCGGCCCGGTGCGCCGTTTAGGGCGCGGGCGGGTGGGAAGATCCCCCACATGAACCAGACAAGTCGCGCGAAGCTCGTTGCGGGGGCGGCCGGCGTTCTGTTCGGCGTGATCGTCGCGGTTCCCGCGGCGTCGGCGCAGGCGCCGGGATCTACGGGTACTCCCCAGGTGGTGTCGGCCGGTGCGCCGGGTGGTTCCGGGGCGTCGGCCGTGGAAATCACGCTGCCGGTGGAGGGTGTCGCCGCACCGGTCTACGCGCCGAGCGCGCCGCCCGGCCTGCTGAGCCTGCTCCCCGCGCCGCTGGGGTGCCTGGTGACCACGGGGTCGGCTGGATTCTGCGTCGGCATCACGTAGGGCGGAGTCGGCGTTGCCGCTCTGCCTGCTCGGCGCCGCCGCCCGGCCGCTCGGGGTTGCCCGCGCCTCTTGCGTGCCCGGCGGCCGAGGGTCGGCCTCGATTCCGCGTCGGCATCACGTGGGGCGTCCGCCGTGCTCCGCACCCTGCACCACTATTTGAAGTGATCGCGATCCAGACTGCTCGGGCGGGTTTACGATGGTTGGGCCGGCGATAGTCACGCCAAGACGCGATCGGTGCGGGAAGGTGTGGAACACATGCGTTGTGTCGCGTCGAAAATCATTGCGACCCTGGCAGTTTCGGCTGCGGTAGGTTTCGCCGCCGCACCTGCGTCCGCCGTGGGCCTGCCCTTGGCACCGGCCGCACCGCACCCGGTGCCCGTCTCCGACCTGGTGCCGGAGACCGGCTCGGCGGGCATCTTGAACGGACTTCTCTGCTCACTGCGCACCTTCTCCGCCGAACTGCCCTGCCGGATGACCTGACGGTCGTCCCTATCCGGAGGTCGGAGCAAGTCGGGTTATTGCCGCGAGCAGAACCGTTAGTGAATCAGCTGGTCCAGTTCTGATACACGTCGAGCACACGTCCGTTGCGCGTGCCGGGGGCGTTCACGTAGACGGTGACCGTCCCGTCGGGGTGACTCGCGGATTCCGCGATCACCTGACGCAATGACGCGTGCACGCCGCCGTTCTGATCGCGATAGATCTGGGTGTCGTCGTGCAGACCCGCGCCAATGCGGTTCAGCGGCACGAACATCGACACCACCGCGGGCACCGGACCACCCGCCAGCGCGACGGTTTCCTCGTGCGTGAGTCGCGCGCCGACGCGCCCCTGGTCGGGCTCGGCGATGGGATCGGCCGCCGCGGCCGTGCCCGCGCCCGCGAATCCGGCGGTGAGCAGTGCGAGAAGAGCCGAGCTGACGAGCGCGAACCGCATGGTGAGCCCTCCCGGGAGCTAGCTGCTGCGACGATCACAAGAGGGTACGCAGCGGCCGCGCGCGGTTCACCGAACTCGCGGTCCGTGGCGTGTTGCTGCGGTGCGCGTCACTCTCCTACACCCTGTCGTCGACCGGCCGCGCGGGTGCTGCGACACTGGAGGCCGTGAGTTCTTCTCCGCGCGTGACCAGTGCATCGGTGCCGGTTTCCGCTCAGCTCTTCGATCGGGCGAGCTCGGTGATCCCCGGCGGCGTCAACTCGCCGGTCCGGGCGTTCCATTCGGTCGGGGGCACGCCCCGCTTCATCGCCTCCGCCGACGGGTACACCCTCGTCGACGCCGACGGCAACGAGTACGTCGATCTCGTGTGTTCGTGGGGGCCGATGATCCTGGGCCACGCGCATCCCACCGTCGTCGAAGCGGTGCGGAAGGCCGCGAGCGGCGGACTCTCCTTCGGGGCGCCCACCGAGGCCGAGATCGAACTGGCCGAACTCATCGCCGAGCGCGTCGCGCCGGTGGAACGCGTGCGGCTGGTGAACTCCGGCACCGAGGCCACCATGAGCGCGGTCCGGCTGGCGCGCGGCTACACCGGCCGGTCCAAGATCATCAAGTTCAGCGGCTGCTACCACGGGCACGTCGACGCGCTGCTCGCCGACGCGGGCTCGGGCGTCGCGACCCTCGGCCTGCCCACCTCGCCCGGCGTCACCGGCGCGCAGGCGAGCGACACCCTGGTGCTGCCCTACAACGACCTCGCGGCGGTGCGGGCGGCATTCGAGGCGCATCCCGGCCAGATCGCGTGCGTGATCACCGAGGCCGCCGCGGGCAACATGGGCGCGATCGCCCCGCTGCCCGGTTTCAACGAGGGCCTGCGCGCGCTCACCACCGAACACGGCGCGCTGCTCATCATGGACGAGGTCATGACCGGGTTCCGGGTCAGCGCGGCGGGCTGGTTCGGGCGCGAGGGCGTGGCGGGCGACCTGTACACGTTCGGCAAGGTGATGAGCGGCGGCCTGCCCGCGGCGGCGTTCGGCGGTCGCGCCGAGGTGATGAACCAGCTCGCCCCGCTCGGCCCGGTCTATCAGGCGGGCACGTTGTCCGGTAACCCGGTGGCGGTGGCGGCGGGCCTGGCCACGCTGCGCGCCGCCGACGCGGAGGTCTACGCCGCGCTGGACCGCAACGCCGAACGCCTCGGCGGCCTGTTCACCGAGGCGCTGACGGCCGCGGGGGTCGAGCATCGCGTGCAGTTCGCGGGCAATATGGTGAGCGTGTTCTTCGCCGACCGTCCGGTCACCGACTACGCCACCGCCAAGGCCGCGCAGACCTGGCGTTTCCCCGCCTTCTTCCACGCCCTGCTCGACGGCGGCGTGTACGCGCCGCCGAGCGCGTTCGAGGCCTGGTTCGTCTCCGCCGCGCTCGACGAGAACGCTTTCGACCGTATCGCCGCCGCCCTCCCCGCCGCCGCCCGAGCGGCCGCGGCCGCCACCCCCGAAGGATCCCGCGCGTGACCTCCGACCTCGACAACCCAGACGCAGGCGCCCCCACCCCCGCGCCCACCCCGAAGAAAACCCCGAAGCGCACGGCCCCCGCGGAAGCCGCCGCGACCGCGACGAAGGCATCCGAACCCGCCGCCTCGAAGCCCGCGGGCAGCGATGACGCCGCACCGGCGGACACCTCTGCGGCGAGCGCGGGGACCCAGGCCGGGGACACCGTTGTGCCTGCGGCGAAGGCAGCCGGAACCGCCGCCAGCCCCGCCGCCGAGCCGGTGACAGACAAGCGCGACGAAACGCCTGCGGTGGCCGCGCCGAAGTCGGCGAAATCCTCCGCCGGCTCGAAGGCGAAGCGGTCCCCGAAGACGAATGCGCCGTCCACCGCACCGGTCGCCGGGTCCGTGGTCGCCGATATCGCCGGGGTGACCACGTCTCCCGCCGACGTGGTGGAATCCACCTCCGCCGCGGCCGATTCGTCCGCCACCGCGAACGCCGCGACATCCAGCGCTACCTCGAGCGCCGCCGCTTCGTCCGCCACCGGCTCGGCCGGTGCCATCGCTGACCCGGCTGCCCATAATCCTGCCGCCGTCCCGGCCGCCGGCGAGACTGCTGCCGCCGAGACCCCTGCCGCCGCCGGTGAGCCCGCTGCCGACAAGGTCTCGGCGACCACTCCTGCCGCCGCCGAGGTCCCCGCTGCTGCCGAGCGTCCCGTTCCCACGTCGGATCGCGGCGACTCGAACCCGGCCACCGAGCCGGACAACACCGGCGCAGCTCCCGTCGCCGCGGCTGCCGCTCGCCACAGTGCCGAGGTGCCGGCTGGCGACGACCAGGGCGACGAGTCGACCGACTCCACCCCCGACGCTCTCCCCGTCGAGAAGTCCGCCCCGAAGACGTCCTCCACCACCGCCACCCCGCGCGAGGACGACGACTTCCCCGAGGTCGACGCCGGTGTCGAGACCATCGTGCACGTGCTGCGCCACGGTGAGGTGCACAATCCGAACGGCATCCTCTACGGCCGCCTGCCCGGGTTCGGGCTGTCGGTGGCGGGGCGCGCGCAGGCCGGGGCGGTGGCGCGGGCGCTGTCCGACCACGATCTCGCGCTCGTCATCGCCTCGCCGTTGCAGCGGGCGCAGGAGACGGCCGCGCCGATCGCGGGGGAGCACGGGCTGATCGTGCGCACCGACGAGAACCTCATCGAGGCCGGCAACACCTTCGAGGGCCTGCGCGTCTCCGTCGGCGACGGCGCGCTGCGCAAACCGCGCCACTGGTGGAAGCTGCGCGACCCGTTCACCCCGTCGTGGGGCGAGCCCTACCTGCAGATCGCGCACCGCATGCTGGCCGCGGTGAACAAGGCGCGGGTGGAGGCGGCCGGGCGCGAGGCGGTGCTCGTCTCGCACCAGCTGCCCGTGTGGACGCTGCGCCGGTTCCTGCAGGGCCAGCGCCTGTGGCACGACCCGCGGCACCGTCAGTGCTCGCTGGCCTCGCTGACCTCGCTGGTCTACCAGGGCGACACCCTCGTCGACATCGTCTACTCCGAACCCGCGGGCGGCTCGGACCCCACGGTGCACGGCGCATGAGACCCACCGCGTCCCACCGGTCCGCGCCGGCGCGGGCCGGGATGGTCCTGACCGCCTGCCTGGCGCTGATTCTCGCGCTGGCGGGCTGCTCGACCGGGTCGGACGCGGTGGTCACCGGCGGCACCTTCGAATTCATCTCCCCGGGCGGCAAGACCGACATCTTCTACGACCCGCCCGCCGACCGCGGCACCATCGGCGAACTCGCAGGCCCGGAACTCATGACCGACGAGCGCATCTCGGTCGCCGATTTCGCGGGCCAGGTGGTCGTGCTCAATCTGTGGGGCCAGTGGTGCGGCCCGTGCCGTGGAGAGGCGCCCGCGCTGGAACGGGTCTACGAGGCCAGCAAGGACAAGGGCGTCGCGTTCCTGGGCATCAACGTCCGCGACCCGCAGCGCGACAAGGCGCAGGATTTCGTCACCGACAACAAGGTCGGCTACCCCTCGATCTACGACCCGTCGATGCGCACCCTGCTCGCGCTGGGCGGCAACTTCCCGACCAGCGTCATCCCGACCACGCTGATCCTGGACCGGCAGCACCGGGTCGCCGCGGTGTTCCTGCGCGCCCTGCTCGCCGAGGACCTGCAGCCGGTGGTCGATCGTCTCGCCGCGGAGGAAGCCGCGTGATGATGCTCGCGAGCGTGGGGAATTCGTTCCAGCAGGCGGCCGCCGACGGTCCACTGCTGCTCGGGCTCGGCGCGTGCCTCTTGGCCGGACTGGTGTCGTTCGCGTCCCCGTGCGTGGTGCCGCTGGTGCCCGGCTACCTCTCCTACCTGGCCGGACTCGTCGGCGCGGAGGCGCCACCCGCGACGGTGGCCGAGGCGAAGAACCGCGCCGGTGCGGTCGCGGTGGCCGAGCGCACGGCCCCACCCTCGTCGGGCAAGATGCGCGTCGCGGCCGCGGCCGGATTGTTCGTGGCCGGGTTCACGGTCGTGTTCGTCCTCGCGACGGCCACCGTGTTCGGCCTGATCCAGACCCTGAACGTGAATCGTGAACTGCTGCAACGGGTCGGCGGTGTGGTGACGATCCTCATGGGTCTCGTTTTCGTCGGCCTCGTGCCCGCCTTGCAGCGCGATACGCGCATGGAACCCCGCCGCCTCACCAGCATTGCCGGTGCGCCGTTGCTCGGGGGAGTGTTCGCGCTCGGCTGGACCCCCTGCCTCGGCCCCACCCTGTCGGGCGTGATGGCGGTGGCCGCGGGAACAGAAGGCACGACCGCCGCGCGCGGTGTGGCACTGATCGTCGCGTACTGCCTCGGGCTCGGACTTCCGTTCGTGATCCTGGCGTTCGGCTCCGCCAGCGCGCTGCGCGGCGTCGGCTGGCTGCGCCGCAATTCGCGCAACATCCAGATCGCCGGGGGCGTTCTGCTGATCGGCGTCGGCATCGCGCTGGTCACGGGGGCGTGGGATGTGTTCGTGGCGTGGGTGCGTGACGCGTTCGTCTCCGAGGTGACCCTGCCGATATGACAGTGATCGACCAGCCCGTACCCGCCCCCGCCGCGCCGCGCCCGCCGCGCCAATCGCTTCCCGGGCGCGCGGTGGCGTTCGTCCGCAACACGTGGCGCGGACTCACCAGCATGCGCACCGCATTGGTACTGCTGTTCCTGCTGGCATTGGCCGCGATCCCGGGTGCGCTGCTGCCGCAAAGGAATCTGAACACCCAGAAGGTCGACGAGTACATCCGCAACCGTCCGACGCTGGGGCCGTGGATGGACCGGTTCCAGCTGTTCGACGTGTTCGGCAGCACCTGGTTCACCGCCATCTACGTGCTGCTTTTCATTTCGCTGGTCGGCTGCATCGTGCCGCGCGCGTTCGATCACTACCGCGCCCTGCGCACGCCCCCGGTGCGCGCGCCCCGCAACCTTTCCCGGTTGCCGCACCACTTCTCGGACACCACCGACCGCACGCCGGAGCAGGTGATCGACGGTGTGCGCGGGCAGTTGAAGGGCTGGCGCACCGAGGTCCGCCCCGGTGACGGCAAGCGCGACGGGGAAGTCACGCTCTCGGCCGAGAAGGGCTACGCGCGCGAACTCGGCAACCTGGTCTTCCACTTGGCGCTGGTGGGGCTATTGGTGTCGATCGCTGTCGGCCGCCTGTTCGGCACCGAGGGCAATGTGATCGTCATCGCCGACGATGGCCCCGGCTTCTGCACCACCTCGCCCGCGGTGTTCGACTCCTTCCGCGCGGGCAACGTGAACGACGGCACCGGTATGACCCCGATCTGCGTGCGGGTCAAGGACTTCAAGGCCGACTACCTCGACACCGGGCAGGCCGAGATGTTCACCTCGAACATCTCCTACCAGGCCGGCGACGACCTGCGCACCGACACGTGGCGCGAGGCGACGCTGCGCGTCAACCACCCGCTGCGCGTCGCGGGCGACCGCGTCTACCTCCAGGGCCACGGCTACGCGCCGACGTTCACGGTGAAATTCCCCGACGGCCAGACACGCACCGAGACGATCCAGTGGCGCCCCGACGACGCCCGCACCTTCCTGTCCAGCGGTGTGCTGCGCATCGACCCGCCCGGCGGCAGCTATGCCACCGACGAGGAGCGCCGTAAGAATCAGGTAGCCATCGAGGGCTTGTTCGCGCCCACGGCTATGTTCCACGAAACCCTGCTCACGTCTGCCTTTCCCGCGATGAACGACCCGGCCGTCGCCGTGGATATCTACCGGGGCGACACGGGCCTGGACACGGGCCGTCCGCAAAATCTGTTCGCGCTCGACCAGGAGATGGTGCGCCAGGGCCGCCTTTCCAAGGAGGCCCGCGTGAACCTGCGCCCGGGGGAGTCGACCACGCTCGCCAACGGCACCACCGTCACCTTCGACGGCGCGAAGGAGTTCGTGAACCTCCAGGTCTCGCACGACCCGGCGCAACAGTGGGTGCTGGTGAGTTCGCTCGCCATGATGGCGGGACTGCTCGTCTCGCTGCTGGTGAAGCGCAGGCGGATCTGGGTGCGGGCCTACCCGGCGGCCGATTCTGCCGGTACCGTTGACCAACGACAAACCGTAGTAGAAATGGGCGGGCTCGCCAGAACCGACCAGGCCGGGTGGGGCGGCGAGTTCGACCGGCTCCGCGCGCGCGTGCTGGACGCCGAGACCACGGGAGAATGACGATGCCGATCGACGAAACCCTCGCGCAGTACAGCGACCTCGCCTTCAAATCGGCGATCGTCGTGTACACGCTGGCGCTGGTGCTCCTGATCCGCCAGTACGCGGCGGCGCAGGTGCGCAAGGCCGAGGGCCGCGAACTCGTCACCGTGGGCGGCGGCGCGGCACCCGGCGTGCCGGGGCGCGTCGAGGAGCGCCCGGTCAAGCCGTGGTCGGAGCGCCTGGGCAATATGGCGTTCGCGGTGCTCGTGGTGGGCGTCGCGGTACACATCCTGTCGATCGTGTTGCGCGGCTTCGCGACCGGGCGTTTCCCGCTCGGCAACATGTACGAGTTCGTCACGATGGCGTGCGCGGCGTCGGTGCTGGTCGGGTTCTGGCTGCTGCGCGAACAGCGGTACCGCTCCACCTGGGTGTTCCTGCTGGTGCCGGTCCTGATCCTGATGTTCCTGGCGGGCACGGTGCTCTACGCCGACGCCGCGCCCGTGGTGCCCGCGCTGCGCTCGTTCTGGCTGCCGCTGCACGTCACGATCGTCAGCGTCGGCAGCGGCGTGTTCCTCGTCTCCGGCGTCGCGAGCCTGCTGTTCCTTTTCCGCCTGCGCCAGCCCGAGGGTGAGGAATCCACCAACTTCCTCGGCGCCATCGCGCGCCGCCTCCCCGACGCCCGCACCCTCGACCGCCTCGCCTACCGCACCACCATCGTCGGCTTCCCCCTCTTCGGCGCCGGCGTCATCCTCGGTGCCATCTGGGCCGAAGCCGCCTGGGGCCGCTTCTGGGGCTGGGACCCCAAGGAAACCTGCTCCTTCATCGCCTGGGTCCTCTACGCCGCCTACCTCCACGCCCGCGCCACCTCGGGCTGGCGCGACACCAAAGCCGCCTGGATCAACATCGCCGCCTTCGTCGCGATGCTGTTCAACCTGTTCATCATCAACATGGTGATCTCGGGATTGCACAGCTACGCGGGGCTGACGTAAACGGCTTCTACCAGCGCGTTCGAGTCGTCCCCTACGCCGGCCCGGTTCGGCTGAGCGGCTTCGGTACGCAGTGAGTCCCGCGCTCGCGAACAGCTCATCGATCGATGCCATGACGGACTTCGCCTGATCCTCATCGAGCCGACCGTCTTACAGGAACGCGAGCTCGACATCTTCCGACACGTGGCGAACTCTGGCGGTAGGCACCGCCAAGTCGTCGGGACTCCGCACCTGGTCAGCGTGACGAGGGGGACCGCGAGGAGTGGATCGGGCGGCCCCTCAGGACTGTCAAAGGGTCGTGTATTTCGTTCGTAGTACGACTGAGCGTGTTCGAGTTCCTGTGGAACGACGAGTCCGAGGCGCATATAGCTCGTCACGATGTCGATCCCAGCGAGGTTCAGGAGGCTGCGCAACGCCCGTTCCATACGTTCGCGGGCCGTGAGGAGACCACTATTCTTCTCGGCCGCACCTATGCGGGTCGCTACCTGCATGTCTGCTGAGTGAGGCGATGGATGGACGCTTCTACGTGGTCACCGCACGCAGCATGACGGATCGCGAACGTCCGAGAGACCGGCTGCGGACACATAGCAATGGGCCCTGGGCAGGGCGCGCAGCCGTAGCCGGTCATCGGGATTCGGCGCCTCGCTGGTCGGGCGGACACGACCTACTCGCCCAACCCTACTGGGGCGGTTCCCCGTCCCGGTGCTGCTGACGGGAGAGCCGCCAGAGGAACTCCGGATCGTCATCGGGCCCGAGGACTGGTTTGCGCTGCTGGGGGGAGCGCGGGGCTTCGGTCCTCATCGGTCCGAACGCCTTCCAGCACAGCACCGCGACTGCCACGATGGCGATGAGTGCCAACAGATACGTCACGTTCGCTCACCTCCTACTTACGAGGGTAGTCGCGAGTGACCTCCGCGCACACCACGGACACGAAATTGGTGCGACGCCACAAGGCGCGGGCACCCCCGCCCGCGCCGCGCGGTGGATGGTCAGCGGGTGGTGCCCGCTTCGGTGGTGAGCGATTTCAGGAGCTGGAGGACCTCGGATTCGCGGAAGCGACGGTGTCCGCCGGGGGTGCGCAGCGAGCCGAGGCGCCCGGCGTGGGCCCAGCGCGTGACGGTCTTGGGGTCGACGTGGAACAGGGCGGCAACCTGTCCCGGGGTCAGCAGGGTGTCCTGGCCGCCGACGGTGATCGCACTCATAGCAAACCTCTCCGTTCTCGACAGTTCCCTCATCAGATGGCGTCATCGTTGCACCCCGACCCCTAGGTACGCGAACCATCTACGGTTGGTAAAGGCGAAGTAATGGACAAAACGGATGGGTCCGCGACCTCGGCGGGAGGTGTGCGCGAGGGGCCCGCAACGTCGTCGCATACCCTGGTTCGCGTGAGCGATTCCACTCGTCCGGAGCAGCCGACCGCCCGTCCGGGTCGCAGGTTGGCCATCAATCTCGCGCTGTACACCTTGGCCCGGCTGGTGCTCGTCGCGATCATCACCGCGCTGATCCTCGGGGGCGCGCGGCTCATCGACGTCGAGGTTCCGCTGGTGGTCGCGGCCCTGTTCGCGCTGATCATCGCGATGCCGCTCTCCCTCACCCTGTTCAAGACGCTGCGCGTCAAGGTCAACGAGGACATCGCGCTCGTCGACGAACGCCGCCGCCGGGACAAGGCGCAGTTGCGCGCCCGCCTGCGGGGTGAGGACGGGGCGTGAAGTCCTGCGACCGCAGTGCCCCGCGCGACTGGGTCGACAACGCGGTTCGGCTGATCGACGCCGACACCCAGCGCAGCGCCGACACGCATCTGCTGCGCTACCCGCTCCCGGAGGAGTGGAACGTCCAGCTCTACCTCAAGGACGAATCCACCCACATCACCGGCAGTCTCAAGCACCGGCTGGCCAGGTCGCTGTTCCTGTACGCGATCTGCAACGGGTGGGTCACCGAGGGCACCACCGTGGTGGAGGCGTCGTCGGGGTCGACCGCGGTGAGCGAGGCGTACTTCGCGAAGATGCTCGGCCTCGACTTCGTGGCGGTGATGCCGGCGAGCACGTCGCCGCGCAAGATCGCGCTGATCGAGGCCCAGGGCGGGCGATGTCATTTCGTGCGACGCCCACCGGACATGTACACCGAGGCGGCGCGGCTGGCGGCCGAATGCGGCGGCCACTACATGGACCAGTTCACGCACGCCGAACGCGCCACCGACTGGCGCGGCAACAACAACATCGCCGAGTCGATCTTCCAGCAGATGCGGTTGGAGACGCACGCGGTACCGGAGTGGATCGTGGTCGGCGCGGGCACCGGCGGCACCAGCGCCACCATCGGCCGCTACATCCGCTACCGCAGGCACGCCACCAAACTCGCGGTGGTGGACCCGGAGAATTCCGCGTTCTACGGCGGCTACGAGACCGCCGACGCCGGCTACGAGACGGGCATGCCCTCGCGCATCGAAGGCATCGGCCGCCCGCGCGTGGAGCCCTCGTTCGTGGGGCAGGTCGTGGACCGGATGATCGAGGTGCCCGACGCCGCCTCGCTGGCCGCGATGCGCTACGCGAGCCGCGTGCTCGGCCGCCGCGTCGGCGGCTCGACCGGCACCAACCTGTGGGGCGTGTTCCACCTCGTCGCCGAGATGCTGGCGCGGGGCCGCACCGGCAGCGTCGTGACGCTGATCTGCGACGGCGGCGACCGGTACGCCGACTCGTACTTCGACGACGACTGGGTGGCCGCGCAGGGGATGGAGCTGGACGAGCACACCGCCGTCCTCGAGGAATTCCACGCGTCCGGTATCTGGCGCGGCTGAGTAGGCGGGGTGTCGCCGGGCAGGTCGGCGGTCCGCAGCACGCCTGCCACGTCACGTGCGCGCCCGAGCGCCCACCCGCCGCGTGCGTTCGAGCCTGTCCTCCGGCCGGATGAGCCGGTCGATTCGCCGTGGGGATGCGTGCTGCACTTCGACCGCTGAACCGCGCCGGCTGAGCCGCGTCTCCACCTCTTCGCCGACGGCGAAATCCTCGATCGTCAATTTTTGTTGACACGCCCGCGTCAGTCAATCAAAATTGACAGCATGACCGAGGCAACCACATTGGCGGCCGCCGCGGGCAGTCCCGACCCGAAGGTCGGGCTGCGCGCGGTGCTGGCGCTGCGCAGGCTCCTCGAACGGTTGGAGGCCATTCAGGTGACCAACGCCCGCGAACAGGGCTGGTCCTGGCAGGCCATCGCCGACGCGCTCGAGGTCAGCAAGCAGGCCGTCCATCAGAAGTACAACCGGAGAGGCAGGGGCTGATGTTCGAAAGGTTCACCAAGTCGGCCAGATTCGCGGTGGTGGGCGCGCAAGAGGACGCGCGCGCCCTGCGATCACCGTCCATCGGCGTGGAACACGTGCTGCTCGGCGTGCTCGCCCACGCCGAGCCCGACGTCAAGGCGCTGCTCGCGGAGGAGGGACTCACGCACGAGGGCGTCACCGCCGCGCTGCGACAGCGCGGGCGCGGCGAACCGCTCGGCGACGCGGACGCCGAAGCGCTGCGCTCGATCGGCATCGACCTCGACGCGGTGCGCGAATCCCTGGAGGCGACCTTCGGCGAGAACGCCCTCGACGGCCCCGAGCCCGAACCCCCGCGCGGCCTGTTCGGCAAGCGCAGGGCGAGCGGGCACATCCCGTTCACCCGCGACGCGAAGAAGGTGCTGGAGCTCTCGCTGCGCGAAGCCCTGGCCCGCCAGGACAAGACCATCGGGGTCGAACACGTGCTGCTGGGCATCCTGCGCGCCCCGAACGACACCACGGCCGACCTGCTGGGCGGCGCGCCCGCGATCGCCGCCCTCCGCCCGAAGGTGCACGCCCACCTCGACCGCCCGGCGGCGTAGGGCGCGGCGAAACGCGTTCAACGCCAGCGCGGATGGGCGCCCCCACTTAGCATGGGCGCATGCAGCTAGTGCTTCGACTGATCATCAACGCGGTGGCCATCTGGTTGGCCGCGGCCTGGGTGACCGGTATCGAGATCCTGAGTCCGGAAGAGAACGGCAACGGCGGCAAGATCGTCGTGGTGCTGGTGATCGCCGCGGTGTTCACGCTGGTGAACGCGCTGGTGAAGCCGATCGTGAAGCTGCTTTCGCTGCCGCTGATCATCCTCACCCTCGGCCTGTTCCTGCTGGTCGTGAACGCCCTGATGCTGTGGCTCACCGCCAAGCTCACCGAACTGGTCGACCAGCCCGACTACGGCCTGGTGGTGGACGGTTTCTGGGCGGCCGTGCTCGGCGGCATCATCATCTCCCTGGTCAACTGGGTGCTGGGCGTGCTGGTCCCCGACAAGGACTGAGCAGGCTCCGCGGCCGACACGGGCCCGGTGGTGGAAACCACCGGGCCCGTTCGTCTGTCAGCCCACGCCCAGCGCCACCGCCGTCACCACCGACCACACCAGCAGCGCCAGCCCGGAATCGCGCAGCGCCGGAATGAGTTCCAGACCTTGCCCGCCGGAGCGCACCGGGGCGTTCGCGCGAATCGCCAGCGGGATCGCCAGGAGACCGGCGAGCGCGAACGGGGTGCGGAACACGAGCAGCAGCGTGACGACGAACGGCGCGGCGAGCAGCACCAGGTGCAGGGTGCGGGTCCGGGGATCGCCGAGTTTCACCGCGAGCGTGGTCTTTCCGGACGCGGTGTCGGTGGGGATGTCGCGCAGGTTGTTCGCCACCAGCACCGCGCTGGAGAACGCGCCCACCGCCACGGCCAGCGCCAGCCCGACCCAGTCCACGCGCTCGGCCTGCACGAACTGCGTGCCCAGCACGCCGATCAAGCCGAAGAACACGAACACGGCGACCTCGCCGAATCCGCTGTAGCCGTAGGGTTTGCTGCCGCCGGTGTAGAACCAGGCGCCCGCCAGGCAGCCCGCGCCGACCAGCAGCAGCCACCACGCCGACGTCGCCACCAGCACCAGCCCGAACACCGCGCCCAGCGCCAGGCTCGCGATCGCCGCGTTGCGCACGGCCGCGGGCGAGGCCAGTCCGGAACCGACCAGTCGCAGCGGGCCGACGCGCTCGTCGTCGGTGCCGCGAATGCCGTCGGAGTAGTCGTTGGCGTAGTTGACCCCGACGATCAGCGCCAGCGAGACCACCAGCGCCAGCAGGGCTTTCCACCAGACGGCGCCGTCGAGCGAGGCGGCGGCGCCGGTTCCGGCGATCACCGGCGCGATCGCGTTCGGCAGGGTGCGGGGCCGGGCGCCCTCCAGCCATTGCGCTGCTGTAGCCATGCTCGCAGCCTAATGCGGGCCGCCGGTTCAGGCGCGCACGGCGGCTTGCAGGCGGGCGAGCCCCTTCTCGAAGTCCTTGCCGATCAACCGATCCATCTTGATGACCTTGCCGACCACGGCCATCAGGCCCTTCTGTTCGCCGTCCATCCGCCACACCACTTCGGTGCCGCCGTCGGCAGGGGTCAGCCGGAAGGTCAGCTTGCTGGTGGACTTGAACGGCTTGGTGAACTCGAGCCGGATGCCGATCTCGCGCTCGGTGTCCGTCACGGTCTCCATGCTGCCCGCGCCCGCCTTGCGGTTGCCGCTCCAGGAGTAGCGCGCGCCCACACCGGATTCCGGACCGCTGTAGACGCGTTCCATGCCGGGGTCTATGTCCTCCCAAGGCGACCACTTCGGCCATTCGCGGTAGTTGGCGATCAGCCCGTGCACACGGGAGGGGTCGGCCGCGACCACGGCCCGCCTGACCACTTCGTACTCAGCCATGCGGTCAGCGTATGCCGGTTACGGCGTCCGCGAGGGCGTATCGGTGAGGACGGCACGAGCCCGTCTCGGCAGGTGGGGGCGGAAAACCGGGACGACCCGCGCCGTGCGGTTCGCCTACGATGGCCGTGGAATGTTTCCCGATCCGGGCGGCCCGAACCGCCGAACCCTGACGCTGCCGGAAGACGCATCGATCGTGGTCGCCCTGCTGGGCGAGGTCGCGTTGCGCCGCGACGGCGTGCTGAGCGCCGTGCCGGGGGCCCGGTCGCGCCTGCTGCTCGCCGCCCTGGCGCTGCACCCGGGGCGCAGCCGGTCGGCGATCGCCCTCATCGAGGACGTGTGGGGTGAGCGTCCGCCGCGTTCCCCGATGAACGCCCTGCACACCCAGGTCTCCCGGTTGCGCGCGGCGCTGCCCGCGGGTGCGCTGGAGATCGGGCCCGCCGGCTACAAACTGACCGCGCCGGTCGATCTCGCGCTCGTCGCCGACCTGCGACACCGGGCCGAGCGTGCCCGCGCGGACGGCGACCTACCCGGCTGCCTGGCGACGATCGAGGCCGCGCGCCGACTCTGGCGCGGCGACCCGGCCGCCGACCTCCCGCCGGGTGCGGTGGCCGACGAACTCACCGCCCTCGCCGCCGCCAGGCTCGCCGAACTCGACGCCGTCGAACTCGCGGCCCGACTCGACGCGGGCGACCACGAAGGCGCCCTCGCCCTCGCCCGCCGCCGCGCGACACACGCCCCGCTCGACGAACCCGCCCACCACGACCTCCTGCGCCTGCTGGCCACGACCGGCCGCGCGAACGAGGCGCTGGAAACCTTCGCCGCCTTCCGCACGCGCCTCGCCGACGAACTCGGCGCCGACCCCGGCCGAGCCCTGGTCGACCTCAACACCGCGATCCTGCGGGGCGAGCACGCCGAATCGGCCGCAGCGCAGAACACCTCGGCGGCCGAGTACGCCGCGGGCCCGGGCGCCGGTGATGCCGCGCGGCTGGATCCGGCTCGCTCGCGGCGCACCGAACCGCCCGCGGCGCGGAGTTCGCGAATGGCCGAGGACATCACGGGTGTCGGTGATGCCACACGGTTCGATCCGACGCACTCGTCGGCGCCCGAGTTCGCCGCCGCGTCCACCGGCCTCCGCGCCGCCCCCAACGCACTGCTCGGCCGCGCCGACGACCTCGCCGCGATCACAGCCCTCCTGTCCGAATCGCGCGTTGTCACCGTGCTCGGTCCCGGCGGCACCGGAAAGACGAGGGTCGCCAACGAGATCGGTGTGCGGGTGGGACGCGGCAGGCCGGTGGTGCTGGTCGAATTGGCCGCGGTGCGTGGGGAATCCGGTGATCCGCGCTCGGAGGTGGAGGCGGCGATCGCCGCCGTGCTCGGCCTGAGCGATCTCACCCTCGACGCCGCCGCCATACGCGGGCCGATGGCGCTGGACGCCCGCACCCGCCTGCGGGAGGCGTTGGCGGCGCGCCCGCCGCTGCTGATCCTCGACAACTGCGAGCATCTGATCGAGGCCGTCGCGGTGGTGGTCGCGGATCTGATCGGGGCCGCCGACCGGCTGACGGTGCTCACCACCAGCCGTGCGCCGCTGATGATCACCGCCGAAACCGTCTATCCGCTGGGCCCGCTCACCGTCGACGCGGCGGGCTCACCCGCGACCGATCTGTTCGCCGCGCGGGCGCGGGCGGTGCGCCCCGCCGTGCGCCTGGACCAGGCCGCCGTCGCCCGACTCTGCGCGGCGCTCGACGGCCTGCCGCTGGCCATCGAACTCGCGGCCGCGCGGGTGCGCACGATGAGCGTGGCGGAGATCGAGGCGGGCCTCGCGGACCGATTCGCGCTGCTGCGCCAGGGCGACCGCAGCTCCCCGGAACGCCACCGCACCCTGCACGCCGTGATCGACTGGAGCTGGGATCTGCTCGACCCGCCGCAACGGGTCGCGCTGCGCCGATTGTGCCGATTCCCAGGCGGTTTCGGCCTCGACGCCGCCCGCGCCGTGGCGGGTGGCCCGGAGGTCGGCGACGTGGACGCGGCGGTGGAGGGTCTGGTGAACCAGTCCCTGCTGACCGTCCTCGACGACGAATCGTCCACGCGCTACCGGATGTTGGAGACGGTGCGCGAGTACGGCGAGGAGGGTCTGGCCGCCCATCCCGACGAGGCGGAGCGCGTGACCGAGCGCCTGACCTGCTGGGCCCGCGAACTGGCCGAACACATCGCGGCGAACTTCCTGCACGGCGACCAAGCGGCGCTGGCGCAGCGGGCGCACGCGGAGGTGGACAATCTCACGACCGCGCTGCGCTACGCCGTCGATCGCCGCGACTCCCACACGGCCTACAGCGTTTTCCCGGTGCTGGCCGCGCTGTGGGCGATGCGCGGCGCGCACACGGAACTGGTCCACTGGATCGAGCCGGTCTTCGACCTCGGTGACAGTCCGGCGGCGCGCTCGGACCTGGTGGTCGACGCCTACGGCCTGATGTTCATGCACACCCTCTATGTGAGCCGGGACGCGCGGGCATGCTCCCGGATTCGCTTGCGGGTGCGCCGATTGTCGCGCACCCGAACCGATCTCGGTCCCGGCGACCGGCTCGCGGTCTCGATGATGCTGTTCCGCGGCGACGGCGCCGGGGTGGCGCGCCGTCTCGCCGAGGCGGTGCTCTCCGACGACCGGGACTGCCGGGTGGCCGCCTTGCTCCTGCGCGCCAACCTCCGCGAGAACCTGGGCGACCTGCGCGGTTCCACGCGCGACGCGATGCGCGCGCTGGCGCTCATCGACGAGGGCAACCTGTGGACAGCGGGCATGCTCTCCCGGCATCTGGGCCAATTGCGCGGCCAGATGGCCGATTACGCGGGCGCGGTGACTTATCACCGGCGCAGCCTCGACCTGCTGGCCCGGCTCGGCGCGCACGAGGATGCCGTCGAGATCCGCAGCATGCTCGCCGCCGCGCTCGCGGGTCTGGCGGAATGGGACGCGGCCCGCGGCGAACTCGCGCTCGCGTTCGAAGGTCTCGACCTGAGCCCCGACGCGCGGTCGGGTGCCAACGGCCTGCTCGGTTCGGTCACGCAGAGCATGGCCGAGCTGGCTATGGCCGAGGGCAGAACCGAAGAGGGACTGCGTGTTTACGAGCGGGCGCTCACGCTGTGCGGGTGGCCGGAAGGGGTCTCCGATCTCGGCCCGCACTCGATGATGGTGGCCGCGGCCGCGATCGACGCCCGCGTGCTGTGTGAGCGGGCCGACCCGGCGGATCCGCTGCCGTGGCGGTTGCTCGACGTGGCGCTTCCCGCGTTGACCGGGTACCGGGACCTGCCGCAGATCGGGGGAATCGCCTGCGCCATCGGATCTTTCCTGATCGCGATCGACCGGGATACCGATCGTGCACTGGAACTACTCGCCCTCGCGCCGCGCGTCTATGCGCGCCAAGACTTTCCGTCGACGCGACTCGACCGGCACCGAGCCCTGGCCGAGCGCCGACTCGGCACGCAACGGGTGGCGGCGGCCTTCGCGCGGGAGGTGCGCGGCGGCCGTGATCGCGCCGCGTCCGACATCCTCCGTCTGCTCGAAGAGGTTGCCGCGCATCGGAACTGCCGATGAGAAGACCGCCGCCCCCGAATGCGGGAGCGGCGGTCGGTTCTCAGGCCCGGCGCATGTACGCGCGGACGGTGAGCGGCGCGAAGATGGCGATCACCACCACGGAGCCGAGCATCGACCACAGCAGATCGGTGCCGAACGCCGTGCCGTTCATCAGCGCTCGGCACGCGTTCACCATGTAGTACACGGGATTCACGTGATTGAGCGCCTGCAACCAGCCGGGCATCGTGCTCACCACGGCGAACGCGCCGGACATGAAGGTGAGCGGGAACATCACCATCATCGAGATGCCTTGGACGCCCGCCGCGCTCTTGCCGGTGACGCCGACCAGCGCCCAGATCCAGCTGACGGCGAACGAGCACGCCACGATGACCAGTCCCGCCGCGACCACGCCGAGCACGCCGCCCTCGGGCCGGTACCCGATGCACAGGCCCACCACCACGGTGAGCACGGTGGCGATGGTGTAGCGCACCATATCGGCGGTCAGCGCACCGGCCAGCACCGAAACCCGGGCGATGGGCAGGGATTTGAAGCGGTCGAACACGCCCTTGTCCATGTCCTCGCGCAACTGGGTGCCGGTCACCACCGAGGACAGCACCACCGTCTGCACCAGGATGCCGGGGATGAGGACGGGCAGATACGCCGAGACGCTACCGCCGATCGCACCGCCGAAGATGTAGGCGAACAGCGCGGTGAACAGGATCGGCTGGATCGTCACGTCGAACAGCTGCTCGGGGTTGTGCTTCATCTTCAGCAGCCCGCGATGGGCCATGGTGAGGGACGTGGACACGGTGTCGCGCAAGCTGATTCGCTCGACGGCGGTGGGTGCGGTCCGAAGTGCGCGGTCGGCGGGTGCGGTGGTCGCGGTGAGGGTGGTCATGCCGCGCTCCTTTCGGCGTCGTCGGCCGGGCGGCCGGTGATGGTGAGGAACACCTCGTCCAGGCTGGGCTTGCTCACGGTGATCTCATCCACCGGAATCTCCCACTCCCGCAAGCGGATCAGCAGATCGGTGGTGACGTCGGCGTTCGGCAGCGGCGCGGTGAGCCTGCCCGCCTCGGGCGTGACGGTCGCCTGGGCGCCCAGGAAATCGGCGACCACGCGGCGGGCGTCCTCGAGTTGGGCGCGGTCGGCCAGCGTCAGGTGCAAGGAGGAGCCGCCGACCGAGGACTTGAGTTCGTCGGCGGTGCCGTCGGCGATCACCCGGCCCCGGTCGATCACCGCGATGCGGTCGGCCAGCTGGTCGGCCTCGTCCAGGTACTGCGTGGTGAGCAGCACCGTCGTGCCCTCACGGACCAAGCGGCGGATGGTGTCCCACATCTGGGCCCGCGTGCGCGGGTCCAGGCCGGTGGTCGGCTCGTCGAGGAACAGCAGCGGCGGCGAGGCGATGAGGCTGGCCGCGAGGTCGAGGCGGCGCCGCATACCGCCGGAGAAGTTCTTCAGCGCCTTGTTCGCGGCCTCGGTCAACCCGAACTCCTCGAGCAGGTCGGCCGATTTGCGGCGCGCGTCGGCGCGGCTCAGCCCGAGCAGGCGGGAGAACAGCATCAGGTTCTCGGTGGCGGAGAGGTCCTCGTCCACCGAGGCGTACTGCCCGGTGACGCCGAGCAGCGAGCGGACGGCGGTCGGCTCGGCCACCACGTCGCGGCCGAAGATGCGGGCGCTGCCGCCGTCGGGGCGCAACAGGGTGGCGAGCATGCGCAGGGTGGTGGTCTTGCCGGCGCCGTTCGGGCCGAGCACGCCGTAGACCGCGCCGCGCGGCACGGCCAGGCTGACGCCGTCGACGGCGCGCTGTTCCCCGAACACCTTGACCAGGCCGTCCGCCTCGACGGCGAGCGCTGCGGTGGGTGCGAATGATGTCATGCCCTCACCGTGCGGGACCCGGCTTGCACGGGTCTTGCACGGCGCTGGCGTGCACTCTTGCGTGCACCTCGCCGTTACGTCACGCTGCGCCGTCCCCCGCGTCCAGACGGCCCGACTCGGCCCTCGCCACGCGCACCCGCGCCGCCCCACGGACCTGCGAGTCCGAGCGACCGTGCGGAACCCACCCGCTCGGCTCGGCCCCTGCCGCACCGGCCCCGTGCGGGCGTCGAACCGCTCAGTTCGCCGACTGCGCTCCCAGCAGTTCCCGCAACTTGGCCCGGTTCGGCTTGCCCGGTCCGTGCAGCGGCAGTTCGTCCAGCACGGCGAGCTCGCGGGGCGCGGCGATCGGGTCGAGCTCGCGTAGCACGTGGTCGCGCAGATCCTCCAGCGTCGGGGTCGCGCCCGCCGCGGGCACCACCGCGACCGCGACGCGCTGGCCGAGCCGCTCGTCGGGCAGACCCAGCACCACGCATTCGCTGATCGCCGGATGCGTCACCAGCACGGCCTCCACCACCTGCGGGATCACCAGCAGGCCGCCGGTCATGATGGCCTCGTCCAGGCGGCCCGAGATCTGCAGCACGCCGTCGGTGAAGGTGCCCGCGTCCTCGGTGCGGAACCAGCCGGGTTCGGCGAACGCCGGATGGTCGGGCTGGCCGCGGTAGCCGCGCGCGATCATCGCGCCACCCAGCACCACCCGCCCGTCCTCGATGCGCACCCGCGCGCCGTCCAGCGGCACGCCCTCGTAGACGCACCCGCCGCAGGTCTCGCTCATCCCGTAGGTGCGAACCACGTTGATACCCGCGTCTTTCGCGCGCTCGTACACCGGCAGCGGGGTGGCCGCCCCGCCCACCAGCACGGCGTCGAGCCGGGCCAGCGCGGCGGCGGCCTCGGGCAGGTCCATGGCCTTGATGAGCTGGGTCGGCACCAGCGCGGTGTAGCGGCGCTCGCCGCGCATACCCGCCACCGCGCCCGCCAGCGCCTCGGGCAGGAATCCGCCCGAGACGTCCAGCACCGTGGGCTCGGTGCCCGCCAGGATGCTGCGCAGCAGCACCTGCAGTCCCGCGATGTGGTGCGTCGGCAGGGCCAGCAGCCAGGAACCGGGCCCGCCGAGCCGGTCATGGGTGGCGGTGCCGCTGGCGCGCAACGCCGAGGCGCTGAGCATCGCGCCCTTGGGCACCCCGGTGGTGCCGGAGGTGGTGACGACCAGTGCCACGTCGTCGTCGATGGATTCCCCCGGGGCCAGCGCGTCGCTGAGCCGCCGGGCCTCACGCCGGTCGCTGGTGGGAATGGGCAACCAGGCGGGGCCGTTGCCCTCCAAGGCTTCCCGTAGATGCGGCAGCACATCGCCGACACCGGAACCGGTGGGCATCGGCAGCGTCCGCAGTGTGTTGCTCACGATCGGACCTCACTGATCGGTGCCGTCGTGCGCAGGCGCGCTGTTTTCATGATTCGCTCGCTGCGCTCCCTCACGATAGGGATCGTGTCATGTCCGCGCGGCCGGGCGCGGAACGGGTCGGTTTGCCGGGGCGGCACACGCGAACGGCGGCCGCCCCGCGGGAATGGGGCTCAGCTGGGCCAGACATCGAGACTGCGATCCACTCGTCGGACGGACGCGGGACGGACGCGTCCCGGCATCGTCGGTTGGACGGTCACTAGAGCGCTATCGTCCTCGCCACGACAGGCGTTGGCAACTCACCGCGCGGTCGCGCGCGCGGGGCCCGGCCGTCGTCAGTCCGGTGACCAGCGCGAATCCCGCCGGATCGGATGCTCCGGCGGGATCTGCACCAGCACCACCGGCACGCCGTCGGGGTCGCTGATCCACATCTCGATCAGTCCCCAAGGCTCGCGCACCGGCGCGCGGTCGATGCGGATCCCCTGCAGCGCGAGTTCGGCCGACGCGTCCTCGATGTCGCGCACCTGCAGCCAGATGGCCCCGGAGAACGTGCTCGGGGCCTCCGTCCCGCCGTGCGCGGCGATCTCGATCAGCGACTGTCCGGCGAACAGCACGGTGCCGCCCGGATATTCGCGCGCGATCGCCAAGCCGAGGCCGTCGCGGTAGAACGCGAGCGTCTTCGCGTAGTCCGCGGGCCGCAGAATCACCCGGCTGCTGAGGATCTCCATTGACCGCTCCCGTCGTCAGAAGTACCAGGGGTAGGGGGTCCAGTCGGGTTCGCGCTTCTCCAGGAAGGCGTCGCGGCCCTCGACGGCCTCGTCGGTCATGTAGGCCATGCGGGTGGCCTCGCCCGCGAACAACTGCTGGCCGACCAGTCCGTCGTCGAGCAGGTTGAACGCGTACTTGAGCATGCGCTGGGCCTGCGGGGATTTGCCGTTGATGTCGGCGGTCCACTCCAGCGCGACGTCCTCGAGCCGCTCGTGGTCGACCACCTTGTTGACCGCGCCCATCTGGTGCATCTCCTCGGCGGTGTAGGGGCGGCCGAGGAAGAAGATCTCGCGGGCGAACTTCTGGCCGACCATCTTGGCCAGGTAGGCGCTGCCGTAGCCGCCGTCGAAGCTGCCCACATCGGCGTCGGTCTGCTTGAAGCGGGCGTGTTCGCGGGAGGCCAGGGTGAGGTCGCAGACCACGTGCAGGCTGTGGCCGCCGCCCGCCGCCCAGCCGTTGACCAGGGCCAGCACGACCTTGGGCATGAAACGGATGAGGCGCTGCACCTCGAGGATGTGCAGGCGGCCCGCGCGGGCGGCGTCGACCGTGTCGGCGGTGTCGCCGCTGGCGTACTGGTAGCCGCTGCGGCCGCGGATGCGCTGGTCACCGCCGGAGCAGAACGCCCAGCCGCCGTCCTTGGGGCTGGGGCCGTTGCCGGTGAGCAGGACCGCGCCCACATCGGAGGTCATGCGCGCGTGGTCGAGCGCGCGGTAGAGCTCGTCCACCGTGTGCGGCCGGAACGCGTTGCGCACCTCGGGCCGGTCGAACGCCACCCGCACCGTGCCCTGCTCGATGTGCCGGTGATAGGTGATATCGGTCAGGTTCTCGAATCCGGGAACCGGTCGCCACAGCTTGGGATTGAACGTCACACGGTGATTATTGCCCGGACGCCACCGCGCCCGATGCCACGTGGTCCGCGGGGCCCCTGCCAGCGCGTTCCCGATTGGGGACTTGACGGTGTAAAACCACGCGATACCGTGCAGGTATGAGCGAGCGTGTGAAACCTGTTCCAGAAGGCGACGGCGAGGTCGCGTCCCGGGCCGGCACGGCGGTGCGCCCGCGCATCGACCGCAGCGCCGTGGACCACGCCCGCTACGAGCGGCACAGCCGTTTCTTTCCGAAGGTCACCCGGGCGCGGGCCGGCGCGAACTTCGGGCCCTTCGTGGAAGCGATGCGCACTTTGCAGGATCTCGCGGTGTCGGTGGACGCCCCCGACGAGGTGATCGGCGAAGCGCTCGCCCAGGCCCGCGAACTGATCGACCTGCTCGAGCCATATCGCGCCCCCGAACTGCAAGGCCCGGCGGGGCGCGTCGTCGAATTGCCCGGCCGCGGCAGCCTTTTGCTGCTGCCCTGGCGGCTTGTGGAAGCCGGGCCCGAGGGTATCACCATGACGGGGGAGTTTCGCCGGTACCACCTCGGCGGCAACGGGGCGGCCCACGGTGGCGTGCTGCCACTGCTGTTCGACGACCTGCTCGGCATGATCGTCCACTACGCGGGCAGGCCCCTCAGCCGCACCGCCTACCTGCACGTGAACTACCGCAAAGTCACGCCGCTCCAGACGCCATTGACGGTGAGCGGGCGGGTGGATCGGGTCGAGGGCCGCAAAACCTTCGTGGTGGCCGAATTACGCGATGAGCAGGGCGCTGTGCTGGCCGATTGCGAAGGTCTGATGGTCGAACTGCTGCCGGGGCAGCCGTAGCCGCACCCACAGCCGGGTGACGCTGCTGTGACCGCGCGCACCAGTGCGTATAGTTGCGTGCGCTCGTTCATCGACATCGATCCGGAGGAACCTGAAAGTGGTTGCAGCACTGTCTGAATCCCTGCTCGACGACGCGAAGCGCTCGGCCTTCCTTGCCGATGCCAAGGAGGTTCTGGACGCCGAGGTGTCGGACAAGGGCGGGGCGTCGGGCCTGGCCGTGAAGGGCGGCTACGCCGCGGTCAAGAAAATCAGCCCGTCGATCGTGCCGGACGCACTGGAGTCGTTGGCGCCCAAGCTGGTCGAGCAGCTGGAGCCGTTCTGGCAGGAATACGCCGCGACCGGCTCCGGCAAGTTCGCCGACCTGCTGGTCTCGAAGTCCGACGAGGTCGCCGAGGCTCTGCTGTCGGTCACCGACGCCCGCGCCGCCGCCTCCTCGCGCCCGGCCCTGCAGAAGGTCTACAACTCGATGCGCTCCTCGGCGAAGAAGAACGTCATCGAGGCCCTGCCCCGCGTCGGCGACCTCGTGCAGCGCCACGCCAACTGAGGTGTGACCCCCGGTTTCCCGCAAACCCCCGTGCGGGAAACCGGGGATTCGCTGGGGGATGTATCGCGCAGGCGTATCCGGTGTGCTGTCCGAGTTCGACCCGACGTGCGGCGCGAACGCCCCTGTCCGCGCTCTCCCGACCACGTCGGAGGGCGCTCCACGGCCGAACCGCGCCGCCCACTAGCGCGCCTGACACAGCTGGCAACCCCGCTTCCGGCCGCGGCCCAAATCACCCCGCGAACGCCCCGTCCGCGCTCTCCCAGCCATCTCGGGGAGGGAGCCCGACGACCGACCGTTCGCGGCCGTCTCGCAACTCGGCGCTCGTAGCGCATGCGCAGCGCGCGTCTCGAGCGCCGAGTTGCGAGACATGAAGGGCCGCGAACCCGCGCGCACCAGCGCGCCGAAAACACTGTGACCGGCCCGACGGAGACGAAACGGTGACTGTCTGGGAGGCTGGGGGGTGTGAATCCGTCTACCGCGCAGGCCCGAGTTGTCGTTGACGAACTTGTGCTCGGGGGCGTGCGCGATGTGGTGCTGTGTCCCGGGTCCCGGAACGCGCCGCTGGCGTTCGCCTTGCAGGCCGCCGACGCGGCGGGGCGGCTGCGGCTGCATATGCGGATCGACGAGCGCACGGCAGGGTTCCTGGCGATCGGGTTGGCGATCGCGGGGGGCAATCCGGTTCCGGTGGTGATGACCTCGGGGACGGCTGTGGCGAATCTGGGCCCGGCCGTATTGGAAGCCAATTATGCGCGCGTGCCGTTGATCGTGTTGAGCGCGAACCGGCCGTACGAGATGTTGGGCACGGGGGCGAATCAAACCGTCGAGCAGTTCGGTCTTTTCGGTAGCCAGGTGCGGGCGGCGATCAGCCTAGGTCTGGCCGAGACCGAGTCGGACGATTCCTATGGTCAGCAGAACAGCGTGTGGCGTTCCGCCGTGTGCCGGGTGCTGGCCGCCGCGCGCGGTACCCGGTCAGGGAACGCGGGGCCGGTGCATTTCGACATTCCGCTGCGGGAGCCGTTGGTTCCCGATCTGGCGACCGCCGACGGCTGGCCGGAGGGCCGCGCGGGCGGCAAGGCCTGGACGTCCACGCAGTACGCGACGCTGGATGTGCCGCTCGATATCGACCTCACCCCCGACACCGTCGTGATCTCCGGTCACGGCGCCGGCCTGCGCCCCGAGCTGGCGGAGCTGCCGACGGTAGCGGAGCCGACCGCGCCCGTGCACGGCCCGGCGCTGCATCCGCTGGCGCTGCCGTTGCTGAAGCCGAAGCAGGCCATCATCACCGGCCGCCCGACGCTGCACCGTCAGGTGTCGAAGGTGCTCGCCGATCCCGAGGTCACCGTGTTCGCGCTGACCACCGGTCCGCGCTGGCCCGACGTGTCGGGCAACGTGGTCGGCACCGGAACGCGCGCCGTCACCACCGGCGCGCCGCGTCCGGAATGGCTGGCGCACTGCCGCGACCTGAACGCCCGCGCCGGCGAGGTGGTGCGCACGGAACTGGCCAAGCACCCGAAGCCGACGGGTCTGCACGTGGCGGCCGTGGTGCTCGACGCCCTGCGCGAGGGTGATCAGCTGCTGCTCGGCGCGTCCAACCCGGTGCGCGACGCGGCGCTGGTCGCGAATCCGCGCGTGAACGTGAAGGTGCTGTCGAACCGAGGTGTGGCGGGTATCGACGGCACCGTGTCCACCGCGGTGGGGGCGGCACTGGCGCACGAGGGCCGCACGATCTCGCTGATCGGCGACCTCACCTTCCTGCACGACGCGTCCGGCCTGCTCATCGGCCGCGGCGAACCCCGCCCCACCGACCTCACCATCGTCGTCGCCAACGACGACGGCGGCGGCATCTTCGAACTCCTCGAACAGGGCGACCCCCAGTACGCGGGCGTCTTCGAACGCGTCTTCGGCACCCCGCACGGCATGGACCTGGCCGCCCTCTGCGCCGCCTACCGCATCCCGCACCGCCAGGTCGACCCCGACGAACTCGCCTCGGAGCTCGCCGGCCACGCCCACGGGCTGCGCGTACTGGAAGTCGCCACGGAGCGTTCGAGTCTGCGCGAGCTGCACGCGACGGTGCGGGCGCGCATCGCGCCGTGATCGTGGCTCGCTGAGGTTGGTTGCCCCTGCGTGCTGAGGCTCCCCAGCACATCGTGCGTCGTTCCAGCCCGGCGTGCCAGGAGTCGAGTTCGCGCGTCCATTCCGGCTCGCCTGGCGGCCCGGCTCTCCAGCGTGCGGTGCGGCCGTTCCGGCTCTGTGCCAGTGGTGCGGTCGCGGTGTCACGGGTGCGGCCCGCGCGTCAGCTTGCGCGTCGTTCCCATCTGCGTGCCGGGCCGTGTGGCTCTCCGGCACATAGTGCGCCTGTTCGCGCGGCTCCCCAGCACATCGTGCCCGCGACAGCGTGGTGACCCAACCTCCGGCCGAGTCACGGGGGTTTGCGACCAGAGTCCGCCGGAGCGGCGGGTCAGTCCTCGCGGTCCTCGTCGTCGAGCGGCACGGGAATCGCCTGCTCGATGAGGTCCGCCTCGTTCGCGCGCCACGTATCCCGCTCGACGACCTCGCTCACCACCGCCTCCTCGGTGGCCTCGTCGTCCGGATACGCGGGTATCAGCTGCTCCGCGAGATCCGCCTCGGAAGTCTCCTCCAACGGGCGGGGCGTGCGATCGATCATCGTGTGCTCCTCTCCGCGCGAGTGCCTCGGTCGAGGCACGGACAACGGTCCGGCCCCTACGAGCATCCTCCGCCCGCGAGCTCCCGGCAACCTCGCGTCCGGCGCGCCGCCACGCCTACGATCCGGAGGTGACACCACCGGACCCCTTCGAGGAACGCACCACCCGCACCGCCGAACTGGTCTCGCAGCTCCACGCGATCGTCGCCGAACTCGAAGCGCTCCACCCGGGTCGGAAGTTCACCCCGGACGGCCACCTCGTCGGTGCCCTCGCGGAAGCCGCGGCGGAAGCCTTGTTCGACATCACCCTCCAACCTCCCTCCACCACCGGCCACGACGCGATCGCCGCCGACGGCCGCGCGGTCGAAATCAAAGGAACCTACGGCAGCCGAGCGATCGGACTCCGCACCACCTCCCACGCCGCCGCCGACGCCCTCCTCGTCCTCGCCCTCTCCCGCCACCCCGGCGTCCCACACGAGATCATCTACAACGGTCCCTTGCGCACGGTGACCGGCACCGCCGGCCGCGCCGGCTCGAACGGCCAGGCCCAACTCTCCCTGAGCCGCCTCCGAGTCCTGAACGCCACCGTCCCGGCACTGGACCGAATCCCGTTGCGGTAGAGGTGAAGTAGTCGCGGACGGTCCTGCTGCGTTTCCGGGCGGACCCGGCCGCCCACCACACCCGGACCATCCCCACGTGCGTGGGGAGCACTCCGAGACGAAACACCGTTGAACCTCAACGACAGGACCATCCCCACGTGCGTGGGGAGCACTTCGGCACCAAGTTCGAGGATCTCGGCAGGGCCGGACCATCCCCACGTGCGTGGGGAGCACACTCCTTGACCTGGCACTCTACCCGTGGGTAACCGCATTTTCGACCACTCGAGAATGCGGATCGGGATCCGGCACCCGATGAATTCGGGAGGCTCGCGGCGTCGATATGGGTGGAAGGTTCCATCCACGGAGGAGACCCGCATGCAGCCCTTCGATCTCGACACCGCGGCCGACGAGTTGGCGGTGGTGGTCGCTGGTATCCGCGACGACCAGCTCGATGCAGCGACGCCCTGTGCCGGTATGACCGTCGGTGACTTGCTCGATCATGTCGTCGGCCTGACCGAGGCGTTCCGCCAGGCAGCCACCAAGGAATCGGTGGGCAACAGTGCGTCCCCACCGCCCGGTGGGCGCGAGAACCTCGCCCCCGACTGGCGCACTCGGATCCCGGCGCAGCTGAAGGCGCTCGTCGCCGCGTGGCGGGAACCGGACGCGTGGGAGGGCGACACCGAGGCGGGCGGTGTGCAGGCCGACGCGGGCGTGATGGCGATGATCGCCCTCGACGAACTCGTCATCCACGGCTGGGATCTGGCCCGCGCCACCGGCCAGGACTTCACCTGCGCCGACCCCGACACCACCATCCTCTTCGAATTCCTCCGCGAAACCCCACCCGAAGGCACTCCCGGACTTTTCGGCCCCAGCGTCCCGATCCCGTCCGACGCACCGCTTTTCGACCGCGTCCTCGGCTTCACCGGCCGCGAACCCTCTTGGCCGAACTGAGCCGAGTTCCGGTGGTGCTGTGCCGCTGCACAACTCGACACCGCCGCAGGTTCGCGGTCCCGAGGGCGTGTGCTCTTCGGCGTCGACGCTCGCCCGAGGTCGCGCAGCGCGGCGAAGACAGCCGCATCCAGCATCCAGGATGTGCCTGCCCGGCCAGGTGAAACGATCGCGGGCCGCGCGCAGTCGCCGTTGCTGAGGCTGGATTCGGTGCCGGTCGTGGCCGGGACTACTTCGTGCCCGAAAACGTCCCTGCCGCAACGGCATCCAACGCCGCTTCGGCCGCGACCACCGCCGCCGCGTCCTCGATCGGGTCCCCGCTGGCGAGCAGCCGGTAGTACAGCGGAGCAGAGACGGCGGAGAGGACCGCGCGGGGATCGGTCCCCTCCGGAGCCTCACCGCGCTCCACCGCGTCGGTGACGCAGGCCGCCCATTCGGTGAGCCGTGTGTCGTAGAAGCGATGGAGGGCGGTGGCGCAGGCGGGATCGGTGGTGGCGGCGGCGATGACGGCGCGGAACAGGCGGCTCTGGCGCGGGTCGGTCAGGGTCTTCGCCACCAGGCGCGCGTTGGCGAGCAGGTCGCCGCGCAGGGAGCCGGTGTCGGCGCGCGGCAGGGACTGTTCGGCCATATCGGCCAGCAGGTCCGCGACAAGCCCGGCCGGGGTGCCCCAGCGCCGGTAGACGGTGGTCTTGCCGACGCCCGCCGCGGCAGCTACTTCGGTGAGATCCAGTGCGGCGAAACCGCGTTCGGCGAGCAGGTCGCCCGCCGAACGCAGCACGGCGTCGCGGACGCGGGCGGTGCGCCCACCGGGCCGGATCGAGCCGGGCGCCGCATCCCCGGAAGTGGTCATAACGGGACTCCAGTTCCATTTATCGCGCCGAGGGTGTACCTTCGGAGCTTGTTAACGGAACTATAGAACCTTTAGGAGTCCTCATGGAGTACCGTCGGCTCGGCGCGTCCGGTTTGCGGGTCCCCGCCCTCAGCTTCGGCGCGGGCACCTTCGGTGGGCGCGGCGAACTGTTCTCCGCGTGGGGCGACACCGACGCCCGCGAGGCGCGCGACCTCGTCGACATCGCCCTCGACGCGGGCGTCACCCTGTTCGACACCGCCGACGTCTACTCCGACGGCGCGTCGGAGGAGATCCTGGGCAAGGCGATCGAGGGCAGGCGCGACCGAGTGCTGTTGTCCACCAAGGCGAGTCTGCCGACCGGCCCGGGGCCGGACGAATCCGGTTCGGGCCGTTCACGTCTGATCGGCGCGGTCGAAACCTCGCTGCGCAGACTGAATGTCGAGCACATCGACCTGTTCCAACTGCACGCGTTCGACGCGCATACCCCGGTCGAGGAAGTGCTCGCCGCGCTGGACGCTCTGGTGCGCGCCGGCAAGATCCGCTACCTGGGTGCGTCGAACTTCGCGGGCTGGCAGCTCATGAAGTCCCTGGCGGCGGCGGACAGGCACGGTCTCACTCGCTATGTCGCGCACCAGGTGTACTACTCGCTGGTGGGCCGCGATTACGAGTGGGAGCTGATGCCGCTCGCAGCGGATCAGGGCGTGGGTGCGGTGGTGTGGAGCCCCCTGGGCTGGGGCCGGCTCACCGGCAAGATCCGTCGTGGTCAGCCGCTGCCCGCAGGCAGCCGACTGCACCGCACCGCGGAGGCGGGCCCGCCCGTCTCCGACGACCTGCTCTACGACGTGGTCGACGTGCTGGACGAAATCGCCGCCGAAACAGGCAAATCCGTCCCGCAGATCGCGTTGAACTGGTTGCTGTCCCGGCCGACGGTCAGCACGGTCATCGTCGGCGCGCGCAACGGTGAGCAGTTGCGCCAGAACCTCGGCGCGATCGGCTGGCGGCTCGACGCCGACCAGATCGCCCGCCTGGACAAGGCCAGCGCCGCGACCCCGCCCTATCCCTATTACCCGTACTACCGGCTGCCGGACTTCGCCCGGTTGAATCCGCCTGCGGTGTAAGCGATCAGCGGTCTTGGGCCGCCGCGTGCGCCTTGGTCGGCCCGTCGGCCGGGAGGTGGTCCGGCGCTCGCGCGGCCGCGTCGACATCGTCGTGCCCGGCGCGGTAGTTCTCACCGTCACCTTCTCGGCCAGGCGGAGTCGCCTCATCAGCGCTTGGGAGCCGAGACCGTCTCGCTCGGCTACGCAGACAACCGGACCACCGCACCCGCGGCGGTCACCGCAGACCATCCCGCAGGCCGCCAGACATGCCGCCCCTGCCGTGGCCTATCGGCCACCGCCAGAACCGGCCCCCACCGCGGCCCTATCGGCCACCGTTTCCACCGCGACCCAACCGGGCACCGTTCCCACCGAGGCCACCGTCCACAACGCCATCTGGCTCACCGACCGCCGCGACGACCATCCCCGCCACCCGCACCGACCAGCCCAACCGCAGCACCGCTCAGTTGCCGCAGACGATCGTTTCCACCTCCGACACGACCCTGCGCCCGCCTGTGCCTACGATCGGCTCCGATACGAACAGCGCGGTAGCGGCCGCCCCTGCGCACCTCGCCACGTCGACGTCTGCTACCGAGGACCGGCATATCGGCCGCGGCCGAAACCATCGGCCGCCTACCGCGCCCCACCGAACCCGTTGCGGGCAAACCACTTTCAGTACACGTCGCGCACATACCGCTTCTCGGCAACCAACTGTTTGCGGAACGCCAGCGCCCCGTCCTCGTCCAACTTCCCGTGAATACGGGCGATGCGCAAGAGCGTATCGTCCACATCCTTGGCCATCCGCGCGGCGTCCCCGCACACGTAGAAGTGGGCGCCGTCGCGCAGCCACGACCACAGCTCGGCCCCGTGCTCGATCATGCGGTGTTGCACGTAGATCCGTTCGCGCTGGTCGCGGGAGAAGGCGAGGTCGAGGCGGGTGAGGAAGCCGGTGCGGAACATGTCCTCCAGCTCGGTGCGGTAGTAGAAGTTCTGCGCCGCATGCTGTTCGCCGAAGAACAGCCAGTTACGTCCGGTCGCGCCGAGTGCGCGCCGCTCGTGCAGGAAGCCGCGGAACGGCGCGATGCCGGTGCCGGGGCCGACCATGATCATGGGTGCGTTCGGGTCCAGCGGCGGGCGGAAATGCGGTGCGCGCTGGAGGAAGATCGGCACCTCGCCCTCGGCCACGCGGTCGGCCAGGAAGGTCGAGCACACGCCCCCGCGCCTGCCGGGCTCCTCGCCGTAGCGCACCACGCCCACGGTGAGCTGCACCTCGTCGGGACTCACCAGCGGACTGGACGAGATCGAATACTGGCGCGGCTGCAGCTTTTTCAGCGTGCCGAGCCACTCCACCAGGTCGGCCCGCACCGGGAAGTCGCGCAGCACGTCCACGGCCTGACGGTCCCACAGGTAGTTGTCGAGCTCGTTGCGGTTGTCGCGGCGCAGCAGTTTGGCGAGCTGCTGGCTGGCGTTGCGCTCACCGAGGAAGGTCAGCAGGTCGTGGCTCACCTTGGTGATGTCGTACCGGGTGCGCAGCGCTTCGGCCAGCGGCATCTCGCGCTCGTCGACCGCCACGGAGCGCCGCCCGTCCAGTCCGGTCGCGGCCAGCCATTCGTTCACCAGATCGGGGCAGTTCGACGGCCACACGCCCAGCGAATCACCCACCTCGTACGCGGCGCCGAGGCCGCGCAGGTCGAAACCGAACTGCCGCACCTCTTTCGGCGATCCCGGGCGGGAGAGCTGCTCATTGCGCACCAGCGGCGCCGCCACCGGCGCGTTGCGCGTGAACGGCGCGGCTCCGGTGCGCGTGGGACGGGTGAGGACGGCCGCGCCACCCTCGCTCGCCCGCGCCACCGGGCCGGAACCGCCTCCGGGAGGCGGAGTGCCGGGCGTCGGCGGAAGCTCCGAGGCGCCCAATGCCGCGAGGACGTCCTCGAGCCACCGCGCCGCCGGTTCGTCGTAGTCGGGCTCGCAGTCCACCCGCGCCACCAACCGCGTCGCGCCGCGCTCGGCCAGCTTCTCGTCCAGTTTGCGGCCGTGCCCGCAGAAGTCGTCGTAGGAGGAATCGCCGAGCGCCAGCACGGCGTAGCGCAGCGCCGTCAGCCGAGTTCCGTGCTCGGACAGTCGATCCCAGAAGTCGGCGCCGTTGTCGGGCGGTCCGCCGTCGCCGAAAGTGCTGCTGATGAACAGCACGTCGCCGGTGAGCGCGGCGATATCGCAGGAATCCATGTCCAGCAGGCGCGGTGCGAGACCGGCCTCGGCCAGCTGCTGCGCGACGGTGGTGGCGAACTCCTCGGCGTTGCCGGTCTGTGAGGCCCACAGCACGGTCACCGGCGCTGATTCGATTGTCTCCGTCGTGAATTCCACCGGCACCGAGGTAGTGCGCGAATACATGCCCGCGAGCAGGCCGTCGATCCAGGTCCGGCCGCGCGCCGAGATCGGCGCCGACTCGGGCAGCACCGGCTGCCCGGTCACCGGAAGTGAGTGCAGCGCCGCCAGATACCCGCTCAGGTACACCTGCTCGGTCTCGGTGAGTGTCGGCGCGACGTGACCGTCCAACCCGAGCATCACGGCCAGCGGATGCGCGGTCGGAACATTCTCGACCGCGGCCGGTTCCACCATCGGCGCCACTCGCCGCAGCGCCACGGCGCACTGTTTGAACTCCGGCTGCAACGACGCCGCGTCCACCGCGTCGTTGGTGACGGCGTTGATCGTCAGGTACTCGCCCTGCTCGTCGTTCCAGTGGAACGGCGCGAAGCAATCACCCGGCCGCACCCGGTCGCTCACCCGCACGGGCAGCACGGCCCGCCCGCGCCGCGAGGCGATTTCGAGCTGATCGCCCGCACCCACACCCAACTGTTTCGCGTCCTCGGGGTGGACCTCCACGAAAGGTTCGCCGTTGAGCTTGTTGAGTTTGGCGATCCGCCCGGTCTTGGTCATCGTGTGCCACTGATGTTGCAGGCGGCCGGTATTCAGCACGAACGGGAAATCGTCGTCGGGCATCTCCTCGGGCGCCATGTGCGGGCGCGGCAGGAACACCGCGCGCCTGCTGGGTGTGGCGAAGGCGAGGCGGGGGCGGTGGCCGTCCTCGTCCACGAACAGGTTCTGGCTGACACCGTCGTTGACGTAGCGAATCGGGTTGCGCCGCCGGTCCGCCTCGGCGCAGGGCCACTGCATCGGGCCCTCGCGCAACGCCTCGTAGCTCATCCCGCGCAGGTCGTAGCCGGTGGCGGGATTGGCGAACTGCCGGATCTCCTCGAAAACCTCTTCGCCGGAGCGGTATTCGAAGCCGGGGAAGCCCATGGCGGAGGCGACCTGGGCGATCAGCTGCCAGTCCGGCCGTGCCTCACCCACGGGCGGAACGGACTGCCGCAACAGCGTGACGTTGCGCTCCGAGTTCACCATCACCGCATCGGCCTCCGCCCACAGCGTGGCGGGCAGCAGCAGATCGGCGTAGGCATTGGTGGCCGTGTCGGTGTAAGCGTCCTGCGCGATGACCAGTTCGGCGGCCTCCAACCCGGCGATCACCGTCTTCCGGTTCGCGACGGAGGCAACAGGATTGGTGCAGATGATCCAGGCCGCCTTGATCGAGCCCTCGGCCATACCGCGGAACATCTCGATGGTGCCGGGACCGGCTTCGGTGCGGATCGTGCCGGGTTCGAGCTCCCACGCGGTCTCCACGAACGCGCGGTCGGCGGGGGAGAGCAGCGAACGCTGACCGGGCAAACCCGGTCCCATATAACCCATTTCGCGCCCGCCCATGGCGTTGGGCTGGCCGGTCAGCGAGAACGGTCCGCTGCCCGGCCGGCAGATGGCGCCCGTGGCCAGGTGCAGGTTGCAGAGGGCGTTGGTGTTCCAGGTGCCGTGTGTGGATTGGTTGAGTCCCATCGTCCACAGCGACATCCACTCACCCGCCTCGCCGATCCAGCGGGCGGCGGTGCGGATATCGGCCTCGGCGAGGCCGGTGATCTCGGCGACCCGCGTCGGCGGGTAGTCGGCGAGGAACTCGGGCATCGCGTCCCAGCCCTCGGTGTGCTCGGCGATGAAATCGGTGTCTATGTCACCATTTTCGACCAGCAGGTGCAGCAGGCCGTTCAGCAGCGCCAGATCGGTGCCGGGTCGTAGTTGCAGGAACAGGTCGGCGCGGGCTGCGGTGTCGGTGCGGCGCGGGTCCACCACGACGAGCTTCGCGCCCGCCTTGAGCCGATCGGCCATGCGCAGGTAGAGGATGGGGTGGCAGTCGGCCATGTTCGCGCCGATCACGAAGAACAGATCCGCGTGCTCGAAATCGTCGTAGGAGCCGGGCGGGCCGTCCGCGCCGAGCGACTGCTTGTAGCCGGTGCCCGCGCTGGCCATGCACAGGCGCGAATTCGCCTCGATGTGCACGGTGCGCAGGTAGCCCTTGGCCAGCTTGGTCGCGAGGTACTGGGCCTCCAGCGACATCTGCCCCGACACGTAGAGGGCGATCGCGTCGGGCCCGTGCTCGTCGAGGATGGCGCGCAGCCGGTCGGCGGCCTCGCGGACGGCCGCGTCGACGGGGACCGGCTGCGGCTCCTGCCCGCGCTCGGGGCGGCGGAAGGCGGTCTCCATCCGGCCCGGCGTGCGCATGAGCTCGAGGTGGGTGGCGCCCTTGGTGCACAGCCTGCCCGCGTTCGCCGGGTGCAACTTGTCGCCGCTGACCTTGGCGATCACCGGCGCGCCCCGCTCACCCGGCGTGACCTCGACGGTGACGCCGCAGCCCACCCCGCAGTACGAGCACGCCGTTCTGGCGGTGCTCGTCGCGGTGCTCACCACTGCGTCCGACATGTCACCGATCATGCGGAATCCCGATTGCGCGGGATTTACCCAGCGTTATCGTCAGGTGACAATCACCCTCACCGCCCTCCTCCGGCGCTGTGAGGTGTGGGATATCCCACGATCAGCCCAGCTTGAAGCCCCGGTGCAGCGCGACGACGCCGCCCGACAGGTTGCGCCACTTCACCGACGACCAGCCCGCTGCCGCCACTCGCATGGCCAGCTGCCGCTGGTTCGGCCACGCGCGGACCGATTCGGCCAGGTAGACGTAGGCGTCGGGATTGCTGCTGACCGCGCGCGCCACCGCGGGCAGCGCCTTCATCAGGTACTCCATGTACAGCGTGCGGAACACCGGCACGACCGGCGTGGAGAACTCCGCGACCACCAGCCTGCCGCCGGGCTTGGTGACCCGCAGCATCTCGCGCAGCGCCAGATCCGGGTCGGCCACGTTGCGCAGGCCGTAGGAGATGGTCACCGCGTCGAACGAGTCGTCGGCGAACGGCAGGGCCATCGCGTCGCCCGCCACCATCGGCACGCCCCGGTGCCTGCCCGCGGCGAGCATGCCCTTGGAGAAGTCGGCCGCGACGCACCAGGCGCCGGATTTGCCGAGTTCGACCGTGGACACGCCCGTGCCTGCCGCCAGATCCAGCACGCGCTCACCGGGGCGCAGCGCGAGCGCCCTGCGGGTGGCCCACCGCCAGTACTTGTCCTGGCCGCCCGAGATCACGGTGTTGGTGAGGTCGTACCGCCGCGCGACACCGTCGAACATCGACGCCACCTCGTGCGGTTCTTTGTCCAGCGAGGCACGGAAGGAGTCCCGCTGCTTCGTATTCGCCACGCCCTGACCCTAACGGGCGGCTCGAGAGACTGTCCGCGACACCGGTCACACGGGGGACGGCGCGCCGGATGAGGTGGGAGCTCGGGCGGCTCAGGCCGTCCGGGAAACGCGGTCCCGGTACCCGGTGACGTCGGCGTAGTGACCCATGAGCTCGGTGCACAGCGCGGGCCAGGTGCGGTGGAGGACGGATTTGCGGGCGGCGGCGGCGAAGCGGGTGCGCAGGGCCGGGTCGCGCAGGGCGGCGACGGCGCTGGGGAGCAGTTCGGTGAAGCGGTCGACCGGCAGCAGGTAACCGTTGCGGCAGTGGGCGATGAGGTCGCGGGGGCCGCCCGCGTCGGGGCCGATCACCGGCACACCCGAGGCCAGCGCCTCCTGCACGCCCTGACAGAAGGTCTCGTGCTCGCCCGCGTGCACCATCACGTCCAGGCTCGCGTACGCCTGAGCGAGTTCGTCGCCGCCGAGTTCACCGGTGAACACGGCGTCCGGCATGAGCGCCGCCAGCCGGGCGCGCTCCGGCCCGTCGCCGACGATGATCAGCTGAATGCCCGGATCACCGGCCAGCACCGCCAGCCGTTCCACGTGCTTCTCCGGCGCGAGCCTGCCCACGAAACCCACCACCAGCCGGTCGTGGCCGCGCAACCACGCCTCGCGCAACCCGGTCCGCCGCGCCGACGGCGTGAACCGCGCGATATCGACCCCGCGCCCCCACCGGTGGATGCGCGGAACACCGTGCCGCGCAAGATCTTCGGCGGCGGCCGTGGACGGGGCGAGCGTGCGGGTGGCGCTCTCGTGGATGCGGCGCGTCCAGGCCCACGCCGCCCGGCTGGTCAACCCCAGCCCATAGCTCTTCGCGAAACCTGCCACGTCGGTCTGATACACAGCGACCGTCGGCAGATCCAACCGCATAGCCGCGCCCAGCCCACCGGCCCCCAGCAGGAAAGGTGAAGCGAGGTGCACCACGTCGGCGTCGAAAGCGGAGATGGCGGCGGTGATCCCCGGCTGCGGCAACCCGACCGGCAGCGAACTCACCTTCGGCACCATCACCGCGGGCACCCGGTGCACCCGGAACCTGCCGTGCTGCTGGGGCGCGGGCGGCAACCCCTTGACCGTGTCCGGCGCGACCACCAGCGCGTCGTGACCGTGCTGCTCCAGATGGTCCAGCACCCTCAGCACGGAATTCACGACGCCGTTCATGTTCGGCAGGAACGACTCCGAAACAATGGCTACGCGCACCAGCCCAGCCTGACTCGGGCAGCACGCCCAGCGGCCACGCCGACGTGAAGTGCGGGGGAAGATCGGGCGAACTGCTGTGTTTGTGGCGCGCCGGGCCGCGAACGGTCGGTCACCCCCGCCGATGCCCCGCGTTTCGACCTGCCCGGCATCGAATTCCTGCCCATCGCCGCCCCCAGCCGCGGCAGCGCGCACGTCTGCGCCTGGCGTCTCACCGTCGCGCCGGGCCGCGAACCGGACGCGCCGCACGTGCTGGATCGCGACGAGATCTTCATGGTCGTGGCGGGTCGGCTGGACGTCTGCGGACGGGTGCTCGAGGCCGGAGAGTCGGCCGTGATTCCGGCGGGCGAGCCGATCGCGGTGGGGAATCCGGGGGACGAACCGGCCGTCGCGCACGTGGTGATCGCGGCGGGGTTCGAGGCGACGATGGCGGACGGGTCGACGATGAGCCCACCCTGGGCGCGGTGAGGAGCGCCCCGGTGCTGCGCTTTCGGCGCGTCGGGGCGCGCGAACGGTCGGTTGTCGGGCTCCCTCCCCGAGGTTGGTCGGGAGGGCGCGGAGTGGAACCTTTCAGTCCCGCGGCCGGACGAGCGAAACCGCTTCGTCCGCGGGTGCGCGCCGCCCCAACCGCGCGATGAACCACAACGCGGGCAGCGCCAGCGCCCACGCGACCACGATCACCGAGAGCGCGGGTTGGATCGCGACGCGCACGTCGCGGCCCGCCACGCGCACCAGGTCGGGGTCGCTGCGGGCGTATTCGACGTTGATGCGTTCGCCCGCCGTGAGATTCGTCGGGTAGAGCACGCCGACCTTCGGGTTGTGCGTCTCGCCGTCGGGCGTCACGTACATGACCGCCGACCGCAACCGGCCCGCGGAGAGCACTTCGCCGGTGGTGACACCCATGTCGGAACTGATCAGGTAATCGTTGCGCCACGCGGCGAGCACCAGCAGTCCCATGAGCACGCTGACCACCGTCGCGGCGGTGATCACGCCGATCCTGGCCCGCCGCAGGCGGATCGTCCGCCTTACGGACTGGGAGGTTTCCGACACCGCCACAGGCTACCGATCGCGTCGGCTAGCGTGTGCGCCCATGTCCCGAAAATTCAGCTTCACCGTGCCCTACACAGTTCCGGTCGAAGATCTCCACCGGGCACTCACCGACGACGACGCCTGGCGGGCCCGTTTCGCCGGCGCCGACACCGCGACCCTGGATCTCTCCCATCCGGGCGGCGCGAGCACCCTCCGCATCCACATGACCGAGAAGGCCAGCCAGGACAAGATTCCCGGCATCGTCCGCAAGGTCCTCAAGAGCGAACTCGAACTCTCCCGCACCGACGACTGGCAGGCGCTCGACGGCGAGATCGCCAAGGGAACGTTCGAGGGCGGCACCAAGGGCATCACCAGCGCGATGTCGGGCACCTACGAGATGCGCCCCACCGCCGAAGGCAGCGAGATCGAGGTCGCGGGCGTGATCGAGGTGAAGGTGTCGCTGGTCGGCGGCGCCATCGAACCGCTGGCCGAACAGCTGTTCCGCCGCGTGATCGACAGCGAGCGCCGGTTCTTCGAGGAGTGGTTCACCGCCGCCCCCAGCGCCTGACCGCGTTCCGGGCGCAGCCGGCGGCCGCGCCCGGAAACACCGCCGATCAGGCGGTGCCGAAATCGGTGCTGCCGCTGTTCGGGTCGTATTCGGCCCGCTCCACCAGCACCAACCAGTTGCCCGAGTTGTCCCGGAACACGGCCTCGGTGCCGTACGGCCGCTGCGAGGGCGGCTGGATGAACTCCACGCCCTTCGCGCTGAGTTCCTCGTACGCCTTCTGACAGTCGTCGGTGGACAGCCCGAGCGCGCTGTTGGTGCCGTTGGCCAGCGACCGCCGGATCGCCTCGGCCATGTCGGCGTCCAGCGGCGGGCCGGGCAGCATGAGGGTCACCTCGAGTTCCGGATGATCCGGCTGGGTCACCGTCACCCAGCGGAATCCCTCACCCATCGTCACGTCCGTGGCCTCGACGAATCCGAGTTTGTCGATGTACCACCGCTTCGCTTCGTCCTGATCGGTCACGTACACCGTGACCAGGGAAATGTGTGTGATCGTCGCCATGGGACCAGGCTAGGAGCCGCCCGCGCCCCGGCGCTTCTCCGAAATTGCGCCGTTGCCCGCGCGATCCGACAACCCGTGCATGAAGACGTAGCAGCCGGGGATGTGCGGCGCGCCGTCGGCGAACTTCGCCTGGTAGTCCGTGGGCGACACCCCGACCAGCCGGCGGAACTTGGCGCTGAACGATCCGAGACTGCTGTAGCCGACCAGTACGCACACCTCGGTCACCGTCAGGTTCGTCGCCCGCAACAGATCCTGGGCGCGTTCGATACGGCGCTCGGTGAGATACGCCGCGGGTGTCACCCCGTACACCGCGGCGAACGCGCGCAGGAAGTGATACTTGGAAACGCCTGCGGCCGAAGCGAGTTCGTCCAGATTCAGCGGTTCGGAGTAGTTCCGGTCGGCGAGGTCGCGCGCCCTGCGCAGGTGCGGCAGCAGGTACAGCGGGGGCCTGCGGGGCGCGCACATCGCCGGCTACTCGAACGGCGCCGGGTCGTCGTAGCGCATCGACGCGCGGCCCGCCGTGCGCCAGGCGCGTGCCGTGAAGTCCACGTCCTCGTCGGTGACGAGATTGCCCATCACGCGAACCGCGGTGCGCCGCAAGTACTTCGACCGCATCAGCGGCGGCCCGCCGAGTGGCACCGTGCGCGGATGGGTGGCCAGTCCCGCGATCCGGCGCGCCACCGAGAACGTGCGGCCGTAGCGGTTGCGCAGCAGTTGCGGCCACACGCGGCGGAAATCGTCCGCGTCCAGAATGTCCGCGAGCATGTGCCCGCCCTCGAGCCCGTAGTCGATGCCCTCGCCGTTGAGCGGGTTCACGCACCCGGCGGCGTCACCGATCAGAACCCAGTTGCGCCCGGCCACATTCGAGACCGCGCCGCCCATCGGCAACAGCGCCGAGGCCACCGCGCGCAGCTCGCCCTCGAACTGCCACTCCTCGCGGCGCTGCGCGGTGTAGTGGCGCAGCAGCGGTTTCAGCGCGATGTGCGAGGGGCGCTTCTCGGTGGCCAGCGAGCCGACGCCGATATTGACCTCACCGTTGCCCAGCGGGAACACCCAGCCGTAGCCCGGCACGAGTTCGCCGTTCTCGTCCCGCAATTCGAGGTGCGAGGTGATCCACTGATCGTCGCTGCGCGCCGACTTGATGTAGGCGCGGGCCGCCGTGCCGTAGGCGAAACGGCGATGCCAGGTGCGGCCCAACAACTTTCCGATCGGCGAGCGCACGCCGTCGGCCACGATCAAGAGGTCGCAGGCGATCTCGCGCGTCACGTCCCCGGTTCGCACGGTCACACCGGTGACGCGGTCGCCCTCGCGGGTGACATCCACCACCTTCGTGCCGTCCAGCATCCGGGCGCCCGACTTCACCGCCGTCTCACGCAGCTTGTCGTCGAGTTCGGTCCGTGGGACGGCACTTCCATAGCTCGGGAACGAGCCGCCCGGCCACGGCAGCAGCGATTCGCGGCCGAAGCCGGTCATCCGCAGACCGTGGTTCACCGTGTGGGCGCGCAGCCATTCGCCGAGGCCGAGCAGTTCCAGCTCCTTGGTGGCGCGGGGCGTGAGCCCATCACCGCAGGTCTTGTCCCTGGGGAACACCGCGGCGTCGGTGAGCAGCACGTCGCGGCCCGCGCGTGCCGCCCAGGCGGCCGCGGCCGAACCGGCCGGTCCGGCGCCGACGACCAGGACCTCTGCGCGGGCGGGCAGCGCGCCGCCCGCTGGGGTGTCATCCGGTGAGCCCATGTGCTCAATACTGGCAGCATCGCCGAGCCGGTGTCGACGGCGGAGGGGTGTGTGGAAAACTGTCTGGTACACCGGATAGTGACGGTGTTCATGGGCCGCGCGGCGGGGACACGCTAGGTTCTCTACCGTGGGGTCGGACGCGGCGCTGGGAGAAGAGATGAGCACATCGGCTGTGAACAGCGGGGGCACGGTGGTGGCCGGGGTCGAACTCGGTGACCCGGAGCTCGCCGAGAACGTGCGCAACGGCCTGGAACAGGTCGAGAAACTGCTCATCGCCGAACTGTCCGACGGGGAGGATTTCCTGCAGGACGCGGCGCTGCACCTGGCCAAGGCGGGCGGCAAGCGGTTCCGTCCGCTGTTCACGATCCTCACCGGTCAGCTCGGGCCCAACCCGACCGATCCGGCGCTGGTCACCGCGGGCACCGTCGTCGAACTCGTGCACCTGGCCACCCTCTACCACGACGACGTCATGGACGAGGCGCCCATGCGCCGCGGCGCGCCCAGCGTGAATTCGCGCTGGGGCAACAACATCGCCATCCTCGCCGGCGACTACCTGTTCGCGCACGCCTCCCGCCTCACCTCCACCCTCGGGCCCGACGCGGTGCGCATCATCGCCGAGACCTTCGCCGAACTGGTCACCGGCCAGATGCGCGAAACCGTCGGCGCGCGCGAGCGGCAGGACCCGGTCGAGCACTACCTGCGCGTGGTGTGGGAGAAGACGGGTTCGCTCATCGCCGCCTCCGGTCGCTTCGGCGGCACCTTCTCCGGCGCGAGCCCCGAGCACATCGAACGCCTCGCCCGCCTCGGCGACGCCGTCGGCACCGCCTTCCAGATCTCCGACGACATCATCGACATCTCCTCGGCCTCCGAGCAGTCCGGCAAGACGCCCGGCACCGACCTGCGCGAGGGCGTGCACACCCTGCCGGTGCTCTACGCGCTGCGCGAGGACGGCGCCGACGCCGACCGCCTGCGCACCCTGCTCGCCGAGCCCCTGGAGACCGACGAGGACGTGGACGAGGCCATCGCGCTGCTCTCCCGCTCGCACGGCATGGTGCTGGCCAAGGAGAAGCTGCAGGGCTACGCCGAGCTCGCCTACGCCGAACTGGCCGAGCTGCCCGCCGGACCGGCCAACGACGCGCTCGAACAGCTGGTCCGCTACACCATCGAACGCGTCGGGTGATCGAGCGCCCATAAACCTCTGGAACTCGCTCGCGCGGCCTATCGTTGACCTGTCGTAAGGCACTCGACGAACGGGGGAGTGGGCAAGGAGACGTATGCACGGGCACGGGTATGCGAACGGTCTGAAGACGTTCGGTCTGATGGTCGGGCTTTCGGCGCTGATCGTGTTCGCCGGGGCCATGTTCCGCAGCCCGACCATTCTCGTCATCGCCATCCTGCTGGCCGTCGGCATGAACGCCTGGGCCTACTTCAACAGCGACAAGCTCGCGTTGAAGGCCATGCACGCGCAACCGGTCAGCGAGCTCGAGGCGCCGGTAATGTACCGGATCGTGCGGGAGCTCGCCACCCTCGCGCGCCAGCCCATGCCGCGGCTCTACATCAGCCCCACCAACGCGCCCAACGCCTTCGCCACCGGGCGCAATCCGCGTCACGCCGCCGTCTGCTGCACCAGCGGCATCCTGCAGATCCTCGACGAGCGCGAACTGCGCGCGGTGCTCGGCCACGAACTGGCGCACGTCTACAACCGCGACATCCTGATCTCCTCGATCGCGGGCGCCCTGGCCGCCGTCATCTCCGGCTTGGCCAACCTGGCCTTCTTCGCCTCCATGTTCGGCGGCCGCGACAGCAGCGGGGGCCCCAACATGCTGGGCGTACTGCTCATCTCGCTGCTCGGCCCGATCGCGGCCACCCTCATCAAGCTGGCCGTCTCCCGCTCCCGGGAGTACCAGGCCGACCAGTCCGGCGCCGAACTCACCGGCGACCCGCTGGCGCTCGCCTCGGCGCTGCGCAAACTGGAACGCGGCGTGCAGGCCGCGCCGCTGCCGCCCGAGCCGCAACTCACCTCGCAGTCGCACCTGATGATCGCCAACCCCTTCCGGGCCGGGGATCGCGCCGCCCGCTGGTTCTCCACGCACCCGCCGATGGCCGAGCGCATCGCGCGGCTGGAGGAGATGGCGGGCGGCCCGCGCGACTACCGGTAGTTCACGAACTGCAGCGCGATACCGAAGTCCTCACCCTTGAGCAGGGCGATCACGGCCTGCAGATCGTCGCGCTTCTTGCTGCTCACGCGTAGTTCGTCGCCCTGGATCTGCGCCTTCACGCCCTTGGGGCCCTCGTCGCGGATCTTCTTGGAGATCTTCTTCGCCTTCTCGGCGTCGATGCCCTGCACCAGCGAACCGGTGATCTTGTAGGTCTTGCCCGAGGCCACCGGCTCGCCCGCGTCGAACGCCTTCAGCGAGATGTCGCGGCGGATCAGCTTCTCCTTGAACACCTCCAGCGCGGCCTTCACCCGCTCCTCGGCCTCGGCGGTGATCACGATGCTCTCCTCGCCGGACCACTCGATCTTCGCGCCCGTCCCGCGGAAGTCGTAGCGGGTGTTCAACTCCTTCTCCGCCTGATGCAGAGCGTTGTCGACCTCCTGCCGGTCCACCTTGCTGACGACGTCGAACGACGAATCGGCCACTGAAGAGCTCCTGTTCTGCGACGGTTGACGCGGGCGCGCTCGCCGGGGCGAGCGGTCGAGGAAGTTCTACCCCGCGAGCATCGAACGTAGTCCCTCCGCACGGCCCTTGGCCAGCCGGTTTGCATTCGGCACGGGGGTTCGTTGTATTCTGCTGTGCGCGCCGAGAAGCGCACGTAAGGCAGGTTGCCCGAGCGGCCAATGGGAGCAGACTGTAAATCTGTCGGTGAAAGCCTACGTAGGTTCGAATCCTACACCTGCCACCCCGCCGGAAAGGGCGAGCAGTGCACCAGCACCGCTCGCCCTTTCCGCGTTTCCAGGGCGGTTGTTCACCGTTCCCGGTGGCCCAGATGCCCGTCGGGGCGGACGTGTATTCGGTCGCCGGTGTGGGCGCGATAGTGCGCGAAGGCGTGGCCTTCGACGTCGGTGACGTAGGGGGTGTTCGGTCGCGGGTCTCCGGGGCGGATGACCGTCCAGGTGTGGACGGGGTGGGTTTGCCGGGGTGACGAGAGCGCTGCCTGTGCTGCGCCGGGCTCCCCTGGCGTGGGTGCCGTTGTGGTGGCAGTCGGCGAGTCTGGGCCGACCGGTGCGGCGGGATTCGGTGGCGCGGACGAGGTATCCGTTTTGGGACGTGCTGGTGGCGCTGCGTTCGGTGCGATGGCGTCGTTCGTCGGTGTGGGAGCGCGTGTTGATGGCGAGGGTGCGGCAACGATCGGCGGACCAGGGGCGTTCGGTGTGGCGTTGGCCGGCGCGGACGAAGTGTCCGGTTCGGGGCGAACTGCCGGCGGTATGGCGTCCGGCGTGACGGAGGCGCTCGGTGGCGCGGACGAACTCTCCGCTGGTTTGGGCGCTGCCGGTGGTGTGGGGGCGGGTTTCGGCGGCGTCGGTGCTGCCGGTGGTGCGGGAACAGCTGCTGGTGGTGTGGAGGCCCCCGGTGCGGGGAGGGTGAGTGGATCGCGGGTGGCCTCCGTGCGGTGCGTGTTCGGCGATGTGTTCGCCCCGAAGCGGAGCAGGGTGGCGTGGGGGCCGCGGAACAGGTCGAAGAGGCGGAGTGGGTTTCCGGTGGCGTCGAGGACGGGGGCGTCGGGTGCGCGGTCGCCGGTGACCAGCGCTCCCTCGTCGTCCGGGTCGCGGTAGGTGATGTCGAGCTGGTGGGTTTCGGTGCCGCGGCGGTGGGCGTTCTCGTCGCCGTCGAGGTGCCGCCGCAGCAGGCCGGTGCTGATCCCGAGGACGCGCGCCGCGACCGGACGGCGTTCGGCCTCATAGGAATCGAGCGTCTCGGGCGTGCCGTCGGCCAGTTTCCAGCCCAGGTTGTGGGCGTCTTGTACGCCCGTGTTGAGCCCTTGGCCGCCCGCCGGTGGGTGCACGTGGGCGGCGTCGCCCGCCAGGAACACCCGGCCTACGCGGTAGCGCCGCGCCAGCCGCGTATTCGACCGCCACACCGTGGACCACCGCAGATCGGTGAGCCGGATCGCGAGATCGCCCGCGAGGTCGTCCACGTGGCGTTGCAGCAGCGACAGCGTGGGCTCGGCCTGCTCGGTGAACGGCGCGGCGAACTGGAAGTGCCGCCCGCCCGGCAGCGGTGACAGCGCGACGGCGCGCAAGGGATCGGCGGAAGTGCGCAGGGCATAGCCGAATTCGTGATCGAGGGCGTCGGCGCGCACGTCGCCCAGCAGCATCCGCATCGACTCGTCGGTGTGGCCCTCGAACTCGATGCCCAGGGCGCGGCGCACGAAGCTCCCGCCACCGTCGGCGCCGACGAGGTACCGGGCGCGCACGTCGCCGCCGTGCGCGAGGGTGACGGTGACACCCTCCGTGTCCTGCTCGACGCCCACCACCTCGGTGCCGAGTTCGACTTCGACGCCGTACTCCGCGAGCCGGTCCCGCAGCACGGCCTCGGTGTCGGACTGTCCGAGCACCAGCGGATTCGGGTACGGCACAGCGGGATTCGGTGGTAGGTCCTCGTCCATCCGCAGTTCACCGACCTCCACGCCGTCCAGGAAGTCCCGGAAGACCGGCCGCGCCGTGGCTTTCGCGCGGATCGCGTCGATCACGCCGAGGTCGTCGAACACCTCGAGGGTGCGCGGCTGTAGGCCGTCCGCGCGCGATCCGGGGAAGAACTCGGTCGCCTTGTCGACGATCCGGACCGGCAGCCCGCGGCGGGCGAGGTCGATGGCGAGAGTGAGCCCGGTCGGGCCCGCGCCCGCGATCAGGGTGTGGATGGTCATGATTCACCTCCGTGGGCTCGGTGGGGTAGTGGTGCCGGGTGGGGTGTTGGTGCTGGTGTCGGTGGGTGTTGGGGACTGTTGTCGGGGCGCGCTGTCGGGTGTCGGCGTCAGCGGGGCTCTGGTTGTCGGGGGTGTTGGTGTGGGCGGGGTGGTGTCGGGTGCCGGCGTCGGCGGGTCGTGGCGTCGGTGATTGGCGTCAGCGATGCGGTGGTGGCTGAGTCGTGCACAGCTCAGCGGGGTTCGGTCAGTCCGCTTTCGTAGGCGAAGATCGCGGCCTGGGTGCGGTCGCGCAGGCCGAGTTTGAACAGGATCCGGCCGACGTGCGTCTTCACCGTCTCCTCGGCGATGAACAGGCCGCCCGCGATCTCGGCGTTCGACAGCCCGCGCGCCACCAGCTCCAGCACCTGGGTCTCGCGTTCGGTCAGTTTCTGCAGGTCCGCGTTGCCGGGGCGGAAACGTCCACCGAGACGGGAGAATTCGCCGAGCAGCCGTCGCGTAACCGAGGGCGCGAGCATCGCGTCGCCGCGCGCGACGGTACGCACGCCGAGCGTGAGTTCCGCGGCCGGTGTGTCCTTGAGCAGGAACCCGCTGGCCCCGGCTTGCAGCGCGCGGAACACGTATTCGTCCAGGTCGTAGGTGGTCAGCACGATCACCTTGGTCGGCGCCCCGGACGCCACGATCCGCGCGGTCGCCTCCAACCCGTCGAGGATCGGCATGCGGATGTCCATCAGCGCCACGTCGGGCCGCAACCGCTCGACCATCCGCACCGCCTCCGCCCCATCCCCCGCCTCCCCGACGACCTCGATGTCCTCCTGCGCCCCGAGCAACACCGCCAACCCATCCCGGATCAGCGCCTGATCATCAGCGATCAACACCCGTATCGTCATCGCGCCCGCCGTTCGTCGAAGGGGAGGAGTGCCCTAACTCGATAGCCGCCGTCGGGGGTCGGTCCGGCGTCGAATTCGCCGCCGAGGGCGGCGACGCGTTCGCGCATGCCGACCAGGCCGTGGCCGGTGCCGGTGGTCGTCGGATGCGAGTTCGGGCGGGTGTTGCGGACGTCGATCGCGAGTCCGGTGTCGCTGCGCGCCAATTCGAGGGTGAGCTCGGAGCCCGGGGCGTGGCGCAGCGCGTTGCTGAGTGCCTCCTGCACGATCCGGTACGCCGACACCGAGACGCCCTGGGGCAGGTTCGTGTCCAGTTCGTCGCGCCGCACGTGCACCGTCCGGCCGGCCGCACGCACGCTCTCCACGAGTTCGCCGATGGCCGCCACGTCGGGTTGCGGGCGGGGATCGTGTTCGGTGTCGGCGCGCAGCACCCCGAGGATGCGCCGCATCTCGCCGAGCCCGGCGGCCGCGCTGGCGCGGATCGCGTCCAGGCTCGCGACGAGTTCGGGCGGCGGATCGGGCACCCGGTACTGCGCGGCCTCGGCCTGCACCGCCACCACCGACATGTGGTGGGCCACCACGTCGTGCAGTTCGCGGGCGATCCGGGTGCGCTCCTCGAGCAGGGCGTTGCGCTCGCGCTGCCGCTCCGATTCGCGGCGCTGGGTCCGCGCGTCGCGGCGCGATTCGATCAGCGCCCTGGTGACCGCGGCGGCGGTGAGCACCAGCCCGGTGAGCACGGCCGAGGTGACGAATTCCGCGAGCCCGCCCCCCGGCGCGGCGATGGCCGCCACGGCCGTCACAGCGGTGGTGACCACCCACACGACCACAGTGGCGCGCCAGCCGACCAATAACGCCAGGATCGCCAGCACCAACAGGTAGGAGTTGAAAACGGCATCGGCCCAGAGGGTTTCGTCGGAGACCGCCGCGGTGCTGGTGAGGGCGATCAAGCTCACCGCCCACCCCGCCAGCGGCACCCGCGCCTGCAACACGATCGCCAGCGCCTGCGCCGCCGCCAGGATCGCCGACTGCCGCGCACTCAGATCGGTATCCGACAGCAGCGTGTGGTCGACCACCGCGAAGACGAAGACCGCCAGGGCAGCCAACACCACGGGTGCCAGCCAGCGCGGCCCCACCGGGGCGCTCACACGTCCTCCCGTTCCAGCCGGCGCCACGCCACCGCGACCGACGCGAGCGTGGTCACCACCACGATCGCCAGCCGCGGCCACCCGCCGAGCGTGCCGATCAACTCCGCGGCCCCGTCGGAACTCTGCGCGAGTTTGGCCACCACGGCGCTCGGCGCGAAGATCGTCAGCCATTTGTGCAGCTCCCCGAAGATCTGCGCCGAGGACACCTGCGGCAGCACCACGTACAGCACGGACAGGGCGACCGCGGCGGCGGAACTGCGCAGCAGCACCCCGAGCGAGAGCCCGAGCAGCGCGACGGCGGGGAAACAGCAGTAGATCCCGAACAGGCCGGGCAGCGGGTCGCCCGGGTCGTATGCGGCGGGCTCGATCATCGCGCTGCCGATCAGATACGCCGTCGTCACCGCGACGATCCCGCACACCGTGGCGATCACCGTGACCACCACGGCCTTCGCCGCCAGCACGAGACCGCGCTGTGGCGTGGTCGCCAGTACCGGCCGGATCGTGCCCGAGGTGTACTCCGTGCTCATCACCAGCGCGCCCCACGCCGCGATCGCGGCCAGGCACAGCGTGACCCCGGTGAGCGCGCCACCGAGGACGGTGTCGCCCGCCTCCATGCTCGCGGTGAGCCCGACGAACAATGCCGTCAGCGGACCGAGCACCGCCGTGGCCAGCGGCAGCGCCCACAGCGCGCGCGCCGAACGGATCTTGATCACTTCGGAACGGATCTGATCGGCCAGGAGGGTGCCCGCGGGCACCGTGACGGCGGTCATCCGGCACGCTCCGTCACCGGGCGCGCCGCGAAGTTCTCATGTTCGGCCACCAGCCGCGTGAACACGTCCTCCACACTGGCCGTGACGGGTGTGAGTTCTTCGAGGGCGATGCCGTGCGTGAGAGCCAGCCTGCCGATCTCGGCGGACGTGATTCCGCGCACCGTGGCCGCGCCGTCGCGCCACGCGAGCTCCCGGTCCAGAACGCCGGTCAGGCGCTCCGGCTCGGCGCAGCGCACCCGCACCACCGGCTCGTCCCGGCGCGCGACGAAGCGCGACAGCGGTTCGTCGGCCAGCAGCCGCCCCGACCCGATGACCACGAGGTGGTCGGCGATCAGCTGGGTCTCGCTCATGAGATGGCTGGACAGCAGCACCGTGCGGCCCTCATCGGCCATCGCGCGCAGCAACTCCCTGATCCACCGGATGCCCTCGGTGTCCAGGCCGTTCACCGGCTCGTCCAGCACCAGGACCTCCGGATCGCCGAGCAGTGCGGCGGCGATCCCCAGACGCTGGCGCATCCCCAGCGAGAACCCGCCGACCCGCCGGCCCGCCATCGCGGTGAGGCCGACCGTGTCCAGTACCTCGTCCACGCGTCGCGCCGGAATCCCGGACGCCGCCGCCAGCCCCCGCAGGTGTGCCGCCGCCGTGCGCGACGACAGCACATCACCCGCGTCGAGCAGCGCGCCGACCGTGTGCAGCGGCCGCGTGAGCTCGCGATACGGGCGGCCCCGCACCGTCACCGATCCACCCGTCGGGGTGATGAGCCCGAGAATCATCCGCATGGTCGTGGTCTTGCCCGACCCGTTGGGGCCGAGGAAGCCGGTGACCCGGCCCGCACCCGCCGTGAACGTGAGGTCGTCCACGGCGCGTGTGCGTCCGTAGCACTTCGTCAACCCGCGCGCCTCGATCATGGTTCGATGCTAGGGACGCGCCCGCCGCCGCCACATCCCTCGCACGAGCGTTCGTGGTGTAGCTCGGAAGGGGGATACGGTAGGTGCGGCACGCCGCCCGCAGGCCGTGCGCCGACCCGCTCGACGGGTCCGAAAACATGTCTTGACCACACGGTTTGGAACTGCGTGCGTTCGGTGTGTAATCTCGTTCAAGACTTCAGCGCGCCGGGGTCGAGATCCTGAGTCTCCGGAGCGAAGGCAGTCATGCCCCCTTAGCTCAGTCGGCAGAGCGTTTCCATGGTAAGGAAAAGGTCAACGGTTCGATTCCGTTAGGGGGCTCGCCGGATTGCCGGTGGTGACCGACTCGGCAACGCACCCGCGGTGGTGGGGCTGGGCACGGAACCACGGCAATGCGACGCCGTGGCGGTGTAGCTCAGTCGGTAGAGCAAACGACTCATAATCGTTGTGTCGCCGGTTCAAGTCCGGCCATCGCTACCACAACCTATCGAGCCCATCAGGTACCGGAAAGAAGGCATATCGTGGCCGCGAAGTCCACCGATGTCCGGCCAAAGATCACCTTGGCCTGCGAGCAGTGCAAGCACCGCAACTACATCACCAAGAAGAACCGGCGCAACGACCCGGATCGGCTGGAGCTGAAGAAGTTCTGCCCGAACTGCGGCACGCACCGGGCGCACCGCGAATCCCGCTGAAACCCACTCGCGCGTGAAGCTACCGCGAGGGTGGTGCCGGGAGCTCGATCCCGGCTTTCTCGGACCGTGAAGCCGTGCAGGGCCGGACATATGTCCGGCCCTGATCTCGTTTGCGGACCGGTGCGGTGGTCAACGCTCCGCGACCCCGGGGAGCGGGGTCAGATAGGTACAGTCCTCCCGTGACAATCAACACCGGTACAGAAGAAGCGGTCCAGCCGGGCGCTGCGGATTTCGATCCCGCCGCCCACGCCGCGGCGATGGTCGGTCACCACTATCGCGTCGACGACTACTACGAAGTCGGCCGCGAGAAGGTCCGCGAATACGCCCGCGCGGTGCAGGACTACCACCCGGTGCACTGGGACGAGGACGTCGCCGCGGAGTACGGCTACGACGGCCTGCTCGCGCCCCCCACGTTCATCTCCCTGGTCGGCATCCTGGCCCAGCGCAAGCTGTTCGAACAGGTCGTCACCGGTTACGACCTGAGCCAGATCATGCAGACCGACCAGATCCTGGAGTTCCACCGGCCCATCCGCGTCGGCGACCAGCTCACCTGCGACGTCTACCTGCATTCCTTCCGGCAGGCCTTCGGCGGCGACATCATCGTCACCAAGAACATCGTCACCGCGCAGAACGACGAACTGGTGCTCACCACCTACACCACGCTCGTCGGCCGCAGCGGCGGCGATATCGACCCGAACCTCAACGAGGCCGTGCGCAACGTGCTCATGCACGGCATCGGCTCCGAGGAGCCGGGCCACCACCCGCGCACCGCCGCGCCCGTGTCGGCGCCGCCGGTGCCCGTCACCACCATCCCCGAGGTCGCGGCGAGCAAGCACGCCCGCTCGTTCGACGGGATCGGCGTCGGTGACGAGCTGCCCCCGCGCGTGGTCCGCCTCACCCGCGGCGATCTGGTCAACTACGCCGGCGTCTCCGGCGACGCGAACCCGATCCACTGGAGCGACGAGGTGGTCAAGCTCGTCGGCCTGGACAACGTGGTCGCGCACGGCATGCTCACCATGGGCCTCGGCGGCGGATTCGTCACCTCCTGGCTGGGCGATCCGGGCGCGGTCAAGGAGTACAACGTGCGCTTCACCAGCCCGGTGTACGTCGGTTCCGAGGAGGCCGCCGAGGTGGAGTACACCGGCAAGGTGAAGTCGGTGGACCCCGAGACGCGCACCGCGGTGATCGCGATCGTGGCCAGGTCGGCGGGCAAGAAGATCTTCGGCCGGGCCACCGCGACCGTGCAGCTGTCCTGACCTGGTCGGCCGACCCTGATTGGCTATCGGCGCGGTCGGTCGAGTACACTCGGGACTCTGGGGTCACCAGCCGCTGCGCGCTGCTCTGAGGGGCTGGTTCCAGGCGGCGGCTTCGGCCGCCACCCTCGGGACCGGCAACCGCCGGAGCGGCGCGCGTGTTGTGTGAACCCGGTACCGGGCGCTCGCGCTCGATACGGCAAACTGAATATGGGAAACGTGGTCGGACACGATGTTCGTCCGACCGAAGGGGCGTAGCTCAAATGGCAGAGCAGCGGTCTCCAAAACCGCAGGTTGCAGGTTCAAGTCCTGTCGCCCCTGCCCTGGATGCCAGCGATGAGAGAGGATCGGCGTGAGCGACGACACTCGCAACGGCGCAGACCCGGCCGACGACGCCGCCGCGGTGAGCCGGCCGAGTGGCAAGCGGTCCGCCCGGCGGACCCGCTCGGGGTCGTCCTCGGCCGACACCGGATCGGTCGCCACGATCGACCGGCCTTCGCTGAAGAAGACGGACAAGACTGCCGGTAAGGGCAAGCGCGGCGAGACGGGCAATCCGTTCAAGCGCGTGATCAAGTTCCTGCGAGAGGTCATCGCGGAACTGCGCAAGGTGATCTGGCCCAACCGGAAGCAGATGGTCACCTATACGAGCGTTGTTCTGGTGTTCGTGATCTTCATGGTCGCCTACATCAGCGGGTTGGATCTGGCGTTCATCAAGGGTGTCAACTGGCTGTTCGGCTAGCGGTACGACGCCGACGCCGGTAGCCGATCCCGGGGCGGACCGGTGGAATCTTCCGCCGCGCCCGGCCCGGCACGCAGAGGATGTACGTGACGACACAGGAAGCGAGTGCCCCAGTGAGCACCCCGGAGAACGGCACCAACGACGAGTTCCCGGTCGACGACGTGGCCGAGCCCGCCATCGAGGCGGCCGACGAAGCCGCGGCGGTCGAAGAGCCTGTGGTCGAAGAGGACGTCGAAGCGGTCGAGGAAGCTCCCGCCGCCCCGATCGATGCCGAGCCCGCCGATCCCGTCGCCGAGATGAAGGCCGCGCTGCGGCGCGCCCCCGGTGACTGGTACGTCATCCACTCCTACGCCGGCTACGAGAACAAGGTGAAGGCCAACCTCGAGACCCGCGTCCAGAACCTGGACCTCGAGGAGTACATCTTCCAGGTCGAGGTGCCGACCGAAGAGGTCACCGAGATCAAGAACGGCCAGCGCAAGAACGTCAACCGCAAGGTGCTGCCCGGCTACATCCTGGTCCGCATGGACCTCAACGACGAGTCCTGGGGCGCGGTGCGCAACACCCCCGGCGTCACCGGTTTCGTCGGCGCCACCTCGCGCCCGTCCGCGCTGTCGCTGGACGATGTGGTGAAGTTCCTGGTCCCGGCCTCGCAGCAGAAGAAGGCGCCCGCCGCGGCGGCCGCCGCCACCGCGGGCGAGACCGCCACCGACGTGGCCCCCAAGCCGGTCATCGAGGTCGACTTCGAGGTCGGCGAGTCGGTCACCGTGATGGACGGACCGTTCGCGACGCTGCCCGCCAGCATCTCCGAGGTCAACGCCGAACAGCAGAAGCTCAAGGTGCTGGTGTCGATCTTCGGTCGCGAGACCCCGGTCGAGCTGGCGTTCACCCAGGTCGCGAAGATCTGATCGGGGGCCGGGCAACCCGGCCCCACCCGAAGGACGAGGGCACGCTCCCGGTAAGGTGTGTTGGTTCGTGCGCGGATCCCCCTGGCGTCAGCCGGATTCGCCCGCGAGCACCGGGCCGCGTGTCCGGAAGCGGGCCGCGCCCGCGACAGGCTTACGGCAACCGTAAGGACCCGAAACCAAGGAAGAAAGATGCCCCCCAAGAAGAAGAAGCTCGCCGGGATCATCAAGCTGCAGATCCAGGCCGGCCAGGCGAACCCGGCCCCGCCCGTGGGCCCGGCGCTCGGTCAGCACGGCGTCAACATCATGGAGTTCTGCAAGGCGTACAACGCCGCGACCGAGTCGCAGCGTGGCAACGTCATCCCGGTCGAGATCTCGGTGTACGAGGACCGGTCCTTCGACTTCAAGCTGAAGACCCCGCCGGCCGCCAAGTTGCTGCTCAAGGCCGCCGGTGTGCAGAAGGGCTCGGCCGAGCCGCACCGCACCAAGGTCGCCAAGGTCACCCTGGACCAGGTCCGCGAGATCGCGAAGACCAAGCAGGAAGACCTCAACGCCAACGACCTCGACCAGGCCGTGAAGATCATCGCGGGCACCGCCCGTTCGATGGGCATCACCGTCGAGGGCTGAGCGTCAGCGCCGGAGGAGGTAGCGCAGCGTGACCACGCAGGCGTAAGTGAAGCCCTCCGAAAGGCGCTGGGGCTGAGCGAAACCGCTCGGTGGGAGGGTCGGCCAGACCCGGCAACCACAGCTGAACCAGAACTTAAGGACAGAGAATCATGGCAAAACGAAGCAAGGCGTACCTCGCCGCGGCCGAGAAGGTCGATCGCGACAAGCTCTACTCCCCGCTGGCCGCCGCGCGGCTGGCCAAGGAGACCGCCACCACCAAGACCGACGCGACCGTCGAGGTCGCCGTGCGTCTGGGTGTGGATCCCCGCAAGGCCGACCAAATGGTCCGCGGCACCGTCAACCTGCCGCACGGCACCGGTAAGACCGCCCGCGTCATCGTGTTCGCGGCCGGTGAGAAGGCCGCCGAGGCCGAGGCCGCCGGTGCCGACGCCGTGGGCGCCGAGGACCTGATCGAGCGGATCCAGGGCGGCTGGCTGGACTTCGACGCCGCGATCGCCACCCCCGACCAGATGGCCAAGGTCGGCCGCATCGCGCGTGTCCTGGGCCCGCGCGGTCTGATGCCGAACCCGAAGACGGGCACGGTCACCACCGACGTGACCAAGGCCGTCAACGACATCAAGGGCGGCAAGATCAACTTCCGCGTCGACAAGCAGGCCAACCTGCACTTCGTCATCGGCAAGGCGTCCTTCGACGAGGCCAAGCTGGTGGAGAACTACGGCGCCGCGCTGGACGAGATCCTGCGCGTCAAGCCCTCCACCGCGAAGGGCCGCTACGTCAAGAAGGTGACGGTTTCGACGAACACCGGACCGGGCATCCCGGTGGACCCGAACCGCACCCGCAACCTCCTCGACGAGGACGCGTAAGCACCACCGCACCACCGCCGAGGGCGGGAACGCACCAGCGTTCCCGCCCTCGGCGTTTGCCGGGGCTTCGATACGACGGTCCGCCGTCCGAAGCGCTATCCTTACTTTGGTGTAAACGTAAGGAGATGTCATGGACGCGCTTGCTCGAATGACTTCCAAGGGTCAGTTGACGGTGCCGAAAGCTGTGCGGGACGCTCTCGACCTGCACGCCGGGGACAACGTGCACTTTCGCGTGGAGGGCGAGATCGTCGTGCTGGCCAAGACACCCGATCTGCTGGAACTGGCGGGCAGCGTTCAGGTGCCGCCAGCGGTTCGGGGTAAGACTTGGGACGAGATTCGAGAATCCGCATGGGCCGCGCAATGGCTGGAAGGGGAGGCGTGACGGTATTTCTCGACACCAATGTCCTGGTGCGACACTTGATTCAAGAGCCGCCCGAGATGGGGCGGCGGGCGACTGCCTTCTTGTCCGGAGCTGACGCCCTGCACCTGACGGATCTGATTCTCGCGGAGACGGTATACGTCTTGCGGAGCGTCTACCGAGTGCCTCGGCCGCAGGTCGCAGCGCTGGCACGGGCCGTCATCGGATCTCGCGGTATCGTCACCGACGATCCGGCGACGTTGATCCGCGCGGTCGACATCTACGAGCACGACCGCCTGTCGTTTGCCGACGCATATCTCATCGCCAGAGCTGAAGCGGCGGAACCGCACTCGGCTGTCGCCTCGTTCGACAAGGGCCTCGACAAGGTCGGCACCGTGCGTCGAATCGAGCCGGGGCGACTCGACGCGACTGGGTGACGGCGGCTCTCGTCGCGTGCCGCCGTCACCCGCGTCGCTTCAGTCCTCGTCGTCGGACTTCCGCCAGGCCAACAGCACCGATTCGCCGTGCTGCCTGCCCCACGGCAGGAAGATCGCGACGATGACCGCGCAGACCACGACCGCGCCCGCGGCTACCAGGGAGGCGGCGTGGGAGCCTTGGAGGGCGGCGGTTTTCATGGCGGTGATCAGGCTCTCGCGCTGGGATTCCAGGAAGGACGGGAGTTCGCGTTTGCGGATCTCCAGGACGCTCAGGGGGCTGGCGCGGACCAGGCTCTTCTGTTCCTCGCTGATCAGGGTGGTGGGTATGCGGTCGATCAGCGGGTCGACGCGGGTCGTGTAGTAGGAGGCGACGATGGAGCCGAGGACCGCGACGCCGAGGGTGCCGCCGACCTCGCGGGTGGTGTCGTTCACCGCCGACCCCGCGCCCGCCTCGTTCAACGGCAGTGACGCCATGATGGATTCGGTGGCCGGTCCCTGAACGATGGCCAGGCCCAACGCCATCGACACCATCGAGGGCAGCACGTCGGTGACGTAGCCGCTGTCCACCGTGACCTGTCCGCCCAGGTAGAGCCCCACGCCGGTGAGCAACAGGCCGAACACGATCACCGGTGTGGTGCCGAAACGCTGCGCCAGCAGCACCGCCACGGGCGCGCCGATCGCGACGGAGAACGCGAAAGGCAGTGAGGCGATGCCGAATTCGAGCGGTGTGTACTCGCGCACGCCTTGGAAGTACTGGGTGATGAGGAACAGGAATCCGAACATCGAGAAGTAGCCGACCGCGATCGACAGGGCGGGCAGCGAGAAGCGCCGGTTGCGGAACAACCGCATGTCGAGAATCGGTGCGGGAGTGCGCAATTCCCAGACGATGAACGACGCCACCAGCGCCGCGCCGAGTGCGCCCGCGCCGAGGATGGTCACCGACAGCCAGCCGTAGTGCGGGCCTTCGATGATCGCCCACACCACCAGCGTGATGCCCGCGATGGACAGTCCGATGCCGGGCAGGTCGAGCTTGCCCACCTCGGCCGAACGCGATTCCGGCACCCACAGCACCACCGCGATCACGGCGGCGACGGCGACCGGCACGTTGATCCAGAACACCGAATGCCAGCTGAAGTGTTCGAGCAGCCAGCCGCCGGAGATGGGGCCGATGGCGATGGCGAAGCCGGCCATGGCCGTCCACGCCGCGATGGCCAGCGCCCGCTCGCGGCGGTCGGTGAAGATGTTGATGATCAGGGCGAGGGTGGCGGGGAAGACGGCCGCGGCGAACACGCCCATGGCCGCGCGGGCGGCGATGACCGAGCCCAGCGATTCCGACAGCGCGCCGCCGACGGACATGATCGCGACGCCGATCAGGCCGAGGATCATCACCTTCCGGCGCCCGTAGCGGTCGCCCAGGTTGCCGAAGGCCAGCAACAATCCGGCGAAGGTCAGGGTGTACGCGTCGACGACCCATTGCAGGCCGCTGACACCGGTGGACAACTGCACCCCGATGGAGGGCAGGGCCACGTTGACGATGGTGTTGTCGAGGACGACCAGCAGTTCCGCCAGGCAGATGACCGCGAGGGCGAGGAATCGCTGGGAACGTCGTTCCAGCAGCACCGGTGGATCGACTATGGAGGTTGCCATAGTCCAGTAGCCAAGCAGATATATGTCACCGTTGGTAACATCTTGATGCGGCGATATCGGCCACAATCACCCCGGAAAAGTGGTGTGCATCACAACAATTCGGCCGCGCGCGGGTGTCGATCCGGCCGGGACTGGACCCGTTTTGGCAGATGGCGGGCACGACAGGTACTGTGGTCGTCAGTTGTCGACATGTTCGATCGCTACCCAATCCGTTCTACCGAAGACCGTTGGTCGCCGATTCCGCAGGGAATCGGTCGAAGGTCCGGCGACATTGCCGGCGGCCCACGCAGGGAGGACCGAGGCTGGGAGTCGATACGAGTCTCGGACTCGCTCGATTTTTCCTGTGCGCCCCGGAACGCTCTGCGTCCGGGGCGTTCGTTTTGTCGCCGGACCCCTGATCGGTAGTTCGCATACACGAACCGACCATCAGAGAGGAGGCGAAGTATGGCAAAGGCTGAGAAGGTCACCGCGGTTGCGGAGATCGCCGAGCAGTTCAAGAACTCCACGGCCACCGTGGTCACGGAATACCGTGGCCTGTCGGTCGGCAAGCTCACCGAACTGCGGCGTGCGCTCGGCTCGGAAGCGACGTACTCCGTCGCCAAGAACACCCTGGTGAAGCGCGCGGCCGCCGAGGCGGGCGTCGAGGGGCTCGACGACCTGTTCGTCGGTCCCACCGCGATCACCTTCATCACCGGTGAGCCGGTCGATGCGGCGAAGGCCCTGAAGACCTTCGCCAAGGAGAACAAGGCGCTCGTCATCAAGGGCGGCTACATGGACGGCGCCGCGCTGTCCGTCGCCGAGGTCGAGAAGATCGCCGATCTGGAATCCCGCGAGGTGCTGCTGGCCAAGCTGGCCGGTGCTCTCAAGGGCAACCTGGCCAAGGCCGCCGGCCTGTTCAACGCTCCTGCCTCGCAGGTGGCCCGCCTGGCCGCCGCGCTCGAGGAGAAGAAGCGGGCCGAAGGCGGCGCCGAATAATTCGGCCCGCCCCCACAGACATCCACTACCGAAAGGAAAACAACAATGGCCAACGTTGACGAACTGCTCGAGACCTTCGGCAACATGACCCTGCTCGAGCTGTCGGACTTCGTCAAGAAGTTCGAGGAGAAGTTCGAGGTCACCGCCGCGGCTCCGGTCGCCGTCGCCGCCGTCGGTGGCGCTGCCGCTCCGGCCGAGGCCGCCGAGGAGCAGGACGAGTTCGACGTCATCCTCGAGGGTGCCGGCGACAAGAAGATCCAGGTCATCAAGGTGGTCCGTGAGATCGTCTCGGGCCTGGGCCTGAAGGAGGCCAAGGACCTCGTCGAGGGTGCGCCCAAGCCGATCCTGGAGAAGGTCGCCAAGGACGCCGCCGACGCCGCCAAGGCCAAGCTGGAAGAGGCCGGCGCCAAGGTGTCGGTCAAGTAATTCCCGAATTACTTCGCTCGCGGGCGGTCCCCACCTCGGGGGCCGCCCGTTCGCGTTCGCGGGGGACATGCGAGCGTAGTACCCGAAAGTCCGAGGATGTCCGGCTTACTCTGGAGTCAGGTTGGGGTGTGCCGCGTCTCGGGCATGCGATAGAGTGACCGAACCCACTGTGACGTGACGCACCGCGAGGACCGAGGCGCGGTTCGCCGGTGGGCTGCTCGCTGAGAAACTGTGGAGGTAGGCGTGGGCGTCGAGGTCAGGACCGAGGGTGTTACCAAATCCTTCGGTTCACAGCGAATTTGGCAGGACGTGTCGCTGACCCTGCCTTCCGGCGAGGTGAGCGCGCTGCTGGGCCCGTCGGGTACGGGTAAGTCGGTGTTCCTGAAGTCGCTGATCGGCCTGCTGCGTCCCGAGCGCGGCTCGATCTACATCGACGGCACCGACATCACCACCTGCTCCAACAAGGAGCTCTACGAGATCCGCAAGCTGTTCGGCGTGCTGTTCCAGGACGGCGCGCTGTTCGGCTCGATGAATCTGTTCGACAATGTCGCGTTCCCGCTTCGTGAGCACACGAAGAAGTCGGAGAGCGAGATCAAGAACATCGTCATGGAGAAGCTCGAGCTGACCGGTCTGCTCGGCGCCGAGGGCAAGCTGCCCGGCGAGATCTCCGGCGGTATGCGCAAGCGCGCCGGGCTGGCGCGTGCGCTGGTGCTGGACCCGCAGATCATCCTGGTCGACGAGCCCGACTCGGGTCTGGACCCGGTCCGCACCTCGTACCTGAGCCAGCTGCTGATCGACATCAACGCCCAGATCGACGCGACGATCCTGATCGTGACGCACAACATCAACCTGGCCCGTACCGTGCCCGACAATATCGGCATGCTGTTCCGCCGCCAGCTGGTGATGTTCGGCCCGCGTGAGGTGCTGTTGACCTCGGAGGAGCCGGTGGTCAAGCAGTTCCTCAACGGCCGGATGATCGGTCCGATCGGCATGTCGGAGGAGAAGGACGAGGCGCAGATGGCCCGCGAGCAGGCGCTCGTGGACGCCGGTCACCACCACGGTGGCGCCGAAGAGGTCGAGGGCATCATCCCGCAGATGAAGGCCACGCCCGGTATGCCGGTGCGCCAGGCGGTGCATCGCCGTCAGGCGCGGGTGCGCGAGATCATGCACACGCTGCCGCACGCCGCGCAGGTCGCCATCCGCGAATCCATGACCGAGAACGACGACACCCAGGTGATGTCGTACAACCTGCCCACCGCGCCGATTCCGGGCGGCGCGAACGACACCACCGTGCGCCACAACACAACCAACGGGTAGCATTCCGCGCGTGACCCCATCCCTGGCGCGCGTGCGAACTCCAGTCGAGTCCGCATTCGCCCAGGTAGGCAACGTCTTTGCGCTGTTCGTCGACGTACTGCGCAAGATGTTCCGGCGCCCGTTCCAGTGGCGCGAGTTCATCGAGCAATCCTGGTTCATCGCCAGCGTCTCGATCCTGCCCAGCGCGCTGGTGGCGATTCCGTTCGGCGCGGTGGTCGCGCTGCAGACCGGTTCGCTGATCAAGCAACTCGGCGCGGAGTCGTTCACCGGCGCCACGAGCGTGCTCGCCACCGTGCAGCAGGCCGCGCCGGTGGTGACGGCGCTGATCATCGCGGGCGCGGCCGGCTCCGCGGTGGCCGCCGACCTCGGCGCGCGTGTGATCCGCGAGGAGATCGACGCCATGGAGGTGCTCGGCGTCGATCCGGTCGCCCGGCTCGTGGTACCGCGCGTATTGGCCATGACGCTGGTGGCGGTGCTGCTCAACGGCCTGGTCTCGGTGGTCGGCATCGCCGGTGGTTATTTCTTCAACGTGCTCTTGCAGGGCGGTACGCCCGGTGCGTATCTCTCGTCGTTCTCGGCGTTGGCGCAATTGCCCGACCTGTGGATCGGCGAGATCAAAGCGGCGATTTTCGGGCTGTTGGCCGGGGTGATCGCGGCATACAAGGGACTGCATCCGAAGGGGGGACCGAAAGGAGTCGGTGACGCGGTGAACCAATCCGTGGTGATCACATTCCTGGTCCTTTTTTTCGTGAATGTCATTCTGACGTTGGTGTATCTACAGGTCGTTCCGGCCAAGGGCTCGTGACGTGGTGACCTCGTCGCGGGACCCGGTGCTGGCCAAGTCGGCCCGCCGGGCGGGAGCCCTCGCGCGGACGCCGCTGGACGTGGTGGATCGCGCGGGCGAGCAGATGTCGTTCTACGCGCGCGCCATCGCCTGGATTCCGCGCACCGCCGTGCACTACCGCAAGGAAGTCATGCGGCTGCTGGCCGAGGTGACCTTCGGCAGCGGCGCGCTCGCGGTGATCGGCGGCACCATCGGCGTCATCGTGTTCATGTCCGGTTCGGTCGGCGTGGTGGTGGGCCTGCAGGGCTTCAAAGCGCTGGATTCGCTGGGCAGTTCGGTGCTCACCGGCTTCCTCACCGCCTACATCAACACCCGTGAGATCGCGCCGCTGGTGGCGGCGCTCGCGCTCTCGGCCACCGTGGGCTGCGGGTTCACCGCGCAATTGGGCGCGATGCGGATCTCCGAGGAGATCGACGCGCTCGAGGTGATGGCGGTGCCGGGTGTGCCGTTCCTGGTGACGACGCGCGTGATCGCGGGCTTCCTGGCCGTCATCCCGCTCTACATCGTGGGCTTGCTCGGCGCGTACTTCGCCTCGCGGGCGGTGAGCATCTGGTTCAACGGCCAGTCCAGCGGTTCCTACGACCACTATTTCAGCCTGTTCCTGCCACCGGAGGACGTGCTCTATTCGTTCCTCAAGGTGCTGGTGTTCGCGTTCGTGATCATCCTGGTGCACTGCTACTACGGCTTCACCGCGACGGGCGGTCCGGCCGGGGTCGGCGTGGCGGTGGGCCGGGCGGTGCGCGCGGCCATCGTGCTGGTGAACGTGCTCGACTTCTTCCTCAGCCTGGCCATCTGGGGCACCACGACCACGGTGCGGGTGGCCGGATGACCGGGGTGTGGCGGGCCACCGAGAAGCTGCGGGTGCGGCTGCTGGGCATCGTGTTCTTCCTGGTGGTCGGGCTGTTCCTGTGGGGGACGGTGGCGATCTACAACAAGCAGTTCGTGCGCACCGTGGACGTGGACCTGATCACCGACAGCGTCGGCAACGCGCTGAGCCGCAACGCCGATGTGAAGGTGCGCGGCGTGACGGTCGGGGAGGTGCGCGCCAGCCGCGCCGAGGGCGACCGGGTGACCCTGGACCTGGCCATCGATCCGGACAAGGCCGGCCAGATCCCGGTGAACGCGACCGCGCGCCTGCTGCCCAAGACATTGTTCGGCGAGCGCTACGTGGATCTGGTGATCCCCGACGAGCCGAGCCCGCAGCACCTCACCGACGGTGTGACCCTGCATCAGGACGCGAGCGGCAACGCGATCGAGATCAGCCAGTTGCTCGACAACCTGTTGCCGCTGCTGCAAGCCATTCCGCCACAGGATCTGGCCGCGACCCTCGGCGCGCTCTCCCAGGCGCTGTCGGGCCAGGGTGTCGCACTGGGCGAGACAGTGGACCGCCTCGACACGATCTTCCGCGATCTCAACGGCGTGCTGCCGGAGTTGCAGGAGGGCCTGCGCCACTTCGCCGAGACCGCCGCCGTCTACTCCGACGCCGCCCCGCAGCTGGTGGACGCCCTGGACAACTTGCGCACCACCAACACCACCATCGTGCAGCGCCGCGCCGATATCGACGCACTGTACGCGGTGCTCACGCCGACCTCGGCCAGCGCCGCCGACTTCCTGCTCGCCAACCGCGACAACATCATCGACCTGGCCGCCGACTCGCGGCCCGCGCTGGAACAGCTCGCCACCTACTCGCCGAGCTACGCCTGCGCGCTGGCCAACTTCGCGAAGATGAAGCCCCGCATCGACGAACTTTTCGGCATGGGCACCGATCGCCCCGGTTCGCGGGTGACGATCGAGCTCACCAACACTCGCGGCAAGTACCTGCCCAACCAGGACGAACCCCGTTGGCTCGACACCAGCGGCCCGTGGTGCGTCCCCGAATTCCCGGTGGGCGTGGACGCGGGCCAGTACCCCGCCGGGCCGCGCAACGACGGGTCCTACGCGGTGCCGAGCCGCAATCCGGGCGATCAGACCTCGGGCTGGCTCCCCGCCCCGCAGTTCGGCGTCTTCCCGGCCGCCGCGCAGGTGCCCACGCTGGCCGGTTCGCCGGGCGAACAGCAGTCGCTCGGCGCGATCTACGGTGCGGCGCACGGGGTTTCCCCCGACCAGGTGCCGGGCTGGGTGACCAGGGCGGGTGCGCCCGCGTTCCGCGGCAGCGAGGTGAGCGTGCGATGAGCGCGAACCTGCGCGGGCTCGGTGCGCCGCTGGCGAAGCTGATCGCGTTCGTGCTCGTCACGCTCACCGCCACCACGGTGCTCGGCCTGTCGATCGCGAACTACACCGGCGGCGGCACGGCCTTCAAGGCGCGATTCACCGACGTCACCTCGCTCAACCCCGGTGACGAGGTGCGCATCGCGGGCGTGCGGATCGGCAAGGTCACCGGCATCTCGATCGTGGACCGGCGCCTGGCCGAGGTGACGTTCGAACTCACCGACCGCGACTGGCTGCCCGCGTCCACCACGGCCAGCATCCGCTACCGGAATCTGGTGGGGCAGCGCTACATCGCGCTGGAGCAGGGCGCGGGGGAGCAGGGCCGCAAACTCAACGAGGGCGCCACCATCCCGCTGGAGCGCACCCGTCCCGCGTTGAACCTGACCACGCTGTTCGACGGGTTCCGCCCGCTGTTCCGTGTGCTCACCGCCGACGACGTGAACAGGCTGTCGTTCGAGATCATCCAGGTCTTCCAGGGCGAACAGGGCACCATCCGGGATCTGGTGGCCAGCACCGCGAGCCTGACCAACAAGATCGCCGACAAGGACGCGGTGATCGGCGAACTCACCCGCAGCCTGACCCAGGTGCTGGAGACGGTCAACGAGCGCGACGAGCAGTTCGATCAACTCATCCGCAACACCGAGGCGCTGGTCACCGGGTTGGCCGCCGAACGCGACACGGTCGGGCGGGCGGTGAGTTCGCTGGGCGCGCTGGCCACGGCCACCGGCGAGCTGCTGGTGCCCACGCGGCCGTCGCTGCAGGGCACGATCGCCGGGTTGAATCAGCTCACCGGCACCCTCAACGAGCGGTCCGACGAGGTGAACGAGGCGCTGGCGACCCTGCCGATCAAGATGGAGAAGCTCGGGCGGGTGGGCAGTTACGGCTCCTGGTTCCAGTTCTATCTGTGCGGCATCGACATCGTGGTGGGGCCGGGCGCGGTGGACGCGCCGCAGCTGAACCTGCCCGCGAGCCTGCCGACGATCAACCAGCCGCTTTACACCAACGCCGCGCCGCGCTGCCAGGGGAGGGCCCGCTGATGGAGGACCGCACCCTGCTCGGCAAGCGCAGCCCGGCGTTCCTCGGCGCGCTGGGGCTGGCGCTGGTGCTGCTGGCGACCATGTCGGCGTTCGCGCTGGACCGGCTGCCCATCGTGGGCGCGGCCACCAAGTACACGGCGGAATTCTCCGAGGCGGCCGGGCTGAAGAAGGGCAACGAGGTGCGCGTGGCCGGCGTGAAGGTCGGCTCGGTGTCGGACGTGCGGCTCGACGGCGACCGCGTGCTCGTCGACTTCCGCACCAAGGACGCCTGGATCGGTGACGAGACCACCGCGTCGATCCAGATCAAGACCCTGCTGGGCCAGAAGTTCCTGGCGCTGGACCCCAAGGGCTCGCGCCCGGCCGACCCGGGGACGCCGATTCCGCTGTCGCGCACCGTCTCCCCGTACGACGTGATCGACGCGTTCTCCGACGCGGCGCGCAATATCGACGAGATCGACACCGGTCAGCTGGCCACCAGCATGCGGGTGCTGTCCGACGCGTTCGCCACCACGCCGCCGGAGATCCGCGGGTCCATCGACGGTATCGCCCGGCTCTCCGAGACGCTGGCCTCGCGCGACGAGGAACTGAAGCGGCTGTTCCGCGCCACCCACCGCACCACCGAACTGCTCGCCGACCGCAACGCCGAATTCGAGCGGCTACTCGCCTCGGCGGGACAGTTGCTGGCGGAGTTGAACTTCCGGCAGCAGGCCATCCACCAGCTCCTGGTGGGCGCGCGCACGGTGTCGACCGAGCTGAGCGCGCTGGTCGCCGACAACGAACAGCAGATCGGGCCCGCGCTGACCAATCTGCGCGCCGCCATCGACATGCTCAACGCCAACCAGCAGAACATCTCCAAGACGCTGGAACTGGCCGCTCCGTTCTACGGGCTGTACGCCAACGTGCTCGGCACGGGCCGCTGGTTCGACGCGGTGATCGTCAACCTGATCCCGCCGCAATTGCCGGAGATCCCCGGCTACCGGGACCCGGTGCGGCAGATGGGAGGCAACTGACGTGGGCGTGAACTGGTCGAGCCGTCGTGCCCGCCTCGGTGTCGCGGTGGGCGTGGTGCTGGCGCTGATCGCGGGATTCGTGCTGTGGCAGGGGTTCGACCGGCTGACCACCACCAGGATCACCGCGTACTTCGACCGGTCGGTGGGCATCTACGAAGGCTCCGACGTGCGCATCCTCGGGGTGTCGGTGGGCCGGGTGGCGGCGGTCGAGCCGATGGGCGATCAGGTGCGCGTCGATTTGCGCGTGGATCGCGGCTTCGACGTTCCGGCCGACGCGCGCGCCGCGCAGATCACCCCGTCGGTGGTGGCCGATCGCTATATCCAGCTCACCCCTGCCTACACCGGCGGCCCGAAAATGGCGCGCACCGCGACCATTCCGCGCGAACGCACCGTGACGCCCGTCGAGGTGGACGAGCTGTATCGCAGCATCGCCGAACTCTCCGAGGCGCTCGGCCCCGACGGCGCGAACCGCGAGGGCGCGGTGAACGATCTGGTGCGCGTGTCCGCCGACAACCTCGCGGGCAACGGTGAGGCGCTGGCGAACAGCATCACCCAGCTCTCGGGCGCGGCGCGGTACTTCGCCGAGGCGCGCGGCGACATCTTCGAGACCGTGAAGCATTTGCAGTCGTTCGTCAGCATGCTCGCCGAGAACGACCAGCAGGTGCGGCAATTCAACGCGCAGCTGGCCGACCTGGCCGGATTCCTCGCCGACGAACGCCAGAACCTGGGCGAGGCGCTGCGGCTGCTCTCGGTGGCGCTGGGCGATGTGGCCCGGTTCGTCGATGCGAATCGCGACCTCGTGGCGCAGAACGCGGAGTCGCTCACCACACTCACCCGCACCCTGGCCGACCAGCGCGACGATCTGGCCGCCACGCTGCCGGTGCTGCCGGTGGCGCTGAGCAACCTGATCAATATCCACAACGCCGAATCCGGCACCCTCGACATGCGCGCCAACTTCACCGATCTGCAGGATCCGTTCGGCGTGATCTGCAAGATGCTGGATCTCTCCGAGCTGGTGCCCGGCGATGCGAAGTTCGAGGCGCTGGGCCGCCAGATGCGCCCGCTGCTGGATCACTGCAAGGAGATCACCGACCAGATCACCGCGGGCGTCCAGACGCCCACGCTGATCCTGCCGTTCGGCATTCTCAGCGGCGAGAACCAGCAGCGCGCACCGGTGCCGGGGACCGTACCCGGCACGCCGTCGGACCGGGTGCCGCCCTCTCAGCAGGACGGTGGACGATGAGGGCCGCACGCGGATTCGCCGTCGCCGCACTGGGATTCGCGACGCTGCTGCTGGGTTCCTGCGCGGCCGACGGCATCTACAGCGTGCCGCTGCCCGGCGGCGCCGACGTGGGCGAGCACCCGATCCACGTCGACATCCACTTCGACGACGTGCTCGACCTGGTGCCGCAGTCGGCGGTGAAGGCCGACGGCGTGCCGGTCGGGCGGGTCGAGGAGATCACGCTCGCGGGCGACGGCTGGACCGCCAGCGTGCGCACGCTGATCAACTCTTCGGTGCGGCTGCCCGCCAACGCCGTCGCCGAGGTGCGGCAGTCGAATCTGCTGGGCGAGAAGTTCATCGAACTGTCCGCGCCCGAGGTGGCCCCCGATCCGGAACCGCTGACCGACGGCGCGGTGATCCCGGTGCGGAACACCCGGCACGCCACCGAGGTGGAGCAGGTGCTGGGCGCGATGTCGTTGTTGCTCAACGGCGGTGGCGTCGCGCAGCTCAAACCGATCGTCACCGAGCTGAACAACGCCATGGGCGGGCGCGAGGACCGGGTGCGCTCCCTGCTGGAGCAGGCGAACACGCTGATCGGCGGCTTGGAGCGGCAGGTCGCCGATATCACCAGGGCCATCGACGAACTCGCCGAACTCGGCAATCGGGTGGCCGCCCGCAACGTCGAACTCGGGCGCGTGATCGACGAACTGCCCGCCGGTATCGCGACCCTGGAGCAGCAGCGGCCGCAGCTGATCGACCTGCTCGGCCAGCTGGACCGGGTGGGGCAGGCCGGGTTCGACGTGATCGACACCGCCAAGGACGATCTCATCACCGATCTCAACGCGCTGCGGCCCACGTTGCAGGAATTGGGCCGTGCCGCACCGGATCTGGTGACGGCGTTCCCGCTCATCCCCACCTATCCGTTCCCGGATTCGTCGCTGGAGGGCACCTTCGGCGGCCAGGTGAACACCTGGCTGTCGGTGGACCAGCAGATCGGCGTGACGCTGAGCAATCTCGGTGTGGGCAAACCGGATCCGGTGTACATCCCGCCGCCGTACGGGCCCACGCCGAACGTGAATCCCACGAACCCGTACTACCACGGCAACGGTCCCCGCCCCGGCTGGCCGACGGTGTCGCTGTTGCCGCTGCCGCCCGCCCTGGCGCCGCTGCCCGCGCCCGGCGCGGATCCGTTCGGACAGCTCCTCGAACAGCTCGGGGTGCGCCCGCCCGCCGCGGGAGGTGCGCCCCGATGACCAGGCTCGTGCGCAATCAGCTGGTGGTGTTCGTGGTGATCGCCGTGCTCGGCATCGCGTTCGTGGGCGCGCGCTACATCCGGCTGGACCACATGCTCGGGTTCAGCCAGTACGAGGTGCGGGTGGAGACCGCGCAGACGGGCGGCATCTATAAAGGCGCCGAGGTGACCTATCGGGGTGTGCCGGTGGGGCGGGTCGGCGAACTCGCCCTCGACGGCGACGGGGTGAGCATCACGCTGGTGATCGACTCGAGTGCGCCCGACATCCCGGCCTCGGCGAAGGCCGTGGTGGCCAACCGGTCCGCGATCGGCGAACAGTACGTCGACCTGCAACCCGACAGCGACAGCGGCCCGTACCTGACCGACGGCTCGGTGATCGTGGGGGCGCAGACGCCGGTGCCCGTGCAGGATCTGGTCGCCAGCGTGGACCGGTTCGCGAGCACCGTCGACCTCGCCGCGCTCAATGTCACCGTCACCGAACTGGGCCGCGCCTTCGACGGCAAGGGCGAGGACCTGCACGTCTTCGTGCGCTCGCTCAACGAGTTCACCACCACGTTCCACGAGACGCTGCCGCAGACCGTCCAGCTCATCCGCGACGGCCGCATCGCGCTGGGCACCCAGGCCGAACAGGCCGACGCCATCCGCCGCTTCAGCGAGGGACTCGACGCGCTCACCGCCCAGCTGCGCTCCAGCGACCCCGATGTGCGCCGCCTCATCGGCACCGGCGCCGACGCGGGCGAACAGCTCGGCGCGCTGCTGGAGGAGAGCGGGCCCGCGCTGACCACCGACCTGGCCAACCTGCGCGAACTGCTGGTCGCGATCTCGCCGAAGTTCTACGCGCTGCGACCGCTGCTGCAGATGCTGCCGCACCTGTCCATCGGCGCCTCGGCCACCGCCCCGGGCGACGGCACCAGCCACTTCGGCCTGGTGCTCGAGACCAATAACCCGCCGGCCTGCACGGTCGGCTACGAGGGGACCCAGGTGATCCTGGAGCGGATGAAGGCGCAGAACCCGGATTTCGACGACACACGCGACGAATTCCCCTTCAACACCGAAGCCAAATGCCTTGTGCCGTTCGGCAATCCGACCGCCGTGCGCGGCGGCGAGCGCGCCGAGCTCGCCGACCCGGCGATCACGCAGCCCTGGGACGCCAACCCCAAGACCGACCCGGAGAAGCTGAACCTCACCCCGGTCGCCGTCCAGCTGGCCACCCTCATGGGCGTCACGCCGAAGCGATGAACACGCTGGACGTTAGGGTGGCGGCGTGAGCGAGCGCAGCGAGGGAACCGTCGACACAGCGCGCATCGCGCGCGCCGGAAGCGTGAGCGAGCGCCGGGAGCGCATCGAAGGTTCGCGGGCGGTGCCGGCGTGAAGCCCGGCAGCTCCGAGGACGAGTCGCGTCCGGCGGACGGTGCGGTGCGTCCGGCCGACACTGACGGGGTGGCGGCCGATGCCCAGGGGCCGATCGCGGAGCCGAGCCGGGCGACCGCCGATTCCGACGGCGAGGCCGCCGACTCACGGCCTGCTGCCGAGGAGCCGGGCCGAGCGGATGACGGCGTCACCGCTGATGCCAAGGGGCAGGTCGCGGACTCGAGTGAGGTGACTGCCGATGCGTCGGTTTCGGACAGCGCTGCCGAGCCGGTCGCGGAATCCAGCGGTGGGTCGCGAGCGGCGCGGCGCGAGAAAACTTCCGACGACGCGTCCACCACCTCCGCGAGCTCCCGCCCACCTGCCGCGCTCACAGTCGTAGCGCTCGGCGCGGTGATCGTCGCCGCGCTGGCGGCGCTGTGGTTCGGCGGCGGCTGGGTGCGGGCGGCGTTGTTCACCGACGGTCCGCGCGCCGACGCCCGCGACTCCGCGCTGGACGCCGCCCAGCAGGCCGCGCTCAATATGACCACCATGAACCTGGACGACGTGCCCGGCTCGCTCGCGCTGGCCCGCTCCTCGATGACGGGCCCGATCCTGGAGTCGGCCACGAAGAACCAGGCGCAGTCGGAGGAGATGGCCGCCCGCGCGGGTGTCGGCATGTCCTCCACGGTGCTCGGTGCCTCGATCACCTCGCTGAACAGCGAGCGGGACCGGGCCTCGGCGCTGGTCGTGCTGCGCGTCACCGAATCCGCGCCGGACCGGCCGGACTCGGCCTACCGCTACACGTGGAGCCTGGACATGGCCAAGGACGGCGAGGTGTGGAAGGCCGAACAGGTCGCCTCCCTCACCCAACCCGTCCTGCTGGACGGTCCGGGCCCGGCCGGCACACCCGCGGAACCCGGTGCGCCAGTGGAAGTTCCGCCTCCCACCGAGCCCACGCCGCAGGAGGGACCGCGATGAACACGCGCCGCCCGGTCAACCGGGTCACGCCCAAACGCCGTACCGCGCAGACGGCCGGCCCGCGCCCGGTCTCGCGCGGACCGAAGCTCGCCTCCGCGCGGCAGACCACGTCCACCGCGCCCGCCGAACGTCGTCCACGCAAGCAGCCCGCCCGTCCGCCGCGCGCCCCGCGGCCCGAGCGCACCGGCGGCGGTTCCTGGCGACTGGTCACCCTCGCGCTGCTCGGGGCGATGGTGCTGGGCGGTTTCGCCGTGATCGCGGCCTTTCGCCCGGGAGTTTCCGACGACAATCGCGCCTACCTCGACAGCGCCGCCACCGAGGAGGTGCGCGCCGCGGGCGAGCACGCGCTGCGCACCATCTACGCCTACGACCTCGACGCCGTCGACGGCTACGAGGACGCCGTTCGCCAGGTGGTCACCGGCACGATGCTCACGGAGCTCGACCAGTTCGCCGGAACGACGATCGAAGCCATCAAACAGGCCCAGACCAGCGCCGACGCGGTGGTCGATCCGATCGGTGTGACAATGCTCACCGACGATCACGCGGAGTTGCTGGTGAATCTGGTGGTGAGTGCCACCAAGGACGGCGTGGCCCAGCAGAGCGTGGCTGGTCCGGTCGTGTTGCAGATGACGAAGGTCGACGGGCGCTGGCTGGCGAGCTCGGTCGTGGACCGGTGATCTTGAACCGGGTCAACCGATCTCGGTGACCCGGTGACGGGCATGCCACTTGACGAGTTTCGCCCGACCCGTCACGCTATTCACAACAGCGGCAGCTGTCACAAGCGGTTTCCCCCGCCCCGTGGCCACCGGCGCAGCCAGCGATACGGTCGCCCCCCGCACGCGCGGACGAGGTGTGGCGCCCGCCGGTGAGCCCCCGGCCCTCGTGGTCCGGACGCCGCTGCGCCACGGCGCGCCAGCGGCGAGGGAGATCACACGGGTGGTACTTTGACACCTCCGTGTCATGGAGTGTAGGTTTGGACTTTGCGCTGGCTGCCTCCTGTCCATACCTCGATTCGCACACGTAAGTTTCGCCCTTCCGGTGTTACTTCCGTTGTTGCCTGTTCGGGTTTCGTTCGGGTTGTGACCAGCGGAATTCGTAGCAGAAGCAAAGCGACGGTCGCGGACCACCACGCGACGCGCGTGAGGTGCTGGAAGGACGCATCTTGGCAGTCTCCACCCAGACCAAGGCAGTTGCCGGTATCCCCGGAGCCCCGAAGAGGGTCTCCTTCGCGAAGATCCGTGAACCCTTGGAAGTGCCGGGTCTTCTCGATCTACAGACGGAGTCGTTCAACTGGTTGATCGGTGCGCCGGAATGGCGCGAACGGGCCGCGGCACGTGGTGACGTAGGCATCGTCGGTGGACTCGAGGAGGTGCTCGAGGAGCTCTCGCCGATCGAGGACTTCTCCGGCTCCATGTCCCTGTCCTTCTCGGACCCGCGATTCGAGGATCACAAGGCCTCGATCGACGAGTGCAAAGAAAAGGACATGACCTACGCGGCGCCGCTGTTCGTCACCGCGGAGTTCATCAACAACAACACCGGTGAGATCAAGAGCCAGACGGTCTTCATGGGCGATTTCCCGATGATGACCGACAAGGGCACGTTCATCATCAACGGCACCGAGCGTGTCGTGGTCTCCCAGCTGGTCCGCTCCCCGGGCGTGTACTTCGATCACACGATCGACAAGGGCACCGAGAAGGACCTGCACAGCGTGCGCGTGATCCCCTCGCGCGGCGCGTGGCTGGAGTTCGACGTCGACAAGCGCGACACCGTCGGCGTGCGCATCGATCGCAAGCGCCGTCAGCCGGTCACCGTGCTGCTCAAGGCGCTGGGCTGGACCACCGAGGAGATCGTCGAGCGCTTCGGCTTCTCCGAGATCATGATGTCCACCCTGGAGAAGGACAACACCGCCGGGCAGGACGAGGCGCTGCTCGACATCTACCGCAAGCTGCGCCCGGGCGAACCGCCCACCAAGGAGTCCGCGCAGACCCTGCTGGAGAACCTGTTCTTCAAGGAGAAGCGCTACGACCTCGCGCGCGTCGGCCGCTACAAGATCAACAAGAAGCTCGGCATCCACCCGGGTGAGCCGGTCGTGGGCTCGGTGCTGACGAAGGAAGACATCGTCACCACCATCGAGTACCTGGTGCGCCTGCACGCGGGCGACAAGTTCATGACCGCCCCCGGCGGCGTCGAGGTGCCCGTCGAGGTCGACGACATCGACCACTTCGGCAACCGCCGCCTGCGCACCGTCGGCGAGCTGATCCAGAACCAGATCCGGGTCGGCCTGTCCCGCATGGAGCGCGTGGTCCGCGAGCGGATGACCACCCAGGACGTCGAGGCGATCACGCCGCAGACCCTGATCAACATCCGCCCGGTCGTCGCCGCGATCAAGGAGTTCTTCGGAACCTCCCAGCTGTCGCAGTTCATGGACCAGAACAACCCGCTCTCGGGCCTGACCCACAAGCGCCGCCTCTCGGCGCTGGGCCCCGGCGGTCTGTCCCGTGAGCGCGCCGGCCTCGAGGTCCGCGACGTGCACCCCTCGCACTACGGCCGCATGTGCCCGATCGAGACCCCGGAAGGCCCGAACATCGGCCTGATCGGTTCGCTGTCGGTGTACGCGCGGGTCAACCCGTTCGGCTTCATCGAGACGCCGTACCGCAAGGTCGAGAACGGCCGGGTCACCGACGAGGTCGTGTACCTGACCGCCGACGAGGAGGACCGCGAGGTCCGGGCCCAGGCCAACTCGCCGGTCGACGCCGACGGCAACTTCCTCGAGGACCGGGTGCTCGCGCGCCGCGGCAACGAGGAGATGGAGTTCGTCGCCCCGGCCGAGGTGACCTACATGGACGTCTCGCCGCGCCAGATGGTGTCGGTCGCGACCGCCATGATCCCGTTCCTCGAGCACGACGACGCCAACCGCGCGCTCATGGGCGCGAACATGCAGCGCCAGGCCGTGCCGCTGATCCGTTCCGAGGCCCCCATCGTGGGCACCGGCATGGAGCTGCGCGCCGCGGTCGACGCCGGTGACGTGGTCGTCAACGAGAAGCCGGGTGTGGTCGAGGAGGTCTCCGCCGACTACGTGACGGTGATGGCCGACGACGGCACGCGCAAGAGCTACCGCATGCGCAAGTTCGACCGCTCCAACCAGGGCACCTGCTCCAACCAGCGTCCGATCGTGGACGAGGGCCAGCGGGTGGAGTCGGGCCAGGTGCTGGCCGACGGTCCGTGCACCCAGAACGGTGAGATGGCCCTCGGCAAGAACCTGCTCGTGGCGATCATGCCGTGGGAGGGCCACAACTACGAGGACGCGATCATCCTGTCGCAGCGCCTCGTGGAGGAGGACGTCCTCACCTCGATCCACATCGAAGAGCACGAGATCGACGCCCGCGACACCAAGCTGGGCGCCGAGGAGATCACCCGGGACATCCCGAACGTCTCCGACGAGGTGCTCGCCGACCTGGACGAGCGCGGCATCGTGCGCATCGGCGCCGAGGTCCGCGACGGCGACATCCTGGTCGGCAAGGTCACCCCGAAGGGCGAGACCGAGCTGACCCCCGAGGAGCGGCTGCTGCGCGCGATCTTCGGTGAGAAGGCGCGCGAGGTGCGCGACACCTCGCTGAAGGTGCCGCACGGCGAGTCGGGCAAGGTCATCTCCATCCGCGTGTTCTCGCGCGAGGACGACGACGACCTGCCCCCCGGCGTCAACGAACTGGTCCGCGTGTACGTGGCGCAGAAGCGCAAGATCCAGGACGGCGACAAGCTCGCCGGCCGCCACGGCAACAAGGGCGTCATCGGCAAGATCCTGCCGACCGAGGACATGCCGTTCCTCCCCGACGGCACCCCGGTCGACATCATCCTGAACACCCACGGTGTGCCGCGTCGTATGAACATCGGCCAGATCCTGGAGACACATCTGGGCTGGATCGGCAAGGCGGGCTGGCAGGTCGACGGTGAACCCGAATGGGCGAAGAACCTGCCGGAGGAGATGATCGGCGCCCCCGCCGACTCCAATATCGCCACCCCGGTGTTCGACGGCGCGCGCGAGGAGGAGCTGACCGGTCTGCTCGGTTCGACCCTGCCCAACCGCGACGGCGAGCGCATGGTCGACGACAACGGTAAGGCCACCCTGTTCGACGGCCGCTCCGGCGAGCCGTTCCCGTACCCGGTGGCGGTCGGCTACATGTACATCCTGAAGCTGCACCACCTGGTGGACGACAAGATCCACGCCCGTTCCACCGGCCCGTACTCGATGATCACCCAGCAGCCGCTGGGCGGTAAGGCGCAGTTCGGTGGTCAGCGCTTCGGTGAGATGGAGTGCTGGGCGATGCAGGCCTACGGCGCCGCGTACACGCTGCAGGAACTGCTCACCATCAAGTCCGACGACGTCGTCGGCCGCGTGAAGGTCTACGAGGCGATCGTCAAGGGCGAGAACATTCCGGAGCCGGGCATTCCGGAGTCGTTCAAGGTGCTCCTCAAGGAACTCCAGTCGCTGTGCCTCAACGTCGAGGTGCTGTCGTCCGACGGCGCCGCGATCGAGCTGCGCGAGGGCGAGGACGAGGACCTGGAGCGCGCCGCGGCGAACCTGGGCATCAACCTGTCCAGGAACGAAGCGGCCACCGTCGACGATTTGGCGAACTAGGCGGTCGGCGCGGATGCCTTGCCCCGCAACGGCATCCGCGCCCATCGCGTTCCACCACTAGTGAACTTTTGCTCGATTTCGACCCGAACAGGGGAAAGGAAGTTACGTGCTAGACGTCAACTTCTTCGATGAACTCCGGATCGGTCTCGCCACCGCGGAGGACATCCGCCAGTGGTCTTACGGCGAGGTGAAGAAGCCGGAGACCATCAACTACCGCACGCTCAAGCCGGAGAAGGACGGCTTGTTCTGCGAGAAGATCTTCGGTCCCACCCGGGACTGGGAGTGCTACTGCGGCAAGTACAAGCGCGTCCGTTTCAAGGGCATCATCTGTGAGCGCTGCGGCGTCGAGGTGACCCGCGCCAAGGTGCGCCGCGAGCGGATGGGCCACATCGAGCTGGCCGCGCCCGTCACCCACATCTGGTACTTCAAGGGCGTCCCCTCGCGCCTGGGCTACCTGCTGGACCTGGCGCCGAAGGATCTCGAGAAGATCATCTACTTCGCCGCCTACGTCATCGTCGCCGTCGACGAGGAGCTGCGCCACAACGAGCTCTCCACCCTCGAGGCGGAGATGGAGGTCGAGAAGAAGGCCGTCGCCGATCAGCGCGACGCCGATCTCGAGGCCCGCGCGCAGAAGCTCGAGGCCGATCTGGCCGAGCTGGAGGCCGAGGGCGCCAAGTCCGACGTCCGACGCAAGGTCAAGGACGGCGGCGAGCGTGAGATGCGCCAGCTCCGCGACCGGGCCCAGCGCGAGCTGGACCGGCTCGACGAGATCTGGACCACCTTCACCAAGCTGGCCCCCAAGCAGCTCATCGTCGACGAGGTGCTCTACCGCGAGCTCACCGACCGCTACGGCGAGTACTTCACCGGCGCGATGGGCGCGGAGTCCATCCAGAAGCTGATGGAGTCCTTCGACATCGAGGCCGAGGCCGAGAACCTGCGCGAGACCATTCGCACCGGTAAGGGCCAGAAGAAGCTGCGCGCGCTCAAGCGCCTGAAGGTCGTCGCGGCCTTCCAGGCCAACGGCAACTCGCCGATGGGCATGGTGCTCGACGCCGTTCCGGTGATCCCGCCGGAGCTGCGCCCGATGGTCCAGCTCGACGGTGGCCGCTTCGCCACCTCCGACCTGAACGACCTCTACCGCCGCGTCATCAACCGCAACAACCGCCTCAAGCGACTGATCGACCTCGGCGCGCCCGAGATCATCGTCAATAACGAGAAGCGGATGCTGCAGGAGTCGGTCGACGCCCTGTTCGACAACGGTCGTCGCGGCCGGCCGGTCACCGGTCCCGGTAACCGGCCGCTCAAGTCGCTGTCGGATCTGCTCAAGGGCAAGCAGGGCCGGTTCCGCCAGAACCTGCTCGGCAAGCGCGTCGACTACTCCGGCCGTTCGGTCATCGTGGTCGGCCCGCAGCTCAAGCTGCACCAGTGCGGTCTGCCGAAGCTGATGGCACTCGAGCTGTTCAAGCCGTTCGTCATGAAGCGCCTGGTGGACCTGAACCACGCGCAGAACATCAAGTCCGCCAAGCGGATGGTGGAGCGGCAGCGGCCGCAGGTGTGGGATGTCCTCGAAGAGGTCATCGCCGAGCACCCCGTGCTGCTCAACCGCGCGCCCACCCTGCACCGCCTCGGCATCCAGGCCTTCGAGCCGCAGCTGGTGGAAGGCAAGGCCATCCAGCTGCACCCGCTGGTCTGTGAGGCGTTCAACGCCGACTTCGACGGCGACCAGATGGCCGTGCACCTGCCGCTGTCGGCGGAGGCGCAGGCCGAGGCCCGCATCCTGATGCTGTCCTCGAACAACATCCTGTCGCCCGCGTCGGGCCGCCCGCTGGCCATGCCCCGCCTGGACATGGTGACCGGCCTGTACTACCTGACCCGCCTGGAAGAGGGCGCGAAGGGCGAGTACCGTCCGGCGACCAAGGACGAGCCCGAGTTCGGCGTCTACTCCTCGCCCGCCGAGGCGCAGATGGCCGTCGACCGCGGCGAGCTGACGGTGCGCTCCAAGATCAAGGTGCGCCTGACCACGCAGCGTCCGCCGAAGGAGATCGAGGCCGAGCTGTTCCCCGAAGGCTGGCAGCGCGGCGACGCCTGGACCGCGGAGACCACGCTGGGCCGGGTGCTGTTCAACGAGCTGCTGCCCGCCGACTACGCGTTCATCAACGAGCCGATGCCGAAGAAGCGGCAGGCGACGATCATCAACGATCTCGCCGAGCGGTACCCGATGATCGTGGTGGCGCAGACCGTCGACAAGCTCAAGGACGCCGGCTTCTACTGGGCCACGCGTTCGGGTGTCACCGTCTCCATGTCGGACGTGCTCGTGCCGCCGGAGAAGGCCGAGATCATGGAGCGCTACGAGGCGCAGTCGGATCAGATCGAGAAGAAGTACCAGCGTGGTGCGCTCGATCACCAGGAGCGCAATAACGCCCTGGTCAAGATCTGGCAGGAGGCGACCGAGGAGGTCGGTAAGGCGTTGCGCGCGCACTACCCGGCCGACAACCCGATCATCACGATCGTCGACTCGGGCGCCACGGGTAACTTCACCCAGACCCGTACCCTCGCGGGTATGAAGGGCCTGGTGACGAACCCGAAGGGTGAGTTCATCCCGCGCCCGATCAAGTCCTCGTTCCGCGAGGGCCTGACCGTGCTGGAGTACTTCATCAACACCCACGGCGCTCGTAAGGGTCTGGCCGACACCGCGCTGCGCACCGCCGACTCGGGTTACCTGACCCGTCGTCTGGTGGACGTGTCGCAGGACGTCATCGTGCGCGAGCACGACTGTGGCACCGAGCGCGGCATCCTGGTGCCGATCGCCGAGAAGCAGCTCGACGGTTCGCTCATCCGCGACGCGCACGTGGAGACCTCCGCGTACGCCCGCACGCTGGCCGCCGACGCGGTCGACGCGAACGGGAACGTCGTGGTCACCAAGGGTTCCGACCTGGGCGACCCGGCCATCGAGGCGCTGCTCGACGCGGGTATCACCGAGGTGAAGGTCCGCTCCGTGCTGACCTGCACCACCGGCACCGGCGTGTGCGCGGTCTGCTACGGCCGTTCGATGGCCACCGGCAAGCTGGTCGACATCGGCGAGGCCGTCGGCATCGTCGCCGCCCAGTCCATCGGTGAGCCCGGTACCCAGCTGACCATGCGTACCTTCCACCAGGGTGGTGTCGCGGGTGATGACATCACCGGCGGTCTGCCGCGTGTGCAGGAGCTGTTCGAGGCGCGCGTGCCCAAGGGCAAGGCCCCGATCGCCGAGGTCTCCGGCCGGGTGCGGCTCGAGGACGACGACCGGTTCTACAAGATCACCATCATCCCCGATGACGGTGGCGAGGATGTCGTCTACGACAAGCTGTCCAAGCGTCAGCGTCTGCGTGTGTTCAAGCACGACGACGGCACCGAGCGCCTGCTCGCCGACGGCGACCACGTCGAGGTCGGCCAGCAGCTGCTGGAGGGCGCGGCGGATCCGCACGAGGTGCTGCGCGTGATGGGCCCCCGTCAGGTGCAGATCCACCTGGTCCACGAGGTCCAGGAGGTCTACCGCTCGCAGGGTGTGTCGATCCACGACAAGCACATCGAGGTCATCGTGCGCCAGATGCTGCGCCGCGTGACGATCATCGATTCGGGCGCGACCGAGTTCCTGCCCGGTTCGCTCACCGAGCGTGCCGAGTTCGAGGCGGCCAACCGCCGGGTCGTGGCCGAGGGCGGCGAGCCCGCCTCCGGTCGCCCGGTGCTGATGGGTATCACCAAGGCGTCGCTGGCCACCGATTCGTGGCTGTCGGCGGCCTCCTTCCAGGAGACCACCCGGGTGCTGACGGACGCGGCCATCAACTGCCGCTCCGACAAGCTCATCGGCCTGAAGGAGAACGTGATCATCGGCAAGCTGATCCCGGCAGGCACCGGCATCAACCGGTACCGCAACATCCAGGTTCAGCCCACCGAGGAAGCCCGTGCCGCGGCGTACGCGGTGCCGTCCTACGACGACACCTACTACAGCCCGGACAGCTTCGGCGCCACCACCGGTGCCGCCGTGCCGCTGGACGACTACGGCTTCAGCGACTACCGCTGATCCCGTGAAGCATTCGGCCCCCGCATCTTTCGGTGCGGGGGCCGTTTCGCGTTCCGGGGGCCGGAACGGGGTGGTGCGGTTTAGGATGTGGCACCGGCTCGGTGGTTCGTCCGGGTCGGCGCGAAAGCTTCGAGGGGGCGCGCCGTGAGTCGATTCTCGCGTCGGGGGAGAGTGGTCCGGGATAGATGGATGGTGGGGGTGGTGGCGAGTTCGGTGTTCTCCCTGGCGTTTTGCGTGGGCGTGGCCGGGCTGTGGATGGTGACCGGTCGTGAGGAGACCCCGTCGGAGGGGCCCGCGACGTCGGTGATCGGAGAGCCCGCCGCGGCGACACCGCCGGACCTACCCAGGCGGCCTGACGTGACGTTGGCGCGAAATGGTGATCGCGGCCCGGTGGTCGGCCAGACATACGGTGCGGGCGAAGCGCTTTCGCCGATGCGGGGGTTGCGCGGACTGCCGTTCGATTTCGATCTTCCGGAGGGTTGGGGGTGTCGCGAGGGCAGCGAGCGACTGCGTGTGGACGCTGTGTGGACGTGTGTGGATGAACGCGGAGGCAGCCGGGCGGGCGGCTGGATCGGCGTGCAATCCTGCGCCGAGCCCTGCGGCGAGCTCGAACAGGCCATGTTCCGTTCGGCGTTGATCGGCACCGGACCGGTCTGGCACGCCACCGACGACACCACCTGGTACACCGAGACGCCGATCGAGATCGACGGTGATCCCCGCCTGCGCGTCGCGATGATCCACAGTTTCGCCGCCCACCCCGGCGGCCCCGTCGACACGCTCGCCTTCGCCCGCCTCACCGGGCCGGTCGCGGTCACCGACACCCTGGCGCGCGTGGTCAACGAGATCCGGCTGCGCGCGGCCGGCTGACCCGGCACTGGACAGCGCCGCCCACCCTGCGGTAGACAACTGGAACACGTTACAGTTCTGCGGCTCGGGAGGGTGTGTGGACAGCGCGACCATGGGCGAGCTGGTGATGGCCGGATTCGCCAAGCTCGGGTTCATCCGGTTCGCCGGCATCGAGGGGGAGGAGTTCGCGGCCGGGCACAATGTCGTCGCGATGTCGCCGCGCCCCGAGCACTTCAACCACAACGGCGACCTGCACGCCGCCGTGCTCTTCGGGCTGGCCGAGACCGCCGCCATGGGCGCCGCGGTCTCCGGGATCGTCGACGTGATGGGCGAGACGTTCGTCGTCGCGCGCAACGGGCGCATCGAGTACCTGGCCCGCGCCAAGGGTGACGCGGGACCGTTCCGCGCGGCCGCCGACCTCGACGCGGCGCTGCTCGCCCGCATCCGCGCGGCCATCGCCGAACGCGCCGAGAGCGAGTTCGAGATCGGCGTCCGCATCACCGACGACACCGGAAAGCAGGTGGCGGCAGCGGCTTTCACGGCCGTGCTGCGCCCGCGCCGCGCCTGAGGCGAGGCTCCGGCTCCCCGCCCGCCGGAGTCCCGCCCGAGGCGGGGCCTACGGCTGCCCGGTCAGGTAGTCCTCGGCCGCGTCGATCGCGGGCTGCCCGCCCCCGTGGTAGAGCCCGGCGAACGCGCCGATGACGCCGCCGACCACGGTGGTGATCGGCACGGTGATGAAGTCGAACACGAACAGCCCCAACGGGAATCCGACCAGGAAGCCGATGCCCGCGCCGATCGCCGCGCCCGCGAGGATCTGGGGCATCGCCTTCTCCGCCTCGGCGAAGAAGCGCTGCTGCGCATTGATCTCGCGCACCGGCGTTTCCGCCATCTCGGCGGGCGCGAGGGTGAGGCGGGTGCCCGACTCGTCGAGGTCCGGGACGAGGTCGACGCGCTGACCGGCGATGTGCAGCGTCATCGGCAGTGCCGCCACCACCTCGCCGTCCCGGTCGGCCACGGTGACCACGCGGTTGTCGGAGACCAGGTCGAAACGCCCGTCCGTCAGGGTGGTGACGGTGGCGCGCCGGTCCTCGGCGACGCTCACGTGGTAGTCGATCTCGTGGAACGCGCCGCGCAGATCCAGCGCCGGGTCCGCCGCCGGGTCGGCCGGGGCCACGCCGGAGGCGAGTCCGGTGGTCGCCAGCGCCAGCAACGCCGTCGCGGTGATTCTGCTGATCCTCATCCGATGCTTGTCCGTCCGCCGCATGTCCGATTTGTCCGCGCAGAATGTACCCGGCCTCGGCGGTGCCGGAAAGGGCGCCGGGACAATTGGGTGTGATCTAACAATCGCCGTTGTGGGATCTAACTGTCGCGGCGCGCGGAATCCGGTGCGTGCTCCGGGCGGATGCCCATTCCGCCGAGGTAGGCGGTGAGCGCCGCCAGCGGCGGGAAGCGGTCGGGCAGCCGCAGGGGCAGCGGGGCCTCGCGCAGCGTTCCGTCCAGCGCGGGGCGCAGCACCATGTCGTGTTCGCCGCGTCGCCCAGGCAGAGCAGGCCGTCGACGTGCCAGCGGTCGAGCCTGCCCATGGTGACCTCGAGCAGTTTCACGTCGTCCCAGGAGCGGATGGCCGCCAAACTCTCGGCGTCCCAGTCGAACAGCTCGTGGAGTTCGTCGCGCAGCCACTGGATGTCGCGCGTGCGCAGGGCCGCGTCGCTGCCCTTCGGGATGAGGTGCTCGTACCTCCGCCTTCGCTCCGGCCGTGCGCGGTGTGCGGAGGGGCTTCGCCCCAGCTGCGTCTGAGGGGAGGCCGGTGGTAGTCGCCGCGGTCCATCGTGACGGCGGCCCGCCCGCCGCCGAAGTGCGCGAGATCATACTCTCCCGGCTGCCGTCGGGATTGCGGTACCGCACACCGGTGATGGGCCCCGTCGCCGCGTCGTGCGCGGTGCGTTCCCGGCCCGCCGCGTTGTCCGGGCCGCGCAGCAGATCGACCGCGGCGGTTTCCATGCGGAGGGTGAATGTGGGCTCGGCGCGGGCGGTTTCGGCGAGCAGGTTCAGGAATTCCCACTGCGGCACCATCGCGATGTGCCGGTATCCGACCGGGATGCCGCCGAAATCGGCGATGACGAGGGTGCGGTCGCCGATCCGCATCCGCATCTGTTCCAGCTTGCGGTGCGGCAGTGCGGCGAAGCGCGCGCCGAGGCCGAGTTCGTCCAGCAGGCCGCAGCGTGGATGGGTGCACCGTGTCACCACGGAAATCGCGCAGGAAGTCGCGGTGCTTCTCCAGGACCACCACCTCGATGCCGGCCCGGGCGAGCAGCAGTCCGGCCATCATCCCCGCGGGTCCGCCGCCCGCCACGACCACCTGTGTCGACTCCATCGGTGCCCCTCCCTCTGTTTACTACCAGATGTAGTAATTCCGTGTACGACCGAACGTGGTACCGGAATCGCCTTCGCGCCAGGGGTTGACGGGGCGGCATGCGGGTCGTAATACTGAACTAGATGGTTCAGTATGAGTTTCTGGATGCCTCGTTCGGGGCGCTGGCGGACCCCACCAGACGGGGCATCCTCGAGCGTCTCGGCGGCGGGCCCGCCACCGTCAGCGAACTGGCCGAGCGCTTCGACATGACCCTCACGGGCATCAAGAAGCACATCGGGCTGCTGGAGGAGGCGGGCATGGTCGTCACGGAGAAGCGCGGCCGGGTGCGGTACTGCATGCTCGGCGCGAACGTGCTCGAGCGTGAAGTGGCCTGGCTGCAGGGGTATCGGAGGATGCTGGAAGCCCGGATGGACCGTCTCGGAGAATTCCTCGAACGAACGGAGCCAGAACAATGACCACCGGTACACGCGAAGTCACTGTCGCCAAGCAGTCCGACCGCGAGATCCACATCGAGCGCGTCTTCGACGCCCCGATCGACCGGGTCTGGGAGGCCCACAGCCGCATCGAACAGCTCGTCCAGTGGTGGGGGCGCGGCAACCGGATCGACGTGGAGCGCTGGGAGTTCCGCAAGGGCGGGCACTACCGCTTCGTCGAGCGGTCCGATGACGGCGAGCACGGCTTCGAGGGGCGGTTCCGCGAGATCACCCCGAACGAGCGCATCGTGCAGTCCTTCGAGTGGGACGGCATGCCCGCCCACATCTCCATCGACGCCGTCACCTTCATCGATCTCGGCGACGGCCGCACGAAGGTCGTCACCGACAGCCAGTTCCACACCCCGCAGGAGCGCGACGGGATGCTGGCCTCTGGGATGGAATCCGGTCTCGCCGAGAGCTACGAGGCCCTCGACGCGCTGCTCGCGAAATCGGCCTGAGCGCCGGCGTGTGGAACAGGTTGGCGCGAACGGGTATTCACTCGACTCGCGCCGGCCGTTCCGTATTCGCTATCGGGAAGTCCTGCCGCTCAGCCTCTTTCCGTGCCGATCCGGCGCTTGCGCGGCTTCAGGCGCAGCGGCGGCAGCGGTGGGGCGGGGATGCGCTGATCGTGGGGATGGCCGGCGATGTAGGGGAACCGCTCGGCATTGCGCGCCTCCCAATCGGCACGGGCCGCGACGATCTCGTCGTGATCGCGGCCCACGAAGTTCCACCACATCACCAGTTCCTCGCGGAACGGTTCACCGCCGATCAGTGCCAGGTGCGCGCCCGTGGCGCTGGTGAGGCGCAGTTCGCGCCGTCCGGTGCCGAGGTAGAGCAGCGGGCCCGGCTTCAGTTCGGTATCGGCCACCGTCACCTCGCCGTCCACCGACAGCAGCGCGTACTCGAAGGCGGGATCGGCGGGGAGCACCACGTCGGCGCCCGGCTCGAGGCGCACGTCCGCGCCGACGATCGGCGTGTACGCCCGCGCGGGTGAGGTGATGCCCGCCAGTGTGCCGATGAGCACGATCGCGCGCAGCCCCGCCGACTCGTATACCGGCAGGTCGCGGTGCTGCTCGAAATGCGGTGCCACCCCGGTGGATCCGCCGGGCAGCGCGATCCACAGTTGCAGGCCGTGCCCGGCGGGCCGGGCCGGGTCGTAGTATTCGGAGTGGGCGATACCGCGCCCGGAGGTCATCAGGTTGAGCTGGCCGGGGTTGATCTCCACGTCCGAGCCCACCGAATCGCGGTGCCGGATACGGCCCTCGAACGGCCAGGTCACTGTCTGCAACCCGATGTGCGGGTGCGGATCGATATCGGGCGGCGCGCCGGTCTTGGTGACGGTGGGCGATCCGAAGTGGTCGAGGAAGCACCACGCGCCCACCGTCGGCAGATCCCGTTGCGGCAGCACCCGTTCCACGAACACGCCGCGCACGCCGCCCAGCGGCACCTCGCGCGCCGGATACAACTCGGTGACCGGTCCCGGCGCCTCGGCGGGCTCGCACACCGACTCCGCGGGATGCGGATCCAGATCGCTCACGCCGTCACCTCGCTGCGCTCGGTTCCGGCGCGCGCGATGCACGCTGTGCTGAGGGTTCGCTCGCTCACCGGACCACGCCTTTGCCGACGACGTGCGGGTCGTACTCCGGGTGCTTGTCGAGGTAGGCCTTGATGAACGGGCAGTGCGCGATGATCGTGCGCCCGCGGGCGATCACGTCGTCGAGCGCCTGCTTCGCCAGGATGTTGCCCAATCCCTTGCCGCCGAACGCCTTATCGATCTCGGTGTGGATGAAGTCGGTGTCCTGGCCGCGCTCGATGTACTCGGTGAAGCCGGCGAGTTCGCCGCCGTAGTGGATCTCGTAGCGGTTCTTCTCGGCGTTGCGTGCGACCGTGGTCGTCGTGGGGTCGGTCATGACTGCGTCCTCCTTGCGGGCCCGGGTGGGGTGCTTGCTCAGTATCGATACGCGATTGAACGCGCCGATCGTGGTGGCGATCCAGATGGTGGTCGAGATCTGGTCCGGGGAGAGCTGTTCGGCGGCCTCGGCGTACGCGCGCTCCAGTTCCGCCTCGTCCGGAAGCGTGGCCGTCACTTCGGCGAGTCCGAGCACGGCCCGGTCGCGCGCCGAGAACGGGCCGCCGCGCCGCCAGCCGGCCAGCACCGCGATCTCCTGTTCGGTGACGCCGGCGCGCAGCGCGGCGCGGTGGTGGGTGTCGAGGCAGTGCACGCATCCGTTGATCTGGGAGATGCGCAGGTTGATCAGCTCGGCGATCCGGCGGTCCAGGCCCGCGTCCTCGGCGGCCGCGCGCGCCTGTTTGGCGACCGCCAGCAGCGCCTTGTAGACGCCGGGAGTTTGCCGGTCGACCCATACTCGATCCATGTACCGGATGGTAGTCGCTCATGGTTGACATGTCACCCTAATTGAGTGAACTCCGTGCTCACGAGTCGCCGCGCGGCCCGTGGGTAGGGCGTATACCAGTCAGTACGGGCGGCTCGGCGCGAGGGTGTGACGTACGCCCCGTAAAGTCGTCTCATAACAGCACCGCAAGAAGACGCGGCACGATGTGCAGCGCGAGGAGCACCAGTGTCACTCGATCAGCCACTCGCCCCGCTCGGCCAGGAGGGCTCAGGCTTTGCCTCGGCGTGGCCCGTCCGGGCTGGTGACGTGGATGCGTACGACCGGCTTCGGTTCGACGCCGTCGCCAGATACCTGCAGGATATCGCCTGGGAAGAATTGCATCGGACCTTCCTGCATCGCTCGGACCCGGCCTGGATCGTGCGCCGCACGGTCATCGACGTCATCCGCCCGATCACCTGGCCCGACGAGGTCCAGTTGCTGCGGTGGTGCTCGAGCATGTCGACCAGGTGGACGAACATGCGGGTGCGCATCACCAGCGGCAACGGCGGGCTGATCGAGACCGAGGGCTTCTGGATCAATATCAACGAGGCCACCAACCGCCCCACCCGCATCAGCGACGAGGGCCTGGCCTACCTGGCGCGCACCACCGGCGAGCACCGGCTGCGCTGGCGGCCGTACCTGACCGACGCCACGCCCCCCGAATCGGACACCGACCTGCCCTTTCCGGTCCGGGCCACCGATATCGACCAGTACAACCACGTGAATAACGCGTGTTACTGGCAGGCGGTGGAACAGTTCCTGGTCGAATACCCCAAGCTCGTCGCCGCGCCGCACCGCGCGGTGATCGAATACCTGGCGCCGGTATGGGCGCGCCAGCACATCAGCGTGCGCAGCCGCTACGAACCCGGCGATCGCACGGGTAAGCCGGTGCTGCGGCTGTGGTTCGTGGTCGGTGACACCACCACGACCGTCGTACGGATCATGCCGCTGCCGTCCTGAGTCGGGTGTGCCGGCCGCCCTGATCGCCCGCGTCGGTCGGAGTGCCCAGTCGGACGGGCGCCCATGTCGGTTGGCCTGAGCGCCGCGCCGGCCGGGGTGGTCCCGGCCGGCGCGAACGCCGTCAGCCGCGGGCGGCCTTCAGCAATTCCTCGCGGGTGGTGAACTTGACGCGGGGACGTCCGGCGGCTTTGCCCGCCGTCTTCTCCGCGTGGTCGATGGCGCGCCACCCGTCGCGGTCCACCAGGTCGGACTGCCGCTGCGCCAGTAGCTCTTTGAGCGCGGCGCGGTCGGCGGTGGGCGCGGGCAGCACACCGGCGATGAAGTCGGCGAGGACGTGCTCGACGGTCTCCTCCGAGTCGACGCGGTTCGACCCGATGACGCCGCGCGGGCCGCGCTTGATCCACCCGCTCACGTACACCCCGGGCACCGGTGCGCCGTCGGCGCCGATCACCCGGCCCTGGTCGTTGGGCACCACGCCGCGGCGCTCGTCGAACGGCAGATCGGCGACGGGTTCGCCCCGGTAGCCGATCGAGCGCAGCACCAGGGAGGCGTCCAGGTGGTCGGTCTCGCCGGTCGCGCGGGCGACCAGTGCGCCGTCCTCCTCGACCAGTTCGTTGCGCACGACGTCGATCCCGCTCACGCGGTCCTCGCCGGTGACGGCGGTGGGGGAGGCCAGGTAGCGGAACACGATCCGCTTGTTCGCCGGGTCGGCGGACTTCGCGGCGTACTCCTGGGCCAGGGTGTACTTCAACCGCAGCGACGGTTCGGCGTCCGGGTCGTCGAGCGCGGCGCGGTCGGCGGGGCCGAGGTCGAGTTCGGACTCGTCGATCACCACGTCGACGCCCTTCAGGTGGGCCAGCGCCAGGAATTCCGGCGAGGTGTAGGCGGCCTGCAGCGGGCCGCGCCTGCCGAGCACGACGACCTCGCGGATGTTGCTGTGCCGCAGGGCCTCCAGCGCGTGATCGGCGATATCGGTCTTGGCCAGCTCGTCGGGGTCGACGGTGAGCACGCGCGCCACGTCCAGGGCGACGTTGCCGTTGCCCACGATCACCGCACGCTCGCCCGACAGGTCGAACTGCCGGTCGGCGTAGTCGGGGTGGCCGTTGTACCAGGCGACGAATTCGGTGGCCGAATGGCTGCCCGGCAGGTCCTCACCGGGCACGCCCATGCGGCGGTCGGTGGCCGCGCCCACGGCGTAGATCACCGCGTGGTGGTGGGCCAGCAGCTCCTCGTGCGAGATGTGCTTGCCCACCTCGACATTCAAGTAGTACTGGAGCGTCTCGCGGCGGAAGGCCGATTCGAACATGCCCGACACCGTCTTGGTGCCCGGATGGTCGGGGGCGACGCCCGCGCGGACCAGGCCCCACGGGGTGGGCAGGCGGTCGAACATCTCGACCTCCACGTCGCAGCGGCGCAGCAGTTCGTCGGCGGCGTAGCAGGCGGCCGGACCGGCCCCCACGATCGCGACGCGCAGCGTGCCCAGGCTCTTGGGCGGGCGCACCGGCGTGGCGAGCGGGTCGAAGTTCGATTCGAGCGGGTGGCGTTCGAACCAGGCCGCGTTGATCTCGCGGAACCGCGCGAGGGAGGCCGTCAGATCGTCCTCGGAGACGATGGCGTCCACGGGACAGGCGTCCACGCAGGCGCCGCAGTCGATGCAGGTGTCCGGGTCTATGTAGAGCATTTCGGTCGTCGCGAACTCCCGCTGCTCCGGGGTGGGACGGATGCAGTCGACCGGGCACTCGGAGACGCAGCTGGCGTCGTTGCAACAACGCTGCGTGATTACGTAGGCCATAGTGTGCAGATCCTCGGGACGTACGTGGGCTGAGCCGCCTGTGTCGGGGACGGTCCAGCGGCGCCGCAGGGAGCGGGAAGCGAGATGTGACGCCGCTTTCAGTTTGCCTCGAGTGTGGCGCGTACCTCATGCGGGGCCGTTTTCCCGCCTGTCGCACGGTGGCGCGGCGGGGCGGCCTACGGTAGGTCCATGGTGCGGACCCTGATCCTCATGCGGCACGGCAAGTCCGGCTACCCCGAGGGCGTCGGCGATCACGAGCGCCCGCTGGCCCCGCGCGGGCTACGCGAGGCCGGGCTGGCGGGTGACTGGCTGCGGGCCACACAGCCGCCGATCGACGCGGTGCGCTGCTCCACCGCCGTGCGCACCCGCGAGACCCTGGCCGCGACCGGCGTCACCGCGCCGGTCGTCTACGAGCGCGGCATCTACGAGGCCTCGCCCAACACGCTGATCGAATTGGTGCAGCTCGCCGACGACGACGTGCGCACCTTGATGCTCATCGGCCACGCCCCCGGAATGCCGTGGACCGCTTGGGAACTGGCCGCCAACCGCGACTCAGACGCGGCCGTGGAACTGAGCCGTAAGTTCCCCACCTCGGCGCTGGCCGTCCTGGAGTTCCACCACCCCTGGGCCGAAATCCACCCGGGCTCGGGCGAACTGACGACGTTCCATATTCCCCGCTGAACCCGGACGCGCCCGGCGGGGTCGAACTTCGCCGGGCGCAAGGGGTCTCGACAACCGCGTCGACCTCGCTCGCGCTCGGCGGGTAGCCCCGGCCGGGTCATGTCGACTCGCGTCGCGCGCGACAAATCACGGGCCGTCGACGCTACGTCCGAGGGCGGACTCCGGGCCCCCCACCCGGCTCAGCTCATTTGAGCAGCTTGCCGCCCACGACGACCCCCACCCCGAGCAGCACCAGCAGCAGGAACGCCACGAAGCCGTTCGTCAGCCACCACACCACCCCGAGCACGACCACCACCGGCGCCACCGCGATAGCCGCGATCACCGGACTCTCCTTGACCGTCGCCCAAGCCGACCGAGCCCGGATCCGATCTATGTCTTTGCCTGCCATACGACCAGGGTAGGCCGGTTCGGGGGATCGACAAGGAGAGGTCAGTCGGCCAGCCTGTCGAGGTCGATCTTCATCGGCGCGGGCGAGGCTACGGAGAATGCGCCACTCCCCTCGAATTCCTCGACGTAACCGAGTTCGTCGGTGAGGCGCAGCGCGAGCACGCTGATCGGTGAGCTCGGGTCGATGATCCAGTAGTGCGGTATGCCGGCATCGGCATACTCGGCCCGTTTGATGACGTAGTCCATACGGCGCGAGCCGGGAGAGACGATCTCGACTACCAGTCGCACACTCTCGGCGCGGACGATTCCACGCTTGCCGCGAAGCCGGTCGCGCTCATGACGCTCGATCACGATGAGGTCCGGTTTTCTGACCGTCGCGGGCTGGTCGCCCGGCACCAGCTGTAGATCGACGTCCATGTCGAGTGCGGCCGCCAACCTCGATGGCAACTGTGTACGCATCTGGAAGAGGAGCTCGCCGGCCGCCATGTTGTGATCCAGTGTCGGCGACGGTGCCATCGCGAGCTTCCCCTCCTGCAGCTCCCAGCGATTCAGTTCGTCCTGCTCGAGCGCTTCATAGTCGGCGACCGTCAGCAGTCGCCACGGTTCGGGTAGCGCGGTCACCCTCACCCTCCTCAGCTCGCTCCCCCAAGTCGTATCCAGTGTCCCACAGTCCTCGTGGCTGACGAGCAAGCGCGAGAGGGCGCGTCTCGGGGGACGGGAGAATGGGGCTTGCTTGGAGTGCGCTCCAGGTGGATAGCGTCGAGTGGGTTCGAGGAGAGGGGTGAGTGCGGTGAGTGTGAGCGTGCGGGCCGAGGGGAATGCGGAGCGGGAACGGCCGCGGTATTCGATCGGCGAAGTGGCCGAGCGGACCGGGCTGACCAGGGACACCTTGCGGTGGTACGAGCGGATCGGGCTGATGGACTACGTCGGCCGCGATCACGCGGGCAAGCGGCGGTTCAGCGACCGGGATCTGGAATGGCTCGCGCTGATCGGCAAATTGCGCACCACCGGGATGACGGTGGCCGACATGGTCCGCTACGCCGAACTCGTGCGCGAGGGGGAGCAGACCTTCCCTGAACGACTGGAGATGTTCCGCCGCACGCGCGCCGACGTACTCGCCAAGATCGCCGAACTGCAACAGGCCGTGGACGTCCTGGACTACAAGATCGCCATTTACGAGGGGTGAAGCCAACGCCTTCGGCGTATTGCTCGGCAATTGGTGCCAGGTCCACAGGTGAGGACTGTGCCCGGCTGGATGTTCATGTGCGGGAGTCTTCGTGCTCCTGCGACCGTGAAAGGAAACGACGTATGACTACGACGACGCTGCCCACCACCGCCCTTGGCATGGACGGCTTGGAGGTGGGCGCTCAGGGGCTCGGCTGCATGGGCATCAGTGAGTTCTACGGCCCTAGTGACCTGGACGAATCGCGTGCGACGCTGGATCGCGCGCTCGAACTCGGGATCACCTTGTTCGACACCGCCGATATCTACGGCTCCGGCCACAACGAGGAATTCCTCTCCGATTTCGTGCGGGCCAACCGCGAGCAGGTGGTGCTGGCCACCAAGTTCGGCATCGTGCGCAAGGCCGACGATCCCGCCTTCCGGGGTTTCGACAACTCGCCCGACTACATCCGCGAGTCCGTGGACGGCAGCCTGCGCAGGCTCGGCATCGACGTCATCGACCTGTACTACATGCACCGGCGCGATGTGCGGGTGCCGATCGAGGAGACGGTGGCCGTGATGGCCGAACTCGTCGCGGCGGGCAAGGTGCGCGCGCTGGGGTTGTCCGAGGTGACGGGCGCGGAACTGCGCGCGGCGCACGCCGTGCACCCGATCGCGGCGGTGCAGTCGGAGTGGTCGCTGTTCTCCCGCGACGTGGAGCGCTCCGCCGTGCCCGCGGCCGCCGAACTGGGTGTCGCGTTCGTGCCGTACTCACCGCTGGGGCGCGGGTTCCTCACCGGGTCGTTCGCCACCGCTGGCGAACTGGCCGGTCGGGACTTCCGCAAGGCGATGCCGCGCTTCTCCGGTGACAACGCCGCGCGCAACGCGGCACTGCTGGCCCCGGTGCACTCCATCGCCGCGGCGCGCGGCGTGACGCCCGCGCAGGTCGCCCTGGCCTGGGTGCATGCCCGTTCGGACGCGCACGGCCTGCCGGTGGTGCCGATCCCCGGCACCCGCAGCCGCACCCGGCTGGCGGAGAACGTCGCCGCCGCGACCCTGGCCCTGACCGCCGACGAACTGGCCACCCTCGAGCCCATCGCGGAGCAGGTCGCCGGAAACCGCTACGCGGACATGTCCTTCACCTCCGCCGGACGGGAGTGAGCGTCGCCGCGCCCGGTCCGAGATCCGGGCCGGGCGCGGCGACGGCGCTCAGTAACCCTGGTACGCCCCACCGGAATTGACCGCCGCGACGCCCGGCACGTTCGACAGCGATCCGTACCGGTCGATCGAGTAGCGGGTGGCGGCGACGATGTTGTGCACCGGATTCCAGATGTCGTCGTAGCCCGGCGCCTTGTAGGCGTTGAACGTGCTGTCGATGGTCTGCATGATGCCCTTGGACGGCGTGCCGTTGAGCCAGTTGCTGTCCCAGCGGTTCTCGGCGTGCGGGTTGCCGCTCGACTCGTGCTCGATGATCATCGCGATGGCGCGCTCGTCGATCTCCTCGGGCTTGTAGCCCATCTCGATGAGGATCTTCTTGGCCTCGGCGATCCAGTCCGCGACCTCGCCGGTCGGCATCGGGCCGCTGGGCGCGCCGGAGCCACCGCCCGAGCCGGAATACGGTGTGCTCGAAGACGATCCGGAGTTGCCGCCACTGCCCGACATCAGGTAGCTCGGCGTGTTCGACGGTGACTGGCTGGGGGTCTGCGTCTGGCTGGGGGTCTGCGTCTGGCTGGGTGTCTGCGTCTGGCTGGGGGTCTGCGTCGCCGCGGGTGTGGTGCTCGCCGGGTCGGTGGCGGGGGACGGGGAGGCGATGAGGCTCGGATCGTTCAACGCCTCGACCGCGGCCTGCAGCTTGCCGACGGCCGCGTCCACCTTGGTCTTCGCGGCGGTCGCGACGTTCTGCGCGGTCTGCAGGGCCGTGGTGATCTGGGTTTCCCAATTCGCGGCGTCGGCCGCGATGCGGATGCGCAGGTCCTCGGCCGCCTGGCCGGTCAGATCGCCGAGCAGTTCGGTGGTGCGGGCGGTGGCGTCGACGGTGCCGTCGGGTTTGACGGTGAACCCGGTGATCAGGCCCGCGCCCGCCGCGGGCACGGGCCCGGCCGCCGAAGCCTGGTCGCGCAGCCGCAGCACCGCCGATTTGGCCTCGTTCAGGTTTCCGACCTCGGCGGCGAAGGCGGTGGAGAGTTCGAGCAGCGCGGCGCTCACCGCCGACGCGCGGGATTTCTCGGTGTCCATCCGGGAGGTCGCCGCGGCGGCCGCCGCGCCGGACCAGATGTTCTCGGTCCCGAGCTGGGCGGTCGTGTCGGACGCCGTGCGCACGGCGGTGTCGAGGTTCTGTGAGAGGGTCGAGGCCGCCGTGCCCGCCGCGGCCAGCTGGTCGGGCTGCCAGCCGGCGACGTCGTCGATGGAGAGGGTCATGGCAGCTCCAGGGCGATGGTCTGCAACCGGGTCGCGAAGTCGCCCTCCGCCACCTCGTAGGCGCCCGCGGCATTGCGGGTGGTGTCGGCGACCTTGTCGAGCCGGGTCGAGATCCGCGTGAGCGCGGTGTTCACCGCATCGGTCGCCGGGGTGACCGACGCACCGAACTCCGTGCCGGGTAGCGCGCCCGCGGCGGGGCCGAACCCGTTGCCCGCGTTGAGTCCGCGAATCGTCCCGGCCCCGGTGGACAGTGTGTTCGCGAAGGTCTTCAGCGCCTCAGGATTCACCTGGAGCTGTCCGGCCTGCGGTCCCTCGACCATTGGAAATCCCCCATCTCCCCGACCTGAAAGTCGCGGCCAGCATAACAAAGGCGGGCCCGCGAGGAGAGGGTCTCGACGCTCTGATCAGCCGGTGTCGGTCGCGGCGGTTATGTTGGTCGAGGTGTCTCCGGCGGCGGGCCCGCGTGGGCCGGGAGCGACGGCCGCCGGATCGGACAGAGAGGTCGGCACATGCGCGCAGCTCAGGTCAGCAAGCTGGAGGGTCCCGAGGCCATCGAGGTCGTCGAGATCCCCGAACCCGCGGGGTACGAGGGCGGGGTGGTGATCGACGTGCACGCCGCGGGCGTCGCGTTCCCCGACGTGCTGATGACGCGCGGGCTGTACCAGATGAAGCCGCAGCTGCCGTTCGTCGTGGGCGGCGAGGTGGCGGGCGTGGTCCGCGAGGCGCCCGAGGGCGCGCAGGTGCGCGCCGGTGACCGGGTGCTGGCGCTGACGATGCTGGGCAACGCGATCGCCGAAGTGGCGGTGGCTCCGGCGCCGATGGTGTTCCGCCTGCCCGACAACATCTCGCTGGAGGCGGGGGCCGGCATCCTGTTCAACGATCTGACCGTGCACTTCTGCCTGCGCAACCGCGGCAGGCTGGCCGAGGGCGAGACCGTGCTCGTGCACGGCGCCGCGGGCGGCATCGGCACCTCCACGCTGCGCATGGCCGCGGCGCTGGGCGCGGGCCGGGTGATCGCCGTGGTGAGCACGCCGGAGAAGGCCGAGGTGGCCAGGGCCAACGGCGCGAGCGATGTGGTGCTCACCGAGGGCTGGCTCGCCGCGGTCAAGGAACTCACCAGCGGGCGCGGCGTCGACATCGTGCTCGACCCGGTGGGCGGGGACCGGTTCACCGACAGCCTCCGCTCGCTGGCCCCGGCCGGGCGGCTGCTGGTCGTCGGGTTCACGGCGGGGGAGATCCCCACCGTGAAGGTGAACCGCCTGCTGCTCAATAACGTCGAGGTGGTCGGCGCGGCGTGGGGCGAATGGGTCATGCGCAACCCCGGTTACCTGGCCGAACAGTGGGCCGAGGTGGAGCCGCTGCTGGCGTCGGGCAAGATCGCGCCGCCCGAGCCGGTGCTGTTCCCGCTGGAGCGCGCCGCCGACGCCGTCGCCTCCCTGGACAACCGCACCGCCACCGGCAAGGTCGTCGTCACGCTGCGCTGAGGTGCGGGCCCGTCCGCCGCGCCGATGACCAGAACGCCGATCCGGGTGGTGGCCGGATCCTGCTGACGCCGGAGACCCCGCATCGGCGCGGCATCGGCGCGGTCACCGACCTCGAGGCGCCCTACCGGGCCGCCCGCCATCCGGTCGGTGGCCGCAGCTCGATCCGGACCTTGCCTAGGCCGGGCCGGTCGAAGCGGACCGGTCCGGCACCGACCTCACCGCCGCCGAACGAGAGACCATCGACCATGACACTCACCGACCGGGTGCTCAACCGCACGCTGCTCGAGCGCCAGCACCTGCTGGAACGCTCCACCCTCACCACGCCGCGGATGTGCGAGCACCTGATCGGGTTGCAGGCCCAGGACGTGCCGCCGCCCTTCGTCGGATTGTGGAGCCGGATCGCGGATTTCGATCCGTCGACGGTGTCGGACGGTTTGGACGACCGTTCGCTGGTGCGCATCACGTTGATGCGCGGCACGGTGCACCTGGTCACCCCGTCCGACGCGCTGCGCATCGCGCCGCACATCCAGCCGGAGCTGGAGAAGGTGCCGTTCCGCAAGGGTTTCAACTTCGGCGCGATGGTCGGCATGGACCCCGACGAGGTGCGTGCGCGGGGTGAGGAAGTGCTCGGCGACGAGCCGATGGCCGCCTCCCAGATGCGCGGCCGCGCCGCCGAGCTCTGGCCGGACCGCGACGCCGGGGCCGTGCTGCAGACCTGGCTGTACCAGCTGCCGGTGTTGCAGACGCCGCCGCGCGGACGCTGGAAGGACAACAGCCGCCCGGTGTGGTCACGCGTGGAACCCTGGCTCGGCGCACCGCTCGACCCCACCTACCCGCTCGCCGAACTCCTGCTGCGCTACCTGCGCGCGTTCGGCCCGGCCACCACCTCGGACATGCAGGCCTGGTCGAAGCTCACCGGCATCAAACAGGCCGTCGATCAGCTCGGCGAGCGGGTCCGCACCTACACCGACGCGCGCGGGCGCACCCTCTACGACGCGGCCGACGCCGCGCTCGCCGATCCCGATCGCCCCGCCCCGGTCCGCCTGCTCGGCTGGTACGACAACCTGCTGCTCTCCCACAAGGACCGCGCGCGTGTGATCCCCGAGGGCGGCGCGTCGCATCCCGCGTGGAGCCGGATCAACGTGTCGTCGGTGCTGATCGACGGCTTCGTCGCGGGCGTCTACAAGATCTTCCCGAAGGCGGGCGTCGCCGAGCTGCGCGCCGCCCCGACCCGCCCCTGGACGCGCGCCGAACGCACCGAATTCGACGCCGAGGCCCACGCCCTGCTCGGCTTCCTGGAACCCGATCTCACCCCACGCGTGGAGATCCTGGACGTCGGCGCGGATTTACGCCCCTGAGCGCTGCGGCGGACCCTCTCGCCCACCCTCACCGCTCCCGCGCCTCCCGGTACGCCGGCGCCTTGCTGCTCCCGGTCGGCGTCAGCGTGCGCAGCAGCGGCAGCGCCCGGCGCTCGACCACGGTGGACAGCACGATCACGCTGTGCGAGCGCACCACCGCGCTGGTCCGGTCGATGCTCAGCAGTACCGCTTGCAGGCCGGCGTGCGAGTCGGCGCCGAGGCGGCACAGCACATCGCCGGAGCCGGTGGTGGCGTAGGCCTCCAGCACGCCGGGGATGGCGTCGAGTTCTGCGCTGACGATGTCGAGCGCGCCCTGCGCGATCTCCAGCGTGACGAACGCCTGCACGTCGAAACCGGCCGCGGTGACGTCGATCTGCGGGTCGTAGGAGGCGATCACCCCGGCCTCCTCCATCCGTCCGATGCGGGATTGCACGGTGGCCCGCGCGACCTTGGTGCGGCGGGACAGCTCCAGGATCCCGGCCTTCTGGTATTCGTGCATCGCGGTGAGGATGGCGAGGTCGAGCTCATCCAGTTTCGCCGGGGTGCGGGACATGGCGGCCTCCGGTATCGGGCGCGGGCGGACGGCGGTGTCCGCTCTCTACTATTCAAATTGTCCAGCATCGAGCGCGCTCAGCTAGCCGAATCCGCCACTGTGTCCACAGAATTTCGGGGAAGTTGCCTACCGTAAGCCGTGGCGATTTCCTGGGGTATGACCATCGAGCACCTGCCCTCCGACGGCGAGCTGCGCGGCCTCGTCGGACTGGTCGACCACGACGACAGCGTCGATCCGTTCCCCGTGATCGGCTGGGACGCCCTGGTCTGGGTGGTGGGCAACGCGACGCAGACCGCGCATTTCCTCCGCTCGGCGTTCGGGATGCGGCTGGAGGCGTACTCCGGTCCGGAGACCGGCAACCGCGACCACAAGGCGTACGTGATGCGCAGCGGCGCGGCGCGTTTCGTGGTGACCGGCGCGGTGTCCCCCGACAGTCCCCTCATCGAGCATCACGCCAAACACGGCGACGGCGTCGTCGACATCGCGCTGGAAGTCCCCGACGTGGACCGCTGCGTGACATGGGCCCGCGAGCACGGCGCGACCATCTTGGACGAACCCCACGACGAGACCGACGATCTCGGCACCATACGCACCGCGGCTCTGGCGACGTATGGCGACACCAGGCACACCCTGGTGGACCGTTCCGCCTACTTCGGCCCCTACCGCCCCGGCTATGTCGCGCGCCGCGCACCCGAACCTAGTGAGGGGACCAGGCTGTTCCAGGCCATCGATCACGTCGTCGGCAACGTCGAACTGGGCATGATGGACCGCTGGGTCGAGTTCTACCGCCGCGTCATGGGTTTCACGAACATGGCCGAATTCGTCGGCGACGACATCGCCACCGAGTACTCGGCGCTGATGAGCAAGGTCGTGGCCAACGGCAACCACCGGGTGAAGTTCCCGCTCAACGAGCCGGCGGTGGGCAAGAAGCGCTCCCAGATCGACGAGTACCTGGAGTTCTATCGCGGCCCCGGCGTGCAGCACATCGCCCTGGCCACCTCCGACATCCTGGCCTGCGTCGACGCGCTGCGCGCCGCGGGCGTCGAGTTCCTGCCGACCCCCGCCACCTATTACGAGGACCCGGAACTGCGCGCCCGCATCGGCCACGTCCGGGTGCCGGTGGAGGAGTTGCAGCACCGCGGCATCCTGGTCGACCGCGACGAGGACGGCTACCTGCTGCAGATCTTCACCAAACCGCTCACCGACCGCCCCACCGTCTTCTTCGAACTCATCGAGCGCCACGGTTCCCTCGGCTTCGGCAAAGGCAACTTCAAGGCCCTCTTCCAGGCCATCGAACGCGAACAACAGGCCCGCGGGAATCTGTGACAGCGGTCTAGGTTTGAGTCAACCGGCTGCACGCGTCATCGGCCAGCGCCTTACCCGCCTCGCCGTAGAGGTGGAACACTTCGTCCGCACCGCGCTCGCGCAGCTCCTCGATATCCTCGGCGTGCGTTACGACGCCGGCGATCACGGCACGGCAGTGCCCCTTGCGCAGCTGGTCGAGCGCTGCCAGATTGCCGCGCTGATGTGGCATCGCCAGCACGATGAGCTCGACCTCGTCGGACAGGTTCAGGCGTTCCCAGAAGTCGGAATCGGCGGCATCCCCCTGGACGATCCGGTAGCCACGCGCCCGCAACTCGTCGGCTACGGTCGGGTCCTGTTCGACCCCGATCACGGTCATGCCGTGCTCGTCGCGAAGTTGATCGTAGGCGCCCCGCCCGACCCGGCCCATGCCGAGGATCACCGTGCGCGCGTCGTCCACCATCATGGGCCGGTCGATCGGCAGCAGTGGGTCGCGTTCGAAGCGCCTCCACCGGTCGGCGTAGGCCTGGTACAACCGGGGAGCATTCGAGTTGAGCACGGCGGAGGCGGTGAAACTCATCGCCACGGTCAGCGCGATCACCACCAGCCAGTCCGGTGACAGCAGGCCGCTCGCGGTCGCCAGCGCGCCGACGATCAGCCCGAACTCCGAGTAATTGGTCAGCGCGGCGCCGGACAGGAGCGCGGTGCGCGCGCGCAGCCTGGCGCGGAGGAACAGCGCGACGAACAGGGCGCCCTTGAACAGCGCCAGCAGCAGCAACCCGGCCGACACCGCGAATGTCTGCGCGGTGGGCATCCCGGCGAGTCCGATGCTCAGGAAGAAACCGACCAGGAACAGCTCTTTCAGTGCGAACAACGACTTCGCCAGCGGCGCCGAATTCGCCGCGGGCGCGATGAGTACGCCCAGCAGCAGAGCGCCCAGATCGCCTTTGATGCCCACTAGATCGAACAAACCGTAGCCGAGGACCAACGCCGCGACCACGCCGAAGAGTACCTGCATCTCACCGTGTCCGATCCGGTCGAGCAGCCGGTGCAACAGGGGCGCCATCGGGATCAGCAGCAGCAGTGACAGCGCCCACAAGCTGGGGTAGTTCCCGGTCGACGCCGTGATGTAGACGACCGCGAAGATGTCCTGCATGACCAGGACGCCGATGGCGGCCCGGCCGTAGAGCGAGGAGGCCTCGCCGCGTTCTTCCAGCACCTTCACCGCGAAGACCGTGCTCGAGAACGACAACGCGAATCCGATCAGCAGCAGGTCGGTCCACCCGCTGCCGGACAGCAGCGACAGCCCCGTGTATTTCAACGCGCCGACGAACAAGGCGATCGCCAGTGTCGAAACCGCCATATGCGCCGTGGCGGTGCCCCAGATCTCGCGGCGAGCCAGCGAACGTACGTCCAGTTTGAGCCCGATGGTGAACAACAGGAGCGTCACGCCGAGGTCGGCGATCGTTCCCAGTCCGTCGGTGAGTTCGTAGCCCATCCCGTTGAGTACGAATCCCGCGATGAGAAATCCGACGAGCGGTGGCAGGCGAACCGCCATGGCGCAGAGACCGCCGACGAACGCGGCGATGATGAACGCGATTTCCATGACCCCTCGAGGGTGCGCGCGGTGGAAGGGAACGCCCGACACTAACCGGCGTCGCCGAATTTCGCCGTCCGTGCGGGACGGGTGACGGGCCTGACCGGCCGGCCGCGATCACGCCGGTGACGGGCCTCCGCCGAGCTCGGGCCGACCGCACTCGTGGCGGTCTGGGTAGAGTTCATGGCATGCGGATCCCAGCGGCGCTCGTCATCGGAGTGGCGGTCGTGGGTGTAGTGACGGCGTGCGGTTCCAGCGGTGACGGTAGTTCGGGTGACGTCCCGCTGCGCCCGCCGCCCAAGGTCGCGACGCTGGGCCCGTTCGTGGGGGAGTGCGGCAACGTGACCGATGACGAAGTGCGCGAAATCGCGGGCCTGCAACAACTTACGACGGTGTTCAAGAACTCGGTCGGCTGCAACTACCAGTCCGGCGGGCTGGTGTCGCCGAGCGTGACCTTCGCCTCCTATCGCGGCAGCCCCATCGAGCGCGAGCGCGCCTGGGTGGCCAGCGTGGGTCGCGAACCGGACAAGATCGAGGTCAGCGGCCACTCCGGATTCATGGCACTGTCCCCGGGCGGGCAGGTGTGCGATCTGGCCGTGCAGTTGGAGGACGACTTCTTCGAATGGTCGATGTCGTACGGGATCTACGAGCCCACCGGCAACGCCTGCGACAAGATGCGCAGGCTGGCCGAACTCACGGTGGAGCGACTCGGATGAGCGGGCTGCGCGCGCGACGCGCGGCGCTGGCCGCGGCGATGCTGGCGCTGGCCGCCACGGCGGCGGGCTGCGGGCAGACGATCGAGGGCTCGGCCTACCCGGTCGGCGGCAGCCAGCCGGTGAACACCAATTTCGACAAGCTGCTGCGCGAATGCGAGGTGGTGGAGCCGGCCCAGATCGGCAAGGCCGTCGGCGACGCGCGCGACGTGCAGGGCTCGTTCAACGGCGCGATCTGCATGTGGGACGTGTCGGATGCGCCGGGCGGGCTGGCGATGGTCACGCTCAACTGGTACGAGATCGGCTCGCTGAGCAACGAGAAGATCACCAACGACAAGCTCGGCTACACCTCGGAGAGCATCCAGGTGCAGGGCAGGCGCGCGCTGCAGACGCGCCGTCCCGACGACCCCGACTCGTGCGGTGTGAGTGCCAGCGCGGCCGACACCGGCGTCATCGGCTGGTGGATCAACTACCGCGCGGGCTCGTCACATCCCGACCCCTGCGTCGGCGCCAAACAACTGGTCGAGTTGACCTTGAATCTGGCCAGGTGAGCGGCCCTTCCGCACCGGGGCGCACCCGGGTCGGAGGACCCCGCTTTGACCCTGCCTGAGCGTCGCGAGTATCGTGGATCGCTGTGCCCGGAAGCTTGCGGGCAAGTTCGTGTGCGGGACGTAGGCCAGCGAGAGCGGCCGACACCTCCGGCATGCCCGGAACCAGGGTTCCGTCCGGCGCGCGACACGCCCGACCTCGGGACGCGAGAAACGTGGTTGGACGTGCGAGTGAATGCTCGATGAACGGCGGTGCGAGCGCCGGAACCGACAGGCGCGAGCCTGCGAGACCGTGCCCGGATCCGCGCGTACGCCCGCCAATTGAACACAGACACGAAGTCCAGACACCGCGTATCAACAAGGAAAGCCGGTCTATGCCAACCATCAACCAGCTGGTCCGCAAGGGTCGCCGCGACAAGGTCGCCAAGACCAAGACCGCGGCCCTCAAGGGGAGCCCGCAGCGTCGTGGCGTGTGCACCCGCGTGTACACCACGACCCCGAAGAAGCCGAACTCCGCGCTGCGCAAGGTCGCGCGTGTTCGCCTGACCAGTGCGGTCGAGGTCACGGCGTACATCCCCGGTGAAGGCCACAACCTGCAGGAGCACTCGATGGTGCTCGTCCGCGGCGGTCGTGTGAAGGACCTCCCCGGCGTTCGCTACAAGATCATCCGCGGCTCGCTCGACACCCAGGGTGTCAAGAACCGCAAGCAGGCCCGCAGCCGCTACGGCGCCAAGAAGGAGAAGAGCTGATATGCCGCGCAAGGGCCCCGCTCCCAAGCGTCCGTTGATCAACGACCCGGTCTACGGGTCGCCGCTGGTCACCCAGCTGGTCAACAAGATCCTGCTGGACGGCAAGAAGTCGACCGCCGAGCGCATCGTCTACGGTGCCCTCGAGCAGGCGCGCGAGAAGACCGGCACCGACCCGGTCGTCACCCTCAAGCGCGCCCTCGACAACGTCAAGCCGTCGCTCGAGGTGAAGCCCCGCCGCGTCGGTGGCGCCACCTACCAGGTGCCGGTCGAGGTCCGTCCGGGCCGCGCCAACACCCTCGCGCTGCGCTGGCTGGTGAACTTCTCCCGCGCGCGTCGTGAGAAGACCATGGTCGAGCGGCTCGCCAACGAGCTGCTGGACGCGAGCAACGGTCTGGGCGCTTCGGTGAAGCGTCGCGAGGACACCCACAAGATGGCCGAGTCGAACCGGGCGTTCGCGCACTACCGCTGGTGATCGCCGCCCGGCCCGTCGCTGGTGTCGGCGCCGGAAGGCTCACGGCGTGAGAGGTCAAGCCCGGAGGCGGCAGCCGGTCGTCACCACGGAGGGCTCCGATCACGCCAAGTCGCAGCAGTGTCGGAGGGCACTTCGGTGCCCTTTCCGGCGTTGACATAGTGATGACCCGACAGGGTCCGACCCGAAGATCCCAACTAGCTACGAGCGGGGAAGATTTCCGTGGCACAGGACGTGCTCACCGACCTCAACAAGGTCCGCAACATCGGCATCATGGCCCACATCGATGCCGGTAAGACCACCACCACCGAACGCATCCTCTTCTACACGGGTGTCAACTACAAGATCGGTGAGACGCACGACGGCGCGTCGACCACCGACTGGATGGAGCAGGAGCAGGAGCGCGGCATCACCATCACCTCCGCCGCGGTGACCTGCTTCTGGAACCAGAACCAGATCAACATCATCGACACCCCCGGCCACGTGGACTTCACCGTCGAGGTGGAGCGTTCGCTGCGCGTGCTCGACGGCGCCGTCGCCGTGTTCGACGGCAAGGAAGGCGTCGAGCCGCAGTCCGAGCAGGTGTGGCGCCAGGCCGACAAGTACGACGTCCCGCGCATCTGTTTCGTCAACAAGATGGACAAGCTGGGCGCGGACTTCTACTTCACCGTGCAGACCATCAAGGACCGCCTCGGCGCCAAGCCGCTGGTCATCCAGCTGCCGATCGGCGCGGAGGACACCTTCGAGGGCATCGTCGACCTGGTCGAGATGAACGCCAAGGTGTGGACGGGCGAGACCAAGCTCGGTGAGAAGTACGAAGTCAAGGAGATCCCGGCCGACCTCGCGGAGAAGGCCGAGCAGTACCGCCAGGAGCTGCTCGAGACCGTCGCGGAGTCCGACGAGGCGCTGCTGGAGAAGTTCTTCGGCGGCGAGGAGCTCACGATCGACGAGATCAAGGGCGCCATCCGCAAGCTGACCGTCACCTCCGAGCTCTACCCGGTGCTGTGCGGCTCGGCGTTCAAGAACAAGGGCGTGCAGCCCATGCTGGACGCCGTCGTCGATTACCTGCCCTCCCCGCTGGACGTGGAGAGCGTGCAGGGCCACGTCCCCGGCAAGGAGGACGAGGTCATCACCCGCAAGCCGAGCGCGACCGAGCCGTTCGCGGCGCTGGCGTTCAAGATCGCGGTGCACCCCTTCTTCGGCAAGCTGACCTACGTGCGCGTGTACTCGGGCAAGGTCGACTCCGGCGCCCAGGTCATCAACGCGACCAAGGGCAAGAAAGAGCGTCTGGGCAAGCTGTTCCAGATGCACGCCAACAAGGAGAACCCGGTTCCCGAGGTGACCGCGGGCCACATCTACGCGGTGATCGGCCTCAAGGACACCACCACCGGCGACACCCTGTGCGATCCGCAGAACCAGATCGTGCTCGAGTCCATGACCTTCCCGGACCCGGTCATCGAGGTCTCCATCGAGCCCAAGACCAAGTCCGACCAGGAGAAGCTGGGCACCGCCATCCAGAAGCTCGCCGAGGAGGACCCCACCTTCTCCGTGAAGCTGGACGCCGAGACCGGCCAGACCGTCATCGGCGGCATGGGCGAGCTGCACCTGGACATCCTCGTGGACCGCATGAAGCGCGAATTCAAGGTCGAGGCCAACGTCGGTAAGCCGCAGGTCGCCTACCGTGAGACCATCACGCGGCCGGTCGAGAAGCTCGAGTACACCCACAAGAAGCAGACGGGTGGCTCCGGCCAGTTCGCGAAGGTGATCATCGGCCTCGAGCCCTTCGTCGGCGAGGACGGCGCGCACTACGAGTTCGAGAACAAGGTCACCGGTGGCCGTGTGCCGAAGGAGTACATCCCTTCGGTCGACGCGGGCGCGCAGGACGCCATGCAGTACGGTGTGCTCGCCGGTTACCCGCTGGTCAACCTGAAGGTCACGCTGCTCGACGGCGCCTACCACGACGTGGACTCGTCGGAAATGGCGTTCAAGATCGCGGGTGCGCAGGCCCTGAAGGAAGCGGCCCGTAAGGCCGGTCCGGTGATCCTCGAGCCGCTGATGGCGGTCGAGGTCATCACGCCCGAGGACTACATGGGCGATGTGATCGGCGACCTCAACTCCCGCCGTGGCCAGATCCAGGCCATGGAGGAACGCAGTGGTGCCCGTGTCGTCAAGGCGCTGGTTCCGCTCTCGGAGATGTTCGGCTACATCGGTGACCTGCGGTCGAAGACCCAGGGCCGGGCGAACTACTCCATGGTGTTCGATTCGTACGCGGAGGTTCCGGCCAACGTGTCGAAGGAGATCATCGCCAAGGCGACCGGCGAGTAGTCCCTCCGGGGCGAGTGGCACACTTGCCCCGGAACTCACCGGGAGTCTGCAAGACCCCGAATTCCCGCACTCGCGGGGATGACCCCCGCACTGCTGCAACTGCAGGAACCAACACAGTCCAGGAGGACCCAAAGTGGCGAAGGCGAAGTTCGAGCGGACGAAGCCCCACGTCAACATCGGCACCATCGGTCACGTCGACCACGGCAAGACCACGCTGACCGCGGCGATCACCAAGGTGCTGGCTGACAAGTACCCGGATCTGAACGCGGCCTTCGCGTTCGACCAGATCGACAAGGCGCCGGAAGAGAAGGCGCGTGGCATCACGATCAACATCTCGCACGTCGAGTACCAGACCGAGAAGCGCCACTACGCTCACGTCGACGCCCCGGGCCACGCTGACTACATCAAGAACATGATCACCGGCGCGGCGCAGATGGACGGCGCCATCCTCGTGGTCGCCGCCACCGACGGCCCGATGCCGCAGACCCGTGAGCACGTGCTGCTCGCCCGCCAGGTCGGCGTGCCCTACATCCTGGTCGCGCTGAACAAGGCCGACATGGTCGACGACGAGGAGATCCTCGAGCTCGTCGAGATGGAGGTCCGCGAGCTGCTGGCCGCGCAGGAGTTCGACGAGGAAGCCCCCGTCGTGCGCGTGTCCGGCCTGAAGGCGCTCGAGGGCGACGAGAAGTGGGTCAAGTCCGTCGAGGAACTGATGGACGCCGTCGACGAGTCCATCCCGGACCCGGTGCGTGAGACCGACAAGCCGTTCCTCATGCCGATCGAGGACGTGTTCACCATCACCGGTCGTGGCACCGTCGTCACCGGTCGTATCGAGCGCGGCATCATCAACGTGAACGAGGAAGTGGAGATCACCGGCATCCGCCCGGAGACCACCAAGACCACGGTCACCGGCATCGAGATGTTCCGCAAGCTGCTCGACAACGGCCAGGCGGGCGACAACGTCGGCCTGCTGATCCGTGGCATCAAGCGCGAGGACGTGGAGCGCGGCCAGGTCGTCATCAAGCCGGGCACCACCACCCCGCACACCGAGTTCGAGGGCCAGGCGTACATCCTGTCGAAGGACGAGGGCGGCCGCCACACCCCGTTCTTCAACAACTACCGCCCGCAGTTCTACTTCCGTACCACCGACGTGACCGGCGTCGTGACCCTCCCCGAGGGCACCGAGATGGTCATGCCGGGCGACAACACCGAGATGAGCGTCAAGCTCATCCAGCCGGTCGCCATGGACGAGGGCCTGCGCTTCGCGATCCGCGAGGGTGGCCGCACCGTCGGCGCCGGCCGCGTCACCAAGATCATCAAGTGATTCCCTGAATCACCGATCTCCTTGCGGCGCCGCTCCTTCCGAGGAGCGGCGCCGTTCGGCGTTTTTTGGGGGGGAGGGCTGCGAAAAGCGAACGCTGATCACGGCATCCGAGATGTAGGTTGGAGCGATGAGCGCCGCCGATGCTGTGCGTGAGGTCCCGCCGGGTGCGGCGCATTGGGTGTCGCTCCTGCCGCCCGAGGACCTGAACGAATTTCTGGCGGAGCTGATCGCGGTCGTGCGCGGCGGCGTCGCACCGGAGGCCCAGTCGACTCTGTTGACCCAGTGGCGGCACACGGCCGAGATCTACGCTGATCCCGCACTATTGGCTGCCCTGACACGCGAACCCGAAGGCGATCTCGGCCCGGTTCCTTACCCTGATCGCTGACAAGCATCTCTTGGGCCAGACGAAGGGCGCCGCGAAGATGCGAGCAGAAGTTCCAATCGCCGAAGTATGCTTGTTTCGTGTCCAGGATTACCTTCGATCCCAACCAGTGCGGTGGTCGGCCGTGCATCCGCGGGATGCGGATCAGGGTGAAAGATGTGCTCGAGTTGTTGGCGGCGGGGGACACCGAGGACGACATCCTCGCTGACTACCCGTACCTCGAACGCGAAGACATCCGAGCCGCATTGGCGTTCGCAGCCGCAGAATCGGATCATCCGATCTTGCGGACCGCGTCGTGAATTTCCTGGTCGACGCTCAGCTACCACCCGCCTTGGCACGAATGCTCGTGGAATCGGGGTACGAGGCGGTTCATGTGTGCGATATCGGGATGACTTCGGCCCCCGACCTGGATGTCTGGGAAGTGGCGTTGCAGCGCAACGCTGCGATCGTCTCCAAGGACGAGGATTTCGTGTTGATCGGACAAGCGCGAAGCGACCTGCCGGCGCCCGCCGTGGTCTGGATCAGGATCGGAAACTGCTCGCGCAAAGCGTTGCTCGACGCGGTCCGCTCGGTTCTGCCGCTGATCGTGGACATGCTCGTCGCGGGCGAGAAGGTTGTCGAAGTGCGCTGAACTCAGCGGGCGGTGCGGTAGGTCGCTCGTTCTTCCGGGGTGAGGTGTTCGGTGGCGTAGCTGAGTGCGGTGCGGCTCATGGTGGGGGCGTGGGTGTCGAGGAAGGTGGTGAGGGTGGGGCGGGAGACGCGTTTGCCGACCTCGCGGAGCATCCAGCCGACGGCCTTCTGGATGAGGTCGTGGCGGTCGGGGAGCAGTTGTTCGGCGAGGGCGAGGGTGGTGGAGGGGTCGCCGGCCTTGAGGAAGGCGAAGGTGGTGAGGACGGCGACGCGGCGCTCCCACAGGTCGTCGGAGGCGGCGAGTTCGAAGAGCAGGTCGCGGGGGCGGTCCAGCAGCCAGGGGCCGAGGATGTGCTCGGCGGAGGTGTCGACCAGGTCCCAGTTGTTCACGCGGCCCCGGCGCACGGCGGCCAGGTAGAGCTGGACCATGTCCTCCTGTGCGGCCACGTCGAGCGTGCGCGGTTTCGACGCCTTGGCGAACCGGGCGTTGAGAATCAGCAGCGCCGCCAGTCGCTCCTCGTGCACCGGACTGTCGAGCAATGTGTCGATCTCGGAAAGCGGAAGGGCCGCAAAGCGTTTCGCGATCGCCCGCGTGACGGGTACGCGCACACCCGCGAACACGTCCCCCTCGCCGTACTCGCCCGGCCCGGTCTTGAAGAACCGCTGGAGGTGCACCGCGTCGGCCGGATCACCCGCCTCCTGAACAGCTGCCCGCACCTGCACCGCCGTCGGCTCGCCCACCACGCACCTCCGCTCTCGACGAACTCCGCCCATTCAACACCCGCCACCCGACAGAACCCGGGGCGACGAGCCTGGAACCCTCAGAGCTCCGCGCCGAGCAGCCGCCCGGATTCATACGCGGCGGCGCTCGCGGGCAGCGCGCCCGGCCGCCCGCTGGCGAGGACGCGGACCACACCGTTCCCGGTGGTCGGCCGCCCGAGCGCGTCCATCCGCCGCAGCGTCTGGGCGGCGACGGCCTGGGCGCTGTCGAACAGCCGCACACCGACCGGCAGCGCCGCCACGATGGCATCGGTGACCAGCGGATAGTGGGTGCAGCCCAGCACCACGCCGGTCACGTCGCCGGGGGTCTGCTCGGCCGCCCGCGCGATCGCGTCGGAGGCGGCGGGCAGATCGCCGCGGTCGATGGCGTCGGCTAGCCCGTGGCACGCGACGCCGGTGACCTTCGCGTCGCCGGCGAACTTCGCGATCAGATCGGCCTGGTAGCGGCTGGACGTCGTCGCCGCCGTCGCCCACACCGCGATCGAATCACACACCGCCGCAGCGGGTTTGATGGCGGGCACGGTGCCGATCACCGGCACGTCGGGCCCCACTTCGGCGCGGACCTGTTCGAGCGCGGTCACGCTGGCCGTGTTGCAGGGGAGCACGATGACCTCGGCGCCCGACGCGATGGACGTGCGCGCCGCGCCGACCACCCGCTCGATCGTCCACCGCTCGGGTTTGGGCCCCCACGGCGCGCCCTCGGGATCGAGTTGCAGCAGCAGATCCACATCCGGCCGCAGCTTGCGCAGCCAGGCGGCCGTTGGCAGCAGCCCCAGCCCCGAATCGATGAGCGCGACGATCACCCGACCACCGTATTACACGCCCGTCCGGCGCTTCGGCCCCGCTCAGGTGGGCGCGAGCAGCTCCGCCACCGGCACGCCCGCGGCGATCTTGGCGCGGGCCTTCATCACCTGGGCGGTCATGCCCGCGCCGACCACGCCGGTGAGCACGCCGTCGTGGGCATAGTAGGCGAGGAACTTGCGGCCGTCGTCGGCGACGACGCGCACCTCGTCGGTGGCGGTGGGAGTGCCGAGCGCCTGGATCTTCACGTCGTACTGGTCGCTCCAGAAGTAGGGCACCCGCGCCGCGGTGGGCGGTTCCGCGCCCAGCAGCGCGCAGGCCAGCAGTTTCGCCTGCTCACCCGCGTTGGTCCAGTGCTCGACGCGTTTGCGTTCGCCGGTGTCGTGCCGCCAGGCGGCCACGTCGCCCACGGCCCACACCCGGTCGGCGGAGGTGCGGCCCACCTCGTCGGCCAGCACGCCGCCGCCGTCGGCGGGCTCGGCCAGCGCGATACCGGAGTCGGCCAGCCATTCGGTGGCGGGGCGAGACCCGACACCGATCACCACGAGATCGGCCGGCTCCTCCGTGCCGTCGGAGAGCACTGCCCCGCGCACGCGCCCCGCGTCGTCGGCGAGGAAGCTGTCCAGCCCCGTCCCGCAGCGCAGGTCCACGCCTTCGGCGCGGTGCATCCGCGCGACGAGTTCGCCGACCTGTTCGCCGAGCACCGAGGCCAACGGGGTGGGCTGCGGTTCGATCAGCACCACGTCCACGCCGGTCGCGCGGAAGCTGGCGGCCAGCTCGCATCCGATGAATCCCGCACCGACGACGAGAGCCTTTCGCGCACCAGCCAATTCGTCCCGCAGCGCGGTGGCGTCGGCGTGGCCGCGCAGCACGTGCACGCCGCGCAGATCGGGTAGACCCGGCAGGCGGCGCGGGCGCAGGCCGGTCGCGATGACGAGGTGGCTGTAGTCGAGCGTGCTGCCGTCGCCGAGGGCGAGCCGCCGCGCGCCGGTGTCGACGGCGACCGCCTGCGCGCCGAGGCGCAGGTCGATGTTCTTCTCCTCGAAGAATTCCGCGGGCCGCAGGGTGGTGTCGTCGGTCTCGCCGCGCACGAACTGCTTGGACAGCGGCGGGCGGTCGTAGGGGAGGCGGGACTCGTCGCCGAGCAGCACGAGTCCGCCGTCGTAACCGCCGCGGCGCAGCTCCTCGGCGGTGCGCAGGCCGGCCAGTCCGGCACCCACGATGACGATCGGCGCGGCCATGGGCGCTCCCTTCCTCGGTGAACTCGCCCCTCACCCTAGCGTCTGCTTGGTTGACCAAGGGTGTGTCCGGCGTCACTTCAGTACTGCAGCGCAATCGTATCCGTACCGATATTGATCGGGCGGTCAATCAGGACTACAACGAGGTTAGGAGACACCATCCGAGCCCTAGGAGGCACACCATGTTCACCGAGAGCCGCGCGCAAGATCTGCTCGCCGTCATCCTCGGCGTCTTCACCGCTCTGTCCCCCCTCTGGGTGGACACCAGCGATCGCGCCATGTGGACGCTCATCGTCCTCGGCGTGGCCATCGCCCTCACCGGCCTGGCGCAGATGGCCCGTCCCACCATGGCCATGGCCGACTACGCCATGGGCCTGTTCGGTGCGCTGCTGTTCATTTCGCCGTGGGCGATGGACTTCACCGCGTACCGGGGTGCATCCTGGACCGCATGGGTCGTCGGTGTGGTCACCGTGGTCGTCGCCGTCGCGGCACTGCCCGCCGTATCGGGACGTATGCACCGCGCGGCACCGCATCACTGATCGCCGCACGTGCGCATCCTGACCCGGTTCCACCACGGACGGCAGTGAGGACGCACCACTGATGCACAGGGCCGAGCCCGGCCGTCGCCAGCGGCGGCCGGACCAGCGGGAGAGCACCGGGCGCCGCCGCAGCGCGAAGGTCGACGGCGACGCCCGGCAGCTGATTCTCGACGCCGCCGAAAGCCTGTTCGCGGCACAGGGATTCGACGCCACCGCGACCGCCGCCATCGCCGCGGCGGCCGGCGTGCCCAAGGGCTTGGTCTTCTACTACTTCCCCACCAAGGATTCGATCCTCTCCGCGCTCATGGCCGAGCGCGTGCCCGCCACGCCGATCGACGACATCGGCACCGTCATCGCCCCGGGCGACCCGGCCACCAGCCTGGTCAACCTGGACGCCGCGCTGAATCTGCGCGACCACCACTCCTCGGTGCTGCGGGTGATCATGTGGCGCGAGGCCGACACCCACCCCGACGTGCGCCGCCAGCTGCGCCACCTGCGCGATCAGCTGCTCGACGTCACCGCCCGCGTGTTGCAGGCCAGCGCGCCCGCGCCCGTGCGCCCCGGCACCGTGCGCGCGTGCGCGGCGGCCTGGGTGTCGGCGATGTTCGCCATCGCCAGCACCGACCGCCTGCACGCCCTCGACGGCGTGCCGCTGCCCACCGCCGAGGAAGTGCTCGGCGTCGCCCGGGTGGTGGCGGCCGGAATGACGCAGCTGGGTTGAGTCAGGAGAGCAGGAAGGCCGTCACGTCCGGCGTGAAGTACGGATGGTTGACCGCGCCCGTGTGCGAGGCGCCCGGATAGATGACCAGGCGCGAGTCGGGGATACCGTCGGCGGTGCGGCGGAAGATCTCGGTGGTGTAGAAGCCGTCGTTCTCGCCGCCGACGATCAGGGTGGGAACCGTGATGTCGCCGAGGCGGCCGGACAGATCGAATCCGTCCTCGGCGCGCACGAACGCGAGCGTGTCGGCCGGATTCGCCGGGCGTACAAAGGGATCCACCAGCCAGAACCCGGCGGCCGCCAGCTTCGCCACCACCGGCGACTTGAACCCGGCCGAAGCCATGTGGTGCAGCGCCCGCTTGCCTTCCGCGGCGGCCGTCGCGTACTTCATCTGCGACGATTTGGCCGGCTCCTCCAAGCGATACGCCGAGGCGGCCACCACCAGCTTGCGCACCACCTCGGGATGATCCGCCGCGAGTTGCAACGCGACGGACCCGCCGGAGGAGATCCCGAGCACGTCCACGGGCTCGCCGAATTCCGCGTGCAACGCCTCGGCGTGCTGGGTCGCGATATCCGCCATCGTGGTGCCCTCGGGCATCCCGGGCGCGCGGGTCACCGCGTAGATCCGGAACACCCGCGCCAACCCCGCCAGCGCCTTGACTTCCGAATTCCGCATCCACCCTTTCGGATTCGCGTGATCGGGGGTGAACCACCGCAGGAACACCAGCGGCCGCCCTTCGCCGAACGCGTAGTACGGCATCCCGTGCTCCAGCGTCCCTTCGGTCACCACCAGATCCCGCACACCGGCCGACCTCGCCATCACAACCTCCCGATTCACCATCACCGTCGCCGAGAACGTAACCCACCGACGGGCTGCGCGCGATAACTGCGGAGGTCATGGCGAGTGCCCGCGCCACCGGGAGGGTGGCGCGGGCACCGGCCGGTCAGCGACGGGCGTCGCCGGCACCACCCCGGCCCGGGACCTCGGCGTAGGTGTCGAACGCCATCGTGTAGGTGGCCCGGCCCTTCGTCCGCGAGCGCAGATCGCCGATGTAGCCGAACATCTCGGCCAGCGGGACCGACGCGTCGACCACGCGGGCGCCCGCCCGCTCGGTGATCGCGCGGACCCGGCCGCGCCTGCCGTTGAGGTCGGCGATCACGTCGCCGAGGTGCTCCTCGGGCGTGACGATCTCGACCGACATCACCGGCTCCAGCAGCGCGGGCCGCCCCAGCTCGAGCGCGCGGCGCACCGCCCCGGCGGCGGCCGTGCGGAACGTGAGCTCGCTCGAATCCCGCACGTGCGCGGCGCCGTCCAGCAGTTCGACGCGCACGCCGACCACCTGGTGCCCGGCCAGCACACCGTCGGACAGCGCGTCCTGCGCGCCCGCGTCGACGGCGGGCACGAATTCCTTCGGCACCCGGCCGCCGACCACCCGGCTGGCGAACTCGTAGGTCGCGCCGTCCTCGGCCGCGAACGGCCGCACCGCGAGCACCACCTTCGCGAACTGGCCGTGCCCGCCCACCTGCTTGCGGTGGGTGAACTCGACCCGTTCCACGGCGGCGGTGATCGTCTCCCGGTACGCCACGCGCGGCGCGCCCGCGTTCGCCGACACCCCGAACTCGCGGCGCATCCGGTCGACGTACAGGTCGAGTTGCAGCTCGCCCATGCCGCCGAGGACCGTCTGCCCGGTCTCCGGGTCGACGCGCACCGCGAACGTCGGGTCCTCCTCGGCGATCCGCGCGATGGCCAGCGCCAGCTTGTCCCGGTCGGCCGCGGTGCGCGGTTCGACCGACACCTCCAGCACCGGGTCGGGGAAGGTCACCGGCTCCAGCACGATCTGGTGGTGCGGATCGCACAGGGTGTGGCCGGTGGTGGTGTCCTTCAGCCCGATCACAGCGCAGATGTCGCCGGCGAGCGCCTCGGTGACCGGCAGCTCGCGGTCGGAGTGCATGCGGAACAGCTTGCCGATCCGCTCCTTTCGTCCGGTTGTCGAATTCAGCACGGCCGCACCGGGTTCCAGTCGCCCGGAGTAGACGCGCAGGTAGGTGAGGCGCCCGAAGTACGGGTGGGCCGCGACCTTGAACGCCAGCGCGGCGAACGGCGCGTCGACGCTCGGGTCCCGGCTCTCGAGCGCGAACTCCGCGCCGGGCCGGTGCCCGACCGCCGGGCCCACGTCCACCGGAGCGGGCAGGTACTCGACCACCGCGTCGAGCAGCGGCTGCACGCCCACGTTGCGGAACGCCGAACCGCACAGCACGGGGTGCAGGCGTGCGTCCAGCGTCGCGCGGCGAATGGCCGCGGTGAGCCGGTCGATCGTCGGCTCGACGCCGTCGAGGTAGCGTTCCATCAGCTCGTCGTCGGTGTCGGCGACGGCCTCCACCAACAGCGTGCGGTACCGAGCGGACAAGTCGCGCAAGGCTTCCGGGATCGCGACGGTTTCGTAGCGGGTACCCGAGGCGGTGTCGCCGCGCCACACCTTCGCGTTCATCGCGATCAGGTCGACGACGCCCTCGAAGGTGTCCTCCGCGCCGATCGGCAGCTGAATCACCAACGGCCGCACCCGGAGTCGCTCCTCGGTGGACCGGACAGCGGCGAAGAAGTCCGCGCCGAGCTTGTCCATCTTGTTCACGAAGCACAGGCGCGGCACGCCGTACCGGTCGGCTTGGCGCCAGACCTGTTCCGACTGCGGCTCGACACCCTCTTTGGCGTCGAAAACCGCCACCGCGCCGTCCAATACGCGCAGCGAACGTTCCACCTCGGCCGTGAAATCCACGTGGCCGGGCGTATCGAGGATGTTCACGCGATACCCGCGCCACGCGCAGCTGGTGGCCGCCGCCGCGATGGTGATGCCGTGCTCGCGCTCCTGCTCGGTGCGGTCCATGACCGTGGTGCCGTCGTGCACCTCGCCGAGCTTGTGGGTCACGCCGGTGTAGAACAGGATGCGCTCGGTGAGCGTGGTCTTGCCCGCGTCGATATGCGCGGTGATGCCGATATTGCGCAAGCGGGTGCGGTCGATGCGTGTCTCGCGAGTCATGGGAATTCCCCGGTCCGTCAACTGGATTCGTCGTCTGTCGCGACGCTCGCCTGGTTGTTGCGTTCCGGGGACGGCACGAGCATCGTGTCGCGCGGAGCCTGCAGGCGCCCGCGGGGGACACGCTGCCGATCTACCTCCGCGCTCGCGGAAATGCCGTAATCATGGGGAATTGTCTACCCGCCGGGGCGGACGTTTGTCGACCGAATTTCGCGGACCTCAGAACTGGATGCGGAGTTTGTCGGTCACCGGCCGGGCCTGGCAACCCAGAATGTAGCCGTTCTCGATGTCCTCGGGGTCGAGGATTTCGGCGTTCTCCATCTCGACCTTGCCCTCGAGGACGGTGCAGGCGCAGGAGCCGCACTCGCCTTCCTGGCAGGAGTAGGGGACGTCGATGCCCTTGGCGAGCATGATGTCGACCAGGGTTTGTTTACGGGGCCAGGACAATTCGTGGATCTCGCCGTCGAGTTCGACCTCGACGGTGGCGGCGTCGGCGGCCTCCTCCTCGCTCACCTCGACCGGGGCCTGGTCGGCGAAGGGGTCTCCGGCAAGCGAATTGAAGACTTCGGCGTGGGTGCGGGTGCGCGGGACGTCGAGTTGGGCCAGCGCGTCGTGCACGCGGTCCATGAAGGGCTTCGGGCCGCACATGAACGCCTCGTACTCGGTGTAGGGCGCGACGAGCGCGGCCAGCGAGTCGGCGGTGGGCAGGCCCTGGAGGGGTTCGAGCCAGTGGATCACGCTGAGCCGCTGGGGATTCTTGTCGACGAGCTCGCGCAGCTCGGCGGCGAAGATGACGCCGTCGGCGTCGCGGTTGGCGTACACCAGCACGATGCGCCCGGTGCCGCGCGCCAGCGCCGACTTCAGGATCGACATGACCGGCGTGATGCCGCTGCCCGCGCCGAACAGCAGCAGGTTCTCGTCGAGGTTCTTGGGCGTGAAAACGCCGGAGGGCGGCAGGAGTTCGAGCTCGTCACCTGCTTTGACGTTGTCGCACAACCAGTTCGAGCCGTAGCCGCCCTCGGTGCGCTTGACCGTGACCTTGGGCAGGTCGTCGGTGTGCGGCGAGCTGGCCAGCGAGTAGCAGCGGGCCACCGATCCGGTGAGTTCGCTGGGAATGCGCAGGGTGAGGAATTGGCCCGGTTTGTAGTCGAACTTCTCGCGCAGGTCGTCGGGTACCTCGAACACCAGGGAGCAGGCGTCGGCGGTCTCGGTGACGACCTCGGCGACGCGCAGCACGACCGACCGGGACCCGTGGGGTACCTCGACGGTGGCCGCGCCCGTGGTCGGCTGGCTGCGCTCGGTCATGTCGTCCTCTCGAACCCGGCGGCGCCGCCGGGGCGTGCGGGCGCCGGCGGCAAAACTAGAACGTGTTTCAGTTTCATCGTACGTCGCCACCCCGCTGCCGGACAAGCTGGGCTTCCAAGCCGGCGACGAGCACCTCCATGCCGAAGTCGTAGGTGTATTTCCCGCGCAGGTCGGGCATGTACTCGGTGGCCCGGCGCACCACCTCGGGCAGGGCGACGTCGGTCAGCGGCGAATGCTCGCGCGGATTCACCCGGCGGCGGCCGAACAGGTAGGTGTGGACGGTCGCGTAGCCGGAGAGCACATTGCGATCGGAGAAGCCGGCCTCGGCCAGGATCTCCATGATCGCGGCGATGAGGTCGAGCTGTTTGCCGAGCATCTGCTCGATGAGCACATCGCCCAATCCGGGATGCTTGCGCAGCTTCTCGTCGATCTGGTCGACCAGATCGCGCAACCGCTCCTGCCATGGACCCGATTCCGGCGGCGGGGTGCGCACGCCGGTGAGCGCGGCCGAGGCCACCAGATCGAGCAGTTCCCGCTTGTCGGCGACGTAGTAGTACGGCGCCATCGGGGAGACGCCGAGCTCACGGGACAGGCGCCGCATCGACAGCTTCTCCACGCCGTCCTCGCGCACCACGCGCAGCGCGGCCTCGACGATCTCGGACTCCGACAGGGTGTTGCCGCCCCCGCTCGTCTGCATTCGCCCCATGCCACCTCTACTGCCGCGGGCATCTGCCGCCCGTCACGTCCTGTTCAGCTGCTCCCTCGGAGTCTAGAGTGCCGCGCCCGGCGTCGTCGGCGGTGCGGTCAACCCGGTCACCGGGATCGGGTGTTCCTTTTTGTCACTCTATGACGCTAAAGTGTGTGACGCGCGCTACATGGGCGCGCCCAGCCCGCATCACTCGGAGGTTTGTCATGTCGCACCGGTTCCTCGCGCCCACCGACACCGACGAAGAGCTCGTCGAGGAGACCCTCATCGAAGAGGTGTCCATCGACGGCATGTGCGGCGTCTACTGACGCCGGGGGAGCGCACCGTGCTCGATCTCGATACCCGCTGGCAACTGCACCCGAGGGTGGCGCTGCGCCCCGAGCCGTTCGGCGCGCTGCTCTACCACTTCGGCACCCGCAAACTCTCGTTCCTGAAGAGCCCCAGGATCGTCGAGCTCGTCCGGTCGCTCCCGGAGCACGCTTCGGCGCGGGGCGCGCTGCGCGCGGCGGGGATCGCCGACGCGTCGGCCGACCCGTACGTCCGCGCGCTGGCGCAACTGGCCGAAGGTGAGATGATCATCGGCGCGCCCGGCCCCGTGCCGGACGCCGCGGGAGCCGAGCCCGCGAAGGCGCGGGCCGTCCGGCCGGATGCGGGGGTGGTCCCGCGGCCGGACGGCGCCGCGCCCACCGACCGCGCGGTGCGGCTGATCGACCGGTTCGAAACCGGTCTGGCCGCGCCGATCTGCCTCACCTGGGAACTCACCTACGCCTGCAATCTGTCCTGCGTGCACTGTCTTTCGTCGTCGGGTCGCCGCGACCCGCGCGAGCTGAGCACCGAACAGTGCAAGGCGCTGATCGACGAGTTCGAGCGGATGCAGATCTTCTACGTCAATATCGGCGGCGGCGAACCGACTGTGCGCCCGGACTTCTGGGAACTGGTCGACTACGCCACCGCCCACCACGTGGGAGTCAAGTTCTCCACCAACGGCGTTCGCATCACGCCGGAGGTGGCCGCCCGCCTGGCCGCGAGCGACTACGTGGACGTGCAGATCTCGCTGGACGGCGCGACCGCCGAGGTGAACGACGCGGTGCGCGGGCCGGGCTCCTACGACATGGCGATCCGCGCGCTGGAGAACCTGGCCGCGGCCGGCTTTCGCGACGCGAAACTCTCCGTCGTGGCGACCAGGCACAATATCGCCCAGCTCGACGAGTTCCGCGCCATCGCCGAAAGGTACGGCGCCACACTGCGGTTGACGCGGCTGCGGCCCTCGGGACGCGGCGCCGACGTGTGGGACGAGCTGCACCCCACCCCCGAGCAGCAGCGCGTGCTCTACGACTGGCTGCTGCGCAACGGGGAGGGCGTGCTGACCGGCGACTCGTTCTTCCACCTCTCCGCCTTCGGCCAGGCACTGCCCGGCCTCAACATGTGCGGCGCGGGCCGGGTGGTGTGCCTGGTGGACCCGGTGGGCGACGTGTACGCCTGCCCGTTCGCCATCCACGACCGCTTCCTGGCCGGAAACGTGGTGTCCGACAGCGGTTTCGAGCGGGTGTGGCGCGAGTCCGCGTTGTTCTCCGAGCTGCGCGCGCCCAGCGGCGGCGGCGCGTGCTCGGGCTGCGCGCACTACGACTCCTGCCGGGGCGGCTGCATGGCGGCGAAATTCTTCACCGGACTGCCCGCCGACGGCCCCGACCCGGAGTGCGTGCAGGGGTACGGCGAGGCGGCGCTGGCCGACACGGGGCGCACGATTCCGCGCTCCCCGGTGGATCACTCGCGGCGGGCGGCGCCGCGGCGCTCTGGTCCGCGCAAGTCGGGTCCGGTGCCGTTGACGCTGTCGGTGGGGCGGCCCTCGCGCGCGTGCGACGAGAGCCCGCTGGGATGACCGAGGTCCGGTTGCCGGCGGTGCGCTGCCGACCGGATCCCGGCCCGTCGGCGGCGCGGGCCGCGGCGGTAACCATCGCGTTGCCAAGGGTTGTGGTCGGGGTGATCGCAACCCGGGGGCAACACGCGCTCGCGGGTGCCGCGCGCGGTCACGGTCCGATTCGTGCGGAATTCCGTCCTTTTTTACGGACCGATGATGCTCGCGCGCGAATCTCCGCCTAGCATGCCAGGAATGCGCCATGATCGATTGCCCGACGGCTTCGGGGTACGGATCGATCCACGGGTACGCGCATACTCCGGGGGACGCATCCTGGTCGGCGGTTCGCCCGCCCGGTTGCTGCGACTTGCCCCGGAGGCCGCCGAGATGATCGGCGACGGGTACCTCGAGGTCGACGGTCCCAAGTCGGCGGTCGTTGCCAGACGGCTGCTCGACTCCGGTGTCGCCAATCCGCGGCCGCGGTTGCTGCCCTCGCCCGACGACGTCACCGTCATCGTGCCGCTGTACAACAACGCCGAGGGGCTGGCCCGGTTGCTCGCGGCGCTGCGCGGCCACCACGTGATCGTCGTCGACGACGGATCCGATCAACCGGTCCGCGTGCCGGAGGGCCACGGCAGCCGCTGCCGGGTCACCGTGCTGCGCCACGACCGCCCGCAGGGGCCGTCGGCGGCGCGCAACGCCGGGTTGCGGGCGGCGACAACCGAATTCGTGGCCTTCCTGGACTCCGACGTGGTGCCGCGCAGCGGCTGGCTCGAGGTCATGCTCGGTCACTTCAGCGATCCGGAGGTGGCGCTGGTGGCGCCGCGCATCGTGGCGCTGGACCCGGAGTCCAACGCGCTGGCGCGCTACGAGCACACCCGCTCGTCGCTGGATCTGGGCAGGCGCGAGGCGGCCGTCACCTCGCGCGGCATGGTGTCCTACGTGCCCAGCGCGGCGCTGCTGGTGCGGCGGCAGGCGATGCTCGCCGAGGGCGGCTTCGACGAGACCATGCGCGTGGCCGAGGACGTCGACCTGTGCTGGCGGCTGGAGCGCTCGGGCTGGCGGCTGCGCTACGAGCCGGCCGCGCACGTCGCGCACGACCACCGCGTTTCGTTCACCTCCTGGTTCGGCCGAAAGGTGTTCTACGGCACCGGCGCGGCCCCGCTGGGCGATCGCCACGGCAAGGAGAAGGTGTCGCCGCTGTCGGTGCCGTCGTGGACGGTGCTGGCCGCGGTTCTGTTCGCCACGCTCACCCGGTGGGGATTCCTCGGCGCGCTCGTTACGCTCGCGACGGCGCTGACGCGGCTGCGGCGGGTGTTCGCGGAACTGGACAACCCCACCCGGGTGGCCGCGATCTATCTGGCGCGCGGCTTCTTCGCGGGACTGTGGCGGCTGGCTTCGGCGATGTGCAGGCACTATTGGCCGATCACGGTGCTGGCCATGGTCGCGTCGCGGCGCATCCGTCATATCGCGGTGACGATGGCGGTGGCCGACGGTCTGGCCGACTGGTTCACCCATCGCGACGCGGGCGGGCTCGACCCGTTCCGCTACATCGCCTACAAGCGGCTCGACGACATCGCCTACGGCACCGGGCTGTGGGTCGGCGCGTTCCGCGCGCGCAGCCTCGAGTCGCTCAAACCCACGGCGCCGCCGCAATGATCGCCGCGCGCTGATCTCTTCCCGCCGCCGCGCGTGGCGGCGCAGTCAGGAGCGAGTTCGGATGGTCCACACCTTGATCGTGGGTGGTGGCACCGCGGGGTGCGTCCTGGCGGCCCGGCTCAGCGCGGACCCCGCGCACACCGTCCGGGTGCTCGAAGCCGGGCCGGGCGTCGTCCCGCCGGAGCTGCGCGACGCGAGCCGGATGCCGATCGGCCCGGACTCGCCGTGGTTGTGGCGCTACCCCGCGACGCTGGCCGACGGCCCCGAGGTGACGGCGGAACTGGTGCGCGGCAGGGTGATCGGCGGTTCCAGCTCGGTCAACGGCAGTTACTTCGTGCGCGCGCCCGCCGCCGATTTCGCGGCGTGGACGAAGGAACTCGGCGGCGACGAGTCGTGGTCGTTCGACGCGGTCCTGCCCGCCTATCGCGCGCTGGAGCGCGATGCGGACTACGGCGCGGCGCCCGGTCACGGCGCGGACGGCCCGATCCCGGTGTGCCGCACCGCCGATCCGGCACCGGTGAGCCGCGCGTTCGCGGCGGCCGCCCGCGACGCCGGGTTCGCCGAACTGCCCGACCTCAACGCGTTGCCGGGCTCGGGTCCCGCCGACGGCGTGGGGCCGGTGCCCTGCAATGTGGCCGACGGCGAACGGGTCGGCACGGCGACGGCGTACCTGGCGCCGGTGCTGTCGCGGCCGAACCTCACCGTGGACGGCGGAATCCTGGTGACGCGCATCCTCTTCCGCGGTGACCGCGCGATCGGCGTCGAATACCGCCGCGGAACCGCGGCGTCGTCGGCGTGGGCGGACCGGATCGTGCTGTGCGCGGGCGCGATCGAATCGGCGGCGTTGCTGTTGCGTTCGGGGGTCGGGCCCGCCGCCGACCTGGCCGCGCTCGGCATCCCGGTCGTGCGCGACGCGCCGGTGGGGCAGTGGTGTACCGATCACCCGGAGATCGGCGTGGCCTACCGCCCCGGCCCACAGCTACCGCCCCGGGCAACCGTTCCGCTGGAGTTCGCGCTCACCGTCGGCGGGGTGGAGATCCGCCCCTACACGGTGTCGTTCGCCCCTCCCGAGTACCGGATGGGGGTTGCCCTCATGCGCCCGCGCGGCAGCGGCGCGCTCCGGTTGCGCGTGGCCGATCCGGACCGCCCGCCCGCGATAACTCAGCACTGGCTGGCCGAACGCGACGATCGCGAAACGCTGCGCGCGGGCGTCTCGGTGGCGCTCGACGTGCTCGCCCGCATGCCGGGTACGCTGCCCCTACGCGCCGACCCGGACACCCCGTGGCTGCGTGCGAATCTTTCCATCTCGCAACATCTCTCGGGTAGCTGCCGGATGGGCACGGCGGACGATCCGCGCGCCGTGGTGGATGCCCGTCTCGGCGTGCGCGGCCTGACCGGGCTGTCCGTCGCCGATCTGTCGGTGGTGCCGGTGCCGCTGGGGCGCGGGCCGCAGGCGAGCGTGGTGATGATTGCCGAACGTGCCGCGAGGTACCTCACACCATGAAGTGAAAGACGCGTGGGTCACAAAACGGCGAGGAACGCACCGGGTGTGAGCTGGCGGACAAAGAAGAGCATCCGTCATTGCCTGGGGATACGCGCCGGTACAGTTTGGGGCGGGAAAGAAAGGCAAATGGTCAGCAATCTCGCAGGTGGGCGGCCGTCACGGCAGAGCATCGAGCCGGGCACGCAACTCGGCGCCCTGGAAGCCTATGCCGCGCAAGCACACGGATATCTTAGCGCCGGTGGCGAACAACTGTCGCAGCTGGCCGGTTTGCTGCGCCCGCTGGTGCTGGAGTCGTGGATGCGCAGCCTGCGCGGCGGCGTGGACCCCATGGACGTGCTCAGCGAACGCGGTCTGCGCGGCACCGATCTGCAGCGCTACCGCGACGCCCATCCCATCGCGGCGCTCATGCCGCTCATCGACAAACTGCTCGTCCAGGACGCGGCGGCGACCGGTCTCATCGTGGTGGTCGCCGACCAGTTCGGCCGCGTGCTCTCGGTGCACGGCAAACCGGAACAGGTCACCGCGGCCGCCGAGATCGGTTTGCGCGCCGGTGACGATCTGAGCGAACGCCGCGTCGGTACCAATGCCGTCGGGCTGGTGGTGCGCACCGGGCGCGCCACCTGGATTCACGGTCCCGAACATTTCCTGCACCGCATGCACCAGATCACCGGCGCCGCCGCGCCCGTGCACGATCCGGACGGCCGGTTGGTCGGCGTGCTGATGATCGCGGGCGGCGTGCGGGTGGCCAGGCCCGAGATCCTGGCGCTGGTGAAGGCCACCGCCACCGCGGCCGAGATGGATCTGGTGCTGAGCGCGATGCGGTCGGCCCAGCACGGCGGCGCGGGGCGGGCCCGGCCGGAGCCGGCGGTGAGCGCCGAATCGCGCGGGCTCGGTCTGGACGTGCTCGGGCTCGGCCAGCCGCAGTTGACCATCGCGGGCGACCGGGTGCCGCTGTCGCAGCGGCACGCCGAGATCCTGCTGTTGCTCGCCGAACATCCCGAGGGTCTCGGCGCCGATCATCTGGCGCTGCTGCTCGACGACACCGATCTGGACAACGGCACCATCCGCGCGGCCATGTCGCGCTTGCGGTCGGTGGTGGGCCCGACCGTATTCGGTTCGCGCCCATACAAGTTGCGCGTCCATGTCGCAACCGATGTGGAGGCGTTGCGGGCCGCTTTGGATTCCGGTGATGTCGATTCCGCATTACGGCTTTATGCCGGACCGGTATTACCGCGTTCGGCCGCGCCGGGCGTCATAGATATTCGCGACGAACTGCGCGTGCGGTTGCGCACCGCGGTGCTCGGCTCGGGCGAGGCGGCCGTGTTGCGCCGGTGGACGGCGGGCGCGGAGGGGCGCGACGACGCCGCCGCGTGGGCCGCCTACCGGGCGACGGTGGACCGGGACTCCCCGCTGTATGCGCAGATCGAGGCCAAGATCCGGGTGCTCGACCGGCGCCTGGGCGCCGATGCAACGCGGATGCAACGTTTCGGCTCATAGTCTGCACATCCGAAAGTGCGATAGCTCACATTCGTGACCCCTGGGCGGTCGCGCGCACGAATCTGCTCGGAGTTTGCTGTGGCCCGAGAGCGACCAGGTCGAACGTCCAGAACTTTTTAGCTGAAATCGTTCCTTTTTATTATCGAACCGCCTAGTGTTCGCAATGCGCGGGTGACATCCGTGTGATCTAGGAAACATCGCCGGGATCGAGGACCGAGGTCCCGGCAGTGACGTTGGAGGCACGATCAAGAGTTAGGCAGTACCGGGGCGCCAGTGGTGTCCGCCGCGGCGGTGGCCCACGGCCACCGATCCGTCTCACCGAATCTGTTGGATCTCGCGCGGGTGACGTCGTCACCGTCCGCGCTCATGCCGAATCGCCGAGGGCGCCGAAGCCGGGCATCCGGGTCGACCGACCCATCTGCTGCGGCCCGATCGTTGCTGCCCGAAAGCCGTTCGGACGGTTGTTGTTTCGCCGAAGGAGGCTCTGGTGCACGGTACGGAGTTGGGTGGGTTCAGCGTGCCGCCGGACGAGGAGGTCCACGGGCCCGCGCCGTTCCCGCTCGCACCCGCGCAGCTGGGTCTGTGGTACGCGCAGCTGCTGGAGCCGGACGTGCCCATCAACGTCGCGCAGTACGTCGACGTCCGCGGCGAACTCGATGTGGCGGTGCTGCAAGAGGTTTCGCGCGAGGCGGCGCTGGACTACCAGTCCACGCTGGTGCGTCTGACGCAGGACGGCGGCGAGCCCGCGCAGTGCGTCGACCCGGCGCTATCCATCGATATCCCCTTGGTGGACTTCCGCGATCACGACGATCCCGCCGCCGCGGCCATCGAATGGATGCGCGCCGACGCGGGCACGCCGGTGGACCTGGTGCGCGACCGGCTCTTCGCGGGCGCGGTGCTGCGGGTCGGCGAGCGGCGGTGGTTCTGGTACCTGCGGGCGCACCACATCGTGCTGGACGGCTACGGCGCGCTCACCAACACCATGCGGGTCGCCGAGCGCTACACCGCGCGCGTCCTCGGCACCGAGCCGGAGCCGATCGCGCCGGGCGCGCTCGCCGATCTGGTGGCCGGCGAACTGGCCTACCGCGAGACCTCCCGCTTCGCCGCCGACCGCGCGCACTGGGCCGAGCGGATCGCCGGACTCGACGGCGTCACCAGCCTCGACACCCGCACCGCGCCGCGCTCGGCGAGCAACCTGGTGGTCGGGCGCGGACTGTCCGACCTGCTCACCGAGCGCATGAACACCCTTGCCGAAAGCCAGGATTCGACCATCTCGGTGGTGCTGCTGGCCGCGTTCGCGGGCTACCTGGCCCGGCTCACCGACCGCGACGACGTGGTGCTGAGCCTGCCGGTCACCGCGCGCACCACGGCCGTGATGCGCCGCTCGGCGGGCATGCTGTCCAATATCGTGCCGCTGCGCCTGCGGCTCGGCTCGGCCACCTGGGGCGAGCTGCTGCGCGCGACCCGGGTGGAGGTGGCCGGCGCGCTGCGCCATCAGCGCTACCGCCACGAGGACATCCGCCGCGACGCCGAGCACGACGGCCGCCCGGCGCGACGCGCACTGTTCGGCCCGCTGGCCAATATCATGCTGTTCCGCAGCGACCTGACCCTCGGCGCCACCACCGGCCGCTACCGCGTGCTGTCCACCGGACCGGTGGAGGACCTGAGCCTCAACGTCTACTACGGCGAACGCGACCGCGTGCACGTGGATTTCGAGGCCAATCCGAATCTGTACGCGGCCGACGATCTGGCCCGTCACCACGCCAGGTTCCTGCGCTACCTGGAGCGTCTGGTGGCCGCCGACCTGGACACGCCGATGGCCAGGGTGGACGCGGCGACCGAGCTGGAAGCCGAGGTCAGCACCCGGATCTGGAACGCGACCGGCGTGGATGTGCCGACCTTGCTCGCCACCCGCGGGCAGGCGCCGACCCTGGTCTCGATGTTCGAGGCGCAGGTGGCGCGCACGCCCGACGCCGTGGCGCTGCGGTGGTCGCCCGCGGGCGGCTCGCTCACCTATCGGGAGCTGTCGGCGCGGGCGAACCGGCTGGCCCGGTACCTGATCGCGCGCGGGATCGGCCCGGAAGACCTTGTCGCGCTGCACCTCCGGCGCTCACCGGAGCTGGTGGTAGCGATGTACGCGGTGCTCACCGCCGGAGCGGCGTACGTCCCGCTGGACCCAGATCATCCCGCCGACCGGACCGCGCACATCCTCGCCACCGCGCGCCCGGCGTGCGTGCTGACCGGCCCGGAAGAGGGTGCCGTCCCGGGTGCCGAGGTGGTGCGGGTGGACGAGCTGGACCTGTCCGCCCACCCCGACGGGCCGGTGTGGGAGCGCGAGCGGGTCGCGGCGCTGCGCAAGGCGCACCCGGCGTACGTGATCTTCACCTCCGGATCCACCGGTAGGCCCAAAGGCGTCGCGGTGGCGCACGAGGCGATCGTGAACCGCCTGGTGTGGATGCAGGAGACCTACCGGCTCACACCGGCCGACGTGGTGTTGCAGAAGACACCGGCGACGTTCGACGTTTCCGTGTGGGAGTTCTTCTGGCCCTTGCAGATCGGCGCGCAGCTGGTGCTGGCCGGACCGGACGGGCACCGCGACCCGGATTACCTGCGCGGCGTGATCGCCGAATACGGCGTCACCACCGCCCATTTCGTGCCGTCGATGCTGGAAGTGTTTCTGGCGCACCAGGACATCGCACGGGACAGTTCGCTGCGGCGGGTGTTCGCCTCGGGCGAGGCGCTGCCCGCCGCGTTGGCCCAGCGGCTCCGGGTGCTGACCGGCGCCCGGCTGCACAATCTGTACGGTCCCACCGAGGCCGCGGTCGACGTCACCTATCACGAGGTGACCGACGCCGACGTGCTCTCGGTGCCGATCGGCGCGCCGGTGTACAACACCCGGCTCTACGTTCTCGACTCCCGGCTGCGGCCGGTGCCGGTCGGGGCTCCGGGTGAGCTGTATCTGTCGGGGGTACAGCTCGCCCGGGGCTACGTGGCGCGGCCCGGCCTCACCGCCGAGCGGTTCCTCGCCGACCCGTTCGCCGGTCCCGGCGGGCCCGCCGCCGCGGGCGACCGCATGTACCGCACCGGCGACCTGGTCCGCTGGACCACCGGCGGCGAACTGGAATACCTGGGGCGCACCGACTTCCAGGTGAAGCTACGCGGCCTGCGCATCGAACTCGGGGAGATCGAGTCCGTGCTCGGCACCGTCGACTCGGTGGTGCGCGCGGTGGTCGTGGTGCGCGACGACGCGGGCGCGGGCGAACAGCTCGTCGCCTACGTGGTGGAGGCCGAGCCGGGCACGGTGCGGCCCGAGCAGTTGCGCGCCGCCGCGGCGGCCAGCCTGCCCGCCTACATGGTGCCCGCCGCGTACGTGGTGCTGGAGGCACTGCCGGTGAACGCCTCCGGCAAGCTGGACCGCGCCGCGCTGCCCGCCCCGCGCCGGGTGGCCGACTCCTACGCCCCGCCCGCCACGGCGGCCGAGGCGGCGGTCGCGCGGGTGTTCGGCGAGGTGCTCGGCCACGACCGGGTCGGCCGCACCGACGACTTCTTCGCCCTCGGCGGCAACAGCCTGGTGGCCACCCGGGTGGCCGCGCGGTTGGCCGCCGATCTGGACTGCTCGCTCGGCATCCGCGAATTGTTCACCGCCACCACGGTGTCCGAACTCGCCGAGCTGATCGAGCGGATGGCGGGAACCGGCGACGCGCACGCGACCCGCCGGCTGCGGGCGGTGCCGCGGCCGTCGCCGGTTCCCCTGTCACCCGCGCAGCGGCGCATCTGGTTCCTGAGCCGGTTCGAGCGCGGCGCCGACTACAACATGCCGTTCGCGGTGCGCATGCGCGGCGCGGTGGACCTGCCCGCGCTGCGCAGCGCCCTGGCCGACGTGGTCGCCCGGCACGAGGTGCTGCGCACCGTCTTCCCGGCGCTGCTCGCCGAGCGGGCCGACGCCGAGCCCGCCTGCCAGGTGGTGCTGCCGCCGTTCGCGGCCGAGGAACTGATCACCGACGCGCCCGATCCGCACACCGCGATCACTCACGTGTTCGACCTGGAGCGCGAGATCCCTTTGCGGGCACATCTTTTCGAGGCCGACGGTGGTTACGACCTGGTGATCGTGCTGCATCACATCGCGGCCGACGGCCTGTCGCTGCGGGTGCTGGCCACCGACATGATGACGGCCTACGCCGCGCGCGTGGAGGGCCGGGCGCCGGGGTGGCCGGTGCTGCCGGTGCAGTACGCCGACTACAGCCTGTGGCAGCGCGATCTGCTCGGGGCGCCCGCCGACCCGGCCTCGCCGCTGGCCCGCGGACTGGCCTTCTGGACCGATGCCCTCGCGGGCGCGCCGGATCTGATCGAACTGCCCACCGATCGGCCGCGTCCGGCCGTGGCCTCGGGGCGCGGCGGCGTGCACCGCTTCGAGCTGCCCGCCGAGCTGGCGCGCGCGCTGGCCGCGACCGCGCGGGCCTCCGGCGTCTCCGAGTTCATGGTGCTGCACGCGGCCATGGCCGTGCTGCTCGCGCGCCTGTCCGGCTCCGGTGACGTGGTGATCGGGACCCCGGTCGCGGGCCGGGGCGCGCGCGAACTCGACGACCTGATCGGCATGTTCGTCAACACCCTCGCGCTGCGCACGGCCGTCGATCCGGCCGCCACGGTGGCCGAGCTGCTGGCCGCCGTGCGCGAGGCCGACCTGGCCGCGTTCGAGCACGGGGCGGTGCCGTTCGAGCAGGTGGTCGAGGCCGTGGGCCCGCCGCGCTCGCAGGCCAGGCACCCGCTGTTCCAGGTACTGCTCTCGGTGGACGACACGGGCGATATCGGCGTGGAACTCCCCGGTATGTCGGTGTCCGTCGGTACCCTGGACGTCGGGGTGACCAAGTTCGATCTCCAACTGACGGTCACCGCGGGCTCCGCCGGTGCCGGGCTCGGGGAAGGCACGGCACCGGCGGGGATACCGGCCGAACTCTCCTATGCCACAGACCTGTTCGACGCCTCGACCGTTGCCGGGCTGGCCCGCCGTTTCGTCCGCGTGCTCACCGCGCTCACCGGAGACCGGGAGGCGATCGTCGGTGAGCTGCCGCTGCTGGACGCCGAGGAACTGCGCGCCGCGATCGCCCCCGAACCTACGCCCGCCGTCGCGGAGACCGTGCTCTCGGCCTTCGAGGCGCAGGTGCGCCGGACGCCCGACGCCGCGGCGGTCGTCGAAGGCAATCGGGCGCTCACCTACGCGGAGTTCGCCGGGCGGGTGAACCGGCTCGCGCGCCACCTCGCGGCGAATGGCGTCGGGCCGGAATCGCTTGTGGTGCTGGGGATGCGGCGGGGGACGGAGTTCGTCACCGCCGCCTACGCCGTGCTGGCGGCGGGTGGTGCGTATGTGCCGGTCGATCCGGATCAGCCGGTGGCGCGGATCGGTCATGTGGTCGAGTCGGCGCGGCCGGTGTGCGTGTTGACCACGGTTGCGGACGGGTGGGACTTGCCCCGCGATGCGTCGGGCGTGGTCGGCGGCCGAGGTGCGGCCGCGGCGTTGGACGTTTCCGCGCACGAAGGCCCTCGCTCGAGCGAGCCGCAGCCTGCGGTGCTGACCATCGACACCCTCGACCTGTCGGCCTACTCATCGGAACCGCTGGCCGACGCGGATCGCCTCCGCCCCCTGCGGCCCGCGAACACGGCGTACGTCCTGTTCACTTCCGGGTCGACCGGTCGCCCGAAAGGTGTTGCCGTCCAGCACTCTTCGGTGGCAAACCAGGTGCGCTGGATTGCCGAGGAGTACGGCATCGGGCCCGCCGATGTCGTGCTGTTCAAGACGCCCGCGACCTTCGACGTGTCGGTCTGGGAGTTGTTCGCGCCGCTGAGCACCGGTGCGCGGCTGGTGGTCGCCACCCACGACGGGCACCGCGACACCGCCTACCTCGCCGCGACCATCGCGCGGCACGGCGTCACCATGACGTCGTTCGTCCCGTCCATGCTGACGGTGTTCGCCGCCGAGGCGCCCGCGTCGTCGGTGGCGAGCCTGCGCACCGTGTTCGTCGCGGGCGAGGCCATGACCGGCGAGGCCGCCGCGGCCTTCGCGGCCATCAGCCCTGCCGAACTGCACAACCTTTACGGACCAACGGAATTCACCGTGCACGCCACGCACGCTCCGGTGGCGGTCGACTCGGGTGCCGTGCCGATCGGCCGGGCGGTGCGGGCGAGTCAGGCGCTGGTGCTCGATGCCCGGTTGCATCCGGTGCCCGACGGCGTCGTCGGCGAGCTGTACCTCTCCGGCATCCAGGTGGCGCGCGGTTACCACGGCCGCGCCGACCTCAGCGCCGAACGGTTCGTCGCCAACCTCCACGGCCCGGCGGGCGCGCGCATGTACCGCACCGGCGACCTGGTGCGGCGCGGGCGCGATGGGGCTCTGGAGTACCTGGGGCGCAGCGACTTCCAGGTGAAGCTGCGCGGCCAGCGCATCGAACTGGGGGAGATCGAGGCGGCGCTGCTGGCGTGCGAGCCGGTGCGGGCGGCCGCCGTGCGGGTGTTCGCGCACGCGACCGGCGAACTGCTCGTCGCCTACGTCACGGGCGATCTCGCCGAGGACGCGGCAGCGGTGCTGGCGCCGCGCCTGCGGGGCGTGCTGCCCTCGTACATGGTGCCGTCCGCCTACGTCACGCTGCCCGCGATGCCGCTCACCCCCTCGGGCAAGCTGGATCGCAAGGCGTTGCCCGATCCGGTGTTGGCGGCCAAGACTTTCCGAGCACCGGTATCCGAGGCTGAGCGCGCCGTGGCGGAGGTCTTCGCGGCGGTACTCGGTGTCGAGCGCGCGGGCCTGGACGACGACTTCTTCGCCCTCGGTGGCAACTCGCTGGTCGCCACGCGGATCGCGTCGCGCCTTACCGCCCGCGCCGGTCGCGAGGTGCCGGTCCGGTTGCTGTTCGAGCACCCCACCGTCGCCGGCCTGGCCGCGGCGCTGGCGGGGGCGGAGGTCAGCGAGCGCGAACCGCTGGTGGTCGCCGAGCGGCCCGGCGTGATCCCGCTGTCCTACGCGCAGCGGCGTATGTGGTTCCTCCACCAGTTCGACACCGAGTCCGCGGCGGAGAACCTCACGGCCGCACTGCGTCTCACCGGTGACCTGGACCGCGACGCGTTCGCGGCCGCCGTGGCCGACGTGTTCGCCCGGCACGAAGCGCTGCGCACGAGATACCCGGCGGTGGACGGGGTCCCGCGTCAGGAGGTGCTGCCGGTCGAGGCCGTGGCCGACGCGCTGGCCGTGGAATCCGTTCGTGCGGAGGATGTTCCGGAGTATGTCCGCGAGCTGGGCGCGCGGCCGTTCGCGCTGACCGAGCGGCCTCCGGTGCGGCTGACGCTGTTGCGAGTCGGCGACACCGAACATGTGCTGGTAGTGGCGCTGCACCACATCGCGGCCGACGGCTGGTCGATCGCGCCGTTCGCCCGCGACCTGGTGCGCGCCTATCTCGCTCGCCGCCACGGCGAAGAGTCGCAAGTCGCGCCGCTGCCCGTCCAGTACGCGGATTACACCCTCTGGCAGCGGCGGGTGCTCGGTGACGAAAGCGATCCGGAGTCGCCGCTGGCCCGCCAATTGCGTTTCTGGGCAGGCGAACTAGCCGGACTGCCCGATCTGCTCGCGCTGCCCACCGACCGCCCCCGTCCCGCGACGGTCTCCGGCCGAGGCGCCCGGCACGCGTTCACCATTTCCGCCGAGACCGTGCGCGGACTGCGCCGGATCGCCGAGGACAACCACGCCACGCTGTTCATGGCCCTGCACGCCGCGTTCGCCACCGTGCTGGCGAAGCTCTCCGGACAGCGCGACATCGCGCTGGGCACCCCGGTCGCGGGCCGCGGCGACCAAGCCCTCGACGAGGTGGTCGGCATGTTCGTCAACACGCTCGTGCTGCGCGCCGACGTGCGGCCCGACCTCTCCTTCGCCGACCTCGTCGCCGAGGTGCGCGCCGCCGATCTGCGCGCCTTCGACCACGCCGACGTGCCGTTCGAGCGGCTGGTCGACACCCTCGAGCCCGAGCGCTCGGCGGCGCGGCACCCGCTGTTCCAGGTCATGATGGACCTGCGCAACACCGCCCGCGCCGACCTCGAACTCGACGGGCTGCGCGTCGAAGAACTCGACATCGATACGCGCTCAGCCAAATTCGACCTCCAGCTCAGCCTCACCGAGACCGGCGACGGCCTCGCCGCGGTCTTCGAATACGCCACCGACCTGTTCGACGCCGACACCGTCGCCCGCGTCGCCGACCGGCTGCGGCTGGTGCTGGACGCGGTGTGCGCCGACCCGGGCGTGCGCGTCGGCGAACTCGACCTGCTCACCGGCGCCGAGCGCGCCCGCGTACTCGGCGAGTGGAACGCCACCGACCACGCCGTCGATCGGGAGGCCACGCTGGTCTCGCTGTTCGAGGCGCAGGTGTCGCGCACCCCCGGCGCGGTCGCGGTGCGGTTCGACAGCGGTGCGCTGAACCATGCGGTGCCCGATCTCCACCCCGCGACGCTCACCTACCGCGACTTCGCCGCCCGGGTGAACCGATTGGCCCGGTTGCTGGTGTCGATCGGTGTGGGCCCCGACCGCACGGTGGCCGTCGCGACGCGGCGCTCGATCGATCAGGTGGTCGCCCTGTACGCGACGCTCACGGCGGGCGGCGCGTACGTGCCGGTCGATCCCGATCACCCGGCCGAGCGCATCGCCCACGTGCTCGACGGCGCGCGCCCGGTATGTGTGCTCACCCGCACCGAGGACGGGCTCGACCTGCCGTCCGACGGGACGCGGCCGTGGGCGGTGCTCGATGTGGATCTGCTCGATACCTCGGACTACTCCGACGCGCCGCTCACCGACGACGATCGCCTCGGCACGCCGCGCCCGGACGACACCGCGTACGTGCTCTTCACGTCTGGGTCGACCGGTCGCCCGAAGGGTGTGGCGGTATCGCACGCGGCGATCGTGAACCGTCTGGTGTGGATGCAGACGAAGTACGGGCTGACCACGGATGATGTGGTGTTGCAGAAGACCCCCGCGACGTTCGACGTGTCGGTGTGGGAGTTCTTCTGGCCCTTGCAGATCGGCGCGCGCCTGGTGATCGCCGAACCCGAAGGTCATCGCGACCCCGCTTACCTGGCGGACTTGACTCAACGGGAGGGCGTCACCGTCACGCACTTCGTGCCGTCCATGCTGGCCGCCTTCGTCAGTTCGCTCTCGGCGCTGCCGGTGCCCGCCGGGGCGACGGACGCTTCCGGATCCGAACAAGCGGCGGCACAGTGTGATTCGCTGCGGATGGTGTTCGCCTCCGGCGAGGCGCTGCCCGCCGCGACGGCGGCCGCGTTCCGCGAACTGACCGGTGCGCGCCTGCACAACCTCTACGGCCCGACCGAAGCTGCGGTCGACGTGACCTACCACGAGGTCACCGACGCAGATGTCCACACCGTGCCGATCGGCACGCCGGTGTTCAACACCCGCGTGTACGTGCTGGATTCGTGGCTGCGCCCGGTGCCGGTGGGTGTGCCGGGTGAGCTGTACCTCGCGGGCGCGCAGTTGGCGCGCGGGTACGTGCGGCGGGCGGATCTCACGGCGGACCGGTTCGTCGCGAACCCGTTCGCGGCCGGAGAGCGGATGTACCGCACCGGCGATCTGGTGGCGTGGCGCGCCGACGGGGAGCTGGAGTACCTGGGCCGCACCGACTTCCAGGTGAAGCTGCGCGGGCTGCGCATCGAGCTGGGTGAGATCGAGACCGCGCTCACCGCGCTGGACGAGGTGGACCAAGCCGTCGCCGTCGTCCGGGACGGGGAGACGCTGGTCGCCTACGTCATCCCGGCGCCCGGTGCGGTGCCCGCGCCCGTGGACGTGAAAGCGGCTCTGGGGCGACGACTGCCGTCCTACATGGTGCCCGCCGCGCTCGTGGTGCTCGACGAGTTCCCGCTCAACGCCTCCGGGAAGCTGGACCGCAAGGCGCTGCCCGCCCCCGACCTCGCGTCCGTCGAGTACCGCGCGCCCGAGACTCCGGTGCAGCGCATGGTGGCCGAAGCCGTCGCCGATGTGCTGGGCGTGGATCGGGTGGGCCTGGACACCGACTTCTTCGCCCTCGGCGGCAACTCCCTCACCGCGACCCGCGTCACCGCCCGGCTCGGCGCGGCCCTGGACGCGCACCTGCCGGTCCGGGTGCTGTTCGAGGCGCCGACGGTGGCGGCGCTGGCCGAACGCGGCGAGGCGCTGCGCGGCTCCGGTGCGCGTCCGGCGCTGACCGCGCGTCCGCGTCCCGAACGCCTGCCGCTCTCGCCGGCGCAGCGGCGCATCTGGTTCCTCAACCGTTTCCTCACCGACGCGGACGGCCCCGGCGACGCGACCGGCAACATCCCCGTCGCACTGCGGCTGGACGGCCCGCTGGACGTGGCGGCACTCGGCAGGGCGCTGGCCGACGTGGTGGCCCGCCACGAGACCCTGCGCACGGTGTTCCCCGCCGGGCCGGAAGGGGCCGAGCAGGTGATCCTGCCCGCGCCCGCCACGGTCGAGCTGTCCGCGGAGACCGTCGCGGAGCCTGATCTCTCCCGGCGCATCTTCGGCTGTGCTGCAAGGGGTTTCGACCTCACCGAGGAGACGCCGTGGCGCGCGCACCTGTTCGCGCTGCCAGGCGAACCGGCCCACGTGCTGGTCCTGGTGCTGCACCACATCGCCGCCGACGGGTTCTCACTCGGCCCGCTCGCCGGGGATCTGCTGTCCGCCTACGCCGCCCGCCGCGAGGGCGCCGCGCCGGACTGGGCGCCGCTGCCGGTGCAGTACGCCGACTACACGCTGTGGCAGCACGAAATCCTCGGCGCCGACGACGATCCCGCGTCCCGCGCGCACCGCCAGCTCGCCTTCTGGCGGCGCACCCTGGACGGCCTGCCCGAACAGCTCGACCTGCCCACCGACCGCCCCCGCCCCGCCGTCTCCAGCGGCCGCGGCGCCACGCACCGGCTGCGCATCGATTCCGATCTGCACAGCGAACTGCGCGAACTGGCCCGCAAGCGCGAGACCACGCTGTTCAGCACCGTGCACGCGGCGCTGGCCGTGCTGCTGGCGCGCCTGTCCGGCGGTACCGATATCGCCGTCGGCACACCGGTCGCCGGGCGCGGCGTGGCCGAACTCGACGCCCTGGTCGGCATGTTCGTCAACACCCTCGTGCTGCGCACCGCGGTCGATCCGCGCGCCAGGTTCGAGAGCGTACTCGACGACGTCCGCACCGGCGATCTGGAGGCGCTCTCGCACGCCGACCTTCCGTTCGAGCGGCTGGTGGAGGCGCTGGCGCCGAGCCGGGCCCGCAACCGGCACCCGCTGTTCCAGGTGGCGCTGACCATGCAGAACTTCACCCTGCCGTCGCTGCGGGCGGCCGGGCTGGCGGTGCGCCCGCTCGACATCGACGCCGTCGCCGCCGAATTCGATCTCCAGTTCACCGTGGTCGAGACCGGCGACGCCGAGTCCCGGGCCGACGGCCTCGACATCGAGATCACCTACGCCACCGATCTTTTCGACGCCGGAACGGTCGCGGTGCTGGGCCGCCGCTTCACCCAGGTGCTGGCCGCGGTGGCCGCCGACGCCACCGTGGTGGTCGGCGATATCCAACTGCTCTCCGGCGAGGAACAGCAGCGGGCGCTCTACGAATGGGCGAGCACCGGGCCCGGCCGGGCGCGGGACGAGACCCTGGCGCAGCGGTTCGCCCGGGTGGCCGCGCTCGACCCCACCGCCGTCGCGGTGCGCGCCGGTGACACCACGCTCAGCTACGGCGAACTCGACGCCAGGTCCAACCGGCTGGCACGGCGGCTGATGGCGGCGGGCGTGGGCCCGGAGTCGCTGGTGGCGGTGGCTCTGCCGCGCTCGGCCGACCTGATCGTGGCCCTGCTCGCCGTGGTGAAGGCGGGCGGTGGATACCTGCCGATCGACCCCGGCTACCCGGCCGACCGCATCGAGTACATGCTCGACGACGCCCGCCCGGTCTGCGCCCTGACGCACGCCGACGCGGGGCTGCCGCGCGGCTGGTTCGGCGGACCGGTCCTGGACGTGCGCGCCGAGACCGCCGCGAGTGCCGCGCCGCTCACCGACGCCGACCGCCGCGCCCCGCTGCGCCCGGCGCACACCGCCTACGTCATCTACACCTCCGGCTCCACCGGGCGACCCAAAGGTGTTGTGGTGCCGCATCGCAACGTGGTGCGGCTGTTCGACAACACCGAGGAGCGCTTCGGGTTCGGCGCCGACGACGTATGGACGATGTTCCACTCCTACGCCTTCGACTTCTCGGTGTGGGAGCTGTGGGGCGCGCTGCTCTACGGCGGCACGCTCGTGGTGGTCGACTACTTCACCTCGCGCTCGCCCGACCAGTTCCGCGCGCTGCTGGTGGACGAGCGGGTGACCGTGCTCAACCAGACGCCGTCGGCGTTCTACCAGCTCATCGCCGCCGACGCGGCGGCCGAGCCCGCCGACTTCGCTCTGCGCCACGTGATCTTCGGCGGTGAGGCGCTGGAACCGCAGCGCCTGGCGGGTTGGTTCGAGCGCTACCCCGACTCGCCGCGCCTGGTGAATATGTACGGCATCACCGAGACCACCGTGCACGTATCGCACCGCCTGCTCACGCCCGGCGGGGGCGCGGCCAGCGTGATCGGCGGGGCCATTCCGGGGCTCACCGTCCGCGTGCTCGACGCCAGGCTGCGCCCGGTGCCGGTGGGCGTGCCCGGCGAAATCTATGTCTCCGGTGGGCAATTGGCGCGCGGCTATCTCGGGCGAGCCGCGCTCACGGCGAGCCGGTTCGTGGCCGATCCGTACGCCGCCGACGGGTCCCTGGCCTACCGCTCGGGGGATCTGGCCCGCTGGACCGCCGACGGTGATCTGGAGTACCTGGGCCGGGCCGACCAGCAGGTGAACCTGCGCGGCTTCCGCATCGAACTCGGCGAGATCGAGGCCGCCGTGCTGGCCGCGCCCGAGGTGCGCGAGGCGGCCGTGGTGGTGCGCGCCGACCTGGCCGACGAGCAGCGGATCGTCGCCTACGTGGTGCAGGCGGGCGACCTGGACACCGCCGCGCTGCGCCGCGAGCTGGCGCACACGCTGCCGGAGCACATGGTGCCCGCCGCGATCGTCACGCTGGAGCGGATTCCGTTGACCGTCAACGGGAAACTCGACCGCGCGGCGCTGCCCGCACCGGTCTTCACCGCCACCGCCTACCGCAAGCCTGCGACGCCGGCCGAGGAGATCGTCGCCGGTGTGTACGCGGAGGTGCTCGGCTTCGCCGCCGACGCGCGCCCGGTCGGCGCGGACGACGACTTCTTCGCCCTGGGCGGCAGCTCCCTGCTGGCTGCCAAGGCCGCCGCGCGGATCGGCGCGGCGCTGGGCCGCACGGTAGCGGTGCGCACGCTGTTCGAGTCGCCGCGGGTCGCCGAACTCGCGGCGGCGGTGCAGGCGGCCGAACCGGGTGCGGCGCGTCCGCCGCTGGTCGCGGGCGCGCGGCCGGACCGGTTGCCGCTCTCGCCCGCCCAGCGGCGGATGTGGTTCCTGAACCGCTTCGACGGCGCCTCGGCCGCCTACAACATCCCGCTGGCGCTGCGGCTCACCGGCGCGGTGGACGTGCCCGCGCTCCAGGCGGCGCTGGCCGACGTGATCGGCAGGCACGAATCCCTGCGCACCACCTACCCCGAGGTGGACGGCGCGCCGACGCAGCGGATTCTGCCCGCCGCGCAGGCGATTCCGTCGCTGTACCCGGTGGACGTACCGGAATCCGCACTGCCGGAGCGCATCCGCGAGCTGGCCGCCACGGGATTCGACGTGACCGCCGAGATCCCGGTGCGGATGCGGCTGTTCCGCGTCGACGGCGCCGCGGACGACGTGGTGCTGGCCGCCGTGCTGCACCACATCGCCGCCGACGGCTCCTCGGTCGCGCCGTTCGTGCGCGACCTCATGACCGCCTACACCGCCCGCCTCGATGATCGGGCGCCGTCCTGGTCGCCGCTGGCCGTCCAGTACGCGGACTACGCGCTGTGGCAGCGGGACCTGCTCGGTGACGAGTCCGACCCGGCCTCGCGCGCCGCCGAGCAGATCGCCCACTGGACCGACACTTTGGCCGGGCTGCCCGATCAGCTGACGCTGCCCACCGATCACCCGCGCCCGGCGCGGCAGAGCCTGCGCGGCGGCAAGACCGCGCTGACCGTGGACGCGCGCCTGCACGAGGCGTTGACGTCCCTGGGCCGTACGCACGGGGCCACGTTGTTCATGGTGGTGCACGCGGCGTTCGCGGCCCTGCTGGCGCGGCTCTCCGGCACCGGCGACATCGCGGTAGGCACCCCGGTCGCCGGGCGCGGCGAGGCCGAATTGGACGACGTGATCGGCATGTTCGTCAACACGCTGGTGCTGCGCAGCGCCGTCGACGGCGGCGAGCCCTTCGCGGCGCTGCTGAACCGAGTGCGGGGCACCGACATCGCCGCCTTCTCACACGCCGACGTGCCGTTCGAGCGGTTGGTGGAGGTGCTCAACCCCGAGCGCTCCACCGCGCGGCACCCGCTGTTCCAGGTCGGCTACTCGTTCCAGAACCACGAGCGTGGCACCCTGCGGCTGCCGGGGCTCACCGTGCGCGAACTCGAATTCGACAACGGCGTCGCGCAATTCGATCTGCACCTGTTCGCCGTGGACCGGTACGCCGCCGACGGCTCGGCTGAAGGTATCGACCTGAGCCTCGGGTACGCGACGGACCTGTTCGAGCCCGAGACGGCCGACCGCGTGCTCGCGCAGTTCTATTGCGTGCTGGAACATATTGCGGCCGCGCCGGATACGGTCGTCGGCGATCTGGACGTGCTGGGCGCGGATCGTGACACCGTGCTGTCCGTGTGGAACGAGACCGCCCGTCCGGTGGCCCGCGCGACGCTCTCCGATCTCGCGGGCCGGCAGGCGGCACTCACCCCCGACTCGGTCGCGCTCATCGACGCGGCCACCGGAATCGCGCTCACCTACGAGGATTTCGACGCGTGGGTGAACCGGTTGGCGCGCGAGCTCATCGCGCGCGGCGTCGGGCCGGAGCGCACCGTGGTGCTGGCCATGCGCCGCTCGGTGGGCCTGGTGGTCGCGATGTACGCGGTGGTGCGGGCGGGCGGCGCGTACGTGCCGATCGACCCGGATCACCCGGCCGGGCGCATCACCCACATCCTGCGGACCGCCGCGCCCGCCTGCGTGCTCACCACCGCCGCCGACGGCATGCCGGTCGACACCGAACTCCCCGTGATCGCCGTGGACCGGGTGGATCTCGACTCTCTCTCGGCGACGCCCGTCACCGATCGCGACCGCGTGCGTCCGCTGCGACCGGAGCACCCGGCCTACGTCATCTTCACCTCCGGCTCGACGGGCCTGCCCAAGGGCGTCACCGTCCCGCACTCGGCGATCGTCAACCAATTGACCTGGCTGCGCACGCATTTCGCGCTGGACGCGACCGACCGCACGCTGTTGAAGACGCCGGCCACCTTCGACCTGTCCGTGTGGGAGTTCTGGTCGCCGCTCACCACGGGCGGCGCGCTGATCGTCACCGCCCCCGGTGACGAGCGCGATCCCGACCGGCTGCACGCACACCTGGCCCGGTACGGCGTTTCGACGCTGTACGCGGTGCCGTCACTGCTCGCGATGTTGCTGGCGACCGCGCCGGGCGAATCGGCCCGCCCGCTGCCCGCCACCTTGCGCCGGGTGCTGGCGATCGGTGAGGCGCTGCCGGTCGCGACCGCGTCGGAGTTCGTGGCACGCGCGGACGGACGCGCGCGGCTGTACAACCTGTACGGCCCCACGGAGGCGGCGGTGTCGATCACCGCGCACGCGGTGGCCGAGGTGCCGCCGTACTCGGTGCCGATCGGCCGGCCCGCGTGGAACAGCCGGGTCTACGTGCTGGACGGCAGGCTGCGGCCGGTGCCGGTCGGCGTGGCGGGCGAGCTGTACCTGGCCGGCGCGCAGCTGGCGCGCGGGTATCACGGCAGGCCCGCGCTCACGGCGGACCGCTTCGTGGCCGATCCGTTCGCCGGCGCCGACCGCATGTACCGCACCGGCGACGTGGTGCGCTGGCGCGCCGACGGCAGCCTGGAGTACCTGGAGCGCGCCGACTTCCAGGTCAAGATCGGCGGATTCCGCATCGAACTCGGTGACGTGGAATCCGCGCTGCGGCGACTACCCCGGGTGCGTGCGGCGGTGGCCGTGGCGGCCGGTGGCCGGCTGCTCGCGTACGCGGCGGTGGGTGACCACGATGCGCCCGGACTCGCCGCCGAGCTGCGCGCCGAGCTGGCCGAACATCTGCCCGCCTACATGGTGCCCGCCGCGGTGATCGTGCTGGACGCGTTGCCGCTCAACGCGAATGGGAAGGTCGACCGCGCCCGGCTCCCCGAGCCGGTGTTCACCGATGCCGGGTTCCGCGCGCCCAGCGGCGAGGTCGAACGACTGGTCGCCGACACGTTCGCCGAGCTGATCGACGGCCTCGAGCGCGTCGGCGCGGACACCGACTTCTTCGCCGTCGGCGGCAATTCGCTGCTGGCCACCAAGCTCGCGGCGCGGCTCGGTGCGGCGCTCGGGACGCAGGTCCCGGTGGCGGCCGTGTTCGAGGCGCCGACTGTGGCCGGGCTGGCCCGCCGGTTGGCCGAGCCCGGCGCGGCCGCCCGGCCACCGCTGGTGCGCCGCACCGGGCCCGGGCCCGCGCGGTTGTCGCCGGCGCAGCAGCGCATGTGGGTGCTGAACCGGTTGTCGCCGGAGTCGGCCGCCTACAACATCCCGGCCGCGCTGCGCCTCACCGGCGCGCTGGATCGCGCGGCGCTCGCGGCGGCGGTGGCAGATCTGCTCGACCGGCACGAGTCCCTGCGCACCCGCTACCCCGACACGGCCCGCGGTCCGGTGCAGGAGGTGCTGGCGACGGTCGCCCCCGACCTCACGCCCATCCAGGTCGAGGCGCACGAGATCGACTCGCGCATCGCCGAATTCGTCGCCACCGGCTTCGACATCACCGCCGCGCCTCCGGCCCGCCTCGCGCTGTTCGAACTCGGCGCGCGCGAGCACGTCCTGCTGGTCGTGCTGCACCACATCGGCGCCGACGGCTACTCCGTCGCCCCGCTCACCCGGGATCTGGTGCGGGCCTACGTCGCTCGCGCGGCGGATGGCGCGCCGGACTGGTCTCCGCTCGCCATCCAGTACGCCGACTACAGCGAATGGCAGCGCACCTTGCTCGGCGCCGCCGACGACCCGGATGCCCTCGGCAGCCGCCAATTGGCCTACTGGGCCACCGAATTGGCGGGCTCGCCCGAAGTGCTCGCGCTCCCGTCCGATCGACCGCGACCCACGCAGCGCGAAATGAGCGGCGGCACCCTCGATTTCGAGGCGAACGCCGAGCTGGTCCGCGCGCTCGACGCCATGGCGCGCGAGCACGGCACGACGCTGTTCACCACCGTGCACGCCGCGCTCGCGGTGCTGCTGGCCAAGCTCTCCGGCTCGGCCGACATCACCGTCGGCGCGCCGGTGGCGGGGCGCGGCGCGGCCGAACTCGACGACCTGGTGGGCATGTTCGTCAACACCGTCGTGCTGCGCACCGAGGTCGATCCGCGCGCGTCCTTCGCGGACCTGCTGCGGCAGGCGCGCGACCGCGACCTGGCCGCGCTCTCGCACGCCGACGTGCCGTTCGAGCAGGTGGTCGAGGCCCTGGGACGCACCCGCTCGACCGCCTGCACGCCGCTGTTCCAAGTGATGCTCACCTTCCAGAACATGCCGGCCACCCGCGTCGCACTGCCGGGCCTGGACGTGGAGGTGCTGGACCCCTCGCCGGACGAGGCCAAGTTCGACCTGCACCTCACCGTCCTCGAACGCTTCGACGCCGACGGTGCCCGCGACGGCCTGGCCCTGCGCTTCGGCTACGCCCGCGACATGTTCGACGAGCCGACGGTGCGCGGTTTCGCCGACCGCCTGCTGCTGGTGTTCGAGGCCGTGGCCGCCGATCCGTCGATCGCGGTGCGCGCCATCGACATCCGCACCGAGCGCGAACAGCGCCCGGCCGGGCCGCCCGCGACACCGGCCGACCTGCCCGCGCTGATCGCGGCCGCGGCGGAGCTCGCGCCCGAGGCCGTCGCCTTGGCACACGGCGCGCATCGCGTCACCTACGCCGCGCTGGCGGCCAAACTCGCCACCGTGGCCAAGGCCATGGGCGCGGCGGCGACGCCGGACGTGCTCATCAACGTCTCCCTCGCCGGGCTGGTGCCCGGCGTCCTCGCGGCACTCGGCGGCGACGGGCTCGCCGCCGCGCTGCGCACCCTCCTCATCGAGGCACAGGCAGTGGTCTCCGAAAGGAATAGCTGATGTCCCAAGCAGATTCGGTCACCTCGAGCGAGATCGGCACGCGCGCCCCTTCGCCGCGGCACGCGATCCTGCGCCGCGCCTACGGCGTCGCGGACCTGCCCTTGCTGCTCGACACCGTGGCCGAGCTGGCACCCCGGCGGGCCGCCCTGCGCCACGACGGCGTCACCGTCACCTACGCCGAACTGGCGGCCGAGGTGACCGCGCTGGGCGAGGCGATGGGCGGCGGGCTCGGGCCCGACGCGCTGGTGTCGGTGGTGCTCTCCGGCCGCCTGCCCGCGCTGCTGGAGGCCGGGGAGGGCGCGCTCGGGGAGGTGCTGGAAGGCCTGCTGGACGACGCCCTGCTGGCCGCCGCCGACGTGCTGCCCACCTCGTTCGCGCCGGTGGAGACCCTGGTGAGCGAGTTCGAGGAGCAGGTGCGCCGCACCCCGGACGCCGTCGCCCTCGAATTCCGCGGCGAATCCCTCACTTACGCCGAGTTCGACGCGCGCGCCACGGCTTTGGCGCGCCGGCTGCTGGCGCTGGGCGTGGGCCCCGACGCGCTGGTCGGGCTCTCGGTGCGGCGTTCGATCGAACTGCTGGTCGGCATGTACGCGATCCTGAAGGCGGGCGGCGCGTACGTGCCGATCGACCCGGACCACCCGGCCGAGCGCGTCGCCTACGTGCTGCGCACCGCCGCGCCGACGCTGGTGCTCACCACCACCGCCGATCAGCCGGACGCCCTGGCCGACAGCCGGGTCCTGCGCATCGACGAGTTCGAGGCGGCGGCCGGCGCGGCGGGCACGGCCGGCGACACCGAGATCCTGCCGCTGCCCTCGGCCGACGCCACCGCCTACGTCCTGTTCACCTCCGGTTCCACCGGCCGCCCCAAGGGCGTGGTCGTCTCGCACCGCGCGATTCTGGCCAACCTGCGCTGGCGCCAGCGCAGCTACGGGCTCACCGAGCGCGATGTGGTGTTGCAGAAGACGCCGTTCACCTTCGACGTGTCGGTGTGGGAGTTCTTCTGGCCCTTGCAGATCGGCGCGCGCCTGGTGATCGCCGAGCCCGACGGGCACCGCGACCCGGCCTACCTCGCGCGCGTCATCGCCGAATCCGGCGTCACCGTCACGCATTTCGTGCCGTCCATGCTGGCGGTGTTCGTCAGTTCGATTTCGGCGCTCCCGGTGCCCTCTGTGGTGACGCAAGCTGCCTCCTCCGGGCCCGTCGCTCGCGCCGGTGCGGAACCCACTGCCGCGCAGTGTGATTCGCTGCGCCTGGTGTTCGCCTCCGGCGAGGCGCTGCCCGCCGCGACAGCGGCCGCGTTCCGCGACGTGAGCGGCGCGACCCTGCACAATTTGTACGGCCCCACCGAGGCCGCGGTCGACGTGACCGCGCACGAGGTGACCGGCGCCGACCTCACCTCGGTGCCGATCGGCGTACCCGCCGACGACACCGACCTGCTCGTCCTCGACGACGCGCTGCGTCCCGTCCCGGACGGTGTGGTGGGCGAGCTGTACCTCTCCGGTGTGCAATTGGCGCGCGGCTACATCGCGCGGCCCGGCCTCACGGCCGACCGTTTCGTCGCCAATCCCGAAGGCGCGCCGGGCGAGCGGATGTATCGCACCGGCGACCTGGTGCGCTGGGTGGCGGGCGTCGACGGCGGCCCGGCCGAGCTGGAATACCTGGGCCGCACCGACTTCCAGGTGAAGCTGCGCGGCCTGCGCATCGAACTCGGCGAGGTCGAGGCGGGCCTGCTGCGCGACGAGCAGGTGGCCCAGGCCGCCGTCGTGCTGCATCGGCACGGGGGCGGCGACCACCTCGTCGGCTACGTGGTCCCGGCGGTGGGCGTGACCGTCGACGTGGCCGCCGTACTGGACACCGCGCGGGCGCATCTGCCCGAGTACATGGTGCCGTCGCTGGTGCAGGTGCTGGACGCGATGCCGGTCAACGCCAACGGCAAGCTGGACCGCCGGGCCCTGCCCGAGCCCGACTTCGCCTCGGCCGCAGTCGAATACCGCGAGCCCAGCACGGAGTCCGAGCGCCGGGTGGCGGAGATCTTCGCCGACCTGCTCGGCGTGGAGCGCGTGGGCGCCGACGACGACTTCTTCAACCTGGGCGGCAATTCGCTGCTGGCCACCCGCGCCATCGCCCGGGTGGCGGCGGCGCTGGGTGCGGCCGTCGACGTGCGCGACTTCTTCGACCGGCCCTCGGTGGCCGCGCTGGCGGCGCTCGCCGGCACCGCCGCGCCGCGTCCGGCGCTGGTGGCGGGCCCGCGCCCCGAGCACCTTCCGCTCTCGCCCGCGCAGCGGCGCATGTGGTTCCTCAACCGGTTCGGTGACGCGTCCTCGGCCGTCGACAACATCCCGGTCGCGCTGCGCCTGCGCGGCGCTCTCGACATCGCGGCGCTCTCGGCCGCGATCACCGATCTGGTCGCCCGCCACGAGATCCTGCGCACCGTCTACCCGCAGACCGCGCACGGCCCCGCGCAGGTGGTGCGGCCGGTGCACGCGGTGTTCGATCTCGCGCCCTCGCAGATCCCCGCCGAGCGGCTGGCCGACGCGGCGCGCGCGGTGGCGGCACAGGGCTTCGACGTGACCGACGAGATCCCGGTGCGGGTGCGCCTGCTGACCAGCGGACCGCAGGACCACACCCTGGTCCTGGTCGTGCACCACATCGCGGCCGACGGCGTGTCGCTGGGCCCGCTCATGCGCGACCTGGTCACCGCCTACACCGCGCGCCGCGCGGGCACGGCCCCCGGCTGGGCGCCGCTGCCGGTGCAGTACGCCGACTACGCGCTGTGGCAGCGCGAGGTGCTGGGCTCCGAGGACGATCCGGAGTCGGCCGCCGCCCGGCAGCTGGCTTTCTGGCGCACCGAATTGGCCGAGCTCCCGGCGCAAGTGGACCTGCCCGCCGATCACGCCCGCCCCGCCGTCGCGTCCGCGCGCGGCGCGGTGCACGAGTTCGCGGTCGACGCCGAGCTGCGCGCCGCCGTCGACCGGGTGGCGGCCCGCTGCGGCGCGACGCCGTTCATGGTGGTGCACGCCGCGCTCGCCGCGCTGCTCGCGCGGCTGTCCGGCACCGCCGACATCGCGATCGGCACGCCGGTCGCGGGCCGGGGCGAACCCGCGCTGGACGATCTGGTGGGGATGTTCGTCAACACGCTGGTGCTGCGCACCCAGGTGCGGCCGGGGGTGAGCTTCGACGAGTTGGTGGCCCACGCCCGCGAGCGGGACCTGCGCGCCTTCGCGCACAGCGACGTGCCGTTCGAGCAGCTGGTGGAGGTGCTCAACCCGGCGCGTTCGCAGGCCAGGCACCCGCTGTTCCAGGTGGCGCTGTTCATGCAGAACATGGGCCCGGTCGCGCTGACCATGCCCGGACTGGCCACGGAGCTGGTCGATTTCGACTCCGGCTTCGCGAAGTTCGATCTGCAACTCACCCTCTCCGACTCGCCGCGCGGCGGCTACCGCGCGGAATTCACCTACGCCACCGACCTTTTCGAGGACGCGACGGTGGCGGAGTTCGCCACCAAGTTCGTGCGGCTGCTGCGCGCCGCCGTCACCGATCCGGCGATGCCCGTGGGCGATATCGCCCTGCTCGACGCGGGCGAACTCGACTACGTCACCGCCAGCTGGAATGCCAGCGGGCACAAGGTGGCCGACCGCTTCCTGCACGAGGGCTTCGACAACCAGGTGCGCCGCACACCCGGCGCGCTCGCCCTGGTCGCCGATGGTGACGCGCGGCCCGGACTGACCTACACCGAGCTGTCCGAGCGCGCCAATCAGCTGGCCCGGCTGCTCATCGACACCGGAGTCGGCCCGGAATCCCTTGTGGTGCTGGCGATGCCGAGGTCTGTCGAGCTGGTGGTCGCCATGTACGCGGTGCTGCGCGCGGGTGGGGCGTACGTGCCGGTGGACCCGTCGCATCCGGCCGAACGCATCGGCCACATTCTCGACACCGCGGCCCCGCACAGCATTCTCACCACCCGTGCGGCGGGCTTCACGGTGCCCGTGCGTGTGCCGGTGCACCATCTGGACGAGCTGGACCTCACCGGGTTCGGCACCGGCAAGATCGGGGACCGCGAGCGCGTCGCGCCGCTGCATCCCGAGCATCCGGCCTACGTGATCTTCACGTCCGGCTCCACCGGCCGTCCGAAGGGCGTGGCGACCAGCCACCGCGCCATCGCCAACCAGCTCGCGTGGATGCACGACGAGTACCGGCCGCGCACGGGGGACGTGTACCTCCAGAAGACCGCGACCACCTTCGACGTCGCGCTGTGGGGCTACTTCCTGCCGTTGCGCGCCGGAGCCCAACTGGTGCTGGCGACGCCCGACGGGCACCGCGACCCGCGCTACATCGCCGAAACCGTTGCGCGGTACGGGGTCACGCTCACCGACTTCGTGCCGTCGATGCTGGCGGTGTTCGCGGCGCACACCGAGGCGGGCGAATTGTCCTCGTTGCGTGACGTCTTCGTCATCGGTGAGGCGCTGCCGCCCGAGACGATCGCCGCCTTCCACGATGTGTGCGACGCCGGCCTGCACAACCTCTACGGACCCACCGAGGCGGCCGTCTCCATCACTTATCGCGAGGTCACCGCCGCCGACGGGCCGCTGGTGCCCATCGGAGAGCCGGAGTGGAATTCGCAGGTGTACGTGCTGGATTCGCGTCTGCACCCGGTGCCGATCGGCGTGCCCGGCGAACTGTACCTGGCGGGTGCCCAGCTCGCCCGTGGGTATCACCGCCGGGTCGACCTGACCTCGGACAGGTTCGTGGCCAACCCTTTCGGGCTGCCCGGCGAGCGCATGTACCGCACCGGCGATCTGGTGCGCTGGAGCCCCGACGGTGAACTGATCTACCTGGGCCGCGCCGACTTCCAGATCAAGTTCCGCGGCCAGCGCATCGAACTGGCCGAGATCGAGACGGCCCTGCTGACCGCGCCCGAGGTGGGTCAGGCGGCGGTGCGCTTGGTGACCGGCGAGACCGGCGACTACCTGACCGGCTACGTGATCCGCACGCCAGGAGCGGAATTGGACCTGGACGCGGTGAAGGCGGGTCTGTCACGCCTGCTGCCCGCGTACATGGTGCCGACGGCGCTCGTGGAACTGACCGAGTTCCCGCTCAACACCAGCGGCAAGCTGGACCGCAAGGCCCTGCCGGTACCCGAGTTGCGCGCCAAGGCTTTCCGCGCGCCGGTCGACGCGGCGCAGCGCTTGGTGGCGGCCGTGTTCGCCGGGGTGCTGCGTGCCGAGCGGGCCGGTCTGGACGATGACTTCTTCGCGCTCGGCGGCAGTTCACTGGACGCCACGCAGGTCACGGCCCGCGTCGGCGAGGCGCTGGGCGTGCGGGTGCCGGTGCGCGCGCTGTTCGAGGCGTCGACGGTCGAGGGCTTCGCGGCCGCCGTGACCGCGCTGACCATCGAGGGGGAAACCCGCCCGCCGCTGGCGCGCCGCGAGCGGCCCGCGCGGATTCCGTTGTCCCCGGCGCAGAGTCGACTCTGGTTCCTCAACCGGATCGAGAGCCAGGAGGGCGGTGCGGCCGTCTACAACCTGCCGGTGGTGCTGCGCCTGACCGGCCGGTTGGACGCGCGGGCGCTGGAACGCGCCGTGCTGGACGTGCTGACCCGCCACGAATCTCTGCGCACCCTCTATCCGGAAGGCGAGGACGGCCCCTACCAGTCGATCCTGGACGCCGGGGAGATCGGCCTGACCCTGAACCCGGTCGCGGTGGCACCCGCCGAACTGCCCCGGGTGGTCGCGGCCATCGCGGGCGGCGGCTTCGACGTCACCTCGGAACCGCCCGCGCGGGTGGCGCTGCTGTCGGTCGCCGATGATCGCGGGGCTCCCGCCGACGAGCACGTGCTGGTTTTCGTGGTGCACCACATCGCGGCGGACGCGCTGTCGCTGGCGCCGCTGGTCGCGGATCTGGTGCGCGCGTACCGTTCCCGGCTCGCGGGCGCGGCGCCCGGCTGGGACGACCTGGCCGTGCAGTACGCCGACTACAGCCTGTGGCAGCGGGAACTGCTGGGTTCGGCCGAGCGGCCCGGCGACCTCGCGCACCGGCAGCTGCGGTTCTGGCGCGACACCCTCGCGGGCCTGCCCGCCGAGCTGCCGCTGCCCACCGACCGCCCGCGCCCCGCGCGCCCCACCCAGCGCGGCGCGGCCGTGGACCTGGCGGTCGGCCCCGAGGTCACCGCCGCGTTGCGCGCGCTGGCGGCCCGCTCAGGGGCGACGCTGTTCATGGTGCTGCACGCCGCCTTCGCCGCGACCCTGGCCCGTCTGGGCGGGGGCGACGACATCGTCGTCGGCACGCCGGTCGGCGGCCGCGGCGAGCGGGCGCTCGACCCGCTGATCGGCATGTTCGTCAACACCCTCGCGCTGCGCACCCGGCCCGTGCCGCAGCGGTCGTTCGCCGACTTCGTGGCCGAGGTGCGCGACGCCGATCTGGCCGCCTTCGCCCACGCCGACCTGCCGTTCGAGCAGTTGGTCGACGCCATGGACGTCGACCGCGACACCGGCGCGCACCCGCTGTTCCAGGTGCTGCTCAGCGTGGGGAACGCGCGCCTGGCGGGCCCTGCCGCGATCGAGCTGCCGGGCTTGACGGTCGAACCCGTCGAGATCCCCGACGAGGGCGCGAAGTTCGATCTGCACCTGGTGCTGAACGAATCCGCGTCCGGCCTCACCGGCGCGCTGCGCTACGCCACCGACCTCTTCGACGCCGAGACCGTCACCGCCGTGGCGGCCCGGTTGCGCCGGCTGCTCGCGGCCGTGGCCGCCGACCCGGAGCTCCCGCTGGGCGAGATCGACCTGTTCGACGCCGCCGAACGCGCGCTCGCCCTCGAGGGTTTCAACGCGACCGCGCACCCGATCGACGAATTCGCCACGCTCGCTTCGCTGTTCGACGCGCAGGCGTCGCGCACCCCGGCGCGTCCCGCGCTCACCTTCGAGGGTGAGACCGTCACCTACGGCGACCTCGCGGCCCGCGTGAACCGGCTGGCCCGGTGGCTCATCGGCCAAGGCGTCGGTCCGGAATCGCTTGTCGCCCTGGGGATGCGGCGCGGCATCGACCTGGTCACCGGTATGTACGCGATCGTCGCCGCGGGCGGCGGCTACGTGCCGATCGACCCCGACCACCCCGCCGAGCGCACCGCGCACGTCCTCGACACCGCCGCGCCCGTCGCGGTGCTCACCTCGGGCGAGGACCTGGCTCTGGATGTCGCGCAGGTCCGCATCGACCGGCTCGACCTGTCGGGCTACTCGGCCGCGCCGATCACCGACGCCGAGCGCACCGCCGCGCTGCGGCCCGGCAACACCGCCTACGTGCTGTTCACCTCCGGCTCCACCGGCCGGCCCAAGGGCGTCGCGATGACCCACGGCGGCATCGTGAACCGGCTGCTGTGGATGCAGTCCGCGCACGTCACGCTCGGCGCGGCCGACGTCGTGGTGCAGAAGACGCCGGTGACGTTCGACGTGTCGATTCCGGAGTTCTTCTGGCCCTTGCAGATCGGCGCGCGCCTGGTGCTCGCCGCGCCCGACGGGCACCGCGACCCCGCGTACCTGGCCGACCTGATCCGCCGCGAAGGCGTCACGGCCGCGCACTTCGTGCCGTCCATGCTGGCCGCCTTCGTGGCCGAGGAACCGTACGTCCCCAGCCTGCGCCACATCTTCTGCTCGGGTGAGACGCTGCCCGCCGCCACCGCGCGGCGCGCCCGCGCCCTGACGTCGGCCCAGGTGCACAACATGTATGGCCCCACCGAGACCGCCGTGGAGGTGTCGGCGCACCGGGTGACCGACGCCGATCCGGAAGTGCTGCCGATGGGCGGCCCCAACTGGAACACCCGGATGTACGTGCTGGACGCGCGGTTGCGCCCGGTGCCCGTCGGCGTGCCCGGCGAATTGTTCATCGCCGGTGCGCAAGTGGCGCGCGGCTACCTGGGCCGCCCGGATCTGACCTCGGATCGCTTCGTCGCCGACCCGTTCGGCGTGCCCGGCGAACGCATGTACCGCACCGGCGATCTGGTGCGCTGGACGCGCGCGGGAGAGCTGGAGTTCCTGGGGCGCACCGACTTCCAGGTGAAGGTGCGCGGCCTGCGCATCGAGCTGGGCGAGGTCGAGGTGGCGCTGCTGGCCGTGCCCGGCGTCGCGCAGGCTGCCGTGCTGGTGCGTGACGATCACGGCACCGGTGACCAGCTGGTGGCCTACCTGGTGGCGGACGGCCCGCTGGACGTGGCGGTTGTGCGGGAGTCGGTGGCCGGGCGGTTGCCGGGCTACATGGTGCCGACCGCCTTCGTGGTGCTCGACGCCTTCCCCGTCACCGCGTCGGGCAAGCTGGACCGCAAGGCGCTGCCCGCGCCGGAGGCTCCGTCGGTCGAGTTCCGTGCGCCGTCGGGCCCGGCGGAAACACTTGTCGCCGAGACCTTCCGCGCACTGCTGGGCGCCGAGCGGGTCGGCGCCGACGACGACTTCTTCGCCCTCGGCGGCAACTCGCTCATCGCGACCCAGCTCGCGGCGCGCCTGTCCAAGGCGGCGGGCGCGACGGTGCCGGTGCGCGCGGTGTTCGACGCGTCCACCGTGCGCGACCTGGCGGCGCACCCGGCCCTGGACGGCCGTGTCTCCGAGACACCCGTGGCCTTGCCGCCGCTGGTCGCCGGTCCGCGCGAGACGCCGATCCCGCTCTCGGTCGCGCAGCGGCGCATGTGGTTCCTCAACCGATTCGACAGTGCCGGTGGGGGATACAACATCCCGTTCGCGCTGCGGCTCACCGGCGCGTTGAACACCGAGGCGCTCGGCCTCGCCATCGCCGACGTGATCGACCGGCACGAGACGCTGCGCACCCTGTATCCCGAACACGACGGCGTCGCCACGCAGGTCGTGCTGCCGCCGGGCACCCACCTGGTCGACGCGCAACCGGTGCCGGTGCGCACCGCCGAACTCCCCGCCCTCGTCGCCGAGGCCGCCGGCGCCCCGTTCGACGTGACTTCCGAAGTGCCGCTGCGGATCCGGCTGCTGCATGTCGCGGACGCGGGCGAGCCGACCCACGTGCTGCTGTTCGTCGTGCACCACATCGCCGCCGACGGTTGGTCCTTCGCGCCGCTCACCCGCGACCTGGCCGCCGCCTACGTGTCGCGCTGCGCGAACACCGCCCCCGCGTGGCCGCCGCTGCCCGTGCAGTACGCCGATTTCGCGCTCTGGCAGCGAACCGCCCTGGGGGCCGCCGACGACGAGAACTCCCTGCTGGCAAGGCAATTGCGCTTCTGGACCGAGCGGCTCGCCGGTATTCCCGACGTGCTGGAGCTGCCCTCGGATCGCCCGCGTCCCGCCGTCGCGTCGAACCGGGGCGGCGCGGTCACCGGGCGCCTCGACGCCGCGCTGCACCGCGACATCCTGCGGATCGCCGCCGAGCACCGCGCGACCCCGTTCATGGTCCTGCACACCGCGCTCGCGGCGCTGCTGAGCAGGCTGTCGGGCACCGGCGACATCGTGGTCGGCGCGCCGGTCGCCGGGCGCGGGGACGAGGCGCTGGACGAGCTGGTCGGCATGTTCGTCAACACCGTGGTGCTGCGCACCCCCGTGCGCGGCGACGCCACCCTGGCCGCCCTGCTCGGCACGGCCCGCGCGGCCGACCTGGCCGCCTTCGATCACGCCGAAGTGCCGTTCGAGGATCTGGTCGACGCGCTCAACCCGGTCCGCTCCCAGGCCCACGCCCCGATCTACCAGGTCGCGCTGACGCTCCAGAACCAGGCCGCGCCCGACTTCCGGCTCCAGCGCCTGGCCATCGGCGCGCTCGAGGTCGGCCCGGCGCCCATCCAGTTCGACCTGGACTGGACCTGCTCGGAACGCCACGGCGCCGAGGGCGCGCCCGAGGGCATCGATGTGCACCTGCACTACGCGACCGACCTGTTCGACGAGAGCACGGCCGCGGGCTTCCTCGCCGGATTCGAGCGCGTGCTGCGCGCCATGGCCCGCGATCTCGGCACGGCCGTCGGCGACGTGGAATTGCTGTCGCAGGCCGAACGCGGCCTGCTGCTGTCGGAGCGCAACGCCACCGCGCACCCGCTGGCCGAGGAGACCCTCGACGATCTGCTCACCGTCCGCGCCGCCGCCGAGCCGAACGGTCACGCGGTCACCTTCGAGGGCGCATCCCTCACCTACGGTGAGCTGGCGTCGCGCGCGAATCGCCTGGCGCGCTTGCTGATCGCGGCGGGTGTGGGCCCCGAGTCGATCGTCGCGCTGGCGGCGCTGCGCTCGCTCGACATGCTCGTCGCGATGTACGCGATCGTCCGCGCGGGCGGCGCGTACCTGCCGCTGGACCCGGCGCACCCGGCCGATCGCCTGGCCCAGCTGCTCGACAGCGCCGACCCGGCCCTGGTGCTGGTGGTGGGCGGCGCCGAACCGGAACTGCCCGCCGGGACCGCGACCCTGCGCCTGGACGACCTCGACCTCACCGGCTTCGCGGATACACCGGTCACCGACGCCGAGCGCATCGTCGCGCTGCGGCCCGACAACACCGCGTACGTGCTGTTCACCTCCGGCTCCACCGGCCGGCCCAAGGGCGTCGCGGTGAGCCACCGCGCCATCATGAACCAGCTGCGCTGGCTCGAGCACCGCTACGAGGTGACCGCCGCCGACCGCATCCTCCAGCGTGCCCCGCTGACCTTCGACGTGTCGGTGTGGGAGTGCTTCCTGCCGATCGCGGTCGGCGCGCCGCTGGTGATCGCGCGACCGGGCGGGCACCTGGACCTCGAATACTTCGCGGGTCTGCTGCGCGAGCACGGCATCACCATCGCCGAGTACGTGCCGTCGGTGCTGGCCGCCCTCCTCGGCGAGGGGATGGGCGACGCGCTGCGCTCGTTCCGCCACCTGCACTGCGGCGGCGAGGCGCTGACCCCCGATCTGCTCGCCGCGATCCGCGCGAGCTTCGACGGCGCGATCCACAACTCCTACGGGCCCACCGAGGCCGCCATCTCGGCGGTCTTCCACGAGTTCACCGACGCCGACGTGGCGTCGGGCCGGGACGTCGCGATCGGGCGGCCGTGCTGGAACACCCACGTATACGTGCTGGACGCGCGCCTGCGGCCGGTGCCGGTCGGGGTGACCGGCGAGCTGTACCTGGCGGGCGATCAGCTGGCGCGCGGCTACCACCGGCGGCCGGGCATCACCGCCGACCGGTTCGTCGCCGATCCGTTCGGTGCGCCGGGCGCGGTCATGTACCGCACCGGCGACCTGGTGCGATGGAACCGCGAGGGGGATCTGATCTACCTGGGCCGCAACGACTTCCAGGTGAAGTTGCGCGGCCAGCGGATCGAGCTGGGCGAGATCGAGTCGGCGCTGGCCGCCGTGGACGGCGTCACCAACGCCGCCGTGGTGGTCGCCGAGGACACCTCGGGTGCGGACAGTCTGGTCGGCTACGTGAGCGGTGCGGACCTGTCCGCCGACACCGTGCGGGACCGGGTGCGCGACCGCCTGCCCGGCTACATGGTGCCCGCGCACCTGGTGGTGCTGGACGAGATGCCGCTCACCGCTGTCGGCAAACTGGACCGCAAGGCGCTGCCCGCCGTCGAGTTCGCGGGCGGCACCGCCTACCGCGCGCCGCGCGAGGGCGCCGAGGCGGTGCTCGCCGCGCTGGCGGGTGATCTGCTCGGCGGCGAGCGGCTGGGCGCCGACGACGATTTCTTCGCGCGCGGCGGCAATTCGCTGCTGGCGATGCGCCTGGTCGCGCGCGCCAATGCCGCGCTCGGGGCGGCGCTCACCGTGCGGGAAGTGTTCGAGGCCCCGACGGTCGCGGCGCTGGCCGCGCGGGTGACCAGCGGTGCCGCACCGCGGCCCGCGCTGGTGGCGGGGGAGCGGCCCGAGCGAATCCCGTTGTCGCTGGCGCAGACCCGCATGTGGCTGCTGCACCGGCTCGACCCGGATTCGCCGGTCTACAACATCCCGATCACCATCCGGCTGGCCGGCGCGCTCGACGTGGCCGCGCTGCGCGCCGCGCTCGGCGACGTGATCGCGCGGCACGAATCGCTGCGGACCGTCTTCCCCGCCGACGCCGACGGGCCGTTCCAGTCCGTGCGTGCGGCCGAACTGTCCGGTGCCGACGCGGCGGCGCTCGAACTCGGTCCCGTGCTCGTAGCGGAAGGCGATCTGGCCGAAGCCGTCGCCGGGTACGCGGGTCTCGGATTCGAGCTGCGTACGCGTATCCCTGTGCGCGCCAAACTGTTCCAGGTGCGCGCCGACGAGCACGTGCTGGTCGTCGTCGTGCACCACATCGCGGCCGACGGCGTGTCCACCGCGCCGCTGGCCCGCGATCTGATGACCGCCTACACCGCCCGCTGCGCGGGAACCGCCCCACGCTGGGTGGCGCTGCCGGTGCAGTACGCCGACTTCACGCTCTGGCAGCACCGGGTGCTCGGTGCGGCGGAGGACCCCGAATCCGTGCTGGCGCAACAGATCGCGCGGTGGCGCACCGAACTCGACGGGCTCGCCCCCGTGCTGGAACTGCCTACCGACCGTCCCCGCCCACCCGTGGCGAGCGGGCGCGGCGCGGCGGTCGAGTTCGCCGTCCCGGCCGAACTCACCGCCGGGATCGCCGAACTGGCTCGCCAACAGGGTGTTTCGACGTTCATGGTCGTGCACGCCGCGTTCGCCGCGCTGCTGGCCCGGTTGGCCCGCACCGACGACGTCGCCCTGGGCACCCCGGTCGCGGGCCGCGCCGAGGAAGCGCTCGACGATCTGGTCGGCATGTTCGTCAACACCCTGGTGCTGCGTACCGCCGTCCCGGCGGGCGCCCCGTTCACCGAACTGCTGCGCCAGGTCCGCGACACCGATGTGCGCGCCTTCGCCAACGCCGACCTGCCGTTCGAGCGGCTGGTCGAGGAACTGAATCCGGTCCGTTCCCAGGCGCATTCGCCGATCGTGCAGGCGTTGCTCACCTTCGAGCACCGCGACGACACCGTGTTGCGCCTGCCCGGACTCGAGGTGTCGGCGTATCCGCTGGACAACCGGGTCGCCCAGTTCGACCTCGCGCTGGAGCTGGCCGAGCACGCCGAGGGCGAGGGCACCGCGCTGCGCGCCCTGCTGCGCTACGCGACCGACCTGTTCGACCGCGCCACCGCGCGCTCCTTCGCCGAGCGGTTCACCCGGGTGCTCACCGCCGTGGTCGCCGATCCGGGCGTGCGGGTGGGCGATATCGAACTCCTCGACGACGCCGAACGCCGCCTGGTGCTGGAGGGCTGGAACGACACCGCCCACCCGCTCGCCGCCACCACGGACACGCTCGTCTCGCTGTTCGAGCGGCAGGTCGCGCGCACCCCGCACGCGCCCGCCGTCACCGTCGACGGCACCACGCTCGAGTACGGCACCTTCGCCGACCGGGTGCACCGCCTCGCCCGCTGGCTGGTGGATCAGGGCGTGGGCCCCGATTCCCTGGTGGCCCTGGGCATGCGGCGTTCGCTGGACCTGGTCACCGCCATGTACGCGGTGACGGTGGCGGGCGGCGCGTACGTGCCGGTCGATCCCGATCACCCGGCCGACCGCGTCGAGTACGTGCTGTCCACCGCGCGGCCCGTCTGCGTGCTCACGTCCGGGCTGGATTTGGAAACCGGTGTGGCGCGCGAAGTTCGCGTCGACCGGCTCGACCTGTCGGGCTACGACTCGGCGCCGCTCACCGACGCCGACCGGCTCGGCGCGGTCTCGCCCGCCCACCCGGCCTACGTGATCTTCACCTCCGGGTCGACCGGCCGCCCCAAGGGCGTGGCCGTCACCCACGGCGCGATCGTCAACCGGCTGGTGTGGATGCAGGACCGCTACGGCCTGCGCGCCGACGACGTGGTGTTGCAGAAGACCCCCGCCACATTCGACGTGTCGGTGTGGGAGTTCTTCTGGCCCTTGCAGATCGGCGCGCGCCTGGTGGTCGCCGCGCCCGACGGGCACCGCGATCCGGCCTACCTGGCGCGGCTGATCACCGCCGAGGGCGTCACCACCGTGCATTTCGTGCCCTCGCTGCTCACGGTGTTCCTGGCCGAACCCGCGGCTGTCGAATGCCGTTCGCTGCGGCGGATTTTCGCGTCCGGCGAGGCGCTGCCCGCGTCCACGGCGCAGCGCGCGCGGGCGCTGCTCCCCGCCCGCGTGCACAACCTGTACGGGCCCACCGAGGCGGCCGTGGACGTGACCTTCCACGAGGTCACCGACGCCGACACCGCCACGGTCCCGATCGGGCGACCCGTCTTCAACACCCGCCTGCTCGTGCTGGATTCGCGATTGCGGCCGGTCCCGGCGGGAGTCCCGGGTGAGCTGTACCTGGCCGGTGAGCAGTTGGCGCGCGGCTACGTCGGGCGTCCCGATCTGACGGCGGATCGCTTCCTGGCCAACCCGTTCGGCGCGCCGGGCGAACGCATGTACCGCACGGGCGATCTCGTCACGTGGACGCCGCACGGTGAGCTGGAGTACCTGGGCCGCACCGACTTCCAGGTGAAGCTGCGTGGCCTGCGCATCGAACTCGGGGAGGTCGAGGCCGCCCTGTCCGCCCTGGACGGGATCGAGCAGGCCGTGGTCGTCGTGCGCGCCGACGAGCGCACCGGTGACCAGCTGGTGGCGTACGTGACCGGAGCCGTCGATGTGCGGGCGGTTCGGGAGCGGCTGGCCGCCGACCTGCCCGCCTACATGGTCCCGGCCGCGTTCGTGGTGCTCGCGGAGTTCCCGCTGAACTCCTCCGGCAAGCTGGACCGGAAAGCGTTGCCCGCGCCCGTGTTCGAGGCGGCCGAGTACCGCGCCCCCGAGACCGAGGCCGAGCGGACGGTCGCGCGATTGTTCGCCGAACTGCTCGGCGTCGACCGGGCGGGCCTGGACGACGACTTCTTCGCCCTCGGCGGCAACTCGCTGCTGGCCACCCGGCTCGCGGCCCGCCTCGGCGAAGCACTCGATGCCGACATCCCCGTGCGCCTGCTCTTCGACGCGCCGACCGTCGCGGCGCTGGCGGCCCGTGCCGCCGACCGCATCGGTTCGGCGCACCGCCCGCGCCTCACCGCCGGCCCGCGCCCGGAGCCGGTGCCGCTGTCCCCGGCCCAGCGGCGCATGTGGTTCCTCAACCGCTTCGATCCCGCCGAGACCGTCAATAACATCCCGGTCGCGCTGCGGTTCACCGGTGACCTCGACCTCGGCGCGCTGCGCGCCGCGATCACCGACCTGATCAGCAGGCACGAGACCCTGCGCACCGTCTACCCCGACCACGAGGGCATCGGCTACCAGCGGATTCTCCCGCCGCGGGAGCCGGAGCTCGCCGACCTCGAATCCGCCGGCGCGCTGGTCGATTTCGCCGCGACGCCGTTCGACGTGACCACCGAGATCCCGCTGCGCATCGGCCTGGTCCGGCTCGCGCCGCGCGAACACCTGCTCGCGCTGGTGGTGCACCACATCGCGGCCGACGGGTTCTCCCTGGGTCCGCTCGCCCGCGATCTGGCCACCGCCTACGCGGCCCGCGTCGCCGGCGCCGAACCGGTGTGGCGGCCGCTGCCGGTCCAGTACGCCGACTACGCGCTGTGGCAGCGCGAGGTGCTGGGCACCGAGGACGATCCGGCCTCGCCGCTGGCCCGCCAGCTCGCCTACTGGCGCGACGCGCTGCGCGGCCTGCCCGCGCAGCTCGACCTGCCCACCGACCGCCCCCGGCCCGCCGTCGCCTCGCACGCGGCGGCGAGCACCACCGTCACGCTGGACGCGGCGCTGCGCGCGAAGATCGCGGCGCTGGCGGCGCGGTGCGACGCGACGCCGTTCATGGTGGTGCACGCGGCGCTGTCGGTGCTGCTTGCTCGGCTCTCGGGTACCGGCGATATCGCCATCGGCGCCCCCGTCGCGGGTCGCGGCGAACGGGCGCTGGATGATCTGGTCGGCATGTTCGTGAACACGCTGGTGCTGCGCGTCGAGGTGTCCGGCGCGGACTCCTTCACCGAAGTCCTGCGCCGGGTGCGCGAGACCGATCTGAACGCCTTCGCCCACGCCGACGTGCCGTTCGAGCGGCTGGTGGAGGTGCTCGACCCACCGCGTTCGGAGGCCAGGCACCCACTGTTCCAGGTGGCGCTGTTCTTCCAGAACCTGTCCACCGTCACCGTGGAGCTGCCCGGCGCCACCGTCGCCGAACACGAAGTCGATTACGAGACCACCCGATTCGACCTCCAGTTCACGGTCTCCGACGACGCGGTGCGCCTCACCTACGCCACCGACCTGTTCGACGAGACCACCGTGCGCACGGTCGGCGCGCGGTTGCTGCGCCTGCTGGGCGCGGTCACCGCCGACCCGGACCGCCCGGTCGGCGATATCGACCTGTTCGCGCCCGGTGAGCTGCACCGCGTGGTCACCGAGTGGAACGATTCGGCGCACACCGCGTTCGTCGCGGAGATGCTGCTCGACGAGTTCGAGGCGCAGGCCGCCGCCACGCCGGACGATCCGGCGCTGGTGTACGTCCCCGACGGCGGCGCGGCGGCCACCGTGGTCACCTACGGCGAGCTCGACCGGCGCTCCAACCAGCTGGCCCGACACCTGACAGCGGCCGGAGTCGGCCCGGAATCGCTGGTGGCACTGGCTATTCGGCGTTCCACCGATCTGGTGCTGGCCATGTACGCGGTGCTCAAGGCGGGCGGCGCGTACGTGCCGATCGACCCGGACCACCCGGCCCAGCGCATCGCCCACATCCTCGACACCGCGCGCCCGGCGGCGCTGCTCACCACCGAGCGCGACCGCGTCGACCACGGCTACGCGGGCCCGGTCGTGGCCGTGGACACCGTCGCGCTGCACGGCTACGCCGACGATCCGGTCGCCGCGGAGGAGCGCGGCGCGCCCATCCATCCCGGCAATCCGGCGTACGTGATCTTCACCTCCGGCTCCACCGGAAGACCCAAGGGCGTCAGCGTGTCCCACGCGGCGATCGTCAACCAGGTGAACTGGATGCAGGCCGAGTACCGGCTCGAACCCGAGGACGTGTATCTCCAGAAGACCGCGACCACCTTCGACGTGTCGCTGTGGGGCTACTTCCTGCCGCTGCGGGTCGGCGCGACCCTGGTGCTGGCCACCCCCGACGGGCATCGCGATCCCGGCTACCTGGCCGAGGTCGTCGGCGCGTACGGCGTCACCGTCACCGATTTCGTGCCGTCGATGCTCAGCGTGTTCGCCGGGCACGTGGCGGCCGCCGGCCTGCGGGACGCGCTCGCCTCGCTGCGCACCGTGTTCGTGATCGGCGAGGCGCTGCCCGCCGAGACCGTGCGCGCGTTCGCCGAGGTGAGTGCGGCGCGCCTGCACAACCTGTACGGCCCGACCGAGGCCGCGGTGTCCATCACGCACCGCGATGTCACCGGCGAGACCGAGCGCGCCGCCCTGCCGATCGGCAACCCGGAGTGGAACAGCCGCCTGTACGTGCTGGATTCGCGCCTGCGGCCCACGCTGCCCGGCGTGGCGGGCGAGCTGTACCTGGCCGGCGTGCAGTTGGCGCGCGGCTACCACGGCAGGCCCGACCTCACCGCGGATCGCTTCGTGGCCAACCCGTTCGGCGCGCCCGGTGAGCGGATGTATCGCACCGGCGACCTGGTGCGCTGGGAGACCTCCGGCGAGTCCGCCGAGCTGGTCTACCTGGGGCGCACCGACTTCCAGGTGAAGTTCCGGGGCCAGCGCATCGAACTCGGCGAGATCGAGGCCGCGCTCGCGGCCGTGCCGGGCGTCGCGCAGGCCGCCGCTGCGGTGGTGACGACGGGTGGCGGCGACCACCTGGTCGGCTACGTGACGCCGTTGCCCGGCGAGCGGAGCGAGCGGTTCGAGGACGCGCTGCGTGCGGCGGCGCGAGAGACGTTGCCGTCGTACATGATTCCGTCGGCCTACGTGGTGCTCGACGAGTTCCCGCTGAACTCCTCCGGCAAGCTGGACCGGAAGGCGTTGCCGGAACCGGTGTTCGACCGTGGCGCGTACGTCGCGCCGGTCAGCCCGGCCGAACGTCTCGTCGCCGACGCGTTCGCGACCGTCCTCGGCCTGGACACGGTGAGCGTGACCGACGGCTTCTTCGACCTGGGCGGCAACTCGCTCAGCGCCACCCGGGTGCTGGCCAGGCTGGGGGAGCGCCTGGGCCGGCGGGTGCCGGTGCGGCTGCTGTTCGAGGCGCCCACGGTGCGCGCGCTGGCGCAGCGTGTGACCACCGAGGCGGTGGCGGGCGCGCTGCCGGTGCCGCTGATCGCGGGCCCGCGCCCGGAGGTCGTGCCGCTGGCTCCGGTGCAGCGCGGCATGTGGTTCCTGAACCGTCTCGATCCGTCCTCGCCCGCGCACAACATCCCGGTGGCGCTGCGCATCTCGGGTGAGGTGGACGAAGTCGCGCTGGCCGCGGCGTTCACCGACGTGGTCGCCCGGCACGAGGTGCTGCGCACGGTGTATCCGGCGGCCGCCGACGGCACCGCCCACCAGGTGGTGCTGCCCGCCGAACCGGCCCCGGTCCGGCTCGCGGTCGAAGCCGTGCCCGCCGGTGGGCGCGACGCGCGGATCGCCGAATTCCTCTCGGCCGGTTTCGATATCGCCACCGAGGTGCCGGTGCGCGCGGTGCTCCTGCGCGAGAGCGTGGGCGACCGGGTGCTGGTCGCGGTGCTGCATCACATCGCCGCCGACGGCTATTCGATGCGCCCGCTGCTGCGAGACCTGCTGGCGGCCTATCTGTCCCGCGTGCTGGGCGCCGCGCCGCTGTGGCCGGAACTGCCCGCGCAGTATGCCGACTACGCGCTGTGGCAGGCCGCGGAGGTGGAGGCCGTTGCGGCGGAGGAACTCTCGTACTGGCGGGACGCGTTGCGCGATCTGCCCGACGAACTCGCCCTGCCCACCGACCGTCCGCGCCCGGCGGTGGTGTCGAAACGCGGTGCGAGCGTGCGCGCCCGGGTCGGCGGCGACGTCGCGCGGCGGGTGGTCGAGCTGGCCCGCCGCCACGACGCGACGCCGTTCATGGTGGTGCACGCGGCGCTGTCGGTGTTGCTGGCGCGACTGTCCGGCTCTGAGGACATCGCCGTCGGCACCCCGGTCGCCGGGCGTGGCGTGGCCGCGCTGGACGACCTGGTGGGCATGTTCATCAACACCCTGGTACTGCGCACCTCCCCGCGCCCGGAGCACACCTTCGCCGAGCTGATCGCCGAGACGAAGGCCGCCGACCTGGCCGCCTTCGCGCACGCCACGGTGCCGTTCGAGCGGGTGGTGGACGCCCTCGGCGTCCCCGCCTCGCAGGCCGCGCACCCGCTGTTCACCGTCATGCTCAGCTACCTGAACGCGGGGGCGGACAGTTTCTCGGTGCCGGGTCTGGAGCTCGCGCCGGTCGAGTTCGACGAGCCGGTGGCGCGTTTCGATCTCCAGTTCACCGTCGCCGCCGAACCCGACGCCGCCGGGCACCTGTCCGTCGAACTGAACTACGCCACCGATCTGTTCGACCGCGCGACCGCCGAGGCGCTGCTGCGCCGCTTCGGCCGCGCCCTCGGCGCGCTCACCGCCGACCCGGACCACCCGGTGGGCGACGTCGACCTGCTCACCCCCGGCGAACGCGCGGGTCTGCTGGACAGGCGCGGCGCGCCCACGGTGCCGCCGTGCACCCTGGCCGACATGATGGCGGCGGCCGTCGCCCTCGCGCCGGACGGCGTCGCCGTCGTGGACGGCGACCGGGAACTGACCTACCGCGAGATCGAGAAACGGTCCGCGCGGCTGGCCCGGACCTTGATCGGGCTGGGGATCGGTGCGGAAGACATTGTCGCCCTGGCTATTCCGCGTTCACTGGAATCGCTGGTCGCGGTGTGGGCCGTGGCGCGGACGGGCGCTGCCTTCGTGCCCGTCGATCCGACGTACCCGCCGGAGCGCATCGCGCACATGCTCACCGATTCCGGTGCGGCGCTGGGCCTCACGGTCACCGAGGCGCACGCCGCGCTGCCCGACGCCACCGAATGGCTGGTGCTCGACACCCCGGCCATGGCGGCCCGCATGCGGCACATGAGCGCCGCGCCGCTGGTGGCCGACGAACTGGTGCGCCCGGTGCGGGTGGAGAACCCGGCCTGGATGATCTACACGTCCGGCTCCACCGGTGTGCCGAAGGGCGTGCTGGTGACGCACGGCGGCGTCGCGGGAGTGGCCCGCGCGCAACGGGATCGGTACCGCGTGACCGAGACCGCCCGCGTCCTGCATGTCTCCTCGCCCAGCTTCGACGCCTCGATGCTGGAACTGCTGCTCGCGCTGGCGGCCGGGGCGACGCTGGTCGTCGCACCGGCGGGCGTGTTCGGCGGGGCCGAGCTGACCGCGCTGATCCGCGACCGCCGGGTGACGCACGCGTTCCTCACCCCCGCCGTGCTCCAGACCTTGGACCCCGACCAGGTGCCCGAACTCGCGCACTTGACCGTCGGAGGTGAGGCGTTCGGCCCGGAGGTGGTGCGGCGCTGGGGGATCGGGCGCAGCCTGTACAACACCTACGGCCCGACCGAGACCACCGTCATCACGACGATCAGCGAGCGGATGCGCCCCGGCGACCCGTTCGATATGGGCACGCCGATCCACGGCATGTCCGCGGTCGTGCTGGACGCGCGGCTGCGCCCGGTGCCGGTGGGCGTCGCGGGCGAGCTGTACCTGCGGGGGCCGGGGCTGGCGCGCGGATACCATGCGCGGCCGGGACTTTCAGCCGAACGGTTCGTCGCCGATCCCTACGGTGAGCCGGGCGGGCGGCTGTACCGCACCGGAGACCTGGTGCGCTGGACGCCGGCGGGTGCGCTGCAACACCTGGGCCGCACCGACTTCCAGGTGAAGGTGCGCGGTCTGCGCATCGAACTCGGCGAGATCGACGCGGTGCTCACCGCGCACGAGTCCGTGGAGTACGCGGTGACCGTCGGCCACACCGATCGCGTGAGCGGCGCGGTCTCGCTGGTGTCGTACGTGGTGCCCGCGCCCGGTCACACCGTCGATCCCGACGGGCTCACGGAATTCGCCGGCCGCTCGCTGGCCGCCTACATGGTGCCCGCCGCCATCGTCTCGCTGGACGCGCTGCCGCTGACCCCGGTCGGCAAACTGGATCGAAAGGCGTTGCCGGAACCGCGGTTCCGCACGGCGGAGTTCCGCGCCCCGCGCACCGAGGTGGCGCGCGCCGTCGCCGCCACCGTCGCGGACGTGCTGGGCCTGACCACGCCCGTCGGCCTGGACGACGACTTCTTCGCCCTCGGCGGCAACTCGCTCACCGCCACCCAGCTGGCGGCGCGCCTCGGCGCGGCACTCGGGGTGACCGTGGGCGTGCGGCGGGTCTTCGAACACGCCACCGTCGCCGGTCTCGCGGCCGAACTCGACACGGGCGAGCGGGAATCCGCGCGTCCGGTGCTCGCGCCGCGCACGGGCGACGGGCCCGTCCCGCTCTCGCTGGCGCAGCAGCGCATGTGGTTCCTCAACCGGCTCGACCGGCAGTCCACCGCCTACAACATCCCCCTCGCCGTGCGGCTGACCGGCGCGCTGGACGCGGCCGCGCTCACCGCCGCCGTCGCCGACGTGGTCGCCCGCCACGAGGTGCTGCGCACCGTTTACCCGCAGCGCGAGGACGGGCCGGTGCAGGTCGTGCTCCCGGTCGAGGCGGCGCGGCCGCCGGTGCTCGCGCCGATCGCCGTCGTCGCCGACGACCTGCCGGTCGCCGTCGCCGATTTCGTGGGCGCGGGCTTCGACGTGACCGAGGCGGTGCCGTTGCGCGCCAGGCTCTTCCGCCCCGTCGCCGAGGACGGCGTGGAACCGGATGCCCCCGAACACGTCCTGGTCGTGGTCGTGCACCATATCGCGGCCGACGGGTCCTCGCTGGTGCCGCTGGCCAGGGACGTCATGCTCGCCTACGCGGCGCGCACCAGGGGCGCGGCGCCGGCGTGGACGCCGCTGCCGGTGCAGTACGCCGACTACGCGCTGTGGCAGCGGGAACTGCTCGGCTCGGAGGACGACCCGGACGCACTCGTCAGCAGGCAGCTCGCCTTCTGGACCGATGCGCTGGCCGGCCTGCCCGCCCAGCTGCCGCTGCCCACCGACCGGCCGCGCCCGGCGGTCGCCTCCACCAGGGGCAGGCACGTCGACTTCGCCGTCGACGCCGAAAGGCACGCCGCGCTCGTGGCATTGGGGCGCGCGAGCGGCGCGACCCCGTTCATGGTCATGCACGCCGCGTTCGCGGTGCTGCTGGCCCGGCTCTCCGGCACCGACGATATCGCCGTCGGCACGCCGGTGGCGGGCCGCGGCGAGGCCGCCCTCGACGACATGGTGGGCATGTTCGTGAACACCCTCGTACTGCGCACGCCGGTGCGCGGCGGCGACGATTTCACCACCCTGCTCGAGCGGGTGCGCGCGGCGGATCTGGCGGCCTTCGCCCACGCCGACGTGCCCTTCGAGCGGCTGGTGGAAGTGCTCAACCCGGAGCGCTCCACCGCCCGCCACCCGCTGTTCCAGGTGGGCTTCTCCTTCCACAACCAGGCCGAGGCCGACTTCACCCTGGACGGGATCACCGCCACGGCGGTCGATTTCGACTCCGAGGTGTCCCAGTTCGATCTGCACTTGGTGGTCACCGACCGCTACGACGCCGACGGCGAGCCCGCCGGCGTGGCGGCCACGCTCACCTACGCCACGGCGCTGTTCGACGAGTCCACCGTCGCGGGCTTCGCGAGCCGGTTGCAGCGTTTGCTGGCCCGGGTGTGCGAGAGCCCCGATGCGCCGGTCGGTGACCTGCCGCTGCTCGACGGCGCGGAGGCCGAGCGGATTCTCACCGCCTGGCACGGCTCGGACCGGGCGTTCCCGGCCGCCACCCTGATCACCGCGTTCGACGCGCAAGTGGCCCGCACGCCGGACGCGATCGCGCTGGTCGCCGACGCCGACACCGTCACCTACGGCGAGTTCGCCGCCCGGGTGCGCCGCCTGGCCCGCGTGCTCATCGGGCGCGGCGTCGGGCCGGAATCGCTGGTGGCCCTGGCCATTCCGCGCAGTGTGGACTTGGTGGTCGCGATGTACGCGGTGGTGACGGCAGGCGGCGCGTACGTGCCGCTGGAGCCGGCGCACCCATTGGACCGCACCGCCGCCGTGCTGGCGGCGGCCGCGCCCGAACTGGTGCTCACCTCGTCGCGGTGGTCGATGCTGCCCGGCGACGTGGCGGATCGCGAAGTGCTGCTGGACATCTCGGCCGTGCCGGAGGGCGTCGACGACGCGCCCGTCACCGACGGCGAGCGACGGCGTCCGCTGCGGCCCGCCGACACCGCCTACGTTCTGTTCACCTCCGGTTCCACCGGCACGCCCAAGGGCGTGGCGGTCCCGCACGCCGCGATCGCCCACCAGCTGGACTGGGTGCAGTCGGAGTACGCGCTCGGCGCCGACGACGCCACGCTGCTGATGACCTCCGCCGCGTTCGACCTCTCGGTATGGGAATTCTGGTGGGCCCCGCGCACCGGGGCCAGGATCGTCCTTGCTCCGCAAGGGGCGCAACGGGATCCGGACGGCGTGCTGGAGCTGATCCGGAACGCCTCGGTCACCACGGTGACGCTGGTGCCCTCGCTGCTGGCCATGCTCGCCGAGGTATGCGGGGCGCGGCGGCTGCCGCGTTCGCTGCGCAGGCTGCTGGTGATCGGCGAGGCGTTGCCCGCCGCCACCGTCGCCAAGATCGGCGCGCTCACCGACGCCCGCGTGGACAACCTGTACGGGCCGACCGAGGCGGCTGTCTCGGTAACCCGCTACCGCACCTCGCCCGCCGAGGGCGGGGCGGTGACTCCGATCGGCACACCCGAACCGGGCAACCGCGTCTACGTGCTCGACGACCGCTTGCACCCGGTGCCGGTAGGCGTCACCGGCGAGCTGTACCTGGGCGGTGCGCAGCTGGCGCGCGGCTACTACGGCCGCGCCGATCTGACCGCCGAGCGGTTCGTCGCCGATCCGTTCGGCGCGCCCGGCGACCGCCTCTACCGCACCGGCGACATGGTGCGCTGGTCCGCCGGCGGTGAGCTGATCTACGTGGAGCGGCGCGACTTCCAGGTGAAGGTGCGCGGCTACCGGATCGAGCTCGCCGACATCGAGTACGCGCTGCGCGCGCGGACCGGTGTCACCGACGCGGTCGTGCTCGCGCACGGCACGGGCGAGAATATCGCGCTGGTCGGCTATTACACGCCCGCCACCGCACCGGAGCCCGCCGAGGTGCGGGCGGCGCTGAGCGAGGCGCTGCCCAGCTACATGGTGCCCACCGTGCTGATGCGGCTGGACGCGTTGCCGCTCAACGCCAACGGCAAGGTGGACCGCGCCGCGCTGCCGCGCCCCGAACTCACCGCGCGGGCGTTCCGCGCGCCGGAGACCGACCTCGAGACCGCCGTGTGCGCGGTCTTCGCCGAGGTCCTCGACGCCGAGCGGATCGGGCTGGATGACAACTTCTTCGACCGCGGCGGCAACTCGCTGCTGGCGACCCGGCTGGCTTCCCGGCTGAGTGAGGCGCTGGCCGAACGGGTTCCGGTGGTCTGGTTGTTCTCGGCCCCGACGCCGGCCGAGCTGGTGACGCAGCTGGAACTCGCCAGGTCGGGGCGCGGGCGGGTCGACACCGCCGCCGCGTTCGACGTGCTGCTGCCGCTGCGGACCGGTGGTGCGAAGGCACCGCTGTTCTGCCTGCACCCGATCGGCGGTGTGGCGTGGTCGTTCGCGGGTCTGGCCGCGCACGTCGATGCGGAGCGCCCGATCTATGGCCTCCAGTCGCCGGTGCTGAATTCGGCGGAGCCGCTGCCGGATTCGATCGACGAGTGGGCCCGCCGCTACGTGCGCGAGATCCGCGCCGTGCAGCCGGAGGGGCCGTACCACCTGCTCGGCTGGTCGCTCGGCGGCGTGCTCGCGCACGCGGTGGCGGTGCAGTTGCAGGACGAGGGGCAGCACGTCGCGACGCTGGCCATGATGGACAGCCCGCGCGGCGTGACGGCGACCGGCACGACCGTGCCGCTGGCCGATCTGCTGGGCGGCCTGCTGGGGGCGCGGGCGGCCGACGCCGACGCCGAACTCGACCTGCCCGCGCTGGCCCGCCGCCTCGCGGACCTGCCCGAACCGTTCGCCTCGTTCGGCGCGGAACGGCTGGGCCGGGTCCTCGACTCGGGCGCCCACTCGCTGTCGGTGATCACGCGCTACCGGCCCCGCCGCTACAAGGGCAACCTGGTGTATTTCACCGCCGCCCTGGACGATCCGACCGGCGCGACGGGCGCCGCGAGCTGGGCCGAGGCTGTCGACGGCACCGTGCACAACCACGCCGTCGCCGCCACCCACTGGCGCATGACCTCCGAGGCGGCGCTGGCCCGCATCGGCCACGTCCTCACCGCGGTCTGGTCCGACACCGACCGCCCCTGACCGCGCACATCCTCAGTCCCCCCACTGGAAGGCACTCCGATGACGAACCCCTTCGACGATGACGACGCCCAGTTCTACGTCCTCACCAACGCCGAAGGCGAGCACTCCCTCTGGCCGATCTTCGCCGCCGTCCCCACCGGCTGGACCATCGCCTACGGCGCGGCCCCCCGCTCCGCCTGCCTCGAATACGTCGAAACCCACTGGCTCGACATGCGTCCCAACTCCCTCGTCGCCGCCATGACCCCCGAAACCACCTGAATAGCCGGGGCGCGCCGGTCCCCCTGCCAACCGGCGCGCCCCGTCCCTCACACCTGCGCGCGGGATTCGATGACGGCGCGGGCGTGTTGGCGCCATTCGGTGACCGGGCGGGCGTAGGGGAGGCCGGCGTCGAATTGTTTGGCGCGCTTGGTGACCGTGAGGCCGACGTAGGTGTGGCCGTCGGTGAGGGCGCGGGTGGCGACCGCGCAGGCCTCGTCGGTTTCGCCGGTGGCGAGCAGCGCGGTGGCGTGTTCGAAACGGGCCAGGGCGGGTTCGGTGGTCTCGCTCGGGTCGTAGAGCGAAATCGCCTGGGCCGCCGCGGCCGCCGTCTCCGCCGGTTTGCCGAGGCGGGCGTAACCGACGGCGCGGTAGAACGCCAGCTTCTCCGGGCGGAACGAGAAGATGCCCACGGGCAGTTCGGTGTTCGCGACGCTGTCCAGCGCCCGCTGGGAGCTGTCGATGCACTGCGTGAAGCGGCGCTCGTCGCCGAGCGCGGCGTGCGCGCGGGCGGCCATGCCCCACAACCACGCCGCCGCCGCGCCGGTGCGCGGGTCCTGGGCGAGCCTGCCGTCGAGCAACCGCAGCACCTCGTCGGGCCGGTCGCTGTAGGTCGGCAGGTACGCCAGGCCGGCCAGCGCGATGTCCTCGGAGTACCGGTCGCCGATGTCCTGCGCGGCGTGGATGGCGGTGCCGTACCACAGCCGCGCCTGGCCGAAATGCCCCTCGTTGAACAGGATCTCGCCCACCACGTTGGCGAGCCGCCCCGCCGTGTGCACCAACCGGATCTGCTGGTTGGTGGACTGGCGCTCGGCCAGACAGCCCCGCACCGCGCGGAACTGCTCGAGCGTGGTCTGCAACAGTTCGTGCGGCGGCACCCGCACCACCTGCCTGCCCAGCGCCGCCGTCGATTCCTCGAACAGGCCGAGCCTGCGTTCGCTGATCGACCCGGCGTCCAGGGTGGCCAGCATCTTGGCCGGTTCGCGCGCCACCAGCTCGGCGGCCTGGCCCAGCAGGCCCGCGCCTGCGAAGGCCAGCAGTTCTCGCCGTCTCACCTCGTCGTCCTCGACTTCCTCGTCGAGCCCGGTCGGCGCGGGACGAATCCCGCTGCCGCCCGGCGCCTTTCCACTACCGAGCCGTTCGGAACCGGGCGCGCCGCCCGGTTCGCCCGGCGCCTCGCGGTGCGTGAGCGCCCGTTCGAAGCGGGCGCGGACGTCCGGTGCCGCGCCGGACAGCGCGGCGTCGAGCAACCGTCGGCTCGCGGCGTGCATCCGGGTGGTCCGGCCGTTCTCCCACAAGACGACGGTGCGCGGGGTGACCCCCACCGTGCGCGCGAACTCGTATCGACTCCGTTTCATCGCCGAGCGAAGCGCGCGCACGTCTTCGCCGGTCCAGTCGACCTCAACCATAGGTTCCGCTTTCTCGTACCAGGTCGATTCACTCGAAAATTACTCGCATTTACCGCATTCGGGACTGTTATGCGCCCAATCGCAACGCGCAGTCTGGAACGGCACCCGGCGCCGGGGTTGTGCCCAGGCCCTATGGGGGCACCCGCTCTCCGGAACTCGGCGCACGGTCCCGACGCGGCCTCGATCCAGCCGCCTCGAGCGCGATTCCGACGGTGCCTCCGGCGCCGGGTGCACCGACCTTGCGGAGGTACCACCATGAACGTGCCGGATTCCGATACCAGGGAGCTGTGGCGCATCCAGAGCCGCGATTGCGCGCAGGAACCGCAGGTCCTCGACGACGATCGCGCCCGGTTCATCCTGTCGGTGCACGCGGGCCACGGCGCCGGCTGTCGCCAGTACCTGGCCGCCTCGGCTTTCTGTTTCCGCCGCACCACCGAACGCTGACGGCGCTCCGGGCGATCAGGATGAGCCGTCCCGATGCCGTTGCGGCCCTGCGGTTCCTACCGTTCAGGCACGCGTCCGGCACCGATCGTCGTGACCTCGTCCCCGGTCGCCTTGCCGGCCGGTTGCTCGAGTGACGCGGTGGAGAACCGCGTCCGGCGTCTCGCCCAGCCGGGTCGGCGGCATCACCACATCGTTCACGAGTGCCCTTGTACTGCAACTGGTTTCTGAGGGCAAGGTGGCGCTGGACGAGCCGACCGACACCTACCTGCCCGGACTGCTGCGCGGCGAGTGAATCAGCACGCGGGTAGACCGAAACTCGCTGGGCGGCAAGCTCAGACCAGCGGCTTGGTCTTGCGCAGCCGCCTGCGCAGGTCGGTCATCAGGGCGTGGCTGCCGCCGTGGCGCAGGAAGCGGGGGATGAACCGGTTGACGAAGCCGACGAAGACGAACAGGTGCTGGAAGCGGCGCTGATCGGCGTCCGACCACGCCAGGCCCATCTGCTCGCGGAAATGCGGCGCGAGGAACCCGGTGGTGAGGAACTTCAACAGGTTCCGGAACGGCAGGCGCAGGTACCAGTGGATCATCCGCAGGTTCAGCAGGTCGTCGAGGTAGGCGCGCACCTTGTCGTCGAGGACGGCCTGCGCGCACGCCGCGTTCCAGTAGACGTCGAACTCCGCGCGGGTGGCGGGCCACATGTCCTCGGTGACCTGCAAGGTGGTGCCCAGCGTCGAGGAGGTCGCGTAGAACGCCTCGGCCTGCTCGGGATTCATCTTGCCGTGCAGCAGCTGGTAGGTGTCCTCGAAGCCGATGTAGAGGCAGGCGGCGACCCACAGTTGCAGGTTGCGGTCGAAGGCGTTGTATCGCACGGGCGCACCCGGTTCGGAGCGGACGTGCCGGTGCACGGCGTTGACCGCCTCGCGATAGGCCAGCCGCTCCTCCTCGGTACCGAGGATCGCCACCGCGAGGTACTGGGTGGTGGTGCGGGCGCGCTTCCACGGGTGGCTCATGAGCGCGCCGGATTCGACCTTGCTCTCGGCGACGCCGTGCCCGACGCCGGGCCGCGCCATCTGCATGGCCACGTTCGCGGCCGCGCCGGCGAAGGACCAGAAGTCCAGCGCGTCGGAGAGGCGCAGCGGCCGTTTGGTGAACGGGCGGTGCGCCGCGTCGATGTGGATGCGCGTGCGTTCGGTGGTGAGGGGTTCGTCGTGGGACCGGTGGGCGACGGCGTTGCTCGTCATCGAACATCTCCTGCTGGCTCTGGCCGGTGGCCGTCCGGGGTTAAGTTACTGATGATTCTGCACGAACTCCGGGCTGATGTCTCGTCTTCCCGCCAGATTGCGGCGGATCCTCAGAGTGAGAACAGTCGGTAACTTATTCCGTCCCCCCGACCTGGGCGGCGATTCGCCCTTACTAGCGCGATCTCGTGTTCCGACTGCGGTTTCGATCTTGCTGAAAAGCTTCCGAAACAGTGTGAATCGTGCGTAACATACGGATCCGAACCGGTGTGTCGGCGCACGGGCGGGGCGGGTCGCGCAGTCGCGGCGCGACACCGTGGACTCGGCCCGACCCGCCGGGTGCACGCCGGGTCAGAAAGGACACGACCGCATGCTGCGACGGCTGGACCGAGTGCTGAGTTACGAGATGAAGGTGTCGGAATTCCTCGGCACCCTCGTCATCCTCGGCATCCCCTACGGACTGATCGGCGTCGTCTGGACGCTCACGCACACCGACCACCTGCGCGAGATGCACGGCATCGACGTGGTGATCTCGTTCCTCGGATCGATCGTGTGCTGGCCGGTGCTCACCTTCTCGAATGTGTGCATGACGTGATGGCGCTGGTGTGGCTCATCGACGTTCTGGTGATCGTCGTCAAGATTCTCGGTGGGCGGATGAAGGTCAATCCGGTGCTGCGTTTCGGGCTGTGGGTGTCGGTGCTGTGCGCGCTCGCCGCCGGCGTCGCGGTGCTCGGGTACGGGCTCGTCGGGCTGGAGCGGGTGCTGTCGGCGCTGGGATGAGTGGCGAATTCAGCGGCTAACACCAGACAACATCGCTCGGCGTAGGACGGCCGGTCCGGTCATGGCATCTCGATCTCTTCGTCGACGATATGGCCAGTTCAGAGCTGCTGTAGTCGCTTCGGTGCGACTGGATGGACGCCGAGCGATCCGTCCTCGAATTTGTAAGAATTCCAGTTAACATGTGTCTTGTGTCGCGGCCCTCGGCTGTGCGACACTTCACACGCTCCGCGCCAGGGAGAGGGCCGCACACCGGCCGGCGGGGACGGACACCGGGGAAAGGACTCGGGCAGCGTGACATCCACCGAACGACCTGCCGATCGCGAGGCGCCACGGCGCGGCGATCTGGACCGGGCCGTCGACGATCTGCTGGGACTGTGGCGGCGGCATCCGCAGCGGTCCCTGGAGACGCTCGGCCGCCAGGTGACCCTCGGCCGCGACGCCGTCGTCGAGCTGTTCCGCGCGCTCGCCGCCCGGCGCTTCCCGTACCACGAGTTCATCCGGCAGTGCGCGTTCATGGCCAGTGTCTCCGCCGCGCCCACGGTGTTCGTCGCCATCCCGATCGCGGTGGTGGTGTCGATCCAGGTCGGCGCGCTGGTCGATCAGGTCGGCGCCACCACATTCGTCGGCGCGGTCGCCGGGCTCGGCATCATCCGCCAGGGCGCGCCGCTGGTCACCTCGCTGATGATCGCGGGCGCGGTCGGCTCGGCCATCTGCGCCGACCTCGGCTCGCGCACCATCCGCGAGGAGATCGACGCCATGAAGGTGATGGGCGTGAACCCGGTGCGCAGGCTGGTCGCGCCGCGGCTGGTGGCGGCGGTGCTGGTGAGCATGCTGCTGTGCGGGTTCATCGTGTTCGTCGGCTTCGCGACGGCCTACATGTTCAACGTGTACGCCCAGTCCGGCACGCCCGGTTCGTTCATCGGCTCGTTCGCCTCGTTCGCCGTGGCCAACGACCTGCTGGTGGCGCTGGTGAAGGCGGCGGTGTTCGGCGCGCTCACCGCGATCATCGCCTGCGACATGGGATTACACGCCAAGGGCGGCCCCGGCGGCGTCGCGAACGCGGTGAACTCGGCCGTGGTCACCTCGGCGCTGATGCTGTTCGCCACCAACATCATCCTCACCCAGGTCTACAACACCTTGTTCCCCACGAAGGTGATCTGAGTGGGCAGCCGATATACACCGCCCGCGCTGCGCCCGTTCCGGGCGGTGGGCCTCGTCGCCGGCGTGCCCTACCAGGCCAACCAGCGCCTGGGCCACCAGGTCATCACCTTCTTCCGCGCGCTGGGCGCGGTGCCTTACGTGCTGCGCCACTACCGGTCCGAGGTGTTGCGCCTGACCGCCGACATCGGTTGGGGCAACGGCTCTCTCGTGGTCGGCGGCGGCACCGTGGGCGTGGTCGTCATCCTCTGCGCGTTCGGCGGCATCACCGTCGGCATGGAGTCGTTCACCGCGCTGAACCTGCTCACCATGGGCCCGCTCACCGGCGCCATCTCCGGCTTCGCCACCACCCGCGAACTGGCCCCGATCCTGGCCACGCTCGCCTTCGCCATCCAGGCGGGCTGCCGGTTCACCGCGCAGTTGGGCTCCATGCGCATCTCCGAGGAGATCGACGCGCTGGAATCGATCGCCATCCGGCCGCTGCCCTACCTGGTGACCACCCGGATGATCGCGGCCACGCTCACCATCATCCCGCTCTACACCATCGGCCTGGCCACCGCGTACCTGGCGACCAAGCTGTCGGTGCTGTTTCTCGGCGGCACCTCGGCGGGCACCTACGACCACTACTTCTTCCAATTCCTCATCGGGACAGATGTTTTCTTCTCGCTGCTCAAAGTCGTCGTGTTCGTGCTGCTCGCGACGTTCATCCAGTGCTACTACGGCTACGTCGCGACCGGCGGGCCCGAAGGCGTCGGCGTCGCGGCCGGGCGCGCGATCAAGATGGTGATCGTCGTAATGGTCTTCGCGAATCTCTTCATGACCCTGGCCATCTGGGGTATCGACCCCGGCTTCCGGATCTCGGGATAGGGGCCGGACATGCTGCTCGATCCCAGTGGCCGCGGACCCACCGCCCGTCAGCTCACCCTGGCCGGCCTGGCCATGATCGCCGCCGTCGCCCTGCTGCTCGGTCTGCTGATGATGCGCTACGACGGCCGTTTCGAGAACAAGGTCGCCGTCACCGCCGAGCTCACCAGCACCGGCGACGGGCTGCCCGCCCGCGCGGACGTGAAGTTCCGCGGCATGGTGGTGGGCGCCGTCGACGCCGTGGACGTGGTCGCCGCCGGCCAGCGCCAGCGCGCCACGCTGCACCTGAAACCGGAAGTCGCGCACACGATTCCGGCGGATGTCACGGCGCGGGTGGTGCCCAACAACCTGTTCGGCGTCACGGCGGTCGAACTCGTCGGCAGCGGCGACGCGGGCGGGGCCGGACTGCGCGCGGGCGCGGTGATCCCCGAGGACACCGGCGGCGAGACCGTGCAGTTGCAGACCACGCTCACCGTGCTGCGCGATGTACTCGACAATATCCAGCCCGAGAAGCTGGGCCGCGTGCTGGCCACGCTCGCCGCGGCGCTCGACCCGGGTTCCCGGGTGCCGGGCTCCACCGTGGAACGGCTCGACGCGTGGGTCACCGACGTGCGCGCCATTCCCGGTGTCGGTGACCTGCTCGGCGACCTGGGCCGGGCCACCACGCGGTTGAGCGAATCCGCGCCCGACCTGGTGGGCGTGCTCGCCGAATCCGTCACCACGGCGCGCACTCTCACCGAACGGCGCGCCAATCTGGTCGCGCTGCTGACCAACGCGAGCGGCGCGGTCGACTCGGTGAACAGCCTGTTCGCGCGAAATCCCAACGCCGCCAAGGAACTGGTGCCCGGACTCGGCGGCCTGTTCGGCAGCCTCGCCGACGATCCGCAGGCCATCCCGCACACGGTGCGGAATCTGAGCGTGGCGCTGGAGCGGATGGCGTCGGTGTTCCACTTCGGGCCGAGCCGGCAGATGGTGTGGAAGATGGATGTGAGCTTCACGCCGTTCCAGCAGTACACGCTCGCGGACTGCCCGCGCTACGGCGGACTCTCCGGACCGCGCTGCGCCAACGGCACCGTGCCGGAAGTCGCTCCGCCGCAGGAGTTCCCGGAGCAGCTGCGGCCGGGCTGGCTGGACGCGGCGGGCCCCGCGCCGATCATCGCCGTGCCCGGCCCGCAGGGGGCGCCGGGCGAGGGAGCCGCGCAGGTGCCCGCGTTGCCGGGGTTGCCCACTCTGCCCGCGATCCCGGGCCTGCCCGCCATTCCCGGAATCACCGCGCCCGCTTCGTATTCGACGCCGCGGGGTGCGCCGATGCGTCCGGTCGCGGGCGGGCGCGGGTTCGCCGGCGTCGCGGCGGTGGTCGGCGGACAGCCCACCGCCGCCCAGCTCCTGCTGCTCACACCGCTGCTCGCGGGCGGCGAGGTGACCGTGTACGAGACCGATCCGGAAGGGGGCCGGTAGCCGTGAGATCCAGGAAGGCACTGGCCGGGTTCAGCCTGTTCGCGATCGTCGCGATCGCGCTGACCTACACGATCTGGTCCACACTGCAACGCGCGGTGCCCGGCGAAACCCACGCGTATTCCGCCACGTTCGCCGACGTGATGGGGGTGCGCGTCGGCGACGACGTGCGCATGGCGGGCGTGCGCGTGGGCCGGGTCGATCGCATCTCCTTCGAGGAGGACTACAAGGCCCGCCTCGACTTCAGTCTGCAAGCGCGCCAACGGCTCACGACCACCACCGAGGCGGTCGTCCGCTACCAGAACCTCATCGGGCAGCGCTACATCGCGCTGCTGCCCGGCCCGGAGGAGGGCGAGGCGCTGCCCCCGGGCGGGCACATCCCGGTCGAGAACACCGAACCGTCGTTCGACGTGTCGGCGCTGCTGTCCGGGTTCGAGCCGCTGTTCGGCGTGTTGCAGCCCGATCAGGTGAACTCGCTGTCGGAGACCATGATCCAGGCGTTGCAGGGTGACGACGTCTCCCTGAGTCTGCTCATCACCCAGGCCGCTGAACTGGCGGGCACCTTCGGGCAGCGCGACCGCATCCTCGCCGACGTGATCACCAACCTGAGCAGCGTCATCGCCGGATTGGCCAATCGCTCCGCGGAATTGGAGACCCTCATCACCCAGTCCAGGGCGCTGGTCGAAGCGCTGTACGCCGAAGGCGAATCGCTGAAGAGTTCGGTGGCCCAGGTCGCCGTCTCCACCGACGCGCTGGCCGGGCTCATCACGCAGGTGAAACCCGATTTGGCGCAGGCGCAGAACGACGCCACCACCGGTGTGGCGCTGCTGCTGTTGAACGGCGCCGCGCTGGACAAGGCCGCCGTGCAACTGCCCGGGGTGCTCAACGCGCTGGCGCGCGCCACCAGCTACGGCGCCTACGCCAACGCCTACATCTGCCGCCTGGACGTGTCGCTGTGGGGCGTGCTGCTGCCGCCCGGACTGTTCTCCCAGGTCGGCGGCGAATCACAGTCGGAGGTGTGCCGATGAGGCGGCGAATTCCCCTCCCGCGCTACGCCGACAACCGGTTCCTGTGGCTGGGCCTGCTCGCGGGCGCGGCCGTGGCGCTGCTGGTGGTCGGGTCCAGCGCGCTGTCCGAAGCGCGCTTGGCGGACAAGACGATTCACGCCGAGTTCGCGCAGGCCGCCGGGCTGCGCGCGGGCGCGACCGTCGATGTGTCCGGTATCGAGGTGGGCGCCGTGCGGGCCGTGCGGCTGGTGGGCGACAAGGTGGTCGCCGATCTGCGGGTCCGCCGCGACCTGCGGCTGGGCCCCGACGCCCGCGCCGCGATCAAGATGTCCACCATCCTCGGCAGGCTGCACGTCGAACTCGTGCCTGGCAACGGAAAAGGCTTGCCGGACGACACGATTCGCCTGGCGAACACCGCCGTGCCGTACAACCTCGCCAAGGTCATCCAGGACCCGGTGTACACCTCCTCCTTCGAGCGCATCGAGCGCATCGACCCGGAGAAGCTGCGCCAGGCCCTGGACACCCTGGAGCGGCAGATGGGCGATTCCCCGCAGCTCACCATCGCCGCGCTGGACAGCATCGGCGCGCTGGCCAAGGTCATCAACGAGCGCCGCGACGAGGTGGATTCGCTGCTGAAGGGCCTCGACCAGGTCTCGCAGCTGGTGGCCGACAACCAGAACAGCGTGCTGTTGCTGCTCACCCGGGGTGAGGCCATCGGCGAGGCGGTCGCGCTGCGCCAGGACCTGCTGCGGCAGTTGCTCGACAACGTCGCGGCCCTGTCGGGGCTGCTGCAAGAGATGGGCCTCGAGAACGAGGGCCAATTGGGCCCGCTCATCCAGAACCTCAACACCATGACCGAAGGGCTGGAGAAGAACCGGGAGAACCTGGACCGCCTGTACGAGATCATGCCGGTGACCATCCGGCAGTTCAATAACGCGCTCGGCAACGGTCCCTACGGCGAGGTGTGGGCGCCGTGGGTCTTCCCGGACAACTGGCTCTGCTTCGCACAGGCGGTACCCGGATGCAACTGAGAAGGTTTCGTGGCTCGCTGAAACTGGCGGCCCTCTGTGTGGCGGCCGCCGTGACCTCGGCGTGTTCGCTGCTGCCCGAGAGCGTGTCGTCGCTGCCTGGCGAGTACCTCGGCGAAAGACTGCGCATCAGCGCGGATTTCGAGAACGTGGCGGGGCTGTATGCGGGCAACGAGGTGGCGGTGCTCGGCGTGCCCGTGGGACGGGTCGAAACCGTCACGCCCAAGGGCGGTTTCGTGCAGGTCACCATGGCGATCGACAAGAGCGTGCGGATCCCCGCCGACGCGGTGGCCGCGCTGATCTCCCCGCAGCTGATCACCAACCGGCACGTCGAACTCGCGCCCGCCTACACCGAAGGTCCCGCGCTCGAAGACGGCGGGCACATTCCGCTGGAGCGCACCAGGACTCCGGTCGAACTCGACCGCATCCTGGACAATTTCGACCAGCTCGGCGCGGCGCTCAAAGGCGACAACACCGAGGGCCCGATGGCGAGCCGGGTGCTGTTCCCGCTGCTCGACGGCAACGGGGACCGGTTGCGCGAGACGCTCGACGCGCTCTCCTCGGCATTCCAGGTCACCTTCGCCAACGGCGACCAGATCGCCAACACCATCGTGAAACTCAACGAGATCACCCAGATCATCGCCGCCAACGACCAGACCGTGCGCGACTTCAGCGGCAGGCTCACCGAATTGGTGCGTCTGATGGGCGAGCAGTCACCCGGCCTGCACGCGGTGATCGCGCAACTCAACGAGTTCGTCGCCAACACCTCCACGGTGGTCGGCGAGAACCGGGATCAGCTGGCGGGCGCGCTGACCCGCTTCGTCACCATCACCGAGCAGATGCGCGCCAACGCGCGCAACCTCACCGAGATCGTGGACGTGACACCGCTGATGTTCGAGAACATCGACAATGCCGTCAGCCGCGAGCACCGCGCGATCCGCCTGCACGGCCTGCTGGACAAGGCGGTCCTCGACGGCGAGGCGCTGTCGCTGTTCTGCGAGCGCGTGCAGATGCGCCTCGACGGCTGCCGCACCGGCAAGATCCAGGACATGGGACCCGATTTCGGGCTCACCGCCGCGCTGCTGGGAATCGCGAAGTGAGCGGGCGGAGCGTGCGCAGGGGCGTGGTCGCGCTGGTCGCGGCGCTCGGTGTGGGCGCGGCGAGCGGGTGCGCGGTCACCGTCGACAACGTGCCGCTGCCGAAGCCGGGCCTCGACGCCCCCGGCTACACCCTGCACGCGACCTTCCGCGACGCCCTCAATCTGCCCGACCGCGCGCACGTGCGGATCGGCGGCACCGATATCGGGGTGGTGACCGGCATCAGCACCACCAACTTCATCGCCGACGTGGAAATGGAGATCCGCCACGACATCCGGTTGCCGCGCGGCACCACGGCCGAACTGCGCCAAGCCACCCCGCTCGGAGACATCTTCGTGGCCATGACCCTGCCGCCGCAGGACCCGGGGGCGCCTTTGCTCGGTCCGGGCGACACCATCGGCGTCGAGAACACCTCGGCGGGCGCGTCGGTCGAACAGCTCATGGTGTCGATCTCCATGCTGCTCAACGGCGGCGGGCTCAATCAGGCCGCCGAGATCACCGCCGAGATGAACTCCATGTTCGGCGGGCGCGCCCCGCAGCTGGCCCACCTGCTCTCCGAAATGACCGCGGCGATCACGGCTTTGAACGAGCGCACCGCCGACATCGACGCGGTGCTGGCCGGCGTCAACGTGCTCACCGGCGAATTGGCCGCGCGCAAAGCGGAATTGGGGCAGGCGGCCGACACGTTCCCGGATCTGCTCGGGTTGCTGGCCGAGAACAATCAGGACATCTCCGCGCTCATCGCCAAGGTGGCGGTCACCATGGCCGCGCTGGGCGATTTCACCGAGACCAGCGGCGGCGAGTTCGTGAGCCTGTTCGACTCCGTCGGCCGGCTGATGTCGGGGTTCACCCAGATGGGCGACGACCTGCGGCTCACGCTGGAGCGGCTGGACCAGCTGTACCCGTCCATCATGGCCTCGTTCGAGGGACCGAATCTCTCGGTGGCGGCCACGGTGTCGTACCTGAGCATCGGCGCGCTCACCGATCCCACCGGCAGCCGCGCACCCGAGCTCAACGACGTGCCGCTGTTCATCGGCAGCCTGGCCCAGGTGATCGAGAAGGTCATCGGCAGGCTCACCAGCCCGCCGCGGCAGGAGGGCGGACGATGAACATCCCGCTCTGGAACTATGTGGTGCGGCACCGGATCGCGGTGGCGAATATCGGATTGGTGCTGGTGCTGCTGGCCGGCTCGGCCTACCTCGCCGGTGCGGTGCTGCGGTTCGATCCGCTGGCCCGGACGTACTCGGTGACGGTGGAATTGGAGACCTCCGGCGGCCTCATGCTCAACAGCGACGTGAACTATCGCGGCACCCGGGTAGGCCGGGTGAGCGAGGTGCGGGTGTCGGGGACCGGCATCGCCGCGGTCGCCGAAATCGACTCCGCGGTAAGGATTCCGGTCGGCGGCACGGTGGCGGTGGGCAGACTCTCCGCCGCCGGCGAGCAGTACCTGGACTTCCGGCCCGACTCCGACAGCGGGCCATACCTGGCCGACGGCGCGGTGGTCGAGCGGGCGCGCACGGCCGCCCCGGCCACCATGCAGTCGGTGCTCACCAACGTGAGCGGACTGATCGGCGGCATGAACCCGGAGCGGTTGAGCGTCATCGTGGACGAACTCGACCGCGCGCTGGCCGGTGGCCCGGATCGGTTGCGCGACATGATCTCCGGGATCAGTCGCGCCATGGCGGGTCTGTCGGATCTGCTGCCGCAGACCCGGCAGCTCATCGAGAATCTGCGGGTCATCTCGTCCACCACGTCGCTGGCGCAACCGGATCTGACCACGCTCACCACCGGGGCGGGCGCGCTGTTCGAGCAGCTGACCGCCGCCGATCAGGAGGTGCGCCGGTTCCTGGACCTCGCGCCCGGCCAACTGGCCACGCTCGGCGGGTTCGTCGCCGAGACCGAGGACCCGGTCACCAACCTGGTCACGAACTTCGTGGCGATCACCAAGTCGGCGAAGCTGCGCCAGCCCGCCATCGCGGCGCTGTTCCCCGCGCTGCGGTCGGGCTCGGAGGCGCTGGGCATCCCAGCGCACGATGGCGCCTTCCACACCCTCGTCGACCCGTGGCCGCGCCCGAGCTGCGACTACGCCACCATTCCCATCGTGCCGACGCTGGCCACCGCCGACACCCGGGTGCGGCTCTACAACTACTGCGTCACTGACAATCCCGCGCTCCAGGTGCGCGGCTCGGCGAACGCGCCACGGCCCGACGTCCCCGACAACGGCTCCGGCCCGCCGCCCGGCGTCACCGGCGACGAACTGTCCCAACCCGCGCCCGGCCGGTGAGCCGTGGCGAGCAAGGAAGGAAAAGGCATGAGCGACAAGGATGTCGAGGGAGAAGCAGCGGCCGCGCCGGAGGTTGCTACCGAGAGCGCTGTCGGCGCAGGGAAAGACGGCGCCGACGATGCGCACGGAGCGAAAGGCGCTGACGCTGTGGAGGATGCGGCAAGTGCCGAGGGTGCGGGCGCTTCCCCGGAACAGTCTGCGGGCGAGGGGAAATCGAGACCAGTCGCCTCGGCGGCGGTCCCTGTCAGTGAGTCGGGCGGCGCCGATGACGGCGGTGCAGAGGCGCGGAAGGATGCCAAGGCCGAAACCGGCCCGGCCCTCCGGTCCCGGATCGCACTCGGCGGCAAGGGGATTCACCTCCTGCGCGCCGCCGTCGCGCTGATCGTGGTGGCCTCGGTGGCCTCGACCTTCTACTTCTTCATCCAGAACCGCGAGAACCGCGCCCTCCTCGATGCCCACGAGGAGGCGGCCGCGGCCGCGTGCCGATACGCGCCGGTGCTCGCCAACTACGACGCCAAGAACCTCGATCCCTACTTCGCTGCGGTGCTCGACGGCGCGACCGGCGACTGGAAGACGCAGTTCGACGACACCAGCAAGGAACTGCGCGAGGTGCTCACGCAGGGTGAGGTGGTGTCGAAGGTCGAGGACGTGCAGTGTGCCGTCAAGACCGGCGACGAGACCTCCGCCGAGGCGATCGTGGTGATCGGGCAGACCATCACCAGCCTGGGCACGCAGGGCCAGCCAGCTCCCGGCCAGCTCTCGATGGTCATGCGCATGGAGAAGGTGGACGGAACCTGGCTGGTGAACAACGTGAATTCCCCACTGGCGCAAGGGCCGCAGCAGTAGCACCGGCGTCAGCCGCAGCCGGACAGGATGACCCGCATGAGGTGCGCGACCCGGTCGCGGCCGCAGATCGGGTTGTCCGGGCCGAGCCACTGGGCGAGGTCCACCACCAGTGCCAACGCGGCGTGCACCAGCACCCGCGCCTCGGCGGGTGAGAGTTCGGGGCGCGCGCCCGCGGCGAGCTTGGCCCACTCTTCCACGTTGAGCCGCTGGATATTGCGCAGCACCGTGCGATCCTCGGCGGGCACGTTGCCGATCTCGGCGTAGTAGACGAACGTGAGTTCCCGCTCCGCGAACGACCCGGCCACGTACAGGTCGATCAGCGTGGACAGTGCCTGTTCCGGCCCGTCGGCGGCCGCGATGGTCGGGCCGATGACGGCCGAGACCCGGTCGGCCGCCCGGCGGAACGCGGCGGCCAGGATATCGCCTTTACCCCGGTAGTACCGGTACACCGCCGAAGACGCGGGCAGCCCGGCGGCGGTCGCGATATCCTCCACGCTGACGTTCGGATAACCCCGCTCGTGGAACAGCGCGATCGCGCGCTCCAGCAGCAGTTCGTGCTTGAACGCCCGCGGAATCTCCTCGGCGCGAACGACTTCCGTCTCGCCGGTCAGTGGCGGCAGTTCGCTCCCGGCCACCGCCCGCACCGCCGCGTGCAACAGCGCGGTGAGCGCCCGCACCGGGATCGAGACGTGGTGGTCGGAGATGCTGCCCGTCACGCTGAGCAGCGCGGCGGCCAGTACGGTGCGCTCCGCGCCGCCGAGGCCCGGCCGGGTCGCCACCAGCAGCCCGCCCAGCACGCCGTGGATCCGCACCAGCTGATCCACCAGGATCTGCCGGTCCTCGGGCTCCAGATACCGGCTCTGCCAGCGCAGCATCGCGGCGCCGCTGCGGTTGGCGATCGACTCGCGCACCATCGTGTCGAGCACGTGCGCCAGGCGCCGCTCGGCGGGTGCGTCCGTGAGCGCGGCGGGCACCAGCACCATCTGCTCGGCGAGGGCGCTCAGGCGCAGCGCCTCCTCCCGGAACAGCGCGTACTTGCTGGGGTAGTGGCGGTAGAGGGCGGTCGAGCTGATGTCGAGGCGCGAGGCGATCTCCTCCATGCTCACGCCGTGGTAGCCGAGCGCGCCGAACGCCTCCACCGACACCGCCGCGATCTGGGCCCGCCGGTCGCGCGGCCGCCGCCGGACCGGGCGCGCCGCGCCGTCCGCTGCGGTGCGCGAGGTGCGGCGATTCTGCGCGTCCATGCGGCGATGGTAGCCCAACCGGACGCTCGGTCGAGTGCCCTTTCCGGCTCCGAGACAGAACTGAACAATAGATCACAAGTGTGGCGTAACAGTGCTGTTCACCGCGACGATTGCATCGTTACGCCCGAGAATGCTCAGTAACATTCACGCGGCGTCGGCGCGTCCGAAGAGCACCGTCTGCATGAGCGCGCGCACCCGCTCCTGGGACGCGATCGGCTCGCTGCCGAACGACCGCCCGAGATCGACCACCAACGCGAAGGCGGCGTGCACGAGGAAGCGGGCCTCGGCGGGGGGGAGCTCGGGCCGCACCTCGCGCAGCAGTTTCGCCCACTCCTCGACGCTGAGGCGCTGGATATTGCGCAGCACCGTGCGCTCCTCGGCGGGCACGTGCCCGAACTCGGTGTAGTAGACGAAAGTCAGGGCGCGTTCGGCGAACGAGCCCGCCACGTAATGCTCGATCAGCGTGGTCAGCGCGTCCTTCGGGGAATCCGCCGCGGCCACGGCGGGACCGATCGCGGCCGACACGCGGTCGGCGGCACGGCGGAACGCGGCGGCGAGAATATCGCTCTTGCCCCGGTAGAAGCGGTAGACCGCCGACGCGGCGGAAAGCCCTGCGGCGGAGGCGATCTCCTCCACGCTCACATTCGGGTAGCCGCGATCGTGGAACAGCTCCACGGCCTTGTGTAGCAGCAGTTCGTGTTTGAACGAGTCCGGGATCTCCGGCGCCGCCGCCCGCTCGGCGGTGGCCCCGGCCGGCGGCAAGTCGGCGCGGGCGATCGACCAGCAGGCCGATTCCAGCAGGCGCGCAAGGGGTTTCACGGGCAGCGAGGCGTGGTGGTCGGCGATGCTGGTGATGGCGCTGAGCAGGGCGGCGCGCAGCACGCGCACGTCGTCGTCGGCGAGGCCGGGGCGCAGCGCGCGCAGTTCATCGCCGAGCGCGGCCAGCACGGTGGACTGCTGCTCGGCCAGCACCGCCCGGTCCTCGGGCTCGAGGTAGCGGACCTCCCAGCGCACCAGGGTGACGCTGGGCCGGTTCTCGATGGTCGCGGCGATCAGGGCGCCCAGCACGCGGCCGAGCCGTTGCGCCGGATCGTCGCCCGGGGCCGCCTCGGGTAGCCGCACCGAGTCGGTCATCGCGCGGCCGACGCGCAGCAGTTCCTCGCGGAACAGGGCGTATTTGCTCGGGTAGTGCCGGTACAGGGCGGCCGAGCTGATGCCGAGCCCGGAGGCGATGTCCTCCATGCTCACGCCGTGGTAGCCGAGCGCGCCGAACGCGGCGGCCGACGCCGCGGCGATCTGGGCCCGGCGATTCTTCGGCCTGCGCTTGATCTCCCGGGGTGCCTCCTCGCCGCTGACTGCCTTTCGCGCCGTACGGCGATTGTCGACACTCATGCCCGCCATGGTAACGACCGGGACCGCCGGGTGATTTGCCCAGGTCACCGGAGGCGGATGGGGCCGTGCGACGCGACCGCGCCTACCTGGGTCCGATCCCGGCGTACCAGTCCAGCAGATCGGGATCGTCGACGGCGCTGCGCTCCACCACCCGCGCGGCGTCGGCGCCCTGGAACAGCTTCTTGATCGGCACCTCGAGCTTCTTGCCGGTGCGGGTGTGCGGGATGCCGGGCGCGGCGATGATCTCGTCGGGCACGTGGCGCGGGGACACCTCGGTCCTGATCACCGCGCTGATCCGCGCGCGCAGCTCGTCGGTGAGATCCGCGCCGGGCGCGAGCAGGACGAACAGCGGCATCCAGTAGCCGCCGTCGGGGCGTTCGACGCCGATGACCAGCGCTTCGGCCACCTCGGGCAGGCGTTCCACGGCCTGGTAGATGTCGGCGCTGCCCATGCGGATGCCGTGGCGGTTGAGGGTGGAGTCGGAGCGTCCGTGCACGACGATGCTGCCGTGATCGGTGATCGTGATCCAGTCGCCGTGCCGCCACGCGCCGGGGAACATGTCGAAGTAGGCGTCGTGGTAGCGCCGGCCGTCCGGGTCGTTCCAGAACTGGACCGGCATGGACGGCATCGGCGCGGTGACGACGAGTTCGCCGACCTCGCCGCGCACCGGTTTGCCCTCGGTGTCGTAGGCGTCCAGCGCGACGCCGAGGTAGGGCGCGGAGAGTTCGCCCGGCCACACCGGGACCGTGCGGACGCCGCCGATGAAGGCCGACACCACATCGGTGCCGCCGCTGATCGAGTTCACCGGAATGTGCTCGCCCACGTTGTCGCGCAACCACAGGGCCGAACTCGGCGGCAGGGCCGAGCCGGTGATGCCGACCGAGCGCAGGGCCGACAGGTCGTGGTCGGCGCGCGGCACCGTGCCCGCCTTGATGCAGGCCAGCACGTAGCCGGGGCTGGTGCCGAGCACGGTGGCGCGCACGTCGGAAGCGATGCGCCACAACGCATCCGGCGCCGGGTAGGTGGGGCTGCCGTCGTAGGTGACGACGGTCGCGCCCACCAGCAGGCCCGCGATCTGGAAGTTCCACATCATCCAGCTGGGGCTGGTGTACCAGAGGAACGTGTCGTCGGGGCCGATATCGGATTGCAGGGCAACGGCTTTCAGATGTTCCAGCAGCACGCCGCCGTGGCCGTGCACGATGCCCTTCGGCAGGCCGGTGGTGCCGGAGGAGAACACGATCCACAGCGGGTGGTCGAAGGCCACGGCCTCGGTCTCGATCACGGTGCTGTCGTCCGGGGCGATGGCCTCGGCCCACGGCGTCGCGCCGGGCACCTCGAGGCCGAGCCGCGACACCGCGACCGTCGCGCGCAGTGTGCCGAATCCCTCACGCAGCGCGGCGATATCGGCGCGCTTGTCGTGCGTCTTGCCGCCGAAGCGGTACCCGTCGGCGGTGACCAGCACGACCGGTGCCAGCTGGCCGAGCCGGTCCAGCGCGGCCTTGGGCGAGTAGTCCTGTCCGCAGGCGCTCCAGATCGCGCCGATGCTCGCGGTGGCCAGGAACGCGACGATCGCCTCGGGGATGTTCGGGAGGTAGCCGACCACCCGGTCACCTGGTCCCACGCCCGCCGAGCGCAAGTACCGGGCGAACGACGCGGTGGCGTCGATCAATTCGATCCACGACACCTCGCGCACCGGTTCGTCCTCGTGCACCGCGAGGACGGCGGGCCGGTCGGTGCGGACCTGCCGGATGATCTGGTCGACGTAGTTCAGCTTGGTCCCGGGAAACCATCGCGCGCCCGGCATCTCGGCGCTCGCGAGCACCTCGCCGTCGATCTCGCCGAGCGCGAAGTAGTCCCACACCGCGTGCCAGAAGCCGGGCAGATCTTCCACCGACCAGCGCCAGAGCTGCTGGTAGTCCGAGGTTTCCACGCCCGTGCGCGCGGCGGCGAAGCGGGCGAAATCGGTGATCCTGGCTCCGGCGATGTCCCGATCGGTCGGCACCCACTGTGGTTCCACCGTGGTCCTCCTGGTTCGTGTGGTCAGTCTCGGGCGGCGGCGCGGCGCAGGATGCGTTCGGCGTGGCGCAGCACCGGTGCGTCCACCATCCTGCCCTCGAAGGCGAAGACGCCGCGATGGTTCGGCACCTCGTCCAGCAGACGCCGCGCCCAGGCGACCTCGTCGTCGGCGGGAGCGTAGGCGGCGCGGATCACCGGCACCTGGCTCGGGTGGATGGCGACCTTGGCGTCGAAGCCCACCGCCACCGCGTCGTCGGTCTCGGCCCGCAACCCGTCCAGATCGCGGATGTCGAGATACACCGAATCCAGCGCGAACTTACCGTAGGCCTTGGCCGCCAGCAGGGCGCTCGAGCGCACGTGGCGCGCGACGTCGCGGTAGGTGCCGTCGGCGTGCCTGCTCGCGTTGCCGCCCAGACCCGCGATCAGATCCTCCGCACCCCACATCACGCCGATCGCGTTGCGCGCCATGGCCGCCCGCGCCACCGCGAGCGCGCCGAGCGGCGATTCCACCAGCGCGATCACCTCGTAGCCGGACAGCGCCGTGATCTGTTCGGCGCTTTCGGTTTTCGGCAGCATCAGCCGCCGGTAGCCGGTGTCGGCGAGTGCCGCGAGATCCAGCGCGTGGTCCTCGGTGGCCGCGGCGTTCACGCGCACCACCGTGGTCTCCGGGTCGAGCGGTCCCGCCACCAGCGCCGCGCGCGCCGCGGCTTTGTCGGCAGGCGCGACGCCGTCCTCGAGGTCGAGGATCACCACATCGGCGGCGGCCGCGGCCTTCGCGTAGCGCTCGGGGCGGTCGGCGGGGCAGAACAGCCAGGCGGGGCCCGGCATCTCCCACGTCATGCGGGGGCCTTGCGCACCAGCGTCTTGCGGCCCGCCGTGGCCACCACCTCGCCGTGCTGGTTGCGGGCGGTGTGGGCCAGCGCCACGATGCCCTCACCCGGGCGCGACTTGGATTCGCGCTTCTCGGTGACCACGGTCTCGGCGTAGATGGTGTCGCCGTGGAACAGCGGCTTGGGGAACGCGATCTCGGAGAAGCCCAGGTTGGCGACCAGCGTGCCCTGGGTCAGCTGCGCCACCGACAGCCCCACCAGCGTCGACAGCGTGAACATCGAATTCACCAGGCGCTTGTTGAACGGCGGCAGCGCGTCGCTGAACGCGGCGTCCAGGTGCAGCGCCTGGGTGTTCATGGTGAGCGTGGTGAACAGGACGTTATCGGCCTCGGTGATGGTGCGCCCCGGTCGGTGCTCGTAGACCACGCCGGTCTCGAACTCCTCGAACCACAGCCCGCGCTGCACGATCCGGCGCGGCTCTTCCGGCGTCGTCACAGGCCCAGCTCCCGGCCGATCAGCATCAGCTGCACCTCCGTCGTGCCCTCACCGATTTCCAGGATCTTGCTGTCCCGATAGTGCCTGGCCACAGCGTATTCGTTCATGAAGCCATTGCCGCCGAAGATCTGCGTGGCGTCGCGCGCGTTGTCCATCGCGGCTTCGCTGGCCACCAGTTTGGCGATGGAGGCCTGCTTCTTGAACGGCTTGCCCGCCAGCATCAGCGCGGCCGCGTCGTAGTAGGCGGTGCGGGCGGCGTGCGCGCGGGTCTCCATGCGGGCGATCTTGAACGCGATGGCCTGGTTGCGCCCGATCGGCTGCCCGAACGCCAAGCGCTCCTTGGCGTAGCGGACGGACTCGTCCACGCAGCCCTGCGCCGCGCCCACCGAGAGCGCCGCGATGGCGATGCGGCCCTCGTCCAGGATGCGCAGGAAGTTCGCGTAGCCGCGCCCGCGCTCGCCGAGCAGGTTCTCCTGGGGCACCCGCACGTCGGTGAGGCTCAGCGGGTGGGTGTCCGAGGCGTTCCAGCCGACCTTGTTGTAGGCGGGCTCGGCCACGAAACCCGGTGTGCTCGTGGGCACCAGGATGGTGGAGATCTCCTTCTTGCCGCCGGTCGTCCCGGTGACCGCCGTGACGGTGACCAGTTCGGTGATGTCGGTGCCGGAGTTGGTGATGAACTGTTTGCGGCCGTTGATGATCCACTCGCCGCTGTCCAGCACGGCGGTGGTGCGGGTACCGCCCGCGTCGCTGCCCGCGTCGGGTTCGGTGAGGCCGAAACCGGCCAGCGCCCGGCCGCTGGTGAGGCGCGGCAACCACTCCCGCTTCTGCTCGTCGTTGCCGAAGCGGTAGATCGGCATCGCGCCCAGCGAGACGCCCGCCTCCAGGGTGATCGCGACGCTCTGGTCGACCTTGCCGAGCTCCTCCAGCGCCAGGCACAGCGCGAAGTAGTCGCCGCCCATACCGCCGAACTCCTCCGGGAACGGCAGGCCGAACAGGCCCATATCGGCCATACCCTTGACGACCTCGTACGGGAAGGTGTGGTTGGCGTCGTGCTCGGCGGCGACCGGCGCGACCACCTGCTGCGCGAAATCCCGCACAGTGAGGGCGAGATCGCGGTAGTCCTCGGGCAGGGAGCCGGTGGAGAGGAAGTCGGTCATGCGGGGATTCCTTCTGACTCTGGGGTTTTCGCGGACGCGATGACGCGGGCCAGCGGTTGATCGAGGCGCACCTGGGTGCCGGCTTCGACGAGGATCTCGACGGTGCCGGTCACGGGCGCGGTGAGGGTGTGCTCCATCTTCATCGCCTCCACCACCACGACCGCGTCGCCCGCGGCCACGGTGGCGCCGGAGGCGACCGGCGTCGCGATCACCGAACCCGGCATGGGGCTGCGGATCTCGGCGTCGCCGACGTGCTCGCCGCCGCCACGGACGTTCACCTCGGCGACCTCGCGCAGCGCGACGACACCGGTCGGGCCCGCGACCCAGAGTTGGTCGTCGTGCTCGGCGACGAGGTAGTCGCGGCGGAGGCCGTCGAGGGTGAGGGTGAGGGTGTTCGGGATTTCAGCGAAAGTGGCTGTCAGTGAAAGGGATTCGGTCGTCGGCTGATGATCCGCTGATGCCGTCGTTGGCGTGGCGCGCGGTGGAACCGATCCACCGGCCGTACCGCCGCGAGGCGCGGAGAACCCGCCTTCCGCGTGGGCCACGGTCGAATCCGGTGTCGCGCCGTGGCTGGTCGCGGGCGGTTGGTCCGGCGGGGAATCGTGACCGGGGATCGCGGTGCCCGCGCTGTCACCGGCCGCTCGAGCAGTCAGGGTGCTGCTCCGAACCGTGCCGGAGGTCGCGTTCGGCGCGGTGTCGGACTCGTCGCCGATACGCGCGCGTGCGGCGTCGGGAGTACCGGTGAGATGGACGTGCTCGGTACGATCGCCGCCGGCGAGCCGGATGGTCGTGGGCGCGGTGCCGCCGACCCGCCAGCCCGACGGGACGTCCCACGGGTCGGCCGGGCCGGTCGGCCAGCGCCGCAGCCAGTGGTAGGCGGCCGCGGCGATGAACTGCTCGTCGGTGGGCGGCGCGGGAACGAAGTCGCCCACCCGGCGATCCAGCAGTGCGGTGTCGAGGTTTCCGGCCTGCACGTCGGGGTCGGCGAGCAGGAAGCGCAGGAACTCGATATTGGACGTGACGCCCAGCAGCTGCGTATCACCCAGCGCGCGATCGAGTTTCGCCAGCGCGGCGGTGCGATCGGGGGCGTGGGCGATGACCTTGGACAGCATCGGGTCGTAGTCGCTGCCCACCACCGTGCCCACGCGCAGGCCCGAATCCACGCGCACGCCTTCGCCTTCCGGCTCCACCAGGTCCAGCACCGTGCCGCCGGTGGGCAGGAAGCCGCGCCCCGGATCCTCGGCGTACACGCGGGCTTCGACGGCGTGGCCGGTGAGGCGGATGTCCTCTTGGCGGACGGTGATCTTCTGGCCCGCCGCCACCCGCACCTGGCACTCCACCAGATCCACGCCCGTCACCAGCTCGGTGACCGGATGCTCCACCTGTAGGCGGGTGTTCATCTCCATGAAGAAGAACTCGTCGGGACGGTCGGCGGAGACGATGAACTCCACCGTGCCCGCGCCCACGTAGTCGACGCTGCGGGCGGTGTTGCAGGCCGCCGCGCCGATGCGGGCGCGGGTCTCGGCGTCCAGCAGCGGTGAGGGGGCCTCCTCGATCACCTTCTGATGCCTGCGCTGCAAACTGCATTCGCGTTCGCCGAGGTGCACCACGTTGCCGAACTGGTCGGCGAGGATCTGCACCTCGATGTGGCGGGGACGGGTGACGAACCGCTCCAGGAACAGCGTGTCGTCGCCGAACGCGGCGCCCGCCTCCCGGCGCGCGCTGACCAGCGCGTCGGGCAGCAGCGCCGGATCGTCCACGCGGCGCATGCCTTTGCCGCCGCCGCCCGCCGAGGGCTTCACCAGCACCGGGTAGCCCACTTCGGCCGCCGCCGCGACGAGCTGCGCGTCGGTGAGGCCGGGCTGCGCGATGCCGGGCACCACGGGCACGTCGAACGCGGCCACGGTGTTCTTGGCCGCGATCTTGTCGCCCATGATCTCGATGGCGCGCGCGGGCGGGCCGAGGAACACGATCCCGGCCTCGGCCAGCGCCGCCGCGAAAGCCGCGTTCTCGGAAAGGAATCCGTAGCCGGGGTGCACGGCCTGCGCACCGGTGCGCACGGCCGCCGCGACGACTTTCCCGATGTCGAGGTAGCTTTCGCGGGCCGGCGCCGGGCCGAGGCGCACGGCGGTGTCGGCCTCGGCGACGTGGCGCGCGTTCACGTCGGCGTCGCTGTACACCGCGACCGAGCGAATGCCCATGGCGCGCAATGTGCGGATCACGCGCACCGCGATCTCGCCGCGATTGGCGACCAGCACGGTGTCGAAACCGACGGGTTGTGACTTGTTCAGCATCGCGATCACATCCGGAAGACGCCGTAGGAGACGGGTTCGAGCGGCGCCTGCCCGCACACCGAAAGGGCAAGGCCGAGCACGGTTCTGGTGTCGGCGGGGTCGATGACCCCGTCGTCCCACAGGCGCGCCGTCGAGTAGTACGGGTTGCCCTGGCGCTCGTACTGGTCGCGGATCGGGGCCTTGAACGTCTCCTGATCCGCCTCCGACCACGGGCGGCCGCCGCTGTCGAGCTGGTCGCCGCGCACCGTGGCCAGCACCGAGGCGGCCTGTTCGCCGCCCATCACCGAGATCCGCGCGTTCGGCCACATCCACAGGAAGCGCGGCGAATACGCGCGCCCGCACATGGAGTAGTTGCCCGCGCCGTAGGAGCCGCCGATCACCACCGTGAGCTTGGGCACCCGCGCGCACGCCACCGCGGTGACCATCTTCGCGCCGTGCTTGGCGATGCCGCCCGCCTCGTAGTCGCGGCCCACCATGAAGCCGGTGATGTTCTGCAGGAACAGCAGTGGGATCTCGCGCTTGTCGCACAGTTCGATGAAATGCGCGCCCTTCATGGCGGATTCGCTGAACAGCACGCCGTTATTGGCGACGATGCCGACCGGGTGGCCGTGGATGCGGGCGAAGCCGGTGACCAGCGTCTTGCCGTACTCCGCCTTGAACTCGTGGAAACCGTTGCCGCCGAGGGGATCACCGTCCACGATGCGGTGGATGACCTCGCGCACGTCGTACGGGGTGCGCAGATCGACCGGGACCACGTCGTAGAGTTCGGATTCCGGCGCGGCGGGTGCCACCGAAGGCAGTGCCTGCCAAGGGGATTCGGGGCGCGGGCCGAGGGTGGCGACGATCTTGCGGACGATGCGCAGCGCGTCGCGATCGTCCTCGGCGAGATGGTCGGTGACGCCCGAGGTGCGCGAATGCAGTGCGCCGCCGCCGAGTTCCTCCGCCGTCACCACCTCGCCGGTCGCGGCCTTCACCAGCGGCGGGCCGCCCAGGAAGATGGTGCCCTGATCGCGGACGATCACCGCCTCGTCGCTCATCGCGGGCACGTACGCGCCGCCCGCGGTGCACGACCCCATCACCGCCGCGATCTGCGCGATGCCCTTGGCGCTCATGGTGGCCTGGTTGTAGAAGATGCGGCCGAAGTGTTCGCGATCGGGGAAGACCTCGTCCTGGTGGGGCAGGAACGCGCCGCCCGAGTCCACCAGATAGATGCAGGGGAGTCGGTTCTGGAGCGCCACTTCCTGCGCGCGCAGATGCTTCTTGACCGAGAGCGGGTAGTAGGTGCCGCCCTTGACGGTGGCGTCGTTCGCCACGATCACGCATTCGCGCCCAGACACCCGCCCGATGCCGGCGATCACGCCCGCGCCGGGGCATTCGTCGCCGTACATGCCGTTCGCGGCGAGGGGGGAGAGCTCGAGGAAGGGGCTGCCCGGATCGAGCAGCTGGTCCACGCGCTCGCGGGGCAGCAGTTTGCCGCGCGCCACATGGCGCTCGCGCGCCTTGGCCGGGCCGCCGAGCGCGGCGGTGGCCAGCTTCTCGCGCAGCTCGTCCACCAGTGCCTCGTGCGCCGCGCGGTTGCCGACCTCCTGGGTAACCGTCATCACGTCCGCCGTTCAGTTAGTCACCAATAACTGAGAGTTAGGTTAATCTGTATTAACCGAGATGTCCAGACCGGGTGGGAGGAGCGCGTGTGACCGGCACGGAGACCGTCGCGCCGACCCGTCGCGAGCAGTTGAAGGCGCAGCGCAGGCAGCAGTTGCTCGAGGCGGGCGCGCGGCTCATCGCCGACCGCGGGTTCCTCGGGGTGCGCCTCGACGACCTCGGCGCGGCCGTCGGCATCAGTGGCCCCGCCGTCTACCGGCACTTCCCGAACAAGGAGGCGCTGCTGGTGGAGCTGCTGGTCGGCGTCAGCCAGCGGCTGCTCGCGGGCGGGCACGCGGTGGTCGCCGAAACCGGCTCCGATGCCGAGGCGCTGTCGGCGCTCATCGAGTTCCACCTCGACTTCGCCCTCGGCGAGCCCGAACTCATCCGCATCCAGGACCGCGACCTCGACAGCGTGCCCGCCGGGCCGCGCCGCGAACTGCGCCGGTTGCAGCGCCAGTACGTGGAGATCTGGGTCGAGACGCTGCGCCGCCTGCATCCCGGCCTCCCCGAGGACGCGGCGCGGGTGCGGGCGCACGCGGCGTTCGGGTTGCTGAACTCCACCCCGCACAGCGCCACGCCGGCGACGGCTAATCGGGCGCGGCCGATTCTCCGGGAGATGGCGCTGTCGGCGTTGGGGTGAGGGTGCGGTGGCACCGGGCTGTTCGTCACGCTCGGGCGGCTGCTGTGCGGCGCGTGAGGTGTGAGTCGGGCCGGCGTTGTCCGGCCGCTAAGCGCGGGGGAGGGGGTGAGTGTCGCGGATGATGGTGTCGATATCGGATTTCGTTGGCTTCCAGCCTAATTCGGCGATGGCCCGGGAGGGGTCGGCTACCAGCGCGCTCGGCTCCTGAACGGCGGGACGATGCTCGCCGGCGACCCGCCTCCCGGTGATCCGCTCGACCGCCGCGACCACCTCCAGCACGCTGGTGCCCCGCCCGCTGCCCACGACGTAGCGCGCGAAGCCCGCCTGCGGTTCGACTCCGGCCACGAACGCGGCGGCGGCATCCTCGACGTGGAGGTAGTCGCGGACCGCGCTGCCGTCACCGTTGATCTCCAGCGCCGACCCCGACGCGGCGGCGGCCAGCGTCCTCGGAATCAGCCGCGTCGGATCGGGATCCTCCCCACCCGCCACATTCATCAGCCGCAGCACGCGGGCCGACACCTTCCCCGCCGCCACCTGCGCCTCGATCGCCCACTCGGCCGCCAGCTTGCTCGCCGCATACGGATGCGGCGGCGCGTCCGGCAACTCCTCACTCATCGGCTGCCGCTCCGGACTCCCGTAGATCGCCCCGGTGGACGCGAACACCAACCGCCCCACCCCGACGTCCTTCATCGCCTCCAGCAGCGCGACCGTCCCACCCGCATTCACCCGGAAGTACCGCAGCGGCTCCGCGACCGACTCCCGCGCCCGCCCGACCCCGGCGAGATGACACACCGCATCCACCCCCTCCATCACTCGCCGCACCCCACCCGCATCGAACAAATCCACACCCCGCCCCATCGCGACCACCTCACACCCTCGACCCCGCATGGCCCGAACCACCACGCGCCCGAGATATCCACCCGCTCCGGTGACCAGTACCCGCACCCACCCAATCCTGCCAGCCACCCCGCCCGTGACTACCTTTTCGTAGTCACGGCGGTTGACTACGAAAAGGTAGTCACGTATCTTGACTACGAAAAAGTAGTCAGGAGGTGCCGTGGCGTATACGGGCAAGGTCACCAGCGCGGAGTCGCTGGGTCGCATCCTGCAGCAGGCGCGATTGCTGAGCGGGTTGAGTCAGCGTGAACTCGCCGAGCGCCTCGGCACCACCCAGCGCTACATCTGGGAGATCGAAGCGGGGAAACCGTCGATCTACACCGACCGCCTGTTCGCCATGATGCGCGAAACCGGAATGGAGTTGACCGCCACCATCGAACCTAAGGATGCCCGTGGCTGACCTGGTCGTAGAGCTGTACGGCACCCGTGTCGGCGTGCTCACCGGCACCTGGCGAAACTTCGACTTCGTCTCCGATCCGGGAGCCGTCGAGCAGTTCGGGATCGACAGTCCGATCCTGTCCGTCGCCATTCCCTTGGTGGCGGTCACCACCCGTGCGCGCAAAGCTCGGCGGCAGGCGTTCTTTCGTGAGTTGCTACCGGAGGGGCGAATGCTGACTCGTCTCGCTGCGGAAGCAGGTGTCGCCGAACAGGATTCGATCGGGTTGCTTCGCCGATTCGGCCGGGACACAGCAGGGGCGCTGCAGATCTGGGATCCTGACGTGCCGGGCGAGCCGAAACAGCCCCAGATCGAGTTGCTGTCCGCGGCCGATGTCGCGCGAATGCTGACCAATGTGCACGACAATCCGCTGGGCAACAAGCCGATCGGCGGCAAGACGTCGTTGGCGGGCGTGCAGGACAAGATCGTGCTTGCACGTACCGCGGAGGGATGGAATCGCGTGATCGACGGATACCCGTCCACGCATATCCTCAAGCCGGTCTTGCAGGACTTTCCGACGGTCATCTATGACGAAGAGTACGGCGCTCGCTTCGCCCGAGCGATCGGCCTTACCGAATTCCACACGTGGATAGAGGATTTCGATGGAGTGCCGACTCTGGTAGTAGAGCGGTACGACCGGTCGGCGGATGCGCCGGCTGGCCGCATTCACCAGGAGGATTTCAACCAAGCACTCGGTGCCGTCGGGACGCAGAAGTATCAGAGGCTCGGCGGCAAGGTCTCCCTTGCTCGCATCGCCGGCGTACTGGAGGCGATCGGTGACCTGGAGTCGAGGCAACGGCTACTGCGAATGACCGTGCTGGCCGTGGCTGTCGGCAATCTGGACATGCACGCGAAGAACCTCTCGCTTCTACACCGCCCTGACGGTTCGATGACGCTGGCGCCGGCCTACGACACGGTCCCGCAGGCACATCAACCGAGTGACGGTGAGCTGGCGCTGGCGGTCGACGGCGTGTACCGCCATGCCGCGATCACGCGCGCTCACTTGGTGAGCGAGGGACGAAGCTGGGGCCTTCCCGATGTCGAGCGGATCATTGACGAGACGCTCGACACCATCCGGGCGACCGCGGCTTCCGAACGACCGCATCCCAGCGCTCACAAGAGCCTCGACGAGGACATCTTGCGATTCACCGCGAACCTGATATCCGGGCGAGCAGTGGGTGATAAGTAGCGGCCGTGTCGCCGGTCAGGGACCGTGGCAGGGCTAGGGGAATCGTTCGGCTATGGCGGCGGCTATTTCGGTCGGGGCGTGTTCCTGGATGTAGTGGCGGGCGTGGGGGAGTTCGACGATTTCCAGGTCGGTGAAGGCGGTGCGCAGGTGGGGGAGGCAGGCGCGAGGGCGGAAGGCCATGTCGCGCATGCCCCAGAGCGCGAGGGTCGGTTTGTCGCCGAGGTGGGTGGGCACGTCGCGGGCGAGCCGGTCCAGTAGAGGGCGGGCGGCGCGAATCTCCTTGGGCATCACCGCGAGTCCGCGCCGGGCCGCCGCGGTGGGCTGCACGGCGCGATAGTGGTCGGCCTCGTCGGCGGTGAGGGTGCGCCCGAGTTCGCCGAGCAGCACGCGCTCGATGAGGAAGTTGTGTTCGAGGATGCGCCGCTGCACGGGCCCGCTGCTCAGGACCGCGCTGAACGCCCGGTTGGCCAGCGCGTCGATCGGCCAGAACATGGTGTTGCCCAACACGATTCCCCGCACGCGGTCGGCGCGGGTGAGGGCCGCGCCCAGGCCGATCGGGCCGCCCCAGTCGTGTCCCATCACCACGAAGTCCTCGAGCCGCAGGTGGTCGATCAACTCGCCGGCGACCTCGGTGTGTTCGGCCACGGTGTAGCCGAAATCCGTTGGGCGCTCGGACAGCCCGAAACCCAAGTAGTCGACGGCGACGCACCGGTACCGGTCGCGCAGGTCCGCGACGATCCGGCGGTACAGGAAACTCCACGCCGGCGCGCCGTGCAGGAACAGGATCGTGGGCCCGAAACCCTCATCGATGTAGTGCACCCGGCCGGACGACGAGTCGAACCATCGTGACTCGAACGGGTACAGCGACCGGTCCGGAACGAAATTGATCAGCATTGCCCCTCCCTCCGGCGCTCACGGTACGCGCGCCGTTCCCCGGCGCGACAGTCCCTGTGATCGGGCAGACACTGGTTTGTCATGGGCGGAACAGGCGGGGTCCGGGCCTAGGGTGGGGATATGACATCGCTGACGGATCCGAAGGTTCGAGAGTTCCTGGAGCACGGCACGCGGACGGGGAAGGTGGCGATCGTGGCGCCCGATGGGCGGCCGGTCGTCACGCCGGTGTGGTTCCTGGTGGAGGGCGAGGAGATCGTCTTCAACACCGGCAAGTCGTCGGCGAAGGGGAAGGCGTTCGCGCGGGATCCCCGGGTCGCGCTGTGCGTGGACGGGGAGGCGCCGCCGTATCCGTCGGTTCAGGTGCAGGGGACGGTCAGGCTGTCGGAAGACCCGGCGGAGCTGCTGCGCACCGCGACCGCGCTCGGCGCCCGGTACATGGGCGCCGACCGCGCGGAGGAGTTCGGCAAGCGCAACGGCGTGCCCGGTGAGCTGGTGGTGCGGTTGCGGCCGACGAAGGTGCTCGCGCACTTCGACGCGACGGCCTGATTCATCGGACCGCGCTCTCCGGCCACGAACACCCTTCGAGGCCGGGCCTAGACTCACGTCCATGACCGTGCACTTCATCGGGGCCGGGCCCGGCGCCGCGGACCTGCTGACCGTGCGCGCGGTCGAGCTCCTGCGCTCGTCGCCGGTGTGCCTGTACGCGGGCACCTACCTGGACCCCGACGTGCTGGCGCACTGCGCGCCGGGCGCCGAACTGATCGACACCCAGCACCTCGACATCGAGCAGATCACCGCCCACCTGTCCCGCGCCCACGCGGCCGGGCACGACGTGGCGCGGCTGTGTTCGGGCGACCCGTCGCTGTACTCGGCGCTCACCGAGCAGACCCGCCGCCTCGACGCCCTCGGCATCCCCTGGGACGTCACGCCCGGCGTCCCCGCCTACGCGGCCGCCGCCGCCCTGCTCGGCACCGAACTGACCGTGCCGGAACTCGTGCAGTCGGTGGTGCTGACCCGCACCCAGGCCCGCTCCACCGCCATGCCCGCCTCCGAAGCGCTGAGCTCATTCGCCCGCACCCGCGCGACCCTGGTCCTGCACCTGGCCATCACCCGCATCCGCCCCCTCGCCGAGGAACTGGTCGCCGAGTACGGCGCCGACTGCCCCGTCGCCGTGGTCTACCGCGCCTCCCAACCCGACCAACTCGTCCTGCGCGGCACCCTCACCGACATCGCCGACCAAGTGGAATCCGCCGCCCTCCGCCGAGCCGCCGTCATCCTCATCGGCCCCGCTCTCACCCCCACTCCCCACTGCGCCGGCTCCCACCTCTACGACCCCGCCCGCGCCCGCATGTGAGGGGCAAGTCCTCAGAAGTAGGTCAAGACTGCCGCGTCGAATTCGTCGTTGTCCGGCGCCGCCGCCGGGGGCTGGTAGTTGGCTCCGCGCACGTGGTAGAGGAACGGCTCCGGGAAGGCGAGGCGGTAGGTGGCGAGGTAGTGGATGGAGTCGACGCGCCAGATCCACTGGCCGTCCGAGAGGAGCGACGATCCGCTGGGGATGACCGTGGTGTTGTCGAACAGGTCGACCACGTCTTCCAGGACGTCGAACACCGGTGGTGCGGCGCGCATGTAGTCGAGAATCGCCTGCCGGTCGGTGAGCGGCTGCGTGTTGCTCGCCTCCCGCAACGACGGCAGCCCTTCCTTCGGCACGCTGTACATCTCCCGGTAGATCCCGACGGTGCCCAACCCGGCCATACGGCCCCCCTCAACTGTCGAACCATGCAAACTTCCGGCCCCGAGCCTACCCACCCGCTCGGTACTCACAATGCCGAAGGCTCGTGCACATCCAGAAGATCGGCCCGGCCTCCCGCCCCAGGCCTCGTTGTCCCCGGGAATCCTGCCCCCTCCCGGGTGGCGGGATGATCGTGACGACCTACTGCACAGTGCGCCTCTCGAACCGGTCGTACAGGGCGTTGAAGAAGTGCTCCTCCGGGTCGCCGAACCACGGGACCTGTTGGGCGCCATGGGGGATCTGGGAGGCGCGCCAGGCGCCGGTGCGGACTTCCTCGAGCAGCATGGTCAGGAGGTCGGTGAAATCCGTGGCGCACACGAAGTGTTTCTCCTCGTCGCGACCGAAATTGATGATCTGGCCGTGGGTTCCGCCGGTGTCGGGATCCAGATCGAGCCCGGTGTAGTCCGATCGGACCGGATCCGACCACAGCGGGATCCAGCCCGCGCTGGTGTAGAGCGGCTTGACTTTCCCTCTCGCGCCGGGGAATACGTCGCCCACCTGCTGCAATCCCGCCAGGTCCGGATCGCGCCGCAGCTCGGCTCCGTCCTCCCAGCACTCACGGATCAGCGCGGTGGAGAGAAACGACAGCGTCGGCACGCACGGTACGGCGGGTTCGGTCCGCGAGGCCGTCATCGTCACCCGCTGACCGTTGTGCACCGACAGCACCGCCCGCACCTCCTCGGGCAACGCGAACCCCACCCCCTCCTCCAACTCCCGCAACTCCGCCTCGCTCGCCCCGGGCGCCAAATTCTCATGCGCCAGAGGCACATTCACCCGCAATCACTCGGTGTACTCCCCGAAACATCGACAGCTCGCATGCGAGCAACCTTCTGCCCGGCATCGACACCGCCCGCCGGGCAGGCCGGCCCGAGCCGTGAGACCGGCGGCATCGGGCAGACTTGGGTCATGTCCGATCAGTCCGGTGCGCCCGTCAGCTTTTCCGAGGTCAAGCCATACGACGTCGTCGAGACCTTGGGGGAACTTCGCGGGCCCGAACACGGAGTGCTGCACCTGCCGACCGAGCTGGCGTGGGGTGGGCGTACCGAATTCGACCTCGATGACGCCTATGACCGAACTGCGGTGTACAAGATCGTGCTCGAGGAGGGCACTCGCCGCCACTTGCGTGAACTGATCAGCGGGCGCCTGCTCGCCGCGGTGTGGGGGCAGATGCGTCCGGCGCGACAAGTGCGGGCGCTCTGGGAGAGGCAGTTCCCGCAATTGCGGGCTTCTGCCTGATGGATGCGCACGCGAGCCGAAGCTGACCGCATCACACTCCGAATCCGGCAGCCGAACGCGATCGTCGCAAAAAATTCGCGCCCGCCCTCTCTGAAGACGAGTCCGCTTTCTATGACGCGGTAGGTGAGAACGAATCCACGGTGCGGGAGATGAGCGAGTAGGTGCTCGGTAATATCGCTTGTAGCGATCATGCGCCGTGAGGTCAAGACCGACTGGACCGTTCGTGACGACGTCCGTGTCAAGTTGCGTTTTTCGGAGAATCGGTTGCTGATCAAGCACAAGTACCCACCGGACAATCAGCCACAGGCGATCCGGTTGGTGATCGAACAGATGGACGCGCTCGCCCCACACTTTGTTGCGAGTGGGGGTGACGAGGATGCTCTCGAATGCTCGTCCGGCCCGAGTTGTCCGATCGGTGAGTCGGGAGTCGTGGGCTAGCCTGGGTGGGCGGTCCGGTGCGCGTGGGATGTCCAGCTCCGGGCGCATGGTCGGCTCGAGAGCAGGAGGGGTGTAGGCGTTGATGGCTGGCAGGGCAGGCCGGGGCTTGGTGGGGGTGATTGCCGCCGGGGTTGCGGTGGCCGCGGTGGCCGCGGGGTGTTCGTCCACTGTGGATGGGCGGGCGACGGAAGAGGGGAGTGTGCCGACGAGTGTGGACACGAGTCTGCCGCTGTTCAATCCCTGTACTGATCTGTCGGATGAGGTGTTGAGCGGAGATAATCTGGACCCTTCGACGAAGCGGGTATCGGTGGACAGCCGTGATGAGGGGGTGGAGGCCTGGTGGAAGATATGCAATTGGGATTCCACCGAGGGGCCGTACGGTGTGAGCGTTTTCTCGACTCGGCGGACGGTGCCGGAGCGGCGGGCCAATCCGGAGAGCCTTTTCGTTCGTGACATGATGGTCGGCGACCGCGCGGGAATCGTGACAACGAAACGGGAGTCCAATCCGCTCTATGACCTCACCTGTTATGTGAGCTTTCCCGCCGCTCACGGGATGTTCGAAATCGGGGTGAGCTGGATGCACAGCGAGCGCGACATGCTGGTGGAGTCGCCCCCGTGTGGCATCGCGGTCGAGCATGCGATCTATTTCGAGAAGAACTTGCCGGACTGACATCACGGCTGGGTATTGTCCCTCGGTTTCGACCTGAAGATTGGAATGTCGTGACGCAAGAATCTTCGATGGAGGCCAGCCTGTCGCAATGGCGGCAGTACAAGCAGAGCGCCGAATCCGGTGAGTTCCGGATGGATGAGCAATTGGGTGGAGCCCTGAAAAAGCGGTGCGATACGCCTTTTTTGAGCGGCCTGGAGAAAGATCTGCTCCGCATGGCGGGTGACCTCGGCCAGCTGAGTGGTTTTGGAACGCTTCCCTCCGCCGAGGCGCTACGGCAGAAGTTCCAGAACAAGGCAGTCAGCGACGCCGACTCGGCGGTCAATCAGTTGATGAAGCACATCGAGTTGGTCTCCCTGATGCGCGACACCTACGCGCTGGCGATCCGCAAGCTCACCGATCAGGATCAGGCAAATGCGAACGGCCTCAACCAAACTCAGGTGTAGCTGATGCTCCGAGGGCGTTACGCGTCCTGGAGAAGTAGCCGGAATGCGTTGTGGGCGGGGGTGAGTGGGCGAAGGGCGCGGAAGTCCTTTTCATCGAGCGTCAGGATGTCGTTGGTGAGGTAGCGCTCGGCGAGGACGACGTTGACCGCGTCCGCCAGGTCCAGCCGCAGGCCCCGGTACTGCCCGATGACCTTCTGTGCGACGCGGACGTCGTCTCGATCGACGGCCGGGATCAGCACAGCGCCCTCCTCCGCCGAGGTCAGCAGGTCATCGAGGACCAGGTCGGCGATCCGGCGGTCCTTGCCGAACCGTGCGATCAGCAGGTGATCGATTTCGTCGAGCACCATGGGCGAGACCACGGCGACCGAGGTGGCCAGCAGATCGCGCGCACGGTCGTGCAGGTCGGCGGCGCGGTCGTAGGCGGCGATGATCGCGGACGTGTCGGCGATGAAGAAGCTCACCGCTCGTAGGCCTCGCCGAGCAGCTCTTCCGAGTCGGCGGCGAAGCGCGGGTCGCCGGAATCGAAGCTCGGCCACGGCCTGGTCCGGCGCACGGTGTGGGTCCGGAGCAGGACGAGGTCGATCCCCTCGCGGATCAACTCGGCTTCCGACCGTCCGGATTCCTCGGCGGCGGCCTTGAGGCGCGCGGCCTGTTCGGCTTCGAGGTACACGCTCGTCTTGCTCTTCATGAATGTAGGGTACTACGTAGGGTGGTGCCCTGCATCGACCCCTGGCGGAGTCGAACGGTCGACGGCCGGTCGCCATTCGGGCGCACCTGGCCGAATGCTTCGAGGTGGTCGGGGAGTGGTGGACCCTGGCTGCGTCATAGCGCAAGCACCGCTCGAACCCGGCGCCACGATCTCGCCCAGTGTGCGCACAACATGGGTATACGCAAGATATGCATAAGTTATGCGCCAACGCGCATGTGAGCCGGTTCGGGTGCATGAGTATGCGATCGACTCCGCGCCCGCGGGTGCGGAGTCCCGGTGTGCGCTTCCGTTCGCGGCTCTGGGCGCTGCCGTTGGTCATTCCTTATCTCTATGCCGCGAATGTCCGGATCACCCTCCGCGCACCCCGAGTCCGGGGATGAACGCCATCGTGCCCGCCGCCGACGGTTGTGGCCCGGCTCACCCCGCAACCCGCACCCCGCACCCCCTGGTGTGACGACAACGACAGCGAATCGGGGAAAGGCGCGCGGTGGCGCTGCCTGGTGTGATACCCCAGAGCTATGGATCGTGGTTGGTCGGGTGTGGGAGGCGACGGTAGATTGTTCCGGTGATCAGCGAAGAGTGTCCCGGTTCGGCCGGTCGGTGGGTGTTGGGTGCTGGCGGGCCCATGTAACGACAGCGGTCCGGCGGACAGATAGTGCCAATGAACTTTTTTGCCTGATTGATATGAGAACTGAACCCGGGGACGCAGGCGCCACGCTCGGATAGGTGTGCGTCGGCGTCCGGGTGTCGTCGGGGAGCGCTTGCGTGGTGTTCCGGAAGCGAGGTTACGGTTGGACCGGCTGGATTTCGGCGGGAACGGCGAAGCTGGTGGCGAGTACTTCCCGCTGTCGCCCGCGCAGCTGGGCATCTGGTATGCCCAGCACGTCGATCCGCAGGTGCCGATCAATATCGCCCAGTACGTCGACCTCCGGGGTGACCTGGACGTCGACGTACTAGAGCGGGCCAGCCGCGCCGCCGCCCTGGAGATGGGCTCCGGCTTCCTGAAGGTCGTCGAACGCGACGGCGAACCGTGGCAGACCGTCGACCCGTCGCTGGACTCCACCCTCGAGTACGTGGACCTGCGCGGCGAGGCCGATCCGGCGGCCGCGGCCGCCGAGTGGATGCGCGCGGAGTACAGCCGCCCGCTCGACATCGTCGAGGACCGGTTGATCCGCGCCGCCGCGCTGCGCCTGGCCGACGACCACTGGTACTGGTATTCGCGCGCCCACCACATCGCCCTGGACGGCTTCGGCGCGATGACGTTCATGAACCGCATCGCCGAGCACTACACGGCCGCCGTCACCGGCACCGAGCCGAACCCGGCCAAGGCGACCGATCTGCGCACCCTCTACGAGCAGGAGATCGCCTACCGCGAGAGCTCCCGCTTCGAGACCGACAAGCGGCACTGGGCCGAGCGCGTCGCGGGCCTGGAGGAGGGCTCCAGCCTCGCGGGCCGCTCCGCGCCCCCCGCCCCGGTCAACGGCATCGCCAGCGCGGCGCTCTCCGAGGAGCAGGACGCGCTGCTCACCGCGGCCGTCGCGCGCCACGACAACTCGCCCGCGGGCCTGCTGATCGCCGCCTTCGCCGGCTACCTGGCGCAGCTGACGGGCGCCGAGGACGTGATCCTGAGCCTGCCGGTCACCGCGCGCACCACCGCCGCGATGCGCCGCTCCGGCGGCGTCACCTCGAACATCGTGCCGCTGCGGCTGCGGGTCTCGCCCGAGACGACGGTCGCCGACCTGCTCAAGTCGGTGCAGGTGGAGGTGTCGGGCGCGCTGCGCCACCAGCGCTACCGCCACGAGGACATTCGCCGCGACAGCGCGGGCGACGGCGTGGTCACCACGGAGTTCTTCGGCCCGTGGGTCAACATCATGCTGTTCCACAGCGAGATGACGCTGGGCCCGATGGTGGGCAGGCTCAACGTGCTGTCCACCGGCAGCATCGAGGACCTGGGCGTCAACTTCTACCAGTCGGCGGGCAACCACTCCCACATCGACTTCGAGACCAACCCGAACCTCTACACCGAGGCCGAGGCCCGCGCCCACCACGCGCGTTTCCTGGAGTTCTTCGACCGCTTCCTGGCCGCCGACGCCGAGGCGCGGGTGTGGGACCTGCCGGTCACCACCGAGACCGAACGCGAGCGGGCGCTCACCGAGTGGAACGACGCCGAGCACGACGTGCCGGTCACCACGCTCTCGGCCCTGCTGGACGCGCAGATCCCGCGCACCCCCGGCAACGTCGCCGTCGAGTTCGAGGGCGAGTCGCTCACCTACGCCGAGTTCGGCGCGCGGGTGAACCGGCTGGCCCGGTTCCTGATCGCCGACGGTGTAGGCCCCGAATCGCTGGTCGCGCTCGGTATGCGCCGGTCGCTGGAGCTGGTGATCGGCATGCACGCGGTGCTGAAGGCCGGCGGCGCGTACGTGCCGATCGACCCGGACCACCCGGCCGATCGCACCGCCTACATCCTCGACAGCGCCGACCCGGTGTGCGTGCTCACGGTGTCCGGCGACGAGCTGGAACTGCCCGAGTCGGTGCGCCGCGTCGAGATCGACACCCTCGACACCTCGGCATTCTCCGACGCGCCGGTTATCGACGCGGACCGTCGCGCGCCGCTGCGCCCGGACAACACCGCCTACGTCATCTACACCTCCGGATCGACCGGCCGCCCGAAGGGCGTGGCGGTCACCCACCACGCGATCGTCAACCAGCAGCTGTGGATGCTGGACGAGTACCGGATCACCGCCGACGACGTCTACCTGCAGAAGACGGCCACCACCTTCGACGTCTCGCTGTGGGGCTACTTCCTGCCGCTGATGGTGGGCGCGAAGCTGCTCGTCGCGACGCCCGACGGGCACCGCGATCCGCTGTACGTGGCGGACATGATCGAGAAGCACCGCGTGACCCTGACGGACTTCGTGCCGTCCATGCTCACCGTGTTCGTCACGCACGCCACCGAGGCCCAATGTGCCACGCTGCGCGGGGTTTTCGTGATCGGTGAGGCGCTGCCGCCAGAGACGGCCGCGGGTTTCCGCGCGATCACCTCAGCCGGTCTGCACAACCTGTACGGCCCCACCGAGGCTGCCGTCTCGGTGACCTACTGGGAGGCCACCGCCGCCGACACGGTCACCGTGCCGATCGGCATCCCGGAGTGGAATGTCGAAGTCTACGTGCTGGATTCGCGGCTGCGTCCGGCCGCGATCGGCGCGCCGGGCGAGCTGTACCTGGGTGGGCGCCAGCTGGCGCGCGGGTACCGCGGCAGGCCGGATCTGACCTCGGATCGGTTCGTGGCCAACCCGTTCAGCACGAACGGCGAACGCATGTACCGCACCGGCGACCTGGTGCGCTGGAATCCGGCGGGCACGCTGGAATACATCGGCCGCACCGACTTCCAGGTGAAGTTCCGCGGCCAGCGCATCGAGCTGGGCGAGATCGAGGCGGTCACGCTGGCCCATCCGGCGGTCAGCCAGTCGGCGGTCCTGGTGGTCGACACCGCGACCGGTCAGCAGCTGGTGGCCTACGTGGTGCCCGTGCCCGGCCAGTCCATCGACCCGGTCGAGCTCACAAGGTTCGCGAGCGATCAGCTACCGAGCTACATGGTGCCCGCCTCGGTGATGGTGCTGGACGCGTTCCCGCTCAACACCTCCGGCAAGCTGGATCGAAAGGCGTTGCCGGAGCCGGTGTTCGCCGCCGAGGGCGGCTACCGCGCACCGCGCACGCACGCCGAGGAGATCGTCGCGGGCATCTTCGCCGACGTGCTCTCCCAGGAGCGCATCGGCATCGACGACAACTTCTTCGACCTCGGCGGCAACTCGCTGGTCGCGACCCAGGTGGTGTCGCGGGTGGGTGCGGCGTTCGGCACCCGCATCGGGGTGCGCGCGCTGTTCGAGACCCCGACCGTGGCCGGGCTGGCCGCGCGCGCGGAGTCGGCGAGCCCGGCCGAGGCGGCGCGGCCGCCGCTGGTCGCCCAGCAGCTGCCCGCCCGGGTGCCGCTGTCGCTGGCGCAGCAGCGCATGTGGTTCATCAACCAATTCGACCCCACCGCACCGACTTACAACCTGCCCTTCGTGGTGCGGTTGCGCGGCCACGCCGATATCGGCGCGCTGAAGGCGGCGCTGAACGACGTGATGGCGCGCCAGGAATCGCTGCGCACCGTCTTCCCGGAATCCGGCGACGGCGGCTACCAGCAGGTGGTCCCCGACGACGAGGTGAACCTCGCGATCTCGGTGCAGTCCATCGATGAGGCCGAATTGCCCGGTGTGCTCACCGAATTCGCCTCCACCGGCTTCGACGTGGCGCGCGAGCTGCCGATCCGGGTCCGCATCTACCAGGTGACCGGCGGCTCCAGCAACGGCACGCCCGATCACGCGGTCGCCTTCGTGGTGCACCACATCGCCGCCGACGGTTTCTCCTTCGGCCCGCTCTCCCGCGACGTCGCCACCGCCTACCTGGCGCGCGCGGCGGGCACCGAGCCCGAATGGCCGCCGCTGCCGGTGCAGTACCAGGACTACAGCGTCTGGCAGCGCGAGTTGCTGGGCTCGGAGGCCGATCCCGGGTCGATGGCGGCCCGCCAGATCTCCTACTGGCGCCGCCAGCTGGCCGGCCTGCCCGATCAGCTGGAGCTGCCCACCGATCGCCCGCGTCCGCCGGTGCAGAGTTTCCGCGGCGGCACGGTGCATTTCACGATCGACGCCGACCTGCACAAGGCCCTGGCCGCGCTGGCCCGCGCCGAGGGCGTGAGCCTGTTCATGGTCGTGCACGCCTCGCTGGCCGTGCTGCTGGCGCGCCTGTCCGGCACCCAGGACATCGCCGTCGGCACACCCATCGCGGGCCGCGGTGAGCAGGCGCTCGACGACCTGATCGGCATGTTCGTCAACACCCTGGTGCTGCGCTCGCAGGTGGACGGCGGCCGCTTGTTCCGCGAATTCCTCGGCCACACCAGGGAAACCGACCTCGCGGCGTTCGCGTACGCGGACGTGCCGTTCGAGCGACTGGTCGAGGTGCTGAACCCGACCCGCTCGCAGGCGCGCCACCCGCTGTTCCAGGTGATGCTGTCGTTCCAAGAGATGTCGCACGCGGCGCTGGAACTGCCCGGCCTCTCGGTCACCGCCACCGAGCTCGAGGTCGACATCGCCAAGTTCGACCTGCAGTGGACGATCACCGAGGAACGCGGCAATCACGGTGAGCTGCAAGGCATGTCGGCCGCCGTGCAGTTCGCGACCGACCTGTTCGACGAGGAGACGGTGGTCTCCTTCACCAAGCGGTTCGTGCGCGTGCTGCGCAGCGTGACCGCCGATCCCGGTGTCGCCGTGGGCGATATCCACGTGCTGGACGCCGACGAGCTGACCGATCTGCTCGACCGCACGGGTGCGCCGGTGGTGCCGTCGCGGACGCTGCCGGAGCTGTTGGGTGAGGCGGCGGCGATTGATCCGCAGGCGGCTGCTGTGGTGTTCGAGGGGGCAACTCTGTCTTATGCGGAGTTGGATGAGCGTTCGAATCGGTTGGCGCGTTTGCTGATCGCCGAGGGCATCGGTCCCGAGGATCTGGTCGCGGTGGGTGTGCCGCGGTCGGAGGATTCGGTGTTCGCGGCGTGGGCGGTGTCGAAGACCGGTGCGGCGTTCGTGCCGGTGGATCCGAACTATCCGGTCGAGCGCATCGCGCACATGGTGACCGATTCCGGGTCGCCGGTGGGCATCACCGTGGCTTCGGTGCGGGAGGGTTTGCCGGAGTCGGCGCGGTGGTTGGTGTTCGAGGATTTGGATCTGGACGCCTTCGAGGGTGGTCCGATCACGGATGCGGATCGGGTGCGGCCGGTGCGTCCGGAGCATCCGGCGTATGTGATTTACACGTCGGGTTCGACGGGTGTGCCCAAGGGTGTCGTGGTCACCCATGCGGGTTTGGCGAACTTCAGTCGGGAGCAGGTCGAGCGGTACGGTCTCGATTCCGATTCGCGCGCACTGCATTTCGCGTCGCCGAGTTTCGACGCGTCGGTTCTGGAGTTGTTGCTCGCGGTGGGTGCGGGTGGCGCGTTGGTTGTGGTGCCGCCGGGTGTGTACGGCGGTGAGGAACTGTCCGAGCTGATTCGCAGTGAGCGGGTCACGCACGCGTTCATCACTCCGGCGGCGTTGGCGACGTTCGATCCGAGTGGGTTGGACAGTCTGCGGGTGTTGGTCGCCGGTGGTGAGGCGTGCCCGCCGGAGTTGGTGGCGAAGTGGGCTGTGCCGCTGGGTGATTCCGGTGAGCTTCGTGCGTTCCACAATGGTTACGGTCCGACCGAGACGACGATCATGACCAATATCAGTGATCCGCTGGTGGTTGGTGAGACGGTCACGATCGGTGGCCCGATTCGGGGTATGCGGTCGCTGATTCTGGATTCGCGGCTCAGGCCGGTTCCGGTGGGTGTCGCGGGTGAGCTGTACCTGTCGGGCATCCAGTTGGCCCGTGGCTATCACGCGCGCCCGGGACTCACCGCTGAGCGGTTTGTGGCGAACCCGTATGCCGATGGTGAGCGGATGTACCGCACCGGTGACGTGGTCCGCTGGACCCGTACCGGTGAGGTCGAGTATGTCGGCCGTTCGGACTTCCAGGTCAAGGTTCGTGGTTTCCGTATCGAACTCGGTGAGATCGACGCGGCCCTGGCTTCGCACGAGACGGTCGATTTCGCGGTCACCGTCGGCCACAAGAACGCCGTCGGCGCGGTCTCGCTGGTGTCGTATGTCGTTGCGGCGTCGGGTAATTCGATCGACGTCGCGGCGCTGACCGCGCATGTGGAGGATCGTCTCCCGGCGTATATGGTGCCGTCGGCGATCATGGTGATCGATCGGGTCCCGCTGACCCCGGTCGGCAAGCTCGACCGAAAAGCCCTCCCCACTCCTGTTTTCGAGGTGCGTGAGTTCCGCGCCCCCGCGACCCCGATCGAGGAGATCGTCGCCCAGGTCTTCGCCGACGTCCTCGACCTGCCCCGGGTCGGCGTGGACGACGACTTCTTCGACCTCGGCGGCAACTCGCTCATCGCCACCCAGGTCGCCTCCCGCGTGGGCATCGCGCTGGACACCCGCGTCCCCGTGCGGACGGTCTTCGAGGCGCCCACCGTGGCCGCGCTCGCCGCCCGCGTCGAGACCCAGGCCGGTGACGGCGCGCGCAAGGCGCTCGTCGCGCGCGAACGTCCCGACGAGGTGCCGCTCTCGCTCGCCCAGCAGCGCATGTGGTTCCTCAACCGCTTCGACACCTCCTCGGCGGTCAATAACATCCCGGTCGCCATCCGCCTCTCCGGCGAACTGGACGTGGCCGCGCTGCAGGTCGCCGTCATCGACGTGATCGACCGGCACGAGTCGCTGCGCACCGTGTTCCCCGAGACCGGTCGCGGTCCCGTGCAGGTGGTGCTGGACGCGGCGCAGATCGTGCCCGACCTCACCCCCTACCGGGTCACCGAGGACACCCTGCTCGACCACCTGATCGACCTGGCCTCCATGGCTTTCGACGTGACCAGCGAAGTGCCGCTGCACGCGCGCCTGTTCGAGATCAGCGAGACCGAGTACGTGCTCGGCATGGTGGTGCACCACATCTCCGCCGACGGCTGGTCCATGGGCCCGCTGGCGCGCGACGTGATCGTCGCCTATGCCGCGCGCACCACCTGGGAAGCGCCCATCTGGTCCGAATTGCCGGTCCAGTACGCCGATTACGCGCTGTGGCAGCGCGAGGTGCTCGGCTCCGAGGACGATCCGCGCTCGCTCATCTCGAGCCAGATCCGGTACTGGACCAAGGAACTGGCCGACCTCCCCGACGAGCTGGTGCTGCCGTGGGACCGGCCGCGCCCGCCCGTCGCCTCCTACCGGGGCGGCACGTACGCGTTCGTCATCTCCGGCGAAACCCAGCGTGCCCTCATCGAATTGGGCCGCCGCTACAACGCCTCGCTGTTCATGGTGATGCACAGCGCGCTGGCGGTGCTGCTCGCGCGCGCCAGCGGCACCTCCGACATCGCCATCGGCACCCCGGTCGCCGGGCGCGGTGAGGCCGCCCTCGACGACCTGATCGGCATGTTCGTCAACACCCTGGTGCTGCGGTCCGAGGTGGACGGCGCCCGCAGCTTCGCCGAGCTGCTGGACCGCGCCAGGGAGACCGACCTGCAGGCGTTCGCGCACTCCGACGTGCCGTTCGAGCGCCTGGTGGAGGTGCTCAACCCGGCGCGCTCGCAGGCGCGCCACCCGCTGTTCCAGGTGATGCTGTCGTTCCAGAACACCAAGCAGGCCACGCTGCGCCTGCCGGGCCTGGACGTCGACGGCATCGACTACGACGCCAAACTCGCCAAGTTCGACCTCCAGCTCACGCTGCGCGACACCCAGGACAGCATGGGCGAGGCCGCGGGCATGTCGGCCGAATTCTCCTACGCGCTGGACCTTTTCGACGAGCCGACGGTGGCGGCGTTCGCGCGCCGCCTGGACCGCATCCTCGCGGCGGTCATCGCCGATCCGGATGTGCCGCTGGGCGATATCGACCTGCTCGCGCCCGAAGAGCACGCGCAGGTGCTGGTGGACTGGAACGACACCGCGCACGCGGTGCCGCCGGCGACCCTGGTGTCGCTGTTCGAGGCGCAGGTGGCGGCCACGCCCGACGCGGTCGCGCTGGTGTACGGGGCGGAGGAGCTGACCTACCGCGAACTGCGGGAGCGCTCGGCCGAGATCGCGCGCGAGCTGATCGCCGCGGGCGTGGGCCCGGAGTCGTTGGTGGCGTTGGCGATCCGCCGGTCCACCGAGCTGGTGGTGGCCATGTACGCGGTGCTGCAGGCCGGTGGCGCGTACGTGCCGCTGGACCCGGATCAGCCCGCCGACCGCATCGGCCACATCGTGGCGACGGCGCGGCCGAGCCTGGTGCTGACCACGCGCCGTGACGATTTCACGACCGAGGGCGTCGAGTCGCTGTTCGTGGAGGATCTGCCCGCGTCGGCGGAGACGGACGGCTCCCCGGTCACCGACGCCGAGCGGGTGCGCCCGCTGCGGTCCGGCAACACCGCGTACGTGATCTTCACGTCGGGTTCGACGGGTCGCCCGAAGGGTGTGGCGGTCTCGCATTCGGCGATCGTGAATCGTTTGCTGTGGATGCAGGATTCGTATCCGTTGGGTGCGGATGATGTGGTGTTGCAGAAGACTCCCGCCACCTTCGACGTGTCGGTGTGGGAGTTCTTCTGGCCGTTGCAGACCGGTGCGCGCCTGGTGGTGGCGAAGCCGGACGGTCACCGCGATCCGGTCTACCTCGCTCAGGTGATCGCCGAACACGGTGTGACGACCGCGCATTTCGTGCCGTCGATGCTGTCGGTCTTCGTCTCCACCCTCGGCAACGGCAACGGTGATTCGGCGGCGGCCGCGCCGCGCCTGCGCCAGGTGTTCGCCTCCGGCGAGGCCCTGCCCGCGCCGACCGCGCAGCGACTGCGCGAACTGACCGGCGCGCGTCTGCACAACCTGTACGGACCCACCGAGGCCGCGGTCGACGTGACGTATCACGAGGTCGTCGACGCCGACGAGGTGTCGGTGCCGATCGGGCGTCCGGTGTGGAACACGCGGGTGTTCGTGCTGGATTCGCGTCTGCACCCGGTGCCGGTAGGTGTCGCGGGTGAGCTGTACCTGGCGGGCGATCAGCTCGCCCTCGGCTACCTCGAGCGCACGGACCTGACGGCGGATCGCTTCGTCGCGAATCCCTACGGTGCGGCGGGTTCTCGGATGTACCGCACGGGTGACCTGGTCACCTGGACGGCGGACGGTGAGCTGGAGTACTTGGGCCGCACGGACTTCCAGGTGAAGTTGCGTGGTCTGCGCATCGAGCTGGGCGAGATCGAGGCGGCGCTGCTGGCGCAGCCCGGTGTCGCGCAGTCGGTGGTCGTGGTGCGCTCCGACGCGCACGCCGGCGATCAGCTGGTGGGCTACCTGGTGGCCGAACCCGAAGCCACCCTCGACGTGACGGCGGTCAAGAGCGGCGTCGCCGCGACGCTGCCGGGCTACATGGTGCCCGCCGCGCTGGTGGTGCTCGACGCGTTCCCGGTGAACGCGAGCGGCAAGCTGGATCGCAAGGCGCTGCCGTCGCCGGTGTTCGAGGCGAAGGCGTTCCGCGCGCCCTCGACCCCGATCGAGGAGATCGTGGCCGAGATCTTCGCCGATCTGCTCGGGGTGACCCGGGTGGGCGTGGACGACGACTTCTTCGAGCTCGGCGGCAACTCCCTGGTCGCCACCCAGGTCGCCGCGCGGCTGGGCAAGGCGCTCGACGCCGAGGTCGGCGTGCGCACCCTGTTCGAGGCGCCCACCGTCGGCGCCCTGGCCGCGCGCGTCGAATCGCACGCGGGAACCGGTGTGCGCCAAGCGCTCACGGCCGTCGCCCGCCCCGAACATCCGCCGTTGTCGCTCGCGCAGCAGCGCATGTGGTTCCTCAACCGCTTCGACGCCGACACCGCCGCGGCCGCCGGTACCTACAACATCCCGGCCGTGGTCCGGTTGCAGGGCCTGCTCGACCTGGTCGCGCTGCGCGGCGCCGTCGCCGACGTGATCGCGCGGCACGAATCGCTGCGCACCGTCTACCCCTCGCACGAGGGCACCCCCTACCAGCGAGTGCTGCCGTCCACGCGGGCCATCCCGGAGCTGGAGATCGCCGAGGTCGACGAGGGCGAATTGCCCGGCGCGCTCTACGGATTCGTCACCGAGGGCTTCGACGTGACCGCCGAGCCGCCGGTGCGGCTGCGCGTCTACGAACTCGGCGAACGCGATTTCGTGCTCGCCCTGGTGGTGCACCACATCGCCGCCGACGGCTTCTCGCTGCGCCCGCTGGTGCGCGACCTGATGACCGCCTACGTGGCGCGCACCTCGAATTCCGAGCCCGGCTGGCCGCCGCTGGCCGTGCAGTACGCCGACTACGCGCTGTGGCAGCGCGAAACCCTCGGCGACGAGGACGATCCCACCTCGCTCATCTCCGAGCAGCTCGACTACTGGCGCACCGCGCTGGCCGACCTGCCCGACGAGCTGCGCCTGCCCGGCAAGCCGCGCCCCACCGTGGCCTCCTACCGGGCGGGCACGCACCGGTTCGCGGTGCCCGGCGAGCTGATCGACGACCTCAACCGGGTGGCGCACGAGCACGGCACCACGCTGTTCATGGTGGTGCACAGCGCGTTCGCGACGCTGCTGTCGCGCCTGAGCGGCGCCGACGACATCGCCATCGGCATCCCCGTCGCGGGCCGCGGTGAGCAGGCCCTCGACGACCTGGTCGGCATGTTCGTCAACACCCTGGTGCTGCGCACCGGCGTGGACACCGCCGAACCGTTCACCGACCTGCTCGCGCGGGTCCGCGAGCGCGACCTGCAGGCGTTCGCGCACGCCGACGTGCCGTTCGAGCGCCTGGTGGAGGTGCTCAACCCGGCGCGTTCGCAGGCGCGCCACCCGCTGTTCCAGGTGATGCTCTCGTTCCAGAACCTCGGCCGCACCTCGCTGGAGCTGCCCGGCCTGACGGTCTCGGAGCTGGAGGTCGACCAGGCCACCGCCAAGTTCGACCTGCAGCTCACGCTGAGCGAGGTGCCGGGCGGCGAGTCCGAGATGGACGCCGAGATCGTCTACGCCACCGATCTTTTCGACGCCGGCTTCGCCGACACGTTCGCGGCGCGCTTCCTGCGCGTGCTGCGCGGCGTCGCGGCCGACCCGTCGGTCGCGGTGGGTGACATCGACCTGCTCGACGACGCCGAGCGCGCGCTGGTGCTGCGCCAGTGGAACGACACCGAGTTCGCCGTCGACGCCGCGCTCACCTCCCCGGTGGGCGACGACGCCGCGACCCTGGTGGCGCTGTTCGAGGCGCAGGTTGCGCGCACCCCCGACGCGGTCGCGCTCACTTTCGAGGGGACAAGTCTCACTTACGCCGAGTTCGCCGACCGGGTGCATCGCCTGGCGCGGTGGCTCAAGCAGAACGGCGTGGGCCCGGAATCCTATGTGGCGCTGGGCATGCGGCGTTCGCTGGATCTGCTCGCGGGCATGTACGCCGTCACCGCGGCCGGCGGCGCGTACGTGCCGCTGGACCCGGACAACCCGGCCGAGCGCATCGAGCACATCCTCGACACCGCCCGCCCGGTGTGCGTGCTCACCTCGGGTGCGGACCTGGACGTGGCGCTGGCCCGTCAGGTGCGCATCGACGAGCTCGATCTCTCCGGCTTCTCCGGCGAACCGCTCACCGACGCCGACCGCCACCGTCCGCTGCGCACCGGCAACACCGCGTACGTGATCTTCACCTCCGGCTCGACGGGCCGCCCCAAGGGCGTGGCCGTCTCGCACGCGGCCATCCTCAACCGCCTGGTGTGGGGCCACGCCCAGTACGGCCTGGCCGCCGACGACGTGGTGTTGCAGAAGACGCCCGCCACGTTCGACGTGTCGGTGTGGGAGTTCTTCTGGCCCTTGCAGGTCGGCGCGCGCCTGGTGATCGCCAAGCCCGACGGGCACCGCGATCCCGCCTACCTCGCGCAGCTGATCATCGAGGAGCGGATCACCACGGCGCACTTCGTGCCGTCGATGATGTCGCTGTTCGTGGTCGAGCCGCGCGCGGCCGAATGCACCGGCCTGCGCAACGTTTTCGCCTCCGGCGAGGGCCTGCCCGCCGTCACCGCGCAGAAGCTGCGCGAGCTGACCGGCGCGCGCCTGCACAACCTGTACGGCCCCACCGAGGCCGGCGTCGAGGTGACCTTCCACGAGGTGACCGACGCCGACACCGTCACCGTGCCGATCGGCGCGCCGGTGTTCAACACCCAGGTGTACGTGCTGGATTCGCGCCTGCGGCCGGTGCCGGTGGGTGTGCCGGGCGAGCTGTACCTGGCCGGCGCGCAGCTGGCCTACGGCTACGTGACGCGCCCCGACCTGACCACCGAGCGGTTCGTGGCCGATCCGTTCGGCCACGGCGTGCGGATGTACCGCACCGGTGACCTGGTGGCCTGGACCCCGGCGGGTGAGCTGGAGTACTTGGGCCGCACCGACTTCCAGGTGAAGCTGCGCGGCCTGCGCATCGAGCTGGGCGAGATCGAGGGCGCGCTCACCGCGCTGCCCGGGGTGTCGCAGTCGGTCGTGGTGGTGCGCACCGACGAGCACACCGGCGATCAGCTGGTCGGCTACCTGATCGCGCAGCCCGGCGCGGCGCTGGACGTGGCCGCGGTGAAGTCCGCGCTCGCCGAGCAGCTGCCCGCCTACATGGTGCCCGCGGCGTTCGTGGTGCTGGACGCGTTCCCGCTCAACACCTCCGGCAAGCTGGACCGAAAGGCGTTGCCGGAGCCCGTGTTCGAGGCCAAGGCCTTCCAGGCGCCGGTCACGCCGGTGCAGCAGATCGTGGCGAGCACGTTCGCCGACGTGCTCGGCCTGGAGCGGGTCGGCCTGGACGACGACTTCTTCGGCCTCGGCGGCAACTCGCTGGTCGCCACCCAGGTCGCGGCCCGCCTCGGCGAGGCGCTGGACACCCAGATCCCGCTGCGCACGCTGTTCGAGGCGTCCACCGTCGCGGCGCTGGCCGCCAAGGTGGAGTCGGCCACCGGGCAGGGCGGGCGCGCCCCGCTCGCGCCGCGTCCGCGCCCGGAGCTGGTGCCGCTCTCGCTCGCCCAGCAGCGCATGTGGTTCCTGAACCGCTTCGACAGCCGCACCGCCGTGAACAACATCCCGGTCGCCGTGCGCCTGTCCGGCCGTCTCGACGCCGCGGCCCTGCAGGCCGCGGTGCGCGACGTGCTGGCCCGGCACGAGTCGCTGCGCACCATCTACCCGGAGGTGGAGGGCGAGGGCTACCAGCGCGTGCTCTCCGTCGACGAGGTGAGCTTCGACCTCGAGACCGAATGGGTGCCCGGCGCCGAACTGCCCTCGCGCATCGTGGAACTCGCCAGCACGCATTTCGATGTGACGACCGAGATCCCCTACCGCGCCACGCTGCTCACCACCGACGAGCCCAGGGGGACGGCAGTCGGCGGAGCCGACGGGGTGGGTAAGCAGAGCCATGTGCTCGTTCTGGTGATGCACCACATCGGCGCGGACGGCTTCTCGCTGCGCCCGCTGCTGCGCGACGTGGTGGTGGCCTACACCGAGCGCGTCGCGGGCGAGGCGCCCACCTGGGCGCCGCTGGCCGTGCAGTACGCCGACTACGCGCTGTGGCAGCGCGAGGTGCTGGGCGACGAAGCCGATCCCGAGTCGGTCGCGGCGCGGCAGATCGCCTACTGGACCGAGCAATTGCGCGATCTGCCCGACCAGATCGAGCTGCCCGCCGACCGGCCGCGCCCCGAGGTGGCGTCGAACGCCGGTGGCCTGCACCACTTCTCGGTGGACGCCGACCTGCACCGGGCGCTGGCCGATGTGGCGCGCGCGCACGGCGTCACCCTGTTCATGGTCGTGCACGCGGCGCTGGCCACCTGGGCGGCGCGGCTGTCCAACAGCGCCGACGTCGCGATCGGCACCCCGATCGCGGGCCGCGGCGAACGCGCGCTCGACGATCTGGTCGGCATGTTCGTCAACACCCTGGTGCTGCGCAACGAGATCGACCTCGGCGGCCGCTTCGCCGATCTGCTCGAGCAGGTGCGCCGCACCGACCTGGCGGCCTTCGCCCACGCCGACGTGCCGTTCGAGCGGCTGGTCGACGTGCTCAGCCCCGCGCGTTCGCAGGCGCACCACCCGCTGTTCCAGGTGGCGCTCACCTTCGAGGCGGCCTCCGCCTCGGACACGGGCGCGGTGTCGCTGCCCGGCCTGGAGCTCGACGTGGTCGAATTCGACGCGGGCACCGCGAAGTTCGACGTGCAGCTGACCGTGGGCGAGGCGCGCGACGGCGGCCTGGCCCTGTCCTGGAACTACGCCACCGAACTGTTCGATCCGGAGACGGTGGCCGCGTTCGCCGACCGCCTGGTGCGCATCCTGCGCCGGGTGGCCGAGGACCCGGCCGTGATCGTCGGCGATATCGACCTGCTGGGCGAGGCCGAGCGCCTGGACGTCTCGGACCGCTGGGTGTCCTCGGGCCTCGAGGACGGCGGCGGGCGCTTCGCCGACCCGAGTTTGACCCTGGTGGACCTGTTCGATCAGATGGTGGCGGCCCACCCGCAGCGCGTCGCGGCGCGCTTCGGCGGCGACTCGCTCACCTACGCGGAGCTGGACCGGCGCGCGAATGTGCTGGCGCGCAGGCTGATCGCCGAGGGCGCGGGCCCGGAGTCGCTGGTCGCGGTGATCCTGCCGCGCTCGCTGGACCTGGTCGTGGCGCTGCTGGCCGTGGTGAAGTCGGGCGCGGGCTACGTGCCGGTGGACCCGACCTACCCGGCGGACCGCATCGCCTACGTGCTCTCGGATTCGCGGCCCACCAGCGTGATCGTGGACTCGACCGTCGAGGTGCCGGTGCCCGCCGGGCTGCCCACCGTGGTGGTCGACGGATTCGCCGTCGAGACGGGCAATGTCGAGGACGCCGACGACGCGCCGGTCACCGACGCCGACCGCCGCGCCGCCCTCACCCCGGGCAACGTCGCCTACGTGATCTACACGTCGGGCTCGACGGGCCGCCCGAAGGGCGTGGCGGTGGCGCACCGGAATGTGGTGCGACTCTTCGCGAATACCGATCGGGACTTCGGTTTCGGCGCCGACGACGTGTGGACGCTGTTCCACTCGTACGCGTTCGACTTCTCGGTGTGGGAGCTGTGGGGCCCGCTGCTGTTCGGCGGCTCGGTGGTCGTGGTGGACTACTACACCTCGCGCTCGCCCGAGCAGTTCCTGGAACTGCTGCGCGATGAGAAGGTGACCGTCCTCAACCAAACCCCCTCGGCCTTCTACCAATTGGCCGAGGCCGACCGCAACGCGGCCGTGGGCGCGGCCCCGCTCGCGCTGCGGTACGTGGTGTTCGGCGGCGAGGCGCTCGAACTGCGCCGCCTCTCGGATTGGGTCGCCCGGCACGGCGACGGTGTGACCGGCGGGTCCGCGGGCGCCGCACCGGTGCTGGTGAACATGTACGGCATCACCGAGACCACCGTGCACGTGTCCTACCGCGCGCTGGACGCGGCGACCATCGAGGCCGCCTCCGGCAGCATCGTCGGTCGCGCCATCGCGGGCCTGCGGGTCTACGTGCTGGACGACCGGCTGCAGCCGGTGCCGGTGGGTGTCGCGGGTGAAATGTATGTCGCGGGAACGCAATTGGCGCGCGGCTACCTCGGCCGCCCCGACCTCACCACCGCGCGCTTCGTCGCCAACCCGCTCGGCGAGCCCGGTTCGCGCCTCTACCGATCCGGCGACCTGGCCCGGTGGAACCGCTTCGGCGAACTCGAATACCTGGGCCGCGCCGACGATCAGGTGAAGGTGCGCGGTTTCCGCATCGAACTCGGCGAGATCGAGGCCGCCGTGCTGGCGCAGCCGGGCATCGCGCAGGCCGCGGTGATCGTGCGCGAGGACCAGCCCGGCGATCAGCGGATCGTCGCCTACGTGGTGTCCGAGCCCGGCGTCACCCCGGATCTGGACGCGGTGCGCTCCGGCGCGGCCGAGCGGCTGCCGTCCTACATGGTGCCCGCGGCGCTGGTGCGCCTGGAATGGATCCCGCTCACCGTCAACGGCAAGCTGGACCGCCGGGCGCTGCCCGCACCGGCGGTGCAGGCCAAGGCATTCCGCGCGCCGGTCACCCCCGTCGAGGAGACGGTGGCGGCGGTCTTCGCCGAGGTGCTCGACCTGCCCCGGGTCGGCGTGGACGACGACTTCTTCGATCTCGGCGGCAACTCGCTGATCGCCACCCGGGTGGTGTCGCGCATCGGCGCGGCGCTCGGCACCAGCGTGCCGGTGCGCGTGCTGTTCGAGGCGTCCACCGTGGCAGCCCTTGCCGCGCGGGTGGAATCGCACGCCGACGGCCCGGCCCGCGCGCGCCTGGTCGCGCGCAGGCGCGCCGCCGACGAACTGGTGCCGCTGTCGTTCGCGCAGCAGCGCATGTGGTTCCTCAACAAGTACGACACCGCCTCGGCGGCCTACAACCTGCCTATCGCGCTGCGCCTCACCGGTGCGCTCGACGTGGAGGCGCTGCGCCTGGCCGTCGCCGACGTGGTGCGCAGGCACGAATCGCTGCGCACCCGCTACCCCGAGCACGGCGGCACTCCGGTGCAGGTGATCGTGCCCGCCGAGCAGATCGCGCTCGACCTGCACCCGGTCCCCGTCGAACAGTCCGGTCTCGCGGCCGCCGTCGCCGAGTTCGTCGGCACGGGATTCGATGTGGCCGAACAGGTTCCGCTGCGCACCCGGCTGTTCGCGGCGGGCCCCGACGAGCACGTGCTCGTCGTCGTGGTGCACCACATCGCGGCCGACGGTTTCTCCATGGGCCCGCTCACCCGCGACGTGATGGTGGCCTACACCGCCCGCACCCAGGACAGCGCGCCCGGCTGGGCCCCGCTGCCCGTGCAGTACGCCGATTTCGCCGTCTGGCAGCGCGAGGTGCTGGGCAGCGAGGACGATCCGGCATCGCTGCTGGCCCGCCAGGTCGAGTACTGGCAGCGTGCCCTCGACGGCGTGCCGGACGAACTGACCCTGCCCACCGACCGGCCGCGCCCGGCCATCGCCTCGCACCGCGGCGCGACCGTGCGCCACGAACTGCCCGCCGATCTGATCGCGGCGCTGGACGAGATCGCCCGCCGCCAGGGCGCCTCGCTGTTCATGGTCATGCACGGCGCGCTCACCGTGCTGCTGGCCCGCCTGTCCGGCGCCGACGACATCGCCGTCGGCACGCCCATCGCGGGCCGCGGCGAGGCCGCGCTGGACGATCTGGTCGGCATGTTCGTCAACACCTTGGTGCTGCGCACCGGAATCGATAACGCCGAGCCGTTCACCGATCTGCTGGAGCGGGTCCGCCGCACCGACCTGGACGCCTACGGCAACGCCGACGTGCCGTTCGAGCGGCTGGTGGACCTGCTGGCGCCCGAGCGCTCGCAGTCGCGCAACCCGCTGTTCCAGGTGATGCTCGCCTTCCAGAACCTGGAGCGCGCGTCGCTGGAGCTGCCCGGCCTCACGGTGGCGGCGCTGGACCTGGACGAGAACGTCGCCCGCTTCGACCTGCAGTTCACCCTGTCGGAGAACGACGAGTCGGGCATGACCCTGGCCCTGACCTACGCCACGGAGCTGTTCGACGCCTCCACCGCCGAGGACATCGTGCGCCGCTGGGCGCGCGTGCTGGACGCGATCGCCACCGATCCGTCGGTGCCGGTGGGTGCGGTCGACGTGCTGGACGCCGACGAGCTGACCGATCTGCTCGACCGCACGGGTGCGCCGGTGGTGCCGTCGCGGACGCTGCCGGAGCTGTTGGGTGAGGCGGCGGCGATTGATCCGCAGGCGGCTGCTGTGGTGTTCGAGGGGGCAACTCTGTCTTATGCGGAGTTGGATGAGCGTTCGAATCGGTTGGCGCGTTTGCTGATCGCCGAGGGCATCGGTCCCGAGGATCTGGTCGCGGTGGGTGTGCCGCGGTCGGAGGATTCGGTGTTCGCGGCGTGGGCGGTGTCGAAGACCGGTGCGGCGTTCGTGCCGGTGGATCCGAACTATCCGGTCGAGCGCATCGCGCACATGGTGACCGATTCCGGGTCGCCGGTGGGCATCACCGTGGCTTCGGTGCGGGAGGGTTTGCCGGAGTCGGCGCGGTGGTTGGTGTTCGAGGATTTGGATCTGGACGCCTTCGAGGGTGGTCCGATCACGGATGCGGATCGGGTGCGGCCGGTGCGTCCGGAGCATCCGGCGTATGTGATTTACACGTCGGGTTCGACGGGTGTGCCCAAGGGTGTCGTGGTCACCCATGCGGGTTTGGCGAACTTCAGTCGGGAGCAGGTCGAGCGGTACGGTCTCGATTCCGATTCGCGCGCACTGCATTTCGCGTCGCCGAGTTTCGACGCGTCGGTTCTGGAGTTGTTGCTCGCGGTGGGTGCGGGTGGCGCGTTGGTTGTGGTGCCGCCGGGTGTGTACGGCGGTGAGGAACTGTCCGAGCTGATTCGCAGTGAGCGGGTCACGCACGCGTTCATCACTCCGGCGGCGTTGGCGACGTTCGATCCGAGTGGGTTGGACAGTCTGCGGGTGTTGGTCGCCGGTGGTGAGGCGTGCCCGCCGGAGTTGGTGGCGAAGTGGGCTGTGCCGCTGGGTGATTCCGGTGAGCTTCGTGCGTTCCACAATGGTTACGGTCCGACCGAGACGACGATCATGACCAATATCAGTGATCCGCTGGTGGTTGGTGAGACGGTCACGATCGGTGGCCCGATTCGGGGTATGCGGTCGCTGATTCTGGATTCGCGGCTCAGGCCGGTTCCGGTGGGTGTCGCGGGTGAGCTGTACCTGTCGGGCATCCAGTTGGCCCGTGGCTATCACGCGCGCCCGGGACTCACCGCTGAGCGGTTTGTGGCGAACCCGTATGCCGATGGTGAGCGGATGTACCGCACCGGTGACGTGGTCCGCTGGACCCGTACCGGTGAGGTCGAGTATGTCGGCCGTTCGGACTTCCAGGTCAAGGTTCGTGGTTTCCGTATCGAACTCGGTGAGATCGACGCGGCCCTGGCTTCGCACGAGACGGTCGATTTCGCGGTCACCGTCGGCCACAAGAACGCCGTCGGCGCGGTCTCGCTGGTGTCGTATGTCGTTGCGGCGTCGGGTAATTCGATCGACGTCGCGGCGCTGACCGCGCATGTGGAGGATCGTCTCCCGGCGTATATGGTGCCGTCGGCGATCATGGTGATCGATCGGGTCCCGCTGACCCCGGTCGGCAAGCTCGACCGAAAAGCCCT
>NZ_QNRE01000005.1:358744-371842 GCF_003315035.1 Nocardia puris
GAGGATCGTCTCCCGGCGTATATGGTGCCGTCGGCGATCATGGTGATCGATCGGGTCCCGCTGACCCCGGTCGGCAAGCTCGACCGAAAAGCCCTGCCGGAACCCGTCTTCGCGACCGAGGTGACCTTCCGCGCCGCGCGCACACCCCTCGAGCAGACCATCGCCGAGGTGTTCGCCGAGGTGCTCGGCGTCGAGCGGGTCGGTGTGGACGATTCGTTCTTCGCCCTGGGCGGCGACAGCATCGTCTCCATCCAGCTGGTCTCCCGCGCCAAGGCGCGCGGTGTGGTGTTCACGCCGCGACACGTCTTCGAGCAGAAGACCGTCGCGGGCCTGGCCGCCGTGGCCGAGACCGCCGACGCCGCCGCGCCCGCCGTGGCCGCGCTGCCCGAACTGCCCGGCGGCGGCGTCGGCACCATGCCGCTCACCCCGGTGGTGCGGTTCATGGCCGAACGCCCCGGCTCGTTCCGCCGGTTCAACCAGACCATCGCGCTGGAGCTGCCGCTCGGCATCGACCACACCGGCATCGCCGCCACCGTCGGCGCGGTGATCGATCGCCACGACATGCTGCGTTCCAGCCTGCGCCGCGCCGGCGGCGACTGGGTGTTGCAGACCGCCGCGCCCGGCACCGTCGACGTGGACGCGCTCATCGAGCGGGTCGAGTTCCCGGCCGCCGCCACCGACGCCGAACTCTTCGACATCGCTTCGGCCGCACTGGATTCCGAACTGGACAAGCTCGATCCCGCGACCGGTCAGGTGATCCGGTTCGTGTGGCTGGAACCCGACGAGCCCACCCGGATGGGCCGCCTGATCGTGGTGGCGCACCACCTGGTCGTCGACGGTGTGTCGTGGCGCATCCTGGTGCCCGACTTCGTCGCCGCGTGGGGCCAGCTGACCGCCGGTCAGCAGCCCGAGCTCGTCGCGCCCGCCTCCTCCATGCGGGCCTGGTCGCACGCGCTGGCCCGCGAGGCCGAAAGTGCCGGGCGCACCGCTGAACTCGACCATTGGCACGCCGTGGTCGACACCCCCGACCCGCTGCTCACCGCGCGCCCGATGGACCCGGCGGTCGACACCTCGCGGACCGTGGAGAAGGTGAAGGTCGAGGTGTCCGCCGAGGTCACCAAGGCCCTGCTGACCACCGTGCCCGCCCTGTTCCACGGCGGTGTGAACGACGGCCTGCTCACCGCGCTGGCCCTGGCCACCGCGAAGTGGCGCGCCGCCAGGACCGGCGCCCGCCCCGATGACGCGCTGCTGGTGCGCCTGGAAGGCCACGGCCGCGAGGAAGACGTGGTGCCCGGCGCCGACCTCTCGCGCACCGTCGGCTGGTTCACCGCCATCTTCCCGGTGCGCTTGGACCTCACCGGCGTGGACGTGGACGCCGCCCTCGCGGGCGGACCGGCGCTCGGCAAGGCCGTGAAGGCGGTCAAGGAGCAGCTGCTCGCGGTGCCGGACAAGGGCATCGGCTACGGCCTGCTGCGCTACCTGAACCCGCGCACCGCGGGCGAACTGCCCGAGCGGCTGCCCGGCCAGGTGAGTTTCAACTACCTGGGCCGCGTCTCCGACAGCGATGTGCCCGAGGCGCTGCGCGGCTACGGCTGGACCCCGGCCGGTGAACTCGGCGCGCTGGCCGGCGCGTACGACGCCGATATGCCCGCCATGGCCCCGCTGGACGTGAACGCCATCGTGGTGGGTGACAAGCTCACCGCCAATATCGGCTACCCGGCCACCCTGCTCTCCGGCGACGAGGTGCGCGAATTCGCGAACCTGTGGACCACGGCGCTGGAAGCGGTTGCCCGGCACGCCAATTCGACCGGCGCGGGCGGGCACACCCCGTCCGACTTCGCCCTGGTGCGCGCGACGCAGCGCGATATAGACGGCTGGGAGCGGCAGTTCCCGGCGCTGTCTGACGTGTGGCCGCTCTCGGCGCTCCAGGCGGGCCTGCTGTTCCACGCCCGCCTGGCCGCGAGCTCGGTGGACGTCTACACCGCGCAGGCGGTGCTCACGCTCACCGGACGGGTCGACGCGGCCCGGCTGCGCGCCGCCGCGCAGGCGCTGGTGGACCGCTACGAGAATCTGCGCACCGCGTTCGTCAGCGACCACGACGGCAGCCCCGTGCAGGTCGTGCTGGACGGCGTGCGCGTGGCGTGGGCCGAGTACGACCGCTCCGAGACCGGTGCGGCCGACGACCTCATCGAGGCGGACCGGTTGCGGCGCTTCGATCTCGCCGCGCCGCCGCTGATCCGCTTCACGCTGATCCAAGTGGCGGCCGACGAGTGGCGGTTCGTGGTGGCCAACCACCACATCCTGCTCGACGGCTGGTCGATGCCGCTGCTCATGCGCGACCTGCTGGTGCTGTACGCGACGCACGCCGACCCGTCGGCGCTGCCCGCCGTGCGCTCCTACCGTCACTTCCTGGAATGGACGGCGCGCCAGGATCATTCGGCCTCGGTGGCCGCGTGGGCCGACGCGCTGCGCGGCGTGGGCGAACCCACCCTGCTCGCGCGCCCCGACGCGGGCCGCGAGATCACCGCGCTGTCGGGGGAGTACCTGTTCGAGCTGGACGAGGCCGCCACCGCGCGGCTCACCGAGCTGGCGAGTTCGCTCGGCGTCACCCCGAACACGGTGCTCCAGGTGGCGTGGGGCATCCTCGTCGGCCGCATGACCGGCACCGACGACGTGCTGTTCGGCACCACGGTCTCGGGTCGTCCCGCGCAGTTGTCCGGCGTGGAATCGATGGTGGGCCTGTTCATCAACACCGTGCCGGTGCGGGTGCGCTTCGGTCCGTCGGAGTCCGCGCGCGAGCTGCTCGTGCGCACCCAGGGCGAGCAGGCCGATCTGCTCGACCACCACTACGTGGGCCTGGCCGACATCCAGTCGGCGGCCGGGGTGGGCGCGCTGTTCGACACCCTGGTGGTGTTCGAGTCGTATCCGGTGGACGCCGAGGGCATCAAGTCCCAGGCCGCCGATATCGACGGGATGGCGCTGGCGGGACTGGACGCGGCCGACGCCACGCACTACCCGCTGACGCTGATCGCGCAGCTGGATTCGCGGCTGCGCATCCGCGCGGGCTACCTGCGCGACCTGTTCGACGAGCAGACCGTGCGCCGCATCGCCGACCGGCTCGTGCGGGTGCTGACCGCCGTCACCGCGGAACCCGGTGTGGCCGTGGGCGATATCGCGCTCGTCGACACCGCCGAACGCGAACTGCTCGTGCGCGGCTGGAACGACACCGCGCACGAGGTGGACGACGCGGCGACGCTGGTCTCGATGTTCGAGGCGCAGGTCGCCGCGACACCGGAGGCGACCGCGCTCACCTTCGACGGCACCAGCCTTACGTACGCGGAGTTCTCGGCAGAGGTCTACCGGTTGGCGCGCTGGCTCATCGATCGCGGTGTGGGCCCGGAGACCTCGGTGGCGCTCGGTATGCGCCGGTCGCTGGACCTGGTGATCGGCATGTACGCCGTCGCCGTGGCCGGCGGCGCGTACGTGCCGCTGGACCCGGATCACCCGGCCGAGCGCACGGAATACATTCTGGCGACGGCGGATCCGGTGTGCGTGCTCACCTCCGGGGACGATCTGGACATCGACACCGCGCAGGTGCGCATCGATCTGCTCGACCTCTCCGGCCTGCCGGACACGCCGGTCACCGACGCGGATCGCCGTGTGCCGCTGCGTCCGTCGAATACCGCGTACGTGATCTTCACGTCGGGTTCGACGGGTCGGCCGAAGGGTGTGGCTGTGTCGCATTCGGCGATCGTGAACCGTCTGGTGTGGATGCAGTCGGAGTACGGGCTGACCACCGACGATGTGGTGTTGCAGAAGACCCCGGCCACGTTCGACGTGTCGGTGTGGGAGTTCTTCTGGCCCTTGCAGATCGGTGCGCGCCTGGTCGTCGCCAAGCCCGACGGGCATCGCGATCCGGCGTACCTGGCCGACGTGATCGCGGCCGAGCGGGTCAGCGTCACGCACTTCGTGCCGTCCATGCTGGCGGTGTTCGTGGCCGACGGCGCCGCGGCGCGCTGCACGGCGCTGCGCATGGTCTTCGCCTCCGGTGAGGCGTTGCCGCCGAAGCCCGCGCACCGGTTGCGCGAGCTGACCGGCGCGCGCCTGCACAACCTGTACGGCCCGACCGAGGCCGCGGTCGACGTCACCTATCACGAGGTGACCGAGGCCGACACCGATACGGTGCCGATCGGCGCCCCGGTGTTCAACACCCAGGTGTACGTGCTGGATTCGCGTCTGCGTCCCGCGCCGGTGGGTGTCGCGGGCGAGCTGTACCTGGCGGGCGCCCAGCTGGCGCGCGGTTACGTGGCGCGGCCCGATCTGACCTCGGACCGGTTCGTGGCCGATCCGTTCGGCGACGGAACCCGCATGTACCGCACCGGCGACCTGGTGGCGTGGACCGCCGATGGTGAGCTGGAGTACTTGGGCCGCACGGACTTCCAGGTGAAGCTGCGCGGTCTGCGGATCGAGCTGGGCGAGATCGAGTCGGCGCTGACGGCGCTGGACGAGGTCGCGCAGTCGGTCGTGGTGGTGCGCTCCGATCAGCACACCGGCGATCAGCTGGTGGCCTACGTGGTGCCCGCGCCGGGCGCGCAGGTGGACGGCGAGCTGGTGCGCGAGGACCTGGCCAGGCAGCTGCCCGCCTACATGGTGCCCGCGCTGGTGATGACGCTGGCGGAGTTCCCGCTCAACGCCTCCGGCAAGCTGGACCGCAAGGCGCTGCCCGCGCCGGTGTTCGAGGCCGCGGTGTTCCGCGCGCCCACCACGCCGGTGGAGGAGATCGTCGCGCGCACCTTCGCCGACGTGCTCGGCCTGGACCGGGTCGGCCTGGACGACGACTTCTTCGCCCTGGGCGGCAACTCGCTCAGCGCCACCCAGGTGGCGGCGCGGCTCTCGGTCGCGCTGGAGACCGACCTCGGCGTGCGCGAACTGTTCGAGGCGTCCACGGTGGCGGCGCTCGCGGCGCGCACCGAGTCCAAGGCGGGCGCGGGCGGCAAGGCGGCTCTGGTGCCGCAGCGCCGCCCGGAGCGGATCCCGCTCTCGCTGGCGCAGCAGCGCATGTGGTTCCTGAACCGCTTCAACATGGGCGGCGGCGAGCGGTTCGCCGCGTCGGCCGCGGCCGACAACATCCCCGCCGCGGTGCGGCTGTCGGGCCTGCTGGACCGGCAGGCGTTGCAGATCGCGGTCGCCGACGTGCTCGCCAGGCACGAGTCGCTGCGCACCTACTACCCGGAGATCGACGGCGTCGGCTTCCAGCGGATCGTGCCCACGGCACAGGTGATCCCGGACCTGAGCCCGATCGACACCACCGAAGCCGAACTGCCGCAACGCCTTTCCGAGGTGGTGCTGACCGCGTTCGACGTCACCGCCGAGGTGCCCTTCCGCGCCAGGCTGTTCGAGATCAGCCCCACCGAGCACGTGCTCGCGCTGGTGGTGCACCACATCTCGGCCGACGGCTTCTCCATGGGCCCGCTGACCAGGGATGTGATGATCGCCTACGGCGCCCGCGTGGACGGCGAGGAGCCCGCGTGGCGCCCGCTGGACGTGCAGTACGCCGACTACGCGCTGTGGCAGCGCGCGGTGCTGGGCGCCGAGGACGATCCGGAGTCGCTGATCTCCGGGCAGCTGGACTTCTGGCGGCGCGAGCTGGCCGGGCTGGTGGAGCAGATGGACCTGCCCGCCGACCGGCCGCGCCCGGCGACCGCGTCCAACCGGGGCGACACGGTGACCTTCACCGTGCCCGCCGAGGTGCACGCGGCGCTGCGCGAGCTGGCGCAGGAACACAATTCGACGCTGTTCATGGTGGTGCACGCCGCGTTCGCCGCGCTGCTGGCGCGCCTGTCGGGTACCGAGGACATCGCCATCGGCACACCCATCGCGGGCCGCGGCGAGCGGGCGCTCGACGACCTGATCGGCATGTTCGTCAACACCCTGGTGCTGCGCACCCAGGTGGCACCCGGCGAGACCTTCACCGACCTGCTGCGCGCGGTGCGCCGCGTGGACGTGGACGCCTTCGGCCACGCCGACGTGCCGTTCGAGCGGCTGGTCGAGGTGCTCGACCCGGTGCGCTCGCCGGGCAGGCACCCGCTGTTCCAGGTGGCGCTGACCTTCCAGAACACCGCGCCGAACACCTTCGAACTGCCGGGCCTAACGGTCTCCGGCGTCGACATGGCGGTTCCACTGGCCAAGTTCGACCTCCAGCTGATCCTGGTGGAGGACATGGACGCCGACGGGGCGCCGCAGGGCATGAGCGCCGAATTCGCCTACGCGACGGACCTGTTCGACGCGAGCACAGTGTCGTCGTTCGCGGATCGCCTGGTGCGGATGCTGTCCGCGGTGGTGGCCGATCCGGGCGTGGTGGTCGGTGACGTGGAGTTGCTGGACGCCGCCGAGCGGTCCTCTGTCGTCGAGGGCTGGAATGCGACCGGGCATGCGGTGGATGCGTCGGCGACGTTGGTGTCGTTGTTCGAGGCGCAGGTCGCGCGGACACCTGATGCTGAGGCGTTGACGTTCGAGGGGACGGGTCTCGCCCACCCGTCGCCCGACCACCGCCCCTCATCGAGTGGCTTCGCCACGCTGACTTATGGTGAGTTCGCCTCGCGGGTGAATCGTCTTGCCCGGCATTTGGTTTCGTTGGGTGTTGGTCCGGATTCGCTGGTGGCGTTGGGTATGCGTCGCTCGTTGGATCTGGTTGTGGGTATGTACGCGGTGTCGGTTGCCGGTGGTGCGTATGTGCCGCTGGATCCGGATCATCCGGCCGAGCGCACTCACTATGTGCTGGATCTGGCGCAGCCGGTCGTAGTGCTGACCACCTCGCGGGACGAGTTCGACACCGGTTCCGTCGCGGCGCTGGAGATCGACACGCTGGACGTTTCGGGCTACGCGGACGAGGCGCTGAGCGATGCGGATCGTGTTGCGCCGCTGCGTCCGTCGAATACGGCGTACGTGATCTTCACGTCGGGTTCGACGGGTCGGCCGAAGGGTGTGGCTGTGTCGCATTCGGCGATCGTGAACCGTCTGGTGTGGATGCAGTCGGAGTACGGTCTGACCACCGACGATGTGGTGTTGCAGAAGACCCCGGCCACGTTCGACGTGTCGGTGTGGGAGTTCTTCTGGCCCTTGCAGATCGGTGCGCGCCTGGTCGTCGCCAAGCCCGACGGGCATCGCGATCCGGCGTACCTGGTCGACGTGATCACCGCCGAGCGGGTCAGCGTCACGCACTTCGTGCCGTCGATGATGTCGGTGTTCGTGGCCGAGGAGCGGGTCGGTGAGTGCACCAGCCTGCGTAATGTTTTCGCCTCCGGTGAGGCGCTGCCTGCTGTCACGGCGCAGAAACTCCGGGAACTCACGGGTGCCCGTCTGCACAATCTGTACGGCCCGACGGAGGCTGCTGTCGATGTCACCTTCCACGAGGTGACCGACGCGGATACGCAGACGGTGCCGATCGGTGCGCCGGTGTTCAACACGCAGGTGTACGTGCTGGATTCGCGTCTGCATCCGGTGCCGGTGGGTGTGCCGGGTGAGCTGTACCTCGCCGGTGTGCAGTTGGCGCGCGGTTATGTGGCGCGCCCCGACCTGACGGCCGACCGGTTCGTCGCGGACCCGTTCGCCGCCGGTGCGCGCATGTACCGGACGGGTGACCTGGTCACCTGGACGGCGGACGGTGAGCTGGAGTACTTGGGCCGCACGGACTTCCAGGTGAAGTTGCGTGGTCTGCGGATCGAGCTGGGCGAGATCGAGTCGGCGGCCACGGCGCTGGACGAGGTCGCGCAGGCCGTGGTCGTGGTGCGCTCGGACGAGCACCTCGGCGACCAGCTCGTCGGCTATCTCGTGGCCGCGGCCGGGCACGCGATCGACCTCGACGCGGTGCGTACCCATCTCGGCGCCGAACTGCCCGGCTACATGGTGCCGTCGGCGTTCGTGGTGCTCGACGAGTTCCCGCTCAACGCCTCCGGCAAGCTGGATCGCAAGGCGCTGCCCGCTCCGGTGTTCGAGGTCAAGGCATTCCGCGCACCCGCCACCCCGATCCAGGAGATCGTCGCGAGCACGTTCGGCGACGTCCTCGGCGTGGACCGGGTCGGCTTGGACGACGACTTCTTCGAACTCGGCGGCAACTCGCTCGTCGGCACCCAGGTGATCGCCCGCATCAACCGGGCGGTCGGCGCGAACCTCTCGGTGCGCGACCTCTTCGAGGCGCCCGCCGTCGCCGCGCTGGCCGCCAGGGCCGGTGTGGAAGCCGACGGAAGGCCGCGCCACGCCCTGGTGGCCGGACCGCGCCCGGACCGCATCCCGCTCTCGCTCGCGCAGCAGCGCATGTGGTTCCTGAACCGTTTCGACAACCAGACCGCGGTCAATAACATCCCGCTCGCGGTCCGGCTGGTCGGCGCCCTCGACACCGAGGCGCTGCGCCTGGCCGTGGCCGACGTGGTGGACCGGCACGAGGTGCTGCGCACCGTCTACCCGGAGACCGCCGAGGGCCACGGCGTGCAGGTCGTGCTGCCCGCGGGCCAGGCCCATCCGGACCTCACGCCGATCGAGGTGTCGGAAGCCGATCTGGCCGACCGCATCCGCGAGGTCGTGCTCACCGAATTCGACGTCACCGCGGCGGTGCCCGTGCGGGCCGCGCTGTTCCGGGTGGCCGGGTCGATGGACGGCTCCGCGCCCGACACCCACGTGCTGGTGTTCGTGGTGCACCACGTCTCCGGTGACGGCTGGTCGGTCGGCCCGCTGGCCCGCGACGTGATGCTCGCCTACGCGGCGCGCTCGCGCGGCGAGGCGCCCGGCTGGGCGCCGCTGCCCGTGCAGTACGCCGACTACGCGCTGTGGCAGCGCGAAACCCTGGGCTCCGAGGACGATCCGGACTCGCTGATCGCCGCGCAGGTCGACTACTGGTCGCGCACGCTGGCCGGGGTGCCGGACCAGCTGGACCTGCCGTCGGACCGCAAGCGCCCGGCGGTGGCCACCAACCGGGGCGGCGTCTACGAATTCGCGCTGAGCCCCGAACTGGCCAGGGCGAGTGAGGAATTGGCGCGCGCGCACGGCGCCAGCCTGTTCATGGTGGTGCACGCCGCGTTCGCCGCGCTGCTGGCGCGGCTGTCGAACACCGACGACGTCACCATCGGCACCGTGGTCGCGGGCCGCGGTGAGGCCGTCCTCGACGACGCCATCGGCATGTTCGTGAACACGCTGGTGCTGCGCAGCGCCGTCGATCCGGCGCAGCGCTTCGCCGACCTGCTGGCCCGCACCAGGGAAACCGACCTGGCCGCCTTCGGGCACGCCGACCTGCCGTTCGAGCGGCTGGTCGAACTGCTCAACCCGGCCCGCTCGCAGGCGCGGCACCCGCTGTTCCAGGTCATGCTCTCGTTCCAGAACCAGGGCGAGGCCGGCTTCGAGCTGCCCGGCCTGGAGGTCTCGGGCGTGCCGCTGGACGTGGTGACCGCGAAGTTCGATCTGCACCTGAACTTCTCGGGCACCGCCGCCGACGGCCTGTCCGCCGAGTTCGCCTACGCGACGGACCTTTTCGACGAGCCGACGGTCGCGTCGTTCGCGGATCGCCTGGTGCGGATGCTGGAAGCCGTCGTCGCGGATCCGGCCGTGGTGGTCGGTGACGTGGAGCTGCTGGAGGCCGCCGAGCGGTCGGCGGTGGTGGAGTCGTGGAACGCGACCGGGCATGCGGTGGATGCGTCGGCGACGTTGGTGTCGATGTTCGAGGCGCAGGCGGCGCGGACGCCGAATGCCGAGGCGTTGACGTTCGAGGGGACGGGCCTCGCTTATGGTGAGTTCGCCTCGCGGGTGAATCGTCTTGCCCGGCATTTGGTTTCGTTGGGTGTTGGTCCGGATTCGCTGGTGGCGTTGGGTATGCGTCGCTCGTTGGATCTGGTTGTGGGTATGTACGCGGTGTCGGTTGCCGGTGGTGCGTATGTGCCGCTGGATCCGGATCATCCGGCCGAGCGCACTCACTATGTGCTGGATCTGGCGCAGCCGGTCGTGGTGCTGACCACCACCCGCGACGAGTTCGACGCCGGGTCGGTCACCGCGCTCACCATCGACACCCTCGACCTCGACAGCTACGACGCCGCCCCGCTGGCGGACTCGGATCGCGTTGCGCCGCTGCGTCCGTCGAACACCGCGTACGTGATCTTCACGTCGGGGTCGACCGGCCGCCCGAAGGGTGTGGCGGTCTCGCACGGCGCGATCGTCAACCGTCTGGTGTGGATGCAGGCCGAGTACGGGCTCACGGGCGCGGACGTGGTGTTGCAGAAGACGCCCGCCACGTTCGACGTGTCCGTGTGGGAGTTCTTCTGGCCCTTGCAGATCGGTGCGCGCCTGGTGATCGCCAAGCCCGAAGGCCACCGCGATCCCGGTTACTTGGTGGATGTCATCACCGCCGAACGGGTCACGACGGCGCACTTCGTGCCGTCGATGATGTCGGTGTTCGTGGCCGAGGATCGCGCGGGTGAATGCACCAGCCTGCGTAACGTCTTCGCGTCTGGTGAAGCGCTACCCGCTGTCACGGCGCAGAAGTTGCGTGAGCTCACCGGAACTCGCCTGCACAACTTGTACGGCCCGACGGAAGCCGCCGTCGACGTCACCTTCCACGAGGTAACCGACGCCGACACCCAGACGGTGCCGATCGGTGCTCCGGTGTTCAACACGCAGGTGTACGTGCTGGATTCGCGTCTGCACCCGGTGCCGGTGGGCGTGCCCGGCGAGCTCTACCTCGCCGGTGCGCAACTGGCCCGCGGCTACGTCGCACGGCCGGACCTCACCTCGGATCGTTTCGTGGCCGACCCGTTCGGCAGCGGAACCCGCATGTACCGCACCGGTGACCTGGTCACCTGGACGGCCGATGGTGAGCTGGAGTACTTGGGCCGCACCGACTTCCAGGTGAAGTTGCGTGGTCTGCGCATCGAGCTGGGCGAGATCGAGTCCGCGCTGACGGCGCTGGACGAAGTCGCGCAGTCGGTCGTGGTCGTGCGTTCGGACGAGCGCCTCGGTGACCAGCTCGTCGGCTACCTGATCGCGGCCGCCGGTCGCTCCGTGGACATCGACGCGGTGCGCACCGCCCTGGCGGCGGACCTGCCCGCGTACATGGTGCCGTCGGCGTTCGTGGTGCTCGACGAGTTCCCGCTCAACGCCTCCGGCAAGCTCGAGCGCAAGGCGCTGCCCGCGCCCGTGTTCGAGATCAAGGCGTTCCGTGCGCCGTCGACTCCGGTCGAGGAGATCGTGGCCGGCGCCTTCGGCGACGTCCTCGGGGTGACGCGGGTCGGCTTGGACGACGACTTCTTCGAACTCGGCGGCAACTCGCTGGTCGCCACCCAGGTCACCGCCCGCCTCGGCGCGGCGCTGGACGCCCAGCTCACCGTGCGTGACCTGTTCGAGGCGTCCACCGTCGCGGCGCTGGCCGCCCGCGTGGAGAACATCGCCGGGTCGGGCCGCACGCGGCCCCGGCTCACCGCGGGCAACCGGCCGGAACGGATTCCGCTCTCGCCCGCGCAGGCGCGCTACTGGTTCCTCAACCAGTTCGACACGGCCACCTCGGCGGTCGACAACATCCCGCTCGCGGTCCGGCTGTCCGGCGCGCTCGACGTGCGCGCGCTGGAACAGGCCATCGGCGACCTCTACGCGCGCCACGAGGTGCTGCGCACCACCTACCCGAGCGGACCCGACGGCCCGCACCAGGTGATCCTGCCGGTCGACCGGGGAACCCCGGTGCTGGAGCCGATCCAGCTCGACGAGTCGGAACTGCTCGAGCGCGTCATCGCCTTCGCGATGACCACCTTCGATGTCGCCGCCGAGATCCCGCTCGCCGTCGCGCTGTTCCGCATCGCCCCCGACGAGCACGTGATCGCGTTCGTCGTGCATCACGTCGCCGCCGACGGCGCCTCCATGGGTCCGCTCGCGCGCGACCTGATGGCCGCCTACGTGGCGCGCGCCGGGGGCGAGGCGCCGCAGTGGGCGCCGCTGCCGGTGCAGTACGCCGACTACGCGCTGTGGCAGCGCACCGTGCTGGGCGACGAGGACGATCCGGAGTCGGTGGCCGCCCGGCAGGTCGCCTACTGGCGGACCGCGCTGGCCGGCCTGCCCGACCAGCTCGAGCTGCCCGCCGACCGGCCGCGCCCGCCCGCGCAGTCGTTCCACGGCAAGGCGATTCGCTTCGAACTGTCGCCGAGCAGGCACGCGGAACTGGCGGAATTGGCGCGCGCCAATAACGCCTCGCTGTTCATGGTCGTGCACGCCGCGCTGGCGGTGCTGCTCGCGCGCCTCTCCGGCACCGACGACATCGCCGTCGGCACCCCGATCGCGGGCCGCGGTGAGCGTGAGCTCGACGACCTCATCGGTATGTTCGTGAACACCTTGGTGTTCCGCACCTCGGTGCGGCCCGGCGACCGGTTCGCCGACCTGCTCGCCGATGTGCGCGAACGCGATCTGGAGGCGTTCGCCAACGCCGACGTGCCGTTCGAGCGACTGGTGGAGGTGCTCAACCCGGAGCGTTCCACGGCGCGCAATCCGCTGTTCCAGATCGGCCTGTCGTTCCAGAACCTGGCCGAGACCACCTTGGAACTGCCCGGACTCAACGTGAGCGCGGTCGACTTCGACTCGCAGCTGGCCAAGACCGACCTGCACGTGACGCTCTACGACCGGTACGCCGAGGACGGCAGCCCGGCCGAGATCGTCACCGAATTCGGTTACGCCACCGACCTGTTCGACGAATCCACCGTGCAGGGTTTCGCCGACCGGTTCGTGCGGGTGCTCGACGCGATCGTCGCCGACGTGACGGTGCCGGTCGGCGAGATCGACCTGCTGGCCGGTGACGAAGCGGATCGGATCCTGCGGACCTGGAACGACACCGCGCACGCCGTCGACGCCGACGCGACCCTGGTGTCGCTGCTCGACAACGCGGTGGCGCAGGCCGCCCCGGGCACGGTCGCGCTGGTCGCCGACACCGCGTCGGGTGAGCGGATCCAGCTCACCTACACCGAACTCGACGCCAGGGTGAATCAGCTGGCGCGGTATCTGATCGGGCGTGGTGTGCGTCCGGAGGATCGGGTGGCGTTGGCGATTCGGCGTTCGGCGGATCTGGTGATCGCGATGTAC